>NZ_JBVVOK010000003.1:0-5594 GCF_055810995.1 Acinetobacter sp. DL27 | reverse complement strand
TGTTGCTGTTGGGAAAATGGGAATCCTTGAGCCTACACAACTGATCACCCAAGCAGAACAGAAAATGACCATTGATGGTTTGGATTTTGTGTTTTATAACGTGCCGGGTTCAGAAGCGCCAGCAGAGTTAACCTTCTCTATCCCATCACTGAAACTTTATAATGGCGCAGAAATTCTTTCGCATACCATGCATAATCTTTATACCCTCCGCGGTGCCAAAGTCCGTGATGCCTTAAAATGGGTAGGCTATTTAGACCAAGCAATGCAGCATGCCAAAGCATCCGATGTATTGATTGCACAACATCATTGGCCTGTCTGGGGCAATGACAATATTCAAGATTTTATTAAAACCCAGCGAGATGTTTATAAGTTCACACATGATCAGACGGTGAGATATATGAACTCTGGTTTTAATGGTGCTGAAATTGCCGAGAAAATTCAGCTTCCAGCGGCACTTGATCAAAAGCTATATGCGCATGGCTATTATGGAACCTTAAAGCATAATGTAAAAGCGATATACCAATACTATATGGGATGGTTCGATGCTCATCCTTCCAATTTAGATCCATTACCGCCTAAAGCTGTTGCAAAAAAATATATTGAGTTGGCAGGTGGGGAGAATAATGCATTAAAAAATGCGCGGGATGCCTATGCTCAAGCTGACTATAGATGGGCTGCCGAGATTTTAAAACATATTGTGTTGAATAACCCTCAAAACCAACAAGCAAAAGACTTATTGGCAAATACGTATCGTCAATTGGGCTATGCTGCTGAGGCTTCAACTTGGCGTAATTTCTTTTTGGTGGGTGCTCAAGAGCTACAAAATAATGTACCCCTACAAAATACATCTGATCCGAGTGATTTATTGATTCACACGCCAACTGAAAGATTTCTTGAAGCCATGGCGACAAATTTAGATGTGGAAAATTTAAAAAATGAAAACCAGTGTATCAATCTGGTTTTGTCGGATACCCAAGAGAATTTTTCATTATGGGTTGAAAACTCAATCATGCAGTTTAAGCGTCATGATGACAGTAAAGATTTGGCATCGGATTGCCCAACATTAACCGTAACCAAGCCCTTATATCTAAAAATGATTACAGGTCAAATAAAAGGGGTAAAAGTCCTGCTTTCTAACGAAAGTAAAGTCAAAGGCAATCCATTGGAAATTGGAAAATTCTTTGCAATGTTTAAACGTCCAGACTCAACTTTTCCAATTGTCACTCGACCAAATGATTAGGATGAAATGACTGGGCTTAAAGAACCCTACCAAATTAAAGTCTCCGCTTTTATGTGCACACATTAGTGCACATAAATACAAAATTAGTTTAATTATTTCAATAATTTACAATCAATAAAAAAGCCTAACTTGTCTAAGTCGGGCTTTTTTATTGATTCTTCACGTTTCACGCCTAATATTTAATCATTGTTCCATATTTTTGATTAGCAACAGTCGGAATCGAGCATAAACCCTACATGCCAAAATTCATGCCCCGATCTCGCTTAGGTTGGGGCTGCTCCATTTCCTTTTTCCGTTCCTTCATTTGGACGATATTCGCTTCAATAGTTCGGACGTTTCGAGCAAATTCTGCTGAGCTTTGGCTACTTGTGACGAGACTGACCGTTGTGTGGTTGAGATTTTCTCCAGTACGTCCTCGTAATTCGTTGTAATTTGGCTCATCTCCCTGACTTTGCCATTGATCTGCTCGGTATAGGTCGCTGTATTTTTTTCCAATTCGTGAAATTGTGTCTGTATTGTCGATAATGACTTTTGTGTTTGCACTAAGTCTGTCTGTACGCTCTCCATTGCCTTTGATTGTGCTGATAAGGCTTGGATAATTTTCTTTTGCATCACGTCTAAACTCTGCTGTTGCTGCTGCAACTGAGTTTGTTGTTGCTGTAATTGCTGCTGTTGTTCTTCGATGATTTTCAATAACTGTGTTTCTAATTCGGTCATCACTTAATACCCCATCGGCACCATGAAGTTGTTCTGCCAATCCCCTGCGTCCTTGTTGATCTGAATACATAGACGTTGGGCTTTGCTGTTTTGCTGTCTGCATGTGCTGAACGTCAAACTGCCCCCCGATCGGTTCAGGTGATCCACTCGCATTTGTTTCTCGTTGATGGTCATATTGAGTGTCCGTATCTCGTTGTACTTGCTTTTGCCCATAAAACCGAGCGCAATAATGAGAATAATTAAAATAGCAGCTCCCAAAATCATTGCCATATTCAAAGTGGTAAGCTGTTTCAGTAGGCTTTTGTTCTGAACTTGCTGTTCTTTTGTCTGTATCTGCTCGTTCATTTGCTTTAAACGGCTCAATTTGGACTGTAGCAAGGCTTGGTACTGGTCGAGCTGCTTCTCGATCTGCTGTGAGCTGTTCTGTAGGTTCTGCGCTAATTTCTCGTCTGACTGCTGGATAGCGGTCGCTGTGATATTGGCTCTTGTGCTCAAGCTGTCTTTGATAATCTGTGACGTTTGCTCGATACCGCTCAGAAGTTGTTCCTCGGTACGTTGCAATTCGCTGTTGTACTTCTTGTCGATATTCGCCAGTAGCGCTAAAGCCTTGCTCATAAACCTCTCCACTTAAACGGATAGGACGTGTTGCGCCCTCGTATGGATTTTCGATTGATATTGATTTTTGGGTTTGTCGGGTGACTTTGATTTCATTCGATTCAAGCCATTCAACCAATTTTTGCCGATCGGCAACTTTGCCATCGACTACAGCTTGGTAAATCCTTTGGTGTAACTGATCTTTAAAATCCTTCACATCCTTGGGTAAGTTCTTCTTATTGATTAAAAGCTGCTGATTGTTCGGATCATCGGGATCATATAGTTGATGTTCTGCATTGGTAATCTGCTTAAACAGATCCACTCGATCTAAATCCACTGGCGCATAAAATGGCTGTAGCCGTTTGCCTGTCGAAAGCTCAACGTTTGGAATCACAAAATTCAGCTCAAGCCGTGTCTCTCCAGTATCTTGATTCACCTTATCTTGGTGCTGTACCCATAAAATTTGGTACTGATCTTTATCGAGACCAGGGAAAAGGCATTCCTCAAAATTTTGCATGATCTGCTGTTTATCCTGGTCAGATAAAGCATGCTCGTAAAAGGATAAACAACCACTGGTATATTTCTTGGCAAAAGGACTGCTATCAATCAGTTGAGCGGTCAAGTCAACATCACCACTTAAAACCTGTGCATGTTCTCGCTCTCTATCTTCACCAAGCAAATAATCTAGACAACCTTTAGATAATCCTGAACCATGTCTAAAAAAATCAACGATCATCTGGTCGTAACTCCCGAAGTTGTTGATCTATGGAAATCAACAAATGAAGTAACTTCACTTTGTCAAAAGTACCTGTCCCTGCAATATCCGTATTAATCGCTTTGGCAATCTGATTCACGTTATTACCTATACGACCCAATTCTAGGATTAAATTTCTCTCTGTCTTGCTATATGAAGATTCAACAATCTTTGTTGATTTAATTTTTTCAGCATCATCTGCTTTGGAATTATAAATCTTTGTTGCTTTATCTACTGCTGACTGACGTAGCAACTTTGCGATTGAACCAAAAGGATTATTGGCATCGAGCAATTGATATTCTGATTCTGAAAGTCTGACTTTAAACGTCCGTTCCCGTACTACTTTCTGTTTAGTTACTGAATCTATTTCCACTTGAACAATCCCATTCTTGGTCTAACCGGTTTAGAGGAAAATCTTTGATTTTTCTTTAAACCGGTTTTCGGGGGTATCGGGGGTGAAGCCCCTGATCAAGGTCACAGCTTAGCACTATTAAACGAAGTGAAATAGGGGTAACTGTGTATCCTTGCTTATTTAAAAAGGGAAAGAATTATTTATACTAAAATTTAATCAAATGATACAGTATATAAACCCTAATAAGAACTGGCATAAATCTTGTAAAACAATAGCACTCAACTCTTTCTCACCACCACCACAGCCCTCGCTTTGCTCAGGCAGATGGTGAGCGTTGAGAGAGTTTCGGCAATACTCTCCCTAAGGGCTGTCATTCAAAAAATAACACATCCCCTAAGTATTGCCGATTTAACCTGATTAGGCTGACGGAGCCACGCATCGGTCGTATCCGCACCATGCTTCACATACATGGCAGACAAGGACTAAAGGTACTGCACCTCTCCCCACGCGCTCCCTGTCGAAGTATGGCGGTATCTCTGCGAGGATTTCTCCAACATGCAACTTAACCAACCTATACAACTACTCTCAACGCTCCGCTTTTGTGGGATTCCCCTGTAACGGTTCAGCTCCTGCTTCTCAGCTTTCACTATCGCTACGATGCACCAGTGACACTTATTCCCTCCACATGCACCGCATATCTTCCTTAAAAAGGATGCACAGAAGCTGATAAGGCTCGAATACTGTCTATGTATTGCTTATTGGATGAACGAGAGTCAGGTAACGAAAGACTTTTTACTGATACAATGCTTGCCATTTTTTATCAATTTGATAGAATTTGAAAAGCGGTACAAGCCGAAAGGTGAAATCATAACGGTCGTCAAACCTTATGATCTTCGTTACTTGATGCTCGAACATCAAATAACTGCGTACCACCAAATTTAAGACAAAACCCCTCTAAGTTGCAAGACTCAGAGGGGTTTTTCTTTAGGTTTTAACAAAATTTTTATTTTTCTCTCCTACTAACTCATGCCCAATAAGGACTGCGTAGTTTTAATAAAAACAGGTATATTCTTGTAAAATATTATTTTATGATTCCATCATAAAAAATGATGGCTGTTATTATAATGTTTGAATTGAAAAGCTTCTATTAATTCAACACATATCAAAAATAGTATAGACAAGGAAATCAACATTTATGGATATTTTGAAGAAGGAAAGACAATGAAAGTTAAATTTTTAACGGTTTCATTGATGTTTATTTTGCCATTTTCTGTTTTTGCAGCAAATGGACAAGTCGAAAAAGCGGTCATTGAATCAAATAATGCGTATAAAACGAAATATAATTTAGACGATATGACAGAGTTTAATTATGCGCAAAAAGGCTTTATTGCCAAGCCAACAGGTCAAATTAAAAGTGAAAAAGGCAATGTGATCTGGGATTTTGATGCGTTTAATTTTTTAAATGATCCAGCACCAAATACTGTTAATCCTGCACTATGGCGACAAGCAAAGCTCAACAATAATGTTGGTCTATTTAAAGTGACAGATCGAGTTTGGCAAATTCGTGGTTTTGATTTGGCAAATATGACCATTATTCAGGGTGATACTGGCTGGATTATTGTGGATACATTAACCTCTAAAGAAACGGCTGAAGCAGCACTTAAATTTGCTAGGCAGCATTTAGGTGAGCAAAAAATTTCAGCCATTATCTTTACCCATAGCCATATCGATCATTTTGGTGGTGCATTAGGCGTTCTTTCTACAGAAGAAATTAACGCTAGAAAAACCCCAATTATTGCGCCACAAGGCTTTATGGAAGAAGCGACCAGTGAAAATTTGATGGCAGGTTCAGCCATGATACGTCGTGCGACCTATATGTATGGAACCTTTTTACCAAAGAATGCTGAAGGATTGGTGGATACAGGTTTAGGTAAGGC
>NZ_JBVVOK010000002.1:0-38176 GCF_055810995.1 Acinetobacter sp. DL27 | reverse complement strand
ATTTAATTTATTGGTTTAAAAACTAATGGATTCTATAGTTTATCTAAAATTAACATAATACACCTTATACGAAATGCTTGAAATTTTCCTTTTAGCCTCAATAGTTTAGTCAAAGCCGTTCTAGGGTTCAGCGCACTGGAACGGCTTTTTCATGATTATTCACGTTCCACGCCTATTTATTAAGCAATGTTTCACGACTTTGTTCATATTAGTTAAACAATCGTGGTTAATCATAGGGTCTAAAAAAACGGCTCCAAAAGCCCCTTTTTTCGGATTCTGGTTGTTCAGGGGTAGCAATCTGTTTAGGTGAACCATACTGGGTTTATTGGAGACAAGTTTTTAAATCTAATTTATGTAACTATAGAGTATGCCCTAACGCAACACTAGAAAGCCCCTAGAATTTGTGTCTCATTTAAATAAAATTTATCCATACGTTACATGTATCTTTTAAATCTAAAATTCATTAGTTACAATAAGCGAAAATAGGCGTCTAGTAGAGAACAATATGAAAGGTCATAAAGTTGGATATGTCAGAGTCAGCTCTATTGACCAAAATATTGGACGCCAACTTGAGGGAATTGAAGTCGACAGAATTTTTGTCGATAAAGCTTCAGGTAAAAATACAGCCCGTCCTAAATTTCAGGAAATGCTTAGTTATGTCCGTGAAGGAGACACGATTATTGTTCATTCGATGGATCGTTTTGCTCGTAGTCTAAAAGATTTGGTCACAGAAGTTGATCAACTCGTAAAAAGGGGAGTAGCCATCCAGTTTGTGAAAGAGAATATTACCTTCACGGCTCAGGCCACTCCGATGGATAATCTGATGTTGCAGTTAATGGGAGCTTTTGCTCAATTTGAACGAGAGATTATTCTTGAACGTCAGAAAGAGGGAATTAAAATTGCAGCTGCTCAAGGTAAATATAAAGGTCGGGTAGATAAATTGAATCCTGACCAGGCTAATGCCTTACGACAAGCCTGGAAAGAAGGGAAGTATCCATCGAAAGTTGATTTGGCAAAAGCATTTGGTATTAGCCGACAGGCTGTCTATCGATATTTGAAAAGAGATGGAATTTGTCTAGAAGAATAATGGCGATTCATGTTTATGCAACAAAGCCTTCACAATGACTAATAAAAGGATGTTCGATTAGGCATTGAATGAATACCTAATCGATAAAAAGCTTCCACTATTTAATTAAGCATTCTCAACTTGATTGACAGTTTTAGCTGGTTGAGTTGTAGCATTCACTTTACGCGGTGCTGTTTCTTTAATGAAGAAACTAATGACCATACCGATTAATGCACCAACAAGGCTGAGATAAAAAATATTTTGAATGCCATAATTTTCAGCAATTATTCCAGAAAGAACAGGGGCAATGCCTCCACCAAAGATTTCACCGGCACCCACAACTAAGCCAATTGATGAAGCTACAAGACCAGCCGGTGCTGACTCAGCAGCGATTGGACCTGAAAGTAAAGCAATTAAACCTAAACTAAAGAATGACAAGACGAACAGTAAACCAAATAAGCTCATAACTGTCGCAGGAGCGTTAGCAAATAAGTAGATAAAAATCGCCGATCCAAGGAAGCTCAGAATAGAGGCCGCACGACGACCGATCCAATCAGAGAACGTTGGTACTAAAAACTGACCTAGAAAACCACCAAAACCAATCGCTGAAACAACGATACCCATATCCTGAGGAGTAAGCTTTTAATAATTTTCTAAATAAAGCGGAACCATCGCACTAATTACAAATACACATGACATGGTACAAAATAGTCCAATCATACTCAGTAAAATATTACGGGTTTTAAGTAGTGCGAACCAATTTACTTTTTCTTTAGACTCCGCCTGTTTTTCTAAAATTAACAGTTGACCGCCTTGAGTTTGTTCAGGTTCGCGTAGTACAAAAAATAAAAATACAGCTAGAATAAAACCTGGAATTGCAACGACCCAAAAAACTTCACGCCAGGAAGGAACTACTAGCATGAGTTGGGTTGCAATGATTGGACCTAATCCTAAACCAAATAAGGCAAAACCACTTTGTTGTAACCCTTGTAATGCGCCACGACGAGAAGGTTTTGCTGCAACTGCTGTTGCTGCAAAGCTTGTAGGACAAAATGCACCTTCAGACACGCCCATTAACGCTCGGATTAAGATTAAACTAGTAAGACCCATGGCCGCACCAGAAAATCCGGATGCTAAAGAAAAAACAATTAAAGATAGGATTAAAATTTTGCGATGACCGATCTTATCAGAAAGTCGTCCTGCAAAAATGGCGAATATCCCCCAAGTGATACCTAGGGCACCGAAAATCATACCTACATCTTGATAATTTAATGAGAGGTCTCGCATGATTGAAGGCAATAATGGTGCAATAATCCACCGATCTAAGCCGACTAAACCAAAACCTAAGGTCAGAAGAAGTACTATCTTCCATTCATAGGAAGTATCCCATTTTTGTGTATTCATTATTAATTTCCTTTTAAATGAATTTAGAAAAAGAATGTCAAATCAAGAGAGTAAGAAAGCTGGTCATCTTCGGTGCCATTAATCAGAGGCGGTAAAGTATGATGTGGGGAAGCAAAAGGTTTACTACCTCCGCTATACCAGTCGTAACGGATCTCGGGACGTACACGCAAGTAAGGTTTCGGGTTCCACGTCATATTTGCGGTGACAGCTTTATAGATACCGTCGTAGGGAACGAGAACGTGAACACCATCAGTGTCAAAATACTCTGCTCGTATCGCTGAACTTAGTTGCGGATTAAAGTTATGCTTATAGCTCACATTAATGCCTTGCCATGATGCATCTTTACCGCCATTCGCAGGTACCCCGAACGGTTCAGCATTAAACACGTCAGCCAACAAAGCTTTTTCTTGATAACCATAAGATGCTTCAGCAGTCACACTGTTTTTTGGATTAAGAAATTTGGTAACTGTTAAATAACTTTGATAGCGATTGAGTTTTTTATCCTTGGCCAACTCTGAACTCGCAGGAATTGGTGATCCACAACCACATTTAGCAAAAGAATCATCTGCGCCATTGCCAAAGATATTTTCAAAATCTACCCATGTTGAAAAATCTTTACTACGCCAGCGTAAATTTGCAATAACATCCCAATCCTTGTTTGGATCTTGTAAATTGTTATGGCCTCGTACAGCTCCTAATTCATAGGAAAGTGTGGCGCTACCAGGTTCATTAAGAATGTGGCTGCTCCATAAAGCCCCTACATGTTTGGCTGGTCCATGAATAAAACTATATGGGTGTGTGTAAAAGGTAGTTGGTGCGGGTGCAGGGAGTGCAAAACCAATTTCGTTAATCAGTGGTGTATGAAACAACCCAACCATTAAGTTACTACCACCTAATACAGGTAAGTAGAGCTCGGCATAGGCTTGTGTTAGCGTGGCGTACATATCAGACGAGCCAAAATTGCCGACTTTATTACTTCCCCAATCATCATCTAAGCCGTAAGTGCGGAAGAAGAAATTATCGGCACCATACATGCCTGTAATATTAAAGCCCCAGTCAAATTCTTGAGGCATTGGCCCAGGAAAAGCACCAACACGGCTAACAATATTACTTTCTACCTTTTTCTCGACCATAATGGCTGCCTGGTCAAGTGTTACACCATCATCACGACGAAAAATTGTTGCTGGAGTTAACTGTCCTCCATGATTACTATCAGCGATACTGGCTTGGACCCAGCCTGTAACTTTAATATCTAGGTCATTTTCATTAACGGATTTAAAAAGCCAACCTTGAGGTTCAGAGGCAGGTTCTTCTGCGTGGGTTGTGGCATGAGCAAATAACATTGCTAACATAAGGCTACGGATATGTGTTGATTTTTTCATTCAGCATCTCTACTAGCTTCAGGGACTACCATGTCCCCACATTTTTATGGTGTTCGCATTGCGAACTTTGTTCTCTATGCGAACACTATTCATTCAATGAAAAAGGGAGAACTATGTCAAGTTTGCTTAATGACAAGGACTATGTAGCCTCACTAGAAAAAGGCCTATTAGTCTTAAATTTATTCAATGAAAAAAACAGGAAAATTACTCTATCTGAGACAGCTAATTTATTAGATATGACCCGAGCTACGGCTAGGCGTTTTTTAAAAACGCTCGAAATATGAAATACCGAGTTCGCGGCTAATTGCCTTAATAGATTGACCTTGTTGATGAAGTATTTGGATTGTCACTGCTTGCTCCAAAGTTAACATGTTGAGCAGTCCAAAAAGACCACTATATTAACCAAGGGGGTCAATTTTCAAATGCTGTTGGGGGGTCATTTTTACATTGCCGCTAACAAAGCTGAAGCTTTACGACAAGTATGGAAGGAGGGGAAGTATCCATCGAAAATGGCATTAGGGAAAGCTTTTGGGATTAGTCGTCAGGCGGTATACCGATATTTACAAGTTAGTGAATAGCTTATTGGGATTAGCAACTAAATTTAGTTTAACTTATAAAAATCATGAAACACTGTTCGAATTTTAAGCGTGGAACATGAATAATCAATAAAAAGCCGCTCTGGTGCCCTATATTCCAGAACGGCTTGCTTTAATATAATGATATTTAAAGAGAAATATCAAGCATTACGTATAAGGTGTATTATGTTAATTTTAGAAAATCTTCACTACTATTATTTTAAAATAAGCCTTATATCCAAGCATAAAACAAGGTTGTCTAGACTTCTTTTAACAGTAAAGTTATCATAAAACTGAATTTTATTTTTTAGGTAAGTTTATGCATTCTATCCGCATTCGTTAAGACACAACTATTTGCATAGTGACACTATTTTATAATGGTGGGCTTTTGTTGTGTCTTTAAGAATATATGCGGATATATAAAGTAAAAGTATGCTTAATTTATAAGTATGCTTTTAGTGCATAGTTTCCAGTTATAACTTAATTGACTAGCTATTTGTCCACCCTGTGGATGAATAGCTTTTTTTTTGGGAGGACACTGTGATGCTAGCTTTTGTTTTCACCTAAATCCTGTTTGCTGCATAAAAAATTTCAAGAGCTAAACAGGAGTAAATAAAAATGAGTTTAATTATTAAAGCGAGAAACATACGCTTGGATTATGCTGGGCGTGATGTTTTGGATATTGATGAATTGGAAATTCACTCTTATGACCGTATTGGTCTTGTGGGTGATAACGGAGCAGGAAAGAGTAGTTTACTCAAAGTACTTAATGGCGAAATTGTTTTAGCCGAAGCGACATTACAGCGTTTTGGTGATTTTGCACATATCAGCCAACTGGGCGGAATCGAAATAGAAACGGTCGAAGACCGGGCAATGTTATCTCGCCTTGGTGTTTCCAATGTACAAAACGACACAATGAGTGGCGGAGAGGAAACTCGTGCAAAAATTGCTGCCGCATTTTCCCAACAAGTACATGGCATTCTAGCGGATGAACCAACCAGCCACCTTGATCTCAATGGAATAGATCTACTTATTGGTCAACTTAAAGCATTTGATGGAGCATTACTTGTTATCAGTCATGACCGATATTTTCTTGATATGGTTGTAGACAAGATATGGGAGTTAAAAGACGGTAAAATTACGGAATATTGGGGTGGTTACTCGGATTACTTGCGTCAAAAAGAAGAAGAGCGACAACACCAAGCCGTAGAATATGAGCTGATGATGAAGGAACGGGAGCGATTAGAATCTGCTGTGCAAGAAAAACGCCAGCAAGCTAATCGATTAGACAATAAGAAAAAAGGAGAAAAATCCAAAAACTCTACCGAAAGTGCTGGACGACTTGGGCATGCAAAAATGACTGGCACCAAGCAAAGAAAACTGTATCAGGCAGCTAAGAGTATGGAAAAGCGTTTGGCTGCATTAGAAGATATTCAAGCACCAGAGCATTTGCGTTCTATTCGTTTTCGTCAAAGTTCAGCCCTAGAACTGCACAATAAGTTCCCGATTACGGCAGATGGTCTGAGCTTAAAATTTGGTAGCCGTACTATCTTTGATGACGCTAACTTTATAATACCGCTTGGCGCTAAAGTCGCTATAACTGGATCGAATGGAACAGGGAAAACGTCCTTGTTAAAAATGATATCAGAACGTGCTGATGGATTAACCATATCTCCAAAAGCTGAAATTGGCTACTTTACACAAACAGGATATAAATTTAACACGCATAAATCTGTGCTCTCCTTTATGCAGGAAGAGTGCGAGTACACAGTTGCGGAAATTCGTGCAGTATTGGCTTCAATGGGGATCGGAGCGAATGATATTCAAAAAAACTTATCCGACTTATCGGGAGGTGAAATCATCAAACTGCTTTTATCCAAAATGCTTTTAGGAAAATATAATATTTTGCTTATGGATGAACCAGGAAACTATCTTGACCTAAAAAGTATTGCCGCATTAGAAACAATGATGAAGTCCTATGCAGGAACTATTATCTTCGTATCTCATGACAAGCAATTGGTCGATAATATTGCTGACATTATCTACGAGATCAAAGACCACAAAATCATCAAGACTTTTGAGAGAGATTGTTAATGATAGCCAATCTAATCCGAACATTAATTATTGAACTCTTTAAAGGAAATTAAAAATGACAATTCAAGATATTCAATCACTTGCTGAAGCACACGGCTTGTTGCTTACGGACAAAATGAATTTCAATGAAATGGGCATTGATTTTAAGGTCGTTTTTGCTCTTGATACAAAGGGGCAACAATGGTTGCTGCGTATTCCTCGTCGTGATGGCATGAGGGAACAAATCAAGAAAGAAAAACGCATTTTAGAATTGGTAAAAAAACATCTTTCTGTAGAGGTTCCTGATTGGAGAATTTCATCTACAGAATTAGTGGCTTATCCCATACTTAAAGATAATCCTGTTTTAAATTTGGATGCTGAAACCTATGAAATAATTTGGAATATGGACAAAGATAGCCCGAAATACATAACATCTTTGGCAAAAACCTTATTTGAAATCCATAGTATTCCTGAAAAAGAAGTTCGGGAAAATGATTTGAAAATTATGAAACCTTCAGATTTAAGACCTGAAATAGCAAACAATTTGCAGTTAGTAAAATCTGAAATTGGTATAAGTGAGCAATTGGAAACCCGCTACAGAAAATGGTTGGATAATGATGTTCTATGGGCAGATTTCACCCAATTTATACATGGCGATTTATATGCTGGGCATGTACTAGCTTCAAAGGATGGAGCTGTTTCAGGCGTTATTGATTGGTCAACAGCCCATATAGATGACCCAGCGATTGATTTTGCTGGGCATGTAACTTTGTTTGGAGAAGAAAGCCTCAAAACTCTAATCATCGAGTATGAAAAACTAGGGGGTAAAGTTTGGAATAAACTATATGAACAGACTTTAGAAAGAGCAGCGGCCTCTCCTTTGATGTATGGTTTATTTGCCTTAGAAACTCAAAATGAAAGCCTTATCGTTGGAGCAAAAGCTCAGTTGGGAGTTATATAATTTAAAAATATGATTGCTGAGAACTGCCTTGTTTTGAAACTTGGTTGGCTTTAATTAGTTTTTAGTATTCTTTATAGAAAATGCCTCGATCAAGGGGCATTTCTAACAATCATTTAACATAAAATTTCTTATGTGAAGTAACCTGAATGCAGCGGTGCCCCATTGGGGGCGCGTTGAGATAAGCCTCTTTTAGATAACTTTAGCAACTCGATAGACAGTTGCAACTCCACAATTCACTGCTTTGGCAATTTCTTCCTTAGTCATATTGCCAACTACTAGCAATTCTTTTATTCGTTTATGTTTAGCCTCATTTGCCTTCTTGCCTGTTGGTTTGTAACCCGAACGTGCCAGGCCCTGCTTAATACGTTCTATACGTTTCTCATTGTCTAGGCGGGCCATTGTTGCCAGAAGATCAATCAACATATTGTTGATGAGTTCCAAGATTGAATGAGTAATGCTGTCACTGGTTTGAATCATTTGGTAGGTAGTAGGAAGATCTGCTACGACTAAACGAAGTCCCTTCTCCTGGATCCTGCGCTTCAGCTCTTGAAAATCTCGTTGGGTTAGGCGTGATAAGCGGTCAATACTTTCAACTAACAATGTGTCACCTTGATTTGCTTCTGACAGTAGCTTATTCAATTCAGGTCGGTCTAACTTCGTACCACTATAGTTTTCCACGTACACAATGGTTTCACCCAAATTCAAGTTTTGGTTTAGATCCTGAAGAATCTGCAAAGCCCTTTCTGCATCTTGATCTTTAGTTGAAGCTCGTAGATAAATACGTGTATTCATTTCTATCATTTAATCTTAATTCTATTAGATTAATGATAATACTATCATTTAATTATTGCATTAAGTCTAATGATAGATATTGTATGCGATTTGGCTCGCTATCATTCAGGTATAGTCTTTTGATAAAAAAAGCATGACTAAAAGCCATGCCTTGGGAATTCGTATAACGTGTATTATGTTAATTTTAGAAATTCTATATAAATATAGAATTTTTAAAACTTAAATTCTGGCATGTGTCCCATACTTATCAATCATGATCGAACTGGCTTCATTTAGACCACGTACTGTGACATTCGCACCATTCTTTTGAAATTTATTTACAACAGAATCAAGCATGGCGACTGATGTTACATCCCAAATGTGAGAATGGGTCAAATCAATAATCACCTCCTTTACATCCTCTTTAAAGTCAAAACCTTGCATGAATTTTTCAGAAGAACTAAAGAAGATCTGACCTCTCAACTCATATAAACGGGCCATTCCTTCAAAAGATGCTGTCACCTGGATATCATTTTCAAGTTTATTCGCCAGGAACAAGGCTGAAAGTAATACGCCTGTTAACACACCCAAAGCCAGGTTATGCGTAGCAACAACTACAATCACCGTCGCAATCATGACGATATTACTGCTCTTAGGATTATCTTTTAACTGAGTGACAGAACTCCATTCAAAGGTACTGATAGAGACCATTATCATTACCGCTACCAATGCAGCCATTGGAATCACTTTGAGCCAGTCGCTGATAAATACAACCAGAATAAGAAGAAAAATGCCCGCAGAGAATGTTGATAAGCGTGTAAGGCCACCTGATTTTACGTTAATCATAGATTGACCAATCATTGCACAACCGGCCATGCCACCCATAAAGCCAGAAGCAATATTCGCAATCCCTTGTCCCTTACATTCCTGATATTTATCACTTGGCGTATCAGTCATTTCATCCACGATAGTTGCTGTCATCATCGATTCAAGTAAACCTACAGCCGCCAGTGCGACTGAATAAGGCAAAATAATCATCAATGTTTCAATATTCAAAGGAATATCTGGAATCAAGAACATTGGAAGTGTGTCAGGTAAAGACCCCATATCGCCCACGGTCCGTACATCAATTCCTAAAGCGATTGCCAATAATGTGATTGCAATGATGCAGACTAGTGGAGAAGGGAGTAATTTTCCTAATTTGGGAACCAGAGGGAATAGATAAATAATTGCTAAACCTAAAGCAACAAAAGCATATACATGCCAGGTCACATTAATCAGTTCAGGCAATTGAGCCATGAAAATTAAGATCGCTAACGCATTTACGAATCCAATAACCACAGATTTAGATACAAACCGCATTAACTTGGCGAGCTTTAAATAGCCTGCCAATATTTGAATCACGCCTGTCAAAATTGTTGCTGCCAGCAGATATTCAAGCCCATGCTCTTTGACCAATGTGACCATAAGCAGCGCCATTGCACCAGTGGCTGCTGAAATCATGGCAGGACGACCACCTACGAAAGAAATCACGACGGCAATACAGAAGGATGCGTATAGACCAACTTTAGGATCTACACCTGCAATAATTGAAAATGCGATGGCTTCAGGGATGAGTGCAAGACCGACGACTAATCCGGCAAGTACATCCCCACGGATGTTAGAGAACCACTGTTCTCGGACATTAGATAACATAAACATAGCCTGTTTTTTAATTTTTCAGATAGGCTAGTGATGTGATATATACAACACACAAACGACTACACCACATCACTAGACAGTGATGAGTTATTTACAGATTTAAGACGATAAATAAACTTAAGGTGGCGTAAGTGTCATAAGATGAAAGAACGTTTTAGAGTAAAAAAATCAGGACAAGGGTAACAGCTAGGTACTTTTTTATAAAGCCTGGATGTTATATCCAAGCTTTGTTTAATCGGTATTTTATGAAGCTTTTGGCTCCCCAAGTAATTGACCTATTTCCAAACGTGTATAGCCACGTTCTTTAAAAATCAAAACAATAGCCTGTTTATAATCTTCAGAAGTAGAAGTCTTATACTTAGTTATCAGTTGATTTTCAGAATTCAGCTCAAGATCATTTTTGATGGTCAATACTTCGCTAGAGATCTTGTTAAAGATATTTAGGTTAAACATACAGGCACTCGTCATCCGTATTATAGCGGCCCGACTATAACGAATACCTGTCTTAGCTACGCTAGACACCCTTGGCCGCAAGGATTACAAATTAAGAAAAATTCCGCAAGTTTTTGTCTATTGAAAGAATAAATAATCTCCCAACTGCTATCTATTTAACATAATGGTGGTTATACGCAATACACTTGTATATTAATATAAAAATCAATGACTTAAAATTTCACATTCAACCCTAAAATCCGTAAAAAGCCGATTTTGAAACAAGTCGGCTTTTTTATGAGCGGTTTTGATATTTTTTGCCAACATTTTTGCTCAAAAAACACTCAAAACCAAGAATCACATACACTCTATAAGGCTTTCAGCCTAAAAACAATCCACAATTTTTGCGGATAAACCTTGGGGTAAGTTTTGAGCAATGTTGTACGCTCAGGCTGACATGAATTAAGGACCATTGCGTCTATGTCACCGCAGGGATTTTTCATATGATAGGGACATAGAGAACAGGATGTTCCAACACATAAAACAATAATGATAAGTGCGACACCAGGACGTGAGGTACGACAGGAGTTATACCTAAACACCCAATACGAAAAAGCCCGACAGGATGTCGGGCTTTTTTATTGTCTGAATATTTTCGGATAATCCGTATTATATTAATTTTAGTTGAACTTAAAACTAGGCATAAAGACAAATGAAAATAGGGATCTTTTGGTACTGGAATAATCAAGTCATTGGTATTGCACATTCCTTTAATATTACGAAAGCAGACTCTATTGGCCTGATTGATAGCCCATATACACATATTGAATATTGGATTACATTGCAAGAAAAGTATTCTGAACTACAAAACTATGAGTATGAACAGATCCCAAGAGGTCGAGTAATTTTTGATACCAACAAAGAAAAATCAATTATTTATTTGGATAAGACATTGTTATATAAATCAAAAATTAATAAAGTCTATGATTTTTTTAATTTAAATCCAGAACAATCGGTGCTAAAAAAAGACTCACACTATCAAATTTGACCAACACTACTGTTAGATCAACAAACTTGCGTTAAAATACACACGGGTTTAGATGATTTAATGGTTGATATCGTTGAATCCCAAGAAGATCATGAGCTTTTAGCCAAACTGGTAGCAGGATTCTTATATGAGCTATCTATAATTTAATTTATTCAATCTGTATTTTTATTTTTGGGTCGTTAATGTTAGAAAGTATCTCCTTATAAATTAAATAGTTTTCATCATCTCGGCATACAAAAAATACTTCTTCAACACAGTCATATTGGGGAAGTGTTGAAAGTATGGTACCAATTGCAATTTCGGCTGCCAGTTGGCGAGGAAAACCATAAACACCTGTACTGATGTTTGGAAAAGAAATAGTTTTTACACCAATATGGTTAGCTTTCATAATCGCATTACTATAAGCATCACAAAGCAATTGTGGCTCATTACGCTCACCATCTAACCATCTTGGCCCAACAGCATGAATAAGATATTGGGCAGGCAGGTTTCCAGCAGTAGTAACTTCTGCTTGTCCAGTTGAACACCCGCCTTTTTCTTGATGAAGTTGAATACATTCATTCTTCATCAAAGGTCCTGCTTTTTTATGAATGATATAATCAAGCCCACTGCCACCAAGCAAAGACTTATTCGCTGAATTAACGATAGCCTGTACAGCGAATGTTGTAATATCTGTTTGGATTAAAATAACTTTCTTAAGATTACTCATTTTATCACTATAATAAAATCGCTAAGGTAGCAGTAATTTTTTGGAAAACCAACATGACTGAAAAAGAACATATTAATCAATACATTAAGAGCACGTGTGATTTAATCATTCAACATGTAAAAAACATTATCACTCTTCAAGAAAACATTAATAAACCATGGGGATATAGCTCCAGATTAATGGAGCATTTATTTCATCCAGAAAATGAACTGCTTTTTAAAGGATACTCAAAGAATATTTTTAATAATAAATCAGCAATGGCTATTAAGCCATGGAAAGAACATATTGTTCCCATGGCTTATGTCTTTAACAACTTATGGGTATTAATTGAAAGCAATGAATTATCAGATGCTGAACTCTCCAAAATTCTACAAAGAAATCTTGGTGTAGCCCATATTTCCTATGAAGAACAGAAAAAGTTAGATACTAAATTTTCAGGATTAAAAACAAATATGCCTAATGGATGGTGTTTGAAAACAGGTGATCCTATAGATCGTTTAAAAGCAGTTGGTATTGAATTAGTTGATGAAAATGGGTTTGAAATTCAATCTTTAATTACCCCTATTTAACATAAAATCTCTTATTCGAAATTCATCATTTATCTACTTTCATAACCTAATAAACCTAATTTTTATAAGCAGATACTCGCTATACTTAAGTAAATTTAGGTATTACTAGAGATTCTTGCTTCATGACCCAGGTTCAACTTCAACAACTACAAAAACATCTTTGGAATATTGCAAACGACTTACGTGGAAAAATGGGAGCCGATGAGTTCCGTGACTACATTCTCGGCTTCATTTTCTACAAATACCTGTCAGAAAAAGCGATTTCTTTTGCCAATGAACTGTTGAAAGATGAAGGCCTTGCAGAAAAATACTATCAACTTGATGAAAATAACCCTGATCACGCTGAACTGATTGACGGCATCAAAGAAAACTCAGTTGAAGAAGTCGGTTATGCCCTAGCACCAAAACAACTGTTCCACACAATTGCTGAACGTGGTCGTCAGGGTGAGTTTATTCTTGATGAGCTTTCAAATACCTTACGAGAAATCGAACGTAGTACCTTGGGTGCTGAGTCTGAAGATGACTTTGCCAATCTATTTGAAGATCTCGACCTCAACTCAACTAAACTTGGTAACAATGCCAACGATCGTAATGAATTGGTCAGCAAAGTACTGACGCATTTAGACAATATTGATTTCGATCTCAGTAACTCGGAATCTGATGTATTGGGTGATGCCTACGAATATCTGATTGGTGAATTTGCTTCCGGTGCTGGTAAAAAAGCTGGTGAATTCTATACACCTCAAACCGTTTCAACATTGCTTGCGAAGATAGTAACCCAAGGTAAAGAGCGTCTACGTTCAGTCTATGATCCAACATGTGGCTCAGGTTCTTTGCTTTTGCGTGTAAAACGTGAAGTTCAAGATGTCGATATGATTTACGGTCAAGAGATGAACCGTACCACCTACAACTTGGCACGAATGAACATGATTCTGCATGATGTTCACTTTGCTAAATTCGATATCAAGCAAGAAGACACACTCACTCGTCCACAGCATAAAGATTTACGTTTTGAAGCAGTGGTCGCCAAGGGGCGTATTTATACCGGGCAGTTGATCTACGTGGTCATCGATTTTCACCTCTCCGCTGTAATACCCAGGCGGCTTATCGGTTTCTCGGAAAAATTCTGAACAACGAGAAGCAATGGCAAATTCCAAGGGTGATCAACACGGAAAAGCACCCACATATGGATGTGCTTTGTCACGGTTAAAACGAGAAGGAAAATGTCCACCAAATCTTGAGTACAGGCAGGTTAAGTACAAGAATAACGTGATCGAATGTGATCATGACAGGCGGACAAGCTTCATCATTCTATTATGGTCAGCCTCAGGGTGAAGTGTGTCTAATCAATAGAGTTTTCGGTCTCTAAACACTTTTTAAAGGGAACATCATCGACTCAAATCTCTATTTGCAACAGTGCCTAAAAAAGCCCTTAATGATTAAGGGCTTTTTTATATTCAAAAAACAACTAATTTAAAACTAAAATAATTTTAATTTAGTTTCAAATTGGTTGCTATTCTTCACTAAGTTTCTTCAAAGCAAATCTAATAATTCCATTATGAGTTTGACCATACTTTTCAGCTAACTCAGTCAATAATTTGTACTCATATTCATTCATTGGAATCGTATGCGTCTTGAATTTTCTAGAGGCTTTAGGATCTAGTTTAGGGGTGATTTGTTCGTTAGCCCCATTGATGAAGGCTTCAAGATCTGGCGTTGTCTTGGCAATTTCCCTTTTCTTAATCATGCAAGAAGTTCCTCCATAAATGCCTCAAACTCTTCTATCGCTTTTGGATTATTTGATTCGACAACGCCTTTACCTTCAGCGGTGACATCACGGTAAACCTTGCGATCATGGATTACTGATGACAATGCTGTGAACAGAGGAAAGTCAGCGAGATAATCATTTGCTTGTTGTACTTCAGACACTGATGGATTGGTTGGAGCCAATGTCAGTAAGCCAAATGGCTTCAGATCTTCATTAAATGATTTTGCTTGATCAATCACTTCTGAAAGGTGAGGTAAAGTGTCCAGGTCAAATTGTGATGGTCTGAATGGGACGACCATGTAATGGGCTGTTAACATTGCTGTTCTAAGCTCTTTGCTATCGTGACCTGCAACATCGACAATTACATAGTCATACCGGCTATTTAAGTCTTTCAAAGTGTTCTTGATGTCACCATAACGCTGAACGCAATGAACCTTAGGTAGATCTGTGTTATCACGATCTTTAACCCAGTTTGCTGAGCTTTGTTGAGGATCTGCATCGACAAGTACGATGTCTTTGTTATGTTTAGCAAGATAAGCAGCTATGTTGATGGCTATTGTAGATTTTCCACATCCACCTTTTTGGCTTCCAATTAACACAATCATTTTAGGTATATTTTAGAACTAATTTGTATCTAATATAGTTTCACTATGCAATTAAGTAAAGATGTTTTCGTTTGGCTTTCTTAACATAAAAGATATAAATACCTTTTCCCACCATACCAATTATTAGATTATTTCTTCTTTGATTTCATAGTATGCAATTGATACACGAGAAGTAAATAATCTTTAATCTTTCAACAAAATCCTTTTTTATTTTTATTTTTAATATTTTTAATATTTTTAGACAGGCTAAAACTCTTTACACAAAAGGCTTTCAGAGCCTATACCGATACCTTTCCCCACCTATACCGATACCTTTCCCCACCTATACCGATACCTTTCCCCACCTATACCGATACCTTTCCCCACCTATACCGATACCTTTCCCCACCATTTACATACTTGAGTTGTTTAAGTATAGTTATTAGCAATAAGAATTAGGAAAGTCATTGTGACAAAAGAGTTAGTAGTTAAAGACAATGCCTTAATCAATGCCAGTTATAACCTAGATACTACAGAGCAGCGTCTCATTCTTTTGGCCATCGTACGAGCCAGAGAGATAAGCAAAGATGTGGATGCTAAGAGCACCTTAGAAGTCCATGCACAGCACTATATGAAGCAATTCAATGTAGATAGACATGCTGCCTACGAAGCTCTAAAGAACGCTGCTAATAGCCTGTTTGAGCGCAAGTTCAGTTATAAAGGTATCCATGAGGCTACCCAGAAGGAAAAGATCGTTAAATCGCGTTGGGTGTCAAGAATAGCCTATGTCGATTCTGCCGGTATTCTTGAACTGGTTTTTGCTCCAGATGTCATTCCCTTGATCACTGAATTAGAGCAATCTTTTACTTCGTATGAACTGAAGCAAATAAGCTCATTAACCAGCAAGTATGCGATCCGTCTATATGAATTGTTAATTCAGTGGCGCAGTATTGGTAAAACTCCACTCTTCCTTGTTGATGACTTTCGCTTCAAGCTGGGACTGGGTAGTGATGAATACAAGATCATGAGCAACTTTAAGAAGAAAGTCCTAGATGCTGCTTTGGTTCAAATCAACGAAAAGACGGATATTGTTGCGGCCTATGTGCAACATAAGTCTGGCCGAAACATTACCGGATTCTCTTTCTCTTTTAGTTCTAAGAAAACCAAAGAGACTGAGAGTGGGTCTCACAAAAAACTCAGCGATAAACAGATTAGGCTATTCGCAAACAAGCTTGCCCATTACGATCCATTTGCCAGTCAGAAAGCCGAAGTTGGTGAATCGTATGCAGACTTGGAGAAAAGACTTCTGATTGAGCTGCAAGATGTTAAGGCTGTCAGGAAGTATGCAGGTACTCTGAAAGAGTTAGGTCTTGAGGTATAAAACGAAACTATATTAGTTTTATATTGAAACTAATATAGTTTCTTAATGATTTCAATTTAATTTCAGAAAATTCAAGCAGAAGCTAACTAAGCTGCCAACTGTTCTGCTTGTTTCAAGACAGTCTCTGTGGCTAGTAGAGTCATATGACCATGCAATACCAAGCCTCTGAAACATTACAACAAATCTTCATTTCTCAAACCAAACCAACTTTTTTTTCCAAAAACCCTACAAATGGAAAAGTCATTTTTTTAAATACATTACAGTCGAGAGCAACTCTAACAAGTTTAATGTACTGATTCATTAATGATAAAAAATGCAAATCCGTTTGACTTATTTCAAAAGAACTTTGTTTTTGAAGAACAAAAAACAAAAAAAACAGACCTCGATGATGCACTTAACATTTTTCGTTCATCTATTTCAGATGTCTGTTTATTATGGAAGAGTAAAGTAGCGCTGGCGGGTGAAAAACCAGTCATGCTTCATAAAGATGATGCAGATTTTTCAAAATTTGCTTATATGAAAATGGCTTCTGACTTTAAAATTGGCGTCTTGGTGATTGATATCGATCGCCGAATCGCGGATTCGATAGAAGTGATGATCTACAGTACACCGAATGCACCGACTCCTAACTTGATCATCAAAAATTCGGCAAACGGACACGTTCAGCTCGTTTATTGCTTAAAAAATTGGCTATGCATTGATGTCAAAAATAGTAAAGGCAATTACAGCAAAAAAGCACATAGATTCTATAAGGCCCTGAAACAGCACTTAAATACGATTTTTGGCGGAGATGATTGTTATCATAATTATATTGCCAAGAATCCTTTCTGTACACAATGGGATGTGGTAGGTATGCGTTCTAGTCCGTATGAAATGTATGAGCTAGCTCGTATCAGTGAATTACAAGTAATAAATACAACGTTCATTGAAAGATTACAGAAAAAAACAACAGATCAAGTCACAGCAGAAGATTTAAATTTGCTCACAGTGCTGGCCGGAAGAAGAAATACTGTTTTATTCCATACAGTGCGTAAACATGCGTATGGATTATACAAGAAGAATGCACGGGAGTGGACAAATGCTCAATTTGAGAGAGTTATTCATGATTTGGCATGTGAACTAAACACCTCAAAATGTCATCCACCGCTTCCAAAAGCAGAGGTTAGTGCAACTTGTCGTAGCATTATAAAATTTTGCTATGAAAAATTAGGGAAATATGAAAAGTTCACGCAGTCAGAACTGAGTGAACTTGCATCAAAATGCGGAAAAAAAGGCGGTAAGGCAAAAGGTAAAAAATACGCACAGCAACGTGCTGAGGCCAGGAAATTAGCAAAACGTGGCAAGAAAGCCACAGACATTGCCAAACTTACCGGTTTGTCTCTCAGCGCTGTTTATAACGCGATTAAGCTAGAAAAACAGCATAAAACGTCTTCAAAAATTAATGCAATAAGTTAGATGAAAACTATTAAATATTATGTGCTTACCCCCTTATTTTTTACAAATAGCTATCAGTGTAGTGCTGCTCTTAGAGAAAGAATTGCGTAGCAATTATCATCTTGTGATGTAGTAATACGGGCACTGTTGCAAATAGAGATTTGAGTCGATGATATTCCCTTCAAAAAAGCTTAGAGACTGAAAACGGCACTGTTGCAAATAGAGATTTTAGTCGATGAAGTTCCTTTTTAAAAGTGCTTAGAGACCGAAAACCCTGTTGATTAGACACACTTCACCTTGAGGCTGACCATAATAAAATGACGATGCTTGTCCTTTACGTAGTGCACGCATGACTTCAATACCTTTAATTGTGGCATAAGCCGTCTTCATAGATTTGAATCCTAATGTGGCCCTGATGATCCGCTTTAACTTACCATGATCACATTCAATGACATTATTTTTATACTTAATCTGCCTGTGCTCAATATCTACTGGACATTTTCCTTCTCGCTTTAACCGTGATAAAGCATGGCCATAGGTCGCTGCTTTATCTGTATTGATGACCCGTGGAATTTGCCATTTTTTCACCGTATTGAAGATTTTTCCTAAAAAACAATAGGCTGATTTACTGTTCCGTCTAGCGGAAAGGTAAAAGTCAATCGTATGACCACGTTGATCAACTGCACGATACAGGTAAGTCCATCGCCCCTTCACTTTGATATAAGTCTCATCCATATGCCATGAATGTAAATCTGTAGGATTACGCCAATACCAGCGTAAGCGTTTTTCCATTTCTGGAGCATAACGCTGAACCCAACGATAAATTGTGGTGTGGTCAACATTCACACCCCGTTCAGCGAGCATTTCTTGAAGTTCACGATAGCTGATGCCATATTTACAATACCAACGAACAGCCCAAAGAATGATTTCACCTTGAAAGTGCCGACCATGGAAGGGATTCATCTGCTGTATCTCGAAATAAATAAGATATTTAGCTTATCATGTCAGCCTATTTGCAACAGTGCCTGATTGCTAGAGTTATTTGCATTTCTCTATTTTATCAAAATCCAATCGGCTTTTTCTTCAGCATACTTTTTGAAACACTACCAAAAATAGATTAACCTCAAACTTCTAATTCTTATAAATAATGAAAAACACCCAACTTATCTAGCACATCTAAAGACAATTGTTTACGTAGAGCAATATCATCACCAGCTTTCATTTGCATATTTAAAGCAAATGCCACCACTTGCCCATCTGCCTTTTCAACAAAACCCACATACCAACCCACTTGCGGGTCTACAGCCATTCCCCAGCCACTTTTAGCATATAGACGATTCTCCCCTCTGCGCTCTACATACAACATCTCTTTCACTTGTTGCTGAACTTCAGGTTTAAAAGGCAATTGCCCTTGGGCTAAATCATACACAAACTTTACTTCTTGTATAGGTGTAATTGTCAAAGGCCCTTTCAACCAAAATTGATCAACTTCCGTGCCTATTTGCATATTGCCATAACCAATACGTTGCAATTCACTTTGCATTAAGCTTGGACCAATACGACGTGCCAATTCTTGATATACAGGCACTGTAGATGCTTGCATGGCTTCGCCCAAAGTAAAATCTTTGTCCCATGCTTTAAAAAAACGTGGCTTTCCATCCCACTTAAATATTTCTGTAGATGTTGCTTTATGATTTTCTAAACCAATTAGTGCATTGGCAATTTTAAATGTAGATGCAGGAATATAAGCTGTTTTTGCTCGGTCTAAATGCGTGCCATATTTTTTAATATTTTGACCATCATATGTGACAAACACAGCATCAGCTGAGATTTCATTAAAAAGCGCTTGAACATTCTGATCGATGATTGAGTTATTCACTTGTGGAATTGTACTTGTTTTTGCTCGACTCATACTATGCTCAGCACAAGCCCCAATACTTATGCTTAAGCAAACTAAACTCAATATTTTTAATAATTTCATGATATACAACTTTAAAATTTGGTAGTGTTTCAAAAAGTATGCTGAAGAAAAAGCCGATTGGATTTTGATAAAATAGAGAAATGCAAATAACTCTAGCAATCAAATGTCCAACCTGCCTCAGTGATAGTATAAAGAAAAATGGTATCAAAGTAGATGGGAAACAAAACTATCAGTGCAAAGACTGTAAACGTCAGTTTATTGGTGATCATGCACTGAGCTATCTAGGATGTAAGTCAGGTATTACTCGTAAAATATTACAGTTGATGGTCAGAGGCAGCGGTATACGAGATATTGCTGAAGTTGAGCGCATCAGTATCGGTAAAGTTTTACGTACTTTAACTGAATCAACCTATGAAATTCAGCCTCAGCAAAGTCATTATGAATCTCTCGAAGTAGATGAGTTCTGGAATTTTGTTGGAAATAAAAAGAATAAACAATGGCTTATTTTTGTTCAAAAGTCATATTTTACCTCGGAGAAACCGGACATTTTTATTGGTGAGAATATAGACACTTTAAATGGGTTCTAACACTCTCGTTTCGTATAACAACCATTATGTTAAATGGACATAAATCAATTCTAAAATTATCTATGATAATTCTATACTTTTACTTCGATACTGCGGTTAGGGTGGATAGAAAAGAGTCTAACTGCTATCATTGCCCTAAAGTTGGAACCCATATTGAAAATGTTGTTCGTGCCCTTCATAAACCCGTATTAATAACATCTGCACTCTTTAGTCCACCTAAGTCTTTTTTAATTGCTTTTGATGGAAGTCAGACTGCACGCATTTGTGTAGAAAAAATTGCCAATAGCCCTTTATTAAAAAACCTGACAGCTCATGTGGTATATGTTGGTAAGCCAAATAGTGATATGACATCTCAAGTTACTTGGGCAAAAGAGCTGCTTGCAAATAATGGTTTTAATGTAATTGATATCGTACTTGAAGGTGATGTCGAGAAATCAATATTAGATTACCAAGAGAAAAACGCTATTGATATGATGGTGGTTGGTGCATATGGTCACTCAAAAATACGCCAGTTTTTTATTGGTAGTACGAGGGGTTCTAGGGATTTTCCCCTCTAAAGTAACATAAATCGCCATAACCCAAGCAGTTAGTGGCTTGTGGAGCTGGGTTACCTTTCATTTTAGACTTCATTTTGAACAATAGGCCTAGTTATTTCCTGTAAATCAGGTAGTTTGCGGTTACTAGCGAACTGATAAGTGCCGCTTAGATTAATATTCTGCCATGCAACGGGTGATACTTGTCGAGTTATTGCAGCTTTTTCCTCGTCACCAACGTCTTCAAAGTGCAGTAGTAGATGACTTAGGATCATCGAGTTAAAGTAAATAATTGCATTTGCCGTCAAACGGGCACACTCGTTCCAAACGACTATTTCTGATTCGTTTTTTCCGCGGAACTGGTCACGATTGACCGATGCAATGGCTCGCCTGAGGAAATGCCAGGCTTCGCCTCGGTTCAGTGCTCGTTGAACATATTGGCGCAGACTTGCATCATCAATATAATCAAGTAAATATTGGGCTTTGATGAGCCTATTATATTCCGTTAATGCTTGTAATATAGGGTGTCCAGATGGATAACCAGATAATTTGCGTACTAGCAATGCCTGTGTTGTGCGTTTTTCTTGAAGGGATAACACAATACGCTGAATATCCTGCCAGCCTTCCTCAATCACATTCATTTTTATCGGCTTTTTCAGCGCCAGATGCGTATTTCCGTCGTCGCTTTCAGTTACGTTAAATAGGTCATTGATCACACTGGTGAACTGAGCATACCTAGGCGCAAAACTATAACCGCATAAATCCAATAAGGCATAATTAACATGATTAACACCATGGGTGTCGGTTGAGAGTACGTCAGGCTTAAGATCACTAGTATTAGATTGTAGTAAGTCGTAAATATAATGGGACTCATGCTCATTAGATCCTATTATACGGGCATTTAACGCACTATGATTGGCAACTAACGTCATGGCCGTAATACCTTTGTTGGTGCCGAAGTATTTCGAGGAGTAGCGAGTTTTAAAAGTCTCAAGGTGAGTTTCAAATTTTTGCCCATCGGTACTGGCGTGTAGGACGTCTTCTTGGATGTGATAGTGACGGAAAATAGGGAGTGCCGCTACTGCGTTATTGATGATATCACTTGCCTCTTGCAAGGTTTCAGGCCTAATATAATTAGCTTGTATAGTGAATAATTACTCCACAAGAGAGCTTCAGCCATGAATACGCCAGCCGTACGAAAAGGCTTTCAGACGATAAGGGCCTCCATGATCGATCTATTGGGGTCTTGTTTTGAGGATGCGTCAATTGCCATTTCCATGTTCAATCCAATATCCCGTGAACACGAATCCGTCGGCGCCAGTGGATATGATCAAAGCATGCTGGACTTCCTTAATGGTACGTTTATTAATTACGATGAAGATATGGTTTTTTTGAGGTCCAGCAATTTGACCTGTCTCGAATGGAACTCAACCGCTAGGCCCTACCGCGATACACTGTTCGCCAAAGAATATTTTATTCCCAAAGGCTACCATGGCGGTATTACCCAGCTCCTTTTTTCCGAGGAACGCCAATACACAGGCGCCTTGCATATAAATATCAAAACAACCGATTCAGTCAGCCGTGAGGCGCAGCGCTTGATCTCGAACTCGGCTCCCATTCTGGCCAGCGTGACTGATTGGTGGCATGAAATTGTCTCGTTGGAGTGCGAAGCCACTCCGGAGAGCTTCCTTTTTGTCGTCATAAATAAAAAAGTATTTTGTAATCGTGAAGATCCAGTGCGGGTACTTGGAGTAAGAACAGTAGAGAAAATATTGAGAGCTGATAGCGAAAGCCGCATCCCGCATCAGTTCTATATTGAGGATTGCCATGGCAAGCGTTGGTCAATGAAAGCGATGAGGAAAAATGGTGAGCTTTTGTTGTTTGCTCATCCTGGTGTCCTGCCATTCTCGATAACGCCTAGGGAACTCGATATCGCCAGTTGGTTGGTCGGGGGGTTGCAAACTAAGGAAATTGCCCGGGCCTTACAAATTTCTGAGCGCACCGTTGCGCATCATGTCGAAAGTCTGTTGCTCAAGCTGGGCCTGCACAACAGAGTCTCGGCCGCAATTTTTTGTTATCGAAACGGCATTCTTACTCTGCGATGAGCAAAATTAGATTACTTTCGTATGCAGCAGGATTGCTGGCAAAATGGCTGTCATTATCGATTGAGCAACCGTCATGGCGCCCGTAAATTTAGCGATATTGCATCTGAGTACAAACAGCAGGAAAAACAGGAACCACAAGCCCGCCCACGCAAACCAGTTCAAGGCCATCCATGTTTCAAACAGGCTTTGGGAATTCCTCAGCCCTATAACTCCTGCCGGAATGGCAAAGAATGGAACTACCAGCGAAAACCAACCAACTGCAGTCCCATTTACACCGGTAAATTGATTGATGCCAATCCATACGCAGGTTAGGGAGACCAAACCTATATACGCCCCGCCGGAGTAGTCGTATTGGGGCACGCCATGGCCTTGAGCCATAAGTAAAGCCACTATGGTGCTTCCTATGAACCCCGTAAAAAGATTGACGATAGCAATATCCTTTCCTTCCAGTAAGTTGCTTGGGTTCCCCACCGTATCCAGCCATATCCGCATTCCATTAATAAATAATGATATTCCAGCAAAGGTTAAGAAGACGCTAATCATGACTGATCCTTTATTTTATTTTTATTTAAGGAGTTAGAGGGTTCTTCGCTATGCAGTGCACGTCTGGCTGGGATGTCGTAATATTGCAGCCACGGGCGGGCTTCCTCGAAAGCCGCACTTGCGGCAATTACATCTAGGTCAGCCTGCCGATCGCCAATGATTAACATGCCCACCGGTAGTCCATCGATCAAACCCGCCGGAACGCTGGCACTTGGATGTCCGGAAAAGTTGGTCAGGTACGTCATGCACCAGCCGATCAAC
This sequence comes from Acinetobacter sp. DL27, assembly GCF_055810995.1. NCBI lineage: Bacteria > Pseudomonadati > Pseudomonadota > Gammaproteobacteria > Moraxellales > Moraxellaceae > Acinetobacter > Acinetobacter sp. DL27. The sequence continues at coordinate 14,368 of NZ_JBVVOK010000002.1, read as the reverse complement.
GGGTTGACCTTTTCACCGTTGATAGCGCTTGGCCCTTCCGTACTGCCATCAGTGGCATTACGCACGGGCATGCAGGCCAACGTGGGCGCCAAAAGCAAATCAAAGCGATCGAAAACTCTGTTCATGCAATCAAAAACCGAAGTCCTCAATATCTGATCTGCACTAATCTGTTGCACGTTTATATCCGCCACCGCATCAATCCATTTCATCAGCGCGTCGGGAATATCTGCGCGATGTTCGCTAAACAGATCAATTCCGTCTTCATGCAATGCATGCATAGAGGCCGCAGTAGGGATAGCCAGCATACGGCACCAAGCATCGCTCATCTGTTCCTGGCTATAGGGTATTCCCAAATCCACAAATTCCACATGCGCACCGAGCTGTGTGAAAACCTGCGCCGTCTTGCTGATCAGATCCTTTATCTCTGGCTGAACCGGGAACACGCCATAGTCCAGTGTCAAGCCGATTTTCTTACCGCGAACCCCTTGGACAAGTGCGGAGGTGAAATCCAGTTTGACCCGTAGTGAATTGGGATCGCGACGATCGAAGCCGTGCAATGCATTCATTGCCAATGCCGCATCTTCGACAGTTCGTGTGATGGGCCCTTCATAAATATAAGCTGCCAGATGGAATGCATTCGGGCGGCTGATGAAAGGTATACGTCCTATGGAAGGTTGAAATCCGTAAGTATTGGTCCAGGCCGCTGGAATTCTCACTGACCCGCCAGCATCAGTGCCCCCAGCGATGGGCACAATGCCGTCAGCCACAACCGCCGCGGCTCCGCCCGATGAGCCACCGGCGTTGTAGTCGAGGTTGAATGGGTTGCGCGTCGGCCCGAAGAATTTATTGTCTGTTACCCCGCGAAAACCAAATACCGGACTATTGGTCTGCCCCAACAGCAGACTGTCTTCATTAGACATTTTCAATGGGAAAGTCGACCACGCTCCCTCAGCGCCGCGGAGATGCTTGAGCGCGCTGATGCCGCCCAGCGTAGACGGCCAGCCTGGCTTGGCCGCAAACAAATCCTTCATAAGCGTCGGTACGCCCGCAAGCGCCCCGGTACGTCCTCCATTCATGATGTGCCGCTCAAGCTCTGCCGCTTTTACGCGAGCTTCATCGTAAGCCTTGTATGTAACCGCATTCATGCTGGGATTGCGCTGCTCGATGAGCTCTATAGTTCCTTCAACGACTTCTCGCGGAGAAATCTGTTTGGATTTTACCAATCCAGCGATCTCGGTCGCTGTTTTCCAGTGAACTTGTGAACCTATCATTTAGATCTCCGGCACTTAGGTGCTCATTTTATTTCATTGAAACGCTAGAGCCTTGTTATAGAAAAACCTTATAAGTGAGCTCTATCACAGGTACTTCATCCCTATCGGCATGCTAGCAAAGGAGTTGCCGCTTTGGAAATGGGGTGTTTTGCCTATAGACAGTCTAGAAACTTTGCACGAGCTAGTGAGAATGGGGTGCTAGCCCCTGCTTATGGGCTCCTCTAAAACGCAGATCTGAGTCGAGTCTGCCCCCGACGCTGGCCGAGATGGAGACCGCTTTAACCTATGATGTCGAAGAATTGATGGGCGGCCTGGATTTCGCCCGCATGGCAGGCGAGATTGCCACGCGCCATGGCAAGATCTTGCGCGTTCACCTAGGCCTCAACTCTGCAGGGATGAGCCGCAATGGCCTTGAGATGGGCACGGAGCAGGGCAGGAAAGACTCGCTTGCTCTGGCCTAGCGGGAAGGGCTGGAATGGGTTGGGGTTATGACCCACTTTGCCGTCGAGGATCGTAATCAGGTGCTCATGGGCCCGGTCATCTCCATCGCGCTTACCCCTTATACATTGAGTCCGTTCGCTACTATCCGGTATGTGTCGGGGGCAACACAATGCAGGCATCGTCATAGCTTAGTATCGCCGACTGAAACCGAGCTTCAGCGCCACGTTGTTGTCGATGCCCATCAATGGTCAGGTGCAGAGAAATATGCTTTCTGATGTTGTGCTTGTCTCGCCGTCAGTTACCGCTTACGCCCTATGCTGTGTCTTCGTGGCCGCGGTCGCACGGGGTTTTTCCGGCTTCGGCTTTACCCTTCTGGCCATCATGTCACTTTCGTTCGTATTGCCATTAGCGACTATTGTCCCCGCGATGTTTGTTCTGGAAATCGCTGCCGGTCTGAGACTCTTGCCCTCCCTATGGGGACAAGTGCATTGGCGATCCATTCGAGTGCTGGTCATCAGCTCGATCATGGCGACGCCGGTGGGCGCGTATCTGCTTGTCAACATACCAGCCGAATATGTGAAGTTTGTACTCGCCATCCTGATAATCGCGTGCTGCTTGGTCATGATCACGGGCTACAAGCTACAAAAGATGCCCACGGCCATGCAGACCGCTGCAACAGGTGCAGGGGCAGGGGTGCTCAATGGTTCGCTGGGCTTGGGTGGTCCTCCCGTGATCGTCTTTTTCCTTGGCTCTCCGCTGGCCTTGGAAGCGGGGCGGGCGTCGATCGTTGCAGCTTTTTTGGCAATGGATGTGGCTGCGCTCCCCGCTTTCTGGGCGCTTGGCCTGTTCGGACGCGAGTCGCTACATCTTGGCGTGATGAGCTTGCCAGTGCTGGTGTCAGGCGTCTGGTTGGGCGCGCGGATTGCCCAGCATGTAGAGGAAGCGGTAGCGCGAAAGGTCATTCTCGTGCTGCTGATGCTGCTTGCCTTGGGTAGCTTTGTCTAATGGCCCGTACCCCTCCCGCGACATCCGAATTCAATGACCTAGAGATGTAGGCAAACACCTTGGAACAGAGCATCAGCATGACATCGCCTGCCAAAGACGTTCGTATCGGTATCGGACTGTGCCTGCTCTCGATGTTCATCTTCGCTATGCAGGATGGTCTTACCAAGACCTTGGTCAAAGATCTGCCTGTCGTACAACTGGTGATGGTCAGGTACTGGTTTTTCCTGCTTTTCGCTGTCGTATTCGTGTTGTTGAAGGGAGGGCTGAAAAGAGCGGTCAGAACTGGCCAGCCGATGCTCCAGGTATTGAGGGCATTGCTTGGCGTGTTCGAGATAGCTGTGTTCGGCCTGGCTTTGCGTTACCTAGGGCTGGCGGAAACCCACGCGATATACGCGATATTTCCCCTACTGACCATGTTATTAGCAGCCTTGGTGCTGCGAGAGTCTGTCAGTCTGCGTCAGACCCTGGCAGCCATGGTCGGTTTTGCGGGTACGTTGATCATTCTTCAACCTGGCATGGGCGTATTTAGCGTGGCGTCTCTGATCCCATTGCTTTCAGCCTTCATGTTCGCTGTATTCAACGTGTTAACGCGCAAGATCAGCCAGACTGATTCCTTTTCCACCAATATGTTGTACATGGGCTTTTGGGGAGCCGTGGCCTCGACGATGATGGGAGGTGGGCAGTGGGTGACGCCGACCGCTCCGCAATGGGGGCTGATGTTGGGGTTATGGCGATTTATGTTACTTTAGAGGGGAAAATCCCTAGAACCCCTACGACGACCAAATTGTTATCAAGCTCTACAAAACCAGTATTATTACTAAGATAATTCTTACAAGATAAAGGGATAGTTTTTAACTATCCCTTTTTTAGAATTTCTAAAATTAACATAATACACGTTATACGAAATGCGTTATAATTATCTATAGAAATCAATGCTGTAGTTACATGATTTTAGCCCACATACCCTCTGGTGGGCTTTTTTTATGATTTTTCACGTTCCACGCCTATTATTTGATCAATGTTTCACAACTTTGATTAGTATACCTAAACAAGCCTCTTAGCCATTCGGCAAGAAAAACCGGCTTAACCACCCTCTTTTCGGCTGCTCCGATTCAACCTGCTCCGGCACTGGAATACGCTTATTTTCTGTTTCGACCGGAGTAGTCAATCCGTCATGTTTTGGCTCAGATTCTGACCGAGGATCAGTTGCTATATCTTGGCTAGATTTCTGATCGGTAAACGTAGTCATATTGGCTGTGGGAGGCTTCATTTCAATGAGTGTTAGAAGCGTATCTATACGAGCATTTGCCTTTGATTCACGATCTTCTGCTTTTTCTAATTGTTTTTTTAGAAAATCGATTTGGCTTTTCAGTTCTATGACAGTTTTATCTGTGTATTCGGGTGTATTTTGATTTTGTATTGAAGACGTATCAATACGTTTTGTATGTTTTGCTCCAAACGGTTCACCATAGACACGAAGTAATTCTGAAAAATCTATAAAGCCATCATAATCACGACTTAAAACACCATTTTTTATATCTTTATATAGTGTAGCCCTAGATTTTTTATACAGGGTTGCAGCATCACTAACACTGTATTTTGTAGCTGTATTCATAGTGTATTGCTATGTATTTTGGAAATGTATTGAAGAATACAATATGTGTATTCTTCAATACACTCAAGCTTTAAAGCCAAGGTTTTTTAGGTGGGGTAAAAATTGCTTTTGCTGTACTGGATCTCTCAGTAGGTCTTTGATTTTTGCTGCTAGGCTCTCATAGCTTTCATTCCCATTTGCTAAGTTTGAAAATTCAGGTAGTCGTGAAAGCTGATTGCCAAACATATTGATTTGAGCATCTGTCATTTGGTGGAAGACTACAGGGGATGTCTTGGTTACTTCATGTTGAGCTGGTTTAGGTTTTGATTTAATTCTGAATTGAATATCTGTGATAACTCGACCTTTCTTGAATTGGTCATAGTCAACGGTAATATTGGTATGTTTATTGATTTCTCCTACTGCTCTGTCTAAGACGTTCGATTTAAAGTTAGACATAGTTGAATATTCATTCACATCAAGACCTAACTTCGATCTAAGATCATTAATACTATATTTTTCAGTTTTTGCTACATTCAACCATTTAATTAATAGCTCATATAATCTGATGCTATATTTGCTCTTAAAGTCAGATACTTGTTCTATGTGGTATTTGGTAAATTGTTCGCTTAATCGGCTAATTAAGCTGATAACTTCGTTGCTAAGGTATAAAACAACAAGACCACTAGAATCGACATAGGTCACTTTGTTCACCCAATTTGCAGTAGTAAGAGCCTCTTGGCCCTTATATCTATCTAAATAACTAAACTCTCTTCTTTTTAGTGTTTTCGCTGCTTCTCTAAGCAAGCCATAGGCATTATTACTATCAACTTTAAATTGATTAATGTAGTCACTTACAAGTACTTCTATTGGTGTATCAGGTGTGAGATTAGAAGATTCTCTCGCTCCAACTATAGCTAAGAGCATAATACGTTGCTCTATGAGTGATAAGTTGAAGGAGGCATCGATAAGAGCATTATCTTTAACAACTAATTTATTGTTATTTGTCATGATGTGAAGCTTTTAAATTCATTTAACTAGGTTATATTCTATCTATTTTAAATAGTCAACAATCCATCTATTCATATACCCCTTAAACCTATCTTTATAACCCCTTAAACCTATCTTTATAACCCCTTAAACCTATCTTTATAACCCCTTAAACCTATCTTTATAACCCCTCAAACTATTGTAAATAAAGACTTACAGCCTATCTAAAAGCATTTAAAAGCCTTAAAAATAATTAAAAGCATAACATATGAAAAATTGCCCTTGGTTTTCGCTACGCTCAAACTCTATTGAATCTCGCTTGCGCTCGATTCGTTGGGGCAATTTTTTAGCTCTTTCAGTGTGACTTTGAGAAAAAGCAAAAGCAAGAGCAACTAGGAATTCGCTTCGCTCATAAAGCTTTTGTACTCGCTACGCTCGATCTAGACTCAATTTTCTGCATTTGATTTACGCTTATTTAGGCTTCACAGCCTAAAAAGCTGTTTTTTAGAGGGTCGAGGTGCGAATTTTGGTGATGTCGCTCGTAGACACTCACTTTGTAAAATTTACTTGAACTTGAGAAGAACAAAGCGAACGGAGTGTGAGCGACTAAGAAAAATCAAAATCCCAAAATCTATTCCCTCTGATTACAAGCTCCCATTTCAATTTTTTCGGAAATAGCCGAGCGATCCCGAGAGGGTCGCGACTTCCCTTTTTGATTCTCGAAATAGTTGCCGCTTTCAATTAGCGTCACTACATAAAAGTAGTGACGCTAATTGAAAGTATTGCTATTAAAGGCTTTAATGCTTATTTTTTAAATTATGGACGCGTGACGAAGTTATTTTTAGGTGATATAATAATTGAACTTTCTTTTGTTTTTTCATAACTTTTCTTTGCTGACTTTTTCAAATTTATCAGCTTAAACACAAATTTTTAAAAGGAGATCAATACTTTAAAACGAACCACATCCTATATGCTGAATTTGTTTTTTATATAAAGTATTCAATAACTTGGTTCTAAATAATTTCGATTTTTTATAACTTTGTACTGTTTTTTTCAGCACTGTTTTTTAACAAATTGCGGAAAAACACTACTCAACACTAAAGAGAAAGCGGATCTCCACCCATCTATATAGAAGGAAATATAATTAATGATTAAACATTTAGAAATTGATCAAACTGGCGGTAATAATTTTATTTACCTGATTTTAAATGACTTAACTTTTAATATGTCGATTGAAGAGTGCAGTAATTTCAAATATTTTGAGTCGAATGATTCGATCATGTATCACGCTCTTTGCTTTAATATTTCAAAAAGTGATGCGAAAGCCATTTTTGCAAAAATTGATGAGCTAAAAGCGTTCTATGCTTAGCAATGAACTCGATGAACTCTGCAAAAAAAATCGTAATGGGTCGCATGCGACTCAAGCGAATCGCGCTGACATGCTCCAGTTGTTCGTAAAACAACTTGGGCTCATGGGTTTTGACACAAAAAGAATGCGTGCAACTGAAATTAAAGGTAGACATGTAAATAAACTACTTGAATTCTGGCGAAGAGAAGGGCTTGCTACTGGCACGATTAAAAACCGCATGAGCGCTGTGAGATGGTGGTGTCGAAAAGTCGGAAATGAGGGTGCAGTTAAAAAAGATAATGATACATATAAAATAGAAAAGCGTGTCTACGTCACAAATGTTGATAAATCTGTTTCTTTAAAAGATCTTGATTTGTCTCAAATTGATCAAAATATTGCACAATCATTGCGCCTACAAGATGCGTTTGGGCTCAGACGTGAAGAATCAATGAAATTTCAACCTGTTTATGCACTTGATGGTCAAGTTATTGATAATGCAAGATATATTAGAATAATGGGCTCGTGGGCGAAAGGTGGTAGACCGCGAACAATTCAGATTTCGAGCGATAGACAGCGTGAAGAATTGCGCAACGCATATGCCCTTGCTGTTGAAAATGGCGGTTCAATGTTTCCTAAAGAAAAATCATATGTTTTTCACATGCGAAATTTTGAGAAAGTTACAAGCGCGCTCGGCATAGGTCAAACGCACGGTTTACGGCATGGCTATGCACAAAATCGTTATTTCGAGCTCATGGGCTTTCCTTGCCCTGCCGTGGGTGGTATTCGAGAGCTCACAGTAGAAGAAAAACAAAAAGATAAGGCTATCCGATTGCAGATCAGTGAAGAGCTCGGGCATTCACGCATAAACATCACATCGACTTACTTGGGATCGTGGAGTAAAAAATAATGAGTGCAACGGCTGAAATTCGCTCTAAACTCCCGCTTTGCGGGCGTTGTAAGAATTGCAAAGTCATTGTGTGGGGAAAAGAAGCTAAAAATTCGGAGCTAAAGACATCTGCAACAATCATAAAAAATTCCGATGCTGGCAACTACTTTACGATCCGCTGCAACTGGCTAAAAACAGCAGTGATCGAGCCATTCTTTCTTGAAAATTGCGAAGGTCGACAAGGTTTTGAGGATGTAAATTAATGCTGTTTAATATTTTCCCAATGTTGTTGACCCTAAAAGCATGGTTGATTTTACAGGCGATTTTGGGAAGTTTGGCATTTATTTCTACTACTTTAATTGTAAATTTTATTAATCTCGAATTTTTTGACAAAGTAGAAAAAGAAGCTCTTGAAGAGAGAAAACGGAATAATCTTTTATTTTTGAGCATCCCCATTTTTCTAATTATTTGTGTGGTTTATGCACTATATGTCGATAATTTTTTTTACATGAGAAACGAGGGGTTTGTTTATGACTTTCTTTTGAGTATTAGCAGTTTTCCGCTTGTACCGCTTGCCATTCTTTGCGGATCTCAAATTTTGGATGGTCGTTGCATTAGTAGAGAAAAGTCAAAAATTATTAAATCAAAAAATATTTATGATGGTGACTTGCATGAAGTGGTCGACAGATCGAACGTAGATGACGCAGGAAGCCCATTAATTGATTATGTTGATGATGGTCAGCAAGAGTACGCAATACGTCTTAAAAACTCGGATAGAGGGATTGTGACGGGGCTCCCGGGTTCGGGGAAGTCTTCGCTCATTATTATGCAGTGTCTAGATTGGATGAAATCGGGGCAATCTATTGTTTTAACGGACATTAAGCCGGAGCTATATGGCATTTTAAAAGCAATGAATGCAGATGAAAATTTTGGCTACAAAATCTGGGTTATAAATCCGTTAGATCCGTATGCAGATTCTTATAATATTTTTTCAGAAGCTGAAAGTGTTGCTGATTTGACCGAAATTATTAATATTTTGATGACACCAGAAAATAAGGACTCTATTGTTTTTTATGATGGTGCTAAAAATATTTTGCTTGGTGTACTTCTTAGAATGAAAGAACAATCGCTGTCTATTTCACTACCGAGTGCGCTTGATTACATACGTGATTTTGATGATATAAGCGATTTATTGCGAGATTTGGCAAACTCTAATGATAAGACCGTGCGAAAAATTGAAAGTGAAATTTCAGAAAGTTCGGGCAATAAAAACCTATTTGCATCTGTTTTGAATGCTCTCTCAAAAGCATTTAATTTTTTGAATACTGACGTAATTCGAGATTCTATTTTATGTAACGCTGATCAATTTAACTTGAAAGAAGTCTTGATGAAGCCAAAGCAGATCGTAATTTTACAGTATGAAATGCAGTACAAAGAGTTAACAAAAACGTTGTTTGGTGCGACTGTAGCGCATATTTTTAGAATATTGCAATCTAACTTAAACCGTAAGCCAGTTCTAATTCTTCTCGATGAAATTATTAACAGTGCACCGATCCCTGATTTTTCTGGAAAATTGAATACGATTCGAAGCATGAAAATGCCGACCTTCCTTTATTTACAAAGCTTTGAAGGTTTAAATCGATTGTACGGAAGCAATGCAAAAATGCTTTTTATGGATGGATGTAGTTTTTATGCTGTGTTTAGAATTGGATCATTTGAAACTGCAAAAAATTTTAGTGATTTAATTGGAAAGTGTGAAACAACGTATATTTCGAGTTCTGATCCTATTCCAAACCCAAATTTCAATGGTGTTCGGTATGATCAAAATCTAGGAACGCTCTCTGAACATAAACAAATGGATTATATTTTAGAACCAAATGAAATTCTAAAATTTGAGGATAACCATGCAGTTATAATTTACCAAGGGCGCTATCAGAAATTCCATTTATCAAAATATTGGGAATACTATGATACTGATTTCGATGTAGAGACGATTAAAAAAGTAAAATCTGACTTTGTATGATGGAAGTCATACCTGTATGAGGCTTTTAGTGTGATTTGGCGCCTCTTATAAATTTGCTTGGATTACAAAATCCAAAAATGGGAACGCTATAGTTCCCATTTTTTGGTCTAACAACAACATTTCGCATAAGAGCTTTTATGTTAAATAAATAGATATCTATTTATCACATTTATTAGAAAGCAACTTAACTTAAGTTGCTTAATGCTGTTTTGAAAGTTGTCACTAAACTTAGTTTCGGTAAATTATTAGCATTACATATTTCACTTAACGTATTTTGTATTAAGACATTATGAGTTTTACCTTTTAAAAAAGAAGCTAAACTTTGTGCCCTAGCTGAGGCTGTAGTTTTATTTAAATCTCCAATAAATTCATGATCTTCAAATAGTTTGCAGAATATTGTAATTTCTTCATCACCAAATCTATTGATTAATTCATTATAAATAGGAAGAGCCCTTTCATCCACACCTTGGCGGTAACCTAATCCATTGCCAATCGCACAGGTAGAAACGACTTTTACAAAATCATATTGTGCTGCTTTTGGGATTCCTACAGGAGCTAAAGATGCTTTTAATGATTCAGCATATGGATATTCATTGTAGAAATTATTACCTGCATAGTGTGCTGAGCGAAGGTGTTGTAATTTATCTATAAGCTCTTGAGAGAGGCTATCTTCATCTTTATAGCTATTTCCATCAACTATATCTAAAAAAACTTGTACTCTATCTTTTCGTGTTGTTTCCCCATTAACCCTAAAATATCCAAATTTAGCACCTAGACGTAATTTGGTAGGGTGTGTTGCAGCCTTCCATACTGTTGGAGCAATCCCTAGAATATTATTAATCGTATTTGCAATAGTCTTAGGATCATGATGCATTCCAAAAATTGTATTTAAAATATCATCAATTCGTTCCTGTGGAAGTCTAATTATTTCATCGCAGATAACAGAGTAATCAGTAGGATCTACGCTACCTTTACGTATATTCTCTAGCAAGCGTTTAACTTGAATAACAGAAACTTCAAAATCTGCACATATAGCATATTTTAAACAGGTTTCAAGAAAGCCGAGCATTTCAAAACCAGATAAAGATGTATTGTTAGGATGTGCCGCAGACCCATGATTTCTAAAGTAATTAACTTGATCAAGTCGTCGATGATTCATATCATCAATTAAACCAATTCTCCGACTGATTTCTAACAAATCATGATCACCAATAGCAGGTAGATCTTGTGAATCTACTAGGCCTCTATAGCGAGAATTAATGGTTAAAGCTACATTGTAAAAGTATTCTATATCAAAGCTTTCTATTTTTTTTCTTAAAGCTAATATTGTCTCATCCCATAAAAATGACAGGGCTCCGTCAAATAAACCTACAGCAATACTAATCGCGAATTTTGATATGTAAGTAGCCTTCTCTCTTTCTGGAATAGGTAGTATAGAAATAACTCTTTCGAAAGCTTGTATTACAGTTGTTCTTTCTTCAATAGATGCAAGAATATTTTCTGTAGGCAAATGACAATGTTGTAGAAATTGAGCTAAGGGAGCATGGATAGCCTCAATACTATTTTCAATGGAGTTAGGAACCAATGATGAATTTTGAATTAGAGTAGTAGACATAATTTGGGCCGATAGAATATTTTTTGATAAATATAGCGGTTATATAAGCTAAAAATAATAGAATAAAGTATTAATTAATAAAAATTTATCTGAAATTAAAAACTACTCGATTTATTATTTCATGATAGGTATAATTAGTGTACGCCATTGACGTACTTTATTTCATGTTATTTATAGAAACCAGTATTTTTACTAGGCAAATCAAAGAACTTGTGACAGATGAAGAATATCGTCAGTTACAGCAAGATCTTCTGGTACAGCCTGATAAGGGTGATGTTGTTAAAAATGGTGGCGGGATACGCAAAATCCGTTGTGCTAAAGGTAATAAAGGAAAAAGTGGCGGTATCCGAGTGATCTATTATTGGGTTAATGAAGATCACCAAATCTTTTTCTTATTGGCCTATCCAAAATCAGTAAAAGATACCCTGACAGATAAGGAAACAGCCATTCTTCGTCAATTAGTGAAGGAGCAACTTCATGGATAACAATTTATTTGATGATCTGGTTTCTTCGATTAAAGAAGCAGGCGCAATTAAACGTAAAGAGATCCACGCAATTCGAATTACCGAGCTTGAATTACCTGATATTAAAGAAGTCCGTGAAAAGACTGGACTAAGCCAAGTTGAATTTGCAGCACGTCTCCATATCAGCGCACGAACGCTACAGAACTGGGAACAAGGGCGACGTTATCCCACTGGTCCAGCAGCGACTTTAATTCGCATTCTAGATGCACATCCAAGCCTGATCTAAAAGATACAGGCAATAAAAAAGCCCAACAGGATGTTGGGCTTTTTCTCATACTGATTTTTTAAGTTTGTGTAATCGCTCTGCTTCAACAAAAGCAAAAAGTAGTTTGTCTGAAAAGTTTGTTTTAGATGCTATGACTGTAAAAATCAGTGGTATTGCTAAACCAGTGATAAAAAGAATAAGTGATGATGCATCAGTCATAAAAAATTTATGATTAATATTTTTTAAAAATCCAACCACACATAAGTTAAACAAAATTAGTAACAACGTAGGCAAATCTAGCGTGATTCTCAATTTAATAAACTCTAGCTAAAACCAAATATTTGATTATTTTTAAGACAAAGTGATTGGCAATATATTCCAGAGTTGTTCATAAAAAAGCCGACTTGTTTCCAAATCGGCTTTTTACGGTTTTTGAGGTCAGTTTAAATTATCTAACTATATGAAAAAAAATAATATTTTAAAGTGCGTTTCGTATAAGCTCTATTATGTTAAATAATTAAGGATAAAAGCTTTATTACTAAATAGAACAGTTGCTTAAAGCAGTATAGAGTTAAGTTTGCATTTTAATATCAAGTTGTCTTTCAGCACCGATAATCACCATACGAATCCCATTTTCAAAAATGTCATCCGCATTCATATTTTGTAAGGTATTCACTCCTTGGAGCATGAGTGGATATATAGTTGGATCGGCTTCGAATGGTGGGTCTGATCTTATTTCTTCTTGCTGCTCCTCAAGGACCCACCCAACAATAAACCTTCCTAATGTCATAAGTAATGCAACTGCTTCAACAGGAGAAAACCCAGCATGAGATAACAGCGCAACTTGGGCCTCAATCGTGTTGAAATGTCCTTGACTGGGGCTAGTTCTTGCATGTAGACGAGCACCATCACGGTAAGCTAGTAGTGCTCGACGAAAGCTTACAGAATTAGCGAGCAACCAATCTTGCCATGTCATCCCATCGATGGGTAAAGAAACTAAATGGTGTTCATTTATAATGGTTTCCGCCATTGCTTCCATTAACAAGGATTTATTCTTGAAATGCCAATATAGAGTTGGAGATTTAATACCCAATCGTTGAGCTAGCTTGCGTGTGGTTATTGAATCTATGCCTTCTTCATTCAACATATCCAATGCGGTACGCAGGACTATTTCACGTGTCAGACGTTGAGGTGCAATATCTTTTTTACTCATAAATCTATCACTGATAGGGAGTGTGTGAGAGAATATTAATTCTATCATTGCTAGAGAAGGCATTTGTGAAGAAATCATTGAGCGTGATTTTAATCACTATATTTCTGGATGCTGTTGGGATTGGTTTAATTATGCCGATCTTGCCTGAATTATTACGGTCATTGGCTGGAGCTGAAGCAGGCGGTGTTCACTATGGTGCTTTATTAGCTGTGTATGCTCTGATGCAGTTCATTTTTGCACCTATCCTTGGAGCGTTGAGTGACCGATTTGGACGTCGACCTGTATTAATTATTTCAATTGCTGGTGCAACGGCTGATTATCTCCTAATGGCTGCTGCTCCTTCTCTATTGTGGCTATATATTGGTCGTATTTTTGCGGGAATTACAAGTGCCAACATGGCTGTTGCAACAGCTTATGTTTCAGATATTACTCCAGCCCATGAGCGTGCAAAAAGGTTTGGTCTCCTTGGAGCTGTCTTTGGTATTGGGTTTATAGCGGGTCCGGTAATAGGTGGAGTTTTGGGTGAATGGAACTTACATGCACCGTTCTTTGCTGCTGCTTTTATGAATGGGATTAATTTAATAATGACAGCAGTCTTATTAAAAGAATCAAAACACAGCAATAAAATGACTGAGAAGGTTCAGGAGCAATCAATATTAAAGAAATTATCCTATTTGATCACTCAACCTAATATGGCTCCATTGCTTGGTATCTTTTTAATTATCACATTGGTTTCACAAGTCCCCGCAACTTTATGGGTTATCTATGGGCAGGATCGTTATGGCTGGAGTATATTTATTGCAGGTGTTTCCCTTGCTAGTTATGGAATATGCCATTCTATTGCACAGGCTTTTGCTATCGCCCCTATGGTAAAGAGGTTTGGAGAGAAAAATACGTTGTTATGTGGAATAGCTTGCGATGCAATTGGTTTACTTCTTTTATCTATTGCTGTTGAAGAATGGGTGCCTTTTGCGTTGTTACCATTGTTTGCCCTTGGTGGAGTAGCCGTTCCTGCTTTGCAAGCAATGATGTCCAGAGGTATTAGTGATGAAAGACAAGGTGAATTACAAGGGCTATTAAGCAGTTTTAATAGTCTGGGGGCTATAATTGGTCCTGTATTAGTTACTAGCCTCTATTTTATGACTCAGGCATCAGCTCCTGGAATGGTATGGGCATTAGCTGCAATACTTTATGTAATCACCCTACCCTTATTGCTTAAGTATCGCCTGAATAAATATTCTGGAGTTCCATAAAAT
>NZ_CM147947.1:0-3500647 GCF_055810995.1 Acinetobacter sp. DL27 | reverse complement strand
GTGAAACCCCTATTCATTCCATCAATAATTAATAAAAACACTATGTACCCACCGAAGCGGGTCGCCATTCTAACCAAGTTATCCACATCTGTCATGGAAAATTCTGCAGATATTGCTCAAAAAGCCTGCTTATGAAAATAAATTTAAATTCAAATACTGGTGTGGATAAGTTTATCCGCAAACTGTGGATAGAATATAGCACAAAGTTATCCACAAACTATTAATTTTATAAAAACAATCTTATCCACACCATATTTTATTGTTTTATAATCAAAAAAGTGTCATTTCCACAGAAAAAGGCCACCCTAATAGTAATAAATTTAAATTTATAAATTTGAATTTATTTATAAGAGACTTGTTTTCTGGGGATAACTGGAGATCCAAAATGAATTTAAATTTAAAAACATGCACAGCAAGTGAATTTAAAGACTTGTGGATAATTATGTGGGTAATCTTGTTGGTAACTTATATCACTTTAATAAACAATAATCTAGGTTGTGTATAAGAAAAAAGTGCAGTTGTTTAAATGTTATCGAGAAAAGAGCAAGCTCAAGCTGCTGTTACAAATAAAAAGGCTTAATTTCACAAGAAAATCGGTTTTCCATTGACAGCTCAAGCAATGAACACTAAACTCGCGAACCTTCATTGAATGATCATTTTTGGAGTTTCGATATGAAACGTACATTCCAACCATCTGAATTAAAGCGTAAGCGCGTTCATGGTTTCCGTGCTCGTATGGCTACTAAAGCTGGTCGCCAAGTATTAGCTCGTCGTCGTGCAAAAGGTCGTCACAGCTTAACTGTTTAATTAATAGTTAACGCTTAAACGATTTTGGGTGTTATGACTACACTTTATGGCTTCAGCACAGAGGTTCGTATTCGCTGTGCTGCCGATTATAAAAGTGTCTTCGATGGTGCGCTTTTTAAAGTGCATCAGCCCCATTTCTTATTTCTAGCAAAACTGACCGAACAACCTCAAAGTCGTTTGGGTATTGTTGTTGCTAAAAAGAAAGTGCGTCGTGCACACGAAAGAAATAGAGTAAAACGTTTGGCTCGCGAAAGTTTTCGCTTGCATCAACAGCAATTAACTTTAGATATTGTGGTTATGCCTAAAATGGGGATAGAAACAGTGCCTAATGCAGAGTTGCACCAGCAATTACAATTTGCTTGGCAAAAATTACAACGTCTTGCCAAAAAGCATCAAAAAATAGCTCCCTCCCTGCAAAAGTAGAGATGGCCAATGGTCCGGTTACTGCATTGGTTAATTCGATTTTATCAAATTGCGATTAGTCCTTTACTTGGGCCGCGTTGTCGTTATATCCCTACATGTTCTCAATATTCATTGGAAGCAGTCCATACACATGGTGCTGTGCGTGGTGTGTGGTTGGCTACTAAACGTATTTGCCGTTGTCATCCTTGGGGTGGATCGGGGTATGACCCTGTTCCAAACAAAAGGATTCGTTTTATCTCTTTTCAGCAAATAGATTCTCAAAAGCATCTGGTTGCTGTACCCTTTCGTGATTGTTTCTTGAACCAAAATCACTCTAACCACTTGGGGTAATCGATATGCAACAATGGGCCAGGTTTGCCATTCTCGGGGCCATGTTTGTTGTCGCTTATTTGCTCATTTTGGCTTGGCAAAAAGATTATGGACATGCTGAGACTCAGCCACAGCCACAACAGGCTGCAGCAGTTTCACATGAAGTATCTGCAGATTTGCCAAATGCTCAAACGGCTTCAGCAGCGTCTGATATGCCACAAGCAAATATCGCGACTCAGCAACCAGCTACAGAAGCAAAAGCATCTGTAAATCAACAGCTTATTTCAGTACAAACTGACCTTTATCATCTTTGGATTAATCCTAAAGGTGGTGATATTGTTCGTATTGAATTGTTAAACCATGACAAGAGCAAAGACAGTAACGAAGCATTTGTCATGCTTGAAAGTGATGCAAAACGTACTTATGTGGCGCAGTCTGGTTTAATTGGTCTTAATGGTCCAGACAGTAACCGTAGCGGTCGTCCAATGTATGAGATTGAAAAATCTGCTTATACATTGAATGATGCCAAAGCGGTTCAAACTGAAGATGGAAAAAGCATCAAAGTGTTAACCGTACCGATGGTACTGAAAACAGCTGATGGTGTGGAAATCATTAAAACCTTTACCTTTAAGCAAGGTGAATATCCTGTTGTTGTGAACCATAAAGTGGTGAACCGCAGTGGTCAAAACTGGCAGGGTCAAATGTTTGGTCAACTCAAACGTGACAACTCTGATGATCCAGGCAAATCGGATCAAGGTATTTTCACGCTGGGCACTTTCTTAGGTGGTGCTTGGGGTTCGCCTGAAGAACATTATAACAAGCTTAAATTTGCTAACTTCAATGAAGAAAAATTGAATGTTGAGGCGAAAGGCGGCTGGGTTGCTATGGTTCAGCACTACTTTGTGAGTGCTTGGATTCCTGGTGACTTAAAATTGACGCAAGCCAATGGTCAACCTTATGTCGCGAAATTAGAGTCGCGTAAGTCAACGGATGATATGAATATCATTGGTTTTACTTCGCCGACGATTACTGTGCCTGCTGGTACAGTGGCTGAGATTGACGCGACCTTCTATTCAGGTCCTAAAGTTCAATCTGAGTTAAAAGAGCTTGCAACAGGGTTAAACCAAACTGTTGATTATGGTTGGTTATGGCCAATTGCGAAATTATTGTTCTTGGGTCTTGAGTTCTTCCACGGTTTAGTGGGTAACTGGGGCTGGGCAATTATTTTGTTAACGGTCTTGGTGAAATTGATTCTTTGGCCATTGTCGTCTAAGAGCTATCGCTCAATGGCGAAAATGCGTGTCATTGCACCTGAAATGCAGCGTATGAAAGAAGAGTTCGGTGAAGACCGTATGCGCTTCTCTCAAGAAATGATGGCACTGTATAAACGTGAACAAGTCAATCCGCTTGCGGGTTGTTTGCCATTGTTATTACAAATGCCAATCTTCCTTGCGCTGTACTGGGTGTTGATGGAGTCTGTTGAGCTTCGTCATGCGCCATGGTTACTTTGGATTCAAGATTTGTCAGCGATGGATCCGTGGTTTATTTTACCGCTGTTAATGGGCGCAACGATGTTCATTCAGCAGTCTTTAAATCCACAACCGGCTGATCCAATGCAAGCGAAAGTTTTCAAAATCATGCCGATTGTTTTCACAGTCTTTATGTTGTTCTTCCCTGCGGGTCTCGTGTTGTACTGGATTGTCAACAACAGTATCACGATTATTCAGCAGACCTTGATCAACAAATCTGTTGAAAAAGACCGTTTGAATAAGGAAAGTGCGTCGAGTTAATCGAGGTAACTTTTCGCGAAAAGCTGAATAAATCCGCTTAAGATGGTAATCTTAGGCGGATTTTTCATTGTGTGACTTTTAAGATTTTTTAGGTGAATGTTATGTACAACCGAACCACGATTGCTGCCATTGCAACACCACCTGGGCGTGGTGGTGTGGGGGTCATTCGCCTATCTGGTCCCAAGTCTTATGAGATTGCACAGGCCTTGACCCAAAAAGATTTACCGAAAGCCCGTTTTGCAGGTTTTCGCCAGTTTTATGATGCGTCTGGCGAGGTGATGGATGAGGGCTTAGCGATTTGTTTTCCGAACCCGAACTCGTTTACTGGTGAAGATGTGGTTGAGTTGCAAGGTCATGGTGGCCCTGTCATTCAAAATGCTTTACTGGGGCGTTTGTTGGAGCTCGGTGCGATTGCAGCAAAAGCCGGTGAGTTTTCCATGCGTGCTTTTGAAAATGGCAAACTGGATTTGGTACAGGCTGAAGCAATCGCTGACTTGATTGATGCGACGTCTCAAGCGGCTGCACGTTCTGCGGTACGTTCATTACAAGGTGCATTTTCAACTAAAGTGAATCATGTGTTGGAGCAATTGATTCATCTACGTTTGCATGTGGAAGCTGCGATTGATTTTCCTGAAGAAGAAATTGATTTTCTTGCGGACGGGAAAATTTTAAATCTTTTAGATGGCGTTACGGCTGCTGTGAACCAAGTGCAACAATCGGCTCGTCAAGGACAGTTGCTGCGTGAAGGTTTACAAGTGGTAATTGCAGGAAAACCGAATGCGGGTAAGTCATCACTGCTCAATGCATTAGCAGGCATTGAACGCGCTATTGTGACGGATATTGCAGGTACGACGCGGGATGTCTTGCATGAAAAAATTACCCTCAATGGCTTACCCATTACCTTAACCGATACCGCGGGTTTACGTGAAACTGGTGATATTGTAGAAAAAGAAGGGATTCGTCGTGCTATTAAAGAAATTGAGCAAGCTGATCTCTTGCTCTTGGTTTATGACTTAAGCCAAGGCGAAGACCCACTTCAGTTAGCGCAAGCATATTTTGCTGAGCATATTGAACCGAAACGTTTAATGCTGATTGGTAATAAGTGTGATTTGATGGAAACGACATCGCATATCGAAGACTTTAACGGCTTCCGTCATATTATGGTTTCGGCAAAGCAAGAAACTGGCGTTCAAGCGCTCATAGAAGCGATTACAGCGCATGCAGGCTTCCAGCCTGAAGAAGATACCTTTATTGCGCGTACACGCCATTTAGACGCAATGAAACGCACTCAGCTTTACCTTGCTGAAGCTCGTGAACAATTGGTGGTGTATAACGCAGGTGAGTTGGTCGCAGAGTCGCTCCGTTTGGCGCAAAATGCCCTTGGCGAAATTACAGGGGATTTTAGTGCGGATGATTTGCTTGGGAAAATTTTTGGATCGTTCTGTATTGGAAAATAATGCCAATATTTAGCATCGTGCCTATTTAGGTAGATGGATATAAAAAGCACTCAGTTTTAAACACAGGGTGCTTTTTTATACATAGGATGGCTAGTGCTGCTATTCAGCTTCTCTTTGGCACAAAAGTTTATGAGATTCTTATGCTGTAAGAAGCTAATCAAAAGGTAATTCGGCGGTAATCTCGATATTCGGGTTTCCACACATGCGCCTCAATGGCTTTTTGCAAGCTAGCTTCATCCATTAATGGGGCAACCCCTTCCCGTATCGCGGCAAGACCCACCTGCAAGGCGATAATTTTAGAGATGTCCTGAATGGCGCCAATACTTGGCAGTAAATCATGCTCTGGGTTTTTCAGCATGGGTGAACATCTGGCTAAAGCATTACTCGCGGCCATTAACATCAGGTCGGTCACGCTTTGCGCACCTGCGGCAATGACACCTAGACCAACCCCAGGAAAAATATAAGCATTATTGCACTGAGCAATGGGGTAAATATGGCCTTGATGATGTACTGGTGCAAATGGGCTGCCTGTTGCGATTAAGGCTTTACCCTCTGTCCATTGAATAATATCTGTGGGGAGCGCTTCGACCTGAGAGGTGGGGTTGGACAAGGGAAAGACGATCGGGCGTTCACAGTTTTCAGCCAGTGCGCGAATAATCTCTTCGCTAAATAAGCCAGTTTGTCCTGAAACTCCGATTAATACTGTGGGTTTGGCATGCTGAATGACTTCGAGCAGAGAAATCTCTGGCGCTACATTTGCCCATGTCTCAATGGCACGCAAAGTCTGCGCCAACTTGCTTTGAAAATCGAGTAAGTTGGGTTGCTGTTCAGTCATTAAACCAAAGCGATCTACCAAATAAAGACGTGAGCGTGCTTCAAGGTCGCTGAGCCCTTCAATTTTCATTTGTGCAATAATTTGTTCTGCAATACCACAGCCTGCTGAACCTGCACCTAAAATAACAATCGTTTGATCTTTGACCTGCTTTTTCACCACATGAGATGCTGCAATAAGGCTAGCTAACGCTACAGCCGCCGTACCTTGAATATCATCATTAAAACAACAGATTTGTTCACGGTAGGTGGTTAGTAAAGGCATGGCATTTTGCTGAGCAAAATCTTCAAACTGAATCAGGGCCTTCGGCCAGCGTCGTTGAATGGCACGAATCACATCATCGATAAATTGATTGTATTCATCGCCACTAATACGGTGGTGGTTCCAACCCAAATACAGCGGATCGTTGCGTAACTGTTGGTTATTGGTCCCAACATCCAGCGTAATAGGCAAAGTATAGGCTGGACTGATGCCGCCACAGGCGGTATAGAGCGACAGTTTACCAATGGGAATCCCCATGCCGCCAATGCCTTGATCACCTAGACCTAAGATTCGCTCTCCATCAGTCATCACGATAACTTTGACATTTTTACGGTTCACGTTGTGTAGAATTTCATCAATATGCGCGCGATCTGGGTAGGAAATAAAAATGCCACGATGTCGGCGATAAATATCGGAAAAACGTTGGCAGGCCTCACCCACAGTTGGGGTGTAAATGATCGGCATCATTTCACTTAAGTGATGTTTGAGCAGATAGTAAAACAGAGTTTCGTTGGTATCTTGGATATTGCGTAAATAGATATGTTTGTTGATGTCATCATTAAAAGATAAATACTGCTGATAGGAGCGGCGACTTTGTTCCTCAATGGTTTCGATCACGTGTGGAATTAGGCCGTGTAAATTGAAGGTATTGCGTTCTTGTATTGAAAATGCAGCTCCTTTATTCAACAACGGCAGTTCTAAAAGTGAATGAGCTGCATAGGGAATATAGAGCGGTTTTTTTATGGTTACATGATCCATCATGAGCTTGATCTCGTTACATCGATTGCAATGTCCGTATTCTGCTGAAAGAAGTATGGATTAAACGTCGAGACGTTGTGGTGAATAGGGACACAAGTGAAGAGAAATGCCTGATTTGGCTGTGATGTGTCTGACCAAATGCAGGCTTAGAGTTAAAATAAAGAGAGACAGACAACACCAAACAGGATCGTTTGAGGTGCTGTCTGTAAAGCACTATTTAATAAAACTCAGTTCTTTACTGATCCGATCTAGCACAGGTTTCTTTTTAGCTTGGAACTGGGTTTTATTTTGCTGAATAAGATTATTGCCATGGGTATCAATCGAGATGATCAGCGGGCCAAATACCTTGACGCGGTTAATCCATAAGGTTTCAGGCATCCCGAGGTCTTGCCATTCAGCGCCTTCAATTTCCTCGACTTGAGTGGCTGCCAGTACAGCACATCCTCCAGGGAAAATAGCATGGACTGCTTTGTGCTCCTGACAGCCTGCGACAGTCTCAGGGCCCATGCCACCTTTACCCACAATCAGTTTCACCCCAGTTTGTTTGATAAATTCGCGTTCGAATTTTTCCATACGCATACTGGTGGTGGGCCCAATGGAGACCATTTCAAAACGGCCATCATCCTTTTTACGCACGATTGGACCGGCATGGAAAATCGCACCGCCTTCTAAATTCACGGGAAGTTGTCGACCTTGTTCAATTAAGCGGCGATGTGCCACATCACGACAAGTAACCAAACGTCCAGTTAGATATACCACGTCACCAATTTTAAGATCGGCTAAGTCTTCATCACGTAATGGGGTGGTCAGTACTTTTTTCATAGCACAACTCCTTCGTGTGACAGAATTTCATAAGACATATCAGGGTTAATTTTAATTTTGCCACGGCGGTGTGCCCAGCAACCAGTGTTGACTGCCACGCCAATGGTGGATGGGTGACGAGCCGAAGACTCAATATTGACGCCCATGACGCTGTTATTGCCTGTTAAGCCCTGTGGGCCAATGCCAATTTCATTCAAGCCTTGTTCCAGCAAGTCTTCCATCAGTGCAGCACGGGGGTTATCACTTCTTGAGTCTACAGGGCGCATAATGGCCAGTTTGGACAAGCGTGCAGCGGTTTCAACTGAAGTGGACACCCCGACACCGACCAGTAACGGCGGGCAAGCATTCACACCACGCTCGGTAATCACATCCATCACGAACTCGGCTACACCTTCATAGCCTTGACCTGGCATCAAAACTTTAGCTGCACCTGGCAAGGTACACCCGCCGCCTGCCATATAGACATCGATGGTACAGGTATCCTGTTCCGGGACGATGCGCCAGTCTAGCCACGGAATTTGGGTGCCCGTATTGGTGCCCGTGTTTTTCTCATCAAAGGTTTCAACTGCATTGTGGCGCAAAGGTCCTGTACGGGTCGCTTCTTCGGTCGCTTCACGTAAAATTTCTTGTAACTCACCCAACAGTGGGAAATGTGCACCTGCTTCAACAAAATATTGAATCACGCCCGTGTCTTGGCAGCTGGGACGGTTCAATCGATCTGCTGCTTCTTGGTTTTCATCCATCGAATCATAAATTGATTTGGCCAACGGGTTGGTTTCCAAGGTTTTCAGCTCAATCAGTTTGCTTTTGACATCTTTGGGTAAACGTTTGCCAATATAGGCTGTAAATTTGGCCATGGTGTCCGTGAGGGACTGTACGGCAAGTTCTTTGTCCATGGGAGGCTCCTTGTTAAGCGTTCAATTCGCTCGAATATTGAATAAGGTAAAAATGAAGATCATGAATTACTCAATTCAGCCGAATTGGCTTTGTTTTTTTGAGTAAAACTTAAAACGAGGGTCAGGACGGTAGATAAAATCAGCAAACCTGCGACGAAATACAAACCGCCTGCAAAGCTTCCAGTTTGGTCTTTAACCCAACCGATCATGGCTGGACCCGCAAAGCCGCCTAAGTTTCCAATCGAGTTAATGGTTGCGATGCCTGTCGCTGCTGCGGCACCCGATAAAAACATGGTTGGCATGCTCCACAGTGGCGGTTTAGAGCAACTGATGCCGACGTTGACAATGGTTAATGCGGCAATCAGGCCAAACATACTGCCAGTACTGGCTGCAATCGCGAGCCCCACAGCTGCGGTTAAACAAGCCAAGGCTACATGCCATGTGCGTTCATTGGTTTTGTCGGAGTGACGTGACCACAAAATCATGGCAACCACAGAGATAATAGGAGGAATGGCGTTCAATAGACCGACGGTCATTGAGCTGACACCCAGTTCTTTAATGATTTGAGGCGCCCAAATGCCAAGGGTATACAGCCCCGCTGAGGTACCGAAATAAATGAGTGCCAGAGCAAGCACACGTGGATTGGCGAGTCCGCGTAAAATACTGTGATGCTGTTGCCCCCCCTTATTGGCATCTTCTGCTTGCATGGTTTTAACCAACCATTCACGCTCATCGGGTTTTAACCATGTGGCTTTTTCAGGTCGATCTGTCATGTAGAAAAACACTACGACGCCTAGGATCACCGCAGGAATGGCTTCAATCAGGAACATCCATTGCCAACCTGCTAAGCCCATGATGCCGTGCATTTCCAGTAATGCTGCTGAAATAGGAGAACCAATCGCCGTGGCTATAGGGGCGGCGGCCATAAATAAGGCAATTACCCCTGCTCGGTTTCGTGCAGGGAACCAGTAGCTTAAATACAAAATAATGCCGGGGAAAAAGCCTGCTTCGGCGACACCGAGTAAAAATCGCATAACATAAAAGCTGGTTGAGCTTTCGACAAAGGCCATCCCGCCAGCAATAATGCCCCAAGTCACCATGACCCGTGCAATCCAAATGCGAGCGCCAACTTTGTGCAAAATAATGTTGGAGGGAACTTCAAAGAGGAAATAGCCCAAAAAGAAAATTCCTGCGCCAAAACCGAGAATCGAAGCGGTAAAGCCCAAATCTTCTTTCATGGTAATGGCAGCAAAACCAATATTGACCCGATCAATATAGGCAATTAAATATAAAATCATGATAAACGGCACAATACGCCAAGTGATTTTGCGTAGCGTCCGTTTCTCGATATCCATGTCCATGGCTTATCTCCATATCAGTAGCGATTACCTCCCGATTCGGTCGAAGTCACACCGCAATCGAGTTTGGCGAAAAAGCTCCCCGTTTGTGCACCGTTGTCCTTACACGGTGGACTTTATGACTCACTCAAGTTTCCTTGCTTGGGTGAGATATGTTGTTTGGGGGGTAACGTGATAGGAATATTAGAGACTTTGCAAAACCGATGAATCGATATAAAGTTAAATCACTCTTGCAAAAAACTGAATAATCATGAGCTCAGATACCGAATTAGCATTTTTTTGTTTACTAATAAAACAGGGCAGTCTGGTTGCAACAGCGCGTGAGTTGAATTTAACACCCCCTGCTGTGTCCCGACGTCTGACACAAATGGAAGAACGTTTAGGGGTTCGGTTGTTGAATCGGACCACCAGACGCATCAGTTTGACCAATGAAGGCGAAATTTATTTTGAGAATGCTTCGCGAATTTTGAAAGAAATTGAAGAAATGGAACAGCAAGTAGCACGCAGTCGCACCACCCCGAAGGGCTTGCTGCGGGTCAATGCCCCATTTGGTTTTGGTCGAACCTACATTGCTCCTGCGATTTCAGACTTTGCGCGAAAATTTCCAGATATCGAAGTCCAGTTACATCTGACTGATCGCCCGATTCATCTGCCGAATGATGCGATTGATGTCTCGATTCACTTTGGACAGGTACCGGACTCACGACTAATTGCGAAAAAAATTGCGGCCAATCGACGGCTTCTATGTGCTTCTCCGCGTTATTTGGCACACGCTGGGGCACCACTTACGCCACGCGAACTGACCCTGCACCAATGCATTGTGTTAAGACAAAACGATGCGGCATATGCCAACTGGCGTTTAACTCAAGGGGATAAGGAAGAGACAGTTAAAGTGCATGGAAAATTGAGTAGCAATGATGGCCAAGTCACCATTGGTTGGGCACTCGATGGTCATGGTATTTTAATGCGAGCTGAATGGGACGTGGCCAAGTATTTAAAAAGTGGTCGTTTAGTTCAAGTCTTGCAGGACTATGAGACGCCCCCTGCCGATATCTATGCGATTTATATGGATCGGCTCGAGCACTCACCAAGAGTGTCCTATTTTTTAGAACATCTAAGCCAGTATTTAAATGAACATACGGACTTAGCCCATGCCAACAAGAAAAGAACCTAAGTTATAGCAAGGATCGACTGAAAAATGGCATCTGAAGAACGATCTAAATCCAAATGATTTTGACTTCGCTCTTTCTATGCAGAAGTTAGACGTATACTGCGCTTATGTGCAAACCACAGATAAAAACACAATAAAGCGATGGCAATGCAAAAGCTAATGACTCCGAAACTTAATCCAAAGTGATCTGCCAAATAACCCACAGCTACAATGGGCACAATCGTACCCAAATAACCAATAAAAAGATAAGTCGACATCACTGCAGCACGATTCTCTAAGGTGGTCATGGCATGAATGAGACCAAAGGAACCAATCAAGGTCAGGCCATGTCCGACACCAACGAGAAAATCACTGATAAAGAAAAAAGCACTCAGTTGAAATAGCATACACAGCGCCAAAATGCCTAAGCTTGCAATCAAGGTGATTAAGCCATAGTTGAGACACTTATAAGCGGGAATGCTTCTAGCAAAATACTGCACCACGGCAGAGACAATGAGAATACTGGTAATGGCTGAACCGCTAATGAGGGGGCCGTGCCACGGCAAAATATCCCGCACAAATGAAGGAGATAAGGATGCAAATAAGCTAAATGCGGCAAAGGCACTAAATGCGGTAAATCCAACAATCAAAAACAACTGATGATATTGCCCTTCTGGTCGGATTAGCTTGGGGGCAATACTAAAGGGCTGTGAGGTAAATGTAGGAGACTCAACCCAAAATAAACCAAAGAAACACAGTACAGCGCCAAGAATAACGGGTAGATAAGGACTAACCAACGGATATTCTGAAAATTGAGCTATCAGGCCACCAATCAGCGGGCCTAAGCCAAAGCCTACTGCGGTAATAATCGAACTGAGTTGTGGTGCAATCTGTTGATGGCTTTTGGGCACGGTATACATCAGTCCCAGTAAGGCCGAAGTGCTCATCAAACCAGATGCAATACCAATAATAAAGCGCCCCAAAGATAAAATGAGAGCATCAGAAGCATAAGCGGAAATCACCAACCCGATGCTAATAAACACCAACCCTACTTGTAAGGTGCGTAAATAGCCAATGCTATTACTGGTCCGGCCAAGAAACAGTAAAGTAGCGAGACAACCAAACATATAAGCCACAAAAATATAGGTGATCTGACTCGGCACCAGATGCCATAAGGCTTGATACAGCGGGTAAAGTGGACTGGCTAAGGCAGTCCCCATGGTTCCCATCATTAAGGCGAGGCTGACCATACAAAATGGACGCCAAGAAGTGCTTGTTGTCATGCAAATGCCATGCGGCTCTCTCGGTCAAAACAAGAATATTTTGATGCCCAAGAGAAAAAGGATAGAGTGCAACAGTGTATCGGTTTGTGGAAAAAATGGTCAACTAAAAACTTGAAAAAGAACGCAATAAAACTTAGCTATAGCGTTTCAGCAGTTTTAAGAACTCAGCCAACTCCTCTTCATTGACCTGTTCAGCTTGTGCTAATACATGATGGCGTAAGTGTGCTTCAACCAGTTCATTCATCAGCCCATTGACCGCGCCTTTAATAGCAGCGACTTGCTGTAAAACGTCGATACAACTGGCATCGGGATGTGTGATCGAGAGTTCAACGGCGTTGACCTGTCCTTGTAAGCGTTTCACACGGTTTAAAATTTTTTTATCTTCATGCAAATGACTCAACACATTGCTCCAAAAATAAATATACTAAGGGGGAGTATATTGGTGAATGATTTTAAATGCAAAATACCCCATCACGTCAGCATACGCATCATTTTGATGACGGTAATCCACTGGCACAAAAACGGATTTTAATGGCAACCATTTTAACGGCAGTCATGATGTTATTAGAAGTGATTGGTGGATGGATTTTCCAATCAATGGCTTTGTTGGCGGATGGTTGGCATATGAGTTCGCATATGTTAGCACTGGGTTTGGCTTATTTTGCCTATCGTGCTGCGCGGCATTATGCCCATGATCAGCGCTTTAGTTTCGGTACATGGAAAATTGAAATTCTTGCAGGTTACAGCAGCGCTATTTTGTTGATGGTGGTGGCGGGTTTTATGGCTTTTCACTCGATTCAGCGTCTATTCTCGCCTGTACAAATTCATTATAACGAAGCGATTCCAATTGCGATTTTAGGCTTATTGGTGAATTTAATCTGTGCATGGTTGCTGCATGATGGTCACCATCACCATCACCATCACCATCACCATCACCATCACCATCACCATCATGATCATGCATCAGAAGTACATAGCCATCATCATGATTTAAATCAGAAAGCTGCATTTATGCATGTGGTGGCAGATGCAGTGACTTCTATTTTCGCGATTATCGCACTGATTTTTGGTAAATATTTGGGTTGGGATTTTCTCGATGCTGCTCTTGGGATCGTAGGTTCAATACTGGTGGCTAAATGGGCACTGAGCTTAATGCAAGAAACGGGAAGAACCTTGTTAGATGCTGAAATGGATCATCATGTGGTGGATGAAATTCGAGAGGTGGTGGCAGAACTACCGCAGACGACCTTGACCGATTTACATGTGTGGAAAGTAGGCAAAGGTAAGTTTTCCTGTATTTTGGCTTTAGAAACGACGGTAGACCTAACTGCGGATCGCGTGCGGGCAATGCTCTCGATTCATGAGGAAATTGTTCATGTCTCGGTGGAAATTAATAGCACGACTCTAACTGTTCCACGTGAAACTTTGGCCAGTTCATAAGCACGGCGTGTTGGGTTTCGGTAAAGCCGTGGAAAAAATGATTCAATGCTTGAATAATACGCTCTACACTAGCGCCGTGGTTCTCCGATTGAAAGAGCAAAAAGTGATGATAAAAAAACTGGGTTTGGCACTACTCACAAGTGCAATTGCAAGCATGAGTATGGCCAGCGTAGAAAGTGTTCAAGCCAACTTAAAAAAGAATTATCCAAATATTAATGTTCAAAATATTCAAAAAACAGAAATGTCGGGCATTTATAGCGGATCTTTAGATGGCGAAATTGTGTATTTAGGCGAAGCGGCTGAGCATGTGATTGCTGGTTCGATGGTGCGCTTAAAAGATCAAAAAAATTTAAGTGCTGCTTTATATGTGCAACAAAACTCGCTTGATTGGAAAAAGCTGCCGCTAAAAGATGCCATTAAAAGCGTTAAAGGCAACGGCAAACGCCAATTGGCGGTTTTTTCAGACCCAAACTGCCCTTACTGTAAGCAGTTAGAGGCTGAACTGAATAAACTAAATGATGTGACCATCTATACATTTATTTATGCCATTAAGGCGCAATCGATTGCACCGTCGAAACAAGTGTTTTGTGAAGCAGACCCTGCCCTCGCATGGAAAAATTTGATTGCGAAAGGGATTCAGCCAACGTCGAAAAAACCGTGTGCCAATCCAATTGAGCGCAACATTGAACTCGGTCGTAGTCTGGGTTTACAAGGGACGCCCGTGGTTATTTTCTCAAACGGCTTTAAAGTGAATGGTGCTGTACCTTCAACCACCATTGAAAATATGTGGCGTGAACTGGGCTTATAAGAGTTCAAATATACAGATAAAAAGCACCTGAAACGGTGCTTTTTTTAATGGCTGCGTTTAGGTTTTTTTGGTGACCATGTTGTAGATGAATAAAATAACGATGGCTCCAATAACTGAAGCAATAAAGCCTGCGGCAGAGCCTTCACTATAGAGACCGAGTAAACGACCACCATAAGTGGCTACTAGAGAACCTGCAATCCCCAGTAAAGTGGTGACAATAAATCCCGCTTTGTCATCGCCAGGATGGATAGCACGTGCGATGAGACCTGCAATAAAACCAATCACGATTGCAACAATAAGTGACCACATGAGCCAGCTCCTTTTTTATCATGTCTTTGTTTTTACATCATGTGCAAAAATATCATCGGGCATAATGCGACTGTGCAGTAGAGCGAATCTGCTAAAAACTGTATGTTTTATGTACTTAGGTAATAGTGAAAATAAAAAAAAGTGGCCTTCGGCCACTCTTTTCTCGATTGATCTTAAAGACCAATTTCACCAATAAATGGCAAATGACGGTACTTTTGGTCGTAGTCTAAGCCATAACCCACAATGAATCGATCTTCGACATTAAAGCCTAAAAACTTCACATCGAGTTCAATTTCACGGCGTGAAGGTTTGCTGACTAAGGTGCAAAGTTCAATTGAGTTGGGAGAGCGTGTTTCTAAAATTTCTAATACTTTGCTCAAGGTGTTGCCTGAGTCGATGATGTCTTCAATGACCAAAACATCTTTACCGCGAATTTCACCGTCTAAATCTTTTAAAATTTTTACATCACGTGAAGATACCGTACCGCCGCCGTAGCTCGAAACCGTCATGAAATCGAGTTCATGTGGTTTTGAAATGGTACGACATAAGTCTGCCATGAAAATGACTGAACCACGTAATAAACCAATCAGTACGAGTTCCTTATCACTGTTTGCATAATGCGCATCGATTTGTGCACCAAGCTCTTTTACTTTCGCTTGAATCTCTTCAGTAGAAATCATTACGCTCATTTGAACGGTCATGGGTAGATACCTAAAAATTAAAAAAATCAAAAATAAAAAAGGCGTTGACCTGCAACACCTCTATATATGCATTAATTTTAATATATCTCTAAACGAGATGCACCCCCTTTTGCCCGCTGGAAATGTAATCATTTCATTGCAGGCGGGATGCAGCTTGGTTTAGAGGCGGAAATCAAAGTTGTTTCAAAACTCGATTAGCTGCTTAAATTTTCGCTATTTGCTACTTAGTTTTGCACATAGGCTTTCTGACCAAAAATATAAGTCGCATGAATATTACGGTCATCACCCATGGTCATTAGGGCAAATAACGCATCTTCAATCCCTTTTGAACGTTGCTGACGTAATGCTTGCAGCGCAGTTGCTTTAAGGTCGAGCACCACAAAGTCGGCTTCTTTGCCCAAATTAAAGTTACCGAGTTTATCATCCAAGCTCAGAGCTTTGGCACCGCCCAGCGTAGCGTGATAGAGCGATTCAAACGCAGACAGTTTATCGCCCTGAAGCTGCTGCACTTTATAGGCTTCATTGAGGGTTTGTAGTTGGTTAAAAGAGGTCCCCGCACCAATGTCTGTACCCAGCCCAACTTTTACCTGCTTGTCCCAAGTCTTGTTCAATGGAAATAAACCACTGCCTAAAAATAGGTTGGAGGTCGGACAGAAAGCAATGGCAGAGTCAGTCTGATGCATGCAGTCCCACTCAGCTTCTTCTAAGTGTACGCAGTGGGCAAAGACCGAATGTGAACCGGTTAAACCAAAGTGATGATAGACATCGAGATAACCTTGCTGTTCAGGGAATAAGTCTTTTACCCAAGCGATTTCATTTTTATTTTCACTTAAATGCGTATGCACATACACATCTGGGTATTCAGCTTTGAGCTGCCCTGCTTTAGCCAATTGCTCTGGTGTTGATGTTGGGGCAAAACGTGGCGTAATCGCATACAGGTTACGGCCTTTGCCATGCCATTTCTCAATCAGTGCCTTAGAATCTGCATAAGCACTGTCAGGTGTGTCACACAGACCTTCAGGTGCATGACGGTCCATCATAACTTTACCTGCGATCAGACGCATCTGGTGCTGCCCTGCCGCTTCAAATAGTGCATCGACTGATTCGGTATGCACAGTACAGAAGACTAAGGCTGTGGTGGTGCCATTTTTTAGCAGTTCTTGCACAAAGAATTGGGCAATCTGGTCGGCATAGGCTTTATCGGAAAATTGTAATTCAGTTGGGAAGGTATAGGTATTGAGCCATTCGAGTAGCTGTTCACCATAGGCCCCCACCATTTCTGTTTGTGGAAAATGAATGTGGGTATCGATAAAGCCCGGCACAATCAATTGTTCAGGATAGTGCTGAACCTCGATGCCAACAGGAAGGTGCTGTTGCCCCTCCTGCCAAGATCCAAACCATTGGATTTTGCCATTTTGGCTAATTAGTAAACCATCTTCTACGTAACGCACTTGGTCGTGAATTTCACGCGCTTGGGCAACCGTATTCTGAATATCTAGGAAGCGACCGCGAACCGCCGTCGTTGCAACTACAGAAGACATTTTAAACCTGCGTTTTGACTTTTTTTCGATTGATTGTACCGTAAACTGGATTTTTTTCACGGCTATTTACTGAAGTTTTTATGTGTGTTGTGAACACTACATTTTAAATGAAAGACTGGAGCAGTATTTTCTTAAAAATTGAACTGTTTTAAGGCCAGACATGTATCTATGCCATCGATAAGATCATGATTTTTTATGTCATACATAAGCACAAGCTTTGAGCTTAAATGATTCAATCTATTCGCAAAATTTTGTTGAGAAAGTCTTTATCTTTAAATGCTGAGTTAGTACAGTGTCGGCATTGATAAAATAAGAGACAATGATCGGCATGTATTTTTGGAATACCAAAGCATTAGCACATGAATTATCTAGCAACACCCTCGATAAAAAGCATTATAAAAATTATTACTTAGTCACCGCCTTACTGGTTTCAGTGGTGTATTACTACGGCATGTATTCGCCCTATGGTGATGTCCGTGTGATTGGTGTTGAGGGACTTCTGACTTTATTGATTATGTTTATCGGGATTCAAAGCGCTTACAAAGCCAATGGTGGCGATGAGGGTGAGCATTTCTTAGGTCGAATCACAGCGTTGTCTTTTCCCATTTTGGTACAAACCACCGTGGCTGGTGTTGTGTTTGGTGCAGTGTTATTAGGCCTTTATTTTGCTTTTAATCTAGAAGGCACAGCGTTTGATGATTGGTATGAATGGACTATTTCGCTATTTACCATCTTCCTGCAAATCTTGTTTTTCACGCGTTTGGTGTCTTATATGAAGCGGGTTAAAGCGCATACCATTTAAGCTTGAAAAAAATATTGTCTTTGAATATATGCCTGTCAGTTTTAGATTTGACAGGCATTTTCTTTTTCAATTTAAACTTTATTGGATAGACGCAAGCGTCATCCGCAACCTGCGTAGAGTTTGGGATAGATTGTTTTTGCAACACAAACTTTTTAATTATAGAACGTGAGCAGGTTTTGCGGAGGACAAATGCTTTCTTTACGAAATTTCGCTTCTCATTTGGCGAACCAAAAGAATAATTGAGCCCCCAATATTGAACTTGAAAAAGATAAGACTCCGCCGTGAATAACCTAAAAGTGATAGTGCTTTTACTAAAATGCCTGAACAGAGCCGTATTACTTTTTGGACACCTATTTTAAATAGGTGATTTAGAGCGCCACTTTATTCCACAAAATAATGCGCAGCAAAATGTGCATCATTGCCAATCACATCAAAGACATCTTCACGCAGTGACATCCCCGCACATTCATCCCCGACCATCCAAAGTCCCAAGGTGGGCAGCATGCCTTCATGCAACGGAGTTTTTACCCAGCGTTGCATGACATAGCCATATTTGTCGTAGTCATCGAAGTAAAAACTCCCTGAGGCTGCGCCGCAATCGACATTGTTTTGTAAGATATGAATATTTGCGCCTTCGCGCGCTAAGATGGGCTTACGCACCCATTTCCCTGCATAGTGGGCGTGCGCATCATAAGCATGGGTTTCTAACAACAATGGATGATTCGGAAAGCGTTTCCATAGCTCGATCAATAGGGCTTTATTGGAGAGCAGCATTTTCCAACACGGTTCAATCCATTCGGTTTCAGGTTTGAGAAACTGTGAAAAATTTTCTTCCCAAATCCATTCCCACGGATACAGCTTAAATAAATGCTGAATCTGTTGCTGATGCAAATCGACAAAGGCGGTGCCATTCCAACCAATGTTTTCCATCGACAGTTCGCTGACATTTAAGCCTGCCTGAAAAGCGGTATCCATGAGGTATTCTAAATTACCCCAATCTTCACGCCCTGCTTCTTGGCAGGCTGCGAAATGGACACGGCTACGTGTAGGATAGAGCTGTTTCCAACGCTCAATCAACTTTTCATGAATGCTGTTGAACTGATCACGGTTTTCAATATTTTCGACCTGTTCAATCCAATGCCACTGTGCAACTGAGGCTTCGAGTAAACCCGTTGGCGTATCGGCATTGTATTCCAGCATTTTGATGGCTTGACCATCATAGGCAAAATCGAAACGGCCATACAGCATCGGCGCTTGGTTTTTCCATGAGTGCTCAATCAAAGGAATCGCTGCTGGGGGAATTTGAAAATATTCGGGATAATGACCGCGTTGAATCATATCCCCTGCCACTTCAAGGCACATCTGGTGTAATTCGTTAGAGGCATCTTCAAGCTGTTCAATTTGCTTGAGGCTAAACTCATAAGCCACCCCTTCTGACCAATACATTGAACCATCCCGCGACGGCAAGTTGTAGTAGTCAAAACCAATCTCTTGATGCGCCTGTTGCCAGTTTGCACGCTCAGGGAATAGAACTCGTTTCATGTATTAACCTCCGAATGAGCCCCCGCCACGGCCGAAGCCTCCACGAATGGGTTGGGATTTGGCATGGCTAAAAACGTGAGTCGAGATTCTGGGGGTGCCCATCGAATGACGTCCGCGAGCTTTCAAGACTTTGCCCATGTAACGGACTTTACGGTTGTTTTTATAATATTGTGGGCCGATATAAACCCCAGTAGAGCCACTATAGCTCGATTCACTATTTTCGTTAGCAGGTTCGCACAGTTCAAAATGCCAGTCTTGGTAGCAGTTGTATTGGTTATTGTAAACATCCTGTTGTAGGGTTTTAGAACCGCTACATGCCGTGAGTAAAACGGGCACTACAACAAGAGTTAATTTTTTGGTACGCATGGATGAGCAACCTTCAGGTTCTTTTATTTTTACAGGTAAAACCAAGGGTTTTAAGCCCGCTTATCATAGGGAGCTGTTTGCATAAAGTACAGTACATTTGCACAGAAAATCATAGGATTAAGTCTTGTACAATTTAAGATTTAGCCATCAAAAAAGCCTTCACAGAGGAAGGCTTTTTTAAAACATTAGAGGGTGGTTTGATGATGTTTCTTACTGTATCGAATCGACAAGATCGCAGTAATGGTCAGCACCAACACAATAAAGCCCAGTGAAATCCAAATTGGCATGTGGAACACATCCAGCATGAGCATCTTAAAGCCGATGAATACCAAGATAATACCTAAACCATACGGGAGGTAATGCATCTTGGTTGCTGTACCAGACAACAAGAAGAACATCGCACGTAGACCCAAAATCGCCATTAAGTTTGCTGTTAACACAATAAACGGATCAGAGGTCACCGCGAAAATTGCAGGAATGGAATCCACCGCGAAAATCACATCCGACGCTTCAACTAGAATTAACACCAAGAATAGCGGCGTTGCCCATAGCATCCCGTTTTGACGGACAAAGAACTTGTTGCCATGCATTTGCGGGGTAATCCGCATATGTTTACGCAGCCATTTTAAGATCGCCATATCTTCGATATTGGTTTCTTCTTCGTTTTGCCCTTTGAAGAATTTGAAACCCGTATACACCAAGAACGCACCGAAGATATATAGAATCCATGAGAACTCTTGCACGAACCACGCGCCAATAAAAATAAAGATGGTACGTAGAATAATCGCGCCCAATACACCATACAGCAGTAATTGGCGTTGTAGTGCTGGTGGAATGGCAAAAGCAGCAAAGATCATTAGCCAGACAAAGACGTTGTCGACGGCTAAAGATTTTTCAAGTAAATAACCTGCGAAATACTCCATGACCTTGGTGTTGGCCACAGTGACACCTGCAGTTTGTTGTAAATAAAGCCAAAGACCTGCACCAAAGAGTGATGCGACGGAAACCCACGCAACACTCCATAACGCGGCTGTTTTGATTTTAACTTCTTGGCCTTCTTTTTGTTTAAAGCCTAAAAAGTCGATCAGTAGCATCACGGTAACAATGCCGAAAAAAGCAAGGTATAGCCATAAATTGCCGATAGATTCCATGAAATCCTCCACATCCAGCAATCGGCCACAAAAAAACCTTGACCTGCTGCCAGATGAAATAAAACATCTGTGACAACATGATCAAGGTCTTGCCTACATTTTAGCGTATGTATTTTGTGCGCTAAAATGCTCAGATACCGACTTTTTGCAAAGTGTAATGACGATAATCTGACACGTGAAAGTTATGCATGGTATTGATTTTTCACGTTTGGAGGAGGCTACTCCCCTTGTTCAACATAAATTGGGTTTTGGATTTGATCCAAAAGTGAGCTAAGCATCGCATATTTTTATGGTTTGAGCAAATATTAAAGAAAATTGTAGATGAAATATAAATGAGACAAAGTTTTGCTTCAATTTGTGGCAAGCTAAAAAAAACAGTAAATCAAAGAGGAATAATAATGAAAATTCAACATCAAGAAACAGGTAGTAAAGGCGAAGTTTTTGTTGAGCAAGAAAACGAGCGTGTGGCGGAAATGACTTATAGTTGGGCTGGGGATGATAAATTTATTATTGATCACACTTGGGTCAGTGAGTTGCTCCGTGGGCAACATGTGGGGCGTCAGTTATTGGATGTTTTGGTTAACTTTGCCCGTGATAAGGGCGTGAAAATTTTACCCTTGTGCCCTTTTTCCAAATCGGTATTCGACAAAGATCCATCTATTCATGACGTTTTATTCCACTAAGATAGAGAACGATAAATCAATCCATTCAACGAGTATGCTATGCAATTTCAACATGTAGATCGTGATCAAAAAGGTGAGTTTTTTTTAAATAATACAGAAGGTCGGCGCATTGCTGAAATTAGCTATCTTTGGCGGGACGAGACAACCATTGATGCCAACCATACTTGGGTCGATGATTCACTGCGGGGTCAAGGTGTGGCGCGTTTGCTGTTGGATACTCTGGTTGATTTTTCACGTGAGAAAAACCTGAAGATTATCCCGACCTGCTCTTATGTCGATGTGATGTTTCGCCGTGAGAAAAGTTTTGAGGATGTTGCGGCTTAATTGTTCGCCATTCATCGCAATTCTAAATGTTAAGCTAAAATGAGATCGATATAGCTGCCATTGCAGTTCTAATTTGGATTTTGCAATGCTGAACATGATGGAATTAAAGTATATGAAGACGCTTTTATCTATTGCCCTATTCTGTTCAGTTTCCCCTTTATTGCATGCTGAAGATTGTGCAAAACTTGAGGAAAAGGCAGAACAAAAAGAAGTTCAGATCATTCCACGTTGGGGCATGAAAGTGATTGCTCCAACCAGAGTGTATTTTTATTCAGCACCGAGCAATGCTTGTAAAATCAAAGATCTGTTTATGATTAAAAATGATCATATCACTGCTTATAGCACCTATGATGATGGCCAAGAACAGTGGGTTTCGATCATGTATTTTAGTAAACGCTTGGGAGACACGGTTCAAGGTTGGTCAAAACTAAAAGACTTTGAATATACGGGTACGATGTCTGGTTTTTAATTGGATACGCTTGTAAAAAAACCCGCCATATGCGGGTTTTTTCGTCTAAGTGAGAACAACTTATTCTGCGTTTAAGGCACTGATCAATTTTTGGTGTAAGCCACCAAAGCCACCATTGGACATGATCACAACCGCATCGCCCTCGCCTGCTTCACTGACGATGGTATGGATAATGTCATCTAATGTACGTGCAACTACGGCCTTGTTGGGTGCAGCCGCAATGACAGGTTGTAAGTCCCAGTCTAAACCTTCTGGTTGATACCAAATCACTTCATCCGCCAAACGCGCAGAGTGCGCAAGTCCATCTTTATGGCTTCCCATGCGCATGGTATTTGAACGAGGTTCAATAATCGCCCACAACTTACGCTCGCCTAAACGCTTACGTGCGCCTTCCAGCGTCGTATCTATTGCGGTTGGGTGATGGGCAAAGTCATCATACACTTCAACGCCACGTACTGTGCCTAAAAGCTCCATACGGCGCTTCACGCCGCCAAAGTTAGACAGTGCTTCGCACGCTGTTTCAATGCTCACGCCGACGTGTTCAGCCGCAGCGATAGTCGCCAAAGCATTGGCTACGCTGTGCTGCCCTGTCATGTTCCATTGCACCGTGCCTTTCACCACGCCGTGTTGGAGCACTTTAAAGTGTGAACCATCAGCACTTAGTTGTTCGGCATACAATTCAGACTTGTCGTGGGCCTCTAAAGAGGTACGAACCACGGGTGTCCAACAGCCCTGCTCTAAAACTTCATCAATATTGCTTTCAGTAATCGGAGCAATGATACGACCCTCACTTGGAATGGTACGAACCAAGTGGTGGAATTGTTTTTGAATCGCTGCTAGATCATCAAAAATGTCGGCATGGTCAAATTCGAGGTTATTTAAAATGGCTGTTTTTGGGTGGTAATGCACGAACTTCGAACGTTTGTCGAAAAAGGCAGAATCATATTCATCGGCTTCGACACAGAAGTATTTGCCAGCACCTAAACGTGCACTTTCAGAAAAACCTAAAGGTACACCGCCTATCAGGAAACCTGGCTCTAAACCTGCCTGATCCAAGACCCAAGCCAACATGGTGGTGGTGGTGGTTTTACCGTGGGTCCCTGCTACACCAAGTACGTGTTTGCCTTGGAGCACATGATCGGCCAAAAATTGTGGGCCTGAAATATACGGTAAGCCTTCATTGAGCATGTATTCAACGGCATCAATCCCACGTTTCATCGCATTGCCGACGATGACCAAATCAGGATGAGGTTGTAAATGACTGTGGTCATAACCTTGCATTAAGGTAATGCCTGCATTTTCGAGTTGGGTCGACATGGGAGGATAAACGTTTAGATCCGAACCCGTCACTGTGTGGCCAAGATCACGTGCTAAAAGCGCTAAAGACCCCATAAAGGTGCCACAAATACCCAAAATATGCAGATGCATTCCGCCTCACTCCACTGCTTTTATAGACACATCACGTATTGTTGGTGCTGTTGTCGTGATTAATTCGATGTGAAAGCAACCATAGCAAGGCGCTTAGCGAAAAGATAGTGATTCTTGTATCTAATCGTTTAATTATTCTGCGGCTTGAACAACGCTTTTATTTTGTAAAAAAGCTGGCTGAAAAGTGCAATATTTGCTGAATTTCCTCGCAAAAAACGTAGAATAAAATGCTCCTAAATTTGGCGATCTTGCTTCATGTCCCTGCCCTTTATTTTATTGATTATTTCCAATTGCTTTATGACCTTGGCTTGGTATGGTCATCTTAAATTTTTGCATGGTGCGCCGCTTTGGCAAGCCATTTTATTTGGGTGGGCCATTGCGTTACTCGAATACAGTTTTATGATTCCAGCAACGCGATTGTTGGCCAAACACGGGTGGTCTTTGGGTCAAATGAAAATCACACAAGAAGTCGTGACTCTATTGGTCTTTGTCCCATTTATGATTTTTCTTTTTAAACAACCCTTTAAATTGGATTATTTGTGGGCAGGTTTATGCCTTTTTGGTTGTGTTTATTTCGTATTTCGCAGTGCTTAATTGATTTAATACAGCACAGGTCTCATCATTTAAGAGATGCGTGTTTGCAGGCGTTTTTTAGGACTTTACTAAACTCACGGTCTCGTGCAGTGGGATCCTCATAGTCAAAGGCATAATCACTATCACTGGTCAGTACACTCATTTGACCGTCTGCTTCAAAGTTGATGAGTGCATAACCATAGGTTTGGTCATCACAAAACACACGATATTCTGAAATAGAATACATTTTATCTTTGCCATCATCTGCTTTGTAATAGCCTGTCATCATGACCGGTTCACGTTCATCAATGACCGACTTTCCGGTCACTAAAAACTTTTCTTGGATGTAGCCATTACTCTTAATTTGGCCGTTATAGCCTTTTTGTTTCTGTAATAGGCTAAAGTCTTTTTCAAATTGGCTAGTATTGAGTTGAATTAGTTGGGCAAAACTCTGTGAACTTATGGCTAAAGCGAGCAGGATGAAGATCT
Source organism: Acinetobacter sp. DL27 (assembly GCF_055810995.1). NCBI lineage: Bacteria > Pseudomonadati > Pseudomonadota > Gammaproteobacteria > Moraxellales > Moraxellaceae > Acinetobacter > Acinetobacter sp. DL27. The sequence continues at coordinate 3,475,874 of NZ_CM147947.1, read as the reverse complement.
GTTTCATGTTTAAAGGCTCTGATGAATATTGATTTAATAAAAGTTTTTATAAAATTGAAAAAAATAAAAATATTTTCATAAAAATATTATGGAGTTTTCTCTTTAAAGACAACCGTTAAATTTTATTGAGATGAATTTTCAGTCTATAATACGGGGCTCTTATTAAAGCTTGGCGCTAGTCGAGATTTATCTCTCTTAACTATCTCTGGAAACATTGCAATGAATGCGGCCGCTTCACAAGACACTCCTCTCGTTGGAATTATCATGGGTTCTCAATCAGATTGGGCCACTCTCGAACACACTGCCAATATGCTTAAGCAATTTGGTGTCCCATTTGAAGCGGAAGTTGTGTCTGCGCACCGTACGCCAGATCGTCTTTTTGAATATGCTGAACAAGCACGTGACCGTGGTATCCAAGTGATTATTGCGGGTGCAGGCGGTGCGGCGCATTTACCAGGAATGTGTGCGGCGAAAACTGATTTGCCTGTACTGGGTGTGCCAGTGAAGTCTTCGATTTTAAACGGTGTCGATTCACTGTTATCGATTGTGCAAATGCCAGCAGGTATTGCAGTGGGTACTTTGGCGATTGGTCCAGCAGGCGCAACCAATGCCGCGATTATGGCAGCACAAATTTTAGGTCTAACACGTCCTGAAATTGCAAAAAATGTGGCCGATTTCCGTGCTGCACAAACCGACAAAGTCGCAAGCAACAATATTCCAGGCCAAGCTTAATACGGGGCATTCCTCATGAATAAAACCATCGGTATTTTTGGTGGTGGGCAGCTGGGTCGCATGATGGCGCAAGCGGCTTTGCCACTGAATATTCAATGTACGTTCTTTGATGTGAGTACAGACTGCCCTTCAGCGGCTTTAGGAACAGTGATTTCAAGCAAAACTGAAAATGGTTTACAAGACTTTATTGCCAGTGCAGATGTCTTCAGCCTTGAGTTTGAAAATACACCTTTGTCCGATGTTGATGTTTTGACCAAGCAAAAAGATATGCATCCGCCGCGTCAGGCTTTAGCCATTGCACAGCATCGCTTGTCTGAAAAAGCGTTATTTGATGAGCTTGAGATTCCTGTTGCGCCTTATAAAGCGGTAGATTCCCTAGAAAGTTTAAGCGCTGCGGTTGCTGAGCTGGGTTTACCGATTGTACTGAAGACAGCCACAGGTGGCTATGATGGTAAAGGTCAGTTCGTATTGCGTTCTGAGCAGCAAATTGAACAAGCATGGGCTGAATTAGGCCCTGCTGGTAGTTTAATTGCAGAAAGCTTTGTGACCTTCTCGCGTGAAGTTTCGATCATTGCGGTACGTGGTCAAAATGGCGATGTAAAAACCTGGCCTTTGGCTGAAAACCATCACCATCATGGTATTTTGTCGCACTCGATTGTTCCTGCACCGAATAGTGCGGACTTACAACCCGTTGCACAAGACTACATCACTCGCCTATTGAATCATTTGAATTATGTTGGCGTGTTGACCTTAGAACTGTTTGTCACAGACAAAGGTTTGTATGCCAATGAAATGGCGCCACGTGTGCATAATTCAGGACACTGGTCGATTGAAGGCGCAGTATGCTCTCAGTTTGAAAACCATATTCGTGCAGTTGCAGGCTTACCCTTGGGTTCAACTGAAGTGGTTCGCCCTACGGTCATGATCAATATTATTGGTCAGTATCCACAGTCTGAACAAGTCTTGGCCTTAGAGGGTGTACATCTACATCTTTATAATAAGGAAGAACGTGAAGGTCGTAAGATTGGTCACCTGACTTTAATGCCGAATGATACCGCTCAACTCACGATGCTATGTCGCCAGTTGGCTAAAATTTTACCGAATCCATTGGCACTGAGCGAAGATATGACCATCTAAAGCTTCAGTTGTTGGTAAAAAAGGCGATCACAAGTGTGGTCGCTTTTTTATTTGGATTCATTCAGGCATGATTGCGCCTCTTTGAAAAAAGTGACCGTTAATCGGATCAAATTTAAAATAAATTGCATGTTTTTTATCCGTTTAAATAAAATTAGCGCATAGAAAAATAAACTGAAAGCAAAATAAAGCGAGTTTTGTACAGAGATGCACGTTTTAAAACAGAGCCCACAATTGAATGTGACACTGATTTTCACCTAAAAAAGCTGAAACAGCAGAAATCTCGGTTAACTTGAGTTTGTGGATATCTTTGTAAGCGTGTTTTGAATTTAAAAATAGAAGTAAAATTTTGAATTCAGAAGTGGGTTTTAAATTTAAATCGAGTGTTTAAATTTAAAGTGAATTTAAAAATTTTAATGTTGTTTGAATTTAAATTCAAAACAATAAATTTAAAGTCTGTAAGATGAATTTAAAGTTTTGAATTTAAAAGTATTGAGCTTTAGTTTTGATGGTTTATTTCCTTTAAATTGTTGATTAGTAATGTTAAATAAAATTTATGGATAAATGAATTTAAAACAAGATGATTGAATTTAAAGTATATGCTGAGTCAGAGATTGTTTTTGAATTCAAAAGTTGAGATATAGAGTGCTGTGGATAAGTGGTTTTAAATTTAAAAGATGGTTTTGAATTTAAACCAGAATGAATATTCATTTACGTTTTGATTCAGAAAAGTGAAATCGAAAGTGTTAAGGTAAAAAGCATAATTTAGAGATAAAGAATGATTAGGGATTTTATGCACCGTTTTGCTTTTCTTTTAGGTTCATTTTTTTTAGCGGCGACTCAGGCGAATGCTGAGCTCATTATTAATGGTCAAAAAGTTACAGGCAGTTCAAATGTCGCAACTTCCGATTATAGTCCTCAGAATTCATTTCAAAGCTGTATTGCCAATTTAAAAAGCCAAGCGATGGCGAATGGTGTGTCTGCGTCCACTTATGATCGCTACACGCAAAATTTAGCGCCTGATTATTCTGTGATTGAAAAATTAAATTACCAACCTGAATTTTCCACGCCGATTTGGGATTATTTGTCAGGATTGGTGGATGATGAGCGTGTTGCTGTGGGTCAGCAAAAATTGGCGAAGCATCGTGAAGTGTTGAATCGTGTTGCGGCAGTGTATGGTGTGCCTGCGGAGACCGTGGTTGCCGTGTGGGGCGTGGAAAGTAATTTTGGCGATATTTCAGGTAAATATCCATTATTACAAGCGCTAGGCACATTGAGCTGTGAAGGGCGCCGTCAAAGCTATTTCCGTGGAGAGTTTTTTGCCGCGATGCGCATTTTACAGCGTGGCGATTTAACTGAATCACAACTGAAAGGCTCGTGGGCAGGTGCGTTTGGCCATACCCAGTTTATGCCATCGACGTATGAAGAGTTAGCCGTTGATTTTGATGGCGATGGACGCCGTGATTTGGTGTCGAGTACCACAGATGCTTTGGCATCAACAGCCAATTTCCTCAAAAAACGCGGTTGGCAAACTGGGCAACCTTGGGGATTTGAAGTGAAAAATCCGCAAGCGATCTCTCTGAGTGGTGAAAGTCGTCGCAATAAGAAGTCCTTATCTTACTGGATGCAAAATGGTGTGGTACGCGCAGATGGCTCAGCGTTAATTCAAGGTAATTTATCCTCTAGCTCGCAAGCGGGGCTGATGGCACCCGCTGGTGAAAATGGTCCACTGTTTTTAGTGTTTAAAAACTTTGATGCAATCTATAGTTATAACGCAGCAGAAAGTTATGCATTGGCGATTGCGCATTTGTCAGACCGCTTACAAGGGCAAGGCGGGTTTAGTACAACTTGGCCAACCGATGATGCAGGCACTTCACGTTCTGAACGTCGTGAAATTCAGCAGTTTTTACTGAATCGTGGCTATGATATTGGCGCGGTAGATGGTTTGATTGGTGATAAAACTCGTCAAGCCATTCGACAGGAGCAAATCCGTTTAGGTTTAAGTTCGACGGGACGAGCGGGACAGCAAATTTTAAAAGCCTTTCGTCAGGAAAATGCCAAGTTGATGATGCGTTAACATTAACAGCAAAAAATCGCTGAGATAGATAAAAAGCCAGTCGGTTATTCACCTGACTGGCTTTTTTGATTTGCACTGGTTGCGACTAAAAGGTCAGAAGCACTGTGATGTTTAAACCGCGGTAATCGTTCCGAGAATACGGTTACCTTGTGCCCCTGTCACTGTCGGTAAGTTGCCACTGAGTTGCTGGATAAAGCGCATAGCCAACCAAGCAAAGGCGGTTGCTTCTACCCACGTTGGGGCTAAGCCAATGGCGGAGGTGGTTTGTACAGACCAATTATGTTTACGTAAGCGCCAGCGTAATTGTTCTAAAAGATGCGAGTTATACGCACCACCGCCGCAGACGTAGACTTCACCAGTATCCATATCGGAGCGATAAATGGCTTTTTTAATGGCGCGCGTGGTGAGCTTCATTAATGTGGCTTGAACATTTTCTGGACTATCTTCAAGCTCGTCATATTCAAGGTCATTGCGCCAGTCGGCAATTTGTTCATCTAACCATTCGAGGTTAAAGTCTTCACGGCCAGTGCTTTTCGGTGGTTCTTTAGAAAAATACTCATGGGATTGGAGCCGATCAAGCAAGCTACGAATTGGATGGCCATAAGCTGCCCAATTGCCATTTTCATCGTAGGGCTGTCCAGTAAAGCGTTCACACCAAGCGTCCATTAAAATGTTGGCTGGGCCTGTATCAAAACCGTAGACCTGATCAGGTTGGCCTGCGGGTAACATACTGACATTGGCAATGCCGCCTAGGTTTAAGATGACGCGATGAATACTCTCATGTTGGAACATATCTTGGTGAAAAGCAGGAACCAGCGGGGCACCTTGGCCACCTGCGGCCATATCACGACGTCGAAAATCTGAAATCACAGGAATTTGGGTGATTTCAGTGATGATGTTTGGGTCACCAATTTGCAGGGTAAAACCGTGCTCTGGGCGATGGCGAATGGTTTGTCCATGTGAGCCAATCGCTTTGATTTGACTACGATCTAAATGACTTTGTTCAATCAGTTGATTGATGCCTTCGCCAATCATCTTTGCTAAAGCCACATCTGCCTTACCCATACGGTCGATTTCGTTGTCACCGGGCAAAGTGAGTGCCATCAGTTCATCGCGTAAATCTGGGTCGAAAGAAAGAGTGAGGGTGGCGTGAAGCTGCAATGGATCAAAAGAAGCAGCAACAATATCAACACCATCCATGCTGGTGCCAGTCATTACCCCAATATAGATCGCTGTCATGATTATTCTAAAGCCTGCAATGTGCTGAAAAAGTGTTAGTATATCGCACAAATTGAATAACTGATGTGTTTGGGTTTTGTGATGTCAAATTTCCTGCCGGCTGAAGAACAACTTGCTCTCATTCAACGAGGCACGCATGAAATTATTTCTGAAGAAGATCTTCTGAAGAAATTAAAAGAAAATCGTCCTTTAAAAATTAAAGCGGGCTTTGACCCGACTGCGCCTGACTTGCACTTGGGGCATACGGTTTTAATTAATAAACTGAAAACTTTCCAAGACTTGGGTCATGACGTGACCTTCTTGATTGGGGACTATACCGCGATGATCGGTGACCCGACTGGAAAAAGTGCAACACGCCCACCATTGTCGCGTGAGCAAGTGCTTGAAAATGCAAAAACTTATCAAGAACAGGTGTTTAAAATTCTTGATCCGAACAAAACTAAAGTGCGTTTTAACTCAGAATGGTTTGCCGAAAAAACGGCTGCTGACCTGATTCAGTTGGCATCACAGCAAACGGTTGCACGTATGCTTGAGCGTGATGATTTCACCAAGCGTTATAACAACCATCAACCAATCGCAATTCATGAATTTTTATATCCATTGGTTCAAGGTTATGACTCGATTGCCCTTGAGGCGGATGTTGAGTTGGGTGGCACAGACCAAACCTTTAACTTATTGATGGGGCGTACACTTCAGGGTCGTTATGACCAAGAAGCGCAAGTCTGCATTACAGTGCCAATCCTTGAAGGTTTAGACGGTGTGAACAAAATGTCTAAGTCTTTGGGTAACTATATTGGGGTATTTGATGCACCAGGGGCAATGTATCAAAAAGTCCTTTCGATGCCAGATGCATTAATTGAACGCTATTTCGATTTACTCAGCTTTAAATCTGTTGAAGACATTAAAGTCCTGCTAAAAGAAATTGCTGAAGGGCGTAATCCACAAGAAGTGAAGAAAATTCTAGCCCTTGAGTTGGTAGAGCGTTTCCATGGTGCAGAAGCGGCAGAAAATGCACATAAAGGTGCAGGCAACCTGATTACTGAGGGTGAACTACCCGAAGGAACACCTGAAGTGACAATTTCACGTGCAGAATTTGGTGGCGAGTTGTTTATTGCAACAATTCTTCGCGTAGCGGGCTTAAACCCAAATGCTGCAGCGGCAAAAGATGCCGTGGGTCGTGGTGCGGTAAAAGTCGATTGGAACGTGGTTGATATGAGCTTCTCTGTTAAAGAAAATGCCACTTTAATTATCCAGTCGGGTAAAAAAGCCATTGCGAAAGTCACTTTTACAGACTAAGTCAGTGCATATATATGCTTTAAGTTATTGATATAAAAGCAGGCTTCGGCCTGCTTTTTATTTTTTAATCTTTATAAAAAAATCAAATAAGTAAATTCAAAAAAAACCTTATAAAAACAATGCTTAATTTTTTCCAAAAATATTGCAATTTAAAATGAGTGTGTATAAGATTTCAACGTCTAGTTGATGTTTTTAACATCGCTAGAAGGGCCAATAAGAATAACTCTCCACAGTTTTCAAGTCTCTTCCCCAAGGGACTTTTTTTAAGATAACTATAATAATGACATCTATGGATCAGATAACGATCTAACTCCGAGGAAGAGGTTTTGGGAGAGATCTCTTCCTTTTTTATTGGCAAAAATTTAGTTTTTAAAATCAGTTTCTCGCAGACAAATAACGAGTTGTCATAAAAGTTAGGTGCAACAGACTTTTCAATAAAGATGGTCATTACCTTACAGGTATATAGCACAGCGTTTTCTACTTATATTCAGATGCTTCTTATCATCAAGCTTTATCGTGGCTGTTATTTCAGCTCTGTCTTGAATTATCTTGACCCTGGTATAGATAGAAAAGGGCTTTGCTATTACGCGAATGAAATAAAAACAGACTAAGCATTCCATTCTTACTAAATCTTAGGTGTTTTTATAGCGATGCGGCAGTTTTTCAGCTTAGGCGTGTATTAAATATAAAAAAACTACATCTTTAGAAAGATGCTTTATCAAAAATACAAAGACGGAATAAATACTGGGCGATTTTAAGTCTGAAAATTTTGCTAAAAGATCTCTAAGACTCAGCTGAAAGAAAAAATAAATGCTAATGGTTGAACTTTAAGCTTAAAAAGACTTTTAAAGAGTGGAAATGAAAGGCTCATGTTGAAAGAAATAAGAGAAAAAATGATAAATATGATCAAAAAATAGATGAAAAATACGGTTTTTCTTAAGTTTTGTAGAAAAAACCAACGCCCGTTTCAAATAAATGAATTTGGGGGTTGCAAAGATTTCGTAATGGTCTAGAATGCACCCCATACCGACGAGATAGACGGAAACGAACGAAGCACGAAGTGCTGAGTTGTTGAGTATATTGAGTCCAGCTTCTAGCACTGACGAGGTGTTAGAAAGATCATTAAGAGATTATGAAGAACAACTTGTGTGGATTTTTACTGATTGATCGATCGAAAATATTTCATTGATTGATGGTAAGAATTACTCGAAGTTTATTTGAGAAATATTTGTCAGAAAATTGATGAGCCAAGATTTGTAGCCATAAGCTACTAATGATTTTAACTGAAGAGTTTGATCATGGCTCAGATTGAACGCTGGCGGCAGGCTTAACACATGCAAGTCGAGCGGGGAAGGGTAGCTTGCTACCTGACCTAGCGGCGGACGGGTGAGTAATGCTTAGGAATCTGCCTATTAGTGGGGGACAACATTCCGAAAGGAATGCTAATACCGCATACGCCCTACGGGGGAAAGCAGGGGATCTTCGGACCTTGCGCTAATAGATGAGCCTAAGTCAGATTAGCTAGTTGGTGGGGTAAAGGCCTACCAAGGCGACGATCTGTAGCGGGTCTGAGAGGATGATCCGCCACACTGGGACTGAGACACGGCCCAGACTCCTACGGGAGGCAGCAGTGGGGAATATTGGACAATGGGCGCAAGCCTGATCCAGCCATGCCGCGTGTGTGAAGAAGGCCTTTTGGTTGTAAAGCACTTTAAGCGAGGAGGAGGCTACTGAGATTAATACTCTTGGATAGTGGACGTTACTCGCAGAATAAGCACCGGCTAACTCTGTGCCAGCAGCCGCGGTAATACAGAGGGTGCGAGCGTTAATCGGATTTACTGGGCGTAAAGCGTGCGTAGGCGGCTTTTTAAGTCGGATGTGAAATCCCTGAGCTTAACTTAGGAATTGCATTCGATACTGGGAAGCTAGAGTATGGGAGAGGATGGTAGAATTCCAGGTGTAGCGGTGAAATGCGTAGAGATCTGGAGGAATACCGATGGCGAAGGCAGCCATCTGGCCTAATACTGACGCTGAGGTACGAAAGCATGGGGAGCAAACAGGATTAGATACCCTGGTAGTCCATGCCGTAAACGATGTCTACTAGCCGTTGGGGCCTTTGAGGCTTTAGTGGCGCAGCTAACGCGATAAGTAGACCGCCTGGGGAGTACGGTCGCAAGACTAAAACTCAAATGAATTGACGGGGGCCCGCACAAGCGGTGGAGCATGTGGTTTAATTCGATGCAACGCGAAGAACCTTACCTGGTCTTGACATAGTAAGAACTTTCCAGAGATGGATTGGTGCCTTCGGGAACTTACATACAGGTGCTGCATGGCTGTCGTCAGCTCGTGTCGTGAGATGTTGGGTTAAGTCCCGCAACGAGCGCAACCCTTTTCCTTATTTGCCAGCGGGTTAAGCCGGGAACTTTAAGGATACTGCCAGTGACAAACTGGAGGAAGGCGGGGACGACGTCAAGTCATCATGGCCCTTACGACCAGGGCTACACACGTGCTACAATGGTCGGTACAAAGGGTTGCTACCTAGCGATAGGATGCTAATCTCAAAAAGCCGATCGTAGTCCGGATTGGAGTCTGCAACTCGACTCCATGAAGTCGGAATCGCTAGTAATCGCGGATCAGAATGCCGCGGTGAATACGTTCCCGGGCCTTGTACACACCGCCCGTCACACCATGGGAATTTGTTGCACCAGAAGTAGGTAGTCTAACCGCAAGGAGGACGCTTACCACGGTGTGGCCGATGACTGGGGTGAAGTCGTAACAAGGTAGCCGTAGGGGAACCTGCGGCTGGATCACCTCCTTAACGAAAGATTGACGATTGGTAAGAATCCACAACAAGTTGTTCTTCATGACGATGTATCTGAGGGTCTGTAGCTCAGTTGGTTAGAGCACACGCTTGATAAGCGTGGGGTCACAAGTTCAAGTCTTGTCAGACCCACCAAATCTGACTAACAAGCATTGTTAAATGCTGAATACAGAAAACCAGAAACATTGACTTATTGATAAGCTGGGGACTTAGCTTAGTTGGTAGAGCGCCTGCTTTGCACGCAGGAGGTCAGGAGTTCGACTCTCCTAGTCTCCACCATAGATTATAGAACTTAGTAAGTTAAAGCTTATTAACTTCTGTGATTTATCGCAGTTTCCTGACCTGACGAAGGCTGGAAAAATCATTAACAGAATATATTTGAGTTGAAATAATTTGTTCATACTCGTTTTTAAGATCGACATTAACAGTGATTTATTACTGATTGATGAAGATTGAAGAAATGAGTTACTAGCGAAATTAACTGAATCAAGCGTTTTGGTATGTGAATTGAATTGAAGCTGTACAGTGTTTAAGTACACAGAACAACAAACTGTATGATCGAGCAATCGATCTGTCCTAGTACTACTTGTAGGTACTACGACTGTTTGGGGTTGTATAGTCAAGTAATTAAGTGCATGTGGTGGATGCCTTGGCAGTCAGAGGCGATGAAAGACGTAATAGCCTGCGATAAGCTCCGGGGAGGCGGCAAATATCCTGTGATCCGGAGATTTCTGAATGGGGAAACCCACCTGTCATAAGGCAGGTATCGTATGATGAATACATAGTCATACGAGGCGAACGAGGGGAAGTGAAACATCTCAGTACCCTTAGGAAAAGAAATCAATTGAGATTCCCTCAGTAGCGGCGAGCGAACGGGGAAAAGCCCATTAAGTCATATAAGTTCTAGTGGAATGCTCTGGGAAGTGCAACCATAGTGGGTGATAGTCCTGTACACGAAAGGGCTTATATGATGATGTCGAGTAGGGCGGGGCACGTGAAACCTTGTCTGAATATGGGGGGACCATCCTCCAAGGCTAAATACTCCTGACTGACCGATAGTGAACCAGTACCGTGAGGGAAAGGCGAAAAGAACCCCTGTGAGGGGAGTGAAATAGATCCTGAAACCGCATGCATACAAGCAGTGGGAGCCGACTTGTTCGGTGACTGCGTACCTTTTGTATAATGGGTCAGCGACTTACATTCAGTAGCGAGGTTAACCGCATAGGGGAGCCGTAGAGAAATCGAGTCTTAATAGGGCGTTTAGTTGCTGGGTGTAGACCCGAAACCGGGTGATCTATCCATGAGCAGGTTGAAGGTTGGGTAACACTAACTGGAGGACCGAACCCACTGTCGTTGAAAAGCCAGGGGATGACTTGTGGATAGGGGTGAAAGGCTAATCAAACTCGGTGATAGCTGGTTCTCCCCGAAAGCTATTTAGGTAGCGCCTCGGACGAATACCATTGGGGGTAGAGCACTGTTTCGGCTAGGGGGTCATCCCGACTTACCAAACCGATGCAAACTCCGAATACCAATGAGTACTATCCGGGAGACAGACTGCGGGTGCTAACGTCCGTAGTCAAGAGGAAAACAATCCAGACCGCCAGCTAAGGCCCCAAAATTATAGTTAAGTGGGAAACGATGTGGGAAGGCATAGACAGCTAGGAGGTTGGCTTAGAAGCAGCCACCCTTTAAAGAAAGCGTAATAGCTCACTAGTCGAGTCGGCCTGCGCGGAAGATGTAACGGGGCTAAAACTATATGCCGAAGCTGCGGATTTGCAATTTATTGCAAGTGGTAGGGGAGCGTTCTGTAAGCCGATGAAGGTGTATTGAGAAGTATGCTGGAGGTATCAGAAGTGCGAATGCTGACGTGAGTAACGACAATGCGAGTGAAAAACTCGCACGCTGAAAGACCAAGGGTTCCAGTCCAACGTTAATCGGGGCTGGGTGAGTCGACCCCTAAGGCGAGGCCGAGAGGCGTAGTCGATGGGAAATTGGTTAATATTCCAATACTTCTATGTAATGCGATGAGAGGACGGAGAAGGTTAAGTCAGCCTGGCGTTGGTTGTCCAGGTGGAAGGTTGTAGGCATGTATCTTAGGCAAATCCGGGGTACTCTATGCTGAGAACTGATAGCAAGCTGTACTTGTACAGTGAAGTGGCTGATACCATGCTTCCAGGAAAAGTCTCTAAGCTTCAGTTACATAGGAATCGTACCCGAAACCGACACAGGTGGTCAGGTCGAGTAGACCAAAGCGCTTGAGAGAACTCTGCTGAAGGAACTAGGCAAAATGGTACCGTAACTTCGGGAGAAGGTACGCTGCCGACGGTGATAGGATTTACTCCTTGAGCTATTGGCAGCCACAGAAACCAGGCCCCTGCAACTGTTTATTAAAAACATAGCACTCTGCAAACACGAAAGTGGACGTATAGGGTGTGATGCCTGCCCGGTGCTGGAAGGTTAATTGATGGGGTTAGCGTAAGCGAAGCTCTTGATCGAAGCCCCAGTAAACGGCGGCCGTAACTATAACGGTCCTAAGGTAGCGAAATTCCTTGTCGGGTAAGTTCCGACCTGCACGAATGGCATAATGATGGGGGCGCTGTCTCCAGCAGAGACTCAGTGAAATCGAATTCGCCGTGAAGATGCGGTGTACCCGCGGCTAGACGGAAAGACCCCGTGAACCTTTACTGCAGCTTGACATTGAACTTTGATCTTACTTGTGTAGGATAGGTGGGAGGCTTTGAAACCGAGACGCTAGTTTCGGTGGAGCCAATCTTGAAATACCACCCTGGTAATATTGAGGTTCTAACTCTGTCCCGTTATCCGGGACGAGGACCATGTCTGGTGGGTAGTTTGACTGGGGCGGTCTCCTCCTAAAGAGTAACGGAGGAGTACGAAGGTGCGCTCAGCGTGGTCGGAAATCACGCGTAGAGTATAAAGGCAAAAGCGCGCTTAACTGCGAGACCCACAAGTCGAGCAGGTACGAAAGTAGGTCTTAGTGATCCGGTGGTTCTGTATGGAAGGGCCATCGCTCAACGGATAAAAGGTACTCTGGGGATAACAGGCTGATACCGCCCAAGAGTTCATATCGACGGCGGTGTTTGGCACCTCGATGTCGGCTCATCTCATCCTGGGGCTGAAGCAGGTCCCAAGGGTATGGCTGTTCGCCATTTAAAGAGGTACGCGAGCTGGGTTTAGAACGTCGTGAGACAGTTCGGTCCCTATCTACCGTGGGCGTTGGAAATTTGAGAGGATCTGCTCCTAGTACGAGAGGACCAGAGTGGACGAACCTCTGGTGTACCGGTTGTGACGCCAGTCGCATCGCCGGGTAGCTATGTTCGGAAGGGATAACCGCTGAAAGCATCTAAGCGGGAAGCCTACCTCAAGATAAGATTTCCCTAGGACTTTATGTCCTCTAAAGAGCCGTTGAAGACTACGACGTTGATAGGTTGGATGTGGAAGCATAGTGATATGTGAAGCTGACCAATACTAATTGCTCGTGAGGCTTGACTATACAACACCCAAACAGTTGGTGTTGTGGTTCAAATCACTGCAAACAACTTGATTTAGTTATAAAGCTAAGTACAATGTGCAAATTAAATTAACTCAGATATTCTGTTAATAACTCATTTGATGAAAGTTAGGCATACACAATGTGTAAATAAGACCAAACGAATAGTCATAAACAGTTGTGCTGGCGACAATAGCAAGAGTGAACCACCTGATCCCTTCCCGAACTCAGAAGTGAAACCTCTTAGCGCTGATGGTAGTGTGGAGTTATCCATGTGAGAGTAAGTCATCGCCAGCTCATTAATTCAAATCCCCCTAACTCAAATGAGATAGGGGGATTTTTTTATGCACGGAAGATTAAAAATATTAGATAAAACATAGCCTTTAAAATTTAATAGATTTAGTTTTTCACTTGAATTTGATGGTTTCTTCTTCAGTAAAAGAAATTTTAACTAACAATATGAATGCATTTTGAGCAATTGGGCAGCTATTTCATCTATATCCGTTGGAAAAGAATGGCTATAGTTAACTCGTGATCATGCAAAATATGCCAAAACAGGTTTTGATTTAGATTTTAATGTGCTCAATAAAAAAGAACCCCCGACATCTTGTCGAGGTTTCTTTGTATTTCAGTGCTTAGATACAACTCCTGTCATATCTCACATCCTAATGCTCAAACTGATTGTTGTTGTTTTAAGTTTGGGAAATGTCCTGTCTCCTGATGTATTTAATATATGCGGTAAGCTGTTTTAAGGCTAGTGGTCACTTTCCTCAGTATTTGTAAGCTTTGACTTACACAGATTCATCTTGTTACCAAAGTGGATAACGTTGTACTTATGATTTCTCTACAATGAATGGTAATCGTGCGTTTGAATGGATAAGGCAATGCTGAGCAAAAAAGCGTTTTGTTTGTTGATGACAGTGAGTGCATTTTTTGGATTAATGGCATGTCATGCACAAAGACCAGCGGAGTCAGCAGCACAGGAACAACAGGACGGTTCTGCTTCTTTAGGCACATCTATGCAGCTAAAGCGTATCGCTGAATTTAATGAGCCATGGGCATTAGCGGTATTGCCCGATGGGCGATTATTAATTACAGAAAGATCGGGACAGTTGATTTTATTTAATCCTATAGATCAGACAAAGACTCTCATTAGGAATATACCTAAAGTGGCTTATGGTGGCCAAGGCGGGTTAGGTGATATTGTTTTACATCCTGAGTTTGCACAAAACCATCAAATTTATCTTAGTTATGCAGAAGCAGGGCAAGGTGGTTATGGTGCGGTTGTGATTTGTGCTGATTTGAATTTAGATCAGCTGCAGCCAAAATTAGATAACATTAAAACGATATGGAAACAAGCACCGAAGGTACGTGGACAGGGACACTATGCTCATCGGATATTATTTGATGGTGCAGGGAAATTATGGATTAGTTCGGGAGAACGGCAAAAGTTTGATCCCGCACAAGAGTTAACATCGAACCTTGGAAAAATGATTCGCTTGAATGATGATGGTTCGGTTGCTTCAGATAATCCATTTCAGATGCAAGGGGATGTCTCAAAACAAATATGGAGTTTGGGGCATCGTAATCCTTTAGGCATGGCTTTGGATGCCAAAAAACAACTTTGGGTGGTGGAGATGGGCCCCAAAGGTGGCGATGAGCTCAATTTAATTCAAAAGGCTAAAAACTATGGTTATCCAATCGTTTCGAATGGTGATCATTATAGTGGTTTGAATATCCCTGACCACGCCACGCGGTCTGAGTTTGAAGCGCCAAAATTAGACTGGACACCTGTCATTTCTCCATCGAGTTTGATTTTTTATACGGGACAGATGTTTCCAAAGTGGCAGGATAAAGCCATCATTGGTGGGCTTTCATCTAAAGCGTTAATTATTGTTGACACCACAGCACAGCCAGTAAAAGAAATCCAACGGATAGATATGAAAGAACGTATCCGTGGTTTACAACAAGCGAAAGATGGCAGTATTTGGGTGATTGAGGATGGGAAACATGCTGATTTAATTCAGCTGCTTTCACATTAATCACCCAAACAGAGTGTTGCTAGGAAAGACGGTTTTAAAGCGCAGCATGTTGATCGGCATTGAAGACATTGGCTTGGATCTGCATGAGTTTTCGTTGTCCTTGTTTGCCATTCATCCGCCAATGGGCAATTTTAATATTATCGATCAAGGCGACATCCCCTTTTTGCCACTGGAGCAAGAGTACATCGTGATATAAGGCTTCAAATAAGTGTTGTTTTTCCTGATCGGTCCATTCAATTTTTTCACCTTCATGGGTGAAAAGTTCCCATGACAGTTGCATGCAGTTAGCCGTGGGGTCTGGTAGAAGTCTACCTCTATGCTTAAAGCTTTTTTGTGCAGCTTGGTGGGCAAAAGCGTTGGTATTGTTTGCAAAAGCCCACGGCTGGATCATCAACTTTTGCGTGCTCGGGTGTATGACAACGAAAGGTGAGCGTTTTAAGGTAAGTTTGCTTTCTTTATTTGGTTGTTTGTTGAAACGAAAGGGCCTTTTGTTTAATAGCAAGCGATCAAATAGATTGAGTTTACGTGTTGAAATATAAGAAAAATGGTTCCATGCACCTAAGTATTTTTGTTGTAAGCTGACTGGAAAATAGGTTCAAATTTTTTCGAGGTTATTAAACCCTGTTTCGAGCACATGGTTCGCGGGTTCTTGGTAAAACATGGCAATATAACGCGAGCGAGTCGAATGTAGGCCACCTTCGACATGTGGACCTTGAATTGAGTTTTCAACAGAGCCTAATTGCACCGTATTGTGGTTGAGATAAGGTCTATCATTACCTGCACGATTTTCGCTATATTTACGAATGAAAGAGGCAAACCAACCTGATTTTTTAGGCGTAAATGTATGCCAAGGTTCAAGCTGAAAATGATGTTCGATCAACTCATGAAATTCATAGTGACGTTGTAATTTAAAGCCGCGAAATAATAAGATGCCGTACTGATGCAACTCTTGCATAAGTTCTGTGCGATGGACTCTAACGTAAGCGGTTAGAGCATCTACATCTGTATATTCGGGATCAGCGACATAAATTTTGCAATAATCATTTAAAAGTGTGGTGTTTAGTTGCATGTGAATGGTCTCTATTTTTGTTTTTTTAATTCATTGTATTGGACTGAAGTCTTTTGGCTGAAGCAGCAGATGTTCAGTAGGCGAGAGTATAAAGTGTAGTTCGAGCAGCAGATGTAATATTTCGTTGTGCAGAAAAACATACTGACAAATGGTGAAAGTCTTAATATTTGATGGATCTATTTTATGGATTAGCGCTTAAATATGTACGATGGATGGAAGTGATGTTTTTTAAATTTCCTATGTTTTTATATATTTGTTTTATATCATTATTTTATAAAATTTAAGTTGGGATAGTCATCCTGACAGACCAATTTGATTTGTATTCACGAGCTTCTTCTAAAGTATTGAAGCATATAAGAGGTTCGTTAATATCTGATCTAGATTTGGGCTTTTAGAGAAATATTGAGCTAAAAATCAATACAATTAAAAAGCCCCCGACATCCTGTCGAGGGCTTTTTAAATTCTTTCAAGCGGTATAACTCCTGTCCTACCGATCAGCATCCTGCTGTGTATGTTGTTATTTTTGTTTTTCATCTGAGACATCCTGTCTCGTATGATTTAACTATAGCGTCGATGCTGTTTATTGAAAAGCCGACAAATACTCAAGTTACTGTAAGCAATAGCGTACAGAAGAATCTCATGCTTATGCACTGACATATTTAATAAGTTTATCAATTGCTGCTTTTAAATTTTTCTCATCAAAAGGATTTGGTTCAAAATCTGCGGTTTTATTGCGTGAAAAAATATCTCGAATTTCAATCACCGCATTGGTATCAACCAGGCCGAGCTGAGTACCGACTTGGCGAATTTGGTCGATGGAGCGTGAGCCATTGGTACCACCATAACTGATATAGGCCGCAGGCTTACCTTGCCATTCTTTGCCTAAGTAATCTAAGGCATTTTTAAGTGCAGGGCTATAACCATGATTGTATTCGGGGCTAATGAAAATAAAGGCATCGCCTTGCGCAATGTGGTCAGCCCATGCTTGTTGTTTGGGTTGATCATAAATCCCTGTCATTGGGGGATTTGCACCTGAAAAAATCGGTAAATCCCACTCTTTTAAGTCGACCAATTCGAGTTGGACCGTATTGAGCCCAAGTTGTTCAAAGCCTTTTTGTACCCATCGTGCAACTTTAATGGCTGTCCGACCTTCGCGCACACTGCCTATAATGACCTGAATTTTCATCAAAAACCCTTGGGAAAATAAATGTGATTACGCTACGGTAGTATGAAAATTAGGCTTTGCATAGATTGAATATGTATCTGATTGACCAATGTTTGAGGCATTAAAAAAGCCCCCGAAGGGGCTTTGGCTGACACACAGACAGTCGATCTGTGGCTTTACATAATTTTGATGCCTTGTTGGCCAGCAGGCGTCACTTTGAAGATTTCAACTTCAAAAGTAATATCTTTACCTGCCAATGGATGGTTAAAGTCGACTTCGGTGATGTCATCACCTACAGTTTTCACTACGCCATACAGGCTTTGTTTGGCTTTGTCTTCAAATTCAATCATGTGCCCTTCAATAGGACGCTGTTCAAACTTGACCGTATCAAACTGTTGTACGTTTTCAGGGTTCCACGGGCCAAAAGCATCTTCTGGTGGTAGGCTCACTGTACGACGGTCGCCAGCACGTAAACCGAACAGGGCTTTTTCAAAACCAGGCAGTAAGCTGCCATCACCCATTACAAGGCTTACAGGCTCTTCACGGCTACGTGTGTTATCAATTTCTACGCCATTTTCAATGCACACAGAAAAATGTAACTCTACTTTTGAACCTTCGCTTACGCGAGTTTCTTCATTGGGATTAATAAAATCAGTCATGGTTTACTTTGGCACGTTGGATACGGTTTTTTTCGAGAAAAAAGGTATCGATCAACAAAAGGATCGTTCCTAGCGTAATCGCACTATCTGCAATATTAAACGCAGGGAAGTGGCTGTTTTGATAGTACACATGAATAAAATCAACCACGTAGCCTAATGTTACACGGTCAATTAAATTCCCTATAGCACCACCTAAAATTAGGGCAATCGCGATGGGCAGCACTTTTACGGTTTTGGGCATACGCATCAGCCAAAACAGGAAAATGACAGATACAATACCTGCAAGAGAGGTAAAGAAATAACGTTGCCAGCCGCCCGCATCGGACAAGAAACTAAAGGCTGCGCCATAGTTATGCAATAAGGTCCAATTTAAAAAGGGCAGGACTGGTACTGGATCTGCATAATTCAGATGGGTACTGGCAATCCATTTGGTCCATTGATCTAAGACAATCGCTAGAATAGCCAAACCTACCCACACTAAATTGTGCGGATAGAATTGGAATAAGCCCTTTTTATGTTGTGGGTTAGGCATACTTTCTCTCTTCGCCTTGGCCTGTAGGAAGGTTGATAATACAACGACCACATAGACCTGGATGTGTAACATGTGTATTCACATCTGGCAGAACATGCCAGCAGCGTACACATTTTTCACCATCAGCCGCCGAGACTTGAACATTCAGACCTGCCAGATCAGAGGCTTCACCCTGAGTTGCATCGAATGCATTGACCAAGACTTGTGAAGTGATCATAACAAAACGAAGTTCATCATCTAAACGATCCAGTACGTCCTTGAGTTCTGCATCTGCCCACAGTTCAACTTTGGCAGAGAGATTTGAACCCACGATTTTCGCGGTACGCGCAGTTTCGATGAACTTGTTCACCGCAGACTTCACTGCAATCAGGGTTTGCCAATCGGCTTCAGACAACAAGTTTGCTTTTGAAGCCACAGGAATGTCATACCATTCCGCAGTGAACACATATTTCTCAGTTTGTTCTGGAATGAGTGGCCATGCTTCTTGAGCGGTAAAGCTTAAGATTGGTGACATCCAACGTACAAAGGCTTGCACTAAATGATACAGCGCAGTTTGAGCTGAATGGCGCGCTTGTGAATCGGCTTTGGTGGTGTATTGACGGTCTTTGATGATGTCGAGGTAGAAACCACCCAAGTCATTGATACAGAAGTTGGTCAGTGCATTTGCCACGATATGGAAGTTCATATCTTCATAGGCTTGCTGAATAGTTTTCTGTACGTCCGCTGCACGTTGCAAGACGTATTGATCAAGTGCGATCAATTGATCTACAGGCAGTGCATCCGTCGATGGTTTGAAACCATTGAGGTTTGCCAATAAGAAACGTAAGGTATTACGAATACGGCGGTAGCCATCTGATGCACGGTTAAAGATTTCTTTACCAGCAGTCATTTCATAACGGTAATCGGCCGATGCAATCCAAAAACGTAAGCCGTCTGCACCCATATCTTTAATGATGTCTTGTGGGGTGATGATGTTGCCCAAAGATTTTGACATCTTACGGCCTTTTTCATCCACCACGAAGCCATGAGTCAGTAAGCCTTTGTACGGTGCACGTTCATTGATGGCAATTGAGGTGAGCAATGAAGACTGGAACCAACCACGGTGTTGGTCTGAACCTTCAAGGTATAAATCAGCAGGATCGGTGAGTTCTTCGCGTTCACGCAACACGGCATAGTGCGTTGTGCCTGAGTCGAACCACACGTCTAAAGTGTCACGAACACAGTTGTACTGTTCTGCTTCATCACCAATAAAGTCTTTGGCTTCGCGGTTATACCAAGCGTCAATCCCTTCTTGTTCGATCAACTTCGCGACTTCTTCGATCAACTCTGCTGTGCGCGGATGGAGTTCGTTGGTGTCTTTATGCACGAAGAATGGGATTGGCACACCCCAAGTACGTTGACGTGAAATACACCAGTCCGGACGACCTTCAATCATGGCTTGAATACGGTTTTTACCCCAATCAGGCACAAAGCTGATCTCGTTTTCAATCGCATTTAACGCATTTTGACGCAGACCTTGTGCATCCATGCTGATAAACCACTGTGGGGTCGCACGGAAGATAATCGGTGTTTTATGGCGCCAGCAGTGTGGGTAGCTGTGTTTGATCGGTTGATGTGCCCATAAGCGACCGACGGCACCCAAAGCTTCAATGATTTTTGGATTGGCTTTGTAGATGTGCTCGCCTGCAAAAATCGGTGAAGTTGGTAAATACACACCATTACCGCCCACTGGGTTTTCAACTTTTAAGTTGTACTGTAAGCCAACTTTATAGTCGTCCACACCATGGCCCGGTGCCGTATGTACCGCCCCTGTACCGCTGGTTGCAATCACGTGTTCACCTAAAATCACAGGCACTTGGCGATCGGTCAGTAACGGGTGTTGTAATAATAGGTTTTCGATTGCTGAGCCGTTAAAATCAGCTAGAACCACAGGGTTTTCAAGCTTATAACGCTCAACTGCTGATTCAACCAAGTCTTTGGCTAAAATAAAGTTTTGCACGCCACGGTCGGTGCTAACTTGAACAAGTTGATAGTCAATTTCAGCATGGACGGCAACCGCTTGGTTTGCAGGCAAAGTCCAAGGCGTGGTGGTCCAAATTACGATATCTGTTGCAGCGTCTACGTTGAGATTTAAACGTGCGCTTAAGTCTTTTAAGTCGACAACCGTAAAGCCAACGTCAATCGCGTCAGATTTTTTATCTTCATATTCCACTTCGGCTTCAGCCAAAGCTGAACCACAGTCTAAACACCAATTCACAGGTTTAAGACCTGGTTCGATATGGCCTGCTTTTGCAATCGCGCCAACAGAGCGCACAATGTCCGCTTCCTGCTTGAAGTTCATGGTCAGGTAAGGATTGTCCCAGTCACCAAACACGCCCATACGTACAAAGTCTTTCTTTTGCAGTTCAACTTGGGTGTAAGCATATTCACGGCAGGCTTTACGGAAAGTAGAAGCATCCACCTTCACACCCACTTTACCGACTTTCTCTTCTACTTTCAGTTCAATCGGAAGGCCGTGACAATCCCAACCCGGTACATAAGGGGCATCGAAGCCGTCGAGAATACGACTTTTAATAATGATATCTTTTAAAACTTTATTGACCGCATGACCCAAGTGAATTTGGCCATTTGCATAAGGAGGGCCGTCATGCAGGACATATTTTTTCTTGCCAATACGCGACGCACGAATCTGCTGATAAATGTTGTCGGCATACCACTCTTCTAACCATTTTGCTTCACGCACCGCAAGGTTTGCTTTCATGGCAAATTCGGTACCTGGGAGGTTGAGTGTGGCTTTATAATCCACTGCATTTTCAGTAGTTTGCTTATCGCTCATGCAAGATGTCTTCCAATTTAATCAGCGGCTCGGCTGACGCGTTTTACATAAAATTGATTGGTATTTAAAAGGGAAATGTGGGGGTGTTTTGGCGGAACTCAAGCAGTTTCACCACATCATCATCAATTCCCGCTTTTAGTGCTTCCAGCGAAGGGTAGTTCTTTTCACCATGTAAATAGTTTAAGAAAGTGACCCGCATTAACAAGCCATACAGATTAGCAGAAACATCAGGGAAATGTACTTCTAATCGCCATTCTGGCTGTGCTTGTTGAATGGCTGGACGTGTTCCGACATGACCCGCACCAAAAAGCGCTGAATGGTCATATCCTGCAACCCCTAATCGATCAGGGTGGTCTGCTTTCACTTTGTCGCGTAAAGACGTGGTTTCACACATCACATCTACACCATAAATGCCGTTTAAACAGGGTTTATGTCGGTTTAAACGTACATTAATGGTTGGAAAATCAAGGGTTCGGCCAATTTGGTCGCCATATTGTACGCGACCTGTAATGCTATAAGGGCGCCCTAATAACTGAGCAGCCAGCGCCAAGTCCCCTGCGGCCAGTGTTTGGCGAATCCGAGTTGAACTGACGCGTTCACCTTCTGAGAGGATGGTTTCTAGATTGCGGACTTGAAAACCATAGTTTTCTAGAAATTCACTGTTGCCTTGGCGGTTTTTACCAAAGTGAAAGTCATCGCCTAAAACCAAACTTTGGGCATTGAGTTTTTCTTTTAAAATATCGGCAAATTGTTCTGCACTTAAACTTCGGAAGCTGTTGTCAAATTTCGCGACCGCAATATAGTCCACACCCAGCTCAGTTAAATATTCGACTTTCTCACGCAATGATGAAATACGCGGTGGAGCATCATAACCTTTAAAGAATTCAAGTGGTTGAGGCTCAAAAATCATCACCACTGTTTTTAGATTTTGTTGTTTTGCAACGGCTTTGAGCTGATGAATCATGGCTTGATGACCCAAATGCACCCCGTCAAAATTACCGATGGTGACAGCGGTTTTTTCTAATTGGGTATGTGAAGGCAAAGCATTTAGACGGAGCAGCTTCATGGGCAAATCAAGTGCTTGGAATTAAGAACGGCTTATATATTGCCATATTCTTGGGCATTCGTCTTGTGGTTGTTTTTTGACAACGCAAAATTTAGCGCAAAGCATACTTATATCAATTTTATTGATTTATTTAATATAAATTAATCAATTTTTCTTATTTATGAATTTGATTAGTATAAATGTAGATTTTAAATGAGGCCGAACTCATGCAAAAACCATTTACACAACTTGGACAGCGCCACAATATCATTCGTCAGTTCACCCCCAACTGGTTCACTGTCAGTATGGGAACAGGTGTTGTGGCGTTAATTGTATCAGAGTTTCCGATATTAAAGGCACTCACATGGCAACTCGGCACAGGGCTGTGGTATTTCAATATTTTACTGTTTGTACTTTTTAGTGTGCTATATGGATTACGTTGGGCATTTTATCCGCACGAAGCCAAACAGATTTTTCAACATCCAAGTATGAGCCTATTTTTAGGGACGATCCCGATGGCGCTGGCCACCATCCTCAATGGCTTTTTAAAGTATGGTCAGCCTATTTATGGCGACACAGCTGTACAGATTGCGCAAACGCTCTGGTATGCAGATGTAGTCTTGGCGCTCTTGGTGGCGTGGGCAGTTCCTTTTGCCATGTATCGGCATCAGGAGCATGCTTTACAGCAGATGACTGCGGTGTGGTTGTTGCCGATCGTGGCCTGTGAAGTTGCCGCTAGCAGTGGTGGTTTATTGCTGGGGCATTTGGCAACTGATACTCATGCAGTTGCGATTCTATTGGGCAGTTATGTGTTGTGGGGTGTTTCAGTATTACCCGCCTTTGCTATTTTAACGATTTTAATGTTGCGTTTGGTCTTACATAAACTGCCTGAAAAAGAGTTGGCGGTCAGCAGTTGGTTGGCTTTGGGTCCGATAGGCACTGCTGCTTTGGCGTTATTGGTTCTGGGGAATCAGGCACCGACGCTGATGGCAAGTTTGGGCTTAGCACAACTGGGGCAGTTATTTCAGCAGGCGGGGATTTTGGCCAGTTTAATTCTGCTGGGTTTTGGCCTGTGGTGGTTGGGGATTGCGGTACTGACGACTTTGCACCATGCCAAACAGGACTTGCCGTTTAATTTGGGCTGGTGGGGACTGACCTTCCCATTGGGCGTATATACACTGGCAATCTTAACCTTAGCCCAGCAACTCAATTTGGCCTTCCTGTATGCCGTTGGCTATGCTTTTGCAGCCATACTGATGTTGTTATGGAGTTTGGTCGCAACCAAGACGGCACAGGGTTTTTATCAAGGTCATTTGTTCTTTTCACCGTGCTTAAAAACCTATTTAGAACAGCAGTATAAATGAGCTCTGAAATCCTTTCAGTTTAAAGTGCCACCTGATCTTATGTAGGTTGTTTGAGCAGAGACCAGAGGCGCTTTTCTTTCGGATCAATTTGTTTTCTAATGGCACGCATGAAGTCTGTTAATTGAGTATTTTATGTCGGATGTCGCATTGATCATGGCTTTGCCGAATGAGTCTAAAGGATTGTTTGAGCAGGCAGGGATTGAAGTTCACTACAGCGGTATTGGTAAAGTCAACGCGGCCTATAAAGCATTTGAAGTCATTCAAAAAACAGGCTGTAAAACCCTGATTAATTTAGGTACAGCAGGCAGTACGTATTTTGATAAGCACGAATTGGTTGAAGTCTCTCAATTTGTACAACGTGACATGGATGTCTCTCCACTCGGTTTCGCTGTCGGTTTTACCCCATTTGATACCATGCACCCTGCGGAAATTCATTTAGAACCGTTTTTCCAACAACTCCGCACTGGTATCTGCGGAACAGGGGATAGCTTTGAAACGGGTGAACCCAAAGTACCGTGTCATTTGGTTGATATGGAAGGATATGCGCTGGCAAAGGTCTGTAAAAAACAGGGTGTCCGTCTGATTTCGGTCAAATATATTTCAGATGGTGCCAACGACACCGCGCATTTGGACTGGGAAGACAATTTGTTATTGGGAGCTCAGAAATTATTAGCATTATTTGAAAGTATCTGAGGCTTTGATTCTGTCTTTTTCAATTCGGCGACCATAGAGTGCTATGGTCGTATGCCAAAATTACTCAGCTTTGAATAATTCAGACGGTGTTCGCGGGATCACGCCATACAGCATCATATGCACGGTATGTTGAATGACTCGTTGTTGCATACTGCGGTTACGTAGGGTTTTACCTGTTACCATTTCCATTTGCGTGGCAAAATCAGCATAGTTTTGTGTTAATGCCCAAATGTTGAGGATTAACAGCTCAGGGTCTATTTCAGTTGAAATTTTACCTTGCTCTTGCCAATTGCTAATGACTTTGGCTTTACGTTTGACCAACTTCTTTAAAGGCCCTTTGAGGATTTCCAAAATATGCGGAGCCCCTTGGATCACTTCTAACGCAAACAAGCGAGATGCTTTCGGTTGAGTCCGAGAAACCTCAATCTTTTGCAATAAGTAGTTGGTGATCGCTTCTTCCGGCTCTAAGTCAGCTTCTAACATCTGTAGTGGGGCTAACCATTTTTGTAAAACCGTCGTTAAAACTTCAACGTACAAAGCTTCTTTATTTTCATAGTAATAGAAAATATTCGATTTGTGCATTTCAGCAATCTGTGCGATTTCATCTAAGCTTGCTCCATTAAATCCATAGAGCGAGAAGACGTCTAGTGCAGCATTCAGCAGCTGGTGGCGTTTTTGAGTACTCTTTTTCTGTTCCATTCTCTAATTTAAAAAACAATAAAAAGGGGGAAGGACAAATTGTACGGCAAATCATCAGATTTGTGCACAAAGTGGAAATTTAATTTTTTGAATAATGATCATTTATTCTGTAGATTGGCTCTTAAATTGTGATAAATTCTAAAAGTTGTCCAATAAATATAATTATATAAAAACTATTTTGTCTAAACTATATGAAATGATTCAATGTGAAGTGGTATGTTTTGATAAAAATAACGTGAAATTTATTACATTATTTAAAAT
Source organism: Acinetobacter sp. DL27 (assembly GCF_055810995.1). NCBI lineage: Bacteria > Pseudomonadati > Pseudomonadota > Gammaproteobacteria > Moraxellales > Moraxellaceae > Acinetobacter > Acinetobacter sp. DL27. Next base: position 3,450,702 of record NZ_CM147947.1, on the reverse strand, counting down.
AAAGTACGCTTAAGTCATATGACAGTCTTCTGCTTTTTTTACTGAAATTCAGCATAAAAAATCCTTAGCACCCCAAGCTAAGGATTTTTTAGTCTACTTATGTGGCTAAAACTGCATTTAACACCTGCTGCTCAAGGGTATTGAACTGCATATCTTTGACGCGAGGGCGGGGCAGGTCGACTTGAAACTCTTTAGCAATATGGCCACGGTCTAGCAAAATAATCCGATCGGCCAGTTGAACGGCCTCACTGACATCATGTGTGACTAAAATGGCGGTAAAGCCTTGTTCCGTCCATAATTTTTCAATCAAATTCTGCATGTCTAAGCGGGTTAAGGCATCAAGTGCACCCAAAGGTTCATCGAGTAATAAAATCCGAGGTTTATGCGATAAAGCGCGTGCCAAAGCGGTCCGTTGACGCTGTCCCCCAGAGAGCTGCGAAGGCCAAAGTCCCGCTTTTTCTTTGAGTCCGACTTTTTCTAGCAAACCCGAGGCAGTGGCATGTTGTTGTTTCGGCAACCCCAGTTGTACGTTTTGTTCAATGGAGCGCCATGGCAGCAGTCGTGGATCTTGGAACATGACCCGTATATCGTCTGCGGTAATCCCTTCGCGGAGGTGTCGCGCGGACTTAAACTTAATTTCGCCGTAGCTTTGTTGTTCTAAGTTGGCAATCAGGCGCAGCAGGGTACTTTTACCACAACCACTGCGTCCGACAATGGCTAAAAACTCACCCGGCTGAATATGCAGATCTAAGTCTTCAAGGACTTTCACTGAACCATAAAACTTATGCAGTTGTTCGATAATAATTTCGGCCCCAAGCACTGCTTGAGGGTTAATGTCTTGATTGTGATTTGGCGGCGACGGAATATTGGCATGGCGACCAAGGCTTAAATCAGTCATCTCAGGCTCCTTATTTTTGGTATCCTGCATGCCAGCGCAGCAGGTATTTTTCTAATGTGACGGCCAGTACATCAGCCAATTTTCCAAGTAGGGCATACAGTAAAATCCCCACCAAAACGATGTCAGTCTGTAAAAATTCACGTGCATTCATAGTCATATAACCGATGCCGGCTTGGGCTGAAATGGTTTCGGCAACGATCAGCAGGACCCACACCAAACCCAGTGAAAAGCGCAGTCCGACTAAAATAGACGGCATCGCACCCGGTAAAATAATTTCTTTGTACAATTGCCAACGGGTCAAACCATAGCTTTTCCCCATTTCAATCAGTTGTGGATCTACCGAACGTATGCCGTGATAGGTGTTGATATAAATGGGAAAAAAGACCCCGACCGCAACCAAAAACAGCTTGGCGGTTTCATCAATCCCGAACCATAAGATCACCAACGGAATAAGTGCCAGTGCAGGAATATTTCGGATCATCTGTAGGGTGGTGTCGAGCAGGGTTGACGCCGTTTTCGATGAACCATTTAACAAACCCAGAAAGAGCCCTAAACCCCCACCCACCAATAGGCCGAGTAAGGCACGGCCTGCACTAACTTGCACATGCTTCCATAGTTCACCACTCAGTAGCAGGTGCCAAAAAGCAGTAACCACTGCCGTTGGTGCAGGTAAAATCCGACTTTCTAAAAGTCCTGTGCTGGAGGCAATTTGCCAAAGCACAATCAAGCCGATAGGAAAGAGCCAAGGCAGCAATAGCTGCCCTAACTGAGTTCCACGTGAAACCTTTTCCTGCTGGAGGGTTTGCACTGAAACGATTTTGGACATTAGGCAGGCTCCTGAATCACTTTTGTTTTTTTGTTTTCATCGGGTGTGTAGTTGTTTGCCACAATCTCACCAAAGGGGCCTGTTAAATTTGGTTGTGCTAACTTTGTTTGAGTTTCAAGCGGCAGGAGTGGGAACACCAACTCGGCAAAACGAATCGACTCTTCAAGATGTGGATAGCCTGAGAAAATAAAGGTGCTGATGCCCAAGTCAGCATATTCTTGAATACGGGCTGCAACCGTTTCAGGGTCACCGACCAATGCCGTACCTGCACCCCCACGAACCAAACCTACGCCTGCCCAAAGGTTTGGGGACACTTCAAGTTTGCTGCGGTCACCATTATGTAGTTCAGCCATGCGACGTTGACCGACCGAGTCCATGCTCTTAAATTTGGCCTGTGCCGCAGCAATGGTGGCATCATCGACATATTGAATGAGCTCTTCCGCCGCTTGCCATGCTTGCTCATTGGTTTCACGCACAATCACATGCAGACGTATGCCATAGTTGAGCGTACGGCCTTTGGCTTCGGCTTTGGCACGGACAGTGTCAATTTTGTCTTTAACAGCAGTAGGGGGTTCGCCCCATGTGAGATAAGTATCGACCTGATCAGTGGCTAATTCGATGGCATCATCCGATGAGCCGCCAAACCAAAGTGGAGGGTAGGGTTGTTGCACAGGTGGATATAGCAGTTTGGCATCATCTACGTTTAGGCGTTCGCCGTGAAAGGTAAAGCTTTCACCTGTATGGGAGCGGGTTAAAATCTCACGCCAAATTTTGACGTATTCATTGGCAGTTTTATAGCGAGTCGAGTGGTCTTCATAAACGCCATCGCCTTGCAGTTCTTTTTCATCGCCACCTGTCACCAAGTTCAATAAAACCCGACCATTCGAGAGACGGTCAAAGGTGGCTGCCATCCGTGCAGCCAATGCAGGCGTGGTCACGCCTGGACGTAGTGCAACTAGGAATTTTAATTTTTTTGTGGCATCAATCAGGCTGGCTGCGGTTAACCATGGGTCTTCACATGAACGACCTGTTGGAATCAGTACACCTTCATAACCCAAATTATCCACGGCAACCGCAATCTGTTTCATATAGGCATGGTCCACTTGACGAGCACCTTTACTGGTACCTAAGTAGCGACTGTCACCGTGAGTTGGGATAAACCAGAAAATTTTCATTTTTAAAAATCCTTAGATAGAGTCGTTTAAGGTTTGCTCGGTGCAACCCAAACGGTACTTTGAACTTGAATGTGTTTCGGAATGAGCTGGACTTGTTGGAACAAGTCCGCAATTTGTTGTTGTGCTTGCACTACTTCAGGCGTCAGGGTTTGAATCGGTGAAGGCTTCAGACGTTTGTCGATGACCCGTTGGGCAATAGAGGGCTGTAAACCCGTACTTTGGGTATAGACTGAAAGTGCCTGTGGTTGGTTTTTCAGTACCCATTGATCGGCCTGATTCAGCCCGTGAATGAACTGAGCCGTGGCCTCAGGGTAGGTCTGAATGAACTTGGGGTTACCAATATAAAAAGAATAGGTTTGCGGAAATGCTGTGCCATCAATCAAGACTTTGGCCTGTGCATCCTGCTCTGCTGCACTGAGGTAGGGTTCCCAAATGGCCCATGCATCGATGGACTGTTTATCAAACGCGGCACGTGCATCCGCAGGGGGCAGCCAAATTGGTTGAATGTCCTGCCAGCTGAGTCCTGCTTTTTGTAGAACTTTCGCCAGTAACTCATGCGCGCTTGAGCCGCGTTGTACCGCAATCCGCTTGCCTTTTAGGTCTTGAATTGAATCAATGGAACTATTTTTAGCAATCAACAGCGCTTGAGCATTGGCTGGAACTTGTTCATAACCGACATAACTGAGCTCTTTGTCAGCAGCTTGGGCAAAGATCGGTGGGGTATTGCCCACTGAGCCAAAATCAACTGCACCGACGGCCAAGGCTTCTAGCATTTGTGGGCCAGCGGGGAACTCTTTCCATTCAATTTTGGCTTGAGGAAATTGCTGCTCAAATAATTTTTGCTCACGTGCAACCAACAGGTTCAAAGACGACTTTTGGTAGCCAATCGACAGGGTTTTAACTGGAGCTGCTGCCTGCTTTTCAGAAGTATTTGTTACTGCCGTGTCTTGCTTTTGGCATGCCCCGAGTCCCAGACTCAAGGTGACGATACCAATACTGGAAACTGTTTTAAGTGTTTTCATGATGATCTCGTTATTTTTGTTTAATAATGGCTGCGTCAATATTCAGCTGGTTTGGAATCAGTTTTTGTTGATAGAAAGCATCCGCAACGTACTGCTGTTTTTTTGCGACTTCGGCTGAAATGGATTGAACGCCAAAGCCCATACGACCAATCGAGCTTTGTAAAATGTCTAAAGACAAGCCTGTCGGTTTTTCTAACAACTGGGCTGCTTGTTGTTGATTTTGTTCGACCCATTGTGTGGTGGTATTGAGTTCATTGACGACCGTTTTTAAGATTTCTGGATGCGCTTCGGCAAACTTACGATCGGCCAAATAGAACTGATGATTACTGACTAAGTTTTCTCCCGTAGCAATCACACGTGCTGAGATTTGGTGTTCAGCGGCAGCAAAGAAGGGATCCCAAATGACCCAAGCGTCAACTGCACCACGTTCAAATGCGGCACGTGCATCCGATGGTGGAAGATACACCGTTTCAATATCAGAAAGTTTCAGATTGTTCGCTTCTAACACTTTGAGTAGCAGGTAATGCACATTTGAACCTTTGTTGAGTGCAATCCGTTTGCCTTTTAAATCTTGAATGCTTTGAATCTTTGAGTCTTTTTGTACGATCAGTGCTTCTGCTTTAGGTGCAGCAGGTTGGTTGGCAATGTAAACCAAGTTCGAATTTGCAGCTTGTGCGAAAATTGGAGGCGCTTCACCTGCTTCACCAAAGACCACACTGCCGACATTTAAACCTTCGAGGAGCTGTGGACCTGCAGGAAACTCGACCCATTTGACTTGGACATTTTGTGCTTTAAGCACCGTTTCTAAAGTGCCACGCTCTTTGACGATGGGCAAAATGCCATATTTTTGAAAGCCAATATTCAGTGTGACGGTTTCAGCTTCTTTTTTCCCACATCCAGATAACATCATGGCACCCACGACCGCTGCAGAAAGAACGCTTGTTTTGATCCAGAACTGTGCTCGAGAAGTGCTCATGTGTTTCATAACTCCAAATAAATAAGGTGAGTGAGTTGGTGAACACATACGCTAATGGGCATTTCTTTTCAGAAAAAATAAGAAATCGGGCTTTAGACATGAAAAAAAAAGATAAAAACAAAAGTGCAAAACTTATGCAAAAAACAGCAATATAAAAAACATAAAATATAAAATTTATTGAGATTAACTGATTGATATTTATTATTTAAAAGGTATTTTTATTTCTGGAATAAGCTTAGTATTTAACGCAATATAGATTTGAGCGATTTTTGCGGTGTTTTTTAGATAAAGATATGAAAAATAAAGATATCCATAATCCTGCAAAAGCCACTTAAAGTGGCTTTTTAAAGACGAGTGAGTTGCGCTGATAGTTGTATAAGGCTTGGCGTGCATTGGGAAGTTCATCGACATTGGCTGTTTCAAAGCCATGTTCTAAGAACCAATGTGCAGTCCGTGTGGTCAGTACAAACAACTGTTGAATGCCCATACTGCGGGCTTTACCTTCGAGATAATGCAAAATTTGGCTGCCGCGATTAGATTTGCGATAGCCAGGATCGACTGCGACACAGGCAATTTCAGCGCTGCGGATTTCACCCTCTGCTGCTGGCAGTGGGTAGAGTGCGGCGCAGGCCAAGATCATGCCATCACGTTCAATCACCGCAAATTGGCCAATTTCGTTTTCGAGACGTTCACGTGAGCGATAAACCAAAATGCCTTCTTCTTCAAGTGGGCGTAATAGGTTAATCAGCCCGCCGACATCTTGAATGTTGGCCATACGGACTTCTTCATAATGGGCATCGGTAATCATAGTGCCCGAACCATCACGAGTGAAGAGCTCCTCAACCAAGGCACCATCATAAGCATAGGAAATTAGATGTACGCGATGTACGCCGTGCGTCGAGGCTTTTTTGGCACCGCGTAAATGTACCGCAATGTCTGGATTCGAATCTTGGTACTTCTCAATTTGTGCATCGAGCTTGTGTGGTGAAATTTCGCGTTGCAACTGCCCATGTTCATTGAGCAGACCATGTTGTTTGCCCAAGAAAATCAGTTTGTCTGCTTTAAGATGAATCGCCGTGCGGGTCGCTACTTCTTCTGCCAGTAGGTTGAACACTTCGCCTGTGGTGGAATAGCCAGTTGGCCCGAGCAGCACAATATTGTGATTATCCAAATGGCGTTGAATGGCGTCGGTATCGACCGTACGAACTTCGCCGGTTAACTGAAAATCGACCCCATCGCGAATGCCATAGGGCTTGGCTGTAACAAAATTCCCTGAAACCACATCAATGCGTGCGCCATACATCGGTGAGTTGGCCAGCCCCATTGAGAGTAAGGCTTCAATTTGCAAACGAATTGACCCCACCGCATTCATCACACAGCCCAACGATTCTCGGGTGGTGACGCGACGATACTGATGAAATGGCGTTTGTAGTTGGCTTTGTTTTAAGTTGTGGTTGATTTGCGGACGCGCTCCATGCACCAAGATCAGGCGAATCCCGAGTGAATGCAGCAGGGCAATGTCGTGAATAATATGTTGAAAGTTATCATGCTGAACGGCTTCACCATCGAACATAATCACAAAAGTTTTATTACGGTGAGCATTGATATAAGGCGCAGAATGTCGAAACCAATGCACATATTGCAAAGTTGTACTGTGATGTGTTTCGATCGAATTCGTTTGCATGCCTGTCTCAAAATGAACTACTTAGCATGATTTTAATCAAAAAATGCAGAAGAGGAAGTCTTAAATAGAAAAACACCTGAAGCAACGTTCAGGTGTTTCATCGGTTTTGCGCCACCAGCCAGAATTAACCGATAATACGCAGGATACGGTTATTGCGTTCATTGACTAAAACATAGTCACCATTGACCTTATACCACTGTTGATAGCGTCCAGTGTTGGGTAGGCGACGTGCTTCTCGGTCACTGACATGATAACGCGATGAGTCATAGCCGCGTGGCAAAGTTTGACCTGAGCGCCAGTCTCGGCTTGGGTTAACACGTTTGTTTTGGTAGCGGTTGTCATTGTCCCAACGGCGGTCATCGCGATGATCCCAACGCGAGTCATGATCATGCGAGCGGTCATAGTACTGTGGTGCTGCCATTGCAGATGTTGCCATGAGCGCGCCTAAAGAGAGTGTGATTGCAGTCAGAATTTTTTTCATTGCTTTCGTCCAGTATTTGTCTTGTTTCGATTATTCAAAATTAGCGAATAACTCTAGAGAAAGCGTGAGGGCTATTTAGGTGAATTGTGAAATGTATGAAGAGACTGAGGAGATTGTTGTTTTTCTGCAATGCTTGCAAACAAAAGCTTTGGCACATAAAAAAACCTGAAACAGCGCCTTCCATGCTGTGCCTGACTGCGGTCTCTTGAGGAATGTATGCAGTCACGCTAGTGCGGGTGAAAAGGTGTTGATTCAGGTTTCAATAATGTCGCTGCGTTATACAAGATGAAGCGCAGATTAAAGCCCCATAATCCGCAGAATATTGTTGCTGTCTGCATCGACTAAGATGTAGTCGTTATTGATTTTGTACCACTGCTGGTTTCGGTTTGGCTTTGGAAGATTATGGTCTTTATATTCGACTTTATAGCCGTTACCACGGTAATGCTGTGGCATGACATAACCTTGTTGCCATTTATGCTGTTGTAAACGTTTGACACCGCGCTCTTCGCGCATCCGTCGACGATCTTGCTGATCGTCATTACCTGAATCGCGAAAGTCACGTCCGCGTGGCTCATTGCCATAGCGTGGATGATCGTGGTCAAACTGAGGGGCAGCAGTACTGAGACTGCTTGCCATCAAAGCACTGAAAGAGATTGCCAATACTGTCAAAATCTTTTTCATGTTGAATCCTCATTAAGGTAATTTCATTCTTTCCTATAATGTACGAAAAAAATGCAGAGAAACTGTGAAGATGAATTGGGTATTTATTAACAAATGCAGAGATATTAAGAAGATTATGCCCAATTCTAAGCCTGAATTAAATCATCAATTGCGCCAAAGTCCAAAGCAAACAGTCTGTATCTTCTGATTTTTGACTCATTTTGAGGGCTCAGATTCCCCTTTGTCAAAGAACGCATAGTGCATTCTTTAATTCCATTGCTGCGCCAGATGTTGCAATGAACGGATTGAATGAACCACTGCTTCAGCTTGGCTGGCATCTTCCAAAGCACAAATCAGGCTTTCGGGGAGTTGTAAATGATGGATATCACGAATGGTGTCATGTTTACGTTGTAAATCAGCCATGCTGCATCCTTATTTTCAACTTTTGATGAATTAGGATGATAAATAGGAAATTTTAAGCTGAAAAACCGAATATTTTTATTAAAATAATTTAAAAATACGATCTAAAATATCGAGCTAGCCAAGCTGAGTTTTCAACTTGGCTGATTCGGCTTAATAAGCGTAGTTGAGGTCGGTATAATCACTCAATGACTTCTGCACATGCGCTTGGATAAATTCACGTACATCTGCTGTGGTCATCGGTTCACCATTTTTGCTGATGGCATGCTCAATGTCGGGCTGACCTTCAATTTTGATGCGATAAACAAAGCTTTTCTTGGCTTTGTATTGTTCATCATTCTTAGCAATGACCGTGACGTAGTGATAGCTATGTTCAAAGTTCAAGTCGGTATGGGCAAAAACAAACTGGTCGAAAAGTTTCAGTGTGTCGCCATTTTCCAGTGCTTGAAGTTCCTCCACAATACTGGCTTCAAACTTCATTCCATATTTTTCTGAAATCGGCTGTTGGTCAATCAACAGGCTAACCATACCATCTTCAGTGGGTTGTACAGTGATATTGCTCAAGTCCGTCATGGCATATGCTTCAAAAATGGAGTTGGGCATCAGTATCCGCAAAAATTGAAAAAAGACAACCTTTTCTGAACTTGAGATCATGTTATAGATGACTAAGCTTCAGTTTGATACATAAAAAAAGGAAGCCGAAGCTTCCTTTTGAGTGAATGATTTTAGTCTTGTGCATCAATACTTTGACCATTCATATGCAAACTGTCATCGCCCATCAAGTACAGATAGGCAGGCATGATATTTTCAGGCGTTGGTAATGTTTTTGGATCTTCATCGGGATAGGCTTTTGCACGCATTGCAGTGCGGGTCGCCCCCGGATTGATACAGTTAAAGCGGATATTCGGTGAGGTATTTTCTTTGGCAAACAGTTGGCTGACCGCTTCAATTGCGATCTTAGACACAGAATATGCGCCCCAACGTTCACGCGTTTCACGTCCGACACCTGAGCTGGCAAAAACCACGGAGGCATGCTCAGATTTTTTCAGGAGTGGCATTAACTCTTGAGTCATAACGAATGGCGCACGCAAGTTGACGGCCATGACATCATCCCAGACATCGACAGGATAATTTTCCAGTTCGGTGCGCTCACCCAAGATGCCCGCATTATGCAAAATGCCATCTAGGCGCCCAAATTGGCGCTCTAAAGTGTCGACCAATAATTCATAATCACGAGGAGAGGCGCTCGACAGCTGCAAGGGTAAAATTGCAGGTTGCGGCGCACCTAAGCCTTCAATTTCATCATAAATGACTTCGAGCTTATTTAAGGTACGTCCATGCAGCACCACAGTTGCGCCGTGTAGGGCATAACTTAATGCAGCAGCACGACCAATACCATCGCCCGCACCTGTAATTAAGATGATGCGATCTTTGAGCAGATCGGGGCGAGGTTGATATTCTGAATATTTCATCATTACCTCCTCGTTATTTTGATTTTTTAATTGTGATCAAGTCAGTGAATTGGACGGTGTAGTTTGACTCACAAGAGATTGAATAACATCGTCCAATTCAGCCACAGTCTTCACTATACAATCTGCCTGCCACGCTGTTAAGTCATCTTTGTGCGCGAATGGTAAATAACCATAAGCCGCCAAAATGGTATACATCTGCGCGTTACGACCCGCATCGATGTCACGTGGATGATCGCCGACATAGATACAGTCTTCAGGCGCAATCGCGATGTGCTTGGCGGCCAAATACATCGGCTCAGGATCAGGCTTGGTCTGTGAGACATCCTCTGGGCAGACCAAAACCGCACAGCGCTCTGTCAAATTCAGCGCGTCTAATAATGCTTCACTGAGCCAACGCGGTTTATTGGTGACGATGCCCCATGGAATCTCTTGGCTTTCAAGTTTTTCAATAAGCGGATACATGCCCGAAAACAGGTCAGTATCTACTGCAATATCGGCACCGTAGGTATCTAAAAAACGCTGACGATGTGCCAGAAAAATTGGGTCTTCGACGGCAAGTTCTGGATAAACCAATTTCACCATAGCCCGTGCACCTTCAGAGACTTGGCTACGGATCAGGTCTGTATCGACCACAGCGACGCCTTTTTCACGGCACATGTCTTGAATAATGCGAATAAAGTCGGCGGCAGTGTCGATCAGTGTGCCGTCAAGGTCAAATAAGACGGCTTTCATACAGCACCTTCTTTGACGGTATAGACCATGTAATTGACATCGACATTTGGCGCTAACCAATAGCGTTTGGTCAATGGATTGTAATGTAAACCCGTCATGTCTTTCAGTTTGAGTCCTGCGCCTCGAATATCATGTGCCAGTTCTGATGGCTTAATGAATTTTTGATAATCGTGGGTGCCTTTGGCTAACATGCGCAGTACATATTCAGCGCCAATAATAGCAAACAGGTAGGCTTTGGGATTACGGTTAATGGTGGAGAAGAATACATGACCACCTGGTTTCACCAGTTTATGGCAGGCTTCAATGATTGAGGCTGGATTGGGTACGTGTTCCAACATTTCCATGCAGGTCACAATATCGTATTGTCCAGCTTGTTCTTCTGCGAGCTGCTCAACTGGAATTTGGCGATATTCGATATGCTCAACACCTTCTTGTTCTGCATGTAAACGTGCCACATTCAGGGGGGCTTCGCCCATATCAATGCCGAGCACATTTGCACCACGACGTGCCATACTTTCAGCTAGAATTCCGCCACCACAGCCGACATCAAGAACTTTTTTCCCATTGAGTCCACCTGCATGTTCATCAATCCAGTTTAAGCGTAGTGGGTTGATCATATGTAAAGGGCGAAACTCCGAGTGCTGATCCCACCATATGGCAGCAAATGCTTCAAATTTGGCAATTTCTTGTGGATCAACATTCAGTTGCGACATCGTCGGCACCTCAATTTAAGTCATGATATTTAAAACGTTCAATAGGGCTTAGTGTAGCGTTTATTCTAGAAAAAGCGATAAAAGCCTGAAAAAAGTTCACAGAATGAAAACGAATTTGGCAGATTTGATTTATAGTATTTGCATAAACTTATCATAATGATTTTGAGGACAATAAGTTCAATGAAAAAACTCCTTTTGAGTGGCTTAGCAACCGCTGTTTTCGCTATTTCTGGTAGCGCATTGGCTGCAAATTTTGTGGCAGGTCAGGACTATATCGTCGTACCAACACCTGTACAGGTGGAAGTGCCAGGAAAAATTGAAGTCCGCGAATTCTTTTGGTATGGCTGCGGTCACTGTTTTAAACTTGAACCCCATATGCAGACTTGGTTGAAAAAACTCCCTAAAGATGTGCGTTTTGTGCGTACGCCAGCAGCCATGAATCCAGTGTGGGAACAAGCGGCGCGAGCTTATTATGTGTCTGAGGCTTTAGGTGTACGTAAAAAGACCCACTTGACGTTATTCCATGCCATTCATGATCAAAATCAACCGATTCTAGAGCAACCTGCTTTAGCCAAGTTCTATACTCAGTTTGGTATTCCAGAAGCGAAATTTAACAGCACGTATAAATCATTTGCGATCACTTCAAAAATTGCACAAGCACAAGACTTAGCTAAGCGTTATCAACTCAGTGGCGTACCTGCGGTGACGGTGAATGGTAAATATATTGTGCAAGGTGAAGATGCTAAAGTGACTCAAGTCGTGGATTACTTGATTGAAAAAGAACGTGCTGCAAAATAAGCTGAATCTGTTTTAAGTCCTTATTAAGTTAAAAAGCCTGCTGATGCAGGCTTTTTTATGGATTAACGATGTTTATTGCGCACTTGATGCAGGTTGTAATAAATCCTCATAACGCAGCTCAATTTTTCTTAAGGTTTTTAAGCGCCAAAGTTGATGACGGGCTTCGGCTTCATAGCCGTTAAAGGCCAAGAGTTTGGCAAATTTGGTCAAATCATAGGGGATCGGGTAGTTCAGTACCATTTCCTCATAGTCACGAATTTGCTCAGGGCTGACTTTGCTGTATGGATTTAACTGAATCCATGCAATGCGGCGGTTAAACTCCGACAGCAGTAAAATGTGATCTTGATTGGTGAACTTTTCAGGGGTGTGTTCATAACGAGAAGCTTGATTCAGCTTTGGTACCATCAACTCATAGTCACGAATAATCAGTGCGACCAAGACCACACAGACAGTAAATGTGATCGGCATGGCAAAGCTCGGTAAAGTCCACGTTTTCACTTTTTGCTGAGATTGAATAATGCCTAGAATCAATCCGAGCGGCAGCAAGAAATAAGCGTAGAACAACGGAAATTCGAGCATACCGTGAATCAGTAAAGCGCCGACCATCAGAAGTCCAATCACAGATTCGAGCGATGTCGCATGCTTTTGCAGTTGATAGCCCCAATAGCTGAGATAGGCAAAAAATGGAATCGCAATCACCAATCCATTCCACACAATAAAGTCGAGAATGAAGTTGTGCGCACTTTTCACCCAAACGGGGCCTTGGAACTGATCACTGATTAGGGTGTAAGCCACACTGGTTTGATGCCAACCATAGCCAAACCAAGGTCGCTCAGCAATGGCATGGAGCATCTGTTGCCAAATGGCAAGACGCGACATATCGCCCGTTGCTCGCGCAACTGCATCACGGGTTTGGGTCACTTCGACATTAGACAGTTGAGCCAATAGATGATTGAGCTGCGGAATAAAGGCAGTAAATGCAATGAACAACGCAAACCATGCGAGGGCACTATACCACTTCAATTGAACCACACCTTTGTACTGTTGATAGAGCAAATAGAGTAGTACGCAGATACTTGCGACCCATGATGTGCGTGACTGACTCAGTGCTACTGCAAATAGCATCAATGCAGCACTGACGCATAGCAGAAGCGAGTTGAGTTTTTTCTTTTCAAATAGGTAGAGTGTGCCGAGTAAGGACAGAATGAGAAAGCTCGCCATATTGTTCGGCTGAGCAAAGTTGGCATAAGGACGATCACCTTTTAAGGCAGTCATGCCAGGAATGTACTGTTCAATATTGAGCCATTGGCAAGTGGCGATGAGCGCTGTCACCAGACCGACCGACCAAAATACACTACACAGACCACTAAATAATTGCTCACGTTCTAAGGGTTTTTGGCTCAGGTTAAAACCTAAAACCATACTCAGCCAGAATGCAAAGATATATAAGCCACACATCAGTGCTTTGCTGAAAAAGAACAGCTCGCCAAAACCGTACTGAATAAAGGGCACCAGACTCAACAGCAATAGTGGCAGACTCACTTTCGGGAGCAAGAGTTTTTCTTTTAAAAATAAGGCAGAGAGTGCAAGTAAAGATAAAAATGCAAACAATTCACCTGTATAGGTGACCCAAGGTCGATAATGAATGGGCAATAGCCATGCCAAGGCAATACAGACACTCGCCGCTAAAAAAAGAAAAAAACGCATAGGAGCTACAGATGAAAAAACTGGCTCTATGATAGTGAAAAAGCATCCAAGTTTGAGTAAAGCGCATTAAAAATTTTGTAATACAGCAAAAATTACGTCTGCGAGCGGCTTAATGCAAAGTCGGATTGGCGTGTTTGGTTTGAGCAGATGGTCGTTGCCAATTGGAGATTCCACGGAACATGAGTTGAATCTGCACGATGGTTTGCAGTTTAAATGCAGCCTGCTGCTGTTGGAGTTTATCGAGAGCTACATCTCGACTCAAACCAATCCAGCGCATGGCCCAGTTAAAGGAGGCATCCATTAAAATATTGGCCAAAACTTTGAGGTCTTCGCTGTCATGAATATGTTGCATGCTTTCAATACGGGTTAATTCATGGGCGAAGTCATCGATTAAAAAGGCAATTTCTCGCTCAACGGCTGCACGGATCAAGGCTGACCCACCCCAGCGTTCTCCAATCAAGAAAATCCACTGTTCAGGATGTTGCTCTACAGCATGAAAAAATAAGTCTAGACTATGCTCAATCGTGGCATGTGGCCCATAAACATAGCTTTGTCCCAATTGGGTTAACATACTTTTGATGTGGAGCGCCGCTTGATCGACCAGTTCAAGTCCTAACTCATCCAAATCATTAAAGTGGCGATAAAAAGCGGTCGGTACTAACCCCACTTGGCGAGTGACTTCACGGAGACTAATGCGAGCAAAGGAACGTCCAGAGGTGCTGAGTTGTAATGCAGCATTCAGCAAAGCTTGGCGGCTTTGTTGTTTACGTTCTTCTCGAATCGACATAGATGATTGCCTCAGCCTCTTTTAAGCTTCAGTTTAACAAAGAATATGGATGGGTAGGGAAACAGGCGATCAATTACAAATGCAATGCAGCCAGACAAATGCTTTGGGTCTGCTTCTGCTATACTATGCGCCAACCTATTTAGCCAGATGAAGGGCGTATTATGCGTATCGACCAACGAACATTAGATCAATTACGTGATGTCACCATTACTCGTAACTACACACGTTATGCGGAAGGTTCGGTATTGGTTGAGTTTGGTCATACCAAAGTTCTTTGTACGGCAAGTATTGATAACTCAGTACCACGCTTTTTAAAAGGCAAGGGGCAGGGTTGGGTAACCGCTGAATATGGCATGTTGCCACGTTCGACGCATACCCGTAGTGACCGTGAGGCTGCGCGTGGTAAGCAAAGTGGTCGTACTCAAGAAATTCAACGTTTGATTGGCCGTAGTCTACGCGCCATGGTGGATTTAAAAAAACTCGGTGAAAACACCATCACCATCGACTGTGATGTGATTCAGGCAGATGGCGGTACACGTACTGCTGCGATCACCGGTGCTGCGGTGGCTCTCATTGATGCGATGAATACGTTGCTTGAGAAAAAGAAAATTAAGCAAGATCCATTAAAAGGCTTAGTGGCTGCCATTTCAGTCGGTATTTTCCAAGATGAAGTGCTTTTAGACTTGTGCTATGAAGAAGACTCAAACTGCCAAACGGATTTAAACGTGGTGATGACCCAAGCTGGCGAGTTTATTGAAATTCAAGGTACGGCAGAAGATAAACCGTTTACCCGTGTACAGTGCAATGCCATGTTAGAAATGGCAGAAAAGGGCATTCAAGAGTTGGTGAAAAAACAACAGCAAGCACTGGGCTGGTAAATTTTAACGCAATAAAAAACGCACTTGAGAGTGCGTTTTTTATTGCATGTCAATTGATGCAAACTGTTGAAATTAAGAATTAAAACGCATAGAAAGGTCGACTGCTTTGACATCTTTGGTCAATACACCCATCGAAATATAATCCACGCCTGTGGTTGCGACTTCGCGCAAGTTGGCAATGGTGATATTCCCTGACGCTTCCAATTTACAACGTCCTGAAACATGCTTGACCGCATCAATCATTTGTTGCTGGCTAAAGTTGTCTAACATCACGATATCAGCTTGGGCTTCCAATGCTTGCTCTAATTCCGCCCAGGTTTCGACTTCGACTTCGACTGGTTTGCCTGGGGCAATTTGATGCGCTTTGGCAATGGCTTGTGCGATGCCGCCTGCTGCCATGATGTGATTTTCTTTAATTAAAAAAGCATCGAATAAGCCTAAGCGATGGTTTTGACCGCCGCCGACCGCGA
The DNA here is from genome assembly GCF_055810995.1 of Acinetobacter sp. DL27. Classification (NCBI taxonomy): domain Bacteria; kingdom Pseudomonadati; phylum Pseudomonadota; class Gammaproteobacteria; order Moraxellales; family Moraxellaceae; genus Acinetobacter; species Acinetobacter sp. DL27. Next base: position 3,435,003 of record NZ_CM147947.1, on the reverse strand, counting down.
CAGCATATTTCTGGGCAATACGCAGACCCGGTAGGGTTTTACGGGTATCGAGTAACTTGGTGTTTAAGCCATCCAGTTGTTTGACATATTCCGCAGTTTTGGTTGCTACAGCAGATAGTGTTTGTACAAAGTTGAGTGCAGGGCGTTCAACCGTAAGTAAGCTGCGCGCTGAACCTGCCAGTTTAAAAATGGTTTCATTGGCAAAAACCAGATCGCCATCGTTTTTGAGCCACGTGATTTGCACACTGGAATCAAAAGCCGCAATTAATGCATTGACCCAAGGTTGACCAGCAAGAATCATGTCTTCACGGCTAATAATGGTCGCAGTCGCTTGTTCATCTTCTGGCGTCAAAAGCGCCGTAATGTCACCATCACCGATGTCTTCTTGTAATGCTTGTTGAATATTCAGTTGAATAGATTGTTCAAGCAGTTGCTGCGATATGCTCATCCGATTGTCCGTATCTTTATAGAAGCCATGAAAATTGCGCAATATATTAGCATTTTTCCTGAAAAAGGCGTGAAAATTTCAAAATCAAACGCTGACCAATTTGAGAAATGACGGGGAAAGATTTAGCATGAGAGACATTAAAAAAGATTGCCCAAAGGGCGCAATGGGTTTGAGGAATAAAAATATGCAGGTCATTCCGTCGTTTCAAGTGCAAGCAGGGCAACTGCTGGGAGCGAGACAAATTCCATCGCCTAATTTTAACGCACGTCCTGCTGATACTGAGATTCAACTGATTGTCATCCATAATATCAGTTTGCCTCCCTCACAGTTTGGTGGCGGTTATATTGAACAATTTTTTCAAAATCAATTGGATTGGTCAGTACATCCATATTTTCAAACCATTCAAGGCATGCAAGTCTCAGCGCATTTACTGATTTTAAGAAGTGGCGAAGTCTTACAATTTGTCAATTTTAACGACCGTGCATGGCATGCAGGACGCTCAAGCTATCTGGCCAAGAAAGAGTGCAATGATTATTCGATTGGCATTGAGCTTGAGGGCAGTGATGACTTGCCTTTTGAAGATGCCCAATATGAAACATTGGTACACGTGACGGCCTGTTTACAACAGGCCTATCCTCAAATTCAGCAGCATTTGGCAGGACATTCTGATATTGCACCAGGACGTAAGACCGATCCAGGCCCATTTTTTGATTGGTTAGACTATCGAAATCGTTTGCAGCAGTTAAAAAGTCAATGAATTGAGAGTCGACAACAACATTAAACAATCAAATATTCGCTGAAGTTTCATTACAATAGCGGCAAATGAAAAACTAGGTGGATACGATGGCGCTGTGGCGGTCAACCGTAATTGTAAGTGCAATGACCATGCTTTCTCGGGTCTTGGGTTTGGTACGAGACATTGTCTTACTAAATGTCTTTGGTGCGGGGAAAGATTTTGATACCTTTGTGGTGGCCTTTCGTATCCCGAACTTCTTCCGTCGGCTATTTGCTGAGGGAGCATTCTCACAGGCGTTTATTCCAGTACTGACCGAATATAAAACTGGGCGTACCCATGCGGAAGTTCAGATTCTGATTAGCCGTGTCTTTGGTTGTTTGATGACCGTTATGACGGCTTTAACCTTCATTGCTATGGTCGCAGCTCCAGCAGTGCTATACATCTATGCACCGGGTTTCCATGCCGATCCAGAGAAGTTCGACCTCGCGGTTTCAATGTTTCGCCTCACCATTCCTTATTTATTGTTTATGTCGTTGACGGCATTTGCCAGCAGTATTCTAAATAGTTATGGTTCCTTTGCTTCACCCGCCTTTTCACCGGTATTGCTGAATGTTGCGATGATTGCAGGAGCATGGTGGCTGACGCCGTATATGGCAGAACCGATTATGGCACTGGGTTGGGCGGTAGTTGCTGCGGGTGTATTGCAACTGGCGATCCAAATTCCTGAACTTTGGCATAAAAAGTTACTGATTCCACCGAAAGTTGATTTTAAACATGAAGGTGTGGATCGCATCATGAAATTGATGCTGCCTGCGCTATTTGGTGTTTCTGTCACGCAAATCAACTTACTCCTGAACACCATTTGGGCTTCGTTTATGCAAGACGGTTCAGTATCATGGTTGTACAGTGCGGAACGCATGACCGAGTTACCTTTAGGGTTGATTGGGGTGGCGATTGGTACGGTGATTTTACCCGCATTGTCGACCCGTCATGCAGAGCAAGATATGTCGAAGTTCCGCGGCATGATGGATTGGGCTGCAAAGGTGATTGTTCTGGTGGGGGTGCCTGCGAGTATTGCGCTGTTTATGTTATCGACCCCCATTATTCAGGCCCTATTCCAACGCGGACAATTTACCCTTGAAGATACACAAATGACGGCTTTAGCACTGCAATGTATGAGTGCTGGGGTGATTTCATTTATGTTGATTAAAGTCTTTGCCCCTGGGTTTTATGCGCAGCAAGACACCAAAACGCCAGTCCGTGTCGGTTTAATGGCCGTTGCCGCAAATGCGATTTTAAACGTGGTGTTTATTGGCTTCTTTAAATTGATTGACTGGCAGGCAGAGCATATGGCTTTGGCATTAGCCTCTTCGGGCTCTGCTCTAGTGAATGCGGGGATGTTGTATTTCTATCTACACAAGCGCGATATTTTCCGTTTTGGCGCACACTGGAAAAAACTGTTTATCCAGTTTGGTATTGCTAACGCCGTGATGATTGTGGCTTTGTGGTATGCATTGACTTGGTATAATGGTGACGTGTCACAGTGGATACGCGTTGCCGAAGTGATCGGGTTGTGCGTGGTCGGCGTTGTGGCATATGCGGTTGGTTTGCTCCTAACAGGCTTTAGACCACGTCACCTCAAACATGAAGCCTAAAACAAGGTACTTCTTTGTTTTATGCTTCAAAAGACAAGCGAAGCACTTAACTTAAAAATAAGCAGTGCTTGATTTGAAAATAGATTGAAATTAATAAAAAGCCTGATCACGAAGATCAGGCTTTTTATTTTATATATAGCATTGCGTTTGCATTGCTACCTTATTTTGGCAACACTTCAATCAGTTCCACATCAAAAATCAAGGTGCTATTCGGTTCAATCACATCGCCTGAACCAATTTGGCCATAGCCCAGTTTAGCGGGAATAAAGAAACGATATTTTGCGCCTTCTTTCATCAACTGTAAGCCTTCAGTCCAACCTTGAATCACTTGGCTGACTTGAAACTCCGCAGGCTGTTGACGTGCAATCGAGCTGTCAAAAACGGTCTGATCAATCAAACGTCCTTCATAATGGACTTTGACTTTGCTATTGGCCTTAGGTGACTTGCCTTGGCCTTGTTGTAAAACCATATACTGCAAGCCTGAAGACGTAGTTTTTACATCTGCTTTTTTCGCATTTTCAGCTAAAAAGGCTGCACCAATTTTGGCATTTTTATCTGCCAGTTGTTTAACTTCTAATAACTGTTTTGCCTCGGCTTGGCGTTTATATTGAGTCAATACACGGGCCATGTCTTCATCACTTAATGAAGCAGCTTGGCCTTTAGATGCTTCACGTAACCCTTGCACAAAAGCATCGAGATCTAAATCTTGAATTGATTCAGCATTGCTACGACCCATGAGATAGCCAAAACTATAACCGACTTGTTGGTTGATGCTGCTTTTATTATTAATCGGTGCAGCAAAAACAGGTGTAGAAAGTAACAAGCCACAGAGTAATGTTGTTTGAATCTTCATATTGTATTCTCAATAAAAATAGGAGAGCAAAAGCTCTCCTCTGATTGACTTGTCTTATTTTACTTTGATCAGTTCAACATCAAAAATAAGCGTGCTGTTGGCTGGGATCATGCCAGGTACACCTTGTGGGCCGTAGCCTAAGTTAGAAGGGATGTAAAGTGTCGCTTTCCCACCTTCTTTCATGAGTTGTAGACCTTCAGTCCAACCCGGAATCACTTGGTTTAAAGGAAACTCAATCGGTTCGCCACGTTCAAGCGAACTATCGAAGACTTTACCGTCGACCAGTTGGCCTTTGTAATGCACGGTCACGACAGAGCTGGCAGTGGGTTGCTTGCCTGAGCCTTCTTGCGTAATTTTGTACTGTAAACCCGACGCTGTGGTTTTCACCCCAGGTTTTTTCGCATTTTCAGTTAAGAAGCTGTCACTGGTTGTCTGTGCTTGCTTTGCATCATTGGCCTGTTTTTGCTGCATTTCTTGTTGGAACTGCTCATAGGCTTGTTTTAATTCTTCTTCGCTATAGGCAGGTTGGCTACGAGCATGACCGGCACGGACACCCGTTACAAAACTGTTAATATCGAGTTCTGGTGGAGTTTGATGAGCAACCTCATAACCCAGTGCATAGCTAATTTTTTCTACGGCAGATGCATTTTGTGAAACTTGGGCTTCGGCTGAAGCTGGGTGTTGAGATGCATAATAAACGGGAACCAGTGCAGCACCGCCTAGAATAACAGCTACAGCAATGGGTAAGGCTTTACTCATGTGAAATTTTTCCTAATTCTATTACATTCAAAAAGTTTTTTAGCATCTTAGCAGACTTCATGAATGACGTGTTTTGTACCACCAGTACATTTTCAAATTAATATATGCCGAAGTCCTTAAAAAAACTATAAGGATTTGAATATATAAACGTTTGTCATACAAAATAAAAAAGCCAGAAATCAAGTTCTGGCTTTTTATCGGTTAGAGGATGTATTTAGTCTGATTCTTTATTGGCTTTATAGGCATAAGCATAGTTATAGCCATAGCCATAGCCATAGCCATAGCCTGCACTTGAACGTTGAATATCGTTTAGAATGAATCCATTGACTTTTACACCAGCTTGTTCGAAACGATTCAGGGTCAATTCAAGCTCCTTCATCTGCGTTTTCGCATAACGGGCAATCACTAAGTTAACACCTGTGTATTGAGAAATAATGATGCCATCCGTCACTGCTAAGACTGGTGGAGTATCGATAATGACATGATCAAATTTCTCTGAAATTTGTTCTAATAGATTTTTGAACTGGTTAGAGCTTAATAGTTCAGAAGGATTCGCAGGACTTTTCCCGCGAGAAATCATACTTAAACCTGGCACTTCTGTAGGACGAATAACCGTGTCTAAACTTTGTTGACCATTGAGTAACTCTGTTAAGCCAGGTTGTGTTTCGAGATTAAAATACTTGTGTAAATAACCCCGACGTAAGTCTGCGTCTATAATTAATACACGTTTATCGCTTTGCGCCAAAATTGTGGCTAAGTTGGCTGAGATAAAGGATTTACCAACTTCAGGTGCTGGACCTGAAATCGTAATCAGATTATTCCGGGCAGAGCTTAGAGCGAAATGAATAGCTGTGCGCATACTTCTTAAGCTCTCAATAGCGATATCATCGCTATTTTTAACTGCAAGTATAGGAATGGTCTTTTTCTTTTTCAGAATTTTATTTCGGCTTTCTTGCACTAGCGAACGTGGTACAGTGGCATAAACGGGCAGATCCAGATTATTTTCAATTTCTGAAGAATCTTTGATTCCTGAGCGTAGCATGTTGCGCAATAATGCCAAAAGAGTGCCGAGGAAACCACCTAAGAAAATAGATAGAATTAAAATTTGTAGTTTCTTTGGTGCAATCGGTGCAATCGGTTCCACAGCTGTATCAACAATACGAACATTTCCAATCTCGCCCGCTTTTGCAATTCGTAGTTGCTGATATGAGTTTAATAACGCTGTGTAAAGTTGTTGTTTAACTTCAACTTCACGATAAAGTTGTAAATAACGACGTTGTAAGTCAGGTAGCCCTTTTAATGTCCCATTTAATTCCGCAATTTTTTTATTGATCGCCCCCAATTGTGCATTCATTTGCTGCATGACTGGATGCTCAGCAGTATATTTGGCACCAGCTTCAGCCACTTGTTGTTCAAGTTGTGCTTTTTGTGTCTCTAAGGTTACGCTTTGGGTTAAAAATAACTCAGATTCTTTCGTGACATCTACGGTGTTGTATTGTTGGCGAAATTTATTGAATTCACGCTCTGCTACATCAAGTTGTTGTTTCAGCTCTGGTAGTTGTTCATCTAAGAATTTAAGTGTTTGGGCTGTTTCTGCAGAACGACGTTCAATATTTTGCTGGCTATAGGCCGCCAGAATGGCATTCAGGACTTCAGTGATATGCTGTTTGTCAGTCCCCTGATAATTCAGGCCTAATACCCCGGTCATTTTGCCTTTTTCTGCCACCGAGTAATTGGCAAGAATCGATTGGACTGCAGCGGGCAGAGATTGCTTGCGAACAAGATAGGGTGCATTGAACTGGTCCTGGGTATAAATGGCAACTTTCCACTGACCATGTTCAGACTGCAATTCACTAGGCTGATTTAATGGGGCAGAGAAGACCACTTGTTCTGTGGCCGGATCGGTTAAAGTGTATTTACCCTGCTGAAAGTCAAGACGTAAATTCTTGTCATTGAAATAAGCAGGCACTTCAAACTGACGGATATCAAAGGATTTAGCATTGTCTTTAAAAAGAACAGATGTTTTATTGTATTCGCTTTGATAGTCATGCGGTGACAATAAACGGTTCGTAAAGCTATTTTCAGTTCCAGCAATGCGGAGATCCAGATTTAAAGCCTGAATGGCAGAACCCAGCACCAGACGCGATTTTAATAGTTCTATTTCTGCCTGAGCGGGTTGCTTTTGCTCGATCATACTGGACAAATCACCCAATAAGGCAGCAGACGTCCCTTTGTTTTCTTCGACCTGTACCAGCGCATCAACTGAATAGGTATCGGGGGTGACTCTTAAATACAGCAACGCGCAGATCACGCTTAAGATGACACACAGTGCAATCAGCTTCCACTGGGCAATGAGTGAAAAAAATAATTCTTTTAAGTCTATCGTATCTTCAGTATTGCTATTTTGGCTCATAATCTTGATTTCAAATTTAAATATATTTTTTCCAGTCAGCAATACAGCTCTGTATTAACTGGCAGGTATCATCAAATACAGCTTGGTCATGCTGATAAGGGTCAGCGATATTCCTGGCTTGCCAGTGCCCCAAACGGAAGGTTTTGCCTTTGGCAAAAGGCCAGGTCTGTTCCAGATGTTTTTGTTGGTTTTGACTCATCACCAGAACCAGGTCGGCCTGTTTAATCATCTCGGCATTCAGCTTTCGAGCGACATGCGGGCTCATATCAATGCCCAAACTTTGCATGCACAGACTGGCTTTTTCATCTGCTGCATGTCCTACCATGCCCGCAATACCGGCAGATTCAATCTGTAAATGCGGATACTGTTGTTTTAAAAAGTATTCAGCCATAGGACTACGGCAGATATTACCAATACAGACGACCAAAATACGTTTAATCTGCATTATTGCCCCAAACGATCCAGGTTATAAAGTGCATTCGAGAACGGAATTACCTGGTTCACGACACGTTGCCAGCGTGCCAGACCTGAAGCATCGACATAGACAATGTCATTGCTGCGCATCTTGAACTGGTTAGCCAGACCGAAGTCCGCAATACTGCTCAGGTCCATGTGATAAACTTCGGTGTGCACAGCATTTGGCTGGCTGCGTACGATATAAATTTTGCTGCGGCTGGCAGAGAGTGGATTTAGGCCCAAACTTTCACCTAATACATCACTTAAACTCATCCCCTGATCGCGCAGTGGCAAGGACTGGTTTTTGCCTGATTCACCCATGACATAGATTTTTTGATTTTCGCGATTGTTCACATATAAAGTGTCATTTGGCTGGATCAGCAAGTTATGCAGTGAAAGTCCAGCCTTTTCCAGTTCTACGGTATTCAGGTTGTAGGAACGTCCTTGACGGACCAAAGTCATGGAGGCATTGTCGCCCTGCTGGGCATTTACACCACCAGCCATGCCCAAGGCCGTATAGACGCTTACCGGCTGATCGCTTAAATAAAACTGACCACCTTTTATGACATTGCCCTGAACGGAGTAGCGCTGACCCTGATAGGACAGAACCCGCACAATGACATCCGGAGTTTTTAAATAACGGGACAGTTGACTGCGTAACTCACGATTGACTTGGGTCAGGGATTTGCCCGCAGCCTTATAGCGGCCAATAATTGGAAACTGGATATAGCCCTGTGAGTCAATCTGATAACCGTTAGCCCGGGCAGACTGGTCACTGCTAATGGTGCTACTTGGCGGGGTCATTTCCGGATAGGCCCATAAATAGATGGACAGGATGTCGCCCGGACTCAGACTGTAGCTACGATGGGGGGTGCTAAACAAATGGGCGTAGTCTTGTTGAATATTTTGTACAGCAGGCTGAACGGCCAGCATAGAGTCTTGAGTGAGTTTGATCACATTGACTGAAGTGCCGAGTTCGGTTTGATAAACACCTTCTGCTGGTAGGTCATAAGTTTGCAGACCAGAGGTCACTGCGCAGCCGGTCAAAGTCAGACCGCAAGTCAGTAAAAAAGCCAGTTGAATTTGTCGCACATGAAATCCCGTTTTTAATATTTAATTCGTTAAATCTGCGATATTCTACCTGAGAACTTTGATTTTATTATAACAAAATGTATCTGATTTTAATTGAACAGTGTATGCGAAATAGAGAGGTGATCTGAATCTTATGAAATTCTTAGGAAAAACATTTTAAAATAAATTTAGCATACTAATTGCTAAATTTTTAACCTAAGTCCGACGAAATCCGCTAAGCCTTTAAATATACGATGCCTTTTAATTCGAAGATTATGGCAAACAACCAATTTAGTGGAATCAATAATGCCGATCCCCGTATCTTTTTCTTTAACTTGATAGAAAAAGCTACTCAAATCTTGCAAACAACGGAGCATGATTTCAATAAAGCGGTTGTAGCTAAGAAGTTGAGGAAAAGTGGATTTCCAGAATAGAAGGATCATTTGGCAGTAAAAATATTTGAATAATCCAAACTAGGATTGATGAAATAAAATGACAATATTCATCGCTCCAGACTGACTTTTTCAGCCTGGATTTTTGATCAAAAATTAAAACTTTCTCTAAAGATTCATTAATTTTTTGCTGTAATCGTCCAAAATACAAAATAATTCGGCAATATGATCGATTGAAAAGCATTGTTTTATAATTTTTTTGATAACCGATATGTTGCAAATACAGGTTTTTTTCTACTTTTTATATCGAATTCAGATTAACAAGTTTTTTAATGTCTGCGTAACATCAGAGTATAGTAAAATATTTAGCAAAGTGACCCTAATTTGTCACTTTAGTTTATATTGTTATATTCATCAAAATATAAGGTTTAGATTGATGCTAAAGCTCTCGGAAGTTAAGGTTGCCATTATCGGATTAGGTTATGTCGGTCTACCGCTAGCTGTTGAATTTGGTAAAAAAGTTCCGGTCGTGGGCTTTGATATTCATCAAAAACGTATTGATGAACTTAAATCTGGTAAAGATCACACTTTAGAAGTCTCTTCTGAAGAATTGTTGCAATCAGCACAGCTTAGTTACAGTGCAAATTTAGAAGATTTACAAGATTGTAATTTTTATGTGGTGACTGTGCCAACCCCAATTGATGAATTTAAACAACCTGATTTAACACCATTGGTAAAAGCATCGCAAAGCATTGGTAAGGTGCTGAAAAAAGGCGATATTGTGGTTTACGAATCAACAGTTTATCCTGGTGCAACCGAAGAAGTGTGTATTCCTGAACTTGAAAAATTTTCAGGTTTAACATTCAACCAAGATTTTTACGCAGGCTATAGCCCTGAGCGTATTAATCCAGGTGATAAGTTGCACCGTGTCACCAATATTATGAAAATCACATCAGGTTCGACTCCAGAAATTGCAGACTTTGTTGATCAAGTTTATAACCTAGTGATTGAGGCGGGTACGCATAAAGCAGCCAGTATTAAAGTCGCAGAAGCAGCTAAAGTGATTGAAAATACCCAGCGAGATGTCAATATTGCTTTGATCAATGAGTTGGCGCTGATTTTCAATAAAATGGGTATTGATACTGAAGCAGTGCTGCAAGCTGCGGGTACGAAGTGGAACTTCCTGTCATTTCGTCCGGGTTTGGTGGGCGGTCACTGTATTGGTGTCGATCCGTACTATTTAACCCATAAAGCTCAGGCGATTGGCTATAACCCAGAAATTATTTTAGCAGGCCGTCGTCTGAATGATGGTATGGGTGCGTATGTGGTGACTCAGCTGGTCAAAGGCATGATCAAGAAAAAGATTCAGGTGGAAGGTGCTAAAGTTCTAGTCCTCGGTTTGAGCTTTAAAGAAAATTGTCCTGATATCCGTAACACCAAAATCATCGATATTGTGCATGAATTACAAGAATATCATGTCAATGTTGATGTTTATGATCCTTGGGTAGATGTTGCGGAAGCAGAGCATGAGTATGGTATCAGTCCTGTGCAGTCTGTGGAAAAAGGTACTTATGATGCGGTGATCTTGGCAGTTGCACATGAGCAATTTAAAAACATGGGCGTTGCAGCGATTCGCGCACTCGGCAAGCCTACACATGTACTATATGACTTGAAATACGTACTGTCTCAAGCCGAATCTGACCTTCGCTTATAATAGGACATGCCCTCATGAATCAATATCAACAGGTATGTGCCAACCTAAAAACAGCACCAAAGATATGGTTAGTGACAGGTGTGGCTGGCTTTATCGGCTCTAATTTATTAGAAACTTTATTAACGTTAGATCAAACGGTTGTGGGTTTGGATAACTTTGCCACAGGTCATCAATATAATCTGGATCAAGTACAAGCTTTGGTGAGTCCTGAGCAATGGGCTAAATTCAAGTTTATTGAAGGTGATATCCGTAAATTGGAAGATTGTCAAAAAGCCTGTGCCGGTGTGGATTATGTCTTTCATGAAGCAGCGCTTGGCTCTGTACCCCGTTCTATTGCAGACCCGATCACCACCAATGATACGAATATTAGCGGTTTCTTAAATATGCTAACTGCAGCGCGTGATGCTCAAGTAGCCAGTTTTACTTATGCAGCGAGCAGTTCAACTTATGGCGATCATCCAGCCTTGCCAAAAGTCGAAGAAAACATTGGTAAGCCATTATCACCTTATGCAGTGACTAAATATGTGAATGAGCTGTATGCTGATGTATTTGCCAAAACCTATGGCTTTAAGGCGATTGGTCTACGTTACTTTAATGTGTTCGGTCAACGTCAAGATCCAAACGGTGCCTATGCTGCAGTGATTCCAAAATGGACAGCAGCGATGATTGCCGGCGAAGATGTATTTATCAATGGTGATGGCGAAACCAGCCGTGATTTCTGCTTTATCGACAACACGGTACAAGCCAATATTTTGGCAGCCACCACGCAAAATGATGAAGCTAAAAACCAAGTTTATAACGTGGCAGTGGGTGACCGTACCACACTGAATGATCTGTTCAATGCGATTAAAGTAGCGTTGGCTGAAAATGGTGTGAACTACAGCAAAGATGCGGTGTATCGTGACTTCCGTGCCGGTGATGTGCGTCATTCACAAGCCAGTATTGCCAAAATTGAAAAGGCTTTGGGTTATGCCCCTGAGTTTAAAATTGATGCCGGTATTCGATTGGCGATGCAATGGTATGTGCAAAATCTGAAATGAGACTGATGCATTTGGCCCGAAAATATCAATCCATCGGGCTGATTACTTTGAGTTTATTGGTGGGTGCGATAATGACATTTATCGCACTTCCTTTTTTAACGCGCCTCTATTCTGTAAATGATTTTGGTCAGTATGGTGTGGCGTTGGCCTTCGTAAGCGTGTTATCTACGGTGGCTAATTTACGTTTAGATCAAGCTCTATTAGTTGCCAAGCCCGAACATCAAAAAAGCTTAATCTTCGAAAGCAGTGTTTTTTCACTGCTTTTTTCAGTTTTAACTGCGGTGGTGATTGGCTTGATTTACGATGCAGAAATGGCGATTGCGATTGCATTCGGTGTCTTTGCCAATACCTTGATTCAAAGTGTCTATAACTATAAATTTGCCCACGAAGCGGAATGGTTTTGTGCAGGCTTAAATATTTTCCGCAGTCTGATTGTGGTGACGGTACAGCTGAGTCTGCCGTTGATGTTGAATATTAATTTACTCAATAGTTATAGCGTCAGTTCATTGGCAATGATCATGGTGCTGTTGATGTATGTGCTGAATCAGCGTCTCTATCAAGTCAGTTGGAATGCCTTTAAAAATTATAAGGATTTTATTTTTAGTAATACACCACATGCTTTGCTGAACAGTTTTTCACATAATTTGCCTTATTATGTGGTGGCGCATTTTGTTGGCTTTCAAGCAGTGGGTTTTTATTCCATTGTCGAAAGGACTTTGCGTGTGCCGATCAATTTGATATCGCAAACCATTCGCCAGTTTTTTATCCGCAAATTTAAACATCTGGAAAATAGTCAGGAAGCCCTGAAAAGCAGTGTACTGCTGAGTCTGCTGTCTCTGCCGCTGTTTGCCGTGTTTTTTGTGCTGCCAGAATCCCTGTATTTATGGGTATTTGGCAAAGACTGGGTCGGCATCTCTACCTATTTCCAGATTTTGGCCTTGGGCTATTGGGCCATTTTTTGTAATCCGCCCAGTTCGGCCTTCCTGATTGCACAGCGTAGTAGCCATGTGCTGTTTAGATTGCAGATTATTGAGTTATTGATTAAATTCGTTTTATTTTTCGGCCTGTATCTACTGGTAGAAGATAAAGTCTATATGCTGCTTGCCGTGCCGGTTGCCCTGATTTTTTATAACTTTGCCATTTTATTCTCTGTGTGGAGTAGCAAAAAGTGATGTTTTTTAAAGCTTTAAAACTCATGAACTGGTTCACTGCACAATGCCGCAAGGTTGTTTATAATCAGGCCTTTGCTACCCGGTTTAAATATTTTGGCAAAGGCACTACGCTTGAAATTGCAGGTCAGGTGCGTATGGGTAAAAATGTCTATATCGGCGATCAGGTCAGCCTGATTGTGGAACAAGGCGCAACGCTCAGCATTGCCGACAACAGCTTTATTGGTGAAAGTTGTTATATCAAATGTTTTGGTGGCAATATCAGTATTGGTCAGGATGTCAGCATCAATTCCAAGTCATTTATCAATGGCTGTGGTGGAGTCAGCATTGGCGACAATACCCGCATTGGCACGCAAAGTATCATTATTGCCAGTAACCATAAATTTGATGATCCGGATATCTTGGTGAAAGACCAGATTACCAAGCAGGGGGTTAGCCTGGGGGGAAATATCTGGCTGGGTGCCCGGGTGACGGTTCTTGATGGTGCCAATATTCCGGACAACAGTGTAATTGGAGCGTGCAGCCTGGTTTCCAAAACGCTTGCCGAGCCAGGAATATATGTCGGCATTCCTGCCAGAAAAATCAAATAAGCCTGGCAATGCAATCATATGCCTGAAGCCAATTTAGGCGTAAAATAGCCCACTTCTCGCATTTTTTGTTTTGCTGCTCTAAAGGTCATGCGCATGGCATTGATAAAATCCGTCTTCAATACAATCTTTGACCTAGTCTATTTTATGGTCAAAGGCAGTGTGGCATACGCGCGAAAAAAAGGCGTGACCATTGGCAATAATTGCAGAATCTATATCCGCAGTTGGGGTTCTGAACCATTTTTGGTGAGCATTGGTGATGATGTTACCGTGACTTCAGGGGTGAAATTTATTACCCATGATGGCAGTACCTGTTTGGTCAAAGATGAGCAGGGCAAACGCTATCAGCGCTTTGCCCCGATTCAAGTTGGTTCGCATGTGTTTATCGGGGTCAATACGATTGTTATGCCGGGAGTGAAGATTGGTTCCAATGTCGTGATTGGTGCCGGTTCGGTGGTAACCAAAGATATTCCGGATAACAGTGTGGCGATAGGTGTGCCCGCCAAGGTGGTTTCAAGTTTTGCGGACTATGCTGCCAAGATTCAAGCCAGCTGTGCCAGCGATTCAGAACTGGCCGGCATCCATGATTATCAGCAGCGTGTGCAACGTGCAATGGCTCTGCAAGCTTCTAAAAGCACCGATTAATTTCCTCCATTTTTAGGTATTGTTATGCTCAATAAAATCATGTTTTTTTTGCCGAGCTTAGGGGGGGGGGGGGCAGAACGTACCGTGATTCAATTGGCCAATAGCCTGGTCCAGCAGGGACGCAAAGTGGATGTGGTGGTCTGTGACATCAGCGGGGTAAAAGGTAAACTCCTGCCTGAAGTTGATCCGCAGATTAAATTAATCGATCTAAACTGTGGCCGTGTTGCCAATGCCATTTTCCCACTGAAAAAACTGTTGCAGGCGGTGGATTATGATGTGCTGGTGGCGACCCAGACCCATAGCAATATCATTGCTGCCCTGACCAGACGTTTAGCCAAAAATCAGGTCCGGTTGATTTTACGCGAGGTTTCCACCCCTTCAAAAAATTTGAAATTGCAGGGCATGGCAAAGTGGCTGCTGAAAACTCTGGTCAAAATGACCTATCCAGCTGCCAGTCAGGTGGTCTGTGTGTCCAATGGCGTACTGGATGATTTTCGTGAATATTATGCTTATTCCAAGAATAATTTAGTCACCATTTATAACCCAGTGATTGACGAGACCTATGCTGAAAAATTGCAGGTCGCGGTTGAGCATCGTTTCTTCCAGCCTGCACATAAAGTCATTCTGGCAGTCGGGCGTTTAACCGAAGCGAAAAATTTCGGCTTCCTGATTCGTTCTTTTCATGCCTTGTATCAACAGCACCCGGAAACCCGCTTGATTATTCTGGGTGAAGGGGAGCTGCGTGCCGAGTTTGAATCCCTCATCCTGGAACTGGGGCTGGCTGAGGTGGTCGACCTGCCCGGCTTTGATCCCAATCCTTATGCCTATTTTAAATATGCGGAACTGTTTGTCTTGAGTTCCAACTGGGAAGGCTTGCCCGGGGTGCTGATTCAGGCTTTGGCCTCGAAAATTAAAGTGGTGAGCACCAATTGCCCCAGCGGTCCAAAGGAAATTTTGGCGGATGCTAAATTTGGCTTGCTGGTGGAATGTAATGATCAGGCGGGCATGACTGTGGCAATGCAGCAGGCGATTTTCGGTGAATATGTCAGGTATGATGACACTGAACTGGCTGCACATTGCCTACAATTTCATAAACATACGGTGCAACAGCTTTATCTGGAGCTGATGGAGCCCTGCGCATGAATCAGCCAAAACAGACCATTGTGCATGTAATTACCAACTTTGCCGGAGTGGGTGGGGCAGAAATGATGTTAGCACGCCTGATTCAGCAGACCCAGAACCAGTATGCGCATGTGATTATCGCGCTGATGAAAACTTCGGAAGTTTATGCCGAAACCCTGGCACAGTGCCAGTCCTGTCATGCATTGGGCTGGAATGGTATCAATACACTCAGCACCATCAAAAAACTGCGTGTTTTGCTTAAAGCGTTAAAGCCTGCAACAGTACAATGCTGGATGTACCATGCCAATGTATTGACCAGTCTGAGTTGCATCGGTCTAAGCCCAAAACCCGATATCTTTTGGGGCATTCACCATTCTTTGGCCTCTCCCAAAGAAGAATCGCTGAGTACCAAAATTGCATTAGCGATGAGTAAAGTGCTGGCACAGCAGCCAAAAGGTGTGATTTATTGTGCGCATTCATCCTTGCAACAGCATCAATGCTTTGGCCTGAAAAATAGCAATGCTCAGGTGATTGCCAATGGCGTGTTTTTAGATAAATTTCAGCCCAATCCAGAACTGCATCAACCGATCAGCATTGGTTTTGCCGGACGTTATCATACCGCAAAAGGCTATCCGTATTTATTTGCGACTCTGGCAAAACTGAAAGATCAGCCGATTATTTTCAAAATTGCCGGCAGTGGGGCAAGCTTAGAGAATCCCGAAGTCAAAGCCCTGTTTGAACAATTCGGGCTAGATAAAAACAAAGTGCATCTGCTCGATCAGGTTGCCGACATGCCGGCATTTTATCAGTCGGTGGATGCCTTTTTGATGACCTCGATTACCGAAGGCTTTCCCAATGTGCTGGTCGAAGCGATGGCATCCGGTCTGCCCTGTATCAGTACCGATGTCGGCGATGCCAAATATATAGTCGATGAGCTGGGTGCCATTGTGCCGCCACGTGATCCGGAGGCGCTGGCCAATGCCATTTTGGATTATGTCCATTCGAGCCAGACGGAAAAATTACAGTTGAAACAAGCCAGCCGTACACGGGTGGAACAACATTTTAGTATTGAGAGCGTGAGTCAGCAGTATCTGGACATGTGGAGACAAGGTGCATGAAGTTTTTGATGATTTGTAGCTATCTGCCTTCAGCCTTGAACTTTAGGGGCAAACTGTTAGAAGCGATTCATGCTCAAGGTTATGAAATTCATGTGTTTGCCCCTGACCTGACGGATTTTCCCGATGAATTAAAGCAGTTGCAGCAGTTGGGCTATCAGGTTCATTGCATCCCCATGCAACGCGCAGGCACCAATCCACTGGCTGATCTCAAGCTACTTCACACTCTGTATCAGATGATCCGCCAGATTCAGCCGGATATGGTGCTGAGCTATACCATTAAACCGGTGATTTACGGGACACTGGCGGCATGGCTGGCACGGGTGCCGCAGCGTTTTGCCTTGATTACCGGACTGGGTTACGCCTTTCAAAATATAGAATCGGGTAAACGCAGCCTGTTCCAAAAACTGGTACATGGCTTGTATGCCCAGGCACTGAAACATGCCCATAAAGTGTTTTTCCAGAATCCGGACGATCTAAAGCTGTTCCAGCAGATGCATTTGCTTGATTCAAGCAAGCCGACTGTGGTGGTCAATGGTTCAGGGGTGAATGTGCAGGATTTTGAGCTCATGCCTTTACCGCTCAATGAAGACGGACAGGTGAAAGCCTCATTTCTATTGATTGCCCGTTTGCTCGGTGATAAAGGTGTACGCGAATATGCCGAAGCGGCGCACATCATCAAGGCCCAATATCCTGAAACGGAATTTCATCTAGTCGGCTGGATTGATGACAATCCTTCTGCAATTTCACAAGCCGAGCTGGATCGCTGGGTAGCGGATCATACCCTCAAGTTTTGGGGTAAACTGAGTGATGTACGTCCAGCCATTGCAGCAAGTTCGGTCTATGTATTGCCTTCTTACCGGGAAGGAACCCCACGTACCGTGCTGGAGGCCATGGCGATGGGTCGAGCCATTATTACCACCGATGCCCCGGGCTGCCGTGAAACGGTGAGCAATGGCGTGAATGGCTATCTGGTGGCGGTTAAATCGGTCGAAGATCTGGTGCAAAGCATGCAGTATTTTATTGAAGATCCCCAGCTGATTAGCTATATGGGACAGCGTTCCCGTGAAATGGCACTCAATAAATATGATGTGCATCAAGTAAACCGACATATGCTGACAGAAATGCAGATCATTGCTAAGCCATGACCGAGATGAATCGGCTGGACAGGATAAATAATTCAGAGATGGTCTTATGATCGTGAAATACATTAAAAGTGACTTGTATCGCTATACCGGAAAGATCAGCTTTAAACTCTTTTTAAAAAACTATTTGTTTAATCGTGGTTTTAACTTTTCAGTCTGGTTGCGACTCGCCAGCGCAAAATCCATTTGGGCAAAATTTGCCTATCCCATTTATTATTACAAGAAAAAGCAATACGGCATTGATATTCATATCACCACAAAGATTGGCTATGGCTTGTATATCGGTCATGGTGGGCCATTGGTAGTCAATCCTTCAACAGTCATTGGGAATAATGTAAATTTGTCGCAATTTAGCACCATTGGTGCGAATGGGGGGCGTCAGGCTGCCGAAATTGGTGATAATGTTTATATCGGTCCTCAGGTCTGTATTGTGAACCAGGTTAAAATTGGCTCCAATGCAACGATTGGCGCGGGCAGTGTCGTCACCAAGGATATTCCAGAAGGTGCCACCGCTGCGGGCAATTATGCAAAAGTGTTGCATATGAACAATCCGGGTGGCTTGGTGAATAGACGTTGGACCGATCTTGAATAGATCAAACGGGTGAAATGAATGTTAAAGCGTGTTCTGGATGTGGTGATTGCCTCGACGGCCTTGCTGCTGCTGTCTCCGTTATATCTGTTTGTGGCCTATAAGGTGCGTAAAAATTTAGGCTCACCGGTGCTGTTCCGCCAGGTGCGTCCGGGGCTGCATGGCAAACCCTTTGAAATGATCAAGTTTCGCAGCATGAAAGATGCAGTGGATGAAAACGGAAATCCATTACCCGACAGTGAACGTTTAACGCCCTTTGGTCAAATGCTGCGTGCCACCAGTCTGGATGAAATGCCGGAACTGTGGAATGTGATTAAAGGTGAGATGAGTATTGTCGGGCCACGTCCATTGTTGATGGAATATCTGCCTTTATATAATGCTGAACAGGCCAAACGCCACAATGTCCGTCCGGGGATCACGGGCTATGCACAAGTGAATGGCCGTAATGCCATTTCATGGGAAAAAAAGTTTGAGCTGGATACCTGGTACGTCGAAAATCAGTCGCTGTGGCTGGACTTTAAAATTATGCTGAAAACCGTGAAAAAAGTGCTGGCCAAGGATGATATCAGCGCGGAAGGCGAGGCAACCATGACAAAATTTACCGGCTCTGCGGAACATAAAAATGACTAAACTGTTTGCGATTTATGGGGCTTCAGGCTGTGGGCGTAGCCTGATGCCGGTGGCGCGGCAGCAACTGGCCCGTGAACAAGACAGTTCTGAAATTGTCTTTATTGATGATGCACAGACTGCCATCACCACGGTCAATGCTCATCGTGCCATGAACTATGCCAGCTTTCTGGCTGAACCCGCTGCGCAAAAACAGGTGCTGATTGCAATTGCTAATAGCCAGGTCCGTGAACAAATCGCCAATCGTCTAGAAGCGGATGGTATTCAGCTCTGGTCGGTTATGGCAGATAATGTGGTGCTGATGGATGATGCCCAGATTGCAGCTGGTGCAGCCTTGAGTCCATTTGTGACTATTACTTCGAATATTAAAATTGGAAAATGCTTCCATGCCAATTTATACAGCTATGTCGAGCATGATTGCGTGATTGGGGATTTCGTTACCTTTGCGCCAGGGGTAAAATGCAACGGCAATATTCATATTCAAGACCATGCCTACATTGGGGCTGGTGCCATGATTAAGCAGGGCACATCTGAACAACCTCTGGTTATTGGTCGTGGTGCGATTGTCGGTATGGGCGCCGTGGTGACCAAAAGCGTGCCGGCTGGCGCTACCGTGGTGGGCAATCCGGCGCGTATCGTTGAATCCAGATAGAATTTAAAGCTAGGAAAATTCCATGTTAAACAGTGCATTTGAGCCGTGGCCAAGTTTCACGCAAGCAGAGGCAGATGCGGTTTCAAAAGTCCTTTTATCCAATAAAGTGAATTACTGGACCGGTCAGGAATGTCGTGAATTTGAAAAGGAATTTGCACAATTTGCCGGAACGGATTATGCCGTGGCTGTGGCGAATGGCACCGTAGCGCTGGATCTGGCTTTAAAAGCACTGGGCATTGGTCAGGGTGATGATGTGATTGTCACCTCACGTACCTTTTTGGCTTCGGCAAGTTCAATTGTGACAGCCGGGGCCAATCCGGTTTTTGCCGATGTTGAACTGGATTCACAAAACATTTCACGCCGTAGCATTGAAGCGGTCCTTACCCCAAAGACCAAAGCGATTATCTGCGTACATCTGGCCGGCTGGATGTGCGATATGGACCCGATCATGCAATTGGCCGAGGAAAAAGGCCTCTATGTGATTGAAGACTGTGCCCAGGCGCATGGCGCGATGTACAAAGGCAAATCTGCCGGTTCCATCGGTCATATTGGTGCATGGTCCTTCTGTCAGGACAAGATCATGACCACGGGCGGTGAAGGCGGCATGGTCACCACCAATGATGAAGCACTGTGGAAAAAAATGTGGTCCTATAAAGACCACGGCAAGAACTTTGACAGCGTCTACAACACGCAGCATCCTCCAGGATTCCGCTGGCTGCATGACTCCTTTGGCACCAACTGGCGCATGATGGAAATGCAGGCGGTGATTGGACGACTCCAGCTGAAACAGATGCCGGAATGGACAGCTAAACGCCTTGAAAATATGCATAAAATTCAAAGTGCATTTGCCAATAGTCCCTATTTCACCGTTGCTCAACCGTCAAGTGACTATGTGCATGCGGCTTATAAATGTTATGTGCAAGTCAATACCGATGCATTGCCTGAAGGCTGGTCACGAGACCACATCATGGCGGAAATCAATGCCTTGGGTGTGCCGTGTTTTAGCGGTTCATGTTCGGAAGTGTATCTGGAAAAGGCATTTGAGCATACACCTTGGCGTCCTGAACAGCGTTTGCACAATGCGCAAGCTTTGGGTGAAAGCAGCCTGATGTTTCTGGTCCATCCAACCTTGTCTGAACAGAGCATGCAAAAAACCATAACTGCAATTCAGACGGTGATGGCAGATATTTAAAGCGGAATGGGCGTATAATATGCGCCATTCAGTTTTCTGACTTTTACCAATTTAGAGCCCTTAGTGAAAGACATCATCCGATATTTAGCATCTTTGCCGCGTCGCCAAAAACAAATCGTGTTGGTGGCGATGGATATCTGTGTTTTGCCTGTGATCATGTGGCTGGTCTATGCCATCCGTTTGGCAACACCAAACGTTGCAGTCATGCAGGGGCTTGATTTCTGGTATGTCTATGTCGGTGTTTTTGGCATTCTGATTTTTACCTTATTGGGTATTTATAGCGCCATTGTCCGTTCATTTAACGAAGACTATTTACTGCGTCTATCCATTGCGACCTTTATCCAGATTGTGGGTTTATATGCCATAAAAAAACTCAATCTGGCATTTATTCCCATGAGTATTCCACTCATGTACGGCTTTGTGCTGTTCTCTTACATGTGGTGGAGCCGCGCGGTGATTCGTTATGCCACGCTGCGCACTTTTGCCAAAAAACAGAACCGTAAGCGGGTCGCTATTTATGGCGCAGGGCTTGCAGGTCAACAGATTGCGGCCGCCCTGCATCGATCGGATGATTATCTGCCGATTTGTTTTATTGATGATAAAGCCTCGCTGCATGGTCAGTCCCTCAGCGGTTTAAAAATTTATGCGCCGAAAAAAGCCTTGGGTAAATTAGGCAAATTTTATATTGAAGAAATCTTGCTGGCCATGCCTTCGGTCAGCCGGGCGCGTAAAAAAGAGATGATTGAATTCTTTGAGCTGGCTGATGTCAAAATCATGGAATTGCCGGGCGTGACCCAACTGGTCGGGGGGCAGGTGCAGGTTTCCGATATCCGTGAAGTAGATATTATTGACTTGCTGGGCCGTGACCCTGTACCGCCAAAGCCTGAGCTTTTAGAAAAAAACATTAAAAATAAAGTGGTGATGGTGACCGGAGCAGGCGGCTCGATTGGTTCGGAACTGTGCCGCCAGATTGTCAAACATCAGCCCAAGCTTCTTGTGCTGTTTGAAATGTCAGAGTTTGCGCTGTATTCGATTGACCGTGAGCTGCAAAATTCGGGTATTCAGGTTGTTCCGGTTCTGGGTTCTGTCACCAATCAGGCCAAATTAGAACGCATTATTGCCGAGTATCAGGTACAAACGGTCTATCATGCCGCAGCCTACAAACATGTGCCATTGGTGGAAGCCAATCCGTTTGAAGGCATTTATAACACTTCGATTGGTACTGCACGCAGTGTCGATGCAGCGGTGAAGCAAGGGGTGGAAACCTTTGTTTTAATTTCCACCGATAAAGCCGTGCGCCCGACCAATGTCATGGGGGCGTCTAAACGGATGGCAGAACTGTACTGTCAGGGTTTGGCTGCAACAAAACCGCAAACACAAATCAGTATAGTGCGTTTTGGCAATGTATTGGGCTCATCGGGTTCCGTGGTTCCCTTGTTTAAAAAGCAGATTGCACAAGGCGGACCGGTCACGGTGACGCATCCGGAAGTGACACGTTACTTTATGACCATTCCTGAGGCGGCACAGCTGGTGATTCAGGCAGGGGCCATGGGTACGGGTGGTGACGTATTTTTATTGGATATGGGTGAGCCGGTAAAAATTGTCGATTTGGCCAAGCAAATGATTCGCTTAAGCGGTTTCCGTCCCATCGATGAAAATGGTCTGGGTGATATTGAAATTCAGTTTACCGGACTGCGTCCGGGCGAGAAGTTGTATGAAGAATTGTTGATTGATCAGGAAAATGTAGAAAAGACCGATCATGAGCGGATTTTAAAGTCATTTGAAAATTTTCATCATTTTATGGTTATGCAGGCTGTATTTATGCAATTAGAAGAAAATATACATTCCAATGATAATATCCAGCTTAAACAGATATTAATTCAATATGTTGATGGTTATCAAACAGTAAGCTGATTATTTCTTTTGAAAAATCGGACCTAACGACGCATTTTAAAAATATGATTTATATTGTTGAGCTCTATTGTTATCTGGGTAGCGGATCTATCGATTTTTTTGCTACACTATTCTTCTTATAATCTTGAATTTTATTGAGATGAAAGATTTATTATTTTAAGTGAATAATCAGCATAAATATAGATTTTGTAGAGTTTATTGAAGATGTATAAAATTACCGTGGTCGGTTCTGGTTATGTAGGGTTATCAAATGCAATGCTATTTGCACAATCCCATCAGGTGACCTGTCTAGATATTGATGAATCGCGTATACAGCTAATTAATAATAAAAAATCACCGATTGTTGATGATTATATTGAAAAGTATTTAAAAAAGAAAATTCATTTATTGGCAACATTAGATAAAGACACCGCCTATGAAGAGGCTGAATATATCATTATTGCAACACCTACCAATTATGATGAAGCCACCAACTATTTTGATACCAGTTCGATAGAACAGGTTTTAGCTGACCTAAACAAATGTCGAAGCAACGCCATTATTATTATTAAATCAACAATTCCAGTCGGTTTTACTGCAAAAATGCAGAACCTTTACCCATCATTAAAAATTGTATTTTCCCCTGAATTTTTACGTGAAGGTAAGGCTTTATTTGATAATTTGTATCCTTCACGAATTGTGGTGGGGGATAAAAGTGAGACCGGTCAAAAAATTGGTAATTTATTCAAAACTGCCTGTTTAAAAGAGGATGTTGAAGTGCTTCTGATGGATTCCACGGAAGCAGAAGCGGTGAAGTTATTTTCCAATACTTATCTGGCAATGCGCGTTGCTTATTTTAATGAGTTAGATAGCTACTGTGCGCTTCGAAATCTCAATACCAAAGATATTATACAGGCGGTAGGATTAGATCCCCGGATTGGTTCGCATTATAACAACCCATCCTTTGGTTATGGGGGCTATTGTTTACCCAAAGATACCAAGCAACTCTTGGCAAATTATCAAGATGTCCCTCAAAGCTTGATCTCTGCAATTATTCAGTCGAATGCTACCCGTAAAGATTTTATCGCAGAGCAAATACTCGTAAAGCAGCCTAAAAGGGTGGGAATTTATCGTCTGGTAATGAAAGCAGGAAGTGATAACTTCAGGCAGTCTGCTATTCAGGGAATCATGAAACGCCTTAAAGCCAAAGGTATAGAAGTTGTCATTTATGAGCCCGTTTTACAGGATAAAACATTCTTTAATTCAGTGGTGATTGATGATCTGAACGAGTTTAAAAAAATATCTGATGTAATTGTCGCGAATAGGGTTGTTGCTGATCTTGAAGATGTGATTGAGAAAGTATTCACTCGGGATTTGTTTGGGGATAATTAATTTTATTCTTCTATTTATTATTTTATAAGTACTTCTTGTTGGAAATATAAAGGTATGAAAAAAGCATTAATTACAGGTATTACGGGTCAGGACGGTTCGTACCTTGCAGAATTTTTATTAGAAAAAGGTTATGAAGTTCACGGTATTAAACGTCGTTCTTCTTTATTTAATACACAGCGTATTGATCATATCTATCAAGACCCGCATGAGTCACATGCTCGCCTGCACTTGCATTATGGTGATTTAACTGATACCTCTAACCTGACCCGTATTTTGGCAGAAGTACAGCCGGATGAAGTCTATAACTTGGGTGCACAGTCTCACGTTGCAGTATCTTTTGAATCGCCAGAATATACGGCCGATGTCGATGCCATTGGTACTTTACGTTTACTTGAGGCGATTCGTTTCTTGGGATTAGAGAAAAAAACCAAGTTTTATCAGGCTTCAACTTCTGAGCTTTATGGTTTAGTCCAAGAAACTCCTCAAAAAGAAACCACACCATTCCACCCGCGTTCACCCTATGCAGTGGCTAAACTGTATGCCTACTGGATTGCAGTGAACTACCGTGAAGCTTATGGCATGTTTGCCTGCAACGGCATTCTGTTTAACCATGAGTCTCCGCGCCGTGGTGAAACCTTCGTCACCCGTAAAATTACCCGTGGCCTTGCCAATATTGCGCAAGGTCTAGATCAATGCCTGTATATGGGTAATCTGGATTCGCTGCGTGACTGGGGTCATGCCAAAGATTACGTGCGTATGCAATGGATGATGCTGCAACAAGAGCAACCTGAAGATTTCGTGATTGCGACAGGCGTTCAGTATAGTGTTCGCCAGTTTATTCAATGGTCAGCATTAGAGTTGGGCATTACGCTTGAGTTCCAGGGTCAAGGTGTCGATGAGAAAGGCATTGTCACCAAAGTTGAAGGTGACAAAGCGCCAGCTGTTCAAGTGGGTGATGTATTGGTTGCTGTAGACCCGCGTTATTTCCGTCCTGCTGAAGTAGAAACACTTTTGGGTGACCCAACGAAAGCAAAAGAAGTCTTAGGGTGGGAGCCAGAAATTACGGTTCAGGAAATGTGTGCAGAAATGGTCGCAGAAGATTTAAAAGAAGCGCAACGTATTGCATTGCTCAAAGCACACGGTCACAACATATCGGTATCTTTGGAGCACTAATCCATGTCGATTGATTTAAATCAAACGATTTTTGTAGCGGGACATCGTGGCATGGTCGGTTCTGCAATTGTTAGACAGCTTCAAGCCAAAGGCTATACAAATATCATTACGGCTACACATGCAGAGCTTGACTTATGTAATCAGGCCGATGTTCAGCAGTTTTTTAAAGAACATGACATTGATCAGGTCTATTTGGCAGCCGCAAAAGTAGGGGGTATTCACGCCAATAATACCTATCCGGCTGACTTTATTTACCAAAACCTGATGATTGAAGCCAATGTGATTCATGCAGCACATAGTCATGACGTACAAAAGTTGATGTTCTTGGGGTCTTCATGCATTTACCCTAAATTTGCACAGCAACCTATGGCTGAATCTGAACTGTTAAAAGGTGAACTGGAAGCGACCAATGAGCCTTATGCAATTGCCAAAATTGCCGGAATTAAACTCTGTGAAAGTTATAACCGCCAGTTTGGCCGTGACTACCGCAGTGTAATGCCAACCAATCTTTATGGTCCGCATGATAACTTCCACCCTGAAAATAGCCATGTGATTCCTGCATTGTTACGCCGTTTTCATGAAGCTGTGAAAGATAATGCTGAAGTCGTGACGATTTGGGGTAGCGGTACACCCATGCGTGAATTTTTGCATGTCGATGATATGGCAGCGGCCAGCATTCATGTGATGGAATTGGACATAGAAACCTTTAAAGCCAACACACAACCGATGCTGAGTCATATTAATGTTGGCACAGGGATTGACTGCACCATTCGTGAATTGGCAGAAACCGTTGCAAAGGTGACAGGTTTCCAAGGTCGTTTAGAGTTTGATGCCACCAAGCCTGATGGTACACCACGTAAATTAATGGATGTGAGCCGGTTGGCTGATCTTGGTTGGAAAGCTTCTATCAGTTTAGAAGATGGCTTGCGTGATGCTTGCCAATGGTATTTGGAAAATTTAAAGCAGATACGATCCAAATAATGTTTTATGTCTTTTGATATTTTGAGTGGTTTGTATGACAAAAACTAATTTAATATTTTTTTTAATTATTGGTGTTTTTGTCATACTCCAATCTTTCATAGAGCTTAGTTTTGCTAATCAGTTAAGTGCTCTTATTTGCTTTATTTGTACAGTTGTAAGTATTACTTATATAA
Organism: Acinetobacter sp. DL27; assembly: GCF_055810995.1. NCBI lineage: Bacteria > Pseudomonadati > Pseudomonadota > Gammaproteobacteria > Moraxellales > Moraxellaceae > Acinetobacter > Acinetobacter sp. DL27. Next base: position 3,409,011 of record NZ_CM147947.1, on the reverse strand, counting down.
ATAAAAAATTAAAAAAAGGATATTTTTTATCATTAATTCCAATTATTAGTGTTCTAGTGGCAACTCAATTAGGTCCACTATTTATACAAACATTGTATTTAACTCCGGTAAGTTTTAATCTGAAACTATCATACTTAACTTTTTTATATACTGCATTGCTGTTAATGAGTTTAATTGTTGGTCATTTTATTTATTCAAACTCAAATAATATGCATAAATTAGAATTTATGACTAGCAACATATTAAAAAATAAAACTAATATTTTAGATGATATTCCCGGTGGTTTCATTTTTTTTGGTAGTTTTATTGCATTTTTATCAATTTATTTTGGTGCTACTAATGATATTGAAACAGGGGATGTTGGGGGTAAATCATTGTTAATGTTTCAATTTTTGTATATGCTGCCATTGGTGTATTTTTATCAAGGTATAATAAATGGAAATAAAACCCAAATATGGTATTTCAAAGTTTTAATATTATATTTTGTTGTTTTGGTGATTCTAGGGATAATTAAAAATTCACGTGGTTTATATGCAAATGTTTTTTTATGCTCTTTTCTTATAATATTTTATTTAATATATACAAAAAAAATAACTATAACAGCTAAAAAAATAGCGTTAATTATTCTGTTAAGTGGTCCTTTTTTGTTTGTGCTTCATTATTTAAATAAAGTTTCAGATGCAATGTTGGCTACTCGTGGTATTCGTAATGATACAAAGGGAGTTGAGCTTTTTAATGAAACTATGAATTATATTCGCACACCTTTAAATAATATTTCTCAGCATAATATACAAAGTGAAAATTTAAATTTCTATAGTTACAATGAATTTTATACCGAAAATAGCTATATTGGTCGTTTACTAACTATCAAGTATGATGACAATGTGCTTTTTTATTCAAAATCTATTTCAGAAGATCGATATTTTGATTTGAATAGTTATTTTATTGATAAGTTAATTTCATTGGTTCCTCAAAATATTATTAATTTGTTTTACTCTGACTTTAACAAAGATAATTATTTGTATTCTTATGGGGACTGGGTTTATTATCTTTCTACAGGATCTGCAGTAGGAGGGTTTAAGTTGGGTTCTATTACTGGTTCTGGATTGAATTTATTTGGTTTCTTTTTTTATATTGTTGTAATTTTTACATCTCCATTAATTTATATTATATTAGAATCACTAGCAATACGTTCTAAAAGTATAGTGATTGATAAAAGAAAAGAAAAAGTGATTTATCAATCTCAGTTAAGTGCAATTTCGATCCTCTGTTTTTTTTCATTTTATAACTTATTTAATATTGATAGTTTAATGAACTCTTTTAGTTTTTTTCTAAGAGGGTTTTGGCAAAATGCTCTTATTTTTTCTGCGATGTTATTTTTTTATAGTATTATCTTTTTAAGAAGAATGAGATAGTAGTATATGTCTATTAAAAAAAGGGTTTTAAAAAATAGTGTAGCCTCTTTGCTCGATAAAATTTCAAAGATTACTGAACAATTATTGCTCGTGCCTTTTTTTATTTTATATTGGGGGGTGGATTATTATGGTGACTGGATTACTTTAACAATTTTACCTACTTTTTTTGCACTTGCTAATTTAGGATTTGGAACTGCTACTGGAAATACCTTTGTTTTAAAATATGGAGCAGAAGATAAGAAAGGAGCAGCAAATACTGTAAAAACTGGCCTATATGTAATGCATATTGGTATATTTTTTATTGTACTGTTTAGTATTATCATATTAGAAATATTAAGTTACTTTGATGTGTTCTCAGATCTTAAAATAAGTGCATATGATGCTAAATGGTCAATATTTTTTATGTTTTCTTCGGCGGTATCTACCTTTTATTTGGCTATCTTTGAATGTTTTTATCGTGTCGCACATCAGGCACATTTAGGAATATTTCTAAAAGCGATTGCTACTTTTATTAAAGTTGGCTTTGCAATTGTTATTTTGTTTGCTGGCGCTCATGCTTTAGAATTTTCATTACTAATTTTTATTATTACACTCATTACTAATATTATTTATATTTACTTAGCAGTAAAATTCTTGAAATTTAAAGAGTATGAAAAAGCTAACTTTGACAAAAATGAAGCTCTATTTTTGTTTAAAAAAGGTTTTGGTTATTTTTTAAGCCCTTTATGGCAAGCTCTTTATTTTCAGGGCACAACTTTTATAATTCGTATAGTTCTAGGTCCGAGTGCAGTGGTATTATTTAATACTTTAAGAACACTTGTAAACTCTTCATCACAAGCTTTTAATGTAATTGTAAATGCAATTTATCCAGAGTTTCAACTAGCAGTAGCTGAAAGAGATCTTAATAAGGCAAAAAAACTGTATATTTATTTGTTAGCTATAAATGTTGTCATAGCTTTAGGTGCATCAATGTTTTTAATTCTTTTTGGTGATTATGTATACGGTTGGTGGACCCATCATCAAATAAATGTGCCAACAGTTGTTTGGGTTTTGATGATCATACGTATTATTTTTTATGCATTGTGGTATAGTTATTCTTTTGTTTTCGAAGCTAATAATATGCCGTACCCTTTAACAATTACTGGTGTTATTGTTGCTATTATTAGTGTGGGTATAACATGGGTTTGTGCGAGCTTATGGGGTATTGTAGGTGGGGCAATTGGGATATTATGTTTTGATATTTTGATGTTCCTTATTTTAAAGAAACTGAGTAATAATTTTATTCGAGTAAATTTGAAAGATTATTTTTTTATATTGAAAAATATTTCAAAAGTTTTAAGAAAAGGTTAATTAGTAATGAAAAATAAACCCTATCAAGTTCTAATTTCTGTATCAGGTCGTTTTCATGCATTTGATTTAGCAAAACAACTTGATCGATATAACTTATTATATAAAATAAATACTACCTATCCTGCTTTCAAAGTCCAAGAGTGGGGTATTTCTAAAGGAAAAATTCACAGTAATTTGTATATTGAGTTAATTAATCGACTAATACCTAAAAAATTTAAAAAGACTGCTGAAAATTTTATTGGGTCTATGCAAGCTATATCTAATAAAAGATTTATAAATCAATCGGATGTTTTTATTGGTTGGAGTGGGAGTAGCTTGGAAGCTTTACTAGAAGCTAAAAAAATGGGTAAGTTGACTATTTTAGAGCGTGGTAGTACTCATTATAATTATCAAGTGAATATATTAAAAGAAGAGTATGCATTATATGGAAAAAAGTTTGAGCCAAATTTTCAGACCTGGCAGCGTGAATTGCAGGAATATGATCTTGCAGATTATATTTCTATTCCATCAACTTTTGTAAAAAATACATTTATTGAACAAGGTGTGCCGGAAGAAAAATTAATAGTTAATCCTTATGGAGTTGATTTAACTAACTTTAAAAGAATAGATAAAAAAGATCAAGTTTTTAGAATTATTACTTCTGGTAATTTAAGTATCCAAAAAGGAACAAAATATTTATTAGAAGCTTTTGATCAACTCAACTTAGATAATGCAGAAATCTGGCATTTAGGTAGCATAAATGATGATATGAAAGAATGGTTGAGTCAGTATAAAAATCCAAATGTACATTTTTTAGGACATAAGCCTCAAAATGAGCTTTACCGGTATTATTCACAAGGTTCAGTATTTGTATTAATGTCCGTTCAGGAAGGGCTTGCTATGGTACAGCCGCAAGCAATGGCATGTGGGTTACCATTAATTATTTCCACTAATACTGGAGGTTCAGATTTAATTTCTGAGCAAGGTAAAGAAGGCTACGTTATTCCAATTCGTGATGTTGAAAAGTTAAAAGAAGTACTTTTAGAATTGTATAAGAGCCCTGAGAAATTAGTGAAAATGTCACAGGATGTTCAGAAACGCGTAGAAAAAGGCTTTACTTGGGACGATTATGGAAAAAGATATGCTGATTTTATTAACAATATAGGATAATAGTGATGATTCGGAAGATACCAAAAATCATACATCAAACCTATTTCACAAGGAAACTTCCTGTAGAGATAGGTAGAGTAGTTGAAAAATTGAAAAACACTAATCCAGAATATGAATATAGGTTTTATGATGATAATGATATAATCAATTACATCGAAAGGAACTTTTCAAGAAGGTTTCTCGAAGCATTTCTAAGTATTAATCCTTTATATGGTGCAGCTAAAGCCGATTTTTTTAGATACTTAGTTGTATATAATGAAGGGGGTATTTATTTAGATATAAAAAGCTCATGTAGTGTTCCATTTGATCAGTTGATTTCTGATGATGACCGATATTTTATTTCTCAATGGCAAAATTTACATGGGCAACCACATGAAGGTTTTGGTTTGAACTACAAAGAATTGAAGTTTATCCAAGGTGGTGAGTACCAGCAATGGTATTTAATTGCAGAGCCTAAATCTCCTTTTTTGAAAAAGGTTATTGATAATGTTTTGAATAATATTGAGAATTATGCTCCGTGGAAATATGGCTTGTCTGGATATGGTAAAATGGGGGTGCTAAATGTTACAGGGCCTATTGCTTATACTTTAGCAATTCATCCATTATTAAACCAGTATCAGTATAGATTTTCAAGGTTTGATAAAGATTTTTACCTTGTTTACAATGCATTGGATAATTCTCAATGTCATACAAAAATTTTAAATCATTACTCTAAAATAAAAGAAATTGTAATTTTTCCAAAAAATAAAATAAAATTTTTTTTATTTAATTTTTATATAAAATTAGCAATTCTTTTGAATTATTTTTTTGCTTTTTTAAAGCAGTTGATGCCCATTTATTTTAAGAAAAAAATTAAATGTTTTTTGAAATAAAGTTACAGATAAGGTTTTAAAGTGATCCGATTATTATCTATTGCAAATATTTCAAACTATGGCGAAGCAAATACAGCCTTACATCGTCATAAAGCGTTATGTGAAATTTTTAACAATCAAGTAGATACGGTTGATAGTTATTTTGAATTTACTGTTCTAAATCGAGTTGTTAATAAATTATTTAATTATGGTATTAATTTACCATTTTTTGGTGTCGATGAAATAAATCAAAAAATTATTAAAAAAATAAAGCAAAAATATTATGATGTTATTTGGATTGATAAAGGTATTGCTATTAAATCTGAAACATTAAAATTTATTAAATCATATAGTTCTAATACTATCATTATTGGTTACTCACCTGATGAAATGACTCAAAAACATAATCAAAGTGCAGATTTTTTAGCCTCTTTACCTTTTTATGATGCTTATATTACGACTAAATCTTATGCAATAAATGACTTAAAGAAATTAGGCGCAAAAAGAGTTTATTTTGTGAATAATGCTTTTGAACCTAGTTTTCATTTTCCTAGAAGTATCTCTTATAATGATAGAGTTAATCTTGGTGGTGAAATTGGTTTTATTGGGATGTGGGAAGCGGATCGTGCAAATGCCATACTTTATTTAGCAGAAAAAGGTCTAGATATTCGTGTTTGGGGTGCAGGGAAATGGTTACAGTATAAAAATAAATTTCCAAATTTGTGTATTGAAGATAAAGGATTATTTTCTGAAGAATACTCAAAAGCATTAGGTGCATTCAAAATCAATTTATGTTTTTTAAGAAAGATGAATTTTGATCAGCAAACTACTCGTTCTATTGAAATACCTGCATCAGGTGGATTTATGTTGGCTGAACGAACAAGTGAACATCAAAATTTATTTGAAGAAGGTGTCGAAGCAGAGTTTTTTTCTTCTAATGAAGAATTATATCAAAAATGTATTTTTTATTTAAATAACGATGTTATTAGAGAAAGTATCAGATTGGCAGGTTATAATAAATGCTTGATCGCTGGTTATTCAAATAAAGAAACTCTTCAAAAAATTTTAAACGTTATTCTTAGTGATTTTAATGATGAATAATATAGTTTCACAAAAACAGAAAAAAATCACTTTTGTGGCCTTAGAGAGCTATTCATTGGTTGGTGGTTTACAACAGTTTAATCGTCGTGTGGTCAGTGCCTTATCTGAATTATCCCAAAAGTACAATTGGACTCAGCCTATTGTTATCTTAAAAGGAGATGAGCCTGAACATGTAAAAGATCGTCAAGAGCGTGTTATTTTTAAAGCTTGTGGTCAGAGCAAGTCGGAATTTTTAAGAGCATTAGTAAAAGAATGTCGAAATACTGACCTACTGTTATTAGGTCATGTCAATTTATTACCCATGGCTTTTCTTTCCAAGCTTATCAATCCTAAAATTAAAGTCATACTATTTGTACATGGTGTAGATGTATGGGGTGTTAATTCACGTAAAGTGAAAAAATGGGATCCATTTTTAATTCGTTTTGTTAATCGGATAGCTTCCGTTTCTAATTTTACTGCGAAAAAAATGTCTGCTACCTTTCATGTTCCACTTGAAAAATTTATCGTATTTCCGAATGCAGTAGATTCTTTAGTCGATTATTCACAAATTGAGAAAAAAGAAAAAAATCCGTTATTACTTACTGTTTCAAGATTATCTGCGAATGAAACTGGTAAACATCATGATAGCGTTTTAAAAGCCTTACCGCAGGTTTTAGAAAAAATTCCAAATGCAAAATATCGGATCGTTGGGGATGGTGTTTTAAGAACTAACTTGGAAGAATTAGCAAAATCATTAGACGTCAATCATGCGGTAGAGTTTACAGGACGTGTAAGTGATGAAGTGTTAGCTCAATCTTATGCTGAAGCATCTGTATTTGTGATGCCATCTGAGAAAGAAGGGTTCGGTATCGTATTTTTAGAAGCATGGTTGCGTAGTATTCCTGTGATATGTGGTACAGAAGATGCTTCACATGAAGTAATTGCTGATGGAGTAGATGGTTTTGCCATTCATCATGCAAATATAGATCAATTAGCAGATAAAATCATTGATATTCTACAGCACCCAGATAAAGCAGAAAAAATGGGTAAAGCAGGTCGAGAAAAAGTAATACAAACCTATTTGATGACAAATTTTATCGATAATTTAGATCACCTGTTAAATGATGTGAAGAATGGGAAATAATCTTATGGATTGGCCTAACCTGCGGGTTTTGCATATTATTGCTTCTGTTGCTAAAGAAACTGGCGGACCTGTTGAAGGTTTGACGCAATCGGTACAATATCGTTTGACGCAAGGGCAGCATATTGAAGTTGTTACTTTAGATGATGTGAATGCATCTTTTCTAAATGAATTTCCATGTAAAGTACATGGTGTCGGTCCTACACCTAAAAAATATGGCTATACACCTAAACTGGCGCAATGGATAGTAGAGAACGCACATCGTTTTGATGCAGCAGTAATTCATGGCTTATGGAATCATGGGGCTGTTGGCGGCTGGCAAGGTTGCGTAAAGTCAGGTTTACCTTATGTTTTATTTACACATGGCATGATGGATCCTTGGTTTAAAAAAACATATCCACTCAAGCACTGGTTAAAACAGCTATTTTGGCTAGTGCAAGGCAGAGCTCTCAGAGATGCCTCAGAGGTTTTATTCACTAGTGAAGAAGAAAAAAGACTAGCTCATGGTGTGTTTTGGGGATACCGATATAATCCTAGAGTTGTTGCGTATGCGGCAGCAGATGTTCCTGCTGCAAATGTAGAAGATAAAGTTGTATTTCTTAAGTGTGTTCCAAATTTAAATGGTCAGCCGTATTTTTTGTATTTAAGTCGTATTCATGAGAAAAAAGGTTGTGATTTGTTATTAGAAGGCTTTGCTAAAGCAGTGAAGCGTCCTGAATTACAATTGGTTATGGCAGGCCCTTGCCATGATGATTTAATTGATCGTTTAAAGAATTTAGCAAAAAAATTAGGTATTTCAAATCGTGTACATTGGGTTGGAATGTTAAAAGGTGCTGCAAAGTCAGGAGCTTTTAGGGAGGCAGAAGCCTTTGTTTTAACATCCCACCAAGAAAATTTTGGAATTGCTGTCGCGGAAGCTTTGGCTTATGGAAAGGCTGTGCTTATATCAAATCAAATTAATATTTGGCGTGAAATTGAAAAAGGCGGTGCTGGTATTGTCGATTCGGATACTGTTGATGGTGCTACTTCAGTCATTGCGAAATGGGAAAATATGAGTATTGAACATAGACGTCAAATGTCACTTTCTGCTCGTAAAGTTTATATTGAAAATTTTACAGTTAAGGCGGCTGCTGAAGATTTAACAGATGCTCTAAAAAAAGCGATTAAATCAGGAGTTAGAAAGTGATGAATACTTCACCTTTAAAAGCATCAGAGACTGAAGATCCATTTAAGGGCGCTGCATCTTTTTCGTTAAGCCATAGATTGATACGTTTAGTATGGGGAATTGTATGGGCATTATTTGCTTCCTGGACTCCTGCACCGTTGCATCGTTGGCGTGTATTTTTATTAAATCTATTTGGTGCGAAAGTACATCCAACAGCTCATATTTATGGTTCAGTCACAGTTTGGTATCCCGCAAATTTAATCATGGAGGAGCATGCTTGTTTGGCGCCTTATGTGAATTGCTACAATATGAATACTGTACATATCGCTAAGAACGCAATTGTGAGTCAGTATAGTACGCTTTGTGGCGGCACCCATGATATTAGTGATCCAAGATTTCAATTAATTACTAAACCTATTTTTATCGGGGAAGGGGCATGGATTGCTGCAAATACATTTGTAGGACCTGGTGTAAAAATTGCTGAATACTCTGTGATTGGAGCATGTGGTGTTGTGTTTAAAGATACCGTTAAGAGTGGAGTGTATGCAGGAAATCCTGCAACCTTAATCAAAATGCGAGTTGTTAAAGATGCATCAAAGTGATTTAGCGGTAGTACTGCTCACTTACAATGAAGAAATTCATATTGAAAGAGCCTTAAACTCTATAAAAAGCATAGCATCTGAAATATATGTGGTTGACTCAGGTTCAACGGATAGAACAGTTGAGTTGGTAGAAAAACATGGTGTTCAGGTTTTTTATAATAAATTTGTTAATCAAGCTAAGCAGTTTCAATGGGCACTAGATAATTTACCCATCAAATCCAGATGGATAATGAGATTGGATGCTGACGAAATTATAGAAGAAGACTTGCAACAAGAAATCCAGGAAAAATTATATCTTTTACCTGAAAATATAGTTGGGGTGAATCTAAAAAGAAAGCATATATTTATGGATCGTTGGATTAAGCATGGCGGGCGTTTTCCATTAGTATTACTACGTATTTGGCGAACTGGTCATGGCCGAATTGAAGACCGTTGGATGGATGAACATATGGTTATTTCAGGCGGTGAAACAGTAACTTTTAATGGTGGCTTTGCAGACCATAATTTAAACGATCTAACATTTTTTACAGATAAACATAATAAATATGCAACGCGTGAAGCAATAGATGTGTTGAATCAGAAACTTAATCTTTTTCCTAGGGATGAATCTTTGAATACTGAGAGTGCATCATTTCAAGCATCTATTAAACGTATTGCAAAGGAAAAAGTATATAACAAAATTCCATTTACCTTAGCTGCATTGGCTTACTTTCTCTATCGCTATATTTTCCAACTAGGCTTTTTGGATGGTCGCTCTGGATTGGTATATCACTTTTTACAAGGTTATTGGTATCGATTTCTAGTAGGCGCAAAAATCATGGAGCTTGAAAAAGCGATTGAAGGAATGACAGATAAACAACAGATTTTAGAAGAAATATCACGTTTAACTGGACATAAACTGACAGACAAATAAATGAAAATATTATTTTATGGTATCAACTTTTCTCCTGAGCTAACTGGTATTGGTAAATACACAGGGGAAATGGCACAGTGGTTTGCCGAACAAGGTCATGATGTACGAGTGATTACAGCACCACCCTATTATCCTGCTTGGAAAGTCAGTGCAGACTATAAAAATGAATATGTCACAGAACAATGGCAGGGTGTCACTGTATTTCGTACACCGCTATGGGTGCCAGCACAACCAAGCGGTGTAAAACGACTCATTCATTTAGCTTCTTTTGCTCTGAGCAGTTTGCCAATATTATTCAAGCAATGGTCATGGAAGCCCGATGTTGTCTGGGTAGTGGAACCCCCATTGATGTGTGCGCCTGCTGCAGTTGCTTTTGCCAAACTGAAAGGGGCAAAATCTTGGTTACATGTACAAGATTATGAAGTGAATGCTGCCTTTGATATGGGCTTGATTAAAGCAAAATGGCTACGTGGTTTTGTGGAAGCATGTGAGCGTTGGTTAATGCGATGCTTTGACCGAGTATCAACTATTTCAGGTCAGATGCTGAAGTTAGCTAAACATAAAGGCATAGATGAAGCAAAAATTGTATCTTTCCCCAATTGGGTTGATATTTCAGCTATTCAACCCTTAGAACACATAAGTCCTTATCGCGCAGAATTAGGTATTTCCAACGAAAAAATTATCGCACTTTACTCTGGAAATATGGGGGGTAAACAGGGCTTAGAAATTTTGGCTGAAACAGCCACAATCATTCAACAAAAGCAGATTCAAAATATTCAATTTGTCTTTTGTGGGAATGGGGCGGGTCGTGCTGAACTAGAAGCTGCATGTTTAGATTTACCTAATGTCATGTTTTTAGACTTACAACCTTTAGAGCGTTTAAGCGAGCTTTTAGGTTTGGCAGATATTCATCTATTACCACAACGTGCTGATGCTGCTGATTTGGTGATGCCTTCTAAACTTACTGGTATGTTAGCCAGTGGGAAAAGTGTGATTGCCACAGCAACGGCTGATACTGAACTGGGTTATGTGATTACAGAAGATGTAAAATGTGGCTTAATTGTTCCACCTGAAAATGCTTTAGCTTTGGCAGAAGCCATTATGCAGTTATCGCAGGATTCAGAAAACCGACAACGCTACGGGAAAAACGGTAGACAATATGCTGAGAATAAATTAAGTAAAGACCAAATATTGAGGAAATTTGAACAGGATTTAAAAAATCTTATATTTACATAAAAAAATAAGCGGCTATATCAGCCGCTTATTTCTTATTTTTTAGACACGTCCATACACATCTTCAAAACGCACAATATCATCCTCTCCCAAATAAGAACCAGATTGAACCTCAATGAGTTCTAATGGAACTTTGCCAGGGTTTTCCAGAGCATGGGTTTCTCCCAGCGGAATATAAATCGACTGGTTTTCAGTCAGCAATACCGTTTCATCGCCTTTACGAACTTTGGCTGTCCCATTGACCACAATCCAGTGCTCCGCACGGTGATGATGCATCTGCAAAGACAGCTTCTGACCTGGATTCACTACAATGCACTTCACCTGATAGCGGCTGCCATTGTTAATAGAGTCGTAGCTGCCCCAAGGGCGATATACCTTACGATGCTGATCCACCTCAGAACGATGCGTCTTTTTCAATTGTTCCACAATCTTTTTAATGTCTTGTACTTTATTTTTGTTGGCAACCAAAACGGCATCCGAGGTTTCAATGACAACCACGTCATCTAGCCCAAGTACGCTGACTAAACGGTGTTCGGCATGAACCAATGTATTGGTTGTGCTCTCAACAATTGTATCGCCACGCAATACATTGCCGTTTTCATCTTTGGCACTGACTTCCCAAACGCTTTTCCATGCCCCGACATCACTCCAGTTGGCATTTAATGGTACAACCACAGCTTTGTCGGTTTTTTCCATAACTGCATAGTCAATCGAGTCTTCTGGCGATTGTTCAAAACTCTCTTTATCTAAACGTACAAAATCGAGGTCGTTTTTACTGTTACTGACCGAATCTTTGGCACTTTTAACAATAGCAGGGTTATATTTTTCCAGTTCTTGTAAATAGACAGAAGCTTTAAACATAAACATGCCACTATTCCATAGATACGATCCTGCATCTAAATAGCTTTGAGCCGTTTTTACATCTGGTTTTTCAACAAATTTTTCCACCGGATAAGCTTGAATGGCTTGATCCTTTTGAACCATGCCTGCTGCTTTGATATATCCATAACCTGTTTCTGGTGAGCTAGGAACTACACCAAAGGTGACCAGTTGCCCGGCTTCTGCTGCTGCCAGACCGATTTCAATGGATTGGTTAAAAGCCTCTTGCTGTTGAATCACGTGATCGGCAGCCAAGATAAGCAAAACAGGATCTTCACCATAAGAAAGAGCCAATTCTGCAGCAGCGGCTATGGCCGGAGCCGTATTTTTAGCAACAGGTTCTAGTAAAATTTTAGCAGTGACTTTTTGTTGTCTAAGTTGTTCCGCGACAATAAAGCGATGATTTTCATTGGTAACAATGATTGGATTTTGAAAATTGACCAAGGACTGATTTAGATTCGAAACGCGTTCTAAGGTCAGTTGAAATAAAGTTTGTTCTTGCGTGATCGGTAAAAACTGCTTGGGATAGCTAGAGCGCGAAAGAGGCCAAAGTCGGGTGCCTGAACCACCGGATAAAATTATAGGAATCATGTGAGATCTCGAATTACTTTTTTAAACTTAGGTTGGTATTGTATGTGATTTAAATAGTATAATAAATTTATTCAATAGCTTAATTTCCCGGCCTCAAGTCAAAAAAATCATTATTTTTATGTTAAAAATTAAAAATTTATTTTGAAATAAAAAAGTAAATTTTGTGTAATAATTGGCACTATTTTAAGGGTGGCCTCTTAGTAATTTTTGCTGGATATTTAATCCGTCCAGGTTGGCCCACTTTAAAATAATACGATTAAGTTTTACTTTGAAAATCTATCTTTATAACTTAAAAAAGGTCGAAGATGGCTTCCAGATTACATGCATCTTATGTCTCAATTTTCCAAAGATTTTGTGATGTAATTGCAATTTATCTTGCTTTATCTATTGTTTGTATTTTCAATAACATTGCGCTCAATAACTATACACTTCACACATTGTTGGGGATGATTTGTATATTCCAGTTAATTGCTGGTTTAACAGACTTTTATCGATCCTGGCGTGGGATAGAGCTTAAGTATGAGCTTATTTCTTGTTTAAAAAATACGGCTTTAAGTGTGATTCTAGTGGCATGTATTGCACTATTCTTTATTAATTTAACTTGGAGCTTGGTAATACAGTTTTTTGTTAGCCTTGTTATTTTAATGTCGATGTTTCGAATTTTTATTCGACTTGCTTATTCTTTGTTTTTTCAGTTATTTAGTATAAGCAAGAAGCTTATAGTCATAGGTGACTCATTTAAGGCCAAAAAATTATTCGATGATTTAACGGCTTCAAAATGGACAGGTTATAGTCCTGTAGGTTTATACTCATTTAAAACGGCATATGACACAACAGTATTCAATGGTAATACAATAGATATTAAAAATAAAATTAGAAAAAGTGATATCCAAAAAGTCTATATCGTAATGGATAAAGATAACTTGCAGCAAGTTGATGATTTATTAAATATTTTAGCAGATACCACATGTTCTACCGTTGTTGTACCCGACTTTTTTGATATTAATTTATTATACACTCGAATTGAGGAGATCAATGGTACGCCCATCATTCCGTTATTTGACTCTAGGATTCATGGTATCAACAACTTTTTAAAACGAGTTGAAGATATTTGTGTCGCATCTATTATTTTAGTGCTCATCGCTCCTATTTTACTTGTTATCGCTGTCGCCATTAAACTGAACTCCAAAGGTCCTGTATTCTTTAAACAATTACGTTATGGTTTAAATGGAAAGCCTATTTTGGTGTATAAGTTCAGAACAATGGCGGTGATGGAAAATGGGGCGGAAGTTAAACAAGCGGTCAAAAATGATCCTCGTGTAACCTCGGTGGGTCGTTTTCTGCGTAGAACATCTTTAGACGAATTGCCGCAGTTTTTTAATGTGATGATTGGCAATATGTCTGTTGTCGGACCTAGACCGCATGCAATCGCACATAATGAAGAATATCGACCATTGATTTCAGGCTATATGCTCCGACATAAAGTCAAACCAGGTATTACTGGTTTAGCCCAAATTAAAGGCTGGCGCGGTGAAACGGATACTTTAAATAAAATGGAAAAACGGATTGAATGTGATTTGGAATATATTCGTAAATGGAGTCTTTGGTTGGACTTAAGAATTATTTTTCTCACAATTTTTCATGGGTTTATTCATAAAGCTGCATACTAAATAGTTTAAGCTTATGTTGTATTATGATAATGGCTTTATTGAGAGAGCCTTAATATCATGCAGTGTGCTAAATTTGAAACAATAATGGTGTGATTTAATATGATCAAAAAAGCAATTCTCCCTGTGGCTGGTCTGGGCACTCGTTTTTTACCGGCCAGTAAAGCCATTCCCAAAGAAATGGTCACCGTGGTGGATCGCCCGGCGATTGAATATGTGGTGCGTGAAGCAGTCGCTGCCGGGATTGAGCAGATTATTCTGGTGACCCATTCTTCTAAGGCATCCATTGAAAATTATTTTGATCGTAACTTTGAGCTGGAAACCACCCTTGCACAAAAAAACAAAATTGACTTGCTGAAAGAAATTACTGAAATTCTGCCTGCCGGTGTCAGCGTGATTAGTGTACGTCAGCCACAGCCTTTAGGTCTGGGGCATGCGGTACTGTGTGCCAAAGCGGTGATTGGCGAGGATGATTTTGCGGTGTTATTGCCGGATGTGCTGGTCAAGGATCAGGATCCGGAAAATGACCTGGCACGTATGATTCAGCGTTTTAACGCATCCAAAGCCTCACAAATCATGGTGGAAGCGGTGCATGATGCCATGGTCGATCAGTACGGCATTGTTGATGTGGCGGAATCACCTTTAGAGGGTAACAGCATTGTGATGCAAGGCATTGTCGAGAAACCGGCAGTCGGCACTGCACCTTCGAATCTGTCTGTGGTAGGTCGTTATATTCTGCCTGCCAAAATCATGCAGTTGCTGGAAAAGACACCACTTGGCGCCGGTAATGAAATCCAGCTCACCGATGCCATTGCCATGTTGCAGCAAACCGAAGCTGTGGAAGCCTATCGCATGAAAGGCCAGACCTTTGACTGTGGCAGCAAGCTCGGTTATTTAAAAGCAGTTTTACATTATGGTGTTGATCATCCTAAACTTGGTGCCGAGTTTAAAGCCTTGATTCAGGAACTTGCTTTATAATCAAAAAATAATAAGAAAGGAATATTATGAAAGTCGCAGTTTTAGGAAAAACCTTATTTTCTGGGGTGATGTCGGCCCTGTTATCTGAATGCGGTCATCAGGTGGTCTGGTGTAATAGCTTTAGTACAGAGGAGTCTGCTCGGAGCTATTTCCAGGATGAATCTCTACAACAGTTACTGCAAAAACAGGAAAAATCTGGTTTTTTAAACTGCTGTGATTTTCAGCATCTGGATTTCAATCAGGATGTGTTTTTCTTCAGTTTTAATGCGACTGAAGAACCGCAGGCGTTCCAGATGCTAGAGGCCATCCGGCATGCCTGTTTTGCCCATCCCAAACTAATGATTAATGCCTCGACCTTTGGCTTGCATGGCACGCAGCGCTTTCAGCAACTGTTACCAAATGACGACTGGATCTATCTGCCGGATATTATTCAGGAAGGCAATGCATTGCGGAGTTTTGTTCAGGCCAACCAGCTGATTGTGGGCTGTGATCATGCAGATATACAGCCAAAAATCAAAGAACTCTTACGTCCTCTTTTTCCACGCGCGCAGCAGTATCTGTTTATGCCGGTTCTGGATGCCGAATTTACCAAACTGAGTATTTCCGGCATGCTGGCCACTCGAATCAGTTATATGAACGATCTGGCCAGTGTGGCAGAAAAACTCGGCATCGATATCGAGCAGGTACGCCAAGGTATGGCTGCAGATAACCGGATTGGTTCCGCCTATTTGTTTCCCGGTGTCGGTTTTGGTGGAGAGAATTTCTCCCATGATATCCGTACTCTCACGCATGCTGTGGCAGATTCAGGGGTAAAAAACCAGCTGCTGGAACAGGTCTGGGACATTAACGAACAACAAAAGGAATTGCTGTTCCGTAAACTTTGGAACTATTTCCGCGGGGACTTAAAAGGCAAGGTCATTGCGATCTGGGGTGCAGCCTTTAAAGAAAACACCCCGAGTATCCAGCAGTCTCCGGTACATGCCATGCTGACCGCCTTATGGGCGCAAGGGGTGATGGTTAAACTGCATGATCCTCAGGCAATGGCGAATGTTGAAAAAGTCTATGGACAACGGCAAGATTTGATCCTGTGTACAGACCAGTATCAGGCGGTGGAAGGCGCGCATGCCTTGTGTCTGATCACGGCCTGGAAACAGTATGGCAGTCCTGATTATCCATATTTAATCAAGCTGATGCAGCATCCCCTGATTCTGGACGGACGTAATCTGTATGATCCGACTTATATCAAGACACGTGGTTTTAATTATATTGGGGTGGGACGTTAATGTTGAGCCAGATTAATCCAAATCTCGATACTGAAACTGTGTGTCAGAAACTCGCCTCGAACAAAGAACAACTGCAATCGGAGCATCTACGGGAACTGTTTGCTGCGGACCCGGAGCGCTTTAACCAGTATTCCATTCAGTTTGAGCAGCTGCTCTTTGACTATAGCAAACATAGAATCAATAAACATGTGCTGCAAGGACTGATTGAATGGGCTGATGCACAGAACCTAAGATCCTGGATTAGCTCCCTATTTTCTAATCAGGAAATTAACTATACCGAGCAGCGTGCTGCTATGCACTGGGCACTGCGCTTGCCCAAACAGGATCAACAGCATGCTGATCTGGCAGCTGATGTGCATGCCCAGCTGGAACGGATGTATGCGCTAGTGGAACAAATTCATGCCGGGCAGCGTCGCGGTGCCACAGGTGAAGTGATTCAGGATGTGGTCAATATCGGGGTAGGGGGATCAGACCTTGGCCCCTTGATGGTCACACATGCTTTATCTGATTTTAAATACCAGTCTGCCCAGCGACTCAACGTACATTTTGTTTCGACCATGGATGGCAGTCAGCTGTCCGAGCTGTTGCATCAGCTGCGTCCGGAAACGACACTGTTTATTATTTCCTCCAAATCCTTCGGCACCATTGATACCCTGACCAATGCCCAGACGGTACGCTTGTGGCTGGAAAAGGCCTTAGGTCAACATCCTTATATTCTTAAGCATCATTTTATTGGGGTATCGACCAAAGCGCAAAAAATGACCATATGGGGAATTGCACCGGAAAACCAGTTGCTGCTCTGGGACTGGGTTGGCGGGCGTTATTCACTTTGGTCCTGTATCGGACTGCCAATTGCCTTGAGTATCGGGATTGAAGGCTTCAAGCAGTTGCTGGCTGGCGCCTATGCCGTTGACCAGCATTTTCAGTACCAGCCTTTTGAACGCAATATTCCGGTATTGATGGGATTGTTGGGAGCCTGGAATACCAATTTTCTGGATATTCAGACCCATGCAATTCTGCCTTATGATGGCCGGCTGAAATATTTTGCTTCCTACTTGCAACAGCTGGAAATGGAATCCAACGGCAAGTCGATCCAGCGCAATGGCGAGAAAGTCCAGCTAGATACCTGTCCGATCATCTGGGGCGAAGTGGGGCCGAATGCCCAGCATGCCTTCTACCAGCTCTTGCATCAGGGTACCCAGTCGGTCAGCTGTGACTTTATTGCACCGGTAAAGCGCTATAACAGCCAGCAATATACATATGCAGACAGTGCCGAGGCGCTGGTGGAACAGCATCATTTGGCCCTGTCCAACTGTCTGGCGCAATCTCGTTTACTGGCTTTTGGTAATGAAGCGCTGGATCAAACTGAATTGGCGAGCTTGCTGGCCTATAAGCAGTATGAAGGCAATCAGCCAAGCAGTACACTGTTGCTACAAGAGCTCAATCCATACAGTTTAGGTATGCTTATTGCACTCTATGAGCATAAGGTATTTGTCCAGTCTGTGCTGTGGAATATCAACCCGTTCGACCAGTGGGGCGTGGAAAAAGGCAAGGAAATTGCCAACCAGCTATTGCCAATCCTGAATGGCGAACAGACCGATCTGCAGGGTCTGGATAGTTCAACCCAAGGTTTAATTAAAGTTCTATTAGGAAAGTAAAATGGCGAAAATTCTGGTCACAGGCGGGGCAGGCTATATTGGTTCACATACCTGTGTAGAATTGCTGAATGCCGGACATGAAGTCATCGTGCTGGATAATCTGTGCAATAGCTCGGCTGAATCTTTAAATCGTGTGCAGCAGCTGACCCAGAAAAGCCTGAGCTTTGTCGAAGGCGATATCCGCGATAGCCAGTTACTGGATCAGGTCTTTCAAGAAAATTCGATTGATGCGGTGATTCATTTTGCCGGGCTGAAAGCGGTGGGAGAAAGCCAGCAGATTCCTTTGGCCTATTTTGACAATAATATTGCTGGCTCCCTCAGTCTGGTGCAGGCGATGCAGCGCGCACAGGTATTCAAATTGGTCTTCAGCTCTTCGGCTACTGTTTATGGTGAAAATAATACTTCACCTTTAAATGAAGAGATGCCTACCGGAATGCCGACCAATAACTATGGCTATACCAAACTGGTCGTAGAGCAGCTACTGGAAAAGCTGGCTGTGTCTGATGAACGCTGGTCGATTGCATTATTGCGTTATTTTAATCCGGTCGGTGCGCATAAAAGTGGCCAGATTGGGGAAGATCCACAAGGGATTCCCAACAACTTGATGCCTTATGTGACTCAGGTGGCTGTGGGACGTCGTGAAAAACTATCTATTTTTGGTCATGATTACGATACGGTCGATGGTACCGGAGTGCGGGACTATATTCATGTGGTGGATCTAGCCAATGCACATTTATGTGCCTTGAATAACCGTCTGGCCTCCCAAGGTTGCCGGGCCTGGAATATTGGTACTGGCAATGGCATTTCAGTCCTGCAAGTCAAGAATACCTTTGAGCAGGTGAATGGGGTTGCTATTCCATTTGAGTTTGTACCACGTCGTGAAGGCGATGTGGCGACCTGTTTTTCAGACAATACACGCGCTGTAAAGGAACTAGGCTGGGCAGCTAAATATGGCTTGGAGGATATGCTCGCCGATAGCTGGAAATGGCAGAAGCAGAATCCTAAAGGATATGGATCATAGATATGAATTTTATTTATGGGGTCATTTGTCATCAACTTACCCATTCACTGGTTTTTCTGGTGAATGAGCTGCTGAAAAGTCCTCATAGTATTATTCTCATTCATGTCGATCAGAAAGCCGACCTTGCCCATTTCATACTCAATTCGGACAGCATGATCAGGTATATTTTTTAGCAGACCGGACAGATGTACGATGGGGCAGCTATAGCCAAATCGAGGTTATGTTAGGCTCTAGACTATCAGAATAGATATGTTAGTCTAGAATCATGATAGAAAACAGTAAATTAAGTCACTATAAGATTAAAAAAATTATTCAGTGCTTTTGCATTGATATTCCTGCTTCTAAAACGGCCTTATTGCTTAACTTGAACTGTAATACCATCAACTTATTGGTACATGCTTTTTAGAGAAGCAATCTACGATCATCAAACAGATTTAAGAGCAAAGTTTGTAGGTTCTATTGAAATTGATGAGAGCTATTTTGGAGCAAAAAGACAACGTGGTTTTCATGGGAAGTTGAAGCGAGGTCGAGGTACTTTAAAACAACCTGTATTTGGAATATTTGAAAGGAATGGTCGAGTTTATACAGAAATAGTCCCTGATTGTAAAAAGACTACATTACAACAAGTTATCTTAGGTAAAGTTGCACTTGAAAGTGTAATTTATAGTGATGGTTGGCGTGGATACAATGGTTTGGTAGATGTTGGTTACTCAAAGCATTTTAGAGTAAATCATGGAGCGAATGAATTTGCCAGAGGACAATGTCATATAAATGGAATAGAATCATTCTGGAGCTTTTGTAAAAGAAGGCTAGCAAAGTTCAACGGTATATCAAAAGAGTACTTTGATTATCATCTTAAAGAAACAGAATGGCGTTGGATGAGGGAGCCTAATGAGTTAGCAACAGAGTTGTGGAACCTCATTAGGTAAAATTAAATGTAAATCTGCTAGTCTAGAGCCTTGCCAATTATATTGCCCTAGACAGGGTACTCCTTTTCGTGAGTAGCCATGAGGTCTGTAATCATGTGACTTAAAACCACTTTCATCCAGATAAATAATCGGGTGGTTTTTTTCTAATTCATTCACTTGCTGAATAAATTTATCCCTAAGCTTCGTATCTGCTTTAGGATGGCTTAACGTCTTTTTTTAACTGTAATATTTAAGCGCTTTAATGCAGCACTAATAGATGAAACACCACAATTAAAACGTGCAGCGCGTTCATATTGATAAGCATCAGGATACTTTTCAACATCTTCACGTAAAGCATCATCGTTAATTTTAGAAGGTTTACGTACACGAGTTTTTTTAATCTCTATACGTTTCTTCCATTCAACAATGGTATTTTTATTAATTTCAAATTGTGCAGCTACCTCTCGAATAGAATAACCTTCCTCAAGCTTAGCTAAAATTTTACGTCTAAAATGTTCTGAATAACTCATTGCACCATTGTATTGGTTTTATAATGATTTGACTATATAATTCCCATTTTCAGCAACGCATCTATCGTACCCAGCATAGAATAAAGGATTGTGAAACAGGACTAAGATATATTGACTGGGATTCCGGGCCAGATTATCCCAGAACTTTAGATGAATCTGATTTTGATAAAATGAAGCAGTCAGGCATGCTGTTTGCGCGGAAAATGAATACAGATATCACAGTGGATATACTCGAAAAACATTTTCTATAAGAATTTCAGGCCGGAACAGTACCCTAAAAACTGGAGTCTTTTCTCTGGTTTAAAGGGCACTGGTTTCAAGTTTTTTTTGAGTATTTAAGCTTCGCCCTGGATCAGCTTTGTCAGCTCATCCACATAGTCCTGCATTGGTCGTGGATTCTGGTCACGACGGCTTTCAATATTCAAACGCAGTAAAGGTTCAGTATTGGATGCACGCACATTAAAACGCCATGCACCAAAATCCAAACTGACTCCATCCGTCTGGTCAATGTCTGGTTTTTGATCGGCATAATGATCGAAAAGTTTTTGGATGGTTGCTTGGGTATCGGCCACTTTAAAATTAATTTCACCTGAACATGGGAACTTGGCGATCATTTCTTCCACAAGAGAAGATAAGGATTTTCCTGTTTCAGACAGTACCGCCATAGCCAATAACCATGGAATCATGCCGCTATCACAGTAAGCAAAATCACGGAAATAGTGATGGGCACTCATTTCCCCGCCATAAGCCGCATTATGTTCACGCATGACATCTTTAATGAAGGCATGCCCTGATTTTGATTGGACGGTAATTCCCTGATACTGCTCCACCACATCCAGCGTATTCCAGACCAGACGCGGGTCATGGACAATTTTTTCACCAGGCTGCTTCAGTAGGAATGCCTGCGCCAGAAGGCCGACAATATAATAGCCTTCAATGAACTGCCCTTTTTCATCGAACAGGAAGCAGCGGTCAAAGTCGCCATCCCAGGCAATGCCCATATCCGCACTATACTGAATGACAGCATTACGGGTGCTATCACGATTTTCAACCAGAATTGGATTCGGGATCCCATTTGGGAAGTTACCATCGGCCTCATTGTGAATTTTGACAAATTCAACCGGGATCTGTAGCTGTTGAAACTTGTGTTCAAGCGCATCCACCACATGACCTGCGGCCCCATTACCAGCATTCATCACCAGTTTCATTGGGCGGATTTTTGCCGGATCGATATAGGTCATCAGGTGATCGATAAATTCTGGCAGGATATTATATTTTTCCGTATGACCTTTTTGGCTAACTTCAATGAACTGACCCGATTCTGCCAAGGCCTGAATGTCTTTCAGACCGGTATCTGCACTGATCGGGCGGGAATTTTCACGCACCAGTTTCATGCCATTATAATCCATCGGATTATGGCTGGCAGTAACTTCAATACCACCCTGGACATCCAAGTGGAAAGCCGCGAAATAGATTTCTTCAGTTCCGGTCATACCTAAGTCGAGTACATTGACACCGGCATCATTTAAGCCGCGGATCGTGGCCTGCTTTAAGGCTTCACTGCTGAGGCGGATGTCACAGCCAATCACCACGGTTTTCGGTTGGTAGATCTGTCCGTAAGCACGACCAATTTTATAGGCAATCTCTTCATTCAGTTCAGTGCCGAGTTTGCCACGAATATCATAGGCTTTGAAACAGGTCAGTTTATTCATATGATCTCTCGGAATTCCTCAAATAAGGTAAATTTTAAGTTATTGAAATAGTATAAAGATAATGTGGCAAGATTAAAAAACAAAAACCCCCATAAAAAAATTACAGAGGCTTTTGGGTTTAAAATCAGGCTGGCTATAACCCTATCACTAAAGGCAGTTTAGAAACTGTGTAGGGTGATCCCCACTGAGGCTAAACCATAACGTTTGTCTAAACGTGAAGCGGTAACACCATTATAGAGGAAGGGAATATCACCAACAAAATTGCGCTGGAACACCTGACCTTCGATAAACCCGGTTACGTGCGGGCTAAAGTCATAGCTGAATTTGGCACCCAAAGTATGATTATCCTTGATCGGGGAGTTGCCAAAATTACTCACACGATCATCGATATCGTTACGCCACAAGCGCTGGTATTGATAAGCCAGCTGGCTTTCGAACTGACGATAGCGCCAGTTCCATGAACCCCCGAGATTGGCATAATAGGCATCGTAACTTAGGTCTTTCTCGATATCAAAACCAAATTCATTGGCATTGCCCTGTTTATACAAATCATTGACCGTAATATTTTCATTGGAACAAGGAGCAGCTAACTGGCCTGAATATTGATTATTACCATTAACTGAAATATCCATTAAACAGCCTGCGAGTGTGGCCTGGATATCAATATTACTGACTTTAACTTTACTATAACCCACACTGGCAAAAGCATTCAGCTGATTCATCGGATCCAGTTTACGCGAGAAGATGGCATCAAGTTGTAGCTGTAAGTCTTCCGGATTATGCACCTGAACTTGATTAAATACTTGCTGATTGACCTGTGTCGGGGTGGATTTCGATAGCGTATCAGCCGTGTTACCCCAGACGCTAGCACGGAAACTGAGAGCATCATTCTTTTTCAATGGGAGTGCTGGGCTATAGCGAACAGCCAATAACGCACTCTCAATTTCATTCGTATCCTGACTGTATTCAATTTCACGGTGCCAGTAAGTTCCTTCAATGGACCATTGAGGATTGAGCTCATATTGGCCAGATAGATGAAAACCCTGATAATCACCCGCTGATTTATCGCTAATGCCTTCACTTTCACGCATATCAAAGATATCAATTCTGTCATTCACAGCATCGATGGCAAGATCGAGATCAAGAGCAGAATTATGAGGTGAATTGAAGTTTTTCGCACTTAGATACAGGTCATTTGGGGCAGCATAGCTTACAGAGGCACTGCCTAAAAATAATCCCAGAATAGTGGATATTTTTTTCATGTTTTTTCCAGATGATAAAAAAGAGCTGCTTCTCAGCAGCTCATTTTTCTTGCTTATTGGGTTACTTTAAATTTAGCAGATACACCTGATCCATCAGTTGTACCTAAAGTGTATTTAGATGCAAGAGCAGGCTTACCATTATTAATAGCGATCACTGGTGAGGCTTTGATAACTGCAGTTACAGTGACAGTATCACCTTTTAAGCTAAAGCTGTTGAGCTGAGTTGCTAAAGATGCTGATAATGAACCTAAGGTGGTTGTATTGAGTGCAATTTTACCGTTATTCAGTACATTTTGCGCAGCATTTACAGTGAAAGTGGTTTTTAGGCTATTGATTGTGGAATCAACCTTAATCACTGTGCCTGCTGGAATGCTAGCTGCAGTTAATGTACCTCCAGTAAAGTTAAGATTTAACTGATTTGCAGAGATCGTTAATGTTTTAGTGCCAGTGCTAATGTGTAATGCCGCAGCAGCAACAATTGGGTTAGCCGTTGTTGCATATGTACCGTTAGAAGTAATACCCACCAAAAGGTTATTTAAACTTTGTACTTGAATCGGGTTGGTGAGTGAACCATTGAGTACTGTAATCGTTTGGTCATCACCTTGTACATTAAAGCCATTTAATTCTAAATAGTCTGCATAGAACTCATTGGCGTTTTGAACAGCTTCAGTTGTTGTAGGTGGAAGAATAACTGTTGGAACGTTAGTTTGAATCTGCGTAATTGCACTCGCAATGTCTTCATTAGATGTTGGAGCACTTGGATTAGCAACTGCTGTACTGATTGCCTTCAATGATTCTTCAACTTGAGTCGGTGCTTGAGTAAGGACAGGTGCCAAGATAGTGACAATTTTTTCTGCAGCAACAGACTCTTTCGCTTCAGTAACTGCAGCTTGAGTTTCATTTTTAATACTTTCGGTACCTGCATTGAAGGTCTCAGCAGGTACATCTAGAATCGCTATTTCTACAGATTGAACATTACTTGAAATAACCTCCGCACTTAAAGCTGCCAAGTTAGTCTGTACATTTGCTAAATTGTTTTGAATATCTAATGACAAATCATCTTTTACGGCTTCTACAGTTGCAGAAATTGCAGCTGTGATTGTAGCTGTGCTAGTCAAGTCTTCGTCTGAATCGGAAAGTGCTTCTTGTAATGCAGTAAATGCTGCTCTATTTAACTCTGCTTGAGTAGTGCTACCGCCTAGAGAAGCAACAACTGCTTGAATCTGTTCGACCATTTGCTGTACTGCAACTGTTTTGGCATAGACTTCCTGATTCTTCATCGGATCAACGGATAATAAATCTACGCCTGATAAATTCAAAGCGGCAGCAATTTGCTGAGTTGCTTCAGCAGGGCTAGCACCTGCATCAATACTTGCCTGAATGAGTGTAGTAATTGGTGAAACTACAATCAGATTTTGTTCATTTGGAGCACGTTGTGGCGCTTTAATTTCGCCAGTAAAGGGTAAATCAGTCGCTGTGTCAATACCGCCAGTTACGGTTAATTCACTTGATGTACAGTCTTGTGGGAAAGTGAAGTTACCCTCGTTATCAGTTTCTACTTGAGCATTATTACAGTCTACAAAAGTAACTGTTGCGCCTGCTAGAGGTCCATCAACTGCAAGACCTTTGATCGTCGGTGCCGGTGAATTAGAACCACCACCACTACTGCTTCCCCCACACGCACTCAGAAGTAAAGAAGTTGCAGCCGCAAGCGCTGTAAGTTTAAGAGAATGTTTTAACATATTTTGCCTCGAAAGAAAGTGAGTTTCTAGTTTTGTTACGTTGTAAATAGTACGAATTTTAAATGAAAATGTATAATAAGCGAATGACTAAAACATTGATTATGCTAAAAGATTATAAAGAAAATTGAGTAAAATTAACTCATTTTTGTCTATTCAATATGTAACGATGTATTTAGTTTGTATCATTGATTTTCCCTTTTCTAAAATACGTTGAGCCCAGTCAGTATAATAATTAAATTTTTCCGTCTATTCCTTTTTTGACCAATTATTGGCTGTGGTAAACATCGTAATACCTCTCACTTGAGATAGAAACTTTTTAAGCCAACTGAGAGACTGAGCAAGAATTACTTTATTGAATTGAGTTAATTCTTTTTCTAGGGTCTGTTGAGAATTACCGAGAGTTAATTAAACTCGCGCACAATTGAATCATGGCTTCAAAACTCGTATCTGTTTTACAACTACGCATCGCTATACGTTTAAATTCTTTTAACTTACAGAAATAGTTTTCAATGAGATGACGCCATTTATACATAATCGTATCAAAGGCTCTCATTACTTTTCGATTAGATTTGGGTGGGATCACCACTTTCACTTTACGTTCATTGAGTTCTTGGATGAGCCAATCTGCATCAAATGCTTTATCCGCTAGTAATGCTTGAAAATCAACATCCTCAATTAAAGGTTTGGTTTCTACTAAATCGTGATATTGACCAGGCATTAATCGAAACTTAATGAGGTTGCCTAGACTATGCACTAAGGCAAGAATTTTACAGGTCATTCCACCTCGAGATTTACCTATAGACTGTTTGAAAGTCCCCCTTTTGCACCTTGGCCATGTCGATGAACTTTAACAATCGTTCCATCAATCATGGCGTATTCCAAATCAACATCTTCATTTACAGATGCAAAAATAGTTTCAAATACACCAGCTTTCACCCAATCACGGTATCTTTTAAAGACGGTATTCCATTTACCAAAATGAGCAGGTAGATCACGCCATGGACTGCCTGTACGGGCAATCCATAGGACTGCTTCTAAAAATAATCGATTATCTTTTCCACTACGACCTCGATCGGTCACTTTACCTAGGCAAAAAGGTTCCATTTTTGCCCATTGGGCATCAGTAAGTATGTATCTATCCATAGTACTATTATAAATTAATCAGTAGCCTTTGTTAATTCTCAACAAGCCCTAGTAATAATTCGGCTTGCTCGTCAGCTTTGATCGCCAAGATAGAAATATTCTTTTTTCATCTCCAGGGCTTTGCTGCACAAACCTACTATTGAAGGCTTCTTCAGCAATATAATTCTCTAATGGTAATCCTTACACTTTCTCATTCTTTTCTAATTTCTGAAGTAATCCCTTTATTATTTTATCGAATCGTTCAACCCATAGTTCGAACTCATGACTTGATTCATTAAGTTCATTTAGATTTTTAGGATGATGTAAGGTTTTTGCCAAACCATAGTCTGCAAAATATTTTAAGGTCGGCCATCTGAGTGAACGCTGCATAATTTTTTTCATCATTGTTTCAATTGATGTCTCATCAAATTCTTTCATATCCTTTAAGCAGAGAACTAGGGTTGAAAGTTTTTTCACATTATCTGTGACATCAATTTCAAAGATTATGAAATTGTGATCGAATAGCTTATCCAACCTATAAATCATTAGAGAGCGCTTATTTCCATCCAAAGTCATGTGGAGTTTAGATCGCTGCAATCTAGGAAGTTTATAGATTTTTGAGGTTGCCGCCTTAATATTATTTTGCTCAATAAACCTTTCTATCATGAATCTGAAGGCTTCAAAACGATCCATAAGCAAATCTAAATTATTACTCTCATCTTCTAAACCCTCAAATTCACCACGACCAATTGTTCCAACTCTAGTCGCTTCATCGGTCCCTACAGCATCATAGTCTTGGATTTCCTCTTCCTGCGAAGGCAAGGATGTGTTCTTGGCTCTTTTTTTATTATAAATTTTACGGGTGAGAACTGGATCGGAAAAGCTGAGCAATACAGGAGAGCTAGGCAAAGTAAGGATTTTACGATCACTATTAGCTTCTTGACTATCATCAATTTCTGGAGATTCGGGCTCTTGTAGGTTTGAGTAAGTGCCAGATTTTCCTGTAGACGACGTGCTTTTATTTTGAGTAAATCGCGGACTAGAAAAATCAATCCGCTTTGGTAAGTTCGATTCTAATCCTTTAATCTCTACAATTTCATTGATATAAATTTGATCCAATTTTTTAGAATAATAGGCTTTAACAGTTATTTCTACATTTTCTAAAGAAGGGGGATCGAAATTGAAATACCACCATTCTTTATTTTTGCCTTGTATTTTTTCATTAAAAAAATGAGTAGCAATGCTTTCATAGCTTCTTCTGATTTCAGGATTGATTAAAATCCGGTGGTGTTTCAAAAAGTATGCTGGCGTTAAACAAATCCGTTATTAAGGTAAAAGAAAGTCAAATCAAAGGCTTTAAAATGATTTTCGAGCTTTTTAGAAAAGTTGCAACTTCTCCTAAATCCACGCCTAATTCGATGACGAATTCTACAATTGTTACCTTCAATACCGACGGTAAAAAACTTACCGATCACTTGCTTGCAACATTGAAATGCTGTGATAAAACTATCCCAGTGATCACTCGCAATTCGAGCATATTGAACCCCAAGCTTTTTAAGTCTAGCTTTAAGACGTTGAACCGTTGCTAAATCCCGCTTACCCCAAACATAAGCAATAATTTCTCCAGATTCTCGATGGTAGGCATAAATAAGCCATTGTTTATTTTGCTTATTCCCTACAAAAGTCCAAAGTTCATCGACTTCAAGACATTCGTAGTGGCTTTGTTTAGGCTGAATCTGATAGATCGATTCACTTAAGGTTCGTAATACCTTGCCAATGCTGATACGCTCGACTTCAGCAATATCTCTTACACCGCTTCCTCTGACCATTAAATGTAATATCTTGCCGGTAATACCTGAGTTACACCCTTGATAGCTTAATGCATGATCACCAATAAACTGACGTTTGCAATCTTTGCACTGATGGTTTTGTTTCCCATCTACTTTGATGCCATTTCTCTTTATATTGTTACTTAGACAGGTAGGACATTTGATTTGTAGCGTTATTTTCATACCTCTATTTTATCAAAAGCCATATTGTTTTTTTCAGCATACTTTTTGAAACACCGCCCAAATTTTTTATTATCTTATTTTATTATTATATAAAAGCAATAAAGTACCATACTGTGTTATATGTAAGTGTTTTATTTTGTTGATATTAAATTTAAATGATATTTATTAAAGTATCATACTATGGTCAAAAAATAATCCAATTATAATTCTATTAAAATAAAAAAGTTTCATACCAATATTTCAAGATACTGAAAATAATAAATATATTTTCTTTTTCTGAAAATTGGTATGAAACTTTATTACCAAGTATTATTGTTTATTACCTAGTATGTAACTTTATTACTCAAAAACAGATACCCAGCCTTTATTTAAATAATTATTCTACAGTGACCGATTTAGCGAGGTTTCGAGGTTGGTCGACATCTGTACCGCGAAGGACTGCAACATGATAAGACAGCAGTTGTACAGGCACGCTATAAACAATTGGCGCCAGTATTGGGCTAATGCTTGGTACATAAACCACATGCTGACGGTCTTTGGCTTTAATGCCGCTATTTTCATCGGCAAAGACAAAGAGTTCACCACCACGGGCTTGAACCTCTTCCATATTCGATTTGAGTTTATCGAGCATGTCATCTTTCGGTGCGAGAATTACCACAGGCATGTCATTGTCGACTAAAGCGAGCGGACCATGTTTAAGTTCACCTGCGGCATAGCCTTCAGCATGGATATATGAAATCTCTTTGAGTTTCAACGCCCCTTCGAGTGCGATCGGGAAATTCGTGCCACGACCTAAGAATAAGCAGTGCTGCTTCTCTACGAAAAGTTCAGATAAACGTAAAATTTCAGGGTCATTACGTAAGGTATCTAAAATCACTTTAGGGGTATGCCAAAGTTCAGCCGTAATCTCAGCCACATGCTGCACGGAAATACTATTTTTGATCGTACCGATTTTTAGGACCAATAACATGAGTGCTGCAAGCTGTGTGGTAAAAGCCTTGGTTGATGCTACACCAATCTCAGGACCTGCCAGTGTAAGCAAGTTATGATTAGTCTCACGCACCATAGACGATGTTGCGACATTACAAATGGTCATGGTGGTGATGTCAGTACCTTTTGCTGCAGCACGCTTCTGGGTATCACGCAGTGCGGCTAAAGTATCAGCGGTTTCACCAGACTGTGAAATGCAGACATAAAGCGTATGGTTGACAATGACAGGACTGCGATAGCGGAATTCGCTCGCAATTTCTACTTGGCACGGTAGATCAATCAGTTGTTCAAACCAATATTTGGCAATCATCCCTGCATGGTAGCTGGTCCCGCAGGCAATAATTTGGATTTGCTGAATTTTTTGGAA
This sequence comes from Acinetobacter sp. DL27, assembly GCF_055810995.1. Lineage (NCBI taxonomy): Bacteria > Pseudomonadati > Pseudomonadota > Gammaproteobacteria > Moraxellales > Moraxellaceae > Acinetobacter > Acinetobacter sp. DL27. The sequence continues at coordinate 3,379,390 of NZ_CM147947.1, read as the reverse complement.
ATCAGCGACTGCTTTGGCAAGAAAGTCTTCACGCAGTGCATTGCCATCAAGGGCTTGAGAAATGGTTTGTTGAATTGCTTCAGGTTGCTCATAAATTTCTTTGAGCATGTAGTGCTTATATTCACCTTTAGATGCATTACTGACGGCAGCATCTAATTCTTTGATTGGGCGCTCGACCAGTTGACCAGCGACAAAAACCTCAATGCTATTGCGGGTTAAACGAGCAATATCACCTTCTTCAAGGTAAATAAAACGATTGGTAATAGGCAGTAAAGCCAATTGATCTGAACTGATAAAGTTTTCGCCAATACCGACCCCAATGACCAAAGGTGAGCCTTCACGCACGGTAATCAGTTCATCTGGATGGTCTGTATGTACGATACCCAGTGCATAAGCCCCTTTAAGCTGAGGCACGACTTGTTGCACAGCTTCCAGCAAGCTTGGAGTTGACTTTAAGGCATCCTTCACCAAGTGAGCGACCACTTCGGTATCGGTCTGTGAGGTAAATACATAGCCTAAAGCTTCAAGATCATCTTTAAGCTCTTGATAGTTTTCAATAATACCGTTATGGACTACAGCAACATCGCCTGAAATGTGCGGATGTGCATTATCTTCAGTTGGTTTACCATGGGTTGCCCAACGTGTATGCGCAATACCCAGAGAACCTAGAATACCCGATTGATTAACGGCTTCTTCTAGATTGGAAACTTTACCGACACGTCTTTCGCGTAAAACTTGGCCTTGATTGACTAGCGCTAAACCTGCAGAGTCATAGCCGCGATATTCAAGGCGCTTTAAACCTTCAATTAAAATATTGGTAATACTACGTTCTGCAACGCCACCGACAATACCGCACATAATCTAATCCTCTTATTTCTTCATCTTTTGTGGACGTTGATAGTTTTCTTTTTCAACTTGCTTAGAGCGTTCTACCGCTAAACTATTCTCTGCAACATCACGGGTAATGGTTGAACCTGCGCCGACGGTTGCCCCATTGCCAATCGTGACAGGTGCAACCAATGAGCTGTTGGAACCAATAAATGCAGCATCACCAATGATGGTTTTAAATTTATTTGCACCATCATAATTACAGGTAATGGTCCCAGCACCAATGTTCGAGCCTGCACCAATTTCAGCATCACCTAAATAGGTAAAGTGGTTGGCTTTTGAACCGAAGCCAATGCTGGTGTTTTTGACTTCAACGAAGTTACCAATATGCACTTCAGCCGCCAATTTTGCACCTGGACGTAAACGAGCAAAAGGACCAATCTGCGCATCTTCACCAACCATAGCATTATCAAAGATGCTATACGGCTGAACTTTTGTACCTGCTGCGATCTTGGTGTTTTTGATGATACAACCTGCACCAATTTCTACATGGTCGCCGAATTCACATTCGCCTTCAATAATCACATTGATGTCGATGCGTACGTCTTGCCCAACGATTAAATTTCCACGAAGGTCAAAGCGACTTGGGTCAATCAGATGGACACCCTGCTGCATGAGCTTTTTGGCTTGATCTGTTTGAAATTGACGTTCTAATGCGGCGAGCTGAATACGATCATTCACTCCTTCAACTTCGAAGGCTTGTTCAGGCTCAACCGATGCGACTTGCATCCCATCAGCTAAGGCCATTGCTACAATATCAGTCAGGTAATATTCACCTTGCGCATTGTTATTGCTGAGTTTAGGTAACCATTCGTGCAATTTGGCATTGCTGACACAGTAAATACCTGTATTAATTTCTTTAATCTGGTGCTGCGCTGTGGTCGCATCCTTATGTTCAACAATCGCCTGAATCTGACCATTCTCACGAACTATACGCCCATAACCTGTTGCATCGGCTAAAGTTAAAGTTACTAGACCAATGCCTGTCTCGGCAGTTGCATTGAGTAATTTTTGTAGCGTGTTTTGAGAGATGCAAGGTACATCGCCTGATAAAATCAGTGAGCTGCCTTCCTGCGGAAGGACTGGGAGTGTCATTTGCACTGCATGACCTGTTCCGAGTTGCTCAGCTTGTTCTACCCATTCAATCTTTTCATGAGTAAACGTTTCTTGAACTCGTGCACCGCCGTGGCCATAAATTGTAATAATATTGGCTGCATTTAATTTTTTTGCAGTGTCGATGACATGACCAAGTAAAGGACGTCCTGCAAGTGGTTGTAGTACTTTGGGTAAAGAAGAACGCATACGTGTTCCTTTACCTGCAGCAAGAATAATAACAGTCGTTGACATGTTCTAATCCTAAAAATGGCCTAAGCCACAGTGAAATAAAAATAAATCCAAATACAAAGTGCAGCCCATAGTCCTGCAATTAGGTCGTCGAGCATAATGCCAAAACCACCCTCGACTTTTTGGTCAATGACACGGATTGGCCAAGGTTTCCACACATCAAAAATACGAAATAAAACAAAACCCAGCAGTAGCCAGAGCCAATTCATTTGCCCTAAATATAGAACAGGTAAAAAGGTGATGGACTGGCCAGCAAACTCATCCCATACAATACGCCCATCATCATGTACGCCCATCACTTTAGCAGTATGTCCACAGATATAAATACCCATGAGAGACATGAGGAATATGGCAATAATGGTGTTGGATAAGCCAATTGCAAGCCAAATCGGGACAAACAGCAGCGCGAAGGCAGAACCAAAGGTACCCGGTGCTTTGGGTGCTAACCCTGAGCCAAACCCTACACCGCAAAACACGATGAAACGGTCATACCAAGACATCTGACGAAAGAGGATAGGGGGCTTATGCAAAGTGTTGATATCCAGTAAATTGCAAGGAATGGTCTAAGCCATTTTGTTGAAAACGCAGACCACTTTCGGCATCAATTTTTCCAATCACACTGATGCTGCTATGGTTTTGTTGTTGCAAAAGTTTTTCATAATTCTGCGAGCTTATTGTAAAGCATAATTCATAGTCATCGCCACCCGCCAAAGCATATTGCCATTGTTGTTCTCGTGTTACATCTTGTAGAGCAGTGTTGATTGGCAATTGATCAAGTTGTAGGGTCGCGCCTACATGGGATGCTTTTAAAATATGGCCGAGATCTTGTGCTAAGCCATCGGACACATCAATCATACTGTGCGCTAAGCCTTTGAGTGCTTGACCCAGTTCACAGCGTGGGGTGGGGTAGTCTAAACGTTGCTGGAGAGGGTGACCTAAGTGTTGCAAGGCAAAAGCAGCATCGCCGACAGTGCCACTGACACAAATCAAATCACCCACTTGAGCGGCAGAGCGAGTAACGGCTTGACCGATATCGACCCAACCCAGTGCAGTCACGGAAATAGTGAGATGTGGACTTTGGGTGGTGTCTCCACCAATTAAACTCACTCCAAATTGATCACAGCAATCATATAAACCCTGACTAAAGCCTTTGAGCCAGTCATGATCAATTTGGGGTAAGCTCAAGGCCAGTAAAATACTCTGAGGTTTCGCACCCATTGCGGCGATATCAGATAAATTGACCGCGACAGATTTCCAGCCAATCGCATGTGGGCTGGTATCAAGCGGGAAGTGACGTCCAGCAACCAAGGTATCGGCACAAATGACCAATTGTTGCTGTGGAGGAGGGGTGAGCAAGGCTGAGTCGTCACCGACGCCTAAATCGACAGAATGAGGACTCTTACGATTAAAATAGGTATCAATGATCGAAAACTCAGCCATACAACAAATCTACTACTGTGAGTTCGCTTGTTGCTTTTCTGCTGCACGTAAAGTTGTTGCTAAACGATCTAATACACCATTGATGTATTTATGGCTGTCTGCACCGCCAAAATGTTTAGCAAGCTCGATCGCTTCGTCTAAAACCACGCGATATGGAATTTCAAGGTGTTCCTTGAGTTCATATGCGCCTAAACGAAGGGTCGCAAGTTCAACGCCGTCAAGCGCAGAAACGTCGCGATCAAGCACAGGGATTAAGAGCGCATCCAATGCTTCATGATTGGCAACCACTTGGGTTAACAATTCATGATAATAGCTCAGATCCACTTTGTGCATGGCATTTTCCACACGTGTACGTGCTTCGATCTCATGGACTGGATTGTGGCTCATTTGCCATTCGTAAATTCCTTGTACAGCAAAGCGACGTGCTTTACGTTTTGCTGCATAAGTTGCTTGCAATGTTTGCGACATAGCGTTAAATAGCCTTTAACAAGTTAACCATTTCAATTGCAGTAAGAGCAGCTTCGCCGCCTTTATTACCTGCTTTTGTACCCGAGCGTTCAATCGCTTGTTCAATACTATCCGTAGTCAATACACCATTAATCACTGGAAGACCAGATTCTAGGCCAACCACGCCTAAACCTTTGGCACATTCACCTGCAACAAAGTCGAAGTGCGGTGTGCTACCACGAATCACAGCACCCAGTGCAATGATGGCATCGAAGCGTTCAGACGCCACTAATTTCTTAGCCACGACAGGAAGTTCCCACGCGCCTGGTGCATGAACAACAGTGATATTATCCTCTGATACACCATGACGTTTCAATGTATCAATTGCACCTTCTAATAGATGTTCGACAACAAAACTATTAAAACGACCCACTAAAATCGCATAACGGCCTTCGCTAGCGAGATGTAACATACCTTCAATACGGCGAATTGCCATAGCAACCTCGATGATTTTTTAAGTTGTGTGATGTGCGGTGATATATTCCACCACTTCTAAATTAAACCCAGAGAGTGCATTAAAGCGTAAAGGTGAACTCAAAAGCTTCATCTTTTCTACGCCTAAATCACGTAAAATTTGTGCGCCCACCCCAATGGTTTGGTACTGCTGAGATAAAGCAGCATTGGATTTGGTTGGTTTTGGTGCTGTAAGGCTGTCTAGGGCTGGGCCTAAGTCTTGTAAATGACGCTGCCCAATCCAAACCAAAACCCCACGATCGCTGCTTGCGATTTCTTGCAGGGCCTTGTCGAGATTCCATGCTGGCTCACCGTCTTTTTTGTTGAGCTTGAGCAGGTCGCGAACAGGGTTGAAACCATGGACACGAACGGTGGTTACCCCTTCTTTTGGTTCGCCTTTCACCAAAGCCAAGTGAATATCTGGATTGCCTAATTCGCGGTAACGATATAAGTCAAACGTGCCATATTCGGTATCAATGCTTTGCTGATCAATACGTTCAACGGTTTGTTCATTGGTCATACGGTAGTGAATCAGATCCGCGATGGTGCCAATTTTTAAACCATGCTTTTCAGCAAAAATTTCAAGATCGGCACGGCGCGCCATCGTGCCATCTTCATTGATGATTTCACAGATGACCGATGCAGGCTCTAGACCCGCTAGGCGAGATAAATCACAACCTGCTTCGGTATGACCTGCGCGGTGTAGAACGCCACCAGGCTGCGCCATCAAGGGGAAAATATGCCCAGGTTGAACGATGTCTGATGGTTTGGCATGTGCTGCTACAGCCGTTTGAATGGTATGCGCACGTTCTGCAGGTGAAATCCCTGTAGAAATACCTTCCGCCGCTTCAATTGAAAGCGTGAAGTTGGTGCCATGTTGTGCGCCATTAGCATCGACCATCAAAGGAAGATTCAATTGTTTACAGCGATCACGGCTGAGCGTTAAGCACACCAAACCACGTGCGTGGGTGATCATAAAGTTGATGTCTTCTGCGCGAACATGGGTCGCTGCGATAACTAAATCACCTTCATTTTCACGATCTTCGTCATCCATCAGGATAACCATTTTACCTGCACGGATATCTGCAACTAGCTCTTCAACGGTATTGAGCGGCATCAACCTTCACCTTCATCGTTGTCGCCATGGACGACATATCATTTGTTTTCATTGGCACATAGTTTAAGCTTTTTTCAGGCTTTTGCCTATGTGCGAATCATTTCCTTGAGTCGACCATTGTTATACACAGTCAGTCCCAGCTTGAAAAGATGCCTTTATTTTAAAAAGCAGAAATGTGCCTAGTCTTTAAGCGATTGAAAAGCATAAAAAAGAACAATCTTATCGAAAATAAATCAATCAGCGCAGTAAATAAGGGGTCTAGACAAATGTTGTGCTATAGGCGGCGTGTGGTTGAGCGCTCAAGTCGTTCTTTTTTGAATTTGACCCTCAGGTTCAGTTTTAGCGGGGGGGCTGCAACTGATCAATCAGATCAAGGTGGATATTTGCGTTCACTCATCGGGTAGAGGATGAGTCAAAAAAATATTGAATATGCCGTAGCGAACAACCAGACGATTCGTCATCTATTTTTGATTTGTACTATAATTCTTCTTTTTTAATCCTCTGGATTATTTCTTCTGTGATGTCCCTACTTGCTCAACATTTTGCACAGCAACAATTTTGCGTATTGGTTGAATACTTAAGCTCGCACCAAGCCCAGTGGCCTGTGAAAACTCAATTTGCAGGTTTTCCTGCGGCTATGACGCTGGCTGATCGGGTGCATGCAGATGACGATGAAGCGCCTTTACTGGTCGCCAAACAGTATCCGCAAGAGATTGAAAAAATCATTCACTTTTCGGGGAAGGCACGCGATATACAAGACTTTGAGCAGTTTTTGCAAGATGCAAAAACACAGGGTCAAAAGAACTTGTTGCTCTTAACAGGCGATAAATTAAAACAGCACCACCATAGCCATGACCTAGAGCCGCGGACCCGTTATTTGGAGTCCGTGAATGCTGTCATGGAAGCCAAACGACAAGGCGGTTTTCATATCGGTGTAGCGTTTAATCCGTTTAAATATGCGGAAGCGGAAAAAGAGGCGCAATATCTGAAACTGCATAAAAAGATGAAAGCAGGGGCCGATTATGTGATTACCCAATTGGGCTATGACATGACTGCTTTACAAGATGCGCATGCATTTTTAGCACAGCATCAGTATGCTGAGAAAATGTTAGCCTGCGTCATGCCACTGACCTTGGCACGGGCCAAGTTTATGCTGAAACATAAAGTGGCCGGCATTGTGATCACCCCGCATATGTTGCAGGTGTTGCAACAGGAAAAAGAACAAAGTTTAAGTGATCGCGTTTATGTGCGCTGCGCATTACAGATTCTAATGTGTCGACATTTGGGTTTTGCGGGGGTGCATTTATCGGCTTGCCATCAGCCAGAAGAGCAAATATTGTTGGAAAGCTATATTGAAGAATATAGGCACTTGAGTTTTGCTGAGTGTGAACGACTTTGGAATACGCTTTGGCAGGTGCAAACCGGTACAGAGTTTCATCCGAAGCTGGCTTATTATTCACGGCCTGCGACCTCAAGTCAGATTATTAAATACCAACATCTGCATCTGATGCATGATGCTTTATTTGAATCTAAACTGGCCAAAGGAGTAGGGCGGTTTATTTTTAATTTCAATGTATGGGACCGAACCAAAGCCAACAAAGCGTTACTGAAAACAGAACATTTGAGTAAACATGCGGTGGTGGGCTGTGAGAGTTGTGGTCAATGCCGTTTAGGCGAGACTCTGTATATTTGTCCCGAAACCTGTCCCAAAGGCTTGGCCAATGGGCCCTGTGGCGGAACCAGTTTGGATCGCTGTGAATTTGGTGACCGAGAATGCATTCATTCAGTCAAAGCGCGCTTAGCCAAAGCCGTTGGACAAACAAAAATTTTAAAGGAAAAGCTAATTCCGACCGTGTCGATTGCGGTGCGTGGAACCAGCTCTTGGAAAAATTGGTATGTGGAGGCTGCTGGCTGAATTAGTCATCCTGATCCATGGCATTGGAATAGAACTTTTGTCCGAGTTTAATGCGTTCACGGCCTTGGCTTATGCGCCAGCGGTTGCTATCCCGCAGTGAATACACGCAACCACAGTATTCTTGTTGATAAAATTCTTCACGTTTGCTGATGTCCAGCATGCGTACCGCACCGCCATGTTTGCGCCAGTTGTAGTCCCAGTAGTGAATGCCTGCATAATGTGAAGCAGAGCGGTGCCCACACTCATTGATCTGTTGCATATTCTTCCAGCGCGAAATGCCGAGAGAGCTGCTGATCAGGCTAAAGCCATGTTCTGCTGCATATAATGCTGTACGTTCAAAGCGCATATCAAAACATATGGTGCAACGAATGCCTTTCTCTGGCTCATTTTCCATACCTTTAGCACGTGCAAACCAGTTATCTGTGTCGTAATCACAGTCAATAAATGGAATGTGATGTTTTTCTGCGAAGCGAATATTTTCTTCTTTACGAATCAAGTACTCCTTTACAGGATGAATGTTGGGGTTATAGAAAAAGATAGAAAAATTGATACCCGATTCAATCAGGGTTTCCATGACTTCACCTGAACAAGGCGCACAGCAGGAATGCAAGAGCAGTTTGTCATGACCTGTGGGGAGGGTAAGTTTCTGACGTTCGAGCTTCGACATACTGAATGGTTTTTATCTATTTAAACCAGACAGTTTAAAACGTCTAACGAGCGGATCAACGGCGATTGGATGAAGAATTCTCAGGATGAGCTGATGAATTTTCATGATTAAAATCGACTTTGGTCGATGGTTAAGACCTGCTTTGAGCGCTGTAGATGAGTAGAGAGAGAACATTTGAGAGGCCCAAACTTGCATAATGGAGCGAGATTCGTCATCATTTACAAAAGGGTGTTTAACAGTTGTGTTAGATAGGTATTCGTTGAAGGCGGGCCACTTCAACAGCATGAAAGAGAGTATCTAGCTGTGCTTCATTTTTTTACTACGCCTTCCAATAAGGAATTAGAGTGTCGTCATAACTTTCAGTATGAGACCGATATGCGTTTGATCCAACGCTGTAAATTCCTTGAAGATCAAGATGAGAAAAAAGCCATACAACATCTTTTAAAAGAACGGGGTTATACCAAAGCTGAGATTTTAAAGCTCACGATTGATGGTTAAATCTAAGATTTAAAAAAAGCTTCCTAGTCGGAAGCTTTTTTGTTTTTACATGTTCTGTTTTGCATCTCACCAGTTTGAGAGACATTCGACTTTCTATTTGATATTTACATAATGCTTCACGTGGAACATAAAAAAGCCCCAAGACTAGGGCTATACGAAGTTTTACTCGCTAGTGCTTTATGTTTTTTCAGCGCTTTAGCCTGCTCAATTTGGATAGAAGATCAGAATCATCAGTTCTCAATATTTGAACTGAATTTAACTCAAGTACAAGAGCATGCTGCTTGCTATCAAATGATTTCGCTATATCAAAGTAGAGATATCACAAGAGTTCGATGCATAGCCACGAGTTAAATAGGACAGTTGGTGGGCTGGATTCGGTCGTTGTACCTCTCAAAAACTGAAGGAATTATGCTTCAATCTAGGCATGATTAAGAGATGGGCTTAAAAGTCATCCACAGTTATAAAAGAAAGCCTTACTTCTCGATTGGCGCTCATGCACGGATCATGAAGATTGTGAATTTGAATGCTTAAATTTTTTCACTCTCTGTAAATGGGGCGAGTATTTTTGTTGCAGATCATAAATATTAAAATGAAATAAACTAATTAAAAATATATTAAGGTGAAAAAAAATAAGTGAATCTCACTTTTATAGGTTAAGCTATACCGTATTCATCAAGATTAAAAAATTGGGCCGCGCCAGATGTTAGAACTCCGCCATTTAAAAACCTTAACCGCTTTAAGAGAGCATGGCTCATTGGTAGCTGCTGCGGGAGACCTATGCTTAACGCCTTCAGCTTTGTCGCACCAGTTGCGTGAGTTAGACCAGTGGTTTGGGGTTGAAGTGGTGAACCGTCGTAGCCGCCCCGTTAGCTTTTCTAATGTTGGCCAGCGTTTATTAAAACTGGCTGATGAAGTATTGCCGCAGGTACAAATTGCACAAAGCGATATCACTCGTATTGTGCATGGTCAAACTGGACGCATTACTTTTTCCTCAGAGTGTCATAGCTGTTTCGATTGGTTAATGCCGTTGTTAAATCAATATCGCCAACAGTATCCCGATGTTGATCTGGACTTTGCTTCAGGTTTTGAGGCCAATCCGCATGAGTTATTGCAGACAGGTGAATTTGATTTATTGATTACGGCCGACCCGATTGCGTTAAAAGGGGTGGAATATTTCCCGATTTTTGAGTACGAATCGCGTTTGGTTTTATCCAACACCCATCCTTTGGTTCGTGCCAAAGATATTACCGTGCAAGAACTTGCAGAAGAAACCTTGGTGACCTATCCAGTAGATAAGCACCGTTTAGATATTATGTCGCGTCTCTTTATTCCTGCCAATATTCTGCCGAAACAGATCCGTACCACCGACCTCACCCAAATGCTGATTCAGCTGGTGGCCAGTGGGCGTGGTATAGGGGCATTACCCGATTGGGTGGTGAACGAATATGAACAAAAGGGTTGGGTGACTTCGCGTCGTTTGGACTGCGTAGCGCCTGAAGGTTTACGTCGGACTCTCTATGCAGGCTATCGTACTGAGGAAAAAGAGAAGGATTATTTCGAAGGCTTTTTAAAACAATTGGATAAATTTGCCAAGAAAAGAACGCAATATTACATCTAGTTGCTCTTGTTTTATGGAGGAGGATCAGTGTTGCTGTATCCTCCTTTTTTGAACCCGTCAGCGCTTGTTATTTTTTGTGAAAAATGTGGCTCAGTGCTATAATTGCGCGCCTGATAATTTGTCAACTTTTAAACACTGATCATGATGATGCAACTCCACGTATCCCGCTTGAATATGAGCTTGGTTGATCAAGAATTATCAGCTATAGAAAAAATTCCTGCGATGCAACGCCGACGCTTATCGCGTCTGGCAAAGCTGGCTTTGAATAGCGCAATGCAGACTTTAGACGCCCATACGGTCGATTATATTGTTTGGGTGTCGCAATATGGCGATGAAGCAAAAACACTGAATATTTTAGAAGATGTGTTAAGCGAGCAAACTCCTTCACCGACTCAATTTTCAACCTCGGTACATAATGCAATTTCAGGCTTATATTCCATTTTATGTCAGGATGCGACAGCTGCGACCAGTTTGGCGGGTTCGTGGAATGATGGGTTGATTGAAGCCTATGCGTGGTTAAAAACAAGGCCAGAAGCCCGTCAGGTTTTGCTGGTGTATTATGATGAAGCCTTGCCAGATATTTATATCGAGCATCAACCATTTGCTGCTTTTGCGATGGCCGCGATGATTTCATTAACGCCTGCCAATTTGATGTTGACGCCAAAGCATACGAATTCAACGCCAGCCTATCAGCAGGCTTTAGCATTTAACACGTTTTGGACTAATCCTGAGCAAACTGAATCTGAAGCGTGGACGAAATGCTGAAATTAAATCGGATTAAGCAAAAAGCCAATTATGCATGGCGCGTTGGGGCGACAGGGTTTAGCTTTGCCAGCTTTGGTTTAGGTGGCGTGGCGATTGGTGGTTTGATTGCACCACTGGTCAAGCTGAGTTCAGCCGACCTTGAGCTTCGAAAGCAGCGCACTCAAAAGGTGATTAAGCACAGTTTTAAAGGTTTCACCGAAATGATGGTGAAACTGGGCATCATGACCTATACAGTTGAAGGCTTAGACAAACTACAGCATAGCCAGCAGGAGTTGGTGATTGCCAATCATCCGACACTGATTGACGTGGTGGTTTTAATTGGTTTAATGGAACAAGCAAACTGCGTGGTTAAGCAGGCGCTGTGGTCGAATCCATTTACCAAAGGTCCTGTGCAAAGTGCGGGTTATATTTTAAATGCAGGTTCCGAACAATTTATTCAGGACTGCGTACAAAAATTACAGCAAGATCATGCGGCGTCCTTATTGATCTTTCCTGAAGGGACGCGAACAGCAAAAGGTGAGCAGCTAAACGACTTTCAGCGTGGTGCGGCCAATATTGCCCTGCGTGCCGGTGTGCCGATTCGCCCTGTACTGATTAGCTGCACGCCATCGACCCTGACCAAAAATGAAAAGTGGTATCACATTCCAGAACAGCCTTTTCATATCCATGTGAAAGTGTTGGATGCGATCCGAGTGGAAGACGTATTGGATGATGTAACGGTCAATCCCAAAAATGTGCGTCAATTAAATCAACAATTACAGTGGTTTTTTAACCAAGAGTTATCCCTAAATGAGCAATCTTGCTGATGAATTAAAGCAAATGATTATTGATGTCCTCGCCCTTGAAGACATCCGTATTGAAGATATTGATACAGACGCACCTTTGTTTGGTGATGGTCTGGGTTTGGACTCGATTGATGCTTTAGAATTGGGTTTGGCATTGAAAAAGCGTTATGGCATTCATCTAAATGCAGAGTCTGCAGAAACCAAAGAACATTTTAAATCAATTCAAAGCTTAGTGGCTTTGGTTGAAGCACAGAAAACAGCATAAGAGGTTGCTATGCTTGCACAAGAAACCGTGTTAGAAAAATTACGTGAGTGGATGGAAGAGTTGTTTGAAATTGCGCCTGAAGATGTGCAGTTAGAATCAAACCTAGCTTCAGACCTCGATGTCGACAGTATTGATGCCATTGATTTGGTTGTAAAAATTAAAGAGCTGACAGGTAAACAAGTTAATCCTGAAGACTTTAAAAATGTGCGTACCGTGCAAGATGTGGTGGTCGTGATTCAGAATATGTCGGCTGCATGAACAACATTTTAAAAGGGATAGCAGGGGTCGGATTGATCCTCTATCCTTTTTTTGTGGCTTATGCTTTGGCGCATGGACAGTATGTCTGGGTCAGTGCGGTATTGATTGCACTAGGCATCCTGCGTCTATTGAGTAAGGGCAATGCTTTGCTGTGGCCATTGACGGGTTTTGCCATTTTATGTGGCGGGCTGAGTTTGATTTTAAAAGATCATGCGTGGCTTAAACTCTATCCTGTCTTTATGAGTCTCGGGGCGCTATTTATTTTTGCCAGCACTTTGATTCGGCCGCCTTCAATGATTGAACGTTTTGCACGTTTGGCAGAACCTAATTTGCCCGAAGAAGGGGTAGAATGGACCCGTCAAGTCACCAAAGTTTGGTGTGGGTTTTTCTGCATCAATGCGGTCCTTGCTTTGATCACCGTTTTTTTCGCACCAATGAAGATTTGGGTGCTGTATAACGGCTTGATCTCTTATGTCTTGATGGGTGGACTGTTACTGGGTGAGTTCATCTTGCGCAAACGCCAGCAGCGATTGCATCAGGCACAGAAATAACAGCATCTCCGTCAGGGTAGCTGAAACAGCGGCCTCGAACTATAGCGATTAGAAATACGGTTTTAAAAACAAATTTTATGTCTTGTCATTTTCAACACCATCTCCATTCATCGCGTCCCTTGTGTATTCAGGCGGACTCAAGTTTCATTCCCTTTCACACTTTTTGGTTGGATGTGGCTGAACAGGCTGCGCAAATTCAGCCGTTGGAACAGCCTGTATGGGCACTTTGGCAAGAAGACAGTTATGAATTTTTAGTGTTGTTGTTTGCGGCCTTGCAAGCAGGCAAGCAAGTGCTGTTGCCGCCACATCGGGTCAGCGACTTAGAAAAAGAACTGGCTGAACAGCAGATTTATTTTTTAAAACGTTTGCCGTCGACAGCAGTGTCAACCTTCGAACTTCAATTTGATGCTGCCTTTTTCAATCAGGCCCAGCTGTATTTTTATACTTCGGGCTCAACTGGGCAGCCGAAAAAGATTCCGCGCAGCTTGCAACAGTTGTTCAATGAAGTCTGTGGCTTAGAGGCCAGTTTTGATTTGCCTGAGCAGGCAGTCGCGATTGCTACGGTGAGCCATCAACATATTTATGGTTTGTTGTTTAAGTTGTTGTGGCCCTTAGCCAGTGGACGCAGTTTCTATCAAAAACAACTGGCTTTTCCTGAAGATGTGGTCGATCTTCAAAAGAAAATTGTCCATGTGCAGCTGCCCAATTATCTGATTTCCAGCCCCGCTTTGTTGAAGCGCTGGACCACAGATGTGGTATTGCAAGACTGCCATGGGGTCTATTCCTCTGGTGGAAAGTTGGATGCAGGTGTGCGTCCTTTGCTAAACCGTCCGATTACTGAAGTGTTTGGCAGTTCTGAAACAGGCGGGATCGCCCACCGTCAGGCAGATGATGCGCTATGGACACCCTTTGCCAATGTCGAAATTAAGTGCGCTGAGCAGCAAGAGTTAGCCGTTAAAACCAACCATGCCTTTAGCGCGGATTGGATTTTAACTGGGGATAAAGTGCAGGTCGTGGATGCACAGAATCCCAAAAGTTCGTTTCAGTTATTGGGACGTTTGGACCGCATTGTTAAACTTGAAGAAAAGCGGTTAAGCCTCGATGCGATTGAAGCAAAAATCGCTGAGTTGGCTGAAATACAGCAGTGCCATGTTTTAATTCATGAAAAAGAACAGCGTCAAATTTTGGCAGTGGTGGCTGTGTTGACTGAGAATGCAAGGGCGCTGCTCACCGAAAAGGGCAAAGCTGCCTTTACCGCACAGTTGAAAAAACAATTACAACAGAAACTGGAAAATATCGCGATTCCGCGGCAGTGGCGGTTCTTAACGCAAATGCCACAAAATGCACAATCGAAGCTGAATAAACAGTATTTAAAATCACTCTTTCAACCGATGACCTTGCCTGTGGTATTGACGCAGCAGTCTCACGATATGCAGATCAGTTATGCTTTGGAGTTTGTGCCTGAGCTGGAGTGTTTTAAAGGGCATTTCCCGAACTTCCCGATTTATCCAGGCGTAGGGCAAATTGGATTTATTCAACATTTTGCCAAACAAAACTGGGCAGATTTACTGTGGTGTAACGGTTTTGAACAGTTAAAATTTCAGGGACTGATCCAGCCCTATCAAGCGGTGGAACTGGTGCTCAGCCGAAAAGCAAATAAGGTCAGTTTTGAGCTGAAAAATCATGACAAAATATTGGCATCCGGACGTTTGCTGTTTGCTGTCCCGTCAGACGTTTAAGCCGAGAGACTAAAATGAAACACTGCTTTGTGATTCCTGTGTATAACCATCCGCATTATTTGGCTGCGTTATTGTCACATTTAAGCTCTTTTGAGTTACCGATTATTATGGTGAACGATGGCAGTGATGCTGCTTGTACGGCAGTGTTACATCAGCTCGCGCATGACTACCCAAGGGTCGATTTGGTTGAACATACTTATAATCAGGGTAAAGGGCAGGCGGTGATCACAGGTCTCAAGCATGCTTTTCAATGTGGTTATAGTCATGCCTTGCAATTGGATGCCGATGGACAACATGACTGGCAGGATGTGCAACGCTTTTTAGACACCTCTATCCAGCACCCCGAAGCCATGATTATTGGTCAGCCGATCTTTGATGCGACTGTTCCGAAAAAACGTCTCTATGGCCGTTATGCAACGCATATTTGGGTGTGGATTAACAGTCTGTCTTTTGACATTAAAGACAGCATGTGTGGCTTTCGTGTTTATCCTTTGACACAGACGGTGAACATTTTAAATACAGCCAAGTTTCAACCACGGATGGGCTTTGACTCGGAAATTTTGGTGCGTTTGAAATGGGACAATGTGCCGTTTATCAATCTGCCCACGCATGTGATTTACCCTGAAGGCGGCATTTCACATTTTGATGTTTGGCGTGACAATCTGGGCATGGCGCGCGCGCACAGTCGCTTATTGGGTGGCATGCTGCTGCGGTTCCCCAAACTGATTTATCAGAAAGTCAAAGGCTAAGGCGGTCAGAGAAGCATATGCAGAAATGGAGCGCCGTGAAAGAGCGGGGCGGGATGTTACCGCTGATGCTGATGCTGGGTTTCTACCGTTTGGGTGGGCGCTGGCTGTGCCGCGCCATCTTATACTTTGTGATTTTATGGTACTGGCTCTTTTCCAATACCGCGCGTCAAGCTTCTCTGCTGTACTTAAAGAAATTGCATCATTTTGCAGGTGCACAGTCGCCGTTTCAGGCTGAGCCACAGCTGTGGCACAGCTATACGCATTTGATGCAATTTGGCGAATGTATTTTAGATAAAATTGAGGGCTGGCTCGGGCATATTCCTGAGCAGAACTTAAAGCTGCATGGTCATGCGCACTTTCGTTCGCATTATCAAAAAGGTGCGGTGATTGTGGTGTCGCATTTTGGCAATATTGAATTGCTTCGCGCCATCAAAGCAGAGCATCCGCAGAAAATTAATGTGTTGGTTTATCAAAAACATGCCACCAAGTTCAATGCATTTTTAAAAAAACTGAATGAACATGCCGATGTTAATTTGGTTTCGGTGGATGAGCTAGGAATCGAAACAGCACTGATTTTGCAGGAGAAGCTCGATCAAGGTGAATGGGTGATTGTGGCAGCAGACCGCGTACCCGTGCAGTCAGATCGGGTACAATCGGTTGCTTTTTTAGGCGAGCAAGCGCTGTGGCCGCAAGGCGCTTGGATCTTGGCCAGCTTATTGAAAGCTCCTGTATTGGCAGTGTTTTGCTATCGAGTTGATACACATTTTGAAGTGCATATTCACCCAGTGGCGGAGCAGTTGAACTGGCCGCGTAAAGAGCGCTTACAGGCCATGCAACAGACCACAAGACAGTATGTGCAACTGTTGGAACAGCATTGCATACGCGCGCCCTATCAATGGTTTAATTTTTATAATTTTTGGAATAAAGGATAAGTCTTGTGTTAATTGTTGGGGAAACTCCGCTCAGTATTGAAGATGTTGTGGCTGTAGCGCGTAAAGAAAAACAGGTGGCATTGCCTACCTCTGCTGAATGGACAGCATTGATTCAACGTGGCGCAGATTTCCTCGATCAGCTGTTGCAAGACGAAGGCGTCATTTATGGCGTAACCACGGGTTATGGCGACTCATGCTTAGTCGAAATTCCAGCCCACCAAGTGCATGAGCTGCCGCTGCATTTGTCGCGTTTTCATGGCTGCGGCATGGGGCAAAACTTAGACTTAATTACCGCACGTGCTGTGGTGGTGGTGCGTTTATGTTCTTTGGCGCGCGGCTATTCGGGTGTTTCGCATGCCTTGTTGCAGCGTTTGGTCTGGATGCTGAATGAAGATGTGATTCCTGTGATTCCCTCAGAAGGTTCGGTGGGTGCCAGTGGGGATTTGACGCCTTTGTCTTATATCGCTGGGGCATTGGTCGGAGAGCGCGATGTGTACTATCAAGGCCAGATCGTGCCGATTGCACAAGTGTATGGCGAAAAAGGTGTGCAGCCTTTGGTGATGCGTCCCAAAGAAGGCTTGGCCCTGATGAATGGTACAGCGGTCATGACCGCCATTGCCTGCCTGAATTATAAAAAAGCCGAACAGATTTCTTTTGCCAGTACCTTGATTACCGCCCTGAATGTTTTGGCTCTAGAGGGGAATCCAAGCCATTTTGATGAAGTCCTGTTTGCGCAAAAACCACATCGGGGACAGCAGCATATTGCAGCCCAATTACGTGACTGGTTAAACAGTGAAGTACAAACCGAACACCAAAGTTCACGCCTGCAAGACCGTTATTCACTGCGCTGTGCACCGCATGTAATTGGGGTGTTTGAAGATTCTAAGCTGTGGCTGCGTCAGTTTATTGAAAATGAGCTGAACTCAAGCAATGACAATCCATTGATTGACCCTGTGAACCTGCGGGTACTGCATGGCGGACATTTCTATGGCGGACATATTGCCCAAGCCATGGATAGCCTGAAAATTATGATCGCGAATATTGCTGACTTGATGGATCGTCAGTTGGCGCAGTTGGTGGACTATAAAATGAACAATGGCTTGCCGCGCAATTTAACCGGTTCAAGTCCTGAGCGCTTGCCACTGAATCATGGCTTTAAAGCCGTACAAATCGGGGTTTCGGCATGGACGGCAGAAGCGTTGAAACAAACACTCGCAGCGTCGATTTTTTCACGCTCAACCGAATGTCATAATCAAGACAAAGTCAGTATGGGCACCATTGCTGCGCGTGATGCCAGCCGTGTGATTACCCTGACCGAACAAGTAATTGCGGCACTCAGCTGTGCAGCAGTTCAGGCGGTCAAACTCAAAAGTGTAGATACAGAACTTAGCCCTGTTTTAACAGCATTTCAACACTGGGTGCTTCAAAGCTTCACCTATGTAGCGGAAGATCGTCCTTTGCAACAAGAGCTTCAAGCATTGGTTAATCGCTTTGAGCAGTTAGAACTATTAGACAGCATTGCTGTTCAATATCCATAGGAAATGAGCATGCATGCTGATGTAATCATTGAAGTGCCCTTTCATGATGTCGATACCATGAACGTGGTGTGGCACGGGCATTATTTAAAATATTTTGAAATTGCGCGTTGCAAACTGCTAGATCAATTTCACTATAACTATAACCAAATGCGTGACTCGGGCTATGCATGGCCTGTGATTGAAAGTCATGTCCGCTATGTACACGGCATTGAGTTTGAGCAAAAAATTCGCGTGCGTGCCATTTTAAAAGAATGGGAAAACCGCCTAAAAATTGAATATCTGATTTTCGATGCGGTTTCGGGCAGAAAGCTGACCAAGGGCTATACCTCGCAAGTGGCGGTACACATTGAAAAACGTGAAATGTGCTTCCAGTCGCCACAGGTGTTGCTGGACTGTTTAAATGCATGGCCTGAGTTTAAGGCGGAGTAATGCAAGCATGATTCGATATAAATTACCAAAGCCGATTGTGGTTGCGTGTACAGCCGGTATGATGACTGTGCTTGCTCCCGCAGTGAATGCACAAAGTACTGAATTGAAGCAGGTGTTTACTCAGCTTGGTGCAACGCCTGTGGTGCGTGCCCAATTTGAGCAGCAGAAAAAATTGGCCTCTTTAAATAAAACCTATGTGTCCAAAGGCACGGTGCTGTTCAGCAAAAATCAAGGTGTGCTGTGGCAGATTCAAAGTCCAGTCAAAGCCGATTTGGTGGTGACACCGCGTAAGCTGGTACAAAAGACACAGCGGACTAGCAGTCAAATTGAAGTCGATAAGACTCCGTATGGTTCTGTAGCGACGATGTTTTTACAGTTGATGTCGGGCAATGAAGCGGCACTCGCTAAAAACTTTAATGTGGTGTCTGCCAATTACAGTCCGATGCAGTGGAATGTCAGCTTAACGCCGAAAAGCAGTCTATTTAAAAAGCTTTTTGTCCAAGTCGATGCGCAAGGGCAGCGTTATGTGGATCGTATTACGATTTTGGAACAAGCCAATAACCGCACCATCATTCGTTTTAGCCAGCAAACGGCTCAACCTCAAACTTTAACGGCTGCGGAAAATGCGCTTTTCCAATTGGCAAAATAAATTTAGCACCCTGTGGCTGTTGGTGCTGTGTGTCATTACTTTGGCACTGGGTGTGGCTTGGCTGAATAAAGGCATTAAGATTGAGACCAATATTTTTGCTTTGCTGCCTGAGGCCCATCAAGATGCGCATCTGGAACAAGCACAGCAATATGTCAGTCAGCAGTTAAATGACAAAGTTTTTGTGGTGCTGGATGCCAAAACGGATCAGCAACTCGAACAGGCAACGCAAGCACTCAAAACTCAAGCCGACCAAAGTCAGCTGTTTTTACCTGTTCGTCCACAGCTTGATCCTGATCAATTTGCCCAAGCGCTGTATCAGCACAAGGCAGGGTTATTATCCAAGACCGATCAGCAGATTGTGCAGGAGCAGGATGACGCCGCACTGACAGAGCAGGGCTTATTACAACTGATGAGTCCGGGCATGCCAATCACGGCTGAAATGCTCAAGCAAGACCCTTTGTTGCTGTTTCCACGCTATGCAGTGGGTTTAAGCGCCCTACAAAGTAATGCCGATATCAATTTAGAGCAGGGCTTTGCCACGATTCGTGATGAGCAGGGCATCTCGCGCCTGATGGTACTTCAGCTTAAAAACAGTCCCTATAACATTGCCTACCAAGAGCAGACCGCTGCGTTTATCCAAAATATCAATCAGCAGCTCAACCAGTTGCAAGTTAAACCGCACTGGACAGGTACGCTGCTGTTTGCACAGTTCGGCACTAACTCTGCCAAAGAGGAAATTTCCACCATTGGCGTGGGTTCGACCATCGGGATTTTGCTCCTGGTCTGGTTTGGCTTCCGTTCGATACGACCGATGCTGACGGAAATGGTTGCAGTCGGCACAGGCAGCTTAGTGGCCTTTGCTGTGACCTATTGGGTTTTCGGTGACATTCACCTGATGACACTGGTCTTTGGCGCCAGTCTGATTGGGGTCTGTGTCGATTTTTCATTTTACTTTATGGCCATGCAGTCTCAGCACCGACAGGTGGATGGATTTGCTGTTTTAAAACCATTATTGCCGAGTTTATTTGTGGGGCTAATGACCACGCTGTTGGCCTATGTGGTGCTGAGTTTTACTCCATTTCCGGGCTTTAAACAGATTGCGGTCTTTTCCATGGTTGGCCTGAGTGCCGCATGGGTGACCAGTATTTTACTGCTACCACGTTTGCCTGCGCTGAATGCGGAACCTGCGATACGTGCTTTGGGCTTTATTGGCAAAGCACGCAGTTATGTGCAGAGTCGAAATACACTGCATTATGGCATGATTGCACTAATTCTACTGCTTACAGGCAGCAGTCTCGTCTTCCTGAAAAGCAATGATGACATCCGCAATTTGCAAAGTATGGATGCCACCTTAAAGCAGGAAGATCAATATATTCGTTCGCGTTTTATGCAACAGCAAAGCAGTGAATATTTTGTGGTACAGGGCAGAACCCCAGCAGAGTTAGAGCAGCATGAACAGCAATTGCTGGCAGAGCTTGCGCCTTTGCAACAGGCTGGAAAGCTAGATGCTGTACAAGCTTTAGGGCAGTGGATTCCCTCGCTTGAGCAGCAAAAACACAATATCGCGATGTTACAGGCGATTCCTCAATCCGCTTTGGTGAAATATGCGCAAGCACTACAGCTCAACGCAGCCGATGTTTCAAACTGGCAAGCGCATTTAAAAGACCAACCGTTGCTGACCGAAGCAGTCTTTAAAGATCATCCCCTGCATTTTTTGCAGATGAGTCCGACGCAACGTTTAGTGATGCTGCAAAATGTGCATGACGTCAAAGCCGTGCAACAGCTTGAAAATGCGGATGTACAACTGTTACGCCCCGTTCATCAACTGTCTGAATTGTTTAAACAGCATCGAGTGCAGGCACAGTGGCTATTACTCAGCGCTTTGCTGATGTTAGCCATTGGCTTAGGCGTACTGTATGGCAAAAAATCCATTCTGCCTTTGGTGTTGCCTGTCAGTATGGCCTTAATGACCACGTTTGCGATTCAAGCATGGCTGGGTGTCGAGATTAATTTATTCAGCATTATGGGTACTTTCCTGATCATTGGAATTGGGGTGGATTATGCGATTTTCTACCGCCACGGACATGATCATCCACAGGTGGTGGGTATGGCTCTGTTCCTGTGCATGATGTCGACGTTCTTTGGTTTTGGCTTGCTGTCTTTTAGTCATACCTATGCCATTCACAGTTTCGGCTTAACGGTGTTGCTGGGCGTTATTTTTTCATTTATTTATGCCACACTTTTTACATCCTCCGATGCAAAACATGTAGTGGTTCAACAATATCAGCCAAAGAGCTGAGTTAAAGGGTACAGTGCAATGAGCACCATGCAACAGACAGATGTTTTAATTATTGGGGCGGGACCATCAGGTAGTTCAGCCGCGGCTTTGCTACGTCAAAAAGGCCATCAAGTCACAGTCATCGAAAAGCAATATTTTCCGCGTTTTTCCATCGGTGAGTCTTTATTGCCACAGTGTATGGTGTTTTTAGAAGAAGCGGGTTTGTTGGAGACAGTGCGTGCCCATGCTGACGAATATGCCTTTCAGTTTAAAAATGGCGCGGCTTTTTTAAGAGGCACACAGCGTAGTTTTTATGATTTTACTCAAAAGTTTAGTGAAGGCCCGGGCACTACATGGCAGGTAAGACGTGCCAACTTTGACCAACTGTTGGCACAGCAAGCTGAAAAAATGGGGGCAGATATCCGTTTTGGCCATGAAGTATTGGCGGTCGATGTGGCATCCACACAGCCGATTTTGACGGTCAAAGATGCGCAAGGTGACAGCTATCAAATTCAAGGCAAGTTCCTCTTAGATGCCAGCGGCTTTGGCCGCATTCTGCCGAAGTTTCTTGACTTAGAAAGCCCATCGGACTTTCCCGTGCGCCGTGCGGTCTTTACCCACATTGAAGACGGTCTATTGAATGACCCTGAGTTTGACCGTGAGAAAATTTTAATTACCGTACATGAAAAAGACCATCGTGCGTGGTACTGGCTGATTCCTTTTGCTGATGGGCGCTCTTCATTTGGCATCGTGGCGGAGCAAGATTTCTTTGAAAAATACGGTTATGACGGCAGTGCAGATTATGACTTAGAAGCCTTGCAGAAACGTATTTTGGCCGATGATGTTAGCTTGTCGCATGTGCTGCGCCATGCCAAACATGATACTCCTGTGCGTACTTTGGTGGGCTACTCTGCCGATGTGAAACATTTGGCATCTGAAAACTACGCACTGCTGGGCAATGCAGGTGAGTTCCTCGATCCTGTCTTTTCTTCAGGTGTAACGATTGCCTTAAAATCGTCTAGTCTAGCCGTGCCTTTGGTCGAGCAAGTGCTACAAGGTCAGGTGGTCGATTGGATGGAGCAATATGAAAAGCCTTTACGTAAAGGTATTCAAGTGTTCCGTGCCTATGTTGAATCATGGTATTCAGGAGAGTTTCAGGATGTGGTGTTTTCAAAGAATCAAGATGAGAAGATCCGCCGCATGATTGCATCTTTACTGGCGGGTTATGCATGGGATACGAATAACCCGATTCATCGCAATGCCAAGCAACGTTTAAAGACGTTGGCCGAATATTGCCGAGAAGAACAACCAAAAAAAGCGTCACTGATCGATGAAACTTAAGCTGCGTTTGAAAACTGCCAGTTGGGTTTTAGCCAGTGCTTTGCTCTGTAGTGCCTGCCAAAGTTGGATCCCTAAAGCGCAAGGACTCGCGACCCCAGAGTGGGCTGCGCAAAATTACCAGCGCCAAGATCAAATTGAAGTGCAGTGGAAAAGCCAGAGTTTCAGTTTTTTACTGTACCAGCAGCAACGTGGACAGTCGCTTGATATGCTAGCACTGAGCCTCACAGGACAGCAGTTATTCAAGCTCAGTTTTGATGGTCGAAAGGTAGACGTTGAACAGCGGATTGAGCCGATGAAATTGTTGCCTTTTGATTATGTGGTGCGCGATATTCTGTATGCGACCTATCCCAATTTTGCTAGGTTACATGCTGCTCAAAATGCTGTCGTGCAGAAAGACGATACCATTTATATACAGCAGCAGCCTGTGTTGAAAATTCAGCAAAATGATGGGGTAATTGAGCTGGATAATCTGCAAGTGCCTTATCAGATGGTCATCAGCGCGGTGAGCAATACTTTAGAAGATGATCAAGGTGACCATCATGACTAAAAATCTACAGCCTGTTCCAGCTGTTGGCATTCAGTTCAGTGCTGCGCTGTCGGCTTTGGGACACAATGCCGCTGAGCTTCAACATGCCTTAACAAGCACCGAAAATACCTTATCCCAACGAGAGGATCTGATCGCGGGGCGTACAGTATGGGTAGGTGCATCTGACCAAGCCTTGCTTCAAGCAGTTCCTGCAAGCTTGAGCGGTGCAGACTCACGGAATTTACGCTTTGCCCTGACGGCTCTGGCACAAATTGAAACCGAGATTCATGCTTATACTGCACAGTTTCCTAGACAACGTCTCGCAGTGATTATCGGCACGTCAACCTCAGGCATCGCGGATAATGAGCCTGTATTGAAAGCTCAGTTTCAACAGCCAGCACCACAGTCCGTACAGCACCAAAAACAAGAAATGGGCAGTTTAGCGAAAGCCTTACAACAGTACTTGGGTTGGGAAGGGCCTGCCTATACCATTTCTACCGCTTGTTCCTCTGCGGCTAAAGCGATGGCTGCGGGGCAACGTTTGCTGAATGCTAATTTGGCCGATGCGGTCTTAGTCGGAGGAGTCGACACCCTATGCAAGCTGACCTTAAATGGTTTTGATAGTTTAGAAAGCTTATCGAGCGGAATTTGCCAGCCCTGTGGTGCCAACCGTGACGGTATTAATATTGGTGAAGCCGCAGGACTGTTTTTACTCTCTAAAGCGCCTGCCCCTGTGATGTTACTGTCGAGCGGCGAGTCAATGGATGCATGGCATATTTCAGCACCACATCCAGAAGGGAAAGGGGCTGCGGAGGCGATGCAAAAAGCGTTAGATGCTGCGCAGCTTGGATCAAGCGATATTGGCTATTTAAATTTGCATGGGACTTCTACACCGCAAAATGATGCGATGGAGATTAAGGCGGTACAGACCGTTTTCTCAGATGCAACTGTGGCATTGAGCAGCACCAAACATAAAACGGGACATTGTCTGGGGGCAGCGGGTGCAATCGAAGCCTTTATTTGCCAGCAGGTTTTATTAGATCAATCATGGTTGCCGCTGCATCATGCGGGTGAATTGGATGAAACTTTGGCTAAGCAGAATTATGTGCTTGCTCCGAATTTGACTACACCGATTCGCTATGCGATGAGTAATTCTTTTGCTTTTGGCGGCAGCAATATCAGTTTAATTTTCGGGACGGCTTTGCCATGATGGATGCAGTACAGTTTATTCCACATGCGAAACCGATGGTTTTCGTGAGCCATTTGATTGAAGCCAATGATGAATTTGCTATTGCAGAACTTCACATCACGCCAGATTTGATGTTTTGTGAGCCAGAAGGCTTGCCCACATGGAGCAGCATTGAGTTGATGGCGCAGACCATCAGTGCCTATGCTGGTTATAAAGGACAAACTCAGGGCTTACCACCGAAAATTGGCTTTTTATTGGGAACGCGTAAAATGCAGTTACCTTGTGCCTATTTTAGTTTGGGCACAACCGTGCAGATTCGAGTAGAACAAAGTTATCTGCATGAAGGTTTGGGACAGTTTAATTGTGAAATTGAATATCAAGAACATCGGTTCAGCGCCATGTTGAGCGTATTTGAGCCTGAAAATATGAATGAAATCATTGGAAAATTAGTGTGAACAGAAGAGTTTTAGTCACGGGTTCGAGTCGTGGAATAGGTAAAGCGATCGCTTTAGAGTTAGCAAAGGCAGGCTTTGATGTCACGGTCCATGCCCGTTCAAGACAGTCTGAGGCCGAAGCAGTAGCGAAGGAAATTCAAGCGCTTGGGCAGGCCAGCCATGTGCTGATGTTCGATGTGAATGAGCGTGAAAATATTGCCGCCATTTTAGAGCAAGATATGGTACAGCATGGCGCTTTTTACGGTGTGGTGTTGAATGCAGGACTGACCCGTGATGGTGCTTTCCCCACACTGACCGATGACGACTGGGATGACGTGGTTTCGACCTCTCTGAACGGTTTTTATAATGTACTGAAACCTTTAATGATGCCGATGATCCGCTTGAAAAAGGGCGGACGTATTGTGACCTTGTCTTCAGTGTCCGGAATCATGGGGAATCGTGGTCAGGTGAACTATAGTGCTGCCAAAGCAGGCTTGATTGGTGCGACCAAAGCATTGGCACTGGAATTGGCAAAACGTAAAATCACGGTGAACTGTGTGGCTCCGGGCTTGATTGAAACCGAAATGGTCACGGAAGAAGTTAAAGAACACGCCTTGAAAATGATCCCGATGCAGCGCATGGGGCAGGTGGAAGAAGTCGCAAAAGCGGTGAAGTTTTTATGTAGTGATGATGCCAGTTATATCACCCGTCAAGTGATTTCAGTCAATGGAGGCTTGATCTAATGAAACGTGTTGTTGTGACAGGCATGTCTGGGATTACCTCTTTGGGTGAAACCGCAGAGCAAATTTTTGAGCAATTTGCACTAGGTAAAAGCGGCATTCGCTATATGCCCGACTGGGAAATTTATTCCGATTTACGCAGTAAATTGGCTGGTCCCGTTGAGTCCTTTACTGTACCGAAGCATTTTAACCGTAAAGTGACCCGTGGCATGGGACGTGTTGCTTTAATGTCAGCTGTATGTGCTGAAAAAGCACTGGAAGATGCAGGTTTACTGCATGCGGATATCTTAAAAAGTGGCGATGCAGGCGTGGCTTTTGGTTCCTCTGCGGGCAGTGTGGATGCGGTGCGTGAGTTTGGCTCTATGTTGATTGAACACAATATGAGTCAACTGAATGCTACAACCTATATTCGTATGATGTCGCATACCAGTGCGGTCAATATGACGGTGTATTTTGGCCTAAAAGGTTTAACGCTGCCGACCTCAAGTGCTTGTACTTCAGGTTCCATGGCGATTGGTCAGGCTTATGAAGCGATCAAATATGGCAAACAAACTGTGATGATTGCAGGTGGGGCAGAAGAGCTCAGTGCTGCCGGTTCAGCCGTGTTTGATGTGTTGTTAGCAACCAGTGTGCAAAATGACCATCCAGAGACAACCCCGCGTCCGTTTGATGCAAATCGGGATGGTTTGGTGGTGGGTGAGGGCGCAGGTTGTTTGATTTTAGAAGAATATGAACATGCTCAAGTGCGCGGGGCGACCATTTATGCCGAGATCGTTGGTTATGGCAGCAATACCGATGGTCAGCATGTTACTCGACCTGATTCTGAAATGATGGGGCGCTGCATGCAGCTGGCACTGACAGACGCACAGCTTACTGCTGCGGATATTGATTATGTCAATGCGCATGGTACCTCGACCGATCAAGGGGATATTGCTGAATCACAAGCCACCGCGCGGATCTTGGGTAAAAAACCGATCAGCTCATTAAAAAGTTATTTTGGCCATACGCTCGGGGCGTGCGGCGCCATTGAGGCATGGCTGAGCATTGAAATGATGCGACGTAATCAGTTGGTGCCTACGCTGAATTTAGATCAGATTGACAGTGCTTGTGGTGATCTGGATTATATTGTTTCAGGTATGCGTTCAGCAGAAACGCAAATGATGATGAGCAACAATTTTGCTTTTGGGGGGATTAATACCTCCCTGATTTTTAAACGTGTTTAATAAAATAAGGGTAGAACCATGTTATTCAAAAATATTTGTGCAGTTACTGTGTTGTCTTTAGGTGCGGTTGCATCAGCTCAAGCGGCTGACAAAATGTATGATTTTAAGTTTCAAGAAGCTGTAAACCATGCTGTTGCAGATGGCGCACTGGATGGCTCAGTAAAGTTTTATTTGGCGGGAACCAAGTCGGGCGGCAAGGTGATTGAAAAGGGCTTAGTGACCAATAAAAAGACCAATGGTTTTGCCAAATCTGCGGAAACTTCATGTGATCACGTACTTCGTTCAGCACTGATTCAATTTCAAAATACCGCCAAAGCCAATGGCGCAAATGCTGTGACCAATTTGGTGAGTTTCTATAAGTCGAACGAAACACGTAGTACGACGACTTACCAGTGCGCCAAAGGTACGGCACTCGCAGGTGTAGCATTGAAAGGGGATTTGGTGAAGTTTTAATTTTGAATGATTTAAATGGTTTGATTCAATGCGAAATTCAACACGAGCCATTTTTAGCATTCGATCCGTATCTAAATCTAATATTAACGAATAATAGATACTGGAATATTTCAGGCTCGCAAAGTCATTTGCGGGCCTGAAATATTTTATCGCTCTTGATTTATCCCTCGTAAAAACTGGTTCACCCATTAAATTTTCTGCTATGTAAAATAGATGAAAATTATGGAGATGAACTAAAGTATGGAATTTCCAAAAAGATCGTTTTTTCCTCTGTAACGAGGGCATAATTTGTGGGTGAAAATTAAATTTTTATCACTATTTTTGGTGAGGAAGGTATTTATTGAAGTAGAAAACCAACCTTTTTGGTTGGCTTTACATAAAGTAACAAAAATCTAAAAATACGATTGTAAATAAAAACTTAAATAATGTGATTTTTAAAATATAAAACCTTCTGTTAAACGCCAAAAAAAATGAACAATAAGAAAGCTTTTAATGTGATTTTTAATGCGAATGGTTTCCACTTTGAATCAGTGTATGCAGGTGCTCTATAGATCTTTAAAAGTTGCAATTAGGTTAGGTTGTGTAGAAATTTTAAACAATATTTGTCTGTCTATTTTACGATTTTTATATTTAGGACAAGTGTATTTTATTGCAAAAATTCAGTGCTAAGATAATTCACAATGGAAAACTTAGAAGCTAAGTTGAATCGTCAATTGATATCCGAAACTGACCAGTTAAAGAACTTTCTAGTACATGACACCTTTCATTTAGTGACTCGGTTTAAAGCTTCAAAATACTTAAAAATGAAACTCGAAAAAGGATGTACACATGGATCAGAAAGTCACGTTAATTGATAAAAAGTCTCACCAAGGCATCGAGGTAAATGCATCAGACAAAATACAATTGTCAGCGCAGAACCCCTCGGTCGTTCAACTTAAAATATCTTCAGAAGATATTAAAGAATACAAAAAGGAAGGTAACAATCTCGTTGTTGTCTTAAAAAGTGGTGAATTAATAACAATAATGGGCTTTTTTGATGCAGATAACAGCCTTGTCTTGCAAGATGATGTTAATCATAAATTGCTTTGGGTTGAGTTCAGCTCTAATGGTGAATCATTAAGTGCGACCTATGCAGAACTCAATGATGTAGGGCCTTTATTATATGGTGAGAGTGATGCTGCTTCTCCATGGGCTTGGGCCGCAGTTCCATTGACTGCAGGCGGCATTTTAGCTTGGGCAGGGCATGATTCAGGAAATGATTCTGATAAGGCTATAGGCGAAACGAACGAAGGACCAAGTGCCCCAGAATCAGTGGTGATTGGGAATGGTGACGAATGGATTACAGCAGATGAAATTGACGCAGACGGCAAAGTTGACGTTACGATTGACTTACCCGCAGATGCAGTCGCTGGTGACAGTGTTATCGTTAATGGTGAAGAAACAGTATTGACGGCTGACGACATTACTGCAGGTGAAATCATTGTTAAAGTGGATGCACCGAATGAAGGCGAAACATTAGAAGTTGATGTGATCATCAAGGATAAAGATGGAAATGAGTCAGATCCGACTCAAGCAGAAGCAACTGTGGATACTACAGCCCCCTCAGCTCCAGATTCGGTCATCATTGGTAATGGCGATGAGTGGATCTCCGCAGATGAAATTGATGCAGATGGCAAAGTCGACGTTAAGATTGATTTACCTGCAGATGCGGTAGCTGGTGACAGTGTTATCGTCAACGGTGAAGAAACAGTATTGACGACTGATGACATTCTTGCAGGTAACATCATCGTAAAAGTAGATGCGCCGAATGAAGGTGAAACCTTAGAAGTTGTTGCTACGATTAAAGATGCAGCGGGTAACGAATCGGGTGAGGTTTCGGCGGAAGCTGCGGTGGATAGTGTACTACCCGTCGTTGAGATAGACGAGGTTACTCCGATCGACAGTGATAACCCAGCGGATGGTGTTGCAGATCAAGTGCTGATTACAGGAACATCGGATGAACCGAATGCACCAGTGGAGATCAAAGACAAAGCTGGCAACACGATCTGGGAAGGGATGACCGATGGTACGGGTGCATTCAGCGCGACAGTAGACACAGCTGCGGTTCAGGCAGGCGATGATGTCACAGTAGAAGTGACGGATAAGGCAGGGAATACAGGCACAGATACAGCAACGGCTGGCGACCTCACCTTCAGTACAGATACAACAGAACCTGTTGTTGAGATAGACGAGGTTACTCCGATCGACAATGATAACCCAGCGGATGGTGTTGCAGATCAAGTGCTGATCACAGGAACATCGGATGAACCGAATGCACCAGTGGAGATCAAAGACAAAGATGGCAACACGATCTGGGAAGGGATGACCGATGGTACGGGTGCATTCAGCGCGACAGTAGACACAGCTGCGGTTCAGGCAGGCGATGATGTCACAGTAGAAGTGACGGATAAGGCAGGGAATACAGGCACAGATACAGCAACGGCTGGCGACCTCACCTTCAGTACAGATACAACAGAACCTGTTGTTGAGATAGACGAGGTTAGCCCGATCGACAGTGATAACCCAGCGGATGGTGTTGCAGATCAAGTACTGATCACAGGAACATCGGATGAACCGAATGCACCAGTGGAGATCAAAGACAAAGCTGGCAACACGATCTGGGAAGGGATGACCGATGGTACGGGTGCATTCAGTGCAACAGTAGACACAGCTGCGGTTCAAGCAGGCGATGATGTCACAGTAGAAGTGACGGATAAGGCAGGGAATACAGGTACAGATACAGCAACGGCTGGCGACCTCACCTTCAGTACAGATAGCACTGACCCTGTTGTTGAGATAGACGAGGTTAGCCCGATCGACAGTGATAACCCAGCGGATGGGGTTGCGGATCAAGTACTGATCACAGGAACATCGGATGAACCGAATGCACCGGTGGTGATCAAAGACAAAGATGGCAACACGATCTGGGAAGGCGAGACCGATGGTACGGGTGCATTCAGCGCGACAGTAGACACGGCAGCGGTTCAAGCAGGTGATGATGTCACAGTAGAAGTGACGGATAAGGCAGGGAATACAGGTACAGATACAGCAACGGCTGGCGACCTCACCTTCAGTACAGATAGCACTGACCCTGTTGTTGAGATAGACGAGGTTAGCCCGATCGACAGTGATAACCCAGCGGATGGCGTTGCAGATCAAGTACTGATCACAGGAACATCGGATGAACCGAATGCACCGGTGGTGATCAAAGACAAAGATGGCAACACGATCTGGGAAGGCGAGACCGATGGTACGGGTGCATTCAGTGCAACAGTAGACACAGCTGCGGTTCAAGCAGGCGATGATGTCACAGTAGAAGTGACGGATAAGGCAGGGAATACAGGTACAGATACAGCAACGGCTGGCGACTTAATCTTTACAAATGATCCGCTGGTGCTTGAAAATGATAGTGCTAATGCTGTTTATCAAGAAAGTCAGGTTAATCCAAATCCAATCGGTGAATTAACTTCTGACACAGCAATTAAGCTACTGGCTGGTAGTAGCGCTACAGACAAGCTAGAGTTTAGTATAGCAAATGGAGCTCAAGATGTTGTCATCACAGTCAAAAGCGAATCATTGGTAACTGTGGCAGATGCATATTCATTTACTGTTATAAATAAGGAAACAGGTCAAGAATATACAGTGGCTGCATCAAGCACGGCTCAAGGCGGTTTAGTCGCAGGTGCTTTAGGATTGGAAGCACTGGGTGTTATCGGTGATGATGGCAATGGCCTAAGACTAGATATTCATGACTTGCCGCCAGGCGATTATGAAGTCGTGGTTCAGGGCGATCAAAGTAAACTGGCTGATATCTTATCCACTGTGAGTTTAGAAGATCTAGGTAGTAATACGGTTGAAACTCTAATTCTGAATACAGTTACTGGCTTGCTTAAAGATGCATTGATTGGCAATGAAAATATTGCTGCTGGACTGTTAAAGCAAATTTCAGTAAATGAAATACTAACGTTAATTGGTGATAACAATATCACTGGTCCACTCATTACAGTATTACAAGGATTACTGGGTAGTCCTTTATTAGAACCGTTAATGGGAGATTTGCTTGACGCCAATGTTGGAGATGTTATTGCAGGTGAGACAGGTGGTTTACTAGGCACTGTACTAGGAATACTGGGCTTGGGTGATGCGCTTGATGCTGTTGTGAATGATCTTGTATTGAACAATCTTGATTCAATTGGTGAAGATTTATTTAATCTTGTGATCGAGCCATTAATTGAAGATGTACTACTGGCAGGTTTGATTGATAATTTAAGTTTAACTGAGGTTTTGGATGGTACGAGTGATACGAAAGGGTTGTTAGATCATATCAATGACCTATTAACTAGCATTGGTGCAGGTGACTTACTCCCTGCATTGGATGATGTGTTACAGCTAGTGGCTCAAGAAATTCTAAGTAATCCGGCACAGTTGTTTAATGAAGTGAATGCCGCAGTTTACGGCGTTGATGAAAAAACATATGTTGCCGAAGGGAATGTGCTTGCGAACGATGACGTAGTAAACGGTGCAATCATTGAAGTCAACGGAGTTCCTATTACCTTCAACCAAACAGATGTAAATGGCAATTACGCTATCATCACAGGTACTCACGGTACATTACATCTTTACGAAGATGGGCATTATATCTATACGTCCACAGTAACATCAGGAAATGCTACTTCAGTAGTTGATAATTTCACGTATACCGTTCAAGACGAGTATAACAATATTGAAGATGCCGTTTTAACCATCACAACAGATCCAGTAAATGAGACCATCGATTTCTCTGGTACAGCCAGCGATGATATTTTGCAGGGTGGTGCGGGTGATGACATTCTGACTGGTGGGGATGGTGCAGATACTGCCATCTATTACTTGTTAGATAATGCGGATGCAACGGGTGGCAATGGTACAGATACTTGGAGCGACTTCGAGCTTGGTGCTGATGCAGACAAGATAGATATTTCGGCATTACTGGATGGTCTGCAAACATCAGCTAATATTGGGGATTATATTTCAGTAGAAACCAATGCTGATGGTAAAGCAGTGATTAGTATTGACCGTGATGGTGCAGGTATTGCATTGAAATCAGATCTATTGGTTTTGGATAATATTTCTCCAGCAGATTTAAACTTAACAAATGAACAACTGTTAAATAATCTGTTAAATAACAACCAAATTGTTTACTAAGTAATCAGTATGTAATTCATCAGAAAAGGTACTGTGTGACGATATGTGCACAGTACCTTGTTGCTATTTGAATGGAGATGTATTTGAGATATTGTCAAATAAAAAAGCCCTCATCTTTCGATGAGGGCTTTTTTGAATTTGGAGCGGGAAACGAGACTCGAACTCGCGACCCCAACCTTGGCAAGGTTGTGCTCTACCAACTGAGCTATTCCCGCGTATTGAGCAGTTTTTGCTAAAACTTACACTAAAAAATGGAGCGGGAAACGAGACTCGAACTCGCGACCCCAACCTTGGCAAGGTTGTGCTCTACCAACTGAGCTATTCCCGCGTATTGAGCAGTTTTTGCTAAAACTTACACTGAAAAAAATTTGGAGCGGGAAACGAGACTCGAACTCGCGACCCCAACCTTGGCAAGGTTGTGCTCTACCAACTGAGCTATTCCCGCATAGCGCTGTATGATACAGCAAGCAAGTTCAGGGTCAATAGCTTTATGAAAAAGCTGAGTTTAATTGCATAAAATAAAGCCAGTTTTAGACTGCGTATTGAGCTTTTTTAACTTTTGTTCACGAAACGTTGTGCCTCATGTTAGTGAAAAGAGTTTTACGCATTCAACATCTCGAAGGAACAGGTATACTCTGAACGAATCATTATTTTTGGAGACAGGTATGAGCTTGGAGCAGCAATTGATTGAACGTTTACAACA
Organism: Acinetobacter sp. DL27; assembly: GCF_055810995.1. Classification (NCBI taxonomy): domain Bacteria; kingdom Pseudomonadati; phylum Pseudomonadota; class Gammaproteobacteria; order Moraxellales; family Moraxellaceae; genus Acinetobacter; species Acinetobacter sp. DL27. Next base: position 3,346,173 of record NZ_CM147947.1, on the reverse strand, counting down.
GCTTTCCCCATCATATTTAGAAGTTGTGAATGAATCTTCTGGTCATGGCGGTTATTTTCCAGGGAAAGAGTCACATTTTAAAGTAATTGTGGTGAGTGATATTTTTGAGGGATTACGTTTAGTTCAGCGCCATCAAAAAATTTATGCGGTAGCAGGAGACTTACTCAGTCCAGGTAAAATTCATGCTTTAGCTATTCATGCCTTTTTACCCGCAGAATGGCAAGGACAAGACACTTCTAGTCCAAATTGCGCACATGCCCCGAAAAGCTAAGCAGAGATTCAGTTATGGAAACACAATTATTGATTAAGATCGTGCATATGAGTGCGGTCAGCTTGGCATGTGTCGTGATTTTGGCGCGTGCCATGACGCTATTTAAAGGCGTTCAAGGCAATCAGCCCAATCCAGCGGGTCGAACAGCTTTTGTAGCCCTTCAGCACTTAAGTATGCTGGTGATTGTACTGACTGGAATTGCACTTTTGGTCATGAAAAACTTTGATGTGCAAACATGGTTTTATGCCAAAGTGGTTTTATTTTTAGTGATGTTATCCTCTTTGTCGAAAGCGTATAAAAAAGAAGACAGCATTTTACTTACACAGCGCCGAGCGGGGTTATTCTTAGCGGTGGTTGCGATGATATCCATTTTAGGTTTAGTCATGATTAAACCAAACTTTGGCTAATTGTTAGACATAATCATCGGCACAGCGATTGTTCTGCGCTACACTGCTATCTATAGCGGAAAAATAACAAGAGGGAGGGGATTTCATGCATACACGTGTGGTATTTAATCAAAAAGGTGGTGTCGGAAAATCCAGTATTGCAGTGAATTTGGCGGCAATTAGTGCATATCAAGGCTTAAAAACCTTACTGATTGATCTCGATCCGCAAGCGAATTCGAGTCAGTATGTGCTGGGCGATGACGCAACGTATTCGGCAGACAAACCAGCCTTAGAACCCAATATTGAAAACTATTTTGAAGAAGTGCTTGGAACGACTCAAAATAAAAGTCTATTGGGAAGTGCCATTGGTTCGATCCTCAAAGGGCGAGCTAAAGGTTTAGAAAGTTATGTACACCAATCCCCTTTTAAAAATTTGGATGTGATTCCAGCCAGCCCAAGCCTCGGGGCGTTGGCTTATGCTTTAGAGTCAAAACATAAAATTTATAAACTGCGTGATGCACTACAACAGCTTGCTGGAAAATATGATCGTGTCTATATCGATACACCGCCAGCCTTTAACTTCTTTACTTTGTCGGCACTGATTGCAGCCAATAAAGTCCTGATTCCGTTTGATTGTGATGTCTTTTCTAAACGCGCACTGCAAACTTTGATCGAAAATGTGCTCGAAACTCAAGACGATCATAATGATCATTTAGAAATTGAAGGCATTGTGGTGAATCAGTTCCAAGCGCAGGCCAAACTTCCGCGTGAAGTGGTGCAACAGCTGAAGGATGAAGGTCTTCCTGTATTAGAAAGTATGTTGCCTCCATCAGTGCTGATGAAAGAATCGCATCACAAAAATTTACCCTTGATTCATTTGGAACACGATCATAAATTGACGCAGGCCTATCAATCATTGTTCAATGAAATTGAGAATAATAAATTGCGAGATTCAGCATGAAAAACATCACAGTTGCTTTTTTAGTGGGCAGTACGCTGTTATTGAGCGCCTGCGCCACAACGGTTAAACCGACTTATGTCTCTTCTACACAGTATCAAGCTTTGAACTGCCACCAGTTACAAGCAGAATATAATCGGATTCAGCAACATTTAGATGCAGGTGTACCTACTGCGAAACGTACGGGTGTTGGCGTAGGTCTAGGTCTGGGTGGTGGATGGAGTCATGGTGGCGGTTGGGGCTTTGGTCCAAGCGTTTCAGTGAATATGGGACAATCATCGAATACCAAAAAAACTGAAATTTCACGACTTTTGGGTCAGCAAGAGGCAATTGTACAAGCTGCAAAATTTAAAGGTTGTGCGATTACCGTGCAAAATAAGACGAATTAATGTCGCATTTATTCATCCTGCTGAAGGGTTTAATCTTTCAGCAGTCATTAAAATCTTAGCAAAATGTTTCGAAAATAATTTCCATAAAACAATGAGTTATCGTTTTAACACGCACTTTTTTACCTCATGGGTTCTGTGTTTTTTCCGCTTTGACTTGAGGAAGCCACTCTTTTTCGGCTAAATTGCGCATCTTTAATGCTGTTGTTGGATGTCTATGATTGAGAGTTGGCTGTTTGTATTGGCAATGATTGCTGTCTTGATGATTCCGGGACCGACCAATGCTTTACTCGCAAGCTCTGCACATCAGCAAGGTCTGGCGAAGACCAGCTTACTTGTACCCGCAGAACTGTTTGGGTATTTCTATGCCATCAATTTATGGGCACTCCTGATTCACCTCAGTACACCGACTTGGCCTTATCTGATTGATCTTTTACATGCACTCAGTGCAGTTTATGTATTTTGGTTAGCTTTTCATTTGTGGAAAAGCTCGCACTTAGAAAAACATAATCAACGTTTTACCTCGATTCGACCTAAACAATTATTTTTTTCTACTTTGAAAAATCCGAAAGCGGTCTTATTTGCTGCAGGTATTTTTCCCTATGAAGCTTGGGATAATCCCACCAATTTCTTTTTGGTGTTTGCGGTGTTTAGTCTGGTGTTATTGCCAACGGCACTGTTCTGGATGTCTTTTGGCCGTGCCATTTTATCGGGTGAGTCCAAACAAATAAAAGCCGATCTCTTATATAAAGGATCGGCCATGTTGTTGGTGGTGTGTATGTTTCCCGTGATTCTACGCTTTTTTGCTTAAGCTTCAGTGGTTGATTTTTTCTTTAATTTGGCACGAATAAAACCAATGATCCCAGGCAAGACACTAATAATAATAATGCCGAAAATCAGATGCGTGAAATTGTCTTTGACTACAGGCACATTACCAAAAATATAGCCTAAAGTAATAAATGAACCAATCCAGCAGAATGCACCAATCAGGTTATAAGACAGGAAAAATTTGTAATCCATTTTTCCTGCACCTGCTACAAAAGGTGCAAAAGTCCGCGCAAAAGGAATAAAACGCGCAAAAATAATAGTTTTACCACCATGTTTTTCAAAGAATTTTTGTGTATTAATCAGATGTTGTTTATTGATGAAACGGGATTCGATTTCAAAAACGCGCGGTCCAATATAACGACCAATGTGATAATTCAGCGTATCGCCCAGTACGGCCGCGATAAAAAGTAAAACACCAAGAGTCCACGGATTCATTGCACCTGTGGATGCTGCTAAGGCACCTGCGGCAAACAATAAACTGTCGCCGGGTAGGAACGGCATGACCACCAAACCTGTTTCCACAAAGATGATGAGAAACAAAATTGCATAAATCCAAACCCCATAGTTGGTGATAAACTCAAGCAGATGGTCATCGACATGTAATATAAAATCAATCAGTTCCATGGGGCACAAATAAGCAAAAGAGTGCGGAAATCCTAGCAGTCTCGTTATCAGAAGTCAGTATTAAAACGTAAATAAATTTAGCTATCAGTGTTCTTATCGGCTTTGTTGCACAAAGATTTGAAATGCAAAGCGCCCCTAATTGAGCCAAATTTAAGGCGTAACTTGGGTAAGTGGTCGACCTAATTCCGTAAATCTGTTAAGGACTGCTACACGTGCATGGATCTCATTCACTTGGCTATCAAAACTCCTTGCACTGAGTTTATCTCCTAATAATTTGATGCAATGCATCTTAGTTTCAACCAAACTTCGACGATGATAGCCTGACCATTTTTTCCATAGTGTCCTGCCTAAACGTTTAATTGTTCGAAGTAATTCATTTCGCTCTAGCGAGCTACTCTTTGTATCTTTCCATGGTTTCGCATTTTTTCTAGGTGGAATCACCGCATGCGCTTGCCGATCTGCAATGACCTGACGGCATTGCTTGGTGTCATAAGCTCCATCGGTATAAACACAGTTAATCTGCTCATCTTGTGGAATCTGATTAAGTAAATCACCAAGCACCTGTGAATCACTGACATTATTGGTTGTAAGCTGAACTGCTCGTATTTGTAGGGTTTTAGCATCTATACCAATATGAAGTTTACGCCATTGGCGACGATATTCAGGTCCATGTTTCTTGCGTTTCCATTCGCCCTCACCTAGAAACTTCATGCCTGTAGAGTCCATGAGTAGATGCAGCCCATCGCTACTTTTTTGGTAGCTGATTACAATATCAATATGCTTTTGTCTTCTACAAAGCGTGGTGTAATCTGGAGCTATCCAATTTAATCCGCAAAGTTTAATCAGACTTTGCACAAAGCCAGTGACCATACGTAAAGACAGACGGAATAAGGATTTAATCATTAAGCAGCATTGGATGGCTGCGTCGGAGTAGGTTTGATTTCGCCCTTGTTTGCCTTTTGATGGCGCATACCATTGCGTAGCAGGATCAAACCAAATGGCAATATTTCCGCGACTCATGAGTGCTCGGTTATATGCGGGCCAATTGGTTGTGCGGTAGATTTTGTGTGTAGGCTTCTTCATTTGAAAATTATATCGCTGAAAAACCCTTTACAGATAGGTTTGTGCAACAAAGCCCATGGCAGGTGGTCTATTTTTTCTAATGCTGCATGGTGCAGGAAAAATGAGTCTAGATCATCTGATTGAAAAATAATTCAAAATAAAAAAGTACGGTGTGGACGTTCTGTTTTTTTGATCAAGATCAATAAAACATGAGGAAAATAAGATGAAAAAATCTTTTTAAAATAGGGTTATGTATTACAAGTTTAAGTCTTGCCGCTGGCGCATGGGCCAAAGATGATCATATCATTTTACAAGAAGTTGCAAAGAACCATGTCTCTGTGTCAGGCATTGCAAAGCTCAAAGATGAAACTGCGGTCACCTTAAAAGGCACGCTGCTGAAACATCTCAATGAAGACCACTACGAGTTCAGCGATGGTACGGGAGTTATTTTGTTGGATATTGATGACGATTTATGGAAAGCATCCAATATTAAAGCAGGCGATAAAGTACAAGTGGTCGGTGAGGTGGATACACATCGTTATAAACCGACCGATATTGAAGTCGTTAAAATAGAAAAAGTTTTGAAATAAACATCAGGCACGCGAAAGCGTGCTTTTTGATATAAAAACCATTGGGTTTTAAGTGTTGTATAAAGCTTGTCCGAATTATGTGCGTTATGCGCGGAAAAATGCTAGAATACGGCGCTTATATTCGTTTGCCTTTCATAGTTGTTTGTCATGACTACCAATACTCAAATTACTGAAGATCGTATCCTTATTTTGGATTTCGGTTCTCAATATAGCCAGCTTATTGCACGCCGCGTACGTGAAGCTGGTGTATATTCTGAAATGTATGCCTATGACATGTCTGAAGAAGACATTCGTGCATTTAATCCAAATGGTATCATCTTATCAGGTGGTCCTGAGAGCGTACACGAAGAAGGCAGCCCACGTGCGCCAGAAGTTGTGTTCAACTTAGGTGTACCAGTTTTGGGTATTTGCTATGGCTTACAAACCATGTCTGCACAGCTTGGCGGTAAAGTTGAGCCGGGTACTGTACATGAGTTCGGTTATGCCGAAGTAAACATCCAAGTTCGTGACAAGTTGATTGGTGATCTTGAAGACACCAAAGACCAACTTAAAGTCTGGATGAGTCATGGTGACAAAGTGACAGCGATTCCTGAAGGTTTCCAAATCACTGCAAGCACACCAAGCTGTCCAGTTGCGATGGTTTCTGATGAAACGCGTCGTTTTTATGGTATTCAGTTCCACCCAGAAGTAACGCACACTGCAAAAGGTGCAGAGTTATTATCGAACTTTGTACACAGCATTTGTGGCTGTCGTAGCCTGTGGAACTCTGAAAACATTATTGACTTACGTGTTGAACAATTACGTCAGCAAATTGGCGATCAAAAAGTTCTTTTAGGTCTGTCGGGTGGTGTTGATTCATCAGTGGTTGCTGCGCTTTTACACCGTGCGATTGGCGATCAATTGACTTGTGTATTCGTTGATAATGGTCTGCTTCGTTTGAACGAAGGCGAGCAAGTGATGGACATGTTTGCGAAAAACATGGGTATCCGTGTAATTCGTGCCGATGCGGAAGAGCGTTTCTTGACTGCACTTGCTGGTGAAGTTGATCCTGAGAAAAAACGTAAAATCATTGGTCGTGAGTTCATCGAAGTTTTTGCTGAAGAAGCGCGTAAGCTTGATGGCGTAAACTTCCTTGCTCAAGGTACGATTTACCCAGACGTGATTGAATCTGCTGCAACTAAAAATGGTAAAGCGCATGTGATTAAATCACACCATAATGTGGGCGGTTTACCAGATGACTTGGCTTTTGAATTGGTTGAGCCAATCCGTGATTTGTTTAAAGATGAAGTGCGTCGTTTAGGTACAACTTTAGGTTTACCGTTTGAAATGCTATATCGTCATCCATTCCCAGGTCCAGGTTTGGGCGTGCGTATTTTGGGTGAAGTGAAGAAAGAATATGCAGACATTTTACGTCTTGCAGATGACATCTTCATGCAAGAGCTTCGTGCAAGTGGTTGGTATGATAAAACTGCGCAAGCATTTGCTGTATTCCAACCGGTGAAATCTGTTGGTGTTGTCGGTGATGGTCGTCGTTATGCGTGGGTGATTGCACTTCGTGCCGTTGAAACGGTTGACTTTATGACAGCGCGTTTCGCACATCTTCCTTATGATCTGGTTGATAAAATTTCGACACGCATCATGAACGAAATTAAAGATGTTTCTCGTGTTGTTTATGACGTGTCATCTAAGCCACCCGCAACGATTGAATGGGAGTAAAACTGGGGTTTTAAGCAGCAACGCTGCTTGCCAGTTTTACGCCAAGCGCTCTGCGCGCGGCAGTTGACGAAAATTATCTTTAAAAAAAGAGCGCTTAGGCGCTCTTTTTTGTTGTATAAAGGAAATGCTAATTTGTGTAAATGGTGTAGAAATGATGAGTGTTTGGCAACGATATAATGAAGAAGAAAGACAAAAATACATAAAATTTCTACAAGTTTATGGTGCACTTTCAAACCTATTTAGGCAAAAACAAGGGGATTTTATCCCATATCTTGATTCAAAATTTCAAGAGACAATTTATGCGAAAGTATTTAAGGGGGAAAATGTTGATATAGGAAATACACCACACGATGTTTTATCAGTATTCGGGGGAGATCGAATAGGTGTAGGTATTAAGACTTGGATGAATAGTAAGCCATCTTATCAAAAAGTAATGCAGTTAAAGCGATACCAAGAAGAGATAAGTGGTTATCGCTCAGACTTATCCTCATTAGCAATTTTAATTTCTAAGATTAAAAATGAAAAAATGCAATCTGATTATAAAAGATTAGGGTTAATAGAGAATAATAATATATATCACTATGTTACTCGAGATGAAGGAATGTTTCAGGTTAATGAGTGCGCATATCCTTTAGTTGCTTTAGATAAAATCAAAATATTAGAGGATGCGAAGACATCATTTTCATGGACGGATGGTATTAAAGAATATAAATTTACGTTTGCCGATTCCCAAATTTGGCAAAAATTTGATTCATCTGCTTCAGGTAGTTATATATTACATAGATTTGATGTAAATATTATCGATGATCCATTTGAGTTTTTGCTACGGTCATATACCGAGTTAATAGGAGAAGCCATTCAAACAAATATAGAAATTGAAGAGGCTTATTTACCCTTATATTCGTATAGAACAAAGGAGGTTGAAGAAAAATCAGGTTTAAATGCATGGAATGGTGCTCCAAAGAATAAAGAAAGTACAAAATTAAGGCCACTAAATGAAGTTTATATACCAATACCAATAGAATTTCATCGAAAATTTCCTAACTTCTTTGTCAATAATATGCTACAGATTATTGAGGATAGGAAGGAAAAAGGTCAGTATAAACCTGAAGTACGTTTCCAATTAAACTTACCAAATGGGAAGATTATCCCTGCACTTATTACTGGAGATGGGATGAAAAATTTTCAATCAGGAAGTAATAGTGAGCGAGATGAAAATGGAAAACTATATGGACAAGATGCTTTAGGGCAGTGGCTTTTAGTAGATGTTCTTGGATTAGATGCTCGAAAAAAAGTCACTAGAGAGTGGTTGCAAAAGAAAGGAACCGATTCGATTAGATTGTGGCGAAAGAAAGATGATTTCTCGACAATCAATATTGATTTTGCTCCTATAGGCGCATTTGAAGCATATATGAATAATGATGCGGTAATTGAAAATGAGTAATTCAAATGGATTAAATTATTTTAATCCATTTGAATTGATAATTTATTTATTAATAATTTTTAGAATTTGCTCTCCGATCCGTTGAATCAATGGCATCGTGACAGAGTTACCCGCCTGCATATACAAAGCACTATCCGCCATATTTTCAGGTAAAACCATTTTATCTACAGGGTAACCTTGAAAGGCAAAGCATTCTTTAGGTGTTAACTTGCGAATACCGTATTCATCTAAAAGTAAAGGTACATTATGACCACCTGCACCCATATTTGCGGTTAGAGTTGGACAAACATTACTTTTGTTTTCACGTACATAGACACGACGCCACTGATATAAAGTATTACGAGAAGTCATGCTTTCTGCAAGGGTTGGATAATACATGTGATCTTGTTTGTAATAGTACTTTTGATCAACTTTACCTTTTTCTAAGAAATCATGAATTGTTTTTGTCAGTGGGATCGCTTCAGGAAATTGAAACTCGGCATGATTAGGAACAAGTGCTTCATTAAAGGCTACAATAAAAATACGCTCACGATTTTGAGGCACATTGGCATGCGTCATACTATTTAAGACTTGAAAATATACGGCATAGCCAAGTTCTTCCAACGTATTCTTAATAACTTGAAAGGTATTGCCTTTATCATGTGTGAGTAGATTTTTTACATTCTCTAAAAAGATTGCTCGAGGTTGATGTTTTTTTGCGATTTCCGCGATGTCAAAAAATAAAGTTCCACGTGTTTCTTGAAAGCCTTTTTGATAGCCTGCAATAGAGAAAGCTTGGCATGGAAAGCCACCACAAAGGATGTCGAAATGTTGAGGAATTTGGGCTTTTGTTTCTTTTAATGTAATGTCACCTGCTGGCTTTTCACCATAATTTTTTTCATAAGTTTCTTGAGCACCTTTGTTCCACTCACTACTGAAGACACAATTGCCTTGTAAGTTTTGCAAAGCCATCCTGAAACCGCCTACACCTGCGAACAAGTCAATGAACTTAAATGTCGCATTGGCTTGCTCAGGGAAAGCAGGAATTTTGAAAAGTTCAGATTGCATTTGAGGGAGGCTCGGTTTAGTTCAAATTCACAACCTTAAATTGTAAAGGAGAAGTAAAAAAAAAGCAGCAACTATACGATGAAAATTACAAGTTATAGTTTTTAGTTAAAGTGGAGTTTTACTACATCGCTTGCGATGAAGAAAACTTTTGATTCTTCCTAAGCGATGGCTTTCCATCACTTCTAAAATACTTTTGCAGAGCTAAAACATTCCTTAGAAAGATGTAACAACATTTTTACATTCACTCATTGCCTTGTAGTTAGGTTTTGAAAACACAAGATATTGTCTCAAGTTTAAGAATCAGCATTCTATTTTTAGGGATGTGCAGTTGGGAATCTGCTTGTTATGATCTAGAACATATGGATCTGTAATGAGTAAGCACATGACGAATAATAACTATACTGAACTTTCACATTCGGATGACTGTGAAAAATACGTAAATCAATTCATTCAAGAGTTTCCACTGAGAAGTGCTGAAATAGGCCAAGGGACGGTCATCAAGCGTGCGCTGCCAAGTCGCCATAAACGAATGATTGGCGCATGGTGTTTCTTAGATCATGCAGGCCCTGTAACCTTCCCTCAAGGGGATGGTTTAGATGTTGGTCCACATCCACATATTGGTTTGCAAACTTTTACATGGATGATTGAAGGCACCATGATGCATACCGACAGTTTGGGCAGCAAACAGTTGATTCGTCCAAAACAGGTCAACCTAATGACCGCAGGACATGGGATTTCCCATACGGAAGTCGCACCAGATACAGAAACCAAAATGCATGCGGCACAATTGTGGATCGCATTGCCCGATGCACAAATTGCTGCTGAACCGCGTTTCGATCATTATCCAGAACTGCCAGTGGTGGAAAAAGATGGTGTGGAATTTACCGTTTTGGTCGGAGCGTTTTTAAATACAACTTCACCTGTGAGTGTTTATACCGAGCTATTAGGGGTGGACTTAAGCGCAGCAGAAAGCACCAAAACCCGTTTAACACTCAATCCAAACTTTGAGTATGGATTTATGGCTTTAGAAGGAACGGCTACGGTCAATGGGCACGAACTGACTGAAGACAATATGGTTGTGCTCGAGCAAGGTGTAAGTGCGATTGAAATTGAAATTCATGCTGGCAGCCGCTTGTTACTGTTAGGTGGCGAACCGTTTGAAAGTCCAATTCTACTGTGGTGGAATTTTGTTGGTCGTACTCAAGAAGAATTGAAAATTGCACGTGATCAGTGGATTGCACAAGATGAACGTTTTGGTTCGATTCCTGACTATGAAGGTCCGCGCTTAGAAGCTCCAGCATTTCCAGACCAAATGCGCGCTTCAAAATAAAGGGAATACTGCGACACGTCGTTCAACAACAGAATAGGTGGATAGTTTCAATACTTGAAATCTATTCAAAATAATATCAATGAAAAATAGGATAATAAAAAAATGGCAATCATTGCGAATGCGGAAGTCAAAACATGCGTCGAAGCATGGTCTGGTAAAGTAAGCAGTGGGCGACATCAATTCATTACCGATAAACCAGCGTCTTTTGGCGGTCAGGACAAAGGCCCCGCACCTTATGACTTTATTTGTACAGGTTTGATTTCCTGTACCATGATTACCCTACGTATGTATGCGCATCACAAAGGCATTGAGTGGGGGGCTTTTAGTGTGGAAGCAGATTTTAATGCCAATAAAGAGGGCCGAGAATGGATTAGCCGTCGTTTGTCGTTTGAGCAAACATTGACAGAAGAAGCACGCCAAAAAATCTTAGACATCTGTCAAAAAACACCGGTCACTAAAACCCTATTACGTTCCGTCGAGATTGAAACCTCAATTGTTTAACTCGCTTGACGGTTTTTTATAGGTGGTAAAGGATTTTGCGCGACTGGGTATTCATGTGTATCGAGAGGTGCAAAATCCAAATTTTAGCGTAAAGTGGGTGCTAGATTTTAATTAGAACAAAAGGCAAAACAATGATCACTCTGCACCATTTGGAACATTCACGTTCTTTACGCATTTTATGGGCTTTGGAAGAATTAGGGCTTGAGTATGAGGTGAAGTTTTATAAACGCCTACCGACCTATGCTGCGCCACCTGAGTTAAAAGACATTCATCCCTTAGGTAAAGCCCCCGTTTTGACTGATGGTGATTTGGTCATAGCAGAATCTGCGGTGATTTTAGAATACCTACAAGCCACTTACGATACGGCGCATAAGTTTAAACCGCAAAATCCAAAAGATTTAATGCAATACAACTACTGGATGCATTATGCCGAAGGGTCGTTGATGCCCTATTTGGTCATGACCTTGGTGATGACCAATGTACCGAAACATGTTCCCTTTCTAATTAAGCCGATTGCCAATAAAATTTGTGATGGGGTGAAAGGCGGTTTTATTAATCCACGCTTGAAAGAGCACAGTGCATATTTGGAAAATTATTTATCTCAACATGAATATTTTGCAGGTGATTTTTCCTTTGCCGATATTCAAATGAGCTTTCCTGTGGTGGCGATGCAAGAGCGAGTCAAAGCCCATAATCCTCAAATGGTTGCTTATGCACAGCGTATTCAGCAGCGCCCGGCATTTAAAAAAGCCAAAGAGCTCAGTGGATTCTAGTGGATGGTGATGGTTTGAACCTGATTTTTTTGCCCGGTGCATCGGGCAATACGGCATTTTGGCAACCTGTCATACAGCGCCTCCCACAGGACAATTCAAGCATGGTCGTCGCTTATCCGAGCTTTGGTGGCTATCCTGATGATGTGAATGTGCAGAGTTTTGAGGGCTTACAAGACGATGTATTGAATCAAATCCAACAGCCTTCTGTAGTCATTGCACAATCCATGGGCGGCATTTTTGCAGTGCAAGCTGCCTTACAAAAACCTGAGCAGGTGCAGGCTTTGGTGCTCGTGGCAACCTCAGGCGGTATTGATTTAAGTCCTTTTGAGGTGGCGGATTGGAGAAAGGATTATCAACAGACCTTTACGGTTCCCGATTGGTTTGTTCGACATCAGTCTGATTTAACGGGCAGTCTGGAGCGTATCTGTTGTCCTGTTTTGCTGATTTGGGGCGATGCAGATCCGATTAGCCCTGTTGTAGTGGGGCAGGCCTTACACTGTCAAATACCACATGCTGAATTGTACATCGTGTCTCAGGGGCAACATGATTTGGCTTATGTACATGCGGAGCATGTTGCGCAATTGATTCAGCGTTTTCTCACCAAACTCAGGGTATAAAAAAGGATGCCGAGGCATCCTTTTTTTGTTTTAGCGTTTGACCACAATTGAGTCAATGCCACTATGTTGTAGGGTTTGTTGCGCAATCACTGCGGCTTCTTGCGAGTCGTATGGCCCTGAAATCACGCGATACCATGTTTGGCCGCCTTCAACGGTTTTGACTACATCGGCAGAGAGACCATTTAAGATAATTTCTGCACGACGTGCATCGGCACTGTCTGGGTCAGGGTAACTGCGGACTTGTAATATAAAGCTTGGCGCTTGCGGTGTCGGTGCTGCTTCGGTTAAACCCGGTTCAGCAGGAGTACTTTCTTCGGCAGCAGGTGCTTCAACAATCACCACGGTGCTTGGATTATCTTTGGTTTCAGGAATGGCTTGATCAGGAATTGGCGTCACTTGCTGCTGTGGAAGTAAGTCGTAGAAACGGTAGTCTTTATTGGTTTCTTCTTGATAATGTTCCGAAGTGATTTGCCCTTTCGGCTTCACTGGTGCCCAAGGTTTCCACAGTAACAGTGCTACAGCAAAACAGAGCACGATTAAAATGACCACAAGTGTACCGAGCCAAGCTGGAATCAGTGGCTTTTTGGGTTTGTTCGGTCTTTCAGATACACCGCGCTGCGTTTTTCCAAACACGTGGAAACCTCTTTTCTTCTAATCAATATGAGGGACTGGCCCATTCTTTGCTTTATTTTAGTACTTGGCCTCAAGCAATTAAAAGAGGCGTCATTGTAAAATAAAGAATCGCTTTGCAAAATTCAAGTTTCACAAAGCGAGCAATACATTAGGGTTTATATGGCTACTTCGGGCAAAGCCCTTCATCTTGCGACGATGTGCAAAGCGTTGCTTTTTACATCGGTACCTCAAGCATAGCTTTCGGTCTTGCAGCCATGCTTGAAGCTTTGCTTTGCTGGTTACATCGTCTCAGGTGCAGACACACCTAGTAACTCTAAACCATTACGCAAAACTTGTTGTACGTTTATTGAAAGTAATAAACGGGCTTGCGAAAGGGCAATATTCTGTTCGTCGATAATTCTTGTATTATCCAAGTTATACCAACCATGAAATAACGCCGCGAGTTCTTTCAAATAGTTACCCACTTGGTGTGGTTCATAGCTATTTGCTGCACGAAGCACAATTTCAGGATAGGCTGCAAGTTTGGCAAGAATTTCAGTTTCAGCGTCAAGAGTTAATAAGGTCGCATCGTAATCAGCTGCTTTGCTACGATCAAAACTAATGCCTTTTTCAGGGGCTTTCACATCGACCATACGATTGACACGTGCGTGCGCATATTGGATGTAGTACACCGCATTGTCTTTGCTTTGTGAAACCGCAAGGTCTAAGTCAAAGTCAATGTGTTGCTCAGACTTACGCATCACGTAGTAGAAACGCGCAGCATCGTTGCCCACTTCTTTGCGCAGGTCACGTAAAGTCACGAACTGGCCTGAACGAGATGACATTTGCACCATCTCACCACCACGCCATAAGCTCACGAACTGAACCAGAAGTACAGTCAGTTTTTTCGAGTCATAGCCCATTGCATCAATCGCGGCTTTAACCCGTGAAATATAGCCGTGGTGATCTGAACCCCAAATATCAATCAGGTCGGTATAGCCACGTTGTAATTTGTTGAGGTGATAAGCGATGTCAGAAGCAAAATAAGTGGTTTGCCCATTACGACGCTTCACAACACGGTCTTTTTCATCGCCAAATTCAGTTGATTTGAACCAAATATTGCCGTCTTTTTCGTACAAGAAACCACGTTGTTCTAAAGTGGCTAAGGCTTCATCAATTTTATCAGTGAGTGATGCTTCGCTGAACCATTGGTTAAAGGTTACGCCAAACTCGCCTAAGTCATCTTTAATGTCATCTAAGATGGCATGGAGTGCTGCTTGGTGGAATACACGGTAGCCAGCACCAATGAGTTGCTGTGAATTAGCAATTAAACCATCAATATGTTTTTCTTTGTCGCCTGAAAGTACAACTTTATTGCCTTCAGCATCGAGTTCTTCTGCATATTGTACATCTTCAGGGACATCGTTATAGACGTCGGCTACAGGGCGAACGTAGGCATCGCCATCAGCATCAATAATGCTTTGCGCGATTTCTTTAACATAATCGCCTTGATAGGCATTTTTAGGGAAAACCAGTTCCTGACCTGTTAGTTCGAGGTAGCGTAAATAGGTAGATGTTGCAAGGATGTCCATTTGACGGCCTGCATCATTCACATAATATTCACGGTCTACCGTTGCACCTGTTGCTTCAAGCAAGGTTGCAACGGTCATTCCATATGCTGCGCCACGGCCATGACCAACGTGTAAGCTAGACGTCGGGTTGGCAGAAACGAATTCTACTTGGATTTTTTTTGCAGCATTGGCTTGAGTGCGACCAAATTGCTTGCCTTGCGCTTGAATTTGGTTAAGTACAGCAAAACGTTGGTCAGCATTTAAAAAGAAGTTAATAAAGCCAGGGCCTGCGATTTCTGCTTTGCTGATGTCCGCCACTTCTGGCAGCGCAGCAAGAATTTTTTCGGCTAAATCACGAGGCTTCATACCCGCAGCTTTAGAGGCAATCATCGCGATATTGGACGCGAAATCCCCGTGGCTTCGGTCTTTGGTACGCGTCAAAGTACTGCTGTTGTTCCAGTCTGCTGGAAGGATACCTTTAGCTTGAAGGTTTTGTACTGCGTGCTCGAGAGCTGCTTGGATTGCCGTGTTCATATTCAGTCGAAAATTTGATGTCGCAGAAAAACGCTAAATATAGCAAATTTCCACGTCTTTAGGTGAATCCATTTTCATAGAATAAAAAATGTTCGAAAACTGCTAACGATTGCGCTGCAATAAACATGAAAAGCGCAGTATGATGAAAACTAAAACGCATACTTTTAAGGATAAAACGTGTCTGAACAGCGGCCCATGATCATTGGGAATATTCCCAAGTTACCAGCAAAATATGCCATGTTTATTTTGCCATTTTTTATCTCATTTTTTATGAGTGGCATTATCTCGATGATCAATCTTTGGCGCAATTTGGGCTGGGTGGACAATTTCCTACAGGTTTGGCTGTCCGCATGGATGATGTCTTGGGTGGTGGCTTATCCTGTAGTGCTCATTGTACTGCCGATTGTGCGCCGTTTGACTGGTGTGTTTGTCGATATGTCACATTTGAACCCACCCAAATAAGCCCCCTTTTAGCTATTTTCACGGCATGAGACAGGTTTACTGAGGAGTTCCGCATTTTGGTTTTGAAAACGATACAGTTTGCTTGCATGAAAGAGCTTAATCACTTTGGCACTGGCAAGCTGTTGTTGAAAACGACTCAGGGTTTGGCGTTGAAATGGATCAAAGGGATTGCCGTAGTTTTTGTTATCGAGTAAAAACTGAATCTGTCCTTCTTCTTTATCATAGCCATATAAGATACGTTTGCCTTGTGCATCTTGAAGCTCAAATGTAGGCGGATGACTGCTGATTTTACAATTCAGACGTAGCGAGAGCACAAAGCCTTCGGTCGATTTGTTTTGTAGCTGATAAATCCCTTGTTTTTCATTCTCCAAATAGACCCATTGGTTCAAGGGTAAATTTGCACTGAGTTGCTCATATTGCTCGATGGTGGCTTCACTGATATCGACAATGCCTTTGGGATCGATTTCAGGCAGTTTTTCGTTATGACCAAATAGTCCTGTAATTTTATCGCTCACAGTAGTTTGCGCCGTAGAAATGGATTGGCATGCTGTCATTTGTGTGAGGCAAAGACACGTAAGACTCAACAACATCAGTTTTTTGATGATCATTTTTAATATAAAGAAGAAATAAAAGCGCTAGCTTAGCTTGAGCTTTATTCAAGTTCAAATTTTATCCATGCGCTATTTGATTGAAAAACTGCCGTAAACGTCATTTTTACGTTGAGTCGGTTTGATTTTTATTTTCAGACTAAATCGCTTTGATAATTGCATCACGCTTATAAATATCAAAAGACGAGCAAATGGCGCTAAGCTAGTAGCCGAATTAGATGCATAGATTCTCCCCATAGGTTCATCTAAATCTATGTATAACGAGATAGGTAATGACGACAGAATATTTAAAGACAAAACAACCCTTATACATCCCTTATGCGGGCAATACCTTACTTGAGTTGCCGCTGTTAAATAAAGGATCGGCGTTTACGGAAGAAGAGCGCACTCGCTTCAACTTACATGGTTTAATTCCACATGTTGAAGAAAGCATTGAAGAGCAAAGTCAGCGTTCTTATCAACAGTACTGTGCTTTTAATGATGCGATCAATAAGCACATTTATTTGCGTAACATTCAAGACACCAACGAAACCTTGTTCTATCACCTCATTGAAAACCATTTAAGTGAGATGATGCCGATCATCTATACTCCAACGGTGGGTGAGGCCTGTCAGCGTTTCTCGGATATTTATCGCCGCCATCGTGGCACATTTATTTCTTATCCAGACCGTGCGCATATTGATGACATCTTGCATAACATCAACAAGAAAAATGTCAAAGTCATTGTGATTACCGATGGCGAGCGTATTTTAGGCTTGGGTGATCAAGGCATTGGCGGGATGGGTATTCCGATTGGAAAATTGTCGCTGTATACCGCGTGTGGTGGTATTAGCCCAGCTTACACTTTACCAATTACCCTCGATGTTGGGACCAATAATCAGCAGTTACTGAATGACCCGATTTATATGGGTTGGAATCAACCGCGTATCAGTGGTGATGAGTACTATGCTTTTGTCGATGAAGTCATTGCTGCGATCAAGCGTCGTTGGCCGAAAGCGTTGATTCAATTTGAAGACTTCGCGCAAAATAATGCCATGCCGTTATTGAATAAATACCGTGATGAAATCTGTTGTTTTAATGATGATATTCAAGGTACCGCAGCCGTTTCTGTGGGCAGTTTGATTGCTGCATCACGTGCGGCAGGTAAACAGCTCAAAGATCAAACCGTTGCCTTCTTAGGTGCGGGTTCAGCAGGCTGTGGGATTGCTGAGCAAATTGTTGCGCAGATGAAAGTTGAAGGTTTAACTGATGCCGAAGCGCGTGCACGCGTGTATATGGTTGATCGTTTTGGTTTAATCACTGAAAATCAGCCGAATCTACTCGATTTCCAACGTAAATTGGCACAAAAGCCAGACGTGATAGCGGAATGGGGCAAGGCTGAAGAAGTGATTTCACTGCTCGATGTCGTGAAAAATGCCAAACCTACCGTGTTGATTGGAGTATCGGGTCAGCCGGGCTTATTCACTGAAGAAGTGATTCGCACTTTGGCTTCGAACTGTGATCGTCCAATTGTATTGCCACTGTCTAACCCAACGTCGCGTGTCGAAGCAGTACCAGCGGATATTATTCACTGGACAGACGGCAAGGCTTTAATTGCGACAGGCAGTCCTTTTGCTCCAGTTAACTATCAAGGCAAAATTTATAATATTTCGCAGTGCAATAACTCGTATATCTTTCCGGGGATTGGGCTGGGCGTGATTGCGGCCAATGCAACCCGTGTCACAGACTCTATGCTGATCGCATCGAGTAATGCTTTGGCAGATTGCTCACCGATGTTGACCAACCCTACAGCAGATTTATTGCCTGAGATTGATGAAATTCAGAAAGTCTCTAAGCTGATAGCCTTTAAAGTGGCCAAAGCAGCAATGGATGCAGGTGTAGCTCCGATTATTAGTGATGAGCAATTGCAACACGCGATTGAGAAAAACTTCTGGAAGCCAGAGTATCGTCACTATAAACGTGTCGCCTTCTAAAGCTGAAATAAGATCGAACAAAAAGGAGCATGCTGCTCCTTTTTGTTTTTTTGAGAGCTGCATCTTTATTAACATTATTTTACTAGATTAAAAAAAAGACATTTTGTACACTCCGCGCACAAGTATAAAAACCAATAACTTCATAATGATCATGTTCAATTCTATTTATAAAATGCTGGAATCCTTTGGATTCGGCTCACAAAAACGTGCTTTGCATATTCATTTTTCCAATTCGGCTTTGAACACACAGGTGTTTATTCAGCGGATTGAGGGCGAGCACCGAATCAATCAAGGCTTAAAAGCTGAAATTCTATGTCTATCGACCAATGCTTATTTGCCTTTGAAACAGTTCATTGGTGGGCGAGTCGCGGTTGATCAGGTCACGGATGTGGGACAGCTTTCTCGTCTGACGGGGGTGATTACCAGTGCCAGTCAGGGGCAAAGTGATGGCGCGCTAACTGTTTATAAACTTACCGTTGAAGATGCAACTGCGCTGTGGCATAAGCGCAGAAACAGTCGCGTGTTTATGAGTAAAAGTGTTCGTGAAATCACTGAAACTCTGTTTAGCGAATGGCAAAGTCACAGTACATTATTTGAAGCCAGCTTAAGCCTGAACTTAGACGGCTTGAGCCGTGATTATGATGTACGCCCCTTTGTCATGCAGTCCAATGAAACCGACGCTGAGTTTCTCACTCGATTATGGCGGAGTGAAGGGATTAATTGGTTGATCGATGAACAAGCTCCGATGGTGCTCAGTTCGTCGGAACCGATTCAGGCACAGCAACTTCGTTTGATTGATGACAATCAAGCTTTTACAGCGCTGGGCCGCCGAAAGATTCGTTTCCATCGCAGCCATGCCACCGAACCTTTTGATAGCATCACCAGTTTGATTGCTGAACGTCACTTACAGTCCACCACGGTACAGACGCAGCGTTGGCAAGCGCAACATTTAGCTCAAGATCAGAGTCAGGCTGTATTGAGTGCGCATCAGCACAGTGATCAACAAGACAATGAAAGCTTGGGTCTGGAACAAGTCTGGTGTGTTAGTCCAGCATGGACGGGTGATCTACAAGGTGAGGATCAGGCCACGTCTGCCAATAGCAGTCAACTAGATCGTCTCAACCAACAACTGAACCAATATCATGAGCTTCAGGCCAAATATTTCACAGCAAAAAGTAGCGTTCGAGATGCGCAAGTGGGCTATTGGTTTGAAATGGTCGATCATCCTGAAATAGACCAGCATGTGTCCGTAGAGCGTGAATTTCTTATTTTAGGCAAAGTCTTTTATAACCAAAATAATTTACCCAAAGAGTTGCTACAGCAAATCAATCTGTTACTAAAAGGAAGTCGCTGGCAAGGTCTGAGTGAGGAACGACAAGCCAATGAACTCTTTGTCGTACGCCGTGAGGTCAAAATTGTTCCTGAATATCAAGCGTGGATACATCGTCCAGCAGCCTATCCTTTACGTGCCAAAGTCGTTGGGCCTGAAGGGGAAGAAATTTATGTGGATGCATGGGGACGGATTAAAGTTCGCTTTATGTTTACGCGTAGTGATGACCATGCTCATGATGGTGGTGCAGGTGCAAATGACAATGACACGGACTCGGCATGGGTCGATGTATTGACTCCATGGGCGGGTGAGGGATATGGAGCACGTTTTCATCCACGTGTCGGAGAAATTGTGGTCATCGATTTCTTTGAAGGGGATGTTGATCGACCTTTTGTCGTAGGACGCATTCATGAAGCGGATCGCCATCAAACCATGTTTGATGTGAAAGGGACATTGCCTGCGACGAAGAAACTCAGTGGGATCCGTTCACAAGAGGTTGCAGGGCAAGGCTTTAACCAACTGCGTTTTGATGATACGACAGGACAAATTAGTGTGCAGCTACACAGCAGTCATGGAGCGAGTCAGCTCAACCTCGGTAACCTCAGTCATCCGAAAGCAACTGAAAACAGTGATGGGCGTGGTGAGGGTTTTGAGTTAAGAACGGATCAATGGGGAGCCATGCGTGCAGGCAAAGGTCTCTTGATTAGTACCTATGCACAGGATCAAGCGGTCGCAGATCATTTGGCTGTATCCGAAGCCCAGTCCATCTTGCAGCAAGGTTATGACAGTATGCACATGCTGAGTACTTTGGCTGTTAAACAACAGACTGATGCACTGAATGTGGTTAATCGTTTGCCTAAATTGATTCAGTCTGTAGAGTTAAAAGGGGCCAATCAAGCACTCCAAGCAACCGTTGGTTTATTTAAAACTGCAGTTAGTCAGGATCCGATTTCGGCGTTAAAAACGTGTGGTGGCTTTATTGAGGATATTCAAAAATTTGGTCAAGACACAGACAATTTGATCAGTGAATTTAAAGATTATTTTCGGGATGCAGAGGCATCAATAGACAATTTAAAAGCCTTTATTGATAACCTCGAAGAACATGGCACAGATGCTTTGAAAAGTCAGTTGCAAGGTGCGAAAGAAAAATTGAATGAGGATCCATTCGCCGCTTTAAAAGATGTAGGCAAAGTGATTGCCAATGTCGAAATGAAAGACTTTGATCTGACCAGTGCTTGTGGAAGCTTTAATAAAGGCAGCAAACTGAATGTTAATCCCATGCAGGCATTGGGCTCCATGCAAGGTTTTATGGAGACATATGCTCAAGAGGCAGAGCAAACGCAGGATACTCAGAATCAAGCTCAAGCGAAGATCTTTCGTCAGGCTTTAATGCTATTGGCTTCCCCCAATGGTATTGCCTTAACGACGCCTGAAGATATTGTTTTACAAGCTACTCAAGACATCGTTGAAAGCGCACAGGGGTCCATTAACTTAAGTGCCCAAAAGAATATTATTGCGCATGCACAGGATAAGGTGAGCTTATTTGCTGCACAAAAAGGGCTAAAGGCATTTGCTGCAAAAGGAAAAGTTGAATTACAGGCACAAGATGATGCGATAGAGGCGATTGCGCGTAAGGTGATTAAGCTAATTTCAACTGAAGATAAAATAGAAATAACCAGTCCGAAGGAAATTGTACTGACTGCTGGTGGTTCACAGCTCAAAATTAATGGGGATGGGATTTTTACGATAACAGGTGGAAAGTTTGAAAGTAAGGCGGGTCAGCATAGTTTTGTGGGTGGGGCAAAAGTATCTTATGAGGTTCCTGAATTACCAAGCAGTGGTCCATTTACTAAAGTATTCCATTTTGTGTCATTAGAAGGTGAGAAAATGGAAAATGCAATGATACAAATTTATGAAAAAACAAATGAGAACTATGTTTTTAAATTAGATTCGAAAATTGATAAATCTATTTTTAGATTAGAAAATGATGAAAAAAATCTTGAGTATAAAGCATTGGTTGGATTCGATGATTGGGTTTCGTGGTTTGATGATGATGAAGAAGAGGAATTACAAGAAGAAATAGATTTAGGTGAGCATCACAATCCATATGATAAAGAGTCTGGACATCAGTATGAGTAATGTACATATCGTAAAAAAAGGGGATACGCTTTGGGGTATCTCAAACAAATATAATATTAGTCTTAATGAGTTAGTTGAAATAAATGGCTTATATGGTAAAAAGAAAAATTTATTGAAAATTGGGCAAAAGGTATATTTGAACAAGAACAATAGTAGAAAAATTGATACATTTTTAACAATAAAAATTTATGATTTAAAATGGGAATCAATTCCTCAAGCTAAATTATTACTAGAGTATGATGGTCAGTGTCATTTAATGACTAGTGATAATAATGGGGTAATAAAAGATATTCAAATTGAAGATGCTTTGAAAGGTATAAAAATAAGTTTCTATACATTAAACAATATATTTGAACTTATAGCTCATCATAAAACATTGCCGATGGGGAAAAAAATATTAAAACTAAGTTCTCGTGCAATGATATTAAAAGGTAATACTTATCAAGTTGAGGGTGTAGCTAGAACAAATACACAAGCAATTGAAAAAGAATTGAAAGTTAATGGTAAGAAAGCGCAGAATACATCTGGGACATCTGGGACATCTGGGACATCTGGGACATCTGGGACATCTGGGACATCTGGGACATCTGGGACATCTGGGACATCTGGGACATCTGAAACAAGAGTGGAAGGTGGATTACCTGCCGTCATAGTAGCTGCAGTATATTCAGAAGAAAATTTATATTTACATCCAGATAATGAAAAATATCGAAGAATAATTATTAACGCAGCAAAAAAATATAATTTAGCGCCACAAGCCTTAGCTGCAAAAATTAACGCAGAAGCTGGTACAAAAAGAGGAAGCCAAGAATGGAATGCTCAAGCACGTGCTTCAACATCATCTGCAGTAGGATTAACTCAGTTTCTAAGTGGAACTTGGTATGAGATATGTACGCGTTCTATTTATAGTGACACCTTACTTCAACAACATGTTATTAAGAAAAAATTAATCTCTAATTTTCAAGAGAATATGGCTATTAAGTTAATTTCGGTGAAAGATAAAGAAAAATTAAAAGCTCTTGGAACGGATCCTACTTTTTCGGTGGATTCAGCAGCAGCATATGCTAGGGCAAATATTGATATAGTTACAAACATATATAGTAAGGTCGATAGTTTAGAACCTAGTGATCTCGCAAAAGTTGGATATGTAGCTCATCATGATGGTCCAACAGGGTTTGGCAAAATAATTGAAGCAACAAACGACTCTTCATGGTCAAAACTACAAGGGCAAGTGTGTTCCAAAGATAGTCCTAATTGCAGTACATTACAAAATTATAAGGAAAGATTTAGTAATGGGAGGGATGCATATCGATGGTGGTTATGTACTGAATATACAGATGCAAAAATTAATGTAAATCGCTTTACCCTTAGCCCTGCTGATGGGAAAAAATTTAAGAATGCTCGAACAATGGAGGAAATTATTGTTTTTCTAGGTGGTAAAGCTTTAGTTCGGCCAAGTAAAGAATTCGAGAAAAAGAAAGGAGCTAATGATGGCAGAGTAAAACTTGAAGTGCGACATAAACCACCTAATTAATTTAAAGGGTTTATGGAGTATATAAAATTGTCATACCATCATCTTAACTTTGAAGATCGTACTGCATTAATGCTTGAGTCAAGAAAAGAAGGCTTTTCAGCCAGAAAATTTGCTGAACTCATTAAAAGACATCCTAGTACGATCTATCGTGAGCTTAAAAGAAATAGCATCAATGACGTTTATCAAGCTCGATATGCTTCTGATAACACCTTCGCTAGACGTAGACGTGGTCACAGAAAACTCAAAATCGATTCAATCCTCTGGAAATTTATTGTTGAAGCGATCCGTTGTTTATGGTCTCCTCAGCAAATAGCAAAGCGTTTAAAGACATTTCCTGATTTGGATCAAACAATGAATGTAAGCCATACAACGATTTATTCAACGATACGAGCATTACCAAAGGGTGAGTTGAAAAAAGACTTATTATCCTGTCTGCGTCATGAAAATAAAAAGCGAAAAGCTAACGGTGAACCTAAAAAAGATTCTATATTACAGGATATTAAAACTATTCATGAGCGCCCAGCCGAAGTTCAAGAAAGAAAAATACCGGGTCATTGGGAAGCTGATTTAATTAAAGGTAAAGACAATAAAAGTTCGATAGCAACACTTATTGAACGAAATACACGGCTCTGTATCTTGGCAACATTACCTGATGCAAAGGCAGAATCAGTGCGCAAGGCTTTAACTGAAGCTCTGAAATATTTACCTGCAGAACTGCGTAAAACGTTGACCTATGACCGTGGACGCGAGATGTCAGAACATAAAATACTCGAAGAAGATTTAGGCATAGATGTATATTTCTGTGACCCACATTCACCTTGGCAAAAAGGCACATGCGAAAATATGAATGGTTTAATTAGGCAATATTTACCTAAAGGGATTGATTTAAATCAGGCAGATCAGCATTATTTAAATCAAGTTGCCATGTCACTGAATACTCGTCCTAGAAAGGCGTTAGATTGGCTTACACCATTAGAGAAATTTGCTCAGCTTGTTGATTATCATATGGCTTTTGAAACTGTCGCACCTCATGTTTGAATTCGCCGATACTCAAGCAACAGAAAATATTAGTATTATTATTACATCCATTGTAAATAATAAGGTTGAACCCAGTATTCAGTATTCCGTAAAATCTAAATATGGATTAAAACCACATTTGACAAATGAAAATGGGCATGAAGTTATTAAAATTAAAAAAGGAGATAAGCTTGAAATCATTTTCGATAATCAAGTTTTAGCTTCAATCACTTCGATAAAAGATAAAGAAGAATTTAGGATTAATTTTCCAATTACTCAAGAAAAAAATATACAGAAGAAAACACAAGAAGTGAGTACAAACAACGAACAGAAGCTCAATTTTGATGGTTGGAGAAATCCACTTAATGGTACTTGTCAAGTGAGGCGGTTTGGTTATAAATCATTACCCTTAAAGGCGAATGCTGCAACTTATAATCAAAGTAATTTACAGCAGGCAACTAAGGTTGCATCAGGGTTTAATCGAACAACTTATAGATCTAGTGGAATGCATCAAGGTCTTGATCTTGAGGCTGATAATGGTGTCAATGTTTATCCAGTTTGTGTTGGTACCATTGCAAAAGTAATTCCATCATATCCAGGTTATGGAAAAACGATTATTTTAGAATGTGACGTAAATGATTTACCAGTTTCAAAAAAAGCTTTAGCAAAAAATATAGACACAATTTACTTTGTTTATGCACACTTAAACTCTATAAATGTAACAGAGGGAGCTAGTATAACTACTCTAGATACTGTTCTTGGGAAAACTGGTAATACTGGTAATGCTGGAAGTATGACAAAAATTGAGGATGGTGCACATTTGCATTTTGAGGTCAGAACAGAGATAACGAAATCAATGGGGAAATCTGGAATGACGTATAGACAAGACCCGTTTCCTTGGTTAGATAATTGTAAGACCACTGAGAATGGTGTTAAATTAAATAGGTAAATAGATCATGAAATACAAATTATGCTTGATAGGTATGTTGGCTTTTTCAGCAATTGCTAATGCAGAATTTAATATAGAAAACAATGTAAATCAACCTACTCATATAAAACTAGGATATAGGAATGTTTTGAATTCTGGGTTTATATATACTGATAATGATAAAAATTTTCAAATAAAGAAAAATACAGTTAATATTCCATATGAAGATATTTTAATTTCATTGAAACCTTTATTAAGAAATGACAATAAAATAAAAGGAAATGATTATTTTTTTTTAAATTATGAGCCTTTTATTCAGCTAGGTGGAAGGAAATATAAGTTTCCTTTTATTGTTTCAGATGTAAGTGCTATTGGCTCTAGCGTACTATTTAATGATAGTAATATAGTTATTTTCTCAATTGAGAGTTATGTAAATCCAGTTTCAAATAATAATTCAAAAAAATTTAAAAGTGATGTATATATTTTAAATAAAAAAAATTTAGGCTTATATTCGCCTTCTTTTTTATCTTTAAATTCTAAATTAAAAAATTTTAATGAGGTTTCTATGGAGTTTAGTAAGTTGGGGTCTGTGAAATATAATAAAAACAAAAAAAAATATCAGATTCTATATGAACTTCAAAAAGCTTCAGAAGATTTTAGCTCGACCGGAAGAATAGTCTATGAAAAATCTCCTATTGA
The DNA here is from genome assembly GCF_055810995.1 of Acinetobacter sp. DL27. Lineage (NCBI taxonomy): Bacteria > Pseudomonadati > Pseudomonadota > Gammaproteobacteria > Moraxellales > Moraxellaceae > Acinetobacter > Acinetobacter sp. DL27. The sequence continues at coordinate 3,320,233 of NZ_CM147947.1, read as the reverse complement.
GTACTCATTCACCTTAATACCTGATCAAAAAGAACCTTTTTTGATAAACAACTTTGTGGAACAGAAGAAAGGAACTAACAATATTATTTCAAATGATGATAGGGGTGGCATGTATTCCTATTTTTTAAAGGGTAATTGACTCCAATGAAGATGAGATATTTTTGTATTTTGAATTGGTTTCACTAGGAGCTTGTACTTATTTAAATGATAGTAAGGAGATGAAAGTCATTTGGATTTTAACTTATTAAAGCTGAGAGAATGGTAAGTGATTCACCACAAGATTTAACCTATACTGCTATTGATAAAAATCAGAAAAATAATGTTCTATTGTCTGATGTTGTAAATGGTGAAATACAAGTAATTCATTTAGAACGAAAAGGGTTTAATATATCTGATTGGGATGAGTATTCATCTGAAACCAATGCAGGGAAAATTCTTGTTTTATGGATTTAACCAAGCTGATTTCTGTCAGCTTGGTTTGGTTTTTTACCCTTTCAACACTTCTTCCAACAGCTCCTCACTCGGCGCAAAATAATAAGCACCATCCACAGGAGTCACAAAGTGAAGCATACGGTCATGGATTCCATCACCACTGGTGCCGAACATACGCAGTAACATCGCATCAATAATGCTTAAATCTTTCGTATAGGCAATAAAAAATAAACCTTGCTCACCCTTGCCATCACCATAAGGAAGAGAGTGACGTAGGATTTCCATTTCCTCGCCTTCATCATCTTCAACCACGACACGTGCAACGTGAGAATTTTCAGGTTTAACGTCATCATCTAGTTCAATACTTTCAAGTTTTGTCCGTCCAAAGACTTGCTCTTGAGCATCAACTTTTAATTTTTTCCACTTTTCCAAATCATGGCAATAGCGCTGCGCAAAGATAAAAGAACCATCGGCGAATACTCCTGCATCTTCACTTAATAAGGTCGTTGCAGCACGATCATCGGGGAACTGTGGGTTTTCAGTACCATCAATAAAACCAGTCAAATCTCGACCATCAAAATTGCGGAAACAGACTCGTTCATCTAAAACATCAACTTTCTCTTGGATGCCTTCAAAGAACGATTGACTAAGGGCAAAACAAATATCGGTACGCTGAGCCGCAATATGAATTAAAACATCCGCAGGTGAAACAGGCATATTGAAAGAGCCATAAATTGGCTCTAGCTGTTTAAACCCTGCAGGCGCTGTAGGATAAAGTTGTGCCCAAAGTTCAGGGCCAAAAGCAACAGCTGTTTTAATTTGAGCATGCGGATGTTGGGTAATAAGACGATCACGGGTTGAAAATAAATCTTCTAATTTTTCTTTAAGTTCTTCAATACTTAAATCTTTTAAACGTAAAACAATAAAACGAGCATGATCTGAAGGTAATGGTAGAATTACAGATTGGGCGGTCATTCATGGCTCCTAAAAAAATTGTTATTTCTATTGGCTGCACTTATTGTGCCTTATGCAGTTTCAGCTTCATAGCCTTAAGTGATAAATTCATTGATGAATAATAAACCCTAAAAGCATGAAAGATCATATAATCTAAAGGTCATTTTTTTCTCAATACCACTATGTCATTTCAAATTTGGCTTGGCTTTGTACTCGCATGTTGGATCATTAGTATTTCTCCAGGGGCAGGGGCCATTGCGTCAATGTCGAGTGGCCTTAACTACGGTTTTAGGCATGGCTATTGGAATGCGCTGGGTTTACAACTCGCCTTGTTGGTACAAATCGGTATTGTGGCGGCTGGGGTAGGGGTGCTTTTTGCCACAACGCCTTGGGCATTTTGGGCCGTGAAGTGGTTTGGTGTGGCTTATTTATTATATTTAGCTTATTTACAATGGATGGCACCCATCCAATCGATTGAAATTCAACAAGAACAACCGACTAAATCGCGCTCTAAATTGGTGATGTATGGATTTTTAATCAATATGAGCAATCCCAAAGCAATCGTATTTTTATTGGCAGTTTTACCGCAATTTTTGGATTTGTCTAAACCGCAGTGGAGTCAATATGCGGTGATGGCCGTCACGATGGTCACGATTGATTTGATTGTGATGGCCGGGTATACGGGCTTAGCAGCGAAAGTTTTAAAACTCTTAAAATCTCCGCGACAGCAAAAATATCTCAATCGTACTTTCGCAGTGTTATTTAGTTGTGCGGCGGGATTACTTAGTTTGGTTCATCAGTAAGTTTAGTCTGCGTCAGTTCTGCTAAAAACTGTTGTTCGGTAACCAAATGTATACCATGCTGACGAAATAGGGCGGCAGTGATTCCTTCCCCTGCAATTTTTTGCCCAGTAAATGAGCCATCATAGATGCCATCACTGCCACAAGATGGGCTATTGGCTTTGAGCACGGCATGGGTGACATGATTGGCTTGTGCTAGTGCTAAAGCTTTGTAAGCACCTTGAATAAAGACATCGCTAATCTGATGACCATCTGAGGAAAAAACCTGTGCGTGGCCTAATAAAACATCAGTACCTGACCCGTGGCGAATTTCTGCTGCGGGACGCGGGATTGGAAGTCCTGCACTGACTTCAGGACATAAGCTGACATAATTTTTATCGAGCAAGGCTTCAACTAACTGAGAGACTAAGGAGTCTTTGCCGTCATAACGAACTTTTTGTCCGAGTAGGCATGCGCTGATAAAATAACGTTTATGGCTCATTTAGTTATGTCAGTTTTTTAAACTTCTGCGCGATAAAAATCAGCGCAAACAGAATCGACATGGTTAAGACAATGCTGAGTCCTGTAGAAGTATTTAGCCCTGCACTGGACCATAAACCAACCGTCACCCCAATTTGCGCAATCACAAAGGCCCAAATCACCATTTGTTTTGGAGAGTGGGCAAGCAGTCGAGCGGTAAGTGCTGGAATGACAAGCAACGCACCCATCAGTAAAGAACCCACTGCACGAAGCGCTAAAATGGTAAATAAAGCCAGTAGCAACATAAAAATCAAACGTTGCCATTTCGCACTGACGCCTTCACTAACAGCCATATCAGGATCGATGGCGATTTGAATTTGAGCCTGCCAACTTTTATAAAGCACTGCCAATGCAACAACAATAACAGTGGCAAAAACGGGTAGGTCTGCCCATGTGATCGTGAGCAAATCACCAAATAAATAGCTGAGTAACTCAGGTCTTAAACTTGGAATATGTTGAATAAACATCAGACCCGAGCAGAGCAAGGTCGCAGAACAGAGTGCGAGTAAGGCATCATTTGGTAAACGTGGATCATGCAAAACCCAAAGGATCGCCACCAACAAGCCTGCAATAAAAGCCACACCCATCCACAGGGGCAACGCCATTGCTCCTGCAATCGCGACACCCAGTAACGTGCCATGCGCCATGGTATCGGCAAAGAATGACATGCGGCGCCATAGCATCAAACAGCCCAGCGGTGCAGTCAAAAAGACCAGTAGCGTGCCCATAATCCATGCAGGCAACAGTAGTTGTAACCATTCCATCATGACTTAAGCTTCCGGTTCGGGGTGAATGTGTGGGCGCGCGTCATGCTGACAAGGCGTTGCACTATCACCATGTGCACAGTGATCATGATGATGTTGATAGAACACGCGGTTGGTACCAAAAATAGCTTGATACTCAGGGTGTTGTTGCACGTTTTCAGGTAGGCCGCTACAACAAATGTGTTTATTCAAACACACCACACGATGAGTTCCTTGCATGACCCACTGTAAATCATGTGAAACCATGAGCACAGCACAACCATATTTGGTGGGTAAACTGCGCACATAGTCGTACAGCTCAGCCTCAGACTGAATGTCTAAGCCCTGCATCGGTTCATCGAGAACCAAAATATCGGGTTGACGTAACAGCGCACGAGCCAGTAAAACGCGTTGTCGTTCTCCACCTGAAAGCTGCTGTACTTTGGAGTTTGCAAGTTTGCTGATCCCTGTATCGTGGATAATTTCTTGCTTGATTGCAGGATCGCATTTTTCCAAAGCCAATAGATCTTTCACCCTAAGCGGTAGGCTATGTGAGGGATTAAACTTTTGTGGCACATAAGAAAACTTGAGGGGCTTTGTTGTTTTAATGTCGCCAGCATTAGGGTGAACAATACCCAACAGCACTTTAATGAGTGTGGATTTCCCCGCACCATTCGGGCCAATCAGAGTCACAATTTCCCGTTCATGTAAGACAAAATCGACATGCTTTAAAATGTCGCGTTCATCGATACGAACACTAATTTGGGAGAGTTCGACCAGAACAGGATCGAGGCTTATTTGTGGCGACACTGCTGACAAATTCCTGAAATTTCGATAATGCTATGTTGTGCCGTAAAACCATCGGCTGCGGAAAGTGCATCGAGTTGTTGTAATAATCCTTGTGCAGAGGCCTCTGTCACTGATTTGCAATCAGTGCAAATGAGAAAGGCTGCTTGATGGCCTTCACGGGGATGGCAACACGGAATATAGGCATTAATCGAGGTGAGTCGGTGAATGAGGCCTTTTTCTAATAAAAAGTCTAAGGTGCGGTACACCGTCGGTGGGGCAGCAGGGCGGTCGGCATTGCTTTTAATTTTAGCCAACAAATCATACGCACCCATTGGGCCTGTCGCATTCAGGATCAGTGCTAAGACTTCTTTTCTTAAGGGGGTTAGGCGCGCACCAGTTGCTGCGCACAAGACTTCTGCTTCAGCCAAACGCGTCTCAACGTTGTGATGACCATGCACATCATGTAAAGCATGGTGGTGTTCGTGAGAACAAGCGCTCATAACAAACCTCAAGTGCAAAATTTATAAAAGAAAAACGACATTAAATCTTAACATGAAGCGCAGAGAGTTTCGATTAGGCATAGGTATTTTTGTCGATTCGTTATATTATAACACTAATTGTATTTCTAGTGATTGCTCCCCATGTCCCGTTTCTTGGCTTTTTTTGCGTTTGCGCTGTTTAATAGTGTTGCTTGGACGCAAGACTTGGTTGTCTCTACACAGCCGATTTACTTGATTGCACAAGAAGTGACGAAAGGCATTGAAAAACCAACCTTATTGTTGGCAGATCAATCTGGACATGATGTAAGTTTGACCCCAATGCATCGTAAAGTCATTCAGGATGCAGGTTTGGTTATTTGGTTGGGACGAGCACATGAAGCACCGCTGGATAAACTCCTGACCCCCAATGATAAAGCGGTTTCTATTTTAGATTCAGGCATTATCAATGCCTTACCACTACGAAATACCCGTGGTGATGCCTTAAAAAATACCATCGATACCCATGTTTGGCTTGACCCAAACAATGCGGTACGCATCGGTTTCTTTATTGCAGGCCTGCGTTCACAGCAGATGCCTGAGTATAGGGAGCGCTACTGGAACAATGCCAAAATCTTTGCTCAGAAAATGTTGCAAGCCTCAGCTATATATAGTCAAAGTACCCAAGCTCGCCCATATTGGTCTTTTCATGATGCCTATCAATACCTGGAGCGACCTTTAAACTTACGCTTTGCAGGCGCATTGACAGATGATCCACATATTGCGCCTACGGTTGCGCAAATCAAATACTTAAATGACAGCCGCCCTTATTCAAAGATGTGCCTTTTGGCTGAAGTGCATGCCAGTCAAGCACAATATCAAAAGTTGAACCCATTGGTTTTCCAAGCTGTTGACGAAAGCATGACTGGGGCAGGGGATTTTGTCAGCGCATGGAAGCAATTGGCCGATCATGTGCATAAATGTGTGCTAAATGCGCGAAAGTAACGCAAAAATTAAACAATAATTGATTAGTTTAAAAGCAATTTAAACATAGAAAAAAACTCGACTTAGGTCGGGAAAAGATTGCATGTTCAGGGGTGTAACTCTATAATGCCTGCGATTAAAAATAATCATCAGCTAAACTTGTCAAGCATGATTGTTGTGAGTGAATAAATAATGAGCCGAACTAGTCGCTTGATTGACCGACGATTAGCGAAAGCTTTAGTCCTCTTACAAGCATGTATGATTCCTGTTTCAGCCTTGATCGGCTGGGTCGTGAAAGACTCAACCGCAGCCCTGAGTGCAGCATTAGGTGCGCTCGTATGTTGGCTTGCGACTTGCTATTTTTCATGGCAGTCGTTTCGAGCAGCAGGAGCTCGCGCTTCTAAACAAGTTCTTGCGAACATGTATAAAGGCATGATGGGTAAGTTTGCAATTGTGATTGTTGGTTTCATTTTAATTTTAAGCAATGTCAAACCGTTGTCAGCGGTGGCGTTGTTTTGTGGTTTTATGCTCGTTCAAACCATGACGTGGGTTGCTCCATTTTGGGTGTCGCGTCAACAAAAACGAGTTTAATAAGCACTACAAAAAATTGAAAAGTTTTTTAGGAGATGAACGAGATATCAAGCAGCACGCGATGTTCGTTCTCTCTATTTGTATTTGACATTGACCAGGTGTGATTTATGGCTGCTGAAGAACATGCCCTTACTTCGACCGAGTATATCAAGCATCACTTGACGAATATGACTTATGGCAAAATGCCAGACGGTTCATGGAAGTTGGCTGAGACTGCTGAAGAAGCTCAACAGATGGGGTTCACTGCTATTCACTTGGATTCAATGGGTTGGTCTATCACTCTTGGTGTGATTTTCTGTTTGTTGTTCTGGTGCGTAGCGAAAGCTGCAAACTCTGGTGTTCCAACCAAGTTCCAGTCTGCAATTGAAATGATCATTGAGTTTGTGGACTCAAGTGTTCGCGACACTTTCCATGGCAAATCACGCTTAATTGCGCCACTTGCATTGACCATTTTCGTGTGGATTTTCCTCATGAACGCAATGGACTTAATCCCAGTTGACTTTATTCCATATACAGCTCAACTGATTGGTGCAAGTGTATTTGGTATGGATCCTCATCACGTTTACTTCAAGGTTGTACCTTCTACAGATCCAAACATTACCCTAGGTATGTCTTTATCTGTATTTGTACTGATCTTGTTCTACAGTATTCGCGAAAAGGGGATTGGTGGTTTCGTTGGCGAATTAGCACTTAACCCATTTAACCCAAGTAACCCAGTTGCAAAAGCGTTATTGATTCCAGTGAACTTAATTCTTGAATTAGTAACATTCCTTGCACGTCCAGTTTCATTGGCTCTGCGACTTTTCGGTAACATGTATGCAGGTGAGTTAATCTTCATCCTTATCGCATTATTACCGTTCTGGATCCAATGGGCGTTGTCTGTGCCTTGGGCGATCTTCCACATTCTTGTTATCACGCTACAAGCATTCATCTTTATGATGCTGACTATCGTATACTTGAGCATGGCAAGCGAAAAGCATTAATGGTAATGCCCAACTATCACTGGATGGTTGGGCGCATAATTTTTTAATTTAATTTGGTATAAACCTAACCTCTGAGGAATTATCATGGAACTCACTTTAGGTCTAGTTGCAATTGCATCTGCTATCTTGATCGCTTTTGGTGCTTTAGGTACTGCGATTGGTTTTGGTCTTTTAGGCGGTCGCTTCCTTGAAGCTGTTGCACGTCAACCAGAATTGGCTCCACAACTTCAAACTCGTATGTTCTTAATCGCGGGTCTTCTTGATGCTGTGCCTATGATCGGTGTTGGTATTGGCTTGTTCTTCATCTTTGCTAATCCATTTGTAGGTTAATCAGCTTAATTCCTAAATTAAACTATTGAGGAATAGCAATGAATATCAACCTCACATTGATTGGCCAAGCGATTGCATTTGCGATGTTTGTCGCATTCTGCATGAAATTTGTATGGCCACCACTAATCAATGCGATTAGTGAGCGTCAGCGTAAAATCGCTGATGGCTTAAACGCTGCTGAAAAAGCAAAAGCTGATCTTGCGGATGCGCAAGCTCAAGTGAAAGCTGAATTAGATGCAGCGAAAGCGCAAGCGGCTCAATTGATCGAACAAGCGAACCGTCGCGGTGCACAATTGGTAGAAGAAGCTCGTACTCAAGCGTCAGCTGAAGGTGAGCGTATTCGTCAACAAGCAAAAGAAGCTGTTGATACAGAAATCAATTCTGCTCGTGAAGAATTACGTCAACAAGTTGCTGATCTTGCAGTAACAGGTGCTGAGAAAATTCTTAGCCAAAAAGTTGATGCTGAAGCTCACAATGCCATGCTGACTCAGCTGGCTGCTAAACTTTAAGAGAGGCGGATTATGGCTGAACTCTTGACGTTGGCACGCCCGTACGCTAAAGCAGCATTTGCTTACGCTTCTGAGCAAAATGCAACTGACTCTTGGTCATCTGCATTGAACTTGCTCAGTGCTGCGGTGCAAGACGAAGCATTTTCAGCTTTCTTAACTCGCCCTGAGCTTACTCCTGCTGAGCAGGTAAGTCTTTTTGCAAAAGTATTAGGCGAAGACCAAACTGCAGCAGTGTCAAACTTTTTGACATTGCTTGCTGAAAACAACCGTTTGGCGCTTCTTCCTGAAATTTCTGCTGAATACGAGCAGCTCAAATCACAGAATAACAATACTGTGGATGTAGTGATTGAATCTGCATTCCCATTGACTTCTGTACAAGAACAACTACTTGCACATGCTTTAGAGAAAAAATTCGAAGCTGCGGTAAATGTTTCTGTAGAAGTTAAACCAGAGCTTATTGCTGGTGTTGTTATTCGTGCAGGCGACCAAGTGATAGATGATTCTGCGCTTAACAAGCTAGAAAAAATGCGGACTCGTCTTCTTGCTTAATTGCATATGAAGACTGAACTTTAAAAAGATTGAGGTATAGCGCAATGCAACAACTGAATCCATCCGAGATCAGTGCGCTCATTAAACAGCGTATCGGCGATCTGGACACCAGCGCGACCGCTAAAAACGAAGGGACCATTGTTATGGTTTCCGACGGTATTGTGCGTATTCACGGCCTTGCTGATGCAATGTACGGTGAAATGATCGAATTCGACGGCGGCTTATACGGTATGGCACTGAACCTAGAACAGGATTCAGTGGGCGTCGTTGTTTTAGGTAACTACTTAAGCCTTCAAGAAGGTCAAAAAGCGCGTTGCACAGGTCGTGTATTAGAAGTTCCGGTTGGTCCAGAACTTTTAGGCCGTGTAGTAGATGCTTTGGGTAACCCAATTGATGGTAAAGGCCCAATTGATGCAAAATTAACTGATGCTGTTGAAAAAGTAGCACCAGGTGTAATTTGGCGTCAATCAGTGGATCAACCTGTACAAACTGGTTATAAATCAGTAGATACAATGATCCCTGTAGGCCGTGGTCAGCGTGAGTTGATCATTGGTGACCGTCAAACTGGTAAAACAGCGATGGCGATCGATGCGATCATCGCTCAGAAAAACTCTGGCATTAAATGTGTATACGTAGCTATTGGTCAAAAACAATCGACTATTGCTAACGTTGTGCGCAAGCTAGAAGAAACTGGCGCTATGGCGTATACCACTGTTGTAGCAGCAGCTGCAGCCGATCCAGCAGCAATGTTGTACTTGGCTCCATACTCTGGCTGTACAATGGGTGAATACTTCCGTGACCGCGGTGAAGATGCACTAATCATTTATGATGATTTGTCTAAGCAAGCTGTTGCTTACCGTCAAATTTCATTGTTATTACGTCGTCCACCAGGTCGTGAAGCGTATCCAGGTGACGTATTCTATCTTCACTCTCGTCTTCTTGAGCGTGCTTCGCGCGTTTCTGCTGACTATGTTGAGAAATTCACGAATGGTGAAGTTAAAGGCCAAACTGGTTCATTAACTGCATTGCCAATCATTGAAACTCAAGCGGGTGACGTATCTGCATTCGTACCAACGAACGTAATTTCGATCACTGACGGTCAGATCTTCCTTGAAACATCATTATTCAACGCAGGTATTCGTCCTGCTGTGAACGCGGGTATCTCTGTATCTCGTGTTGGTGGTTCAGCGCAGACTAAGATCATCAAAAAATTGTCTGGTGGTATCCGTACTGCTTTGGCGCAATACCGTGAATTGGCAGCGTTTGCTCAGTTCGCTTCTGACCTTGATGAAGCAACGCGTAAGCAACTTGAACATGGTCAACGTGTAACTGAATTAATGAAGCAAAAACAATATGCTCCATATTCAATTGCTGACCAAGCTGTTTCAATTTATGCATCTAACGAAGGCTACATGGCTGACGTTGAAGTGAAGAAAATCGTAGACTTTGATGCTGCGTTAATCTCTTACTTCCGTTCAGAAAATGCTGCGTTAATGCAAAACATCGATGAAACTGGTGATTACAACAAAGACATCGAAGCTGCAATCAAAGCAGGTATTGAAAGCTTTAAAGCGACTCAAACTTACTAATTTCAACTTCAGTTGGATTTAGTTTTGGTTTGGTTCACGGATCAACCTTCGAGGGCTCGAAAGGGCCTTCGAATACTAGGTTAAGCGTATGGCAAATTTAAAAGAAATTCGCGCCAAAGTAGCTAGTATCAAAAGCACGCAGAAAATTACTCGCGCGATGCAGATGGTAGCAGCTTCTAAGATGCGTCGTGCGCAAGAGCGCATGGCTCAAGGCCGTCCGTATGCCGAAAATATGCACCGTGTAATTGCTCACTTGGTTCAAGCGAATCCTGAATACAAACACCGTTATATGGTTGAACGCCCGGTTAAGCGCGTTGGCTATATCATTGTGTCTTCAGATCGCGGCCTTGCTGGTGGTTTGAACATTAACTTGTTCAAAAAAGTGGTTAAACACGTACAACAGCAACAAGAGCAGTCAATTGAAGTTCAATTTGCTTTAATTGGTCAAAAAGCGGTTTCGTTTTTTAAAAACTACGGCGGTAAAGTGCTGGGTGCTACGACAAATGTCGGTGATACACCAAGCCTTGAACAGTTATCTGGTTCTGTACAGGTGATGTTAGACGCATTTGATAAAGGCGAGTTAGATCGTATTTATCTTGTGTCAAACGGCTTTGTCAATGCCATGACTCAAAATCAAAAAATCGAACAACTTGTTCCTTTAGCAACTGCTGAAGAAAACAAGACCCTTAACCGTCAATACGGTTGGGATTATATCTATGAGCCTGAAGCTGAAGAGCTTTTAAATGGCTTATTGGTTCGTTATATCGAGTCTGTGGTATATCAAGGCGTGATCGAAAACATCGCGTGTGAGCAGTCAGCTCGTATGGTTGCAATGAAAGCTGCAACGGACAACGCAGGTGATTTGATCAAGAGCCTACAACTTATTTATAACAAGCTGCGTCAAGCCGCGATTACTCAGGAAATTTCTGAGATCGTTGGTGGTGCCGCTGCCGTTTAACATTATTTTGAATTGAGGAGACAGCAATGAGTAGCGGTCGTATCATTCAGATCATCGGCGCGGTTATCGACGTCGAGTTTGAACGTAACAGCGTTCCTAAGATCTATGACGCTCTCCACGTTGATGGCACTGAAACTACATTAGAAGTTCAGCAACAACTTGGTGATGGCGTAGTTCGTACTATTGCAATGGGTTCTACTGAAGGCCTTAAGCGTGGTTTGAACGTAACGAATACTAACGCTCCAATCTCTGTACCAGTGGGTACAGCGACTTTGGGTCGTATCATGGACGTTCTTGGTCGCCCAATCGACGAAGCTGGTCCAGTTGCGACTGAAGCGCGTTTGCCGATTCACCGTCAAGCACCTTCTTATGCTGAACAAGCAGCTTCTACTGACCTTTTAGAAACTGGTATTAAAGTCATCGACTTGCTATGCCCGTTTGCTAAAGGTGGTAAAGTTGGTCTGTTCGGTGGTGCCGGTGTTGGTAAAACTGTAAACATGATGGAGTTGATCAACAACATCGCTAAAGCGCACTCAGGTTTATCTGTGTTTGCTGGTGTTGGTGAGCGTACTCGTGAAGGTAATGACTTCTATCACGAGATGAAAGACTCAAACGTTCTAGACAAAGTAGCAATGGTCTACGGTCAGATGAACGAGCCACCGGGTAACCGTTTACGCGTAGCGTTGACTGGTTTGACGATGGCTGAGTACTTCCGTGACGAGAAAGACGAAAACGGCAAAGGCCGTGACGTACTATTGTTCGTAGACAACATCTACCGTTATACACTAGCAGGTACTGAAGTATCAGCACTTCTAGGTCGTATGCCATCTGCAGTAGGTTACCAACCGACACTTGCAGAAGAGATGGGTGTTCTTCAAGAACGTATTACATCGACTAAGTCTGGTTCGATTACGTCAATCCAAGCGGTATACGTACCTGCCGATGACTTAACAGATCCATCGCCTGCAACTACCTTTGCTCACTTAGATGCAACTGTAGTATTGAGCCGTGACATCGCATCTTCTGGTATTTACCCAGCGATCGATCCACTTGACTCAACTTCACGTCAGTTAGATCCACTAGTAGTGGGTGCTGAGCATTACGAGATCGCTCGTTCAGTTCAAAACGTTCTTCAACGTTATAAAGAATTGAAAGACATCATCGCGATTCTTGGTATGGACGAACTTGCAGAAGAAGATAAGTTGACTGTTTACCGCGCGCGTAAAATCCAACGTTTCTTCTCTCAACCGTTCCACGTAGCTGAAGTGTTTACTGGTGCTCCTGGTAAACTTGTACCGCTTAAAGAAACGATTCGTGGCTTTAAAGGTCTTTTAGCTGGTGAATATGACCACATTCCAGAACAAGCGTTCTATATGGTTGGTGGTATTGACGAAGTAATTGCTAAAGCTGAGAAACTTTAATTAGTTACCTAATTTAGGAGATTCTCATGTCGACTATGCAGTGTGATGTTGTAAGTGTTCAAGAGTCTTTGTACTCTGGCGCTGTAACGATGCTAATTGCTAAAGGTGCTGGTGGTGAATTAGGTATTATGCCTGGTCACGCGCCACTAGTAACTTTACTCAAGCCGGGTACAATCCGTGTTCTGCTTGAAAACGGTACAGAAGAGTTAATCTATGTATCTGGTGGTGTTTTAGAAGTTCAACCGCATGTTGTTACGGTTCTTGCAGATACTGCAGTCCGTGCAGAAAACTTAGATGAAGCAGCAATTCTTGAAGCGCGTAAACACGCTGAACAATTGCTTGCAAATCAAAAGAGCGATTTGGACTCGGCTGCTGCTTTGGCTGCTCTTGCAGAAACTGCTGCTCAGTTGGAAACCATCCGCAAAATCAAAAACCGCGCTCAATAAGAGACGGTTTGAGATTAAAAAAAGCCACCGAAAGGTGGCTTTTTTTATGTCTGTTGATAAAAATGCGTCAATTGCTTATTTCATTATGAATTTTTGGTTTTTGGGTTACCATTGTTCAAATGGATTAGATCGGTCTGTTATATACGCGTAATCTTTGTTTTGCATGATAGTGCTTCGTCTTTTAACTGTATGCTGGCTTGTAGAATATTTTGAATACACAATTTTTAAAATTCATCTGAATCAATGCTCCTATGATTGATATATTTCGTTAAGCAAGGACATAGCTATCTAAAGTTGCATATCTTTTATTCAATAGACGTTATATTTTGAAAGCTTCTCTGTAAGCGAAGATGAAGATGAACCTGATTGCACATGAATCCCACTTTTGGGAACTTTACCAAGATTTTGAGCATTATTATCTGAGTATCGCAGTCGATATGAGTTCAGTGGTGTCGTGTTGGGACTTGGTACTGACTTCAGAAGAAATATTGCAATATGAACATCGGGGTCGCGCGAGCATTCAGGAGCTGACCAAAGCCATGATTGAAGCAGCTTATAAAGGTGATTTCTCAATGATGGAATCACGTTTAGCCAAGCCATATGAGCGTCACGCTATGCAAAAGGCCTTTAAAGATTGGTTAGCGCAGAGCAAAACTCAGGAACAGTCTTCGTTTTGATGAGGTGTGAGCTCAAAGCATTATTTTAAATTTATTTCAAAAAGCTTTGACGCAATTGGCTGAACATCATGCGGCTAACGGTATCGTGTTGAGTCTCAATCAATTTTTTGATTTGCTCAACTTGAGGTTCATCTTCAGGAATCACAATCTCTGGATCGATTTCGATATCCGAATTGGACATGGTATTGGACGGCTGTGCAAGCAAATTTGAAGATGGGTGTTCGGCATGCCAAAGCTGTGTTTCGAGTGACATGATGTACTTATATTCATCGGTATTGGGGTTAAACCGCTTATATAGTCTCAGGTCTTGCATTGCATCTTGACGGCTTCGATCAGGCATATCTGTTTCGACTTCCAACCATTCAGAGATAACTGGATGAATTTCATGTTGCATTAGTTGGTAATAAAGCCAATCGCTGAGTAGGCTATGATCGATGTCAGACAGATATGGGCTGTTGTGTTGCAGCAATTGTTGTAAGTGTTCGAGAACCAAAACTTCTTGCTTTTGTAAGGCATAGCGCGCTTCAGCATCAAATTGTTGGTATTCTTCGGCTGGAATTTCAGTGAAATGTTGCTGTTCAATGAAGGCATCTACAATATGCGTTTGAAATAAGTTATTCCATTGTTCTAGCGCATGAATTTCGAGCTGTTGTAGCTCTTTAAACGCTTTGCTTTGATAGCGGCTGAGCTGCAGGCGCTGAATATTTTGCTGGTTGAACTCAATTTTTTGTTTGATGTATTCAGTATAAGCGCTTTGTTGTTTGGGGCTGACAGGGCTTACAACATCGACCAAAAGTAACTGCTGCTGTTGTTTGTATTTGAGCCAGTCCTGAATACGTTGAACTTCTTTATGCTCTTTAGAAAAAAACTGGGTTAAGTGTGGCGTGGTTTTTTCAGGCATTAAAAAGTGCATCCCGCCAAAGACGATGATTGCTAAACAGGCGATCACAAGAATGACTTTTTTCATTATAAAAATGTTTTTCTGTGTTTCTTATTTGTACATGGTAGCTTAAAAATGAGAAATAGTTAATGTTTTTTCATTAAAGCTTCAAATCTGTATGGGTAAAATTGAAAATTCACCTTGCCCAAGAATACGAACTTTATACAGTGCATCAAAGCCTTCAGCATAGTGTGGTGGTTCAAATTTTTGAGCGGTGGCTCTGATCCCGACTTCGGGAATGCAGGCTTTGCCTTCACGTAAGTGGTTGCGTTCCAGTGCACCTTTAAGCTCAGTCTCAAAGAAATAGCCAACAATTTCAAAGCCTGCGGCCTGAGCATTGGCAATATAACGCGCCCGATCGGCTAGCGTAGGGTTGGTATTATCAATCACCATTTTGGTTTTTGAGGCCAGTCCTGCTTCAAAAATGATTTTTTCACGATGCCGTGTTTTCAGCATATCGAGGTTGATGCGCAAATGGCTATGTGCCAAATTCAACAGATAATAGCTCGATTTTCCCGAAGCTTGGATGCCCATAAAAATAATCAGCTGCATGTGTGAAATCGTGCCTCAATCAAAGTAGGAAAAAACGGTTGTAGTCATTTTCTCCTACTCTATTGTTGAAAGCACCACTATTTAAATGTTTTAAGATTGGTTTGTGTTTGAGCTATCATTCTCAGCTTGCTGAGGAATCATCATTGAAGCCAATTTCAACATTTCAGATTGAATAGTGCCCATTTGCTGTTGCATCTTTTTAAAGTCGACTTGGCTAAAATCCACCTGTCCATTTAAAAAAGGTGAATCTAACACTTGTTGGTTGGCAGACAGTAATTTTTCACGGATATCATTGATTTCTTGGGTTTTAAGATTCAGACCATTCAAGGCATTATTGAAACCTGTGAGCTGTTGTTGTAAAGCTGTCGCGGCGTGTTGCAACTGTTGTTGATCGTGCTGTTCAATTGCGGACTGCAAATCACTTTGGGTTTCTTGCAGCTGAGTGACATATTCGCCTGCTTTTAATTGCATATCTGCCACATCACGCACGATATAGAGCATGTTGCCACTTTTCAGTTCAGCTTTTTCAGGACTTTGTGTATTCGCTGATTGGTGTTGCTCAGATGACTCAGTCTGGATGTCTTGCTGATTCGGCTCTGTTGCTTGCTCACAGCCAATGAGTAGGATGCCTGAACTAAACAGTGCAAAAGGAAGAACCAAGTTTTGTAAAAGCTTTTTCATCATCAAATCAATATTGGGCTATGTGTTTTTTAATATAAGGGCAAAATGTGTAGATAAAATGCTGGGTTTCAAAGTCATAACAAAACTTTTTAAAATAAAAAGAGTGCCTGAGCACTCTTCATTTACAGCAGTTTAGCCAGCAATGATTTTAATAATGGAATGATTGCGAATGTCTGTCAGTACATAGTCGCCATTCACTTTAATCCACTGTTGGTTTTTACCTGGTTTACTGAGTTTTTTGTATTTTTGGTGATCTACTTTATAGGCATTGCTATGGTAAGCGCTTGGGAGTTTTTGACCTGCTTTCCAGTCTTGAGATGGACGCTTGGCTTTTTTGACAGTGGCTTGGGTTGGTTGTTGATGGCCATTTGAAGTATGCTTTTGCGCTTGTCCATGTGACTGAGCGGTTTGATGTTGCTGATGTTGTTCTTGTGGTGCTGCTAGTGCAGGCAGGGCAATCAATGCGGTTGAGATAGATAAAACTGCTGCTTTTATAAAGGTATTCATGAGCTTCACTTCGGGTTGTCTTGAGCGGATAGATGTATCATAGAGTGAAGTGTTTGATTGATCGTGAATGAAGTGTTGTAAAATTATAAAAATAAAGAAAAAATTATGAAGATCGAACCGATTCGAGTGTCATTACTCATTTAAAAAAATAAAAATATAAGCAGCCGTTAAATTCGACTGCTTATAAACAGCTTCAGGCTTATTTGGCCAATTCGGCATTGATGGCATCGACAATACGCGGATCATTGGCCGTAATGTCCGGTGCA
This sequence comes from Acinetobacter sp. DL27, assembly GCF_055810995.1. NCBI lineage: Bacteria > Pseudomonadati > Pseudomonadota > Gammaproteobacteria > Moraxellales > Moraxellaceae > Acinetobacter > Acinetobacter sp. DL27. Next base: position 3,303,537 of record NZ_CM147947.1, on the reverse strand, counting down.
AAACGCGCAACCACTTCGCCATTTTTATTGATTAAGAATTTCTCAAAGTTCCACAGCACTTCAGGTGGTTCGTTCGGTGTTAAACCATAGTCCACCAAGTCTTTCCACCAAGGGCCTTCACCGATACGTTCAGGCACCGCGTGGGTGAGCGTTTCATATAACGGATGCTTATCATCCCCAGCAACCGAGATTTTTGAAAAAAGCGGGAAATCCACTTGATAGTTTAAAGAGCAGAATTCTTGAATTTCAGCATCTGAACCTGGTTCTTGTGCCAAGAAATTGTTGGCAGGAAAACCTAGAATCTCTAAACCCTGTGATTTTTTGTCTTGATAGAGTTTTTCTAAACCTTCGTACTGCGGTGTGAGGCCACATTTAGATGCCACATTCACCACCAAGAGAACTTTACCTTGGTATTGGTTTAAGTTGATCTCTTCGCCCTGAATGGATTTGACTGGAATATTATAAATCGAAGTGCTCATTTGCGTGTCCTTATACGATGTGCATTTTATTGTGTTGGAAGCGTTCGACAAAGTCACGCCCATTTGCGGATTGATCGCAACAAAAAAGCAAGCCGAGGCTTGCTTTAAAGGGCAGGGAGGTCATTAAGACGCTGGAGAAGCTTTGACTTTCGCTTCCAAAGCTGTTACGTCAGCAATGATCGATTTCTGCAATTCAGTCGCTTTGTTTTGGAGTTCGGTGATTTTCGCGCTATCTGGCGTTGCATCTGTACTTTCTTTGGTGAGTTCTACACCCAGATCATTGGCGTCCTGCATTTTTTCACGTAAAGCATCTACTTCAGCACTTTTTAAGGTTAAGGCATCTAATTCATCATTAAATTGCTTCACATAGGTTTCTGTTTTTTCAACCATGGTTTTAATTTGAGCGGGATCCTTTTTCTCTAAGGCCGCACTTACTTCTTTTTGAAACGCAACGGCTTCTTGAGCTTTGGCATTCGATAGCGTTTGTACGGCTAACAAATCGGCTTGAATATCGGCAATATTGTTATTGCTGTGATTAGCAACGATAGTGGTTGCTTCGGTTGAGGTCGCTTCAGATGCAGACGTCGTTTGTTCAACGGCTGGCTCAGTTCCTTTTTTTTCGCACGCAGCCAACGTGAGTGTGGCCATACAAACTGTGGTTAAAAGTAACTTTTTCATAACGACATCCTTCTATCGGGAAATATGTTTTTGTAGGCCAGAGCCTAAGAGCAATGACCAATCAATTAAAAAATACGTTCGCTAGAACAGCATCAATACGATGCAGAGATCGTTGACATTGTTCTATGGTGTTTTTGTAGAGTGAAGCTGCTGAAATGCATCAATTTATTGAAATGTATAGTTTTATGTTATCTTAATATTCTGTTTTTTATCAATTTTATATTTTAAGATAAATGTATCAATTATGTGTGATACCCAAATGATATTCGAATAAATCATAAAAATGTTTTACCATTCATTTAAATTTTGCAAACAAAAGCTAAACGGGAAAAAGAATGAGTACCACACCACAACGTATGTATTGGGCTTTGAGTCTGCCTATCATTGCCGTACTCATTTGGTCGATCAATATTGTCGTTACGCGTTATGTAGCTGATTTTATTTCGCCAGTCAGTATTAGTTTTTATCGTTGGTTCTTTGCCTTCATTCTGTTAACGCCTTTTGTCGTGCGACCTTTATGTCGGCAGTGGGCATTAATCCGAGCGCATTTGGGTCAGTTGGCAGTGCTAAGTGCATTTGGTCTAGTGTTGTATCAGGGCTTAGCCTATACCGCTGCGCACTATACGACCGCGACCAATATGGGACTGATTAATGCCTTTATTCCGATCTTTACCATTTTTGTTTCACTGCTGATCTTAAAAGATATTCCAAATCGTTTTGCGATGATCGGTAGTATTTTATCTTTTGCAGGTTTGGTTTATATCATTGGGCAGGGCAATCTTGCAGGCTTAGTTCAATCGGGTGGGCATTTGGGTGATGTCCTGATGGTGGTTGCGGTATTCTTTTATGCCTTTTATGGGGTGTTTTTGAAAAAGTGGCAATTGCAAATTCCCTTGATGTTGAGCCTCTATGTGCAGATCTTTTTTGCACTGCTTTACCATTTACCTTTTATTGCCTATTTCGGTCTCGATTCAATCAATAGTCAAAATGCGGCAAGTGTTATGTATGCCAGCATTTTTCCTTCCTTAGTTGCCCCTTTACTGTGGATGTTGGCCATTACCCATTTAGGGCCGAATCGAACCAGTATTTTCATGAACTTGATGCCAGTCTTTACCGCAGTGATTGCCTATGTCTGGTTGAAAGAGGCGTGGACGGTTTATCATACGGTCGGTGGAGTGGTCATTATCTGTGGTATTTTACTGGCACAGCGTAAAACAGCATTAAAAACGCCACCTTTAGCAAACTCGATGGATTGATATTGATTGAAAAATAACCATTTAAATTATTTTTTTAATAGAATAATTCATTAATAAGTTAATTTATTAATGCTATTTTAGATGATGAATGTATTTAATGTATGCAAAAGCTGATTAAAAATAGGTAGATAATTTGAATTATAATTTAATTATCTCCATTAATCAGCGTTTTAACGCTGTTTTTAATATAAAAAATCTATTTGTTTAGAAAAGCAATTTGCTACATAATACGCGCACTGCAAACTTAGGCCAATGTCAAAACGGGCATTAAGTGTTTGCTCATCAGTTTTCAGACCCTCTGGATGTGATTACACATCCTTTTTTATGCTCAGCCATCCCTATATGGCTGAGCTTTTTTTTGTCTATTTTTCAGTAAAAATCCTGAGAAAGAGCATGCTTTTAGGCACGAACCACTGCTCCAGTTTCGGCATCGAGTATGCGACTCGGTTCTTGGCTCAAGCCTAGATCGCCATTCAGATAATTGACCTGTTGCGCAAAGTATTGGTTAGCATCTTGTAGTGAACGGGCAGGTGATAATCCAGCGGGGTTGGCACTGGTGGAGACAATAAAGCCTTGAAAGGCATTGCAAAGTGCCACACAAATCGGATGCGTGGTTACCCGTACAGCAACTTTAGGGTGATTGCCTTTAATCCATGTTGGAATATGTTCATTTGCAGGTAACAACCACGTGGTTGCGCGTTCTGATGGACTACGATCACTCCAGCTGTCGATCACTTGTTGACGGATGTGGGGATCTAAATGTTCTAAAAGCGGTTCAACTTGAGCAATTTGCCCAGCCAGTAAAATTACCCCTTTTTCAATCGGGCGTTGCTTAATCTGCAAAATATCTAGAAAGGCCTGTTCGTTATACGGATCACAGCCTAAACCCCATACTGCTTCTGTTGGATATGCTAAAACTTGACCTTGTTTTAAACATTGCGCCGCTTCAGTCACAGAGGTGGTAATCATTACACTTTGTACCTTTTATTGATTCATAAAGGGTTATTGTGAACCTTATTGGCTGGAACGGCAACGCAGATAATTACCAGCCTGTTGTTGTGCGAGCCCCAAAATCTCCAGTTCCATTAACTGGCTAGTGAGTGTGGCAATATCGGTGTTAAGTTTGAAATTAAGTTGATCCATATTTTGTCCCACCCAATCCAGTTGATTATAAAGTTCGAGTAAATCAGATGGGATCTCAATACTAGCGCTTGGGATGGTTTCTTGCGACTGGGATTGGCTATGCCATTGAGTGGGGAGTGCCAAATCTTCAATGATTTGCTCAGGATGATCGACCAAAATCGCCCCTTCTCGGATCAGTTGATGGCAGCCTTGATGGTGTTCACTGTAAATATGACCGGGGATCGCAAAAATCGTCTTGCCTTGTTCAGCAGCAGACTTGGCTGTGCCAAGAGAGCCACTTTCGAGTGCTGCTTCTGCAACCACAACTCCTAAACTCAGCGCACTGACGATGCGGTTTCGCCGTGGGAAATTACGTTTTAAAGGCGGGGTTTGAGGTAAAAACTCAGTAATAATACAGCCATTATTTTCTAATATTTGCGTACGCAGTGTTTGATGTTGGGAAGGGTAGGTGAGATCTAAGCCCGTGCCCATCACTGCAATGGTACGTTGATGTTTTAAGCCGCCCTGATGCGCCGCTGCATCAATGCCTTCAGCCAAACCACTGCAAATATAAAAGCCTTTTTCGGCGAGGTAATAAGCAAAGTCATAAGCCACTTGTTTGCCGTGCGGACTGGGTTTTCGACTACCGACGATAGCAACTTGAGGTTGTAATAGGCTTTGTGGATTACCCTGACCAAATAAAATCGGTGGCCGGTCAGCATAGGGCAGCAGCTGCGAGGGATAATGACTTTCACTATCAAGCAAAATAAAATCACAGCTGGCTTGGACGTCCTGCAGTAAAGTTTGTAATTTGATTTGGCCAGCAGGTGTTTGGATTTCTGCGACACGTTGTAGATGGCTTTTGTGTAAGCCAAGATTTGGCCAGATCTGAAGATTGGAGGCAGCAACAGCTTTTGTGCTTGTGCCAAAATGCTGCTGTAGTTTTTGAAAGCTCGATAAAGAATGCTGAACTAAATACCACAGGGTGATTGTTGCAATCTGTTCATGTGATAAAGAGTTCAGCATATATACACCTTAAGGCAACGGATTATTCATCCACTACAGAGGGAGAAAGTTTCGCACCCAAGTTCATTGGTAGTTCGCTGTCGAGCACATAAGCATAGCTGACACGGTCAAAGGTTTTAAATACCATGATGTTGCCGATACGTTCCGTTGGAAGGGTAAGTTTTTCATTGGTTTTCGGATCACGAATTTCTTGACCCTTTTGACTAACCGAGAACACATAACCCGATTGAACGCCATCCACTGTGCCACGGTCAATGGTTACAACTGAATGCTTCGCAGCTAGCCCAATCGAACCTTGAACGCGAATCACTTGTCCACCACCAGTCACATCTTGTGCATGCGTTGGGTAGAACAAGGTTGGAAGCATGGCATCGTATTCAGGCAGTACGCGATAACCACGACGTACTTCAGAATTATACGAGTCTGTAATTTCTAAAGTGGACATGTCATTTTCACCACGAATGGCAATGGCTGAACCAACCTGAGTCAATTCTAGACCTAGATTTTGTTTTTTGCCCTCTGTATCCGTCACAATGTATGGTTCGCCTTCACGGTAAATCGCGTAGCGTTGACCGACTTCAATGCCTTGGCCACGTGCATAAACGGTTTGACCTTTACCTGCAATCACACGCTGATCGGCAGCACCCACAATATACGGTGTACCTTCCAAAGATTCCTCGGAAAGAATGGTACTGTGTTCAAGCCAGTTTTTAATGTATTCCAGTGGAATGACAGGAATGGCATTGTTTAAAGATTCAACACGTGCTTGAGGTTGAAGTTTAGTGCCGCCTGTATAACGACGAATGATCCCTTCACAGCCATCACCTTCATCTTTACCAATAATTGGACGGCCTTCATGAGTACACATCAGTAAGCGGTCACCCGGGAAAATCCAATGCGGATTTTTGACGTGTCTATTGCTGGCCCAAATTTCAGGCCAACGCACAGGATTATTTAGAAAACGTTTAGAAATATCCCACAGGGTATCGCCTTTTTTCACCACATAAACATTTGGTGCATTGGCTTTTAAAGCAGGCGGATTGTAATTTCGTGTAGGCGCAGCTTGAGCTGTTGAAATGATGCCTGCGCCAACACTTACGCAAACTGCAAGTGCTAACATGTGTTGTTTAAACCCCAAGGCACTAAAAGATGGCATGCCCATAAAAACCTTTTTCATTATCATAATTCCTAAAATTATGTATGTAGTTGCGTTATAATAACGATATTACACACATTTTTTTGATCAAGCATTCCCTTCATTTGGTTTTTTGATCAATGGCATAATTGAGGACGCAGTATGGCCTTATTACCTATTTTAAGTTTTCCTGATCCCCGTCTTCGTACCATTGCAGAACCCGTCGAAGAAGTTACTGATGAAATTCGTCAGCTGGCTGCAGATATGTTTGAAACCATGTATGAAGCGCCAGGCATTGGACTTGCCGCGACACAAGTTGATCGTCATATTCAGTTGATTGTCATGGACTTATCTGAACATAAAGATCAACCTTTGGTATTCATTAACCCCAAAGTCACCCCATTGACTGAAGAAACGCAGCCCTATGAAGAAGGCTGCCTATCAGTTCCCCAAATATACGACAAAGTTGAGCGCCCGTCACGCGTAAAGATCGAAGCAATTAACCTTGAAGGTCAAGCATTTGAGATCGAAGCTGACGAACTTCTCGCTGTTTGCATTCAACATGAAATGGATCACTTAAATGGCAAATTGTTCGTCGACTATTTGTCACCACTGAAGCGTCAACGTGCACGTGAAAAAGTAGAAAAAATCACGCGTCAACGCCAAAAAGACAAAGTAGCTGTAAAACGTTAATTTTTCCTAAATTTCATAAACAAAGCCCAATTTCGATTGGGCTTTGTTATACTGGCCGCGTTCTCAATTCGGGTGGAATGGATTGTTTTTTAGAGCTGCATTGCTACTGTCTTGTGTAGCCGTGTTTTTACAGATTGCTGTTTTTTTACAGCCTTTGCTACCGACGCAATATCAAATTGCGCCGGTTTGTGAAACCATTTCGCGTGCGCTTTTACTCAAACCAGTTGAACATCTCAGTTCTCATGCTGAAAAGCATTCCACACATCATCATGAAATGCAGGCTCAGCATGAACTCAGTTCACAACCTGCCGAACACAATCATCATGATGCAAGTCATCAATGCCAATACTGTACGGTATATGGCAATCTCGTGTTGCCGCCTGATTTAGAGTTAAAAGCGGTACTTGACCGTATTCAAGTCCGTTTAATTGCATTCCAAAAAGCCTTTGCGCATGTTTGGTTTGCACTGCAACAACTCTTTTTACTGCCTCAAGGGCGAGCACCGCCACTGTTTGTATAAACCTAGACATATATTTTTCGGGTCTTAACGGACTCTAGCCTAGTTATATTTATAGATTCAGTGAGAATAAAAATGGCTCAGCCTACATTCTTTTTACAGCCTCTTGCGGCTGCGATTTCTCTTGCTTGTTTTTCAAGCGTAGTATTTGCCGCTGAAGCAGACAGCGCACACATTTTAGCGCCTATCGTGGTGACGGCTCAGCAGGGTAATGATGCCCATGGTCTGATTGTACATGCTGACCCTAAACAACCAACTCAGCCAATTCCTGCGGTTGATGGTGCAGCCTACCTACAAAGTATTGTGGGTTTTAACCAAATCAAAAATGGCGGGGCGAATGGTGACGTCACCTTCCGCGGTATGTTTGGCTCACGTATTAAAATCCTCACAGATGGTACGGAAAATTTAGGTGCATGCCCAAGCCGTATGGATAATCCAGCTTCTTATGTCTCCCCTGAAAGCTACGACAAAATCACAGTCGTAAAAGGGCCACAAACCGTTCAGTATGCGCATACTGGCTCAGCCGCAACCGTTATTTTTGAACGTGATCCGGAGCAGCTCACTTCGGCGAAACCTTATCGCGGGCAAGCCAGTGTCATGCTTGGCTCTTATGGTCGTTTGGATCAGAATGTTGAAGCCGCTGTTGGTGATGAAACGAAATACGCACGTTTAAATGCCAATCGTTCGATTGCAGATAGCTATCAAGATGGCGCTGGCAATACAGTTCCGTCCGATTGGGAAAAGTGGAATACAGATCTCGCGCTGGGCTGGACTCCAAATGAGGACACATGGGTAGAGCTGAAAGGTGGGAAGAGTGATGGTGAGGCAGTCTATGCTGGACGTAGCATGGATGGCTCTAAGTTTGCTCGTGAAAGTCTAGGTTTACATGTTGAAAAGAAAAACATTGGCGAGGTGATCAAGAAAGTCGAAGCGCAAGTTGACTATAGCTATAACGATCATGTCATGGATAATTTTAGTTTGCGAAAATTTAATCCCGCAGATGGTATGTCAATGCCGATGGCTTCAAATGTTGCTCGTAGGACTTTAAATGCACGGGTTGCTATGACGCAGGACTGGGGACAATTGCAACTTATTTCAGGTATTGATAGTCAAAAAAATGAGCACACTAAACGTAGTGGTAGTTTAATGTCTCCTTATCAAAATAAAGCTCGTATCGGAGATATGGATTTTGAGTCTTATGGGGCTTTCGGTGAACTGAGTTATGCATTCAATGATCAGCATAAACTGGTGACAGGTGCACGTGTCGATCAAGCGAAGATCGATAACTTAGCCACTGATACAGAGCGTAAAGAAACCCTGCCAAGTGGTTTTATTCGAATTGAAAGTGAACTTGCGGAACATGTTAAAACTTACGCAGGTTTGGGTTATGTGGAGCGTGTGCCTGATTATTGGGAATTGTTTAGTACCAAATACCATCAAAGTACAGGTACGACCTTTGCCGATTTAGAGAATGAAAAAACCGCGCAGTTTGATGCAGGTTATCAATATGAACAGGGTGCATTTAAATCATGGGCTTCAGTTTATGCAGGCTTAATTCAAGACTATATATTAGTTAAATATGTACCCGTGATTTCTATGGGTAAAACGAAATATGAAGCTCGTAGCCGAAATGTCGATGCAACCATTGCCGGTGCTGAAGTAGGTGTGGCTTACCAGTTGACGGATCAAATTCAAGCGGATATCAGTGCCATGTATGCGTGGGGTGAAAATACAACGGATCACACCGCTTTACCGCAAATTGCACCATTAGAAGGGCGTTTCAATCTACGTTATGTGCAAGAGAAATATAATCTTGGTTTGTTATGGCGTGTGGTGGCAGCACAAGATCGTACCAGTTATCGAGAAGGCAATATCATTGGATACGATTTAGAAGACAGTAAAAGTTTTGGAACTTTGTCTTTAAATGGGACTTATAATATCCAAAAAGATTTAGACCTTTCAGTCGGAATAGATAATGTGCTGAATCAAAACTATGCCGAGCATTTGAATAAACTTGGAAGTTCAGGTTTTGATTATGCTGCAACCGAACAATTCAATAATATTGGACGTAATTATTGGGCGCGTATCAGTATGAAGTTCTAAACATGTTGAGATGATCGGAAACAGCCATTCTAGAAATAGAATGGCTGTTTTGGTTTTAAGGTAGAAATTGAGTGAGAAAACAGCATTGTGAGCGGATATTCACCATAAAAAGTAGAAAGAAAAAGCGATTTAAATAAAATATTTAAATATTACTTTGATATATTTCTATTTAAATTAATTAAAACAATATATTAAGTTTAATTTGTGCGAATGTGATGGGCGGTTTAAGGCGCTAGCTAGGAAGTAGATAAATTTATTAAAAAATATTTTGCATAAATAACAGTAACTTATATTTTTATGAGTTTGAAAAATAAACATGCAGAAATATTTATTGAGAAAAGGTGTTGCAAGGGGTTAGAAATGCTGTAGAATGCACATCCATCGGCGGTGATGTTGATTAAAACTTGTTGAGAAACAAGGATTTAGCCCAAGCGGTAGAATCTGGAAGTCTTGAATAGGTTTAAAAATAATTAACAAAACCAGTTGACTTCTTCTTGAAAGAGAGTAGTATAGCCGACCTAGCTTGCTGATGACGAATCAGCAAGAAGATCATTAAGAGATTATGAAGAACAACTTGTGTGGATTTTTACTGATTGATCGATCGAAAATATTTCATTGATTGAATGGTAAAAATTACTCGAAGTTTATTTGAGAAATATTTGTCAGAAAATTGATGAGCCAAGATTTGTAGCCATAAGCTACTAATGATTTTAACTGAAGAGTTTGATCATGGCTCAGATTGAACGCTGGCGGCAGGCTTAACACATGCAAGTCGAGCGGGGAAGGGTAGCTTGCTACCTGACCTAGCGGCGGACGGGTGAGTAATGCTTAGGAATCTGCCTATTAGTGGGGGACAACATTCCGAAAGGAATGCTAATACCGCATACGCCCTACGGGGGAAAGCAGGGGATCTTCGGACCTTGCGCTAATAGATGAGCCTAAGTCAGATTAGCTAGTTGGTGGGGTAAAGGCCTACCAAGGCGACGATCTGTAGCGGGTCTGAGAGGATGATCCGCCACACTGGGACTGAGACACGGCCCAGACTCCTACGGGAGGCAGCAGTGGGGAATATTGGACAATGGGCGCAAGCCTGATCCAGCCATGCCGCGTGTGTGAAGAAGGCCTTTTGGTTGTAAAGCACTTTAAGCGAGGAGGAGGCTACTGAGATTAATACTCTTGGATAGTGGACGTTACTCGCAGAATAAGCACCGGCTAACTCTGTGCCAGCAGCCGCGGTAATACAGAGGGTGCGAGCGTTAATCGGATTTACTGGGCGTAAAGCGTGCGTAGGCGGCTTTTTAAGTCGGATGTGAAATCCCTGAGCTTAACTTAGGAATTGCATTCGATACTGGGAAGCTAGAGTATGGGAGAGGATGGTAGAATTCCAGGTGTAGCGGTGAAATGCGTAGAGATCTGGAGGAATACCGATGGCGAAGGCAGCCATCTGGCCTAATACTGACGCTGAGGTACGAAAGCATGGGGAGCAAACAGGATTAGATACCCTGGTAGTCCATGCCGTAAACGATGTCTACTAGCCGTTGGGGCCTTTGAGGCTTTAGTGGCGCAGCTAACGCGATAAGTAGACCGCCTGGGGAGTACGGTCGCAAGACTAAAACTCAAATGAATTGACGGGGGCCCGCACAAGCGGTGGAGCATGTGGTTTAATTCGATGCAACGCGAAGAACCTTACCTGGTCTTGACATAGTAAGAACTTTCCAGAGATGGATTGGTGCCTTCGGGAACTTACATACAGGTGCTGCATGGCTGTCGTCAGCTCGTGTCGTGAGATGTTGGGTTAAGTCCCGCAACGAGCGCAACCCTTTTCCTTATTTGCCAGCGGGTTAAGCCGGGAACTTTAAGGATACTGCCAGTGACAAACTGGAGGAAGGCGGGGACGACGTCAAGTCATCATGGCCCTTACGACCAGGGCTACACACGTGCTACAATGGTCGGTACAAAGGGTTGCTACCTAGCGATAGGATGCTAATCTCAAAAAGCCGATCGTAGTCCGGATTGGAGTCTGCAACTCGACTCCATGAAGTCGGAATCGCTAGTAATCGCGGATCAGAATGCCGCGGTGAATACGTTCCCGGGCCTTGTACACACCGCCCGTCACACCATGGGAATTTGTTGCACCAGAAGTAGGTAGTCTAACCGCAAGGAGGACGCTTACCACGGTGTGGCCGATGACTGGGGTGAAGTCGTAACAAGGTAGCCGTAGGGGAACCTGCGGCTGGATCACCTCCTTAACGAAAGATTGACGATTGGTAAGAATCCACAACAAGTTGTTCTTCATGACGATGTATCTGAGGGTCTGTAGCTCAGTTGGTTAGAGCACACGCTTGATAAGCGTGGGGTCACAAGTTCAAGTCTTGTCAGACCCACCAAATCTGACTAACAAGCATTGTTCAATGCTGAATACAGAAAAACAGAGACATTGACTTATTGATAAGCTGGGGACTTAGCTTAGTTGGTAGAGCGCCTGCTTTGCACGCAGGAGGTCAGGAGTTCGACTCTCCTAGTCTCCACCAAATTCGAGGAAAAACAAAGCAGCGCTTTGTCCGAGAATTTAAGCAAACAGCTATGCTGTGCGCAGGCACACATGGAACGAAGCTTAATCTAAGAAGTTGGATTACAGAACTTAGTAAGTTAAAGCTTATTAACTTCTGTGATTTATCACAGTTTCCTGACCTGACGAAGGCTGGAAAAATCATTAACAGAATATATTTGAGTTGAAATAATTTGTTCATACTCGTTTTTAAGATCGACATTAACAGTGATTTATTACTGATTGATGAAGGTTGAAGAAATGAGTTACTAGCGAAATTAACTGAATCAAGCGTTTTGGTATGTGAATTGAATTGAAGCTGTACAGTGTTTAAGTACACAGAACAACAAACTGTATGATCGAGCAATCGATCTGTCCTAGTACTACTTGTAGGTGCTACGACTGTTTGGGGTTGTATAGTCAAGTAATTAAGTGCATGTGGTGGATGCCTTGGCAGTCAGAGGCGATGAAAGACGTAATAGCCTGCGATAAGCTCCGGGGAGGCGGCAAATATCCTGTGATCCGGAGATTTCTGAATGGGGAAACCCACCTGTCATAAGGCAGGTATCGTATGATGAATACATAGTCATACGAGGCGAACGAGGGGAAGTGAAACATCTCAGTACCCTTAGGAAAAGAAATCAATTGAGATTCCCTCAGTAGCGGCGAGCGAACGGGGAAAAGCCCATTAAGTCATATAAGTTCTAGTGGAATGCTCTGGGAAGTGCAACCATAGTGGGTGATAGTCCTGTACACGAAAGGGCTTATATGATGATGTCGAGTAGGGCGGGGCACGTGAAACCTTGTCTGAATATGGGGGGACCATCCTCCAAGGCTAAATACTCCTGACTGACCGATAGTGAACCAGTACCGTGAGGGAAAGGCGAAAAGAACCCCTGTGAGGGGAGTGAAATAGATCCTGAAACCGCATGCATACAAGCAGTGGGAGCCGACTTGTTCGGTGACTGCGTACCTTTTGTATAATGGGTCAGCGACTTACATTCAGTAGCGAGGTTAACCGCATAGGGGAGCCGTAGAGAAATCGAGTCTTAATAGGGCGTTTAGTTGCTGGGTGTAGACCCGAAACCGGGTGATCTATCCATGAGCAGGTTGAAGGTTGGGTAACACTAACTGGAGGACCGAACCCACTGTCGTTGAAAAGCCAGGGGATGACTTGTGGATAGGGGTGAAAGGCTAATCAAACTCGGTGATAGCTGGTTCTCCCCGAAAGCTATTTAGGTAGCGCCTCGGACGAATACCATTGGGGGTAGAGCACTGTTTCGGCTAGGGGGTCATCCCGACTTACCAAACCGATGCAAACTCCGAATACCAATGAGTACTATCCGGGAGACAGACTGCGGGTGCTAACGTCCGTAGTCAAGAGGAAAACAATCCAGACCGCCAGCTAAGGCCCCAAAATTATAGTTAAGTGGGAAACGATGTGGGAAGGCATAGACAGCTAGGAGGTTGGCTTAGAAGCAGCCACCCTTTAAAGAAAGCGTAATAGCTCACTAGTCGAGTCGGCCTGCGCGGAAGATGTAACGGGGCTAAAACTATATGCCGAAGCTGCGGATTTGCAATTTATTGCAAGTGGTAGGGGAGCGTTCTGTAAGCCGATGAAGGTGTATTGAGAAGTATGCTGGAGGTATCAGAAGTGCGAATGCTGACGTGAGTAACGACAATGCGAGTGAAAAACTCGCACGCTGAAAGACCAAGGGTTCCAGTCCAACGTTAATCGGGGCTGGGTGAGTCGACCCCTAAGGCGAGGCCGAGAGGCGTAGTCGATGGGAAATTGGTTAATATTCCAATACTTCTATGTAATGCGATGAGAGGACGGAGAAGGTTAAGTCAGCCTGGCGTTGGTTGTCCAGGTGGAAGGTTGTAGGCATGTATCTTAGGCAAATCCGGGGTACTCTATGCTGAGAACTGATAGCAAGCTGTACTTGTACAGTGAAGTGGCTGATACCATGCTTCCAGGAAAAGTCTCTAAGCTTCAGTTACATAGGAATCGTACCCGAAACCGACACAGGTGGTCAGGTCGAGTAGACCAAAGCGCTTGAGAGAACTCTGCTGAAGGAACTAGGCAAAATGGTACCGTAACTTCGGGAGAAGGTACGCTGCCGACGGTGATAGGATTTACTCCTTGAGCTATTGGCAGCCACAGAAACCAGGCCCCTGCAACTGTTTATTAAAAACATAGCACTCTGCAAACACGAAAGTGGACGTATAGGGTGTGATGCCTGCCCGGTGCTGGAAGGTTAATTGATGGGGTTAGCGTAAGCGAAGCTCTTGATCGAAGCCCCAGTAAACGGCGGCCGTAACTATAACGGTCCTAAGGTAGCGAAATTCCTTGTCGGGTAAGTTCCGACCTGCACGAATGGCATAATGATGGGGGCGCTGTCTCCAGCAGAGACTCAGTGAAATCGAATTCGCCGTGAAGATGCGGTGTACCCGCGGCTAGACGGAAAGACCCCGTGAACCTTTACTGCAGCTTGACATTGAACTTTGATCTTACTTGTGTAGGATAGGTGGGAGGCTTTGAAACCGAGACGCTAGTTTCGGTGGAGCCAATCTTGAAATACCACCCTGGTAATATTGAGGTTCTAACTCTGTCCCGTTATCCGGGACGAGGACCATGTCTGGTGGGTAGTTTGACTGGGGCGGTCTCCTCCTAAAGAGTAACGGAGGAGTACGAAGGTGCGCTCAGCGTGGTCGGAAATCACGCGTAGAGTATAAAGGCAAAAGCGCGCTTAACTGCGAGACCCACAAGTCGAGCAGGTACGAAAGTAGGTCTTAGTGATCCGGTGGTTCTGTATGGAAGGGCCATCGCTCAACGGATAAAAGGTACTCTGGGGATAACAGGCTGATACCGCCCAAGAGTTCATATCGACGGCGGTGTTTGGCACCTCGATGTCGGCTCATCTCATCCTGGGGCTGAAGCAGGTCCCAAGGGTATGGCTGTTCGCCATTTAAAGAGGTACGCGAGCTGGGTTTAGAACGTCGTGAGACAGTTCGGTCCCTATCTACCGTGGGCGTTGGAAATTTGAGAGGATCTGCTCCTAGTACGAGAGGACCAGAGTGGACGAACCTCTGGTGTACCGGTTGTGACGCCAGTCGCATCGCCGGGTAGCTATGTTCGGAAGGGATAACCGCTGAAAGCATCTAAGCGGGAAGCCTACCTCAAGATAAGATTTCCCTAGGACTTTATGTCCTCTAAAGAGCCGTTGAAGACTACGACGTTGATAGGTTGGATGTGGAAGCATAGTGATATGTGAAGCTGACCAATACTAATTGCTCGTGAGGCTTGACTATACAACACCCAAACAGTTGGTGTTGTGGTTCAAATCACTGCAAACAACTTGATTTAGTTATAAAGCTAAGTACAATGTGCAAATTAAATTAACTCAGATATTCTGTTAATAACTCATTTGATGAAAGTTAGGCATACACAATGTGTAAATAAGACCAAACGAATAGTCATAAACAGTTGTGCTGGCGACAATAGCAAGAGTGAACCACCTGATCCCTTCCCGAACTCAGAAGTGAAACCTCTTAGCGCTGATGGTAGTGTGGAGTTATCCATGTGAGAGTAAGTCATCGCCAGCTCATTAATTCAAATCCCCCTCCGCTTAATGCAGAGGGGGATTTTTTTATGCAAGGAAGATTAAAAAATAAACGAATCAATCGTCTAATTGAGGTTTAGGATTGGTTTCTACATACTGATTTACTTATTTATCGATCATGACATTTAATCTATCTAACATTTTTATTTTTAGATTTTTAAAAATATTGGATAGTCGATCAAATGTTCATAGTTTGTTAGCAATATCTTTAAATGGAATAATGAGTATGCCTAATAAAATTCAATATCAACTGAAAAAACTTCCTTTAATTTCATGTGCGTTGTTGAGCTGTTTGGCTTTTGGGCAAGTACATGCTGTATCTAATGATCAGGTCAAACAACTGGTTGAATCAGAAAAAAAGAATTATTTAAATACTCTAGAGGCTTTAGTCAATATTGAGTCGGGGAGTAAAGATTTTGTCGGCGTGAATAAGATCGCTAAATATGTCGCCGAACAATTAAAAATGACAGGTGCTGAGGTCAGTATTGTAGAAGCTAAAGATATATATCGTATGGATGATACGCCCCAACAGACTGGTCCAATGGTAAAAGCTGTTTTGAAGGGGAAAGGCAGCAGTAAAATTATGCTAATTGCTCATATGGATACGGTGTATTTAACAGGAATGTTGAAAGACCAACCTTTTAAAATGGAAGGGGATAAAGTTTTTGGTCTTGGAATTTTAGATGATAAACAGGGGGTTGCTGCGATTATTCATACGCTTGATCTTTTGAAAAAGTTGAATTATCAAGATTATGGCACGATCACAGTCTTACTCAACTCCGATGAGGAAATCAGTTCACCAGGTTCACGCAAACTGATTACTGAAACTGCACAAGACCAAGATGTGATTTTGTCATTTGAGGGTGGTGGTAAAGACGGCAGTTTACGTTTAGCCACCAGTGGGATTGGTGCAGCGTATTTAGAGGTTCAAGGGAAATCTGCACATGCAGGGGTTAAGCCTGAAGCAGGCATAAATGCACTAACAGAATTATCACATCAAATCTTACAGTTACAAGATTTATCGAATCCTAAAACGGGGTTGAAATTAAACTGGACTGTGGCGAGTGCAGGTAAAGTGCGTAACGTGATTCCAGACCTTGCAACTGCACAAGCAGATGTTCGTGCCTTGCAAGTTAAAGATTTTCAGCAAGTGGAACGTGTATTACAGGAAAGGATTAAACGTAAAAAGTTAGCTGACAGTGAAGTTAAGTTAAAGTTTGAAATGCGTCGCCCACCTTTAATGGCAAATCCGCAGGCAAAAAAATTGGCTGAACAAGCGCAGCTTATTTATAAAACTGATTTTAATTTACCAATGAAGGTCTTAGCTGAAGCAACAGGTGGTGGTACGGATGCTGCATTTGCTGGCTTAAATTCGAAAGCAGCGATTTTAGAAGGCATGGGCTTATCTGGTGATGGTGCACATTCGAATAATGCTGAATATATTTTAGTCGAAAGTATTGTGCCGCGTTTATATTTAGCGACAAAGTTGATTATGGATTTATCGACTGCTCAAAAATAATAAAGTTGGTATGAAAGAACTGAACTGATTTGAGTTTTTACATGATGAAAGATGGTGTTTATTTTTAGCAGCATCTTTCATTAATCTAACTATTAGAATCTTATAAGAAAATGGCTAAGATATTAAATAAAAATGCCATAAAGTGAGGGATATTTTGAGAGATCGACATAGCTATAGTTGATGTACTTTTTTCATTCTTTGCTGCATAATTCAGCTAAATCTGTTGAGTTTCAGTCCAGTCTCTAATGTCCTAAGTGACTGGACATTGGTCTTTATTCTTTAAGGAATGAAGGGCCAGCTTTTTGGCTCTTAGCTGTCAAATTGTTTCTTTTTAAATGAAAACTTCGAAATTACGTTTGCACAAAAAAATAAATGATAACGTACTGTATATGATGCTTTTTTAACCAAGCAAGCTGAATGTAATTCATGGTAAAATGATCGGCTTTCATCTTTGATCTTTATTTGAGATCTTTCATCTGCCAGCCGAGAATTGCTAGCCATGTCTACTGCTTATACTATGCAGACCGCGCCTAAAGCGTTGTTTGATTACGACAAATATTGGGCGTCATGTTTTGAACCTGCGCCATTTTTGCCGATGTCGCGCGAGGAAATGGACCAACTCGGTTGGGATAGTTGTGACTTTATTTTGGTCTGTGGTGATGCGTATATCGACCATCCATCATTTTGTTCGGGTATTATTGGCCGTACGTTAGAAGCACAAGGCTTCCGTGTCGGGATCATTGCCCAACCTGATTGGACGAATGTTGAAGCATTCCGCGTTTTGGGTAAGCCAAATATCGCTTGGGGTGTGACTGCTGGGAATATGGATTCGATGATCAACCGTTATACGGCTGATCGTAAAATCCGTTCTGATGATGCCTATTCGCCAGATAATTTACCCAATAAACGTCCAGACCGTGCAGCAACCGTATATTGCCAACGTGTGCGTGAAGCATTTCCAGATGTACCTGTATTGTTAGGTGGAATAGAAGCGTCTTTACGTCGTATTGCACATTATGACTATTGGTCAGACAAAGTCCGTCGTTCAGTGTTGATGGACTCAAAAGCCGATCTTTTGATGTATGGTAATGGTGAGCGTTCAATTACTGAAGTGATGCATCGCTTAGCCAAAGGCGAAAAAATTCACGAAATTACCGATGTTCGTGGCACGGCATTTATCGTGAATAAATTAAACCGTCCATCTAAAGCCAAGTTTGTTGAAATCGCATCGAATGATGTGGATGCCATTGGCCGTGTTGATCCGATCATCAATCCTTATGTGATGACTGAAGATTTAGATGGCTGTGAAATTGAAAAAGATAAGGGTAATTCTTTAACCCAATACCAAAATTTCCAAAAAGAAATTGTGACGAATCAAATTGTTCGTGAAGGGGATAAACTCGATCCTGATACACACATTGTGCAGTTACAGCCATCTTCAAAGGCAATTAAACATAAATTACCGCCACGTGAGCTGGCTGTGATTCGTTTGCCAGCATTTGAAGCAGTGGCAGATGATCCTGTTTTATATGCACATGCCAACCGTATTTTGCACCTTGAAACCAATCCGGGAAATGCGCGTGCTTTGGTACAAAAGCATGGCGAGCGTGATGTTTGGTTAAATGCTCCACCGATTCCGTTAACGACGGAAGAAATGGATTATGTATTTGATTTACCTTATGCACGTCTACCGCATCCTGTCTATGGCGATGCCCGTTTCCCTGCATTTGACATGATTAAGTTCTCTGTGAACATCATGCGTGGTTGTTTTGGTGGTTGTACTTTCTGTTCGATTACAGAACATGAAGGGCGCATCATTCAAAACCGTTCAGAAGAATCAATTTTACGTGAAGTTGAAAAGATTCGTGATACTGCACCGGGTTTTACCGGCATCATTTCTGACTTAGGTGGCCCAACTGCAAACATGTATCGTTTGCACTGTAAAGACCCTGAAATTGAAAAGAACTGTCGTAAACCATCCTGTGTTTATCCGGGTGTGTGTCAAAACCTACATACCGATCATGCACCTTTAACGCAGCTATATCGTAAAGCACGTGCCATTAAAGGCATTAAAAAGATTCTGATTGGTTCAGGCTTGCGCTATGACTTGGCGGTGTTAAACCCTGAATATGTCAAAGAATTGGTACAGCATCATGTTGGTGGTTATTTAAAAATTGCGCCTGAACATACCGAAAAAGGCCCATTGTCTAAGATGATGAAACCGGGCATCGGGACCTATGATCGTTTCAAGCAAATGTTTGATCGTTTCAGTAAGGAAGCAGGTAAAGAGCAATATTTAATTCCGTACTTTATCGCAGCGCATCCAGGTACGACCGAATATGACATGATGAATTTGGCAATTTGGTTGAAAAAGAATGGTTTCCGTGCCGATCAGGTACAGACTTTCTATCCATCGCCAATGGCAACCGCGACCACCATGTATCACACGGGTAAAAACCCATTAGCTAAAGTGGCGCGATATACTGAAGATGTGGATATTGTGAAAGGTGAGAAGCGTCGTCGTTTGCACAAAGCATTCTTGCGTTATCATGATCCAAACAATTGGCCATTATTACGTGAAGCTTTAAAAGAAATGGGCCGCCAAGACTTGATTGGTAACTCGAAACAGCATTTGATTCCAACCTATCAACCGCAAGGGACAGAAGGTCAGTATCAGTCTGCGCGGAAGAAAAACTCAACCGTGGATGGTGATTCGCAAAAACGTAATGGTGATAGCCGTAACCAACAAGCGAAAAATCAATCTCGTCCATCGAATACCAAGAAGCGTCCTGAACGTGGTCAGATTTTAACGCAACATACAGGTTTGCCGCCGCGTGAAACAGGTGATGCCAAGAAGCCATTTGGACATTCAAAATCAAAACCGAAGTCTAAGTCACGTGCTTAATCGCAATTGAATATAAAAAGGATGCTACGGCATCCTTTTTTTTGTGATCAATCTTTCTTTATTGCGTCAGAAAATTAGCTCAGAGGTTGGCTTTTCTGCCATCCGTCGGGAAAATTGGGTCAATCCGAAGAATCATATTGCACGTGAATGAATCACTCTATTACAGTGTAGATAGGCTAAAGAGCCAAAATTTCATTCGGATTAAAACAAAACGTGTTACAACGGATGACATTGCAAAAAATTGTTTAGTTTTATCAGCGTTTGTTTGATTTTAGCTTGAGTTTTTTTATTGCGTGGTTTGGGGAAATGGTCAGCAGGTTATACTGACCGGATAAAAATCGGTGTGATACCGAAAATTATAATAAAGATGAAAAGGATGCAAATATGACAACTTATATGGTAATTGCTAGTGTGTTGTTGATACTGGTCATGGTTTTAGCGAGTAAAGCGTTGATTCCTAAGACCAAGCAGCAAGATAGTGCATTAAGACAACGTGCTATTTTTAGTATGCATGAGCAACTGACTTATACTCGTTTGAAAGAAATTTTACCGCATCATACTGTGCTGGCACATGTATCTTATGATGCCTTACTCACGACAAAGTTTTCGCGTACACGAAACAAATACCGCAATTTGGTGGCCGATTTTGTCATTGTGGATAGTGCACAACAAGTTTTGGCAGTGGTTGCTTTAGAAGATCCGCTTTCACTGAAACGTCCACAAAAGGCACAGTTTCAGGATGCGATCCTCGATATGGCTGGCTATAAAGTGATTCGTTATGAAGAAGTGCCTGACTATCATCAGTTACGTGAAGATTTTTATGGCGATCTCTATGCCTCATCGCGTTTGACTAAAGATACGCGTGTGGCCAAAAAATATGATTACTATAATGCTGCACAAACTCGAAAATTACGTCTGATTGGCTAATTGAATCTCAGCACGCATCATAAAAACATGAAAACTCATGTTTTTATGATGCGTGTATTTTTATGCAGGTTTCACTGCAACAACGGTTAACTCTACCAATACTCGTGGATCATAAAGTTTAGCTTCAACACAGGTACGGGGTAAGGCATCAATGTCTGCAACCCAAGCATCCCAAACTTCATTGAACGCTGCATAGTCATTTTCAATGTCTTTTAAATAAATCGTCACCGATAAAATATGACTTTTATCTGTGCCTGCATCAGCTAAAAATTGGTCAATCATGTCGAATGTTTGTTGGGTTTGACCTTTAATATCGAGATCAAAGTCAGACGCCAGTTGACCTGCCAAATGAACGAGGTTGCCAGCAATCGCAACTTCAGAAAAACGATTTGAGACATGCAAACGTTGAACCGTCATAATGTATGCATCCTGTGTGATGAGTATAAAAATAGAACATAAAAAGTAGTTCAATAGCCTACCACAAACTCATGTATGACAGATGGCTACGATGTTGGCTTTCAATCAGATGCAGAATTTTACAGCGTGAAGGATCAAATCTATTTCTGTAGGTAAAGTGAACAGAGGGAGATAAATGGATAGTTGATATCAATATATCGACGTGGGAATTACAAAAGATGAAGGAACAGGATCAATAGGGAAATCTTTTACAGGCTTTATAAAAGTATTTTTTGGAGGAGTAAATTGTTTTGATGGTAGAGCACTGTTCTGCAATATAGGGAGGAATACCATATAAATATCAGAGATGTCCTGTAATCTTCGGATTTGATCGTCACGCCAATCACAGGACGTATGCTAAAAGTAAAGGTAAGTTTTAGCATCTCAGCGGTTACATGGATAAATGCAGCGCGTCATTAGAGTACTCTAAAAACACAGTTTGTGAATGCTAAATTGCATTATTTTTGTTCTTTTGGTTAAAAAATGACTGATTGAGCAATCAGTCCGACCACAAAGAGAGCTGGGGTAAAGGCTCTTGAGTCGAAAGTGCATAGACCCCAACACCGATAAGACGAAATTGTTGATCCTGTGTGATTTGCATTTCTTTGAGTAAGATATCTAAGGTCATTTGCAGTTCAGTTTGATGCTTTAATGGCGTTTTGAAGCTTTTACTGTGCTGTAGGGTTTGAAAGTTTTTCAGTTTCAGTTTGACGGTGACACCGCGGGCATACAGTTGCTTTTTCTCTAAGCTTTGCCAGACTTGTGCAATCAACTTGGGCCAAAATGGGAGACACTGTTCAATAGTTAAATCATCATCAAAAGTGGTTTCTTTTGAAATTTGCTGACGTTCTCGTTCCGCTTGTACAGGACGCTCATCAATCCCTTGTGCATATAGATAGAGCTGTTTTCCATACTTGCCAAAATGATGAATCAGGATATTTTCATCCACATGCTGTAAATCACCTAAAGTTTCAAGTTTGAGCGCATGTAATTTTTCTTGCATGACTTTACCCACTCCGGGGATTTTTTTAAGCGGCAAGTGCTGAATAAACTGCTGAACTTGTGAGGGTTTAATCACGCAGATACCATTGGGTTTATTCCAGTCCGAAGCAACTTTGGCTAGAAACTTATTCGGTGCAACACCCGCAGAGGCGGTCAGTCCTGTGCTCTGAAAAATATCAGCGCGGATGCGTTCAGCAACTTCTGTGGCGCTGGCCAGTTGTTGTAAATTTCCCGTCACATCTAAATAAGCTTCATCTAAGGAAAGCGGTTCAATGAGTGTGGTATAACGCTGAAAAATTGTATGAATTTGCGCTGAGACCGCACGATATTTAGAGAAATTAGGTTCAATCACCACCACTTGAGGACAGCGTTTTTTGGCTTGAGTCATCGACATTGCAGAGCGGAGTCCATAGCGACGTGCAGGGTAGGATGCAGCTGCAATGACGGCACGAGGGTGGTGTGAAGAAATCACCACAGGTAAATGCTTTAAGTCGGGACGATCAAGTAACTCCACCGAGGCATAGAAGGCATCCATGTCGATGTGAATGATTTTTCGCATGCTGAATTTTAATATTGAAACCTAAGCCAGTATTGCACTATTCAGATCGATTGCGTAGTTCTACATGCGGCATAAGCGACATAGTTTGACTTGGTATTTTAGTATTTGAATTTCAATGCTGAGCTTGGAACTGCTTACTTGATTGGTAAGTTTTGTGGCAGTTGATAAAGCCCTTGGCGCTCTAAAAAGCTGATCCAATCTTGCTCTGAGCCTTGAAATACATTGAGATCTACCAAGGTTGGTATGCCTTTAATTTGACCTTGGCTGGTGTGTTGCCAAAAGGTCCATTTCGGATTGCCTTTGAGCTCAGGCTGGCCTTGATATTCACGAATCCAAAGGGGAGTTTGTTTAAATTCATCGACCAAAACAATATTATAAAATGCTTTAGAGGTATAAAAAATGGGTTGCAAACCATAGTGTTGATAGAGTTGGTCGTGCATGACCTGAATTTCTTTGAGTAGCTGTTCTCTGGTGTAGGTGTTGATACAGGTGCTGTCATATTCCAAATCAATCACAGGTGGCAAACTATCGGTTTTCTTCGGTACAGTTTCGATAAAGTTCTGGGCCTGAATCTGGCCATCACGGCATAAACGATAAAAATGATAGGCTCCGACCAAAAAGCCTTGTTCACGGGCTTTGAGCCAATTGTCCTGAAATTTACGGTCTTTGAAATCACCCCCTTCAGTGGCTTTTAAATAGACGAATTTAAACTCTTGGGGAGAAATGGATTGCCATTGGATGTCACCCTGATGATGAGACACATCAAAGCCTTTTACCGGATACTCTTGGGCAGATGCGACATTGTTCTGCAAGAAAAAATAGGTGATTCCCAGTCCGACACATAGCATCACTACACAGGCAAGTATGTAATAGGGGTATGAGGTTTTTGACGGCGTGGAAACTTTCTTTCTTGCGGACATGCTTTTGCAGGTATTGGTTTTTAGCTCATCATCATAGCTCGAATTTGCGGAACTGACCATGATGATTATGGTCAGTGAATGGCAGCACTTTGTATCTGTTATTCATCCACGGTATCTTTAGGGATGTGCCAGAAAATGGCTGCGGTAATCAGGTTAATACAGCCCAAAACAATTAAGGTGTTATGGAATGCCATGACGATATGATCTGTGCCCAAATATGCCGTAAAGACATTGACCAAAGTACCTGCCAGAGCCACGCCAATACTCATCGACACCATCATGATCATTGACAAGAAACTGTTGCCACTGCTGGCATCTTGTTGCGGTAAATCTTTCAGCGTGAGGGTATTCATAGACACAAATTGCAGGGAGTTCAGCATGCCAAAAACAAAGAAATGCAGTGCCCGCAGCCAGGTTGGGGTGTCTGCGGTATTGAGGGCAAAACTGGCGATACATGCGCCGACCAATAAGGTGTTAACCAAAAGCACGTGGCGATAACCGAAGCGCTGAATCAAGTGACGAATGATGGGTTTAGATGCCAGTGAACCCAGCACGGTCGGAATCATCAAAAGCCCTGTCACAAAAGGTTCAAAGCCGAAAGCCACTTGCAGCATGAGTGGCATCAAAAAGGGCATAGCATTGCCACCGAGGCGAGCAAAGAAGTTACCTAAAATACCCACGGCATAAATGCGGTTACGAAACAGTTTACTGCGAAATAGCGCATTTTGATGCGTATGTGCATGATAGGCATACCAAAGCGCAGTTACTAAGCTCAGCACAATCAGCCCCATACTCCACCATAAAGTCAGGTGCGGACTGGCAAAATTTTCAATCCCTAGAGATAGTCCTGCCATGGTGATCACCAGCAGGATAAAACCCCAAAAGTCAAAACGCGGTACATTCTGCTCGGTGACATTCGGCATGGCTTTAAAGCTAATCAGGACACCTAACAGCCCCATGGGGAGGTTAATCAGGAAAATCCAATGCCATGTACTGACTTCGACTAACCAGCCCCCGAGTGTCGGACCAATCAGTGGACCAATCAGTCCCGCGAGACTCATTAAACTCATGGCCGATAAGAACTGCGTCCGCGGAATGACTTTGAGCATGGCTAAACGGCCAACAGGGAGCAATAATGCACCACCTATGCCTTGTAATACGCGATAGAACAATAACTCATTTAAGCTTTCAGAAAAGCCACAGCCCAGCGAGGCAAGGGTAAAAATGATAATGGCACTGAAATAGGTATTGCGCACCCCAAAACGGTCGGCGAGCCAGCCACTCAAGGGAATACAGGCAGCAACGGCAAGCACATAGGCCACCACCACGCTATGCATTTGCAGCGGGTCTTCATTCAAACTGGCTGCCATAGCCGGTAGAGCGGTATTCACAATGGTGGTATCTAAGCCTTGCATAAAAAAGCCAATCGAAACCAGAAGTACCAAAAGACGGTACTCAGGAGCGAGTGCTTGATGGGTCGGCGTTTGGTTCATAGATACAACAAAGTGAAATTTTTAAACAGTTTAGCTTAATTTAAGTTGGACTGTTGTTGCGAATGTGCATTTATCACATGCCATCAAATTGACATCTCTACGTCATGTGTTTGCAACGCGTACGTCATACTTTGGTTAAATTTGAACCTATATTTAGATCATGATGAATAAAACATATAGTGCTGTCTTTTTAGCATGCATGGGGTTGGGCTTAGCGGGGTGTAATGACAGCGATGATGCGCAAACCATCACATCACCGCCTGTGGTAGAGGAAGCCACGCCGAATAGTATTGAACTGGTTCATCTTGCAAGTTATGAGTCGGGGATATTTGGACAGAGTGCAGCTGAAATCCCTGCCTATGATGCTGCGAGTAAGCGTCTGTTCGTGGTGAATGCACAAAAAGGCATGGTCGATGTTTTAGATTTTTCCCAACCAGCGCAACCGACATATATCCAATCTTTGGATGCCAAAACTTATTTAGCCAATTCCGAGGTGAATAGTGTCGCGGTGCATAATGGCATCGTGGCGCTTGCTGTTCAGGCTGAGGATAAAACCCAAACCGGTATTGTGGCTTTTTTTAAAGCACAGGATCTCTCTTTTATCAGTCAAGTCAACGTGGGAGCTTTGCCAGATATGTTGACCTTCACGCCTGATGGTCGAAAAGTACTGGTAGCGAATGAAGCGGAACCGAATGAAGGGTATCAAGTCGATCCCGAAGGTTCGGTCAGTATTATTGATATTTCAGATATTCAAAAACCAACAGCAATCATTGCGGGCTTCCACACATGGAATGACCGTAAACAAGACTTATTAGATGCAGGCATTCGTATTTTTGGCCCAGACATCAGTCAATACCCAAATGTAGCGACCGCAGGTATTCAAACGACCACAGTTGCACAAGACCTAGAGCCTGAGTACATCGCAGTCAGTGCTGATGGTAAAAAAGCATGGGTCAGTTTGCAGGAAAATAATGCGATTGGGGTTTTAGACCTAGAAAAAAATCAATTTGTTGATCTTTTTCCGATGGGCTATAAGGACCATAGCTTGCCTGAAAATGCCTTGGATGGAAGTGACCGTGACTGTGCTATTGGTCAAGACTCTTTGGGACGTAGTATTACAGAATGTGCAAAAGATGCAGGCATGATTAATATTCGCTCTTGGCCGGGGCTATATGGCATGTATATGCCCGATGCCATTGCACAATATCAAGCCAACGGTAAAACCTATTTGGTCACGGCCAATGAGGGGGATGCCCGTGAATGGCTAAGGGATGCAACCAAATACTTTGAAGGCGGGGACTTAAATGCTGGTTATGCTGAAGAGATACGCATTAAACATTTGTTTAAAAAAGCAGGTTTTGATGCCAAAGGCGATTATGCCGCGCATTTACGTCAGCTTGCACCGAGCGTGAAAGGGGCAAAATTAAACCCAGAGGTGTTTAAACCTTGTCAAACGGCTGACGCAACAGAAGTCTGCGCGGATAATTTAATTAAAGATTCACAAATTGGACGTTTGACCATTAGTTGGACGCAAGGTTATCAAAAAGATCCACTAACAGGTCTGCCAAAGCTAGATGAAAATGGTCGTCTGACTTATGACAAATTATATGCCTATGGTGGCCGTTCGGTAAGTATTGTCGACCCTGAAACCAAGCAGATTGTATGGGACTCGGGGAGTGAGTTTGAGCGAAAAATTGCGGAGTTGTTTCCCAATCAATTTAATAGCAATCATGAAGCATTTAAATTTGATGACCGTAGTGACAATAAAGGCCCTGAACCTGAAGGCGTGACATTGGGTAAAATTGGTGAAAAGACCTTTGCCTTTATTGGACTTGAGCGTGCCAGTGGCATCATGGTGTATGACATTAGCAACCCGAATCAGGCTAAATTTGTTCAGTATCTGAACCATCGCAATACCAATGAAACAGAAGTCACGAAGCAAGGTGACTTAGGCCCAGAAGGTTTGATTTTCATCGCGGCGAAGAATTCACCCAATGGTCACCCGCTGTTGGTGGTGGGAAATGAAGTCAGTGGTAGTACAGCGGTTTATGAAGTCAAACTCAATTAAAAAACTGAGTTTTGAATTTGAAAAAAGAGCACTACGGTGCTCTTTTTTTATGGCGCTACAAAAAATATATGACAGGGATGTCATGAAAATGAAATAAAACCGTCATAATCTTTGGCAAACATCCAAGGGCACTGTCTTGGAATAAATTATTCAAAAGGTTGGTTTTATGACAATCGAAATTTTGATGGTGATAGGCTTCTGTTTAGCCGCTTATTCTATCGTCGGAAATGATGTGCCACAGACATTAGGTACGTTTATTTCATCCAATGCACATCGTCCATGGTGGGTGCTTTGGCTCTTTATCAGCACCATTTTGGTGGTGGTGTTGATTTATGGTTGGTATGCATCCGGTGTGGGGGATGCATCATATGGTCGTTTAGAAACGATCCCTTTTCCTGAGGGTGGGGTCACGTGGCTCTATATTGTGCCACCGATTTTGCTGTTATTTTTAACCAAATACGGAATTCCCGTCAGTACCACTTTCTTGGTTTTAACCATTTTCTCGCCTGCAAGTTTAGGCTCGATGATGGTGAAATCGATGATGGGCTATGCGGTGGCCTTTGTAGTTGCGATTATTGTCTATCGTTTTGTGATGCGCCAAGTCGCGAAGTATTTTGCAAAAACCCGTAATCAAGAACCATCGCATATTTGGATTGGGCTACAGTGGGTCTCTACGGCTTTTCTGTGGAGTCAGTGGCTGATTCAAGATTTGGCCAATATATTTGTCTATGTACCCCGTCAAGTGCCGTTTTCATTTTTACTGTTTGCCATCACGGTCTTTGTGGTGTTGTTGGCGGTGATTTTGTACCAACGTGGTGGTGCGATTCAGAAGATTGTTGATACCAAAACAGGTGTTACTGATATTCGTGCAGCGACTATTATTGACTTTATGTATGCCCTCATTTTGTTGGTCTTCAAAGAGTGGAGCAATATTCCAATGAGTACCACATGGGTATTCTTAGGTTTACTTGCAGGTCGTGAGTTTGCAATGTCGATGATTTTTGATGAAGTGAACAAACATCGCACTTCGCGTAACGTCAGTAAAGATGCGATGAAATTGATGTTTGGTTTAGCCATGTCCGTGATTCTGGCGACCACACTGCCGTGGTTCTATAACTTTGTCACCCATTATGGGCAATAAACGCACATGTTAAAAAAGCGAGCTCTAGGCTCGCTTTTTTATGGCATTAAGAACAGGGTTTAAATGGCAAAGTGTGCTGGACTGCCGAGGTTGGCAATGGCTGAATAAATCTGTTCAGCATGGTTGCATACAATTACTTTTGCGCGGTGCTGTGGCGGTAGAAAACCTTCTTCTACTGCATGATCCAACTGGGCAATCAGTGCGTCATAGAAACCATTGACGTTATAAATCATCATCGGCTTTTGGTGTTGGTTGAGTTGTCCCCAGGTTGCCACTTCTAAAATTTCTTCAAAAGTGCCTAAACCACCGGGTAGTGCGACAAAGGCGCTTGCACGTTCGGCCATTAAGGCTTTGCGCTCATGCATGGTTTGTACAACATGTAATTCGGTCAGTTGGTGATGCGCAATTTCATAATCCAGCATAAATTCTGGAATGACGCCGACTGCTTCACCGCCGTGGCTAATCATGGCATCGGCCACTTGTCCCATGAGGCCAATGCTGGCCCCCCCATAAACCAGACCAAAACCCTGTTTAGCTAAACCTTGTGCCAGTGCAATCGCTTTTTCTTGATAAATCGGTTTATTGCCTGAACGAGAACCGCAATAAAGTGCGATCAGAGGTTGAGTGGTTTGAACATTTACTTCAGTGTTGAGAGAGGATATTTTTAATTCACTATTCATGGCGTATGTTTTTACCTTTTGCTTTATCTACTTTTTCTCTCTTAGTTTAAGCAAGAAATGTGACGGCAAGCTGTATTTAATCTAACAATCGGGTAATAATTTGTTAAATCTTTTAAAACAGTGCGCTTTTGAAAAAAAGATGAATTTCATGTAGATCTTGCCTATACTTATTTCCTGTTTTACAACACAAGAACGAACATGGGTAGTGGTAGTTGTCGCTCAAGACATCTTCAGTTTTCCGAAAAAAAATTACAGCCATTGGTGCTGAATCTTCCTTTTCATCCGCTTAAGTTGCGTTATGCACCATATATTTCCCCTCGACAGGAGCAGATCACATGATATTTGAATGGATGTCTGATCCTTCTGCGTGGGTAGGATTACTCACCTTAGTGGTGCTGGAAATTGTGCTGGGGATTGATAACTTGGTTTTTATTGCGATTTTGGCGGAGAAGCTCCCACCAGAACAACGCAATACGGCTCGAGTTGTTGGTTTGATCCTTGCACTCTTAATGCGTTTGGTGCTGTTGGCCTCAATCGCTTGGGTGGTGACACTGACCGAGCCGCTGTTCCATATCTTCGATCATCCTTTCTCAGGACGGGATTTGATTCTTCTGTTTGGTGGGGTGTTCTTACTGTTTAAAGGCACCATGGAACTGCATGAACGTATTGACGCCAAAGTGGTTCAGAAAGAAGAAAGTCCAGCCAATGCTGTGTTTTGGATGGTGATCGTTCAGATTGTAGTTTTGGATGCTGTGTTTTCCTTAGACTCGGTGATTACCGCAGTTGGTATGGTTAAACACCTGTCTGTAATGATGATTGCGGTGATTATCGCTGTGGGCATTATGCTGTGGGCATCGAAAGCCTTGATGGAATTTGTCAACAAACATCCGACCGTGGTGATTTTGTGTCTCGGCTTCTTGATGATGATCGGTTTCTCATTGATTGTAGAAGGCTTTGGTTTCCATATTCCAAAAGGTTACTTATATGCCGCGATTGGTTTCTCGGTGATTGTTGAATTCATCAACCAAACCATGCGCCGTAATCAAGAAAAAATGGTCACCACCACAGACCTTCGCTATAAAACTGCGTCTGCGGTACTGCGAATGTTGGGCGGTAAAAGTAGTGATCATGCCTCTGAGCCTGAGGATGTACTGGCAACTCGCGCTTATGCGGATGAAGTGTTTGATCCTGAAAATGGGGTCTATCATAGTGTCTTGGTGCAAGGGGTGCTGGGTTTGTCCGAGCGTCCTGTGAAGTCCGTGATGACCCCACGTCCAGAGTTGGAGTGGATTGATTTAGAGGATGAAGAAGCTTCAATCAAATCACAACTACTCAGCATTACGCATTCACGTTTAATCGTGGCACGGGGCGAGTTAGACAACATCGCAGGTGTGGTGTTGACCCATAAAGTTTTGAATGAATATATTGAAACGGGTGTCCTCGATTTTGATAAACATTTACGTGAGCCTGTGATTGTGCATGAAAATGCGCAAGTCCTGATGGTGATGGAACAATTGCGTCAAGCGCCGTTGCAAATGGCTTTGGTCTTGAATGAATACGGCTCGATTGAAGGGATTGCCACGCCGATTGACGTATTAGAGGCGATTGCAGGGGAGTTCCCCGATGAAGATGCTGAAGACAATGTGGCTGAAAGTTTAGAAGATGGCAGCTTGATGCTCGATGGTTCAACCGATATTCGCCATGTGTCGTTATTGTTGGATCGTGATTTGGTCGACGAGTCCGATCAGTACTCAACCTTGTCAGGCTATATCCTCTTTCATTTAGGCCGTTTACCCGAGAATGGCTCTAGCCTTGAAGCAGATGGCTGTATTTTTGAAGTGGTGACGATGGATGGGCATAAAATTGAAAAAGTGCATGTGATTCCAAAGTCAGATCTGCACAAGGAATCATCTTAAAACAAACCTTAATCTGGTTTGAACAGGTTAAAATAGCTCGCAATGTCGAGCTATTTTTTATGGAAAAATCATGAGTAATGTTGAGTGTCCATGTGGACAGGGTGAATATAAGCAGTGCTGTCAGCCTTTGCACTTGGGACAAAGCCGTGCGCAGAGTGCTGCTCAACTTATGCGCTCACGTTATAGTGCTTTTGCCAAACAGCAAATTGATTATATTGTGCAAACCACAGCGTTGGGGCAGCAACAGGCTCTAGATGTTGCAGCAATTGCTGAGTGGAGTCGACGCAACCAATGGGTGAAGTTAGACGTCGTGCAGGCCAATGAAAAACTCGATAAAAACC
The DNA here is from genome assembly GCF_055810995.1 of Acinetobacter sp. DL27. Classification (NCBI taxonomy): domain Bacteria; kingdom Pseudomonadati; phylum Pseudomonadota; class Gammaproteobacteria; order Moraxellales; family Moraxellaceae; genus Acinetobacter; species Acinetobacter sp. DL27. Next base: position 3,272,430 of record NZ_CM147947.1, on the reverse strand, counting down.
ATGCCATGGTCGAGTTCAAAGCCCATTATCATGATGGCAAATCGCCACAGATACATCATGAAATTTCACATTTTGTGAAACATGCCGAGGCATGGTATTTTTTAGATCCAACCACTGAAATGCAAATCACCATGAAACAAGCGTGTATCTGCGGTTCAGGGAAAAAATTTAAACAATGTTGTGCACAATTTTTATAATTTTAAGCAAATTTGGCTTAGAATAGCGCGCATCAATTAGCCTATATGGAATCCAGGCGATGTTACTCACTATTATTTATATTATAGCGATCACAGCAGAGGCAATGACAGGTGCACTATCGGCGGGTCGGCGTAGTATGGATTGGTTTGGTGTGGTGATTATTGCCTGTGTCACAGCACTGGGTGGCGGTTCTGTCCGCGATGTGTTGTTGGGACATTATCCGCTGACTTGGGTCAAACATCCTGAATATTTGATGCTGACGTGTTTTGCCGCTTTTATGACGATTTTGATTGCCAAGTGGATGCGCCATTTACGCAACATTTTCTTGGTGCTCGATGCTCTGGGCCTGATTGGTTTTACCATCATCGGCTGTCAAATTGCCTTAGAAATGGGACATGGTTTTGTGGTGTCTGCGGTTGCAGGGGTTCTTACAGGGGTATCAGGCGGTATCTTACGTGATATTTTGTGTAATGACGTCCCTTTGGTGTTCCGCCGTGAGCTATATGCCAGTATTTCTTTTGTCGCAGTGATTTTCTATTGGGGCTGTATTCAGCTCGGTTTATCACTTGAGCTGACCGTGATTTCGACTTTGATCTTTGGTTTTAGCTTACGTCTAATCGCAATTTACTTCGGCTTAGAAATGCCAAAATTCATTTATCAAGATGATGATGAGCAATCTGCTTCCTCGAAAGATGCGAGCTAAAATAGCAGTGATTTGACTGCCTTATTTGTATAAAAAAAGCACATAATGATAAAGCCTGTTGAGAAAGCAGCCTGCTATCTTTTCCCGCTTTAGAGGCCGAGCTATGGATTTAGTTTCTCGCATACAACGCTTACCGATCGGTAAATTTCACTACACCTTGTTGTGGGTCATTGGCTTGGGCTGGATGTTCGATGCCATGGACACGGGGCTGATTTCTTTTATTTTGGCAAAAATGGCCGAAGACTGGCACATGAGCCCAACCGAGAAAGGTTGGGTGGTCTCCATTGGCTTTGTCGGAATGGCGATTGGTGCGGTGTGCTCAGGTGGTCTGGCCGACCGCATCGGACGTAAAACAGTTTTTGCCGCGACCCTAGTGATTTACAGTTTAGCGACGGCGGCCTGTGCCTTTGCCCCTAACTTAACGTGGTTGTTGGTATTTCGTTTTATTGTGGGTCTCGGTTTGGGTGGACAGTTGCCAGTAGCGGTGACCTTGGTCAGTGAATACATTCCTGCGCAGGTGCGTGGGCGTTTTATCGTGCTGCTAGAAAGTTTTTGGGGTCTAGGTTGGCTTTGCGCTGCATTGGTGGCGTATTTTGTGATTCCAAAATTTGACTGGCATATGGCCTTTTTAATCGGTGGGATTCCTGCACTGTATGCCATTGTGATTTGGTTCAAAGTGCCTGAGTCAATTCCTTATCTCATCAACCGTGGCCGCATTGTGGAAGCGCATGCTTTGGTGCAGCAGATTGAACGTCAATGCGGTGTGGAAGTGATCGAGCATATCGTTGTTAAACCAGTGGCAGAAAAAAAGACCGTGTCTTTTACTCAGCTCTGGTCGGGGGCATTTGCACGTAGAACCTTGATGTTATGGCTGATTTGGTTTGGTATTGTCTACTCGTATTATGGCATTTTTACATGGTTACCCAGTTTGCTGGTGAAGCAGGGGTATAGCATTGTTCAGTCTTTTGAATATGTCTTGGTGATGATTTTGGCACAGCTTCCAGGCTATGTGGCCGCAGCATGGCTGGTCGAAAAGCTGGGGCGTAAAGCGACCTTGGCTGGCTTTATTGGCATGTGTGCAGTTTCCGCGTATTTCTTTGGTCAAGCTAACACTGTGAGCATGATCATGTTCTGGGGCTGTCTGATGTCATTCTTTAACCTCGGTGCATGGGGCGTGTTGTATACCTATACCCCAGAACAATATCCAACCAATATCCGAGCTTTTGGTTCGGGCTGGGCATCGGCCATTGGTCGTATGGGCGGCATTGTCGCTCCGATGGTGGTGACACATATGATGGTACAGAGCAATGGATTTAGTGCGATCTTTATGATGTTTACCGCAGTATTGCTTGCGGTTGCAGCGGTGATTTTGATTTTGGGTGAAGAGACCAAAGGCAAAACATTGGAAGAAATTGGACTGTAATTTAGTCCCTGCTGAAGATTGAGAGTCAGATGTGCTGAGACTCTCAGTCTTCAGTAAACATCTAGATAAAATTTAGATGATGGATCTGAAAATAACGGATAACCAGATCCAACTCAGCAATAAGAATTCAATCTGCTCGGCCAAAACGTGGCCTCTCAAAGCTGCATTTTGATAAATGCGGATCTTGCTAATGATGAGACCTTTTAAATAATCACTGCTTGATTGATGTGATCTACCCAATTGGTTGTGTCGCATTTTGGGCGAGGATGACCCGATTTTTTGTCGATCGTATCGATCAAGTTGAGTGGGCTGAAGTTGCTTCATTGTTTTCATTGACGAGCAGAGATGGACACAGGAACTGAACTTCAAAATAATTAGTTGCTCATTTTAAAAAAAATGGATAATTTTACGACACTAGGAACATCTAAAGACGCAATTTGTCGTAGTGGTGTACGCTTTCACTTGTATAGGCAGAGCCTGCGACATAGCATAAGAACTTAAACAAAAAACGATTAATTAGGATGACAGGTTGTTATGACGAACCTTGCGCATCAAGCGACAGAAAACCGTTCCGTAGCAGAATTTACTGAACAAGCATATCTCAATTACGCCATGTACGTGATCATGGATCGTGCCTTACCGCATATCAGCGATGGCTTAAAACCTGTACAACGCCGTATTGTGTATGCCATGAGTGAGTTGGGACTGAAACACAGCGGTAAACCCAAAAAATCTGCGCGTACCGTCGGCGATGTGCTCGGTAAGTATCACCCGCATGGTGATTCGGCCTGCTATGAAGCGATGGTGCTGATGGCGCAGCCTTTTAGTTATCGTTATCCGTTTATTGAAGGTCAAGGTAACTGGGGCTCTCCAGATGATCCAAAATCGTTCGCGGCGATGCGTTATACCGAAGCCAAATTATCTCAGTATAGTGAAGTGCTTTTGTCTGAACTGGGACAGGGGACTTGTGACTGGCAGGACAACTTTGATGGTTCGATGAAAGAGCCTGTGACTTTACCTGCACGTATTCCGAATATTTTGTTAAATGGTACCACGGGCATTGCGGTTGGTATGGCTACGGACATTCCACCACACAACCTGCGTGAAGTCGTGAAAGGCACCATTGCCTTAATTCGTAATCCAAATCTAGGCGATGAAAAAGTTGCAGAATACATTCCTGCACCTGATTTGCCGACCAAAGCAGAAATTATTACGCCGCCTGAAGAACTGTTAAAAATACAAAGCACAGGTCGGGGTAGTTACCGTATGCGTTCGGTGTATCGCATCGAAAAAAATGAAATTGTGATCACGGACTTGCCTTATCAAGTGTCAGGCTCGAAAGTTATTTCGCAAATTGCAGATCAAATGCAGGCGAAAAAACTGCCTTTGGTGAGCGATGTACGAGATGAATCGGATCATCAAAACCCAACCCGTTTGGTAATCGTACTGCGTTCAAATCGGATTGATGCTGAAGCGGTAATGAGTCACCTTTTTGCCACCACTGATCTTGAGTCGAGCTATCGGGTCAATATGAACATGATTGGTGCGGATGGCCGTCCACAAGTGAAATCGATTCGTCGTATTTTGCTGGAGTGGATTGAAATTCGAAAGGAAACCGTCACCCGTCGTCTGCAATATCACCTGAATAAAATTGAAAAACGCTTACATATTTTGGGCGGTTTGATTATTGCCTATTTAAATATTGATGAAGTGATTCGTATTATTCGTGAAGAAGAACAGCCCAAAGCGGAGTTGATGTCACGTTTTAATATTGATGATATTCAGGCCGAAGCCATTTTAGAACTCAAGTTGCGTCATTTGGCCCGACTTGAAGAAATGGAAATGCGCCGTGAGCAAGAAGAGTTAGAAGCTAAAGCTGCACTGATTCGTGAACAGTTGGCCAATCCTGAGTCTTTAAAAGCGTTGATCATCAATGAACTCAAAGATGATGCGAAAAAATACGGCGATGACCGTCGTTCACCAATCGTGCATCGTGCGGAAGCGACGGCGATGAGTGAGCAAGACTTCATGCCTGCTGATCCTGTGACTGTGGTGTTGTCTGAAGCGGGGTGGATTCGTTCAGCCAAAGGTCATGAAGTTGATGCTGAAAACCTGAACTTCCGTGCGGGCGATCAATATCTTAGTCATGCGCAAGGCAAATCGAATCAGCGCGTGTATGTATTGGATGAGTCAGGACGTAGTTATGCCCTAGCCATTAACAGCCTACCGTCCGCGCGTGGTCTGGGAGAACCGTTGAGTTCAAAATTGTCTCCAGCCAGTGGTGTCGGTTTTAAACAAGTCTTCATTGCTGATGATGAAACCGAAGTCGTGGCGCTGAGTAGCAAAGGGTATGGTTTTAAAACACAGGCAAAACAGTTAGATACCAATGCAAAAGCAGGGAAAGCCTTCTTAACTTTACCTGAAAAAGCCACAGTCATGCCGTTAACCAGTGTTGATCAAGCCACCCATTTGGCGTTACTGACCTCAACGGGTCGTTTGTTGATTTTAGAGTTGTCAGAGTTACCTATTTTGAATAAAGGTAAAGGTAATAAATTGATACAACTTGAAGAGAAAGATCAAATTGTATTCATGACAAGATTAACGCTAGATGAAATACTGCAAGTCGTTGCAGGACAGCAGCAATTAAAATTGAAGGGTGATGACTTGCAAAAATACATAGGCAAAAGAGCATCAAAAGGGCAGTTATTACCACGTGGTTATCAAAAAGCAAATAAACTGTTAGTTCAGAGATAAAACTAGCATCCATTGATCAAAATACGTTATATATGGTATGTATGCGGGAAATGGATGCAGTATTAAGCAACAGAAGTTAAATAAAGAGCGCTTAATATTGAGAACAATAGTTGAAATTTAAGGATTACTGATAGGAGAATCGGGCGATATGGAAAAAATTTGGTTCGCAGAATACCAAAAAACGGGGATTCCAGAGACTGTAGAATTGCCACCAGAAAACACGTCATTAGTAGATGTTTTTGAACGAAATTTCCAAAAATTTGGCTCTCGTGATGCTTTTATCTTTATGGATAAAGTGCTTACTTTTAGTGAGTTAGAGGAAGCAAGCCGTAAATTTGCAACATATTTACAAAGTCTGGGCCTAGCAAAAGGCTCACGTGTCGCTGTGATGATGCCGAACGTTCTTCAGTATCCTATCGTTGCTTTGGGTGTATTCCGTGCAGGTTTAGTACTGGTTAACGTCAATCCATTGTATACCGCGCGCGAACTTGAACATCAGTTAAATGACTCAGGTTCAGAAGTTTTGGTGATCATTGAAAACTTTGCCTCTGTTTATCAAGCGATTAATGGTAAAACGCCAGTTAAACATGTCGTGATTGCCTCTGTAGGTGACATGTTAGGTGCATTAAAAGGCACACTGGTGAACTTTGTATTACGTTCAGTACGTAAGCAAATTCCAGCATGGAATATTCCTGGCCATATTCGCTTTAACGCAGCGATGTCGAAAGTCAGCGCGAGCAATTATAAGCGTCCGAACTTAACGTTAAGTGACACAGCAGTGCTTCAGTACACGGGTGGCACTACAGGGGTATCTAAAGGTGCAGAACTGACGCATCGCAACCTTGTGGCGAACATGTTGCAGTGTGACGGTATTTTCCAAAGTAAATTTGGTGCGCAAGACGGTCAGCCTGATGACCGCATTTTCTGTGCATTACCGCTATATCATATTTTTGCTTTCATGGTTTGTGCGATGTACGGCATGTACAAAGGCCAAGCCAACGTTTTGATTCCAAACCCGCGAGACTTACCTGCGGTGATGAAAGAATTACGTAAATATCAACCGTCATTCTTCCCAGCAGTGAATACACTATTCAATGCTTTAGTGAACAATGAAGAGTTTAAGCAACTCGACCACAGCAAATTGAAAATGGCGATGGGTGGTGGTATGGCTGTGCTTCCTTCTACAGCAGAAGCGTGGAAGCGAATTACTGGAACCAACATCATTGAAGGTTACGGCCTATCTGAAACTTCACCTGTGGCAACGGCAAATCCGCCAGCGTCAGAAGAGTTCAGTGGCACGATTGGTATTCCATTGCCATTAACTGAAGTTGCAATTTTGGATGATGACGGTAAGGAAGTTGCACTGGGTGAACAAGGTGAGATTTCAATCCGTGGTCCACAAGTGATGCGTGGCTATTGGAACCGTCCAGATGAAACGGCTAAAGTGATGACTGAAGATGGTTTCTTCCGTACGGGTGACATTGGTGTCATGGACCCTCGCGGCTATGTCAAAATTGTAGACCGTAAGAAAGACATGATTTTGGTGTCAGGCTTTAACGTTTACCCTTCAGAAATTGAAGAAGTGGTTTCAAAGCATCCTAAAGTATTGGAAGTGGCTGCCATTGGTGTACCTGATGAAAAATCAGGTGAAGTACCAAAACTGTTTGTGGTGAAGAAAGATCCATCTTTAACCACAGAAGAAGTATTGGCATTTGCGAAAGAAAACTTAACGGGTTACAAACGTCCGCGTTATGTTGAATTCTTGGATGAGTTACCGAAATCAAACGTAGGTAAAATCCTACGTAAAGATTTACGTAAAACAGCTTAAGTTCAAATAAAAAAGCGCCGTCAGGCGCTTTTTTTTCATGTTCGTATTTAATTTTTCATTAACCAGCGATCAATATAGGGACGGCCAATGCCCAAGATGCCAACAAAGGTCAGCATCGTCCCGCACTGACGACTAAAGGCTGGGAAAGCAAAACTACCAAAACTCAGGACATTGTCGATCAGACAATAGACCGCTACTGCAAGCAACCAAGTCCATAGATTTTGACGTTTAATCCCCACCATCCAAAATGCAATGATCAGCATGACCAGTGTGCCAAGGGTTGAGCCAATATTCATATTGGCACAAATGACCGCCAATAAAAATGCAGTAACGGGAAGCACAATCTTTAAAACACGATCCACTTGGCGTTGATGTTGACGCTGAATTTCGAGCACGTCGAACATTTCTTTTTGATCAGGGCTAGCCATGCAGGAGTCTAATCGGGAAATTATAAAAACACTATAATTTAACCAAATTTATCCTCGGAATGCCATGCTATGATAGCCTTCGAAATGATCTTGATGAGAAAAAACCAATGCAAAGCATTAGCGGGATTATTTATCTCATTTTAATTGCTTGTTTACTGCCTTACGTATTTACAATCATTGCTAAAAAAACAGCAGGATTTCGCGCCAAAGATAATCAACATCCGCGTGAATTTCTCGCCAAGACGACTGGTCTGGCAGCACGTGCCAATGCGGCACAGCAAAATAGCTTTGAGAGTTTACCGTTATTTATTGCAGCCATCTTAATGGCTGAATATATGGTGATTCCGCAAGTGGTCACCATGACCTTTGGTATTGCCTATCTGGTCTTTCGTGTGGTGTATGGGATTTGCTATTTGGCCAACTGGTCGACACTCCGTACGATTGTTTGGCTCTTGTCACTATTGTGTCCTATTTGTTTATTATTGTTGGTCATTCGACTGACGATGGGCTAAGTGCGAAACATACATATTTTCACCCAGTGGATGTATAATCGCAGAAATATTTTTTTCTCAAAAACCGTTATAATCGATGCGGTTTTTTAAAAGATTTAACTTGTTAAAGAGTGATGTTATGAGCTACAGCAATATCCCTGCGGGTAAAGATGCACCGAACGATATCTACGTGATCATCGAAATTCCTGCAAATGCAGCACCAATCAAATATGAAATTGATAAAGATTCGGATGCGCTTTTTGTAGATCGTTTCATGGGTACAGCAATGTTCTACCCAGCGAACTATGGTTATGTACCAAACACCTTGTCTGAAGATGGTGATCCATTAGATGTACTTGTTGTAACGCCACATCCAGTTGAACCAGGCTCAGTAATTCGTTGCCGTCCTGTGGGTAAATTGAACATGGAAGATGACGGTGGTATCGATGCGAAATTGATCGCAGTTCCACATGACAAGTTAACGCCAATTTATAAAGACGTGAAAGAATATACCGATCTTCCACCTTTATTGATTCAACAAGTTGAACACTTCTTCGCGCACTATAAAGACTTAGAGCCAGGAAAGTGGGTTAAATTAACAGGTTGGGAAGGTTCTGAAGTTGCTAAGCAAGAAGTGCTTAAAGCAATCGAGGCAGCAAAATAAGCCTGTCTGTTAAGCCTCGATTGAACTGTGTTTGATTGTAGGCTTCAATAAAAAAACCTGCACAATGTGCAGGTTTTTTATTGGGCTTCTATTCTGAGAAATTAGAATAATTTCACAGGAATATCTAACCAGATACGCCATTCATTGGTTGAGCCAATACCTTCGCTGTTATTCACTTTTTGGTTATTGTAGCTGCTACTTGAACGCAAGTACGAGTAGCGTAAGCGTAAGCTAGCATCTTTGAATGCACCCGATTGAACCGTGTATTTCACTTGGTTGAAAAACTCATGTTCTTCAGCTTGATCAATAATTTTAGTTTGGTTGTTGCGCTCTGCAACATCAATATCCCAACCGTAAACAAATGCACTTGTCCAGTTCAAGCCAGGTAAGCCGTGGTTTTTAAAGTTATAGTTGTATTGCAAACCTACTGATTTTTCATCATTACCGTTGAAATCAGATAAGTATGAATTTGGCACATAAATACTTTGTAGACCATCTGCATTGTATGCATAGTCATAACCTGTATTGCCAGCATTATCCTGATAAGCCAGCATTACATTGTGAACATCTTTATTGTAGGTTGCCGAAACTCCCCAAATAGTGTTTTCACGGTCTGCAAGGTTATCTGTAGTATGTGAACCTGTGGCTGCGCCAACTTCCCACTGTGTGTTATAAGCGACAGCATCTAAGGTTACATTTGCATCGTTCGGTACAGCAAAGTTGTAATTTGCATTGGCATAGTGGCGTTCCAATTTATCTTTAACGTCTACCCCATAATAAGAGGCATTAACTTGGTCGTTAAACTTGTATTTTGCGCCCCAGAAAATAGCACTGTCCAAATTTTGTTGGTCTGAGCTGATATCATTAGACCATTGGTTTTTAGTAAATTTACCGCCAATTAAGGTCAAGTCTTTAATTTCATTACTTTCAATATAAAGACCAGTGTAGTACTCAGGGGTTAAACGAGCAGTATTGCTTGCAATTACTGGAATTTCAGATACTTGTGTACCATATTTAGCTGTGGTATTCGATACACGTGCTTTTACATAAGCGCCGCCACGTGCCCAATGATCATAGGCATCTTTAGTTCCATCGGCATTATCTTGACTATGAGTTGGGATCATTTGGTTACCAGTATGCCCATTTTTACCGAGTTTAAATGAAGCATCCCCAATAATCCCTGCACCAAAACCAATTACACCTTTAGTAAAGCCTGAATCTAAATTGACAATTGCTGTTTGGGCAGCAGAACTGGTGTCATTAGTGAGACCATCTTTTTTATCACGATGTAAAAAACCTGTACGGAATAAAACCGAACCGTTTGCGTCTTCTACAAAGCCTTTAGATTCACTTTGTTCGCTAGCAAAAGCTGTTGATATAAGTGCAGTTTGTACTAAAACTGCTAATGTTAATTTTTTTGTGTTTTGCATTGGGGAGCGAACCTTATACAAATTGGATGGAAAGAGAACAGCAATTGTATAAGTAATCGCTGAAAAATTGTCATTTTTATTTAACATATTCAACTAAAGTAATGCATTTTTTTGTAAGCGATATGTTTGAAATATTTTAATTTTAGTTAAAATATTCGGTTTACTAAAATAAATCTTTATAAAACATTGAATTATTTTTCTCTTCTTAATTCTGTTTTTTGCTATGTATTGCAGAATATAATATATAGATTGTGAGGTTATTTTAGCTTATGAATCAAAGTGTTCAGATATTTCTGGGCTTTTGGAATCGGCTCAAAATCATCCATAGCCAGATTGGCAAACGATGAATTACACAGCAGTTACCTAGGGAAAATTGACCCATTGTTAAAAAATAGCTTTAAAATTTATGGGTATGGAATCAGTAAATGATTCATGTCTAAAGAAATTTTGAGAGCTTAAATGCATAAAAATTCACATAAAATTGCACTATTTTTAATTTTTTCCACTGGCAGTGTGTTGGTCAACGCAAGTGAGCCCCAGCAACAAAGCTCAGAAGGCGGACTTAGCGGAAGCCTTGCTGTGCTCAGTCAGTATATTTATCGTGGGGGTATTGAAAATGATCAGCCTACCCTACAAGCAGGGCTTGAATATGAACATGCATCTGGTCTATATGCTGGTTATTGGGCTTCAACACTGAATTATGATGCAGCAGATGTCAGCAAAGATCACGGTGTAGAGCATGATTTTTATATGGGGTATGCAGGCACACTCAGTCCAGATTTAAGCTATCGCTCACATATTGTGACTTATTTATATAATGATGGCGGCTCGGTCTATAATGAAGATCGAACAGAACACCGAAGTACAACTGGAGCGGAATTTGTAAATAGTTTGAGCTATAAAGACTTTGATGTAGGCGTCACAGTGGCTTTAGTGGATGTGAGCTATGCCAATGCAGGTGATACTTATTTAAGCCTTGCACATCATTATGCACTTCCTCAAAATTTTCAACTCAATAGTTCGATTGGTGCATCGATTTATCGTCAGCATGATGATGCCATACTCACTACAGAGAAGAACTTTACTATTAATGAAGTTCGCTTAGGCTTGAGTAGACCCTTTGCAGAGACAGGGATCGAGATGTCTGCGGATTATATTTATGGTGTGCATAATCGTATGGGCGAGGATTTAGAGGACCATCTGGTGCTGGGTTTAACTTACAACTTTTAAATGTTGTAGATATGAAAAGTGCATCCAGATCGGTTGGGGATGCACTTTTTTTATGCACTTAAAAACGTACCTTCCAAAGATGAGTCTCAAAATAGCGCATATTGTAAACAATTACGTTTGCTTGATGGGCTTGGCTTCAATTCACCGCGAAGATGTTTAACGATCAAGCTGAGGGCGAGCTCAATTTTTTATATTTTAAATAATTTCAATAAAAACAATTATTTATAATGATTTTGTAAAAGGTGTATCTGATGTTGAATTGAATGTGGCATAGCTATTGCTACTACCTACATGAGTTTATCGAAATAACCAAAAAACGTCGGATACGATGTGGGGGAATCAAACAATGAAATTTGCACTTAAAGCATTATCTTTAGCTGTGGTGGCTTCAGCTTCTACATTCACTTTCGCAGATGACGAGCCAGCATTACCGTTTGGTTTCTCTTTTAGTGGAAGTGCTGCTGTAACAACTGACTATCGTTTCCGTGGTTTAACTCAAACCCAAAATGATCCAGCGGTACAAGCGGGCTTTACTTTGGCACATGACTCAGGCTTGTATTTGGGTCTTTGGGGTTCAAATGTTGATTTTGGTGAAGGTTCACCGAGCTTAGAGCTCGATCCATCGATTGGTTTTGCAACAACATTAGAAAGCTTTGCCAGCAAACCAGTACTTGATGTGGGTATGGTGTACTACAACTATCCAAGTGCAGATGATCTGAACTGGTTAGAATTTTATGGCAAATTAACCTTTGCGAGTGTCTTTACTGAAGGTGATAGCTTACTGACCAATGTAAACTATACCAATGACTATATTGCAGAAGATACAGACAGTTGGAACATCAATGCTGGTTATGCAATTCCATTTGGTTCAACGGGCTTTGGTGGTGTCGCGAATGTGGGTTATACCGTGGTCAGTGATGAAGATAAATATTCATTTGGTGATGATGACAATTATGTCGATTGGAAAGTGGGTGTGACCTATGCATTCCAGTCTATTCCTGGTGCAACAGCAGAATTGGCAGCAGTAGGAACCAATATTGATACTGATAATCTGGATCATGTGACAGCACGTGGTGTAGAAACAGGTGCCGTGTTTACCTTAACTAAAACTTTCTAAGTTTTAGCATCTTCAAAAACCCCTCTAGTCCATAGGACTAGAGGGGTTTTTCTATATGGAATGTAGCGATTTTTAGGCATTTTGCTGTCGGTAGGAGAGAGCTTCAGTCAAATGTCCTGTTTGAATGTGCTCTGACTGGTCCAAATCCGCAATGGTTCTGGCCACTCTTAAAATACGGTGATAACCCCGAGCAGACAAATTTAAACGCTGTTGTGCTTTTTCAAAGATTAAAGTCGCTTGTCCATCTAGCGGTGCGAATTGTTCGAGTTGTTTGGGTGATAAAGCCATATTGAGACAAGCTTGGCGCTGCATTTGCCGTTTATAAGCTTGAATCACGCGCTCACGTACAGTTGCCGAGTCTTCTACGACTTGTGTGTCTTGTAATTCAGACGCATGCAAGGGTGGTACATCAATATGTAAATCAATCCGATCCAGTAACGGCCCTGAAATGCGGTTTTGGTAGCGTTTAATCGCCTCGGCTGAGCACTGACAACGGCTATCTTGATTAAACGCATAACCACAGGGACACGGATTCATTGCAGCAATCAGTTGGAAATTGGCTGGAAAGGTGATCTGCCGTGAAGCACGCGAAATCACAATCTCTTTGGCTTCAATCGGCTGTCTTAAAACCTCTAAAACCTTGCGGTCAAACTCTGGTAGTTCATCTAAAAACAGCACGCCTTTATGTGCCAAAGTAATTTCACCGGGTTTGGGTTGTGACCCGCTGTCATTTACAAAGAACTATGCGACAATATAAGCTAGGGTCAAAGACTTAGACCACCTTTTATAAAGAACTATGCGACAAATTTTATAAAGAACTATGCAACGGAACCCAGAATGAACAATCAATCATGCGACACCGTTAACATCGTACCAGCTCGAAGAAAAATTGGTAATACACGTATCAGTGTATCTGGTTTATATCCTTTTAAAAAAGATTCCGCAGTTGCCTTTGAATCAACTCTTGAACGGGATTTCCTTATTCGATTAGAGGTTGATCCCAATGTTCTTGCTGTTGAGTCTCAACCATTTACCATTGAGTATTTTGATAATGGACAGAAACGAGTTTACACCCCTGACTACCTGGTAACTTATAAGCATGATGATTTTCTTCCATTTATTGCACCTAAACTGGTTGAAGTAAAACCTACAGATGAATTGCAACTTAATTTGCATCTATGGAAAGCTAGATATCGTGCTGCAATGAGGGTATGCAAAGAAGAGGGTTGGAAATTTCATATTGCACATGAGGGGCGTATTCGGGACCAGTTATGGTCGAATGCCATGTTTTTACAAAAGTACCGAAAGATGGAATTTCCCCCTGCTGATTCAAAGCACTTATTGGATTATGTGAGAGATCGAGGAGCAGTAACTTTTGAGACTCTATTAGCCAGACATTTTCTTGGAAAATGGGACAGAGCCAATGGAATTAGTCAAATCTGGTATTTAGTTGCTCATGGTTATCTGGTTTGCGATTTAAGTATGCCTTTACAGCCATCTACTGAACTTTGGGTAAATGGGAGTTGTCATGAATGATAGACGTGTGAATATCAAAATAGCTGCTGGGGAACCGGTTCAGATAAAAGGGATTCCCCATACGATTATTGAAGTCATTGACCTAAAATCGGTTTTTGTTGAAAACAATAATACTGGCAGGAAAAGTATCGCGGCTATCAGTGAATTAAGGCCATCAATAGCTGTGGAACAGTATGAAGATCTAGAACTCATCGCTGATAAAGACTGGATTGAGGCTGAAAGACGTTTCAACATCATCCGACCTTTCATTGAGGGAGGCGTGAGTGGTCGTAAGGAAGTAGAGTTACGAGCCCAAGAACATGATATTAATCCAGCCACTATCTATAGATGGTTAAAAATCTATAAGGCATATGGAACTATTGATGGATTGCGGCCCAGAAAAGAGGGATTGCCACAAGGCAAGAAGATAATTAATAAACATGCTGAAGCAATCATTGAAAAAGCCATCAAGGATTTATACCTAACTAATCAAAGAATAAGTGTTCAAAAAGTTGTACTTGAAGTGAAACGCTTATGTCATGAATACCATATCCTAGAGGTGCCTCATGCCAATACAGTAAGAAATCGTATTGCAGCGATTAGCCAGAGAGACTCTCTTCGTAAGAGGGGACATAAGGAAAAGGCCGATAACAAATTTACACCTGCCGCAGGGAAATTCCCTCATGCTGATTATCCACTTGCCGTCGTACAGATTGACCATACGCCTGTTGATCTTATTCTGGTTGATGATTTTAGCAGGTGTCCTATAGGACGACCTTTTCTTACGTTGGCAATTGATGTGCGTTCAAGGGTAGTTGTGGGATATTACTTATCATTAGATGCTCCCTCTGTTATGTCTATTGCAATGAGCGTTTCTCAAGCTGTACTGCCCAAAGAGAAATGGCTAGCTTCTCGCAAGATTCAAGCTGAATGGCCTGTCTGGGGAATTATGAACACCATTCATGTCGATAATGGACCTGAGTTTCACTCAGAAACTTTCAGAAATGCTTGTATGGCACATGATATTCGTCTGGAATACCGACCAGTTAAAAAACCACGTTTTGGCGGGCACATTGAACGTTTGATGGGAACATTTGCAACCGATATTCACGCAGTTCCAGGAACAACTTTTTCAAATATTTTTGAAAGAAAAGGTTATAACTCAGATGCGGAAGCAGTTTTCACATTCTCCGAATTTGAGGACTGGCTGATTGATTTTATCTGTAATGTTTACCACAAAAGGAAACACTCTGCTTTAGGTACTTCTCCACTACATGCTTTTGAGTTAGGTATCTTTGGTGATAAAAACACGTTAGGTTCTGGAGCTGCTAGATTGCCTGCAAATGATCATAATTTCTTTCTTGATTTTCTACCAAGTTTTGAAAGGACGATTCAAACAACAGGTGTAACAATTGATGGTCTTGCTTATTATGCTGATGTACTAAGAGGTTGGATTAATGCTGTAGACCCTGATAATCAAAAGGAAAAACGTAAATTTATCTTTAGGCGTGATCCAAGAAATATTAGTGAGATATGGTTCTTTGATCCCGAAATCAAAAATTATTTTAAGGTTCCTTTAGCGGATCAAAGTATTCCACCATTTAGTATTTGGGAACACAAAAAGATTCAGGAACTGAAAAAGGAAACTGGCGAATATCTAAAAGATCATGAACTTGGACAGGCTCTAGCTAAACTTCGGGAGCGTGTTCAGGAGGCAAGTACTAAAACTCGACGGGCTCGCAGATCACATCAGCGCAGTACCCAACATCAACAGAGTGTTAACCCTGCTTCAATTCAGGGCAAAAAACCTCAACAAGAGAGTACGATTTTGGAGCAACAGCTTGAAAACGTATATGGTTTATTGCCTCTCGATGAGCTGGAAAATGATGAGGATATTTCATGAGTAACTATTCACATGTTTTTCAAGAGTTTCGCCCTATTGTGGAACAGTCTAATGAGGACAGACTCTACTTCCTGGAAGAGGACCGATGGATTGGGTATCCAGCAGCCAATGACTTGTTAGACCAATTGAAAGGATTCCTGACACTTCCTAAGCGGAGCCGTATGCCCAACTTACTGGTATTGAGTAAGCCAAATAATGGTAAAACCTCAATTATTAACCAGTTCTTTAAGCTGTATGGGGAGGGTTATGTCAATGCAGAAAATAATGCAGTAAAACCTGTAATCATTGTACAGGCACCTGTTTCCCCTGATGAAAAAGCTCTGTATATGGCTATTCTTGATAAGTTCTGGGTTCCTTTTCGAGAAAGAGATCCCGTTGCGAAGCTACGTTACCAAGTGGTCCATTGCCTTAAACTTTATGAGGTAAAGCTCCTCATTATCGACGAAATGAATTCTCTATTATGTGGCAGTCCGATTAAGCAAAGAACAGTAATGAATGCGATTAAGTATTTGTGTAATGAAACACAGATACCCATTGTTGGGTTTGGTACAGAAGAAGCAATTAGTGTTCTGCGTACTGATCCACAGCATGTCAGCCGTTTTCGTGTGGTTAATTTGCCCTTATGGAAACTAGATAAAGACTTTCAAGCTATGGTAAATAAATTTGAGAAAGTTCTTCCCCTCAAACAGGCTTCAAAACTGGCTGAACCAGCAACAGTAAAATATCTGCATGATATTACAGATGGAAACTTAGGTAATCTGCGAACGATTTTACGGGAAGCCGCAAAGAAAGCTGTTGTTTCTGGTCAGGAGTTTATCGACCGTAGCTTGCTAGAAAGTGTGAAATAAGCAATGTGGAGGACTAGGTATGATAAGTGCAACAGAAATCCATTCATGGTTTATTCCCACGGACTTAAAGCAAGATGAGGCATTATCTTCTTGGTTGATACGTGCCGCACTTGACAGTGGTTGTGACCCATTAAGTTTAACTGGAGTACTTTGGCCCAAATGGCGAATCTGGTCTGTAGATGTAGATCGTGGTTTAAGTGCAGAGCAAGTACAGGTATTGATCAATAAGACAAAAATTGATGAAAGCCAATTTAATTCTGCTACGCTTCGCAATTTTTTAATTAAATATAATCTGGATAATCAAACTTTTGATGCATGGTACTTGGTATTAGGTACAAGAAATCGTAAGCATCGAGGTGGCTGGCAATATTGTCCTGAGTGTCTATCTGAGGATAATGTTGCCTATTTCCGTCTGCCTTGGCGTTTTGCCTGGCATACAGGTTGTATAAAACATGATCAGCGTTTACATGATCAATGTCCTCATTGCCATAATGCTATTCAGCCTAGACGTCTTGAAGCCCCTGATCAGGTTATGACTTGCTGTTCAATATGTAAAAAAAGTCTATTGGAAGTTAATAAAAGCCTTGTGGATTGTCATGCCTTGGCATTCCAAAAAATCTTTGATCAATTCTTGAAACAAGGCTGTGCAACCTATCAAGACAAGTTGATTTCAGTAACTGATTGGTTAACGGTGATTAAGTTATTTTCACAATTTATTAGAAAAGCTTTAGCTGGCTCAGTAAATGGAAAAGGATGGGCATTTCTTGAACAACTCAGAATTCAGGTGCCCCATCCTGAGCTTATATCGAATGGATTGGCTGTTAACCAACTTCCAGTTACCGAGAGAGAACGACTATTTTCCTGTATTTATCAATTACTCATTATTCCTCAGGAAAAGTTTATTGAAACAGCAAAATCTTTAAATATGAACAGGTCTTCATTTTGGGATAAGAGAAACCAGTTGCCAGCCATATTAAGGCCTGTTGAAGAACAATTAGGCTCGATTTATCGGAACTACCCTCCAAATAGAGCATTGGTAGATACCCTTAAACCTAAAAGTAAGGAGACTGTAATACGAAAGTTTTTAAGATTAAAAAGAAAACTAGGGTAACTTTTGGGGGACAACACCATGCCTCAGTGTGATGAATGTGGTGATGCGGTTGAAAAGATACACCGACTTTATAAACAGCGTAACTATTGCCATAAGTGCTATGTACGAGTTTTTAAAAAACAGGATTGTCCATCGTGTGGTAAAAGTTCCAGATTATATAAAGCTGATAACTTGGCCGTTTGCCAACAATGTGAAACCAATAGACCTTGCATTAGATGTCAGCGTATTGATTACCCTATAGGAAAAATAACGGAGCAAGGCCCTGTTTGTAATAGTTGTTCAGTTTATTTTAGAGAGTTTCAAGCTTGTGAACGGTGTGGTGTGACATCACAACGCTTATCTCGTATCAGCCGTTTTGGAGATAATTTAAGAGTTTGCCCAAAGTGTGCAACCCGTGATTACCAGACATGCCAAAGTTGTAGAAGATATAGGTTGATTGAACAGGATGTTGTGTCAGGCAAAATGCTTTGTAAGAAATGTTTGACCTGTCCACCACTTCAATGTCTAACTTGCCAGCAACAGATTCCTGCTGGATATGGGAAATACTGTGAATTATGTACATGGCGAAGAATATTGGGGAATAGGATTAAGGAACTGGTTAATACATTAATAAACCCAAGCCTCAAAGGTTACTTTAAAGATTATATGAGTTGGCTTGATCATGAGGTTGGACCGCATAAGGCTGCATTACTAATTCGTAAACATATTCATTTTTTTGAAAAGACCAGTGATCTTTGGAGAGATCAGATCCCAGACAATGACTCTTTATTACATAGACTAAGAACAAGTGGTTTACGCAAATATGAGCTGCCCATCCGGTGGTTGGTTGCAGTACATCACCTGCATATAGATACCCAATCTAAAGGCCACTGTTCTGAATTTGACCAACTGAGAAAACTGGCGAACTCATGTCCTGGTTCATCGCTTTCAGCCCAAATTCTTCAGAACTACTATCAGGTTTTAATAAATAAAATAGATTTAGGGAAAACGAGTATACGTTCTGCCCGTTTAGCCATGAAACCAGCATCAGCTTTAATGCTGTTGGTAAGTCAATCACGATTAGATTTACCAACAATGTGGCATGTAAAATATTACTTATTTAAGTCTCCTGGGCAAGCTTCCGCTATTGTTGGCTTTCTTAATTTTTTAAACAAGAATTATGATACGAACCTTGATACGTCATGGGTACTAGATGAAAAAATAACAGAAAAAAGTAATATGAAGAAACTGGAAAAACAATTGTTGGCCATCATGAAAGCCCCAGAGGAAAATTTTAATGAACTAGAGTGGATAAAGTTAGGATTGATGTATTTTCATAATTTAGATAAATCTTTTTTTAATCAAATGGATAGTATTAATTATAGGGGGCTGAATGATGGTTTTGAAGTGAGGTTTGGTGATCAGCAATATTGGATACCTAAATTGCTTGTGTAACTGGACCATATAACGCTAATGTAGCTACATAAAGTTAAAACTGAATTTTGGGCTTCCAGAGGGTATTTATGGGGCAGTTAGGTCATGAATATTGTGTTCATAATGGATTCAATAGGTCTCATGCAGGGAAATATGTTTATTCACTTGCTACGTTTATATCTTGGATATTGATTTACTTTTTACTGAAGTTCTTGGGTGGATTGTCTCCTTATTGGAATGTCATCATTTCTAGTGCTATCACTGCTTTATTATTTCTTACTTTTTATTTTCTATTTGATAAATGGATATGGAAAACAGGTTTATTTTTCAAGATTCTGAAATATCCTGATATTTCGGGAGAATGGTCATGTAAAGGTATCTCTGATTACCAAGAAGAAAATTCTGAAATGATTAAGCACAATAGAGAGTGGATTGGAAAAGTAACAATTTTACAAAGTTGGGATAAAGTAAGAATCAGATTAGAAACAGAATTTTCCACATCTGACAGTATTTCTGCTGCAATTATTTATGACGAAATTGAAGAATACAAAGTTCTTTATAGTTATGAAAATAAACCAAAAGATTTAGATCATGAAGAGTTACGTATCCATCGAGGATTTGTAGAGCTGACACTTCATAAAGACAATAAAAGTGCCAGTGCTAAATATTATAATGTTACTGGTCGAAGAACGATGGGTACAATGCTATGGGAAAAATTAGATAACTAATGGATAAGAGCCAATGGTTTCGTCATATAGGTAACCCAAATCTTTACGTATTTCCGTAACGAGTTTATCTAAGGCAATGCTCATTGTTGTGAGAGAGGTTTCTTTCTGATAACTATCAAATATTTTTCTGGTCATATCAGGTGTATATAAGCTATTTCTATAGTTTGGATTATGATACAGATAATCAAAAAAATCTTTTTGTTTCAAGAACTATTGCTAAAGCATTTGTTCTACCTTTCTTTAAATTTTCTAGATTGGAATGATACATAATAGAGGCTAGATCAAAACTACTTAAGTAAATTACTTTGCCCTCTTCAACTAAATCGGCTTTTATTGTTTTACAAAGGCGGATAGATTTTTTCAATCCTCCATCAGCATAGTATTTACATTTGTAATCTATATAAAAAATATGCTTGAAAGGTAAGTTCATCAATGTAGTAGGAGTTTTATTATCTAGAATATTGACTCCTCTTAAATAAAGGTGCTTTTGTTGTTGGTACTCATATGTTTCTACCCAATGAGAGGGTACAACATCTACATCCCGAGGAAGTGATCCACCTGTTAAAGTTATAGATTTAGCACCAGTAGTATCAATTGTTACGGCAGGATATGCTTGTCTTAATTCATAAGTGCACGCGTTCCTGAGTTCTCTTAATATTTTTATATCATCATGGCGTAAAGTACCTAAATAACCCTCTGTACGATAATGTGATTTGTTAAGTACAAGTAAATCAACATCACTTACACCTTTGATATGAATATTTAGGGGAACTGACCCTTGTAATCTGTATTCTGTGACAATGTTATGATTATTTAGCAGCCTAGGCTCTAATTGTTTTTCAATTCTTTTAGCAGTTTCAATACTGATTTCTGTGTAACGTTTACTAACTTCTTGCATTGCTCCTACTGCATAACGGATAGATGGTTTGTCTGATACAATCTGCCATTTTTCTATTGTACGTTTTAATTCATCAAACTCATTAAATGAAGTTACGCCTGCTGTTACACTATCAAAAGCATTGTATGTAAGGTCAGTACCTTTTCGTCTTTTCTCTAATCTGTTCAATCTTTTATAAAAATCAATTTCAGACATTGTGAAACTCAAAAAATAGTAGTTATGGTTAAAATAATTATACCTTAATAATTATTTTAAGGTTTTAATAAATAAGGTTTTATTGTCATAAATGCTCAAATTTAAGATGAGAAGTAAGATAATTTTTAAGTATAAAGTTTGAGAATGTTTGTAGTCTTTTGTAGTGCATCCAATAATCAAATAAATAATTGTGAAACCATGAAAACACATATCACATTTATATTTATATAAAAATATTATTTGTGATTGGAGGTGATTTTTTTAATTCTATTGATTATTGTGACTCACTACGGAGTTAATTGTATTTAAGTATTTGTTTTTAATTGTTTTATTTTTTAATTATTTTTATTTGATTAGGTGTTGACCTTACCATAATTGGAAAGAATAGAGTTACTACATCAAGGGTAATGATGTACCTGATAGGAAAGAATAACTTCCGAGCTTATTACCCATTATTTTTTCATAATTGTAGTAAGAGGATAACTCCATGAAACGCTTTGTTCCAATGTTAATGATCGGTGCGATTGTATTTAGTGCGGGGTGTTCCTCTTCTGACGCTCCAAAGGATAATTCAATGAGTGAGAATAAACATGAAAGCCATTCAATGCACCATGATATGAATGGTTCAGCTAAAACAGATAATCCATCTACAAATGCCTATATGGAAGTAAATACTCGTATGCACAGCGGAATGGGTATTGATTTCACGGGAAATGCAGATACTGACTTTATGTTGGGTATGATTCCTCACCATCAGGGTGCGGTTGATATGGCAAAAGTAGTTCTTCAATACGGCTCTGATCCAAAAGTGCGTCAGCTTGCTGAAGATGTTATCTCTGCCCAGGAGTCAGAAATCAAGATGATGAATGAATGGTTGGCAAAAAATAAAAATCATTCTGACAGCAAAAATGAAGATAGCCCATCAACTCAAGCATACATTAAGGTCAATGATGAAATGCACGCAGATATGATGGTTCCATTTACAGGAAATGCTGATGTTGATTTCATGAGAGGCATGATTCCCCATCATCAAGGTGCAATTGATATGGCTAAAGTAGTTCTTCAATACGGTTCTGATCCAGAAGTGCGTCAGCTTGCTGAAGATGTTATCTCTGCCCAGGAATCAGAAATCAAGATGATGAATGAATGGTTAAGTAAACATAAGTAGATACTTCTCTATTCGATGTTCTTTTAAATGAGGGGCTTTTTAAAGCCCCTTGTTTTATCTATAAATTTGATGAATTGAGGATTATGTTATATGCCAAAAATTATAGTTCTTCCGCATGAAAAGATTTGTCCACAGGGTGCGGAACTTGAAATTGAAAGTGGAAGTAATTTATGTCGAAGTTTATTGGATCATGGCATTCCCATAGAACATGCCTGCGATTTATCAGGTGCATGTACAACATGTCATGTTGTCGTGAAAAAAGGGTTTGATAGTCTGGAAGAAATGGATGATGTAGAGGCTGACTTACTGGATCGTGCTTGGGGGCTTACGGCTGAATCAAGACTATCTTGTCAGGTTAAAGTCCAAGATGAAAACTTGGAAGTAGAAATCCCCAAATACACGGTAAACTATATTTCAGATCATCATGAATAAGTGTTTCTAGTTTGTTTTTAAGACATTTACTTTTGAAACTTGATTAAGTATTCTTGGTACAGATAAAAGGTGAATCTGGTCAGTATGTCAAATAATAAGTTCATAAAACTTATTCTTGTATTTGTCCTGTTTTTGTTTTCAATAACAACTACGGGTGTTTATACATGGGCGCCTGTAATTGCTAAAAATTTAGACCATCACCATGATCTAAATATTTCTATTGTGTCTGGAGATATAAGTCACTGGACTCTAGTTCATCATGATAATCAAATTTCTCAGGAAGATACAAAAAATCATAATTGGAAAAGTTATGATCAATCTGCTTTACAACATTCAGTTAAGCCTATTACGATTCAAGAACATTTTGCTCTTGATCCTGTATTCTTCTTGAGCTTTGCCCTACCTCTTATACTACTTTTTCTTAGTTTTTTTGAAATACCTATTAGGTCTTTTGGATTTAGGAAAAGGCAATCTTTTATTAGTAACTCTTATACTTATACAAAAGCTTTAATCGTTTTACGTAATTGATTTTTCTATACAAAAAATAATTTTTCATTTTTTTTGTATAGGTAAAGTCATGTCTAAAATTTATCAGATATTTCTTACCTGTGGTTTGGTAGTCATGGCAGCACCTGCTTTTGCAGAGCAAGATTATGCCCGACTACAACAACAGGTATTAGCAAATGATGTAATTCTCAAGAGTTTGCAACAATCTCAGTCTGCGTATGATATCAATCAACAATATGCTGGGCGATTGAACAATCCAACTTTTAATATGGAGCTGGATAATTTAGGAAATTCCAAGCTTAAAGAACTTGATGGCCCTACTACCATGATTGGGCTTTCTCAAGATATTCCCTTAAATAATAAGTTACAGTTACGTAAACAACTGGCAGGATTTCAGGGCAACAATAATCAGTTTGAGATTGTAAAACGTCAGGCAGAACTTAAATCAGAATTAAGGACTTGTCTGTCAAACTGGTATGTTGCAACCCAGCGTGCTGAAATTTTTTCAACTGAAAGTAGTTTGTATAAGCGACAAGTCAATGTACTCACTGAAAAGTTAAAATTCGGTCGAGTGATTCCCTCTGATGTCCAGTTAAGTTCGGCATTGTCAGCAGAATCAGCTTTACGTCATCAAAATGAGTTAAAGAGGATTCAATATCAGAGAAACCTCTGCTCTAAGTATCTTCCTGATTTGCCAAATCAAGCCATTGAAGTGCCTCTAGATATTAACTTTTCCAATCGTGTCAGTTTATTGGAACAGGAAAGTGTCTTAAAAACACAGTTGGCAAAAACACAACTTGAATTGGCAAAAAGAGAGGCCGTACCTGATATTACATTGGGTGTTGGTGTCCGAAATTATCAGGAAACCAGTGACAAGGTATTTTTAGTTTCCACCTCAATTCCCCTCGCTGTCTTCAATCGTAATAAAGGCAATATTGCCATTGCTCAAGCTACCCAAGCCAATGCAGAAACCCAATCTGTCTGGGCAAATCGTAACGCTAAAATTGAATTGGAAAATAAATCGGTTGAGATTTCAAACCTGATTGATGCAATCAAGCAATATGACAGCACGGTATTACCCGCAGCCAATGAAAGTTTACGTATTGCTGAACTGGGCTATCAGGCAGGCAAGACTTCCCTATTGGAATTTAATAGTAATAAGCAAATTTGGTTGGATAAACAGTTAGCCCGTTATGACCTGTGGTTGGCTTTGCAAAATCAAATTGCAGAGATTGAGAAAAACTACGTCACCAATTTAGAACAGGAATAGGGGGAACACAAACATGAATAAAACCACCAATACTTTAATTGCAACAGGTGTTGTTGCATTACTGATTATCCTGTGTGCGATTGCTTGGTATAAGACAGGTAATAAACCAAAGGCGAATTCAGGTGAAACGGTAGAGGAAAGCGTTGCAGTTGCAGGTGATGAAAAAGGCCAACATGGTGTAATGCCAGTCAGTTAAGAGATTGACTGGCTTTTTCTTGGGTATTTTTGAGGTTTTCCTTTTACAACTCTTGGGTAACTCCTCATCCGTCTCTCAGGTAAAACATATCTATCAGATTTCTCCATTAAACTTTCCAGATGTTTGGGTAGATTACCTGCAGAAGCCAAAGAGTCGAATCTGAGTAAATTAAGAAGGGCAATAGATGCAATATGAAAACTGATCCTCAACGGGCTTACTTTGGCACGTTGAGCCATATATTTCATTTGTCTTCTTAGAACATTATAAGCAATCAAGACACCCCATAATTCTTGATAAATTAAGTCTGGCTGTTTGCTCCTTAAGTGCTTACCTTCCTGTAAATTGCTTTTAATTTCTCGGTAACACATTTCAATTTCCCAACGCTGAGCATATAACTTTGCCAAGGCTATAAGTGGGTATGTCTTTGAATCTAATAATGAAGTAATGTAACGTCTGATTTTTCCTGCCTGCTCAACTTCAATTAAACGTGCTTCCCAGTAATCTCCTAATGCTGGATTAAGTTTTTTGGCTCTTGCTGATATTGGCATCCTGATATGAAAATCATGTGGGGAATTCCGTTTAATTATGTCATAACGTAAATTATCTTTAGCTCGCATAAGCCAATGGCTTGATTCTCCACGTGTTTGCCAGCCTATTAAAAAATCAGCAGAGAAATAAGCTCGATCAAACAAAGTAATACTTTGTGCTGGAGGAGATAATTGATTTGCTAATGTGAGTTCACCTTGATCCATACTGCCTATTTGGGCATCTATGATTTCATGAGTATTGGTATTCACTAGACACGTGGCTCTAACTTGTGGGTAAGGTGCTACAGCAGTTTTACCTTTAGATGAGCCAAAATGATTAAAATTCTCCTTGGTCAGTGGCATAGACCAAACCACCCCGTCAACAGCACATACACTAAGACCTTGAAAGGTTGAATATTGTTGTTGTGATTCATCAAACCATGCTTGGCTGATTAAGGAGAATAAGGCAGCTAAGGGTTCTCGACCTAAACGTTGTCGAGCTTGGACAGCTGCACTAGGAACACAATAATCTGTTGTACCAAACACGAGTTTTAATTGTTCTACCACATAGCTGATGGGTTGATTGCGAAACAAGGCAAGCCCAAGAACAAGCCAAACCACGTGCTCAGCAGGTAATTTTCTCCTTCTGATCGATGCCTTACCTGTTTGATGCAGAGATGTTTCAATCCAATTTAAGTCAATAAGTTCACAAAAATGGCTAAGTGATGGGAGAGCATGTTCAAGAGTGGATTCTAAATGTTCAGATAAAGACATAAAAAAAATGAGCGTATTTACATACACTCATTTTTACTACATTTTTCTAATATTTGCTTAACTGACTGGCATTACCAACATGGTGGACGTTTATATCGAGATGGCGATTTCTCTACGGAAGTTAAGATTTTTGAGGAAGGTGTTGAACCTCATTTACGTGTATATGGCTATTTCAAGGATAAGCCCTTAAAGCCTCAAGAACTGACTGCAAATATTTTCATCAAGCGTCTTGATGCGGAACAAAATATTAGCTTTGTACCTGAAAGTGACTATCTGATTGGAAATGAAGTGATTTATGAACCACATTCATTTTTGATGATGATCAATGTGGAATATCAAGGTAAAAAGCATACATGGAGGTGGGACACCAAAGAGGGTCGTACCAATATTCCTGATGCCAGTCTAAAAAGTAGTGGACTCGAAGTATTAACTGTTCAGCCTATGATGTTTGAAAATAGCTTACAGCTTAAAGGTGAACTTAAATTTCCAGACAATTTTGAGAGTTTTATTACCCCTAAAGCAAGTGGCACACTGGTTAAAACCTATCGTACGATTGGTGATAAGGTCAGTAAGGGTGACTTATTGGCAACCGTACAAAGTCAGGATGTGATTCGTCTAAATGCTGAACGTACTATCGCTCAGGATACCTTGCAGTTTACACGTAAAAAAATGGAGCAAGAACGGGCTTTATGGCAGAAACGTGTTTCCCCTGAAATTGACTATATTAATGCCGAACGTGAATTTGATAATGCCCATGTTCGTGTCAATGAGTTAAGTAACATCATTAACTCTTATGGTGGTTCTGGCAATGGAATGATTGAAGTACGTGCCGCGATGTCAGGCACAGTGCTGGAAATTCTAAGTGCCATTGGCACAAATGTTAACCCATCTACTCCGATGTTTAAAATTGCCAACACTTCACAACTTTTAGCAGTAGTGAATATTCCTGCTGATAAATTGAATGTGGTGAAAACAAGTAATAAAGTCACCATCCAATCACAGACAACAGCTTCGGAAGAAGCATTGGGGCGCATCAAATATATCAGTGATGTGATTGACCCTAAAACTCGTACTGCTCAAGCCTTTGTTGAAATTCCGAATCAGTTTAACTGGCGTTCAGGTCAGTTGATTTCAGCACAAATCTTTGAAAGTCAATCCATGAAACCGATGGTGGTGCGTGAAGATGCACTACAAACCTATCGTGACTGGGACGTGGTTTTTCTTCGTGTTGGTGATGACTTTGAAGTTCGTCCACTTGAGTTGGGTGAGAAATTCAATGGATTTGTTGAGGTCAAATCGGGTTTAAAAGTTGGACAAAAATATGCAGCAGGTAATTCTTATCTCATAAAAGCAGAGCTGGGTAAATCTGGCGCTTCTCATGACCATTAAAAGCAGGAGTAGCGAACATGTTTGACCAGATTGTAAAACTGTCAATCAAGAACCGTTGGTTCGTATTGATTGTATTTTTGTTTATTGGGGCATTTGGTGTCTATAACTATTTCAAACTGCCGATTGATGCAGTCCCTGATATTACAAATGTTCAGGTACAAATTAACAGCGAGGCTCAGGGACTCTCACCACTGGAAATGGAAACTCAGGTGACCTTTCCAATTGAAACAGCCCTAGCAGGTATCCCCAATCTTAACTATACCCGTTCGGTGTCAAGATATGGACTATCACAAGTCACTGTTATCTTTAAAGAAGGTACAGATATTTATTTTGCCCGCCAATTGGTGAATGAAAGGCTTCAGGGTATTGTACCAAGTCTGCCAAGTAGTATTTCCACTTCAATGGGACCTGTGTCTACAGGACTTGGCGAAATCTTTATGTATACCGTTGAGAATACACCCAATAATCCAAATCCAATGTCAGCTACGGATTTAAGGACATTGCAGGATTGGGTGATTAAGCCACAACTGCGAAATGTTGAGGGTGTCAATGAAATCAATACCATTGGTGGCTATGTAAAACAATTTGTGGTACGTCCTAATTATCCTTATTTGCGGAGTATCGGCTTAGACCAACAGGTAATTGTTGAAGCTATTTCAAAAAATAGCATGAACAAAGGTTCTGGTTATATTGAAAAAAATGGTGAGCAATATCTACTGCGTTCAGATTCACAAATCACATCAATTGAGCAAATCAAGAGTATTCCAATTACGACAAGTAATGGCTATATCCTGCGTTTAAATGATGTTGCAGAAGTATCTATCGGAAGTGAATTGCGTACAGGTGCAGCGACCAAGAATGGTCAGGAAATTGTATTGGGTACAGCATTCATGCTCATTGGAGAGAACTCTCGTAGTGTCGCCCATGCTGTAGATCAAAAATTACAGGAAGTCCAGAAGTCACTACCAGAAGGTGTGGAAGCGAAAGCTGTTTATAACCGTACTACACTGGTTGATGCAACAATTGAAACCGTTAAAAAGAATCTGTTAGAAGGTGCAATCCTTGTGATTGTGGTTCTATTTATCTTTCTTGGGCATTTCCGTGCCGCACTTATTACAGCAATGGTCATTCCATTATCCATGTTGATGACCATTACAGGCATGGTCAATCAGAAAATCAGTGCCAATCTAATGAGTCTTGGGGCATTGGACTTCGGGATTATCGTTGATGGTGCTGTGGTTATTGTCGAAGCATCTCTGGCAAAACTTGCTTTAAAACAGAAAGAGTTAGGGAGAGTACTAACTCGACAGGAACGATTTGCCACAGTATTTGATGCCACCAAAGAATCTAGAAAAGCCATTCTTTATGGTCAGCTTATCATTATTCTGGTTTATCTACCTGTGATGACGCTGACAGGTGTTGAAGGAAAAATGTTCACGCCAATGGCAGCAACAGTGGTGATGGCATTACTTGCAGCGATGATTCTCTCGATTACTTTTGTCCCTGCCATGATTGCATTAGTTACCACAGGCAAAGTAAAAGATGAAGAGTCCAAAATTGTTCATGGCATTAAAAAGTTTTATCACCCTGTTCTGGACTGGTCACTTAACCATCGACTGATACTGGTTGCTTGTGTAGCAGGTTTCTTTGTATTTACTGCCAGTTTGTCTACTCGTCTTGGTTCAGAGTTTATTCCATCGTTGGATGAGGGTGATGTGGCATTACACGCATTACGTATTCCTGGAACATCACTAAGCCAGGCAATCGAAATGCAATATGCACTTGAACGAGAAATCCAAAAGATACCAGAGGTGAAATCGATTTTTGCCAAAATTGGAACAGCCGAAATTGCAACAGATCCTATGCCACCTAATGTGGCAGATAACTATGTCGTGTTAAAGCTCCGTAGGGAGTGGCCGAATCCTAACAAGGAGAAAGCTGATGTCGTGGCAGAAATCGAACGAGTTTCAAAAGGTGTTTATGGCAATAACTACGAGTTCACCCAACCCATTCAGATGCGTTTTAATGAGTTGATTTCTGGTGTACGTACGGATGTTGCTGTAAAAATTTCAGGTGATGATTTGGAACAACTGTTGGAACTTGGCAATGAAGTCGCAGATATCCTTGAAACTGTTAATGGAACTGCCGATTTAAAAGTTGAACAAATGTCTGGTCTACAAATGGTTTCTATTGAACTTAAGCGGGACATGATTGCCAATTATGGTTTAGATGCTGAAGATGTTCAAAATAAAGTATCTAGTCTGATTACTGGGCAAACCGCAGGCAGAATGTTTGAGGGTGATAGAAAGTTCGATATTGTCGTTAGAATGGAAGAAAGTGCGGTCAGTAATCTGGAAAAACTCTATCAAATTCCAATGCGTTTGCCAGATGGGTCAAGTGTACTGTTGTCCGATTTGATTGAGTTAAAAACCATTCAAGGTCCAAACCAGATTTCTCGTGAAAATGGTAAACGCCGAATAGTCATCACTGCCAATGTACGTGGAACAGATATGGGTAGTTATATTGCTGAAGCTCAAGCCAAAGTAGATTCCCAATTCAAATTACCAGAAGGTTACTGGATGTCTTGGGGCGGTACATTTGAGCAGATGCAGTCTGCTACTAATCGTTTGATGATTATTGTACCTGTAGCACTATTATTAATCTTTACCATGATTTACATGGCATTAGGGAATATTCGTAATAGTTTATTGGTCTTTACTGGTGTGCCATTTGCATTAACTGGTGGTGTCATCGCTTTAGCATTAAGGGATATTCCACTTTCAATCTCTGCTGCTGTGGGCTTTATTGCCCTCTCAGGTGTGGCGGTATTAAATGGATTGGTCTTAGTCACCGCAATTCAACGCTTGCAAGCTCAAGGTCAAAGTTTGGTTGATGCGGTAAAGCATGGTGCTTTAGAAAGATTAAGACCTGTATTAATTACGGCTCTGGTTGCTTCTCTGGGATTTATTCCAATGGCGTTAAATGTCGGCATTGGTTCAGAGGTTCAACGCCCAATCGCAACTGTAGTTATTGGCGGGATTATTTCTTCCACATTACTTACATTGATTATTCTGCCTACCTTGTATGTCTGGTTCAATCAAAGAGCCAAGCGTAAAGCAGAAGTAGAAAATTTCTCTGAGCAACAGGTTTAGGGAAGAAATGAAATGATAGGCATGGTGCAAGATAAAAAGTTTAAAGGAACAATGATGTGGCTTGTCTGCATCCTTAGTCTTGCATTGTGCCTGCATTCTAATACACATGTAACTGAAATCAGTTCATTTCAGAACGCACCTTATGCAGAAACACATCCACATGAAGTGAATCAACCGCATATACATAGCCACCAAGATACTTATCATGAACATTTTGTTGGTTATGATGTTGGTCAAAATATTAGTTTTATTGTACTGATTTTCAATTCTCAAATTATTGACAGAATCAAACACTATACCCTTTTAGTGATGAGTCGCATTTTTAAACCGCCAAAAAATGAATGAATTATCAATTCATCATTTAATTTTTTGGAGTTTAATTTATATGACAAGTTCTTTCTTGCAGTGGGTGAAATCAAGAAGCCGCTTAAAACTGATAGTAGTATTAAGCCTATTCTTGTTTAGCCCAATGTTATTTGCGCATGGTGTTTCGGAAGGTGACAAAGGTTACATTCAGGAAATCTACGGTGTCCATATCATCCCATTTATCTATTTGGGAGCGAAACATATGCTCACGGGATACGACCACCTATTGTTTCTCGTTGGCATTATTTTCTTCCTATATCGAATAAAAGATATAGGCTTATATGTCAGCCTTTTTGCCATTGGTCACTCAATCACCATGCTGATTGGTGTGTACTACAACATCTCAATGAATGCCTACATTATTGATGCAATCATTGGTTTCTCTATTGTTTATAAAGCCTTAGATAATTTGGGTGCTTATCAAAGATGGTTTGGGTATCAACCCAATACCAAAATTGCAACCTTAATTTTTGGTCTGATACATGGTTTTGGTTTAGCCGTCAAAATTCAGGAATATGAAGTCCCTAAAGATGGCCTATTGGCAAATTTAATTTCATTTAATGT
This sequence comes from Acinetobacter sp. DL27, assembly GCF_055810995.1. NCBI lineage: Bacteria > Pseudomonadati > Pseudomonadota > Gammaproteobacteria > Moraxellales > Moraxellaceae > Acinetobacter > Acinetobacter sp. DL27. The sequence goes on along the minus strand of NZ_CM147947.1, from coordinate 3,241,208 downwards.
CGGTGTTGAACTCGGTCAGCTCATGGCACTGTGCATCATTTTGCTATTTATGACCATGTGGCGAAAAACCCCTTACTTCTTTAAAACAGCTTATCAAAGTAATGTCTTTTTGATGTTTCTTGGTTTTTTATTGGTCGGCTATCAGCTTACTGGCTTTATCACACAATAAGGATTGAATTATGTACAACACTGAAATTCCAAAAAATATTCAACTTCCATCTTCCAAAAAGTTGATTAAATCAACAGTAATTGCAGCCATAAGTGCGGTAGTTGTATTAGTGACATGTGTGATGCCCGCTGAATATGGTATCGACCCAACAGGTATAGGAAAAGCCATTGGTTTGGTTGAGATGGGAGAAATTAAACAGTCTTTAGCCAAAGAAGCTGAACAGGGATTGGGCGAAAACACTGGCGGTTTTGCAGAAGAGTTTGATATTTCTGGACAAGATACTAGTGTTTCAGAGGCAACCCAAGCTCTAGGACAAACAGAAGCAAATACAAAGGTTTCAAATGAAAGTGAACCAGCCAAAATGATACCTGCTGTGACCAAAGAATCTATTTCGATTGACCTCAAGGCTGGTCAGGCAACAGAAGTGAAACTGGCAATGCCTAAAGGTGCAAGTGTTAATTTCGACTGGAAAACATCAGGTGGTGGTTTGAATTTTGATACACATGGAGACCCAGTGAATGCCCCGAAAGATTTTTATCATGGTTATGGCAAAGGTCGAAATGAAACTCAGCAATCAGGGACTTTAACGGCTGCATTTGACGGTAAACATGGTTGGTTCTGGCGAAACCGTAACAAAGAATCTGTCACAGTAACTTTAACAGTTGAAGGACAGTTTAGTGAAATAAAACGGATTTTTTAATCTATTTAAGGACATTTAAGGGCAATGCTCTTAAGTGTCCTATGGATAAAGCAGGTGAACTAGGAGAGCCGATAAAATGTTTACAGTATTAAAAAACACAACATATAGACATCTATTTCTTGCACAAGTGATTGCATTAATTGGTACTGGCTTAATTACGATTGCATTGGCTTTACTTGCGTATGATATGGCTGGCGAAAAAGCGGCACAGGTTCTCGGTATTGCACTGGCAATTAAAATGATTGCTTATATTGCCGTCGCACCTGTTGCCTCAGCTTTTGCAGAACGTTTACCCCGAAAAAAGGTTTTGGTTGGATTAGATATTATTCGGGCATTAACAGCACTTTGCTTACCATTTGTAACCCAAATCTGGCAGATTTACCTGTTAATTTTTATTTTACAATCCGCATCAGCAGCATTTACCCCTACATTTCAGGCAACGATTCCAGATGTATTGCCTGATGAAAAAGATTATACCAACGCCTTATCATTGTCCCGTCTAGCTTATGATTTAGAAAATATAATTAGCCCGATGTTAGCAGGGCTGTTATTGACAGTTATTAGTTATAACAATTTATTCTTAGGTACAGTCATTGGCTTCATTGGTTCAGCATTATTTGTTGTCAGTGCAAAACTACCTGTAGCAAAAATTCCTGAATTTAAAGGTATATATAGTCGAATCAAACAGGGGGCAAAAATATATTTTAATACTCCACGATTGAAAGCCTTACTTGCATTAAATCTAGCCATTGCTTCGGCAAGTGCTGTAGTTATTGTCAATACAGTGGTACTGGTTCAATCAACCTTTAAACTGACAGAACATGCAACAACTTGGGCGTTTGGTCTATTTGGTCTTGGTTCTATGCTTTCAGCATTTATATTGCCTAAAGTTCTTGATAAATTTAATGATAGAACCGTGATGTTAACAGGTACAACCATACTGACCATTGGCTTGTTCTCTGGCTATTTTATTCATTCCTATGCTTGGTTATTGGCATTGTGGTTTATTTTAGGTGTGGGCTATTCAGTGGCTCAAACACCAACAGGGCGATTAATTCGTAAATCAGCATCCAGTGAAAATAGAACAGCTTTATTTGCAGCACAATTTGCGTTTTCTCATGCGTGCTGGTTGATTACTTATCCATTAGTTGGGTGGTTGAGTACCAATGTGGGAACATTACAGACTTTTATACCTATGGCAGTAATTGCCGTTATTTCACTCATACTTGCGATGCGTGTATGGTCAGCTCAGGACGAAATGTATTTGGCTCATAATCATGATGATTTACCACCAGAACATGAGCATTTGCAACAACATCTGGTCAATGGAATCCATATTCATGAATATGTAATTGATGATTACCACCAGAAATGGCCAAAATAACTACTTTTTACTTAATTAAATTTTAGTAAGACTTGACCTTACAATTATGGCAAGGTTTATATTAAATAAATCTTGAATAATAGTGGAGATAAATATGGAATTTCATGTTGAAGGTATGACCTGTGGCGGTTGTGCCCGTGGTGTCACCAGAGCAATTCAAGCAGTTGATGCTAATGCAAAGGTAATTACTGATCCTCCAAATCGCAGTGTGAAAGTTGAAACAACTGCAACTCAGCAACAAGTGGTTGAGGCTTTAACAGAGGCTGGTTTTCCTCCTCGCTAAGAGTGAACAAAATAATAAAGCGACTCAAAGTAGTCGCTTTTTATTTCCAATAAAAAGCTAAAACTTAAGTATTTTTGGGAAGTTGAATTAACACCACCCCTCCAAGAATCAAAACTAATGCCAATAATTCAATTACTCCTATACTTTCTCCAATCATAGCGCCAATGATAACAGCCACAATTGGGGCAATATATGTAGCCCCAGCAGCTTTTACTGGTCCAAGCTTTTGAATGATGTAGTAATAAATGAAGAAAGCACCTCCCGTTCCCAACATCCCTAGGCCAATAATCACCCCCCATAGTGTATGGATGTCCGATGTAATCGCAGTAATATGGTCAAAGTCTGTTAGAAGCAACAATGTAAGTGTTGCGATGCCTGACTGCCATGTTGCTAATGCCACTGGAGGTAAGTTTAAGGGAGAAAGAAAATATCGGGCATAAACAAAAGAACATCCAACACTGAGTGTTCCAACAATCATCCATACGATACCCATCAAAGGGATCTCCTGTGTGCTTTCCCATGGTCTGGCACTTAAGATGATGCCTAGGAATCCTAGTATAATTCCAAGGGTCATCCGCTTTGTAGGTTGTTCCTCACGAAGAAATATGATGGAAGCCAAGAACGTAAAAATGGGAATAGAGCCACTAAGCAGTCCAGCGATACTGGTGGGAAGAAGAGCTGTTCCAGCGACAAACCCATAATAATAGAGTGTCGTTGCCAATACTGACATCACGGTGAAATGAGGGAGATAACGTAATTGCTGGCGATTGATTGCCCTTGTATAAATAGCAATCACTAAAAGAGGAAGAAATCCAAATAGGACTCGCAGGAATACGGTTTGTGAGGGGGAAATAAGGATAGTGGCCCATTTCATATAGATAAAATTTGTTCCCCAAATGATTCCAAGTAGAACTAGTGCGACATAAGCGCGAAGCATCTTATCTGTATCCTATTGAGTCAGTTTAGGGGTTAATCCAATGGCTATTCATCAAATTTCCATCGTTGTCATAAGTGAAATATGCACGCTGGTTGTTTTGGTGCTGCAATTGAAACCAGTCTAAAATCTCAATCTGGACAGAAATAACACCAAAACATGAATATCCATCTTGTCTTTCATCACTGTCTGTTTCTAGAAGTGAGTGGCAACCAGTGGTAAAAGCACACTCATCTCCTGGTGGTCCACCCGTATAGGTTCTCTGTGTCCATATACTCAATGATTGCCATGCCTGTTGAGCAACTTCAGTACCAGAAGCATGAAGTGTGGCAATACCTTTTAGGCGAAGCTGCAAACGCGTCTTTGAGCAAAACCCCAGAATGGTCGTAGATGGGTTTGCCAAGAGTTCATTCCATTTTGGACTGCGAATATCGGTATGGATCTCAAGAATACGTTTTAATTGATTTACATGTCTTAGCACGACCATTCTGGCCTGTGGCGTATCCTCTTTATCTACCGAGCATAGATTGATATAGCGGAAACCTGATTCAGGGGTGATAGTTGCCAATTCAAGTTCTTTCCAGGCCAAAGTATTAATTTGAATAAGATCATTTGCCATAACAGACACCTCAGTCAGGATAATTTTCCAGTCCTATACTTTATTTTCTAAAGGAAGACTCAGCATAAAAATTGCTTTTATTAGGACATTATTTCAACTAGTTGAATGACTTGCACACGATTAATAAACGCATTAGAGTGTAGAAAAACTACTGTCTATTTGGTTCTATGTTATCTCGTCGGAAACTCCCATCTTTAAATGCTTTGCGTGCTTTTGAATCGGCAGGACGGAAGTTGAGTTTCCGTGCTGCTGCGGATGAACTGGGAGTTACCCAAGGTGCGATTGCTCAGCAGGTCCGGGCATTGGAGGAACATCTGGGGGTTACACTATTTCAGCGTCTTCCAAGAGGACTGGCTTTGACTCCAGAGGGAGCTAATTACTTGGTCAATATGACTCATGCCTTTGATATTCTTACAGAATAAACGGAATCGATTTTGGATCAACCTGATAGCGTAACCATTAGTGTAACTCCGACGATTGCTGCCAAGTTGTTGATCCCTCTTTTAGGTAAACTACATACATCATTGCCTGATATCAAGCTGCATACATTAGCTACTGAAGCTGTATCAGATTTTGATCGGGATCAGGTTGATATTGCTGTACGCCTTACTAAAAAGTCATTTCCAGAGAATTTGGAAGCGCAGTTATTGTTCCGTCAGGAACTGATTGTTGTGGCAAGTCCTTTTCTTGTCCAAGATTTAACTCTTCCTTTAAAGCCTGAACAATTAATATCAATGCCACTTCTACATGATGCTCACGATAACTGGCCCAAGTTCCTAAATACAAATGTTAAGTTATCTGGACTTGTTTTTAGTCAAACCACTCTGGCATTAGACGCTGCTTTGTCAGGGCAAGGCATTGCGTTAGCATGCCGAGCCTTTGTAGATGAAGAGATTAAATCAGGAAAACTGGTACAGGTTGTTTCGGAAATAATGACCATTGAACCAAGTTATTATCTTGTACGGAAAAAATCCTCACACTCTAATACTACTGTGAACAAGATTTGGCAGTGGTGTATAGAATATCTTGGTACTAATTAAAAAACTCTTTAAGTAATTGACTTATATATTCTTACTTTATTGGTTATATATGTGGTCATATAGACATAACCTCTTTTTCATTTGCAGGTGTTATTGGAGTTAATGTGGTCATCCTTTTATATCGACCAAGATGGTGTTTGTTATCTGCTTTGATTTTGTAAGTATAATTTTTCTTGGATTTAGTATTATTAATTACAGATAAATTTGGATTAGTGAATGTATGTCTTATAAAAACATCTTTCTTTATATTCTCTTTGAATACATTGTCGAGCTCTATAATTATATTCTGTTGGATAATAATCTCACTACTTCCCATAAAGGTGCTGATAGATAGTAGAGAGTCCCTAATCAAGGTAAAAGTACAAGAAAATTTATTATTGATCTGAACTGCTTTTATTGCCTTGGCAGTTTCAAAAACATCGCGGTATTCTTCAATACTAAACGTAATGTCACTTTTGAATGGTAATTCGATATGAAGAACATTACAAATGAGTCTGCAATAATAAGTATATGATAGTAAAGGTAATAGTCTGGAAAAATAAGTTTTTCCAATTGAGGTGCTTGAAGAGAATACTTCTAAACCATCTATATATATGATTGCTTTGAATTCTTTACTATTTGACAATGATTTATAAAATTTAAAAATTTGATCAAAGTAAGGTAATTTAGATAAGTTTTTGTTATCCCATAACTGGAAGTTTAAATCCAGATTAAAACCATCCTTTATAGGTTGTCCAGAATATGGAATTTTATTGATTTTAAAACTTAGAAGATGATTATATTTCATGGAGGAAAAGGAAAAGGTTTCTTTTCCTAATATCAATTCATCTTCAAAACTCATAAGCGTTTCACCCTCTTCATCCTGTATCTCAACAATGGCAGTTCTTTTATTATTGGGCTCAATAATCAGGATGCCATCCTTTAGGTTCTGGGGAAATATTGAGTCTAGCCCTAATGAGTTGGTGGTTACCTTGGCAATATCACATGAGAGAGTTTGGCCATGATCTATTAAGTCCGAAAATTTTTCATTATATTCAGATGGATCAATAGGAATAAAGTTGATGATAACAGGATCATCTGTATCTTCTTTAACATTGATCTCAAAGTGGTTAGAACCATTGATAAAAGAGTATTCCACATCTAGCCGTGGGTCTAATTTATGAATATATGATTTTACAGCTCTTGCTACTTCTGAGATGGAAGTCTGCATTCGATCAGATAGGTTTACTCCTATACCTTGTAATAAGGTACGATGAACTTTGTAGTCTGCCTCATTCTGCGTATAAAGCCTTGAGTTTGAATTAATTTTTATTCTATGTTCTGCTTCTTTCTTCCAATGGTGCAATAAAGGGGCTGGATAAGCCTCTGGTTCCCTATCTATTTTTATAGAGCAATGTGCACAAAGCCAAATTGCATTATTGATGTCTTTTCTTTCTTCAGTTGTCATCTCTGCCTTATAGCGAGGACCACCGATAGATGCAGCACAAATATGTGCTGCTACACCTGTATCAATTACTTTTGTTGGATCAGTCGCTTGAGGCTCCACTGTTAGAACATAGCATTCAGGGTTTGAACAACAGTTTGATACTCTGCGACGTAGTGCATCAATTGTTCTTTGGGTGAAATTATCTCTTGTTCTTTTTGACATATATATTCATAAATGTAGTTAATTAATTAGATTTTGAAGAACTGATATTAGAAGTCAATAAGCTATATTGATTTATAAGAATTTTTATAGGTATGGCATAGGAGGTTATATTGATATAACCTCCCATTATTTGTCATTTCTTTCGGGTTAAAGGTGAAACGGAAAGCAGGTCATTATGATGGTGAACGTCCTTTATATCATTGTGGGGCTCTTGCAAACCTTCAAGAATCGGACAATCAGGTCTATTATCACCAGCACAGCAGTCGATTAAGTCCTTGAGAGTATTCGCCATTTGCTGTAGGTCATTGATACGTTCTTCCAGCTTTTCAATATGACCCTGAGCCAGGCGTTTGACATCAGCACTCTGTCTACTGCGGTTATTCCATAAATCGAGTAGGTCTGATATTTCCGCTACTGAAAAACCGAGTTCACGACTTCGTTTGATAAACTTTAAACGTTCAACATCATTTACTGAGTAAGAGCGATATCCTGCATTATTACGTCCAGCAGCGGGAATCAGGCCAATCTGCTCGTAATAACGAATCATCTTGGCGGTAACTCCTGAAGCTTTAGAGACTTTACCAATGTTCATCATATCCTCCTTAGCCTTGACTGACGGATGGTGACTGGAATCGACGTAAACGTAATGCATTACCGAGTACAAATACACTGGACAAAGCCATTGCACCTGCTGCAAAGATTGGGGACATCAGTATTCCATAGGCTGGGTACAATATACCAGCAGCAACAGGAATCAACATGGTGTTATAGGCAAATGCCCAGAATAAGTTCTGATGAATATTACCAATCGTTGCTTTGGACAAGGCAATCGCATTGGCAACACCTTGTAAGTTCCCTGACATTAACACGACATCGGCAGATTCAATTGCAACATCTGTACCTGTACCAATCGCAAGTCCCACATCAGCTTCAGCCAAAGCTGGCGCATCGTTAATACCATCACCCACAAAAGCGATATGGCCATATTTTGCTTTCAGCTCTTTAACCGCACTAACTTTACCCTCTGGTAAAACTTCAGCAATCACTTCATCAATACCCAATTGTTTGGCAATCGCTTGAGCAGTACGAACATTGTCACCAGTAACCATTGCCACCTTAAGCCCTAATTGGTGTAGAGCCTTAATCGCTGCTGGCGTTGTGGATTTGATTGGGTCGGCAACTGCAATAATTCCTGCTAGTTCGCCATCGACAGCAACATAAAGAGGGGATTTACCCTCATCACCAAGACGCTGAGCTGTAACAGCAAATGGAGCAACATCAATACCAAGTTGAACCATATAACGGTCTGCACCAATATTGATTTTTTCATTACCATTGATGGTTGCATAGACACCCATACCAGTGACTGAATCAAAGGTATCGACTTTAGGTAGAGCTAGGTTTTCACTTTTTGCCGCATCAACAATTGCTTTAGCAATCGGATGTTCAGAACGGGATTCGACAGCCGCAACCATGCCTAGAACATAATCACGCTCAAACAATTGGGTTACTTCAAAGTCAGTCAGCACAGGATGACCCTCTGTCAACGTCCCTGTTTTATCAACTGCAACAACTTTAGCATCTTTTAATAGTTGTAAGGCTTCACCTTTACGGAACAACACTCCTAACTCTGCACCACGACCTGTACCCACCATAATTGAGGTTGGTGTCGCTAATCCCATTGCACACGGGCAGGCAATGATCAGCACTGCCACAGCATTAACCAACGCAAAGGTTAAGGCTGGTGATGGACCAAAAATAAGCCAGACTAGGAATGTAAGTACTGCGGCAATCATCACCGCAGGGACAAACCATAAGGTAACTTTATCCACCACAGCTTGAATCGGCATTTTAGAACCCTGTGCTTGCTCAACCAAACGAATGATTTGAGCCAGCATAGTTTCGCCACCCACCGCCACAGCGGTAAAGGTCAACGTGCCATTCTGGTTAATGGTGCCGCCTACCACATCACTGCCGATGCCTTTCTCAACAGGGATTGGTTCACCCGTAATCATGGATTCATCAACAAAACTTTTTCCATCAGTGACTTGACCATCGACAGGGATTCTTTCACCTGGTTTCACAATGATAATGTCATCTGCAACCACTTGGTCTAGTGCAATATCTACCATTTGGCCATCGCGTAAAACATGGGCAGTTTTGGCCTGTAAGCTGACTAAACGCTGGATTGCTTCAGATGTTCGCCCTTTGGCTTTTGCTTCAAGAAAACGACCCAGTAAGATTAATGCCACAATCACCGCAGCAGCTTCGTAATATACATTTACCGTTCCTGTGGGAAGGATGTTGGGTATGAATGTGGCAACAATAGAAAATAGGTAAGCTGCTAATGTACCAACCGCAACCAGCGAGTTCATATCAGGTGCTAAACGGAGTAATGCAGGCAAACCTTTTAGATAGAATCTTCGTCCTGGAATAACTAAAACCAACGTGGTCAGGATGAATTGTAAATACCAGCTATTCTGCATCCCAATAGTTTGATCAATCAGTTGATGAACACCAGGGATAAGGTGAGATCCCATTTCCAAAATAAATACAGGCAAAGCCAATAGGGTTGCAAGAATCAAATCACGCTTAAGTTCAGCACGTTCTTGATCTTTTTTCTCAAGCAGCTCTGTCTGGTCAGGAATAGAAGCTTGAATTTCTGTGGCATCGTAACCAGCTTTATCAATTGCGGTAATCAAGTCATCGACATTTGCTGAACCACTGACCGTTGCACGCTCAGTCGCAAGATTGACATTGGCCTCTTTTACACCTGCAACGGCTTTAAGGGCTTTTTCGACACGACCTACACAACTAGCACAGGTCATGCCTTTAATTGATAATTCAATATTATTTGCGGGCACGTCATAACCTGATTGTTCAATGGCATGAACCAGTACCTGACGATCCACAGGCTGATCAAGTACAATATCTGCACGTTCTGTCGCTAGATTGACCGAGGCAGACTGTACACCATCAACTTTTTTGAGTGCTGTTTCAACACGCCCAACACAGCTGGCACATGTCATCCCTTCAATTTTTAATGTAACTTTCATATTATTAGAAAGCTTATCTGTTGCCTTTCCCATAAGATATACCTATAGTGCTTACCCAATTATTAAGAGCATAAACCTTGCCATTATGGGAAGGTCAAGGGTAGAATATGTAAACATATATATTTTCTAAATAATAGGAATTTAAGTATTAGTATGAATTTTAATAATCACCCGATACCATTATCTCAAGATGAGATTATGTCTTTAGCTGAAACATTTCGGCTATTAGGTGATGCTTCACGACTTAAAATTCTACTTTTTTGTATGCGGGGGCCTAGTTCAGTAGGTGAAATCAGTGATGCTCTTGATTTATCCCAATCTTTAGTCAGTCATAATCTTCGTTTATTGCGTTCAGCTCGTTTAGTCAAAGGCGAAAGACAATCTAAACAAGTATTTTATGAGATTGATGATTTACATGTTAGTCAGGTTTTATTAGATATGGCAAGTCATATTAGTGAGGAGCACTAATTTATAGTAGTACGTAATGTATTGCAAAAATATCTAAATTAAATAACTTTAAGGGGAAAGAGGGTTATAGGAATTCTTTATTTTTATTACTCTAAACAAGAAATATATCATGCATTTATTTAAGTTATCAGTATCATCTACAAAAAGTTAAGATCAAGGGCATATAATTAAGAAATGTCTAGCTATATGCCTTGATATCTATTTGAGGAAAGTGCTATCTGTTTTTAACAGCAACTTGTAGTGTTATCTTCAAATGCACTTAATCGGCAGAAACAGGATGCTTCAATATTAATATCAGCCGAGGCAAGTGCTATATCACGTTGCAGCGAAATATCTCGAGCTTCTTTCTCTAGACCTAGTTTTGCTAAACACTCATAAAGTCCATGAAGACTCCATACATTGTTAGGGCGAATTCGGCGACGTCCAAGGTCACCTTCTAGCCCCAGTTCAATCCGATATTCTTGGGCTGCTACTTCAAAGTTTCCTTGTTCCATATTAAGTGCGCAGAATGCATGCCGAACTGGTTGTAACCAAGCTGGAGGATCACAATAAGGAAGAGCATCTTCTAATTTAATGCCTTCTCGCAAGATTGCGAATGCTTCTTTCGTATTACCTTTACGATACTCAATTTCGCCATGAATCATTTTGGCAGCAATTTTTAAAGCTTCGACCTCTTTAACAGGTATAGAGTTAAAGCGCTCTTCTGATACATTAGCTACTGCTTTTATAAAAGACTCTCTTTCTTTTTCGGCCTCTTTAACTCTTCTTAATGAAGCAAATGCTATGCCTTTTGCGTAGTGAATCATTGCGGTTGTGGAACTATATAGACCTTTATCTTTAGGTAGCTCAAGTTTCAGAATATCTTCCCACATGCCAAATCTAATCATAACATGTGGTAGTGTTGTGCAATGGCTTTCAGTTAAATTAGCCATTGGCGGTGTAGTGATATGTAGTACTTCGGGTGTTAAAATGTCATTGATACGATGAGCCATAAATAACGCTTCCTGTGATTTACCTGCCATCATTGCACCATAAGCACCTACCATTAAATTATGAACGCGATACAAGATATTCCAACCACCTGGATTCTTTTCTCTAGAAAAATATCTTTCATCGGCTGCGATTGCATCAAGATTAGAATAAACCACTCGACGCCAATCTCCGCATGCATTATCAATATGTGTGGACATATGGGCTAAATGTGACCCATCAGGTGATAAATTACGAAGGTTATCAGCAGCTGGCAATGCAACTTCAGGATAAGGTGACATTTCCATTAAATGTATATAGAGATGATTAATTACAGGATGACGATTTGCCCCAGGTTTAGTGAAAGCAACTTCAAGCACGTTTCTAGCTTCAACTGTACCTAAACCTATGGCTTCACCGGTATCTAAATCCCACAATTTACGAGGGCTCAAGCACATGAGTGCATCTGCAAACATTGCAGCTGCATCAAGATCATTAGAATATTTTTCATAAAATGATCTCATAGCTTGAGCATATGCAAAATTCAGCTCATGAAAGTCTTGTTCATCTATAGTCACGTGTTTTGGAAAGCGTGGAGCAAGGGCATCAATTAAATCTTTCTCAAATTGTGTCGCATTATGAGTCGCTGCTAACTTTGCTTGTTCCATAATTTCATTAATATATGGAATGGTATTCTGTAAGTCTGAAGGATCAAATAAATGCCAAGCTTTATTGTAATTTGGACCAGATGCAAAGGCGATGCCCCAATAAGCCATTGCGCATTTTGCATCATGTTCTAGAGCTTTCTTAAAACAATTTATGGCTTCACTCGGATTGAAACAATATGTCCATAATAAGCCACGATCAAACCAAAGTTGAGTATCAGGAGATGACGTAGTTATTTGACGCTGGTAATCTCCTAAATTGTAGTATTTATCAGACATTAAAGTCTCCTCATCAGTGAATAACAATAAAGATTTAAGGTTAGTGATTATGTCCAGCGTGTGGATCAATTTGAGTTGGGTTTTCTAAGCTACAAGTACTATTGCCTTGCCAATCAATGGCTATAGTTGGATGTTCAATAGAAAATTTGGATTTTAGCTCATTCTCAATGTTGAGAGTTAATGTCGCGAGGTCAACTCCATCTTTGGGTTTGACATGCAACGTTGCCATAGATCTACCTGATGTAATCATCCAAATATGTATATGGGTAATTTTTTCAATACCACTTACATTTTTCAAAAGATATTCAGTGATCTCTTGGGCATTAGCATTCTCAGGAGCACCCTCAAGTAAAATATGAAGAGTACGTTTAAATAAAGACCATGCGCTGCGTAGTACAAGTAAAGAAACTAGAACAGATAAAATTGGATCGATAGGAGTCCAGCCTGTGTACCAAATCACTATGGCAGCAATAATTGCTCCAACAGAGCCGAGTAAATCGCCCATTACATGGAGAATAGCTCCTTTAACATTGACATGTTCTGTATCGCCTCTTGTTAAGTACCATAAAACAAATAAGTTAACGAGCATACCTATAATAGCAACGATAAACATCGGTCCTGCCATGACAGGTTGAGGTGATTGAAAGCGTTCAATAGCCTCATAAATAATCCATCCAACGATTGCGAATAATGTAAGAGAATTCATTAAGCCAGCAATAACTTCGAATCGCATGTATCCAAATGTTTTTGAATTATCTGCAATGCGGCGACCGAAACGAAAGGCAGCATAAGCTAAACCTAAGGCAACGGCATCTGTAAGCATATGCCCTGCATCAGCCAGAAGTGCGAGTGAACCAGAGATGATTCCTCCAGTGGCTTCTACAAGCATGAACCCGAAAATGATAAAAAACGAAATCAGAATTTTTCTTTCGTTTCCGTTACTCACATCAGGAACATGTGAATGATCATGACCTTCATGCGAATGATCATGACCTTCATGCGAATGATCATGACATTTATGATTGTGATCGCGTTGATTACTCATGTATAAAAACCTAACATGTATATATTTTTACATATGAATATATGTTCATATGTAAAAATTGTCAAATTTAATTTATTAATTTTAATATAATCAATGGCATGTGCCATTTTTGAGCTAATAGGGAATCAAATTTTCTAAAGTAATACTGTTTTTACTTATTCTAAGAGAAATTTCTACTTAGGATAAAATGAATAATTTGACAGTCTAATACTGGAGGGATATTGCATGAATTTAATTTCCATAGACGGAGGTATGTTTTATAAAGCTGAAAAAACGGACTATTAAACTTATAGAAATTCACTTTTTAATAATTCATATAAATATATGTTCATTTGTATAATCTATTCAGATCACCCTATTGACCTTCCAATTATTGGAAACATTAGCATGTGTGCAACTGCTACAGAAACCTATCCAGAGTGATGTAGCTTTGCATAAAAGGTGAATATCATGAAAAAACGAATGACAGCGGTTGCTGTAGCAGTAGTGATTGCTATCTCAGGTGGTCTGCTGTACACAGCAAAAAATATATCGGATCAACCCAAGCAACAAGCTAGTTCAGCTCAAATGCCTATTCCTCAGGTTCCAGTTGCGGAAGTAATTACACAAGAACTTAATCCAACTGCCGAATATACAGGCTACTTATCGGCACCACAAAGCGTTGAAATCAAGTCCCGAGTCGGTGGTGTCATTAATAGTGTTAGTGTTCCTGAGGGCAGTTATGTTCGTAAGGGACAGGTATTATTTAAAATTGATCCTGCACCTTTTCAGGTTGCTCTGAAGACAGCCCAGGCACGACTGAAAGCAGCAGAGGTTCAGTATAGCCAGGCTGTTCTGGATTTTAACCGGGCAAATAAACTGGTCGAAAGTGGTGCCGTCTCCAATAAGGTTTATGACGATGCACTGGCAACCAAAAATAACCGTCAGGCTCAAGTACAGGAGGCTCAGGCAGCCGTCAGTGCAGCGAAGCTGGATTTATCTTATACCAATATTACAGCACCGATTTCAGGACGTATTGACCGTGTTCTTGTCACCAGTGGTAACTTGATTGCAGGTGGAAATACAGGCAATGCCACAGCCTTAACCACCATCGTTTCAGTCAATCCGCTGTATGTTTATTTTGACCTTGATGAAAAAACCTTTCTCAATCTAAAGGGACAAAATAAATCTGGACAATTCAACTTGCCAATCGAAATGGGATTGGCAAATACAGAAACTTATCCTTATACAGGGAAATTAAACTTTGTAAGTACTCAAATTGACCAGCGTACAGGGACGCTACGGGTTAGGGCATCTATTACCAATGATTCAGGTGAATTAGCACCAGGTATGTTTGCCAGAGTTAAGCTGACCACTGGAAATAAACAGTCCACCATTCTGATAGATGATCAGGCGGTGGGTACAGATCAGGGCAATAATTTTGTTCTGGTTCTTGGTTCGAATAATACGGTTGAATTTAGGCCTGTAACACTTGGCTCGGTCGTTGATGGATTGCGGATTATTAGCAGTGGTCTGCAAACTGGCGATAAAGTCATTATTAAAGGGCTGGTTCGCCCAGGAATGCAGGTCAAGCCAAATATCGTTCCAATGCAAACGCCTACTCCGACTGAAAGTGCCGCACAGGGGAAATAAGCCATGAAGAATTTCCCTCATTTCTTTGTTAATCGGCCAATATTTGCGGTCGTGATCTCTGTGCTGATCGTCATTCTCGGTGCTTTATCACTGTTTAAACTGCCATTGAGTGAATATCCAGCCATTACACCACCGACTGTACAGGTCATGGCAAGTTATCCTGGTGCCAACCCCAAAATCATTGCCGAGACGGTTTCCTCCCCTCTGGAACAAGCCGTGAACGGTGTTGAGAACATGTTGTATATGAGTTCTCAAACCGCAGCCGATGGCAAGATGGTACTGACCGTCACCTTTAAACAGGGTACAGACCCTGATAAAGCACAGATACAGGTACAAAACAGGGTTTCTCGTGCATTGCCACGCTTACCTGAAGAAGTTCAACGCATTGGTGTGGTCACTGAAAAAACCTCACCCGATATTCTCATGGTCATCAATTTGGTGTCATCCAACAAGAATCATGATCCACTATATTTGTCCAACTATGCACTGTTAAATGTGCGTGATGAGCTTGCACGTTTACCAGGTGTTGGAAATATCGAGATTGGTGGTGCTGGTGAATATTCGATGCGTGTCTGGATTGATCCTGAAAAAGTGGCTGCCCGTGGTTTAACCGCCAATGATGTGGTTGCAGCCATTCGTGAACAAAACATGCAGGTTGCTGCGGGTTCTGTTGGTCAACAACCAAATACAACATCGGCCTATCAAGTTACTGTTAATACGCTGGGACGTTTAACCACTGAAGAGCAATTCAGTGAAATCGTGGTTAAAGCTGGTGACACTGGACAAATCACACGCCTGAAAGATGTTGCACGAATTGAACTGGGTTCTGATGCTTATACCATGCGAGCTTTACTGGATGGTAAGCCAACATCTGCCTTACAAATCTTTATGACACCAGGTGCCAATGCACTCGATGTTTCAAGTGAAGTCCGTGAAACGATGGCAGAATTGAAGAAAAGCTTCCCTGACGGTGTGGATTATAAAATTCCTTATGATCCAAATATTTTCGTAAAAGCTTCTTTGAAATCAGTCATTACCACTCTGTTAGAAGCCATTGCACTGGTTGTGCTTGTTGTCATCCTGTTCCTGCAAACATGGCGTGCATCCATTATTCCTTTAATTGCCGTTCCCGTTTCACTGATTGGTACGTTTGCAATTATGTATTATTTCGGCTTCTCCCTAAATACATTGACCTTATTTGGACTGGTACTGTCGATTGGTATTGTGGTCGATGATGCAATTGTGGTGGTGGAGAACGTAGAACGGCATATTGCATTAGGCGAATCACCAAAAGAAGCTGCCCGTAAGGCAATGTCTGAGGTGACAGGGCCAATTATCGCGATTACTGCGGTTTTATCTGCTGTATTTATTCCATCGGCATTTCTTACAGGATTGCAGGGTGAGTTCTATCGCCAATTTGCCTTGACCATTGCGATTTCAACCATCTTATCTGCAATCAACTCTTTAACACTTTCACCAGCTTTAGCAGGTATCTTGCTTAAACCACATCAAGCTGGAAATAAAAAACGTGATTTAACCGAACGCTTATTTGGTTGGTTCTTTAGAGGATTCAATCGGTTCTTTGATAAGGCATCGGACAAATATGTAGGTGCAGTCCGCAAGGGGGTACGTTTAAGTGCCATCATGCTGATTTTGTATGTAGGTTTTCTTGGCCTAACTTGGTTAGGTTTTAACAAAGTGCCGCAAGGCTTTGTTCCTGCACAGGACAAGTATTATCTAGTTGGTATCGCCCAGTTACCTACAGGCGCATCTTTAGACCGCACAGAAGCTGTAGTTAAACAGATGACGGAAATTGCACTGAATGAACCTGGTGTGGAAAGCGTCATGGCATTCCCAGGCTTTACACCAAGTGGTCCAGTCAATGTACCAAACTCTGCCTTGATGTTTGCCATGCTTGATCCATTTGAGGCTCGTCAGGACCCCTCATTATCAGCAGGAGCAATTGCTGGAAAATTAATGGGTAAATTCAGTCAGATTCCTGACGGATTTGCGGGCATCTTTCCACCACCACCAGTACCTGGCTTAGGTTCTATGGGCGGATTCAAGCTACAAATTGAAGATCGGGCTGGTTTAGGCTTTGAAACACTGGCACGTGTACAGGGCGAGATTATGGCGAAAGCCTCTCAGACGCCTGAACTTGTCGGTATGCTTGCGAGTTTCCAGGCAAATGCTCCACAGATTGAAGTTGATATTGACCGTGTAAAAGCGAAGTCACAAGGTGTACCACTGACCGATATTTTTGAAACACTACAAATCAATCTGGGGTCAATCTATATCAATGACTTTAATCGGTTTGGTCGTACTTATCGTGTAATTGCTCAGGCAGATTCCCCATTCCGTATGCAACCAGAGAACATTAATCTGTTAAAGGTGAGAAATGCAGCGGGAGACATGATTCCGCTTTCGACCTTTGTCACGATTAAGCGTAGTTCTGGCCCTGATCGTGTTATGCACTATAACAGTTTCCCATCAGCCGATATTAGTGGTAACGCTGCATCAGGTTATTCATCTGGTCAGGCAACTGCCGCAATTGAAAAAATTGTGCAGGAAACATTGCCACAAGGTATGACCTATGAATGGACCGATCTGGTCTATCAGGAAAAGAATACAGGCAATACTGCGGTCATGGTTTTTGCTCTAGCAATTATTTTGGCGTTCCTTTTCCTTGCAGCTCAATACAACAGTTGGTCAATGCCTTTTGCAGTATTACTTATTGCACCAATGGCCTTGTTATCTGCGATTGTAGGTGTTTGGGTAACTGGTAGTGATAACAACATCTTTACCCAGATTGGCTTTGTTGTTCTGGTGGGACTTGCTGCAAAAAATGCCATCTTAATTGTGGAGTTTGCCCGAGCCAAAGAGGATGAGGGTTTGAATCCTTTTGATGCAGTACTTGAAGCAGCCCGATTAAGATTACGCCCGATTCTAATGACCTCAATTGCATTTATTGCTGGTGTGATACCACTGGTATTAGCCACAGGTGCTGGTGCAGAAATGCGTCATGCCATGGGTATCGCTGTTTTCTCTGGAATGCTGGGCGTGACAATCTTTGGTTTGCTGTTTACACCCATTTTCTATGTCGTCATTCGTAATTTTATTCTGCGTAGAGAACAGGCCAAAGCACTGGTACAGGAGGGTTCAAAATGAAAAATTTAACACTTCATTTAAACCGATACACCTTCCTCAAGAAAATGAGTGTACTAACCACTGCCACTATTCTTGCAGGATGTTCAATGGCACCCATATATGAGCGACCTGTCTCTCCTGTGTCGGAACACTATCCAACAGGAGAGGCTTATCCAGGGCTGCAAGTGAACAATGGAAAGCAAACAGTCGCAGCCGATATTGGCTGGCGTGACTTTTATACCGATCCTGTCTTACTCCAACTCATCGATCATGCATTGAAAAACAATCATGATTTTAAGGTGACAGCTTTAAATGTTGAGGCGATAGAAGCACAGTATCGTATTCGTCGTGCTGACCGTTTACCGCATGTGGGTGTTACCGCAGAGTCAGCCAGTCAGCGTTTACCGTCTGATCTTGCTTATAACCCCCGCATGTATCAGGTTGGTGTTACTTCGGTCGCATGGGAAGTCGATTTATGGGGCCGAGTACGCAGTCTGAGTGATCAGGCTTTACAGAACTATTTGGCTTCTAAAGAGGTCCAGACAGCATCACAGTTAAGTCTGGTATCCGCAGTTGCTAATGCTTATCTGGTCTATAAGGCCGATCAGGAAACGTTAGGTTTAACCAAGGCGACTTTGGCGACACAGCAGAAATCCTATGACTTGACCAGGAAACTTGTTGATGTTGGTAATGCAACCCGATTTGATTTACGTCAAGCTGAAATAGGACTGCGCACCGCACAAACCAATTATGCAAAATTCTTGCGTATTACTGCACAGGATCGTAATGCTCTGGTGTTACTTCTGGGTTCACCATTAACACAGGAATTGGCGGCCCAATTGGACCAGTCCCCCAAAATTCCTGATCAGGTTGTTATGCAGGATATACCAGTTGGTTTGCCATCGGATCTACTTCAACGTCGTCCAGACATTCGTGCCGCAGAACATAAGCTTCAGGCTGCGAATGCAAACATTGGAGCAGCCCGTGCAGCATTTTTTCCATCCATTACCCTAACGGGTTCGGCGGGTACGGCAAGTTCCAGTCTGGATAATCTATTTAATGCAGGTACAGGTGCATGGAGTTTTATGCCCAAGATTAACTTGCCCATATTTAATGCAGGTTTAAATCAGGCAAATCTGGATCGCTCACACATCATGAAGCAGATTGAAGTCATCAACTATGACAAATCTATTCAAACAGCTTTTCGTGAAGTTGCTGATGGGCTGGCTGGCAAGTCCACACTAGATGAACAGATCAAATCGCAGCAGCAAATGATTGCGGCCAGCCAGGATGCCCATAAGTTGGCAACCTTACGTTTTGATGCTGGTGAAGATAATTATCTCGCAGTCCTCGACTCACAACGAACTCTGTATGCATCTCAGCAGGCACTTATACAGACCCGCCTGGAACGCCTGAATAATCAGGTCAACCTCTACAAGGCATTAGGTGGAGGCTGGAATGAACATACCGTACAGATTGAACGTAAATCTTTGAAATAGCACATCGATGGAATTCATCTTTTGATGGAAAGAGATGAATTCCTGACAAGATGAAACAGAATATGAGGTCATATAAATGAAATTTATTATCCATGATATAGAAAACTTCCCATTTGTTGAGTTTAAGCAAGATCAGGCAGTTCCAGGTTATTCACCTCAATGGCAGTTGGAAATGCAGGAATTCTTGGAAATGAGCAGTCCGTTTGTGATTGTTTATGATCAATTATCAATGCAAGAAACACCTGAAGACTTTAAACAACGTGGTCTTTGGCTTAAAAACCATAAAGATGAACTTAATCAGTTATGTAAGGCAATTATCTGCATTGAACCTGATCAGGAAAAAAGAGTTGCCATCAGAAAGATGACGGAAATGGCTGTAAAGGCATTTGGCATTCCTTATGAAATCGTCAATACCAGGGAAGACGCCGAACGGATTGTGGATGAACTTATTCAAGTCTAAGGTGAATATGATGAACACTATTTATATCAATCAATTGAAGCAAGATGTTGATGGTCAAGGGAAAAAATCAAAGCCTTTTTTCATGACATTCTTACTCATTCTTATGACGTTAGGATTAGCTTCAATTTCGCATGCAAAAGCACCGATCAATACAGCTTTGGAAACCGTGGAGAGCTATCTTAATATCTGGAATGGTACGCAGCCAGATGACCTGACTAAAGTTCTTGACACGAATGTTGAGTATTTCAATACAAGTAATGAAGAAAACCGTAAAGGTACAGCATCTGTAATTGAGGTACCCAAGTTTTTATTAACAGTCATTCCTGATCGGAAGATGACGCTTACATCCCCGCCACTCATTGTTGGTGATAAGGTTGCTGTCGAATGGCAGCTTCAGGGAACCCTCAATAAAAAAGACCAGTCTGGTAAAAAAGACGCAAAAGTAATCACTTTTAAAGGTGCTTCATTTTTTGAGGTTAAAAATAATAAAATTATATACATCGGTGATTACTACAACAATCATCCATTGCGTAGTCAGTTAGAGCCATAATCAGGAGTGCTATAAAATGTCTTCGCACAACCATACACAAGATCACAAACATAACCACTCTGAACATGATCATAACCATGATCATTCTGGGCATAAGCATAGTCATGGTAACACCCATAAGCACAACCATGATCACTCAGGACACCATCATGGTCATGGTGGTCATGATCACGACCACGATCATGACCACAGCCATATCCCAAGTAATAAAAAAATTCTGACCATAAGCTTTTTACTGATTACCATTTTTATGGTAGTGGAATTTATAGGTGGTTTTATTACCAATAGTTTGGCCTTGATTTCAGATGCCGGTCACATGCTGAGTGACTCTGTTGCACTTGGTATTGCACTTGCAGCAGTCTTCATCGGTCAAAAACAGATTACCAAAAATAAAACATACGGCTATCAACGCTTTGAAATACTGGCTGCTGCATTGAATGGTATTACACTGGTTGGTATCGCACTGTATATCTTTATTGAGGCAATTCTACGGTTTCAGCAACCACAACATATTGAAGTACAAGGGATGTTGATCGTTGCTAGTATTGGATTGCTGATTAATATCATTGTTGCAGTAATGATTTTTAAAGGTAGTGATACCGAACACGACTTGAATATGCGAGGTGCTTACCTGCATGTACTCAGTGATTTGTTAGGTTCTATTGGCGCAATTGCTGCTGCGCTATGTATCTACTTCTTTGGATGGGCCTGGGCAGATACTTTAGCCAGTGTTCTAGTTGCAATACTTGTTCTTCGCAGTGG
Organism: Acinetobacter sp. DL27; assembly: GCF_055810995.1. NCBI lineage: Bacteria > Pseudomonadati > Pseudomonadota > Gammaproteobacteria > Moraxellales > Moraxellaceae > Acinetobacter > Acinetobacter sp. DL27. Next base: position 3,219,899 of record NZ_CM147947.1, on the reverse strand, counting down.
ATATTCAGTTGTAGTAAAGGCTTCGCATGTTTTAATGCAGGGTACACCAGAAAAATTTGACTTGGCAGAAATCAAAGAAACCATTCTTCAAGGCCAGCGAATTCAGGGTGTACATGATTTACATATATGGAGTCTGACAAGTAAACGTTATATTTTATCCTGCCATATTGTTGTGAGTGAAGAAATGAGTATGCAGGAAGTGCAGATACTCTTACATGATCTGGAGAATGTCATACAAAATCTAGGTATTGAGCATGTCACTATTCAGGCTGAAACATCACTCAACAATCACGATGATATTCATCATTGCATTATTGAAAATATACCAAAGGATTCAGAACACTGAGTTTAAAAAGGTTAAATATTCCTAATATAGGTGCTTATCTAATCACAAGTGGTACCCAAGTTTAATGGCACTTAAAAGTGCCATTAAACTATATATAATTCAATTTGATATGTAATAAAATTACCCATAGGAAAGAATTATGGACTAGGCTAAAAGAAGATGGTCACAATTGTAAGATTCGAATATTATTTTTCCTCCTTTTCCTCCTTTTCCTCCTTTTCCTCCTTTAACTTGATATTCGTGATTCCAATTTTTCTTAGAGCATTCAATAACGTTGATTCACCCTCTGACAAGCCAGCAGATTTTGAATGTCTAAAAACAAATAATTGAGTAACCAAATTGGAGCCTAGGAGAGTTGTCGTATAAGAGCCCTCTGACAAAGGCAGGCTCTCCATGAGCCCAGAAATATACTGCTCAAATTGTTCTGCGGTTCTTGACCTAAATATTAGACCAGCATGCCCACGCTCCTTGAGAACACTTTCCCCATCTACAGTTGAAACGTAAGTCGCTGGTTGTATATCGAAAAGATAAACTGGAGGGCAATTTACAAGAGATAATCGGATGACCAATGCTCCACGAAGTGCTGTTTTATTTGAGTTTGCATAACACCAATTTTTATAAGTTTGTTTTTCTCCATCTGTAATATCTTTATTATTTAATGTTTCTGAATTAACGAAAAAGGCCATGAGAGTGGGTTTATCGCGGTAATCAAACTCTTCCTCAAAAGTATAATAGTGGACTGCATTGACAATACTGGGATTTAACGAGCGAGCCTTTAAACATGCATTCCATAGGCCCATGATTCTTCCATGATCTGGAGCTTCAAACTCTGTATCTCCATTAGTGGTCGGGTTAATTTGGACATTTAGAACTTCCTTAGAGCTATCAGGTTCTCCTGTACCAACTGTATTGGTTTCTTTAGTATTTTTCTTTCTCTGTGGCTGGGTGATGGTTCTTTCATACTTTGTTTTACTTTTTTCCCCGATAGGGCCTGAACCTAACCATGTAAATTCATGACCTAAAATAACCGATTGTAATAATGGTTTGCGCCCTCCTTGATCTTCAGATACGTTAATCTGGCCAGGACCTAGTTGCAACTGAGGAGGATTAGGTGAGTTGACATCTACAGGTTTCTTAATGCGGTGAATTACCTTTGGAACACGTCTGATAAGTGTTTGATCAGGTAGTTCTATTCCAAGGATTGTCAAGGCTAAAAAAGCATTGGTGTCAGGAATACAAAAACCTGAAACCCTAATTTTTCTCGTTTCCTTATGCCATGGCATTACTTTAGGGTATATATGGTTTCTTTGGATAAAATCATCATGTTTTGCAATACTGCTAAATAAGATTCTTACGGCATCTTGGGTATATTTGCTATATTTATAGTAGGCAATAAATACATGATCATCTGTTGTGAGGCTATCACCTATAAGGATCGTCCAGGTGTTTTCTTCTTCTGGATGAGGGGTGTAGAGCCGTTCATGTCTTTCGGTCTCATCATATGTTGTCAGAATTCTAGGAAGTTCTGTAGAGAGACCATATCCTCTCACCAGAAACTCAAAACAAGGTACGAGTAGTTCCTTATATTCCTGATCCGTTAAGGAGAAAGAAATGCAATTCTCACGTTGGCTTGGATTAATATAAAATTTATTCTTGTCTGAGAAGAAATGATCTATTCTCCCTGTCTTTTCGTCTCGCTTATATGCTTGAACATAGGTATGTGTAAAATCCGTATGGTCAATATCAAACTCCCTTATTTCAAAGGGAAGATAGTCAACTAATCGTTCATGGTGCCAAACTGTTCCAATAGGCCAAGACACCAAATCTGTTATATTTGCATCAATAAAAATAAAATTATCTGTGGGTGTGTAATCTTCCAGAAGTTCCCTAAAAGCCACATGAACTTTAGGTTGAGCATTTCTACGATCAGCTTTTGCTAACGCTCCATACCACCACACCATTAAGAACTTTTCAGCATTGGATTCAAGAACTTTGAATGCCGGTGATTTTGTTTTATCTGGAGAGTTATCAGTATTTTTTTCATTAGAATGATTGTTCATGGTCAACCTCTCTATTAGTAATATTATCGACTAGTCAATTCTTCTTATATGCTCAGCTCGGCCGTAGGGATATATTGCCCATCTACCCAATCGTAAAGCTGAATATCACAAACACCATTCAAACGATGTCCCAAGACCATTGCAAAAACTGAGGGTGCTTTAATAAAGAGGTGTAATTTAGATAACTTATTTTCAGATTTGAATGAAACTAAAGCGGATTTTGCCTCTCTCACAGCAAGATTTAGAGTTTCCATATTATCAATCGCATAAGAGCTTTCTAGATTCAGTCTAGGTAAGCTCTTTACTTCATTTATTGTAGAGTCAATGTCTTTACCTATAGCTGTAGGAAATCCGATAGTAACTATGGCTTCAGTTTCTCCCTGTAGCTCAACAGGGGCGATTTTATTAAAAAATTGTCCCTCTTTCTGTTTATGGTCATCAGTGCGATAAGCGAGGCCATTATGTTCTATTTCAAGTAGGAAATTACGTGTGGCACTAAATACATAGCCAAGCATACATGCGGTGGACATTCTTTGTTTACCGTCTATAAGGAGGGTTCTACGGTCACCACTGCTATGAATGAAATCCCCAATCGATACCGCTTTTTTGATTAGGTTGTTCCAGTCGCTGGAGGTTTTTTGGGCACGATCAGGACCATTGAAATCACGAATATCTAAGTTTAAGTCTTGGTACTGACTGGTTGAAGTAGAAAGGTTAATTTTGATAGGATCTGATAGCCATTGGCTTCTATCTTCTTCAAGAGCATGGCAAATAAAATTTTCAAAGTCTTTGCGATGTATTGGACCAAAAGAAGAACGAGAAATCAATTTTTTAAACTGATCTCTTAACTGTTTGGCTTTACGTGTAGTGAGTTCGATATTGGATAATTTCTCTTCTATTTCGCCTATAAATACAGAGTCGCTATCTTCAGCATTGAAAGACAGGAAATCAACATGGTCAAGTGCAAACTCAGCAAGTGAGGTTTCGAATCCCTTATCGCTACACCACTGAATAATATCCTGACGACTTTTTTGTAAAATCACAGAATCGGCACTGTATGAAGAGCCAACGCCTCTAATTCTCTCAATCTGGGCAAGAAATGGGTGAAGTGTAGAGGTATAGAGTGGGCATACTAAACTAAAGCGAGTATATTCACTTGATGGAATATCAAACGCCTCCTTGAAGCGCTTAATTTCTTTCCAGAAGTCTGTAGAAGTCAGCGAATGATTTTTAGCTTCATACATGACACGCTGGAAATCTTTCTCTGAAGAGAAGTAGCAAACCTCAACATCACCTATTGATTCACTCACAATGTGACTAAAAGCACTTTCAGATAGCCATAGTGGCAGGTTCTTTAATACAAAGGCATCCTGATAATCAAACCCTACTCGTGCAATTGCACCACCAGTTGATTGTTTTTCTAACAGACTTGCACTCATTATTATCTCTCTAAATCCAGGGTGGATGGGTAACAGGAACCATCTGGTAGGTAGGTGTGGGCACTGCCCTCAAGATGATTGTTTTTTAAATGAAAAATCAGTAAGACTACAAAATTTGCCCCAACTTTTGGATCGGACACCAATTCCCTCATGGTGTGATGGTCTTTACTGCTGGGTTGTACACTAAAGAGAGGATGGCTATGCCATTCACCTAAATAGTTAAATTTTTGATAATTATTGTTTGTTGATTTATGAAAAAGGCGAATTGCTTTAATAGCATCCGTAATTCCACGTACAAAGGATGCGATCGTTCCACTCTTTTGAACAGTTAATGAGCTAACTCTAAAATGATTTGTACCTATATGCTCACCCATTAAAACACCGCCACATTCGTGGGTTCCAGACTTCAACAGGGCTTTTATCAGTAAAATTTGTATATCAGTAGGAATGGATATTTTCAGCATTAGTATTAACCTTTCATCGGTTCAGGCTCTTCAATAGAATTGCCATTTTCACTTTCAGATATCTGTTTATCCGTAGGAGATTCTGTTACTAACGCACCTGAACAATCGATAGGATGAGTATCAAAAGGACATTGAAATATCCAATATTTACGGAACCCTATTAAATATGCTGAATATGGATAAGAGGATTGCTCATCAACTGTACATAAAGTATCTAATGTGAACTGAGTCATAGACGCTGCAAGAGCCGTTACATCTGCATCTGATGCAATATATGTTTGGTTTTGTGTTTGAAAGCCGTAATTATTAACTTTGCCTTCTGGGATTGGTTCCAACGTTTGTAAGACACCATAAATATGATTGCGAAGCTCTAAAGGTGAGGCATCTAACGTTGGGCGACTACGGGCCATCATTGCTCCACCACCGCCACCAAAGATTTCACCCCATACCATTGGTATATGTTTTCTTTTAGCAATTGCAGCTAAGGTTAGAAATGTATGTGAGTTTGCTGTCGCATCAATAATCAGATTACATGTACCAATGGCATTAGCGATATTGGAATTTAAATGAGGATTTTCCTGGCCACCAATTTGCATTTCATACGTTTCAATCTGCATGTCTAATGCAGTTCGTTTTAATGCTCTTTCAACAGCATGGGTTTTAGCAAAGCCAACATCTAACCAGTTGAGTTCATTACGGACAAGATTCTGGGGTGCCAGAATATCATCATCAATAAGTAGAAAGTTTTTACAGCCAGACCGCGCCAGTGAAATTGCAATTTTACTTCCTAACGATCCAAGACCAACGATTACTATCTTTGCATCATTGATATTGCTAAATTGTGCTGGCAATCTTTGATTCTGATCATCATGTAGATTAATAGCTGGATAACTTACGAAAAGTGGTGCTGTATTATTAATTAAGAATAGTTCCAAGTTACCATTTAAGTCATATAACAATAGAGGCTTTATGGAACTTGTGAATTCCTCCTGAGTAGGCCATAAATTGCCTAAAGAGGATTCTAACGAAAGTCGATCATTTACAGATTCCTTTAATAAAGGAACAGAATCAACTCTTATTGCCCATCCAGACAATTCAAATCTTTCATTAGAAAATGATGGGACGATGTCAGGTAGAGGTTTGTTTTGAATATTTGTTGGAACAATAACGGTCTTGTCCCGAATGCTTGAGATGGCAACCTTAAAGTCCATTTTTTCAGGGTCACTACCCAAGAGTATGTGACGTAACATTGGTGTTTCAATGAACCTTTCTGAAATACCTCTTAATTTTTGACCTATTGTTTCAGAATGCCTAGATGGCACAGGTTCTACATCCATCTCCAATACAGTCATTGCGTCTGTTAATAAAAGAATCCGGGCACTTCTAATTAGTTCCACTCCACTGATATTTGTATTCCAATTATCTGGACCGTATTCTAGACACAGCACTCCTGAACCACCGTACTGGTGCAAGATACTCCATCTTTCACCAGATTTTTGTGGACGTATATATGCTGGTAGCTCTGGGAAAAGCTCTGGATATACTAAAACACCATTAAAATCTATAGTTCCTATCTTGAGAGAGAAGTTTAAATGCAGTTCATTAGTGTTTGTTGAGTTCCACTCCTGAATCTTAAAACTGTTTTCCTCATTTTCAAGATCGGTCAATAACTGCCGTTCTTGAATTAAGCGTTCTAATGGTGTTTTTAGCAGTTCCATTACGCAAAGCCTCCTGGTTTATTTGGATAAACAGGGGTTGATGGAAATGTTAATCCTGCACCTAAAGCTGAACGGATTAAAGAGCTGGCCATATCAGCAGAATTTGCACTTTTGTGTGATGCCGAACGTGGAAAACGATTACCCAAGACCTGCCGCCATAGAGCTAATGCTTTATCATCATCTGTTTCATTTAAGGCATTTCGTGCAATAGCAGCTTGTTCTTTTACCTTTTCATAAAAGGTTTTGAACTCATCTGCTGTGACCGCAGAAAAAACATTATTGCCTGCAACACCAGGATCTTCTAAATGTGGAATTATGCCTAGTGACGCATAAATCCCATAAGAATCCCTGATTGTTTCTAAAAGATAAACAAACAACTTTTCATAGTTGGATTCGTAGTAATTCATATGCTTGGCAACCAGGCATTCTAAAATGAATCCTTTTGGTCGTTTTAAATCAGACAAGTTCTCACGACGCCACCATTTAAATAGCTTCACAAGAGGCTTAAATCGCCCATTTGCATTTTTATTCACCTCAACAGTCCACTCGGTATGGGCTGGAGGGTTGGTAACTAGCCATTCTTCAAGATGAATGTCTGGAATCAGATAGCCACCATATCCATCTGAAATGATAGGGACAACATCCATATCAACTTTTTTCAACTTAACATTTACTGAACGACGGTTAACGGTGAGATCGGTATATCCAATATCCTTTAATGCTGTATGTACTGCATCAAGGACAATTTGAGGATTATCGTTAATTGTGTGATTTGTAAGGGCAATAATATCTACATCTGGTCTTTGTGTGATACCGCCTATAGTAGTCGGACGTACTGCCGTATTTCTTTTATAAGAACCTGATAAGAACGTATGCACATGTACTTTGCTGAATTCATTATGCACTTTTAAAGCATTACGAAGCGTATTATGTGCGCTTGAACAATCATTAACTGTTGTTGTAGATGGTTCAATATCGGAAAGTAGGTCAAGAAACTGCTGTTGAGTTGTCATAATTCTCTCTGAGCCCATGTACTAAAATGGGGCATAAAATTAAGTGCGATCAGAAAAATTAAGTAACCTACTACTGTGAACTTTGTTGCATAGCAGTAGGTTATTTAACCTTGTTTACGATATTGAGTTTGAGTTATCAGGATCATCCGATTTTTTATTACGGATAGTATCCTTTTCTTCTTTCAATGGCCGAGTTCTGGGAAATTTAAAATATCCAGTTGGATGGACAATAATTTTTCCAGATTTATGGCGATAAGATTTACAAAACACGAAGTCTTGATTTTCGGTAGGCATTGTTAGCCCTCCTATTTTGGCGGCTCGTTTTTCAGGGCGCATACCAAAATAAGCGGGTAAATCTTGAGATTTACGGGCCTAAATGTTAGAATGGGGTTCTGACAGCCAGATCTAACATGAGGTATGCGTAGGGCTTAGAGCCATATGCCTTTCCTGTGTGAAAATCTATCAAGCCGACTCTACCCAATAGAGTCGGCTTTTTAATTTACGAAACCATCTCAATAGTCTCCATTGAATCTAGGTCAAAATAATATAGTTTTTTAAAGTCATCTTCATATAAGTCAAATAATTGAGATAACTCACTAATGACAGATGCTGATGTTTTTTTTGCATCTATTGCGTAGTCAAAAAGCATTGAAGCTACTCTATATGTCGCTTCTCGATCCAATTCATTTGGTTCAACTTTACGATAACCACGCATAGCCATTTGCCGCCATAAATTGGCACTTTGACTTGAAGTTATAGTTCCTAACTCTGACGCCCTATAGATTAAGGCCGCCATTGAGGTTTTCCATTCCTTTTTAAGTCTTAGATAATGAGCTAAATTGGTTGAAACTAATTGATCAATAATTTTTTCTTCTGGCATTAAGAATTCGGCAGCAAAGTCATTTGCTTCTTTTTCCATAAACTCAGATGGCTCTTCATGGAGGACCAAATGCCCAAGCTCATGTGCTAATGTGAAGCGTATTCTATCATTTGGCTGGTTTGCATTTAGAAATACGCATGGAGACACACCATGCATTTTTAAGGATACGCCATCAACATTATTATCTTTAAAGTCGCATAAAAAGACTAAAACCCCGGCATCTTCCACAGTGGCAGTTAGGTTTTCAAGAGGTTCATTTCCTAACGCCCACAATGATCTAAGCTTTTTAGCCGCTTCTTGAGGAGTGTTTACATCTAGGCCAATTTTAAAAGTTGGTAAGGAGTTTTTTCTTTTTGGCACATTTGTGAATAATTCTAATGTTTGTACATGGCCCATTTTTAACATCATTTCAGCATTCATGCGGCTCAATGCTTTAGCTGTGGTAGAGCTTTTTTTTCTGTATGCATGCAAACTAATTGGCAGTGCATTTAGCTTTTCAATATGTTCGAAAAATCGTATAGGGAAATGTAGGGCATTGGATAGATTATGGATAACTTCATCGGAGGGTTTTAAGTCCCCACTTTCAATTTTAGATAATGAAGCCTGAGTAATAGACTGTCCCATTTCAGCAATTAGTTCAGTTTGACTAAGACCACGAAAGTTTCGTGCAATACTAAGCATGTCAGGATTGAAATGAGTCATATTCACCTCCAAGATCATTGACTTACAGATCAAGTTAATCGAATGATAACTGAACAAAAAACCTTATGCAAATTTTTCTTCAAATTATTCCTAAATTGTTTCTTTTTTACCTTACATTGCTTTATGTAGTGGTCATTTTGGTTTTTAGCACAACATATAGTGTTTTTGATTTTATCTTCTATTTGAAAGATTTTAATTTCACTATAGAATTTTATGTCAAAATTTGAGCATTAAAATATTTGGGTAAAGATAGAGGATGATCAGTGTTCTTATAAGGGGCAGTTTGACTTTCGATTATTTAGAAAATGTATTTTTATTAAATATTTGACCATTTGGAGGGAATTCTAAAGTGATTTATTCTTGCTAAAATTAGGTTTAAGGACGATTGTTTCCTTTTCTCCCAGAGTGTAATTAAATAAAGGATTTAAAATGAAAATGAACTTGAATAAGGATGGAAAAAAACGTATTCACTTTATAATTAGAGAGCTTGATAAGACTCAGAATGAAGTAAATAAAATTTCAGCTTCAGTTCAGATAGACGAGGATGATCAATATCAGCGTATTAATAGAGCATATTTTCAGTTGTTCCAAACGCATTATCTTTCCTTTAAATTACTTATGAAAGAAGATCATTTTTCCTCCGCTGTCGTCGTAGCTCGTACGATGCTAGAAATATATGTTAGGTGTTTTTATTTAGAGTTTATAGAACAGCCTAAAGGGACAGATGTTGAAATGTTAATTACTCAACCAAAAGACTTTGCTAGTTTTTTTCAGATGAGTACAGCTTTAGATAATTTTGAAGACCCAGACAATGGAGATTTTCATAAACACTTCAAGCAATTCACAAAGCAAGGTAAAGCTTTGTACGAGAAGTATTCAACTTTCACACATGGTCGTGGTGAGCTACTGAATGTGCTATTTAAAGGTAAACAACCTGTCTGTGCCTATGAGGATATTGAAAGTATATTGCTGACCCTTAATGGCATGTTACAGGTGTTTGCAATGCAATTTCTACATATGAATGCTAATGAGGCATTGAAAAAAAGATTGCTTGATAGAATGCTTAAAACTGAAGAAACTTTTCTTAATCATGGTATAGGCCAACCAGACTATTATTCTAATTTAACCTCTTGGTGAACTAAATAGGAAATGAGAGAACAACAGTGCAAAACTGTTTTTCTCTCAATATACTATCGCTTCCATTTTCTAAGTCGCATAGTTGTTTGGAATGTCGCATAGTTGTTTGTAAATGACACCCGCCACCGACTAAGGCAACCGCAGAAGCTGTATGGTGCGGTGCACGAAATGGCCGCTGTCCAAAAGGATGTTGATGATTGGCCACCGAGTAAATACTCGCCACTTCCAAATTCTCTTGCGTGTTCAAGGGTGGGAGAATACTGGCTAAACGTGAAGCCAATAGGGTTTTCCCTGTCCCTGGCGGTCCTTTAAACAGTAAAGAATGACCACCTGCTGCCGCAATCTCTAAGGCGCGTCTTGGACGCAGTTGACCTTTAACATCGGCCAAATCAAATTTGTAGTGCTGTGAGGCTTTTAGCGCCGTGGGTTGAAACTGTTGGATGAGATGGTTTTGCGACAGATGCTCACAGACTTGTTTTAAATGTTGCGCTGCAAATACTTGAAAATTGGGCAGTTGAGAGGCTTCTTGCGCATTGGCCTCAGGTAAAATCAGTTGATGTCCAGCTTGCTGGCAGGCAATCGCAATACTTAAAGTACCTGAAATTGGTCGCAGTTGCCCATCAAGTGCCAACTCACCTATAAATTCAAAATTGTCAGTCCCTTGCTCAGGGAGCTGACCAGAGGCAATTAAAATACCCAGTGCAATAGGCAAATCCAGTCGTGAGCTGTCTTTGGGCAGATCTGCGGGCGCAAGGTTGATAGTGAGGCGTTTAGTCGGAAACTGAAAGCCACTATTGATAATGGCGGAGCGTACCCGATCTTTACTTTCCCGAACGGCTGCTTCAGGAAGCCCCACAATGGTTAAAGAGGGTAGTCCTTGGCTCAGATGAACTTCAACTTCAACCGAAGGTGCGTGTAAACCGAGCAAAGCTCGAGTGTAAATTTTGGCAAAAGACATCTTTTGTTCCATTATAGTGCATTATTTTAATTCGTTATGCGTCTTTTGTTGCACCAAACAAGTGCTCATTTTTTGTTCTGAATGCGTAACTCTAAAGCTTCTACTTGTTTTAATAAGTCATTTAAACGCAAATTGGCATTATTCAGTGCAGTACGTTGACGCTCAATTTCATCTTTGGAAACCAAATCCATCTTGGTCACCGCTTCATTCAGCAGTGCGCGTAAATTATGTTCTAAGTCTTGTCTAGGTTGTTCGACTTGTTCCAGTATGGCTTGTAATAAAGTTTCAATCATTTCTATATCCAACAGTTGGAGAAGTGACAGCAGTGTACCATTGCTGCTTCTGACTCTATAGCCTTTCAGATGAAATATGATTTCATCGATTGTAAAAAAATCATAAATCTTCGACTAAAAAACCTGAATTTTGAAGCTCAAAACGCATTTAAATGTATAGAATAGGGTATAAAGAAAACTCATGTCAGACTTTCTTTTCCCCCCAACCTAAGAATTTTTGGCATGAAATTTGAACATAAAACCTTACTGGTGAAATAAGCCGAAGGAAAACAAACATGAAGCTCGTAACTGCAATTGTAAAACCGTTTAAATTGGATGATGTGCGTGAAGCACTGTCTGAAATTGGTGTTCAAGGGATCACGGTAACTGAAGTCAAAGGCTTTGGTCGTCAAAAAGGTCATACTGAACTTTATCGTGGCGCTGAATATGTTGTTGATTTCTTACCAAAAGTAAAAATCGAAATCGCGATCAGTGATGAAATGGTCGACGCGGTGATTGAGTCAATCACACGTGTGGCTAGTACAGGAAAAATTGGCGACGGTAAAATTTTCGTCACAAATTTAGAGCAAGTCATCCGTATCCGTACAGGTGAAACAGGTGCCGATGCCGTTTAATTTGGCATGAAGTTTGCTGAGTAACACATAACTCGCACAAATTAGGTTGGGGGATACGAATGAAAAAGATGCTATTCGCGCTGAGCTTATCTGGCGCACTTTTAGGTGGTTCTGTTGCTTGGGCTGAAGAAGCAGCAACAGCGCCAACTCCATCAGAACAAGTCACAGTGGTTGAAACAACGGATGTGGCTGCTCCAGCGGTACAAGCAGTTGAAGCCGTTGCTGCTCCAGTAGAAGCACCCGCACCTGCAGAAGAAGAACCAACATTAGATACAGGTGATACGGCGTGGATTTTAGTCTCCACAGCACTGGTTTTATTAATGACCATTCCAGGTTTAGCGTTATTCTACGGCGGTATGGTTCGTAAGAAAAACGTCTTAAGCACTATGGCACATAGCTTTGTTGCTGCGGCAGTGGTGAGTATTGCATGGGTCATCATTGGTTATACATTGGCCTTTGGTGAGGGCAATGCCTTTATCGGTGGCTTAGATAAGTTCATGCTGACTGGGATCACCACAGATGCACTCACAGGGACGATTCCTGAAGTTCTATTCGTTATTTTCCAAATGACCTTTGCCATCATTACAGTTGCCATTATTAGTGGTTCAATTGCAGAACGGATGAAATTCGGCGCATTTATCGCTTTCATCTCGATTTGGGTAGTCGTGGTCTATGCACCAATTACTCACTGGGTATGGGGCGGTGGTTGGTTAGCAAATGATGGCGCACTCGACTTTGCTGGCGGTACCGTTGTACACATCAACTCAGGTGTGGCGGGTTTGGTTGCTGCATATATGCTCGGCAAACGTATGGGCTTAGGCCGTGAATCAATGGCTCCACACAACTTGGCATTAACCGTTGTGGGTGCAAGCTTACTGTGGGTCGGCTGGTTTGGTTTCAATGGTGGTTCTGCATTGGGCGCAAACGGCTCAGCAGGTTATGCATTACTTGTGACTCAAGTAGCAGCAGCAGCAGCGGCAATCTCTTGGTTAATTACTGAAAAAGTTGCACGTGGTAAAGGTTCAGTACTTGGTGCTGCATCTGGTGCGGTTGCTGGTCTGGTAGTGATTACACCAGCAGCAGGGTTTGTGACTGTCGGCGGTGCGCTGGCGATGGGTTTAATCGGTGGTGTGGTGTGCTTCTGGGGTATCAGTGTCTTGAAACGTGCTTTAAAAGCCGATGACTCTTTAGATGCGTTTGGTTTACACGGTGTTGGTGGTATTGTCGGTGCAATCTTAACAGCATTCTTTGCAAGCGACTTCATCATGGGCGACAAAGCACCAAGTGATGTGATGCATCAACTTTGGGTTCAAGTTGAAGGGGTATTGGCAACGATCGCATACTCAGCAATATTAACCTTCATTATCTTAAAAGTGATTGATCTAGTGATTGGAATTCGCGTTGAATCTGATGATGAACGTATGGGCCTAGACTTGAGCCAACATGGCGAACGTGTGGACTAATCAATAGAATAATAAATAAACAGTATAATCAATATATTGTGTGAAACAGCCCGAAAGGGCTGTTTTTTTTCTATATCTAGCGTAAAACTCTACAAAACACCGAATTTTTGCTACACTCTAAAACCATTCAAATTTGTTCAATTTAACCACTATGCATTGTCCATTTTGCAACGCTGAAGACAGTAAAGTGATTGACTCACGTTTGGCCGCTGAAGGTTGTCAAATTCGTCGTCGTCGTGAATGTATTAGTTGTGGTGAACGATTCACAACCTTTGAAAGTTATGAAGTGGTCATGCCTCGTGTGATCAAGTCGGATGGCAAAAGTGAACCTTTTGATGAAGCAAAATTGCGTCGTTCCTTGATGCATGCTTTACAAAAACGTCCCGTGACGCAAGAGCAAATTGAAACCGTCTTGAGTGATATTCAGCTGCAAATCCGCCGTTTAGGTGAGCGAGATGTGAAATCACGCACCATTGGTGAAATTGTTATGCAATCTTTATTTTCGTTAGATCATGTTGCGTATGTGCGTTTTGCATCGGTCTATCAAGACTTTCAAGATGTCGACGCCTTTCGCCACCAAATTGAACAAATGCAACAACGTGAACATTAAGCGAGTTGGCATCCATGTCTGAATTACAGTCCAGTGCTTTACACGCCGACCAAGCTTGGATGAAACAAGCGATTGCTTTAGCACTGCAAGGTCAATACAGCACCAAGCCAAATCCAAATGTAGGCTGTGTCATTGTCAAAGATGGGCAGTTGCTGGGGATGGGTTATCACCCTCAAGCGGGTCAGCCACATGCAGAAGTTTTTGCGATGCGCGAAGCGGGCGAACAGACCCAAGGCGCAACGGCTTATGTCACTTTAGAACCTTGTGCACATTATGGGCGTACACCGCCGTGTGCCAAAGGTTTGGTCGAGGCAGGTGTGGCGCGTGTTGTGATTGCCTGTCCAGATCCCAACCCCTTGGTGGCCGGTAAAGGGGTACAAATTTTAAAAGAAGCAGGCATTGAGGTCGTTGTCGGTATTTGCCAAACCGAAGCGCATCAGTTGAATGCGGGCTTTTTAAAAGCCATGGCTACAGGTAGACCTTATGTGCGTTTAAAAGTTGCCTCTAGTTTAGATGGTCGAACGGCGATGGCTTCAGGTGAGTCAAAATGGATTACAGGCCCAGCTGCACGGTTGGATGTTCAGCATTTTCGTGCCATTTCTGGTGTCGTGATCACGGGCATTGAAACCGTATTGGCCGATGATCCTCAGCTCAATGTTAGACAGCTGCAGGGTGTTGCGGATCTGACAACGGTTGTACAACCGAAACGTCTGGTGTTAGACCGTCAAGGCCGCTTGCCTTTGACGGCCCAAATTTTACAGCAACCAGATACCGTGATGGTAATGGGGCCTTATCGTCAAGCATTGGCCGATTTAGGTGTGCTACAGTTTGCTGTACAACCTTTAGATCAGTTATTAAAGCAGTTGGTTCAATCACATCAAATTTACGATGTCATGGTTGAAGCGGGTGCAACGTTATCGACGGCTTTTTTACAAGAAAAGTTGGTCGATGAAATGATTAGTTATGTGGCACCGACCTTATTGGGTCAGTCTGCACGTGCAATGTTCAATGCTGAGTTTTCTCAGATGGCAGAGCAACTCCGCTTTAAGCTCATGGATGTCACACAATTGGGTGATGATGTGCGCTTAACGCTTATCCCTTCTCAAGAGTCATTATGAGTTCAGAGTCTACGGTTTATCATAAACGTCGTCACGCGGCACGTACCACCGATGAATATCTCTTTCATCAACTTGTTCCTTATTTGGGGAATAAGCGCCGTCTGTTGCATCTGATTTTAGAGGCGCTTGAGAGTACAGGGACTTTAAACCGTGCAGATGGTCGTGCGCCTATTTTTGCCGACTTCTTTGCGGGTTCGGGCGTGGTCTCGCGTTTGGCGCGTCAAAATGGTTATCGCGTGATTGCCAACGACTGGGAACCGTATAGCCATGCGCTGAACCATGCCATTTTGGCTTGTACCGAAGCGCCTGCATTTAAAGAGTTGGGTGGTTATCAAAAAGCCATTGATTATTTAAACCGCTTGCCTGAAGTTAAGGGCTGGGTAACGCATAATCTGTGTCCGCGAAATGATGAGATCTATGATCCAAGCCGAGATCGTTTGTTCTTCAAACGTCGCAACGGCATGCGTATCGATGCGATTCGTCAGCAAATTGCCACATGGCAGGCACAAGGTGCAATCGATGATGTGGAGATGTCTGCTTTATTGGCACCGCTGCTGTATTCTGCAAGTTTTGTCAGCAATACTTCCGGCGTCTTTAAAAGCTTCCACCACGGTTGGGGCGGTAAAACCCAAACAGCGCTAGAGCGGATTGAATCCTTGCTGTGGTTGACCCCAAGTCGCTTTAGTGAAGTGGGTGATAATAAGCAAAAGAACCCGATGGCTGAAATGTGGTGTGTCGATGCGCAGCATTTGGCCAACCAAATGAGTAGTTTTGAGGTCGATGTAGCCTATCTAGATCCACCCTATAACCAGCATGCTTACAGCAGTAACTATCATGTCTTAAATGCATTAACGCTATGGGATCAGGTGGATTTGCCGACACCAGACACCAAAGGTTTTAAAAGCGGAATTGACCGTGCGTGGCGCAAAGAGCGTCCGAGTCCTTATAACTCGTCAAAGTATGCTAAAGAAGCATACGAGAAATTACTGTCCACCATCAATGCACGTTACATTCTGACCAGTTATTCAACCGATGGTAATATTGAAGCGGGGGACTTGCTCAAAGCCAATTTGGAGCGAGGTCGCGTGACTTTATTAACGCAGGATGTACCGCGTTATCGCGTGAGTAAACAGCGTCAGTCTGAGCGTGCGCGTGTGTTAGAGTTTATTGTGATTACCGATACCCATGCCAAGTCAGGTCCGCCAATTCGTCAGCTACTGGGGCAGTTATACCATTATGCTGAATTGGGCGGGGTCGATACATCTGGGGTCACGACACAGTTGGCGCTGTGGTAAAAATATAGAGGTAGAAATCAGAAATGTTTACAGGGATCATTGAAAGTCTAGGCACAGTTGAAAGCGTACAAAATGTCGGTGGTGATGTGCGGTTGCGCATTGGTACGGATCTTGATATGTCAGATGTACATTTGGGTGACTCGATTGCCACCAATGGCATTTGCCTCACGGTGATTGACTGGGGTGAGCACTGGTATGCGGCCGATGTCTCACGTGAAAGTTTGAACCGAACCACATTAGCCCACTGGAAAGTTGGACAACGTGTTAATGTGGAAAAGGCGATGTTGCCCACCACACGTTTTGGTGGACACATTGTGTCAGGTCATGTCGATGCTGTGGGTGAAATCACCGTTGTGCGTGAAGATGCACGTTCGCTTTATTTTGAAGTGACTGCGCCAGCTGAGATTGCACGTTACTTGGCAGAAAAAGGCTCGATTACGGTCGATGGGATCAGTTTGACCATTAATCATTTGCGTGGGCGTATTTTAAGCCTCAATTTAATTCCGCATACGGCTGAACGAACCAACATTGGAACGTGGAAGGCAGGCAGTCAAGTGAACCTTGAAGTGGATGTGTTAGCACGCTACATTGAACGTCTGATGATGGGTGACAAAGCTGCGGAAACTCCCCCACAATCTAAAATTAGTTTAGACTTTTTGGCACAAAATGGTTTCTTGAAATAGAAAAATCGTTTAGATTGCAGCAAGAATAGACAAAAGATGAGCTCCCTATTTGCCCAAAATGAGGGAGTTTTTCTTTTGAAATGAATAGGTAAGCAATTGAGTATGATGAAAGATAGTACGCAGTTCATTGCACGGATCGGTGACAATGATTGATTTTTTTCTCCATCTAGAACAATTATTGCCCGTACTGCTTGCAGAATACGGCCTTTGGATTTATGCGATTCTTTTTCTGATTATTTTTGCAGAAACCGGTTTCGTTTTTATGTTCTTTTTGCCGGGTGACAGTTTACTGATTGCCATTGGTGCCCTATGTTCTAGCTCGGATTTAATCCATATCCACACCATGGGTATTTTGATGATGATTGCTGCGGTATTGGGTTATATCGTCAATTATTATACCGGTCAGAAGCTGGGCTTTAAATTTGCCCATCAGCATTCGCGTTGGCTGAAACCCGAATATATGATGAAGACCAATCAATATTTCTTAAAGCATGGTGGTAAAACCATTTTAGTGGCACGTTTTATTCCTTTTGTGCGTTCTTTCGCGCCTTTTGCTGCGGGCGCAGGGCATATGAGCTTGGGGACTTTTATGTGGTATAACGTGACCGGTGGCCTGATTTGGATTGGTAGTTTGTTGGCGATTGGTTATGGTGTGGGCAATACCTTATCGTTTATGGTTGATGTGTTGGTTTGAAATCGAGACAGACCACATCAGCCGAGCAAAACAAGGGTGCATAAAAAAACTCACCGAAGTGAGTTTGAGTGGAAGCCTAGGCCTGTTAAGCAGAATTGGACACCACTTCATCAGAAAAGTTTGAATTTTTTAAAATATAGTCAATTTCTTCTTGAGCCGCGGCTTGCAGCTTACTGCGGTAGCTGGCTATGGACTCTTCAATTAAGGTTTCCGCTTCAAGCTCTAAACGTAAACGGACACTTTCTAACTCTGACAAAATTTTTGAGTCATCAATGCCAAATTTACCTTTGGCATAGTCCAGAGCTTGTTCAGGCGTTTTCTCATAGCGTGCGGTGTAGCTCAAAATTTCTTGATCGACACTTTGACGCATCACATTTAAAGCTTGGGTTTGCTCATTGAACTGACGGATTTCATCTTTTTTGAGGCTCTCCGCATAAGCTTCCTGTGCTGCGCGTTTGTCTGCCAGTGATTTTTCTAACGCTTGTTGTTTACGAATCCGCGCTTCTTCAATCAGCTGTGCTTTCAGATCAGCATACGCTTGTTCAATTCGTTGGGTCGAGACAGCTTGAGCGCGTTGGTCTTGTTCAATCCAACTGTGCAAACCTGTTTCAGGTTTGAGTACATCGCAGACGCGACTCAGGTCATCAATAAAGGCCTGACGAACAGCATCAGGTACATTTAACCAGCGCTGTTTAAAATCTGGACCAACATTCAATGCCACTACGCATCTCCTTATTTAGACGGGGGAATCAATTAAAGCTTGAAGGTTCGAGCTTCAACCCCGAGACGTCTATATTGTTTAAATTTTTCACGACCTTGTTGTTTGGCCGATTCGTTATTTTCAATAATTTCTATAATGTGGCTAAATTTTTCGAACTGTTCAAGAGCTTGATCGTTAAAATTGAACACAATCCAGTCGGATTGCTCAGGCAGTTGGTCTGAGATACAAATGCGCGCATCGATTTGATCAATGCCATGCGGAATAAAGCTCGTGTCATCAAAACTCCACAAACGTTCATCCAATTGCTGTTGTAGTTCAGGGTCGCTTGCATACAGCCAGATTCGCTCTGGCTGACGCAAGATTTTACGACATAAACGACAAGCACTTTCGACTTGTCGTTCAGGACTTTGTTCAAATAGATAAAAGCTAATATTAGCCATTAGACTGCGCACGATGAGCTAAGAATTGCATCAATAGGGGTACTGGGCGACCGGTTGCCCCTTTATTGGCACCCGAGTTCCATGCTGTACCTGCGATGTCCAAATGCGCCCAGCGGTAATCACGGGTGAAACGTTGTAAGAAGCACGCTGCAGTTACGGCACCAGCTTTAGGCCCGCCAATGTTGGCAATATCGGCAAATGGAGAGTCTAACTGTTCTTGATAGTCATCAATCACAGGCATGCGCCAGACGCGGTCAAAGCTATTTTGACCTGCTTCAGATAGTTCGGCCGCAAGTTTGTCATCTGGGGTAAACATACCTGTTAAGACTGAACCGAGTGCCACGACACAGGCGCCCGTTAAGGTTGCAATATCAATGACCAGTTCAGGGTTAAAGCGTTTTACATAGGTCAATGTGTCGCACAGCACCAAACGACCTTCTGCATCGGTATTTAAAATTTCAACGGTTTGACCGCTCATGGTGCTCACGATGTCACCTGGACGCGTAGCCTTACCTGACGGCATATTTTCAGCTGCCGCAATCGTACCTACGACATGAATGGCTAAACGTGATTCACACAGGGCACGGAGCGTCCCTAGAACCGATGCTGCACCACACATGTCGTATTTCATTTCATCCATACCAGCACCCGGCTTCAATGAAATGCCACCTGTATCAAAGGTGATTCCTTTACCGACCAAGACCACTGGGGCTTCAGTACGTTCAGCTTGATACTCAAGGGTAATAATACGGCCTGGGCGGTCTGAACCTTTGCTCACCGCAAGGAAGGAATGCATGCCCAGATCAGCCATTTGCTGCTCATCAAGGACATTAACACGGAGTAGGTCAGGATATTGGGCTGCCAGTTCTAAGGCTTGCTCTGCCAAATATTCAGGGAAGCAGATATTGCCCGGACGGTTGCCTAAGTCACGTGCAAAGCTTTGACCTGACTGCACAGCTTCAATCAGTTTAAGTTGTGCAGCATTCAGCGGCGACTCAGCGGCAATCAGGCTGATCTGTTCAAGCGCGTTGTCGGCTTTTTTCGATTTGAATTCATCAAAAGCATATGCCGCTTGCGTCAAACTGAGGGCAAATAAATAATGGAGTTCAGCTGGAAGAGCTGAAAGGTCAAGACTGATGTGTTTGAATTTTTTTTGTGAAGCTTTGATAATGGTTTGAGCAATTTTCACCAGCTTTGCTGCTTGTAATTCAGCGGCTTTACCCACCCCGATCAAGGCTGCATTGGGGCTTGCTGGAATTTGACCAATGAGGCTCAAAGTTTCATTAAATGCGGCTTTAAACTGAGTCGCTTCAATTAAGTTGTTTAAATCATTAATTTGATAAGCATTTGCAAGGTGTTGCGTGTTTTCAGAATCTACTAATATCAACAAAAATTGGCTAGACGTATTCTCTGTGAATGACGTATTAATAGAGAGTTTCATAAGTTTTATTTAAGCCTTATAAAGTTTGAAAATGATTAAACCACTGAAACATTAACATGAATAGAGTTGCAAAGTGCAACAAGAGTACAGGTTTTATATTTTCACTATTCGGGTAAACTAGCGCTAGTTTTTATTCACCTATTTTTGGAAGAATTAATTTGATTATTCGGCGTTATCTGGTCAAACAAGTGGTGTCGACATCCTTGGTTGTGATCGCCTTATTGACCTTGATCATGATGGGCGGTCGTTTGATCAAGTATTTTGGCGTAGCCGCGCAGGGTCGCTTAGATGCAGGTATTTTATTTAGCATTATTGGCTATCGTTTGCCTGAATTTTTAACGCTGATTCTTCCTCTAGGCTTTTTTATTGGACTGATGCTGGTTTTTGGTCGTCTGTATGTCGATCATGAAATGGCAGTACTCAATGGCAGTGGCGTCAGTCGTAACCAATTGGGGCGACTGCTGATTCCTATGACCGTGGTGTTTCTTGCTGTTCAAGCCGTGCTGATGCTTTGGATGGCGCCGTGGGGTGTGCGTCAGTTTGAGCAGCTCACCACCAGTCAGGCGGTGCGTACTGGTTTTGATTTGGTTCGACCCAAAGAGTTTATTTCATCGGGGCCTTATACCATTTATGCGGGTGACTTATCCGAAGACCGTAAGAACCTCAAAGATATCTTCTTCTATCAACGCGCTGAAGCAGAAGGTAAGCCTGATGTGATGATTTTGGCCAAAGAAGCCACGCGGGTTGAAATTGAAAATGATCCCGCCAATGTGGTGGATTTGGTGCAAGGTCGCCGTTATGAAATTTATCCGGGACAGCCGCGTTATAGCCAAGCCGAGTTTCAGTCTTATCGCCTACGTTTAGAAAATGATAAAGAAGCGAAGTTTGAAAGTGCCGATGTTGAAGCACTGTCCACCATGAAACTTTGGGATAATCGTCATGATCCTGTCGTGGCGAGTGAGTTGGGCTGGCGTATTTTTGTACCGTTTGCCATTGTAGTGGCGTTGCTTCTCGCTGTGGCTTTATCTGAAGTGAGTCCGCGCCAAGGCCGTTACTTAAAGCTGTTCCCTGCATTGCTTATTTTTGCCAGTTTAATCGTGGCGCTGATGGCCATTAAAACCCGAGTCAGTAAAGAAGAAATGGGGATTTGGGCTTATCCAATGATCTTGGTGATCTATGCGATAGCAGCGGCTTTGTTTTCGCGTAAACAAAAGCTGGCCCCGAAAATTAAGAAAACATTACAACGAGCGGGGTCTTAATCATGTTCGCACGTCGTATAGTCGCAAAACATGTGACCAAAACCACCGCGATGGCGATGCTGGGTGCTACCGCTATTTTATCGGTCTTGCAAATTCTGTTTACCTATTTGGGTGAGCTAGGCTCCCTTAAAGAAGGTTATGGTGCTTGGGATGCTTTACGTTATGTACTGTGGGGAGCACCGCAATATCTCTATGAGATTCTACCGATTGCCGCGTTAATTGGCTCGGTATTGGGCCTCGGCACTTTGGCTTCAAACAGTGAGCTGATTGTGATGCGCTCGGTGGGGGTGAGTCTTTGGCGGATTGTTGGTTGGGTGATTCGTTCGGCTTTAATTTTGGTGGTACTGTCATTCGCTTTAAGTGAATGGGTGATTCCTTATACCAATGAGCAAGCCAAAGGTGTGAAAAGCCATCGAACTGCGGCTGAACTTGGTGAAGTACGTGGTTACTGGACACGAGAAGGGCAGCGTTTTATTTATGTCGATTATGCCAACTCTCAAGGTCAGCTGAAAAATGTGCAAGTGGTCGACTTTGACAATAATGCTCGTTTGAAAGGCGTTTTAAATGCTGAGCAAGGTCAGTTTGTGCAAGATGGTCATTGGATTTTAGAAAATACGGCCCAAGTTGATTTGCTGCCGACAGGCAACGCTACGGCACAAAAGGCCGCTAAAACGCCTTTGGCACTGGCACTGCAACCGAAATATGTGCACATGGTGACGATTGATCCTGAAGACCTTTCACCGAGTCAATTGGTCAGTTTCATGAGCTATATGCATGAATACAGCCAAGTACCAAAAACTTATCAGTTGGCTTTTTGGCAGAAAGTGGCGTCTCCATTTGCCTTGATTGCTTTAGTGTTGATTGCTTGTTCCTTTATTTTTGGCCCACTGCGCCAACAATCGATGGGCTTTCGTTTGGTGATTGCACTGTTTACAGGCCTAGGTTTCTTTTACCTACAAGACTTCTTGGGTTATGCAAGTTTGGTGTATTCGCCTTCACCCGCATGGTTTGTTTTTGTGCCGATTTTACTGATGTTTGTCGCAGGTGGTTATTTGTTACAACGTGCACGATAACTGTACGATATTGAAGAAAACAATGCGGATGATGGTGTTAAACCATCATGCCTGCATAGAGTCTTGACCGAAAATTCGGTAAGATAGAGCGATGAATTTGTAGACAAAAAAGAGTGCTTATTATGGCGGATGCAACTGCTGGCAAAATCCCTCACGTACTGGTCATTATGGATGGTGTGGGACACCGTGAAGCGATTGAAGACAATGCTTTTTTAGCAGCAAATCGACCGAATTTAACAGCGATTGAAGCAAAGCATCCGCATAGCTTAATTTCAGGTTCTGGTGAAGACGTGGGTCTGCCAGATGGCCAAATGGGCAACTCTGAAGTGGGCCACATGAACTTGGGTGCAGGGCGTGTGCTCTATCAAGACTTTACCCGAATCACCAAAGACATTCGTACGGGTGCTTTTTTCGAACATGAAGTTTTGGTTGATGCCGTTGAAAAAGCCAAAGCAGCGGGTGGTGCGTTGCACATCATGGGGCTATTGTCTGAAGGTGGGGTGCATTCACACGAAGATCATATTGTTGCCATGGCTGAACTTGCGTTAAAACGCGGTGCAACCGTGTATCTCCATGCTTTCTTAGATGGTCGTGATACCCCGCCACGCAGTGCACAGCCTTCTTTAGAAAAATTAGATGCATTGTTTGCTCAATATCCAAATCAAGGTCGTATTGTGAGTCTGATTGGTCGTTATTTTGCGATGGATCGAGATAACCGTTGGGACCGTGTGGAACAAGCCTATCGTTTACTCACAGAGTCTGAAGCAACACGTACTGCAGCTACAGCAGTTGAAGGTTTAGCATTGGCTTATGCCGCAGACGAATCTGATGAATTTGTCAAAGCAACACGCATTGGCGATGCCGTGAAAGTTCAAGATGGTGACAGCATCGTCTTTATGAATTTCCGTGCGGATCGTGCGCGTGAAATTACCAAAGCGTTTGTTGAAAAAGATTTTGCAGGCTTTGAGCGTAAAGTTGTACCAAACTTATCTAAGTTTGTGATGTTGACACGCTACCAAGCCAGTATTGATGCACCTGTGGCGTATATGCCTGAAGCATTAAAAAACTCGATTGGTGAATATCTTTCAGGCCTTGGTAAAACCCAATTACGTATTGCTGAAACTGAGAAATATGCACATGTGACATTCTTCTTCAGTGGTGGTCGTGAAGATGAATACCCAGGTGAAAAACGTATTTTGATTCCATCACCGAATGTGGCTACTTATGACCTCAAGCCAGAAATGAGCGCCTATGAAGTAACCGATGAATTGGTGGCTGCGATTAACTCAGGTGAGTTTGATCTATTGGTGGTGAACTATGCCAATGGCGATATGGTGGGTCATACGGGCGTGTTTAATGCTGCAGTGAAAGCAGTGGAAGCTGTTGATTTATGCTTAGGCCGTGTCTATGAAGCGGTGATGGCACAAAAAGGCCATATGTTAATTACGGCTGACCATGGTAATGTTGAACAAATGCAGGATTATCACAGTGGTCAGGTGCATACCCAGCATACGACAGAATTGGTGCCTTTTATCTATGTTGGCCCAACTCAAGCAACCATTGCTGAGGGTGGCGTACTGGCCGATGTCGCACCAACCTTGTTAAGCTTGATGCATCTTCCTGTTCCAGCAGACATGCAAGGTCGTAACTTAATTACATTAGACGTATAAATCAATTTGGGTGGGTAAATGGCAAAAGCATCGTGGACTTCAATAGGTGTAGTGATTGCTTTAGGTCTGAGTCTGATCCACCCGATGGGGGCTGTTGCAAAAACAGCGGCAGCACCCGCTTTTGATGATGAATTGGAACAAGGTTATGTTGAGGTTCCGATTGAATCCATTCAACAATTTGTGCAAATCTACGGTTTAGTCAAAGACAATTATGTGGCTGAACGCAGTGATGAGGCATTGTTCCAACAAGCCATTAAAGGCTTGGTTAGTGGTTTAGACCGCTATTCGCGCTATTTATCTCCTCAAGAATATAAGCAACTGGTGCAATATACTGAAGGGGATTTGGCTTCAGTCGATTTCGGTTTAAGCTTTGATACTCGTTTACAGCAATGGCAAATTCGTGGATTAAAACCTGACTCAGATTCTAGCAAACTGGGCTTAAGAAATGCTGATGCCGTTTTTAAAATAGATGATCAAGAATTACGTAAGCTCAATCAGTCACAGGTCAATGATTTACTCAGTGGGGCGATTGGCAGTACCGTCAGTCTACAATTAAAAACCAACGCCACACCAATCAATGTGGTCAGAACTCGAAAAGTTGAAACCGATATTCAGGCGCAATTGTTGAATAACCAAGTTTTGGTGCTTAAGGTGCGTGTGTTTCAGCAGGACACGGCCAATGAAATTCAGCAATTGATAGAAGAGCATCAGTCTTCGCGTTTAAAAGCGGTCTTGATTGACCTTAGAAATAATCCCGGAGGACTGTTGTCTGCTGCAGTTGAATCTGCCGATTTATTTTTAAACCAAGGCGTGATTGTTTCGACTAAAAGTCGTTCCGAGGGCGATCAGCAGTTTCAGGCCTTACCTAGCCTCGAGTTTCAAAATTTAAAAGTGGGCATTTTGATTAATGACCGTTCTGCATCGGCCGCTGAAGTGTTTACCGCTGCGTTGAAGGAGCATGGACGGGCGTGGGTGATGGGTGAAAAAAGTTATGGTAAAGGCGTGGTGCAAAAACTGTTTCCGCTTTCCAATGGTGCCGCCTTACAAATGACCGTGTCACACTATTACACCCCAAGTGGACAAATGATTGAGGGGGTGGGGATTGCACCGAATCAAGTGTATCCGATGCCACATGAACTCAAAGACGAAAGCTATGTTGAACATGTGGCAGAGATTCTAATTAACCGTCGTTAAGCCTTTAAACGGAATCGTCTTCGCCATCTAGCCCGAATTTCTTCAAGCGATAACGTAAAGAACGGAAAGACATACCGAGCTTTTTAGCTGCTAGTGTTCTGTTCCAATGAGTGAGATTGAGCGCATTCATCAAAATTTCTTTTTCAATTTTTTCTAAATACAGCTCTAACCCCTCTTCGGGCAATTTACACGAAGGCACATGACTGAGTTGATCATTGCCAACAGTACCTTGTTGCGTGGCATTGGTATAGTTGGTCTGAGCAATCGGTCGCAGTGGGGCTGTTTGCAAGTGTGGTAAGTCGATACTGCTTTCATCACTTAAGGTGATAGCACGTTCCATCATATTGCGTAGTTCACGCACATTACCTGGATAATATTGGGCCAATAAAAACTCACGTGCACGTTCACTCAGTGGTTTGACTGGGATGTCCCATTCTTGGCAAATTTTGTGAATGAAATGTTGCGCCAAAAGAATAATGTCACTGCCACGCTCACGTAGAGCTGGCAGTACAATGTCCATGACATGGATGCGGAAGTATAAATCCTGACGGAACTTGCCTTGTTGCACCAGTGCTTCTAAGTCTTGATGACTGGCACTAATCACACGGAAATCGACATCAATTTCGGTGTCACTCCCAATTGGGCGAATGCGTTTTTCTTGTACCGCACGTAGTAGTTTCACCTGCATAGTGAGCGGTAACTCGGCAATTTCATCTAAAAATAAACTGCCGCCATGTGCAGATAGAATCAGCCCTTGTTTGTCTTGAGTCGCCCCTGTAAAGCTACCTTTACGGTGCCCAAACAATTCACTTTCCATCAGTTCAGTCGGTATGGCACCGCAGTTAATGGCAATAAATGGCCCTTCATTACGGTTGCTCAGGCGATGTACCAGATTAGCCACCACTTCTTTGCCGGTCCCCGATTCACCAGTAATAAAGACAGGGGCTTGCGAGCGTGCAATTTTCTTTAAGGTGATGCGTAGCTGCTGAATAGGAAGGGACTGACCAATCAGCAGACGATGTTCAAGCGTATCTTCTTGGATATGCAGCTGACTGATGGGTTGATTAAAAGCTTTTTGTAAAAGTTGCTCTAAATGTTTTTGGTTGATCGGTTTGCTGACAAAATCAAAAGCACCAGCTTTCAGTGCTGCAATCGCAATATCCATATTGCCGTAAGCAGTCAGTACTGCAACAGGCAAATTAGGATGATTTTGAGCAATAAAATCGACCAAGCTCAGTCCATTACCATCGGGTAAATTAAGATCGGTTAGACAGGCATCGTATTGATGCGTTTTCAGGGCTTGAACCGCCTCTTGTAAACGATAGGCAATATGAGTATCAATCCCCATCCGACTTAAAGACATTTGCATTAGTGTACATAAGTCTTGTTCGTCATCCACCAATAAAACAAGTGGTTTTTTTTCCACGGTTAACCCCAAAAATTACACGTCATTGTTTATACGGGGGCATTCAATCCGAAAGCATGCCCCTATTTTTTGTTCTACATAGTATAGCTTAGCTTGGTTGGCTTCGCAGAAACTATGGGATAAATATAATCCTAACCCAGTTCCATTGATGGAGGTACTAAAAAACGGTTCAAACAGGGTACTTTGATCCTGTTTGGTGACCCCGTCTCCAAAATCGCAAACCTCAATGTGAACAAGGTTTTTATAGCTATAGACGCGAATTTGAATATGTTCAGCTTCCGTTGCATTATGCCGGATGGCATTTCGAATCAGGTTGATCAGCACTTGTCTCAGTTGTTGTTCATCAAACTGAATCTGAGTTTGATCGGAAATGCGGTAATCAATTTGATCTTTGACATCGGGCAAATCTTCAACGATAAAATCTTCTAAAAAAGCGGCGACATCAATTAAGGTCGGATAGGTTTCTTTACTGCGTGCCATGCTCAGTGTATCGCCAATAATTTTATCAATCCTTGAGGCTTGTTTGGCAATCATGTTATGCAACAGTTCTTGTTGTGGGTCATTGACTTGCATTAATTCATTGGCTTGCGTGATGGCTGCTAGTGGGTTGCGAATTTCATGTGCAATGCTCGCAGAAAGTTGACCCAGTGCAGCCAGCTTGAGTTGTTGTACACGTTGATTAATTTTTTGTGCATCTTGCAGGACTAATAAAGTCAGTGTCTGATTCGGGACTTGTAGTTTTTGAATTTCGATCTGAATTTGAAAGCGGCTCAGTTGAGATGTAAATTGGAATTTTTCTCCATTCTTCAGCTGGTCGAATTTGAGGAGTTCAAATAAATCAGGCTGTGCCTTATATAAAGGATATTTGTCATAGGCATAAATTGGGGAGATGCCCAATAATGTACATGCGGCAGGATTAATGAGTACCATATGGCAGTTTTCATCGAGCACCAAATAGCCGAGCTCGGTTTGCTCTAAAATATAACGGTTAATGTTTTGTAGTTGGTCCAGTTCTTGGGATTGATAGAAGTTCAAATTTTCAAGCACTTGAAAACGTCGGACTGCAATTTGTCCAGACCCATAAACTACAAAGAACAAAAAGGCGAGCACGGCGCTGTTGCCAATGGTATTCAGTGAACTAATTGAAAATAGCGTTCCAATAAAATGTTGATAAACCAGTGTAATTACAGCAATCAAGGTAATGATGAGCGCTTTTTGTTTATCGACCAATACACAAGAGGCAAAGATCGTGATCACAAACAATAAACTTAACTGTAAGTTCGGACCATCGGTTGCGAAAGTGAGTAAACTGAGGCTAATGACATCGACAATAAACAACAAGGTGAGCTGAAGTGATATGCGCTTGCGCACATGCTTGAGGCTCAATAGCTGAAAGGCACTGATAAAAATAAAGCCAATCAGGACAGAACGATACAATACTGGATATTGATAATTCGAAAACAACTGCTCATAGGTCAGCAGATAAACCAACAACAAACAACAACCAATAAACAGTCGATAAGACGCATACCAAACACCTAAACGGTATTGATTTAACTGAATATTGGTTGAGTATTGCAGCATGCGGGTGTTAGTCAGCTTGCATCAGGGTTTGATTAAGCCATAACGAATAGCAAGGTGAGTCAGCTTAACATCACTGTCAATGTTGAGCTTTTCAAAAATTCGGTAACGGTAAGTATTGACCGTTTTTACGCTCACAAAAAGCTTGTCAGAAATTTCCTGTGCACTAATGCAATTCACGACCATCATCGCCACCTGCATTTCACGTTCAGACAGAGCATCAAAAGGCGAGGTTTGTGTATCCGATAGATAAGAACTAGCCAGTTGTTCAGCAATATCAGCGCTGAAATATTTGCCGCCTTGCATCACTTTATTAATGGCGCGTACCATTTCGGTCACAGGTGCACCTTTGGTAATGTAGCCTTTGGCGCCAGCTTTGAGTAACAGGGAAGGATAAGGTTCTTCAGCTAGACCACTGACCGCCAGTACTTTGGTTTCGGGTGCGGTTTGTAGTAAGCGGCGTGTGGTTTCAACTCCACCAATACCTGGCATGTTGACATCTAATAGAACCACATTTGGGTGATGTTGACGGACGAGGTTAATTGCTTCTTCACCAGATTCAGCTTGGCCAATAACTTGAACATCGGCATGGTCCTCGAGCATTCGACAAATCCCTGTACGTACTAACTCATGGTCATCTACCACTAAAACTGTGATCACCTAGCTCTTCCTCACTATAAAAACCATATTTTTTGTTACATAAAGCAAAATAAGCTTGCAATGAAACGACAAAATTAGCAATCCTATTCTTAGGCTTATTTGAAAAGATATGCACGCTGTCGACGTCAATGCTGTTCGCATTGTGTACAAATGTAAGGCATATTGGCGTGAATACGCAAATGTATCTTATGGGTTATGAAGTTGAGTGAAGAAAAGTGAAAAAATCAAATAAATTTTTAATGCATCTATTGGGATGGTCGATTGCAACGACGGTCAGTACCCATAGCTTTGCAGACTTGGTGATGAACCCGGGCTCGGGCCCTAGCCAAGCAAGCATGAGCTGGTCTGCAGCAGATGCAGAACAGTTTCTGAATGATGATCTCATGGAAGATCCTGAAGAGTACGCTCCTCAGGGTTCAACAAAAGTCACCACTAGTATTCGCAGTTCCAATGGTGTGGTGACGAACAACAGTACCTCAAAAACGGTACAAATTTTCGATACCTCGAAATATTCCAACCAACCCAGTGTGAATGCTCGTGCAGCACTGGTGATGGATGGCAATACAGGTGAAGTGCTGTACAGTAAAAACAGTAATACCGCGCTGCCAATTGCTTCGATTACTAAGCTGATGACGGCGGTGGTGATTTCAGATGCGCGTTTAAATATGTCTGAAAACATTACTTTACAGCAAGCGGACTTTTCCTGTTCGGGTTGTAAAAGTTCAAGCTCGTCACTGCGTGCAGGGGACAGTATGAACCGTGCAGAAGCATTGTTATTTGCATTAATGAAGTCAGAAAACCCAGCAGCATCAGCGCTTGCACGGACGTATCCGGGTGGTCGCTCAGCCTTTGTTTCGGCGATGAATGCCAAAGCAAAATCCTTGGGTATGACTTCAACCCATTATATGGAATCTACAGGTTTACATCCAGGTAATGTCGCTTCAGCACGTGACTTGGGTATTTTAGTCAATGCCGCATCACAATATGGTCTGATTCGTCAGTTCTCAACCACAGCAAGCTATGATTTTAACTTGGGTTACCGCGTCTTAAAATCAAATAATACCAATGCCTTAGTTCGTAACGGTGGCTGGAATATTAATATTTCAAAAACAGGTTTCATTAATGAAGCCGGTCGTTGTGTGGTGATGCATACCACTTTAAATAACCGTCCAGCAGTAGTGGTATTATTGGGCGCGGACTCCTCTGCAGCACGTACCAATGATGCAACGCGCCTAATGAACTGGGCAAGCCAATTACCAAAACGTATTTAACCCGACTTTGTTTTTGTTCACTCAACAACAAAAATTGAGTCATAAAAAAGCCCTGCATATGCAGGGCTTTTTTGTCTTCTCTCAATTACATGTTTGAAAGAATTGAATCGCGAACTTGTTCTAAAGTTGCATCGATTGACAGCATGACCGCATCAGAACACTGTTTGATCGCAGTATCTGGGTCTTTTAGACCATTACCTGTCACGGTACAGACAATCACAGAACCTTCTGCAATTTTACCGGCTTTGATGTCACGGATTGCGCCGCCAATAGATGCTGCAGAAGCAGGTTCTACAAAGACACCTTCATACATTGAAAGTAAACGCTGTGCTTCTAAAATTTCTGCATCAGTCAGTTCATCAAACCAACCTTGAGAGTCACGAACCACTGCTTTCGCATGGTTCCAGCTTTGTGGGTTACCAATACGAATTGCTGTTGCAACTGTTTCAGGGTTTTCAACGGGTGCACCACGTAAGAAAGGTGCAGCACCTGCTGCTTGGTAACCAACCATAGTTGGTAAGCCTTCAGGTTTTGGACCTGTGAATTGATCTGTTTCAGCATTGTAAATCACTTGCTCAAATTGATCTGCAGGTTGATTGGCAACTGCTTCGGTATAACCCATCCAGTGTGCAGTAATGTTTCCTGCGTTACCTACTGGTAGGCAGTGGTAATCTGGTGCACGACCTAACTCATCGACGATTTCATAAGCAATGGTTTTTTGACCTTGCAAACGGTATGGGTTGATTGAGTTTACGATGGTCACTGGGGCTTTGTCGGCAATTTCTTTAACCAGACGCATGCCGTCATCAAAGTTACCGCGGATTTGCATGGTGATGGCACCATACATCATTGCTTGCGCCATTTTACCCATGGCAATTTTGCCTTCTGGGATTAAAACGAATGCTTTGATGCCAGCACGCGCTGCATAAGCCGCAGCAGCAGCTGATGTATTACCTGTAGAGGCACAAATAATCGCTTTTGAGCCTTCTTCAACGGCTTTAGTAACCGCCATGGTCATACCACGGTCTTTAAATGAACCAGTCGGGTTTAAGCCCTCGTACTTCACATAAATTTCAACATTTTTGCCAATTAAACGTGGAATGTTCTCGAGTTTAATCAGTGGCGTATTACCTTCACCCAAAGAAATAGCGCGAGTAGTTGCAGACACTGGTAAACGGTCGCGATAACGGTCAACTAAACCAGTATAACGATTGGCATTCGACATGATGATGTTCCAATTGTGTGTAGAGCTTGGAGAGGAAGAGAAGAGCGTTCTTTTCCTCAACCCGATTAATTATCAAGCGATTCTAAACGAATTCGCACGATTTCGCCATGAATGACGGGTAAGGCTTGAATTTGAGCAAGTGCCTCGTCCATTTTTGATTCAACGACTGGATCAGTCAAAATCACGATTGGAATAAGGTCTTTTAAGCGTGGTTGTTGCATGATGGCATCGATACTGATGCCTGCACGGCTCAGAATCGTGGTTACATCGGCCAAGACGCCAGTTTGATCTTCTGCATTAATCCGAATGTAATAACCTGTAGTCATTTCTTCACGGCTTAAAATGGGCACATTGGTCAGTGCTTCGAAGGCCAATTGTGGAATCGTTCCAGCACCATCTTCGGTATACGAGATATCACGGACGATATCAATGACATCTGCAACAACCGCAGAAGCCGTTGGGCCTGCGCCTGCGCCTGCGCCATAGTATAAGGTTGGGCCGACAGCATGGGCTTGTACCAAGACAGCATTTTTAACACCGTTGACATTGGCAATCAGTTCTTCCGCAGGGATCAAGGTTGGGTGAACTCGAAGTTCGATGCCATTCGCTGCGCGTCGCGCAATTCCCAAGTGCTTAATACGGAAACCCAGCTCTTCAGCATATTTCACATCTTGTGCTGTGATTTTACTGATGCCTTCGGTATAGACTTTGTCAAACTGTAGCGGAATACCAAAAGCACACGATGCTAAAATCGTGAGTTTATGTGCAGCATCAATGCCTTCGACATCAAAAGTTGGATCAGCTTCGGCATAACCCAGCTCTTGTGCTTCTTTGAGCACATCGGCAAAGGCACGACCTTTTTCACGCATTTCAGTCAGAATAAAGTTACCTGTACCATTGATGATACCTGCTAACCAATTAATCTTGTTTGCTGCTAGGCCTTCGCGCATCACTTTAATGATGGGAATGCCTCCTGCAACCGCAGCTTCATAGGCGATTTGCACGGCATTGTCATCCGCCAGTTTGAACAGCTCATTACCATGTTCAGCAAGTAAAGCTTTGTTCGCGGTGACCACTTGTTTACCATGTAAAATGGCTTCTTTAATCACTTCATATGCAGGGTGGATGCCACCCATGACTTCAACCACAACATCGACATCAGGCTGACGCACAATGTCGAGTAAGTCAGCACTTTGCTTGACCTCATCGCCTAAGTTTAAGTCTGGACGAGGGCGGCGTGTGCCGACATAGGTAATTTGAATTTCACGACCGGTGCGACGTTTAATCTCAGCAGCATTTTCATTTAGTAGTTTAAGGGCACCACCACCCACAGTACCAAGACCGAGGATTGCCAGACGAACTGGTTTCACGTCACACTCCAATTTACTTATATATATTGAACCAAGCCTAGATCATAGCTAAAAAAACTGTGAGACTCTAGGAAAGAAATCATTTTATGTTCAACTATAAATATTAGTTAAATAACAAATAAAAATTAGTTATTTAAGGCGATTTAATAATTCACTTGGGGCCAAATAACCACCGAGATATTCACCATCTTCATTGTAGATCGCAGGTGTCCCATTTACGCCCATGTTCAGACCCAACTGGTATTGATCTCGCACTGGATTTTTACAGGTCGCCGGTGGAAGTTGAGCACCTGAAATCGCTTGATCAAAGGCAGTTTGACGGTCTGCGCTACACCACACACTTTCCATGGCTGGCATGAACTGTTCGCCACGTGGCCATGCAATGTAACGCACCTCAATGCCTTGAGCTGTGATTTCAGGGATGTGTTCGTGCAGTTTATGGCAGTAAGGGCAGCTGGCATCGGTAAAGACATAAACCACATGTTTGGTCTTACCTTTGGCTTTATAAACCAGCAGATCTTCAGTTTTGAGTCCAGCTAGAAGCTTTTTGTTGGCTTCAGCTTGCAGGTTGTCGCTGACGTTGTGGAGGGTTTTATCGCCCAAGCGAATCACATCACCTTGGATAATATATTTACCATCTGCCGTGGTATAAACCGAGCTCATCCCTTCAAGATTGACCCAAAATAAATTTGGCACTTCAGTGGTTTTGATATCGATGATTTTGGCATTGATATTGGCTGTTTTGAAATGTTTTTGAAGAGTGTCAATTAAACGTTGCTTTGCATTGCGTTCCGTCAAAGTCGACGCTTCACCTGTGGCTGGCGCGCTTGCTGTTAAAGAGTCTTGTTTTTTTTCTTCAGTGTTATTTGAACATGCTGTAAATAGAACACTTGAAGCAATGGCACAGGCAATGAACAATGGTTTACGGGTAAATAACATAGATAACCCTTTTTCTTTTGACTTTATAAAAACAGAGCGCCAAGCATAGCAAAAAAAGTCCAGGACTCGGTAATACTTCGTAGTCTTCGTGCTAAAAACAGCTTTAAGTTATGAAGGATCAAGACCTTAAGCCCTTGGGTGATGGCTGGCATGCAGTTGTTGCATACGCACTTGTGCGACATGGGTGTAAATTTGTGTCGTGGACAGATCACTATGTCCCAATAGCATTTGTACTACACGCAAGTCGGCACCGTGATTGAGTAAATGCGTTGCAAAAGCATGTCTTAAGGTGTGTGGAGACAGTTCAGCCTGAATCCCTGCTTGTAAGGCATAGCGTTTAATGGCGTACCAAAAGTTTTGCCGACTCATAATGCCGCCATGTTGAGTTAAAAACAGATAGTCGGTTGCAGATTTATATAATTGCGGACGGGATTCAATTAAGTATTTTTCGACCCATTCCACTGCGATTTGTCCCAAAGGTACCAAGCGTTCTTTATTGCCCTTACCCGTAATCCTTAAATAGCCTTGTTTTAAATTGATTAAGTCCAGGCGTAGATTCAGGAGCTCAGATACACGCAATCCACAGGCATATAAGACTTCAAACATGGCACGATCACGAAGTCCGAGAGCAGTTTCAATATCTGGAGCTTGAATTAAGGCATCCACGTCTTGCTCAGACAAATCTTTAGGCAGTGCACGGCCAATTTTGGGTGTTTTATGTAGTGCGACAGGGTTGTCTGAACGCAGTTTTTGTTCCCGTAGAAACTTAAAAAAAGAACGCAGAGCAGACAGACAGCGCGCAATGGAGCGCGGGCTTTTGCCTTGCTTGGTGAGGGTCAGCAGAACATCGGCGACATCGTCACTGCTCCATTCAGGCATGCTCACCCGACTACACTCGCTGCATTGCAATAAGTCAGAGAGATAAGCATTCCGGGTGTGTGGGCTGACGGTTTGTGCAATGAGATAATCTTTAAAGCCGTGTAAAAAACTGAGCTGAGTTGGAATTTGAACAGGCGCAGGCACACGCGGTTTTTTATTTAACATAAAGCTCTCAAGCACATCATCACGGAAAGACAAAACAAGGAATAGGGGTTTTATTCAATGTAGTGTAATCATTCTCGCTTGTCGATGTGTTATAACAGATGCGAATCATTATCGAATCTGATTTGGTAATTATTCTCATTTGTTTGTATACTGTTCAAAATATTAAAGGGTTGGATGCGGTGCGTTTATCTGATTTAAAAGTCAAACAAACTGCCATCATTAACAAAGTGAATCATACTTTGGATGGCGAAGCTCAGACTGATTTGGTGGCTAGTCGTCTTGAAACATTAGGCTTTGTCGCAGGTACAAAAGTACAGGTGATTACCAAAGGTGTTTTTGGTGGCGATCCAATTTTAATCCAAGTGGGTTTTACACGTTTCGCCTTAAGAAAAGTTGAAGCTGAAAAAATTGAAATTCAAGTCGAAGGAGCACCTAGATGAGTGATGCCTTGCGTGTTGCCCTTGTAGGTAATCCAAACTGCGGTAAAACTTCGTTATTTAACCATCTCACTGGAACCCGCCAAAAAGTAGGTAACTATGCGGGTGTTACGGTTGAGCGTAAAGTTGGTCAATTTACTCTTCCTTCCGGTCAAGCAGTTCGCGTTCTGGATTTGCCAGGGACGTATAGCTTAGATGCGACTAGCCCTGATGAAATGATTACCCGTGACGTGGTGATGGGGAAAATTGCAGAAGAAGGTCAGCAAGATGCTTTCTTATGTATCGTTGATGCAACTAACCTCAAACTTCACCTCGGTTTAGTGATTGAACTGATTGCATTGGGCCGTCCAATGTTAATCGTTTTAAACATGATGGATGAAGCACGTCGCCGTGGCATGCAAATCAATACCCAAAAGCTTTCTGAGCGCTTGGGTGTACCGATCGTTGAAACCGTTGCGGTGCGTAATTCGGGTATTGAAAGCTTGCTCAGTGCTTTAGAGCAGGGCAAATATGCCGTGCCTTATACCGAGTTGACGGGCTTAAAAGGCGACACTGCACATGAGAAAGTAGAAAATTTATTACATGACGCCGTGCAGTACGTCGATGAAGAAGACAAGCGAACTGATTTTCTGGATAAAATTTTTCTACATCCAGTTTTGGGTCTAGTTAGCCTTGCGGTAATGATGTTTATTGTCTTCCAAGCCGTTTTTTCTTGGGCAGCGCCGTTTATGGATGGGATTGAAACCTTCTTTGGCTGGCTGGGTGAAACCATCGGTGGGTCTATTAGCCATCCTTTACTTAACAGTTTGGTGGTAGACGGGATTATTGCGGGTGCGGGCGGTGTCGTAGTGTTCTTGCCGCAGATTTTAATTTTGTTCTTCTTTATCTTGGTATTGGAAGAGTCGGGTTATTTACCGCGTGCCGCGTTTTTGCTAGATAAGCTGATGTTTAAAGCAGGTCTTTCTGGGCGTGCCTTTATTCCGCTCTTGTCTAGCTTTGCCTGCGCAATTCCGGGCATCATGGCATCGCGTACCATTAGTGATCCGCGTGACCGTTTGACTACGATTTTTGTAGCACCGTTAATGACGTGTTCTGCACGTTTACCTGTATATGCCTTGTTAATTGCTGCTTTTATTCCTGAACAAACTGTTTGGGGGATTTTTAATCTGCAAGGTTTAGTGTTGTTTGCTTTATATATGGCCGGGATTGTCAGTGCACTGTGTGTATCTTTCGTTCTGAAATTCTTCCAGAAAGACAAGTCACAACATATGTTGATGATGGAGTTACCAAGCTATCGTTTCCCTGACTTGAAGAATATTTGGATTGGTTTACTTGACCGTGCCAAGATCTTCTTACGTCGTGTAGGTGGTATCATTTTCGCCTTGTCTATTTTGCTGTGGTTCTTGTGTACCTTCCCGCAAGCCCCTGAAGGCGCGACTTTACCTGAAATTGATTATTCATTTGCCGGTATGCTCGGTCATTTACTGCAACCAATTTTTGCACCGCTGGGCTTCAACTGGCAGATTTGTATTGCCTTGATTCCAGCCATGGCTGCTCGTGAAGTCGTGGTGGCAGCTTTAGGTACGGTATATGCCTTATCCGCTGTTGATGAAGATGCCATGTCACAAGGTTTGGCTTCACTCATCAGTAGTGGCGGTGAGCTCGGCTGGTCGGTAGCGACTGGTCTGTCTTTATTGGTGTGGTTTATTTATGCACCGCACTGTTTGGCGACTTTAGCGACGGTCAAACGTGAAACAGGTTCATGGAAAACCGTGAGTTTTATGACCATTTACTTGTTTGGTTTGGCTTATTTCATGTCATTCCTGACCTATCAAATTGCAACGCACTATTTGGGCTAATCGGCGTAAATAGGCGAGGAGATTGAGATGATTGAAATTCTAATTGTTGCTGCTCTAGTGATCTGGAGTGCAGTGGTGGTATTTAAGAAAGTATTTCCTAAGACATCGGGTTCAGTTTTCATGTCCTTGTCCGCACTGTGTGAGGCTCGTGGTTGGACACGTTTAGCAACGTGGTTAAAGCCGTCAATGGTTGGCGGGTGTGGCGGAAACTGTGCCTGCCCAGCAACAGAAGACAGCAATGCGAAAAAGCCTGAAGTTCAGGCGGTGAAGTGGAAATAAAACGATTTTTGCTCACAAATAAAAAAGCCGTCCAAGAGGGACGGCTTTTTTACGCACTGACACAAAAAAAGTGCAGGAAAGTCAAAACAGAAAAAGCATTCAAAACAGCAAAGTGCTAACATTTCCGCAGATAAATCTCAGACCAAGCATGGGGCAAAAATGTTAATACAACGTGGTGGACTTAAGGTCGTTGCAGGGCTCGGCATTTCTGGTGTTGCAGCGGTCAATTTTTTACATAACCAAGGCTACCGCGTTGCAGTAACGGACTCCCGATCGACCCCGCCTGGTCATGACCAAATTCCAGCAGAGGTACAAACCAGTTTTGGTCAGTTTGACGCGGAACTGTTGTTGTCTGCTGAAGAAATCGTTATTAGCCCTGGGCTCGATCCGAAACTACCTGAAATTCAAGCTGCGATTGCCAAAGGCATTCCCGTGGTGAGTGAAATTCAAATCCTACGCCGTGCAACAGATAAGCCAATTATGGCCATTACTGGGTCGAATGCAAAAAGTACCGTGACGACCTTAATTGGTCTGATGGCTGAACATGCAGGTGTGAAAGTCGCGGTGGGAGGCAATCTTGGCCGTCCAGCTTTAGACTTAACCAAGGATGATCCAGACCTATATATTTTGGAGTTATCCAGCTTCCAGTTAGAAACCACATCAAATTTACAGGCTGAGGTTGCGGTGGTGCTGAATATGAGTGAAGACCATCTTGACCGTCATGGCGATATGATGGGTTATCACACCGCGAAGCATCGTATTTTCCAAGGTGTGAAAAAAGTTGTTCATAACCGTGATGACTCGCTCACTCGTCCTTTGGTACCTGATGCTACACCAATGCAAAGCTTTGGTTTAAATGCTCCTGATATGAATCAGTACGGTGTGTTAAGAGATGATGATGGTACGATTTGGTTGGCTCGTGGCCGCACACGGTTATTGAATAGTGCAGAGATGTATATTCAAGGTACACACAATGTTGCCAATGCTTTAGCCTGTTTAGCTTTGGGTGAAGCGATTAATCTTCCGCTTGAGTCGATGTTGGAAACGCTGAAAAGCTTTAAAGGCTTAGAGCATCGCTGTGAGTTTGTGAAAGACGTTGAGGGTGTCCGTTACTATAATGACTCTAAAGGAACCAATGTCGGCGCAACTTTAGCTGCAATTGATGGCTTAGGTGCAGCAATTGCGGCCAAAGGCGGCAAAGTCGCGATCATTTTAGGTGGTCAAGGCAAAGGGCAAGACTTTAGCGCTTTACGTGAGGCTTTGAGCAAATACGTGAAAGTGGCGGTATTGATTGGTGAAGATGCGGCGTTGATTGAAAAAGCCGTGGATGGAACGACGACTTTACTGCATGCTGAGACTTTAGAGCAGGCGGTTGCACTTTGCCAAGCCCATACCCAAGCCCATGATGTCGTGTTATTGTCACCTGCATGTGCAAGTTTTGATATGTTCAGTGGTTACCCACAGCGTGGACATCAGTTTGTCGCTTGTGTGCAAAAACTCCACTAAAAATAATAAGGAAATTGAGATGGCTGAGTTTGCTCAGACAACGATCAATAAAATGAATCAGTTTTATAGCCGTTGGGCGCCGCGTATACCTAGCGAAGTGACACCACGTAATGTGTTAATCTTCTGCGTCGTTGCGTTGTTGTGTTTAGGGTCGATCATGGTCGCATCTGCGTCGATGCCTTATGCTGAACGCCTTCATGAGAATTCATTTCACTATGTCCTTCGTCACGGGATTTCAATCGCGGTGGCGGGCGTTTTGGCCTATGCGGTATACCGAGTTCCGCTCAATGTTTGGTTCAATAACACCTTCCCACTGTGGATCTTGACCATCTTACTGCTGGCTGCCGTATTGGTTGTCGGTACGGAGGTCAATGGTTCAACCCGCTGGATTCGTGTTGCGGGCTTTACCTTGCAGGCTTCTGAGGTTGCCAAAGTGATGATGGCCATTTTCACAGCGGACTATGTGGTACGCCGTGCCGAAGAAGTACGAAACAATATCAAAGGTTTGATCCGTCTCGGTATTATTATGCTTTTGACGGTGGGTTTGATTATCGCGGAGCCCGACTTGGGTGCAACCGTAGTGATTAGTTTGATGATGCTCGGTATCTTCTTCCTTGCTGGCGCGCCGCTGATTCAGTTTGGTATGGCTTTTGGTGCAATCTTTGCGGCCTTTGTCTTTCTGATTGTATTTGAGCCTTACCGTTTTGAACGTCTAATGTCTTTCTCAAACCCTTGGGAAGATCCGCTAGGTACTGGTTACCAGCTTTCCAATGCCTTAATGGCTTTTGGGCGTGGTGAATGGTTTGGTGTAGGGCTTGGCCACAGTGTACAGAAAATGGCCTACTTGCCTGAAGCGCATACCGACTTCATGTTGGCCATTTTAGGCGAAGAGTTTGGCTTTTTCGGGATCACTACTGTCTTAATTCTGTCCTTTACCATGTTGCTGTGCTGTATCAAAGTGGGTCATCGTGCCTTGAAGAATCAGTACCTGCGTGCGGGTTATTTGGCATATGGGGTATCGATTATTTTCTTACTGCAAATTTTAGTAAACGCAGGTATGAATATGGGCATGCTGCCAACCAAAGGTTTGACCCTACCTTTCATTAGTTATGGTGGTTCATCACTGATTATGTGCGCAGTGATGATCAGTTTGATTTTGAAAATTGATGCAACAACACAAAGTGCCAATCCAACCAAAGAAGAATCCAGCTTCTAAGCCGGTTGTTCTTTCATCACGCTATCTGCAGACGAAACTCACTTTTCGTTATGCGGATAGCGTTTGAGCCCTTCCTAAATTGTGTTTCTCATCTGCGTATTTATGCATCATTCTTTCATGATGAATGTGACTGTAATAATCTAATTTTTGAATTTTCTTCAATTGAAACGTTGCGCGCTATGCGTAGTGTTGAGTTTCTGCCGCGATGGTTTTGCTATAAATAGATACCGTGCAGGGTAGTAAGGTGCGGAATCAGTGAAACATCCCATTGTGCAATGGCTTGTTGCAACATTCGTTTAGGATGGTCTAGTTCGACAACTGGCTGATTTAGAGCGCGTATTGCTTGAGCGAGTAGAGCTGGTGCTTGGTTAAGATCCAGCGCTTGTGCCATATTTTGTTTAGACAATTTTTGCCCTTGATCATTCATGGCTAAAGGCAGGTGCATATAGCTAAGACGTGGGTAATCTAGCAGCTGACCTAAATAAATTTGTCGCTCGGTATTATCCAATAGATCTGCACCACGGACCACATGGGTGATGCCCTGTAGATAGTCATCTACCACTACAGCTAATTGATAGTTGATAATGCCATCGCGGCGTTTCAGTACAAAGTCACCGAGCTCATGTGCCAGTTGTGAGCAGTGTCTGCCTTGCAGAGCATCATCAAAACAAATCTCGACATCTTCCACTTTGACGCGAATGGCTTGTTGCTCAAAAGGCAGAGCAAGGTCACGGCAGGTACCTGCATAAATGTGGTTAGAACCGAGCATTTTGCGGGTGCACTGACAGGCATAGACAAGTTTGAGTTGATGCAGTTGTTGAATCACGTCTTCATATAGGTCGAGACGATCTTTTTGGAAAATGATCTCCGCATCGGGCTGAAAGCCGAAAGCCTCGATACAACGTAAGATGTGGCTTTCACTGCCAGGGTAAATACGCGGGATATCGGTATCTTCGATACGAATCAACCATGTGCCTTGATGTGCTTTAGCTTCGCAATAACTGGCAACGGCTGTGATGAGTGAACCAAAATGCAAAGGGCCGGTTGGCGATGGCGCAAACCGGCCCACATAAGCCATCCTGTTGTCCCCCTCCTTATGTAAAGGAGGGGTTGGGGGAGGGTTATTGAATAACATGATTAACCGTTATTTTGCTTCTCTTTGATTTCTGCCAGTGTTTTGCAGTCAATACATAAAGTCGCAGTTGGACGAGCCTCTAAACGGCGCAGACCAATTTCGATGCCACAGGTTTCACAGAAACCATAGTCATCGTTTTTAATCGCTTCAATTGATTGTTCGATTTTGCGGATGAGCTTACGTTCACGGTCGCGTGTACGTAATTCAATTGCAAACTCTTCTTCTTGTGTCGCGCGGTCATTCACATCAGGCAAAGCGGTGTTTTCGTCTTGCATGGTGTTGAGTGTGCGGTCAACTTCTGACATCAACTCTGCTTTCCATGCCAACAAAATTTGGCGGAAGTGCTCAAGCTGACCTTCAGACATGTATTCTTCATTTTTTTTCGGCTGATAAGGTTCAATACCAAATAAGCTTGCAGTAGAACCACCGTCAGTCGCTTTAGGCTTAGTTTTGCGCACACGTTTTGTAGATTTTTCATCTACAACATCAGTTTGTTCGTCTAAGACAGTATTTTGGTTGTCATTCGCCATTTAGGGCAATCCTCATCATATACGTATCTTTAATACGCAAAAAATATGGTGATATGCAAGTGTTTTTATCCACCCTCGAGGAGATTAACCCTCGGGGGTCGTCATCATATAGACTTTTTAAGTATTTTGATAGTCTTTGATGTTTGGATTAAATTGATCACTTTTTCGTAAGAGCAACTAAGGTAATTGAAAACGATAAAAATGAAAAGTTAATAACCTGAAATTTCAACATTTATTTTTTGCTGTGCGTGTAAGACACGTTCTACGTGGGTTTCATGGCTGCCATCTGCGTTTAATTGTAAAATACGATAGCCTGGTGCCTGCTCATCTAAGGCGAAATGATCACTTAAAGGTTTAAATTGGATACTGGTAGACGGCGTCGAGTAAAACTGAATACCATGCCACTCACGCCATGATTCTTGATGGACATGTCCCGACAGCACAATTTTGACATTGTGGTATTTGGCAAGAACCGCAGTGAGGTCTTGGGTGTTCTTGAGTTTATGTTGATCAATCCATTTTGACTGCATTTCAAAAGGATGATGATGACAGGCAATCACAATGTGTTGCTGGGCAAATTCTTGTAGGATCTGTTCTAGTTGGTTCAATTGTGCTTCATCGACCCAGCCATCGATTTTACCTTTGACGGCACTATTGAGTAAAACCACGCTCCAAGGACCAAAGTGAATCACATGAACTTTGTTTTGCTGCTGATGAAAAGGGAAGTGTTCGGCATTGTCATGATTGCCCGGAACCTGATAAAACGGCGTCTTTAAACTCTGCATAAAGTCTAAATAGCGTTGATAGGTTCGAGGCACAGGTACTTGTGCCAAGTCACCTGTATGGACGATGGCATTCAGCTGTGGGTGACGCTCAACAATATGTTGCATCACATGATGAAAGCTTTGCTCTGGATTCATACGTACAAACTCCAGATGATCTTGATCCATCAAGTGCGTATCTGAAATTTGGATAATGGTCCAATTTTTCTCATTATTTAAAGTCATGCCTGACCCCTTAGACATTCCTTGTCGTTTTAATCTGTTGTTGTAGCCATTGCAAGGCCATTATGACAGGCGCATTTCTGAGCCGACCATTGGAAAGTAATGTCTCGATCTGCGCATAATCAATCAGGTGTAATAAAATATTTTCACCTTCATCAGGCATACCAAATACACCACCTTGTTCGGGTAAATCGGCCGCAGCACTATACAGATGAAACAGTTCCGCACAGGCACCTGCAGAAGGATAAAAGCTAAACAGGTGTTGTAAGTCTTCAATCTGACAGCCTGATTCTTCTAATGCTTCACGGCGAATACAGCTTTCTGGTGATTCATCACCATCGAGTACTCCTGCAATAATCTCCAGCTGCCAAGCTGAATCTTGATCATCCATAGCACCAATACGAAATTGTTCAATCAAAGCAAATTTTTGTTGTGCATCATCATAAATTAACACACCAGCAGCTTCAGGGCGCTGAATGAGCTCACGTGAAATCACAGCGGTGTACTCAGTTTGATTAAACAGGCGATGACGTAAATTTACTTTTTCTACTTGAACAAAACCCTGAAAAACAAAGGCTCTGTCTACAATTTGGACATCTTCACGGTGATATGTAGCTTGCTTAATTATGTTCATAAAGCGCAATCAGGATGAAATTTATCATTTCATCCTAACTGAGAATCACATGATTACAAAAGGTTTTTTATCAACTTACACTTTTTGGTACAAGTTTTGTCCGGTTGCATGGAATTGTTTTTTCATGCTATCGAGACCGTTTTCGACCTCTTCTTGCTGAATTTTATTCAGCGTAGCGTTTTGCTGGTTTTGTGCATAATCACGCACGTTTTGGGTGATTTTCATCGAGCAAAACTTGGGACCACACATTGAACAGAAGTGCGCAGACTTGTGCGCTTCCTTCGGCATGGTTTCATCATGCATGCTACGCGCTGTGTCTGGATCAAGACTGAGATTAAACTGATCTTCCCAGCGGAATTCAAAACGTGCTTTAGACAGGGCATTGTCACGGACTTGCGCACCCGGATGACCTTTGGCCAAATCTGCCGCATGCGCTGCAATTTTATAGGTGATGATGCCATCTTTGACGTCTTTCTTGTTCGGCAGACCCAAATGCTCTTTAGGCGTGACATAACACAGCATGGCAGTCCCATACCAACCAATCATCGCCGCACCAATCGCAGAAGTAATATGGTCATAACCTGGGGCAATATCGGTGGTCAATGGTCCTAACGTGTAGAAGGGTGCTTCTTGGCAGACTTCAAGTTGTAGATC
The DNA here is from genome assembly GCF_055810995.1 of Acinetobacter sp. DL27. Lineage (NCBI taxonomy): Bacteria > Pseudomonadati > Pseudomonadota > Gammaproteobacteria > Moraxellales > Moraxellaceae > Acinetobacter > Acinetobacter sp. DL27. The sequence goes on along the minus strand of NZ_CM147947.1, from coordinate 3,175,844 downwards.
CATATTTTCTTTGATCATATGCATAGGCACATGCCCCGGACCTTCAATCATCACTTGCACATCATGTTTCCATGCGCGATGGGTGAGTTCGCCTAAAGTGCGTAATTCAGAGAACTGTGCTTCGTCATTGGCATCTTGGATACATCCCGGACGCAGGCCATCGCCGAGGCTGAATGACACATCATAGGCTTTCATGATTTCGCAGATTTCATCGAAATGTGTATAGAGGAAGTTTTCTTGATGATGGGCCAAACACCACTGCGCCATGATCGAACCACCACGAGACACAATACCAGTGAGGCGATTCGCCGTCATTGGAACATAACGTAATAAGACGCCTGCATGGATGGTGAAATAATCTACGCCTTGCTCCGCTTGTTCAATCAGCGTGTCTTTGAAGATTTCCCATGTCAGGTCTTCCGCCACCCCATCAACTTTTTCTAAAGCTTGATAGATCGGTACGGTACCAATCGGAACAGGTGAGTTACGGATAATCCATTCTCGGGTTTCATGGATGTTCTTCCCTGTGGAGAGGTCCATGATGGTGTCTGCACCCCAACGAGTTGCCCACGTCATTTTTGCGACTTCTTCATCGATTGAAGAGCCGAGAGCCGAGTTACCAATATTGGCATTGATTTTCACCAAGAAGTTTCGGCCAATGATCATGGGTTCAATTTCAGGGTGGTTAATATTGGCAGGGATAATCGCACGCCCTTCAGCCACTTCTTTACGTACAAACTCAGGCGTGATTTCCATCAAGTTATGCGCACCAAAGTTTTGCCCCGCGTGCTGACGTGCATCGACTCCTTCACGTTGACGCTGATTTTCACGAATGGCGATGTATTCCATTTCAGGAGTAATGATGCCTTGTTTGGCATAATGCATCTGCGTGACATTGAGGCCTGCTTTGGCACGACGTGGTTTCTGAATATGCGCAAAGCGAATATCAGCGGTACGAATATCGCGTAAACGTTCTTGGCCAAAGCTTGAACTGAGGCTGTCTAACATTTCGGTATCGTTGCGCTCTTCAATCCAGCTTTCACGGACATTCGGTAGACCTTTGTTCAGATCAATACTGACATTGGTATCGGTATACACGCCCGAGGTGTCATACACCATCACTGGTGGATTGTACTCACCGCCTAAGCCTGTTGGGGTTTCGGTTAGTTCAATCTCACGCATGGGAACTTGAATGTCTGGGCGCGAACCTTGGATATAGACTTTTTTAGAGGCAGGCAAGGTACGGGTGAGATCTTTGGCATCTTGTTCATGTTGTGCTGAAATTTCAGCGGAAAGATTCGTTAACTGGTTCATTGCAATGATCCTTATGAATGACATCAACGAATCAAGCACGACCAAAAACGATGGCAATTGAAGCTATTTCTGTGTGTTGTTGATTTGCGGGTACAAATGCAACGGATGTATTTCTACTGGAAACAGTTCAATGAAAGGCGTTCAGTTTTTAGATGGCTTGATTCCTACGCAGGTCTTAACCTGATCAGGTTCAACGGTACTCAGCTTCAAAACTTTATTGAAAAGTCTTAGCTGATCTCAGCGAGCAATTACTCGCGCTCCGTCAAGCGATGCATCATCTTAACATGCACTGTTGTTAAAAACAGCGACCTTTTTATTCAAAGTGTGAAAGGAGATCTGTTCAACGTTCTAAGCAAATGGCATCGCTTAAGCAGTCTTTGCCTTGATCGGGTTGGACCATACGCAGTTGAATAAAGTGCGCCAATTGTCTTTGTAATAGTTGATCTGCACCGAGGCGCTGCACATGAGCGGAAGCAGGCAAGATGATTTGCGCTGCTCTTTGTTCAGGGCTGAGTGCCACAAACTTTAAAAATAAGCGCGCTTGATCCGTCACAATTGAATTTTTTAATGCGGCAAGACGCTCAATTTCTTCCAAATAGTTGCTTTGCACGGTATAGCCGTCGTAAACGCGTTGAGTATCCAGTCCGATAAACAAGAGGGTGCTGTATAGGTTCAACAGATGACGTGCATCTTGGTGGTAGCTACTTTTTGGATATTGCTGTAAATAGCTTTCCCAGTACAGCGCACGATCCGCAATTTCTTTGGCATCAATTTTCACCTGACCTCCAATCACAGCAGGATATTGATTCTGTGTTGCCAGATGTTCAATAAACTCTTGCTCTGCGACAGGTAGATAAGGCGCAAAAATTTTGGCTAAATATTCAGGGCTACGGCGGTAATGCACTTGTCCTTCGCCTGCATCAAACAGCTCGACATAAGACTGCCCTTGGTGTTTGATGAGGTATTGGTCGCGAATGGTGAGTTGCTCAAAAAGACTTTGTTGAATGGTCGGATGTTGCGCCATTTCTAGGGCATAGCTTTCAAAAGCGCGCTGCTGTTGTGGCGTACGTTCAACCGACAAAAAGTCATAGTACATTTTATTGGATAAGCTCAATAAATGCTTTTGTTGTTGAAAACCGAGCAAAGGTAAACACAACTTAAGATCTTGATTGATTTGCTCTAAAGCAAAAGTAGTACGCTGTGCATCTATTTCCGACATGTTTTTGTCAATTTTTTGGCACAAGTCGGTTAAGTCCAAGGTTTGAGTCGAAGACGCTTCTATTTGTGCAGGCTCTTGAAAGCTGACAGGTTCAGGTTTCTGACAGGCAGCCAACAGCGCGCACATAAAAATCAGTGCGTAAGGTTTAAGCGAAAATAAAGAAGAATGATTCACAGCGACTCGATCAAAAAACTCAGTTCAGCGACAACACAGTAGAGAAACTCCTTTTCTCCGTGCTTCATTTTATAGGGGGAATGGAATTTTTAATGTGTAGTATTGTGAATGAGTTTGTTGAACGGGCTATGACACTATTTAATATTTACTTCATAATGAACAGATTAGTGCGCGCTATTGTAACCAGTGCAATAAAAAATATACGAAAATAATGACAACTCGTTTTAGTATAGCGTTGCTCAGAACGAGGCCAGTGAGGCGAAAAGGTGGACTGAAAACAATGAAGATTAAATGTGTCCTTGCCAGCTGTGTGTTGTTTTTCGCGCCGTGGAGTCATGCCTTGGATTTGGTCGACGCGTTACAACGCGCCAAAGTCAATGATCCTAACTGGCAAGCCAATTTACTCCAATATGAAGCCGATCAACTCAATTTAGGCATTGCTCAAGGTAACTTACTACCTACCATTAGTCTGTCTGGTAATGTGACTCGAAAAAATCAACCCATTGGGCAGGTGAGTTCGGTTCTTTCCATGCCCGATACGACCACCACCAAACAAGTGGCGATTACGGCGCGCCAACCCCTTTTTCGTTGGGATGCGTGGGAAGGATTGAAACAAGTCAAGACCTCCCTCAGTTTAAGTGAAGTCAATTTACAGCTACAGCGGCAGCAACACATTTTAGACGTGACGGAAGCCTATTTTAATGTACTGCGCCAACAAAGTTTAACCGCAGCCAATTTACAAGAAGAACAGGCTCTACTTGAGCAACTGAATATGATGAATGCCAAACTCAGAGAGGGCTTGGTGGCAAAAAGTGATGTGAGTGAAGCCAATGCACAGTACCAAAGCGCAAAAGCAAACCGCATTGCGACGCATGTACAACTGGTCTTGGCGCAGGAACAACTGGCGCAAATGATTGGGCCTTATCAAGAAAACTTGGCAGTGTTGCGAGAAGACTTTCAGTTTCAAAAGCCTTATCCAGGAGAGCTTTCGGCATGGACTAATTTGGCTCTCGCACAGAACTTAGGCATTCAGCAGGCACGCTTACAGCAGCGCTATGCTGAAGATCAAAAACGGGTTGAACAAGCTGCTTTCTATCCGCAAATTGAAGCTGTGGGAAGCTATGGTTATAGTGAGCAAACTCCTGAGAATATTATGTCGACCAAAGGCAACTTTGATCAGATTGGTATTGAGATGAATTGGAATGTCTATACCGGTGGACGAACCAAGAAGTCGATTCAAAAAGCCGCTGTCAACGTTAAAAAATCTGAAGCCGAACTGGATGCAGCTATCCGTAAAGCCAATACAGAGGTGAAAAAGTCTTATTTACAAGTGGAAACAGACCAAGCCAAGTTGCAAGCACGTAAAGCTGCCATGGAGTCATCCAGCCTCGTCTCTCGTGCCTCACAAGCGCAGTATCAAGAAGGCTTAAAAACCATGGTCGATGTTTTACTGGCACAGCGCAATGCCTTTTCGGCCAAGCAAGACTATGTCAATGCCAAGTATGACTACCTGATCAATGTCTTGCATTTAAAGGCATCTGTGGGTAAGTTGACTGAACAAGATATTCAAGAAATGAATGCATGGTTGGTGGACAAAGCACGCTTATAAAATGGGCGTTGTCATCAAATCTTCATAATTGATATGCTTTAATATCGCTCAATCTTTAGTCCCTCATGATGTTGCTGTGGAGTACGTCCTTTGCCAAATAGTCCTGTTTTAAACCATCACATTTCTTCGCAATTCAACGAAGATTTGCAGGATGTGAACACCAAATTTATGACCATGGGTGGTTTGGTAGAGCAACAAGTGGCAAATGCAATTCATGCGCTACTCGACACCGATGCCAACTTAGCGGTCGATGTTCAGTTTAAAGATAATGCGGTGAATCAGCTCGAACGTGAAATTGATGAAGCTTTGACGTTGATTCTGGCGCGTCGTCATCCTGCTGCAATTGATTTGCGTATGGTGATTGCGATGTCGAAAGCTAATACCGACCTAGAGCGTATTGGTGATGAAGCGGCGAAAATTGCTCGTATTGCGCAAAGCTTATGTGAAGACGGTGAATCCCCTCGCGGTTATATGGAAACGCGTCATATTGGTAACCAAGTCCGTGTCATGATTCATGATGCCCTAGACGCTTTTGCACGTTTAGATGCAGAACAAGCGCTACGTGTGATGATGGCTGATGCTGATATTGACCGTGAATATCAATCTGCAACGCGTACTTTGATGACTTATATGATTGAAGACCCGCGTCATATTGCGCGTGTGATTAATGTGATGTGGGTATTACGTTCATTAGAGCGTATTGGCGATCATGCGCGTAACATTTCTGAGCAAGTGATTTACATGGTGAAAGGTTTGGATGTGCGTCATACCAGTTTTGAAGAAGTTGAAAAACATATCCAAAAATAAAAAAGCGTATCTTATTTTTCAAGCACAACTTCGGTTGTGCTTTTTAATGGTTGCTTAATTTTTAGATAAAAAAAATCTCAGACTTTGGGGGAAATCTGAGACTAAAATTGGGGATATTTATCGTTATCGATAAGAGGTTTCCCTCTATGCTTGAATGCCATTATAGGAAAGATGTTTTTCTGCGTCATGTAGGTTCTTGTAGTGTAATGTTGAGTTTTGCAATGGTTGTGTAGCGCTATGTTTACACTTAATTATTTGGATACAAATAACTGCTTTATAGCGTAATTGAGTCATCAACATGTCATCTATCTTCTTTTTTTATTTTAGAAATTGATTTGGTAAACCGGCGTGGAAATAAAAAAGAGTCCTTTTACAGACTCTTTCATGATATTTGAAACTACGTGCTTCGCTTGTCTTGCGGCGTGGCGGAGCAGTGCTCCGCTTTATCACGCCTCAGGCTTTAAGCCTTCTGCTTTTTCTAAGCTTTCATCATTGTTAAAGAACTTCTCACGTTGTTCTTCAAGAAACTTTTTCGCATCAGGTTCAAACACATTTAGGCGTTTTTCATTGATTAAAGTGGTTTGGTGCTTTAACCATTCTCCCCAAGCCTGCTTGGAGATGCTTTCAAAAAGTTCTTGGCCTTTTGCGCCAGGGAAAGGTGCAAAGTCTAAACCTTCCATTTCTGTTTGATATTTACGGCAAAAAACTTGTCGAGTCATATCTAGACGTCCTTATTGAGCATAAAGTTTTTCTAAACGCGCATGGGCACGTTCAATGGCAGCTTCTACTTGCGCAGGTGCAGTTCCACCAATGTGGTTACGTGCATTGACTGACGCTTCAAGGGTTAGTGCTTTTTCAAATACATCCGCTTGAATTAAGTCAGAGAACTGTTGAAGTTGTTCTAAAGTTAATTCAGAAAGATCTTTTGATTCTTGTACACCTAAAGCAACGGCTTTACCCACAATTTCATGTGCATCACGGAAAGCTACGCCATTTTTTACAAGGTAATCAGCCAAGTCCGTTGCGGTTGAGAAACCACGCAGGGCTGCTTCACGCATGATTTCAATGTTTGGAACCAAAGCAGGAATCATGTCTGCAAAAGCCATGAGCGAGCCACGCACGGTATCAATTGCATCAAACAACGGTTCTTTGTCTTCTTGGTTGTCCTTGTTATACGCCAACGGTTGACCTTTCATCAGTGTTAACAAGCTCATCAGGTCGCCATAGACACGGCCTGTTTTACCGCGAACTAACTCTGGAACATCTGGATTTTTCTTTTGTGGCATGATTGAAGAGCCAGTACAGAAACGGTCTGGAATATTTACAAATTTAAACTGTGCAGACGTCCACAGAATCAGTTCTTCTGACATGCGTGATAAGTGCATCATGATCAGAGAAGCCGCAGCATTGAATTCAATACCGAAGTCGCGATCAGATACTGCATCGAGCGAGTTTTCAGAAACGGCTTCAAAACCGAGTAACTCTGCTGTAAATGCGCGGTCGATTGGGTAAGTGGTACCCGCAAGTGCTGCTGAACCTAAAGGCATACGGTTAGTACGTTTACGACAGTCAATGAGACGCTCGGAGTCACGCACTAACATTTCAAACCATGCCAACAGGTGGTGACCAAAAGTCACAGGCTGTGCCGTTTGTAAGTGAGTGAAGCCCGGCATAATGGTATGCGTGTTTTGTGCAGCAATACTCAAAATACCTTTTTGTAATTTTTTCAGTAATTCTAAAATGGCATCGATCTCATCGCGAACATAGAGACGAATATCGGTTGCCACTTGGTCATTACGGCTACGACCTGTGTGGAGCTTTTTACCTGTGATGCCAATCCGTTGAGTCAAACGCGACTCAATGTTCATGTGCACATCTTCTAGGTCAATACGCCATTCGAACTGACCCGCTTCGATTTCAGCTTGAATGGTGTTTAAGCCATTAATGATGTCATCACGTTCTTGTTCTGTTAGAACGCCAACTTTAGCAAGCATGGTCGCGTGAGCAATGGAACCTGCAATATCTTGTTTATAAAAGCGTTGGTCAAATTGTACAGATGCTGTAAATTCAGCAACAAAGGCATCAGTAGCTTCAGAGAAACGACCGCCCCACATACCCGAAGTTTGGGCTTGTGACGGATTTGAGGAATTAGAAGATGTGGTCATGTCGGCTCAATAAGATAAAAAGCGGTAGAACTCGCATGAGTATAACAAATTCAAGACAACTTGCCGAAGTTCAAGATGCGCAAAGTTTAACTTCCAGGATGGCTAAGCCAAATATCTCTTATTTATTTAGCAAAATCGTGCAATGGCCGCATTTATTGGAATTATTTGTTGGTGGAAATTTGTTGGCCATGCTGTTGGCTTTGGCTGAGGTACAGTCTTGGTCAAACTTGGTGTTTGAGCATGTGCTGGGCTATATGCTGTACATTAATTGGGTTTTACTGTCTTTTGCTGCGCTAATGCAATATGGACAAAAAAAGTTGCAAGATTTGAGTCTCGGTATGACTTTATTGTCAGGCTTTTTTCTATTGCAGATCATTGTGTTGGTGACCACGCTCAGCCTTAATATACTGATCTTCTTTGGAGCTAATTTTAGTTTCAATGGTTTGACTTCAGCCATCTTATGGAATGATGTGACTTTAAATTTGGGTTATGGCTTGCTGTTAGGTAGCTTTTGTTTTCGTTATTTATACCTAAGAGAACAATGGTTTCGACAGCAAAACAGTGAGCTGAATGCACGGGTACAGGCCATGCAAGCCCGTATCCACCCGCATTTTTTGTTTAATAGTTTAAACAATGTGATTTGCCTAATTGCGATTGACCCAGATAAAGCCGAACAGATGTTGCTCAATCTATCGCGTCTGTTTAGAGCCAGTTTCCAAGAATTAAAACTGGTCAAGCTCAGTGATGAAATTGAGTTGTGTCAGCGTTATTTGGCGATTGAGCAAATTCGTTTGGGAGATCGTTTACAGATTGAATGGAAAATCGAGCATGCCGAATTGTGTAAGCAGGTACAAATTCCACTCTTAACTTTACAACCTTTACTTGAAAATAGTATTTTTCATGGTGTTGAAAAATTTTTAACTAAGAGTACGATAAGTGTACTGATTGAAATATTGCAAAATCAAGTTAATATCGTCATAACCAACCCATTTACAAAGGAAACAATTCATAAACGACAAGGACATGGTATTGCCATTGAAAATGTGAAGCAGCGTCTAGAGGCATATTTTGGGCGAACTGTGAGCTTTCAAACCTATGCAGGGGAGGGAATGTATACCACTGTTGTGCAGTATCAATATAAATAAGCCGCAGTGAACCTATAAAAATAAACAAGGTGACTGTTGGGGAGGAGATAAATGGACATCCTAATTTGTGATGATGAGCCTTTAGCAATCGAACGTTTGTCTAGATTGGTGAGTCAGCTCGGACATCAAGTGGTGGCAACAGCCTCATATGGTCAACAAGCAATTGAATTAACTCAACAATATGAACCAGATGTGGTACTTTTAGATATTCAAATGCCAGAAATGGATGGTTTGACCTGTGCGCATTATTTGCGCCAACTTGAACCGATGCCTGCTTTGGTGTTTTGTACAGCTTATGATGAACATGCGCTCGATGCATTTAAGTCACATGCTGAAGGTTATTTATTAAAACCAGTGATGCAACAGGAATTGCAACAGGTGCTTGGTCACCTCACTAAATTAACCCAAGCTCAAATGAGCGAGATAAAACAAAAAGAAAATATGGACGAATTTAACGTAAAGCGACATCAAATCGCAGCGAAAACCTATCGTGGTGTGGAGTTGGTGCCCATTGAAAATATTTATTATTTTTTGGCGGATCAAAAATATGTCACGGTACGCCACAAAAACGGCAGTGTCTTAATTGATGAGACCTTAAAAGACTTAGAACATGAGTTTGGGGAGGCCTTTATTCGTATCCACCGTAATGCCTTGGTTTCTGTTCACTTTTTAGAAGGGCTTGAAGTGGTCAACTCTGGGCAGTATCAAGTGCGTTGCCGTGAGTTAGATGAGCGTCTAGCGGTGAGTCGACGGCATTTACCGGGCTTGCGCGAGCGCTTACATAAGCTTTAGCACGCCAATTTAATGACTCTGCTGCTGATGAGACGGGGCGCTTTGGGCTGAATACATTTCCAATGGGGGAAATTCAGTTTAAGATAGTTTCATTCTTATTGGCACATACTAAAATTTATGAAAACCCTAAAGATCGCTACTCGACAAAGCCCGCTTGCTCTTTGGCAGGCTGAACATATTCGTGCTCGTTTAGAAGCACTGCATGCGGGGCTCACAGTAGAGTTGGTGACTTTTGTTACCCAAGGGGACAAAATTTTAGATACGCCATTGGCAAAAATTGGTGGCAAAGGTTTATTTGTCAAAGAGCTTGAAGCAGCGTTATTGGATGGTCGTGCCGATTTGGCGGTGCATTCGATGAAAGATGTTCCAATGGCTTTGCCTGAAGGCTTGTCGCTGGCCGTCATTTGTGAGCGTGAAGATCCTTTAGATGCTTTTGTGTCGAATAGTTATGCGAGTTTTGATGCATTGCCACAAGGAGCAAAGGTCGGCACTTCGAGTTTACGCCGTAAATGCCAAATTTTAAAACAACGACCTGACCTAGAGATTATCGACTTACGAGGGAACGTGGGAACGCGTTTATCTAAATTGGATGAAGGTCAGTATGATGCCATTATTTTGGCCAGTGCTGGATTAAAGCGCTTGGGTTTGGCAGAACGTATCCGTCATACCATTCGCCCAGAGTTGAGTTTACCTGCCGTGGGTCAGGGCGCTTTAGGGCTAGAGTGCCGTGCAAATGATCAAGTGGTATTGGATTTGATTCATCCTTTATTACATGTAGAAACCGATACCTGTGTTCGCGCTGAACGTGCTTTCAATGCTTATCTTGAAGGTGGATGTCAGGTACCCATTGCAGGCTATGCCACTTTAGCAGACAACCGCATTCAGCTCGAAGGGCGTGTGGGGAGTGTCGATGGGCAAACGCTCCTCAAAGCACAAGTGGCGGGTGATGCCGCTGAAGCCGAGCATTTGGGTATTGTCCTTGCACAAGAGTTATTGGCTCAAGGTGCAGGTGATTTACTCAAAGCCTTTTATCACTAATATGTCTTAACGATGCTGTTTATTAATACGCGCCCTGTTGATCGCGCGGCAAGCCTCTCTATGGCGCTAGAGCAACAGGCTGTTGAAGTCTACCCATTGCCGTTACTGGAGTTGTTGCCTAGAGCATGGAGTCATGACCTAGAGTGCTTGTATCAGCAGTTGGTGCACACCCAAGTGATTGTAGTGGTTAGCCCCAGTGCTGTGCAGTTTGGTATGGCACATTTGCTGCAAAGCGGTTTAACCATGTCCGATTTACAGCATATTCAATGGATTGCGGTTGGGCAAAAAACAGCGCAGGCTTTGGCTGAATATGGTTTGGACAGTGTGGTGCCTGAGGTGGAAACCTCTGAAGGGATGTTACAACTGCCTGTTTTGCAGAACTTGGCCAGCGATGCGAGCATTGCGTTTTGGCGTGGAGAAGGTGGGCGTCAGTTTATGATGGACACTTTAATGCAACACGGGTGTCTTATACTGAACTTTGTTTTGTATGAGCGTCGCTGTCCAAATGAAACGATGCAGCAACAGGCTGAATTAATTCAATGTTTATCAGAACATAATGATTATGTTGCACTGATCAGCAGTGAGGCCAGTTGGCTGAATTGGTTAGCTCTGCTGGACACAAATATTCAGCTCCTGCAAAAGGGACACTTTTTGGTGTTGGGTGAGCGTTTGGCACAGATCTTGAAGCAGTATCAACAGCAAATGCATGTGTCGTTTAAAATGAGTGTACTGAAAGATTTAAAGACAGCCACGATTGTACAGTTGTTACAAAGTGAGCAAGGGAACGCATGAAGAAGATTCTTATCATTGTATTGATGGCTGCATTGGCGTGGATTGCGAAGCTAAGTTATGACGTGTGGGGGCTGAGTACGCAGCAAGCCACTTTGCTCAATGAAATGCACCAAATCGAACAGCGCAGCGCCAACTTGAACGATCAAGTCGTGGCTATGCAGCGTCAAAAAGAAACTTTGAAACAAGACCCAACAGCAGCGAAGGTGACGAGTAGCCAACCCGCCGAATTGGTGGTTGAGGGCATTGATCCAATTTTGTTTATCAAGCAACAGCTGGACTTGGTTGAGTTTGCCTTAAAGCAACAGCAGTATGTGGTAGCCACCGATAAGCTGGCCTATTTAGATATGCAGCTGGAAAAATATAACTTGGCTGTGGCGTTGAAGCAAAGTTTGCATCAGGTCATAGCGCGAGATATGCAAACCATTCAGAAGTTTGTGACTGAGCGCAATGAGCAGCAAGCGCTGATTAACCATCAGCTGCAACAGATTGATCAGGCCTTAAATCGAGAAATACAACAACCTCAGTTAAACACCACGCGCGATACGTCCGAACCCTTTTGGAAGCAATGGTTGAGGCTCGAACCTGCGCAAGCACCTGCAACAGCGTTAATGCAACGACAAATTGTGCTTAAAGAAGCCCAGTTACGTTTACTGTTGGCACGCCAAGCCTTAGCTTCAGGGCAATATTCTGAATATCAAAAAGATTTAACCGAAGTGATGCTATTGATCCAACAACTTCCCGACCCTAAAGCCAAAGAGCTGCTGAAACAGCTGAATAAGCTAAAAACATTGGTGGTTGTCCCAACGCCTATTTTAAGTACGCGTGCGTTGTTGGGGTAATGGAATGAAACAAATACTGATTGCTTATAGTCTGGTGAGTTTAATTGCAATTGCCGCGTTGAGTGTCTTGAGTTATGGACATGGTGCGGGTTATGTCTACGTGTTTTGGCATGACTGGCAGTTACAAACCAATCTCTGGATCGTATTTATTGCGCTAGCGCTGCTCAGTTTTAGCTTGCATTTGGTTTGGTTGGGGCTAAAACGGTATCTCAGTCGAGAAAAACGCAAAGCGGAAACCGTTTTTGATTTTAAAAGTTTGCATCCTTATGAACAACTGGCTGTGATTTGGTTATTGGATGCAGGCCGAGATCAACAAGCCTTTATTCAAAATGCCTTCGCGCAGTCGGGCTTGCTCAAAAGTATTATTGATGCGCGTTTATATTTGATGCAGGAGCAGTTCCCTGAAGCCTTAAGCGCCTTGAGCCAAAGCAATGCGATGGCTTTTGAGTTGGCTGAACTGCAGCGCATTGAGCTTTTCTTGGCACAAGAAGATGCAGAACAGGCTTTAACCCATCTTGAATTTCTCAATCAACATGAACTGTCACCTTGGCTTAAAGACGTGCAAACCGCTTATGAAGCGTGTTTAAAAGAGCTATGGGGACGTTTTGCGATTCAGTTTCCATGGCTTTATTTACGCTCAACCCAATATGGTCATTTAGATCAAGATGTGAAAAAAGCATGGCTGAAGCGTTTGTTGATGAAATTTGATCAAGCTAATTATGAAAATTTAGAGGATTTAAAACAACGTTATTTGGACTTGTCTGATCAGATTTTCAGCCGTAGTTATGATGTTCAACTGCTGTGGCTTAAGTTATTAGCACGTATGCCAGACATGAGTGAACAGCACGAACACTTGTCGATTTATTTACTCAATCAGCAGTTTAATTCGGAAGTATTTTATTTGTGGTTCCAGCAGCAACTTTTGAAACAGCAACCCGATTATGTGGACTTGCGGCAACACATTGAAGCATGGGAAGCGAAGTATACGAGTGTGCCGGTTTTGAGTTTTGCCAAGTGGCATATTTATACCGCTTTAGGCATGCAAGAGCAGGCAGATGCGTTATTAAGTTTATATCCAGATAATGTATTAATGAACTATTTAAGAATCAAATCGACCTTAAATGGTGATGAAGATTTAATTAAACAGTTAAATTTAATTTTTGAAAATAATGCAAATTTTGTAGAAATGAAAATATAGGTGCATAATGCAGAGCGTTTTAGATTACCCATTGGTTTATACTCAACACGTGGCTTGGGGAGATATGGATGCCTTTGGTCATGTTAATAATGTCATGTATTATCGTTATGTTGAAAGTGCGCGTTTGGCTTATATTGAACATACGGGTATTTTATCTGCGGATGTACTAACTGTTGTTGCATCAAATCAGTGCAAATATTTAAAACCAGTATTTTATCCAGACCAATTAAAAATTAGTGCACGTATTGAAGAACTCAGAAATAGTGCATTTCGTATGCACTATTTATTATGGAGTGAACAGCAACAAGCGTTCGTTGCAGAAGCAGAAGCGGTCATTGTTTGTGTGGATAAAACCAATATGCAGAAAACATTAATTCCTGAACTGGTGCGTCAAAAACTCAAAGAATTTGAGTTAACGGTTGGTCATCAAATATAAATATCTTTTTATTTATTTTAAAAGTCGCTAGACTATATAAATACTGTCTAAGTATTGTTGTTTAAGTCATGGATGAGTTGAGTCTTTGGTCTAATCAAAATATTATTAAATAGACTCAGTAAATAAAATGTTGGTTAATGGAGTTAATGTAATGCCAGATATTAGTAATTTATCCGTAGAAGAGTTAAAGCGTCTACAAATCGAAGCGGAAGCTTTAATTGCATCTAAAAAAGATCAAGCAATTGAAGATGCTTATACCCAAATTAACGCGATTGCGGAAAATGTAGGCTTAAGCATTGAACAAATTTTAGAGTTTGGCGCGACTAAGCGTAAAAAAGGCACACGTAAGTCGGTTGAACCGCGTTACCGTAACAAAGGCAATGCTGCTGAGACATGGACTGGCCGTGGTAAGCAACCACGTTGGTTAGTGGCTCAGTTAGAAAAAGGTGCGAAGCTTGAAGATTTTCTAATCTAAGTCATCACCTTGTCACAGATGTGACATAAGCTCAAAAAACCAAGCATCATCTGCTTGGTTTTTTTTATAGTTAAAGTTTGGTGTTGTTGTAAAATTATGCATAATGTCTATCAAAGAAAGACAAGAAATGAAGCAAGGAAGAATAATTGAAAGTTCGTGGTGGGAGAATCACAAAACCTAAATACATCACGTGGTGGATGTTTGCAGTCGTTGCCTTTTTAATTTTTGTTTTGCTGCAAATTCCTGCGGCATGGCTCATTGCAAAATTTTATAAAAACAACCAAGTTTTACATAACGTCAGCGGTAATATTTGGCATGGACAGGCCGATTGGCAAACTGGAAAATTGCGTGGAACTGTGCTGTGGACCACCCGACCTTTAGATTTACTGCTCCTTCGTGCAGGGGCCAATCTCGAAATTTATAGTGCCAATACCAAGCTTGAAGGCGTTTTGGCCTATGGGTTTGGAAGAAAAATAATGGTGCGTGATTTAAACGGACAAATTGCACCCGAAACGTTAAAGTCGTTGGCCAATTGGCAATGGCCGACTAATGCGATTCAGTTACAAGAAATTGATTTTAATTATAAAAAAGAGCAGGGATTTGACCAAGTGGATGGAGGAATACAATGGGCAGGCGGCGAACTCATGTATATCTTTGCGCAGCGCCCACAACAAATGCAGATTCCATCGTTGGCAGGTCGTTTGTCGCAGGAGCAAAATAAGCTGATGGTCGATTTACGCGATCAACGACAACAAAAACTGATGAACCTGACCATCGACCCAAGTCTGATGTTAGATGTGCAATTAACCCAGCGACTCATGTTGAATGTCCCGTCATATCAAGGCAAAGCAGGCCTAGATAGTTATGTGGTGAGTTCACGTCAGCCTTTACTTAGTGGGGGCTTTTAATGGGTTTCGATCTGCAAAAACTACCAGAGCTGAATCTCAAACAGTTTGAACGTATAGCACCACTGTGCTTAATGCTTTTGATCTTGGCACTATGCTGGAAGTTGGCTGGCTTATTTTGGCTTTGGGTGGCGCCACCACAAGTCATGCAAATGCCACGCGTTGAATTGGGTTCGCAGCAACCTCAAGTTCCGAATATTACCAATTTTGCGTTATTTGCAGAGCAAAGTAAGAATCCCGCAGATGATCAGCTCAATTTACAGCTACAAGGGGTGGTGGTTGGACAACCCAGTCAGTTCTCATCTGCTGTGATTAAGGCAAATAATGTGGCAGAGCGTTATCGAGTGGGGGAAAACATCGAAGGCAGCGATTATTATTTGGCAGAGGTGTATTGGGATCGCGCGATTCTTAAAAATAACAGTGGGCAAACCCGAGAATTGTTCTTTCAAGGGATTGATAATTTAGATCAGCAAATTGTGCCCCCAGCAACAGCACCCGTTGCAGCGCCTGCTGTGAGTCAAGAGCAGCAAGCATTAGGCCAAGCAGTACAGAACTTACAACAAGATCGTGAGCAATATTTAAAAGATTTGGGTGTAAATACCAATAACACAGGGCAGGGTTATCAAGTCACTGAGCAAACACCAGCTGCACTGCGAAGCCGTTTAGGCTTACAGGCTGGGGATCAAATTATGTCTTTAAATGGTCAAACGATCGGACAGGGGCAAAACGACGCGCAGTTGTTAGAACGTGCGCGCCGTGAAGGACAAGTAAAAATAGAAGTGAAACGTGGTGATCGTATCATTACGGTACAACAGAATTTTCAGTGATCGAACATCACCAATATTAGTTAGGAATGACTTGGATTTATGGCTTTATTGAATCACCGCCCTGTTTGGGCACTGACAATCGCAGCGCCTTTGCTTGCCATGGTGAGTACAGCCAGCTATGCACAAACATGGAAAATTAATCTGCGCGATGCGGACTTAACTGCATTTATTAATGAAGTTGCGGATATCACTGGGAAAAACTTTGCAGTTGATCCACGGGTACGCGGCAATGTCACGGTGATTTCAAACAAAGCGTTGAATAAGCAAGAAGTCTACGACTTGTTCTTAGGAGTCTTGAATGTCAATGGTGTGGTCGCGATTCCTTCTGGTCGGACCATTAAAATTGTGCCTGACAGTAATGTCAAAAGTTCTGGCATTCCCTATGATGTTCGTCACCGCGCCACAGGCGATCAGGTTGTGACGCGGGTGATTTGGTTGGAAAACACCAATGCCAATGACTTGATTCCTGCACTGCGTCCATTGATGCCGCAGTTTGCACATTTATCTGCGGTGAATGGCACCAATGCACTGATTGTGTCAGATCGCGCCAGCAATATTTATCAGCTTGAGACGATTATTCGTAACTTGGATGGGACGGGACAAAATGACATCGAAGCGGTATCGTTGCAATCGAGTCAGGCTGAAGAAATGATTGGATTACTAGAAAGTATGAGCGGAACGGGCTCGATCAAAGATTTAAAAGGTTCCAGAATACGGATTATTGCAGATAACCGGACCAATCGGATTATTTTAAAAGGAGATACCGCGACACGTAAACGTATTCGCCAAATGATCGAGATGCTGGATGTACCTGCTGCGGAGCGTCTAGGCGGATTGAAAGTGTTCCGTTTAAAATATGCCAGCGCTAAAAGCTTATCCGAAATTTTACAAGGTTTGGTCTCAGGGCAGGCTGTTAATTCTAGTCAGTCTAACGACAGTAATAACAATAGTAGTTCCAGCTATAACCAAAGTAATAGCTCGAGTGAAGGTTCATCTTCACAGATTTCCACGCCAAGTATTAACTTAAATAGCCAGTCCAATCGCAATCAGAATAACATCACCAGCTTTAACAGTAATGGGGTCAGTATTATTGCCGATAGTTCGCAAAATGCATTGGTGGTCAAAGCAGACCCTCAGTTGATGCGTGAAATCGAGTCTGCCATTCAGCAGTTGGATACCCGTCGTCAGCAAGTCCTGATTGAGGCGACTATTCTCGAAGTGGAAGGTAACGATGCTGATCAGTTGGGCGTGCAATGGGCGATGGGTGATTTAAGTAGTGGTGTTGGGATTATCAATTTTGACAATATTGGTTCGAGTCTCAAAAGTATTGCTGCAAATTATTTAACGGGTGGCGGTGCGGGGGCGGCAAGTGCAATTGGCGCGGGTGGTTCGTTAATCCTTGGGGATTATAAAGAAGGCAGTGATGGCTCGCGTCAGTTATATGGCGCGATGATCCAAGCATTAAAAAGTAATACCAAGTCGAATTTGCTGTCTACACCATCGATTGTCACCATGGACAATGAAGAGGCCTATATTGTCGTGGGGGAAAATGTGCCCTTTGTAACAGGTTCGGTTTCTACCACTTCTTCAGGTACAGCTAACCCTTACACCACCATTGAACGTAAAGATGTGGGTGTAACGCTTAAGGTGGTGCCGCATATTGGTGAAGGTGGAACCATCCGCTTAGAGATTGAACAAGAAGTTTCAGATGTCAAAGCCAA
This sequence comes from Acinetobacter sp. DL27, assembly GCF_055810995.1. Lineage (NCBI taxonomy): Bacteria > Pseudomonadati > Pseudomonadota > Gammaproteobacteria > Moraxellales > Moraxellaceae > Acinetobacter > Acinetobacter sp. DL27. Next base: position 3,158,388 of record NZ_CM147947.1, on the reverse strand, counting down.
TAAAGGTCAAGCGCAGGATTTGGTCACCAGTAAACGTGCGATTAAAACCTCGGTCTTGGCGGAACATGGCAATACCATCGTTTTAGGTGGCTTGATTTCGGATAATACGTCTTATTCACGCCAATCGATCCCAGGCCTTGGTGCAATACCGGGATTGGGACGTTTGTTCCGCTCAGATGGTAAGTCGGATCAGAAACGCAATTTGCTGGTTTTCATTCATCCGACGATTGTGGGGGATGGGGAGTCTGCACGTCGCCTTTCTCAGCAGCGCTATAGTCAGCTTTATAGTTTGCAGTTGGCCATGGATAAAGATGGTAGCTTTGCCAAGTTGCCTGAAAATGTCGATGATGTCTTCCAACAGCGTTTGCCTGTGACATCAACCAAACCGACCTTGCCACAATCGTATCAACAGGTGCCAAGCAGCCCAACCACAACACAACCGATGGTTGAAACAACGCCTGTGGCCATTGAACCTGCGATTCGTAAACAGCCGATTGCTAGTGTTCCTAATAATACCACCTCGCGTCAGCTATACCCAGTGGTTCATCCCCAGATTGGCTTGAACTTGATGATGCAAAATGTTCAAGGTGCTCGTGTGGCACACATGGCACAGGTGGTATCGACAAGCTATTCCATCCCTGAGCGATATACTGAGAATATCTCGATAGGTTCAGCCTAGCTGTCCTGCCATTCGTCTGTGAGGGAAGGTGAAATGGTAAAGAATATTCTCTGTGTTATCATAAATCAGCACATAGAGAGATAAGTCATGACTTGGAAAATACAAGCAATTACTGGCGAATTAACGGGTCAGGAAATTAGCATTGACCGTGATATGTTGGTCGGTCGTCATCAAGCAGCGGATATTTTATTACAACAATCTGAAATTTCGCGTAAACATGCGGCCTTTTTACTGAAAGAACAGGCTTTGTGGCTACAGGACTTGGGTTCTTCCAATGGCACGTATGTGAATGATGTGCAAATTGCGGCAGAAACGTTGTTGAAGCAAGGTGATATCGTCCAGTTTGCAAGCTTAAAGTTTTCGGTCTTTGAGCCTGCTAAAGCGCTAGAAGACGTAGTGGAATCGGTAGAGGCGGCAACTTTGGGCGCAGCTGTGGTTGAAGCGCCGATTAGCCAGCCATCAGAAGCGGTAGCTGCTTCAGAAACGGCCCAAGCGGAAGTCAGTGCTGATGCACCTGTTGTTGAGCCAGAACAGCCGAAAACGGCAGCACAACATATGAGCGATCAGGGTATGCCTGAGCTAAAAGAACGCGATGGTAATGTGAGTTTAACGCGTGACGGGATGCCGCAAAATGTCGGTATTCCGAAACCTGCTCCTATTCCAGCAGGGGTGGATTTGACTGCGCCTAACGTGCCTCAGGTTGAGAACAACGAGGCTCCAAAAGTACAGGTTGAGCAAGAGGCAGAAACTCAGAAAAATGCCTCGCTAGGGCTAATCTCGATTATTGTCTTGATTATTTTAGCGATTATTGCTTGGCTGATGTTCAAATAAAACGCAGATCACACTACAATCAAGGCATGCACAAGCATGCCTTGATTGTTTTTGGGCAGTACACGATAAAAATGGGTGAGGGTGAATGAATATTGAAAATGTGGCACAGCGAGAGGTTTTACTTTTCGATCTAGATGGAACCTTGGTGGATTCAGCAACAGATTTGCATCGTGCCATGAATATGAGCCTGAATGCTTTGCAACTGCCTACCGTTACTGAGGAGCAGGTGCGGGTCTGGGTTGGTAAGGGAACGGCGCTGTTTTGTCAAAGCACCTTGCAGCATTTAACAGGTAAAGTCGATCCTGCCCAGCAACAACAATTGTTGGAGACGTTTTTAAAAATTTATAATGCCGACCCATGTGTGGAAACTCAGCCTTTCGATGGCATTCTTGAGTTTTTAGAATGGGGCTTGGCACAAAAGAAAACCATGATTTGCGTGACCAATAAACCTGAATTACCTGCACGTGCTATTGTCGATCATTTAGGCATGAATCATTATTTTGCTGATGTCATCGGCGGCGATCGTTTCGAAGAGCGCAAACCTCATCCGCGCCAATTGTTACACTGTTTTGAGCAATATGCGCAAAGCAAAGATCAGGTCTTAATGTTTGGGGACTCATCCAATGATGTTGAGGCTGCACGCCGTGCGGGTATTGATTGTGTTGTGGTCAGCTATGGCTATAATCATGGTGAAAATATTTTAGACTGTCAGCCACAGCAAGTGGTGGATAATCTGTGTGAACTGATCGGGTAACTTTGTAAACGAAGGAATGAACATGAGTAAACATATGACTTTTCGATGGCGAAACTCAAACCACTAATTTTAAAAACTGATCACGCCATATTGAAAAAATAGAGAACACTCATGACAACGCAAACTCAATTCGATCAACTCAAAACAGCGGGTTATAACCTGATTCCAGTCTATCGTCAGCGCTTAGCCGATACCGAGACACCATTGTCGGTCTTTGCACGCCTGAAAGAGCATAAACAGGCCTATTTGTTTGAATCTGTGGAAGGTGGGGAGAACTGGGCACGCTACTCGATTATTGGTTTAGGTGAATCTACCGTTTTCTCATGCAACGCGGGTGAGCTAACCATTCAACAAGCCAACGGCACCATAGAAAAGCAACCCTGTACAGATCCGTTTCAATTCATCCGAGATTTTCAGTCGCAGTATAAAGTACCTACTCAAGCTGATTTACCTGCTCTGCCAAGCTTTACCGGTGGTTTGGTGGGCTACTTTGGTTATGATGCGGTACGTTATATTGAACCGCGTTTAAATAACGCTCCAGAAGCAGATCCAGTGGGTTTGCCTGATATTTGGATGATGTTGTCTAAAACAGTGATTGTGTTTGATAACTTAAAAGATACGCTATTCCTGATCGTGCATGCCGATGTAGTAGATGCGGATGCGTATAACCAAGCTCAGCAGCAACTGGATGCATTGGAAGATTTACTCGCAACGCCCATTAGTCTAAAAGCCACGCCGCATACTGCACCGCATTTTGAGTCACTCACGGGCAAAGCAAAATTCTTAGAATCGATTGAAACGGTGAAAGAGTATATTCGTGCGGGCGATGTGATGCAGGTGGTGCCAGGGCATCGTATGGTCTCTGACTTTGATGGTGAACCTTTACAAGTCTATCGCGCGCTACGTCATTTGAACCCATCGCCTTATTTGTTCTTGGTGCAAGGGCAAACTTTAGAAAATAATCAACCTTTTCATATTGTCGGTTCTTCCCCTGAAATTTTATCTCGCCTTGAAAATGGGATTGCAACCGTGCGTCCGCTGGCAGGTACGCGACCGCGTGGTAAAACCAAAGAAGAAGATTTAGCGCTTGAACAAGACTTACTGTCGGATGAAAAAGAGATTGCTGAACATTTAATGCTGATTGACTTAGGTCGAAATGATGTCGGTCGCGTCTCGAAAATTGGCAAAGTGCAAGTGACTGATCAAATGGTGATCGAACGTTATTCGCATGTCATGCATATTGTTTCCAATGTGCAAGGCGAAGTTCGTGATGATGTCGATGCTTTGGATGTTTTTAAAGCAACATTCCCTGCGGGAACGCTTTCGGGCGCACCAAAAATTCGTGCGATGGAAATTATTGACCAAGTTGAGCCCGTAAAACGTGGAATTTTTGGTGGTGCTGTTGGTTATTTAGGCTGGCATGGCGAAATGGACATGTCGATTGCGATTCGTACCTGCGTTATTCGTGAAAATAAGGTCTATGTTCAGGCAGGAGCGGGGCTTGTTTATGACTCAAATCCTGAATCTGAGTGGAATGAAACCCAAATAAAAGCTCGCGCAGTGATCAAAGCGGTTGAATTATCATCAAACGGATTGATTTTGTGAGTTTTTGACGTTTTTTTTGAAAAAAACACTTGCAAGGATTTTGAGTTTTGCTAAACTGCACACCGTTCCGATACGAAACGTACGAAACACTAAGAAACGCCGGCATAGCTCAGTTGGTAGAGCAACTGACTTGTAATCAGTAGGTCCACAGTTCGAATCCGTGTGCCGGCACCATCTTAGGGGGTTGAGTAGGTTGAGTAAAGAGCGACACTGAAGTAAGTGTAAAATGGTGAGGTTCCCGAGCGGTCAAAGGGGGCGGACTGTAACTCCGCTACGAAAGTTTCGAAGGTTCGAATCCTTCCCTCACCACCAATTTTAAGACTTCAAGAAAGTGGTCTTTGTACCAACATCGTGCGGGAGTAGCTCAGTTGGTAGAGCGGTAGCCTTCCAAGCTACATGTCGCGAGTTCGACCCTCGTCTCCCGCTCCATTTGAAGTTTTATATTTGCTCTTATAGCTCAGTGGTAGAGCACTCCCTTGGTAAGGGAGAGGTCTCGAGTTCAAATCTCGATAAGAGCTCCAGATTACAGTTTAGTAGAATTTCTACAAATTTTTTAAAGAAGCAGGCTTATTAGTCTGCTTTTCAAGTATTTGGTGTTTGATTTTTTAGGCGATGTGTCGATACTGAGTTGTTTATACCTGTGTTCGACGTAAACGAGGAAGATGAACATGGCTAAGGCTAAGTTTGAACGTAATAAGCCACACGTTAACGTGGGCACAATCGGTCACGTTGACCATGGTAAAACAACTTTAACAGCTGCAATTGCAACTGTATGTGCGAAGAAATTCGGTGGCGAAGCGAAAGACTACGCTGCAATTGACTCTGCACCAGAAGAAAAAGCACGTGGTATTACAATTAATACTTCACACGTAGAATACGATTCTCCAACTCGTCACTACGCACACGTAGACTGCCCGGGCCACGCCGATTATGTTAAAAACATGATTACTGGTGCTGCTCAGATGGACGGCGCGATCCTTGTATGTGCTGCGACTGATGGTCCAATGCCACAGACTCGTGAACACATCCTTCTTTCTCGTCAGGTTGGTGTACCTTACATTCTTGTATTCCTTAACAAGTGTGACCTTGTTGATGATGAAGAACTTCTTGAATTAGTAGAAATGGAAGTTCGTGAACTTCTTTCTACTTATGACTTCCCAGGTGATGACACTCCAGTTATCCGTGGTTCAGCTCTTCTTGCACTTAACGGTGACGCTGGTCAGTATGGCGAAGAAGCAGTTGTTGCGCTTGTTGATGCGCTTGACACTTACATTCCAGAGCCAGTACGTGCAATCGACCAAGCATTCTTAATGCCAATCGAAGACGTATTCTCTATTTCTGGTCGTGGTACAGTAGTAACTGGCCGTGTAGAAACTGGTATCGTGAAAGTAGGCGAAGAAGTTGAAATCGTTGGTATCAAAGATACAGTTAAAACAACTGTAACTGGCGTAGAAATGTTCCGTAAACTTCTAGACGAAGGCCGTGCGGGCGAGAACTGTGGTGTTCTTCTACGTGGTACTAAGCGTGAAGACGTACAACGTGGTCAAGTACTTGCTAAACCAGGTGCAATCAAGCCGCACACTAAATTCGATGCAGAAGTATACGTACTTTCTAAAGAAGAAGGTGGTCGTCACACTCCATTCCTTAACGGTTACCGTCCACAGTTCTACTTCCGTACAACTGACGTAACTGGCGCGATCAAATTACAAGATGGCGTTGAAATGGTTATGCCTGGTGACAACGTAGAAATGTCAGTAGAATTAATCCACCCAATCGCAATGGACCCAGGTCTACGTTTTGCGATCCGTGAAGGTGGTCGTACAGTTGGTGCTGGTGTAGTTGCTAAAGTAACTGCATAATTATAAAATAAAATTACAAATTGGGGTTTCGGCTCCAATTTGTTTTGCAGGTCAGTAGTTCAATTGGTAGAGCGTCGGTCTCCAAAACCGAATGTTGGGGGTTCGAGTCCCTCCTGGCCTGCCAACTTTTTTATAAAAGACGCTTGATGTCGGCAAAACTGGTCATATAATAAGTCGCGAAACCTACGACGAGTACAAAAATGTCGAATGAAAAATTACGCGACGCACAAAGCGACGCGGCAATCCCTCAAAGAAATAATTCTGCTGAAGTAGTTAAATCTGGTTCTCCCCTAGACGTCGTCTTATGGATTATCGCATTGATTTTATTAATTGGTGCGACCATGGTGAATCAACACCTACCAGCGTATTGGGCACCAGCCAACGATATCTGGGTGCGCGTTGGGGTAATTTTGGCTTGTATCATCGTGGCATTCGGTTTATTATACGCCACCCATCAAGGCAAAGGCTTTGCTCGTTTGTTGAAAGACTCACGAATTGAGCTGCGTCGAGTGACTTGGCCAACGAAGCAAGAGACCATGACCACATCTTGGCAGGTGCTTGCGGTTGTGGTTGTTGCATCCATTTTATTATGGTGTTTTGACTACATTTTGGGCTGGTTAATGAAGTTTATTATCGGGTAAGAGAGCTATGAAACGTTGGTACATTATTCATGCCTATTCAGGTTATGAAAAACAAGTGATGCGTTCACTTAATGATCGAATCCAGCGTAGCGCTGTAGCCGATAGCTTTGGTGAAGTCCTTGTTCCTACCGAAGAAGTGGTAGAAATGAAGGATGGTAAGAAACGTAAATCTGAACGTAAGTTCTTTCCAGGCTATGTATTGGTCGAAATGGAAATGAATGATGAAACTTGGCACATTGTTAAAGAATGTCCAAAAGTTTTAGGTTTTATTGGTGGTACGGCTGAGAAACCTGCGCCAATTACCCAACGTGAAGCAGATGCGATTCTTGCTCGTGTACGCAATACTGGTGAAGCACCACGTCCGAAGACGATGTTTGAACCAGGCGAAGAATTACTCGTAATTGACGGTCCATTCACAGACTTTAAAGGTGTGGTGGAAGAAGTTCTATACGAAAAGTCACGTTTAACGTTGACCATTAATGTATTTAATCGACCAACTCAGGTTGAGCTGGAATTTCGCCAAGTCGAAAAATCAGTTTAATTCGAAGTGGTTGAAAAACGCCTGGCTTATTTATAAGTCAGGCATTGTTGTTGTAACGGTATCGTTACTTAGAAATTGGGGAGCCTTCATCGGCGTTTGTACCCAGAGGTAATTTGAAATGGCTAAGAAGATTGACGGCTATATCAAGCTGCAAGTTCCAGCTGGTAAAGCGAATCCATCTCCACCGATTGGTCCTGCATTGGGTCAACGTGGTGTTAACATCATGGCATTCTGTAAAGAATTCAATGCTGCGACACAAAAACTTGAAGTTGGTTTACCAATTCCAGTCGTGATCACTGTGTACAACGACAAGTCGTTCACATTCATCATGAAAACTCCTCCTGCATCTATTCTTCTTAAGAAAGCTGCTGGTATCCAAAAGGGTTCTGCTGTACCTAACAAAACTAAAGTTGGTAAGTTGACTCGTGCTCAATTGGAAGAAATCGCGACTACTAAAGAACCAGATTTAACTGGTGCTGATTTAGACGCACGTGTTCGTACCATCGCTGGTTCTGCACGTTCTATGGGCTTGGAAGTGGAGCTATAAGACATGGCTAAATTAACTAAACGTCAAAAAGCCATTGCTGCTGCTATTGAAGCAAACAAAGTTTACACTTTAGAAGAAGCAGTAGCTGTTCTTGCTGGTCTTCCTGCTGCGAAATTCAAAGAATCTTTGGATGTTGCGGTAAACCTAGGTGTTGACCCTCGTAAATCTGACCAAGTTGTTCGTGGCGCGACTACACTTCCTGCAGGTACTGGTAAAACTGTACGTGTAGCTGTGTTTGCTCAAGGCGCTGCTGCTGAAGCTGCTAAAGCTGAAGGCGCGGACATCGTTGGTTTTGATGACCTTGCTGAAAGCATTCAAGCGGGTAACCTTGACTTTGACGTAGTAATTGCTGCTCCTGATGCAATGCGCGTTGTTGGTAAGTTGGGTACGATTCTTGGTCCACGTGGCTTAATGCCAAACCCTAAAGTGGGTACTGTAACTCCTGACGTAGCTGGTGCAGTTAAAAATGCAAAAGCTGGTCAAGCACGTTACCGTGTAGACAAAGCGGGTATTATCCACGCTGCGATCGGTCAAGTAGATTTCTCTGCTGAAGCTGTTCGTCAAAACGTTGAAACTTTGATTGCAGACTTGAAAAAGTTAAAGCCTGCGACATCTAAAGGTGTATACATCAAAAAGATCACTTTGAGCTCAACTATGGGTCCTGGTCTTGTTGTTGATGTAAACAACGTTTCTAACTAAGTTTTACTTAGACAGAATTTTAAAGCCCTGAGTAATATTTGAAGCACTGCCTCAAATATTACGCAAGAGAAACCGGTTTCGGACTACTTGCAAACTTAGGCAAACTTTGAATTGGTAAATGTAGATTTATCAGCGTCAAAGACCTCAGGCGAGAGTAATTTCGATTACTTTCTTAATTTCCCAGCCTGAGTAGACGCGGTGGTGTGATTTGTTCATCCTCCGCGTGTAAGTTCAGTGATGAACTTGCGAATTGGGAGTGTACTTCGCGTAAGTACATAAATCACCGTTAGGAGGTTTTACAATGGCTCTTCTTATCGAAGGCAAAAAACAGATCGTTGCTGAAGTAACTGAAGTTGCTTCTACTGCGTTTGCTGCTGTTGTTGCTGACTACCAAGGTTTGACTGTTGAGCAATTAACTGCTCTTCGTGTTGAAGCTCGTAAGTTAGGTGTTGCTACACGTGTTGTACGTAATACTTTGGCTAAACGCGCTCTTCAAGATACGCAATTTGCTATCTTGAACGACAACCTTGTTGGCCCAACAATTTTAGCTTTCTCAACTTCTGCAGATGATATGGGTGCTGCGGCACGCTTATTCGAAGAATTTGCGAAAACTAACAAAGCATTTGAACTTAAAGCTGCTGCATTTGAAGGCAAACTTTATCAAGGCGCAGAAGTTAGTGTTATCGCGAATCTTCCAAACCAAGAGAAAGCGCTTACTATGCTTGCAAACGTTCTTCAAGCTCCTATTTCGAAATTGGGTCGCTTACTTACAGCGCTTCAAGAGAAAAACGAGTCAGAAGCTGCATAAGCTCAAACTTAAACACACATCATTCAATACCCATTTGGAGTTACTCTCATGGCTTTAACAAACGAAGAAATCTTAAACGCAGTTGCTGAAAAAACTGTTCTTGAACTTGTTGAACTTATTTCTGCTTTCGAAGAAAAATTCAACGTATCTGCTGCTGCTGTAGCTGTAGCTGCAGGTCCTGCTGCTGCTGCTGCTGAAGAGCAATCAGAATTCAACGTTGAGTTGACTTCTTTCGGCGCGAACAAAGTAGCTGTGATTAAAGCAGTTCGTGAAATCACTGGTCTTGGCTTGAAAGAAGCTAAAGACATGGTTGAAGGCGCTCCTTCAGTTCTTAAAGAAGCAGTTTCTAAAGAAGAAGCTGAAGAACTTAAGAAAAAACTTGAAGAAACTGGTGCTACTATTACTATTAAGTAATGTTACCAGGGGGGGAATATTAATTTCACCCCAAAAATTGGCTGATGGCTCTTGGGTCATCAGCCTTTTTGCGTTACAATAATCGGCTCGATTTTTGTTTGCTTGGTGGAAAATCCATCAAATTAAAATAAAGAAAAGAATCAAACGCTTACCAATATTTTTCAAATTTAAAAATATTGGTAAGCGTTTCAATACCACTGAAAATTGCAGCATTTGTAAAAAGTGGTGGCCATATCGGCCTGCGTAATTCCTTCTGAGCCCGTTCTGCAGGCGGGCTCGGTTTACTTTCCGAGGACTCCAGATGGCATACTCATATACCGAAAAGAAACGGATCCGTAAGAATTTTGGTAAATTGCCTAGTGTTATGGATGCTCCGTACTTGCTCGCGATTCAAGTCGACTCGTACAGAACATTTTTACAAGATGGCAAATCACCAAAAAACCGCGAAGATATCGGTCTGCAAGCCGCGTTTCGTTCAGTTTTTCCTATAGAAAGTTATTCTGGCAATGCTGCTTTAGAATTTGTTGAGTATAGTCTTGGTAAGCCTGAGTTTGATGTACGCGAATGTATTCTTCGTGGCTCAACTTATGCAGCACCAATGCGCGTAAAAATTCGTTTGATCTTAAAAGATCGCGAAACTAAATCAATTAAAGACGTGCGCGAGCAAGAAGTGTACATGGGTGAAATGCCACTCATGACCGATAACGGTACATTCGTTATTAATGGTACTGAGCGTGTAATCGTATCTCAATTACACCGTTCACCAGGCGTGTTCTTTGACCACGATAAAGGCAAAACCCACTCTAGTGGTAAAGTGCTTTATTCTGCGCGTATTATTCCTTACCGTGGTTCATGGTTAGACTTCGAATTTGACGCAAAAGACCTTGTATTTGTGCGTATTGACCGTCGTCGTAAATTACTTGCGACTGTGGTTCTTCGTGCTTTGGGTTATAACAATGCGCAAATCTTAGACTTGTTCTATGAAAAAGTGCCTGTATACCTAGACATGGGTAGCTACCAGATTGACCTTGTTCCAGAACGCTTGCGTGGCGAAATGGCACAATTTGACATCGTAGACAATGATGGCAAAACCATTGTTGAGCAAGGCAAGCGTATCAACGCGCGTCATGTGCGTCAAATGGAGGCTGCTGGCCTAGAAAAGCTTTCTGTGCCTGATGAGTACTTATACGAGCGTATTACTGCAGAAGACATTCCACTTAAAGATGGTGATGTGATTGCAGCTAATACCTTGTTAAGTCATGAAATTATGGTGAAATTGGCTGAAGGTGGTGTTAAACAGTTTAACATTCTATTCACCAATGACATCGACCGTGGTTCATTCGTTGCAGATACTTTACGTGCCGACACCACGACAGGTCGTGAAGAAGCATTGGTAGAAATCTACAAAGTAATGCGTCCAGGCGAGCCACCAACGAAAGAAGCGGCTGAAAACTTATTCAATAACTTATTCTTCTCTTCAGAGCGTTATGACCTCTCTCCAGTGGGTCGTATGAAGTTCAACCGTCGTTTGGGTCGTCCTTACGAAGTGGGTACCGATCAGAAGTCTCGTGAAGTTGAAGGCATTTTGTCGAACGAAGATATCACTGATGTACTCAAAACATTGGTTGAAATCCGTAACGGTAAAGGTGAAGTCGATGATATCGACCACTTGGGTAACCGTCGCGTGCGTTCAGTAGGTGAAATGACTGAAAACCAATTCCGTGTTGGTCTAGTTCGTGTAGAACGTGCTGTTAAAGAACGTTTAAGCCAAGCTGAAACAGATAACTTGTCTCCGCAAGATTTGATCAATGCGAAACCAGTGGCTGCTGCAATCAAAGAGTTCTTTGGTTCAAGCCAATTATCTCAGTTCATGGACCAAAACAACCCATTGTCTGAGATTACGCACAAACGTCGTGTATCGGCGCTTGGTCCTGGTGGTTTGACACGTGAGCGTGCGGGCTTTGAGGTACGTGACGTACACCAAACTCACTATGGCCGTGTATGTCCAATTGAAACGCCTGAAGGTCCAAACATTGGTTTGATCAACTCGCTTTCTGTTTATGCGAAATGTAACAATTTCGGTTTCTTAGAAACTCCATACCGTAAAGTGGTTGATGGTCGTGTAACGGATGAAGTGGAGTATTTATCTGCCATTGAAGAAGTAGGTACTGTGATTGCACAGGCCGATTCTGGCGTAGATAAAGACGGTAACTTAACAGAAGAATTTGTTTCTGTACGTCACCAAGGTGATTTCGTACGTATGCCGCCTGAAAAAGTGACGCATATGGACGTTTCTGCACAGCAGGTTGTTTCTGTTGCTGCATCACTCATTCCATTCCTTGAACACGATGACGCCAACCGTGCATTGATGGGTTCAAACATGCAGCGTCAAGCTGTGCCTACATTGATTGCTGACAAACCGCTTGTAGGTACAGGCATGGAAGCAAATGTAGCGCATGACTCTGGTGTGTGTGTGATTGCGGGTCGTGGTGGTCGTATCGAGTTTGTCGATGCTTCACGTGTCGTGATTCGTGTCAACGAAGACGAAATGGTTGCAGGCGAGGCAGGTGTAGATATCTATAACCTAATCAAATATACACGTTCGAACCAAAACACTTGTATTAACCAAAAAGTTCTTGTGAAACTTGGTGATAAAGTCGGTCGTGGTGATGTATTGGCTGACGGTCCATCAACAGATGGCGGTGAGCTTGCACTCGGTCAAAACATGCGCGTTGCGTTCATGACGTGGAATGGTTACAACTATGAAGACTCGATCTTACTTTCAGAGCGCGTACTTCAAGAAGACCGTTTAACGTCAATTCACATTCAAGAATTGTCGTGTGTTGCTCGTGATACGAAGTTAGGCGCAGAAGAAATTACTGCGGATATTCCTAACGTAGGTGAAGCTGCACTGTCTAAGCTTGATGAATCAGGTATCGTATATATCGGTGCTGAAGTGACTGCGGGCGATATCCTTGTAGGTAAAGTAACGCCTAAAGGTGAAACGCAGTTAACACCAGAAGAAAAATTGCTTCGTGCAATCTTTGGTGAAAAAGCAGCTGACGTAAAAGACTCATCTTTACGTGTTCCATCAGGTACCAAAGGTACAGTGATTGACGTTCAAGTGTTTACACGCGATGGTCTTGAAAAAGACGAACGTGCGCAAGCAATTGAAAAAGCTCAGCTTGATTCATACCGTAAAGACTTGAAAGAAGAATACAAAATCTTCGAAGAAGCAGCACGTGAACGTATTGTTCGTTTGTTGACAGGTCAAGAGTCTAACGGTGGTGGTACAACTAAGCGTGGCGATAAGCTTTCTGCAGACGTATTGTCTGGTTTAGAGTTGGTTGATTTACTTGAAATCCAACCGACTGATGAAGCTATTGCAGAGCGTTTAACTCAAATTCAAGTGTTCTTGAAAGAGAAGAGCTTTGAAATTGATGAGAAATTTGCAGAGAAAAAACGCAAACTTTCTACAGGTGATGAATTAACAACAGGTGTATTGAAAGTTGTTAAGGTTTACTTGGCTGTTAAACGTCGCATCCAACCGGGTGATAAGATGGCGGGTCGTCACGGTAACAAGGGTGTTGTTTCTAACATCTTACCTGTTGAAGACATGCCACACGATGCCAATGGTGTTCCAGTCGACATCGTATTGAACCCACTGGGTGTACCGTCACGTATGAACGTGGGCCAGATTCTAGAGACTCACTTAGGTATGGCAGCGAAAGGTCTTGGCGAAGAAATCGACAAGATGTTAAAAGCGCAACGTACTGTACTTGAGCTTCGTGGCTTCTTAGACAAGATTTATAACAAAGTTGGTGGCGAGCAAGAAGATCTTGATAGCTTAACTGATGATGAAATTTTGGTGCTTTCGGGTAACTTACGTGCGGGTGTTCCACTTGCAACGCCAGTATTCGATGGTGCTGAAGAATCACAAATTAAAGACTTGTTAGAGCTTGCGAACATTTCACGTACTGGTCAAACAGTATTGTATGATGGTCGTACAGGTGAGCAGTTTGACCGTCCTGTAACTGTAGGTTACATGTACATGTTGAAACTGAACCACTTGGTAGACGACAAGATGCACGCGCGTTCTACTGGTTCTTACTCATTAGTAACTCAACAGCCGCTTGGTGGTAAAGCACAATTCGGTGGTCAGCGTTTCGGTGAGATGGAAGTCTGGGCGCTTGAAGCATATGGCGCAGCTTACACGCTTCAAGAAATGCTTACTGTTAAGTCGGATGACGTTGAAGGTCGTACCCGTATCTATAAGAACATTGTAGATGGTAACCATTATATGGACCCAGGTATGCCTGAATCGTTCAACGTATTGACCAAAGAGATCCGTTCTTTAGGTATCAACATTGAACTGAAAAATGGTGACTAAGTTTCTCCATTGAATCTCCCCAGCCTCTCTTGTTCAAAGAGAGGCTTCCTCGAAAGGGAAGCGGGGAGATTTCTCAGTTAAAAAACAATATTTGTGACCCAGTTGTGTAGTGAAAGTCTCCACAACACACGGAGAAAAAAATTGAAAGACTTGCTCGATATCATGCGCAAAAAGACGGATTCAGACGGTCATGCTCCAGTTGAGTTTGATCGCATCCGTATTGGTCTTGCGTCACCAGAAATGATTAAGTCATGGTCTCATGGTGAAGTTAAAAAGCCTGAAACCATTAACTATCGTACGTTCAAACCAGAACGTGATGGTTTATTCTGTGCCAAAATTTTTGGTCCAGTCAAAGATTACGAATGCTTGTGTGGTAAATACAAGCGTATGAAATACAAAGGCGTCATTTGTGAAAAATGTGGCGTTGAAGTAACAACTGCGAAAGTTCGTCGTGAGCGTATGGGTCACATCGAGCTGGCGTCTCCAGTTGCACATATTTGGTTCTTAAAATCACTTCCGAGCCGTATCGGTCTATTATTAGACATGACTTTACGTGATATCGAACGTGTATTGTATTTCGAATCTTACGTAGTAACTGACCCAGGTATGACTCCATTTGAGAAATACCAACTTCTTAATGATGAAGAATACTTCAACGCTTTAGAAGAACACGGTGATGAATTCACTGCGAAAATGGGTGCAGAAGCTGTTCAAGACTTGTTAAAAGACATCGATCTTGAAAACGAAATTTCACGTTTACGTGAAGAAATTCCAAATACAACGTCTGAGACTAAGCTTAAAAAAGCGTCTAAGCGTTTGAAGTTGATGGAAGCGTTTAAAGAGTCGAACAACAAGCCAGAATGGATGGTGATGAATGTACTTCCAGTACTTCCACCAGATCTTCGTCCGTTAGTACCACTTGAAGGTGGTCGTTTCGCGACTTCTGATTTGAACGACCTTTACCGTCGTGTGATCAACCGTAACAACCGTTTAAAGCGTCTTCTTGACCTTGCAGCGCCAGACATTATCGTACGTAACGAAAAACGTATGTTACAAGAGTCTGTAGATGCATTGTTAGACAACGGTCGTCGTGGTCGTGCAATCACGGGTTCGAACAAGCGTCCATTGAAATCTTTGGCTGACATGATCAAAGGTAAGCAAGGTCGTTTCCGTCAAAACTTACTTGGTAAGCGTGTTGACTATTCGGGTCGTTCGGTAATTACTGTAGGTCCTACTTTACGTCTGCACCAATGTGGTCTTCCGAAGAAAATGGCACTTGAATTATTCAAGCCATTCATTTTCGCGAAACTACAAGCATCTGGCCAAGCAACAACCATTAAAGCTGCGAAGAAAATGGTTGAGCGCGAAACTCCAGAAGTTTGGGACGTTCTTGCTCACGTGATTCGTCAACACCCAGTGATGTTGAACCGTGCGCCTACACTTCACCGTTTGGGTCTTCAAGCATTTGAACCGATCCTGATTGAAGGTAAAGCGATCCGTCTTCACCCACTCGTTTGTGCTGCGTTTAACGCCGACTTCGACGGTGACCAAATGGCGGTACACGTACCATTAACACTTGAAGCGCAGTTAGAAGCGCGTGCGTTAATGATGTCGACCAACAACATTTTGTCTCCAGCGAACGGTGAGCCAATCATCGTACCGTCTCAGGACGTTGTCTTAGGCTTGTATTACATCACTCGTGATGCGATCAATGCCAAAGGTGAAGGCATGGTGTTTGCAGATACTCACGAAGTTAACCGTGCACTTGCAACAGGTCAGGTAAATTTACACGCTCGCGTAAAAGCACGTGTACACCAGACTGTGATTGATGAAAATGGTAACCGTGAACAGCAAACCATTGTTGTGGATACCACACCAGGTCGCTGCTTACTTTGGGAAGTTGTGCCAGAAGGTATGGATTTCCAACAAATCAACGTTGAGATGACCAAGAAAAACATCTCTAAGTTGATTAACTCTTGCTACCGTAAATTAGGTCTTAAAGATACCGTGATCTTTGCTGACCAATTGATGTACTTAGGTTTCCGTCAAGCGACACGTTCAGGCGTATCGGTCGGTATGGAAGACATGGTGATTCCACCTGCGAAGTACTCAATTATTGAAAAAGCGGAAGTTGAAGTTCGTGAAATTGAGCAACAGTTCGAACAAGGTTTCGTAACTGCGGGCGAACGTTACAACAAAGTTGTCGATATTTGGGCACGTACGAACGACCAAGTAGCGAAAGCGATGATGGACAACTTGTCTTTTACCACTGTTAAAAACAAACAGGGTGAAGATGAGAAGCAAAAATCATTCAATTCGATCTATATGATGTCTGACTCAGGTGCCCGTGGTTCGGCAGCTCAGATTCGTCAGTTAGCGGGTATGCGTGGTTTGATGGCGAAACCAGATGGTTCGATCATTGAAACTCCAATTAAAGCGAACTTCCGTGAAGGTTTGACCGTACTTCAGTACTTCATTTCAACACACGGTGCGCGTAAAGGTTTGGCCGATACAGCACTGAAAACAGCAAACTCTGGTTACTTGACACGTCGTCTTGTAGACGTAGCGCAAGACTTGGTCATTACTGAGCCTGACTGTGGTACTTTGGGCGGTCTTGTAATGACTCCGTTCATTCAAGGCGGTGACGTGATCGAGAACTTAGGTACTCGAGTACTGGGCCGTGTTGTTGCTGAAGATGTGAAGAAAGCAGGTTCTGACGACGTTATCCTGCCTCGTAACACTTTGATTGATGAGAAACTTGCAAACTTCCTAGAAGAGCAAGGTGTCGATGAAGTTAAAGTACGTTCAGTGGTTGCGTGTGAATCTACATTCGGCGTATGTGCGAAATGTTATGGTCGTGACCTTGCGCGTGGTCATCAGGTGAACCCTGGTGAGTCTGTGGGTGTTATGGCTGCACAATCGATTGGTGAGCCGGGTACACAGTTAACAATGCGTACCTTCCACGTAGGTGGTGCTGCAAGCCGAACGTCTGCTGCAAACAGCGTACAAGTACGTAACAAAGGTACCGTACGTTTCCACAATGTGAAAACAGTACAACATGCTAAAGGTCACTTGGTATCGACTTCTCGTTCAGGCGAAATCGGTATTGCGGATGATTTAGGTCGTGAGCGTGAGCGTTATAAACTGCCATACGGTGCGTCTATCTTGTTGAAAGATGGCGAAGCTGTAGAAGCAGGCGGTATTGTGGCGACTTGGGATCCGCACACACACCCACTTGTAACAGAAGTTGCAGGTAAAGTACGTTTCAGCCAAATTGCTGATGGCGTAACTGTTACCTCTAAAACTGATGATGCAACAGGTATGACGACGATTGAAATCTTACCTGTGACTGCACGTCCTGCGTCTGGTAAAGATTTACGTCCTGCGGTTGTTCTTGATACGACGGATGGTGGTGAGCAGTTCTACTTCCTACCACAAAACACGATTCTTTCTGTCCGTGATGGCGAAACAATTGGTGTGGGTGACGTTATTGGTCGTGTACCTCAAGAAACTTCACGTACGCGTGACATTACCGGTGGTCTACCGCGTGTAGCTGACTTGTTCGAAGCGCGTAAACCGAAAGAGCATGCAATTCTTGCTGAAATTTCAGGTGTTGTGAGCTTTGGTAAAGAGACCAAAGGTAAGAACCGTTTAGTGATTACTCCAGATGATGGTTCTGAGATTTACGAAGAACTGATTCCAAAATGGCGTACCATGAACGTGTTCGAAGGCGAACATGTGAACCGTGGTGAGACTGTTTCTGATGGTCCACAGAATCCACATGACATCCTACGCTTGAAAGGCGAAGTTGCGCTGACCAACTACATCGTGAACGAAGTTCAAGACGTATACCGTCTGCAAGGTGTAAAAATCAACGACAAGCACATTGAAGTGATCGTACGTCAAATGTTGCGTAAAGTTGATATCACTGATGGTGGTGATACAAGCTTCATTAAAGGCGAGCAAGTGGATTACATCCGTGTGATGCAAGAGAACCAAGCTGTTCTTGCGCAAAACAAGTTCCCAGCGAAGTTTGAACGTCAATTGATGGGTATTACCAAAGCGTCGCTTTCTACTGACTCGTTCATCTCTGCTGCATCGTTCCAGGAAACCACTCGTGTGTTGACTGAAGCGGCTGTAACAGGTAAAGAAGATGATTTACGTGGCTTGAAAGAGAACGTAGTTGTAGGTCGTTTGATTCCTGCAGGTACTGGTCTTGCGTATCATTTAGAGCGTCGTCGTCAAGAAGCTGAAGCTGCAGAGCATGAGCTTGTAAATGACTTCTCTGATGTTGATCAAGCATTAAGCCAAGCATTTAGCGATGAGTTTAACGGTCTATAATTAGCCCTTTAAATGCATGAAAAAGCCACCTTCGGGTGGCTTTTTTTATATACTTGAAAAATAATATTTAATTTTTTTGGGGGATATAGTGAATTTAGAAAAAGAACTAGAAGATTTAGAGATCGAAAGGGCTTTGTTGCATAAATATGTAAGCATCTGATTTAAATAGATTTAATTTTGGATCAAAAAATAATCAAAACTTTTAAAATCATATAGTTATGAAATCTTTGTGCAACAAAGCCCATCAAAACTATTGGGCTTAAGCATCTTCGCATTTGTGAGCCAAACGATGGCAGCGCCGATGCCGAATACCATCACCGTGGAGGATAAGGCGGTTGTACCGATTGTCAAAACACAGATTATTCGCAGTGTCGCGGGTCAAGACCCTGTGCGGACGACCGAAGCGACTATTTTTGAAGTGAAAAATGGCGGTAAAGATATTGTGGCGCGTGAAGTGGTTCTCGAAGAAAATGCCAGCCAATTTTCAGATAAAAAAATGTCGGCACCGATTGTGCAAAAGGGTAGCGTGATTGTTCCGACATCCAAAGTTGAAGTGAAATCGACCTTGAGTCAAGGTGGTGTTGTCCTTGCAGAAGGTAAGCAAGTTGATGCACAAGGGGTTGAGTTTAAGAAAGGGCAGCAACCTGTACGTAAGGAGCTGAAACTGGATCAAGTGAAAGATCCGAATAGTCAAGAAAGTGTGACGCGTGCGGTGCTCCAAGAAAATGGCACCACCACCAAAGATGTGGTTGTGGTGAAAGAGCCTGAATAAGCTTGAGTTGAATACGGTAAGAAGCCCTCTCAGGAGGGCTTCTTATTTACAAATTTTCAGCAATAGCACCTGTAACCGTAACATTTCACGGGTTTTAAGTTCATACTGATCTTTTATGCTGTAAGAAATAGCCAATAAGGACAAATCTCATGAAAAAGTATATGAGCATTATTGCAGTGGCATCTTTTTCGACGATGCTATTGGCAGGTTGTGAAAATATGAGCGCTTCTGAGCAACGTATTGGGACAGCGGCTTTAGGCGGTGCAGTAGGTGGTGCTGCGGGGAATAGCCTCGGTGGCGGTGTAGGTGCAGCCGTTGGTGGTGGTGCTGGTGCGGCTGTGGGCAGTAAAGCTCAAGGTGGCTCAAACCGTAATGCAACCTACAGTGGTGTTGGCGGTGCGATTGGTTCAGCAGTGGGTAAAAGCGTGTTTGGTGGTAATACCGGTGCTGCCATTGGTGGTGCCATCGGCGGTGGTGCAGGCGCTGCAATTGAAGAACGTAAATAATGTTTTAAGTTCAAATTTCAAAAAAAGCACTTCATGGAAGTGCTTTTTTTATAGCTGTGCCGGTTTAGGTTTTTTACGACGGATATATAAAGTCTTTTCCACTTCGGCAATTCGAATGCCAGCTTCATCATAAATATTTAAGGTATAAATACGATGTACGGGGGCATAGTTGTCGGCCAGCTGTTTCACGGTCGCGATTTCTTGGGCATCAAGGTGAAAGTCTGCATAGACTGTACTGCGACCTGGGCTGAGAAATTGGATAGAGGCTGCTTTGTCCCAGACAATATACTTATTGCCTAAGTGGTGCATCAGTAGGGTCATATAAAAAGGGTCGACCATTGCATATAAACTCCCGCCAAAATGTACGCCAACAATATTTCGGTTTTGTCGAGTGAGGGGCATTTTAACGCGAATGTGGTAGTGTTTAAGGTCAAATTTTTCAATTTGAATCCCTGCACCTTTAAAGGGGGCAAAATGGTTGAGAAAGTATTTCGCGACAATCGGCTGTGTCACAAGTTTTTTTAAAATGCTCATTTCGGTCAATGGTATCTGATGAACTTCTATCCATACTAGAGAAGATCAAATCAATTGGCATTGATCGTTTTGCCACTAAAGTATAAAAAACAGTCAATAACAATAAGGAGCTGAATATGGAGCAGCAAAGTTACTGGGTACAAACCACAGATCAGCAAAGACTCTATGTGAAAACATGGGGCAATGCGAACAATCCTGTACTGGTCTTGGTGCATGGCTATCCAGATAATCAAGAGGTCTGGGAGCCTGTGATTGGGCATCTGGTACAAGATTATTATATTGTGACTTATGACGTACGTGGCGCAGGTATGTCGAGTATACCGCGTCATATAAGAGCCTATGCCTTGCCTCAGCTATCGCTAGATTTGGAAAGTGTGGTGAATAGTGTGATCCCACAGCGTAGCTTTCATCTGGTTGCGCATGACTGGGGGTCGATTCAGTCATGGGAGTCCGCGACTGAGCCAAAATTTAGAGAGCGTATGCTGTCATTTACCACCATTTCAGGCCCATGCTTAGACCATGCCGCATTTTGGATGCGTGAACAGTTCGCACAACATAAGCCTCAATTTTTTAAGCAGTTAACGAAGTCTTGGTACATTGCGGCCTTTCAGTTGCCTTTTTTAGCACCAACCGTATGGCAGTTTTTTAGTCCTGAGCATTGGGGCAAAGTTTTATCGCGTTTAGAAGGACGCTCAGACTTACCGCTGAATCATCACATTGCTGCCGATGGTAAGCACGGGGTTGCGCTCTACCGCGCGAACTTTATCCCACGCCTGACGAAACCTCGGGAACGCTTTGCAATTTGTCCCGTACTAGCGATTGTGTTGGAGCAAGATCAGTTTGTGAGTCCAGCGTTAATCGATGAAATGCCGAAGTGGGTCGAGGATTTTCAACGGGTGAATGTGAATGCCAACCATTGGGCAATCTTGAGCCAGCCAGAGGTAATTGCTAAAGAAATCAAAAGGTTTGTTCAAAACTAGCGTTGTGTTGAAGCCAGCTGAAATGATCTGTGAAAGAGAAAGGCGCTAGCGACCTGTAAGGGCAGAATTTTTTGGTTATTTTCTGATAAAATGCGCCTTTCTTCCAAGTCACTCTTTTCACTATGTTCGCAATTCTTGCCGCTATTGGGGTCATGTTTGGACTTTCATTAGCTCGTGTGCCTGTAGTATTTGCATTAATTATTGGTGCTGTCACAGGCGGTTTATTGGCTGGTTTAGGGCTACACGGTACCCTCGAAGCATTTAATAATGGGCTTGGGGGCGGCGCAAAAATTGCGTTGGCTTACGGGGTCTTAGGTGCATTTGCTTTGGCTTTGGCACGCTCAGGTTTACCTGACTTGTTGGCCTATAAGCTTATTAAAACATTGAAAGGTTCGAGCAATGAAAAGGCACAAAATCGGGTTAAATATCTGATTTTTATAACCGTCGCGTTAGCAGCAATTTGTTCACAAAACGTCATTCCTGTACATATTGCGTTTATTCCAGTCCTGATTCCTCCTTTATTAAGTGTGTTTAACCATCTTCAGTTAGATCGTCGACTAATTGCTTGTGTTCTAACCTTTGGTTTGGTTGCCACTTATATGTTGGTACCATTTGGATTTGGTGCGATTTTCCTGAATGACATCTTAGGTCAAAATATTAATACTTTCGGGCAACCCTACGGCTTTAAAATCAATTATGCCGATATCCCTTCAGCAATGGCCATTCCTGTTTTTGGCATGTTTGTTGGTTTATTGGTTGCTGTATTCTTTAGTTACCGTAAGAAACGTGTATACGAAGAAGTACATGTGGAACCAGTGCAGCAAAGTATTTCTTCTGAACTTGATATCACGGGTGAGAAGTCTAAGCCCGAAATTTCAAAGTTTACGTTATCTATGGCTCTCATTGCGGTAGTTGCTACGCTTTGGGTACAAATTGCATCAGATTCCATGATTTTAGCTGGTCTGGTTGGTGTTGCGATTTTGAGCTGTGCGGGCATTTTTAAATGGAAAGAAGCAGATGATGTGATTATTAGCGGTATGCGAATGATGGCATTAGTTGGTTTCATTATGATTGCAGCACAGGGTTTTGCATCTGTTATTTCTGCGACCAATCAAGTGCCAGCATTGGTAGAAGCATCAGTGCAATGGATTGGTTCTAGCCAAGGACTCGCTGCATTTTGGATGCTATTGATTGGCTTACTGATTACTTTAGGAATCGGTTCTTCGTTCTCTACCATTCCAATTTTAGCAATTATTTATGTGCCTTTGTGTATCCAGTTTGGTTTCAGTCCAGCGGCAACCATTGCGATTATTGGTACGGCTGCGGCACTCGGTGATGCGGGTTCTCCTGCTTCTGACTCCACTTTGGGACCGACTTCGGGTTTGAATATGGATGGTCAGCATGATCACATGAAAGACAGTGTGATCCCGACCTTTATTCACTTTAATATTCCACTCATGATTTTTGGTTGGATTGCGGCCATGGTTTTGTAATTTACCCTCCAATTATTATAAAAAGGCGATTTTAAATCGCCTTTTTTATTATTTATTCAGATTAAAATAATCGGGTTTATAATGTTAATTCGGATTAAAAAGGTTGGAATTAAAATATATTTATTTTGATTTAATGTTATTAATTTAAAACCAACTAAAATGGTATATTTAATATTTAAATTAATTTAAAACAATAACTTAAAAATGGTATTTAAAATACATTATTATTATAATTGCATATTAATTACACTCTTGTTTATGATGAATTAATGTTAATTTTTATATTAATTATTTTACAAACAGAGGTTGTTTGAAATGTTGAAGCAAATTGCTCTAATTACATTAATGGGTCTTTCTGCATCTGCTGCAATGGCAGGTCAATGGCAAATCAAAGTCGGTGGATCTGCAGTTGCACCAACGCAAGATACAACAGTTGCTGCATTGGGGAATGCAAAAGTTGAAGCTGATAGCGAACTTGCGTTTACGCCATCGGTTGAATATTTCTTTAATGACAATATTTCTGCCGAGTTACTGCTAGCAACGCCAATTAGCCACGATGTACTCATTAATGGTGCAGAAGCAGTAAAAATTAAACATTTACCACCTACCTTAACGGCAAAGTATAACTTTAAAAACTCAACAGGTTTCACGCCTTATATCGGTGTCGGTGCAACCGCATTTATTGCATGGGATGAAGAAGGTGTGAAAAGCGTAAAAGAAGATTTCGGTTATGCTGCGCAAATTGGTTTTCACTTCCAACCTGCTGATGCAAAAAACTGGGGTGTGTTTGCCGATGTCCGTTATGCAGATCTGAACCCAGAAGTAAATGTAGATGGCACAACGAAGTTTAAATTAGATATCGATCCAGTAATTTATACACTCGGTTATAGCTACAAATTTTAATAATTAAAAGTAGCTTTTTAAGAACCTCATCGATGATGGGGTTTTTTTATGCAAAGACTAAAGTTGAATAGTGATCAATGCTGAAATAAATCACGATGATTCAGTATTAAAAGAAAATCATCTATAAAATGGATAGAAACAGAATAAGAGAGTTATAAAAATGAAATCTATGTTCGGAATCGGTTTAGTTTGTGCTTTGGCTTGGAGCATACATGCTCAAGCAGCCAGTTTTAATTGTGATAAAGCAAAAACGACGACGGAGCACGCGATCTGTGAACATCGCCAAATCAATGACGCCGATGTGAAAATGGCCACCACTTATACCATTTTAAAACGTCTTGTTCCGATGGGGACACGTGGCATGATTCAGGATGACCAAGTGAAATGGTTGAGTCTCCGTGACCGCTGTGGTGCTTCACAAAGTTGCCTCATGGATGTGTATAAAATGCGCCAGCAGCAGTTAGAACTACATCTAGATCGTATTTACCGTCAGGGCCCATTTTAAAAAAAGGACAAAAAAACTTGCGATTGCTATTGAAAAACGTACCGCTCACTCCAATTCATTAAGCATTCTCTATAAGACTTAATACATTAAGGAGCGATTGATGAGCGAGCAAAACGCACATAAACATAGTTTCCAAGCTGAAGTGGCTCAGCTATTACATTTAGTGACGCACTCACTGTATTCAAATCCTGACATTTTCCTACGTGAATTGATCTCAAATGCGTCCGATGCCTGCGATAAATTGCGTTTTGAAGGCATTAATCATCCTGAATATTATGAAAATGACCCAGACCTACATGTGCGCGTCAGCTTTGATGAAGCCAATCAAACACTGACCATTTCAGACAATGGGATTGGTTTAACTGAACAAGAAGCGATTGACCACTTAGGTACGATTGCTAAGTCTGGAACCAAGGACTTTATGTCTAAGCTCACAGGTGACCAAAAATCAGATGCACAACTGATTGGTCAGTTTGGTGTCGGTTTCTACTCGGGCTTTATTGTAGCTGACAAAATTACTGTAGAATCACGCCGTGCAGGTATGGGTGCTGATCAGGCGGTACGTTGGGTCAGTGCGGGCACGGGTGAGTTCGAAGTCGAGCAGATCCACAAAGACAGTCGCGGTACTGATATTATTTTACATTTGCGTGAAGATGCGTTGGACTATTTACAGTCGCATAAAGTGAAGCAAATTATCAATAAATACTCGGATCACATTAGCCTGCCGATTGAGATGCAAAAAGAGGTTTGGCAGCAAGAAGAAGCGGTCGAAGGTGAAGAACCAAAACCGGGTCAGTATGTGAAAACGGGTGAGTGGGAAGCGATTAACTCAGCCAGCGCCCTGTGGACACGTAATAAAAATGAAGTGACTGAAGAGCAGTACGTCGAGTTTTATAAGAATCTCAGCCATGATTTTGAAGCGCCACTGGCATGGGCGCATAACCGCGTCGAAGGCAGTACCGAATATACACAGCTGTTGTATGTACCGAGCAAAGCTGCAGCGAATATCTTTACCCGTGAAGCCAAAGCGGGGATTAAGCTCTATGTAAAACGTGTCTTCATTATGGATGATGCGGATAACTTGATTCCAAACTATTTACGCTTTGTTCAAGGGGTGGTCGACAGTGCCGATTTACCACTGAACGTTAGTCGTGAGTTGTTACAAGAAAGCCGTGATGTGAAAACCATTCGTGAAGGGAATGCACGCCGTGTATTGACCATGCTGGATGCTTTAGCCAAATCGGAAGATGAAAAAGATCAAGAGAAGTTCACAACCTTCTACCGTGAATTTGGTTCAGTATTGAAAGAAGGTTTGGGCGAAGACTTGGGTAACCGTGAGCGTATTTTAAAACTTTTACGCTTCTCAACTTCAAACAATGATGCGGTGAGCACTTCTTTGCAGGACTATAAAGCGCGTATGCCTGAGGGGCAAAAAGCGATTTACTATGTGACTGCAGACAGTCTCAATGCTGCGAAGAACTCGCCACAACTTGAGTTATTTAAGAAAAAAGGCATTGAAGTCTTACTCATGGCAGACCGTGTCGATGAATGGGCAATGGAATTTGTCCATGAGTTTGATGGCACACCAATGCAAAACGTGGCGAAAGGTGCAGTCGATTTAGGTGATTTACAAGATGCCGAAGAGAAGAAGGCACTTGAGGCAGCTGCAGAGCAGTTTAAACCTGTGGTTGAAAAACTGTCTGACTCATTGAAAGCCAAGACCAAAGAAGTACGGGTGACCACACGTTTGGTCGATTCACCTGCATGCTTGGTGACAGGTGAGGGAGAGCTTTCACCACAATTGATTCGTATGCTCCAACAAGCGGGTCAGGCTGTACCTGAAAGCAAGCCAATTTTGGAAATTAACCCAGAGCATCCATTGGTGAGAAAATTAGAAAATTCGGCACAGTTTGATGACTTGGCCAATGTAATTTTTGACCAAGCGGTGATTGCTGAAGGCGGCTTACCTGATGATCCTGCCGAATATATCAAACGCATTAACAGCTTATTGCTTCAATAAGCTATTAAATGTTTAAAAAAAGCCTATCGCTAAGATAGGCTTTTTTTATGTCAATGAGTTGGATCAAGCGCCTTAATATCTGTTGAACGCATCGATTAAATAGGCGAAAAAGAACCTGATGGGGATATCCGTGGATAAGTGAGAACTTATCCACAGTTCAGGCTAAATATCCGCCATGCCATTAAAATAAAGCTTCAAAACGCACCAAGGCACTGACGTAATGGCTGCGGTCTTCACGGTGATCGTTAAAATAATTTAAATCACCTTGGATATAAAACCACTCTCTTAAGAACGGTTGACGCCACGAGACAAAAGGCCCCCAACGGTTCAAACGCAGGTCGTCGTCGTTGTAGAAACCACCAGTGTAAATGCCGTAGTTAAAACGATTGCCATGAAAGAATTGGTGTTGTCTAAAGCTATAGTTATCCCAGAGCAGATCATCATCTTGATCGTCTGCATAGGTCAGGCTGAACTGATTGGATAAAAAGGCTTGATTGGGGCGTGCATGGGTCAGCTCTAGGTTGGTACGTAAATAATTTTCACTGTCGATACCATAACGGTAAATCTGTTCAGCATAAGCGCGAAAATCATTGTCGAGTTTCCACTCTCTCGATAATTTGATACGCGCGTAAATATCATCCCCTGAACGGACCCCTAGGTCGAAATCAGTTTCAAAAGGCAGACGATCTGACAGTTGTGACCACCTTAATGCTATTGAACTATTCGCATCACGGGTTTGGCGACGGTCGAAGGATTTGTCGTTGTCTGGGCTAGGTGGGTTTTCATTGGTAATCGCAACATTGTTTTGCAGCTCGTTATCTAAAGAGTCATCCCCAAACACCACGCTGAGTTTATGTTCTAGGGTTGGAAGCTTAACCCGACCCCGAATCCGCGGTTTTACATCGTATTCATCATGTTTATTCCAACGGTTATCGACCAAGACCCGTAAGGTGGCTGTGGCCGGTTTTTTAGGATCGGTTTCACCAAACCAATTATCCATTTTGGCGGCTGTTCGGTCTGCCCAGTTTCGAACTTCTTTTTGCTGGCGGTCGACCCACGTGCGTTCTTCAGTGAGGTCTGTCGTGGGCACAATCAGCTCGTTCGATTCTTCAGGTAGAACGGTTGGAAGTGAGTCGATCCACTGCGGAATTTGGTATAAAAGTCCATTACCTTTGGGGGGCGATGCGATTTTGTCAATTTCAGCCACGTCGTGAGGTGGCACAAAATGTTGTGTGCTGTTGGTATTGCTTTCCGCCCAAGCCACGTTGACGTATGCACCTAAACTTAGGCAGAAAAATAAAGAGATAGATCCCACATGTTGAGTTCTTAGCATGCTTTCGTACTTTATTGTTCTTCGATGTTTTAGTGTTGTAAATTTCACATAAGAACACAAGTAGAAAATACAAAACTCTACAACTCGCTACTCAGTTGTTTTTGAATAGAATCAAATAATTGAAACACAGTAATAGGTTCAGGCAAAGTAGAAATGGTATTTTGAATCAGCTGCCAGCTGACGCCGTGCTGTCGGTCTAAGACCAAGCATGGATAGGCGATCTCAGTACGTGAGAGTTCAACCCGCTTTTGGCCATGAATCACTCGAATTTTTTGTCGCTCTTTTAACACTAAAATGGGGGTATTTACGTCTGCGGAGCTTTCTTCAAACTGGATGAATTTACGGCTATTGAGTAGATCGGCCAGAATAAATGGATGGTAGTCTTCAATATGCCATACCAGTTTGGCCTGTTGGGTATACAGCTGAAAAATTGAAAATACATCATGCATGTGACCCTGTAGCTGGTCCCATTCAATTTCGCGAATGGCTGCGACTTGATGCTGACAACTCTGGGCAAATTGTTGACTTAGGCGAATGGCTTCCGTGGGACTATCAGCACCGAATAGAGCCAAATACTTAATAAACCCTCCGTGTTGATGGGTCTGTTCTGCCACATAGATGGGAGAGTCCAACCAGTGATCGAGTCGGTCGCTGTGGATCAGAAAATCGATATTTTGGCCGATCTCGGTGTGCCCTGAAATGTCGAGGCCATACAGCTTAGGATCTAAATTTGGTTGATGCAGTGTGCGTAATTGCGCTTCATATTGCCCCAGATTAATCTGTGTGGGCAGTATGGGTTGCGCAGCAGTGGCCGATGTTTCCGAGTTGTCCGTATGGCTATCCTGCACAGCAGGGTATCGTGCTGTCACTTCGCTTTCAAGTCGATCTTGCTGTTGAGATTCAGATGAAATGTCTGTATCTGGTTGTTCAGTCAAGATTGATCGCCTTTGGATAAAGTCCTGAATGGCGAGCGTTGAAATAGATGCACTTGGCTTAAGGTCAAATCGAATGGCTGCAGCGGCCTCAATGATAAATTCTTCCTGAGGCGGACATAGCCCATCACTTAAAAGAGGCTGATTGCTGAGAATCAAATGATTTTCTGCTAATACTTCAGGTTGAAGATCTAAATCTTTTTGTACGATATCGACCTGATTTTCAGGTTCCTTATCTTGTTTGATACTTAGTTTAATAGGATTGATTGAGACGACATCTTCTACAGCGTCTTGTTTAAAAGACCTGAGTTTGGATTCTTCAATTTGAGTTGCATTTAGGTTGCTGTCGAATGTAGGTTGTATTTCCGTATTGAAATGAAGCGCTGCTTCAGCCTTAGATAAAAGCAGACTAGACTCAGGACTGACTTTGGGGAGCAATGATTTAGAATCTTGGGGATGTTCGGCCGATGTATCATCTGTAGCAATGCTTAAAAGCTCAATACCCGTGAAAACAAAAGCGTCAGTAATCACATTGTCCTGTGCATGCCCTAGGCTAGTTTCTTCATCGAATGTGGTTGTAACGGGCAGAAAAAACTGGTCTCGTGCAACTTCTGCAACTTCTGCAACTTCTGCAACTTCTGCAACTTCTGCAACTTCTGCAACTTCTGCAACTTCTGCAACTTCTGCAACTTCTGCAACTTCTGCAACTTCTGCAACTTCTGCAACTTCTGCAACTTCTGCAACTTCTATGGATGTTTCAGGTGTTGTGAGAAAAGGTACGTTCTCGGGTTGTTGAGCACTTTGTGCATGGCTCAAAAACCATTGGTAAGCGTGTTCAAACTTTATGTGCCATGGGCTGCTATACAGTGTAGTTGGGGTGTTTTGAAAAACAATTTGCCAACCTAAACCTGATTTATACAAAACACCCCATGCGAAAGCCGCCTGCTGTTTTAAGGCATCGGTTAAAGCAGACTCGTATTGAAATAGTCCAATATAGGCATGCTGGTAGGGGCTTTGTTGTATCCAGCGTTCAGCCGCCACTTGAGGCTGAGTCAGCGCCTTATAGGCTTCGAGTTGTTTTTGGAAAATAGGTTCATCACAGAGTGCAAAGATTTCGCGGATGCGTTTTTTCGAGCGCGCAATTTCAAAAAAAGACAGAGGTTGATGTTCCAAACCATCAATCAATTGATGCAGTTCTTTGATCAGCAGTGCTTTTTCGATTGCTTTCATGCGCTGAACTCTAAAGTTGTTTTTGTGCTTGTTCCAAGTAGCTTGCCAAAACCATATTGATGGCCAGTTCAAGTAATTTATATTCGGCTGAAGTTGGCTGCGTATACTGCTGTGCAAACGCAATCAATTGATCAAGGTCAATGGCTTGGGGCGTAATATGACCTTGGATAAGGGCTTGTAAATTTTGCATAGGCATGTGCTATTGAGTGCATTTAATTTATTGGTTTTGGAATTGGGTCTTCTTGTTTGATCATAATTAGAAAAGAATAAATAGGCAAAAATTATTCTGCTCTCGATACGAGAAAAGGGTAGTGAAAAATGTAGATAATTTCGATTTCAGCACAGATTGAATTAAATATTTTGCCCTAGAGGGTTCATAGCTGAAATTTTTTGTCAGTTCTTTGCAATTTTGGGCAAAAAAATAGGCAATCAACATTGCCTATTTTTGACCAAGTCAGCACAAATTACGCTTCTTGATGTGGTGCAGCCGCAGGAGCATCAGCCGTTGCCGTTTGAGTGTCTGTTGGTTTTTTTACAGGAAAATCTGGAACAAAAACAACTTGTGCAGAAACAGTTGCAGAAAGAGCCATTACAGCGACAGCCAAAGCATATTTAACAGCGTTCATGATATTTCCTCTAAAAAGGAGGTCTCACTAAGGAGACTGGGAGTTTTAAAAAGATAAATTTCGCATGAATAATATCAAAAAATGATAGATTTAAGCGCTGGTTTAGGCCATTAAAAGATGAATGGCGAGTTCATTTATTGTTAAAAAACAATTAATTAGAATAAACACTCTAGTCTGGTATAGAGTTTTTACTCCAGTGCTAAGCTGTTTAAATTTAAAGTGAAAATTTAGATTTTCAAGTTTGAAATGA
This sequence comes from Acinetobacter sp. DL27, assembly GCF_055810995.1. Classification (NCBI taxonomy): domain Bacteria; kingdom Pseudomonadati; phylum Pseudomonadota; class Gammaproteobacteria; order Moraxellales; family Moraxellaceae; genus Acinetobacter; species Acinetobacter sp. DL27. The sequence continues at coordinate 3,128,195 of NZ_CM147947.1, read as the reverse complement.
AGCTTGAAAGTAGGACTTTTTTGTCTGAAATGAGACCTGAAAAAGGACTTGGAGTTACATGATTAATTGTTTAAATATTCATCATTTTGAAGTCTTTTGATTGTGCATACTGTGTAAGTTTTTGCTGTGGAATGTTTAAGTTATCTATTTTTGATTAAAAATTCACCTAAGATGAACAGGCAAAAACAACAATAGCTGAGGACAAACAGATGGCCATTGCAAAAGTGGTAGAAGTCAATTCAAGCAGTGCGAAAAGTTTTGAAGATGCGATTCAGACAGGGATCGCAAAAGTCACTGAGACGGTGAAGAATGTTCAAGGTGCTTGGATCAATGAACAAAAAGTGGTGATTAAGGACAACCAAATTGTAGAATATCGGGTCAATCTTAAAATTAGTTTCTTGGTCGATTAAACATAAATCCATTTTTTTTAACCTATAAAAAAATCCCCGCAGGCCGGGGATTTTCTCATCTATAGATAGGGCTCAGTTAAGGTCTGAAACCAGTATCCTTATGATTATTTGGGTGTTTCACAAGACTCATCGGAACACTGTGCCGCATTATTTTCTTCTGTTGGCATTTGTGCTTTTTCAAGGACTTGTAAGAATACTTCACGCGGCTGCGCACCTGCTAAAGCCACACGCTGATCGAAAACAAAGAAAGGTACACCCGTTACTTTCAGTTGTTCACGCGCTACTTCTTGGTCAAACTTCACGAAATCTGCATATTCGTCAGAATCCAGCACATCATCTACTTCAACTGGGTTTAAACCAATACGAGAGGCCACGTCTTCAATGGTTTCACGTTCACCAATCGGTAAGCCTTGTGTCATATAGCTAAAGAAAAAGGCTTCTTCAGCTTCATTGCCTAAACCATGGCTTTGAGCAAGGTGAATAATACGGTGTGCATTGAAACTGTTGCCTGAGTTGGCATTTTCCCAGTTAAACTCAATGCCTTCTTCCGCAGCCATTTTGGCAATATTACGTTGCATTTCTTCAACTTCAGCCACTGTGCGACCATATTTTAGTGCGAGACGTTCTGAGTTCGAAATTTCTTGGCGTACTGGTGCATCTGGATCCAGTTCAAAACTGTGCCAGTGCACTTCCAATTCAACACCAGCTTGTTCAGCCGCCGCTTCTAAACGTTTTTTGCCAATATAACAAAAAGGACAAACAACATCTGACCAAATATCTACACGCATGGGATTTCTCAAAAATAGTAAAAAGAGCAATTAAGGAAATGATGGGGATGAGTTATAAAATTTAAAGCAGGGCCATTAAAAAAAGCGGTTTCGCTATGGATTCAATCAGTTGAACCCTCTGGGCTTGACCGTTTATCTGACAACTACGCAGCACAAAGATCGAAAAATATACAATAGGGTTAAGGCACTCAGTGTGAGCATGCCTTTTTATATCTCTTATCGTTTGGGATTGTTTTATGAAATTTTTAAATTCTCTTCCCGTTTTTTGTTACGCTCTTCTTTTTATGCCGACTTTGCTGCAAGCCAATGGTGAGGTTGTGAGTCTACCGACTTTTAAAACCATGGCGGAATCAGAGCTACGTGCTGAAACGGGTGTGATTCCTTATCAACAGGATGAAAATATTCGTAAAGCCTTGCAGCACCGTATCGTTCAGTTACAGGATGATGCACAGTCTTTTGTGGTCGATCCGACCATCACCCAAAACATCGATATTTTGCCACCTGCAGTCACTGCAGATCTAAATTCTGTGCCACCTTTGTTACGTGAACATGTCTTAAACATCGCCGCTGGTTTGCAGTCGTCTAATCCAACTGAAGGTTTGTATATCATGTTGCAGCCGTTTGGCATTGACCGTAATGCGACCAATGTACAAATTGCCCGTGAACAAATTTCGATTGGCCAGATTGATCGGAATTTTATGCAAGGGATTCAACAGAATAGTCAGCAGCCGAGAACAGCTCCAACGAAGTAACACTTCCTTATTGGTTTATCGCCAGTGCATTCCTCATCCACTTGGGGAGGGTATGGTCTTAGGGTCTTAAAAGATCGATAACATGTTGAAATATTGATCATGTGCCTTTATTTGCTATGATGAAAAGAAATGAAGAGGAAGCTGAACATGCGACGTATCGTGTTGATTTTAGTTCTTGCGACCAGTGCCGTTTTTGGTTGGATGTTTTATCAGTATTCTCAACAACAAAAAGAGCAGCAGCAGCTACAAAGCTATGAAACGGTGCTGTATGAAAAGACCGAACAAATTTACAAACAAGCTCAAGATTGGACCACACCAATTCAAGTCGATGTAAAAGACCCACGTCTGACAGGTGACTATCAAATTATGGCGGAGTTTGTGCTCAGTCATATGCTGCAAAATGCCGAAGCGCGTAATCAATATCTGCGAGATTTAAAAGCCTTAAATTGGGATCAGTTTCTAAATATTGACCGATTAAGCAAAGACAAAAAGAACAATTATGCTGAAACGGAGCAAATGCTGAAAGACGTACATGCTGTTGTTGAGAGCTATGCACAGCAGGTTGAACAACGTCAAAAAGAGGCCATTGCTCAGGCCAAAGATTTAGCAATATCTTCGCGGTTCCGCCATCAACTGACCGACAGCATGAAAGCCAGTGAAAAAAGCCATGAAGCCACCCGCCTGTTTAGTCTTGAACAACAGAATTTAGCCAAGGCGGATCAAATTTTCTTGGTGCTGAAAAATAACCAATGGGAAAAGAAAAATAATACCTTTATGTTTTATGAAGATGCCCCACTACAGCAGTTTAATGCGCTGTATAAAGAGATTTTGGCACTGAATAGCCAGATGAAGCAGGTCGAAAAACAGACCCAAAAAGAGGTAGAACAGAAGTTATAACACCGTGCAAAGATGACAGTTGTGTAAGCGGACTGTCATCTGTTGTTCAAAATTGGCTGCTAGAGTAAAAGCATCACAACGATGACGACTTTTCAGTGCAGGCAGGTGAGTCATGAGAACCATACACGTTTTTGATGATATTCAGCATGTGTATAGTGAGTTTGTAGAAAATAAAAACTATCCAAAATTAGAACGTTTAAGCAACTGGGGGAAGAATCGTTTTTTCTTCAACCAATATTTCAAAATGATCGAAGACTGGCACCACACCGAACAAATCGTGATTCAGTTTAACCAACAGTACTTCAGTCTAGATACGGGCAGCGCGCCTGACTTTATGGACAAAGAAAAGTATATGGCTTGGTTGATGGGCGAACTCTTAATTTAAATCTTTCACAAAACAGCACAGCGCCTGATCCGTTCTAGGCGCTGTGCTTGTATTGAATTAATCAAAAATTTTATCGGCTGCTTGGAAGGGTAGGCTGACCACATCAATTGCGACGGCAAAAGGCAGCAGCACTAATTTTTCAAAAGGATTCATGCCTGACTTCGATTTATAACTTTCCTCTTGGTGGGTATAAATGCTCACCTGATAAGGCTTACTCAAAGCTTTTAAAGACGCTAAATTGTTCGCCGCAGGGTAAACCACACCTGCCAGTTTTATCTCGAAACAGAAACGCTGCGCAAACATGCGTTCATCGCTGGAACTTGAACATTCCTTCGCGCCATTTTCAATAAAAAATTCCAGATCTTTCTTGCTGATGTCTTCTTTGAGCTTCACATAAGACAGTGGCAGTGTTCCCGTAAAATGACCATCATTCTTTTCTGAATAGAAACTTAGTTCTCGGGTCACTTGAATATTTTTCGGGTCTAGTTTCCCAATCAAGCTGACAAATTGAGGCCCACCTTGGGTAAGGATATAACTTTTTTGTTGCCCCGCAATCACTAAACTATGCGCAGGTAAATTCGGCAGAGGCTGAGCAGGCTTGCCAAAAGCCACCACTTGGTCTTCAATCAAGGTCACTTTGTTGGTACGGGTATAGGTTTTATTGTCTTTGGTCATCAGGGTTTTGGTGGCACAGCCTGTGAATAATGTTCCCATGACGCCTAAGCAAATGATGGTTTTTAAAGGTGATGCAAACATCGATAGACTCCGACTCATTTGAAATATAGTTAAGCTGAATTTTTATTGTCTTTAAGCCTATCATTAAAATGTTCAAAAAGTCGCCAAAGCTCAAAATTTTAAAGTCATGAACGTTCTAGGAGTCGCTCAATGCCGTGGCAACAGATTTTATTTTTTATCCATCTGCTGTTTCTAGATAACGAATGAATGTTCATTTGAGTAGGAACTGGCTATGATCATGCAGGCGCTTGATAAAAAATTATGGACTGGCGAATACGTCATAACAAGGTGGGAAATAGGCTGATGCAAAACTTGATTTGTTATAAAGAACTGCCTGTGTGGACTGCGAAGACCATTCCGCAAGGGTTTAAAAATCAACACAATACCAAAGCGGGCACGTGGGCAAAGCTAAAGATTTATCAAGGTGAGCTGAGTTTTGCTTTTCTAGATGAGGCAGGTCAAGTGCAATCTGAACATCTGTTTACAGCTGAGCAACAGCCACCATTTATTCAGCCTCAAGCATGGCACAAGATTGTTTCGGCGAGTGACGATATAGAGTGTCAACTACAGTTTTACTGCACTCCGCAAGATTATTTTTATAAGAAATATCAGCTTTCACCTACCCACTCAGAAATTTTGGCGGCTACGCCATATTTACACGGTGGTCGGGCTTTGGATGTCGGCTGTGGGCAGGGGCGAAATTCGCTGTATTTAAGCCAGCAAGGCTTTGAGGTGGATGCTTGGGATGTGAATCCACAAAGTTTGCAAAAATTACAGCAGGTAATAGATGTCGAAGGTATTCAAAAGATTCATCTGCAACAGCGGGATTTAAATACTGACCCAAGCATTACAGGTACATACGACTTTATCTGCTGTACGGTGGTGATGATGTTCTTGCAAGCGCCAACGGTGAAACCATTGATTGCGCAGATGCAGCAAGCCACAAATGTAAATGGGTTGAATTTGATTGTCTGTGCGATGGATACCGATGATATTCCTGCGCAGGCTGACTTTCCTTTTGCGTTTAAAGCAGGAGAGTTAAGTGCGCTATACGATGGCTGGAACATTGTGAAATACAATGAAGATATCGGTGAATTGCATCGGGTAGATGCAGATGGGAAACGGATTAAACAGCATTTTGCGACGTTGTTGGCGCAGCGGGTTGATGTAAGATAAAATAATCAAAGATATCAATAAAATGATAATTGAAAGTAGTATAAAGAAAACCTTTAGGATTTTTTAATAATGATGTCTTAAGGGAAATGAAAAATGGGATGTTAAGTAGTGAATTTAGTTATACCAGATAGATTTTCGGAAAAATTAGCTCAAAATTCTAAGTTAAAATCAGCTGTTGAAATGAGTATTTCAAATTTTCAGTCTTGGATTAATGATAATAAGTTAGTTTTTTTCCCTGAATATACAGATCATGGAATGAACCACTTACAAGAAGTATTGGATTCTGCACAGGGATTAATTTCAGAATCTAGTTGGGATGCTATTTCCGCTGAAGACATTGCAGCAATTGTATTATCAATTCTTTTACATGACTGTGCCTTACATTTATCTGAAGATGGATTCTATGAACTAATAAATGATGAATATCCTAAAATATCATCTCGTTATGTAGATGATCAGGAGTCATGGAGGATTATTTGGAATAAATTTTTAGAAGAAGCAAAACGCTTTGATGATGACCGTTTAATTTCATTATTTGGAAAAAAAGTAATTGTTAATGAAGTGCCAAATGATAAAGGTGAATTGACTTTAAATCATCGCTTATTGATAGGTGAATTTCTTAGAAGGCATCATGCCCGATTAGCACATGAGATTGCTTTTAATGGAATCCCAAATGGCATAAGCCATGGTGAAAAGATAAAATTAGCTTCAACTTTAAACTATAGGTTTTATGATCTTGTTGGTTTCATTGCAAAAAGTCATAATTTATCTTTAAGAAATGCTGTTGATCGGCTGAGTAAAAATAGTAAGCAATCGGATCAGGGTATCCATGTACCATTTGTAATGGCTGTTTTAAGGATAGCAGATTATATCCAGATACATAGTGATCGAGCTCCATCAGATCTATTAAAAGTTAAAAAATTAATTAGTCCAATATCACGTGGTGAATGGAATAAGCATCATTCTATAGATCAGATTCATAATAATCATGATGATCCAGAAGCAATTTTTATAGATGCTGAGCCTTTAGATGCGGTTACTTATGAAAGTCTAATAAATTTATTTACAGATATTCAAAAGGAATTGGATGTTAGTTGGTCAATTTTAGGAGAAATATATGGGCGATATAGAAACTTAAACTTCGGATTGAATATAAGAAGAATACGTTCGAGTTTGGATAATAAAAATGATTTTATTAAAGAAAAGAAAATAAACTATATACCAGAGGTCTTTAGATTTAGGACGGCACATACTCAATTAATGGAATTGTTGATTAAACCCCTATATGGTAATCGTCCAGAAATTGGTGTTCGAGAATTACTGCAAAATTCTGTTGATGCCGTTAAAGAAAGAATGTGTTTAGTTGATAAAGGAATTATACCTAAGGAAAATGAACAGATAAAAGTTACTCTAACTTTAGAAAAAGATAATGATCAATATTTTTTTATTGTTAGAGATGATGGCATAGGAATGTCAAAAGAAATAATCAGGGATTATTTCTTAAATGTTGGAGCATCATTTAGGCATAGTGATATTTGGAAAGACCAATACATGCAAAGTGGCAAAACAAGAGTTTCTCGAATAGGTCGCTTTGGTGTGGGGGTTCTAGCTGCATATCTTTTAGGTAATAAGATTACTGTTAAAACGAGAAGTATTTTTGAAGATCAAGGTTTAAGTTTTAAATGTGAAAATGTGCATGCGCCGATACAAATACATAAAATTAATATGGATGTTGGTACAGTTGTAAAGGTTGAAATTGATCAAAGTGTATACAATTACTTACTAAAAAACGGCTTTGTTGCACAAAGATTTAAAAATTAAGATTTCCCATATCTACTCAAATTTAAGTGGCAACTTGGGTGTGAGGTCGGCCTAACTCTGTGAATTTATTTAATACTGCTACACGTGCATGCATCTCATTGACTTGGCTTTGAAAGTTTCTCGAACTGAGTTTATCCCCCAATAATTTGATGCAATGCATCTTAGTTTCGACCAAACTTCGCCGATGATAGCCTGACCATTTTTTCCATAGTGTCCTGCCTAAACGTTTAACTGTTCGAAGTAATTCATTTCGCTCTAGCGAGCTGATCTTTGTATCTTTCCAAGGTTTCGCATTTTTTCTTGGCGGAATCACCGCATGCGCTTGCCGATCTGCAATGACCTGACGGCATTGCTTGGTGTCATAAGCTCCATCGGTATAAACAGAGTCAATCTGATCATCTTGTGGAATCTGATCGAGTAAATCACCAAGCACTTGTGAATCACTCACATTATTTGTAGTGAGTTGAATAGCGCGTATTTGAAGGGTTTCAGCATCTATACCAATATGAAGTTTACGCCATTGGCGACGATATTCAGGTTGGTGTTTCTTACGCTTCCATTCACCTTCGCCTAGAAACTTTAAGCCAGTAGAATCGACGAGTAGCTGGAGACCATTACTGCTTTTTTGATAGTTAATTGCAATATCAATATGCTTTTGTCTTCTGCAGATGGTGGAATAGTCTGGTGCTGTCCAATCTAATCTACAAAGATGAATGAGACTTTGCACAAAGCCAGTGACCATGCGTAAAGACAATCGAAATAGGGATTTGATCATCAGACAGCATTGGATGGCTGTATCTGAATAAGTTTGATTTCGACCATGTTTACCTTTGGGTTGAGCGTACCATTGAGTCTTGGGATCGAACCAAATTGAGAGATTTCCTCGATTTATTAATGCACTGTTATAAGAAGACCAATTGGTTGTACGATAGATTTTAGGTGTGGGCTTATTCATTTGCGAATTATATTGCCGAATAAGACTTTATCGGTAGGTTTGTGCAACAAAGCCCTAAAAAACTATAAAAAATGGGACTGGTATTTATTGCAAGATATCATTGTTGAAAAAAATCATGTGATCAATGGTGAAAAAAAATTTTTAAAAAAAACAATACATATAGATGAATCTAAATTTGAATTATTAAAATCCAATAGCTCAATTAATGTTAAGTTCGCTTTTTTAAGATTTCCAAATTATAATTTTTATTCAGATCATAAAGAACCAATTTTGTTATGTAATGGTATAAGGATCGAAAACTATAGTTCTTATGAAAGGAATCTTGAAATAAATAAAGACTCAGATTTTTTATTATTGAATAAACCTTCTATTTTGGTTGATGATAAAGAAGGGGTATTTCCATTGGATTTGCAAAGAGACAATCTCCTGGGTAATCCAGATTTTAGTGATGATTTAAGAAATAAAATTTACAGAAACATTGTGAATAATTTAAAACTTGAAAATTCTGAAATAATAGAAAAAATTCAATGTGTAAATGATAATGTTTATTTGTATGGTGAAAATAAAAAGTATATATTTGACCCCTCTATTTTAAAATCTGTGGGAATGCAAAAACTTATTTATTTTATTTCACATAAGAATGTTTTTGAAAAATTTGATCTAACGCTTAAAAATATATGTGATAGTGATTTTTTGTACACAAGTTATTATATTGATTCAACTAAGTCAGCTAATGTGGCATTTTTAAGAAGTGTATTTCTCAATGATGATAGGTCTTATTATGATATGAGTTTTAGTAGAATTTCTACTAAATCAAAAAAAATAACTTTAATTATGAGGAAAAATGAAGTTAAAGATTATGTTGGTAAGGGTAATTATCCTCCAACATATTGGGATTCATTATATAAAGAAGAAATTGATGAAAAATGGATATTAGTTTCAAATAAAAATATTTCAGATGAAAGTAGTGCTTTCAACTACAAAAAAATCGTTGCATATTTAAATATCAATTTTTGTAAATATTTTTTGGCATATGACTTTGATTGGGATAAAGAAACGATGGAGCTGACTGATTTTGCTAAAATTTACCAAAGAGAATATCCTGATTTTAATTTGATCTAAATAAAAGAAACCCCGCAATAAGCGGGGTTTCTTTTTATCTCAGTATTTAACTAAATATTAAACACGTTCGATAATCGTCGCGATACCTTGGCCAAGACCGATACACATAGTCGCAAGACCAATTTGCGTATCTTGTTGTTCCATCACATTTAACAACGTCGTTGTAATACGTGAACCAGAACAACCCAATGGATGACCCAGTGCAATCGCGCCACCATTTAAGTTAATGATGTCTTGCTTCTCATACACGCCTAAGCCTTTCATCACTGATAAGCCTTGAGCAGCAAACGCTTCGTTTAACTCGATGGTTTGGATATCTGCCATCGTTAAGCCAGCACGTTTAAGCGCTTTTTGAGTTGCAGGTACAGGACCATAACCCATGATCGCAGCGTCACAGCCTGCAACCGCCATAGAGCGAATCACAGCACGAGGCTTAAGACCTAAAGCTTGAGCGCGTTCAGCAGACATGAGTAGCATTGCAGATGCACCATCAGACAAAGCCGAAGAAGTCGCAGCTGTTACTGTACCGCCTTTCGGGTCAAATACAGGACGTAAACCTTTGAATGCTTCAAGGTTTGCATCTGGACGAATCACTTCGTCGATGTCGCAAAGGATTTTGAAGCCATTTGCATCATGACCTTCAACACCCACGATTTCGTTTTTGAAACGACCTTCTTGCGTTGCAGCCCAAGCGCGGCGGTGAGATTCAACACCGAACGCATCTTGTTCTTCACGCGTAATGCCGTTCATACGACCTAACATTTCAGCCGTTAAGCCCATCATGTTAGACGCTTTTGCATAGTGCTTAGACGCTTCTGGGTTCAGGTCGATGCCGTGCATCATGCCGACGTGACCCATGTGCTCTACACCACCGATGATGAATACATCACCTTGGTTGGTAGCGATCTGTGCAGCAGCGGTGTGAAGCGCTTGCATAGAAGAACCACAAAGACGGTTAACCGTTTGACCTGCCACAGTTTTTGGAAGGTCAGCCAATAAACCAATGTTACGGCCAATGTTCATCCCTTGCTCTAAAGTCTGGTTTACACAGCCCCAGATCAGGTCTTCAACTTCATTGGTGTCAAACTGGTTACGAGCAACTAAAGCACGAACCAATTCAGCCGATAAGCTGTCAGCACGTACATTGCGGAACATACCGTTTTTGGTTTTACCCATTGCTGAACGTACGCCATCAACGATGACAACGTCACGTGGATTTAAAGTAGCCATTCACGTTGCTCCTTAACCGTAGAATTTTTTGTTGTTAGCAGCCATGTCACGCAACATCTGTGGCGCTTCATAAGCCTTACCTAAGTGTGCGTATTTGTCGCAAAGTGCAACGTATTCAGCAACACCTGTTTGGTCGATGTAACGGCATGGACCACCACGGAATGGAGGGAAACCGACACCCATAATCATCGCCATGTCTGCTTCAGAAGCAGTCGCTACGATGTTGTCTTCTAAGCAACGAACAGTTTCGTTACAGAAAGCAAGCATCATACGGTCAATGATTTCTTGAGCATCAAACTCGCGTTTTTCTGCAGTTGCCACAGTAGCAACAAGCTCATACGCAGTTGGATCAACCACTTTGGCTTTTTTGCCTTTACGGTCAAGTTCGTATTTGTAGAAACCAACGTCGTTCTTTTGACCCAAACGTTTGTTTTCGTACATGATTTCGATTGAACCTTTGAAGTCTGGCTTCATACGGTCAGGGAAACCTTCAGCCATGACTTCTGCACCATGAACGCCAGTGTCGATACCAACAACGTCGATCAAGTAAGCAGGACCCATAGGCCAGCCGAATTTTTCCATGACTTTGTCGACTTGTTGGAAGTCAGCACCGTCTTTCAATAGAAGGTCAAATGCACCGAAGTAAGGGAACAATACGCGGTTTACAAGGAAGCCCGGGCAGTCGTTCACAACGATTGGTGTTTTACCCATTTTCTGAGCAAGAACTACAGTGGTCGCAATCGCCTCAGCCGAAGTCTTCTCACCACGGATCACTTCTACCAATGGCATCATGTGTACTGGGTTAAAGAAGTGCATACCGACAAAGTTTTCAGGACGTTGTAGGTTTTCAGCCAAACGTGTGATTGAAATTGTTGAAGTATTTGAAGCAATGATCGTGTTGTCACGAACATTTTTCTCAGTTTCAGCCAGTACAATGCCTTTTACTTTTGGATTTTCAGTCACCGCTTCGATGACGATGTCCACTTCTTTAAACTCGTCATAGCTTAAAGTAGGGCGGATGCGCGCAAGAGTTTCACCCATTTGAGCAGGTTTCATCTTCTTACGTTCAACTTGTTTGGTCAGTAAGCCATTGGCTTCTTTCATACCCAAAGCAAGTTGCGGATTACCAATGTCTTTCATGATGATTGGTGTGCCTTTGCTTGCCGCTTGGTAAGCAATACCGCCACCCATGATACCCGCGCCCAATACAGCCGCTTGGTTTACAGGGTGCGCACCTTTTTCATATTTCTTCGAAGTTTTCTTCACCACTTGGTCATTGATGAATAGACCAATTAACGCATTTGCTTGTGGTGTAATCGCTGCTTTTGCAAAACCAGCCGCTTCAGCTTGAAGTGCTTCATTACGTGGAAGGCTTGCACCTGCTTGTAATGAGTCAAGAAGAAGTTTAGGCGCAGGGTATTGAGCAGGATTTGCTTTTGCAAGTACCGCACCTTTTGCCGAGTTGAACGCCATCATTTGTTCGATTGGGTTCAATTTAACTGGGTCAAGTTTTTCTTGGCGTTTTGCTTTCCAGTCTACACGGCCAGCAAGGGCTTGTTTAACCAAGTCAATTGCAGCGTCTTGTAGTTTGTCAGCAGCAACCACTGCATCAACTGCACCATCTTTCAGTGCCGCAGCAGGTTTTTTAGGATTAGCCATGGCCATCCATTCAACTGCATTGTCGATACCAATTAGACGGCTTAAACGAACCGTACCACCGAAACCAGGGAAGATGCCCAGTTTGATTTCAGGAAGACCGACTTGAGCCGCGTCTGACATCACACGATAGTCACACACGAGACACATTTCAAAGCCACCGCCCAATGCCATGCCATTGATCGCTGCAACTTTAGGAATTTCTAAATCTTCAAACGCGTTGAAGATGTCGTGAACAGGCAATGCCCAATCCACAATCGCTTGTTCGCCTTGAGCGAAGTTTGCACCAAATTCAGTAATATCTGCGCCAACGATAAATGTAGATTTAGCCGAAGTAACGATTAAGCCTTTGATGTCACCGTTTGCTTTAACAGCGTCAATTGCAGCTTTAAAATCTTCAATCGTTGCACGGTTAAATTTGTTGACCGACTCACCTTGTAAGTCAAAGCGGAATTCTGCAATTCCGTCCGAAAGCATTTGGACGGTAATGGCATTGCCAGCGTGGATCATGCCTGATCTCCTTTATTTTGGAGGACTTCTAAGTTGATGTTGTGAAGCGAGTACGTCATTCCTACGTACATCTATGCTCCGCCAATCTTACGATAACTATATCGAAAAAGAACATAACAAGTTGTATCAAGCCGTGACGCAAGGGTCATCTATTTTTATTCAATTATTTCGTGTGCTTGCATGATGTATTTTTGAATGATGCGGCTTAAATAGAGTGAAGTTTTTGTTTCATTTAAGATTTTTTATGGATGAGTGTTCAAAAAATGATTAGACGGCGTCCTTATATTTCAAGTCAATCTTTGTGCCGATTTTGGCAATTTAGTCAATGCTGCACTTGCAGGTAAACTCAAACAGAATGAAAACTTGTGATGAAAAGCTGGAAATAGGACGTACTTTGCAGCCTATGTTACAATTCGCAGTCTAGACCGAATACCGGTCTTTTTCTTTTATTTCGTTTTCTTTGGTTTCCAGGTTTTCATATGATTAAGTGGATCATTCTGGCGATTTTTATTCTTTCTGCACTTTATATTCAGCAACGTGGGAAGGTTCGTCACTCGTTTTATCGTCAATTTTTCGATCATTCAACGATTCTTGCACCGATTAACTACCTCATGTACATGTTTTCAAAGGTGCCGAATCAGCCCTATATCGATACCCAGCATTTTCAAGACTTAAAAGTGTTGGATGAAAACTGGGAAATGATTCGTGATGAAGCCAAAGCTTTATATGAAAAAGGCGGAATTAAAGCATCGAGCAGTTATGATGACTTAGGGTTTAATTCCTTTTTCAAAACGGGTTGGAAGCGTTTTTATCTGAAATGGTATGACTCTGCGCATCCGTCAGCTGCTGAACTTTGTCCAAAAACGACGGCGTTGCTGAAAACCTTGCCGACCATTAAAGCCGCGATGTTTACTGAACTGGCACCAGACAGCCGTTTGGTTCGTCATCGTGACCCTTATGCGGGTTCATTGCGTTATCACTTGGGGCTGATCACACCGAATGATGACCGCTGCTTTATTGATGTGGATGGTCAGCGCTATTCATGGCGTGATGGTGAAAGTGTGGTCTTTGATGAAACTTATATTCACTATGCAGAAAATAAGACCGACCAAAACCGCATTATTTTCTTTGCCGATGTCGAGCGTCCTTTAAAAACACGCTTTATGCAAAAGTTTAACCATTGGTTCGGTAAAAAAGTTATGACCGCTGCCAGCTCTCCAAATGAAGCAGGGGATCAAACGGGTGGGCTGAATAAAGTCTTTGGTTATGTCTATCAAGTGCGGATCAAAGCCAAAGCCTTGAAGAAAACCAACCGTCAATTGTACTACTTCTTAAAGTGGTTCCTGATGCTCGGAATTTTCTTCCTGATCTTTGTTCGACCTTATGTTTTTTAAAGCACATTAAACGCCCTGAGGGGCGTTTTTTATTTGGGCAGAAAAGAGGAAGCCTATCTGCCCTTTTGATTTTCTATTTATTTCAAGGCTTACAGTGGATTCGAACCACGCATGGCTTTATGCTTTATTCAGTTAAAACTAAAAACAACATGAGCGCGTATCTGTGTCATTTTTAAGATCGCAACTTATAACTTAGATAAAGCATGAGGTTTCAAGGTGCAAAAGTTTCGTTCGAAGATGGACTGGTGGTTTTTGGGGTTTATTATTGCCATGTCAGGCCTGTTGGCCCAATTGATTTTGACCACCTATGGCAAAGGTATTTTGATGCAAAATCTTTTGTTCGTTGTGGTCTATGCTTTGACTATTGTTTTGCTGTGGTGGCCGCTGTGGAGTACACGCTATATGGTCGATCAGGAGCAACTGACAATTCGCAGTCTCTGTTTTAAATGGATCATTCCCTTAAGCGCGATACAGTCGGTTTCTGAAACAGATAATTCCATCAGTTCACCAGCCTTGTCCTTAGATCGTCTAAAGATTGAATATCTGAAACAGGGCCAAACCAAAACCATTTTGGTGTCACCGAAAGACAAAGTAGCGTTTAAAGCTGCGCTGAAAGTGTCATAAATATAATCTTAGGTAAGTTGTATGCTTTACGGGCCTAAGCGAGTGAAAGCCTTGCTCAAATATGCCGTGAAGACTAAAGTAAAATAAACTTGAGTTCTGTTCATCCCACAAACCTCCACATGCAAAACGTCTACTTGCCGTTGAAGGATATTCTTATGAAGTCGTATCAATTGAGTCCGACACAAATTCAAACTTTAGTGCCGCATATGGGGAGTTGTATCGCATCAGATATGATTACGGTGCAAGGCCTAAAAGTGGCTTATATGTACCGTGAAGAAGCACAATCTAGCGATGAAAGTGGTTGGGTGTTTTTATCGGGTGAAGAAGGAGATGACTATATTGAAGACCCTGAAAACTTAGGTCTTTATGAGGTCAATGTGATTGCCAATTATGATGCGGACATCATTGCTCACTTAAATGCGCCTGCGGGAAGTCACTTTGCCCGCAATGAACAAGGTGTGTTTGAACGGATCGATTTTGAAGCGATGGATCTGGAGTAAGCCTTCAACCTCAGCATCAATGTCTTTTACCAGCAGACTGGTTTTGAAATGTACTTTCATGTGCTTGAAATGCGTCAGACCTGCCCAATCTAAAAGACAGATCAAAGGCTAAGCCTAAGCAGAACAGTTGACGGCGAGCCGAGAAAATTAGGGAACCCTGTGAACGAAAACGCACGAGAACATATCGAAAAAATTTTAGCCAATATGACCACACTGCCGGGCGTTTATCGCATGCTCGGCAAAGACGGTGAACTGCTGTATGTGGGCAAAGCGAAAAATTTAAAAAATCGTGTTTCGAGTTATTTTGTCAAAACCATTGAGCACCCGAAGACCCAAGCTTTGGTGGCGCGTATTTATGATATCGAAACCTTAGTCGTTCGTTCCGAAACTGAAGCACTGCTGCTTGAACAAAACCTGATTAAGCTGCACCGTCCACCCTATAACATTATGCTCAGGGACGATAAGTCCTATGTGTATATCTTTGTCTCTGCCGACAAACCGTATCCACGGATTGCATCGGGTCGGGGCAAAGGCAAACACCAAGTTGGGAAGTTCTTTGGGCCGTATCCGAGTGCTTATAATGCACGGGATACTTTGTTGGTTTTACAAAAACTGTTTAATGTTCGCCAGTGTGAAAATAGCTATTTTTCACAGCGTAAGCGTCCTTGTTTGCAGTATCAAATCAAACGTTGTTCAGCGCCGTGTGTGGGGCTCATTAGCCCTGAAGAATATAAAAATGATGTCGATAACTCGATTCGTTTTTTACAAGGGGACACCAAAGAGCTGAATCAAGAACTGATTGCGAAAATGGAGCAAGCGGCCGAAGCCCTAGAATTTGAAAAAGCGGTGTTTTACCGTGATCGTATGGCATTACTGCGGGATGTCCAGTCACAACAAGCTATTTATAAGCTCAAAGGTGAGGCCGATATTTTAGCGATCGCTTATCAGGCGGGGGTAACCTGTGTGCAGATCATGCATGTGCGCAACGGGAAAATGCTCGGAGGTAAAAGCTACTTCCCAGATATGCTCGGAGATGATTTGGGGCAAATGCTGGCCGACTTCATAGCAAACTTTTATTTCCAAGTGGCGGATGAAGTACCCAGTGAGTTGATTGTAAATGTCGAATTGCCCGATCGAAAAGAGCTGGAACAGGCGTTACAACAACAGTTTGATAAGAAAGTACAGATTAAACATAGCGTGCGTGAGACACGTGCAGAATGGTTAGAGCTGGCACAGATGAATGTGCAGCATGCGATCAAAGGGCAATTGGCCAATCACTTTGAACTGAATGAGCGTTTCCATCAACTTGAACAAGTGGTGGGGCGTCCGATTGATCGGATCGAATGTTTTGACATCTCACATACCATGGGTGAAGAAACCGTGGCTTCGTGTGTGGTATTCGACAGTGGCGGCATTCGTAAGCGCGATTATCGTCAGTTTTCAATTCAAGACATTACCGCGGGTGATGACTATGCCGCAATGCGCCAAGCGCTGACTCGTCGTTATAAAAAAGCCATGCTGCCTGATTTACTACTGATTGATGGTGGTAAAGGGCAATTGCATATGGCGATGGAAGTCATGCAAGAGCTGGGTTTAGAGGCCTTTATGGTCGGGGTGTCAAAAGGCGAGGGGCGTAAACCGGGCCTTGAAACCCTACACTTTACCGATGGAACTAAAATTCAGTTGCCTGAAGATCATAAAGCGTTGCATTTGATTCAACAGGTGCGTGATGAGGCGCATCGCTTTGCGATAACCAAGCACCGAGCCAAACGCGATAAAAAACGTGGTTCATCGATTTTGGAAGTGATTCCGGGTTTGGGGCCGAAACGCCGCCGCGATTTGTTGACGCACTTTGGCGGGATTCAAGGGGTGTTGAAGGCCTCCGAGAAAGACTTAACCCTAGTCCCCGGTTTGGGCGAAGTGATGGCGCGTACTATTTATAAAGTCTTGCATGAATAGAACCGCATCTACTGCGATGGCAAAAGTGCTCATTGACGCATGGGTCATTGATCATTCACATTGGTTGAATTGTGTTGTAAAGATATGGACGGAATTTAAAACAAGGATGCCACATGTCACTTCAACACAGTTATCAAGCCTTAGTAGAACAAGAATCGATTGATATTCCTACAGGTTGGTTACAAGGACGCACGATTTATGGGGGACTGGTCGCAGGTTTAATGATGCAAAAAGCATTGTTGGCTCTTGCCGATGATACGAAGCATTTACTCAGTTGTAGCGTGACTTTTGTTGGCCCAGTAAAACAGGCTAAAGTTCGTTTAACCAGCGAGATTCTACGTCAAGGTAAGTCGGTTACGACCTTGGAAGTACGTTTATGGCAAGATGATGCAGTTCAAAGCATTTTAGTGGCAAGCTTCGGGACACAGCGTGAATCAAGTATCCATGTGCATCAAGAACCTGTAGCGCCAGCGTTTCCATCGGTTGATGGTCTCACAGCAGTACCGCATCATCCGCTTGCGCCTGAGTGCTTTAAGCAGCTAGATATGGTTTGGGTGACAGGGCAGTATCCGTGTACAGCCAGCCCAAAGCCTGACTTTTCTGGCTGGTATCGCTTTAATCCAGACTTACATGAAAATAGAGACATGACCGTAGCCGACCTCATGGTGTCGATGGATATTTGGCCACCAGGGGTGCTACCGATGTTTAAAAGCATGGCACCCGCCAGTTCGCTGACATGGCATTTGACCTATGTGCATCCGCTGAAAAATCAGTTACACGATTGGATGAAATACCGCGTTGAAACGCAATATGCTGCGGATGGATATTCCACCGAAGCCGCCTATTTGTGGGATGATCAGAATCGTTTAATTGCAATTTCGCGTCAAACAGTTACCGTGTTTGCCTAGTGACACCTTAGGTCAATTCGTATAAAGTGGGCGCTATTAACGATGGATTAAACCTCAAAAAAGTGTGCATTTTCATCGTACATGAGGGAAACAACTGGCGGTGTTTATGACTACAGGTCGCATCCTGAATATTCCTAATATCTTGACCTTGGCGCGTATTGCCTTAATTCCGGTCTTTTTGTTGGTGGCCTATTGGCCTCCTGTAATGGGTATCGCTGAACAAGCGGTAAGTATGTCTCGTCATATTTTGTTGACGTCTATTTTTGTCGTTGCAGCGGTGACAGATTGGTTCGATGGTTATTTGGCGCGTACTTTAAATCAGACCTCTGCATTTGGGCGTTTCTTAGACCCTGTTGCGGATAAATTGATGGTGGCAGCGGCGCTGATCGTGTTGGTACAGTGGAAACCTGAAATTTCGATGGCATTTGCGGCGATTGTAATTATTTCCCGTGAAATTACCGTATCAGCACTGCGTGAATGGATGGCAGAATTAGGTGCACGTACCAATGTAGCCGTGTCTACGGTCGGGAAATATAAAACCGCTTTTCAAATGATTGCGATTACCGTGTTCTTACTGAATTGGCAGCCGCTTGAAATGTTGGCTTATGCATTGTTGTATACCGCAGTAATTTTGACTTTGTGGTCGATGTTTATTTACCTCAAAGCAGCTTGGCCGTATTTAAAACAGCCTTGATTGTTAGATTTTTAAGAAGCTCCTGAGGGAGCTTTTTTTGTGTCTGAAAAGATTAACTATGCGTTTCTTCCTCAGTATCATCTTCAAAAGTCTTGGCAATTTTTTCAATATTGAGGCTCTTGGCCATCGCATCAAAAATTTCTTTATAGACTCCATCCTGACGGTACAGCACTTCATGTTCCCCATGTTCAGCAATACAGCCTTCCTTCATAACATAGGTATAATCGGCATCGATAATTTGTGACAAGCTATGCGAAATAATAATCACCGTTCGCCCTTGTTTGATCTCATCGAGGCTCTGTTTAATCTGCTCGCTGGCAATGGCATCGAGGCTGGCGGTTGGTTCATCGAGAAAAATAATCGGTGGGTTCTTGAGGAACATGCGTGCCAGTGCAATGCGCTGTTGTTGCCCACCTGAAAGCATCAGTGCGTCGGATTGGTAAGCTGCGGGTAACTGCAAAATTTGTTCATGAATAGAGGCTTTTTCTGCAGCAGCATAGACCTCTTCATCACTGGCATTGATTTTTCCATAGCGAATATTGTCTAAAATACTGCCTTGGAAAATGTGATTTTTCTGTAAGACGAGACCAATGTGATCGCGTAAATAGGCGGTGTCGATGTCTTGTAAATCAATTCCATCGAGTTCAATTTTTCCTGCTTCGGGCTGATAAAATTTATCTAATAGGCTAATTAAAGTGGATTTTCCTGCACCAGATAAGCCCACCAAAGCCGTGATTTTGTTGGGTCGAATTTCCATGTTGATTTTTTTTAATGCGTGATGACCATTGGGGTAGAAAAAATCGACATTCTTTAGGCTGAATTTTCCCTGAATTGTGGGTTTGAGCGCACCACTTTGCTCGATTTCGTCATCGGCTTCTAAAATTTTAAAAAAGCTTTCCGCGTAAATCATTGCATCATTCACTTCATCATAAATGCGGTGTAATGAACGAATTGGCGCAGAGACATTATTAAACAGCAAAATATGAAACATGATCATGCCAATGCTCATTTGTCCATCGAGCACAAAGTACGCCGTGAGGATGATGATCAGCACAATCCCGATTTGTTCAATAAAGGTCTTTAAGCCATCAAATAAAAAGCTGAGTTGACGCGTTTGCATCTGATTATCGGTCAGTGCTTTTTGCAGTTTAAGTTGTTTGGTCGATTCAATCGACTCGCGGTTAAAGGACTTAATCACGCTAATCGATTGGATAATACTGAGAATGCCTTGGCTCTTTTTCTCGCGGTCATCCCGCAAGTTGCGTCGCCATCCGCCAAGTTTTTTAGCCTGTTGAAAGGTCAACCAAAAATAAATGGGCACAATACTGGTCGCCACCAAACCGACATAAACGTTGGCATAGTACATCAGCCCCAGTGCCACAATGGCGCTGCTAAAAAGTGGCAAAATATCGATAAAAAAGATTTGTACCAGACGGGTCAGTGAACCAATGCCACGGTCAATTCGCGTTTGTAGCTTACCCGCTTGGTTTTGATCGGCATTAAAAAAAGCCAAACGGTAGCTAAGGAATTTTTCGATAATGCTTTGCGCCAAGTCTTGCGATACCAGAATGCGGAGCTTTTCCCCATAAAACTTTTGACCAAACTGCACCAAGGCACTGATGATTTCTTTACTGAGTAAAATCATAGAAATGGTGATCAAAATATGGAGGCCTTCGGTCAGTCCTTGGCCTTGTTCGACCAGACGGTTGATACTGTCGACGGCGTATTGCAAAGTTAGAGCATTGACCTGCGCGGTGAAGGAGCCAATCAGCGTCAGGATCAAGGTCGCAATCACCAATATCCGATAGGGACGGACAAAGGGGCGAAGCTTTTGAAACAACTGCCAAAGGTTCATACATGCTTCTTTTTATTGTGAAAGTTCACATGAGTGTATGCATAAGGAGGCTAGGCGACAAGCTGTGACTTTGTTTTGATTTGTGTCGTTCTGAATTCAGTTAAACTGTTTGCAGAGGAGGAAAAGTCATGACCTTAGATCTGTTTAGTCCTGAACCGCAAGAAAACTTGCTGCCATTCGATGGGCAGGTGCAGGACTTGGGCTTGATTTTAACTGCGGAGCAAAGTGCGAAATATTTGGATTATTTTTTAGCACATTTGGCATGGCAACCTGACGAAGTCGTACTGTATGGCAAACATTATGTCACGGAACGAAAAGTGGTGTGGTATGGTGATGCCGACTATCAATATCACTATTCGGGGAGTGCCAAGCAAGCACTGTTATGGCATCCCGCTTTGTTTCGTTTAAAACACCATATTGAGCAACTGGTGGGACATCCATTTAACTCGTGCCTAGCCAATTTATATGAAAATGGCAGCCAAGCCGTGGGCTGGCATAGTGATGATGAGCCTTCACTACGTTCACCGAAGCAAGAAAATGTGGTGATTGCCTCACTCAGTTTTGGTGCAACCCGTAAGTTTTGCTTTAAGCACAAGTTTAAACAGGAAAAAATCGAGCTGATGTTGCATAGTGGGCAATTGATCGTGATGCGTGGACAGACCCAGCGCTACTGGAAACATGCTTTGATGAAATCCAGTAAAATCAGTGAGCCGCGTCTGAATTTAACCTTTCGCTATTTCTATCCAAGGCTTCAACGCTAAGTATAATTAAGCCTCAATATTATGCAATAGATGGCATTTCTGTTCGATCTGTAAGGCGCTATGTCTTAATATTTCGACCATTTTTTTCAGATCGACAAATTCAAACCGGTTTTTCGAAGCCAATAAGGTCAGTGCCAACGGTGTATCTTTGGGTGAAAATTTGACAGGTACAGACAGACTGGCAAGGTTGGGGTCAAACTCGCCATTGGAAAAATAATAGCCCTGTTTCTTAATGGCTTTCATTTTCTGTAAGAATTCATCTTGGCTCGCGGCAAAATTGACCTCGGCCAGCTGAGCCGAAAATTTTTGATAATATTCAATAATTTTAGCTTTGCTGAGCTGTGAAATCACCACTTTAGGCGATGAACCCAAATACACGGGACGTGGGCAACCGCGCCCATAAGAAAATAACTCAAGGTCTTTAAAGACTTCACCATATAGGTCAATACAGTGCTCTGCGTTAAGCTGGGTGAGAATACAGCAAAACTCCGTTCGCTCAACGATGTCTTGCATAAAAGGAATGCTGATTTGTAAGAGTGGGTCTGTGGTTCGAGAGATATAGTCCAAAACAGCAATCTGAGAGCCTAAAGTATAGTCACCACTGGTACCACTTAAGCGCTGTAAAAGTCCTGCGGATACCAATTCCTTTAAGTAACGGTAACTGGTGGGCTGTGATAGTCCCAGTTCGGCACTGATGATATCGACATTGATAATCGGGCGTGACACAGAAAAGAGGTCTAAGACAGTGAGAATTTTACCGAAACTTGAAAGTGCCATAAGAACCTACTTAGTCAAAATAAATGCCATTTGAACGACAGTTACTATATAACAAAAACCCTAGACTCGACATGGCTTTCGTTCTGGGCGCATGGCTTTCGTGGACTTTTATCAGCATTTGTAATGCAATAAAAAGGGTGAAATATGATCTTAAAAATATGTAAATTATCATATTAAGATATTTTAATTGACAAAAATCCATATTTTTGGAAAAATTATCATTACAAATGTCTTTTAATGAATAATGCTTTTGTTATTTATTGAGCTATTTTCTTTCCTTTCAACATGGCGCTGTCTTTGACCATGTCAGTAAAAGACTTCATTTATTTGAATCATTTTTTCATCCGTCTTCGCATGAGGTGAGGACGAAGTGATGCTGTTTGTCTGAGCAATGCTGTGTGGAAGAATTGTTTAAATGTTGTCATTCAGCGCATTTAGAGATGAATTTATGTTCCTCACCAAACAGTTACTCGCATTCCGTCCAAATAAATTGGACTGGATTTTTGCGACGAAAACCTTTTTGGCAGGCATGCTTTCACTTTATGTCGCATTTTCATTAGATTTGGCTTATCCCATTTGGGCGATTGGAACGGTCTTCGTCATCGCAAACCCCTATGCGGGTATGACCTCCTCAAAAAGTCTTTATCGGGTATTGGGAACGTTGTTGGGAGCGATTGTTTCGATTGCAGTCACGCCAAACCTGATCAACACTCCAGAATTGTTCACGTTATTTTTAGCCACATGGGTCGGGTTTTGTCTATATTTTTCATTGTTGGATCGGACGCCGCGTAGCTATATTTTTATGTTGGCGGGCTATACCACGGTCATTATTTGCTACAACATTGTGTATAACATTGAAACCACTTCCATGTTTGATATGGCGATTGGTCGCTCCATTGAAATCACGGTGGGAGTACTGTGTAGTGCAGTGGTGAATGCGGTACTGTTTCCCATGCATATTGGTCCCGTAGTCAAAACCCGTGTTTCACAGACTTTTCAAGACACTCGAGCGGTTTTTGATCAGATCCTGACAGATGATGTTAAGGCCATTAATTACAGCACTACGCTTAGTCATATCACGCGGGATATTGCCGATATTCATGTGATGGCCGTGCACTTGAGCTATGAAAAATCGACCTTGCAGGGCATGACCAAACCGCTCCAAGAAATGCTGCATCAACTCAGTATGTTGGTGACAAACTTGGTGGCCATGGCCGAGCGAATTCAGCAGTTAGATCACATTGACTCACGCTACCGACCAGCTTTAGAAAAGGCGCATGTACAGATTGTAAAATTTTTACAAAGTGATCAGGTCATTTTAGAGCAGGACTTAAACCAGCTACCTGAGCAGTTTGAGTCGAGTTTTCAAGCCGTGTTTGACAGTGCCTTGCCACAGCAGCAAGTCATGTTGGTCAGTTTAAAAATGGATGTGCGTCATTTCACCCAAAATATACGCGCCATTAAGTTGATTTGGCAGCGTATCCAACAGGGGGATGATAGCTTACCCGCAATCGTGACTCCGATTAGTACAAACTATCCCAACTTACATCGAGATCATGGCGTAGCCGTGCGTGGCGGCATTTCAGCTTTTATTGTGGTGCTTGTGGCGACTGGCTTTTGGATTGTCAGTGGTTGGAAAGCCGGTTTTATGATGGCAGAGATGGCCGCTATTTGTGCCTGTATTTTGACCAGTATGGACAACCCCGTTCCTGCCTTAAAAATCTTTATCCGTGCCAGTGTGTATGCGGCGATTATTGTCTTTATTTATGCTTATGGCATCTTTCCACACATCAGCGCTTTTTGGATGTTGGCTGTGGTGTTAGCCCCTTTTTGTATGTACTGTCTGATGCTGTTTTTACATCCTCCACTCACAGGTTTGGCGCTGCCTTTGATAATGGGTGTGGTCATGGGCTTAAACCTGAAAAACCGTTATCACCTTGACCAAGTGATGTTTTTTGATGCATCGATTGGGACGGTGCTTGGCCCCATCATTTCTGTCTATGTGATTCACTTGGTGCGTGCGATGTCGCCGGACATTACCGCCAAGCGAATCCTGTCTTTACATTATAAAGCGATACGACAAGCGCTTTATTTACCTTATGGGGTGGAATTTAGAGTGCATTTGCGCAGTATGTTGGATCGGATAGGCGTACTGAATACCAAATTGGTACAGTCCGATCGCTTGAAGCAAAAAATCAATTTGGCCCTGATTGAATCCAGTGCTGTGATTGATTTAACTCGGGTGCAAGAACTGATTGAAAAAATGCCTATGCAGGCCTCTATCACGCTGCATCTACAAGAACTACAAAGCCAAATGGATGCTTATTTTCACGCTAAAGAATTAGACCATAGCGACCTACAGGTCAGACAACACATTTTGGACAAAATTCAGATCATTCAGGCCGAGCTTATACAGCTGCAAGACCTAAGCATTGCTCGGCGTTTGCAAGTTTCACTGAATAATATTCAAAGCAGTCTTTGTCATGCGACATGGGATGAAATGTTTCAAGTCCGTTTGTTGGGAGCATAACGATGGGCGAACTTAATATCTATGGTGTGTATGTGCCAGTTTTGGTCATTCAGGCGGTATTGGCCTACATCGTATTACGGTTACTCATGCGGGTGACCGATCCTTGGGTCGACAAAGGCTGGATTTTTTTACCCAGTATTTTTTATTTATGCCTCTACATTACTGTGCTTGGCGTAGTCCATTGGGGTTTTATCGTGAGCTTTGCCTAAGCGCACATCTGATTGAAATGAATGAGGTAAAAGAAATGGCATCCTTTGATTGGCGTAAACTGAGCCGTCCCATCACTTTAGTGCTGATTGCGGGTATCGCGATCGCGGTGCTCGTGCATCTTTGGCATTATTATAATGCTGAACCGTGGACACGTGATGGGCGGGTTCGTGGCGATGTGATTCAAGTGTCTTCCGATGTTTCAGGCTTAGTCACAGAAGTTTTAGTGCATGATAATCAAAGCGTCAAACAAGGGCAGGTGCTGTTTAAAATTGATGTGGCACGTCAGGCGCTTGATGTGGAACAAGCCAAATCAGACTTGGCTAAAGCCAAAGCCAGTTTGGCCGCCGCCGAAGCGGAGCTGTTTCAAAGCAAAGCCAATTTGACCAAATCACAAGCCAATAGCCACTTGGCCGATAAAAATGCGGAACGCTATGCCAATTTGATGGATGGTGCTATTTCAAAGCAAGAACAAGATCAGATGTTTGCTGTACGAGATCAATCGCATGCCGAACATGAACAAATGCAAGCGGCGATTCAGCATGCCAAAGCCAATATTGCGCAGCAACAGGCGTTAATCGATGTAGCCACCAGTAATTTACATTTGGCTGAATTAAACTTGAACCGTTCCGAAGTCCTAGCACCAGCCGATGGCACACTGTCTAATTTTGAGATGAAAGCAGGGAGTTATGTCAAAGTGGGGCAGGCGGTAGCGGCTTTATTAGATCGCTCACAGCTTTATGTGGTCGGTTATTTTGAAGAAACCAAGTTAAATAAAATTTATTTGGGTGCGCCCGCGACTGTACAGTTGATGGGGGACTCAAACATCTTAAAAGGGCATGTGCAGGGGATTGCTTCAGGCATTGAAGATCGTGAACGAACTACAAGTACAGGTTTATTGGCCAATGTAAATCCAACCTTTAGTTGGGTACGTTTAGCGCAGCGCGTTCCTGTGAAAATTGCACTGGATGATATTCCGAAAAATGAATTGGCCTTTGTCGCGGGGCGAACCGTGACGGTACATATTACTGAGTCACAGCACTAAATTGACCTCTGTTCATTTCAAAAAAAAGCATCCGATGAGGATGCTTTTTTTTGAACGCTATTTGATGTGTTGAGATCCGACTCCAGTCATAAAACCCATGTCATCTGTTTTAAGAAAGTCTTACTTAAGGTGTAAGACCTTCAGGATCGCGATACCAGCTTTCAATAAACAAGGTTGCGGCAAGGCTATCAGCAGAAAGTTTTTTACCTCGGCCTTGCGCATGGTAATGGCTCAGCTCATCACGGGCTGCACGTGTACTTAAGCGTTCATCCACCATCCATGTTTCAATATTGGTTTGATGACGTAAACGACGTGCGAACTTACGTGCTCGAGCAGATAATTCCGACTCGCTATCATCCATATTGAGTGGTAAACCGACTAAAAATACATTGGGTTGATATTGCTCAATAATTTTATGCAGTTCATCCCAGTTGGGGATGCCATCTTTCATCGGAAACAAAGCCAAAGGTGTTGCACTTTCAATCAATGCTTGACCGACTGCCATGCCCATTTTTTGTGTACCGAAGTCAAATGCCATAATCATTTGGGGCGTGTTTAAATCAGGCATGTCCAATCTCAGAAGACAACCATGTTCGATCCAGCCCGAGCTTTTTATAGGCAGCATCCCAACGGTCGTCATAAGGAATATTAAAAATCAAATCCATATCAGCATCGCAGACTAGCCAATCACCACGAGACAGCTCATCTTCTAATTGGTTTTTGGTCCAACTGGTATAGCCCAAAGCAATTTGATAGCGACCCACGCCTTCGTTATGCGCAATCGCATCTAAAATATCTTTAGACGTGGTGATACAGATATTTTCGCCGACTGCAATGGAAGAGTGCCATGTCGGCTGGCCCGTATGTAAGACAAAGCCAGCTTCTGGACGCAAAGGCCCACCTTGGAGAACATCGTGTGGTCGTACGTGATCGGCTTCAATTTCAAGATCATTGAGCAGTTCTTTGACTGAAAGTCCTGAAGGGCGGTTGATGATGATGCCTTGAGCACCTTCCTCATCGTGTCGGGCCAAATAAATCACGGTATGGGCAAAGACTTCATCTGCCATATCGGGTGGGGCAATGAGACAGCGATGCGTCAGATATTGTTTGCTCACCTAAAGGCTTCTCCTTGAAATTAAAATGCTTCTAGTCAAATGTTGTTATCTACCACGTTACTAGACTAATGCTCTTTCTCCAAATCTTTTTTTGTGATCCAGTCTACATAAATTAGGCAGATTGAAACTTCAATTGACGTAATTGCTTGGCATGTTGTAGCGTAGTGTCATTGATTTCAACGCCACCTGTCATGCGTGCGAGCTCATCGATACGCTCATCTTCTTCTAAGTCTAGAATGGTGCTACTGGCAGGGTCGGTCTGACGTTTTTTCACCAACAAGTGCTGGTCAGACTGTGCAGCAACTTGAGCTTGGTGGGTAATACACAGAATTTGCACATGCGAACCCAAGTCGGCCAAGAGACGACCGACAATTTCGGCTGTGCCACCACTGATCCCGACGTCAATTTCATCGAAGACTAAAACTTCAGCTTCAGTTTTTTCAGCATTCATGACTTGCATCACCAACGCGATACGTGATAACTCACCCCCTGAGGCAACTTTGGCCAAAGGTTGCGGTGGGATGCCTTTGTTGGCGGTGAACAGTAATTGGATAAAACTCAGGCCTTCACTAGAGACCTGCTCCATCGGCTCAAACTTAAACTCAAAGTGCGCTTCAGGCAGAGCCAATTGTTTGACCTGTTCGGTTAAATGTTTTGCCAATGGTGCGGCTGCATCGCGACGAATTTGGTCGAGGTGCTGGGCTTTATTTAACAGGTCCTGATGCGAGACTTCAACTTGCTCAGCAAGTGTTTCTGGATCTTCTAATAAATGGAGTTGTGCCAGTTCAGATTGCCATTGTTCATGCTCTTGTTTTAAGTGTTCTGGCTGCGTGCGGTACTTACGGGCAAAACGGTGGAACATCTCAAGCTGGGTGTTCAACTCTTCCATGCGTTCTGGGTCATAACTTTGACGGTCAATAAACTGACGTAGATTGGCCGTGGCATCGTCAAGCTCACTTTGTGCATTCAGCAAAGACGTATGAATCTCGGCCAATTGTTCACTGCGTCCTGCATGTGATTCTAAGCGACGAATAATACTGGAAATTTCTTGATTAATATTTTGTTCAGCATCATCTAAGGCCGTAACGGCATAACTACAGTCCTGCATGATATTTTCATGATGCGACAAGCGGTCGAACTCTTGTTCAATCTCTTTATAGTCGATTTGCACCACATCTTCGAGTTCTTCTAATTGTAAACTTAAGGTATCCATACGCTGTTTACGCGTGGCTTGAGCATCCAAGGCTGCTTGGTGCTGACGAATGTCTTTTTGCCATGTGCTATAGGCTTCACGCACAGCTTGTGCTTCTGGGTAGAAGTTATGATAGAGATCTAACCAGCGTCTTGGATAAGGCGGTTCTAATAGCTGTTGCTGACTGTGTTGGCTATACAGCTGTACCAGCAAGCGCCCGATTTCTTTCAATTCAGCTAAGCTGCTTGGACGACCATTAATCCATGCCTTGCTACGGCCAGTGGCAAAAATAACCCGTCTTAGATGAATCTCTCCTGACTCATCATCTAACTCATGTGCCTTTAACCAGGCGGCTTCAGGGCTGTGCTCTTGATAGCTGAAAATAGCCGTGACATCGGCTTTATCTGAACCGAAACGGACATAGTTGGTATCGGTACGTTCTCCCAGACAGGCGGACAGTGCATCTAGCAATAATGATTTGCCTGCACCTGTTTCCCCAGTCAGGACATTAAAACCTTGATCGATATCAAGTGCTAAGTGATCGGCTAAAGCAAAATTAATTAAAGTTAAATGTGTCAGCATAAACGCATCCGAGCTGCGAAAAGTTTTAGTTTAAGATAGTGAAGTTTTATTCAGCCGACAAGACGGCAACGCTATTCGTTTTGTGCAAAGTCGGCTTATTTTAGCGTGAATCTGAAAGTCGACCTAGCAGATTTTTTAAATCCGACTGTTATAGCAAACACAGCACAAACAAGTGGGTATGCGGTGTATACAGAAAGAGTACGACTCAGCGAACGGATCGCATCGGCAAAAAACACGCCAAAATAGGCTAGAAAGTGAGGCAATTGTACGATGGTCGGACTTTAACAAAATATTGATTGAGGGGAATAAAACATCGATTGATTAGTTAATCGCACATCTTTAAACTAGCGAATCAATACGAATATAAATGCGCATTATCTGGAGTGTACGCATGTCAACTCAGTTCGATCATGTCTCTGTCATTAAAAAATCCAATGTTTATTTTGGCGGTTTATGCATCAGTCATACTGTGCAATTTGAAGATGGCACCAAAAAAACGTTAGGGGTCATTCTTCCGACAGAGCAAGCTTTGACGTTTGAAACACATGTGGCAGAGCGTATGGAAATTATTTCAGGCGAATGTCGTGTACAAATTGCAGACAGCGAAGAGAGCGAATTGTTCCGCGCAGGTCAGTCTTTTTATGTGCCTGGCAATAGTCGTTTTAAAATTGAAACCGACGAAGTGTTGGACTACGTGTGCCATTTAGAAGGCTAAGCTTTCAACTGATACTCGCCAAGTAATTTCAAGCGAAATCGGTTAAACTATCCGTTGCACAGCAATCCTGTAAAGTCAGCTTTACAGGATTTTTATTTTTGGCACATCGTGTCGATGGTCATTTATCTTTTAGAGGTCCTACATGGCTAAACCTGAATATTTCTATGGCGTTCATTCGGTGGAGTCATTGTTGGAACTTGAACCTGAACGTGTACTGACGCTTTTTACCTTAAAAGGGCGTGATGACCAGCGTTTAAAGCGCGTACTTGAGTTGGCTGAACCGTTTGGTATTAGCGTACAACAAACCGGTCGTGATCGATTAGAAAAAATGGCTGGCTTACCGTTCCATCAAGGGGTCGTGGCTGCAGTTCGACCTAATCCAGTTTTCAATGAAAAAGATCTAGAAGCTTTACTTAAACAATCGCCAAATTGTTTATTACTGGGTTTAGATCAAGTCACCGATCCGCATAACCTCGGCGCATGTATCCGTACCGCGGCTGCAATGGGCGTTGAAGCTGTGATTGTACCTCGTGATCGTTCTGCAAGTTTGACCCCGACCGCGCGCAAAGTTGCGGCAGGTGGTGCTGAAAAAGTCAAATTTATCCAAGTGACCAATTTGGCTCGGACTTTAGCGCAAATTAAAGATGAGTTTAATGTGCGTGTGGTCGGTACTATGTTGGATGAAAAAGCCTTGCCGCTACAAGAGTTCGATTTTACTGGAACGGCTGTATGTGTGGTGATGGGTGCTGAAGATACTGGTCTTCGTCCAATTACCCAGTCTCAATGCGATCAAACCGTTTATATTCCGATGGCGGGCAATCTACAAAGTCTGAATGTCAGTGTGGCAACAGGTATGGCTTTGTATGAAGCATGCCGTCAACGTAATGTCTAAGATTTTTAATTTCTGATTCAATGTAAGCCCAATGATGACCCCTCAAAAACAAGGCTATATCTTTATTGCCATCACCATGTGTATTTGGGGGGGATTTACCTTAACGGCGCGGCTCAGTGCCAATTGGGGCATTGGTGCGTGGGATATTACCGCCTTACGTTTTCTGTTGGCGTTTTGCATCTTAATGCCGATCTTGATCTATAAAAAAGATACCGCCTTTTTGTGGAAGAAAGAGCCTTTTATTTTGGCGATGATTGGAGGGGTGTGTTACTGCATCACCGCTTATAGCGCTTTTCATTATGTGCCTGCGGCACATGCTGCGATCTTTCTCAATGGCTGCATTCCACTTTGTACAGCTGTTGCAGCTTATCTGCTATTTCGACAACCATTTGACCGGCATACTTGGCTTAGCCTCAGTATTATGTTGCTCGCACTGACGGCCATGAGTGGGCTGATGTATCAAGAAACAGGTGTTGCTTTTGGTTTAGGTGATGGCTTGTTTTTCCTCAGTGCTGTGCTGTGGGGAACATTTACCGTTTTATTGAGACAGTGGAAACTGTCGGCATGGCACTCCATGGCAGGTGTTGCGATTTGGTCTGCGATTATTTTTGTGCCGATTTATGTTTTATTCCTACCCAAAACCATAGCGCATGTGCAACCTGTGCAATTGATTGCTCAGGTGGTATTTCATGGCGTGTTTGTGGTCATCGTGGCGACCCTCACTTATGTGGAAGCCATTAAGCGTTTGGGGGCATTTAAAACAGGCAGTATTGTGACTTTGGCGCCTTTTATTGCTGCGATTATTGCGGTTCCTTTGCTCAATGAACCTTTGAGTGTTGCGATTTTATGTGGTCTTGTGGGAATGGGGATCGGGGCCTTACAACCGTGGCGTTGGATACGGCAGGACAGTTTGAAAGCCCAACTTGAACAACAAAAAAAGCAGTCATAGTCGACTGCATTTTTTTAGATTTCTGAATGGGCTAAATATTTTAAATGCAACGGTCTGAGCTGTGCGTATAAGTGTTCCAAGTGTCCATCATTTACCACAATATCATCAGCTAACGCTTGTTTTTGTTCACGGGACATTTGCGCTTTAATGATGGTTTGAATTTGCTCAATGGTTTGATGGTCGCGCTGCGAAGCACGAAGAATCTGGATATCAATTGAAGCATCGATCAGAAGCGTATGCTGCGTTAGCTCATGCTGATTGGTTTCAAAAAGTAGCGGTGAAACTAAAATCGCATAAGGGCTGGTCGCAGCTTGTAATTGTTGCATGATGGACTGACGAATTGCAGGGTGGGTGATCTTTTCCAATTGTTTACGGGCAGACGGGTCTTGAAAAATGTGTTCACGTAAAGCGCGTCGATTCAGTTCGCCGTTGTCCAGTAAGGCCCACTCGCCGAAGCTGCTTCGAATTTGCTGAAGTGCAGGCTGACCTACAGCAACAATCTCTCGAGCAACGACATCGGCATCGACCACTTGAATGCCTTGTTGTTCAAACCAGTGACTTGCCGCAGATTTTCCACTGCCAATCCCGCCCGTCAGACCTAAAATAAATGACATATTATTTTAATTGCCTAAGTAAATTTTCATAATTTGTTCGCCCCACAAAAAGGCAATCCATCCTGCGATGGCAATATATGGGCCAAAAGCAAAAGGCTGATTTTCTTTACGCACTTTGAGCAGGATGATGCCGATAATGGCACCTACGAAAGAGGAAAGTAGCACAATCAGCGGCAGCAGCAAAGGGCCCATCCATGCGCCTAAAGCAGCAAGTAACTTAAAGTCGCCATATCCCATACCTTCCTTGCCTGTGATGAGCTTAAACAGATAGTAGACGATCCATAAGCATAAGAAGCCAATGATATAGCCCCAAATAGCCATCGTTGATGTGGTGTAAATCGCATAACTATTGACCCCTAAACCTAGACCTGCAAGGGTGAGGGTATAGCGATCAGGTAAAAGTTGAGTGTCAAAATCAATAAAGGTTAAGGCGATTAAAATGTACGTGAGTACGAGACCGAACAGCATTTGGACTGTTGGACCAAAGACTGCAACCACGATCAATGCACAAATGGCGGTCAGGAGTTCAATCGCAGGGTAGCGAATGCTGATCAGGTTATGGCAGCTACCACACTTTCCTCGTAGCAGGAACCAACTAATCACAGGAACATTTTGATACCAGTGTATGGCACTTTTGCATTTTGGACAGGTTGAGGCAGGCTTACTCAATGTGAGCTTCGTTTCATCAATAATTGGCTGCTCAGGATGAAGCAGAAGTTGGCAGTCGGTACGCCATTCTTGTTCCATCATTTTTGGAGTGCGATAGATCACCACATTCAGAAAACTACCGATGCACAAACTAAAAACTCCAACGGCGAAATACAGCGCCATTGGAGTATTGATCAGATAGGAAATTATTTCTTGCATTAAACCACAGAACCCATTTGGAAGATTGGTAGATACATGGCAATTACTAGGCCACCCACAAGTACACCCAAGACTGCCATGATCAGAGGTTCCATCATTGCAGTTAAGCCATCCACCGCATTATCGACTTCATTTTCATAGTGAGTGGCAACTTTATCCAGCATGGCATCGAGCGCACCAGATTCCTCACCAATCGCCACCATTTGTACTGCCATCGATGGAAATTTATTGGTAGCACGCATCGCGAATTGAAGTTGTTGTCCTGTTGCGACATCTTCACGGATTTTCATCACGGCTTCTTCATAGACCACATTGTTGGTTGCACCTGCAGTAGACTCGAGTGCATCAATTAAGGGTACACCCGCCGCAAAGGTGGTAGATAGGGTACGGCTATAGCGTGCGATAATCGCTTTATAGACTAAATCACCAAAAATAGGGGCTTTCAGCGCGGCTTTATCCAGCATGTCACGAAACTTTTTACTGCGTTTTTTAGTTTCGAGTAATGCTGTAATGCCAATACCAATCACAATAATTAAAATGAACCAGTATTTCTGCATCCATTCAGACATATTCACCACCATTTTGGTGAATGCGGGCAAGTCTGCGCCAAAAGAGCTGAATAAATCTTGGAAAACAGGGACAACTTTGACCATCAAAATAATGGTTACGATCACCGCAACCACAACCACGGTTGCTGGGTACTTCATGGCCTTTTTAATTTTTTGTTTGAGCAGTTCACTTTTTTCTTTATAGACCGCGACACGATCTAGCATGGTCTCAAGTGCACCCGACTGTTCGCCTGATTCAACCAATGAACAGAATAAGTT
This sequence comes from Acinetobacter sp. DL27, assembly GCF_055810995.1. Classification (NCBI taxonomy): domain Bacteria; kingdom Pseudomonadati; phylum Pseudomonadota; class Gammaproteobacteria; order Moraxellales; family Moraxellaceae; genus Acinetobacter; species Acinetobacter sp. DL27. Next base: position 3,094,751 of record NZ_CM147947.1, on the reverse strand, counting down.
ATCGAAATATTGCGGATATTTTCTGAGTGCTCCTGCAAAGGTATTACCACCTTCAACTTCGCTTTTAATACCCAGTACGACTTCACGCATAGATGGGTTTTCCAAGCCTTCAGCCACAATTTCAAAGCCTTGAACCAGCGGTACCCCCGCTTTCATCATGGTTGCGAGCTGTCGGGTGAAAATCGTGATGTCCAGTGTCGTCACTTTTTTCTTCATGATACCTTCAAGAATATTCTTTTTCTTTTCTCGAATACTTTTGATGGTAATCCCTTGTTTGCGCAAAGTAACTTTGGCTAGGGCAAGATTACGTGCAGGCAATTCCCCTTTAATTTTTGCCCCTTTGCGATCAATCCCTTCATAATTGAAGGTTGGCATCATCTGTGCTTTTTTGACAGCCATGCATTTATCCTTATTCTTTCAATATTTCAACTATTCACTGGTTACACGATTCATTTCTTGTAAGGAAGTGACCCCCTGCATAACCTTGAGTAAACCTGAGCGACGTAAATTGTTAAATCCTAATTTTGCAGATGCTTCCGCAATCTGCAAGGCATTGCCATCTTCCATAATAATTTTTGAAATTTCTGGCGTGACTTTCATGACTTCATAAATACCAACACGTCCTTTATAGCCTTCACGGCACTCAGCACATCCCACTGGTTGATAAATTTTGAAGTTTGGGTCTTTGATATCTGTTGAAGTAAAACCCATTTCGAGCAAACTTTGCTCGGGAATGTCGGCAGCGACTTTGCATTGGCTACATAAACGGCGTGCCAAACGTTGCGCAATCACCAAATTGACCGATGTTGCAATGTTAAAAGACTGAACCCCCATATTACGGAGGCGTGTCAGGGTTTCAGGTGCGCTATTGGTGTGGAGAGTCGACATGACCATGTGACCTGTCTGTGCGGCTTTAATTGCAATTTCAGCCGTTTCTAGGTCACGGATCTCACCCACCATCACAATATCTGGATCTTGACGTAAGAATGACTTTAGTGCTGCAGAAAAGGTCAGGCCGACTTTATTGTTTACGTTAACCTGATTAATGCCTTCTAAGTTAATCTCAACGGGGTCTTCTGCGGTTGAGATATTGGTGTCTTCTTTATTTAGAATATTCAGACCTGTATACAGCGATACCGTTTTACCCGAACCTGTCGGGCCAGTAATTAACAACATGCCTTGGGGTTTGTCTAAAGCCTGCATAAATAGGTCTTTTTGATCTGGTTCATAACCTAAAGCATCGATCCCCAGCATAGCACTGGATGGATCGAGAATACGTAAAACCAGCTTTTCGCCAAACAAGGTTGGAAGTGAGTTGACACGGAAATCAATGGCTTTACTTTTCGACAGCTTTAATTTAATCCGGCCATCTTGTGGCACGCGCTTTTCAGAGATGTCCATTTGTGACATAACTTTTAAACGTGAGGCAAGACGAGTCGCCAGTTGTAGTGGTGGACTGGCAATATGGCGCAGAACCCCATCCACACGATAACGGACACGGTAAGATTTTTCATACGGTTCAAAGTGCAAGTCTGATGCGCCCATACGAATCGCATCGATCAGTAATTTATTGATGTATTTGACGATCGGCGCTTCATCGCCTTGAGGTGAGTCATCTTGTTCGTCATTGGAGTTCTGAGGGTCTTGCTCTAAGTCTAAATCAATATCTTCATCAGAAAATTCAAAGCTATCAGCTTGCGCGAAATTTTGTTCGATCAGTTTTTCAAGCTGAGGATGTTCAACAATAATCGCTTCAATATTCATTTTAGAATTGAAACGAATCGCGTCCATCGCATCCATGTTGGTTGGATTGCTGGTGGCGATATAGAGGATATTGCCACGACGGTAAATCGGCAACACACGATGCTTGGTGATAAGTTTGTCTTCGACCAGATCCCGTAGAATTTGTACAGAATCATAGACACTTAAGTCAAAAACAGGCTCTCCAAACTCTAAAGAAATCGTTTCAGCGATCATTTGTGGGGAGAGTTTATGATTTTCAATTAGATAAGGAACGATGTCTTGCTGAGCTTTTTTTGCAGAGAGCATTGCCTGCTGCATATTTTCAGCAGTCATGCGTCCGTCTTCGACTAAGCGTCGAATGAAGCCTGTGAACTTAGGCAAACCATTTGATACTGACATTCCCCAGATCCTTAACTTCTCAATTGTTTATAATTGGTATCGTAAAATTATACTTTTGTTGCACAAAAATACCATATCTGAAAGTGTTGTCACCACCTTAATATCGATTAAAAGCATGAACTGGTCGTGATAGCAGACGGTTTTTTTACAAAAAGATGTCTTTATTTTCACTCGTATTATTTTGATTGCCGAAGAAATTCTAGAAGAAAACTATCTTTGAAAAATAAATACCGTGTAGAATGAGGCCGTTTTAATGAACTGTTTTGAATAGGGTGCTGTATGTCGGGTTCGACGATTAAGCCATGGGTTGTCGGCAATTGGAAGATGAACCCAATGCAGGCAGATGCCAAGCAATTGCTTCAAGAATTTAAACAGCTCTTGCAAGAGAATGAAATAGCAGAAGAAAAATGTAATATTGGGCTTGCGCCTGTGACGCTGGCTTTGACTTCAATGCAGGCTGAATTGGCGAATGCTGCACGTTCAGTTTTTACTGTGGCGCAAGATGTTTCGCGTTTTGGCAACATGGGTGCATATACGGGTGAGGTGAGCGCAGAGCTGCTTAAAGATAGTCAAATTGAATATGTTTTGATTGGTCACTCAGAACGTCGAGAATATTTTGCTGAAAGCGCAGCAATTTTAAATGCGAAAGCCCAAAATGCCTTAAATGCGGGTTTAAAAGTCATTTACTGTGTCGGTGAAAGCTTAGAACAGCGCGAATCTGGTCAGGCAGAAGTAGTCGTTTTACAACAAATTTGCGACTTGGCTAGTGTGGTAACGGCAGAGCAGTGGCCTCATATTGTGATTGCCTACGAGCCAATTTGGGCCATTGGTACAGGAAAAACTGCTTCACCAGAAGATGCACAAGCCATGCATGCGAAAATCCGTGAAGGCCTCACGCAAATTACCAGTCATGGCGCGAACATGGCCATTTTATATGGTGGTAGTGTAAAAGCTGAAAATGCAGTAGAGTTAGCGGCCTGTCCAGATATCAATGGTGCACTCGTCGGTGGGGCATCTTTAAATGCAACGTCGTTTTATAAAATTGTCGAAGCATTTGCAAATACAAAATAATTAGGAGTTCAGCATGCAAACTTTTGTGCTGGTAGTACATATTATCTTAGCTGTGTTGATGATCGTGCTGATTTTGGTCCAGCATGGTAAAGGTGCAGATGCTGGTGCTTCGTTTGGTGGTGGCGGTGCTGCAACTGTATTTGGTGCATCAGGTTCAGGTAATTTCTTGACCCGATTGACTGCGGTTTTGACGGCCTTATTTTTTATCACCAGTTTGTCACTTGCTGTGTTTGCCAAAAAGCAAACCACAGATGCCTATAGCTTAAAGTCAGTACAAACGACAAGTTCTGTACCTGCACAATCGACTGAAACTTCGCCAGCTGCACCTAAAACAAGCGAATAATTGGAATTAGTCCTTTCTTTTTTGTGACGATGCTACTAGAATGCGTCACAGCTGCGGTGGTGGTGGAATTGGTAGACACGCTACCTTGAGGTGGTAGTGCTTTCGGGCGTGGGGGTTCAAGTCCCCCCTTCCGCACCAACTTATGAATCCAGAAGATTAAGTTGGTGTATGCAGCAAATTCTGTTGATGCGGGATGGAGCAGTCTGGTAGCTCGTCGGGCTCATAACCCGAAGGTCGTTGGTTCAAATCCAGCTCCCGCTACCAATCAATCTTATTTTAGAAGCAAACTAAAGTGAGTAGCTTAAGTCATTAAGTTAAGAATATTTTTTGCGTTTTGATGCGGGATGGAGCAGTCTGGTAGCTCGTCGGGCTCATAACCCGAAGGTCGTTGGTTCAAATCCAGCTCCCGCTACCAATCTTATTTTAGATGCAAACTAAAATAAGCAGTTTAAGTGATTAAATTGAATAATTTTTGCGTTTTGTTGCGGGATGGAGCAGTCTGGTAGCTCGTCGGGCTCATAACCCGAAGGTCGTTGGTTCAAATCCAGCTCCCGCTACCAATTTGATTTAGGTGCAACTAAATCAGAGCAAGTACGAAGTATTTAGATTGAAAAATAGTTCATATTTGTATATAATTTTTGCACGTTGATGCGGGATGGAGCAGTCTGGTAGCTCGTCGGGCTCATAACCCGAAGGTCGTTGGTTCAAATCCAGCTCCCGCTACCAAGTTTCTAAAAAGAGGCTCACAACAAGGTGGGCCTTTTTGCACAGTGGATATTAATTTTCTGTGCAATAATTGGGGCGATTACGCCCTTTTTTATTGGCTATCGTGTAGTGTCGATGTGAGCCGGATACGGTGAAAGTCAAAGTGTCATGTTCCACTACTACTATAGTTTATATTGGCTTGTAGTGGTCTGTTTCGGCCATTGAATCGCACAAAAATGACGAGAGTAAATGAAGCTATCAAATAAAACTCAAGCACTCCAAGACTTAATTGCTCCTGCAGTGCAAGCCTGTGGTGTTGATCTTTGGGGGATTGAATTCCTTCCTCAAGGAAAACGTTCTTTATTGCGCATTTATATCGACAAAGCTGTCGACGAGAATGCAGAACCCATCATCAATGAAGATGGTGAAGAAGAGCAGGGCCGTGGCATCGGCGTACAAGACTGTGTACGCGTGACCCAGCAAGTCGGCGCAATGATGGATGTCCATGATCCAATTTCAGGTGAATATGCACTTGAAGTGTCATCTCCGGGTTGGGATCGTCCATTTTTCCAACTTGAACAATTGCCTGCATATATTGGTCAACAGATCGCTTTCCGTTTGATCAGTGCGGTCGATAACCGTCGTAAATTCCAAGCTAAATTGGTTGCTGTAGATCTTGAAGCTGAAATGATTCAAGTCGAAGTGGAAAAGCAACAGGTGCTTGAAATCGATAGTAATAATATTGATAAAGCCAATTTGGTCTATCAAGATTAATTCATTTAATAAATAAGAATCTGAACGAATAGGTGGCTTATGGCACGTGAAATTCTTACCGTAGTTGAAACGGTTAGTAATGAAAAAGGTGTACCTCGTGAAGCGATTTTCGAAGCCTTAGAACAAGCGCTTGTTGCTGCGACTAAAAAGAAATTTTACGAAGGAACAAACTCCGAAGAAGCTCAGCTTCGTGTAGAGATTGATCGTAAAACGGGCGAATACAGCACTTTCCGCCAATGGGAAGTGGTTGCGGATGAAGATCATGAAATGCCAGCATGTCAAGATGCGATTTCAGATGTTGATCCTGCACAATGGTCGATTGGTGATATTCGTGAGCTTGAAGTGCCTTCAATTGACTTTGGTCGTATTGCGGCGCAAATTGCAAAACAAGTCATTGTTCAAAAGATTCGCGAAGCTGAACGTGCGCTGATTGCAGATGCCTACGAGTCTAAAGTGGGTGAGTTGATCTACGGTGAAGTGAAAAAGCAAACCAAAGATGGCTTTATCATTGACCTTGGCGATAACGCAGAAGCGTATCTTGCACGTGAAGAAATGATTGCAAAAGAAATTTTGCGTCCGAAGCAACGTGTAAATGCGATTTTGTTTAATGTGAACCGTGAAGGTCGTGGTGCACAATTACAATTGTCACGTGCCAAGCCTGAAATGCTCATCGCTTTGATGAAGAAAGAAATTCCTGAAATTTCTGAAGAAATCATTGAGATTAAAGCGGCAGCGCGTCAACCTGGTGTTCGTGCTAAAATTGCTGTGAAAACCAATGATCATCGTATTGATCCAGTGGGTGCATGTATTGGTATGCGTGGTACACGTATCCAAGCAGTTCAGCAAGAATTGAACGGTGAGCGTATTGATGTTGTTGTATGGTCTGATGATCCTGCACAGTACATTGCAAGTGCTTTAGAGCCAGCAGATGTATCGGGTATTGTGATTGATGAAGAAGAACGTACAGCGGACATTATTTTCGCAACTAGCGATCAATTAGCGCGTGCGATTGGTTCACAAGGTCAAAACGTACGTTTAGCTTCTGAACTGACAGGCTACAAACTCAACATGATGCTTGAAGATGAGTATCATGCTCGTCAGCAAAATGAAGCACAACAATACTTAGACCTATTTGTATCGCGTCTAGATATTGAAGAAGATTTGGCAATGGCATTGGTTGAAATGGGCTTTACTTCTTTAGAAGAGATTGCTTATGTTCCAGCTGAAACATTTGACGAAATCGAGCTAGATGCTGAAGTGGTTGAATTACTTCAAAGTCGTGCCAAAGAAGTTGCATTGGCTGATGCATTACAGCAGCAAGAAAACATCCAAGATCCAAGCGCGGAACTCGTTGCAATGGAAGGGATGACGCAAGAGATTGCTTATGCACTTGCAGCACGTGGTGTCATCACAATTGATGACTTGGCTGACCAAGCGACTGACGATATTGCTGATATTGAAGGTCTGGGTACAGAGAAAGCGGGTCAACTTATTATGAAAGCGCGCGAATCATGGTTTAACTAGGAGATCTACATGACGGATAAGACGATACAAGAGTTAGCTCTCAGTGTGAACCGCCCTGTTGAGAAGCTCCTAGAGCAGGTTCGTGATGCTGGTTTACCACAGCGTAAATCGGACGATATAATCTCTACTGAACAACAAGATGCCCTCGTGCACCATTTGAAGAAAATTCATGGTCAAGACGATGGTCAGGCAGGAAAAATCACGTTGAAACGTAAAACGACCAGTACCGCTAAAGTAGCGAGTACCTCAGGTAAGGCAAAAACGATTAATGTAGAAGTTCGCAAGAAACATACATTTACCAAGCCAGATCCAGAACAAATTAAAGCGGAAGCTTTGGCAAAAGCGCAAGCTGAGCAACAAGCTCGTGCGAACGTTCAAGCTATGGTTGAACCAAAAGCTGAAACTCCAGTAGTAAATAAAGCGGCTGCAAACTTTGAAGCGATGCGTGCTGCTGCAAAGCAAGAAACGACGAAGCAAGAAGTAGCAAAAGCTGCGGTAGTTGTGAAGCGTAAATCAAACAATAAGCCTGTGGTTAAAGCACAAGTTAAAGTTGTTGAAACACCTGAACAGAAAAAAGCACGTGAAGCTCAAGCCGCTCAATTAAAAGCGACTGAAGAAGCAGCACGTCGTAAGGCAGCTGAAGAAGCGCAGCAACGTACACTTGAACAAATGCGTCAAATGGCATCTAAGTATTCAAACGAAGATGCAACTGCGACCATTCGTGTAGTGGATGATTCTCCGCTTGCTGCGGGTCTGGTTGGTCAAGCATATGAAGACTCATTTGCGAAAGAAGACCGCGATATCAAACGTGGTACCAATACACCAGCTACACGCGCACCGAAGAAAGGTGGTCGTCGTGGTGAAGAGCAATCTTTCCGTGATAACTCGCATAAACGTGGTTTAAAAACAAGCTCTGCAAACAAGCATGGTTTTGAAAAACCGGTTAAAAAGCAAGTTTATGATGTTGAAATTGGTTCAACCATTGTGGTTGCTGACTTGGCTGCGAAAATGGCAGTTAAGGTACGTGAAGTAATTAAGTCACTCATGAAAATGGGTGAGCTTGTGACTCAGAACCAAGCGATTGACCAAGAAATTGCAGCATTAATCGTAGAAGAAATGGGCCATAACCCAGTTCTTGTATCGGATACGCAAGCTGAAGATAACTTACTTGAAGCAGCAGAAGAAGCACGTGGCGCTCAAACGACTCGTCCTCCTGTTGTGACCATCATGGGTCACGTTGACCATGGTAAGACATCGTTACTTGACCGCATTCGTCGTTCAAAAGTGGCAGCTGGTGAAGCGGGTGGTATCACTCAGCACATCGGTGCGTACCATGTTACGACGGATAAAGGCATTATCACATTCTTAGATACTCCGGGACACGCAGCATTTACTGCAATGCGTTCACGTGGTGCGAAATCGACAGACATCGTGGTATTGGTTGTTGCAGCGGATGATGGTGTAATGCCACAAACAGCTGAAGCGATTGATCACGCACGTGCTGCAGGTACGCCAATTATTGTTGCAATCAACAAGATGGATAAAGAATCTGCTGATCCAGATCGCGTATTGAATGAATTGACTGTGAAAGAAATCGTGCCTGAACAATGGGGCGGTGATGTTCCTGTTGCAATGGTTTCAGCACATACAGGTCAAGGTATTGATGAGCTTCTAGATATTATTTCAATTCAAGCTGAATTACTTGAGTTGAAAGCATCTGAAGAAGGTGCTGCTCAAGGTGTCGTGATTGAAGCACGTGTAGACAACAGCCGTGGTGCGGTAACGTCTATCCTTGTTCAAAACGGTACATTGAAAGTAGGTGACCTTGTTCTTGCCGGCGCATCTTACGGTCGCGTACGTGCCATGACAGATGAAAACGGTAAACGTATTCAATCTGCAGGTCCTTCAATTCCAGTTGAAATTTTAGGTCTACCTGAAGCGCCAATGGCGGGTGATGAAGTTCTTGTTGTGAATGACGAGAAAAAAGCACGTGAAGTTGCCGATGCGCGTATGGATCGTGAACGTCAAAAACGTCTTGAGCGTCAAAGCGCAATGCGTCTTGAAAATATCATGGCGTCTATGGGCAAGAAAGATGTGCCTATCGTCAATGTGGTATTGAAAACTGATGTACGTGGTACATTGGAAGCATTACACGTTGCTCTTGCTGACCTTGCAACAGACGAAGTTAAAGTTCGTGTTATTGGCTCAGGTGTTGGTGCGATCACTGAATCTGACGTGACACTAGCTGAATCTTCTGAAGCGGTACTTCTTGGCTTTAACGTACGTGCGGATAACGCAGCGCGTCAAAAAGCGGATGCTGACGGTATCGATATTCGTTACTACTCAATCATCTATCAATTGATTGATGATGTGAAAGCAGCGATGAGCGGTAAGCTTGCACCTGAACACCGTGAAACAATTCTGGGTGTGGCTGAAGTACGTGAAGTGTTCCACTCAAGTAAGTTTGGTGCAGCAGCAGGCTGTATGGTACTTGAAGGTATGTTACACCGTAATAAACCAATTCGTGTCCTTCGTGATGACGTGGTGGTGTTCCAAGGTGAGCTTGAGTCACTTCGTCGCTATAAAGAAGTGGTTGAAGAAGTTCGTGCAGGTATGGAATGTGGTCTTGCGGTTAAAGGTTATAAAGACATCAAAGAAAAAGACAAGATCGAAGTCTATGATGTTCAATTGATCAAACGGAGTCTTTAATGGCGGGTAGTCAACGTCTTAAGCGCATGGCGGATACAGTACAACGTGAGTTGTCTGAACTGATTCGTCAAGAGTTGAAAGATCCACGCTTAGGTGGTCTCGTGACCATCTCTGCGGTGAAGGTTAGTCCAGACTTAGGTTATGCTGAAGTATATGTGACTGTGATGGGCCGTGAGCTTGGCGATGAGCAAAGTGAAGCAGCCAATAAAGAAACGCTAGATGTGCTGAACAAAGCATCTGGTTTCTTGCGTCACGAACTCGGCCGTCGTATTAAGACACGTATTACACCGCGTTTGCGTTTCCATTACGATAAAACCAATGCATATGGTAACTATATGTTTGGCCTGATTGCTGAAGCAGTAAAGGATTTACCCGCTGACGAAGCAAACAAAGATGATGAATAATTCAGTCTAACTGAATCAAAAAGCCACCTTCGGGTGGCTTTTTTTATGCGGAGTAATGGCTGGAGCTAGATTAAGACTTGAGAGATATTGCATAGGATTATGATAGGGGAGAATAGAGGTTGAGCTTTTAGGGATTATTTTGACTATCAAGTTGCTGTGGACTGGATTGATATGGGCAATGATTTACTAGCGGGACACTTTGATCATTTTAATTTTTGAGTGGATTGAGTATCAATTAGCTTGATCAGTCTACCTGTGTTGGTCAGTGTAATGGATGCGACACGATCTAATAAGTTTGAGCCTTATCATCAGTACAATGTTCAAATTAGCGCAACAGCACCATATCAATGCTGAAGCGCTAGAATGTATTTATTTTATTGCCTTTACACCACAAGCATTTAAAGACGATGTTCAGTGTCTTCATGCTTATTGCTAAAAGCTCTGCGGCGGGTACGTTGCCAAGGCAGTGGACGGTTGAGTGCTTCTGGAACGTCACCACTGAGCGAGCGTAAGCGCAAATGTAGCGCCGCTTGAGCCATCAAATTCGCCGATACGGGTGCGGTTAAGAAGGCAAACAATGTTAATAACAGCTCAGCAAAACCAAAGCGTCCTTGGAATGCAGAATAGATCATTGCCGCGATCAAGAAGCTCCCTAAGCCTAAGGTGCTTGATTTGGTTGGGGCATGCAGGCGCATGAATAAATCGGGCAGGCGCACCATTCCAATCCCTCCAACCAGCATGAAGAAAGTGCCGATCATGAGAAAAATGGAGACTAAAATTTCCATCGTAAGTTGCATCGATCTCGCTCCTAGTCAATCACATGACCTGAGGTGAAGTAGCGTGCTAAAGCGGCTGTAGAGACAAAGCCGAGCATCGCAACCAAAAGAGCACCTTCAAATAATGAAGTGCTGGCCCAGTAAATGCCTAATATAATAATGAGGCAGATTGCATTTAAAAAGAGTGTATCGAGTGCTAAGAGTCGGTCTACAATCGATGGGCCGATGATTAAGCGAATTAAGCACAGCAACATTGAAATGGTGACAGCGATTAAACAAATCCCGAGGGCATAAGGCAAAATGGTCATGCTTTGTCTCCTGCTTCGACACCAAAAATTTGCATCAACGGTTTTTCATAACGCGCTTTGATATTTTTAATCTCGGCATTTTCATCATCGGTGCTGAGGGCGTGAACTAAAATGTCCCCACGATCTTGATCGATGCCTGCTGAAACAGTGCCTGGTGTGGTGGTAATAATCATCGCCAGTAAGGTGTTTACTTCCTCATGTTGTGTTTCCAGCGGAACGCGAAACCACTTGGGTTGTAGATGATCAATTGGGCCGAGGACCAATTTAGCCACTTGAATATTCGACACCACAATGTCGTATAACACCACAAAAAATAGTTTCACCGCCACTTTCCATTCAATATTTGGGGTGTAAGTAATGAATGGTCTGATCAGACGAGGAATAAAAACGGCCAGTAAAAATGCCATCACTAAGCTGGCTGCGTCGACACTATGTGCCAACATCACCCAGCTCAGCGCAACAATCACCGAGACAAAAGGGTGGGGTAACCAACGCTCCAAAAACGACGTTTTTTTCATGTTTAAGGCTCCACCATTGGTTGTAGGCTTTCAGCATCGGGATTCACTTCAGCCTGTTGTTGCTGTTGCATTTGGCGTTTTTTGTATTCGGAAATATGTTCGCCTTCCAGTGTTTCCTCTGAAATTAAATATGGAATCAAATGTGCATTCGGATCTACGCGTTCGCCACCATATTTGGTCTCGGGTAAATTTTCACTGTCGAAAGGTTGTACGCTAATGGTTTGCCCATGCTCATCAGTTTTGAGCAAAGTCTGTTCATAGAGCACATTATTTTGGATTTGCTCAGCCGTTTGGTAAGTGTACTTTTGAATCGGACCTGCAAACACCATATAAGCCATTAAACCGACCAACAATAGATAAATGGTTTTGTCATTGCGCTTAGGTGCTTGTTCAGGCAAAGCTTGGTAAGCGGCATAAGCAGCTTCATCCGGGTTGTCTTCTGGTTTAGTTGCGCGCCAAAAAATCACGAAACCCACACGTGTAAACGCAATAATACTCAATAAGCTCACCACTAAAACGGTCACAATAATCAGCAATTGATACGGTGAGTGTGCGGTGGCTTGAAGAATAAACACTTTGCCTAAGAAGCCACTAAAGGGTGGTAAACCTGCCATCATCAAGGCAATGGTGAAATAGGTTAACGCCACCACCTTATGCTGTTTCATTTGCGGTGCAATTTTAAAGTGGTCTTTAAACTCACCACGTTGAGAGGTAATCCAACCACTTAAAATATAGAAAGCTGCCGCAATAATGGTACTGTGCACCAAATAATACAGTGCCGCTGCCCATGCCAAGGTATTGAACAGGGAAATGGCGATTAAAATCGTGCCCACAGAAGACAAAATCATAAAGCCAATGAAACGACGTAAGCGTTCCGCACCCATTGCACCAATCACACCATAGACTGAGGTAATTAAGCCAATCGGCAATAAAATGTATTGCAGGATTTCACGGCTAATTGCATCGTCAAATACGGTGCCATTAACACGTAAAATGGCATAAATACCGACTTTTGTCATGATGGTGAACAGGGCTGCTACAGGAGTGGTTGCAACCGCATAGGTTTTCGGTAGCCAAAAACCGACAGGTAGCATGGCTGCTTTAATGCCAAAGACTGTAAACAACAACAGCCCGCCAGCAACCGCGATACGATGTTGATCGCCTTCTAATAGAGGCATCAGACGTGCAACATCCGCCATATTGAGGCTGCCGACGCTGCCGTAAATCATGCCAAGGCCAATCAGAAATAGGGCTGATGCCAACAAGTTAATGGTGACATAGTGAATGCCGAGTTGAAAACGCGCTTTGCCTTGGCCATGCAGTAACAAAACATAAGAGGCCATCAACAAAATTTCAAAGAATACGAACAGGTTAAATAAGTCGCCTGTCAGGAAGGCACCGGTTAGCCCCATCAGTAGGAAATGGCACATGGCATGGAAATAACGGCCACGTTCATCCCATTCTTTACTGGCGAACCACATCACTGGAACAGCTAAGCCGTAGGTTAAAACCAGCATCAGGGCAGACAGTTGGTCGAGGACCAAAACAATACCAAATGGTGCAGCCCATTCACTCAGGTTATAAACACTGATTTGCCCAGAGCTGGCAAAGATCAGATAGTTGACCGCTGTAAATAAGCCCAACAGGCCAGAGGTATAACTGATGCCTCGACGCCACGGTTGTCGCCAGTCTTGAGCTAAAGAACCTGATCCTGGATTACCCAATAACACCAAAATAAAGGCAGTAATGGCAGGAATTAAAATACTAAAAATTGGGGTGTGTTCGGTCCAAAATTGGATGAAGTCATTCATTATGGCTCATCCTCACGTGGGTCAATTTGTGGTATTTCTTCTTTAGAGTCAACGTGGTCGGTTCCTGTTTCATAACGACTGCGTAAAGCCAGTTGTACAATAAACGCTGTGGTAGCAAAGCCAATCACAATCGCGGTTAACACCAAAGCTTGTGGTAAAGGGTCAGTGGCTTTGCTGGCTTCCGTGAGTACCGCGGGTGCATTAAGTTGAAGTCGCCCCATGGCAAATAAAAATAAATTGACGGCATAACCAATCATGGCCAAGCCAAGTACCACAGGGAAGGTACGGGCACGTAAAATCAGATAGATGCCTGTGGCAGTCAACAGACCAATAGCGGAGGCAAGTAACAGTTCTAAACTAATCATATTAATCCCCCTTTGGTACTGGACCAGACATACTAGAGTGACGCGAGTCCCCGAGTACGGAAATAAGCAACATGGTCGCACCCACGACCGTGATATAGACCCCGACATCGAACAGTGCAGCTGTCGCTAGGTGCATTTCGCCTAAGATCGGTGGCGACACATAAAAGTGTGCACTGGTGAGGAAGGGACGTCCCCAGAACCATGCGCCTAAGCCTGTTAATCCTGCAATGACCAGACCGGTTCCAATCCAGATTTCATACAAACGACCTGACTTGGCTTTGAGCAGCTGTTCTGCATGATCTTGACCGAGTGCCATGTATTGAATAATCAAGGCCAAAGCGGTAATCAAACCCGCGATAAACCCGCCTCCAGGAAGATTGTGTCCACGCAGGAAGATGTACAGACTGACCACCAAGGCAATCGGTAAAATCCAAGACGCAGTAATGCGAAGCATCAACGGAGAGGGGTTGAAACGGTAACTGAGACCTTGGGTCATAGTCGTGCCGTGAGTACGCATACCATCCATTAAGCACAGTGCACCAATGCCTGCGATACCAAGGACGGTAATTTCACCGAAGGTATCGAAACCACGGAAGTCGACCAAAATCACGTTGACTACGTTGGTTCCGCCGCCTAATGGAATCGACTGCTGCATGAAGAACCATGAAATGGAGTTGTGATCACGGGTCAAGATGAGCCATGTGATCCATGCGATACCGAGCCCGCCGCCAATCGCAATGAGGGCATCTCGCCAACGACGTGAGACACTTGACTCATAGGGAGTGAGTTGCGGTAAGAGCGATAAACTCATTAATAACAGTACGGTGGTGACTACATCGACGGTGATTTGTGTCAAGGCCAAATCAGGTGCAGAGAAGCAGATAAAGACCATAGTTACGACTAAACCAATCGCTCCACTGATCAATACCGCTTTAATCCGTTCGTGGTGGAACCACAACATCATCCAGCACGAAGAGAATAACAGTAGCCACAATACAATCGCTAAAGCAGGGGCATGGGTGAGTTCACGGCTACCTGTGGTCAGCCCTTGTCCTAAAAATGGAAGTGAGACTACGGCAATACTGAAGATCACAATCCAAAGAATATAGCTTTGTAATTTGCCGTTTTCAGTCCAGCGTTTAAATTTGCGCGAGTTGAGCAGGAGTGACTTCAGGAATAAGTCAAAGGCAACTCGACCTTGTAGACGACCTAGGTATGGATCGAGATCAATTTCTCGAATTTTGCCACCCTTCGCCAGACTGAAATAGAAAATCAGACCGCCAATCGATGCAATCACGCTCATCAATAATGGCATGTTAAAACCATGCCATAGGGCAAGATGTGCGCCTTCAAAATCCATCATTTGGGTGCTGGCGCGTGCTGTACTGTTGACGATGTTTTCAACCAATAGGGCAGGGAATAAACCGACTAAAATACACAGAATCGCCAGTAAAGTAGCTGGTGCACGCATGCCAAACGGTGGCTCATGTGCATCCTTATTCGGAACTTGTTTGCCCACTGGGCCATCGAAGAAAACCCCATGCACCAAACGCACGGAGTAAGCCACTGCAAAAATCCCCGCCAGTGTCGCGACAATTGCCGAGCAGATGAGCACAGGACCAGACAGATTACTGAGCAGTTCAGTAAAGAACATTTCTTTAGATAAGAAACCGTTGGTCAAGGGTACGCCGGCCATCGATGCTGCAGTGACCATCGTCAAAGTGGCTGTATAAGGCAACAGTTGCCATAACCCACTAAGCTTACGTAAATCACGTGTGCCTGACTCATGATCGATAATACCTGCGATCATGAACAGTGCTGCTTTAAAGGTGGCATGGTTAATAATATGGAAAATAGCCGCAGCCACAGCCAATGGTGATCCGATCCCCAAGAGACACATAATCAAGCCGAGATGACTGATGGTTGAATAGGCCAATAAGCCTTTCAGGTCTTCTTTAAAGATGGCAAAAAACGCAGCCATACACAGGGTAAATAGGCCAATAAAGGTGACCAAATTATGGAACAGTGCAGCACCCGCAAAAATGGGTAACAGTCGTGCTACCAAGAAAATACCCGCTTTTACCATGGTTGCTGAGTGTAAATAAGCAGACACGGGGGTCGGGGCTGCCATCGCGTTGGGCAACCAAAAATGGAATGGAAATTGCGCACTTTTAGTAAAAGCACCGAGTAAAATCAGCAGCAACGTAGGAACAAATAAAGCATGACTTTGAATTTGTGCTGTCATCGTCAAGATTTGATCAATCTCGTAGGTGCCTGTGATTTGGCCGAGCAAGATGAAACCACCTAGCATGGCTAATCCGCCCATACCCGTAATGGTCAATGCCATGCGTGAGCCACGTTGCGCCGCGTCGTAATTGCTCCAATAACCGACCAACAGAAATGAGGAGATACTGGTCAACTCCCAAAAAACGAGGAGTAATATTAAATTATTGGAGAGTGAAATTCCGAGCATGGCTGCCATGAACAACATGAGCAGTAGATAGAGTTTGTTGAGAGAATTTTTTGGGCCTAAATAAAAATAGGCATAAATATAAATGAGCGTCCCGATGCCACTAATGAGTAAGGCAAAGAGAAGGCCTAATGCGTCTAGACGGAAGCTGAAGTCAATTCCAAGCTGCGGCAACCATGACCACGACTGCATAATGACAGCGCCATTAAACACCTCTCGTGCTTGGGTCAGTAATAAGCCTAAACTTGTCATACTGACCCCAACAGCTGCGAAGGCGGTTAGCCTGCGTGAGCTCTGCTTCAGTAATGAGACAAGGGTTGTGCCAAGTATTAACGGTAACAATATAATAATCGGTAGCACACTCGTTTCCATTGTCGTGAATAGGTCAAAACCTATTGGTGAATCTCATCTTTCAAGGATTACAGGACTGCAAAGAGCAGCCCAAGAGTCTCAATCTTGAAAGCCAATGTGAAATTTAAAAATAATGAAGTTGTGTTGCGCAACTCATGAAGCGTTATAGCAAAATCCGATTTCAGTTAGAAATTTGCAAGTAAAACCGATCATATAACATGACTAAAACAACATCAATCTTTTTTGCGCTGACGCAAAACATTATACGCGTGATGGTCGTTTCTTGGTGGATGGCAGGTGCTTTCTCAGTGCAAGAAATGTAAAAAAGCGACCATTGGTCGCCTGTTTTTGAGGGTTGAAATAGTGATGCTGATGAAGCTGGCTAAGTTAATGGATTTGCCGATGAGGCATCATCCTCAGCACTGAGTAAAGTGACCAAATGCTGTTGCTGTTCGGGAGAGAGTTGCTGTTGAATCTGTGTGAATAATTCAGCCACACTTAAATCTTGGGGTTCAGCCGCAATCGGTTCGGTGCTTCCACTCGTCGCTTCGTGATTGGCAAGGTTTTGGTAAATCACATCGAACTGATGTTGCAGTGGTTCGAGTTGGATCGGACTTAATTGCTTATTTTCCAGTTTGAGGCATTGAAACTCACTGGCTTGTTCCAGCAATTCACTTCGGTTGCCTGAGGCGATAATTTGTAGTCGAGGAAAAGCCTGATTTAAACGTTTTAACATGACTTGCGCCATATTTTGATCCAATTGATGATCAATCGCGTCAATCAACAGTACGCCGTCACCTTCTAAACAGGGGAACAGGCTTTCAGGATTGAGTAGGCATAAACGTCGCACAATATCGCCAACGAGCGCCACCCAGTTGCGGATACTATTAGACAGCTGTTGATAGAGCATGCTGTTGCCATGGTAGCGCACCATCAGTTGTAACTTGGGATGATATTGCAGATAAAGATCTTCTATTTCGGGCAGAACGGTTGCTAACGCTTGCTTAAGCGCTTGTAGGCTAGGCGACTGGATGTGTGCTTGAGCCTGAGCCAATTTATAGCTTAAGGGAATATCGGGTGGCATGCTTTTGGGCTGATGCAATATCGTTTGTAAAAACTGTGCAGTTTGCGCATTTTCAATATCGCTGATTTCACGGAACCACTCAAAGAAGCGTGCAAAGGTGGTATAGGGAATAGCTGAAATTTCATAGGCATGTGCATGTTGGAAAATCAGAGGATTGTTCTTGCTGAGAATATTCATCTCATTGACAAAACGTTCCGCAGGATAATACGCAATCAACGGCAAACCTTGCAGCGGATCTTGTAGCGTTGCCTGCTGATATAAATTCACCAGTTGTTCGAGTTCTAATGTTTCAACTCGACTGATGCCAATGCCTTGTTGGTTTAAGGTTTTGTAGAGTTGCCATGTATAGGGTTCGGGCCCAGTATCGGCTGCCGTAGGTTTGAGAGCATACAGCTCAGCGGGCACAGCAACTTGAATATCAATTTTGGACTGTAGGCGGTTCAGCATAATGTCGTGATCTAACATCACCACACCTGCAGAGCGTAAATCTTTATAACGGGCCGCAAACCAAGTCAGAGCCTGATAGCTAAAACGTAAGATCGAGGTCTTGCCTGAGGCTTGATCGCCTAAAATTAAAGTGACGGGTTTATCGTGATAAGAAAAATCGACTTTAAGGTCAGCAAAATGCAGGATGTGTTTCAGGTGAATCGATTGAATTTTCATAGAACACCCGCAGCGGTTGTGACTATTTTTACATTCGACTATCCAACAACTTTACGTAATGAGCTTGGCATTTGTTTTTTCAGCTGTTGCATCAGGTCGTAAATGTGATGGATATTTAAACTTACTTTAGCACGTGTACAGGCCACGTAAAGCAGTCTTAACTCTTCATCACTAATTTTATGGTCTTTGTCGTTGACCTTAAACTGATAATCATCTTCGATGTGAACGCGGTTCCACTCTAAGCCTTTGGCTTTGTGTGCGGTGGAAATAATATAATCCGCTTGTTCAATCGGCGTAATCTTCGCGAGGGCTTTTTTGAGTGGATCGGTGCCATGATCATCCACCAATTTTACTAAAGGCTTGATGTCACTGCCGTCATTGGTTTCGCAGTATTCATGTACATCATGCCAAGAATTAAACCAGGCCAGTTCAGGCACATCGGTGACGCGTTTGCCTTGTTTAAGCATCGCGGCGGCATCGACAAAGCGGTTCAGTTTGACATGGTCGGCTTGTAGGCTGACTTTGTCGCCATGGACCAATCCTGAGAGCAACAGTTCCATAGCGCGGGCATTGGTGCGACATAAGATCGCATCGCGCATTTTGGTATGGGGTTTGTTGACCACTTTGGAGTTGAGCAGAGGGTTACCCATGAGTGGTACGGTTTCATTCAAGGCGCCTAAAATGGCATTGGCATGCAATGCAATCTCTTCACCAAAACGGAACGAGGTGGTGAGACGGGACTCAGGCAAAGGCAGTTGTTGCATAGCATTGACTGCGCCGCGCCATGCATAAATTTGTTGGTGTGCATCTCCGACATAGATCACTTGTGTATTACGCTGCTTCAGTAAGATGCCCAACATCAGCGGATCAGCGTCTTGTGCCTCATCAAACAACACATAGTCACTTGGGATATTGGGTTCAGACAGCGCCCATAGTTTTAAATAAATATCGTGACCAATCCCAGCCTGATGGTTGGGATCGATGGACTCTAGCCAACGTCGTTCAATGGCAGGGTAGAGGTGCTTTTGTAGTGAATCGATATCATCGGGATGTAACCAGCTCGGTGCTTGTAAATGTCGCGGTGCTGGGTACTGAGAACTGGTTGAACAGAAGTGACTCACGGCATTCGCCACAAGGCTGGCCAAGCGTGAGGGCATCAACACATATTTTTCATAACGTCCGCCCATCATCCGTCTTAAGGTGATGGGTTCAAGGCGGTATTCTTTGGCGATAAAACTCGGACTTAAACGAGGCAGACGAAGTTTGTCCGTCACTCCACGTGGAACACTGCGAAAAGCAAGCGAGTGGAAGGTTCGGCAGTCGACATTGCCATGAAACTTCGTTTGCGCTTCGCTGGCAATGGCTTTGTTGAACGCTAAATACATGCCTCGTCTTTGCGGCATGGCATCGCTAATCATTTGCAGGGTAGTGGTTTTACCCGTGCCTGCATAAGCAATCACTTTAAACGATTTGCCCAGACGCGCGTTATCAATGGCAATGGCTTGCTCATAAGTCGCGCTCGGTTTGATGATATTCGACACAGGCAATAAACTTAGTGGCTGCGGTTGGCTTTTTCAAGCAAACCAGAAAGCCCTTGACGACGTGCCAATTCATTAAGAACCACTTGAGGGTCTAAGTCGAAATAGCCTAAAACCACAATCGTATGGAACCAAAGATCTGCCACTTCATAGATCAAGTCATTTTTATGGTCTTCGTTGGCTTCAGATTTAAAATCCTTAGCCGCAATAATGGTTTCAACCGCTTCTTCACCGACTTTTTCTAAAACTTTGTTGAGACCTTTGTGGTACAGCTTTGCAACATAAGACGAGTCTGGATCCGCTGCTTTACGCTCAGCCATCATTTGACCGAGGTAGGACAAAACTTCAACTTGCTCAGACTGCGCCGTTGAGGCATTCATTGCCAATGTATGTGAGTTGATTGATTTTCCACCATAAATCGCGTTCGGGTCTTTGAGCTGTGCATCCACAATTTCCCAGCCATTTGGCGTGAGTTTACGGTAGAAGCATGATTCGCGACCTGTGTGACAGGCAATCCCGCCGTGTTGTTCAATTTGCAGCACAATTACATCGGCATCGCAGTCGAGACGAATTTCATGTACGGTTTGAAAATGCCCAGATTCTTCGCCTTTGTGCCATAACTTGTTGCGTGAACGAGAGAAATACACGGCTTGGTTTTTCTCAGCCGTCAAAGCCAAAGCTTCACGGTTCATCCATGCAACCATCAAGACACGCCCCGTTTGATGATGCTGTGCAATGGCAGGGACTAAACCTTGTTCGTTAAATTTTACTTCATCGAGCCATTGCAAATTGTTCATAAGATTTCACCAAGCGAATAAATATTGAGAGTGTTACGATGTTAACGTAGCGCGCTATAGTCTACGTGATTTAAACAGAATAGAGGAGAAACTTTCTACTGTTATCTCACAGTGGCTTAATTGATGTATTTTAGAAATTCAACTATCAGTCACCCATCCAAAGCGGATGAAGATGATTGTCGTCGCATTCTACACAGAATGATTGTTTTGTTTTGCAATATCCTGATAGTGCATTTGACTGAACATGCCTAATTTTAAACCTGAAATCGTCACCGCCATTTCTTTACGGAAATAGGGAATTCGATACATCCAAGCAAAACTTAAATCACGCAACCCACCTGCCCACCATAGGTCAGATTGGTAAAGTGGTGTGAGTAAACGACTTAAAAATTGATAGAACGCCGTCGAACTTTGACGGTGTTGATGGTAAGTTTGCCAGAGTTGAACATAATCAATGTTCTCATTTTTTCTTGCGCTTTGAACCGCTTGCCCCAAAGCCCATGCATCTAAAAGGGCCATATTTGCACCTTGCCCCAGTTGCGGGCTCATGGCATGTGCTGCATCACCAATCACACCAATACGACCCTCACCAAACTTAGACAGCACCACATCACGATAATTTGCAGTCAACCATTGTGATTTTTGTTCAGGCTGGGCAATGACTTGTTCTAACCAATCCGCAGCAGGTTTCCAACGTTTAGACACTTGGTTTAACCAGTCTGAATGTGCTTGTGAATTGTGTAAAAAGTTATTTAGCTGATGGCTTGGAAGACTCCAAAACACACTCGACAGTCTTTGCTTGGGTTCATGTGGTACTGTACCGGTTGGTAAGATTCCCATCATCATTTTAGAGCGATCATGAAACTGATGTAAAATTTCTTTATCTAATTCAAGACATTCGGGAACAATTGTCCATTTGGCTCCCCAAGGATAAGCTTGATCAACCTTTACCCATTCTTTCGGTCTTAAAAGGCTGCGTGCGCTATTGGCAATGATCACAGCATCAAAAGCTTGATCAAATGATTCACCATCTTTACTACCCAAAACCCGAACTTGATTGGATGTTTCTTCTAATTTCTGAATGTCGGTATTCATATACCACGTAATGAGTTCTGGATATTCACGGCATTTATTTTCTAAAACATGACATAACGTTGCTCGATGAATCCCTACACCATAAAAATCAGGATGCGCTTGTTGATAATGGCTATTGACCAGTAAATTTCCACTCGGCAACTGGCCTTTGAGCCCAGTGACTTTTGCACCGAGTCTTAAAACCTCATCTAAAAGGCCTAAATGCTCAAAAACAGCTAAACCAGAGGGCTGTAGTAACAGTCCTGCTCCGACAGGTTCAAGTTCTGAGGCTTTCTCTAAAATACTGACTTGAATATTTTGTCGAGCCAGTAAAATCGCAGTGGCTAATCCTGCGGTTCCTGCACCAATAATGGCGAAGTGGGGTGGGTGATTAGAAATCATAGATCGAATGATTTAACCATTGTCTAAAATGAATGCATAACGAATATCATCAGGTTTTTTTAATTGGTCGATGTTGATTTGAATGAAATCCTCTAAAGAGCTTGAAATCACATTTCGTTCCCAAGATTCATTTTGTAATTCAATGGTTTGACCATACTTTTCTTGTTCACTTAAAATTATTGTTAGCATAGAAAAAATGTAATCTCGATTTTTCTTTATTTGGTCAGATTAAACAAGATTACATTCATGCGCAAATTTTGTTTATAAATCTTGTATGACCTGTGCAAAATGCTGTTTTTCCACCATTTCCAAGAACTCATCGCCTAAGCGCTGACTTTCAGAAATACATTGGTTCCACATTTGAATGCGCTGTTTTTGGTCGAGTCCTTTGAGGGTGAAATCTTTACGATCGGGCAGGCGTCCTAAAGGTAAGCTCTGTAAATAGTCTTGGGACGGAGACAATAGTAGCGTACGGGCTTGATTTTCAGGATTGGCGCGACGTTTAAACAGTTTATCAAACCAACCGGGCGTAATGCTGTCCGTAAAGTGCGGATAAAGCACAATGCCTTGACTCTCAAAAGGCAGATCGATGTGATAGTCAATCAGACCCCCATCGCGATAACTGCCTTGTGGCGCATCTGGAATATCGCGAATCGCGGCCATCACGCCTGGAATAGAGGCTGAAGCAATCAGCCAAGGCAGAACGTTTGCAGCGGTGAGACTGTGATAATGAGTGAGAAAATCATCTTCCACTTTAAATTGTTTACCATTGCTGGGCTGACTAATCACCCGTTGCATAAAGTGGCGGCTATGCTTTCGCGCAACAGCGGTTGTGCCGATGATACCTGCGACAGAGGCCAAGAGCGGGAGAACTTGGTCACTTTGGAAAATGTGTTGAGCCTTAATCGACAGGACTGTGAGGTGATAATTGGGATGATTGACCAATTCCGCTTCTTGGCCTTGCACCAAGTCGAGCAGCATACCACGGCAAATATCACTGACTTCTTGGCGCTGCATTTTTTTGTCAAAATACAGGTTGGTATAGAGTTCGCCTAAGCGTTCGGTACCTGCTTTTGCACCGTGCGCTAAGATGCTGGCAAAGCGCCAACTGCCAATGGAAGAACCAATCAAAGTCCGTCTTTGTGGTGCACGGGCAAAGAATTCACCAAAAATGGCTTGGTCTAAACCTTGAATCCCGATCCCTTTGGGCCCACCTGCGGCGCCAGGCACAATATCGACCTGTTCAGCTTGTAAGCCTTCGCTTTGAATGAGTTGACGTGCTAATTTACCTGCACGAATGCTTAAAGCTGGAAGGTGTTTATGCAGGATTTGAGTCATCGTTATCATTCAAAAGAGACAATATGTATTGTCATTTTAACTGGCGAGAGAACGAGTGCATTGGCAAAAGTGATCCAAGAATGACTTGGGAGTCACTTCCTACATAAAACAGAAACATAAAAAAGCCTGAGAGACTCAGGCTTTTAATACAGCAGAAAGTATCTATTTAAACACGCGCCACACCGCCAGTAAGCTGGTGAGGACAATTAAAATCACTGAAATAAACCAAGGCGAGATAATCGCAATCGACAGCAAAATGGCCATGAGACTACCAAAAATCCAACTGCGTTTTTGCTGATGCTCCATTTGTAGGCGCATACTTTGCAGTTCATTGAGCTGTTTAGCATGCCAAGCTGATTGGTTTTTGAGACCATTTAAGCTATCGACCAACAGCGTTGGGAAGTCTTGTGCCCCTAAAAGTAAATCTGGAATTTTTTGTCCCAGCTCTTTTAGGTTCTTTTGTGGATTCATTTGCGCTTTGATCCAATCGGTCAGGATTGGCTTTGCCAAACTCCAGATGTCCAGCTCTGGGTAAAGGTCTGTCCCTAAACCCTCAACATGCACGAGGGTCTTAAGCAGCAGCATCAGCTGTGGCGGAATTTCTAAATGGAAGCGTCGTGCAATATCCATTACCTGAATCAAAATGCCCGCGAAGTCCAATTCATGCATGGGTTTGGACACCATTGGCCCGACCGTGCGACGCATTTCACGTGCTAGTGCATCTTGGTCTGTACCCGGTGGAATCCAACCAGCTTGATGCACGATTTGAATCAGTTGCATAAAGTCGCTGTTCATGACCGCAAGCAGCATACGCGCCACGGTCATTTGGTCGTGCTTCGACAACTCACCCATAATGGCACAGTCCAGCGCAATATAGCGTGGTTGGCTTGGGTTTAGGGTTTCAACGAAGACATTGCCCGGATGCATGTCGGCATGGAAAAAGTTGTCACGGAAGACTTGGGTAAAGAAAATAGTTAAGCCTTTTTCCGCCAGATCTTTACGATCCATGCCTAGTTTTTCAAAGGTTTCAATGTCTGAAATGGGAACGCCGGTAATGCGTTCGGCCACCATCACGTCTTTGCTGTCCATATAGACTTCAGGCACATACATCATGCTTGAGCCTGTAAAGTAATGGCGCATACGACGGGTATTGTCGGCCTCTAAAGTCAAATCCAGTTCATTTAAAATGACTTGACGATAGTCCTGAATAATTTCAGATAAGTGCAGTGCACGCGCGGCTTCTAGGCGTTTTTCTAGAAAATCACCTAGCCATTCTAAAATTTCAAAGTCTTGTAAAATTTGACTACGAATAGCGGGACGGGTGACTTTCACCACCACTTCGCGACCATCATGTAAAGCGGCCGTATGTACTTGAGCAATCGAGGCTGCTGCCAAGGGTTGTTCGTCGAAGCGAGCAAACAGCGTGTTTACATCGGCTTTCAGTGAGTCTTGAATGCGCATTTTCGCCACATCAGAACCAAACGGTTTGACACGGTCTTGGAGTAAAACCAGTTGCTGTAGCACTTCAGGTGGAATTAGGTCACGACGAGTAGACAGTAGTTGTCCCATTTTAATCGCTAGTGGTCCCATTTCCTCTAAAGCTTGTTTGAGCTTCAG
This sequence comes from Acinetobacter sp. DL27, assembly GCF_055810995.1. Lineage (NCBI taxonomy): Bacteria > Pseudomonadati > Pseudomonadota > Gammaproteobacteria > Moraxellales > Moraxellaceae > Acinetobacter > Acinetobacter sp. DL27. Next base: position 3,069,967 of record NZ_CM147947.1, on the reverse strand, counting down.
TGGATTTTTTCGTTCACGACTGGACCATGCCGCAGGGTGCATACGAATTACACCCAATGCATGGCGTGCTTTTTCAGGCAATTCTTCCGCAGGAAACAACGTGTCGAGTCTATAGTGCGCGGCAATGCGCCAAAGTTCGAGTAAACGTGAAACGTGCGGAATCATATATGTAAATACCTAGTTCTGAGTTGAGTCTTGAGTGTCAATCTGTGCTTGAAGCTGTTGAATTTTGGCTTCGGCACGATCTAAGTTTTGATTAAAAATACGGGTATCTTGATGCAGATCATCCATTTGCCAACGCGGGGCAAATAGACCACTGTCTTCTTTCAAGGCATCTTCAGCAAAGAACAAATGACTTTGTAAGGCCTGTTTGATGTGCTTTGGTGTCATTTGAATTTTAGCCAATTCATGCGCCAAACTTGGGCCAATCCATGGGCTTAAATGCGCAGCCAAGTCAGGCTCAGCTTGTTGCATAATCCGTTGAATATCTTGCAGAAGGTGATAATCGCCTTGGAGCGGGATATTGCCAACATCATCCGCCAGTAATAGCTTGAGCAGCTCAACCACATTGGCCACCGTTAAAGTTGCGGTTGCTGGAGTGTGAGACTGAGCTTGATCAAACGGGCGTTGTTCAAAAATGGACGCTGTTTCACTATGCCCTGTAACGGTAGGTTCTAAGCGCACTTTAGCTTGGTCAAAGAACACATCTACAGACAGTTGCGGGGATGCGATCACGACACGTAACATCTTGCCTTGTAGTTCATTGAGTTGGATGCGAGTGATCGCATCCAAATTAATCACATGATGAATTAATCGTTCAACTGCACCGAGTGCCAGAATCGACCACATAATTTGCCCTTAAACGTTTAATTTTAAAGTTTAAAACCACGATGTACAGCAACGATACCACCTGTCAGGTTGTGATAGTCACAGTTTTGGAAGCCTGCATTTTCCATCATGCCTTTTAGCGTGCGTTGGTCTGGGTGCATACGAATGGACTCGGCTAAATATTTGTAGCTTTCTGAGTCATTGGCAATGATTTTGCCCATGATCGGCAGTGCAGTGAACGAGTATAGGTCGTATAGTTTTGAAAATGGTTCAAACACAGGTTTAGAGAACTCTAATACCAGTAGGCGACCACCTGGCTTAAGCACGCGGTACATCGCTGCGAGTGCAGCATCTTTATCGGTCACATTACGTAGACCAAACGAGATCGTGAGTAGGTCGAAGCTGTTGTCTTCAAATGGCTCTAGGGTTTCAGCATTGGCTAATACGAAGTCAACATTGGTACAGCCTGCATCAATTAAACGATCACGCCCCACATTCAACATCGATTCATTAATGTCTGAAAGTACCACATGACCAGTAGGGCCGACTTCACGACTAAACACTTTAGCCAAGTCGCCTGTCCCGCCAGCAATATCTAGCACGCGTTGACCACGACGTACCCCTGACATATTGATCGCAAAGCGTTTCCATAGACGGTGAATACCAAAAGACATCAAGTCATTCATAATGTCGTATTTGCTGGCAACCGAGTGGAAAACTTCCGCCACTTTTTGAGCTTTATCTTCACTGCTCACCGTCTGGTAACCAAAGTGTGTGGTATTGCCGACGTTGCCTGTGTTAGCACCGCGAGGGAGATTGTATTTGGGTACAGAACCCGTCACTGGGGTATCAGTCAACTGTTGTTGTAATGATTTTTGCTGACCTTGCGCTGTGCCTTGGGGTAATGGTTCAGTTAAAAATGGACTCACTTTGTCTGTGTTTTGTGCCGACTCTTGAGTAGCGGTAGGCGTTTGATTTTCATTCGACATGGGAGTCACTCCTAACATAGCAATAGGGTAAATGTTGCAGTGCATGCATGATGACAGATTCTAGGACGTTGTACAGTAACCATCATGCAATTGTGCTGAATAATATACAGAAAAACAGCAGAGCAAAGCTGCTGTTGGCTTATTTTTATCAAGTCATTCGTTGAAATTTACTGAAAAGGATACAAATGTCCCGCATGGACTTTATCAATAATTTGACGTTCCACCGCAGTAAAGTCTTTCACAAATTTCTCTGCTGACTTTAGCGGTTTCATGGCTAAAAAGCCATCCTGCATAAATTCATACATGACATTGAAGTTATATTTGTTAGCCGTTCCTTTACACATCTTAAAAGCGGTATAGACCATAAAAGAGCGCATGTATTTATCGAGGTTTTTACCCAATTGATCGAGTAAATACAGTTGTTTCAAGCGTTCTTCGCCTTGTTCTAGTTTTAAGTAGGCTTGGCGCATCAAATCATCGGTTAAGGTTTCATAAGGATGGTGATCTTTCAGTAATTGCATTGCCACTTGTTCATCCAGTCGCACCGCCAAAATCGCCAATTCAACCCCAGAGGTACCCGTTTTAATAGCATTTTCAGGAATTAATTTCTCCGCTTTATGCGCATATTTGCTCAAGCGCGCAATTTGTCCTGCCAAAGCGTCAAAATCTGGGCCACCATATAAACGGTTGATAAAATACTCGGCCATCAAGAGGTTTTGTTTTTCTGCGAAAGCACGGTTATGTGTGCGCTGCATCCGTTGTTTTTGCCAGACTTGCACATCTTGTAAACGTTGGAAGAGCACCGAATCTTGATGATAATGCAATTGGTAATACTGTTCTAAAAGCTCATCGAGGGCGGCGAGTTTGGACATTTGCTGTCTCAGTTCTATTTAAAGATAGCTAAATCTTAGTGCGTGATGACGGAACTCGCTATGACAAAGTGACAAAAAAACTATTTATTTGTGGTCAGTTTGATGTAGAAGTAGTCAAAAGATGCATGTGAAAATCATCTAGATCATCATTTTTTAGGATCTAGTGATCTGATTAAATAGAAAAAAGGAGGGGGCAATGGATACAGAAACGATCGCCAGTGCAGTGCTGAACGAAGAACAGCTTTCACTGGACTTAATTGAAGCGCAATATGCGTTGATGAATACCCGTGATCAGAGCAATGCAAAAAGTTTGGTGATTTTGGTCAGTGGAATTGAACTTGCGGGTAAAGGCGAAGCGGTGAAGCAGCTGCGCGAATGGGTCGATCCGCGTTTTTTATATGTCAAAGCCGATCCACCGCACCTGTTTAATCTAAAAGAACCGTTTTGGCAGCCCTATACCCGATTTGTTCCTGCCGAAGGGCAAATTATGGTGTGGTTTGGTAATTGGTATGGGGACTTGTTGGCAACGGCTATGCATGCTTCTAAACCTTTAGATGACACTTTGTTTGATGAATACATCAGCAATATGCGGGCCTTTGAGCAGGACTTAAAAAATAACAACGTAGATGTCTTAAAAGTTTGGTTCGATTTGTCGTGGAAGTCTTTGCAAAAGCGTCTGGATGATATGGACCCGAGCGAAGTGCATTGGCATAAGTTGCATGGGCTAGACTGGCGCAATAAAAAACAATATGACACTTTGCAAAAACTACGTACGCGTTTTACCGACGATTGGCAAATCATTGATGGTGAAGATGAAGATTTACGTAATCATAATTTTGCACAAGCGATTTTAACGGCACTACGACACTGTCCAGAGCATGAAAAAAAGGCCGCATTAAAGTGGCAGCAAGCGCCGATACCAGATATTCTGATTCAGTTTGAAGCCCCTCAAGCTGAGGATGCAAACTATAAAGCAGAGTTAAAAAAACTCACCAAACAAGTGGCCGATGCCATCCGCTGTGATGACCGTAAAGTGGTGATCGCTTTTGAAGGTATGGATGCTGCGGGTAAAGGGGGGGCGATTAAGCGCATTGTGAAAAAGCTCGACCCGCGAGAATATGAAATTCATACCATTGCCGCACCTGAAAAGTATGAGTTACGCCGTCCTTACCAGTGGCGTTTTTGGAGTAAGTTGCAGTCGGATGACATCACTATTTTTGATCGGACGTGGTATGGACGCGTTTTGGTAGAACGGGTAGAAGGCTTCGCAACCGAGGTGGAGTGGCAACGCGCTTATGCGGAAATCAATCGTTTTGAAAAAAATCTCAGCAACAGTCAAACCGTATTGATTAAGTTTTGGCTGGCGATTGATAAAGATGAACAAGCAGCGCGTTTTAAAGCCCGCGAAAGTACTCCGCATAAACGCTTTAAAATTACCGAAGAAGATTGGCGCAATCGCGACAAATGGGATGACTATTTAAAGGCAGCCGCGGATATGTTTGCACATACCGATACAGGCTATGCGCCTTGGTATATTATTTCCACCAATGATAAACAACAGGCCCGAATTGAAGTCTTAAGGGCAATTTTAAAACAGCTCAAAGCGGATCGCGACACAGATTAAAAAACTTAAAAAAAACGGTCATTTGACCGTTTTTTATAGAGACAGATTTAGTTCTTTAACTTAAGGGAATTTGGGTCACTGGCGCTGCAACAGGAACACCTTGTTCAGCGGCTTGTTTTAGTTGAATGCCTTTGGCGAGCTTATACGACTCTTCCACATGGGTTTCCGCAATTTTTTTCATCACGACATACCCCAAGCTAGCCGCAATCATCTGTCCACCAAGAGGAATGAATTTGGTGACTTGTTTGGTGATGTATTTGGCTGCCATGTTATTGAGGGATTTCTTCACGGCTGTACGTGCCACCACCAGTCCAGAGAACTCCACGCCACGTTTACGCAGTTCTGACCAATGGATTTGCTTGGTTTCTGGGTCGTAGACACTGACTTGCTCAGGGGTTAAACCAAAGCGGGCGTTAATTTCGGGAATCAACTGCGACAATATGCCCACATCAATCACCACATCGAGGAAGGGGACTGGAATAACCGCAGCACCTGCGGAAAAATAGGCGCGCTTTTTGACTAAGTCCAAACATTCTTCGCGGATTTGTTCTAAATTTAAAGAGGGATCAATTTTTTCTGGAATATGCTCTAATTTCATCTTCTAAACCCTAAAATATCCTGATTCACATTGATTCTAGTTTTGCTTAAAGTGCGTATTTTAAAGCAAATTTTAAATAGAAATATGTCATCAAAGTGACATAGACAGAACCAGAAGTATAGTCAATAATCTGTGTGCTTTTGTAGATTTTTCATAAGACGGTCATTTGAGGGGAAACATGGCAATACACGTAATACAAAGTCAGCGTATTGATGTTCTATTGCAAGCCATGCAAAAAACCGTCTTTAAACCGGCCAAAAATGCCTTTCAAGTGCTGCGAGCACAGCACTTTATTGTACCTTCACCTGCGGTTGAGGCGTGGCTAACACAAAAGTTGGCGGAACAGCAGGGCATCAGTGCCAACACGCAGTTTCATCATCGTATTCGTGGTTTTCAATGGTCGGCTTATCAGTGGGTTTTGGTCGATCAAAAAGATGAGGTTCGTAAAGCCAATATTCCGCGATTGATTATTAAATGGCGTGTCTTTCAAGCCTTAAAAGAATTTATACAAGCCGAGCTGAATCCTTTAGAGGTTGCTCATCCGCTTTTTTCGATTATTCAGCGGATCTATGCCAGTGCCGACCGTTTGCAACAAGGCATCGATAAACAGCTCAAAAAACAAAGCATGCTGTACTGGGTCGCGGAGCAGGTTTCACGGTTGTTTAGTTTTTATATGGACTATCGTGGGCATTGCACCAAAGGCTGTCCAGCGCAAAATTGCCGTTGCCAGACGAATTGGTTACAAGCGTGGGGTAAAAACCAGTCGCTCGATTTGGAGCAGATGTTCTTTAAAACCCATCAAGAAATCAGTACTTTTCAGCTTAATCAAGCGCATGAATTGGAAGCATGGCAGCGTTGGCTCTGGCAAGTGGTATTCCATGCTGACTTTGAACAAATTCAGCGTATTGATACTGCATTTTGGAACTTACTCGATCAAGCTGAGACCCGAGATGCTGCACTTAAAAAGTTGCCTGCGCAGTTGGTGGTATTTACGGTTTTAGATTTACCGCCAAAGCAATTGGAGTTTTTACATCGATTGGGGCAATACCTCGATATCTTTATTTTTCACTATAACCCTTCACAAGAATACTGGGCAGACAGTGTCGATCCCAACTGGAAAGCGCGTTATGACGCACGGGTAAAGCAGCGTTTTATTGAAAAAAATCCCAATGCCAATGATGCAGAGATTCAGCAGTTTTTTGATGAGTTTACCCTCAATTTTAATGCAGAAACCCGAGAGTCTCGCCATCCTTTACTGACCCGATTTGGTAAACAGGCACGCGATCATTTCTCTTTACTTTCCAGCCTTTCTTCAGGTGAGGATGGCGTATGGGCCGATGTCTTTGTTGATGAATATCCAGAAACTTTACTTGGTAAAATTCAGTCTGATGTCCTGTATTTGGTAGAACCTACGCAGCATCAGTATGCCTTGGCTGAACAGGATGATTCAATACAGATTCATGTTTGTCATTCCAGCCTCAGACAGCTTGAAGTCCTCAAAGATCAACTGACGCATTGGTTGGCTCAGGGCACGGCTGAAGCACCACGACGTCCAAGTGATATTTTGGTGTTGACGCCCAGTTTGACTGAGTTAGAACCTTTTATTCGCAGTGTTTTTGCACCTCCTCCGCATGAGCGTGAGGCCTTGCAAAAGGGCCACCAACTGAGTAAAGACAGTATTTATCTGCCGATTAAGCTAGCTGGCGTGAATCAACTCGATGCCTTAAATGCATGGCGTGCTGTGTTGGGACGGATGGTCTTGGTGCGGGGGCGTTTCAGTATTGAGGACTTTGCCGATTGGCTCAGTTTAAATGCAACGCAGCAACGTTATGGCTTAGACATGAATATGATCGAGCGCATGACGGAGCTTTTGATCAACGCGGGCTTTAAGCGAGGATTGGATGCTGAACATTTAAAACGCAGTTTGGCCGAAGGGGATGATGACTATCGTTATAGTCTGAAGTTTGCCTTAGATCGTTTGGCTTTAGGCGTCGCTGTACCAGAACATGTGCTGTTTCATGAGACCTTGAGCTATGCCCAAGTCCAGTCGAGTGATTTTGAGCTGATTGGTGTTTTGATTGAAATTTATCAGGATTTCAAACACCGCTCCGAGTGGATGATCGCGCATGAAATTGGACAACGGACGACTGCGGAAACTTGGCTGAATCGTTTGATGGAGGATATTCGCGAGTTTGAAGCTGCGGGTGTTGAGTCTTTGATTGCAGTGTATAAGATGGTCAAAAAACAAGAACGTATGCTGACCTTGGCGAGTTTCTATGATGAACACGATCATCATGCACTGCGCAGTTTAAGTTTACCTTTGCCTTATATATTAGAAGAAATCCAAAAGACCTTAGAAGCGCAACTGGATTATGCAGAACCGACAGGGCAGATCACATTTAGTCAAATTGGTCAGATTCGACCTGTGCCGTATAAGTTGATCGTGATGTTGGGCTTGGACAGTGGCAAGTTTCCCAACCGCAGTGCGCATTTGCCTTTTGACCTGATGGATTTACTGAAGCCACAACTGGGGGATCGTTCCCGTTTGGAAGATGATCAAGGGGCTTTTCTAGATGCATTGTTGTTGGCACAAGAGAACTTATGGTTATTTTATAATGGCTTTGATATCAGCGATGGTGAAGTCCGTGATCCGTCTACAGTGTTGCAAGAATTGATTCAGCATATGGACTTTATTGTTCAACCTGACACACAGACCAAGAGTGCCAATGCAACGGTTGATCAGCATGGTGTGGCTGTCCCTGCACAGTTGGCATCGTTGTATCATGTCCATCCTTTATTGCCTTTTGATCCGCGCGGTTTTGAGTCTGAGCACAGTATTCGTTTTCAAGACCAATGGTTTCAAGTCGCGAAACAATTGCAACATGCATCGGGGCAACGGAGCAGTTGGGTTAACACGCCTTATCCAAAATTAGAGCAAGACATTCAAGTTCTTGACAGTCAGCAGTGGATTCAGGACATCACTTTCCCTGCAAGGCTGTACCTCAAGACTTTAGGCGTGGAAAACTTAAAACCAGAAGAGATTCCTGCAACGCAAGAACCGTTACTGCTCGATGGTTTAGGACGTTATGCCATTCGTCATTTTTTACAACAGCATGAAGCGGAAGCAGATGCCAATCTTTTGATGGATCAACTGCCGATTGGTAAAGTCCAGGATGGGGTCTGGCAAATGAGCGTGCTTGAACAGCAGCGCTTGCTGGCACGTTTACAACGTTATGCACCTGAGGCCACAGCCACGACCCAACAAGTCTGGAAGGTGAGTGAGCATTTACAGATCAATGTTACTTTAGCCAAATTCAGTGCTGAAAAATGGGTTAGTGTAGAAGCATCCAGTGCCAGAGCAAAGCGTCGTGCCAAAGTTTGGTTGGAGTATTTACTGTGGCTGGCTTATGTCAATTTGGGTGAGGGCGGACAGCAATATCAACGTATCGTGGTATTTAGTGACCGAACCATTTTATGTACTGGCGTGAGTTCAAATCAGGCGCGTGAATGGCTTAAACCTTGGTTGAAAGCATGGGAGTATGCACAAACTCAGCCCTTAGTTTTACCTGCGGCCTTGTTACTAAAAATTGCAGAGAAAGATAAAACCCATGAATGGCAACTGAATGATCAGGAACAGATGGTGATTGCGGACATGGACGCTATTTATAAAGTGTGGGAAGAAGATGGTCGCTTTAGTGGTTTTTCAATGACTGAAAATGAAGCCAATAAAGCACACCGCGACTGGCAGTTTATTCTACAAGAGCAGGATGCCAAAGCATTACTTGCCCATGCCTGTGAGCAGTTTTCCTATGAACTATATCATCCGATTTTTTTGCATCAGCAAAGCCTTGAGGACTAAGTCATGACAGCCCAGTCTCAGGTCTCTACATCGAACATGTCTTATCAACCCATTGCCGATATGAGCTTTCAGGGCTTGCATTGGATTGAAGCTTCAGCAGGCACAGGTAAGACTTTTACTTTATCCAGTTTGATGGTACGCATTTTTCTTGGAGCCTATTTGCCGAATCAGGTTATTGCAACCACCTTCACCCGTGCTGCTGCTGCTGAACTGAAAAGTCGCGTTCGGGCACGTTTGATTGAAACTTTACGTTATTTTGAAGGTTGTCAAAGTCTGACTGAGCGAGAAATACAGGCCAAAATAGCTGTCGAACAAGATCCGCTTTTTATCAAGGTGCTCACAGACTATGCCCAGCGAGTCGGTTTTGCCCAAGAGCGTTTGAAGTTGGTGATTGATCAGTTAGATGAGCTGTTCGTCGGCACACTTGACAGTTTTAGTCAAAAGTTACTGCGTGAGTTTTCTTTTGAAAGTGGCAAAATTGAGCGTGCAGATATTACCGATGATGCGCAGAGTTATACTCAGCAGCTCATTCATGATGTATTACGTGAGTGGATTCAGGCGCAGCCACAGCCTGTGGTGAATTATTTACTGTTAAAACAAAAATTAAAAACCGAACAGGCTTATGTGCCGATTGTCGAAAATAGTTTGAACTTTGCATCGGCACAGTTTCAACAGGTAGAAAAACCTGTACTTGATTTGACGCAATTTGAGCAGGCCATTGATCAATTTACCGCGCTGGATGTGGCGCAGATTGAAAGCTTGAAAGACTATTATGCCCCTGAGGGGCAGTACCATGCAGTGCTGGGGAAAAAATGGCGCACTGATGCCTTGATGCAACGCATTCTATGTCAGGACTTACCTGCTTTTTTGATGGCACTGAAAGAGCAACGGGCTTATGCTTTATTCGCGCCACATTTTGAAAAAACCTTAAAATACCTGACTGACCTCGCAACGAAAAAAGTCTTAAACAAATGTGCTGTAGATGTATTGGAACAGTTTGAGCAGCATCCTGTGTGGCGGCAGGTCCGCAGTTTCTTAGATGCGTTGGCAGAGCTAGAGCTCAATTTGGATGTGCTAGATGCGTATTTAAAATATCACTTAAGTTCTGAGGTGAAAAAGCGATTACCACAAGTCTTGCAGCAAAAGAGTGAAACGACTTTTGCCCAGCAAATCCGTACCTTGTCAGAAGCCTTACAGGGCGAACAAGGCCGGCGCTTTGCCCAGTTTGTACAAGCACGCTATCCACTCATTCTAGTGGATGAGTTTCAAGACACCAACCAAGACCAAGATGATATGTTGGCGCGGATTTGGCGTGATGCACAGCGTTATCATCAAGGCTGTATGATTATGGTCGGTGACCCGAAACAAGCCATTTATGGCTTTCGTGGGGGGGACATGCTAACGTATAACAAGGCACGTTTAGATGTTTTGGCAAAGCAAGGTCGGCAGTATAGTTTGAAATATAATCATCGTTCTGTGCAAAAGTTGGTACAGGTGGTGGATGCTTTATTTCAACGCCAACAGGACTTTGGTGAGCAGGTCTATTACCAACCTGTAGAAGCAGGGACTCGACCACATCCTGCTTTGGTCGATGCACAGGGTGAAAACCATGTACCGCTGCGCTGGCTGCTACTTGAAGATAAAAAAAATGAAGCTCAACAAGTGGCATGGAAAATTCGTGATTTAATCAACCAAGGCATTCAACAGCAACTCTATGTGGCAGATGATCCGCTACAGTTTATAGGGGCAGATGATATCGCGGTGTTGTCGAAAAACCATGATGGCTTGGACAAAGTTCAGTTTGAACTAGAGCGTTTGGGAATTTTGGTCAACCGTCCGTCTAAACGCAGTGTGTTTGAAAGTCAGGTCGCGAAAGATGTCGGTGCGTTATTGACCGCAATGATGCATCCTTTTGATGAAGCCAAAGTTCGCCGTGCGCTTTTGAGCCGGCTGTTGGCGATTGATTTAAAACAGTTACTAGAACTGGAAAAGCAAGCCAACGGTTTAAGCCAGTTTATGGCAGATTTTGATGACATCCGCGACATGTGGATCAATAAAGGCTTTTTAAGTGCATGGCAGTACGCTTTAAACCTCTTTAAAGTGTGGAAAAACTTGGTGGCTTACCAAAGCCGAGACAACGAACGGACTGTGGTCAATCTACGGCATTTGACTGAGTTGTTGAGCCAACATAGTGAGCAGTTCCAAGGTGCGCAGAAACTGTATCATTGGTATCTCAAACAGTTACATTTGCCTGCGGAACGTGAGTGGGAGTTGGAACGTAAACTCTCCAATGCCACAGGCGTACAGCTGATGACCATTCATCAGTCCAAAGGTCTAGAGTTTAAAATTGTGTTCTTGCTGGGTGCCGACAAAGACTTTAAGGAAATGAATAAAACCTTAAACTTTTCAACGCTGGAGCAGATCAATCCGACGACAGGGCAGAGCGAGTTACAGCGCATCGTAGCGGTAAATGATGCCAACCTGTTAGACCCAGCCGCGATTGATCAACACAATGAGCGAGCCGAAGCAGAACAGCATCGCTTATGGTACGTCGCACTGACCCGCGCCAGCCACCGCGTGTATGCCTTACTGCAAGATCAGGAATATAAATCAAATACGGCATTGGCATTTTGGCGTGGCCAAGCAGGTAATCTGTTTGAACATCCTGCCAGTGGTAATGAGGAGCTGCTGACTGAAAAGCCGATCCGTTTACAACCAGCCAAGCAGCAAGAGATCATTCAACTGCAAGCTTTGGCTTTTCCTGAACAGCGTTTTTATCCACGTTCTAAAACCAGTTTTAGTGCATTGGCACAGCATTTGAGTCGTAAAGAGGCAATGGATGCCTTAGCAGTTTTGAGTGAGACAGTGGGCAGTGCGGATGACGAGATGAATCATCCTGTGCTTGAGGATGTGGAGCTGAGTCAGCCTTTGGCTTGGATTAAACGGCAGTTCCCAATGGGGACGACTGCGGGAACCTTTCTGCACGAAATTTTCGAGCATATTGACTTTCAGGACTCGGGTGACTGGGGACTGGAAATTCATCGTCGTTTTAAAAATGATAGTCCCTTACTGTGGCAAGAGTTATTGGGCAAATATCAAAACGAGTTTGGACAGGATGATGAAACTCAATTGGTGCAGTGGATGCAAGCGTGGTTAGCAGATGTACTAGAAACACCTTTACATGACAGCTTTCAATTGAAGAAACTTAAAGCCGATGAACACTTGGCTGAGTTTCCTTTTTATTTGTCATTGTCCGATCATGTGCTGGCGATTAAACGCATACAGGCATTATTTCAAGAATACGGCATTGATCTGCTCGACTTAAATGAAGCTAATTCTGCTCGTTATCTGACCGGTTCGATTGACTTGGTTTATTTTGATGGTCAGCGTTATCACATTGCCGATTATAAAAGTAACTTCTTAGGGGCGGATCAGCAGAGCTACAATCATGACGCAATCCAATTGAATATGTCACATGCCAGTTATTGGTTGCAGGCGGGCTTGTATTTGGTGGCTTTGCATCGTTATTTAACAGTGAATTTGTTGGACTATGACATTGAAAAACATCTTGGACAGGCGAGTTATCTTTATTTGAGAGGGATGAATGGGCAGCCCAATCAAGGCGTATTAAGTTGGCGTGCTAGCCCAGAGTTTATTTTAAGACTAGATGCGATTTTGGGTTATTTTGCTGAGGATACTTCTACTGAAAATCATGTAGGCAAAACTTCTAAATTAAGTGAAATTAGTCACCCATAAACAAACAATTAAGCTGTGGATAACTTTGAGGATAACCGTGTGGAAAATATGTGTAAAGCCACTATTGATCAGGCTGTCGAGATAGATACATGGTTAACGCGTTGGAGTCAGTTTATTCAGCAGTCACCGCTGAGTCAAACAGGGCTCACCGAAGCACGTAGTGAAGTGATTCAACAGGTCCTTGAAGCCATGCAGCGCGGTGAGAGTTGTATTTCAGTTTCAACTGAAGCTGTTACTGTCTTAAATGATTTGGTGATGGATGAACAGCAGGTACAGCAGCAAAAAGCGCCGTTTGTCTATGATCAGGGCCATTTATATTTGTATCGTTATTGGGCTTTAGAGCAGTCTTTGGCTGAGCAAGTGGCGCGGTTAAAACTGCAAAATTTAACGCAAGTGGATATTTCAGTTTATGCACATTTGCTTGAAGACCCCTATCAAAAGCAAGCCTTGACGATGGTGGCTGAGCAGTCGCTCGCGATCATTACAGGTGGTCCGGGCACAGGGAAAACCTATACCTTGGCACGGATTATTGCGGTGCTCAAGCAAAGTTTACCTGATATTCGTATTGCGATGGCTGCACCGACGGGTAAGGCAGCGCAGCGGATGAAAGAAGCGCTTCAGAACTCTTTTCAGGATGAAAAGTTACAAGACTTAGTTAGCCCAGATTTGAAAAACTTAAACCCTGTGACGCTACATCGACTTTTGGGTTTAGGGAATACGCAGCAGCCGCGTTTTCATAGCAGACAACCTTTACCTTATGATGTGATTGTCGTTGATGAAGCATCCATGCTGGATTTAAATTTGGCACAGATGCTCTTTGCTGCCATGCCGAATCAAGCTCGTTTGATTTTATTGGGAGATGCCGATCAGTTGGCTTCGGTCGATGTCGGCTCTGTACTCGCTGATCTACAACAGGTTCCAGCTTTGGCTGAAAATAGAGTCAATTTGGTCAATAGCCGTCGTTTCAAATCAGATGCACGGATTGGAAAGTTGGCACAATTTATTCAACAGCAGCCGTGTTTTGACTTAACGACGCATCCTGCCGAAAAACAGAGCGTATTGCATACTTTTCAACAGCAAGTGGTAAATGCCACGACGTTGAAGGCGGTTGAGTTGGATCAGGTCAAGGTCGATTATCTACAACTCGAATTGTTGCCTGAGCAGGCTTTATCTGCGGAGCAGTTGCAGCATTATTATGATCTGCTGATGCTTGGCTTTCAGGGCTATGTCGAGGCTTTAAAGCAATATCAGCAAAATCCTAATGAGTCTCTTGTACCCAAAGTGATTCATCATTTTGATGATTACCGTATTTTAGCCGCCATACGTCACGGCCATTTCGGCTTAAAACAGCTCAATCTGCAAATCGAGCAGCGCCTATTAGAACAGTCAAAACAAATTAAACAAGGCGAATGGTACTTGGGCCGTCCAGTGATGATGACCTATAACGACTATCAGTTGGGTTTGTCGAATGGCGATATTGGCCTGTGTTTACATCGTATACAACAAGGTAAATTGCAGTTTGAGGTGTATTTCCCTAGTCTGGATAAATGGGTAGTCGCGACACGGTTACCCAAAAATATTGAAACGGCTTTTGCGCTGACTATTCACAAATCTCAAGGCTCTGAGTTCACCCATACCGCGGCGGTGTTAGATCGGCAGGCTGAAAAATTACTCAGTAAAGAGTTGATTTATACCGCAATTACGCGGGCGAAAAAAGTTGTCAGTTTACTGGTCGATGCCGATGCATTCGTACATGCTATGGTGACTCGAACTACCCGAGAAAGTGGTCTATCAAGAAAAATTAATCAACAAATTCAATTGTGAAGATTTAATAAACAAATATGGGCTTTGTACGAAATGGCTTACAGGGATTCAGGAGATTTGCGCATAGAGCTTTGCTGAGGATTTTGAGAAGATGGCTTCACATAAAGAGCTCAACACGGAATGTTGAGTATAATCGCAAAAAGATAATAATAACGTCAGTAGACAGCGAACTTACAGTGAAGTAGGTGAAAGAGGAAACTTACAGCCGCTAAGCCTTGTAGTTTTGGGAGAGACTACAAGGCTTTTTTATATCTGCTGGATTGGCATAATATGACAAAAAATAGCCAATCATTTATCGGAACACAAATACATTAATATATGAAATGTCGAATAGATATTGGTGCAATATATTGTGGTTTGTAATTCTTAGTTTTTGTTTTAAGCATTTGTTTTTTATTACTTTAAATTTTTATTGTTGAGTTTTAGAATGTACTTTAGGTTCAATTGTGGAGAAATTGAGAGTTTAATGTAAGCAATCGCTTACATAGAGACGAGCAAAATGCGACTTTTCTCTTCAGCTCTGTGTGGCAAAATATGTCACATAAGGACGTAAATAATTAAACATGGAATGTTTAATAGAAGACGCGGGAAAGCGCATTATTATAATGATAACCAAAACAACAAGAACAAAAATAAAAGAACACTACAGCGCAAAAAAGCCCAAGTTTACTTGGGCTTTTTTTTATGCTCAGACTAAATCTGTTTCGCTTCGATCGGTTGCAAATAAGGAGCGACGTTGGTGCTTTAAGATTTTGGGACAATGCTTTGAGATTTGATAAAGCGTTTTCGCTAAAGCCGGTAAGTGGGTCCCGACGACAGACTTTCCTGTGGTTAACAGCGATACACTAATATCACGTTCTGGATCGGCCCAGCAGAGAATATTGGAAAACCCGAGATGTCCAAAGGCTTGCCCAGTCATGGGTCCAAATAACCCAATAGGATTGCTACCTAACATTGGGCCTAAGGCATAACGCATCGGAACTAATAATGTCCGATCTAAACTGACTCCTGATGTGGCCAATGTCGAGCGAAATACCGTTTGGGCACTCATGATTTGTTTGCCTTGGTATTCGCCACCACTCAAGAGCATTTCAAAGAAACGTCCAGCTTGTTCCGCACTGGTATAAATGTTGCCCGCTGGGCAAATCGTGTCCATAAAGCGCGCATCATTGGTCACATCGACGGCCAACTGTAAACCACCGCCCAGTACCCGATTGAGATAATGATCTGTGCCTAAACGTGGATGTAGACCTGTGGCATAGTTTAAAGCGACATCCGCTCGATACTCAGGTTTTAGTCCATAGTTAAAGTAATCTAAGCCCATGGGTTTTTCGATATTTTCGGCAAGAAATTCACGGGCCGTTTGACCTGTTACCCGCTTGATAATTTCCCCTAAAATATAACCTGACGTCACGGCGTGATACGCCAGATGTGTGCCCGAAGCTGAAACGGGTTGTGCCGCATAAAGACGTTCTAAAATTTGATCTTGATTAAACAACAGTTCAGGCGTGACTTTACTGTCAATGCGAGGAATGCCACCACGATGAGCGAGCAAATGGAAAATGGTGGCACGACGTTTACCGTTTACGCCATATTCGGGAATATAGTGGCTAATCGGATCGAGTAAATTTAGAACGCCGCGTTCATCCAACATATGAATCAGCATGGCTGTGACTATTTTAGAGGCGGAAAATAAGCAAACTGGGGTATCGGGTGTGCCAATTTTCGCATCTGCCGCTAAACCATCGGGTGAATTACCTTGCGCATAACCAATGCTGCGATTTAACAATATTTGTCCCTGACGACGTAAACAGAGACTGATGAAAGGGTAGTTTCCTGTTTTATATAGGGACTCTACACTGGCCCAAATGCTTTGAATTTGCGCGTCATTCATGCCCCCCAAGGTAGCGGAGACCTCATCCTTAGAACGAATCACGTGGTTGAGGTCATGCGGGACGTAACAGGTATTGGCAGATAAAATTTTCACAAATTTCTCTCTATTTTTCGTTTTTATTGGATTTGAGTCTGATACTGAAAATCAGAATTGTCATTATTGTGCATGATTTGTGCAAAGCCGTCAGTTGCCGAATTGACTGCGAACATAAAACATTTTTGCAATATAGCGCTAGATCCCTTAAAATAATGCCTTGCTGTAGTGATGCACGGCAGTCAACTTGGTTTTGAAGAATCAATTTGATTTGTATCAAATGTAACTTATAAGCATCTCGGAGAAATCGAATGGCTTTAACAAACGCAGATCGCGCAGAGATCATTGCTAAATTTGCTCGCGCTGAAAACGACACTGGTTCACCAGAAGTTCAAGTAGCTCTTTTAACTGCTCAAATCAATGATTTACAAGGTCACTTCAAAGAGCACAAACACGACCACCATAGCCGTCGCGGTCTTATCCGTATGGTTAACCAACGTCGTAAGCTTCTTGATTACCTTAAAGGTAAAGACGCTACTCGTTACAGCGACTTGATTGCTGCTTTAGGTTTACGTCGTTAATTCGATTAAACTTTTATTTTCGGACTATCGCATTTTGAATGCTTTATTACTGAAAAAGAAAGTCTACCTTGCTTCTGTGAGGTAATGGGGAAGGGGCGAATGTTTCGCTCCTTCTTTGTGTCTTAAAATCATATTTTTAGTCTCTGGTGAGGTCGGCTTCTAAGCTTTGTCATTTATACAGTTGCCTGAAATGGCGATGTGAATGCCAAACCTTAGGGGTCTCCACTAGAATAAAAATCAGGAAAGAAAAATACATGTCTATGTTTAATATTATTCGTAAAGAATTCCAATATGGTCAACACACGGTTGTTTTAGAAACTGGTCGTGTTGCTCGTCAAGCAAACACTGTTGTGATCACGATGGGTGGTGTACAGGTTCTTGTTGCAATCGTTGCTCAACCAAAAGCAAAAGCAGGCCAAGACTTCTTCCCGTTGACTGTTAACTACCAAGAAAAACAATATGCTGCAGGTCGTATCCCAGGTGGTTACGGTAAGCGTGAAGGTCGTCAGTCTGAAGCTGAAACTTTAATTTCACGTCTTATTGACCGTCCAATCCGCCCATTGTTCCCAGAAGGTTTCTACAACGAAATCCAAGTAACAGCGACTGTTATTTCTTCTGACAAAACCATGGAAGGCGATATCGCTGCAATGTTGGGTGCTTCTGCTGCAATGTCAATTGCTGGTGTTCCATTTGCAGGCCCAATCGCAGGCGCACGTGTTGGTTTAATCAACGGTGAATACATCCTTAACCCAACTTTAGAACAGCTTAAAGAATCTGATCTTGACCTTGTGGTTGCAGGTACTGAAGCTGCTGTATTGATGGTTGAATCTGAAGCGAAAGAGCTTTCTGAAGACCAAATGTTAGGCGCTGTACTTTTCGGTCATGACGAAATGCAAATCGCAATTCAAGCGATTAAAGAATTTGCTGCTGCTGCGGGTGCGGTTGAATCAACTTGGGTTGCGCCAGTTAAAAATGAAGAACTTCTTGGTAAATTGAAAGAAGCATTTGAAGCGAAAATCTCTGAAGCATACACAATTGCTGTTAAGCAAGACCGTTATGCAGCATTAGATGCGCTTCACGCTGAAGCTGTTGCTCAGTTTGTTCCTGAAGAAGATGAAACTGGTATTGCTGCTGAAGTTGACGAATTATTCGAAGATTTGAAATACCGTACGGTACGTGACAACATCTTGTCTGGTAAACCACGTATTGATGGTCGTGACACGAAAACTGTTCGTGCCATTGATGTTCAAGTGGGCGTATTAGGCCGTGCACACGGTTCTGCATTGTTCACACGTGGTGAAACTCAAGCATTGGTAACTACCACTTTAGGTAATACCCGTGATGCGTTGATGGTTGATACCCTAGCTGGTACTAAAACTGACAACTTCATGTTGCACTACAACTTCCCTGCATACTCTGTCGGTGAAACGGGTCGTGAATCTGGTCCTAAGCGTCGTGAAATCGGTCATGGTCGTTTGGCACGTCGTGGTGTTCAAGCAGTTCTTCCTGCGGCTGATCGCTTCCCGTATGTAATTCGTATCGTATCAGATATTACTGAATCAAACGGTTCATCTTCAATGGCTTCTGTATGTGGTGCTTCATTATCACTTATGGATGCAGGTGTTCCACTTAAAGCACCAGTTGCAGGTATTGCAATGGGTCTAGTTAAAGAAGGTGAGCGTTTCGCTGTTCTTTCTGACATCTTGGGTGACGAAGATCACTTAGGTGACATGGACTTTAAAGTAGCTGGTTCTGCGAACGGTATTACTGCACTTCAAATGGATATCAAGATTGAAGGTATCACTGAAGAGATTATGGAAGCGGCATTGAACCAAGCGTATGCAGGCCGTATGCATATCTTGAATGAAATGAACCAAGTGATTTCACGCGCTCGTCCTGAAATTTCAATGCATGCGCCTACATTCCAAGTGATCAACATCAACCCAGACAAGATCCGTGACGTGATTGGTAAAGGTGGTGCGACGATTCGTGCTATTACTGAAGAAACCAAAGCGGCTATTGATATTGAAGACAACGGTACTGTTCGTGTGTTTGGTGAAACGAAAGCTGCTGCTGCTGCTGCGGTTGCAAAAATCCAAGCACTTACTGCTGAAATTGAACCAGGTACAATTTACGTCGGTAAAGTCATTCGTATCGTTGAATTCGGTGCGTTTGTAAACATCCTTCCAGGTACTGATGGCTTACTTCACATTTCACAAATCTCGAACGAGCGTATTGCAAACGTGGCAGATGTGTTGAAAGAAGGTCAAGAAATTAAGGTACAAGTTGCGGATGTAGACAACCGTGGTCGTATCAAATTGACGATGAAAGACATCGAACAAGTTTAATCTCTTGTCAATTCACATGGTATTTACCATGTGAATTGAGTTGTCTTAGAAAAGCCTTGAGCTTGGCCAATTTAAACTTTGGCTTGCTCAGGGCTTTTTTTATGGCATCATGCTGGCTAAGACAGACAATAATAAATGAGATATGCAAAGCTATTATTTCTATCAACATCCCACCGCACAGCATACCTATGTGCAGAAACAGCCAATTGCAGAGCAGGAAGCCGAGTTTATTTGGGTGGAGTGTAGCCGTGACGATGTGGTTAATCGGGCAGAACATTGGCAGCAGGACATTTATGCGGCAACGGGACTGTGGGTGAATGAATATCATCTGCGTGACATTCTAAATTTAGAACATCCTTGTGCCTTTGACACTTTGGAAGATTATGACTTGCTGATCTTTCGTAAGCTGATCACACCTGATGATCAAATCAAGCTTGATACTCAAGCGGCTGAAAAACATGAACGGGTTTTCGGTCTGGCGACGACCCCGATTAGCTTTATGCTCACGCCGCAAGTCTTGATTACGGTTAGAGAGCAGGGCAATAAAGAAGTTGAAAGCTATATTCAGCGTATGGAAACGGTGTTGAGCCGTCCGATTGAAGAACATAATAAACCACGAAAATTACCCGCAACGCCTTTAGATTTGACCTTGAGGCTGCTCAATAATATGGTAGATGGTTATCTTGATTTACGTGTGCCGCTGACACGTCGAGTGGAGTTTTGGCAGCAAGAGCTTTTACAAGGCCATCGTCGTTTTACCAAGTGGCATCAACTGTTGCAAGAGAATATGGCTTTCCAACAAGTGGAAAATTTGTGCGAAGAACAAATCGAGACTTTGCAGGAATTACGCGATGAAATTGTCGATAATTATTCGCACTTGAAAGGGAAAAAGCGTAGCGAAAAACAAGACATCATGCTGGTACGTGTCGATGATTTAACCAGTCATATTGAACGTATTCAAAAGCATACCATTCGCTTGAGAAATGCAGTGCAAGCAGCTATCGATCTACATTTTTCTGCCATAGCCAATCAAACCAATGAAAACATGCGGATTTTAGCCATTATTACCGCGATTTTTGCACCACTGACCTTACTGACAGGGGTGTATGGTATGAACTTTGAGTTTATTCCGGGGCTGAAGTCTCCCACAGGGTTTTGGATCATGTTGGGCATCATGTTAATGACGACATTGATTCTGCTGTATTATTTTTATAGACGTCATTTGGTCGGGCGTGGCGAAAAAAGTGTCATTGATATGTTGGCACAACAGCATGCGGACCAACATATGAATTTGTTTTGGTTTATCGATTATGAGCCGATCAAGCAAACCGTGAAGGGCACCATCAAAGATTTAGAGAAAATCACCAAATTAAAATAATTCGGTGATTTTCCGCATAGACCATTAAAGCAAATGGGCTTTAAGGTGTTTCTTTATATGCTGACGCTATCCTTGTTCAATTTATTATTCGGATATGTGGGCGTCGCAGGGAGATTTAATTTAAGAGGTTTTTAACTGGGCTCCTTTTAAAATCCGGTAAAGCTGATCTTTAATGAACAGCTTTTTGCGTTTGAGGGGCTCAATCTCTCCACGATGAATCCTGACAGGGTCTTGTTCGAGTAAACAAATTTCCTGATCGAGAGCTTCATGGTCGTCAAACATTTTAGAAAAATGCGGATTGTCTTCTCTAAGCTGTTGAATCATGTCTCGGTATTCAGGAAACATGAGCTTAGTCTTTTTATTACAAACTTTGAGTTTCATGGTTGCCGTCTAATCCTCTTATTCAAAAATAAAAAAAAGAAAGAAAGGCACGCGCCAATCTTTCTTTATAGAACTAGTGTTGAGTCGTTTGAACTGGGTCAGTGAGATGTAAATGTTTTACTTCACGACGAAGTTTTTGAACTTCCTCAATCAAATCCAGCATCATTGCGACTGCAGTAAAGCTGGCATCAAAGTCACGTTGTAAGCGATAGGCTCGTCGTGCACGTGAGACATCATCACCAAAAAATTGGTGAATGCGGTTATCGGGTCGGTTAGGCAGAATGTCATATTCCAACAGCTGTAAAACCCATTCAGGACTTTGTCCGCAGGCTTCAGCAAAATGCTTTAAGTCAAAGCTATGTTGTTCATCAACAATTTCAGCGTGTCGACATCCGTCTAAAATAATTTCACGATATTGAATAGTCGTCATAATTTTCTCCTTAAGACTGACGCGGCTTAAAGTGAGGGAAGGCTTCAGCAAAGGCTTGGTAGGCTTGCTGTTCTTGCTCACTCTGCGCAGGAGGTTGAACAATGTTTAAAATTAAATATAAATGTCCTGCCGTTTTGGCTGGAATCCCCTGATCTTTTAAACGGAGTTGCTGCCCCGTTTTGGCATTTTTCGGAATTTGAATTTGTAATGTCCGACCATTGGGTAGCGCGGCGGTGATGCTTTGCCCCAAAGCAGCTTCCCAAGGACTGATATTCAGTTGGTGATAGACATCAACTCCTTCAATGCGTGTGGTCTCCGTATCTTTGTAATAAATTTCGATATACAGGTCGCCATTTTCACCACCCTGAATACCTGACTGTCCTTGACCACTTAAGCGAATTTGTTGCCCTTCTTTCATGCCTTTGGGAATTTTAACTTCCAGCGTTTTGCGCTGAATTTCCGCTTCACCATAGGCATTTAAAGTAGGAATTTGTAAGGTAATAGTTTGGGTGGTACCGTGGAACCCAACCTCAAGATCGACCTCTAAACGCGCATGTTGGTCTTCGCCTTTATGGCGAGTGCTATTTTGGCGTTGATATTGATAGTTTGATCCTCCAAAACCTGAACCAAAACGGCCAAATAAGTCTTCAAACCCTGAAAAATCATGTGCCTGTTGCCCGCCTTGGGCGTTCCGAAATGCATCTTCAAAACCGCCAAAGCCTGCATTGGGGTTGAATTGCTGTGAGCCTTGTGGATGATCGAGTTCAAAGTCATATTCAGCTTTTTTTGTTTCATTACTTAAGGTGTCGTAGGCGACATTTAATTCTTGCATCCGTGCCTCAGCATCAGGCTCCTTACTGACATCGGGATGATACTTACGTGCCAATTTTCGATAGGCTTTTTTAATTTGTTCGGCGGTCGCATCTCGCGTTAAACCGAGTATTTCATAATGGTTCTTCGGCATAAATAAGATTAAATAAATTGATTAAGTTTTAATCATTATTCAGCCTTTCAGCAGATTTCAACAGTAAAGATATGTTCCTTATTGTTTCAAAACATAACAAGAAAAAAGCCCCGATGAAAGGGGCTTTGATGGATGAGGAATACTTAATATTTGACCCATGTGATGTTGCGCCCACCGCCATTTTCGGTCGACGTTCCTCGAATTCGTAAGTGCTTACCATTGTTGCTGAGTCGTGCATACGCATCATAACGTAGCCCTGTGAAAGGGTCGAGGAACTGTCCATGGCTATAGGTCGAATCTTTGGCATTGTCTAACTGCAAATGGCTG
Source organism: Acinetobacter sp. DL27 (assembly GCF_055810995.1). Classification (NCBI taxonomy): domain Bacteria; kingdom Pseudomonadati; phylum Pseudomonadota; class Gammaproteobacteria; order Moraxellales; family Moraxellaceae; genus Acinetobacter; species Acinetobacter sp. DL27. The sequence goes on along the minus strand of NZ_CM147947.1, from coordinate 3,047,281 downwards.
AGCGTTGTCATGCCGACGATGGGCTGATTTTTATTGACCCCATCACACTTGCTACAGTTTTCTATTTTTACCGCACCTGGAATTTCACGCGTACTTACGATGACTGCTTTATAGCTATTGTTTTTGTCTTTTTCAATCATGACGTCACTGAGAGAGTATCCTGTTTTATCATCGATAGTTTTCCATTTGCCGACCAAGGGATCGGTGGCTGCAAAACTGGAGAAGGCGCATAAACTGCTGAGTACGAAAAGACTGCAAGAAAATTTCATGATGATAAAACCCCAAATGGAAGAGAAAAATAAAGACATATAAAAATTATGGGTTTATTTATAACGAAATTTATGCGGTGTGACCAGTGAAATATCTATGAATAAAAGTGATGAATCATTTGAATTATCTTGCTTTTATGAGAATAAAGGCATAAAAAAAGAGCAGTTCAGCTGCTCTTTTTTTATTGCACATGATGTGCTTAGCTTAAGTGTTCACCAAATAAACCCAAGGCTTCTTCTGCACTAAAGCTGTATTGCGTGTTACAGAACTGGCAGTCCATGGTAATTGGGTTCTGATGTTCTAGCGTTTCACGAACGGCTTCAGCGCCAATTTGTTCAAGCGCTTGAGCACAACGTTCTTTCGAACAGGTACAGCCAAATTTCAGTACTTCAACTTCAGGTAAGCGTACTTCTTCTTCGTTGTATAAACGGTAAAGAATTTCACTGGACTCTAAATCGGTTAACTCTTCGATTTTGAGCGTTTCAGTCAACATGGTCAGACGTGGCCATAAGTCTTGGTCGACACGTTCTTGTTCTTCTTCACTGTTACGTGGTAACAGCTGAATGAGTAAACCGCCAGCACGCTGGGATGAACTGGCCAAAACAATACGCGTTGGAATTTGGGCAGACAGGTCATAGTACTGCATTAAACAACCCGCAAGATTTGGCTTGTCTAAAGCCACAATCCCTTGATAACGCTCACCAAATTCGGGCTCAATATTAATAAAGAGTACAGGGCTAATGAGGGTGCTCAATACCGTACTGCTGCTGTCGGCAGCATTAAAGCGTGGATCCGCTTCATAATCCGCCAAGGCACGCACTTCACCAAGGTGATTACATTCAGCCATGGCCCATTTGAAACTACCTGAAGCCTGAATTTGTAAACTAATACGGCCTTTAATTTTTAAAGTACTGGCAAGTAATGCCGTGGCACTGAGCATTTCACCTAACAGCACTTGTACTGCAGGTGCATAATCACGCTGCGCCAAGATGGTTTGTAGGGTTTCTTCTAGATGAACCACTTCACCACGAACAGGACTATCTTCAATATAAAAGCGTTGACGCAAATCAGACATAAATTTCTCCAATATCCTGTCTTAATGGTGACGATATTGTAAAACACAAGTCATTTTACTTCATCCCGTGTGACATCTATTCGGTCATGTTGTAACTCGCGTTGTAGGTCAACGCCGACAGGACTCTGACGGAGCTGCGTATCACTTTCAAATAAGTGTTCTAATTCGGCCAAAGCATTACGATGTGTTTCGTAGACCTTCTGTTCATCGTTATAAATACTTTGCTGCTGTGCGAGCAGTTTTTCATCATAATCGCGAAATAACTCAATGCTCTTATAAGCATCTTGTTCTGCTATGCCTAAATTACGCAGGGCAAAATAAGCCATCCCTAAAGACGATAAATAGGTTTCACGCCAAATATGCTCCACCCCCAAGTCACGCAGCAAATGCACATGATGTCGGTCACGGGCACGGACCAGCAAGTTTAAATCTGGATAATTGAGTCGGATATGGCGTGCCACATTCATGGAGTCTTCAATATCATCGATGGCTAGTACAAACACTTTGGCATGTTCGATACCGGCTGCACGCAGGATATCGGGTTGAGTGGCATCACCATAGTAGAGTTTGCCGCCATAGTTGCGAACGAAATCGACCTTGTCGATATTGCTGTCAATCGCCGTGAAGGTTTGGTGCTGTAAGTGAACTAGTCGTGCCACAATTTGTCCGACACGGCCAAAGCCAGCAATGATCATCGGGTTATGCTGTTCAGGAATCTCATCATAGACAGGTGTAGTTTCTTTCTCGAATAGAGGCACCATCCACGAACTCATCAGCCAGTACAGAATAGGCGTTAGAATCATCGACAATGTCACGATCAAATTGATCGGCTCTAAAATGGCTTGCGTAATCACGTGTTCACTCATGGCAACATTGAGCACCACAAAAGCAAACTCACCGCCTTGTGCCAAACAAGTGGCCAGCATCAAACTATTGCGCCATGAAAACTCGAAGTAGCGAGCGATGGCCGTTAACGCCAGCAGTTTGACCAACATCAGCAATAATGCACCGCCAATAATCAGACTTGGGCTTTCCCACAGGAGCGAAACTTGCGTGCTCATCCCGACGGTCATGAAAAATAGACCGAGAAGTAGACCTTTAAATGGTGCAATACTGGCTTCCAGCTCATGACGGAATTCAGAGTCAGCAAGTAACACCCCAGTTAAAAATGCGCCCAAGGTGGTACTGATACCTAAGACATCCATAAGCGCGACCACGCCTAAGACAATAAACAAACCGACTGCGGTAATCAGTTCATGTGCGCCACTTTTGGCCACAAAGCGGAAAAAAGGGCGCATGAGATAACGGCTAAATAAAAACAAGCCTGTAAAGGTAGCAACAATCGCTGCAAAGTAGGCCACGCCATGATGGGTTGAGTTTGTTCCCGCAAGCAGGGGGATAATCGCAATCAGCGGAATCGCGGCAATATCTTGAAAGAGTAAAATGGAAAAGGACTGCTGACCAAAAGTGGTATTGAGCTGCTGTTTTTCGCTGAGCAGTTGCAACACAAATGCGGTGGAGGAGAGGGCAAGGGCAAAACCAATCACAACACTGGCCGCAATCTGCTGTTGCAGGGCAAAAAAGACGATGCACGCCAGTAGCACGCCGCAGAGCGTTACTTGTAAACTGCCCATCACAAAAATGGATTTACGCATTTCCCATAAACGTTGTGGGCGAAGTTCTAGTCCAATAATGAACATCAAGAAAATCACGCCGTACTCAGCGAGTTTATGAATGTCTTCAGGGTCATGGACGACATTTAATACACTGGGACCGAGTAAGATGCCTGTAAATAAATAGCCGAGTACCGTGGCAATCCCCAGCCGTTTGGCCAACGGAACGATCATCAGTGCCGCAGCCAAAAAGAGGGTGATTTGAAGCAGTAGAGACATTGCCCTGTCCTAAATTTTTTTCTTTATGTTGGAAGTTTAAGGGAGAACGCGACTCAGGTCTAAACCTTATTCACGTCGAGCCTTAACTTAACTCTTGTGGATCAATATCAAGGCTCAATTTCATGCCATGCGGTTTGTTATGCCAGACATTTTGCCACCACTGACGAATGTAAAAATGCATCCGCGCCCGATCTTTGGACAGTAATACCATATGCGCTTGATAGCGGCCTGCTTTACGTTCCATCGGCGCAGGAATGGGCCCCCAAATATCAATACTGTTTTCTGAGGCTTGGCGCAGTACTTGTACATGCTCTTGTAAAAAGCTTTGGTTCAGTTCTTGGTCTTTGGATTCACAGCGCAATAAAGCCGCATAGCGATAAGGTGGCATCCATGCAGCTTTACGCTCTTTCAACGTTTGCTTGGCAAAGCTGCGATAGCCCGACTCCAACAGGGTATTCAGCAAAGGGTGGTCTGGACGTAAAGTTTGTAAATAGACCTCGCCTTTTTTCTCGCCGCGCCCTGCACGTCCCGCGACTTGGATGATGAGTTGTGCGGTACGTTCTGTGGCACGAAAGTCTACACTGAGTAAGCCCGAGTCGATGTCTAAAATTGCCACCAAAGTCACATAAGGAAAGTGATGTCCTTTGGCCAGCATTTGGGTGCCGAGCAAAATGATGGGTTCACTTTTCTGAATTTTGTTATAGATTTTTTGCCAGCTGCCGACTCGACTGGTCGAGTCACGATCCACCCGAATTACTTCAAAGTTGGGGAACAGTTCTTGTAGGTTTTCTTCAACTTTTGCGGTGCCTAAACCAATTGGTTTTAGTTCGCTATGCTGACATTGCGGGCAGTGTTCAGGCATGCGGTGAATGGTGCCGCAGTGGTGACAGTGCAAATGCTGGTAGGGCTGTCGATGTACGGTAAAATTGGCATCGCAGTGGGGGCACTTGGCCTGCCAGCCACAACTTTCACAAATCAACACAGGCGCATAGCCACGACGATTTAAGAAAATCAGCACCTGTTCTTTTTTGTCTAAGCGCTTTTGTACTTCATGAATCAGCTGTTGGCTGATGCCATTTTGTTTTTGTGCTACTTTCAGATCGATCACATGCATTTTCGGCATCACGGCCACACCTGCACGTTGGTCCAACTCCAAACGGGTCATTTTACCTTGTTCAACCAGTGCATAACTGTCGATACTTGGCGTTGCAGAACCGAGGATAATCGGACAGTTTTCTAAGTGTGCACGGTATAAAGCCACATCACGAGCATGGTAACGGAAGCCCTCTTGTTGCTTGAAAGATAAGTCATGCTCTTCATCTAAGACAATCAAACCCAAATGCGGAAGGGGGGTATAGATGGCAGAACGTGTGCCAATCACAATCGAGGCTTTGCCCGTTTGTGCGCTTTGCCATGCTTGAAGGCGCTTAGAATCATTTAAACCTGAATGTAGTAGCGCAATATGACAGTGAAAACGTGACTGAAAACGGCTCACTGTTTGTGGGGTGAGACCAATTTCAGGCACTAATACCAAGACTTGTTTGCCTTGTTTTAAAACCTCTTGCATGACTTGCAAATAGACTTCTGTTTTCCCACTACCGGTTAAACCATCCAGTAAGAAAGCATGGTAGCTATGACGAGCTTTGAGAATGTTTTGAATGGCACGCTTTTGTTCATCATTGGGCGTGAGAGGCATTTGCGCCAGTGTCATGGTTTGCGGTTTAAAGTCTTGGGCTTCAAGTATGCACTGGGTGATTTGCTTTTTTTCTAAGGCTTTTAAGGTCGCAGTTTCAATGCCAGCCAAATTTAAAATGTTTTCAGACGTTCCTGTGGGATGCAGCTTTAAAATTTTATAGGCATCTTGTTGTTTTTCAGAACGCTTCAATTTGTCTTCGGCATGATTATCGATCAGCTTCCACATCCGCGCCAGTAAATTATAAGGTTTGCCTTGGCGTAAAAAACTGGGCAAAGCAGCATGCATCACTTCACCAATGGGAAATTGGTAATATTGCGCTGACCATGTCAATAAACTTAAAACTTTAGCATCTAGAATAGCGTTGTCATCGAGCAACTCAGTTATGGCTTTAAGTTTAAAGCCTAAATCGAGTGGTTTCTCATCGGTGAGTTTCTCAACAATGACACCGACCACATTTTGGCGACCAAATGAGACAGCCACACGTGCACCCACTTCAGCTTGGTGGTATTGTTCAGTCGTTAAACTATAGTCAAAACAGTCATATAGATAAACGGGAACAGCCACGCGGATACGGTAGCTTGGTGTGGTGGAAAGTGTATTTTCTGGCATAAAAAGCTCAAAATGTCCTGATGAAATTGTCGTTGTGCGATGAATGAGTTGTGTTAGAGTGATGACATAATTTATAACTTAGAATATGAATGATTTTGGTGCCGACATGCAACAGCGCCAAATGACTAAATGGACAATTAGAAAGCGTAAACATGCCAGCATATCAATTTACCGCACTCGATGCCGCAGGAAAGCAGCAAAAAGGCGTGCTCGAAGGGGATTCAGCGCGTCAAATTCGGCAACAACTTCGTGATAAAGCGCTGATCCCAGTCTCGGTTGATCCTGTTGAACAAAAAGATAAGCACAGCAGTAAAACATGGTTTCAAAAACAAATTACCGCCTATGATTTGGCTTTATTGACACGTCAACTTTCGGTACTTGTGGCGGCGGCCATTCCGTTGGAAGAAGCCATTCGTGCGGTTGGAAAGCAGTCAGAAAAAACACATGTACAAAATCTATTGATGTCAGTGCGTTCTAAAGTATTAGAAGGTCACTCATTGGCGCAAGGCTTACAGCAATCTGGACGTTTTCCAGAGTTGTACATTGCTACGATTGCCGCTGGCGAGCGTTCAGGACATTTAGACTTAATTTTAGATCAGCTGGCAGACTACACCGAAAATCGCTTTGCAATGCAAAAGAAAATCCAAGGCGCGATGATTTATCCGATTATTTTAATGCTGATGTCTTTTGCCATCGTGATGGGGCTCATGACTTATGTGGTGCCTGACATTGTCAAAACCTTTGACCAAAGCAAAGATGCCTTGCCATGGATTACCGTTGCCTTGATGAAAGCCAGTGATTTTATTCGAGTAGCATGGCCATTTTTATTGGTGGGCAGTGTACTAGGTATCGGCTTATTACTGCGATTTTTAAGAACCACAGCAGGGCATTATGCCTTTGATCGTTTAACGCTCAAACTGCCATTATTCGGTAAACTTTCACGTGGTATAAATGCCGCACGCTTTGCCAGTACCTTATCGATTTTGACCCAGTCCGGTGTGCCCTTGGTGGATGCGTTAAAAATTGGCGCGGCGGTGAGTAATAACTGGGTGATTCGCGATGCAGTCAATCATGCCGCAGAAAAAGTGACTGAAGGTGGAAACCTTGCGACCCAGCTGGAGCGCAGTGGTTATTTCCCACCGATGATGGTACAAATGATTAAAAGTGGTGAAACGTCGGGTGAATTGGATCGGATGTTGGAGCGCGCATCGACCATGCAAGACCGAGAAGTGACAACGCTCATATCGACCTTGCTGGCTTTACTTGAGCCACTGATGTTGGTTCTGATGGCAAGCATTGTCTTGGTGATTGTGATTGCCGTGATGCTACCAATCGTCAACATGAACAACATGATTTAATTTTAAAAATATAAGATGGAAGAGAAAATTCACATGCAATCAAAAATCTATAGACGCCAAGCTTCAGGCTTTACCTTAATTGAAGTCATGGTGGTGATTGTTATTTTAGGTGTGTTGGCAGCCTTAATTGTACCCAATGTGATGGGACGCGGTGAAAAAGCCAAAGTGGATACCACTGTCATTACCCTCAAAGGTGTTGCTGCGGCATTGGATCAATATAAATTGGACAATGATAAATACCCTTCGATGCAAGAGGGTGGACTTGATGCTTTGGTCAATAAACCTGAGTCTGCAAAAAATTGGTTACCAGGCGGTTATGTGAAAGGTGGATATCCGAAAGACAGTTGGGATAATGACATTCAATATGTTGCACCTGGGACTGATGGACGACCATTTGATTTATATTCTTTTGGCGCAGATGGACAGCAAGGTGGCGAAGAAGCCGATGCTGATATTCAGTATCAACCTTAATTGAGAATTATTATATATTGGGTTTAATTGAATATATCATTACAGTGCATAGGTTATGTCAATGTGGACTGTAATGATAATACATCTTAATTTAAAACTAATATCTAAGATTATGATTTTAATATATTAAATATAATAAACATCAGCTGAGATTTATAATAAGAATTATTCCCATATTTATTGATTACAAATAATGTAAATTATGGATAAAAATAGGCTTTTTATTTATTTAAATCCTTGCATAATATTCTCAATGGCAACTGATTTTCCTGAGGAGAATAGAATGAAAGCATTAACCTTGTTGGATGAAATTAGCCAATTCCATTGGTCGATGCTCAAATCTATTCTTTTGATTTTGAGTATGCTTCCTGTTGCTCAAGGGGTTTTAAGTGTGTGGCAGTCGACTGAAGGCAGCAGCCAAATCATGGTGGGTTTCTTTGCAATCAGTCTGTTTAGCACATGGGCGGTTTTGAGCTTTTGGTCTGCGTTAAAAGCAACCGTACTCACACTCGATCAAGTACAGATTACAGCATTAGAACAAAAAGTGGTCATGTTCTACCGTTATACCCCGATGCTTTTTTTAGCCGGTATGGTGTCCTATTTGGTCAGTCAAATTTAATACTGACATTTATAGTTGTGATAAAAACCGAGCACATACGCTCGGTTTTTTATTGCGTCATGAAGAATGGCGGAAAGATAGGATCGCTTGTCTGTTTCGTCGTATATGATCCTAGTGTTCGCTCCCTATACTGTAGAAAATATAAATATAGAGTGAAATATGGAACAGATTGATTGGGCAGATTTTTTAAAAGTCGAGCTCCGAGTCGGGCGAATTATTCAGGCCGAAGTGTTTGAGCAGGCACGTAAGCCTGCTTATATTTTACATGTCGACTTTGGCCATGAAATTGGCATTAAGAAATCGAGTGCACAGATTACTGAGCGTTATCAACCTGAACTGTTGTTAGGTAAATTGGTGGTGGCAGTGGTTAACTTTCCAAACAAACAAATTGGTCCCATCCAGTCTGAGTGCTTAGTGACTGGCTTTCATGATTCAGACGCAGGCGTGGTACTTTGTGTGCCTGATACAGATGTTCCAGTAGGTACCAAGCTACTATAATTGAAAAAGAAAAACCCAAGCTCAGCTTGGGTTTTTCTTTGGAACAGTCTGATCCAACAATAGCAACTATCGACGAGACTTAAACGATACATCGACTTTACGTGGACGATAGATCCAGCCCAAGATCAGTAAAAAAACTGAGAAACCTAAAATTGGCCAGTCACTTAAACGGGTATAGAGTGTTTGACCTTGCATAGCAGGCAGTTCGCCGCGAAGCACGGTTGCCACATCTTGTGGGGCACGTTTGACAATATGCCCTTGATGGTCAATAAACGCCGTCACGCCTGTATTGGTGGCACGGATAAACCAGCGTCCATTTTCTTTGGCACGCATTTGAACCATCTGTAAATGTTGTAAAGGGCCTGCAGTTCCCGTAAACCATGCATCGTTGGAAACTGTCACCAAGAAATCACTTTGGCTGGCATTACGACGTGTTAAGTTTGGATAAGCTACTTCATAGCAAATGGCCGCGCCTAAATGCTGCTGATGAATAGAAAGCGGTTGTTGCTGTTGTTCACCACGTGAAAAACCACTCATCGACGGATCATTCTGCATGGCAGGCAACACCCATTTCAGTAAACCGGATAGTGGAATATATTCACCAAAAGGCACTAAACGTTGCTTTTTATAGAGTCCTTCGGATTCAGCACCATTGGCCATAATACTGTTGTAGTACAGTGGTCGACCTGCCGCTTCAGAGCCTGAAATATCCCAGTATGGAATACCGGTGACCCATCCTGTGTTGGTTTTCTTGGCTTGTGCCGTCATTGCAGCTAAAAAGGGTTCGATATCACTCTGGAACATCGGAATAGAGGATTCAGGCCAAACAATGAGGTCTCGTCCCCATTCTGTTTTGGTTAAATCAGCATAGATTCCAAGTGTTTTTAGTTGATACTCAGTGAGCCATTTTAAGTCTTGTGGGATATTGCCCTGAATTAAAGAAACCGATAATGGTGGGGTATTTTTTGCGGAGACGAATTCAATTTTTGATGCGCCCCATGCGCCAAGGACCAATAAAGCAGAGGGGATGATCCAGAAGACGCGGCGGTTTAAAACTTCGACCAGTGCGCAGGCCAACACCAAGACTACAAACGATACCCCGAAGATACCAAATAATGGTGCATAACTATCCAGTAAACGTTCGGTAAAGGCATAGCCTGCAAACAGCCATGGGAAGCCTGTGAAGACCCAGGTTTTTGCCCATTCAAAAAGCACCCAAAGCGGAGCGAAGGTTAGTGGCGTTTCAGGGAAAAAACGGCGGTAAATAAAGCTTTGGACAGCCGTGAATAAGCCCATGACCAAGGCCATAATGCCGATCATACCGACACTTAAGGCACTGTTGGTATCGCCATAGACATGGATGGAAGTGTAGAGCCAAAAAGCCCCCACGAACCATAGGCCAAAACCATAGGCCCAACCAATACCAAAGGCCTGCTTTGCACTGCGCCTGCGTAAAGTCGCATAGAGCAGTGCAGGGGATAAGATTGCCAACCACCAATAATGATAAGGGGCGAGTGCAAAACTAAAGACAGCCCCTGAAAATAAGGCAATTAGAAGCGGATAAATTAAAGGTAACTGTTTTTGTTGTGGATTGGGGGTTAACAGTTTGTCAAAGTAAGCTCTCATTTACGAACGGCTCGAATCAGATGAATAGAACGTGCATCTGCTTCTACAATGGTAAATTCCCAATTTTCAAGATCAATCACCTGACCTTGTAAATCACTCACTAAACCAATTTCTTGAAGCAATAAACCGCCCACAGTTTCAACCTCATCATCAGAAAAGTCTGCATCTAAAAGATTGTTAAAGTGTTCGATTGGTGTAAGTGCTTGAACCAGCCACGTATTTGCGGTCGTAGGGTCATTGTCGGGAATAATATATTCCGCTTCTTCATCGATCTTGTCGTGTTCATCTTCAATTTCACCGACGATCTCTTCCAAAATATCTTCTAACGTCACTAAACCTGAGGTCGTGCCATATTCATCAATCACCACCGCAATGTGCGTTTGGGTGTTTTTCAACATGCGAAGCACTTGGTCTGAGCGTGCGCTTTCAGGTACATATAAAGGTTGGCGCATCAGCGCACGTATATCCACTTTATTGTTTGGTTCAGTCAAGAAAGGCAATAAGTCTTTGGCCAATAAAATGCCAACGACATTGTCTGGTTGATCTGATGAAAAGACAGGGAAACGTGAATGTGCCGACTCAACCAAGGTATGCAAAATGTCGAGTAACTCATCATCTTCTTGTAGGCTGATCATCGATGTACGCGGTGTCATGACCTCGCGGACTTTGGTTGCTGGAAGGTCTAATACGCCTTCTAACATCGCAACAGTGTCGGGTTCTAAAAAACGACGTGAATCTTGAACTAACTTTAACAGTTCATCGCGAGTTTCTGGCGCGGTACCTAACCATTTGCGTAAGCCACGCATTCCCCACGACGGGCCTGATTCCTCGTGCATGATCTTTCCTAAAGACTCTTAATATCTAAAAAACTTAATTTTATCATACCGTAGAAAACACAGTTGTCTATTGTAATTAAGCAGTGATTGCATGAATGATTAGATCAATACTTTTAAATACGAGGTTCATCTGCCATCAAGCTATGCAAACAGATATGCGAAATGGGCAGTTGTGTTAAAATTGGCAAGTTTTTAAATTTTTGAGTTTATATATGTCTGATTTGGAAGTGAGCCCAAGCATCCAATTAAACACCCGTGGTTTACGCTGTCCAGAGCCTGTGATGATGTTGCATCAAGCCATTCGCAAGTCTAAATCGGGAGATGTAGTGGAGGTGTTTGCAACGGACAATTCAACTTCATGGGATATTCCTAAATTTTGTATGCATCTTGGGCATGAACTTTTGCTGCAAGAAGAGCGCTTAGACGAAAATGGCAATAAAGAATTTCATTATTTAGTTAAAAAGGGTTAGGACATTTGTCTTAGCCTTTTAAAATGTACTTGAGTAAAGAAAAAGAAATCAAGTTCATCCAAGGAAATCAGAATGAAAAGAATAAATATGTTCTTATGGGCTCATATTTTTGCATTATTTTGTTCAATTTCTTGGGCAAAATCTTGTGAAGTTCCTGTAGGCACGATGAATGTTGCAGGTTTAAAAATTGGACAGCATATTCGTGAATTTCAACAGCATCATCCCACCGCAAAAACGGTTATTTTAGGGGGCGATAATTATCAGTTTGAATTTGCACAAGGTGTGGATACACAAATTAAAAAAGCAGGTGTGAGCTGGGTTCAGCATATTCGTTACGATCCGCATTCTAAAATGATTATTTCATACAGTTTAAGTTTTCTAGATGGGCCGCTTGCGACGTATGAAACGGATTTAGATGTTTTTAAAAGTCGAGTATTAAAACGCTTTCAGGTGGTGCAAAACGGCTGGAAACAAGCTGAAAATAAATATGTCTATCAGTGTGACGATTATCGGATTGAAATTTATCAAGATCATGGGGTTGGGCATACTGCGATAGGGCCAACGGTGATGGTTTTTAGCAAAAAGTCAGATGCCTATTAATTAAAAAAATCCCTTCAGTGCTGAAGGGATTTTTTTAATCTAAAAGCGATTACTTGCTCGGAAATGTACTTCATCGCAAGCCCGTTTTAACATTACATGTTCGGGTATGAGACACGGTTAGCAAAGCAACCGCTTTGCCGTGTCGCAAGGAATTACATATTCGGGTAATTCGGACCACCACCACCCTCAGGAGTTACCCAAGTAATGTTCTGAGATGGATCTTTAATATCACACGTTTTACAGTGGACACAGTTAGCCGCGTTAATTTGGAAACGCTTCGAACCATCGTTCTCTTCCATAATTTCATAAACACCAGCAGGGCAGTAGCGCTGAGCTGGCTCGTCCCATTTAGGTAAGTTTACATTTACAGGAATAGAAGCATCGGTCAGTTTCAAGTGTGCTGGCTGATTTTCTTCATGCACCGTATTCGATACAAATACTGAAGATAAACGGTCAAAGGTCAACTTACCATCTGGTTTTGGATAGTTCGGTTTCACTGTTGCTGCATCTACAGTTTTCAGTGTACTGAAGTCAGGCACTAAGTCATGCAGTGTAAACGGGACCTTAAATACATTTTGATCGATGAAGTTAAATGCACCACCACCGAACGTGCCAAATTTGTGCATTGCTGGGCCAAAGTTACGAGAACGATATAACTCTTCTTTTAACCAGCTGTTGTTGAACTTGTCTGTGTAAGCGGTTAACTCTTTTGCAAAGAAGTCTTCACCTTCAAGCACACGTGCAATGGCAAGGTCACCACCTTTTTCAACGCCAGCTTGAATCGCTTCGAATACCGCTTCGCCACACAACATGCCCGATTTCATGGCCGTATGTGAGCCTTTAATTTTAGCGAAGTTTAGGAAGCCTGCATCATCACCAATTAAAGAACCACCTGGGAAGGTGAACTTCGGCAGAGAGTTGAAACCGCCTTTGACAACAGCACGCGCGCCATAAGAAATACGCTTACCGCCTTCAAGATACTGTTTAATCAGTGGATGCGTTTTCCAGCGTTGCATTTCTGCAAATGGATACATGTGTGGGTTTTCGTAAGATAAATCTACGATCATACCCAAAGTAACTTGGTTGTTTTCAGCGTGATATAACCACCAACCACCAGAAGAACCGGTTTCAGCTAGAGGCCAACCTGCACCGTGCATCACCAAACCTGGTTTGTGTTTTGCAGGGTCAATTTCCCACAGTTCTTTGATGCCGATACCATAGTGTTGAGGGTCTGCATCTTTATCTAGATCGAACTTGGCAATCAGGCGCTTACCTAAATGACCACGACAGCCTTCCGCAAAAATCGTGTATTTGGCATGTAGTTCATAGCCTGGGGTAAAGTTATGTGTTGGTTCACCATCTTTACCAATCCCCATATCACCGGTTTGGATGCCTTTAACCGTACCATCGGCATGATAAAGAATTTCAGATGCAGCAAAACCTGGGAAAATAGAAACTTCTAATTCTTCAGCTTTTTGGCCTAACCAACGCACCACGTTACCGAGTGAAATCACATAGTTGCCATCATTATGCATGGTTTTAGGAACCATCCAGTGTGGCGCTTCTTGTGACTTTTCAGCAGACATTAAGAAATACGTTTTATCTTCAGTTACTGGAACATTTAAAGGCGCGCCTTCTTCTTTCCAGTTTGGGAACAACTCATTGATCGCACGCGGTTCGAGCACAGCACCTGAAAGGATATGTGCACCAACTTCAGAGCCTTTTTCTACGACACAAACGGACAGATCATTAAGGTTGTTTTCAATTGCAAGTTGACGAATTTTAATCGCAGCAGAAAGGCCAGCAGGGCCTGCGCCAACGATGACTACGTCAAACTCCATCGATTCACGTTCGATGTGTTCCATGTAGGACTCCTCATATGGTTAAAGGTGGCAACCGTTTTGACTCAAAGAACGGTGCTGCCATGAGTGTTCTTAGTTCCCAGACACAAAATTTATCATCGTGTCTTTTATATTGTGAGCTAGTATAGGTTTAAACCGAGTTCTAGCCAATTGGCTGAATCATATTATTTTTCCGTCAGACAGGCATGAATTTTATGGATAAGCAGCACAACTCAGCAAATCCGACGAAAAAAGTAGCTATTGCTGATAATAAAAACTTAACCGATATTGCACAATACATAAAAGATGGACAGTCCGGTCACAAAAGGTCAATCCCCCCTTTAGATCAATGGCACCCAAAGCATTGTGGCGCAATGGATTTGAAGGTTTTGGCCAATGGAGAATGGTGGCACGAAGGTCAATTGATCAAACGTCCAGCCATGATTGAGTTGTTTGCAACGGTACTTTGGAAAGAAGCAGATAAGTTTTATCTCAAAACTCCGGTCGAGCAGATTGAAATCAAGGTTGAAGATGAGCCTTTATTTGTCAATCAGGTCGATCAAGTCGAAATTGCAGGAAAAATCTACCTACAGCTGACCACGACCACGCATGATGTGGTGATTGTTGATGAAGACCATCCCATTTTTATGCGTGCCTTCCAAGGGGAGCTACGCCCTTATGTGCATGTCCGCTTTGGCATCAATGCACTGATTCAACGTGCGGCTTTTTTTCATTTGGTGGAAATGGGTGAGCTAAGCGACGATGCGGAGGGTCAGGTCAAACTGTGCTTACAAAGTGGTGATTTGCTATTGCAATTAGGCACCTGAGGTTTAAGCTTGATTGATCTTTTAACTTTATACCGCAACGAGTTCTCATGAGTGCCATTCAGCCCTTATTTCCTCTGATCAACCCCATGCCAAAAGCGACAGCCAATGCGCCAATCGGGATATTTGATTCGGGGATAGGCGGCTTATCCATCGCTCAGGAAATTGCCAAGCATTTACCGCATGAACGATTTATTTATTTTGCCGATACCGCACATGTGCCTTATGGGCCGCGCAATGATCAAAATATCCGAGAATTGACTGCACAAGCGATTGAGTGGCTTTACCGTAAAGGCTGTAAGGTTGCAGTTGTGGCCTGTAATACCGCTTCAGCCTTTAGTTTGGATTATTTACGCGAGCACTATGGCGACAATTTTCCGATTATCGGCCTTGTTCCTGCCCTAAAACCTGCGGTATTGCAAAGCAAATCCAAGACTGTGGCTGTTCTAGCGACCCCTGCGACCTTTCGCGGGCAGCTAATTAAAGACGTGGTTGATAAGTTTGCACAGCCTTCGGGAGTCACGGTGATTCCAGTGACCTGCTTAGATTTAGTGCCTTTTGTTGAGAGCGGCGCGCAGATGAGTGCGGCATGTTTAGCCACGTTAAAAGATATTTTACAACCGGTTGTTGATCAGGGTGCAGATTACTTAGTTTTAGGCTGTACCCATTACCCTTTTTTGAAAATAGCGATACAATCTATTTTTGGTCAGAAACTGACATTAATTGACTCTGGACTGGCAGTTGCACGACAAACAGCCCGTATTTTAATCAAAAATGAGTTATTATTTGAACAAAATCATGATGGTGATGTTCGAATTGAATGTTATGTCAGTGGAAATAATGCAGAAAGTTTGAGACCTATCTTACAACTTTTGCTTGAACCAGAACTAAATTGGACTATTTCAAACATATCTGATTAATTTTTAAACAAATAAGTCGAGTATTTTGATATATAGTCAAAAAATGCAACCTAATATGCTTGAGTTAGTCACAGTGTCTATCTAATGGAACTTGGGGGATGGGACGCTGCGAAGAATAATGAGGATAACCGATGCTCGATAAGCGTTATCAAGTGTTTATAACCACCTCTGGAAGCGAGATGCAGCCAGAGAGGATCATTTTGGCCCAAACTTTAGTGGGCATGGGATTTTTTTCTTGGGGATTAGAACAACGGACACCACTTTCAACGGCTTTTGCACGTCGTCAGATCGATGACTGTGACTATGTCATATTGTTGCTGGGCAGCAAATATGGGGAACAGTCTGTATCGGGTGTGGGCTATATGCATCTCGAATACATTTATGCAGTCACCAAACAAAAGCCGATTATTGTATTTATGCATGATGATCCTGATGCCCGTGAGTTATGTTTACATGACGACAAAGCTGAGCTGCGTGAAAAATTCAAAGAGTTTAGAAAACTACTCCAAAACGAAGTCGATCAGGTTTTCACTTATCGCACCATGCGTGACTTGGAAATGGCCGTTCGCTTGAATATGACGCAAATGCTAGAGCGCTATCCTGTATCGGGTTGGGTACGTCCGCAGAACACCCAAGTGTTGCATGACGAAATTGATAAACTCAAAGCCAAATTGGTGCAATTGGAAACTGAAGCGGGTAAACGTGAAGTCGATCCATTTTTGTCTTTACCCAAAGTGGCTATGCATGAATTTTTTGCATTTGATTATCGGATGCATGCCTATCAAGATGGCAATTTTAAAGAGCTGAAAATTCAAAAGCAGATGACTTGGGCGCAATTACTCTCGGTTTTGGGGACAACTTTTATTCACCCCACTCCTGAAGAGTATTTCTCCAAACGCATTAATGAATATTTAAACGAAACTGGTTTAAATGATGCACGCTTAGAAATGCCGCGTGCCCATGCTGTTGCGCGCTCACAAATTAATATTCGTGCTTTGCACAGTATCAAAATGCAAATGCGTCAAAATGATTGGATTGTTCAGTCGGGTCGAGATGATCGTCAGCGCATGCTTTGGCAGTTGACCCCGAAGGCGACGAAACTTTTGGAGAGTAATTTATTGGAAAAGGATCGGCCTTTTCAATTTAAATCTTCGTAGTTATCCATTTAGATAATGCACTGAAAACTGTTACAGTAGAGACATTCGAAAACGAGCCACGAGGGCTGAATGTCTACTGCAACAAAAGCAAAAGTTACTGTTATTTTGGCAAATTTGGGAACGCCTGATGCACCGACAGCTTCAGCAGTGCGTCGCTTTTTGGATCAGTTCTTATCTGATTCGCGTGTGATTGAAATTCCCAAACCGCTTTGGCAGATTATTCTTCGTTTATTTATTTTGCCGTTTCGTCCGAAGCGTGTTGCCCATGCTTATGAAATGGTGTGGGGTAATGACTCGCCAATGCGAGAGATTTTACTGACTCAAGTGGCTGCGTTACAACAACAGTTGATTTTGCAATACCCTGAGTTTGAGCTGAATATCGTCCCTGCAATGACCTATGGCAATCCAGGTATTCAGTCTTTACTTGCTGAGCTGAGTCAAAACCCTCAAGATCATATTGTGCTTTTTCCTTTGTTTCCGCAGTATTCTGCAACATCTAGCGCGCCTTTATATGATGCTTTCGCGAAGTGGATTCCAAAGCAGCGAAACTTGCCAGGGCTGAGCATTATTCGCGATTATTATCAGCACCCTTTATACATTCAGGCTTTGGCGCAAAGTGTGCGTGATTTCCGTGCTGAACATGGGGGGACTGAAAAGCTGTTAATGTCTTTCCATGGTATTCCACAGCCTTATGCCGATAAAGGTGATCCCTATGCCGACCGTTGCCGTATCACAGGACAGTTGGTGGCAGCCGAATTAGGACTGGCAGAGAATGAATGGGCAATCAGTTTCCAGTCCCGTTTTGGCAAGCAAGAGTGGGTGAAACCCTATACTGATGCCTTACTGGCCGAATGGGCGGCGCAGGGTGTGAAATCGGTGCAAATTATGAGTCCTGCGTTTTCAGCGGATTGCTTAGAAACTTTAGAGGAACTGGCGATTCAGAATGCTGAATTGTTTTTGTCTCAAGGTGGAGAGCGGTATCAATATATTCCAGCCTTAAACAGCCGCGGAGATCATTTGCAATTGCTCAATACGCTGGTTCAGGCTAATCTTGATGCCTTAAAACAGACATTAGCCAGCAAAACGAATTGAGGTTGACACTCTATGTTGCAAGTTAAAATTGTGCCTGTCACGGCATTTCAGCAGAACTGTTCTATTGTTTGGGACAGTGACAGTAAAGAAGCAATTTTAATTGATGCAGGTGGAGAACCTGAAAAACTTAAAGCAGAAATCGAAGCGTTGGGTTTGACGGTAAAAGCGCTGTGGCTGACGCACGGGCATTTAGATCATGCTGGAGCAGTCGGGGCATTAAAAAAACTGTGGGATGTCCCTGTGATTGGCCCACATAAAGAAGATGCCTTTTGGTTGGATATGATCCAAGAAATCTCGCAGCGTTATGGTTTTCCTATTCCTGAAAAAGTGGATGTCACGACATGGCTTGAAGGTGGCGAAGTCCTTAAACTGGGAGATGAAGCGTTTGAAGTGCGTTTTGCCCCTGGACATACTCCGGGCCATGTGATGTTTTATAACAAAAACTATGGTTTGCTGTGGACCGGCGATGTGTTGTTTAAAGGCTCAATTGGTCGTACCGACTTTCCACGTGGCAATCATCAGCAGCTGATTGACTCTATTCAGCGTGAATGCTTTAGCTTACCTGATGAGACGCAGTTTATTTCAGGACATGGGCCAATCAGTACGATTGGTTTTGAAAAACAACATAATCCCTTTGTGGCAGGGAAAGCAGGCTAAGCGCTTTGTGATCTCATTGAAAAATAAAAAAGTCAGCAGCTGCTGACTTTTTTATTTGCGAAATGGATTATGCAAAATGTGTTGGGTTTCTAGAGCAAACACGATAGAGAATAAGACCACTAATAGTCCAACCGAGAGGATCAACAGATCTTGCATATAGATGCCAAAACTGAATAGACAGATCGCAAGTAAAACGCCAATTAAAACAATAGTCTTACTCAGGATGTTCATCTTATCCCCCTTTAGGATGTTATTTTTGTCACTTGATCATGCTGTGAGCATGTACCAATTTTGGGGGAGTATAGTCGACGAATGATCTTTTTAAGCGAATATTAAGACATTAAATAATGAACAATTTCTCTTAAAATATGAAAAATATCATGAGATTAAATATATTATTCTTCTGAATTTTCTGCCTGCGGTGCATCTTGCGTTGGGAGGCGATATTCATCATTGGCCCATGCACCTAAGTCGATCAGTTTGCAGCGTTCAGAACAAAAAGGACGAAAGGCGTTGTCTTCCCATTGACTCATTTCTCCACAACGGGGACAAGGGAAAGTGTGTGGCATGATCGACTCCAGATAAAATTTTCGGATTGAAATAGGCAAAAACGTTGGCAGTTGTTAGACTGATGCGGTTTTTTCTTAGTTTGATCTGATTATGCCGATTCGTCAATTTCAAGCCCAGCGTATGCATGCGCCTCGTGATTTTCAAATGATCAGTCCTGATCTACTGTGTGTGGAAATTGGGGCGGGCAAGGGTAAACATGCTTTATTGTTTACGGCCCATCACCCTGAGAAAAAGCTGATTGCAGTTGAGCGTACCCGTGAAAAGTTTGTGGCAATGCAGAAACAACATGGCTTAGAAGGTCAGCAGAATTTACAGCTGGTACATGCCGATGCTTTACCGTGGGTGGTACATGCCTTGCAACCGCAGCAGGTTGAGCAGTTCTTTATTCTTTATCCCAACCCTGAACCGCATAATCCTGCGCAGCGCTGGTTGAATATGCCGTTTTTTGAGTTTCTGATTTCACGTTTACAAGTGGGCGGACAAATTACGTTAGCCAGTAATATTCCTGAATATATCGAAGAAGCACAGCAACAGTTGATTGATGTATGGAAGTTACCGTTTGTGAAAGAGCGCATTGCGGATAGCTCAGCGAGGACGCATTTTGAAATTAAATATTTAGAACGAGGCGAGCTCTGCCAACAGTTGATCATCACGAAACCTGAAGGTTATTGCACGCGTTTTGATGCGTTTCAGGCCCTGCAAGGTCAGCAACCACAGGCGCAATCTTCAGATCAAGCTGAATAAATCATGCCAAAGCGTATTGCAATTATTGGGGCTGGCCCAGCCGGTTTGATGGCGGCAGAAGTGTTGAGCCAATATGATGTTCAGGTCGATGTGTTTGAGCAAAAACCATCTGCTGCACGTAAGTTCCTGATGGCTGGTAAAACAGGACTGAATATCTCTCATGCCGAACCTGTGGAGCAGTTTATTGGTCGCTATGATCAAGCTGAATGGTTGGCACCTTGGATTCGTAAGTGGGATGCCACATGGATTCAAGCATGGATGAAAGGTTTAGGCATTGAATCCTATGTCGGAACGTCTGGGCGTATTTTCCCGATTGAAATGAAAGCCGCGCCTTTATTACGTGCATGGTTGAAACGCTTGGTTGAGTCAGGCGTCAAGTTTTACTATCGTCATCAATGCCTCAGCCTCAAAGAGCATATACTTGAAATTAAATCTTTGATTAGTGATCAAGTGCATAGCCAGAGCTATGATGCGATCGTCTTGGCTTGCGGAGCGGTGTCATGGTCTCAGCTCGGTAGTGATGGCACATGGCAGAACTGGTTGGAGGCCGATGAAATTGAGCCTTTTCAAGCCAGCAATGCTGGGGTAGAACATGAATGGTCAACCTACATGCAACCCGTCTTTGGTCAGCCACTGAAACGTATCGCAGCATGGGTGGGCGATGCGGAAAAAAGTATGGGCGATATCGTCATCACCCATTATGGCCTAGAAAGTGGTTTGATCTATAAGCAAGGTCGAGCGCTGCGTGCGCAGCAAAAACAGCTCCAACCTTTAGTGTTAACGCTTGATTTACTGCCTGATGTCACGGTTCAAGAATTGGCTGCGCGTCTGAAACCGACAAAAAAACAGTCTTTAAGTAATATTTGGCGTAAAGCAGGTTTAGATGCAGCCAAGGCAAGTTTAGTGCGAGAGTTGGTTGCAAAAGATCACTGGAATCACCCTGAAAAATTGGCGCAGCAGGTGAAGCAATTACAGATTCCTTTAACTGGTTTTCGTCCGATTGAAGAAGCCATTAGTTGTGCTGGCGGTGTGCGCCGTAAAGGCCTAAGCTCGCAGCTACAATTAAAATCCAATCCTGCCGTTTTTTTATGTGGGGAAATGTTGGACTGGGATGCACCCACAGGGGGCTACTTACTCACGGCATGTTTTGCAACTGGACGCGCCGCGGGTGAGGGTGTGATACAGTATTTGAATGTGGCAAAAAAAACGCCGTAAGCGATGCAACTGAAAATCAGCTATGCTAATTTGAATAAAAAATTCAAGGAGCATCATCATGTCGGATCTTCAGCAGTATGTGGGCAGCTGCCTATGCGGTGCAGTGACTTATCAAATTGATGGGCCGATTGGCGATATTATTCAATGCCATTGTCAAAAATGTCGCAAGGCCAATGGAACGGCATATGCAACCAATGCACCGATTGCTAAGGCAGATTTTAAACTGACCTCTGGTCAGGACGTTGTGAAAAAATATGCGTCGAGTGCAGGCACAGAGCGCTGTTTCTGTGGCAACTGTGGTTCACCTCTTGTCAGTATTAAAGCTGAAACACCTGAGTTTTACCGTTTGCGGATCGGCACTTTAGATACCCCGTTACAGCAAAAGCCGACGCAGCATATTTTTGTGGCGTCTCAAGCCGAGTGGGACAACATTTGTGATGCATTACCACAATATGCTGAACGCCCATAGTTAGAACAGATTTAAGTAAAAGGGATCATCGGATCCCTTTTCTTTGTCTGCGATTGAGTTAGTAGCTTGTCGACATCGTATCTTGAGCTTTAGGATACTGCGACTGCCAGTGTTCAAGCTGCTCTTGAGCATGAATGAGCTCACCGAGGCCTTTCACTTTGTCATGTGGTGCTGCGGCTTTATCTTGGATGATTTTGGCTTGGTTATCCCAATATTGGTACATCAAAGTTTGAATGTAGCGCCCTTGTTCTGTTTTTAAATCCAGCTCTTTCAGCATATTCAGTGCAGACTGAATATTGTCTTGTTGACGTGTTTTTGCAAATTCATCTGTCAGTGTTCCTGCCTCACGCATCTTCATGAGTTCATCTTCCATTTCATCACTCATGCTGCTAAAGCGCTGGTCATAGTCGACCAAGAGCGCAATATCGTGTGGATCATTGGCTGTTTTTGCAAAACTTTTGACAGGTTCAGAGCTGAGTTCTTGCAGAATTTTATCATCGTTCGAAAGCGTGTCTTGCTCAGCAGATTCATTGGCTTTATTACAGCCTGTCAGGATTAAGCTGCCACCTAAAAGAAGCGGCAGTAGAACCTGTTTCAATGAAAAAGTATGTGGGTTCATATCGGTGTCCTATTATTCTGCTATTTTTTGAAAGTGATAGGCATAGGTGATGTAAGGAAAACTGATTTCGTCTTGTGGCTGTTTGCCCGTGTACTGCTGCACAATTTGTTCAAACTGATGTTTTAAATCCTGCTGTTGCGCCTTAGGCATTGAGGCAATAAAGCTGGTCGAAAGGAGACGTTTTGAGACCACTTGTTCTACTGTACCTGTTTGCTGCTGTGCAAACTGATGCAGGCTTTTGAGCTGAAATAAGTGTTGATGTTCAAAGACTTTTTGCCATAGCCCACTATGATAACGCGGGGTATCTCTTTCTAAAGGAGCGAGCCGTTCTGCCAGAGCATTGACCCAGTCGACTTGAGTATCGCGTTGGTTCCAGACCAAGCCCAAATGCCCTTGCGGTTTTAAGACACGATGGATTTCTTTTAAACTGTCCATGTTGGCAAACCAGTGGAAGGCCTGCGCAGATAAAACTGCATCGATACTTTGCGATGGCAGGGGAAGATGGTGACTAAAAGCTTGTAAAGTTTCCACCTGTGGATAGGCTAGTTTGAGTTGAGCCAACATTTCGGTGACAGGTTCGATGGCAGTGAGCTGTCCACTATGTGGAATCAGATAAGGCAGAAACTTACCTGTGCCCGAGGCAAGATCAATCACATGAGAATCTGCACTTAAATGCAGTTGCTCGGTGAGCCAAGCATGGATCTCTTGTGGATAACTTGGACGCACTTGTTGATAAAGTTCAGCAGCTGCGCTAAACCCGTGTTGTGCTGCAGGATGGAGTAATTGTGTCATATTTTGCGCTTTTTTATCTGCTCTGCATCTATAAAATAACACATTTGGTTCGATGAAATCGCTTATGCTGTATGGAACGAACATGACCTCACTTTATAGGAATGAAATCTCTCAGCATGGACATGGCGAAACAAATTATTTTTGAAGACGAACAGATTCGTGTCATTTTTTTACAGGGTTCATCGGACGAACTTATTTTCTCTTTTGGCGATCTGATTACTCGCGCCAAGGGAACGTCGATCAATGCAGAAAAGTCGCTAGCGAAGTTTGGCTTCAATGTGGTTGGCATTATGCCAAAACAAAAGTCATGGTTTCCAGAGTCTTCAATGTTGGCGATGTTAGAGGCGATACGCGCTTGGATTGCCCCCTTTCAAACCCGTATTGCCTATGCAGGGTCAATGGGTGGTTATGCCGCGATTAAATACTCTAAGCTGCTCCAGTTTAAGCGCGTAGTGGCCTTGGTGCCGCAGTATTCGATTGACCCTGAACAGGTGACGGATAACCGCTATAACATGTTCTATCAGCCTGAGCTGAACCATGACATGCAGGTACAGCCGAAGGATGTCTCGGCAGAGTGTGAATACATTGTTATTTATGACCCTTACTGCCCTGAAGACCGTGCGCATTATGAAAAATTACAAACGGTCGTGCCGAATCTAAATACCCTGAACTTACCTTTTACAGGGCATGATGCGATTGCGGTTTTGGCCAGTTCAGATTTGTTGCACGATTTTTTACGTCATGAGTTTGATGCGCCGTATTTTTATAAAAAAATTCGTGAAGTGAAAAAGAATAGCAAGTTTTACTACCGTAAAGTGATCGAAAACTTGTTGCCGCGTCATCGCTTTTCTTTAGGGCGAATTCTGAAAAATAATGAGCTTGAGTTAGACGGTCAATTTTTTGATGCCAAGCTAAAACAAAGCATTATCCGCGAGTTACTCAGCAATCGACAAGTGAGCCAGACGGATCTGCTGAAATTGGGTATTCAGGTCAACTTGCCGCAAGAAAATAGCTGTCAGTTAATGGATAGTTTTGGACATGGTTTAGTGTTCAATATGATCAGTCAAAAGATTGAAAGCTATGCACCAGATGCCATTGCACTGAATCATAAGTTTCTGTTGCCGATCTTTGCCAAGGGTAATGGACTGGTCCACATTTACTATAATGACATGCGCTATACCGTGGTGATGAATGACCGTCAGATTATGAAGTTGGTGCATGAACAAGCCGAATTGAGCGCTGGGATGCATCCATTATTAATGAAAAAATACAGTGATTATTATCTGATTAGTTATAAGCAGTTTAACTTTAGCTGTGATGAATATGGTGGCTTTGATTTGGTCGAGGATATTCCAGAAACAGCGCAGTTTTTGGTGTCAAGCGATGCTGAGTCAGATGTGTTCATGTGATTTATTCATATAGGGCTTTGGTCTAAGGCCAAGCGCTTGTTTTCCGTCCTATTTGGTTTAATATGAAAGTATTGTTTATCTTTTAAACAATACGGATAAAGATCAAATAGGGTGGAAGCAATGCAAAGACATTGGTCGGCTGTATTTATAACATTACTGTTTATTTCAACATCACAAAGCGTACTGGCACAAAGTTTAGACCCAGCTTATCTGACATTCGGTGGTGGTCTCATTCTCCTGCTGATCCTGACGTTTTATGTGATTAAACAAATCAGTATTTCTATTCGTATTCATCGTAATAAGCCCGTTAAATAGCGGGCTTTTTTTCTGTATGTAGCGGCTATTTTTAGGTGGTCAAGACAGTGTTTACGTTGAAAAATGGAGCTGAGTTGGTTTAAATAAGCGTTCTATCATTATGCAGAACAACAGGACGTGAGCAATGAAAGCCGTATTTTTAGATTGTGCATCCTTAGATCAAAATGATTTGGACTTTCAAGCACTGCATGCTGTTTTTGATGAGCTGATCCTTTACCCAAGTACCGATGCTGAGACGATCGTTGCGCGCGTGCAAGACGCAGATGTGATTATTAGCAACAAAGTGATGTTGGATGCCGATACCTTAAAACAATGCCCTCAGTTAAAGTTGATTTTAATCTCTGCCACAGGCACCAATAACATTGATCTGCAGCAAGCCAAAGCACAAGGTGTTGTGGTGTGTAATTGTCAGGGTTATGGCACGGCAGCGGTGGCACAGCACACTTTGATGTTGATGCTCAACCTTGCAACCTCCTGCTTGCAATATGACCGCGCGGTGCAGCAGGGCGAATGGAATAAAGCTTCGCAGTTTTGCCTACTGGACTACCCAATTATTGAACTTTCGGGTAAGACCTTGGGCATTTTAGGTTATGGCGAATTGGGGCAGGCGGTGGTCAAACTCGCTGAAGCATTTGGTATGCGGATTTTGGTGGGTAATTTGCCGAACCGTCCACATGCTGACTCAACACGAGTCGGCTTTGATGACTTGCTGGCACAATCAGATTTTATCAGTCTGCATTGTCCATTAACCGATGACACGCGTGACCTGATCGATGCTCACGCTTTCGCAAAAATGAAAAAAAGTGCCTTTTTAATTAATTGTGCACGGGGTGGAATTGTCAATGAAGCAGCTTTGGCAGACGCGTTAAAACAGGGTCAGATTGCAGGCGCAGCAACCGACGTACTAACCGCTGAGCCACCTAAAGAAGGCAATGTTTTATTGGAGGCTCGTCTGCCGAATTTAATCATCACACCACACAGCGCGTGGGGCAGTGTCGACGCACGTCAGCGCATGGTGCAGCAGTTGGTGGAAAATGCTCAAGCTTTTCAAGCAGGGCAGCCAATCCGTCGGGTGAATTAAAGCAAATGTTGACAACGAAAAAGCCCATCAATTGATGGGCTTTTTTGCTATTAAAGTTTAGTCACTTTAATTTCTTCTTCTACTTGAGCAGGTGTAAAGGAAGACGGTGCTTGGGTAATCGTGGGCTCATTTACTGTTTGGGGTGCGACAGGCTGTGCAGATGAGACTGACGGTGTTTGAACCTCAGGAGCATCTAAGGGTGTAGATGACGGTTGACTTAAACTGCCTTGGTAAATGGGGGCAGGTTGATCGGTTTGACCAGTAATCACTTGCTTGGTTTCATGCAGCTTTTTATTCACATTTTGGGTGACTTGCTGTCCTGTTTCTTTGGCTTGTTCTGCGGTGTTGTTGGTGATGGTTTTTGCACTGTCCAAGGCTTGGTGTGCAGAAGGGCGAATTTTTTGGATGCCTTTTTCTGTTGCAGTCCCGACTTTTTCCGCCGTGTTAATCACACCTTCTTGCGTTTTATAAGCCCAGACATGAAAGATGTTGGGATTTTTACCATAAGGCGTAATTGGCTTTTGCACTTGCTGAGTAGTGGTTTCTGTTTGTGCCCATACACCTGCTGTAGTCATTAAAAGAGTGCAGAAGAGTGTTGTTTTCATCATGTTCATAGAGCAGTGTACCTCTTGGGCTATCGTGCATAAATCAGCGTTTTAGCATAAAGCCTCTTTGTGTGAATTTCATGTGCTTGGTTGTAAACAAGCGTCGTGTGCAAACGTATATAGCTAAAAAAGAGCCCAGCATGTGGGCTCTCTCAACTCTGGAGGAGTTTAACTTTTACTTCGCGCCAACGGCAGCATCCGCAGATGAACCGACTTTAGCTTTAGCAACAGGTGTATCTAGTTCCACTTGGGCTTGCCCATTTACGCCAGCACGTTTAGGTTGACCACTGACAGCCTGCTTAGTTTCCTGCCATTTTTGTTTGGTCGCTTGTTGGCCTTGTTTCGCTTTATCCGCTATATAGTGACCACTTTTTTTGGTGTTATGCTCAACAGAGTGTTTAACGTCACCAGCTTTATCTTTTACGACAGCAGATTTTTCAGCTGAAAATTCTTTGGTGTCTTGCCATTTTTCTTTGCTGAATGCTTTGGTTTTGTCGACACCATGCTCAACCGTTTCACCTGTCGCATGCGCGGCATGTTTGACATCATGTTTTAAGTTTTGCAATACGCTTGGCTGCGAGGTTTGAACTTGAACATTGGCCGATGTATTGGCTGCGGTATTTGCAAATAGGGAAGTGGAGGCTAAAAGTGCAGTGGTTAAAGCCGAAGCAGTGAGTGTTTTTGTTAAAACTTTCATCTTTAATTTTCTACCTCTTATGACAGAACCCGATGAGGAGTTCAGAACAGCAGTCATCATAGACAGAAATGAGCTTAAAAATAGCGTTTGATATGAAAGTCGCACAATGCGGCAACAGCGCATGAACAATGGGCTGAAAATTGTGTCGTTCAGTTAATTCATTAAAATTATGTAAGTTTATGCGTGGTCGTTGTTTTAAATGTAAAGAATATGGAGACTGGTATTGAAGTAAAGGACATGAAGCGAAAGGCATTTGAGAGAAAGTCATCACTGATGTTGCACCAGTGATGACGATTTGCTTAGTTACATTGAGCTAAGGCTTCTTTTGCAAAGTGATTACGTAGTGCGAGGAAGTTTTTCTGTACTTCTGCATCGTGTAATTCAAATTTGGTTGCTGTGCTTGTGCCATCGAGTGCAAAGGTTGCTGAGCCACCTGTGATGAGGGTGTAGTCACGGAACGCCCACTGTTCTACGACTTTGCCTGCTTTGAGGTTGCCGGTAAATTCGATGACGCATTTGTCTTCAAATTTGGTCAGTTTTGCTTTGTTATTGGTTGTGTCCGGATAGACTTCAATGTCTTGGACTTCTTGTAATACACCCGCTGTCAACTGTGGAATCGTTGGTTGAGATGTACATGCTGTAATAGAAAGGGCAGCAAAAGTAGCGAAAAGTACAGTTTTTAATTTCATAAGGTTCGTTCTTGTTGCGAGTTGTTAGGTTGAGTATAGGGGCTTGGTGGTTTATTGGCTATAACAAATAGTCTAAATATTGTTTAGGATGAAGGAGCTGTATGTGTTGATTTACGACGTCTACTTTTTTTGTATTTGGTATAGCGATAAAGCTGATTGATCCGACTATAATCAGTATGAAAATAAGAACTACGGCATGCCTCAAGCGGAAAATTTTTAGGTCACGAATATAGATTAACTTTAAATGTTCGAAAGCTAATTCTTTTGAGATATCTAAAGTTGTATCTTCAATTTCATTTTTATAGTCTTGAACTGATTTTTTAGAGAAATTATCGGTTCTCCAAAAAATATTGAATAAATTAAATTTGAATAAACCAGCATTAAAATATAGACCTTTTTGATCTGTACTATCCTTAATATGCTTACTAGGGCTGTCGATTACCGAAAGTGCTAAAAGTAAAATGACTACTGTTAATAACCAAATAGCTAAAATGATTGTGGCTAGAGCTTGTTGCCACCATAGTTCATTTAAAGTTAAAAATTTAAAAATCTCCCTTATTTGTGGAAAAGGAACAATACAGCCTGCTAGTAATGCACCGATTTTAAAGTCGATTGCTCTTATGTTTTGTTGGGTGTCTTGAATGGCAGAGTGAAGAAATTCAAATTTATCCATTTTCTTGAACCCATTGGTTCATAAAGATACTTATGACATCACCTTCATAATAGTCAGTATAATTTACTTTTTGACATAAACTTTTATTATGGTCATTCAAATTTGAATAAAATACATCAGAAAGGATGATTGTTTTACGGTATCCTTTATTTGCGTTGTTACAGTATTGGGCAGTTTTCCCTATGAGTTCACCAATCCAAGTAACTTCATTGATACCACTACCTTTATAACCAGCTTTGATAACTAAAGCTTGACCATAGTGAAGCCCTATACCAACTTTAAGCTGAGTGTATGCTTTCTTTTTTAATTTTATATTTAATGTTTGGATTAATGAGTTTGCTTCGAAGGCTGTTTGGAAAACCCGATCAATTTGATCTTTTGTTTCTGTATTGAAAACTCCCCAAACACAATCTCCTTCAATATAGATTTGTTGAATATTAGGGTTTCCATTAAGTAGTGCAACTATTTCAGAAATATAGACTCTGTATATTTTTGCTAAAACCTTTTTTTGATGTTTTGTTGCAAGTTCTTTTGAACCGCGCATATCAATAAATAATGCTGAGCAATTTATATGATAGCCATTGGTATAAGTTAAATCGTCAATACTTGGTACTTTATTGTTTTCTTGATAATTATTATCAGAAGAATCTAATATTTCATCCATTCTTTCACGACTTTTTTCAAAATCATATGCTTTATGATTTGCTTGCATTATTTCTTCTCAAAACAAAACCCCACTAATTTATAGCGGGGTTTTGTTTAAAACTCAAGCAACTAAGACTTTAGTGCTGCAACACCGAAATATCCGCAACACTGGTAAACAAGTCTCGTAACTGAGCCAGTAAGCGTAAACGGTTTGCTTTCAAATCCACATCATCTGCCATGACCATTACACCATCAAAGAAAGCATCAATTGGCGCACGCAAAGCAGCAAGTTTCGACAGCGCTTCCGTATAGTCTTTGGTAGCTAAAAGCGGTTGAACCACAGGCAGAATAGTTTGAATCTCTGCATAAAGTGCTTTTTCAGCATCTTCAACTAACTTAGATTCGACAATTTCACCCGTAGGTGCAGCTTCTTTCGCCAAGATATTCGCAACACGCTTATTCGCAGCAGCCAAAGCAGCAGCTTCAGGCAAACTACGGAAATGATTCACTGCAGTTACACGCTTATCAAAATCTAAAGGAGATTTTGGAGATAACGCTTGAACTGCTTGAATCACATCAACAGCAACACCTTGGTCTTCGTATTTTGCACGGTAACGACCTTCAAGGAATGCAACCGCATCCGCCAAAGTCTTGTCATGGTCTTTTAATACATCGCCATAAGCAGCCAAAGCAAGCTTGATGAGTTCTTCAATTGAAACATCAAGATTGTTTTCAGTCACTAAACGCAAAATACCAATCGCAGAACGACGTAAAGCAAACGGGTCTTTAGAACCTGTAGGCGCTTGACCAATACCGAAAATACCTGTGAGCGTATCTAAACGATCTGCAAGCGCAATCGTCGTACCAGTTTTAGTTTGAGGCAAAACGTCACCTGCAAATTTAGGTAAATATTGCTCACCTAAAGCTTCCGCAACTTCATCATTCTCGCCTTCAAGACGTGCATAGTAAGTGCCCGCAATCCCTTGAAGTTCTGGGAATTCGCCAACCAATTCAGAGGTTAAATCACACTTTGCAAGCAGTGCTGCTTTTTCAGCATCTGCAGGATTCGCACCTGTGATTGAAGATAAAGCCATAGCCAATTTAGCAATACGTTCAGATTTATTCCAAAGCGTACCTAACTGTGCTTGGAAAACCATATTGCCTAATTTTTCTTTACGAGATGCAAGCGGTTGCTTTTGATCTTGTAAGAAGAAGAATTCAGCATCAGACAAACGAGGGCGTACAACTTTCTCATTCCCTTCAATAATTTGAGTTGGATCTTTAGACTCAATATTTGAAACAGTAATGAAGTAAGGTTGAAGTTTATTGTCAGCATTTACCAAACAGAAATACTTCTGATTGTCTTGCATGGTCGTGATCAACGCTTCTTGAGGCACAGCAAGGAAACGTTCTTCAAAGCTTGCACGAAGCGCAACTGGCCATTCAACCAATGCGGTCACTTCATCACGTAAATCAGCAGGAACGATCGCAATCGCATTGACTTCATCAGCAAGTGCTTTGACTTGTTGGTCGATGATGGCTTGACGCTCTTCAAAATTCGCTACAACTTTTGCAGCACGAAGCGCATCTAAATATGCATCTGTATTGGTTAAAATAATGGCTTCAGGCGCATGGAAACGATGACCATAAGTCACATTACCTGCTTTGTGATCTTGAATAGTTGCATTAACCACATCATTGTCTTTAAGCAACACAACCCATTTTACAGGACGAACGAATTCGGTACGGCTTGCCGCAGAACGCATACGTTTTGCAATTGGAAGGTTATCCAAGGCAGTTTGTAAAATTTGTGGCAGTAAAACATCAAGGCTTTGACCTTTGACATCTTTTAAGTAGCAAACTTTTTCAACTTTACCTGCTTGAAACGTTGAAACTTGATCCGCAGTAATGCCTTGACCACGCATAAAGCCTTCAAGTGCTTTGGTTGGCTTACCTTCAGCATCATAAGCAGCTTGTACAGCAGGGCCGTCAAAACGTTTTTGAGTATCTGCTTGAGCACCATCTACATTGATAATTTTCAATGCCAAACGACGAGGCGCTGCATAGGCTTCGATAGAATCAAAAGCTAAACCTGCATCTTTTAAGCCTTTTTCTGTTTCAGCTTGCAATGCATCACGTAAAGTTTTTAAGCTTTTTGGTGGAAGTTCTTCACAGCCAAGTTCAAATAAAACTGTATGTTTAGACATTATTTGTTCTCCGCTGATTTTTCTGCTTGAGCCGCTTCTGCTTCAACCTGAGCTTTCAATTGAGCTAAAACTTCATCACGTAAATGTGGTTCTGCCATTGGGAAACCAAGCTTGGCACGAGCCGCCACATAGCTTTGTGCAATTGAACGTGCCAGAGTACGAACACGTAAAATATAGCGTTGACGCTCGGTTACAGAAATCGCACCACGTGCATCGAGTAAGTTAAAGCTGTGTGATGCTTTAATGACTTGTTCATAGGCAGGAAGTGGTAATTCTGCTTCAATTAAACGAGATGCTTCGGCTTCATAGAAGTCAAATAATTCAAACATTTTGTCGACTGGTGCGTATTCAAAGTTATAGGTTGATTGCTCAACTTCGTTTTGATGGAATACATCACCATAAGTCACTGTACCAAACTGACCTTTGGTCCAAACAAGATCGTAAACAGAATCGACACCTTGTAAGTACATTGCCAAACGTTCAAGACCGTAAGTGATTTCACCTGTTACTGGGTAACATTCAACACCGCCCACTTGCTGGAAGTAAGTAAACTGAGTCACTTCCATACCGTTGAGCCAAACTTCCCAACCTAAACCCCAAGCGCCGAGTGTTGGAGATTCCCAGTTGTCTTCTACAAAACGAATATCGTGAGTGAGGGTATCAATACCAATGGCTTTTAACGAGTCTAGGTAAAGTTGTTGGATATTGTCTGGGTTCGGTTTCAGTACCACTTGGAACTGGTAATAGTGTTGCAAACGGTTTGGGTTTTCACCATAACGACCGTCTTTAGGACGACGTGAGGGTTGAACGTATGCTGCGTTCCATGTTTCAGGCCCAAGTGCGCGTAAGAATGTTGCAGTGTGGAATGTCCCTGCACCCATTTCCATATCGTAAGGTTGTAAAATGACACAACCTTGTTCAGCCCAGTAGTTTTGTAAGGCAAGAATTAAGCCTTGGAATGTATCAATATGCGATATGGCGCGACTCATGCAGCATCCATTATAAATATAAGAAAAAATTGGTTCTAAGTATAAGGATTTTAGGTGGGAGTGGCAAAGGCTCTATTTATTTTTCAGCACTTAATTTTATATTCGCTAAAATGGCTTAGTACGACTTGCACACAGTAAGTCATGATGAATTTCGCATAAACATTCATCATGCCAACCATAATGAATATCTTTGCATATTTGGTGGGAAATATTTTTTTGAGTATGTCAATGTTTCTAAATGAGTATGAAGATCATGGGCTAACATAACAAAATGGGTCTCGGGATAAGGCCACTTGGCATGATTGTCAAAGTGGGAAACTGAATTTCCAAGTGACAATTCAAGTGTTAATAATTCATTTAAGCAGTCGCAGATTTCAAGTTTTTCAGTCATTTTCTATACTTTTCAGAAATTATCCAATAATAAGGTGATGATGTACGGTGCAGTAAGCATCTGTATGCCAATTAGAATGCATATCTCGATTAACCTGTGCTT
Source organism: Acinetobacter sp. DL27 (assembly GCF_055810995.1). Classification (NCBI taxonomy): domain Bacteria; kingdom Pseudomonadati; phylum Pseudomonadota; class Gammaproteobacteria; order Moraxellales; family Moraxellaceae; genus Acinetobacter; species Acinetobacter sp. DL27. The sequence goes on along the minus strand of NZ_CM147947.1, from coordinate 3,014,558 downwards.
GAACATTTGGGTGTTGGGGGAAATTAAGATTTTTTAAATGCAGAGATTGTTTTAGACAAATCAAATGACTTTCTTCTTTAGGCCACTGTCCATGAGCATCGTAACCAGAGATATTGTTGCCTTGTTTCACTTCAAATTGAATCAGGGGAATTAAGCATTCACATAAACCTAAAGTTTCAAGGTGATCTTCATATTTGAATTTTCCCAAGACGTGTACCTTTCTTCTTATAAAAATGAAACTCTTGCGCTAAATATAGACTTTGCTGATAACAATTGAAATAACAAAATTGATATCTCTAAGATGTAAAATAGATGCATCTTATTGCTGAGACCGCGTATAATTTTGCACTGGTTAAGTGCGAAAAAGTAGAAGGGCGGCTGTGTTTCATATGCAACTTGAATGGTTAAATACCTTAAAACCAAATTTTAAAGTGTTACCGCTAAAGGAAAGAATGCTCTGTGGTTTAGGTGCATTGTTGGGATTAGCACTGTCTTCACTCATAAGTTGGTGGCTTTTGGGTGGGATCAATGCGTGGTATATCGCCCCGATGGGTGCGTCCTCTGTGTTGCTTTTTGCCGTACCAGCCAGTCCTTTGGCTCAGCCATGGAATATTGTGATTGGGAATACGATTGCAGCCGTCATTGGGGTGACCTGCGCACTCTATATTTCCAACTTAACTGAAGCGTTTAGTGTTGCTGTGGCTTTGTCGATTATTTTGATGATGACGACAGACTCTTTGCATCCACCGAGTGGTGCTGTGGCGATTACAGCGGTGTTGGGAGGCGAGACGGTACACGAGTTAGGTTATCAGTTTGTGTTTTATCCTGTTTTACTCAACTCGATCTTGCTTCTCGTGATTGCGATTGTGTTCAACCGTTTACTCGGGAAGCAATACCCAACCGTGGCGCAAGTCAATACGCGTAGCACCGACCCGACCCCAACCCAGAAGGTCACGATCCAACCTGAAGATATTCATCAAGTTTTAGCCCAAGAAACACAGTTGCTCGACATCAGTGAATATGATTTACAAAAACTGATTTTAAAAGCCCAAGCGCAGGCAGATACTCGCTTTCATATAGACCTACGTTGTCGGGACATTATGAGTAAAGATGTCCTGTGTTTATATGAAGATGAAGACATTCAAGTCGCTGTGGAAAAATTTAAACAGGTCAATTTGATGAGTTTACCTGTGTTAAATCGAGCTGAACAAGTATGCGGCACCTTGGCTTTATATGAAGTGGTGGAGTGGTTCCAAAAGGCGACGGATTTGCGTACCTCTTGGCAAGATCAAGTCAAGCACATTATGAAACGTCAGGTGGTCACGGTACAGCCGGATCAAGAACTACAAGATTTGATCCCGTACTTTGTTGAACGTTCTTTTAACTATATCCCTGTGGTTGAGAATAAGGCGTTGGTCGGCATCATTAGCCGTGCCGATATGATTGCAGCATTGTATCGTCTGTTACAACATCGTTAAGTCATGTGAGTGTCGTAGGCCAAAAAAAAGCTACGACACTTTGGGGGAAGTGGTCGTAGCATAAAAAGAAACTTTTTGAGACGAAAGATGTGCGCTTATGGGTTGCGATGATCTGGATTAACAGTACGCATCGTATTGCTATAACCCGATCGGGCCTGTGGAGAATGCTCGATTTGGTCTTTTTGTTTCGGCATCACCAACCAAAGAATCAGGTAAACCAAAATTCCGGGGAATGCTGCACTTAACAGTGAAATGGTGATGAAAACAATACGAAGTAAATTTGCGTTCCAACCAAAACGTTCAGCAATACCACCCATCACACCAGCAATCATGTTTGAGCGGTTTGAGCGATATAAACCAACATTGGCCATCTAGGTCTCCTTAAAATTTAAAATCTGAGTGGCTTTATGCACTCATAATTTAAAAATGGAGATGGAATTAAGTTTTTAAAGGTGACGGAGCTAATTAAAAAGTAAAGTTATGTAAAGAGATAAAAGCTGGGGTTTTGATCGGGACTAAAATGTGCTCTATTTGGCGTTGAGCCCGCTGCTTAAAGTCAGCAAGTCATTTGAATCCGAGAAAAAACCAGAGGTCAGGATGGAATATTCGTGATGGTTATGGAGATTAATCACGTGCAGGAAGTGAGTGTGGAATGAAGTTGAAGCGAAGACATCAGGGTTTGATTGGCGCATTACTGCAAGGAGCGGTGGGGCTAATCGGTGTATCGTTAGCTGGCTGTGATGGTGGGTTGTCGGAGGCGTCACAACAACATGAAAATAGCACGGTAGAGGACGCGGCTGTTACGGCTGAGTCGGGGAAGAAGCTGACTGAGGTGGCAGGACGGGCAACCATGCAAGATGATTCGGAGTATGCACCTCGTACGCTTGATATTAGTGAACAGCAGTTTATTGGGCGTTATCGCACACAAATTCAATGTGATGGTTATTTTTTCCCTTGTGAAACAGGGAAGGCTGATTTTATTCTCAATTTTTTACCTGATGGTACGGTGCATCGCAGCATTGTGCGTTTGGGTAAGGTCTTTTCAGAAAAACAACGCCCTGGCTTTTCAAACTTAAGTTATCGCCGTGATACATGGACCATGAATAAAGAGCGAACAGAGTTGATTGTGCATCGTAAAGAGGGGATTAATTTTTATTATCGCGTGGTGGATTCGCAAACGCTGCAAATGGATTTGGATAAAAGTAATAATCTAGATGCCACTAACCAAAAATTGTATGCACGAGGTTTTCCGAAATTAGAGCGTGCGTATACATTAAAGCGTGAGCCTAATTCATAGTTAAAATGGAATTGGGCAAAGCAACAGAATAAGACTGAAGAATAATAATAGTGAAGAAATGAACAGCGTGCGAATTTTATGACTTAAATAGCGTGTCGCTAAATAAATGTCATATCAATGCAATTAAAGAGGATTTAAATAAATGGTGGGTCGTCCGCGATTCGAACGCGGGACCAACGGATTAAAAGTCCGCTGCTCTACCAGCTGAGCTAACGACCCTGAGCAAGGTGTGCGAAAGAGTATTCGCTGAAAGTTTAAAAAAGAAATTTTTAAAGCATTCGAACCTGAGCAGGTTTGTAAAATTAGATTTTACAAGAAAGATGGTGGGTCGTCCGCGATTCGAACGCGGGACCAACGGATTAAAAGTCCGCTGCTCTACCAGCTGAGCTAACGACCCATCAAGGGTATCAAAGGAATGGTGGGTCGTCCGCGATTCGAACGCGGGACCAACGGATTAAAAGTCCGCTGCTCTACCAGCTGAGCTAACGACCCATATCATTTGATGGAGCGTATTGTAGCAAGATATGCATCGAGCGCAAGTAAAAAATCGCAAACTTGTTGATGTTTGATTATAAATACAACAAATTTGCGATTAGGTAGCTAAAAAACAAGCAATTCGAGTTTAGAAGCGATATTGATAGGCTTGAATGTTATCAAAGACTTGTTGCGTTAAATCTGCATAGGCACTGCTGTTGGGTAACAGAACCAGCAGGCGTTCATCCGTTTTTTTCGGGTCAAAGGCTTGTTCTTTGAGCTTGTTCTTTTGGTATTTAAACGTTCCCGTAGTTTCAACTTGCTTTTGTACGCGTAAGAAAACGGGTACAGCATAGGCAGGCAGACATTTTTTAAAGCTCACGAGCATTTGAGCTAAATCCTGCTCATTCAGTTCAGCGCCATCTGCCAGTGTAATCGCAGCCATTCCCGCACGACCATTGGTGTTTGGAATTTCAACACCATACACTACAGCTTCGGTGATTTTGTCATATTCACTAACCATGTTTTCAACTTCAGTCGTGGACACATTTTCGCCTTTCCAGCGGAAGGTATCGCCTAAGCGGTCGACGAATTGGGCATGACGAAAGCCAATGTCGCGGACTAGGTCCCCTGTGTTGAAATAAGCATCGCCGGATTTGAAGACATCTTTAAGAATCACTGATTTATTTTTTTCAGGATCGGTATAGCCATCAAATGGAGAACGGCGGGTAATTTTACCAATCAATAAACCAACTTCGCCTTTTTTGACCTTGATACAGCCACCTTTGGCATCATAAACAGGCGCATTTTTTTCTTTATCAAACTGGATAATGGCATAAGGCGTAGGTGAAAAACCGACAGTGTTGTCAAAGTTAAATACATTGCTAAAGCCGACATTGCCTTCGCTCGATGCATAAAGCTCTAAAATTTCTTCAATACCAAACCGCTGTTTGAATTTGTCCCAAATATTCGGACGCATGCCATTGCCAATCATTTTGGTGACACGGTGGCCTTTTTCTAACGTTGAAGGTGATGCATCCATGAGGTAGCGACATAATTCACCGACATAGCCAATCGCAGAGGCATCGAACTTTTGCACATCTTTCCAAAAAGCAGAGGTGGAGTATTTACGGCGCAAAGCCAAGGTGCCCGCACCCGCAATCACGCCACACCAACACACCACAATGCCCGTTGCATGGTACAGCGGCAGGGTGACATACATTACATCGTCTTTACCGAGGTTCAGCACATGCCCATAGGTTCCATAAGCCAACGTCCAGCGGCTATGTGTGAAAATAACGGCTTTAGGTAGACCGGTTGTGCCTGAGGTATAAATATAAAATAAGCCATCTTTACCCAACACACTGTGTGTGGTTGGGGTATTGAATTTGGCAAAGGCATCAATTTTTTCAGCAAGATTACTAAAACCTTGCGGTGCAAGGTCTGCATCTTTTTGGGTTTCTTGGTCAGCAAACCAATAGAAACGATCCGCAGAGAGATTTAAATCATGACGGATTTCATCAACTGCGGCACGGCATTCTTCACCCACGATGACTGCGATGGGCTTGACTAGATTAATACTATGCGCCAGCACTTTACCGACTTGAGAGGTGTTGACTAAAGCCGCAGTAACGCCAATTTTGGCAAGTGCAATCACGGTTGCAACCAATTCAGGACGGTTTTCAATCATCACTGTGATGACATCCCCCTTTTTTGCCCCGATGGATAAAAAATAATGCCCGATTTGGTTTGCCCATTCGTTGAGGGCTTGGTAACTAAATTTTTGATCTTCAAAAAGCAAGGCCATACCGTGAGGGTTGCGCTTCACTGCTTTTTCAAAAGCAATCCCGAGACCTGCTGGGGTGTTTGGGGTCCGTAAATATGCTTGTTTTAATCCACTGAGTAAGTTGGGAACTTTACTGATGAATTGAGGAAGTTTTGCTGCAACGTCGGTAATACCAATGAGGTCATGTGATGGGTGTTGGCTCATATGAATCCTAATTATTTTATGCAATCCAATGCGTTTGAATAGTGCTCAGTTTCTACACTTGTTCTTTTAATCGTTTCGGTCTAGTGCAATCAACCTAATCTGACGAAAATAACAAAAAAACCTAGCCACTGACATGACTAGGTTTTTAAAATTTACAACTCTAGGGCGAATTACGACTCAGTCGGGCTCGCTTTTTTCGGTGGACGACCACGTGGACGACGTGGGCGAACTGGCTTGTCCGAGTCTGATTTGTCTGACTCATCCGCAGCTGTTTCCGCTACAGTTTCAGTTACTTCTACTTTTTCAGCTTGCTTTGACGCTCTAGGCGCTTTGGCTTGAACTGGAGCAACAACAACTTCCACTTCTTCAACCGCAGCTACATCAGCCAAGCTTTTCACGTCACTGCTTTCAACGGCAATAGGCGCTTCGCTTTCTGTTACAAGAGCAGGCTCGTTTTCCTCTGGAGTTACAGCAGGCGCAGCTTCAGCAGCAGGCGTTTCTGCAACAATCGCTGTTTCAGGCGCAGACGATTCAGCAACAGGTGCTGTTTCACGTGCTTGTTTAGCTTGTTCAGCAGCAAGTTTAGCTAGACGACGACGCTCACGCGGGTCATTTGCAACACGTTGTTCAGACACAGGTGCAGGCGGTGTCAGGTCCAATACTGGAACTGGCTCTGCTTCAGGCTGCGCTTTTGTGATTTCAACATCACGGGTGACCGGTTTTTTCTCTGCTTCAACAGCAGGCGTTGTCACAGTTTTGCTTAACGTTGCTGCATACTCTTCAGTAAATTTCTGAAGGGCACGGTTGAAGGTTGGAATTAAACCAAACTGCTCAATCAGCACTGAACAGTCTTCACCATAGACATGGCGAATCAAGCTGCTGATGGTGTACTGACCTAAAGTTGGCACCTGTGAAGGTGTGAGTTTAGGTGTTTCAGTTTGCTGTGTGTGTGCAGCGCGTTGTTGGCGACGGCGTTGGCGTGGGTCATTGCTGGCACGTTTTACGCTTTCACGTGGTTTTTGCTCTGCTTGTTGTTCAGCAGGTGCTGCTACAACTTCAGTTGCTTTCTCCTGTACCACTTTCTCAGCTTTTACTTCAACTTCTGCTTTCGCAACAGCCGCTTGCTGAGGCTTGGTTTCGGTTGCAGTGTGTGCAGGCGGAGTTAATGCCACGATTTCACTTTGCGCTTGATCGACATTGACCACATGGGCTGTTGTGATCATTTCTTGACGCGGTGCTTCAATCAACTCAACTTTAACTTGAGGTTCTTGAACCACAGCTGGCGCAGCTTCAGTCGCTTGCTCATTCAGTACACTTGGATCGCGGTGGCGATTTGGGCGCTCTGGACGAGGTTGGTTACGACGGTCACGACGTGGCATTGCATTTTGCTGTTCGTTTTGAACATCAGTGTTTTGCTGTTGCTCACCGTGTTGGCGACGTGATGAACGCTTGTTTTCACGCGGTTCCTGACGTTGCTGTTCACTGCGCTCTGGACGGTCTTGACGTTGTTGTTCACTGCGCTCAGAACGTTGTTCATGACGGTCTTGGCGTTGTGGTTCATTGCGTTCAGGACGTTGTTCATAACGATCTTGGCGCTGTTGGTCTTGACGAGAGACCTGCACAATTTCTTCATGAACTTGGTTGTCATGTTGCGCATTTTGCTCACGTGACTCTTTGTGCTTATTAGGGCGCTTTTTGTTGTGGCGTGTACCACGTTCTTCTTTCTCTACATGCTTATCTTCACGGTGTTCAGATTTTGCATGAATAGGTGCAGCGCTCATGTAGACATTGTTGCTTGGTGCAACTGGTGCCGCAGCAGGCGTGCCAACTTGACCAAACTGACCACGGCTCACTGCACCGCCATTTACCATTTGCTCAATGGCAGCAGCAGCATTATTTGCAGAACGTGATTGATCGACAGTCGCAGCTTGTTTTTGTACAAACAAGTTTTCTAACCATGCACATGGGCTGCTTGAAGGTACAGTCTGAGCAGGGGCTTGTTGAGCGACTTGTTGTTGTGGCGCGTTGTTACGAGGTTTTTTGTTGCCTTTTTCTTGTTGTGCAGGCGCAGGAGCGGCATGTTGATGCACATGATCTGCGCCATCTAAATGCCATTCTGATGACTCGTAACCCAACTCTTTTTCGCTTGAACGTGTTGCTTCTGTGCGTTCATAGCTGGTTGGTGCAAAGCCTTCAGGGTTATACGAAATTTCGTAATGCGGGGTTTCTAAGTGTGGGTGCGGAAGCACAGTCACACGAACACCTGAGGTTTGTTCGAGGTAAACCAACGTGTGACGCTTTTCATTCAATAAGAATGCAGCAATTTCAACTGGAACCTGTACTTGAACTTCACCATGACGTTCACGCAGCGCAATTTCTTCTACTTTACGCATGATTGAAAGTGATAGTGAGCGTAAGTCACGAACCATACCTGTGCCATGACAGCGCGGGCAGACATAACCTGTTGCTTCTTCAAGTGAAGGACGTAGACGTTGACGGCTCATTTCCATCAAGCCAAAACGAGACAATTGACCGAATTGGATACGGGCACGGTCGCTTTGTGTTGCTTCGCGAAGTTTCGCCTCAACCATACGTTGGTTACGGTCTTTGGTCATGTCGATAAAGTCGATCACGACCAAACCACCAATGTCACGTAAACGCAGTTGACGTGCAATTTCTTCTGCCGCTTCAAGGTTGGTATTGAGCGCTGTATCTTCAACATCACTACCACGGGTTGATTTTGCAGAGTTAATGTCGATAGACACTAATGCTTCGGTTTGGTCAATAACGATTGAACCGCCTGAAGGAAGTTTAACTTCACGTTCATAAGCAGTTTGAATTTGGCTTTCAATACCAAAATGCGCAAATAACGGTTCATTTAGCGTATAAGTTTTTAGCTTGTCGATTTGACGAGGCATGACTGCTTTTACGAAGTTATAGGCTTCGTTATAGGCTTGCTCTGAATCAATTAAGATTTCAGCAACATCATCACGTAAATAATCACGAATCGCACGCGTCACCACGCCTGCTTCTTGGTGAACCAACATTGGTGATGGACCAGAACTTGCTGTATTTTGGATTTGCGCCCAAAGATCAAGTAAGTGCTGTAGGTCGAGTTGTAATTCTTCTTGAGAGCGGCCGATACCCGCAGTACGTACAATCACGCTCATGCCACGAGGTACATTTAACGACGCCAACATTTCTTTCAATTCTTCACGTACTGAACCTGAAATTTGACGGCTAATACCACCACCTTTCGGGTTATTTGGCATCAACACCAAATAGCGACCAGCTAGCGAAATAAAGGTAGAAAGGGCAGCGCCTTTGTTACCACGTTCTTCTTTTTCAACTTGAACCAAAAGCTCTGTGCCTTCAGTAATCAATTCGCGAATGTTTGAAGTTTGGCGTGGGTCTGCTTGGTAATATGAATTTGCGATTTCGCGCATAGACAAGAAGCCTTGACGTCCCGCACCATATTCAACAAAGACGGCTTCTAAAGAAGGCTCAACGCGAGTCACGTGACCTTTATAGATATTGGATTTTTTTTGTTCACGGGTACGATTCTCTAAGTCAAAATCGTAAAGACGCTGCCCAGTGACAAGTGCAACGCGAATCTCTTCTGCATGTGTTGCATTAATCAACATACGTTTCATGGGTGTAACACCTAATAGTGATACACAGCAAACTATCGCTAAACACGTAGCGAACATCAAACATCACGGACCAATTTTGCTCAGATCTCAAATAAACCGATTGTGGTCTGAGTTTTATTACCTGCCTTTTTGATCGGCTTCGGTTTTGATTCACATATTGATGATGGCAATACGGCTTCAATCTTTAAACGATTAAAGTCTCCTGCGCGTTTCACTGGCGGACAAGCGGTGCATTGGATGTAAGTAACTTTCACTGTCACATTTGCTCGAAGAGCAACCCTTCTTTTTGGATAGGGCGTCTTGATACGGAATTATCATCGTACCTTTACAACTGAACAGATCCATATGCATCAACGCTGTGGCCTGAATACGACATCAGGGAGCGACTAATCTGATGTATATCAGTTTACGTTTAAAAACCAACCTTCGTTGGTCACATATTTTTTTGGGGCAAACTGATTTATGTGCAGATGCACAATTAAACCTAACAGTTTGCTGTTTTGCCGATATAATAAGCCTTCGGCGTCGGCATAATTCTTTTGGGACCGTTCCAAGCTGAGTTGAGTTATTTTCTTAACTATTCAATTTAAAATTGAAATGATTAAGCTTTTGACTCACTTATGGTGGTATCCGTGCGCTGACTATATCAAACCTTGTACCATCTGCCTATGGGCTAAGCTAGTCTTTCTTGTGTAAAGCATAGCCTAAATGGTCATTTTTTATTCAAATTCCGTATTTTTTAGGTCGCAGTAACTGTATGAATTCTACCCAACAATGGCAAAACGTGACGTGGTTTGAAGTGGACGAGCATCAAGCAGGGCAACGGATTGATAACTTTTTATTTAGCCGTTTAAAAGGGGTGCCTAAAAGTCGTATTTATCGCCTGATTCGTGAAGGTCAGGTTCGCGTGAATAAAAAGCGTATAAAAGCAGAAACTAAGCTGTCCATTGGTGACCAGATTCGTGTGGCACCAATTCGCTATGAACAAAAAGATGAAAATGCGGCGCCTATTTCTGACAAAGTAGCACAGAGTTTACTGAGCCGTGTGGTGTATGAAGATGAAGGCTTGATGGTTGTCAATAAACCATCTGGCATTGCCGTACATGGCGGCAGTGGTGTGGCTTATGGTCTGATTGAAGGCTTACGTGCGGCAACAGGTAAAAAATACTTAGAACTGATTCATCGTATTGACCGTGATACCTCAGGTTTGGTGATGATTTCTAAAAAGCGTAGTGTGTTAAAAAGTTTGCAAGACATGTTGCGTGAACACAAAATTAAGAAAACTTACGCTGCTGTAGTCAAAGGTGTGGTGAGTTTAGACAAGCAGTTAATTGATGCACCTTTGCACCGTTATGAACTGGCTAACGGTGAGCGTCGTGTGCGTGTATCGAGCGAAGGTAAAGAGTCTAAAACGCAGTGGAATGTGGCTGAGCGTTTTATGCATGCAACCTTAGTTTATGCATCGCCACTTTCAGGGCGTACCCATCAAATTCGTGTACATGGTTTAAGCATCGGTCATCCACTGGTAGGTGACGATAAATATGGTCATGAAACGGAATATAAAGGGCCGAAGCCACGTCGTTTATGTCTGCATGCAATGCGTTTAGACATCCCTGGTTATGCGCCGATTGAAGCACCTTTGCCTGAAGATATGCAGAGTATTGTGGCGCAGTTAAGAGCGCAGAAGAAGGATTAAGTCTTTTCCCTTTCATTTTAGGAGAGGTGATAAAGCCATGACTTTTGTTGGTTGTGATTAATTTAAAATGATGCTGTATTGGTTATCTTTATTTTTAAAGATGCAAAGTAACAAAAATCTTTTGTTGAGCTGATGGAACATCCCGAACGTGCTTTAAGCAATGCTCTAAAGCGAAGTGCAAGTCAGCTCAACGGCGTCATCCTTTTCGCCATCGCGTAGCAAATGCATCGTGTAAATTGTCTTCATAAAAGTAAATATTGGAACCCCAGCATGAACAAACCTGTAGAACTGATTATCTTTGATTGGGATGGGACTTTATTTGATTCTGTGGGGCAGATTGTGGCAAGTTTATTGTTTGCCGCGCAGCAATTTGCACAACCTTTAACTGCTGATGCAGCAAAAAGTATTATTGGTTTAGGTTTGCCAGAGGTCGCGCAGCGATTATTTCCTCAAGTGCCTGAGCTACATACTGAGATTTTGCAATGCTATGCCGAGCATTATGTGGCGAACTCGAAAGGTGATGTCTGGTTCGACGGCGTAGCCGATATGTTGAATGGCTTACGTGAAGCGGGTTTACAGTTGGCGGTGGCGACAGGTAAAAGTCGTAAAGGCTTAGATCGAGTATTAGCGCAAACACAGAGCCAAGCACTATTTGTGACAACACGTGCAGCCAGTGAAACTAAATCTAAACCGCATCCTTTGATGTTGGAAGAAATTTTAACTGAAACGGGTGTATCTGCTGAACGCGCGATTATGGTGGGTGACACCAGTTATGACTTGGAAATGGCACGTAATATTGCCATGCCAAGAATCGGGGTGAGCTACGGGGTGCATACATCTGAAACGCTCAGACAATATCAACCTTTGGCCATCGCGGATGATGTGCCGAGCTTGCAGCAGCATTTATTACAATATGTTGACCTTAAACAAGTGATTTAACTTGAGTAGTCTAAACATATGGCCTGTGGATGATGGTAAGAGTGAGCCGGCCTGTTTTGGGGCGATCATCTTTAAAGCTTTTGTTTTTAGTATGCTTTAAGGCTGATGAACGGTTGATTTAATTGTTGGGTTTGTGATTTGAAAAAGCTCTTTGAAGGGGCTTTTTTTGTTGTGATGTTTTCCTCGAAATGACTTCAACCATCGCTTTCATATTGGATGGTTGTCATTTGAGAGGATGACCAAGAAATGAAAAATAAGATGTTTAAAGCGTGATAAAACCTGCCGCGACATTGATACTAATGGCGAGAATTGAGGTGTTAAAACCATAAGCTAAAATAATGTGCAGAATATTGAGAATACGCATCGAACGTGAGGTAATGGAAACATCCGCGGTTTGTGCAGAAGTGCCAATCACATAACTAAAATATAAAAAGTCGGGATAGGTCGGTTGAGCCGTTTTGGGAAAGTCTAAGCCTGCATCTTGTTGATCGGCGAGAGCCAGATAATAATCATGCGCATAATGAATGGCAAACACGGTATGCATAAAGAACCATGCGCTAATAATGGTGAGTAAGGACAGCGCCAAATGCCCATATTTGATGGTGGGGTCATTCGGGAGATGTGTCAACTCTAATACAATCGCAATTAAGCACATGAGCAAAGTCATGATCACCAACAGTAGAATGATCCATTTGCTGGCATCTTGCTGCTGTGCATGTTGCAGAATGTGCCGATGGTCAACAGACCACAGGGTAGTCATGGTTTTGACTAAATAACTTGAGACGGCAATATTCCAACTGATCAATAAATTGGTCGACCAAGACCAGTCGGTAAATGTATTCAGCAGCGTATAAAAAACAGCAGTCAGCAAAAAACTAATGAAAAAGAAGGGGCGAAATTTCATTGCTGTTTTTAAACGCTGCAAAGTGGGCATTGGCATAATTTTCTCCTTCTCTGTTTTATTGTTTTTCTGTGCAGCTAAAATTGCAGTGCCTATTTAAGTATCAGTACCTACTTCTTCAGGATTAGTTTGTATTTGGACTTCAGTTGTAGGGAACCAGACAAAAGCCAGTTTTATTAGCCTATCCTAGCTTAAAAAGAATACAAATGAAAAAGCGAGATGTCATCGACATCGCTTAAAAACAAAAGGGTGAAAATACGCTTGTCTTACAACGTATAGTTCTATGAGAAAGGCGCGTAATTATTTATTCAGAAAATAGTGGCGCGCCGAATGAGATGAGTAATTAGAACTCACTGCGGAGTTATTCGCGGTTAATATCCAAATAAAATACCCGAGTTAGTAATTCTAAAAATTTAGTCACTGCCAGTGAGCTGTTATTTTTACGATAGTTCACATAGAGATCCAAATACGGCAGCTCAACCTCAAGTGGGCGAATTACCGTGTTGTTCATGCTAAGTGGCGCAACATAACCGGGTAAAATTGTACAGCCGAGCCCCAAGCCAATCGCATTGATATTGAATAGAATATTGTCGGCTTTTTGCACAATGTTGAATTTGATATTGTGAGTTTTGGCAAATTCTAAAATGGTCTGGTGTAAAGTCTGTGACTGCTCGGCTGCGGGAATAATAAAATCAATGCCATCTAATGCTTTAACAGGAATTCGCTCGTATTGGGCCAAAGGATGGTCTTTCGGCAATAGGAAAATGAGTGGTTCACGCAGTACAAACTGGCTTTCGATTTCATCACTATGGACATTATTTCGTGTAAAGCTAATGTCCAATTCACCTTTTTTCAGCAAACGTAGTTGCTCAGTATTGTTCATACTGAATAACTCAATTTTTAACTCTGGGTTTTGTACTCGTAAATTGGGCAGTACATAAGGAAAGATTTTCATTTCCGCAACAGGGACAAAACCAATGCGCAGCATCTGCTGTTTGGCTTGCGACACTTGGCGTGCCATAGCGACCGCTTTATCTGCCTGAGCCAAGGTGAGACGCGCTTGTTCAAGAAAAACAGCGCCTTCTTCTGTGAGTTCAACTTTTCGCTTGGTTCGATACAGTAACTGTACGCCGACATCTTCTTCAAGGTCTTTGATTTGCTGACTTAAAGAGGGTTGGGCGGTATAAAGTTTCAGTGCTGCTTTACTAAAGTTCAGTTCTTCAGCAACAGTAATGAAATAGCGAAGGTGTCTAAGTTCCATATAAATAACCCACTGACTAATCCAAAAAATGTCTTACCATGACTGCGGTAAAGTATAATCGATAAACAATGATGCCGTGAAGATGATTCAATTATTTAGAAAATAAATGATCTTGGGTTGGTTTTTGAGACTTTCGTATATGAAATAACTGGTTTAATAATTGCTAAAAGGTATTAATTAAATATTGAAAATAGTTCATTCCAATCACCTGAAAATCGGGTGAGGTGAACTACATAAAAATACAATTGCGTTTTGCTGAAATTGGATATGATAAAAAACATAAATATAATTTAATTGAACATATGGGCTAAAAATCGATATGGCAGATTCAAATAAGCTGGTGGTCTATGCCGCGCTGTTGGGTAATTTAGCCATTGCGCTGGTAAAGTTTATTGCGGCTTATCTGACCAACAGCTCTGCCATGTTGAGTGAAGCGATTCATTCTGTTGTAGATACCTTAAACGAAATTTTACTGTTATATGGACTGAAGAAGTCGAATAAACCTGCCAATTTTAATCATCCTTTTGGCTACGGGCGAGAGCTGTATTTTTGGGCCTTCATTGTGTCCCTCATGGTCTTTGCCTTAGGGGCATTGGTGTCTATGTACAATGGGATCATGCACATTTTGCATCCTGAACCGATTTTAAATCCGACCATCAATTATGTTGTGCTTGGCTTTGCATTCATAAGTGAAGGGACTTCATGGTGTGTTGCTCTGAAAGTGTTTCGTAAAGCCAAAGGTCAGCAGGGTTATTTCGAAGCTTTTCGACGCAGTAAAGACCCAACCACGTTTACCGTTCTGTTTGAAGATTCCGCTGCGTTAATTGGTCTATTGATTGCCTTTCTGGGTATTTATTTGGCGCATCGTTTAAATATGCCTGCACTGGATGGGGTGGCGTCCATTCTGATTGGACTGGTTCTGGCGGTATCTGCTTTTCTACTGGCACGAGAAACCAAAGGTTTATTGCTTGGTGAAACCGCAGACCTGCATGTACGGCAAAATATCTTAAAAATTGCCCAAGAGGATGAAGGTGTATTGTCGGCCAACGGTTTACTGACAGAGCAAATGGGCGCCAAACAGGTTTTAGCCTCGTTGAGTGTGGAGTTTGAAGATCACCTCACTACCGATGAGATAGAAGCATGTGTCAATCGAATTGAAGCAAAAATTAAACAAAATCATCCTGAGATTGTGGCACTCTTTGTGAAGCCACAATCAAAAAAAGTGTGGTTAGAGCGAATGCAAGGACGCTTGGAATAGGTTAAGGTAGAGGTCAGTTTTCAAAACTGGTCCTGTTACTGGTGTATTGCAATAAAGATAACGACGTTAAATGAAGCCAAAATCAACTGAACTCCATTATCAAATTCCGACTGAAAATACCATGTCCCATACATGGCGGCAGCCCGAATTTCAGTTTCTACACTCCGACCATTATAACGGGACTCGCTTTGTCAATTCGGTTCGTCGACCTGAGGGCCGTAGCCGAGGCGACTTGCTGAAATGGTTGATTAAGCGTAAATCCTCGACATGGAATGTGGATGTGGCGCAAGAGTATGCGCACTTTCATGCCGATAAAAAAAGCCTGCCGCAAGATCGGCCCCATGCCGATTTAAATGATTGGCAGGTGTGGTTTGTGGGTCATGCCACGGTATTACTGCAGATTGGGCCGTATAACTTGTTGACCGATCCTGTGTGGGCGGAACATGTCAGTCCGAAGCAAGGGCGGGGACCTCGCCGTGTTATGCCTGCTGGCATTGCCTTGGAAGATTTACCGACCATCCATGCAGTGCTTTTGAGCCACAACCACTATGACCATATGGATATTGCCAGTCTGAACTGGTTGTATGAGCGTTTCGCCATGCCCATTTATACGGGTTTGGGCAATGGATGGTATTTACCCAAGCACTTACAAGTATTGGAAATGGATTGGTGGCAGTCGGCACGTCTGCATGACTTAAAACTGGTCTATACCCCAGCACAGCATGGTTCTGGCCGTGGTCTGCGCGATCAAAATCGTGCGTTATGGGGCGGGTTTAGTGTTCACTGTGGCGCTGACTATGCTTATTTTGCTGGGGATACAGGTTATTCACCGCACTTTAAAGAGCTGCATCAACGTTTTGGCGCACCGCGAATTGCATTACTGCCCATCGGGGCGTATGAACCGCGTGAGCTGATGCGCTATATGCATATGAATCCGCAAGATGCTTTTCAAGCGCATAAAGACCTGCATGCCAAATGCTCGATGGCCATTCACTATCGTACCTTTCAGCTGACCGATGAAAGTCGTGAACAACCTGAAATTGACTTAAAAGTGGCAATGAAAAATAGCTCGAAGCTGATGAATCCATTTGTCTGTTTAAGAGAAGGTCGACGTTTAAGCGTGTAATTGATGCTTTAGATGTAAGATCAGGTGATGGCTGGCAAAACAGTCATCACCAAGAGCATAACGACATCACTAAAATATCTTTCAAATAAAATCTAAAAACTGAAAGTATGTCTCTCTGCTAGTTTGATTTTTACTCAATCTGAGCCGCGTTCATTGCTACTAAGGCTTGTTTAAGTTTTAATCGATAAACTCAATTAAAAATGCCCATTAACCTTGTATAAAAAGCCTTTCTTTCTGCTGTGTTTTCATCGGATCTTATCTTGTTGAAAAATTAAAATTCTTTTTTTCTTAAATATTTACATAGAAGAATCCGATTGTTTTTATTCGTAAAACTCGCTTTTGATTGTCATCAAAAGGGGCTATGTTAGAACAGTAATAATTACTTTAAACGGTTCATGATAATCATAATTTGATGATCAAATTTGGAGCTCGACATGACACAGAATATGCAAGCATCAGGTTGTCCATTTCACCAAAAAGATGGTGGACAAACGAGTTTAGCCAGCACCAATAATTCTGATTGGTGGCCCAATGCGCTCAATCTCGACATCCTGTCGCAACACGATAAAAAAACCAACCCGATGGATCCTGATTTTGACTATGCAGCCGCATTCAAATCATTGGATTTAGAAGCGGTGAAACAAGATCTTCGTGAACTCATCAACAGCAGCCAAGAATGGTGGCCATCTGACTATGGCAGTTACATTGGGATGTTTGTGCGTACCGCATGGCACTTGGCGGGTTCTTACCGTAAACAAGATGGACGTGGCGGCGCTAACACAGGGAACCAACGTTTTGCACCCCTCAACAGTTGGCCTGATAACGTCAACACCGATAAAGGCCGTCGCCTGCTTTGGCCAGTCAAACGTAAATATGGCAACAAAATTTCATGGGGCGATTTAATCGTTCTTGCAGGGACCGTAGCTTATGAAGAAGCAGGTCTGAAAACCTTTGGTTTCGGTGGTGGTCGTCTAGATATTTGGGCACCCGAAAAAGACATTTATTGGGGCGAAGAGCGTCAATGGCTGGCACCAACGGCAAACCGTTATGCCAATGACCAAGACCGTAAATCGCTTGAAAATCCATTAGCTGCGGTACAAATGGGTTTAATTTATGTCAATCCAGAAGGGGTTGATGGCGTCCAAGATCCCCTTCGTACTGCACAAGACATGCGTGTCACTTTTGACCGTATGGGCATGGATGATGAAGAAACTGTCGCACTCACTGCGGGTGGTCACACCGTAGGTAAAGCGCACGGGAATGGTAAAGCCGAAAACTTAGGGGCAGATGTCGAAAGCGCTGACGTGGAGTTCCAAGGTCTCGGTTGGCATAACTCAGAAGGTACAGGTAATGGCGCGAATACCATGGTCAGTGGTTTAGAAGGGGCTTGGACCACACACCCGACCAAATGGGATAATGAGTTTTTCTATCTGCTGTTCACTTATGAATGGGAAAAAGCCACCAGTCCTGCGGGTGCGAAACAATGGGAACCGATTAACATCAAAGAGGAAGATAAACCTGTTGATGCACATAACCTGAATGTACGCCGCAACCCAATGATGACTGATGCTGATATGGCGCTGAAAATGGACCCTGAATACCGCAAAATTTCAGAGCGTTTTTATGCAGATCCAGCTTACTTGTCTGAAGTTTTTGCGCGTGCTTGGTACAAGCTGACTCACCGTGACATGGGACCAAAATCCCGCTATTTAGGCGCAGATGTGCCGAATGACGATTTGATCTGGCAAGACCCAATTCCATCGGTCGATTATGTTTTGTCTGAAGCAGAAATTGAAGACTTAAAAGCGAAGTTGCTAAATAGTGGTTTAACTTCGGTTGAACTGATCAATACCGCTTGGGACAGTGCTCGGACTTTCCGTGGTTCAGACTACCGTGGTGGTGCCAATGGGGCGCGTATCCGTCTTGCGCCACAAAAAGACTGGGTGGGCAATGAGCCTGAACGTTTAGCTAAAGTTTTGGCGAAGCTTGAAGAAATTCAGGCGGGTCTGGCAAAAAAAGTCAGCATTGCAGACCTCATCGTATTGGGTGGTACGGCAGCTGTTGAAAAAGCGGCGCATGCTGCGGGTGTGAATATCAAAGTTCCGTTCCTTGCAGGGCGAGGTGATGCGACTCAAGAGCAAACTGATGTCTATTCTTTTGAAGACTTATTGCCTAAGCATGATGGTTTCCGTAATTGGGTCAAAGAAGATTACAGCGTACAGCCTGAAGAAATGTTGTTAGACCGTGCACAATTACTCGGTTTAACTGCGCCTGAAATGACGGTATTGGTTGGTGGTATGCGTGTACTCGACACAAACTATGCAGGTACACCAGAAGGCGTGTTGACGGCTCGTGTGGGGGTACTCAGCAATGACTTCTTTGTGAACTTAACGGATATGAAATATAACTGGAAACCCGTGGGTAAAAACCGTTATGAAATTGTAGATCGTGCGACAGGGGCAACCAAATGGACGGCGACACGTGTAGATTTAGTGTTTGGTTCAAACTCGATTTTACGTTCATATGCAGAAGTGTATGCGCAAGATGACAACAAAGAGAAGTTTGTAAAAGACTTTGTTGCCGCTTGGATGAAAGTAATGAATGCAGACCGTTTTGATGTGAAGTAGTTTTCACTAGAATAAAAAACCGCTCGAAAGAGCGGTTTTTTTATAGATCATAAGGTGCTGATATTATTTGATTTATAAGTTTGGGTTCGTATAACGTGTATTGTGTTAATTTTATGAAAACTTAAATTTAGAATTACTTATGTCAAACGCTTTTTTTATCTTGATGGCTTTCATTTCACTTTTTACTAATAATTTATTGCATGCAGAAACCAATACACTGAATCAGGATAAAGTCCTAAAACCGTTTATATTTGAAATTGGTTCAGATTTTTCAACTATTCAGACTAAATTCAATTTAGAAAAACATACTCCAAACGTGAATTTCATCAAAGAATCAAACTGGTATATATTGGCAACCCCAGTTGGGCCTATTTCACTTCAAGAATGGCAAGGTAAACTTCATTGCATCGCTTATGATATTAATACAAATGATATAGAGTTAAAAAAGAAAATTATCGAATTTCTATTTGAAAAATATAAAATGAATTTCGAATGGGTGAATAGAGTTGATAACGGATTCTATATCTCATATGAATCATCTAATGATTCTATTCAAGGAATCTATGCCTATTCACTAGGAACAACTATTTCTTTTACCAGTAATGAAATTAGAAAAGCTGAAACAAAAATTCGCTTTCCAAATCTTTAGCGACTAAAACTTCAATTTAACATAATAGAGCTTATACGAATCATGGCTTAGTATTATTTTATATATCAAACACCTATAATTTAAATGTAAGCGCGAAAATGAATAGAAAGCTTATTTTTATTAAAAATTAAGTTTCACCAGACTTTGATGGATATCCTTTTCAAGTTGATACCACTCATCAAACTCTGGCTCGACCAGCAAAGTCTGCGACACAAAGCCATAACATACCCGCTGCAGATTTAAACTCAATTGCAGGAGTTGCTCTGCATCATCAACATAAGGCTCAAGGATACTGCGCCACATTTGCACCATCATTTCATAACTTTTTCGATAGCTTTCAATGTTTGAAACCTGCCGTTCCAGCAAAAAAGTCTGCGCCCAGAGAAACTGTCGAGTCTGAATCTGTTTGAGCTGAAAGTGAATAATTTGTTGTAAATAGTCTTCAAAAGTTGATTTTGTGGATAACTCTATCAGGCTTTGTGCATAACTTTTTAGTTGCTCCGCATTGGTTTTTACGTGCTGATGAATGGTTAATGCAACCAAATCTTCCTTCTTTGAAAAGTACTCATAAAAAGTCCCTAAACCGACACCTGCCACATCGGTAATTTCCCTAATGGTAATTTCATGTGCATGACGCTCATGCAAAAGCCGAACAAAACTTTCTTGCAAAGCTTCTTGGGTGATTTTTGCTCGTGATTGGCGCGGTCTACGACGGACTTGGATCTCAGGATTCTTCATAGCACAAAGCTGAACATGGCAGACTCAATTTTTCTCTATACTGAAATGAAAAGCACAGCATAACAAGAGCAAAGTGATATGAATACGACATGGATGACCCATCAAATCAGCAATCAGTTTGATGAACTGGAAAATTACAATCTGTTTGAAACTGATATCGTTTTACAAGAAATATTGGCCCGTTATGGCAGTCAGGATCAGGCAAGACTCACAGAGATGGGTAAAGTAATTGGTTCGGCGGAATATTATGATTATGCTGATCTCGCCAATAGGCATACGCCCATATTACATGCCTTTGATGCGCGCGGACGCCGTAAAGACTTTATCGAGTTTCACCCTGCATGGCATAAATGGATGGGACTGAACCGTCAGTTCGATACCCATGCACATCCGTTTAATCATCCGAATTCATCCTCAAAATGGGTCGAGTGGGCAGCGCGTTTTTATTTGGCAGGGCAGGTGGAGTGTGGAAACTTGTGCCCAAACTCGATGACTTTGGGCAGTATTCCACTGATTCAACGTGAACCTGAACTGTGGGCCAAAATTGGCGATAAGTTACTTTCGACTGAATACGATGAACGTGATGTGCCCATCAGCCAGAAAAAATCAATTTGGCTAGGGATGGGCATGACTGAGAAACAAGGCGGTTCGGATGTACGTGCCAATGAAACCATTGCAGTACCTGTCGCAGAGTCGGGGCGTGGACACGTTTATTTGCTCACAGGGCATAAATGGTTTTTCTCTGCACCGATGTGTGATGCACATTTGGTGGTGGCAAAGACGGAACAAGATGGTTTGGCCTGTTTCTTTGTGCCACGTTGGCGAGAGGATGGAACTAAGAACCCAATTCATGTACAACGCTTAAAAGACAAAGTGGGCAACCGTAGCAACTCCAGCTCAGAAGTCGAATTTAAAGAGGCGTGGGGCATTATGATTGGGGAAGCGGGACGTGGTATTCCCACCATTATTGAGATGGCGAATTACACCCGTCTGACCTGTTCCGTGGGCAGTACTGCCATGCTTAGGCAAGCCTTGGTGCAATGTATTGCTTATACCCGTCAGCGCAAAGCTTTTGGCAAACACTTAGCACAGCAGCCTTTGATGCAAGCGGTATTGGCAGATTTAGCCTTAGAAACGGAAGCGGCGATGCAACTCAGTTTCCATCTTGCACATTGCTATGAAGCGGATGACGCATTGTCTGTAGCGTGGAAACGTATTATGACCCCAGCATCGAAGTTCTGGATATGTAAACGTGCGGTTGAGCTGACAGGGGAAATGATGGAGGTTTTTGGCGGCAATGGCTATGTCGACAACGGCATCATGGCACGTATTTTTAAAGAAGCCCCGGTCAATACCATTTGGGAAGGTTCAGGCAATGTCATGTGTTTGGATGTATTACGAGCCATCAGCCGTGATGTAGAGTCGATTGACATCCTGTTTCAAGATTTGGCTGCCACGGCTATGCAAGATGAACATTTAAAGCAAGAGCTGCAAAATCTATTTCAGTTGTTCCAGCAGGCACCTGAAGAACTACAATTTATGGGGCGCAGTTTGGTCAGCCGTTTGGTGATTTTGGCACAAGCAGTCCTACTGAAACGGCATGCACCCAACTATGTGGCTGATGGCTTTATTCAAAGCCGTTATAGTCCATTTCATGGTCGGGTTGTCGGGATGCTTGAGATGAAACAACCCGACGTAGAACGACTGCTGCATAGAGCATTGGCAGCTTAAAGCTCATTATTGTACTGAAAGCTTTTGCGCTTCATCTTGTTCGAGTTTGACGTTGGGGCTGTCTTCAGCCTGAATAATATCAATCGGAATAAAGCGGACTTGAACAATGCTTGGGTTATCGTTCAAGTCTGGCAATAGCTTTTGATTGAGCGCTGCAATTTGCGATGGGCTAGGCGGAATATCTCCACGGATAGAGACACGGACTAAAGTGAAACCCTCTTTTTTATCGTATTGGATGGTATCAATAATATTATTGGCATGGTTGAGTTCTGTGCTAATGGTCGCTTCGGTACTGCTTTCGTACAGCCGTGTATTGAGCAGCGCATAAAAGTTGAGTGAGAGATAAATCCCTAAAAGCGCCAAGAACATTAGGCTAACAGCATTACGTTTGAGAAATTCTTTGACACTACTCTGCACTTCTTCGGTCGAACCCCGTCTAAAGCCTGCAATCCAAAGGACTAAAGATGAGCTAATCTGAATGGCGAAGATGTTGGTCACCGCCAGTAAAAATGCATTGGCTGAGTTTTTCCATTCCATATGCGCAAATAAAATCCCGCTGGCCACCAACGGCGGAACTAAGGCTGTCGCAACGGCGACGCCCACCACAGCCACAGACAGGCGAGGGGATACTGAGGCAAAGGCGCCTGCGGCCCCTCCCGCTAAAGCGATCATCAAATCTAAAATGGTTGGCTGCGTGCGCGATAAAATTTCATTGGTCATGGGCAGGTCATAGTTCACCAGCCCTAAAATGATCCCAATGCTATAAATCATGGCAACGCCAAGTAACAAGGTCGACAACGCGGTTTTAAACAGCAGCCATCGGTTATCAATTAAAGCCAAGGCAATACCTGAAATTGGCCCCAGCATCATGGCAACCAACATCGCGCCAATCACTACCGCAGCCGAGTTAGACAGCAGTCCATAGCCTGCAATGACAGCAGCCAAGGCATTCATAATAAAAAAGGTTTTGCTTGGAAGTGCATCCGCTTGGATATTCAAGCGGACTTTTTGGTGGTCAATTTTTTTGGAGTTTTCGCGCAAGGCTTGCTTATAACGAATTTTTTCTTTCAGAAACTCATACTTTTCTTGGTCAGGTGTATCTTTGACTACAATGGTTGCATCTTTGTCTTTTTCGAGTGGCATGATGATGCTCTTATTTTGTAGGTGATTAAGATTTAATCTAGCGCTTTTATCACGGGAAGCAAACAAAAAAATGGTGAGAAATAATATGATTCACGCTTCAATTTAGAATATGTTCTAGCCACTTTCTTTTTATTGAAACGAGGCTCCTTAATTTTGCTGAACATCACTCAGTAACAAAGGTTTCTTAATTCAGAGCAGGACAGATCTGCGTGAAATCACGATGTCATCCATAACAAGACAGATCAATTGCAGATGTTTAGCTACCCCTAGAACGTGTTCTTTTAGAACAAAACGCTACGATTAGAAATAATATTTTTCATCACCATGGTGGAGATGAGACGTTGCACATTTGGCAGTGCTGACAAGTGCTCATCATAGAGTTTTTGATAGCTTTCCAAGTCATAGGTCACGACATGCAGCAAGTAGTCGGGGTCGCCAAAAAGTCGCTGCGCTTTCACAATTTGAGGAACCTTAAGAATCGCTTCTTCAAGACTCAGCACCGAATCTTTATCGCCATTTTTGAGCGTCACAAAAACAATGGTGGAGAAATTCAAGCCGAGTTGGGAAATATCTAACTGTGCGCGATAGCCTTTGATAATACCTGCATTTTCTAAGGCTTTGACTCTGCGGTGACAGGGGGAGAGACTAAGCCCGACTTTATGGGCCAACTCCGTAACAGATAAACGACCATCGGCTTGTAGTTCAGCAAGAATCTTCTTATCAATTTTATCCATGTGGAAGAATCTCCCCTTTTTAGGTGTTATTACACAAATATTTGAAAGCACATTTTAGAGCCTAAAGGATATCCTTTCAAAATTATTTGATGCAGATCATTTGTTAATTGGGTTAAACCTCAAAATGATGATAGATAAGAGAGTAAAGGGATGTCACTGAATATTTTAATTGCATTTTGGGGTGTTTCGATCCTGTTTGTGATGACCCCAGGTATAGATTGGGCTTATGCCATTTCATCCGGAATACAGGGCAAAAGAGTCTTGCCTGCGGTGACCGGGTTATTAACTGGGCATTTGATGGCGGCACTGATTGTTGCGGCGGGTGTAGGGACATTGGTGACCAGTCAGCCCGTATTGCTTCAAGTACTCACGGGTGTTGGGGCTGTTTATTTGCTGTGGATGGGGCTGAGCCTATCGATGCGCCCTGCGAGTATTAGTAGTGATCAGGTTGCCATCGCATCGTCAAAGTCATGGTACATTCGAGGCGTTTATTTAAGTGGCTTAAATCCGAAAGTCCTGCTGTTATTTTTGGCTTTATTGCCGCCCTTTATCGACCCGCAAGCGGCTTTGTCGCCCACCTCTCAAATTGTTTTATTGGCGGGAATTCACCTCATGAGTTGCGCGGCTGTTTATTTCTTGGTTGGATTTAGTGCGCAAAAAGTTTTGGGAGCGCGTCCACAGGCTGCTAGGGTGGTCAGTCGAGTGTCAGGGGCATTGATGATGTTGATTGCGATGATTTTATTGTTAGAACAGTTTTATGTCTAAGCGACATTTTAAGCATATGGATCAAAGGCAGTGCAAAATAAAGCATTGCCATAACCTGTAATTGAATTGGAAAATAGCGCATGAGTTGGGGGACATAGGCCTAGCCAAAATCACTTGTAATACGTTCAAAAAGGCGTAAAATTTCTACCGCATCATCAGTGAGATGATCACATCAATAAGGTGAAAAAAATGGCAAAGAAGAAAGCTGAGCCAAAAGTTGTGATTCACAACTTTGTGGCTAAACATATGCATGAAGTTAACCAAAGCCAAGTCTTTGTAGACCGAAAGAAAAATGCAAAACGAGGCTATGACAAGCACAAAAAAGGGAGATATTCAGATGATTATCTCCCTTTTTTAATGTCCGTTCTTTGGGTTTAAAGACCTTTAAGCCGTCACGATACGTGTTGCGGATTTGACCATATCGGCCAAACCATGTGTTTTAAAATAATATTCCATTTGACTTTTCACAATGAGTGGATTACTCATTTTCAAGGCACGTTCTAACAATTCGACCGCATCTGGCATTGGGACATGACAAATGGCTTTGCGTACACGCAGAATGTTACTTGAGCTCATTGATAGGGTATTGAAGCCCATTGCCATCAGTAAGATCGCAGACAAAGGATCGCCCGCCATTTCCCCACAAATACTGACCGGTTTGTTGTACTTATGACACTCTTTAACTAAGCGGGTGAGCGCACGTAAAACTGCAGGGTGGAAATGTGAGTAGACATTAGCAACCCGTGGATTATTACGGTCAACGGCCAGTAAGTATTGTGTCAAGTCGTTTGAACCCACTGAGAAAAAGTCAACCAACTCTGCAAACTCTTCAATCTGCAATAAGACACTTGGTACTTCGACCATGATCCCGATTTTTGGTTTAGTGATTTTGACCTGTTCTTCTTCTTGTACCGCGACCCAGTCCCGCTCCAGTAAATACAACGCTTCTTCTACTTCGCTGACACTGGTTACCATCGGCAGTAGAATGTGTAGGTTATTGAGACCAATACTGGCTTTCAGCATGGCGCGGATCTGCGAAGAAAAAATTTCAGGGTGGTCGAGCGTAAAGCGAATACCGCGCCAGCCGAGAGCTGAGTTTTCTTCCTCAATTGAGAAATAAGGCAAGTCTTTATCGGCACCGATATCGAGGGTACGCATCACCACAGGTTTGTTGGCGAAGTGACTCAACTGTTGACGATAAATCGCACGCTGTTCTTCTTCACCCGGGAAGCGATCACGCAACATGAACGGAATTTCAGAGCGATATAGACCAACGCCTTTGGCGCCGCGTTGTACACCACGGACTACATCAATCATCAGGCCAGTATTGACGAACAGTTTGACTGCCACACCATCAGGAGTGATGGCGTCTTTGGTTTCATACTGTTTTAAATCTTTGGCTATTTGTTCTTCTTCTTTTTGAATTTCTTTATAGCGACTACGTAAACGACGAGGTGGATTAATAAACACACGCCCTTGGTGCGCATCGACGATCATTTCCACATCATCGAGGGTATTAATCGGCAGTTCAGTGACGCCGACCACGGTTGGAATACCGAGTGCGCGAGCCACAATCACCATATGCGAGTTCATGGCGCCTTCGGTGGTTACGATGGCTGCAATTTTATCGACTGGCAGTTCTACCAAGGCTGCGGTTGAGATTTCTTCCCCAATCAGAATACTTTCATCGGTGAGTTCACGGTGGCTGGAGTCAGCTTCTTGTAAATAAGCCAAAATCCGTCGTCCGAGATCTTTTAAGTCCGCGGCACGTTCACGGAGATAGTCATCTTCCATCTGTTCAAACAGATCGATGTGATTGTCGATGACGATACGCACCGCACCTTGTGCCCAGTTACCATCACGAATTTGTTCTTTAATTTCCGCTGGCAGCGCATTTTCATCCAACATGCGTAAGAACACGCTAAACAAGGCGCGCTCTTCCGCCATGAGGGCATCTTGCATTTTGTCATCAAGTGATTTGATTTCATCACGCACAGAGGTGAGAGCACGATCCAGCAGCTCTAACTCTTCACTGATGTCATCGGCTTCACGGTCAGGGACAGCGGCCAAATCCGCAGGGGGATAGAGAATGACAGCACGGCCTAATGCAATTCCACCTGAACCCGGGACACCTTGGAAGGTTTTGTAAGCGGGTAAATTACTCGGTTTACGAAAAACATCGATATTGCCCACCGCATGCGCATGCGCAATGACCCCTGAAAGCTGAGCACAGAGCGTGACGAGGAAAGATTCTGCGGCTTCACTAAAGTCTTGCGACTCTTTGTTTTGCACCACAAGTACGCCCATCACTTTACGACGGTACATGACCGGTACACCGAGGAACGAGTTATAAATTTCCTCACCTGTTTCAGGTAAGTACATAAAACGTTCATGTTTCGGTGCATTGTCAAGGTTGACGATTTCTTCACGTTGCCCCACCAAACCGACCAAGCCTTCACTGGTATGCAGTGAAACATGGCCGACCGAATCGGGGTTCAAACCTTTCGATGCCATCAACAAATAACGTTGATTGCGTTCGTCGAGTAAATAGATGGAGCAAACATCAACATGCATGGCTTCCGCCACATGGTTGACCATAATGTCGAGTGATTCATGCAAACTGGTGGACGCATTGATTTCTTGTACAATGCGTCGAAGGGTATCCAGTTGCATATTCGACATCGCGTCTACTCCAAAAATAATGTGCGTCCAACTTATTTATAACAAGAGATCCTTAAAAAATCTGTAGGACGTCTAGATTTTTTAAGGCTTTTTTTGAGGGAGCTGATTGCACAGCTCCACCATCGCTTTGCGGTATACATCGCGTTTAAAATTCACAACTTGCCCCAGTGGGTACCAATAACTGACCCACTGCCATTGGTCAAACTCAGGCGGATCAGACAAATTCAAACGAATATTCTGAGCGGGAGCAGTGAGTTTGAGTAAAAACCACTTTTGTTTTTGTCCAATACATACGGGATCAGAATCTGTACGAATGTATCGGTGCGGCAAACGATAACGCAGCCAACCTTTAGTTTGCGCTACAATTTGGACGTGTTCGGGCAGTAAGCCAACTTCTTCTCTCAGCTCACGATAAAGTGCCTGTTCAGGGGTTTCTCCATATTGGATACCTCCTTGTGGAAATTGCCAAGCATTGTGTCCAATGCGTTTTGCCCATAAAACTTGTCCAAACTCGTTTGCCAAAATGATCCCGACATTGGGTCGGAAACCTTCCGAATCGATCATTTGGCTACCTAAATATTGTGTAATTTATGACTTTGCGATCGGGGATTTTTATTTCTGTATCCAACTCGAAAAAAGCAAAGTTTAAAAATGTTAAAATTGCTATGATCTTAACGAATTTCTATCGACTAGCGGAGATAGATTTACAAATTTTTTCTTAAATTTCAGTTTTTACGAGTATTTTCATGAAATTGGCGCTATTTGATCTCGATCACACCTTGTTAAACACCGATTCAGATCATTCTTGGGGAGAGTTTTTGGTGAATGAAGGCTTGGTCGATCCAGTTCACCATCGCGCCATGAACGATAAATTTTATGAAGACTACAAAGCAGGGCAGCTCGACCCGATTGCCTATAATGAATTTGTATTTGAATTTTTAACTCAACATGACAATGCCTACCTTACTGAACTGCATGAACTGTTCATGCACAAAGTGATTCGCCCGCAAATGCGTCCCGAAGGTTTTGCCGCCATTGAAAAACACCGCGATGCTGGACATGCTTTGGTTGGCATTACCGCAACCTCTGATTTTATAACGGCACCAATTTTTCGTGAATTTGGGATTAGTGAAATTATTGCGACCAATGCTGAAGTGGTTGAGGGTAAATACACGGGCAAAGTGATCAATACACCATGCTATCAAAAAGGCAAATTGACGCGTTTAGATCAATGGCTTGCAGGGCGTGATGTCAGCGAGTCTTGGGCGTATTCAGATTCCATCAATGATCGTTTTTTACTGGAATACGCTGACCATGCCATTGCCGTCAATCCAGATGACCGCCTAGAAGCATTGGCTAAAGAGCAGGCATGGGAAATCCAAGACTGGTCGATTTAAGTATCTGTCTTTAGTTATTTGAAAAGGCTGCTTTCGGGCAGCCTTTTTTATTTGAAAGGCATCGACGTCAAAAATGAAAAGTGCGTACAGTGATAATAAAATATCGGGCTAGAGGTGGGCTGATCTTGGAAAATTAACCAAATATGCTATGTTGAACCTTGGTTAGAACTATTTTGACTATGAAAAATTAGAACATAAGCGTGGAGAAAAATATGAGTGTACGACCAAGAATGACCCACCTGTTTGAGCAACTCGGTTTAGATGCGAGTGAAGAGGCCATCGCGTTGTTTATTGTAACGCATCAGCTCAATGCACAAACCACGATTGTTGACGCAGAGTATTGGACTGAAGCGCAGCGTCAGTTTTTGGCAGAAAAAATTAAATCGGATGGTGAGTGGGCTATTATTGTAGATCAGCTGAATGAATCCCTGCATGAAGATTCACTGATCCAAAAATAAGTAGAACTCAAAGAGGCTGAGCGTCGAAGCTTTGCCTCTCTTTATAAAAATAAGATAAAAGTAGAAATTTATGTCTTTCGATCATCAAGCTTTTTCTGACTCTACGTCTTTAGATTCTGTAGCTTCAGTTAATCAATTAGAACAAGATCGTGCCCTGTTTATCGGTGCGAAATATGAGTCTTACTATCAAGCTCAATTTGAAAAAATCACGCCAAAGAAACAATATGCAGGCTTTAATATTGCCGCTTTTTTCTTAGGCGTGGTCTGGTTGTTTTATCGAAAAATGTACAGTTATGGCTTTATGGCCATTGGTTTGATTGTGGCGATAGGGATGGTTGAAATACTTTTGGGGATTGAAAGTTCTGGTGCAAATATCGGCTTGGCCGTAGCCTTTGGAATGTTTGGGAATACCTTGTATAAGCATCATGTCGATCAGCAGATTGCCAAAATTCGCCAATTTGGAAATAGCAACGTCAATACGGAATTAGAAAATCGTGGGGGTACAAATCTCATAGCAGGTTCGATCTTGCTGGTGATTTGGCTTGGGCTCATTGCACTGGCCATAAGTGCGTCTTAATTCGCTCGCTCAAAATAAAAAACCATCCTTGTGGATGGTTTTTTTATGCTTGCAAAGCTTAGTTCATCATTGCAATCAGTTCTTGCACCGCACGAGATTGGGTTCTGCCCGGATGCCAAACCATACCAAGTTGACGGTTCATTTCGAACTTCACATTCAACTGCTGTAGGTCTTGGTTAATCATCGTTTTTGGAAGCACTGACCAACCCAGTCCAATCGATGCCAACATACGAATCGACTCGAGTGGATTATTGCTCATGGTGATTTTAGGTTTCAGCCCTTGTTTTTCAAACTCTGCTAGGGTGATTTGGCTGGTATAGGTTTGTGATGCAGGCAATAAACTTGGGTACTGAATCAGGTCTTCGAGTTGTAGGTTTTGCATTTGTGCCAACGGATGAAATGGTGCTGCTACAAAAACTAAAGGATCTTCCCAAATGGTGACGTACTGCAAACGTTCATCGAGTTTGGGTGGAAGCGTTAAAAAAGCCAATTCTAAGTCGCCAGCCAGTACTTTTTCATGCGCTTGCTCGGAGTCGACAAAGTGCACATCTAAGGTGACATTTGGAAAGCTTTGCACATAGCTACGTAAATGGCTCGGTAAGTGATGTAAACCAATATGATGACTGGTGCCAATTTTGAGTTTGCCTTGGACCATGCCTTGTTCATGACTCAAGGTGTGATGAATGTCACCCAGTTCATTTAGCCAGTTTTTAACTTTAGGCAGCAATGAATGTGCGGCATGCGTGGCTTGTACACCACGACCAGCAGATTCAAACAGTTTCACACCAAAATATTCTTCTAAACTATGAATACGTTTGGTTACAGCAGGTTGCGTAATGAAGAGTTGATCTGCGGCTAAAGAAATAGAGCCGGTTTCCATGACTTTTACAAAAGCTTCGAAGGCTGCAAGATTCATAAGGATAATCTAGTTATGAAAGTATAATTAAATTATAAAATAATTTTATATGAATTGCGATCTTTAAAATGAACGGTAGGTTATTTGGTCTGGACTAAAATAAAAAAAGATCACTTGATGTGATCTTTTGGAGAGTTGAGAGGGCGCTTGATATAAAGGCTTAAGCGGGAATATTTTCTTCGGTTGTACGGTTCTTTTTCTCCCAAATACGTTCATGGAAAAAGAATGCGAAGGCTTGCACGGTTGGTTCTAATAAACTGAGGGTGACCGCCATCCATAAGTTACCTGTGACAAAATAAGCCACAATCATGGCCACGGTTATGTGCATGATGTAATAGCTTAGGGTTTTTTTGAATATGCGCTGATTGTTTGCTACAAATTTCTGAATGTTCGCCATGATAAATACCCTCTCAATAATGTCTTTCATTTGTAAATAGTAATTATTATCATTAATAAAGTCAAAATGAAATTTTAATTGCTCGTGATTGGGTTTTTGAATGCGAGGCGATGCAGTCGATTGTTTGGAATGTTTGACTTGAGAAAACAAGCTTCTGTAGATTTTACTCTTTTGTCTAGGAATAGGTCGCTGTCCTTCTCTTCAGATAAACGGAGGGAGCTTCAAAAAGCATCAGCCTAAATAGAGGAGATAAACCTTGTATGGCTGAGCTAGGAAATATACTGCGAGGTCTACAATAGGTTGATAAATAGGCGTATAACGCTTGGATTAAAACCAGCAGTGAGGGCTTGCAATTAAAGGGATTGAAACAAAGAGGTATGAATTTAAAATAATTCCAAAAAGTTTTTAAATTAATAAAAATGATAAATTAGATTTATGTGAAATCGTCGTTATAATCGATTTTAATGAAAGAATTACCCAGTCCAGTGGAGTCAATCGACATGGCAGGCGAAAACCAACAAGCAAAAACATTGTATGACAAATTGTGGGATGACCACTTAGTAAAACAACGTGACGATGGCTCGGCTTTACTCTATATCGACCGTCATTTATTACATGAAGTGACTTCCCCGCAAGCCTTTGAAGGTTTACAACTAGCGGGTCGTAAACCATGGCGTTTAAGTGCGAATGTGGCAACCCCCGATCATAATGTTCCCACATCGACCAAAGAGCGTTCAGAAGGAATTGCAGGTATTGAAGATGATACTTCACGTATCCAAGTTCAAACCTTAGATGACAACTGTAAAGCCTTTAATGTGGTGCAGTTTGACATTAATGATGTGCGTCAAGGCATTGCACATGTGGTGGGGCCCGAGCAAGGTTTGACTTTACCGGGCATGACGGTGGTCTGTGGAGATTCTCATACGGCAACACATGGTGCATTTGGCTGTTTAGCACACGGGATTGGTACATCTGAAGTGGAGCATGTATTGGCGACCCAATGCTTGGTTCAAAAGAAGATGAAAAACATGTTGGTACGTGTTGATGGTCAATTGGGTCAGGGCGTAACACCGAAAGACGTGGTTTTAGCCATTATCGGTAAAATTGGTACTGCAGGTGGTACAGGTCATGCCATCGAATTTGGTGGTCAAGTGTTCCGTGATATGTCGATCGAAGGTCGTATGACGGTGTGTAATATGGCAATCGAAGGTGGCGCACGTGTGGGTATGGTGGCTGTCGATGACAAAACCATTGCTTATGTCAAAGACCGTCCATATGCACCACAAGGCGCACAGTGGGATGCTGCGGTTGCGTATTGGAATACTTTACATTCGGATGCAGATGCACATTTTGACACTGTGGTTGTGTTGCAAGGTGAAGAGATTGAGCCACAAGTATCTTGGGGTACATCGCCTGAAATGGTGATTCCAGTGACTCAAGCTGTACCAACTTTGGAACAAGCCAAAGATGAAGTGCAACGCAATGATTGGACGCGTGCTTATAACTATATGGGTTTAACCGCAGGTCAGGCGTTGGCAGATATTCAGTTAGACCGTGTCTTTATTGGTTCATGTACCAACTCGCGCATTGAAGATATTCGTGCCGCAGCTGAAGTGGCTAAAGGCAAAAAAGTGGCAAGTACCATTAAACAAGCCATGGTGGTTCCAGGGTCTGGTTTAGTCAAAGCTCAAGCAGAAGCTGAAGGCTTAGACAAAGTTTTGATTGAAGCTGGCTTTGAATGGCGTGAGCCAGGTTGTTCAATGTGTTTAGCAATGAATGCAGACAAATTACAACCCGGTGAGCACTGTGCATCGACCTCTAACCGTAACTTCGAAGGTCGTCAGGGCAATGGCGGTCGTACGCATTTGGTGAGTCCAGCAATGGCAGCCGCAGCAGCGATTGCAGGTCACTTTGTCGATGTGCGTTCATTTTAATTCGGGCTTGGGAGCATAGACATGAAAAAATATACCGTTGAACAAGGTATCGTTGCACCTTTAGACCGTGCCAATGTCGATACAGACTTGATCATTCCAAAACAGTTTTTGAAATCCATTAAGCGCACGGGTTTTGGTGAAAACTTATTTGATGAATTGCGTTATTTAGATGAAGGTTTTTTGGGGCAAGACAATTCTAAACGTCCTAAAAACCCTGATTTTGCATTGAATCAGCCACGTTACCAAGGGGCGAGCATCTTAATTTCTCGTGCGAACTTTGGTTGTGGTTCAAGCCGCGAACATGCGCCGTGGGCATTGGAAGAATATGGTTTCCGTACCGTGATTGCACCCAGCTATGCCGACATTTTCTTTAATAATAGTTTCAAAAATGGCATGTTACCTGTGATTTTGTCTGAAGAAATTGTTGACCAACTTTTCAAAGAATGTGCAGCAACAGAAGGTTATCAGTTGACGATTGATTTGGACGCGCAAGAAGTGCGTACACCATTGGGAGAAGCCTTCACATTTGAAGTCGATCCGTTTCGTAAGCACTGTTTGTTAAATGGTTTGGATGATATCGGTTTAACTTTACAGGTTGCAGATGACATCAAAGCCTATGAAGAAAAGACCAAAGCATCACGTCCGTGGGTGTTTGCTGAAATTCATGCTTAATTGAAAATTCGATGCATCTAGTGCTTGGGTCCATCTCTTGTTAATATCGAGCAAAAGAATTTTAAACGTTTTGCTACTGGTAAAGGTTGGGCTTGAACAATGGTGACGAGTTACAGTCGTATCGCTCTACTGGCTTTGGTGGGAACATTAACTGCCTGCCAAAGCATGAATACGGCAAGCATAAAGCGGATTCAGGATACCCCAGCGAGTAAAAATAATGCGCAGCTTTACTGTACTGGTACAGTGAACTGCGAATTTGAACGATGGAATCAGATCAAAATTGTGAATGCCGACAATCATCGTGTCAGCCGTGAGGCCATTCGAGAGAAGGTCGTGCGTCTAAAACGAGATGATTTGAATGAAGTGAATGCCTTGTTTTTGTCAGTGCCAGCGGGGCAACATGAACTGGTGATTCGCTTCTATCCCGTTTCGGTCGATCGCGCTGAAACACTGCATGTGATTCATCGTTTTAAGCCTGCGGAACGTTACACCTTTAGAATGTTCCGTGCGCGCAGTCGACATCAGGGAAGCTTGTTGAATATGTCTGCACCTGATCCTTTGTGTGTCGATTTAAAGCAAAACCAAAGAACAATTCGTCGTTTTTGCAAACCTTACAATGTCTTAAATGGCTTGGGCGAGTTTGTAGAACAAAAACTTTAATCGTGTGAGTCAGAACTCACCAACAATGGAATATTTCATGTCTAAACATATTTTGATTTTGGCTGGTGACGGCATTGGTCCTGAAATTGTAAAAGCCGCAGAGCAGGTACTTACACGAGTCAATGATCAATTCAATTTAGGTTTAACGTGGGAACAGGGTCTACTCGGTGGGGCTGCCATTGATGCACACGGTTCACCTTATCCAGATGTGACCGCAGTACAAGCCAAAAATGCAGATGCGATTTTACTCGGTGCGGTGGGTGGTCCGAAGTGGGACAACATTGAGCGTTCGATTCGCCCAGAGCGTGGTTTGTTAAAAATTCGCAGTGAATTGAATTTATTCGCGAACTTACGTCCAGCCATCTTGTATCCGCAATTGGCAGATGCATCAAGCTTGAAGCCTGAAATTGTAGCGGGTCTTGATATTCTCATCGTTCGTGAATTAACTGGCGGGATTTACTTCGGTCAGCCACGTGGTATTCGTGAACTTGAGAATGGTGAAAAACAAGGTTTTAACACCGACGTTTATGCTGAGTCTGAAATTAAGCGTATTGCGAAAGTGGCTTTTGAAATGGCTGGTTTACGTGGCGGAAAAGTCTGTTCTGTTGATAAAGCCAATGTCCTTGAAGTGACGGAGCTTTGGAAGCAAACCGTAACGGCGATGAAAGAAGCTGACTATCCAAACATTAACTTGTCGCATATGTATGTCGATAATGCTGCAATGCAGTTGGTGCGCGCGCCTAAACAGTTTGACGTGATTGTGACAGGTAACTTATTTGGTGACATCTTGTCTGATGAAGCCGCGATGTTGACAGGCTCCATTGGGATGTTGCCATCTGCATCCTTAGATGAAAATTCAAAAGGGATGTATGAGCCATGCCATGGTTCGGCGCCCGATATCGCAGGACAAAATATTGCCAACCCATTAGCCACTATTCTTTCGGTAGCTATGATGTTGCGTTATACCTTCCGTGAAGAAGCTGCTGCTCAAGCGATTGAAGATGCAGTAGGCAATGTCCTAGATCAAGGCTTGCGTACCGCTGATATCATGTCTGAAGGCATGAGCAAAGTGGGTACTGCGGAAATGGGGCAGGCGGTTGTGGCTGCACTGAACTAAGCCAAAAATAATTTAAAAACGCAGCTAACCGCTGCGTTTTTTATGCCCAAAATTTAATAACCTTTACAGGCTTTACCTCGATATTGAATTGATTGCGCAATATTATCTTTTAACAAGAAGTGGACTTGGCACTCTAACTGAACATCATAAAATGGTGTATGTGTGGGAATAGGAATCGCACCGATATTGCTGTCGCTACGCATAGTGGGCATAGGGGTAGGAATTTGAATCCGCCTGACAATGGTGTAACTCAGTTGGTTTGGTGTTTGAATCGGCGCACCTAAGGTTTCATAACCGAGCTGACGTAAGTTGAGTTCGCGCCGAATGCTCGATACATCTTGGCCGATATATTGTTCTAAATAGTCGGGGAGCGCAATTTTAGCGGGTGAAACGACGGTCTGGTGTTGTGCTGGAGAGCTGCTACAAGCTTGAAGGAGTAGAAAGCAGATGGAACTAAAACAACTGACAATAAAGGGCTTCATGATCATCCCCTAAGCAGAGAAAGACCCTTTTAGTATTTTATATCTGAACGTTCGTTTGAGTATGTTTCGAGTAATTTGAGATAAACGGTATGTAGGCGACTCAACATAACGCAGCCGTTAACACGCTTTGCCGATGTAGTGAATAGATTCCACAAGATCATCATGCAGTCTGAACTCAATTTTACATTTCATTTCAATATTCAGGCTACCGCTGGAAGGTGTCGGAATGGGTGCACCCATACTGACACTGGTTCCAAGGTTGGGGGTTCCCATCGGAATAGGCATATTACGTAACAGAGTGTAGGTCAGTTTCTCTAGGGTATGTACAGGAGCACCGAGCACTTTATAGCCCATGCTATTGAGGTTGAGTTGATTTTGAACTTGATCTGACGATTGTCCGATATAGTGTTGTAAGGTTTGGTTGAGCTGAGTTTGGCTTGTTGTGGCGCAAGCAACACAGAGTATTGGGAACAGTAAAATTGCTCGCTTCATTGAAGTT
Organism: Acinetobacter sp. DL27; assembly: GCF_055810995.1. Lineage (NCBI taxonomy): Bacteria > Pseudomonadati > Pseudomonadota > Gammaproteobacteria > Moraxellales > Moraxellaceae > Acinetobacter > Acinetobacter sp. DL27. The sequence goes on along the minus strand of NZ_CM147947.1, from coordinate 2,978,307 downwards.
GTCTTCATTATTGTTTTGGCATATTAGGTTGTTATCGCATTAAATTATAGTTTGATTGTTGGTTTAAATATAGTCGATTTATAACATTTAGTCTGAGCGCAGACATTAAAAAAGCCACTTAAAAAGTGGCTTTTTCGCTTCGCTAAAACTTAGCGCGCACGATAAGTGATACGACCCTTAGACAAATCATAAGGTGTCATTTCTACTTTAACACTGTCGCCAGTCAAAATGCGAATATAGTGTTTACGCATTTTACCAGAGATGTGAGCAATCACTTCATGACCGTTTTCTAAACGTACACGAAACATAGTATTAGGAAGCGTCTCGGTGACAACGCCTTCGAACTCGATGAGTTCCTCTTTATTGGCCATAGCCTACCTGAATGAATAAATTGGAAAGGCGCAAATTATAGTCAATTTTTTTGCATAAAACAAGGCGGAATGGGCGGTTGCCTGATCATCTGTCAGTAAAATAAGCGAACGAGCGGAATAAATATTTTCAACAAAAAAACTGTATAAGTTGTTGTCAGTTCGGTCAATCGCAGTTAATCTAATTTTAATGTTTTATGTATAAATGAAGAACATACAAGGAAGGTTCTAGCGTGGGTCAGCTAACGGATGCATCGGTTGTATTGCGATTAGGCTACCAAGCGATTCGTCGTTCAGGGTTGCCAACAGAAGAAATTTTAACAAAGGCTGGTGTTGCATTAAATCAGATGGAAACCAATGAGCGTACGCCTTTGAGCGCACAATACGCTTTTTGGGTGGCGGCAGAAGAGGTGAGTCGCGATCCAGACATCGGTCTACATTTGGGCGAAAATCTGCCTTTATACCGTGGTCAAGTGATTGAGCATTTGTTTATTTCATCCGAAAACTTTGGTGAGGGTTTGAAACGCGCTTTGGCTTATCAGCGATTGATCAGTGATGCCTTTCATGCCAAGTTGGTGGTTGAAGATGACCGGTGTTATTTGACCAATGGGGAACAACCGTGGGCTGAAAATTTGGTCAATCGACATTTTTCTGAATGTGCGATGTCCGGTATTTTACGGTTCTTTAAATTTATTACTGAAGGGCGCTTTGAACCGATCTATATTGATTTTAACTTCAGTAAAGGCGCGTTTGATGATGAGTATTTCCGCGTATATGAGTGCCCTGTCAGTCTAGGGCAAAAAGAAACCCGCCTATATTTTGACCCAAGTATTTTAACTTATCCGTTGTGGCAGGCGGAACCTGAATTATTACAACTGCATGAGCAGTTAGCGATTGAAAAACTTCAAGAATTAGCCCGTTATGATTTGGTGGGTGAAGTACGTCGCGCTATAGGTTCAACTTTAGAAAGTGGCGAAACCACACTTGAAACAGTGGCTTCACAACTCAGTATTACCCCAAGGCGTTTACGGACACAGCTGAGTGAGGCGAATACCAGCTTCCAGCAAATTTTGTCCGATTATCGCTGCCGTTTGGCGAAAAAACTTTTGGCCAATACAGCTGAAAGTGTAGAGCGTATTGTTTATTTGACTGGATTTTCTGAGCCAAGTACCTTTTATCGTGCGTTTAAACGCTGGACCAATGAAACCCCTGTTGAATATCGCAAGCGTAAGCAGCGTTAAGAAATCCCTCCTAACCTCCCTTTATAAAAGGGAGGAATTTCTCCCCTCCTTTGAAAAAGCTGGCTAGGGGGAGGATTCAAAAATAAATTATTCAGGCATATTTAGCCAGTGCGGCCCAAGCGGCTGCTTTGGTAGCTCAAACTGCGCTGGATAGTCGGCATGAATGAAATATAGCCCATCAGGAGGAGCTGTAATGCCTGCGGCTTTGCGGTCTTCTGCTGCGAAAATCGTCTCAATATGCTCGACTTCATACAGACCTTGACCAATTTCCAGTAAGCAGCCCATGATATTGCGGACCATATGGTGTAAGAAGCCATCGGCCTGAATGTCGAGGACCAAATATGGACCATGTTGAATCAAGCGACAATGGCTGACATGGCGCACAGGTTGATTGGATTGACATGCGGCTGCGCGGAAGCTTTCAAAGTTATGCGTGCCTTCAAACTTTTGCGCGGCTTGCATCATCTTCGCCACATCTAGCGCATAATAAGCGTGTGTGACTTGTTTATGCATAAGAGCAGGACGTTGCGGGTGGTTATAAACGACATAGCGATAACGACGTGCCTGCGCTTTGAAGCGTGCATGAAAGTCTTGATCCATCGCTTTGATCCACTGGATCGAGATATCTTTTGGCAGTTGGCTGTTGCTACCCATCAACCAACCGCGCTCTGAACGAAGTGCCGAGCTATCAAAATGCGCCACCATATTGGTGGCATGGACGCCCGCATCGGTACGACCTGCACCATGTAAGCTAATCGGTTCATTGGCAATTTTAGAGAGTACTTTTTCAATCGTCTCTTGTACGCTGATCACACCTGTTTGCTGGGTTTGCCAACCACGATAGTGTGTTCCACAAAACTCAATGCCGATCGCAAAACGTTGCATATGTACCTCAAATTAACCCAAATCATACCAATGGCTGAAGCGTGCTTCAGCGGTGGGGTATTGTAAATACATTTTGAGGGCTTTGGCATACAGATCTGCATGCCCGAGGCAATCACTGACAATTATTTTGGCTTGGGTTGTCCACGCGGCAACGGCATAGCGCTGATCCGTACGCCCGAAAGGGACTTGGGTACTTAAGATAACAACACAGCCTTGTGCGTAAAATTCATCGAAAAGTGCTATCAACTCGGCATTCACAGCTAAATTACCCGTTCCAAAACCTTGCAAAATGAGGAAATGAGGCGGTGCGGGGAGTAGATTTCTCAAGTTTTGTACTTGCTGCACCAAGGCAACAGGCTGCATCATCAGATTGAGGCAATTGAACAGGTGGGACTGTTCTACATCACCTGTTTGTACTATCTGCGTTTTAAAGCTATGTGGAATCGTCTGTTCAGCCATGACGCCTGTAAAAGCATCTAGTTCAGTAGTATGTCGTTTTAGCGCAGTTTGCGCATGCAATACCTGTTGATGAAAAGCCAGATACACGCCGACAGGATGTTTCATCACCGCATCTAAGGCAAAATTCAAATTACTGATCGCATCGCTAAATTCACGCGTATCTGTGCCTTGTACATTAAGTAATGGATATTGGCTACCTGTGAAAACCACACGTGCGGAATCTGCAATAAAGTGTGCCGCGACAGCACTGGCATAGCTTAAGGTATCTGTGCCATGAATCACGACAAAATGCTGGAATTGTTGCAGTTGCAATTGTTGAATCTGCTGAATCAGCAATAACCAGTCTGCAGCCGTACAGGCGCTACTGTCTTTAATGACAGGTGCAATAAAACATTCAATGTCGAGATGAATCGGCAAGACATGTGTGAGCTTGGGAATAAAGTCTTTGGCAGGCATTGGTTGTAAGGGTTCGCCAATACAGCCAAAGGTTCCACCCATATAGATAAGCGCAATTTTTTTCATTATAAAAAAAGCAGTCGGTGATGACTGCTTTAGTTTAAAACGAAATGGCTTAGGATGCTATGCGACTCATCAACTGTTCGACTTGCTGACGTTGTTCCGTAGAGTAATTTGGTTCTTGTTCAACCAAAATTTCACGTGCAGCTTCGAAAGCGCCAAGTTGAATGTATTGCTCAGCCAATTCAAGGTTTAAGTGTATTTCATTGATTTCGCTCAGTTGAGGGAAAGACTGTACCAGAGGATCGCTTTGATCCACCGTATTGGCAGGTGCAGTAGACTCTAGACTAAAACTGAGGTTTGGCGTAACAACTGCTGGTGTTTCTTCTACTATCGCTTCGCTTGGACTAACCGTATCGAAAGAAAAAGCAGGGATGTCTTTTGCCGCTTCAGCCGTGGATTTGCTTGAAAAATCAAATGTAAATTCAGGACGCTCATCTTCAGCAAGCGGCGAAATTTCTGCTTCTGGCGCTGTTGTAGGCGCTGTGTCGAGATTGAATGAGAAATCTAAAGGTTGGATGTCGGCTGCAGCAGTTTCTGCTGGTTGAGCAGGTGTGCTTTCTAAAGAGAGTGAACCGAAATCGAGCGGTTTAAGTTCTTCAGCAGGTTTGGCTGGTTCTGCTGTTGGTGTATTTAAACTAGAGATATCAAAATCTAAGCTTTGAACTTCGATGCTCGGTTCAGGTTGAGCCGTTGTTGTAGTGGTAAATGCTGAGGTATCAAAATCAAGCGGTTTAATGTCTTGAACAGGTTCAACAACAGAAGCCTGCACAGGAGCGGGCGCAGGATTATTTGATGACATCAGGGCATCGAAGTCAGCAGTATTGATGGTTTCTATTGATTTAGGTGTTGATGGAACAACTCCTATTGATTTTGATTCAAGTGTGTCGCGGCTATTTTGATGTAATTGGTCGTAATCCGATATTTTGGCTTCTGCTTGCGCCAAAATATCATCCAGTTCTAAAGAACGTAAATGATTCAGCAATTGGCTGATGGCAAACTCATCTTTTTGGAGTAAGTGAATATCGAGCAGCAGTAAATATAATTCGTGTTGTGAATTGTCTTTATTTAGGGCTTGGTTGATTTGTGCTTCAGCTGAGAAGAAATTGCGGTCGCGAATTTGACCTTCAATTTTATTCCGTAGATCTGTGGCGAGTGGTGTCGTGGCTTTTTTAGCAATAACATCCTCAACGACTTGAGTTTGTTGTGGGGATTTTTTAGACGAACTGGTTTTTTTGGCTTTGTTTTTTGCAGCAACTGCTTTTTGAGTTTTTGGTTCTGCTTCTTTACTCGCCTCACGCTTTTTTAAGACTATGGCAACAACCAATAGTAAGATAAATGGAATCACATAAATAAGCATGTTTTACCCCTTTTGAACTTGTCTTTGTGCAAGTTCATCCAAAATCAAATAATCAAAATAACACTTTAGTGTGTTGGCTTTTTCTCAGTTTGTTGTGCTTTCAATTGTTGTTGCAATTGTGCAAGACGAGCATTTAGTAATTGAATTCTCTGATCTTTCTGATTAAGTACCACTTCTAATTGTGTTACGTTTCTCTGTAATTTAACGGTTTTTTCACGGGATGTCATAACTTTTAATGACAACTCATTTGATGTTTGATTCTTTTCTGTCGACTTCTTTGCAGAACCGTGGCTTGAATCTTGCTCTTTCTCCGCAACCAAACTCATCTCGGCTTGATTGAGGCGGTATTTCGCCTTGCCAGATTGCTGTGAGCTTTGTTTTGGAAGTGATGAAACGGAGACTTTTTGTTCTGATTTGGCTGTTTGCAGACCCGTTAAATTGAGGTTTGCACCACGACGTAAGCGGTTTACGTCGCCTTGAATAAAGGCATGTTCATTCTTGGCTTTAATTTGTTGCATGACTTCACTGACAGGACGGTTTTCTTCAGCGGCAATACGCGATGCAATGCCCCATAGAGATTCATTCGACCGAACTACATGGGCACTTTGAGGTGTGGCTTGGCGTGCAGTAGTTGCAGGGGCAGCAGGTGTTGTTTTTGCTGTTGATGGAGTAGCTTGAGGGTTAGCCTGTGCTGAAATTGGCGCATCTGATTTTTGAACTGAATCGGCGTACTTTTGCACCAACGGATCTGCCGATTTTTTCGCTGGCGTAATCGGTTCAACACGTGGAGTTGATGTTTGAGCAGCTGCTGCAATTTGCGTAGAGGCTACTGAAATAACTTGCGTTGGCGCTGTAATAGCGGTCGCACTCATGCTTGGTGGGGTATGGTTATTGAGTTTAAGGGGGGTTGTGTTTGTCGTTGGCGCAGCTGTTGTTTTTAAGCTATTGAATTGTGTGCTGACAGGTAAGTTCAGCGCAATATCTTTTTCGTTGACAATCACCACTGGTTTTAACGCTTTTTCATTATTATTTGTACGAGCTTGAAGTGCTGCCGAGCGTTTATTGGCTGTTTTAATATGTTGTAGCCGTGCCGCATTGCCTTCTTTGATTTTGACGATAATGTTCAGTTCCGCTTCAGTTAAAGGGCGTGAAGAGGTAATCGTAATCACACCTGTACTGGCGCTGGTACGACGGGTAAAAAAGTTCAGATTACTGGGCGGTTGATGCATGACGCCAAGAGACATCAAATCTTCTGCGCTGGCTAGACTGGCTTGAATCGGAGCATTCGGATCGGCATCGTGAAAGTTCAATTCTGCATACAACAGTTCCCCAGGTGCAGACTGAATTTGAATAGGATCAACAATGATCGCATTCACATTTTGAGAAGCAATAATGGCTAAAATGGCTATCTTTAATTTGTTATTTACGGTCATCTTAATCTTTAGCTCGGTCACAGATCGCAAAGCGAAAATTATAGATTAGCGAGTTGTGTGTTATTTGTAAAACGTTAACATTGAGGTTACAAAAAAAAGCCGATCAAGTGTGATCGGCTTAATACTTTAGCGGGTAAATGCTTAAGTATTTTTGTAGTCAATCAGGATACGGAGCATACGACGTAAGGGTTCCGCAGCACCCCAAAGCAATTGATCACCGACAGTGAAAGCACCTAAGTACTCTTTGCCCATATTCAATTTGCGTAGACGACCAACAGGAACTGTTAATGTGCCTGTTACAGCCACAGGTGTTAAGTCCGTCATAGATGCTTCACGGGTATTTGGAACCACTTTTGCCCATTGGTTTGCGCTACGTAACATATCTTCGATTTCATCGAGAGGCACGTCTTTCTTGAGCTTTAATGTTAAAGCTTGAGAGTGACAACGCATCGCACCAATACGCACACAATGACCGTCAATCGGAACGATTTGCTGGTTGCCCAAAATCTTGTTGGTTTCAACTTGACCTTTCCATTCTTCTTTCGACTGACCGCTGTCTAATTGTTTGTCGATATAAGGAATGAGTGAGCCTGCTAATGGCACGCCAAAGTTTGCTGAAGGGAAACCTTCGCCACGTTGTAATTCCGCAATTTTAGAGTCGATATCTAGAATTGGAGAGCGTGGGTCATCTAACAAATCTTTGGTGTTGTTGTACAAATAGCCCATACCAGAGATCAGTTCACGCATATTTTGCGCACCAGCACCCGATGCTGCTTGATAAGTCATCGAGGTTGCCCATTCCACTAAATTGTTTTGGAATAAACCACCTAAGCCCATCAGCATCAGTGAAACTGTACAGTTACCGCCCACGAATGTTTTGGTACCGTTCACTAAACCATCTTTAATCACGTTCATGTTGACAGGGTCAAGCACGATGATGGCTTCATCTTCCATACGAAGTGTAGATGCCGCATCAATCCAATAGCCTGTCCAGTTTTCCGCTTTAAGCTTCGGGAAAACTTCTGAGGTATAGTCGCCACCTTGGCAGGTAATAATGACATCCATTTGCTTCAGACTGTTAATGTCTGATGCATCCATAAGTGCTGGGGCAGTTTTACCGCCAAACGCAGGCGCTTCACCGCCTGCATTACTGGTAGAGAAATAAAATGGCTCAAAATGAGCAAAATCATTCTCTTCAACCATACGTTGCATAAGGACGGAACCAACCATCCCGCGCCAACCGACCAGACCTACTTTCATGTCACTTTGCCTCGGTGCATTAAAAATTAAAAGGGGGATTCGAGTGTATCAAAAGAGCGCTTAACTGCAAGCACTACACAATGAAAACAGCAATTATATTGTGCAATATATCTTGTTTATGTTACATGCAAAATTGATATTAATTTATGAATCTACAAAAAATTAAGAATATAAGAGTGGGTATCTATGATCTGGGTTGAGTTGCTGGCATGTGTTGTGATTTGGTTAAGCTTCTGGTCTCTGATTCCACGAGATGAATGGTGGTTTCGAGGCGCAGATTTTCCACGCTTACAGATTTTGGCATTGGGATTGATTGCATTTATCTTAATGTTGCTTTGGGATGCGCCTTGGGATTGGGTGCGTGAAGTGATTTTGCTGGGGTTAATTGCGGCAGTGGCGTACCAACTCAAAATGGTGTTGCCTTATACCTTTGTATGGAAAAAGCAGGTCAAAACCGTTGCCAAAACAGAGTTACAGCCAGAACGTCAGATTTCTTTAATTGTGTCGAATGTACTAACACCCAATACTCAATATCACTTATTACTGCAACAGATTCGTCAGCATCAACCGGATTTGATTTTGACTTTAGAGTCGGATGCACATTGGCAACAAGCCTTGAGTGAGCTGGAAGATGACTATCCCTATCGGGTTGCAGTGCCTTTGGATAATTTGTATGGCATGCATTTGTACACTCGTTTAGCGCTTGAAAATATTGACGTTAAGTTTATTTTGAGCGATGAAATTCCTTCGATACATGCCACGGTCATTTTAAGGTCAGGGCAGCCAGTACAACTGTACTGCTTACACCCGAAACCGCCAAGTCCGACCGAAGCCAAAGACTCTACTTTACGTGATGCTGAATTATTGATAGTTGGTGATCAGATTAAAGATTTGGATGAGAGCTGCATTGTGATGGGGGATTTGAATGACGTGGCGTGGTCGCGCACGACACGACTTTTTCAACGGATTAGTGGACTGCTAGACCCCCGAGTCGGAAGACATTTTGTCAATACTTTTCATGCAGACTATCCCTTACTGCGTTGGTCACTGGATCATGTCTTTCATAGTTCAGATTTCGCTTTAGTCCATATGCAGCGTTTAGCTCACATTGGTTCAGACCATTTCCCTGTATATGTGGTGCTGCAAACAGGTCGGGTGTTTGAACAGGTGCAAGAAGAGCTTGAACAAACTGAAGATGATGAGCAAGAAGCACAGGCTGCAATTCAAGAGGGGATTGAGAAAGCTGAACGAGAAGGTAAGCAGGTGACAGATAAAATTGCCAAAGATTACCAGTAAACATACGGGGTGCTCGGATTTCATCAGTGTAGGATATGGCTTACAGGGATTTGGGAATCTGACGAATGGTTAGTCATTTGGTATGCCCGTATTCTAGTCTCATCAGCAGATGGAGCGGGAATGGATTATCCCAGTATGGAAGTTGAAGCTGATGGAAATCATCATGGATATGATGTAGGTATGGAATGCCACCGAATAAAACAAGAATAACGTTGAAAGCACAACCTCATGTACCCGAGTTTTGCAGGACGCAGAACTCGGGTTCTACTTTTTAAGCAGCTCTTTTTTTGTTAAGAATAAATCTTGTCATAGCCTGCAGGGCGAGTTTTAAAGCGACGGTGGAACCACATATATTGAGTTGGAGCAATACGGAGTTGATTTTCAATAATTTGATTCACTCGTGTCGCATCATCGACTTCATCTTCACTGGGTAAGTTTTCCACCGCAGGTTCAATCAACACTTTGTATTGTGGGTTTTTAATATCCCCATCACGATAAAAATACAGAGGAATGGCTGCGGCTTTGGTCATTTTCAATAAACGACGGTGTGCTGTAACTGTCGCTGCGGGAACGCCAAAAAATGGCGCCATAACACCTTGTTTTAAGCCAAAGTCTTGATCTGGACTATACCAAATGGCATGGCCATTTTTTAAGTTGCGGACCAAACCACGCATGTCATCATGATCAATTTGATGTGCATAAATGGTGGCGCGGCAGCGGTAGATGAGCATATCCAGCAGTGGATTATTTTGTGGGCGATACACCACATCTGGTTCAAAATACTGCGCGCATAGATAACCACCCGCATCGAGCAAAGTAGAGTGGGTTCCTAAAAGCAGTGCGCCTTTACCTTCTGCTTGTGCTTTTTGAATATATTCTAAACCTTCAATACTGACACGGCCAGTAAACCACTTTGGGCTATACCACGCATTCAGCGTTTCAAATACGCCCAGCATTTGATCGACAAAAACTAAACGGGCATTTTCAAGGACTTCTTGGGCCGACCATTCAGGGAAACACACCTCCAGATTACGAACGGTGGTTTTACGTCGCGACTTCAAATATTTAAAGCTGAGGTTACCTAAGAGGGTTGCCAGTCGGTGTTGAATTGCCCATGGAAGAATCGCCAATATCATGAGAAAGACGATACCAATCCAAACGCCCCAATATTTGGGATGCAGAAAAGACCACTGAAATTCACCGGGTTGATAGTCTGGCTTCGAACTCATAAATTGTAATAAAGGCTGAAAAAAGAATGTTTCGAGTTTAGCATGAAGCGAGTTTTAAAGGATGAAATGAAGTTGCCTTCCAAACAGCTCATATGCTTTTAGCATTATTTCCTTTGCTATTTTATGTTGAAAGTAAATTTTATAAGGTCTATTTTAGTTTTTGACTTGCTCAAATGTTGTTTACTCTCAAAGCTATATATTAAGATATTTCTTTAACTCTATATCTTAATATAATAGATGGCATATCTTTGATTTCTTCTTAATCCTTTGTAAAAAATGTTAGTGTAGAATGGTGAATTTAGAAAATATCTTACTTGCTACAATGTAAGAAACTTCAACAGATGAATACCAAAAGCAATTTGTTGATATAAAGTGTGATGATCAATATTATTATTTATATAAGCATTTAAGCTTTGATCCAAATCTATATGTCCTCAATTTATTTAGAAAACTTCAACTTAAATTTACACATCCAGACAGTTTTAATGATCCTTATGACTGCTTGGCATCGATAGAATTTGATGACATCCAGCAATCGAATCATGAAGAATTACAAAAACGGTTTTCTAAAAGCATTAAGTCTAATTTATCTGTAACTTGTTTTAATAATAATCCTTTGAATATGTTGATGTGGTCGCATTATGCCCAAAGTCACACAGGTTTTTTAGTTGAATTTAAGATTCCACATCCGACCATAGAGTGAGTACATACAGCGTTTAATGTGCAACCAGTGAAATACCAAAACGAATTTCCTAAACTGTCATTAGCAATGTTAAATCCGTCTAATTTTTTTGATGATGCTAAAGTAATGCTAGATTTTGTAACAAATCAATATTTAGTAAAATCCAAAGATTGGCAATATGAAAATGAATTCAGAACACTAGCTCATGATTATGACCCTAATAACTTTAATTCACTATTAAAAATAATACCTCCTGAATATATTTCATCTGTGATTTTAGGAGCAAAATTAGAGGAAGAAGATCTAAATAAGAAGGAAATAATAGCTGCGATTTCATTTTTCAATAAAGAGTTCAAACAAGATGTAAAAGTTTATCAAGCATCATTGAAACTAAATAGTTTTAGAATAGTTGTAAAAGATCATCCGATATTAGACAGAAAAATAAAAACATTGAAAGACTTTCTATTCCCTACTATGGGTTTATTAAAATGAATCATAGCTGATATAAATCTGTTCTTAAAAAATAATACATTGCCATAAAAAACTCCGCATCGTGCGGAGTTTTTTATGGAGCTCATGAAAAATTATTTGGTTAAATTTTCCAGTTCTTCCCAACGTTCCAGTTTTTCAAGCAACAGTTCATCAATTTCAGTCAAACGATTTGACAACGTCATGGCTTTGTCGGCATCTGATATAAATAATGAACCATCTGCGAGTAATGCATTGATTTCAGCTTGCTCTTTCTCCAGCGCTTCCATTTCGGCAGGTAGTTGTTCTAGCGCACGCTGATCTTTATAGCTTAATTTAGCTTTTTTAGGCGCAGCATCTGCTTTTGCAAGTGCTTTTTTCACATCACTTTTTTGATCGACGACTTTGTCATCTGGACGCTGTTCAAGATAATCTTGATAACCACCGATGTACTCATCGATATGACCTTTACCATCAAACACCCAAGTCGATGTGACGACATTGTCCATAAAGGCACGGTCATGCGAGATCAACAACAATGTACCTTTGTAGCCACCGAGCATTTCTTCAAGAAGCTCTAAAGTCACCATATCTAAGTCATTGGTCGGCTCATCCATCACGATTAAGTTGGATGGCTTAAGCAATAATTTTGCCAGTAAGATACGGTTACGTTCACCACCTGACAAGGCTTTGACTGGGGTACGTGCACGTTCTGGTGAGAATAAGAAATCTTGTAAATAGCTGTAGATGTGGCGACGGTTACCATTGACATCGACAAAATCTGAACCTTCAGAGACGTTATCCTTCACCGATTTTTCAAGATCAAGTGCATTACGTAATTGGTCAAAATAAGCCACTTCAAGCTGTGTACCTGTTTTGACTGATCCGCCATGCTCAATCTCACCCAAAATAGCTTTGATGAGTGTAGTTTTACCGACACCGTTATCACCGACTAGGCCAATACGATCGCCACGAAGCACCAATGCAGAGAAGTCTTTGATAATAGGTTCTTGATTGCCAAAAGCCACACTGAGATGTTCAATATCGAAGACCAATTTACCTGAGCGATTAGCATCTTGCGTTGCCATGCTGACTTTGCCTTGCTGAGAGCGGCGCGCTTTTGATTGTTCACGTAATTCTTTTAGGGCACGAACACGACCTTCGTTACGGGTACGACGGGCTTTAATCCCTTGGCGAATCCATACTTCTTCTTCAGCTAAGCGCTTATCAAAAAGAGCATTTTGCTTTTCTTCTGCTTCCATCTGCATTGCTTTTAGTTCGAGGTAGCGTGAATAGTTACCCTCGTAACTGCGCAAAGTGCCACGGTCGAGCTCTACAATACGAGTTGCAATACTGTCAACAAATGAACGGTCATGCGAGATGAACAGTAAAGTTAAATTATTTTGATCGAGTAGAAATTTTTCTAACCATTCAATACTTTCAACGTCCAAATGGTTGGTTGGTTCGTCCAGTAATAGTACATCGGGTTGGGTGAGGAGTGCACGTGCAAGTAAGACACGGCGCTTACGTCCACCGGATAAATCGGCCAAATCGGCATCTGGGTCTAGGCCCATTTTACTTAAAATAGAATTGACTTTGGTTTCTAAAGCCCAGCCATCTAGCATATCCATTTTATGTTGCAAGTTACCCATGCGGTCACACGCTTCCATGTCTCCAAGTACACAAGCATCACTGGCTTCATGATAGGCTCTGAGTACATCCGCGGCTTCACCTGCGCCGTCCGCCACGATATCCGCCACTTTGCCTGAGTCCATCGGCACGTCTTGCGCTAACATCGAAATGGTGATGCCATTCTGTAGAGAAACTTCACCAGAATCGGGTAATAAACTTCCCTCGATCAGTTTAAGTAAAGTAGACTTACCTTCACCATTACGACCAATTAAACACACTCGTTCACCGCGCTCCAATGAAAAGTTCGCGCCGTCGAGCAAGGCAGGTCCACCAAACGCAAGTTGGACATCCCTTAAAGTAATATAGGCCATAATGTTTCCTGAAAAATCTCAAATGAGGACTTGAAGTGTCTAAACAACAAAATATTGATAATCAAGCGCCATTGTCCGCACCCATTGAAGATTTGCAAGTCCGAATTGCATTTTTAGATGATTTAGTTGAACAGCTCAATGAACAATTGGTGATTCAAGGACTGGAAATTGCTGATTTAAAAAAACAAATGCAAATTTTGTATCAACGTGTTGAATCTTCAGATTTGTCCGATGGAATTGCGACATTTGACCCGATGGCCGATCGTCCACCACATTATTAAGTTCATTTGCTGTCTTGGGCTAAAAAAATGCTGTGATGTGGGTTATAGATATTGCTGAGTCTTCTCTCTTTTTTTGTTTTACCCAACTCAAAGCTCGATTTGACTGACGAAATCATTTGACCTTTGATGCAGTTCCTACTCTAATACCCGCTTTCTGGTGCATCCCATAAAAACTGTCCTATGACTCAAAAAGTTGTTCTTCTTGACCTTGAAAATAATGTTCCGACGGCCAAATTGTTGCGTGAGATTGTGGAGCATTATCCGACTTTGTATTTGTTTCATTGCCAAGGTCAATTTGAGTATGCATTGCAAGATTTGACGGAACTGGCTGCTTGGATCAGTAGTGGTCAAGTGGTGATTTTAGACACGCCCAAAGCCGAGCAAAAAGAGTTCGAATATGCCGTGGTGGTGGGGCAGTTAATGGCTTTGCTTGAGCCAGAGACGCAGGTTGAAATTATCTCTGCGGTCAATACAGCAGAAATACTTTTGGACTTAATGCAATCTTCGGATATTCAGAGCAATTTGATCCTCATTCAGTCTGAAGCTGTACCAAGTCAACGTCATCTTCCCAGTTTAGACCGCATCAAAAATCAGCCTTATTTAAAAATGGTCAAAAAATATTGTGATGCTTTGGGGGAAATGTCAGGTAAGCCGAACACATTGGACGGTCTAAAAAATTCAATAAGTAATATTTTGCAACTCGTACCTGAAAAGACGCAGCGGGTAGTGGGGATGTTGATTAATCTCAAAATCATCAAACGCTATGATGAGCAGATTCGCTTTCGTAAAAAAGTGTTGAAGCAGTGGTTAGCACTGAATTTAGATGAACAAGACCCAATTACACAGCCGCAAAGCATGCAGCAAGCGCTACAGCAACTGCAAAAAGACAGTGTCGTGGATAAGCTTGAACCAACTGTAGATACGCAGTCTGCGCAACAAGAGTTGTTTAAAAACTTTGCACAGATTGACCCTGTACAGCTTGAGGTTGCACAAAAACTGCGCGAGTTAAAAACCAATAAACCCAAAGATATCTATGCACTACGTGATTTGCTTGAGCAAATGTTTCCGAAGTCAGATGTACGTATGTTACTGAAAGAGTTACTCGATAAAGGCTATATTTACTGGAATGGACATGAAGTTCTATATAGTCATGAAATGTTCTTAAATTAATTTTATCGTTCAAACTTGCGTTTTATATTGTGCTTATGCAACTCTAATAAAGGAATAAAAAGGTTGTGCTATGGAAAATACTGGAATTTGGGTTGTCGGATTTATCATCTTATTCATCCTCGGCTCGATTTTTGGACTTCGTGTAAGTCCAAGAGAAAAAGCTTTAGGTGAAATGCGTGATAAAGCGCGCAAGATGGGTTTACACCCGCGTTTAGTCGCAGCACCTGACTGGACGAAAATACCAATGGCTTCGGAAAACCGTGCCAGCATGGTGGCGTACTACAGTGTCCTGATTCCAGAAGCACGCCTACCTTTAATGCGCGCTCGCGTTGTTGATCAACAGCTTGAACTCATTACAGGTGATGACAAGTTTAAACATTTACCCATTGAATTAAAGGGTATTTATGCTATTGATATGCAAGCAAACTGCGTGGGACTCTATTGGGATGAGCATTCTGACTTAAGAGCAACCCAGTTAGATGCCATGAAAGCATATTTACAGTCTTTGGCTGAACTTTAATTTTACAGACCCATTGAAACAGGATTAACGGTTAATATGGCGAAAGCTCCTCGGTCCACATCCAAAAGTACTACAGCAGATTCTCCTGAGGCTGGGAAAAAGCGTGCTTTAGTGATTGTGGAGTCGCCTGCAAAAGCGAAAACAATCAATAAATATTTAGGCTCGAATTACATTGTGAAGTCGTCTGTGGGTCACGTGCGTGATTTACCTACAGGTGGTTCCAGTAAGACCGCAGAAAAGAAGCCAGCAACACGAACCAAACTGACCGATGCTCAGAAAGCTGAAAAAGCACAAAATGCACTGGTCAATCGTATGGGGGTTGATCCTGAGCATGACTGGAAAGCACATTATGAAGTGCTTCCAGGCAAAGAGCATGTAGTTGCTGAACTGAAAAAGCTTGCTTCGCAAGTTGATGAGGTCTATCTCGCAACGGACTTGGACCGTGAAGGAGAAGCAATTGCTTGGCATTTAAAAGAAGTAATTGGTGGCGATGACTCACGTTATCAACGTGTGGTGTTCAACGAAATTACCAAAAATGCCATCCAAGATGCATTCAAGCATCCAGCACGCCTTGATATCGATAAAGTTAATGCGCAACAAGCACGCCGCTTTTTAGACCGTGTTGTCGGCTTTATGATTTCGCCATTACTTTGGGAAAAAATTGCCCGTGGTTTATCGGCAGGTCGTGTTCAGTCTGTCGCAGTTAAACTGGTGGTTGAGCGTGAGCGCGAGATTCGTGCTTTTATTCCCGAAGAATACTGGCAAGTTTTTGCAGACACCAAGTCACAGACCGATGAGATTCGTTTAGAAGCCGTCAAACAAGCAGGTAAAGCCTTAAAGCTACGCAATAAAGCCGATACCGATGCTTTATTGAAGCTCATTAAAGACGCAGATTACAAAGTTTCAGCACGTGAAGATAAACCAACCAAGGTGAATCCGAGCGCACCGTATATCACCTCCACTTTACAACAAGCAGCCAGTACACGTTTGGGTTTCTCTGTGAAGAAAACCATGATGTTGGCGCAGCGTTTGTATGAAGCGGGTTTTATTACCTATATGCGTACCGACTCGACCTTTTTGAGTGACGATGCGGTGAATATGGTGCGTCATCATATTGAGACAGAGTTTGGTACGAAGTATCTACCTGCTAAGCCGAACCGCTATGGTAACAAAGCGGGTGCACAAGAAGCCCACGAAGCGATTCGTCCATCGAATGTGGCGTTAAAAGGCGACAGCTTGGTTGGTGTGGAACGTGATGCACAACGTTTGTATGATTTGATCTGGCGTCAGTTCGTCGCGTGTCAAATGACACCAGCAGAATACTTGTCATCGACTATTTTAGTGGATGCCAACGGTGTTGAGCTTAAAGCCAAAGGTCGCACCTTAGTCTTTGACGGTTTCACTAAAGTCCGTGGTCAAAACAAGTCGGACGATGATGTGTTATTGCCTGCGGTGAAAGTTGGTGAAATCCTGAAGCTTGAAAAATTAGATCCATCGCAACACTTTACCAAGCCACCTGCACGTTTTACTGAAGCATCTTTAGTGAAAGAGCTTGAGAAAAAGGGCATTGGTCGACCATCGACTTATGCGGCGATTATCTCGACCATTCAAGACCGTGGTTATGTCAAACTCGAGAACCGCCGTCTGTATGCAGAAAAAATGGGTGAAATTGTCACTGATCGTTTAGATGAAAGTTTCAATAACCTCATGAACTATGACTTTACTGCGGACTTAGAAGGTCAACTCGATAAAGTGGCTGATGGCGAACGCAATTGGAAAGAGTTGCTCGATAGTTTCTATGGCGACTTTAAAAAACGTCTGACCAATGCGCAAGGTGAAAACGGTATGCGCCGCAATCAACCTGTAGAGGTGGAAGCAGTACACTGTAAAGAATGTGACCGTCCAATGCAGATTCGTACGGGAACCACAGGTGTCTTCTTAGGGTGTTCTGGCTATAACTTACCGCCGAAAGAGCGTTGTAAAGGCACGTTGAACTTAACGCCTGTTGAATCACTTGCCGCACTTTCTGATGATGACGCAGCAGAAACAGCAGATTTGATGTCGAAAAAACGCTGTCCAATCTGTGAAACTGCGATGGACAGTTATGTGATCGATGGTGGGCGTAAGCTACATGTCTGTGGTAATAACCCAGACTGTGCTGGTTTTGAACTTGAAGAAGGTGAGTTCAAAATCAAAGGTTATGATGGTCCAACCATTCCATGTGATAAGTGTGATGGGGAAATGCAGCTGAAGACGGGTCGTTTTGGTCCTTATTTTGCTTGCTCAAGCTGTGATAACACACGTAAAGTCTTAAAAAGTGGTCAACCTGCACCTCCGCGTGTAGACCCGATTAAGATGGAACATTTACGTTCAACTAAGCATGATGACTTTTTTGTATTACGTGATGGGGCAGCAGGTTTATTCTTGGCGGCAAGTAAGTTCCCGAAAGTACGTGAAACACGTGCACCTAAAGTTTCGGAACTTCGTAGTGTTGCCGATCAGCTCGATCCGAAGTATCAGTTTATTTTGCAAGCACCTGATGTTGACCCTGAAGGGAATCCAACTTTGGTGAAATTTAGTCGTAAGAATCAAGCGCAATATATTGGTTCTGAAACGCCTGAAGGTAAGCAAACCAAGTGGTCATTGGTGTTCAATGATGGAAAATGGGTTGAAGCTTAAGTTCTAATTGCTTAGAAATAATCAAGAAATGCTCACTTTGGTGGGCATTTTTTATATGATGTACAGCTATAAATAAAAAAAGATTCTGGTTAATGTATGATTCCTATTCGCTCTGTTGTTGTATCCGCAGTTTTACTGTCAAAAATTGAGAGTGAAATTAAACTGTTATTGATGAAGCGTGTTAAAGGTGATTATTGGTGCCATGTCGCAGGAAAGGTTGAAGAAAATGAGACCGCCAGCCAAGCGATACTTCGCGAAATCAAAGAAGAAACAGCCATTCAGCCTCAACGTTTATTTAGTGCAGATTACATCGAGCAGTTTTATGAGCCAAGCTTGAATGTGATTGAAATGATTCCCGCATTTGTTGGCTTCTGTGCTGAAAACCAATCTGTTCTATTGAATCATGAGCATACTGAATATCGGTGGTGCAGCTTATCTGAAGCTAAAACTTTGGCTGTATTTTCAAATCAAAGAAAATTATACGACTTTATTTGGGAAAACTTTGTATTACAACAACCTATAATACATTTAGAAATTACGTAATGTGCTGATCATTGTGATAAAAAATTATTAAAAATTGGGGATCAAAGATGTGGAAAAAACTTCGTATTTTAATCTTGCTGCTGATTTTATTGGTGGTTGCTTTGAATGCTTATCGGGATCAGAACCAAGATTGGAGTAAGCCAATTATTGTATTACTGCATCCAGTTAATGCAGATGGACAAGGTACAACTCAGCAATATATACAGCAATTGACGCCTACGAACTTAAAAGGGGTACAAGGTTATTTAGAGCAGATGTCGGCGACATATCGCGGGCAACCGATTGCGATTTATTTTCAACTAGGGCGTGAACTCAAACAGCTACCGCCGAAAGTGCCTGAGCAGGCAAGCTTATTGGATACGGTCTTGTGGAGTTTAAAGTTCCGTTATTATGCATGGAAAAACCATCAAGGTTCAGATGGTGCACCAACTGTTACTTTGTATTTGAACTATTATGACCCAGCACTGAATAAAGAGCTGAAACACTCGACAGCTTTGCAAAAAGGTCGCATCGGTTCGGTGAATTTATTTGCATCTAACAAGCAAACCGAGCAAAACAAAGTCGTGCTTGCACATGAGCTTTTACATGCCTTTGGTGCCAGTGATAAATACGACTTAGCCACAGGACAGCCGATGTATCCTGCGGGTTATGCATATCCAAATCAACAACCACTGTTCCCTCAAGCCAAAGCTGAATTAATGGCCGGGCACATTCCAACCTCGCAAACACAGAGTAAAATGCCTGAGTCGATTGATGAAACATTGGTGAATGAGATCACTGCGATTGAAATTGGATGGAAAAAGTAACGGTGGATAATGCTAGGTTTATCCACAGCATGGATTGATAGTGTGGATAAACTCAAACCTACAAGTTCGCTGCAAAACATGTTAAAACTAAGTGAACGAAAATCAAACTTGAGCAGAAGATGAAAACAGTCGGTAATGATTTAGTTCGCCATCAACTCCATGAAAATCGTAAATGGTATTTGGGTTTAGGGATTTTATTGGTGTTGTTTGGTTTCATCCTTTTGGCCGCTTTGCCTTTTGCCACCTTATCTGTGGTGTTTATCTTTGGCGTGCTGATGATGATTGGTGGTGTTCTACACTTCATCGCCGCTTTTAAGATTTTTGAGGGTGGCTTCCGCTGGTTATGGGCTTTGTTTGGTGTATTGTATTTGGTTGCGGGCTATTATGCATTTAGCACACCTGTGAAAACAGCCATTGTCTTGACCAGTGTTTTAGCAGTTTTCTTGATTCTTGCAGGGGGCATTCGTATCTTTAATGCAATATTATTTCGAGCATTCCAAGGTTGGGGCTGGACACTTTTTTCTGGCGTTTTAACCCTGCTGGCAGGCATTATGATTTTAACTACACCAGATGCCCCATTTTGGGTGCTTGGATTATTCCTTGCTTTTGATATTTTATTCCAAGGTATTAATTATCTGACTCTAGCGGCAGCCATTAAGCAGATTCCACCAGCAAGCCAATCTGAATAAAGTCTGATTAAAAAAAGGGAGCCTCATACAGGCTCCCTTTTTTTGTGTGGTTTATATCACTTGCAAGGCTGAATGGCAGGTTTACGGATTGACGGCATATTGACTTGAAATCGCAATACGATTCCACGTGTTAATCACAATCGCGATCCATTCAATAGCGGCAGTTTCTGCATCGGATAAGATTTTTGCTGCTTCTTGATACGCCGAATCGGGGAAATGCTGCTGAGCAATGAGTGTGATTTCTTCAATTAAAATCAGTGCGGCGCGTTCTTTTTCAGAAAAATATCCACTTTCTTGCCATGCACTGATGAGGGCAATCCGTTCGATTGATTCACCTGCTTTCATGGCATCTTGTGTATGCATACGTACACAGAACGCACATTGGTTAATCTGTGAGGCTCTCAGTTTCAGCAAGTGTGAAAATCCAATCTCAAGACCTGCTTGTTGGACTTTTTGCATGGATAAGTTTTCGAGTTCTAATACTGTTTTATACAGTTCAGGTGCGACTTTTCCCAAATTAATACGTTGCATACATCACCTATTTTTTTAAGAGCCTTGAATGTTTAGTAATGATTTTATCGGCTAACTGATTTGCACTTTGTTTAATTTATGCATTAAAACCAAATGAACTATGATGGTCGTTTTGGTGACGCGCACAGTAAAACTCTTCTCTGTTTAGAATTAAAAAATTATTGAGGCTATTAACTTTATCGAGATGTATTCAACTTCAATGATAACGAACTGTGCCAAGGACATTGAAAAGAGAAAAATGCAGGCGGGAAATTTATAAATCGTGTTATTAATAAATTAAATTTTCTAAAAAAATTATGGATGATGACAACTTTTATTTTAGCGCCCGATTCATTCAAAGAAAGTATGACAGCAGAACAGGCCTGTGCGGCGATGCAGCGTGGAATTAAAAACATAATCCCTGATGCTGTATGTATACATGTACCCATGGCAGATGGCGGCGAAGGCACAGTCGATGCTTTATTAACATCATTAGCAGGCCAAAAGATCGAATGTGAGGTAACAGGGCCATTGCCATCACAACGAGTTAAAACGTATTGGGGCTTATTTGATGGCGGGCAAACGGCTGTTATTGAAATGGCCAAAGCCAATGGTATTCATCTACTTGAGCCCGCACAGCGAAACCCACTCCTGACCACAACTTTGGGAACGGGGCAAATGATTCGGTATGCCTTGGATGCAGGTGTGTCCAAAATTATTTTGGCACTTGGAGGCAGTGTCACCAATGATGCAGGCAGTGGCATGGCACAGGCGCTTGGAGTACGCTTTTTAGATGCACAAGGGCGGGAAGTGCCCGTTGGTGGTGGTCATTTACGAGATATTAAACGGATTGATATGCAGGCTTTAGACCCACGCTTGCAAAAGATTCAAGTTTTAATTGCCTCCGATGTCACTAATCCGCTGTGTGGAGCACAGGGTGCATCGCATGTGTTTGGCCCGCAAAAAGGGGCGAGCGCAGAGATGGTTGAGCAGTTGGATCAAAATTTGAGTCATTTTGCAGATGTGGTGGAAACACAGCTTAATCTACAGATACGGAATGTTGCAGGGGCAGGCGCCGCAGGAGGGCTGGGTTTTGGTTTAATGGCCTTTACGGGCGCTCAGCTTCAGTCTGGCGCGAAGTGGGTGATTGAGCAAACTCAACTGGCGGAGAAAATAAAGCAAGCCGATTATGTTTTCACGGGTGAAGGCAGTATCGACTTCCAAACCAAGTTTGGCAAAACGCCGTGGGCGATGGCTCAGTTAGCCAAGCAGTTGAATAAACCAGTGATTGCCTTTGCTGGACGTGTCGGAGAGGATGTTGAGGCATTATTTGATGAAGGGTTTAGTCAAATTGTTTCGATAAATGAACCTGACTGTGATTTAGCAACAGCATTGAAAAACGCAGAGCAGAATTTACAAAACAGCTGTGAGGACATCACTCGACTTTTGCTTTTAAATCATACTGAGCAAGCTTAATTTTAAATTTTTGAGGCAGTAAGCGGTTCGAGCCTAAGGTCTTAGCCCCAGATTTGAAGGTGTATTTCAGACAGAAATGGATAATCGTTGCTGTAGCCTCATATTGACGTCATAGATTTGTTAGACTAGCAGCATCCACGAATTGATGAGTGATTATGAGTTTAGCCAGCCTAATTGATGAATTAAACCCGCAACAAAAACAAGCTGCCACGACTGAGTCGCAACACAGTCTGGTGCTCGCAGGGGCTGGCTGTGGCAAGACGAAAACCATTGTGGCACGAGCGGCGTACCTAATTGATCAAGGGATTCCTGCCAACCAAATTCAGATTTTAACCTTTACTCGTCGTTCAGCCAGTGAAATTGTGGCGCGAGTGGAGCTGGCTTTAGGTGAGCAGGCAAAAGGGCTGCGTGCTTCTACTTTTCATACTTTTTGTATGTATCTGCTGCGCCGTGTACCGAAAGCCTTTGGTTTAGAGCAGTTTTCAATTATTGATCGTGATGATCAGCTGATGATGTTTCGTCTGATTCGTGGGAAAGATGACAAGAAAAATCCCAATCAGCTGCCTAAACCACAAGAACTGTGTGATCTGTATTCTTTTGCACGAAATACGCGTCAGAAGTTGAGTGATGCCTTAGAAAAGCAGCATCCTGAGCATTTGGCCTTTAAAGATCAAATTGCGGAAATCATGAAAGAGTACGAGACACGTAAGCGTGCGCGTAGCTTTTTAGATTATGACGATATTCTTGCGATCGTGGCCTCAGCACTCGACCAGTCAGATGGTTTAGCCGACTATGTGGCATCGCTCTGCAAACACATGCTGGTCGATGAAATGCAGGACACCAATCCTTTGCAGTGGGCCTTGCTTGAGCCCCTTAAAGACAAAGTGAGCCTGTTCTGCGTCGGTGATGATGCACAGTCGATTTATGGTTTCCGTGGGGCAGATTTTGAAAATATTCACCATTTTAAAGACAGTGTGCCGAATGCTCAGGTGTTTAAATTGGAGCAAAACTATCGTTCAACCCAAGAAATTTTAGACCTTTCAAATTGGCTGCTCGATCAATCTGAGATTCAATATAACAAACGCCTAGATGCGCATCGGGGTGAGGGCGTGAAGCCTCGCATGCACATTTTCCCAAATGAGTTTGATGAAGCAAAATGGATTGCGATCGACATTAAAGAGCGCCATTACTTACAAGGCAGTAAATGGTCGGATCATATGGTTTTGGTCCGTTCTAGCTTTGCAGCACGTCATATTGAGGCGGCGTGTATAGCGGCCAATGTCCCCTATCGCTTTATTGGGGGCATGAAACTGCTTGAAACCGCACATGTGAAAGATTTACTGAGCTTGCTGCGCGTGATTGCCAATCCTCTCGATGATATTGCATGGATGCGTTTTCTTACCTTGTGGAATGGGGTGGGAGATGTGGGTGCAAGCCGTCTTGCTCAGCAACTTTTACTAGAGCCTGAGTTTGATTTGATCTTTGATAAATTAGAGAAATTTGGGCGAATTCCAGCTGAAACTGTGTTGATCATGAAGCAAATGACGGTACTGAAACAGGAAGTACAGGCTTGTGTCGGTTTGGGTATTCAGGCGATTGAAGCACAATTGGCGGAAAATTATAAAAAAGACTGGAACCGCCGCCAAGGGGACTTTGAACTGGTTAAACAATTGGCGTCTAAACATACCCAGTTAAGTGAGTTCTTAGAGGAATATGTGCTTGATCCTGTGTCGATTTCTGAAATCGAACGACAGTCCGATAGCGATGTCGTCACCCTGATTACCATTCACTCGGCCAAAGGCACAGAGCAAAAGGTCTGTTATGTCGTCAATGTAACTCCAGGGCAATATCCACATGCACGTGCCCAAGGTGATTTTAATGATGTCGAAGAAGAACGTCGGGTCTTGTATGTGGCGCTGACCCGTGCGCAGAATGAATTGATTTTAACCAAGCAAAATTTAAGTCTATGGGCACGAGACGTGATTGATGAGCAAGGGCGCAAAGTCGAAAGTTATTTTTTGAATGATCTGACGCGAAATTTGTGTAGCATGGAAACCCATCATAAGCCTCGTCAGCAAACGGTAAAGAGTGCTTTAATTGAGCGTCAATCGATTAATTTAGATTTTGGGATTAATCTCGATTAAACTAAACAGATTACATTGTGGTATTTGTTGTGCAATGTTCAGAAAGTAGCGTAGGCGATTGCTTTTTGATGATTTTGCCTATTTTTGAAGGTTGTAAGATGAAAATTTTAGTTCGTAATTTAGAGCGTACAGTGGCTGAAGCTGAACTGCTTGAATTATTTAAGCAATACGGCACAGTTGCATCATGTAATTTAATCCTTGATGCAGCAACAGGTAAATCGAAAGGTTTTGCTTTTGTTGAAATGCCACATGCACGTGAAGCCATTAAAGCCATTAAAGGGCTTAATACACTACGTTTACATGGCACTGGTATTCGCGTCAAACAGGCGGAAGATAAACCTGAGAAGCCAGAAGCATAAATAAAAAGGAGCAATTGATGCTCCTTTTTTATGGGATAAAATGAAAAAATTCTATCCAGCTTTATCGATTGTTGCACCGATGGGACGACAAATCTCTCAAGGAAATAAAACCTTAGAGATCCGTTCTTGGCGACCAGAGCAATGGCCACTCAAAGATTTGATTATCGTGGAAAATAAGCACTATTTAATCCACGAGGACGATGAAGAGTTGGGGTATGCTGTTGCTATGGTTGATGTTGAGTCGATTCACTCATGGAGAGAGGATGAGCTTGATTCGGCGATGGCATCATATTGGGAAGAGGGATATTGGGCTTGGGTACTCACAAATGTACGTCCAATCCATGTTTCGATGCCTGTCATAGCAAAAAGAAAGATTTATTTTATTGAAATAGATCATGCATAATTTTTATTATGCACTGCTGTATAGAAAGATTACTCTTAGAATTGTTATAAACGCCAAAACTTAGGAACACCCTTCATGACTCGTGTTGCCCGTTACCATGCTGATCGCACTAACCAAAAACTCTACTTTGCTCGACTTTCATGTCAACAAGCAGAACAAATTGATCATGTGCAACAAGCTCAGGCTTACCGTGAGGCTGCTGTGTTTCACTTGCATGGCGCGGTGCTTGCGTTTCTACAAGAGTTGGTCCGTTACTACCGCTTAAATGACTTAAACCCGACGTTGAAGTCCATAGAGGAGCATATGGCAGCTAAGGGCCAAGTCTCGCCTGAAGTGACTGTAATGGAACAACTCTCGAAAGAAGGTTTCATTGCCGAGTTAAAACGTGCTTATCGCTTGTGTCAGTATGCGCCAGAGCCGAGTACACCTGAACCTGAGTCAGAAACTTCATCGAATCTGATCATTAAAGTGACTCAAACCCCTCAGGCATGGTTACCCGATACCAAAATTTTACGCGAGTGGCATCGAGACTTAACGGCGTTGATCGATGGCTTTCGGAATGAGATGGTTGAATTCTAAAAGCGATGACCAACGCTTGAAGTTTGAAAATTTGTCCTTATATCAATAAGTCTAAGCGAAGCAAAGTGCAACTGCCTTTGCCACCATGTTGAACATGGAGGAAATATGTCTATAGAACAATTGAAAGAATTATTTGGAAATCAAGAAGCCATTTTAGAATTGGTTCAACTTGAAGGTGGTGAGCTCGCACTACGTAACGCAGGTTCGGAGAGTGCGCCTTTAGTCACGATCCAGTTTAATGAAGAGCTCAAAGCATTATTGGGCGACCAGACAACAGTCGTTGCTCAGCAGATGGTGCAAGCGGCTTTATACGGCTTACTTGAAAAACAAGTGGGCGAATGGCAGGCTGAAGTGGTGGACGAAAAGCCACAGTTCTTCAGCTAAGCCGAATATGAAAAAACGCACTGAACAGTGCGTTTTTTTGTATCCAGTGTTGGTTGGTTAGTGGGTGGGTGCTTGATGATGTGCAATCTGAATTTGATTTAAAATATGATTGCTCATATTTTTCGCCATTTCCTCTTTTGCAAAATAAACTTCACCAATTTGATCGCGGCGAATCACTTCGGCTTCTTCTTTGCTTTCCGCACATACTAAGACCTGAATCTCAGGATTGAGGGTTTTGGCAATATCCACGATTTTATGAATATCTAAAATATCCATCGGGGAAAGTACCAACAGGCGTGCATGTTGAATATGGGCTTGAATCAGTACCCCAGGGTCTGTCGCCATCCCAGAAACAGCCGCAATGCCTTTTTCACGCAGGTTTTCTACAATTTCACGGTTTTCTTCCGCAATCACCACTTTAATGTCTTCGGCCATCAATTGTTTGGTAATGCGACGGCCCACTTCACCATGCCCAACAATTACCACTTGGTCACGTAAATAGTCTTGTGAGACTTCATCAGGCAGCATTGCCAGTGGGTCACCACTACGCTCCAGTAAGCGTGCTAGATGCGAGCGCTCACGAATCCAACGTTGTACAGGCTCAATTGCGGAGAACACAAAGCTGTTTAAGGTGATGGAGATGAGTGCTCCTGCCAAAATTAGGTTTTGCCCTTCTAAGGACAAGAGTTTAAGTGAAACCCCGAGTGTCGCTAAGATGAAGGAAAACTCACCAATCTGTGCCAGTGACGCACCGACAGTGAGGGCAGTATTGATGGGGTAGCGGAAAAAGAGCACCAGTGCCATAGCGGCAATGGTTTTGCCGACCATAATAATTGCAACGACTGCAAGCACATGCACCGGTTGTTCCACTAAGATGCGTGGGTCAAATAACATGCCCACTGCAACAAAAAACAAAATGGCAAAAATTTCACGTAGAGGGAGGGTTTCTTCTTCGGCACGGTGGCTAAAGTCAGACTCTTTAACGACCATCCCGGCAAAGAATGCGCCCAGTGCCATGGAAACACCGAAAATTTTGTACGCACCAAAGGCGATTGAGACCGCAGCAGCCACCACGGTTAAGGTAAATAGTTCACGCGAACCAAGGCGAGCGACAAATTGCATGATCATTGGAACGAGACGTTTCCCGATGATCAGCATAAAAGCGATGAAGCCTACTACTTTAAGTAAGGTGATGCCTAAGGTAAGCCAAATGTTGTCATCAGTACTGCCTGTAAAGGCTTCTCCACCGAGTAGAGCTGCTGTTGCAGGTAAGAGTACCAGTACCAAGACCATGACCAGATCTTCAACTAAGAGCCAACCTACGGCAATTTTACCGTTGACTGAATTGAGTAGACCACGGTCTCCCAGTGCTTTGAGTAATACCACTGTACTGGCACAAGACAGGCTTAAGCCGAAGACCAAGGCAGAGCCAAAACTCCATCCCCAGATCATACTGACGCCTATTCCGAGCAGGGTCGCGACAGCAATTTGTAAAATAGCACCAGGCAATGCAATGCGGCGAACTTGTAATAAGTCATTGAGGGAAAAATGCATGCCCACACCAAACATGAGGAACATGACCCCAAGTTCAGCCAATTGGTTCGCCAGATGAATGTCCGCGACAATACCAGGGGTATTGGGACTAATAATGATACCCGCAATCAGATAACCAATGAGTGGGGGAAGGCGTAAGCGTACGGCAAGATAGCCGAAAATGAGCGCGAGCCCAAAACCGACAGCAAGTAATATAATGAGATCTACGTCATGAGGCACTAAAAACTCCTTAAGCAAAAGTTAAGGGTGAAAAAGAAGCAAAGCACAAAAGGTGCCAAAAGAGATTAAAAGTTTAACAAGTCGAACGAAAAAAAAGCAAAAAAAAACGACCTAAAGCAGGTCGTTTTTTTCAAAAAACTAAAATTATTTAATTTTAGCTTCTTTGAAGATTACGTGTTGACGGATTTTTGGATCAAATTTTTTGATTTCCATTTTTTCCGGCATAGTACGTTTGTTCTTAGTTGTGGTATAGAAATAACCTGTACCAGCAGTAGAAACTAGGCGAATTTTATCACGCATGGTTCAGACTCCTTAGATCTTTTGACCTTGAGCACGTAGGTCAGCAACAACCTTCTCGATACCCAATTTGTCGATAATACGCATACCTTTTGTAGTTAGACGAAGACGTACGAAACGTTTTTCGCTTTCTAACCAGAAACGGTGGTGATGCAGGTTCGGCTCGAACCGGCGTTTGGTTTTGTTATTGGCGTGCGAGACGTTGTTGCCAACGACTGGACGCTTGCCGGTAACTTGGCAAACCTTAGACATGGTGAACTCCATTGCTAGACAGCACCGATTGTGCGCTAGTTATTAAGTAAACGGATGAAATCATTCAAGGGGCGTTTTATACCAAAAATGCGCTTAAAAGACAAGCGATTTTCATTAAAACTAGGCATGAACCCGTGCGATAGGTCATGCCTTGATCATTTAGCGAAGAAGGGTCTTTGAAATCAACTTGTGAATTGGTTTGTTAAACGGTGGGAGAATGAATTTCAAGCTATATAACTTGGGATTCGACATCACTGACCGTTCATGCGACAAACTGAAGAAACCTTCTGGACCATGATATTTCCCCATACCTGATGCACCAACGCCACCAAATGGTAAATCGTCTTGTGCGACATGGGTCAAAACCGTGTTTTGTCCGAAATGCCCTGAATGAGTACGCTGTGCAACATAATCTGCACGCGCCTGATCAAAGTCGAAGTAGTATAATGCAAGTGGACGCGGACGGCTATTAATAAACTCGATAACATCGTCTATTTGATCATATTCCATGATCGGTAGCAGTGGCCCAAAGATTTCCTCTTGCATAATACGCATGTCAGGTGTGACCCCAGTTAACAGTGTAGGGGGCACTTTGCGTGTATCGGAGAAGGTTTCATGGGCTGGGTTGATCTCAACCACCTGCGCTCCATGCTCGCGTGCATTTTCAAGATAACCTTGTAAGCGGTTGTATTGGCGGTCATTAATAATTGAGGTGTAGTCTGGATTATGCAGAATGTCGGGATACATCTCTTCCACACACTCGCGGAAGTGTTCAATGAACTCGGCTGTTTTACCTTTAGGCAAGAACATATAGTCAGGTGCCACACAGGTTTGACCTGCATTCCACAGTTTACCTGCAGCAATCCGCTGCGCAACATCCCGTAAATGAATAGAAGGATGTACTAATACCGGGGATTTTCCGCCAAGTTCGAGGATCAAGGGAACGAGGTTCTCTGCCGCAGCAGCCATGACGGTTTTACCGACATTGGTTGAACCTGTGAAAATCAGTTTGTCAAAAGCCAAACGACAAAAGGCATCCGAGATCGCGCCACCGCCATTGGTCACGGAAACTAAGTCTTGAGGAAAGGCTTCAGAGAGCGCTTTTTCAAGGATGCGACCAAAGTTGCCCGATGAACTGGAAATTTTGATCATGGCATGGTTGCCTGCCGCCAAAGCACAAATTAAGGGTCCAATCGAGAGTAATAAAGGATAGTTCCAAGGGGTAATAATGCCGATCACACCTAAAGGTTGATATTGCACCCATGCTTTAGCCGGTTGGTGAATGATGGAAACGTGACGTTTCGAGGGTTTCATCCACGTGGTTAAATGCTTGCTATAATATTTGATGTGTTCAAGGCAGGTGAGTAATTCCCCAATTTTGGTTTCACTGGTGGAACGGTTGCCATAGTCTTGATTAATTGCTTCTGCAAATTGATCTTGATACTTAACTAAGATACGCTTAAGTCGTGCCAAACGGTCAATACGCTCTTTTGCGGTTGGCAATGGATAGCGTAAATAAGCGTGCTTTTGCTGTTCAAGCACATCATGTAGGTGCTGAATATCATAAGAATGTGGTGTCAATGAAGTTGTTTTTGTTTGACTGTTCATGCCGCACTACCATTTCAAATTTCAATTTATGTTTAATTTTTAGAGTAATTACTCTAATTAGTCAAGTTACTTTATGTGTTAGTCTTCTAATGCACTGAATGAATGGTTATTTTAGGATGTCTCAAACTAAAACGTTGAAAACCAAAGAACGTATTTTGCAACTCAGTTTGCAGCTTTTTAACGAGCGTGGAGAACGTTCTGTTACGACCAATCATATTGCCGCTGAATTGAATATGAGTCCGGGCAATTTGTATTATCACTTTCGCAATAAAAGTGAAATTATCAAAGAGCTCATGGAACAGTATCAAGGCGAAACGCTACAGATGCTGGCTTTGCCCGATGACCGTCTGTTAGATGCCAATGATAAAATTCGTTATTTCCAGGTGCTGAGCAGCCAGTTGTGGGCTTATCGCTTTTTACACCGTGATGTCTATCATTTGGTTGAAAACAATGAAGACTTCCGCAAGATGTATCCACGTTTTGCAGGACAAGTGATGCAGCAAGGACAAAAGATCTATCAGGCCTTTGTTGATGCAGGTCTGATGCAAATGACGTCGTCTGAAATTGAAGCCTTGATTATCAATTTATGGATTGTACTGACCAACTGGACCAACTTCCTTTATATGTCGGGTCATATCACTGACTCTAATACATTAGAAGAAAAGTGGGTTTGGCAGGCTCTCCGTCAAATGGTGTTCTTAGAAGGGGCCTATTTGCGTGGTGAAAGTCGTGAGACGTATGAGCGCTTGTTGGATACGATGGGGCCATCTGAACTGTTTTCGAGCTTGGCGTCATTTAAATCGGATGATAAGCCATAAGGTGTTTTGACAGCTGAGTAAAAAGCGCTAGAATACTCGGCTTGATTTTCATTTTACTGATTTAAACTGACATGAATATGACAACTGCTAACACGGCACGTTTACTGATTACTTGTGAAGATAAGCCAGGGATCGTGCAAGCTGTATCGAGCTTTTTGTATCATCAAGGCGCGAATATTACTGCGCTTGATCAATACGCGACTGAAGCTCAGGGCGGACGTTACTTTATGCGTGTTGAGTTTGAACTAGACAATTTACAGTCTCGTAAAGAAAGCATCACTCAAACTTTTGCTGCAAATGTAGCAGAGCGTTATGAAATGCAATGGCGTTTGGCGCTGGTCAGTGATGTGAAAAAAGTCGGGATTCTAGTGTCTAAAGTAGACCATGCCTTACTTGAGCTGTTATGGCGTCATGCGCGTGGCGGTTTACCATGCGAAATTACTAAAGTGATTTCTAACCACGAAACTTTACGTGAAGCGGTTGAGAACTTTGGCATTCCGTTTGAAGTTGTCCCTGTAACGAAGGACAACAAACGCGAAGCTTATGCTGAAATTGATGAATTAATGCAGGGTAATGACTTATTGGTACTTGCGCGTTATATGCAAATTCTAGATGAAGCATTTGTCGAAAAGTGGGAAATGAAAGTGATCAACATTCACCATTCATTTCTACCGGCTTTTGTTGGTGCAAACCCATACAAGCAAGCGCATGAAAAAGGTGTAAAACTTATTGGCGCAACCGCGCACTATGTCACTGCGGATCTGGATCAAGGTCCGATCATTGAGCAAGATGTAGAGCGTGTGAACCATGACTTTACGGTTGATCAATTACGTGAATTGGGTCAGGATGTTGAACGTAATGTCTTGGCACGTGCAGTGAAGTGGCACTTAGAAGACCGTATTATTGTTGATGGTAACAAAACAGTCGTTTTCCAATAAAAAATGGGTTGCAAGCACGATTTAAAAAGGCATACATTAAGTATGCCTTTTTTGTTTGGGTATGATTAGAAAAAACCATAAAAAGTGACAAATTAATAGTTGCAAATGAAAACACTTCTCATTTATCATTGCGCTACTTTATTGTACTAACCGATAAGCGTTATAGTGGAAACCAACCCAGTGGCCACTCCGCTTAAATTAGGTCACCGATTTTAATGAGTTCAACAGTTATTTCTCCTATGCAGACTCCCAACCCGATGAAAAAGAAAGTTCTTGTTGCTTTGATCGCGGTTGTCGTGGGCCATATGGGCGTATTGTGGGCAGTGAACCACATGAAAGCTCCTGAACTCAAACCGATTGAAAAAGAACCCTTGAAGGTTCGCTTCGTTAAAATTCAAGAACCACCAAAACCGCTACCGCCTAAGCCGAAGGAAGAACCGAAAAAGGAACCGACTAAGCCGAAGGAAGTGAAGATTGTGGAAAAACCACAACCGACCCCACCGAAAAAGGTAGAAAAGGTTCAACAAGTTAAAAAGGCAGAAGTGGTTAAACCGGTTGTTAAACCAACCGAAACTCCAGTAAAACCGACAGTCACCACGACGATTACAGAGAAAAAAGTCGAAAAACCTGTCGTGCAACCAGAGCAAGCGAAACCTGTTACTCAGGCTGCACCAGCTGATACTTCACCTAAGTCGGTGTCGATTGGGGGTTCAGGTGTGCAATGGAGCCGCTCTCCAAAACCAGTTTATAGTAATCAAGATTTACAAGGTGAAAACCGTCGAGTAGTGGTGCTGATTGAGGCGAATGAAAAAGGGTCGATTGTGAATGCCCGTATTACGCGCTCAAGTGGTGTGCCTGCTTTAGATGAAAAGATTTTAAGAGCTGTCAAAGGCGCTAAATTTAAACCTTATAAAGAAAATGGTGTGGCTTATCCAATTCGGGCTGAGCAACCATTTGATTTAGAATTGAATACAAAACGCTAACTTTATCAGGAGTTCGAGTATGAACTTTTCAGTTTATTGGCAACATGCTGATGCAGTCAGTAAAACACTGTATTTCATCTTGTTGGCAATGTCGATTGCAACGTGGACCATCTTTGTTTTACGTATCATGGGTACACGTCAATTGAAACAACAAGCTTATGCTCAACTTTCGCAAGCTTTAGCTAAGTTAAAATCAAAGTTTGCTGTATTGAACTTTGAACAACGTAAAGCAGTTGCAGAACAAGCACTCCTTCGTCAAATTTCTGCTGAAAAAGCGAATGCTGAGAAAGGTGTTTCAGTTCTAGGTACGATTGCATCGCTTGCACCGTTCGTGGGTTTGTTCGGTACAGTATGGGGGATTTTCCATGCCCTTGTTGCTGTTGGCAAAAGTGGTCAAGCGGGCTTAGCGCAAGTTGCAACTCCTGTAGGTGAAGCACTGATCATGACGGGTTTAGGTTTGGCTGTCGCGATTCCTGCGGTGTTAGCGTATAACATCTGTGCGCGTGTAAACCGTACTTTGGCACATGAGCTTCAAGACCAAGCACACGGCTTGCTCATTGATACCATGTTGCAACAAGACTCAGCACCTGCGGCAGTAGAAAGTAAAGCGACTCAACAAGGTTTAGTTGGAGGTCAAGCTTAATGGCTTTTCAATTGGGTGACGATAACGATGCTGGCATGAATGAGATGAACCTCATTCCGCTGATCGATATTATGCTGGTTTTGATGATCATCTTCTTGGTGACAGCGACCGTTGCCAACCCATCAATTCCATTAACTTTACCAAAAACGACAGCTGATATTGTAGATCCTCCACCTAAAGCCATTACGGTAAGCATTAATGCAAATGGCGAAGTGGCTTGGGATAATCAAGTGATTAGCTTGGAAGAACTACAAACGCGTTTTAATGAAGCGGGTGAGTTGGAAACCAAGCCAACGGTTCAACTTCGTGCAGATAAAGAATCTCGTTACGATATGGTCGCACAAGTGATGTCTCGTGCGAGTGAAGCTGGACTGGCGGATATTGCTTTCGTAAGCGACAACTAAGTTGATGTTAAAAAAAAGCGACTCTTGAAGTCGCTTTTTTTATTGTGAATTATTGAGTTATTTGCTGTCTTTCAATAAAGCCTGAAACTTAGAGCGCAGCTTCATCAGTTTTGGCGGAATGGCAAAGTTGCAATAGCCTTGAGAAGGATTACGAGCGTAAAAGTTCTGGTGATAGTCTTCAGCCGAATAGAACGTTGGTACAGGACTGAGTTCGGTCACAATCTCGAGACCTTCTGCCTTTAAGTCGTTAATCGCTTGCTCTGCGTCAGCACGCTGCGCATCATTAAAATAATAAATGACTGAACGATACTGGGTGCCGACATCATTGCCTTGACGGTTGAGTGTCGTAGGATCATGAGTGGCAAAAAACACATCGAGCAGCTGAGCATAGCTGATTTGAGTTTCATCAAAATCAATTAAAATAACTTCGGCGTGGTTGGTATCGCCACGACAAATGTCTTCATACGTTGGGTTGTCGGTATCTCCACCTGCATAACCACTGGTCACTTTATGTATGCCCTGAAGCTCTAAATAAACCGCTTCTACACACCAAAAACATCCACCACCAAAGAGTGCTTGTTGCATTTTAAAATCCTAATTGTGTTTATATCTGTTTATATAAGGGCAGATTGGTTAAGTACAATGTTGTCTGCTACAGATTAAAAAAGCCTGTGATTACAGGCTTTTTATAGAAATAATTTAACGTGGTTGAATGGCAGAGCCAAACTGTAGCAGCAAGTTGCCATGTCGATCGAGTAGTTTCAGAGTTTTACCAAACACTTGGTAATGTGTCACTTTTGCCAGCGCTTCTTGGAACTGTTGCGGAACAGTACTGTTATTGATACAGGCCATTCGGGTGGTTGCGAGCTGGCTCAAGGTGAGCGTATCGCGTCCTACGGTATAGCTGCCCATAATGCGGTTACAGCCATCTGCACCACTGATGCGGTTATCAGCTGAAAACTTAAGGCTTGGAATATTACGTTCATTGGGTGCTGTTTTAATTTCGGTATTGCCCATTTGCGTCAAAATCCAAGTCCGTTGCTGAAGCTGTTGAATGTTGGTCATTTCAATGGTGTCGGATGGCGGTGGTGTCGTTTGGCAACCAGTCATGATTAAGCTACTCGCTAAAAGACTGCTTGCAATCAGTTTTTTTAACATGGGATCAGACTCTTATTTTGATGTATCGTCTGAACTATCAAAGCAAATTTTGTCGTTGATTGCCAGTTTTAACTTGCAGCTTTTCGTTGCAGACCTTAGCGTGTTTGGTCAACGGGTAAACCCTGACGAATGAGCTGTGAATACTCAGGACTGGTTAAAGCTGTTTGTTTGCTTACACGTGGGTTGATATAGGCTTTTTGATACCATGTTTTCATATCCCACTGTGGACTAATTGCGCCTAAGTCATACAGATAGTTCGGTAAATAACCTGAAGCTAAAATACGATAGTCGGTTGGTAAAGCGTCATGTGAAACGGCTTGAACCATATCAAACACCAATGTGGTGCAATTACTGGTAAGGGTGTTATACCACTTAGGATGCTTGGCGAGCTCGTCTGCCTTATGTAAATACTCTACAAACAGTGCTTTACTTTCAGCCTGTCCGAGGCGAACAGGAAAGAAATAGACTTGTTCATGACGAATATTGCTACGGGTATAGACAATATCATGTTCGTCTGAGGCGACTAAACTCAGCTCATATTTTCTGAAAAAACCACCAATCGCTGAAAATTCTTCATTCTTCTCTTTGCGAATTTCAATGGAAAAAGTCAGCGGTGCAGTATTGGCAAAATCAAAACTAACCAAGGTATGTGCGATTTGCGGCCCCATCCAGTATGAGGTAATGATATTGACCCCAGTGATTTGATTTAGATCGAAAGAGCGGGTATCCCAATGTTCAGTATAGGAGCCGTCTGGGTGCCATGTGAAATTACGGACATTATGAAGGGTGACATTGTCGCCTTGTTTTTCATAATGCAAGATTTTTGCTACTTCAGGTTGCCAGTCGCGGTCTTGACGTGCATCTAAACTAAAATACCAAGACAACGCCAATAAAAAACCAAGGAGATAAAGGATGATATCGAGGCGACGACCAAAAAAGCTTTGGGTGATATAGATGCCTAAAATGCTGAGCGCAAAAGCAATCCAGATCCCAATAAAAATACGGCTGACCAACCAGCCCAAAGGCTCTTGAATCCACAATGCAAAACACAGCCAAATTGAACTGAACAAGACAAAAATACTAAACAGGGTGTGGAGTAATCCAAAGCCCAGTGTCCGCCAAAATTCTATTTTGATCATGTTGCGCATCGTGCTTTTAGCAAAAAGAATATGCTTTATTTTTGATAGGTTGCGAACTCAAAAGCAATTCCAGTTTTGTCATCAATATGTTGTTCTGATGCGACTTTTTTAAATGTTGTTGGAATGGCAGGGTAATGCGCATCACCTTGCACATCGAGTTCAACATGCGTGAGTTCTAAACGGTCCGCAATGTTGATGGTCTGTTTAAAAATTTCACCGCCACCAATGATAAAAATACTGTCGGGTTTTTCTGAAGCTTGAACATCGGCAACAGCTTGCGCTAAAGCTTCTTCGATGCTGTAAGCCACCTTTGTGTCTTCAAAAGCCCAAGAAGTGTCGCGAGTAATGACCCAATTGACACGCTTGGGTAATGTACGGCCCATCGATTCCAGCGTTTTACGCCCCATAATGACCACACCACCTTGGGTGATGGCTTTGAAGTGTTTCAGATCGGCTGAAATATGCCAAGGTAGGTCATTGCCTTTACCAATACAGCGTTGCTGATCCATTGCGACTACATGTACAACTTCTAAGTTTTGAAAGGCCATAACGCGCTCAAATGTTGGGTCATATTTCCACTCTTCCTCAAGGAGAGGATGAGTATCTATTAGTAAACCTCAATCCCGCTAATTCAAGGCGAGATTGAATTCGGCTTTATCTGCTTTAAACAGCGACAGGTGCTTTAATCCCGGGATGTGATTCATAACCCACGATTTCGATATCTTCAAATTTAAAGTCGAAAATATCTTTAACCGCAGGATTGAGTTTCAGTTGGCACAGCCCTAAAGGTTCACGGCTTAACTGAAGCTTCGCTTGCTCAAAATGGTTGGCATATAAATGCGTATCACCACCCGTCCAAACAAAGTCACCCACACCTAAACCGCAGACTTGCGCGATCATATGGGTGAGTAGCGCATAACTGGCAATATTGAAAGGCACACCTAGAAAAACATCGGCACTGCGTTGATAGAGCTGACAAGACAGTTTGCCGTTATGAACAAAGAACTGGAAGAGGGTGTGGCACGGAGGAAGGGCGACTTGCCCAGCTTCTTGTGGATTCCAACCCGATACAATCAGACGGCGTGAGTTTGGATTGGTTTTAATTTCATTGACTAACCAAGCAATTTGGTCAAAACCATCTTTTTCATACAAACCGTCGGCTTTTTTAGTTGCACCGAAATTACGCCATTGATGACCATACACCGGCCCCAGTTCACCTTCTGGGCGACCAAAACGCGCAGTTTGTTCTGCAGTTGACCATTCGTCCCAAATGCTGACTTTGTTGTCTTGTAAATATTGTACATTGGTATCGCCTTTTAAAAACCACAACAGTTCAATCACGATTGAACGAAAGTGAACTTTTTTAGTGGTTAATAAAGGGAAGCCTTGAGAAAGATCAAAGCGCATTTGATGACCAAATACCGAGCGCGTACCTGTACCAGTACGGTCGCCTTTATCACCGCCGTGATCGAGGATGTGTTGTAGCAGGTCTAAATACGTTTTCATAAAACTCTCAAATAAACACTTCGGGGGAACAGATCTCTTAAAATAAGGGGCTGTTCTTTCCACTCTAAATTACAAAATCTGCGGATGATTATACTGAATTGTGCCTTATTGCGCACCCGAGATTAGTAAGTCTGGCGATATGATTAATCATATAAAAGTTATGTGACGGCTATGACAGTAAACCAGATCAAAGTGGTTTTGTGCAGGATTTAAACGGGAATGATTGAGTTGTATTGGATCTAAATAAGCAGCCGTTTAGATGGGCAATCCACTCCATATTTAAGGACTTCATTAGCCAATGGTGAAAAATTTGGACTTGAGGTTAATGAGAGCTTAGATGAAGATTAAATTTTTTAGTTAATTTAGGTTTCAAAAAGTACAGAGAAAAGAAAACTTTAGAAAGGTTGTGTTGCATTTTGAAAAAAAATATTACATTTACGACATGAAAGTTCAATGCTGAGCGGTTAGTATTTCGAACTCGAAATGTTGCACACCCCTAATGATTGGGAGGAGAGTTGGTTTTAGTATGCCTTATGATCAAAACGTAAATATGAATGACGTCTATGCGCCTGCGCAAACCAATATCATAATACGTTCTCAGTCAGAGCGAAATGTCACCGCTTCGGATATTTTAAGCTCGAAGCAGGCACGAGAAAGGGCCATTAGTAACCATCAGCGTGTGGATCTTGAAAAGTTTACAGGTTTCTTAAGAAATATTACCCGTCAAACCAGTACCCAAAAATGTGCTAAAAGTATTCGCATTGGCTTAGAGTCTGCGGGTGCACGCTTCAAGAGTCATCCTGTGGCTGCGGCAGATTGGGGTAAGACCTTAACCAGCATTGGTTATCGTAAAATCAATTTATCTTTTGATCAGCCTAAAAAAGGCGATATTTATATTATCGACCGTACTGCAAAGAACCGTTATGGACATATTGCCGCTTATTCAGGCAATGGTTGGGTTTCTGATTTTAAACAAAGTGGTTATGCGGTTTACCGTAACCAAAATGTGAACTACAGCTATTATAGAATGGATTAAGCAGATGTTGACGGGATGTCGAGCAACTCAGCATCCCGATTAAATTCTTTTTTCACGCTGTGCCTGAATAGATACTAAAAATAAACCAATTCCACTAAAGCCGATACACTGGAGCGCAAGTGCAATTTGATCTTGCGCGGGTAAATAGCCCAGCAAACAAATCAGGGCAATTAGGGGTAGAAAAACCACCAAACGCGAAAAACCTTCCCGATACGGATTGTCCTGAGCAATCTTCAATTGCACACCGCGTAGCAGATGCGTTGCAATGCCAATCACTAGACTCAAACCAATAAAAATCGCGCCAAGCTGTTGAACTTGTGCTGCCATAAAAATCATCACGCAAGTTGCAATACAAATGATGAGTTTAATTTGACGGCTACAGCGTTCAGAATACCAAAAGTTCAACATGGTTTATTTGGACTCAGGCTGAGTATTGCTATGCAAAAGAGATAGGGGGGAAAATAGGCAAATCCCCAGCGCCATAAAACCAATCCCTTGTGCACCTGGAATCAGCAGCTCATCATCTTTAATATTCATAAAAATCAGCGCCAAGAGTAGGGCAATCGGAATCCAAGTCAGTAGACGATACAGAAAACCTGTAGGATTTTTGGCCGCAAAGTGAATTTTGCAGTAACGACAAATCAGAAAAACAATCCCCGTACCCAAGAACATTAAAATGGCATTGAGGCTCAGGGGTTCCATCCAATACAACACACCTGTTACAACAGCAATTGCGATAAAAATAAGTAATTTTTTAAGAATAGAAATTGAGGGATTAAACCAAAATTCGAGCATGGGAGTGATGTATTTAAAAACCAAACATATGTCACTTTAGCATAATTTGGTCCTAAAAAAGGGGGCAATGACGCCCCCAATATTTTATCCACTCATCGGATTAGCCATTATTCTTTTGTGGGCCCCAATCATAGATTTTCTTTTGATAGGCATACCACATCATCCATGCACCGACCAAAATCATTGGCAGACTGAGGAATTGACCTTTACTCATCCATGCGATGAATAGTTGCCCGTTGTCAGGCTCACGGAAAAACTCGACGATGAAGCGGGCCATACCATAACCGATCAGGAATAAAGCTGAAACTGCCATGCGTGGGCGTGGCTTTGAACTGAACCACCACAGTACGATGAACAACAATAACCCTTCAAAAAAGGCCTGATAGAGTTGAGAAGGATGGCGAATTAGCTGTAGCGGGTCAGTTGGGAAAATCATACCCAGTGCAAAGTTTGGGTCTGCAACAGGACGACCATAAAGCTCTCCGCCAATGAAGTTACCAATACGGCCAAACATGAGCCCTGTAGGTACACATGGCGCAATAAAGTCGAGGGTTTGGAACCAAGTCATTTTGTATTTCTTGCACCAGAACAGCATGGCAAGCATTACACCCAAGAAGCCGCCGTGGAAACTCATTCCGCCTGTCCAGACTTGGAATAGCCAAATAGGGTTGGCAAGGAATTGCTCAAAGCCATAAAAGAAGACGTAACCGACACGACCACCAATAACCACACCTAGAGCGCCATAAAAGATCAAATCGGAGACCATATCTGGTGTCCAACCTCGTTCTTTTGCGCGGTAGCTTGCAAGTCCCCAAGCAAACAAAAAGGCCAATAAATACATCAGTCCGTACCAATGAACTTGTAAAGGGCCAAGTGCTATTGCGACGGGGTCAATATTTGGGTAGGTCAGCATGCATATTCCTAGTCATTATGTTTTGAACAGATTTTAGCTGAAAGAGATGAAAAATGTTGTACATTCAATGTGTAAAGATGATGAGTATCGTTTATGTGTATTGTGGCAATAGCATGGCAGGTCTTGGATGAGATGCCATTGTGTTTGATTTCAAATCGAGATGAGTTCTATCAGCGCCCTTCGAGCCATTTAAAGCAGTGGGAAAATAGCCCGATTATTGCAGGGCAAGATTTGCAGTCTGGCGGCACATGGATGGGTATAACGCCAACAGGACGTTGGGCAGTTTTAACCAACTTTCGCGATGGCACTGATCAAACCAGCTATCCAACGTCTCGTGGACATTTAATTCAATCCTTTTTAGAGTCTGAACAAACCCCGATTCGTTTTGCTCAAGACTTAGAGAAAAAACAATGTGACTATGCGGGCTTTAATCTTTTTATGGGGGATCGGCATCAGGCGGTCTACATGAGCAATCGTGGTGAAGCACCACAGGTTCTTCCGAAAGGCGTGTATGTGGTGTCGAATGGTTTGATGACGGAACATTGGGAAAAAACCAAACATTTACGTAAGCGCTTTACCCAAGAGTTCCTACCGATGTTGCAACAATCCCACATCTTACAAAGTGAATTAGAGACAACGGCTTGGGATATTTTGGAGGATGAACGCAAGATTATTCCAGACTTGTTGCCACAAACTGGGATCAGTCAGGATATGGAAGAGCTATTATCTTCGACCTTTATTCAAAGTCCGATTTATGGGACACGCTGTTCTAACTTCCTGAGCATGACTCATGAACAATGGTCTTGGCTTGAAAAGCAGCAGCAGGGTGAGTGTAAAGGGGAAATCATAGAACAGGTGGTATTTTTTAAACCATAAAAAAAATGCCGACATGAGGTCGGCATTTTTTATGGGTGAACGAATATTATTTGGCTTGAATTAGACCTTCGCCTGCAATTTCACCACCATCTTTACGTGTAATCACTACAGTTCCTGAACGTGGGCGCGTGCCTTTACCACCACTTACAGTATTACTATGATTGGATGGCCAGACACCACCTGGGTGTTGCACATTGACAAAAATTGCTTTGTAGTCAGGTGTCATTGTAACCCCTGTAATTTCACAGCCACTTGGGCCTGTAAGGAAGCGACGTAATTTTTTATCGTCTAAGCTGAGACCCATCGGGGTCTTTTTGCCTACAGTTGAGGTTTCAGTTTTACCATCTCCAATCGAACCAGGGAGGGCAGCAAGCATCATACAGTTGGTTTGGTCTGTATAGGCACCATCGTCGGTTTGAATCCATAGTACGCCACGTGGGTCAAACCACATACCGTCAGGACTAGAGAAGTCATTGTTTGCATTTAGTTTTGATAGGTTTTCTGGGTTTGCTTGACCTGCATCATTTAAAGCTTGAGCGCCAAATAAGAAAATGTCCCACACAAATTTGCTTGCGGTTACTTGGTCAGCGTCTTCACGGAAGCGGATAATATGCCCGTTGACGTTGCCTTTTTGGTCTTTACCCGCTTTTTGATCGATATAGCTACGCGGGTTTGCTGCATCTGTTGTTTCAGCAGTACGCGATGAGTTATTGGTTAACGTCACATAGACTTCGCCATTGTGAGGGTTTACAGCAACCCATTCTGGACGATCCATTTTGGTTGCACCGACAGCATCTGCTGCAAGACGGGTATTCACCAAGACATCAGCCTGATCTGAAAATTTATATTTGCTATAGCCTGAAATGATTGGATTGGAGATATTTAACTCAATCCACTCACCTGTTGCTTTCTGCGTTGCTTCATCAAAATGGAACTTAGCCACATAAAGTTTGCCGTGATCCATATATTTGTCACCGGCAGTGTAGCCTTTGTTTATATCCGTAGGATCCCAGTTGGTATCCGATACAAATTTATAGATATATTCACCTTGTGAATCATCACCCATATAGAACGCTAGCGGTTGGCCTTTAATAGCACGGCTTGCACGGCAGTCTTCATGCGCAAAGCGACCGAGAGCCGTACGTTTTACAGGGCGTTCAGTACCATTGAACGGATCAATTTCTACAATCCAGCCAAAAGTGTTGTCCGAATGGCGGAAGTCTTGTTGAGCTGTTCCATCCGTTGCTTTTACTAACCAACGTTCATACAGGTCTTGAGCATTTGCTAAGTTCACTTTGCCATGCTTTGTAATGTCAGTTGAAAGCGAAGCTTCTGAAGCAATTGCTGTGTGCCATTTATAGCTACTATTTGCGGGGATCTTATAACGAGCGAGTGCTACTTTTTTATTGGCATCTTGCTTTGCGTCATCACGTGAAAAATACTGGTTAAAGTTTTCTTCAGTTGCAAGATAGGTACCCCAAGGCGTGTAGCCATTGCCGCAGTTATTGATGGTACCAAAGCTAAAGGTGCCTTCTGGGCTTAAACGGTTTTGTAGCAAAACATTGCCTTTGACAGGACCACGAATATCCATAGGTGTTGCAGCTGTAATTCGGCGGTTGAGATTAGATGACTTATCTACGTTCACCGATTGCGTCGTTGGGTTTTTATTCACTGAAATGACTGAAACACCGTGGCAGTTAATTTCACGGAGTGCTTCATCTTCAACGCGTGGAATTAAGCCAGTTGTAAGCTGAATGTTGTCTTCGCCTAGACCGTGAGTATGACCCGCTGGGTGGAGGATATTTGGGTTGTCGATATATTCGTGGTTCATCACCAACAAACCAGTATCTGATGTGGTTGCATTAAATGTACTATTTTGCATACCAAAGAAAGTCATGCCGTCATGGCACTCACCTGAGCGTAAAGTAAATGAAGCCCCTGTTGGAATCTTGCTGTCATCCCATTCTTCAAGTCCTGAAGTGATAGGGTCGCCTAGTGCATAAAGAACACGTGCTTCATAGCCTTCAGGCACTGTAAACTCATTTAAGGTGTTTTTATTTACTGCTTTGAATTCTAAGCTTGATTCTTTACTTGGTTCAGGTGTTGTGGGTGTCGAGTCGTTATTGTCATCATCACCACAGCCTGTCAAAGACGCTGCTAATGTGAGCGCAGCAGCACCTCCTGCAGTTTTGGTGATTAAATCACGACGTGTAATTTTTTTATTAAACAGTTCTGAAAATTCAGCATTCCCCGAATTATTACTATCATAATCGTCGTTAAAAGGCATTTGCTCAGTCATAAGTTTTCCTAGCGTCTTTGCTTGGTCGTTTTTAGAAAGTTACAAACAAGGTAAAGCGTCAATATGACAGCGTAGTGAAGTTTATATGTCAAAAACATGAAATGATCGGTAGCACATTTAGCCATAAAAAAAGCAGGCAATTTTGCCTGCTCATTGTTTTTAATCGGGGGGAGCTTAAACTTCAGCCGCTCGTTTTTTTTCAATCAGTTTTCCAAAAAAGAGACCAATCTCAAATAAAAGCCACATCGGTATCGCGAGCATAATCATCGAAAGAGCATCAGGTGGGGTCACAAACATTGCAACAAAAAAACAGCCGACAATAATGAATTTTCGTTTTTCAACCAATTGTTGTGTGCTCACCACCCCAATCAAGATGAGTATCAAGGTAACAATAGGAATTTCGAATGTTAAGCCAAAA
Organism: Acinetobacter sp. DL27; assembly: GCF_055810995.1. Taxonomy (NCBI): domain Bacteria; kingdom Pseudomonadati; phylum Pseudomonadota; class Gammaproteobacteria; order Moraxellales; family Moraxellaceae; genus Acinetobacter; species Acinetobacter sp. DL27. The sequence goes on along the minus strand of NZ_CM147947.1, from coordinate 2,934,708 downwards.
ACCAAAAACAGTTTTAGACAGAAGCTGAGATAGCTGTTGATGTCTGTCATTGGGGCCACAGTGTCAGGGGAAACACTGATAAAAAAGTGCAAAATGGATGGCAGCGCAATGAAATAAGCAAAAGCGACACCTGCATAAAACAAAGCAATACTACCAATCAAAAGAGGTGTTGCGAGCGATTTTTCTTTTTCGTATAGCGCAGGTTTTACAAAAGCCCAAAGCTGATAAATGATAAAAGGCATGGCCAGCATGAGAGCCACAAAAAAGTTCAGTTTAAATGGTGCCATGAAGGTGGCAGTAACATCCGTTGCAATCATAGATGAGCTAACTGGAAGTTGTGCTCGTAAGGGTTCAGATAGCATTTGGTAGCTATGATTGGCAAAAGGCAATAAACAAAAAAACAAAATGAGAATTAAACCGACGATTTTAAATAAATGACCTCTTAAGATGATCAAGTGCTTAGTAATCGGCATTTCTTCAAGCAGCAGTTGCTCTGAGTCTTGAGTCACTACAGGGCTTAAGTTGCTAGATTTCATACGGCCTCCCGCATCGGTTCAAAGCTATTTTGAACACAGCCTAAATAAGGTACCGAATCTACAGATGACTTTTGTTTCATAGGTTGAAGTGTCAGTAATACAGGCACTTTTTGATTCACATACTGATAAGTATGGGAGATATTTTTATTATCGAGTGTGGCAGTTTCTTGGTGTTTTTCATTTGCCAAAATATTTTGTTGTTGTATGTGTTGCATCTTTTGTTCAAGCTCCTGAATTCGCTTCATTTCATTTTGCATTTGTTCACGTAATTCAGACATCCGTAGCTCACGGTCAATGTCATTTTGCACATTACTGACCATGCGTTTGACTTTACCATACCACTTGCCCGCAAAGCGCGCAGCTTCAGGTAATTTCTCTGGTCCAAGAACCAATAGTGCGATAATGCCAAACACCAAAAGCTCTGTCATGCCGATATTGAGCATCGCAAAACTCCAATGACTTAATGTTTGACGGTTGAGTTGGTTGTATTGTTATTTTGATGTTCTAAGGTACGTGGCTCATTGAGTTGAGCTGCTTCAGCATCCTCATCACGGATTGATTTTTTAAAGTCTTTCACCGCACCGCCGACATCTTTGCCTAAGTTCTTAAGTTTGGCTGTACCAAAAAGAAGAATAACCACAATTGCAAAAATTAGTACGTGCCAAATTGATAATCCCGCCATGGGTAGATCCTCATCATTTTTCGTTTTCCCTATATCAACAGGCTTGTGTGACATTGCGGTGACGATGATGTTTCAATTTCAAGACAAAACGATCGCTCCGCACTGATTTTGAGAAAAAGCAGTGTTATGATGATTCGGTGAAATTTCAAGGATATTGAAGTGACGTTGCTGCTCCCTCTGTTGGCCTTTCTTAGTGGTTTATTCCTTGCATCCACCCCATTGGCAACACGGTTGAAAACAGGCTTTTCAAGTCTTTTAGCGCGTTGCTTTATTCCGATTGTTATTGTCTACAACATGGTGTTTTATCAGGCCGGTAGCTTTAGTCTGATGCTATTCAGTTTTGTCGTGGCAGTGCTCTTATTTTACTTTTTCTTATACTTTTCAAAGAATAAATTAAGCGCCCTATGTTTTAGTTATGTCAATATGGCATGGTTAGGCTTTCCTTTTGCGATTGCGTTGTTTGGCACAAAAATTAGTCCAGCAATGGTGGCCTTATATATCGGTGGTTCTATTTTTGGCAATCTCTGGGCAGTGACGGCTGTGAGCCAAACATCGCTACCTTTTTCATTTATTTTAAAAAAAGTGCTCTGTGCTCCACCCATGATTGCTTTGATGTTGGCCCTTATTTTTCGTTTCGTTGGCGTGCAACATTGGTCACAGCATGATCTGATTGATGTGATTTATAGTGCATCCAAATTTGGTATGAGCTTCTCTGGCATGTGTGTATTGGGCATGTGGTTGAGGCACACCAAAGTTGAGAAAGCGGACCTGTGGCAAAGTAGTCAGACAGCTTTATTAAAATTAGCATGTGGCGTGGTGTTGTGTGGGCTGAGTTATCGTTATCTCGCTATTCCTAATATTGAACAATATATTGGGGTCATGTTCTTATTGTTTTGTTTACCGCCAGCAGCCAATATTGTGGCTTTGGAAACGCATTATCAAGGTACAGGCACATCGGCAAAATACATTGCTTCAGGTACGATCATCAGCTGTGTCGTGGTGAGTATTTATGGTTTACTGCTGCATGTATTTGCTGTGATTTAAGCACTCACTTTTAGCTGGAAATGCATAGTGCTGCGCAAATGCGATAGAGGAGAATATAGAAAATATTTCGCTACCCTTCTCCCCGAGGGGAGAAGGGGCAACATTGCGCAGCTTAGTTTTTATTGTTCTAAACTGGCTTTAAACAGTTGCATCGCCTGACCACGATGGCTGATTTTATTTTTTTCTTCTTTACTCATTTCTGCACTTGAAAGCCCTAACTCGGGTAACCAGAACAGCGGGTCATAACCAAAACCATTTTCACCACGTGCAGCCTCCAGTACTTCACCTTTCCAAATGCCTTGGAAAATTTGCGGAAGAGGGTCGTCGGCATGTTGTACTAACGCTAAAACGCATACAAACATGCCTTCAATCGCTTGACCATCTTTACGCAGTAGCTTGAGTTCAGCTAAGAGTTTTTGGTTATTGGCAGCATCATCGCCGTGTTCACCTGCATAACGCGCAGAGTAAATCCCCGGTGCACCATCTAAAACTGGGACACAAATCCCAGAGTCATCTGCAATGGCTGGTTTTCCTGAGATTCTAGAAGCATGGCGTGCTTTAATAATCGCATTTTCGACAAAACTCAAACCATCTTCAATGGCATCTTCAATATTCAATTTACCTTGAGCAATCACTTCAACAGGTAAGTTGAGTTCTGCAAATAATTTTTCAAATTCCGCAATTTTGCCTTTGTTATTACTTGCGAGGACTAACGTGCTTTGAGATAACCAATTTTGTGTAGACATATCTGTTTTTGAAACTAGCATAGATTAATTTGGATTTTAGGGTTTTTCATTAGAATAGGATAGTGTTGAGTCGTTATGTTTAGGACTCATTAGGAGAATAATTCTTTAAATTTACATTTTGTTCTATTTCAAACTATTTATTATTTCCTCCTGTTTTTCCAAATGCTGGATGTAAGTTATGAGATAAATTGTCTTCGATTAGCTGTAATATATTAGGCGCGACTTTATATGTTCGAATTTCAATTTCGTATTCGCCTTGAAACCAGTTTACCAATTTTAAAGCGTAGGTTTTATTATGAGTACCTAAAATATGCTGTTTTAAGCGGTTAATCACGTTCTTCGAGGAAGAACCTACATACAAAACATCAGAAGGGTTGTGGTTGAGTTTTGGGCAAGCCATTTCTTTATTACGTTTAAACTGTTCGAATTTGAAACGTATTTCTTCTGAATTACCATTGATTTCTTTAATAATATAAATTGCAGAAATATCTTCTTGTATTAGCGCTTTTCTGTGAAGAATGAAAAATGTTTCTAAATCTTCATTACTTGAATAAATATAGGTGTTTATAGGTTTTGATTGCTTTGCTATTTCACAATCGTTAATCAGTGTATCTAAATAAGAGTAATCCATCATAATATCAAAAAGTTTTAGTTATCTTTGATATAAAAAACCGACTATCACAAGTCGGCTCTTCTATCTTTAACATTCAGCTTATTGGGCTTGAATCCATTTGTCTGCACGGTCACGTGCTTGACGAATTTGATCTTGTGTTAAGTTTGCCGCCAAGGCTGTTTTCTTGCCTTCAGAAAGTGTAATCACTTTATTGTCAAGCATACCATCACGGGTTGAAAGCTCATACCACTGGTAAGCACCCATGTAGTTTTTCTTTTGCTCTTCCATCATCGCCAAGTTAAAGCTTGCGCGGTTATCACCACGGCTGGCTGCTTTTTCAAAGTATTGACGTGCTAAAGATTCATCTTTTGTGGTGCCTAGGCCATCTGCAAGCATACGACCAACATTCAGCTGAGCCGCTGAAAGACCTTGATCTGCAGCGGCTTTGTACCAAGCAAAGGCCTGTCGTTCATCTGCAGAGATGTCTTTACCTTGTTGATACTTGGTTGCAAGATAGAACTGCGCAGCAGGCTGACCTGCTTTTGCCGCTTTAATTAAGCTATTGATATCCATAACAGAATATTGTGCAGCTTGACTCGCAACAGACGTGGTTGGGGAAACATAATCTGCATGAGCTTGAATGCTCAAAAGTCCAACCAGTAGTGTCGTGCTTAAGAATAGTTTTTTCATAGAGCGCTCACTCGATAAATTGCGACTTCACCAAACAAATTCGGGAGACGTTTACTGAGTAAACTATCTTGTTGATCCCCATTTACAGCGAGTCGATTAATAATTCTGATGTTATTTTCCGCACAAAGTGCTTCAAAATCACGGAAAGTACATAAGTGGATATTGGGTGTGTTATACCACATGTACGGCAAAGCTTCAGAAACGGGCATCATTCCTTTCAGTGCCAAGAAAGAACGGGTCTTCCAGTGAGCAAAGTTAGGAAAAGTAATGATCGCCTGTTTCCCTACGCGCACCATATCACGTAATAAAACATCTGGTGCATCTACCGCTTGCAAGGCTTGTGCCATAACGACATAGTCAAAAGACTGGTCTGCAAAGCGGCTTAAACCCAAGTTTAAGTCTTGTTGGATAATATTTAACCCGCGACCGACCGCAATTGCAATCTTTTCTTGATCAATTTCTAGTCCATATGCGCGAATATTGTGCTTTTTACTCATATGGGCCAGTAATTCACCGTCACCACAGCCTAAATCAAGTACGCTGGAATCAGGTTTGATCCATTTTTCTGCCAGTTGATGATCAATACGCATTACACAGCCTCCTGAGATGTTGCTTGAAGGTGTTCAGAACCGCCCAGAAATGCACGTAATGTTTTTACATACAAAGGAATCGGGAACAGGAATGAGTCATGGCCTTGTTCAGCGTCGATATCTAAATAGCTCACCGGTTTGTGGTTGGTGATCAACGCATCCACAATTTCTTGTGAACGTTGCGGGGTAAAACGCCAGTCGGTGGTAAAGGACACCACAAGGAACTGACATTTAGTCTGTGACATGGCTTTAACTAAAGACTGCTCATACTCACGCGAGGGATCAAAATAATCCAAAGCTTTGGTCATAATCAGGTAAGTGTTGGCATCAAAGTTACGGCTGAACTGCTCACCTTGATAGCGCAAATAGCTTTCGACTTGGAATTCGACATCGAAACCATACATAAATTTGCCTGACTTTAAATCGCGACCAAATTTTTGTTTCATGGCTTCTTCAGATAAGTAGGTAATATGACCGACCATACGTGCCAAAATTAGGCCACGTTTTGGATAGCTGTCATTTTCAAGATAGCGACCATCATGGAAGTCTGGATCAGACAAAATTGACTGACGTGCGACTTCGTTAAAGGCAATATTTTGAGCAGACAGTTTCGGTGCACTGGCAATAATCACGCATTTTTGCAAACGGTCAGGATAATCAACCGACCATTGCAAGGCTTGCATACCACCCAACGAACCACCAATCACCGCACTCCAGGCTTGAATGCCCAGATGATCGGATAAAATGGCTTGGGTTTTAACCCAGTCACGGACTGTGACTAAAGGAAAGTCAGGACCATAAGGACGGTTATCATTTTCAGGGTTTGGCGAAGTTGGCCCTGTTGAACCGCTACAGCCCCCAATATTGTTCAGTGCAACCACGAAAAACTTTGAAGTATCAATCGCTTTACCTGGGCCAATACAGGCGTCCCACCAACCCGGTTTTTTATCGTCAGCATGATGGTAACCCGCAGCATGATGATGACCCGATAGTGCATGGCAAATTAAAATCGCATTGGATTTATCTGCATTGAGCTCACCATAGGTTTCAACCATCAGTTCATAACGAGGGAGAATACGACCGCATTCGAGCTCTAAGGGCTCTTCAAAAGTAAACTTTTGTGGACTAACGATACCCACGGAGTCAGCAGGAAAAGACACAGGAATAATTCGCCTTAAATCTTTGGGGTTAATAAACAAAAGGATACCACTTGAGGGTATCCTTCTAAAGTCATTTTAGTGCTAATTATTATTGCTAATACTTATACCGCAGCAGCAATCACTTGATCTGTGCTTAACACACCTTGATCAATTAAGCGGTTGGTACACGCAATAATAGCTTCAATCGATGAGGTCACAATGTTGTCGTGAATACCCGCACCGAAGGCTGATTTACCTGTACCTTTGACTTGTAACTCAACCAAAGCCAAGGCTTTAGCATTTGCCCCAGAGCTAATACCACGCTCTTCGTAGCTCAAGACATCAATTGGTAACTGTAAAGCATCCAACATTGCAGAGATTGGACCATTGCCTTCGCCACGTAATTGCTGAGTTTCACCATTCACTTCAACTTCAAGCTCAACGACTTGTTTGCCGTTGTTGTCATACAAACGGTAGTTTTTAGTCGAGTAATGCGTATCTTTGGTGTCCACATAAGTTTCTTTGAACAATTTCCAAATTTCTTGTGCGGTAATTTCAGTACCTTCTTCATCGGTACGTTTTTGTACGGTTTGAGAGAATTCAATTTGGATACGACGTGGCAATACTACGTTGTAATTTGCTTCTAACAAGTAAGCAATACCACCTTTACCTGACTGTGAGTTGACGCGAATCACAGCATCATAGTCGCGGCCCAAGTCTTTCGGGTCGATTGGCAAGTATGGCATATCCCAAATTTCTTCGTTCTTTTGGAACTCGAAACCTTTTTTAATGGCATCTTGATGCGAACCAGAGAATGCTGTGAAGACCAAGTCGCCTGCATAAGGGTGGCGAGGGTGAACAGGCAAGCCTGTGCATTCTTCTACCGTTGCAATGATTTCATTGATATTTGAAAAATCTAAGTTTGGCGCAACACCTTGAGAGTACATATTCAAAGCAATCGCAGCGACATCGACGTTACCTGTGCGTTCGCCATTACCAAACACACAACCTTCGACACGGTCTGCACCGGCCATAATGGCCAATTCTGATGCAGCAATCCCACAGCCACGGTCATTGTGACAGTGCACAGAAATAATCACGCCATCACGACGAGCGATGTTGCGGTGCATCCATTCGACTTGGTCTGCATAAACGTTTGGGGTTGAAACTTCAACCGTAGCAGGTAAGTTTAAAATCACTTTATTGGTTGGCGATGCTTCCCAAATTTCGGTAACTGCATCACACACGTCTTTTGCAACTTCTAATTCGGTTGCAGAGAAACACTCAGGGCTGTACTGGAACACCCACTCTGTTTCAGGATATTGTGCTGCATATTCTTTGACTTTGCTGGCTGCATTGACCGCTAATTGCTTCGCACCTGCAACATCGACATTTAAGACTTTTTGGCGGAAGGTTGGTGCATTTGAATTATAAATATGCACGATGGCACGTTTTGCGCCTGCTAAAGACTCAAAGGTACGCTGGATCAAATGATCACGTGCTTGAACTAACACTTCGATATACACATCATCTGGAATGTGATTTTCTTCGATTAATTTACGGGTAAAGTCAAAGTCAATTTGAGATGCTGAAGGGAAACCGATTTCAATATTCTTGAATCCAATTTTCACCAACATTTGGAACATTTTAAATTTTTGTTCCATGTCCATCGGTTCAAAAATCGCTTGGTTACCATCACGCAGGTCAGTACTCATCCAAATAGGCGCTTTTGTAATTTCGTTGTTTGGCCATTGACGGTCTGGCAAGTCAACACGTTGATACATGCGACGATATTTTTTACTTGGATCAGCCAACATCATGAGGTAACTCCTTACATAGTACGGGTTGCATTTGAGTGGGTAATAAAAAGCAACCTACTACTGAATATAGATTGTGTCTATGGTCTCTATTTACAAGGGAGTCTTCAGGGTGTTTTTAAACGTAAATATTTGATACGACTTAGATTTACCGTGAGTAACCTTGTAACGTTATATTTAAGAGTTTAATCCAGTTCGGTCGAAAAGATTTTTCTTTTTTTATGGCTTTTAGTCGTATCTGAAAAAATATTTCCCTTTAATTTGATATTTAGGGGAAATATTTCCGTGTATTTTTGAGATGAGTTTAATCTTTTTCTTCATTTCACGAATTTGGTTTATTTCATTCGCGTTTTTAAAGAGGCTATGAGAACTCTATGACCATATCTGGCTGTATATCTGCAAGGGTTGCAGTGCCCATCAACGCCATGGTGATCTCAAACTCTTCTTTTAAGATTTTAAGCACATGGGCAACGCCTAAGGCACCTGCAGTGGCAAGACCATAAATACATGGTCGTCCAACTAAAACCGCGGAAGCCCCTAAGGCAATCGCCTTAAACACATCTGAGCCGCGACGAATACCGCCATCATATAAAAGAGGGAAGTCGTGCGGAACGGCTTTTTTGATGAGTTGCAAGGCTTTCAGTGGCGAAATACAGGTATCTAAAACACGACCGCCGTGGTTAGACACAATTAAGCCTTGTATGCCATATTGAATGGCCAGTTGTGCATCGAGGGGACTGACGATGCCTTTTAACAGGATGGGTAAATCAGTCTGTTGAACCATCCATGCGATGTCATCCCATGTCGGAGCAATTTTCATTAGCCCATTAAACACGGGATGATCGCCTTCTTGCAGTTCAGGCAGTGGAATATGGGCAGGAGTGTGCGGATGCTGCATGTTTTCAGGAAGGTGAAAGAAAGCACGACGTTCACGGTCACGGATGCCTGTATGTGGAGAGTCCACAGTGATGACAATTGCGGTGAAGTTTTGTGCCTCAGCGAGCTTAAGCAAAGCCAGAGATTTATCACGGTCACCTTGCCAGTACAGTTGAAACCATTTGTAGGGATTTTCAGGTTTGAATGTTCGCATGTCGGTGTTGGTAAAAGTACTCAAAATCATATTGCTACCGAGTACTTCAGCTGCCAGTGCGGTTGCTGCTTCTGCTTCAGGATGAAACTGCTGTTGATGACCAATCGGTGCCACAAAAATAGGATGTGGAAAGATTTGCCCTAAGATTTCACAGCTCGTATTGCCTTGAGTGAGATCTCTTAACATACGTGGTATCAAGTGCAGGTTTTGGAACTGAGCGAGGTTATTCCGAACACTGATTTCATCCATAGCACCACCTTGCAAATAGTGCCAGACCATCTCAGGCAGATGTTTTTCTGCCTCAATTTCATAGTCCGCAATCGTTTGCAATGAGGCAGGAATTTGGGTGAGTGGTGGCAAAACAGTTGTTGATGTCATGGAACGGTCCAGTTGCTACAGTAGTTAACGTTGAGCTGGGATTATTGTTTTACAGTTCAGCCCATTTGCGCATCAGGTTATGATACAGACTGGTGAGCTTAACTACTTCTTGATGTTGATCACCGAGCTGCACACGTAGGTTCTGAATGGTTTGATCAAGATTAAATAAGATATGACGGTCAGCATCATCTCGAATCATACTTTGAACCCAAAAGAACGAAGCGACACGGCAGCCTGAGGTCACTGGTGTTACCTCATGCACGCTGGTAGATGGATATAAAATCATATCACCCGCAGGTAATTTCACTTCATGATAGCCATAGGTGTCTTCTACTACCAAATCGCCACCCTCATATTCGTCAGGTTCGCTTAGAAAAACAGTGCAGGATACATCAGTACGAATCCGATCTTTGCTTCCGGCTACCCAGCGAATGGCATTGTCCACATGGAAGCCAAAAGTTTCGCCCTGTTCATAGCGGTTAAAATAAGGTGGCAAAATATCTAAAGGTAGGGCCGCGGACATAAAGAGTGGATGTTGTCCAAGTGCTTCTAAGATGATATTGCCTAAGTGTTGTGTGAGAGGATGATCTTCGGGGAGCTGTTGATTTTGTTTTACATTTTTTGAGAGTGATCCTGTGGTTTTTTTACCATCAATCCACTCCACTTTTGCCATTTCATTACGAAAGTATTGTACCTGTTCTTTGCTTAATACATTGGGAATATGATGGATCACAACATGACCTACTGAAAATGAAAGATCTATTTAGTCTTTAAGCATATATAAAAATAGCCTCAATGAGAGGCTATTTTTATCAAATCTCAGGATGAAGAGAGATTTTAGTTATAAACTTAGTATTTGAAGTTTAGAGACAGTACTGCGCTACGACCTTCAGCTTCTGTTGCATAGTGAGATGCATAAGCTTTAGTGAAATAACGTGTATCAGCCAAGTTGTTGACATTTAACTGAAGGTCAACATTTTTGTTTACGTTGTAACGCGCCATAGCATCGTAGCGAACGTAACCTGGTACATATTTTGTGTTTGCTAAGTCACCATAAACTTTGTCCATCGCAATTGCGCCGGCACCTAAAGTTAACTGTGGCACAATTTGGTAAGTTGTCCATAGCGTAGCACTGTTTTTAGGAACGTTAGGCATTTGGTTGCCATTAAATATAGATTGGTCTGTACATGTTGTACCACGGCAACTTACACCATTTTTGGTCGCTTTACTGTCTAAATAAGTATAACCAGCACTAATATCCCATTTATCAGTAATCTTACCGTTTAAACCAAGTTCAAGACCATCCACTTTACTTTCACCGATATTGCTATAGGTTGTAGGAGACAGTTGAATACGAGCATTTTGTTTTTCAGTACGGAAAATAGCAGCTGTTAAATTTAGGCGATCTTGTAGCAAGTCCCATTTTGTACCGATTTCAAAAGTACGACTTTCTTCAGGATCTAGGTTGCTATAAGCCGCTCCAATGCCTTCTGAACCGTCACCAGCATCTATACCAACAGGGTTTGCAGAAGTGGCATAACTTGCATAAATAGACCCATTTTCAACAGGTTTAAAAGTAATACCTGCTTGATATGTGAAAAAGTCGGTATCACTTTCAGTTTTTACCTTATCGCCGACTTTTGCTGTAGCAGGATTAGCAATAACAGCACTGTTACGAGCTCCATAAGTCATGGTCTGTTCAGTATCAAACTTATCCCAGCGTAAGCCCAAATCTAAAATCCACTGAGGGCTGAATTCAATGTTGTCTAGTAAGTAAATAGAAGTAGATTTTGTTTGAGTGTTGTATTGGTCAGCACCTTCGGTACTAATGCTGCCTGTCCATGGGCCACGATTAGGGTTTTGGACAGAAGTACACCAGCCTGAACTTATTGAATCAGCTGGGGTACAGTTTTGATATTTATTCCCAGTTGTGTTGTCGCCATTAATAATATATTGGGTACGATCAGTTTCTTGGTCTGAATACTCAGCGCCTAAGTTAAAGCTGTGCTTTAAGCGACCTGTATTAAATTTACCTGTTAAAGCCAATTGGTCTGTAAAGGTCTCAGTATCAGCTACACGTGAGTTAACACGCGCCCATACATTGCCATTTTTATAAATGTTACCTTTAGAATCATCTGGATTCGTCCAAAGATAGTCATTTTTTGATTTGTTATAAACAGTGGTATTACTAATGGTTAAATCATCGGTAAGATCATGCTCTAATTTGATTGTACCGATTTGGTTCTCTTGTTTTTGGAAATCACGGTCTTTCCAACCATAGTAAACACCCTGTTTTACATCAATTGGTTTTCCTGAGTATTGTGAATAGCCCGTAGGATTGTTGTATGGCACACCTGAATCAGGGGTGTCATCAGTTTTGAGGTAGTAGTAGCTTAAAGTTGCACGCGTGTCGCTGTCTAGACCAAAAGTAATACTTGGCGCAATACCTGCACGCGCATATTCAGTACCATCTTCTTCTTGACCCGCTTTGTCGTTGTGATGACCCATTACGGCAACACGAGCAGCAATACCATTACCAAAATCTTTGTTACCATCTAAAGTAATACGTTGGTAATCATCCGTTCCTGCACCCACAGAACCTTCTAAAAAGTCACCTTTTTTTGCAACTTTAGAAATCATGTTGATGCTACCACCAGTTGTACCTGCACCGCCCATAGCAGATGCAGAACCTTTAGTAATTTCAACTTGCTCAATCGCAAACATTTCACGGTTTTGAGAAGTAGAGTTACGTACACCATCTACGTACATTGAACTTTCAGAGTTATAACCACGGATAAATGGACGGTCACCATTTGGGTTACCACCTTCACCTGCACCAAGTGTGATACCAGGCACTGTGCGTAAAGCATCACTTAAAGTTGTAACTTGAGTGTCTTCAATCAACTGTTTAGAAATAACCGACACTGACTTTGGTGTGTCGAGTAGGGGAGCAACGAACTTGCTGTTTGCAGATTTGTCTACTTTCAAACTTTGTTCTGCTGCCGCTTCCGTGTGAATTGTTTCTAATTGCGCGATTTGATCTTGCGCAACAGCATTGACTGCAACCACAGAGAGTGTTGAAGCGATTGCTGAAGAAACCAGCTTTTTACGTGTTTTGATGAAGGCCATAACGAATCTAGTTCTAGCGTTGTAAATTAGTATGCGAATAATAATGATTCTTATTTTTTGTAGCATAACTATTACATTGGAATTGTCGATGCTTAGAGCTATTCATGCATAAAAAACAAATGTAATAATGTAATAAACTGGTTTTAAGCTTTTGATTTTTATTTAAATTGGAAAATTAGATTATATTTTTATAATATTATTGGAATTTAAAATTTACTTTTTTCAAGCCAATTTTAAAGGCGTATCTCAAAAGAATATGTAGAAATTGTGTTGGATCTATATTTGGTATGTATGAAGAAAACCCTGCCGTAGCAGGGTTTTAGATGTAGCTTAGAACTTAAAGGTCGTACTTAGCTGAACGCGTCGTCCTTCTTGGGTGTTTGTATAGCGGTTATAATAAGCATCTTCAGTGGAAACATATTGATAATCAACAAAATTGACATCAAAAATATTATAAAGTGCGACACCAACTTCGATGTTGTCATTCACTATATAGTTGGTTCCAAGATGCCATTGTGTATAGCCTTTATAGTCACCTAAAGTGTTTTTAACGTTACCATCTTCTCGGATTTGACTACTACGATATTCACCACGTAACCAAAGTGATGCATTATCAGCCGGTTGGTAATTAACTAGGAGGTTAGCCATGTGTTCAGCATTATCTGCATCATCAATGGTACGACCTGTCGCATCAGTTAGTTCACCTTCTGTCCATGTATAATTGCCAGAAACTTGCCATTGGTTATTAATTTGGTATGAGGCACCAACTTCAATACCATGTGATTCAGCTTCTTCTGCGTTATAAGGGCGTGCAAGTGTTAAGTTGCGATTTGCTGCAGTTGTCCAGTCTACGCCCCATTCTTTTAACTTGGCATCACAGGCTGCTTGATTACCTGTACAGTCAAACTCGATTGGGCGACCATCATAGCTAACACCTGGTACATAGGTACCATCATTGGTCAGTCGGTCTACATCACTTTGTCGAATAAAGGTGAGTGCATAGTTTGCACCTGATGTTGTAATTTTATCTTTAGTCTTATTTTGGAACAACGTTAGGTTCGCATTAAAACCTTGTTGGTTATCAAAATAAATGCCTAACTCTGTACTTTCACTCGTTTCAGGCTGCAAATTAATATTACCTAAAACTGGTGTGCGTCCTTGACCAGCAATGTTGGATAACCCTTGGGTTAGTTGTTCTAAGCGAGGAACTTTATACCCTTCTGCGTAGCCACCTTTAGCAGTCCATTGATCATTCATATTCCAGACTAAATATGCGCGTGGCGTAAAGAAATCACCAAAAGCACTGTGATCATCAAAACGGCCACCTAAGGTTAAATTTAAGTTTGGTAAAATAGACCATGTGTCTTCAATAAATAGACCATATTGCTCAAAAGTTAGCTCAGGGTTGGCACGACGAATACCATCTTTTTGGCTGGCATCCCACCATTGACCACCAATGGTAATGTTGTGATTCTCAATGTTCTGTGTCGTGAATTTAGTATCGAAATAGATATCTTCACTTTTTAATTCACGATTAACGAATTTTTGGTTTTCTGGTGTCGTTAACATGCCCGCGGGTAAAAGACGCCCAATAGTTTCTGTTTCTACATGAGAAATACTGCTTTCTAAACGACCAAAATTTGTTTGCCATTCATGAGAGATATAGGCTTTAGTGCGTTCATATTCTTGACTAGGTCCATAGCCTTGAGTGCTATTGGGTGCTAGTGGTTTACCATTATTATCTAGGTATGTACCAAGTTGTCCACGACTGTTGTCAAACCATTGTTGAGTGTTTTCAACGTCAAGTGCAAAAGTATGATCAGCATGTGGTGTAAAAGTTAAGCGGCCACCAAAGGTTTCAATATCTGATTTTGTCGGACTATTTCCTTGAGCTAACGTATTGATCTCGTTATTTGCAGCTGGGACTTTAATATATGATTGTTGGCGTTCAGCTTTCCGTGCGCGGATTTGCAGACCAACCAAATCTTTTACCAGCGGGCCTGAGGTAAATATTTCGGCAGCGTATTGGTTACCAAACTCTGAGCTATTTGGTAGGACCGTGCCGTTTAAGTTTACAGAGCCAGTCCACTCATTAGACACTTTTTTAGTAATGATATTGATGACGCCCCCCATAGCATCTGAACCATATAAAGTTGACATTGGGCCGCGAATGACTTCAATTCGCTCAATAGCTGAAATTGGTGGAATAAAGTTATTATTAGATTCGCTAAAACCATTCGGTGTAATGTTTCCTACACTATTTTGGCGCTTACCATCAATTAAAATTAAAGTGTATTCCGCAGGCATACCTCGCATACGAATATTGAGTGTTCCTGTCTTACCAGCAGTAGGGCTAACATCTACACCTTCTACACCACGTAAAGCATCTGCTAATGAGTTTACGCGTTTGGATTTGAGGTCTTCTTGATTTAATACAGTAATAGACGCAGGCGCATTTTTAATATCTTGCTCAAAACCCGCAGCTGAAACCACAATGGTGGAAAGCTGATGGGTAGATGAGTCGTCAGTTGTTGTTTCTGCGAAAACAGGAGTGGTGATTGCCCCAAGCAATGCCAATGAAAGAGGGTGTAGATTAAACTTACTCATAACTAGAGTTCCAATGATGGACGAGAAAAAAATTGAAAAAAACGATCAAAGTTGACGCAAATATTAATGGTAATATTTATCATTTGCAACAAAAAGCCATAAAAAATATAATACTTTGCGCTTAATCAGTAGCGATTTAAAAATATTCAAAATAAAAAACGATAAATGAAGAAAAAATATGTGGTTTCAATCGGGTGTTTTGTATATCGTTCAATGTTGTCATATAATGTGGCACTTTTTAAAATTGTTCTTACCAAAAGATTGAGGAAGCCATGCAAGTAACTTCTGAAGCGGTTTCGGGTGTTACCCGTCGTTTAAATGTATCTGTACCGACGAGCCGTGTTAACGAGCAGTTCGAAGCTCGCTTAAAACGCACTGCTAAAACTGTGAAGATCAACGGCTTCCGTCCAGGTAAAGTGCCAGTAAATGTTGTTCGTCGTGAATATGGTGCGGGTATCTACCAAGAAGTCGTAAGCGACATTATTCGTGACACAGTATTTGAAGCGATCCAACAAGAAAAAATCAATGCTGTTGGCATGCCAAACATTGAAAAATCTGAATTAAAAGACGACGCGCTTGTATACGAAGCGACTGTTGAAGTTTATCCAGAAGTTAACGTGAAATTTGATGGTTTAGAAGTTGAACGTAAAGCATCTGAAGTAAACGACAAAGATGTTGATCAAATGATCGAAAACCTTCAGAAGCAACGTGCTTCTTGGGCTGAAACGAAAGGCATGGCTAAAAAAGACATGCAAGTAACTTTCGACTTTGAAGGTTCAGTAGACGGTGAAAAGTTTGAAGGCGGTTCTGCAGAAGACTTTAAACTTGTTTTAGGTTCAGGTCGTATGATCCCTGGCTTCGAAGACGGCATCGTTGGTATGAAGAAAGGCGAAGAGAAAGTGATTGATGTAACTTTCCCTGAAGACTACCAAGCTGAAAACCTTGCTGGTAAATCAGCTCAATTCAAAATCACTGTGAAGCTTGTTGAAAAACAAAAACTTCCAGAAGTTGATGCTGAATTCCTTAAAATCTTTGGTCTAACTGAAGAAGAAGGCATTGAGAAGTTAAAAGCTGACGTTCGTAAAAACATGGAACGTGAAGTGAAAAATGGTTTGCGTAATCAAGTGAAAGGTGCAGCTTTTGATGCACTTGTAGCTGCAAACGAAGTTGAACTTCCTGCGTCTATGGTTGCTCAAGAAGTTGACCGTCAACGTCAACAAATGATCCAACAGTTCACTCAGCAATTTGGTGCTCAAGGTGCGAAAGCATTTGACTCAAGCATGCTTCCAGATGAATTGTTCAAAGAACAAGCTGAAAAATCTGTAAAATTAGGCGTACTGGTAAGCAAAGTTTTAGCTGATGCTAAAATTGAAGTAGATCAAGCACGTGTTGATGCTTACATCGAAGACATGGCTTCTTCTTATGAAGATCCAGCTGAAGTGATCGAATACTTCAAAAATGACAAACAACAACGTTCGCAAATCGAAGCTGTTGTGTTAGAAGACCAAGTGGTTGATCACATCTTAGCGTCTGCTAAAGTAACAGATACTGCTGTAAGCTACGAAGACTTATTGAAAGAGCAACAAGCTCGTCAACAAGGCTAAGTTTAGCTAAAGTAAAAAAGGCGCTTTGAGCGCCTTTTTTATTGTGATCTGGGTTTGTAAAAGGCCTTGCGTTCACAAAGCTTATGCAAAAAATATCTGTTATTTACTTGGGAATATTTTGCATTTTCAGCAATTATCCCTCATATTGTGACTATGAGTTGAGTAACAAAAAATTTAGGAATAAGTAAACGTATGTATATTCCAACTATCGATAATGCCTTAGTTCCAATGGTTGTAGAACAGTCATCTCGCGGTGAACGTTCATTTGACATTTATTCACGTCTTTTGCGTGAACGCGTCATTTTTATGACTGGTGAAGTTGAAGATAACATGGCGAATTTGATTGTCGCGCAAATGTTGTTTTTAGAAGCGGAAAATCCAGATAAAGATATTCATCTTTACATTAACTCACCAGGTGGTTCAGTGACTGCTGGTATGGCGATTTACGATACCATGCAATTTATTAAACCAGATGTTGTGACCTACTGTATGGGTCAAGCAGCATCAATGGGTGCTTTCTTGTTGAATGCAGGTGCGAAGGGTAAACGTTATTGCCTTGAAAATGCACGTGTCATGATCCACCAACCGTTAGGCGGTTTCCGTGGTCAGGCATCTGATATTGAAATTCATGCTCGTGAAATTCTGTTCATTAAAGAACGTTTAAACCGTTTAATGGCAGAGCACAGTGGTCAAGACTATGAAACTGTGGCACGTGATACTGACCGTGATAACTTTATGACAGCGCAAGCTGCAAAAGAGTATGGTCTCGTGGACGAAGTATTATCTAAACGTCCATAAGTTTTAAAAGTTTAGAATTGGAGTGAATATGTCCGAACATCCTCAAGGACAAAAGCATTGTTCATTTTGCGGTAAAACGCAGTCTGAAGTTGGGAAACTGATTGCAGGCGAGGACGCGTACATCTGTAATGAATGTGTGGACGTATGCTTAGACTTGGTGCAAACCAGTCAACAAGTTGAGTCAGGTGACTGGGCTGCAAAACCCTTGCCTAAACCGCATGAAATTCGTGCGGCACTAGATCAATATGTCATTGGTCAAGATGTGGCAAAGAAAACCTTGTCAGTTGCTGTCTATAACCACTATAAACGTCTTAAAGCGACACATGGTGGACATAAAAACGATGATGCTGTTGAAATTGCAAAAAGTAATATCTTGTTAGTAGGACCAACAGGTTCGGGTAAAACCTTGCTTGCGCAAACCATGGCGCGTCTTCTCGATGTTCCTTTTGCTATGGCTGATGCAACGACACTTACCGAAGCGGGCTATGTCGGTGAAGATGTTGAAAACATTGTACAAAAGCTTCTACAAAAAGCAGACTACGATGTAGAAAAAGCGCAAAAAGGTATTATCTATATCGACGAAATCGACAAGATTACCCGTAAGTCTGAAAACCCATCGATCACGCGTGATGTGTCGGGTGAAGGTGTACAACAAGCTTTACTGAAAATGATCGAAGGTACGGTTGCCTCCATTCCACCTCAAGGTGGTCGTAAGCATCCGCAGCAAGAATTTATTCAAATTGATACTTCAAATATCTTGTTCATCTGTGGTGGGGCATTCTCGGGTCTTGAGAAAATCGTACAACAGCGCCAAGAAAAAGGTGGAATTGGCTTCACGGCTGAAGTGAAGAAGAAAGATGAAGGCAAGAAATTGTCTGATTTGTTCCGTCAAGTTGAAGCGACCGATTTGGTGAAATTTGGTCTGATTCCAGAGTTTATTGGTCGTTTGCCTGTAATTGCGACTTTGGAAGAGTTAGACGAAGACGCCTTGATGCAAATTCTGACTGAACCGAAGAATGCATTGACCCGTCAATATCAACATTTGTTTGATATGGAAAATGTTGATTTGGTTTTTGAAGATTCAGCACTGCGCGCTGTGGCGAAAAAAGCCTTAGACCGTAATACGGGTGCACGTGGCTTACGTTCTATTTTGGAAAATACGCTGCTTGAAACGATGTATGATTTACCAAGTCGTACCGATGTTGGCACAGTTGTGGTGAATGAAGACGTGATTAACGGCACGGCTGCACCATTATTTAAGCCAGAACGTTTACCAAGAATCGAACAGAAAGATACAGCTAAAGTTGATTTAAAAGTGATTAACTCAAAGTCCGCTTAAGTTGTTATTCATCTGAAACGTGTGAAAATCGAGTGTTTTCACACGTTTTTTTATATTCAAAAAAAAGAGGGAATGCTACTCTGCATCAATAGGCTGGGATGCCTAGATTAAAACTAAAAATTCAGTATCAAAATAAAAATACGTCGTGAGGAATAGTCATGCGTGCAATGACGATTACGCTTTTAAGCAGTTTAATTTTATTGGGTTGTCATGGAAAAGCGACAGTTGAACAACCTGAATTAACATCAACCCTCAGTCATGAGGTTGATTTTGAACATGACCCAGGCATGATTGAGCAGTACCGCATTGGGGTGTTTAGCGTAGGTGGATGGGTCAATCAAAAATTAGGACAGCGTTTTCAGCGTGTCCAACCCCAGCATGAACAAGCGGCGATGGTTTATCTGTATCGTCCAGACTCAAAATGGAACCGACAAGAAATTGTGGCGTCGAGTTTATTTATCAATAAAGAACGCATTCCAAGCCTGCTGAACAATCATTATTATTGGGTCGAACTGCCCGCTGGGACTTATCGTTTATCGAGTAGTCGGCCTTTGGGCATTAACCATTTTCAAAAGCCGAAATATATCGATTTTAGCGTAGAAGCGGGGCAGTCTTATTTTATCAAGTATGATGAAGAGAACTTATCCACACGCCGTGATGTTTCGGGGCCTTTGGCAGTTATCCCTGAAAAAATTGCGATTCAAGAAATTGCATTTACCCAGTTAAAGTCCAACAGCTACAACTTTGTAGCGGAAGATCAACACACGGGTGAGCTACGAAAGAAAGCGCAAAAACTTAAACCTGCCAAATATGACCCAAGTGAAGATGTTCAGCTGATGAAGCCCTTTAAGCTGTGGAATCCTTTAACCTGGTAAGTGGGCTATTGTACTTTTTTGGCTTGTTCAAATAATGGTGTAAGAGTCTTTTCAATTTGACGATTCATTTCCTGCTGAATAGCTGGATCTTGCATCATTTCAGCAGACATGGCGATGCTATTACGCATGATTTCACTCATCATTTTACTGCTTTTTTTATTGATAGACTGGCCTAGAGGCGTTTCGAGGAACTGAATGTTGGCCAACACTTCCTCTTCGGTAAAGGTCTGCATATAGACATTTTTAAGCATTTGCATAAATTTTGGATCTGAAATCAATTTACTGCTAAATGATGCCGTAATTTCAGCGATTTGCTTGGCTGCTTTTTGTTGTTCAGTATTGAGTGTTGATGTTTTAAAAATATTCTTAATAATTTCTTCGGCTTGCTGGTCATAAACGGGGCGCATTTCTTGCTGAGACTGCGCTAATGTACCTTTAATATCGCCGAGTTTGAGCGCCTTTTCTACCGATGCTTCGGTCGCGGGTTTGGCAAAAGATGCTGTGCTAAGGACGCATAAGGTAATACCGCAAAGGATGTGATTTAATTTTT
The DNA here is from genome assembly GCF_055810995.1 of Acinetobacter sp. DL27. Taxonomy (NCBI): domain Bacteria; kingdom Pseudomonadati; phylum Pseudomonadota; class Gammaproteobacteria; order Moraxellales; family Moraxellaceae; genus Acinetobacter; species Acinetobacter sp. DL27. The sequence goes on along the minus strand of NZ_CM147947.1, from coordinate 2,914,481 downwards.
TCATTGTTGGTCTATATTTTTTGATTAAGTCTATAAAAGTAGGTAAAAAAATACCCTTAACATGACCTTAGCATGTTAAGGGTATCCAAAAAAGTAAAACTTAAGTTTTAGCCCGCTGCAGCATCGACTACTGGAATTTTACCAATTTTCGCTTGCCAGATTTTTGGTGCTGTCGCGTGAATAGATGTGCCATTTACATCAACTGCTACCGATACAGGCATGTCTTTCACTACAAATTTGTAAATCGCTTCCATACCTAAGTCAGCAAAAGCAACCACTTCAGCTTCACGAATTGCTTTAGACACAAGGTAAGCTGCGCCGCCCACTGCCATCAAGTAAGTCGCTTTATTGTCTTTGATTGCTTCAACCGCTGCAGGACCACGGTCCGCTTTACCGATCATGCCGAACATACCAGTTGCTTCAAGCACTTGACGTGTGAATTTGTCCATACGTGTTGCTGTTGTTGGGCCAGCAGGACCAACCACTTCATCACCGACTGGATCTACAGGGCCAACGTAGTAAATGAATTTACCTTTTAAGTCGACAGGAAGCTCTTCACCATTGTTCAGCATGTCGACCATGCGTTTGTGTGCAGCATCACGACCTGTATAAATTGTACCATTCAGAAGTAAGGTGTCGCCTGGTTGCCAAGCGTTCATTTCTTCTTGGGTAATGGTGTCGAGGTCAACGCGCTTAGAGGTTGATGAATCCCAAGTGACTGATGGATAGTCTTCAAGTTTAGGTGCTTGAATGTGTGCAACACCTGTACCATCAAGTTGGAAGTGCGCGTGACGAGTCGCTGCGCAGTTTGGAATCATACCCACTGGTTTGCCCGCAGCGTGACATGGGTAATCTTTAATTTTAATATCTAGAACTGTGGTTAACCCACCTAGGCCTTGCGCGCCAATACCCAGTGCGTTTACTTTTTCGAAGATTTCCATACGAAGTTCTTCGATTTTATTTTCAGGGCCACGACGAAGTAATTCGTCCATGTTGATTTCTTCCATGAGCGATTCTTTCGCAAGCATCATGGCTTTTTCAGCAGTACCACCAATACCAATACCCAACATACCTGGTGGACACCAGCCAGCACCCATAGTTGGAACAGTTTTAAGTACCCAATCCACGATTGAGTCAGATGGGTTTAACATAGCCAGTTTAGATTTGTTTTCTGAACCGCCACCTTTTGCCGCAACGGTAATATCCACTTTGTTGCCTGGAACAAGTTTGTGATAGATCACAGCAGGGGTGTTGTCTTTGGTGTTTTTACGACCAAATGCTGGGTCAGCCAATACAGAAGCACGCAGTACGTTTGAGTTTTCTAGGTAACCTTGACGTACGCCTTCGTTGATTGCATCGTCTAAGCTCATAGTTAAATCAAATTTAACATCCATGCCCACTTCAACGAATACGTTGACGATACCTGTATCTTGACAGATTGGGCGGTGACCCTCTGCGCACATACGCGAGTTAATTAAGATTTGTGCGATCGCATCCTTCGCAGCTTTGTTCTCTTCACGATCATACGCACGGCTCATCGCTTGGATGAAGTCTTGTGGGTGATAATAAGAAATGAACTGAAGCGCGTCTTTGACCGATGTGATCAAATCATCTTGCTTGATAATAGTGGTCATACAAATATCTCTTGAGCGGGCTGATAGCTAGCGGGCTAAATTATAAGACAAAATGCCGAGGTTGTGGATGTTTTGCGAAGCCTTTGGGCGAAAGTTTAATAGTTGAACAAAATTGATGAGAAAATGAGGTTATAAACGGTGGTAAATATGACAAAAATATCTAAATTTAATGAAATATTTCATGTCTAAATTTGGATTATGAATATGATTTATTACTTAAGGTGTTGAATATAATGTAAAAATAATAATATTGAAATATGACAACACTGTCATAAAGTTGTCATAAAACTTTCGCATAATGCATTCATCAAACAATAGGACATCGAGCATGTTGACAGGTTTAGTGATGGCTGCGGGCTTTTGTGTATATATCGCAGCGACTTGGATGTACGGTCAAAAAGAAGATCAGGCTTAAGCTTTATCTTCTTTTTTTGTTTTAAGCTTTCTTCAAATCTTCAAATCTTCAAATCTTCAAATCTTCAAATCTTCAAATCTTCAAATCTTCAAATCTTCAAATCTTCAAATCTTCAAATCTTCAAATCTTCAAATCTTCAAATCTTCAAATCTTCAAATCTTCAAATCTTCAAATCTTCAAATCTTCAAATCTTCAAATCTTCAAATCTTCGCTTTATCCTATCGACGGGTTCTAATTTTTCCGCATTTGGGATGGAGTGTAGCCAAAGTGCTTTTTAAAGCGATGACTAAAATGGCTGCTGGAGCTAAATCCATACTGCTCCGAAATGTCTGTCATATTAGCAGTCGTTTGCTGTAGAGCTTGATGTGCCAGTTCAAGTCGACGTTGCATTACATATTGGTGTGGTGGCATGTGCATGGATTGCTTAAACATATGGGCAAAATGGTATTCACTGAGCTGAGTTTGCTCGGCTAAATCTGACAGGGTCAAGCTTTGCTGAATATGCTGATCAATCCATTCTAATAACTGCTTCAGGGTATACGGGGACAGCCCGCCTTTGACTTCAGGGGCTTGCCATTCGGTATGGCTATAATTTTTAATTAGATGGTTGAGCAGAAGCGTGGTGGCAGTACTCATCTGCAAGTGATTTTCCCTGTTCTGCCAAGCCCCATTGAGTAAAAAGTGTCGATAGATCATGGCAATCTGTAGGTCAGCTACGAAACTTTGCGGATTTAAAATAATTTGGCTCGGCTCACGATCCCACACTTGTTCAGCGACGCGTTGTAAGTGTTCTTCAGTATAGTACAGATGCACAAAAGTCAGTGGGTCGCGCAGATCCCATGTTGACTCAAAATTCTGTGGCATCAAGCACATATGATCTGGCCCACCGCCATTATGCCAACCTTGAGCTGTCTTTTGATAACTGTGATATCCACCTTGAATATACATACTGAGTGTATGGTGGTTACTACAAACACTGACACGGTCTTGGTTGTTTTGCCACATGGCCAGCTGCATGCCTGAACCCAACTCGACCGAGTCGAGGAGTTGAGCTTTATGTTGTTGTAATTGATCTAGAATCTGATATTTCATCATCTATACGCAGTGCCAAATGGAAGATTTAGTGTAGGACTTTGATTTCATTTTGTCATCTATATCCGAAAATCAGTAAAAAATCACAAGTTTATGATAGTGACCACAAGAAGGTGCAAGAAATGAGAAACCTAAACCAAGCACAATAGCGTGAGTGGTTTGAGTTTGGTTTAAAGAGTATGAATGCGCTGTTATATGCTTTGGTGGTGGTGATTTGGGGAACGACATGGATTGCGATAAGTCTGCAACAACAAAGTGGAATATCGACCAATGTAGCCGTATTTTGGCGCTTCTTTATTTCGTCTATTGTGTTGTTTGCTTTTGTTGTATTGTGCCGAAAACTGCAAAAGCTGGCTGTAAAAGACCATCTATTTTGTATGTTGCAAGCGTGCTGTATTTTTGGTTTTAACTTTGTTTGTTTCTATTATGCGGTTCAATATATCAGCAGCGGTTTGGAGGCTGTTATTTTTTCGATGGCGGTCATTTTTAATACCCTCAACGCTAAACTGTTCTTTGGACAACAGGTGTCTACGCGTTTTTATCCTGCGGCTTTATTGGGTGGATTGGGAATTATTGCCTTGTTTTGGCATGATGTAGTGGGGAGTACCTTAAACAATTATACGCTGATGGGAATTGGCCTTTGTGTGTTGGGAACCTATGGTTTTTCATTGGGCAATATGATCAGTGCGCGTCATCAAAAACAAGGTCTGGATATTTTTACCACCAATGCTTATGGCATGTTGTATGGTTCAATCTTGATGGCATTGATTGCTGGATTTAAACAAGACGAGTTTTTCCCTGCTATGGAATTCAGTGCGGTGAGTGCTTTATTGTATTTGGCTATTTTTGGTTCAGTGATTGGCTTTACCGCCTACTTCTATTTGGTTGGACGGATTGGGGCAGGTAAGGCTGCTTATAGTACTTTGTTATTTCCGTTGGTGGCTTTGGTGATTTCGACCATCTGGGAAGGGTATCAATGGCATATGAATGCGGTGATTGGGGTGATTTTGATTTTATGTGGTAATGCAATTTTCTTTATTCAAGCGCCCAAGTTGAAATTCAGTCAAATGTTGAAGCGAAGCTGAGTGATGAAGATCTAAAGACACTACAGTTTATAAAGCTCAGACACGAGATCTGGGCTTTTAAATCTATACGCTGTTAGCTCTAGTGAATTAAAATTTTTCCTAAGCTACGGCTCAATATTTTGATTTTATAAACGCGAGTAATTCTTGGAATAATGGATGCCATTCAGCGCTTGGTGACTCAAACAGAGGGTGCCAAAAGAAATTAAATTCTAATCCACCGTCATCATTGCATAAATGTGTCCAATGCTCTTTTATAGTTTCTGTGCTATTGCAGATAAATACATGCCAGTTAGGACCTTGTTCAGATGGATGATGTAAACCCACATAATGTTCAGAGAAAATTAAGGCTTCCGTAGACCAGAAAGATAAATCCGCCAAATAATATTTTCTGTTGTGACAACGAAGAGCATCCATTCGACAACTGCAAGACCTGCAGAGTAATTGCAATGATGTATGTGCTCCCAAGCACTACATTCATTGATAATATCTTGATTCGAACGCAATAAGCGATTATCCGAAGTTGAGGCAAAGAGAATATCACTGTAAGAAGTCATCGCATTAACTGTCGCATCCCCTGTGAAAAATGTCATTGAGCCCCATAAGGGGGTTGAACGTCTGGCTGGAGCTCTCCAAAGAGCTCCTCTATTATCAACAGCATAGAGCATTCCACCTGCTGCCGCTAATGCATTTGTCCCACCTGTAGGTCCAGCCCCGATTGGAACCCAAGATATACTGTTCTCTTCGGAAGGAGACCACCAGAGTTGATTATCACTTGTAATGCAGTAAAGCGTGTCCCCAATTCCTGCCATAGCGATAACATCATATGCATGGTGGATATCGCGCCAAACTACATCTGCTCCGATAGGATATCGTTGTAATAGTCTATCTAGTGATGTTGCCATGAAAAGCTTACCATTCAGAGCAGTAAGTGCGCGACCATCATCTGCGTGACCAATATTCTCCCAATCCCATGGCACACTCTGTTTGAGGTGGTTAAAGGCATTGCGTGTAACGCTAGTAACAACAGGGTCAGTCCCTAGAACATCCAGCCAGTCGATAGCCGCCGCATTAAAAACCGTGCCGTTACGGGAATAAATGCTCATAGTCGCTCTACCAGGTTTACCTGTCCAAGAGCTCAGGTCAGCAGTGGCAAGTATTGTAGTTGTTAAAGGGGTGTTCTCCTCACCCGTAGCACGAGGGTAACCCTCCAGTTCATCTACATAGGCAGCAGCATCTGCTTCATAACTCATGAATGCTGATGTGGTGGTGGCTGTAACTCCATTGAAGACCCAGTGACTAGAAAACCTAACCGTGTATGCGGATGCAGGTCCATCATATGCACCATCTGTGAAACCAACACCAAGAAGTAAATTCTGTGGCCGATTGAGTGGTGGTTCTGCCCATGCGACTGTTGCTTCTTCATTATTTTGATTCGGGTCGTTACCTGCATATTTGTAGAAGACAACTAACCGGTTTTCTTGTTCCAATCGAACTGCACGATAGCACGTATTGCCTGAGAGTACGATCATGTTGCCACCGTTAGCAATAAATTGTTCAGTCTGATCGCGCATTGGTTTTGTCCAATATTTGTCATGGCCTGCAATGATTAAGCATTCATAATTAGAGAGTAAGTTTGGTATGGTGTGTAGATCAATACTTGAACAATATTCAATTGCTATATTTTCTGTTTCGAGCCAACGAATGAGCTTCCCTTCCCAGCCATGAGCTCATGGGGGTACCTCCAGGCCGGTCAAACGAAACCTTGCTGGCACGGCTACTTTCCCCACCACTATTAAACCCATAAAGGCTTTTCCCCCCTGCTGCATTGTAGGCAGTAGGTGTTAGAAAAGAGACTTGAAAAAGGATTTTGGAGATAGAGCCAGAAGTGGTTGATCGAACTACAAAAGTGAGTATGTCGTCAGACATGTAGGCAAGTTTATATAAACCTGGAGGCCAATTTGATGGAATATTAAATGATGCTGTAACTGGCCAATTAAAACCCTCCCATGGATTTAATGTTGGGGGGGAGAGGCTGCTTAGAGTTGTTGAAATGATGGCTGAGATTGAGGTGTTACCTATACGCTCAATGGTCAGATTGGTTAACCCTGGCGTGTCGGTGCTAAGATGAAAACTGACAGAATTTCCTGCCAGAACTGATGTTGCTGATGAATAACCAAAAACCGCCATATTCTTACCTCTATACTTAGAAATAAATTGGAGAATTTGTAAATTATTAGGGTCTGTTGACATTTACTGTTCATAATTAACCCTATAAAGGTAGCCATAAAAATATACAGGCTAAAGCAACAGAACTTTGATAATTTCTTTTGAGCTTGTCATATCGAGTAGCTATTCCTCTAAATTGCTTTAATCTACAAAACATATTTTCAACTAAATGCCTGATTTTATATAAATACCAGTCCATATGGTCATTGTTCGATTGGCTATTTGTTTTCTTTGGTATATTCGCTTTAGTCCCTGTTTTCCTGATCTGTTCACGCAGTGGTTCTGAATCATAGCCTTTATCTGCACATACCACTTTTGTCTCTTTTAAATCTAATGTTGATATTAAATCAGGTGCAACTTTAACATCATGTGTGGTTCCATCGGTAATCATGAAATCAATAGGATTGCCATGTGCATCAACAATCAAATGTATTTTTGAGGAGTTTCCTCCTACACTTTTAGAAATAGATTGATTCGCTATGCCGGCAGAATGTTGATGAGCACGTACATGAGAGCCATCAATAAAAATCCACTCCATATCGGGGCATGAGGCTAATAATTTGAATAATCTAAGTAACTTACCGCTGCTTGACCAACGATTAAAACGTTTGAAAATAGAGTTTGAATGACCAAAACAACAAGGAATATCTCGCCACGGACAGCCTGTTCTAATTCTATAGAGAATAGCTTCAATAAAATTGCGTAAATTTGAGTTGTGGTGAATGGATAAATTACGCAGAATAACTTTCAACTTTTGCCAGTATTGATCTGTCAGCATGGTACGAGGCATAGCGAATAGTAAAATTGGGTTTGGCGATTTGATTTTACTACTTCGCTATTTTTTTAAGCTAAAAGTGTCAACACACCCTAATTATTTGTGTATTAATTTTTTGTTTAACCTTTAACTCATTTATAAATGATATTTCTAGTGTTAGACAATCTAAACTCACTTTTATTAGTTGATAAAAAAAATTTAATATTTTCTGTAATTAGTGTTGTTATGTATTTTTAGAGGTTAGTTTTGGTTATGTTCTAACTTTATTAAATGTTGCTTTATTTGGTTTTATTTTTGTTTGATTTTGTTATTGTATTTCAATACCGAACAACATTTTCTTATTACCTAAAATAGGTGTTGCGTATAAAACCACCCAACTTTTCCGTTGGATGGTTTGGATCACATCAAGTTACTTTAAGCTGTTGCTTGTTGTTCTGCTTGAATTGCAGTGAGTGCAATCGTAAACACAATATCATCGACCAAAGCCCCGCGAGACAAGTCATTTACAGGTTTATTCAAACCTTGCAACATTGGTCCGACACTTACGACATTAGCAGAGCGTTGCACGGCTTTATAAGTGGTATTACCTGTGTTTAGGTCTGGGAAAATAAACACATTGGCACGACCTGCAACTTTAGAATCAGGTGCTTTCGAGCGTCCGACACTTTCAACCGATGCTGCATCGTACTGAAGCGGCCCATCAATCAACAGATCAGGACGGCGTTCTTTCGCTATACGTGTTGCCTCAGCGACTTTTTCAACTTCAGCTCCAGCACCAGAGGTACCCGTAGAGTATGAAATCATTGCAATACGTGGGTCTAAACCGAAGGCCTTTGCCGAGTCAGCCGATTGAATCGCAATTTCAGCGAGCTCTTCGGCATTTGGGTCTGGGTTAATCGCACAGTCGCCATAAACATAGACTTCATCGGGTAATAGCATAAAGAACACGGAAGAGACCAGTGAGTACTCAGGCGCTGTTTTAATCAGTTGGAAGGCTGGGCGTACAGTATTGGCTGTGGTGTGTACTGCGCCTGAAACCAAACCGTCGACTTGATCGAGTGCCAACATCATGGTGCCTAGAACGACAGTGTCTTGCAGCTGTTCACGCGCTTGCAGCTCGTTCAGTTTCCCTTTACGCAGTTCCACCATTTTTTCGACATAGTTTTCACGAATTAAATCTGGATCGATAATTTCTAAGTCATGTGGAAGCTCAATACCACGTGCTTTTGCCACTTCTACTACAGCTTCAGGTTTCGCCAATAAAATACAGTGTGCAATGCCACGAGATTGGCAAATAGCCGCCGCTTGAACTGTGCGTGGCTCATCGCCTTCAGGGAGGACAATGCGCTTCTTCGCAGCAATCGACTTTTGGACCAATTCATGGCGAAAAGCCGAAGGTGAGAGACGAGGTTGGTACGAGCCATTCAACATTGCCGTTAACCATTCTTCATTGATATGGCTCGATACAAAACGAGTGACTTGTTCAGCACGTTCCGTATCATCGACCGGAATTTCATTGCTGAGATTGGCTAAGCTCTGCGCCGTGTCGAACGTGCTGAGCGCTGTATGTAAAATTGGTAAGCCTTGCTTAATCGCTGTTTGGCAGAACGCAAGCACTTGCTCGTTTGGTGTATGGTGTTCAGTTAGGACCAAACCTGCCAGTGGAATACCGTTACTGCTGGCTAAGCTAGATGCCAAAAGCACATCGATACGATCTGATGCACTAATGATCAGCTCGCCTGCGACAAACTTATGAAGTTCGTGCTCAATGTTCGATGCAATCAAACTGCTATGCAACACACGACGTTGGGTCGCGTCGCCTTGATTGATCCATTCCGCTTGAATGTGTGAAGCCAAGTCCGACATACGCGGTACGCTAAGCGTGTTGCTAAACGGAACCAAGCCAATCACAGGGAGTTTGTCTGATCCGAGTTTTGGATGGGTCTTTTGGAGCTCAATAATAAATTTATTGGTATCGCTGATTAAACGCAGACTTGGGTCAAACGTCACTGGAATGTGTGCTGAGTCATCGGGCAAGCCTTTGGTGCGCATCAATAACACGCCCGCAGTTCGCTCAGAACTGGCACCGCCAAAATAGCGTAGCTGGCTATCGACTTTTTCAGCCGTCGCGCTTGGTTTATTAATGTCTGCATTGCTGACAATAATGACCTTGGCATCGAGTGCTTGCGCAAGTTGTGCATTTAGTTCAGAGGCAAAAGAATCTCGGCTATTCGGGACTAAGCCTTCAACAATGATCAGGTCATGCTTACGCGCAATAGCACGGTGCAAACGAACCGCATCTTCAAGTAACTCATCATTTTCACCTGCGCTGAGTTGTTGCAAGATGGTGTGATAGCTAATCGGTTCTACGGTTTCGTTTTTTGAAACATGGTGATAGAGCGCTGTTGTGCGGTCTGCACCTGTAGTCAGTTCTTGAGAAAAAGGTTTTAAAAATCCAGCCTTAACACCTTGGCATTCCAGCGCATAAACCAAACCCAGACAAGCGGATGTTAAGCCGACGCCTTCCCCAGTGGGCACAAGTAAAATCGTTTTCATATATTTATTCGTCATACAAGAATTTAAAACAGACTTGAGGGAATGTAACGACCGCTTAAGCGATCGCTACATTGTCTTCAGACTTTTTTGCAGCAGTTTGAATCACCTCATCGGCCACGGAAGCAGTTTCTTTGGCAATACGGCCTTCTTCATCGGTCGGTACAACCCAAATTTGCGGGCCTGTACCTGTATCAATACGACCTTCGGTACCACGTTTTAAACTGTCATTGGCTTCTTTACTCAAGTTAAAACCAAAGTGCGGTAGGAAGGCGACTGTTTTTTCACGAATATATGCCGAGTTCTCGCCAATACCACCCGTGAAGAACAAGCCATCAAGACGTGGTAGACCACAGCTCAGTGCAGCCAATGATTTTGCGAGGCGGTAGCAGAACACTTCAATAGCTAAAGTCGCATCTTCATTGCCTTGTTCAGAGGCTTCAATCAAAGTACGCATGTCATTTGAAAGATCAGACAAACCGAGTAAGCCCGATTGGCTATTCAACATTTTATCAATTTTATAAATGTCCCAGCCTAGGTTGTTGGCAAGGAAACTATGTAAGCTTGGATCGACATCACCACTGCGTGTGCCCATCACGACACCTTCAAGTGGAGTTAAGCCCATTGAGGTATCGACACTCTGCCCATTCCAAATTGCACAAGTAGAGCTACCATTACCCAAGTGTGCGGTTAACCAGCCTCCTTGTTTGAAGCTACCTGCCAGTTCTGAACCGCGTTCAGACACATAAGCATGGCTCGTACCGTGGAAGCCATAGCGACGGACATTATGCTCAGTGTATAAAAATTTTGGCACAGCATAGCGATAAGCGTGTGCAGGCATGGTTTGGTGGAATGCTGTATCAAATACAGCCACTTGTGGTAGCTCGGGGAATAAGCGCATCGTGGCGTCAATCCCAACCAAGTGCGCAGGGTTGTGCAGCGGAGCAAGCGGTGTCGCCGCACGAATGCGTTCGACAATTTCTTCTGTTAAAAGCTCAGCTTTGGTCAATGTACCGCCGTGTACTACGCGGTGACCAATGGCTTGAGGGTTATAATGTGAAAGGCGTTCTAAGATGGTTTCCAATGCTTTTTCATGATCGGCATGTGGAATAGACAATTCAAGGGGTTGACCACCCGCTGTAATGCCTTTGATACGAGCGTCAGCAGAACCTAAGTTCTCAGCTAAACCGAAAATACGATCTTCACGACGTTCAGAAACGAGCGCATATTTGATTGATGAAGATCCGCAGTTAATTACTAATACTGATGTAGACACGTTTTAATACCCGATTCTAATTGAATTATCCGTCCTAGAACTGATCTTCATGCAGTACGTTCTTATGCAATCTTGATCATTTTTTATGTTGTATCATGTGTATATTTTTAGTCCAAGATAGACTTTAGGTGATTAGACTTAAGCACTATCGACCGTCTGATGAATAATAATTAAAATTTATCGGTTCATGATTTTCATTTATTCATGAAATGATGCTGAATTATTCATCAGCTTCAACGCTATAAAAATAACATGCTATCTGCTGAAAAGAGCTGAATATATTGTGGCGTTCCTGTTTATTTTTGATATGTCATTTTAGATACACGCACAATCACATACGCAATCAACGTGACCATCAAAAAAGCATGATTTCCTCTAAATTTTAAGCATTCGAGTTGAAATGGCACTGATTAGGTTGGCAAACGCCTTTATGTAAAAAAAGGGATGTAAAGTCAAAACAACAGCCGATAGGGGATCAGTAAAATACGCGTGCATCTTATGATGATCATGCTTTTGTTTTAAGAGTGCTTGCAGAGGGCGTTCAGATATAAAAAATGTTCAGCCCTTTGGAAAGAGCTGAACATAGATATTTAAAATGTGTCGGATGAGTTATTGGCGAATTTGACCATCACCAAACACGATCCATTTTTGTGAAGTCAGGCCTTCTAAGCCGACTGGGCCACGGGCATGGATTTTATCCGTTGAGATGCCAATTTCTGCGCCTAAGCCATATTCAAAACCATCGGCAAAACGGGTTGACGCATTGATCATGACCGAACTCGAATCCACAGCGGCCAAGAACTCACGAGCTAGAGAGTAGTTTTCTGTAATGATCGAATCGGTATGGTGTGAGCCGTATTTATTGATATGTTCAATCGCTTCTTCCATACCAGACACCACCTTCACTGCTAAAATTGGACCGAGGTATTCGGTGTACCAATCTTCTTCTGTCGCCGTTTTGACAGCAGCACCTAAAATGCGCTGAGTTTCAGCACAGCCGCGCAACTCCACTTGTTTTTCAGTGTAGAGCTCAGCGACACGCGGTAAAAACTCATCTGCGACTTTTTCATCGACCAGCAAAGTTTCCATTGCATTACATACGCCATAACGGTGAGTTTTTGCATTGAGTGCAATCGGTAGGGCTTTTTGTAGGTCAGCTTGTGCTTCAACATAAACGTGACAGTTCCCATCCAAGTGTTTAATTACAGGGACACGGGCTTCATTGCTGATACGTTCAATCAGGCCTTTGCCTCCACGTGGAACAATCACATCGACAAATTCGGTGAGTGTAATCAGTTGACCCACGGCTGCGCGGTCTGCGGTGTTAATCACTTGAACCGCATGTTCAGGTAAACCCGCCAGTTTTAAACCGCGTTGGATGGCTTCAGCAATGGCTTTATTGGATTCGAGGGCTTCAGAACCACCACGTAAAATAATGGCATTGCCAGATTTAAGTGCTAAAGACGCGGCTTCTAAGGTCACGTTTGGGCGAGACTCGTAAATCATGCCAACCACGCCTAAAGGAACGCGCATCTTACCGAGCTGAATTCCTGACGGACGATAGGCCATATCGGTGATTTCACCGACAGGATCTTTGAGGCCAATCACATCTTTTAAGCCTTGCAACATGCCTTTAAAGCGTGCGGGAGACAGTTCTAAGCGATCAAGTAAAGCACTGTCTAAGTTGTTGCTGTGCGCTTTGTTCATATCTGCTTGGTTTGCCGCTAAAATAGTGGGCTCACTGTTGACTAAAGCAGTATAAATAGCTGACAACGCATTGTTTTTAGTTTCGGTAGAAGCACGCGCCAAAATACGAGAAGCTTGACGTGCTTGCTGTCCTACCGTTTGCATATATTGTTCAATCGACTCTTGCATAGCGGTTTGATCACTTAGAAATTTCACAGAAGATAGTAACAGCCTAACACTCGACCGCATAGTCTCTACATGAAAAATCCAGTGTATAGGCGGACTTATACATATTTTGAAATTGTTTTTTATCTAAAACATGATGAGCGGTTACACAATCTGTTGCGTGTAAAACAGTGCTCTGTATAGAATGAATTTTAGGACATGAAGTCCTTGCATAATTATTACAACACTGAACACCCTGTTGTCGTTGACAGGCGTGATCGTGCATTTCTTGCAAAACAAAAAGTACAGGCAAGAGTAGAGGGAAGGAACATGAATTCTATGATTCAAAGGGATGCCGAGCTGGATGACGCGAATTTACGCTTAGGTTTTTTTGATGTTTACCATCGTAACAGCTTTAAAGAACCTGCACGAACCACATGGATTGAGGGTTGGAAAGTCGAATACATGGCGATTGCTCGGCCAGATTCATTCCATCGTACGCCTATCGTGATTATCGGTGGGGCATTTCAAAACTTTAATTCCTACAAATATTGCGTTGAGCAACTGCTCGATGCCGGTCCGATTATCCTGATTGATCTGCCTTCAATGGGTGCCAATCAACAAATTCGTAATATCGATACAGGTTTGTCTGCGGGCACGTTAGAACTGGGTGATCTCGCGAAAATGCTCGGCGTTTGGTTAGATATTGAAGGATTAGACAAAGTTTCAGTGATGGGCATGTCACTGGGCTCAGTGGTGGCGTCTTGTCTGGCCGATCAACGACCGGAGCTCATTGACCGTATGATTTTAATGGGTGTGATGCAAAAGACCCGCAAAAGCTGGCGGATGTTGCTAGAAGAGTCGTTACACTTAATGCGTGAACAACGCATGGATGAGTTTGGTCAGGCCGTGATTTTGTATTTGGTCAATCATGCCAAAATGGATAAAACCAAAATGTCACCCACAGCCAAGCGTTTGTTCTTCAGACAGATGGCGGAGTTTACCGCAACAGAACAAGAGCGCTATGAAATCAACTGTAATCGTTTGCTTCGCCTCACCGATGTGCCGATTCCACAGTGTAAAGTCTTGGTGGCCTGTGGCCAATATGACAGTTTTACCTTGCCACATGAAAATGCTAACTTTGCATTGCAATGTCCTGACATGGAGTATGCGCAAATTGCCAATGCAGACCATGTGCCACAGCTACAACGTCGTAAAGAAACCATGCACCTGTTTGCGACGTTTTTGAAGGATGAATCCATTCAGCACTTAGACGGGATTATCCCCTTTAGTCGGGCACAAATGCTGGATATGGAGCGCCGCGGTGAAGAGCGGGTTCAGATTCAACACCCTGAAACCTTCTTAAGTTATCGTCATTCGGATTTGGTGATTGCGACAGAAGTGGTGGATTTGAACTACTTTGGGGTACTTTTACGCTTTGAGTCAGACTTGGTTGCTGTCGCGGCTGAATATCCACGTGATTTGGCTTTACACTTGAGTGATGAAGAAGGCGAGTTTCAGATTGAATGTTTAATTTTTGCGGAAGATGGGCCGTATATTCGTGCCTTATTTAAACATGGCAGTTTTGAACTCGCGGAGCGACTGCTTCGCTTTGTGGGGCATCAGAAACAAGAACAGACGTTGCTCGAAGCCGTGAGTTAAGTGAAAGTCAAAAATAAAAAAACAGCGTTTCATCGCTGTTTTTTTATGGGTTGGGTTTTAGGCTATTGCTCGGGTTGATTGGGCTTTTGCCATTGGCTATGCACCAACCAGACCAAGTCGCCTAAGTGGTCCTGCTGATCTAAGTTTGAAGTGTCGGACTGAGTGCTATTGAAAGCTAAAGTGGGTTGGTGAACTGTAACAGTGTTGAAGCCTACTTGTTTGAAAAATTGAGCCGCTTCAGGCGGACTGACAAAGTGAAAGCCAAAGGCGCTACGGGACATCCATTTTAAAAGCTTGCTACTGCTCCAGATAAAGTTAGCCAGCTTATTTTTCACAGGTTCAGGGTAGAGGTCAGTCAGATAATATAACTGATCAAACTGCTGTCCGTATTGGACAATGCCTTGTAGCAGTTGAGTGAGCATGTCTTTGCTAAAGTAGTTGATCAAACCTTCACTCACCACCACCAAAGGGCGGTTTGGGTCAAACACCTCAAAAGCACGGGCAAAATCTGCACTAAATAAGTCGGCGGAGAGAACTGCTGGGCTGGTCTGATCGATCTGTTTTAAGGCCTGAGTTTTGATTTTCGCCATGTCAGGTAAGTCGAGTTCACGATAGTCAATCTCAGGATACTGTTGGCGAAAGCTCCAGCCGCGTGGGGACAGGCCACTGGCAATTTCTAAAACTTGTAAATTTGGGTACTGTTGGATCAGTGCGCTGAGGTGATCATCAATCATTTGATGACGCTGTTTTAAGGTGGTACGCATGCTGCCACCGACGTGTTTCTCAGCCCAACTTTCGAGTGGATGCACCAGTTTGGCCAGTAACTTCCCTTTGCGGGTGGCAAATACAGGGTGTGAGATGCCCATGCTATACCAAATATAGCCTGTATAGTGTGCAGTAAAAGAGATATGGCGATGAGCCGATAAAACATCTGTCATGGTATCCGTACCCGATATTTTGTTGTTTTAGCGTTGTTGTTTGGGCAATGCAGAGCAAGCCTGTTGATTTATTTTGAGTTTATCATAATGAAAAAAGGACATCTTGTGATGTCCCTTTGTCCGAAATATCGTGGTTGAAATGGTCAAAGATGAAGTGCTTAACTTAATCTAAACAGTTCCACTTGGTCACGTACTTTGGCCCAATTGTCACCTAAATGCAGTGTTGATTGAACGCTGATATTTGGAATCTGACCACGCATGCGTTCTAAGCGAGCTTGGTTTGGCAGCGCCAGTTGGTTGATCCCCTCCAAGGCTACACATGCGGATGCTCGGTCATTACACACCAGTCCCATGTCACAGCCTGCATGGAGTGCGGCTTGAATGCGGGAATCTGCACCACCTGCAACACATGCGGCTTGCATGCTTAAGTCGTCTGAGAATAAAACACCATCAAAGCCCAGTTGCTGACGTAGAATGGTTTGAATCCAATACGGTGAAAAACCTGCTGGGTTTGGATCGACTTGGTTATAAATCACATGCGCAGGCATGAGTGCATCCAACTGTGGCATCAGTTTGATAAAAGTCTGCATATCTTTGGCATAAATTTCATCATACGTGCGTGAGTCGATGGCTGCTGCGACATGTGAGTCTGCTTGGACTGAACCATGACCCGGAAAATGTTTGCCTGTCGATGCCATGCCTGCGGCTTTCATCCCTTTTAGGAATGCACTGGCTAGCGGTACGATGTCTTGAATATTTTTGGCAAAGCCACGGTCACCAATCACATCACTGATGTCATTGAGGTCGAGTACAGGGGCAAAGCTAAAGTCGATGCCGACGGCAAGCACTTCTGTCGCCATCAACCAGCCAGACTGTTCTGCCAAGCTTAAAGCCTTTTCAGGTTCGCTTAAGAATAGCTCGCCAAACTTACCCATTGCTGGAAGTAGGCTAAAGCCCTGTTTTAAGCGTTGAACGCGTCCACCTTCTTGATCGACAGCAATCAAAATATCAGGACGAATTCGGCGCATGTGGTCGGTGAGGGCGCGAACTTGTGCAGGAGACTCAATATTTCGTCCAAATAAAATCATGCCACCGACTTGCGGTGCTTGTAATAGTGCAATATCTTCTTGAGTAAGTTCTGTGCCTGCGATGTCGAGCATCAATGCGCCAATCATATTGGGTGTCCGTATTTGATTTTTTGGTCAGTGACTGTTTTGGCTCTGAAATGAGAGCGAAACAGGTCGTCGAAAACAATACCCGAATTTTGCAATGATTTGCTACATTTTGTCAGCACAGATTATGATAAAACTACACGACATAAACAGATTAAGTTGTTTAAGATTTTGAATATTCTCAATTCATGTCGAAAAATGACATTGTAATTTTGGTCAAAAACCAAGGAACTAAGAATTATTTATGAAACTTCAAACCATTGCTTGTGCGGTTGCAATTGCAACGGGTGGATTCTTTTTCACCCATGCCATTAATGAAGCCATTGCAGCGACTGAAACTACCGCTGTAACCAAACAAGCTATTGTTCCGTCGCAGGAGCAGGCTTTGGTGTCTCGTCAACTGGCGACCTTGGTTGACCGTCAACATTATCTCAATCAACGTTTAGATGCGAAAACATCGGCACGTATTCTCGATTTCTATCTGGACAGTTTAGATCCAGATCATTCGTTGTTTCTTGCCTCTGAAGTAGAGAGTTATAAGCGTAAATATGGCTCAAACTTAGGTGCGGCTTTAAAAGCAGGTGACTTAAGTGGACCGTATGCGATTCATGCACAGTATCGAGATCGTTTGACCCAGTTTTATACCTATATGCTGGATGAGCTGAAAAAGCCGCAGAATTTAAAACAAGCCAATGTTTATATCGAAACTGATCGTGAAAAGGCACCGTATTTTGCCAATGAAGCGGCGCAGCGTCAGCATTGGAACAAAATGTTGGTTTCGCAGCTGATTAATTTGACCATTAGTAAAGAAGAAGAGTTGGCGAAGCAAAAAGCGCTTAAAGCCAATCCAGAATTGGCCAATGGACAAGATCTCACTAGCTCGGAAGATTTAACCCCAGTACAAACCTTAACCAAGCGTTATATGCGCCAGTTAGAACGTATTTCACGGGTGAAAAGTGATGATGTGTTAGACAAAACACTCAATGCAATGACGCTTACCTATGATCCGCACAGTAACTATTTCCCACCTGTTGATGCAATGGAATTGAACCGTCAGACGACTTTGCAGCTTGAAGGGATTGGGGTATCGATTCGACCTGAACGGGGCAATGAAGACTACACCAAAATCGAAACCATTGTAGAAGGTGGTCCTGCGAGCAAGTCTGGACAGGTGAAGTCGGGTGACCGCATTATTGGTGTGGCGCAAGATGGCGAAAAAATGGTGGATGTGATCGGTTGGCCGAGCAATGAAATTGTGGGCTTAATCCGTGGTAAACGTGGTACCAAAGTTACCATACGCTTACTCGGTTCAGGTGCACCGATGAGCCAAGCGCGTAATGTGACCATTACCCGTGACGTCATTCAAGAAGAAGATGCTGGGGTACGTTCACGTACCGTAAATGTGACTCGTGATGGTCAGCAGTACACTTTTGGTGTGATTGAGATTCCATCTTTCTATTTAAACTATCGTGCACGTCGTGCGGGCACGGAATATCGTTCTGTATCTGAAGATACCAACAATGCGCTGAAAACTTTAGCGGCCAAGAATGTATCAGGGATTATTATCGACTTACGTAACAACCCAGGGGGCTCACTTGAAGAAGTGGCTCGTATGCTTGGACAGGTGATTAAGTCAGGTCCAGTGGTGCAAATTCGAGATGGTAACGGTAATGTGAGCGTTTTCGAAGACGATGACAATGGTGCGCAAACCTATGCGGGTCCATTGGCAGTGATGGTAAATTTAGCATCTGCGTCAGCAAGTGAAATTTATTCTGCTGCGATTCAAGACTATGAACGTGGCATTGTGATTGGTAGTACCACCACAGGGAAAGGAACGGCACAAGTTCAGCTCGATAACTTGGCACATGGCCAAGCCACATTAACGCAACGTAAGTTTTACCGTGTAACGGGTGGCAGTACGCAAAACAAAGGCGTGATTCCAGACGTGAAATTGGTAGACATTTACAATGAAGAGTTTGGTGAGCGTAAAGCGAAAAATGCGCTTGAGTGGGACACCATTCCAACAGCACCGTTTAAACGAGAAGGCAGCATTGCACCGTATGTAAAACGTTTAGGTGAGCTGTCGCAAGCACGCGTTAAAGTCGACCCGCAGTTTAACTATCTTGAACAGCGTAAAGACATCTCGAAAAAGACCGAAGATCAAAAACGTGTAGTTTTAGATATTGATCAACGTAAAGCTGAATTGTTGGCACTGGAAAAACAGACTTTAGACTCGGAAAACAAGCGCCGTCAGATTGCAGGACAAAAGCCTTATGCAAACTGGGAAAGCTATCAAGCCTCTATGGAAGCTTTGGTTGAAGCACGCGCTAAAATGAAAGCGAATCAGCGTCCTGCATTGCCTGAAGAGGAAGCATTTGTGACTGAATCTGCAAATGTCTTATTAGATTATGCCAAGTTGCAAAAAGGCACTGCAAAATAGTTTAATCTCTGACGCAATGTATTAAAAAGCCAGTTTCGACTGGCTTTTTATTTAAATTGTGATTCAAAACACAAATGCAGGTTTGGCTGGTTACCAAACCGATCTTCAAGGTAAAATAAATCTATAAATTCTAATAAGATTTCTATGTTTTTTTCTTGACCTGAACCTGTTTGTATAAGATTCTTAATCGGGTAGCAATGCTTTTCGCCTTTGATAAAAAGGATATATAAATGAAGAAAAAGAGCAATTAATACGGACACTTTATATGATGCATGTGCATTACGATTTTAGTTTGGTATTAGGTTCAATTGTTGTGGCATTGTTGGCGTGTTTTTTTGCAGTGTCGACTGAACGCTTATTATTTCGTGCTTGGCGTAAAAAATTTCAAACAGGGTTAATCTTACTCAGTAGTTTTTTCTTAGGCTGTGCCATTTGGGCCATGCATTTTGTGGGCATGTTGGCTTGTGATTTGCCGACGCATAGTTATTTTGACCCTGTACTGACGATTCTTTCTTTTTTTATTGCTTTTATTGCATCTGTTTTTTCAATTTGGTTGACCACGCGTCAGACCTTACCTTTTTTAAGATTGGTCTTAGGCTCTATTCTGATGGGGCTTGGTATTTCAGGCATGCATTATACTGGCATGATGGGGCTGATCATTGAGGGCTATCAGAGTGTTTACGATCCTTTATTAACAGTTTTCTCTATTCTGCTTGCCATCAGTGGCTCGGGTTTAACCTTTTGGCTGATCTTTAAATATAAAAGTGCAGTCAGTAAGAAACTGTTGTACCAATGGTATGTTGCAGGGATGATGGCCTTGACCATCGTGAGCATGCATTATACCGGCATGCTTGCAGTCTCGTTCTATCCGACCCATAGTGACAAGCTGGTGATGACCCTTGAAGCAGGGCAAAGCATCGTTTTATTTGTTGTTATCTTTATTACCTGTTTGATTTTGGTGGCGGCATTTGTTGTTGCGGTGCTGGAGCAACGTTTAGAAGAGCGAAATATCCAACTTTCTCTGGCCAATAAAGAGTTGGCAAATCAGGCGGTACAGGACAATTTAACCAAGCTGCCCAATCGATTGTATTTGGCGGAATACGCCCATTTTTTGTTTACAGATCAGCGCTTCCGCAATCAAAGCATCGCCTTTTTATATATCGATTTAGACCGCTTTAAAGCCGTGAATGATGTTTTTGGGCATCATGTTGGGGATCAGTTATTGGTTCAACTGACCACTCGGATTCATCGCCACTTAAGCAAAAATGAAAAAATTCTCAGAATTGGGGGGGACGAGTTTCTGATGGTGCTGGAGCAGGCCACTCCTGAGCAAGCGTGCCAAATGGCGGAGCACGTGCTGGAGTTGATTCAAGATAGCTTTTTGATTGCGGGTAAAGAAATCAATGTATCTGCGAGTATTGGTATTGCAATGTATCCCGAACATGGTAGTAATTTGCAGGATTTACTGATTAATGCCGATGCAGCGATGCTGACCTCAAAATATCAGGGACGAAATACCTATTCTATTTTTAATTACAGTTTTGACCAACAAGAAGCGAAAAGCCAAACTAAGCTGATCAATGACTTATATAAAGCCGTAGAAGAACAACAGTTTGTTTTGTATTACCAGCCTAAATTTACCATTCAAGATCAACGGATTTGTGGAGTCGAGGCGCTGATTCGCTGGAAGCATCCGACTTTAGGCTTGCTGACCCCCAATATGTTTATTAAAGGCGCGGAGAAAACGGGGCTGATTATCCAGATGGGCTATTGGGCTTTGGAGCAAGCGTGTAAACAGCTGCAAATCTGGGAGCGAGAGAAAATTGAACTGTATCCGATTGCCGTGAATTTATCAGCGGTGCAGTTTGAGCATAAGCATTTATTTAATAATCTTGAGCATCTTTTTGATAAATATAAAGTCAATCCCAATCATTTAATTATTGAAATCACTGAAAGTACGGCCATGCACCATATCGAAGGCAGCATTCGTACCTTACAGCGGTTACGTGAAATGGGGATTCGTTTGGCGATTGATGACTTTGGGACAGGACATTCCAGCTTTTTATATTTAAAAAACCTTCCTGTGGATGAGTTGAAGATTGATCGTGGTTTTATTCATGAGCTGACCGTTGGCTCAAAAGATGAAATGATTTTAGAAAGTATTGTTCATCTGGCGATCCGCTTGGGTTTGGTCGTGACGGCAGAAGGTGTAGAAAGTCCTCTGCAAATGGAAATCTTGTCGCGGTTAGGCTGTCAGCAATTACAAGGCTATTTGTTGGGCATGCCTATGGATGTTAAGCGCTTAGAAGAGTTTGAGTACACATCGTCAACTTATTTCAATTAAGCCGTTGATTGAAACGCTTTGGCGTGAGGTGCTTTCTCGCTTTGCTTGATAAAAGACAATAGAAGCTCAAGCGGTATTCGGATACAATTAGCCCAATTTAGAATTTCTTTTATAGGACTTTGTGGTCGTATCGATCATAAGGGCTATGATCAATTGCAGATTTAATTTATGTTTAAAAATGAATTAGCCGCGCAAGTTGCGCAGCGTCGCACCTTTGCGATCATTTCCCACCCCGATGCTGGTAAGACCACCATGACAGAAAAACTACTGTTGTGGGGGCAGGCCATTCAGATTGCAGGTATGGTGAAAAGCCGTAAATCGGACCGTGCAGCGACTTCGGATTGGATGGAAATGGAAAAAGAACGTGGTATTTCGATCACCACCTCTGTGATGCAGTTTCCATTTAAAGACAAGATGATCAACCTACTGGATACGCCGGGACACGAAGACTTCTCGGAAGATACGTATCGTACCTTAACGGCGGTCGATTCAGCTTTGATGGTGATCGATGGTGCAAAAGGTGTCGAAGATCGTACTGTGAAACTGATGGAAGTGTGTCGTATGCGTGACACACCGATCATTTCATTTGTGAACAAAATGGACCGTGAAATCCGTGAGCCTTTAGAGCTGTTGGATGAAATTGAAAACGTTCTCAAAATCAAATGTGTGCCGATCACTTGGCCGCTTGGTACAGGTCGTGACTTCGCTGGGGTGTTTAACCTGATCGAAGAGAAGTTTTATGTGTATAAAGCAGGTTTTGGTTCAACCATTACCGAAATCGAAGTCCGTGATGGCTATGACTATCCAGACTTGCGTGAAAAAGTCGGTGAGCTGGCTTGGGCTGCTTTTGAAGAGTCTCTAGAGTTGGTGCAAATGGCCAATGAGCCTTTAGACCGCACAGAGTTCCTTGCGGGTCGTCAAACGCCTGTATTGTTTGGTACAGCATTAGGTAACTTTGGTGTAGACCATGTGTTAGATGCATTTAGTACTTATGCGCCTGAACCTAAAGCGCACCCAACAGAAAATCGTTTGGTTGAAGCCACTGAAGAGGGTTTTACTGGCTTTGTCTTTAAAATTCAAGCCAATATGGACCCGAAACACCGTGACCGTATTGCCTTTATGCGTATTTGTTCAGGCAAATATGAAAAAGGTTTGAAAATGAAGCATGTGCGTCTAGATAAAGATGTACGTATTAGTGATGCTTTGACTTTCTTAGCTGGTGATCGTCAGCATCTAGAGGAAGCATGGCCGGGCGACATTATTGGTTTACATAACCACGGTACGATTCAAATTGGCGATACTTTTACCTCAGGTGAAAAACTACAATTTACGGGTATCCCGCACTTCGCCCCTGAAATGTTCCGTCGTGTACGTTTGAAAGATCCATTGAAATCGAAACAGTTACAAAAAGGCTTAAAAGAACTTTCAGAAGAAGGTGCAACACAGGTCTTCATGCCGCAAAATAGCAATGACTTGATTGTCGGTGCGGTAGGTGTGCTTCAGTTTGAAGTGGTGGCATACCGTTTGAAAGAAGAATACAAAGTCGACTGCGTCTACGAGCCTGTGAGCATTAACACTGTGCGCTGGGTGTCATGTGATGATGACAAAAAATTCAATGAATTTAAGAAAAAAGCACATGATCAATTATCGGTAGATGGTGGTGGTCACTTGACCTACTTGGCACCGAGTCGTGTGAACTTACAACTGATGCAAGAGCGCTATCCAGACATCGTGTTCCGCAATACCCGCGAGCACTAATCGGGATGTTAAAAAATAAAACAGCTTCTTCGTGAAGCTGTTTTATTATGAAAGATACTTTATTTTAATCATGAATTTCATGGAAGACGCATGTTGCAGAAACAGGCTATTTATACAATATTGGTGAGTTTGACTGTCTTATTGACGGCATGTGACTCCTCTAAACAATCTGAAACAGACGCAGATGCCAAAGGTTCGGTATTTAAAACAGAGCAGGCTGAAGTGTTACCATATTTAAATATTCAGCAACAAGCGGCTGATATTGCACAGCCATTTTGTGAAACCAAGAATTGTATTGAATTAGATCTGCAAAGTTTAACAACGGCAGATCCGTGGTTAAACCAATGGATTGCCAAAAGTCAGGCTCGAGTGATTCAAGATCAAATTGGCTTAAAACAAGATATGAACTTACAGCAAGCTATTAATGCCTATGTGAACAAGTCGGATACATGGCAAGCCGAATTCAAGGGTAACAAGGCTTATAGCTTGGCGATGTATACGCGTATACCGTATCAGCGCAATCAGTTTGTGCTAATGCAAATTGGGGTGGATACCAATCAAGAAAATGTAAATGTTAAGGAACGGTATTATTTCTTTGTTGCAGATCGTAAAAATCAAAAAGCGGTGGCATTATTAGATTTAATTCACCCGAAACAGCAACTGGCGATGAATGTGTTGGTGCAAAAAGCGTATCAAGACTGGTTGAAGAAACAAGAATCTGAAGTGAGAAAATCTGCACCAGCGAAGTTGTACTGGGGGCAAGCAGATTGGTTCTTTGACCAAGAGGGCATCGGTTTACACTATCGGACTCATGAGATTGTAAAAGATGGGACTCAGCTTGATATTTATTTGACGAAGGCACAAACTCAACAGGTATTAAAAGCCGATGTCTATACCCAGTTGTTTTAGGGCATAGGCCAAAGCAAGAGCTGGCTTCAAAAGGTAATAGGTTATTTATGTTAAAAAGCAAAACAATATTTACAATCAGCGTACTTGCAGCTGCCATCAGTTTGACAGCCTGCCAACCAAAAGACAAAGAGCCTCAAACTCCTGCAACGCAAACCACAGCAGCTTCAGAGGCAGAAACCGCCTTAAAGCTGGTCGGTGACACAGAAAAATTACAATTCGAATTACCTGAATGTGATGGCAATGCTTGCCCAGAATTAAACATTGATCGTTTGCAAAGTAATCAAGCATTTATTGATGAATTTATTGATCAACAAATTGTGAAAGATCTATCGCAGATTATTGATATTTCACCGATGCATAGCAGTTCTGATAGCACGGCATCAAGTGCGGTGGTGGCAAGTTCTGAACCTGCGGTAGTGGGCCAAGTCCTCACGCCTAAACTGAAACTAGAGAAACAAGTTCAACCTTATTTGGCTGCTTTTCTGGGTTTAGATCAAGAGTTGAAAGCATTAAGTTCTAACCATCAAATTAGTTTGATGATTAAACCGAAGATTTTAAATGCTAAAGACCCTTTGGCCACGGTGGTATTGAACACAAGTAGCTACTTAGGCGGTGCACATGGTTCATCATCACAGCATTATTATAATTTTGACTTGAAGCAGCAAAAGCTGGTGAGTTTGGATGATCTATTGTTGCCGAATCAGAAGGCGGCGTTAAATAGAGTAGCGCATGAAGCCTTTCGTGCTTGGGTTGTGGACTCTAAGTTAGCGACCAATGTCGATGAATATGAGCAAGCGTGGAAGTTTAGCTTGAGTAACAATTATTACTTGGGCACTGAAGGTCTGATTTTGCAATATGGCGAGTATGAAATTGGCCCTTATGTGGTGGGTTTACCGCGCTTAACTCTTGGCTATGATCAACTCCAGAAAATTTTAAAGCCTGAGTATTTGCCAAAAGCCAAACAGAGCGCACAGGCTGCTTCAGAAGCCAAGAGCTAATCAAGCATGAGCTTGCCTCTGTTTGATACCCATACTCACTTTGATGTTGCCGATTTTGATACTGATCGGCAACATTTGGCTGAGCAAGCAAAACGTGTTGGGGTAGAGGCACTGGTCCTCATTGGTTTTCTTGAATCACGATTTGATGCGCTGATTCAGACCCATCAGCAATTAAAAAGCTGGGAGAATGTTCCATGCTCTTACCTTGCACCAGGTTTACATCCGTTTTATATCGAACAGCATCAGACTGAACACTTACAGCATTTAGAGCAGGTCTTGCAGCAGCAGGACTGCGTAGCTGTGGGTGAAATTGGTTTAGATACTTTTTTAAAAGAGCATAAACAGCCTGCACTTTTCGCTAAGCAGCAATCTTATTTTTCTGAACAACTGGAACTTGCTCAGCAATATCAAAAACCTGTGTTATTGCATATTCGCAAAGCACATGCAGAAAGCATTGTCATTTTAAAAGCCCAAAAATTTAAATTCGGTGGTATCGCTCATGCCTTTAGTGGTGGGGTGGAAGAAGCCAAGGCCTTGGTCAAACTCGGTTTTAAAATTGGGGTGACAGGGCAAATCACCAATCCAAATGCCAAAAAATTGCATCAAGTGGTGCAAGCACTTGGTAGTGAACATTTGGTGATTGAAACGGACTGTCCAGATATGACGCCGTTGTGTTGTCAAACATCGACTCAGCATCGCACCCGCAATACGCCAGTGAATTTACCTTATGTTTTGGAGAGTCTCGCGCAGACACTGGATCAGTCTGAGCGGTCGCTAGCAACTCAACTCTGGCAGAACTCCTTGACTGCTCTGCATTTAAAACTTTAGAAGAATAAGACAATAATCTCGATAAAAATAAGATAACCAAAAGGGAACATACTCTTTTCTAAACAAGATTACATTAAAGAAAGAACATCATAATAAATAAATTCGCCAATACTGGGAGGGCAACCGAATGGCCAGATATAGCAAAATCAATAGTTTTAATGCATTACAAATACTCACGGTGGGTGAAAAATCCTATCAAATTTTTAACCTCCCTCAAGCCGCCCAAACATTGGGTAATATTGATCAATTACCCAAGTCTTTAAAGGTCTTACTCGAAAATTTACTCCGTTTTGAAGATCAAAAAAGTGTAAAAGTAGAGCATATTCAAGCCCTAGTCGATTGGCAAAAAACCAGAAGCTCTGATCAGGAAATTCAATATCGGCCTGCACGTGTGCTGATGCAGGATTTCACAGGGGTTCCTGCCGTGGTTGACTTGGCTGCCATGCGTGCCGCAATGGCACAAGCGGGTGGCGATCCGAATTTGATTAATCCTTTGTCCCCTGTCGATTTGGTGATTGACCATTCTGTGATGGTCGATCATTTTGCGGATAAAGATGCCTTTGCTGAAAATGTCGAAATTGAAATGCAACGCAATGGTGAGCGCTATCAATTTCTGCGTTGGGGGCAATCAGCTTTTAATAACTTTAGCGTTGTCCCGCCCGGTACTGGAATTTGCCACCAAGTCAATTTAGAGTATCTGGCTCAAGCGGTATGGCTGGGGGAGGATGAGGGACAAACTTTTGCGTTCCCTGATACCTTAGTAGGAACAGATTCACATACCACCATGATCAATGGCTTAGGCGTGCTCGGTTGGGGTGTTGGCGGGATTGAAGCTGAAGCGGCGATGCTCGGGCAGCCTGTATCCATGTTAATTCCTGAAGTCATCGGTTTCAAACTCACAGGAAAACTCAATGAAGGCATTACCGCAACAGATTTGGTTTTAACCATCACACAGATGTTACGCCAAAAAGGCGTGGTTGGTAAATTTGTCGAATTTTATGGCGATGGTTTGGCGGATTTGCCTTTGGCTGACCGTGCGACTATTGCCAATATGGCTCCTGAATATGGTGCGACCTGTGGTTTCTTCCCGATTGATGACGTGACCTTGGCCTATTTAGCGTTGACAGGTCGTGAGCAACAACGGATTGATTTGGTTGAAGCGTATAGTAAAGCGCAAGGCCTGTGGCGAAATGCAGGTGATGAACCTGTTTTTACAGATACGTTGAGCTTGGACATGAGCACAGTGCAGGCCAGTTTGGCAGGCCCTAAACGTCCGCAGGATCGTGTCTTGCTAGCAGATGTACCTAAAACTTTTCATGATTTGATGGAACTAAATCTCAAGCCAGCCAAAGAAGCCAAAGAGCGTTTAGAAAATGAAGGTGGTGGCACGGCTGTTGAAGCTAAAAAAGCCAATCTACCGCATGAGGAGCCATCTTGTACCATTGATGGAAAATCTTACCCCTTGAATCATGGTGATGTGGTCATTTCAGCCATCACCTCATGCACCAATACGTCCAATCCCAGCGTGATGTTAGCCGCGGGACTCCTCGCTAAAAAAGCCATTGAAAAAGGCCTACAGCGTAAACCGTGGGTGAAAAGTTCGCTTGCGCCTGGTTCTAAAGTGGTGACTGATTATTTGGTTGCGGCAGGTTTAACACCGTATTTGGATGAGTTGGGTTATAACCTTGTCGGCTATGGCTGTACAACGTGTATCGGTAACTCTGGACCGCTGCCTGAACCGATTGAAGAAGCGATTCAGTGCCATGATCTTAATGTTGCTTCAGTGCTTTCAGGCAACCGTAACTTTGAAGGGCGTGTGCATCCTCTGGTGAAAACCAACTGGTTGGCTTCGCCGCCTTTGGTGGTGGCTTATGGTTTGACGGGCAATATCCGTACAGACCTGACCACGCAACCGATTGGTCTAGGCAAAGATGGGCAAGCGGTTTACTTGAAAGATATTTGGCCGAGTCAGGCTGAAATTGATCATGCGCTACAGAGCGTAAATACCGCGATGTTCCATAAAGAGTATGCCGCAGTATTTGATGGTGATGCAGCATGGCAGGCTATTCAGATTCCTCAAAGTCAGACCTATGCTTGGCAAGAGAATTCAACCTATATTCGCCATCCGCCATTTTTTGAAGAGATTGGTCAGCCACCGAAACCGATTACCAATATTGAACAGGCACGTATTTTGGCTGTGCTTGGAGACTCGGTCACCACCGATCATATTTCCCCAGCGGGTAATATCAAGAAGGACAGCCCCGCTGGACGCTATTTGCAACAACAAGGGGTTGAACCCAAAGACTTCAACTCTTATGGGTCTCGACGTGGGAACCATGAAGTGATGATGCGAGGCACTTTTGCCAATATCCGCATTAAGAATGAAATGCTCGGTGGAGAAGAAGGTGGAAACACGATCTATATTCCAACCGGAGAAACCTTGCCGATTTATGATGCCTCTATGCTTTATCAGCAGCAACATACGCCCTTAATCATTATTGCTGGGAAAGAGTATGGTACAGGCTCATCGCGCGACTGGGCTGCCAAAGGTACGAACTTATTGGGAGTTAAAGCGGTGATTGCCGAAAGTTTTGAACGAATTCACCGTTCCAATCTGGTTGGTATGGGAGTATTGCCATTGCAATTTGTCGATGGACAAACGCGCCAATCCTTAAATTTGACAGGTCGTGAAGTACTTTCGATTCATGGACTGTCGGATGATATTCAGCCGCATCAAACTTTGGATATTCAGGTACTTCGAGAAGATGGCAGCCAAGACCAATTTACAGTGTTGTGCCGTATTGATACCTTGAATGAGGTGGAATACTTTAAAGCTGGCGGCATTTTGCATTATGTACTGCGTAATTTAATTGCAGCCTAATCTCAATGAAATAAAGCCCTGTCAGTAGCAGGGCTTTATTGTTTGTAGCGATACATTCAATCCAAGGTCGTATTCAGGTAAAATGAACACGATTTTACCGATATAGATGTACGCATGACTGATCTGCAACATGATGAATATGACCGCCGTTTTGCTGGTGTAGCCAAAATTTATGGAGACGAGGCCTTTTCATATTATGAAAAAAGTCATGTGATGGTGATCGGAATTGGTGGGGTAGGTTCGTGGGCAGTCGAAGCTTTAGCGCGTACAGGGGTCGGCGAATTAACACTGGTTGATATGGACTCGATTGCGGCTTCGAATATTAACCGTCAACTGCCAGCCATGAGCTCAACCTTGGGCCATGAAAAAATTGAAGTCATGGCTGAGCGTTGTCGATCCATCAATCCACGGATCAAAATCAATTTGATCGATGACTATTTAACCCCAGAAAACGTCAAAGAAATTTTAGAACATCGACCAGACTTAATTTTAGATTGTATTGATGACGTTAAAGCTAAATTAGCACTGATGTTGCACTGTCGTTTTAATAAGATCCCATTGATTGTTTCAGGAGGAGCGGGTGGTAAGCTCGACCCACTGAAAATCCGAGTGGCTGATCTGTCTAAAACCGAACAAGATCCAATGTTGGCAAAACTTCGGACCCAGTTGCGTGGAATGGGGATTTGTAAAAAACCAAAAGAAAAGTTCGGCATTAGCTGTGTCTATTCGATTGATAATCCATTTTCCAGTGCAGATGTGTGTCCAAGTGCAGGCCTACGCTGTGGTGGCTATGGTTCTGCGGTGGTGGTGACTTCAAGCTTTGCGATGGTGGCAGTGGCGGAAGTGCTGAAAAAATTAGATGGAATGAAAGCGAAACAATAAGACTGTTTTAGGTTTAATTGGACTGTATCCATCGATATATTGATACAGTCCATAGACCACAAAAAAGATTGAAACCAATAGAAAAAAGAGAAAAAAATGAGCTTTTTAAAAAAATTATGGGGTTCTCAAAAACAAAAAATGCCTGCGAATGAAAATGCATATACTGCATTTTGGCAATGGTTTCAGCAGCATCAACAGCATTTTCACCACATTGTGGATCAAGGCAGTAAAACTGAAATCGAGCGAGATTTCTTTGATCGACTGACGCCTGAATTGGAAAAAGTCCATAGCGGCATCTTTTTTCTGACGGGCATGCTGACCCCGCAAACAGCTGAATTAATTCTTACCCCCGATGGCATCATTCCAAATATTGTCTTTGTGGAAGAGCTGATTGCGACTGCACCTGAGATTGCAGGGTGGAAGTTTACTGCGCTTAAACCTGAAAGCGATATTCATCAAGTCGGGATTAATATGCATGGTTATGAGTTTAGTCAGGAGACTTTATCTTTTTATTTTAACCAGCAAGCTGAATACCCCGATGAGATAGATCTGGTTGTAGTACATGATGAATATAATGCAGCTGAAAACGATGCATTTTTACAGGCTGTGTATATTTTTCTCGACAACTATCTGGGCGAGTACGATGCGGTCACTAAATTGGACAATGTTTCTGTGCAGTCTAAGCAAGGTGCTGAAAAAGAATTGTTACCGATTAACTTGCTCAAAAACATTTTAATTTTAAAAAGTAGTGAAATTTCAAGATTAGACAAAATTACCCGTTCAAATACGGATGCCGATGAATTTGTTAGCTTGGAAGGTGAAACTAATGAAGGTCTACCGTTGCTGGCGACTTTAAATCGTACACTTTTAACATGGGATCAAAAAGCCTCACATCCGTGGATGATGCTGATAGAAATCTCCTATGATGGTCAGCATTCAAATGGTATGCCTGCGTCTACAGATTATGAACTACTGAATTTGATAGAAGATGTATTATTACAAGAGTTGAAAGATGTGGATGGCTATTTAAATATTGGTCGTGAAACGGGTAATCACTTAAGAACCATATATTTTGCCTGTAAAGAGTTTAGAAAACCATCTAAAGTCATTGATCAAGTGATTGAAAAATATAAAGACAACTTTGAAATAGAGGTCAGTTTGTTTAAAGACAAATACTGGCGTGCTCTGAGTAAATTTACCGGTTAAGCTCTTATATAAAAGAAGAGTTCGCCTGAAGCACTTTTAAAATATAACGGGATAAAGTAATTTAATGACTCATTTTTCTGAGCGTTTCAGACTTGATTTTAAAATAGTGGCTTTGGGGATCATTTTGAGTTGCGGGGTTGCATATGCTATTTATTCAACCGTTCGTCATTTTTATGTTTTAAATCAGATCAATCAAGCCAAAGAAAGGATGAGTGATATACAGTCATTATTGGTTTGGTCAATGCATCAGCATCATGATGATGTAACGCAGGCTTGTCATTTTAAAAATATACAACAGATTGCGCAATCCGTAGAATTTCAAAATATGAATCGTATTTTAAAATTACAGGATCAAATTCGTCAGCAAAGTCAATTTGTTGAACAGATCAAAGTCAATGCCACACCTGATTTACATGGTTGTGTAACTACGGCTTACTTTAGAAAAGAACCCTTTGTCAGTGAGCTTATTGCAGGAAAGTATATTTCTTATCATTATGATTTTAAAACTGAAACAATCAAATGTGTCACCAATATACACAAGCGTAATTTAGTAAACGCTTGCACTCGGCTATAACAGTGAAACATAAAAAAGCGAAGCAGATGCTTCGCTTTTTTCTTTTAGATCAACGTTCTAAATTACTGAGCTAGAGTGTGTTCTTTTAAATAATCTTCGGTACGTTGTATCGCGTCTTTAATGTTAAGAATTGCATTTTCAACATCGGCAAAAGTCTTGGCATTACCACCACTTAAAGCCTGACGCCATTTTCGAGCACCCGGAAGGTTTTGGAATAGCCCAAGAATATGGCGCGTGATAATCGACAATGGCGCACCCTCAGCCATACGCTTGGCAATATACGGCAGCATTTGCTCGATAATTTCAAAGCGATCAGGTAGATCCAAATTCCACAGCTGCCCCAGCTCTGCCAAAAGATAGGGATTATGATAGGCCTCACGACCAATCATGACGCCATCCACATGTTTGAGATGTTCTTGTGTTTCAGCAAAGGTTTTGATCCCGCCATTAATCTCAATCAATAGATTTGGACGTTCTTGCTTTAAACGATAGACATCTTCATAACGCAGTGGCGGAACTTCACGGTTTTCTTTCGGAGAAAGTCCTTGAAGCAAGGCAATACGCGCGTGTACGATAAAATTATCACAGCCTGTTTTGGCTACGGTATCGACAAAATGCAGCATTTCTTCATAAGAATGCATGTCATCAATGCCGATACGGTGCTTTACCGTTACTGGAATATCGACGGCATTTTGCATTTCAGCGATACATTCTGCTACAAGATCAGGTTCTGCCATGAGGCAGGCACCAATTTTATTGTTCTGTACACGGTCACTTGGGCAGCCGACATTTAAGTTGACTTCGTCATAGCCCCAGTCTTGTGCCATTTTGGTACAAGTGGCTAAGTCTTTAGGATTTGAGCCACCGAGTTGTAAAACGATCGGGTGTTCTTCATTGTTATAGTCGAGATGGCGATTTGCACCACCAAATAAAATAGCACCAGTGGTCACCATTTCTGTATAAAGAATGACGTTTGGGTTAAATAGACGCGCAAAGAAACGATAGTCTTTGGTTGTCCAATCCATCATGGGTGCGACAGAAATTCTTTTAACTATTTGATTTAATTCATCTTTTTGATTAAAAAAAGATTTTTCTGCTACAGTCATGACGAATTAACCTTAAAATTTCTGAATATTTTCGCATTTATTCGTATATTCTCGCATTAATTGCACCATATTTGCACCGCGAGTTTCGAATAAAAAAGGGTGCAAATTTATAGGAATATTAGATCTAAAGCAATTTTAGAGTTTTAGAGGGGTGGGGATGATTGAATTAATTGAAGATGATAGTTTACTTGATGTTCTAAAAGTAGTAAGTCCAACCAGTGGCGGAATTTCTGCTAGGACTATTTTGGCAAATGTTGAATGGCCTGATGGTGAGATTGAAGAAACATTTGTGAAGTTTTTTCCTCCAGCATTACGTGTTAAGGAAATTATTAATGAAGCCTTTGGGCACATGTGTACAAATGTTGTCGGTCTAGAACAGCCATTAAGAGTTGGAATTATTAAAATTAGTTTAGATGATATTCCAGAGTGTGTTAGCAGTGTTTTTGATGGGCTAGAAGACGATTTTGCCGCTGCTCATGGATATTTATATGCTTGGGCAACTAAATCAATTGGCTCACAGAGCCTAAAGAAAATTTACTTTCATCCTGATGATGCTAGCTCAGAGGCAAATTTTATCAATGCGATGCAGGCATGGGATGATTTACCTAAACTGATTACCTTGGATGATTGGATAGGCAATTCAGATAGAAATGCAGGAAACATTATTTTCATCAATGCAAATCGATTTGCTGTAATTGATCATGGTAGATTGTTTGGAGTAATCAATTGGTTAAATGAACCGTTGATGCCTGCTTATGAATTTAGAAATATTGCTTTTGATGTTTTTCGAATTGCGCATGGAGGCAATCCACATTCTATTGCTTGTACTCCAATACTGCACGAAGTACAGGTTCAAAGTGAAAAATTTAAAGACATTCGGGATGATTTAAAAACTGTAACATTAGATTTATTCGGATTATTAAAAATGCCGGCTAACAGTGATACGTATGCTGATAGTTTCATTAATTACTGTCAATATAGGGCTTCAACATCTAAAGCAAGATTTACTGCAAAATTGTCACTACATGAGGTGGCTGTATGAATAGTCTAAATTTAGAATCTGTCTTGGATTCACAAACTAAAAGAAAAGTTAAAGGTCATTGGTCTTTGATTCAATGGAATCCTGATATTGTTTCTGAAGAAGTACACAATATTGGTGTAATGCTCAAAGTCGAAGATTCCTATAATTATAAATTTTTAGATTATTTTGATAGAGTTAAGTGTCTTTATGATCAGCAAGCTGTAACGCATCTTCAAGATGTTCTTGAATTGGTAGAAGGTGCATTTAATAATAGTCACTTTAGAATTTCAGAACAAATTAAAATCCTAGAGAAAGGGCTCGCTAAAGGTAATACTGAGGAAGAAATATTAGAAAGGCTTTATAACCGAGTTATTACACTTGGTAAGCCACATAATGAATCTCAGGTAACGCATAGGGATACTTTTTCTATCGTTCGAAATAATGATTTTATTAAGAGAATTCCTAGAAAACTCCGTGAAAAATTCATGAAGTCCGAGCGACAAGAATTAGCTAATTTATTTCCAACTGAAACTTATATAACCGTTGGTGATAACAGATTACATGTGCCGATTCAATCTAGAACTCATTACGGAAGCATTACATCAGTTGTTACACCTAATATAAATACTATTACTAATAACTATTTGATGGCTGCTACTGACTTGATGGTTGCTGCTAAAGCAGATAATCGTAAACCTACGTTTTTTGTATTGCAACCAGCTGATAGTGAGCTTGAAAAACTAGACGATCGGAAAGTTGATCAAATTGATTCAACAATTGATAGTTTGAATTTTAAAATGAGGCAGCAGGGAGTAGATTTAATCTGTGAAAGTAATGAGCAGAGTTTAATGACTAAAATGCAAGAATGGGCTGAAAAACAAAATATAGCAGCTTGATATAACATTAAAAAACCCCTTAATTGGGGTTTTTTATTCACTATTTTTTGCACCGTATTTGCACCATGTTTTTCTTATTTTTGTGTAAGCTTTTGATAGTAAATATTAAATTTTAAATATCATCCCGTCCATCATCGGTGCAACACTGATTCGTGGAGATTGAGGGGTTTCAATGGTTTTGTCAGTATTCATTAAAAAATCAGAC
The DNA here is from genome assembly GCF_055810995.1 of Acinetobacter sp. DL27. Classification (NCBI taxonomy): domain Bacteria; kingdom Pseudomonadati; phylum Pseudomonadota; class Gammaproteobacteria; order Moraxellales; family Moraxellaceae; genus Acinetobacter; species Acinetobacter sp. DL27. The sequence continues at coordinate 2,879,754 of NZ_CM147947.1, read as the reverse complement.
TCTTCATCAGTGTTCATCAGTTTCTATCGGCAAATACATGGTTAACGCACTATGTTTTGAAGTAGAAGTGGTGCAAAGAAATATGTGGGAAATTACATGAAAATCAGATGTCGCAAAGCCAAAGCGTCAATCCATTTATTGAGCACGATACAGCACAATGTAATGAGCTGAAATGCATTCATTACCGATAGGAGGATCTTTGGGAATGGACGAAAAATGAAACTCGATGCTTCATTTTTATTCAGGTATTTCCGATAGCACGCAATACTATCACAAAAATGGAATACATTCATTGAGAGGTATTATCTGCTTTTATCAAGCTTAGAACTTATAATTAATGGTAAGAGGAGCAGCCAATATTCATTAGATACATTGAAATATAGAAAACAGAATGTTTTTTTTCGATAGAACCTTCACACTGAACTAGCGGGATTTATCAATCACTATGTCCTAGCAGGGTTGAATTGAATTTAGCTTAATCATTCAGTATGTTGAATACATAGAAGAATAAAGTATAGGAAAAGCCGATGTTGCTTTTAGAAGAAATTTTTAAAACTAAAAAAGTACAACAGAGTGATGAGTTTAATCTGAGAATACATCGTGGGCTGAGTTGGTTAAAGCAGGCATTACTGCTCGATCATGATCCCGATTTACAATTTATCAGCCTCTGGATTTCCTTCAATGCGATATATGCACAAGACTTGGGGCAAAGTCAGGACAAACAGAGTTTACGTCAGTTCTTACATTTAATTTGCCAACATGATGTCGATCATAGAATTTATAGCATTTTATGGGACAAATTTAGTCAGCCTATTCGTATGCTCTTAGACAACCAATACACCTATCAAGGGTATTGGGACTATCAAAATAAGAAAATTGCTTTAGAGGTCTGTAAGGCTCAGCTTGAACAAGAAAAGAAGAAAGTGGCGAAAGCGCTACAGCAGAAGCATTCGGTTGATATTTTACTGGTACTGTTTAACGGTTTATATACCTTGAGAAATCAGCTGATGCATGGTGGCTCAACCTATAAGAGTTCGTTGAACCGCAAGCAGCTACAAGATGGCTGTCAAATTTTATCGGCTTTGCTGCCCGCATTTTTGTACATTGCTTTGGAGAATGCTGATAGTCTCGATTTGGGTAAACCTTTTTACCCAGTGGCTCAGGTTAGTTAGCGCTCAAAATGAAGTGCCCAAACAAAAAGACAGTTTACTCAGTAAACTGTCTTTTTTGAGGGTTAAGCAATACCATGTCTTTTGTTATATAAGGTATCAAGCAGAGCAAAGACACCCGCCATCATCACCAGTGTAATACCGACCAAACATGTACTAGTCCAGCCGCCGTGATGCCATGCATAGACACCCAGTGCTGAGCCACACGCGCCACCAATAAAATATAAGGTCATATAGATGGAGTTCACCCGCGACTTCGCATCGGGGCGTAAACGGAAAATTACGTTTTGGTTACAACTATGTGTAGTTGCAAGTCCTAAGTTAATCAGTGCATAACCGATGATGTAGCTGATGAGAGAACTTCCACCTAAGTATAGAAAGGCCCAACTGAGGGCTAACGTCCCACAGCCGACCCAAGTCAAAAGCAGGGTATAACCGCGATCGGCCCATTTACCAATCCACTGAGTGGAGAGTGCGCCAAATACGCCGACCAAAGTCACTACGCCGACTAAAACATCCGAAAGTTGAAATGGCTCAGAGGTTAAAAGTAGGGCAATGGTTGAAAACAGCATACTCATGGCAGCAAAAGCAAATCCACCCGTGATTGAGCGAAACACTAAACGAGGTTCTTGTTGTAGCAGACTCCCCATGGACTTAAAAATGTCGAAATAGGTGATTTTGAGTTTTGGTAGTTGCGGCAGTTTTCCTTTCATCAGAAGAGCCAAAGCAAACATGGCAATGCCACTCAGCACATAAATCATTTTCCAGTGCCATAAATCTGAGAGTAATCCCGCCACACTGGTCGACAGTAAGATCCCGACCAATAAGCCACTCATGAGGAAACCGACCACTTCTCCCGTTTTTTCAGGTTTGACTGCCATCGTGGCCAGAGGAATCAGCACTTGTGCTGCAACTGAAAAGAGTCCTGTAATAATGGTGCCTAGCCAGAGCATCGATAAGTTGGTGGATGTCGCACAGATAAACAGCCCAGCAGATGCTCCAAACATCAGGAATGGAATCAGTTTGGCTTTGTTCAGCATGTCGCCTAAGGGCACAATGAACAGTAAACCCAAAGCATAGGAAACTTGCGCAAAGGTCACGGTCAAAGCCACTTGTTCTTCTGGTGCTTGAAAGCTTTGCTGAATAGAGGAAATCAAAGGCTGGCAATAATAGTTTGCCCCTGCACATAAGCCGCAGACAATTGCCATCAGCCAGAGCAGAGATTTATCTCGACTGATGTCGAAAGAAGTATTCATAATTAGCCTTTGATGAGGGAGTATTTTTTTCAGAAAGACGTTTACATCGTGCTTTGAGCTAAATAGATGCATCGTTTCAGAAATTGTATACGAAGCTGATTCAAAAGCCTAAAACAAGCGAGAAAAGGCTGCATAAAAAAATGAGTCGAAGATGAAGACACAGAAAATAGTGTGACCTGTTTTCAGGCCGACGTTTTCATCTAATAAAATCAAAAAATGATGATATTTCGAATTTCCTGTCAAAAAATAATAAAAATCTTTAAAAAATTCTGAACATGGCCGTCTATTTTGTATGAAATTGTTGCATTCGATTATTTTTACACATCTTGCACATCAAAGATTTGGGACAAATTACTGAAATATTCATCTATTTAAGGTATTTTTGATCAATTATGGTGCATTTTTGCTTAGGGTTAGTATGTCAATGCGCGCCATTATCATCCGATAAAATATGAAAAAAACATTTTTGTTGGTTATTTCTCGTTTCAGATCTAGTTAAACGTGATCAACCCCTCCTTGTATTTTTAGATGATCCATTCCAAATACGCGTTTTAGTTGAGCTAAATTTTGAGCATTGGCATTTTTGATCGATGAAAAATAGGGACAGGCCAATTCGAAGCTTTTGCAAATGGGGCAAAACTGTCATTTAAGTCAATGCCTGCAAAGTTTGCGTGACGGGAGATGGCAAAGCTCGATGAATGACAGGTTCGGGTTAATCTGAACGTGGTGGTTCATATTCTTGAATTGGTCAAAAAGATCAATACTGCGGAATTAAAGGACTTGGTTTTGTGCAAAAAAAGTGCAGATTTTAGTGTGTAAAGATCTGTGGTTCAGAATTTGAATAGAAATAAATCAATTTTTAAGCGGATTCAAAGTAAATAAACGCAATATCACCCAATATTTTTTATGAATCACCAGTTCAGTATATGGGTATTTATTAAATAAATAGTGGGTGGTATTTTAAAAAAGTTTCATTAGAATCCAAAAATTCATAAGAACATCCTGTGAGAAAACATTGCCTAATGGGCAATGTTTACTTTAAGAAAAACTAGCTTGAGGGACGCTCATGCAGATCGGAATTCCAGCCGAAACTGTCGTCGGTGAAAATCGTGTAGCCGCAACGCCAGAAACGGTAAAAAAGTTGATCAGTGCTGGTCATAGTGTAGTGATTGAACGTAGAGCGGGTGTGAAAGCTGCTTATATCGACAGTGCCTATGAGCAAGTCGGTGCTACGCTGACAGATGATGCCTATACTGGTAGCCAAATGATTTTAAAAGTACGTGCCCCTCAGGGTGCTGAAATTCAAAAGCTTGCGCCAAATACATCGGTTATTGCCATGTTTGACCCGTACCGTAATACGGAGCTTGATCAATTTGCGTCACAACACGTGTCTGCATTTGCTTTGGAGCTACTGCCACGGACTTTATCTCGTGCGCAGAACATGGACGTATTATCTTCACAAGCCAACTTATCAGGCTACAAGTCAGTGCTTCTTGCTGCAGCAGAGTACCAGCGCATGTTCCCAATGTTGATGACGGCTGCGGGTACTGTAAAACCTGCACGTGTCGTGATCATGGGGGTCGGTGTTGCAGGTCTACAAGCGATTGCAACGGCTAAACGTTTGGGTGCGGTCGTAGAAGCAACAGATTTGCGTCCAACTGCACGTGACCAAGTTGAATCACTCGGTGGCAAATGGTTAGACGTACCTATGTCAGCGGAAGAACAGCAAAAAGCAGCCGATGCTGCGAAAAATGGTTATGGTTGGATGCCGGGTGAAGACTATATCCGCGATCAAGCCATTATTGTGGATAAAGCCGTATCAAATGCGGATATTGTGATTACCACTGCACTTTTACCAGGTCGTGATGCACCTCGCTTAATTAAAGCTGAAACGGTTGCCAAAATGAAACCAGGTTCAATCATCCTTGATATGGCGGTTGAAACAGGTGGTAACGTTGAAGGTTCTAAAAATGGTGAGAATGTTGTGACTGACAACGGTGTGACCATTTTAGGGATTCCAAACATTCCGTCTACAGTTTCAACTGAAGCTTCTGCTTTGTATGCACGAAATGTCTTGAACTTCTTAGATACTCTATTTGATGCAGAGAAAAACTTTGCCATCAATCCTGAAGAAGAAATTCAAAAAGCCCTTCTAGTAACTCATGGCGGTCAAGTACTGCTGAAGCGTGGTTAAGGAGATAGATCATGGTTGAAACAATTACAATTTTCGTCCTTGCCATCTTTGTAGGCTACTACGTCGTGTGGGGCGTTACGCCAGCACTACATACACCGCTTATGGCAGTAACCAATGCGTTGTCATCGATCATCGTGGTGGGCGCAATGATTCAAACGGTGGGGATTCCTGCAATTGGTGTTGATGCGAATGTTGCATTCCAAAGTGTGAATGTAGTGAGCATCTTAGGTGCAATTGCGGTGTTCTTAGCAAGTATCAATATTTTCGGTGGCTTCGCAGTAACAGCGCGTATGCTTGAAATGTTCAAGCCAAAGCAAAAGAAAAAAGAGGGCTAATATATGGAATTCATTCGAGACTATGCGGATTGGTTCTACCTGATTGGTGCTGTCCTCTTTATCTTAACTTTACGTGGTTTGTCTGGCCCGAAGACGGCAATTCAAGGTAACCGTTACGGCATGATCGCAATGGCGATTGCTGTAGTGACCACCTTCTTTGTGGCAGATCATCCTGTGATTTGGATGATTGGCGGTGCGATGGTGCTGGGTGCGATTGTGGGTATTGCCCGTGCGCGTACTGTACCTATGACGCAGATGCCTGAAACGGTCGCATTGATGCACTCTTTGGTGGGTCTGGCTGCGGTATTAATTGCAATTGCGGCAATTCTACATAATAACCAACTGACTGCGTTATTTGCACAAAATGAAGCTGCATTAACTGCTGCGGGTGTGCAACATGCACACATGAGCAAGGTTCATTTATTTGAATTGTTCGTGGGCTGTTTCGTCGGTGCGATTACCTTTACAGCGTCTGTATTCGCTTATGGTAAATTGGCTGCGAAAAAATGGGCAAAAACCATTTCTGGTGCATGGGTTAAACCTGTACAAGCACTGATTTTCCTTGCAATGTTGGCGTGTGGTGTGTACTTCTTCACGACAGGCAACATGAATGCATTTTGGGCCATGACTGCACTTGCACTTGCATTCGGTTGGGTGTGGATTGCACCAGTCGGTGGTGGTGATATGCCAGTCGTGGTATCGCTATTGAACTCTTTCTCTGGTTGGGCAGCAGCAGGTATTGGTTTCACACTTGAAAACAATATGTTGATCGTTGCGGGGTCACTGGTGGGTTCTTCAGGTGCGATTCTGTCTTACATTATGTGTAAAGCTATGAACCGTTCAATCATCAACGTTTTGTTTGGTGGTGCAATGGGTGGAACTGCGGTAGCTTCTGCGGACAAAGGCGAACAAGCACAGCGTAACCATCGTTCTGGTTCAGCAGATGATGCAGGCTTCTTGATGTCGAATGCAGACAGCGTTGTGATCGTACCGGGTTATGGTATGGCACAAGGCCGTGCACAAAATGCGGTGAAAGAATTGTGTGAAATCTTGAAAGAACAAGGTGTAAAAGTGCGCTTCGCCATTCACCCAGTTGCTGGTCGTATGCCGGGTCACATGAACGTACTTTTGGCTGAAGCAGACGTAGCTTATGAAGACATCTTAGAGATGGATGAGATTAACTCTGACTTCCCTGCAACAGATGTGGTGCTTGTGATTGGTGCGAATGACGTGGTCAACCCTGCGGCGAAAGATGATCCAACATCTCCAATCTATGGCATGCCAATTCTTGAAGCACATAAAGCACGTACCATTATGGTCATCAAACGCTCTATGGCGACAGGTTATGCAGGTCTAGACAACGATTTGTTCTATAACGAAAAAACCATGATGATCTTCGGCGATGCGAAGAAAGTGGTTGAAGACATGACCAAAGCAATCAATGGTGGTGGACACTAATCCTCCTCCTAGAGTATATAAAGACCACCTTCGGGTGGTTTTTTTATGTTTGCAGCTTTTGCTAAGATGATGTTTAACTTTTCAATAAGAAAACAATATGAACATAAATCAGATCTGGTTTCAGGTGTTGCTGATATTTGGTGTGTTTGTTTTGAGTCAAACTACACGGGCTCAGGTCTTCGAAATAAAAAATGCATCGAAGCACTATGATGTAAAAATGACGACGAACTGTACGGACAGTAGCTGTGATGGACAAGCCAATATTGATCTTTACCTAAAAGGGACAGCACAGCGCTTTCAGCATTTTTCCTCGGCTGAATTGACGATGGATCTGGACGAAACTGACAAACCATCTGTCAATGTGGTGCAGCTTTATGGTGAGCAAAGTGCCGTGATTTTTGCCGACTTTAATTTTGACGGGAGTGAAGATGTGGCCATCCGTAATGGTAACTATGGTGCTTATGGCGGGCCAACTTACGATGTTTATGTGTTTCATCGGACTAAAAATAAATTTGTGCTGAGTCAGGAGTTATCGGCCTTAACTCATGAAAATTTGGGCATGTTTGAGGTCGATCCAAAACAGAAAAGAATCTTAACCTTCAATAAAAGTGGATGTTGTTATCACATCCGTTCGGAATATATTGTGATTCCTAAACATGGTTTGAGTCTAGTCAAAGAATTTATTGAAGATGCAACAGTCCAAGAGGGAAAGGTTAAAGTGACGGAGCGAACGCTGAATCGTGGTCGATGGGTAGAGAGGGTTCATTATTATGCTGTGGATGAGTACTATAAAAACTAAAAGCTATGTTTTATCAATCCGCTGATAAATTCATTTTGACCTCGTGTATGGTGTATCGCTTTTTCACCTTGTTTGAATTGTCCATTTATATTGGCGGGCATGGATCATGATTAAATATCTGTAAGGTGTTGAAACACTGGCATTGATTTTGCAATTGAGATGAATAATCTTTGGGGGATTATTCATGAAAAAAATAAAATACTTACTCTTCTTTGTGTGCTGTATTGCTTTACCCAGTTTTGCTGCAGAGCCCCTGCCAACACAGGCTCAAAATATTCAAGAAATTCGTCTCTCGCTCGATAGTGTCTGGGTGGTGCTCGGTGGCATTTTAGTGTTTTTCATGCAAGCAGGTTTTGCCCTAATTGAAAGCGGTTCGGTGCGCTCTAAAAACACCATTAATGTACTCATGAAAAACTATATGGATGCCTGTTTAGGGGGCTTGGTGTTTTGGTTGATTGGCTTTGGTTTGATGTTTGGTGTCAATTCGAGTGGCTGGATAGGAACCTCACACTTTGCCCCCAATACCATGGATGACTGGCACTGGAACCTCTTGTTCTTTCAAATGATGTTTGCTACCACAGCCACGACGATTGCCAGTGGGGCGATGGCTGAGCGGATTCACTTCGTGGCGTATATTGTGAGTGCTGCGGTGGTCAGTGGTTTGATCTACCCGATTTTTGGTGCATGGGCTTGGGGAAGTTTATTTGACGGCGAAGGTTGGCTAAAAGCCATGGGCTTTATCGACTTTGCTGGTTCAACGGTGGTGCATTCGATTGGTGGATGGGTAGCCTTAGCTGGAATTATTGTGCTGGGACCCCGTTTAGGGCGGTTTGGACGCAATGGGCAAGTACATTATCTGGCAGGGCATAATTTACCGTTGGTGGCGCTAGGCGGTTTTGTTCTATGGCTGGCATGGTTTGGTTTTAATGCGGCCTCTACCGTGAAGGCAGATGTGAGTATTGGGCGGATTGCCTTGAATACGCATTTGGCGGCGTGCGCTTCGGCAGTTGCCTATATGGTTTATACCCTAATACGTGGCAAAGCAATTTTAATGCGCGGCACCATTAATGCCTCCTTGGGTGGACTGGTTGCAATTACGGCGGGCTGTGCAACCATGAGTCCAGTGTATGCCATTATCAGTGGTGCGGTTGCAGGTGTGTTGGTCAGTATTTTACCGGTGGTGATGGAAAAACTCCGCTTGGATGATGTGGTCGATGCGGTGACTGTACATGGTTTTTGTGGGGCGTGGGGTACATTGGCTGCAGGGTTGTTTTTTGAAAACCAAATGTTTAATGCGGGGATCATTGCGGTACAAGGCTTGGGTATTTTGACAGCCTTTGCATGGGGCTTTGGTGTGGCATTGATCGTCTTTAAAATCTTAGACGCCGTTCTTGGTGGTTTGCGGGTGAGTAAACAACATGAACAACGTGGCTTGGACTATACCGAACATGCAGAACTGTCTTATCCCGAGTTTCAGCGTGATGTGACGTTTGAAACTGATGATATGACCAAACGTCATTAATGAAAGAGGATAGCTCATGTCGACTGAAACATTAACTATTGTACAAAAACGCCAAGCGATCGAGCGTGGATTGAGTCAGTACTTACAAGGAACACTTTTAGAGCAAGTATTGAATCACTGGGAAGCGAAATATGGTGATCAACCCTCCTTTGTCCTGAATCGTTTTTTGAGTGAAATTTGTACCACAGAGGAATTACGTTACTTTCGAAAAGACATGCTCAAAAATGTCTTGGCAGAGATGGCCCAAGTTGAAAAACAAGTGTTGTTGAACCCATCTGCAAAAGCATCGAAAAGCGAACAAGGGGGAGCAGTGTTACTCGATGCATTGACGTTTTTTATGCAAAATATCTGTCAAGCAGTCAAAGCCGTTGATGTGCAGGAGTTTGAGCGTGAGGTGAAAACGCAGCTAGACGCTTTATCCATTGTGATTGATACATATCAGGCCTTGGATGATCGAGCAGTACTCGAAGCTTTGCCCATGACTCAATATGCGCAGGTCTTGACGGTCTGTTATGAAAATTATTGTGAATTTTATGGTCCAGCAAAAGCAGATCAACTCTATGCCCATGTGAAGCGCCAAGTGAAAGAGCGTTACCCAATGGTCGATATGCATCGCTTAATTTAAATAAAAATAGACATAAAAAAAGCGACCTTCAGGTCGCTCTTTTCATATTAGGCTACAGTTTCTTCTGGGGCTGCACGCCAAAGGCTTTCTAGGTCGTAGAAACGACGTGCTGTTGGCAACATCACGTGCACAACAACAAAGCCAAGATCAATCAAGATCCATTCTGCATCACGTTCGCCTTCGACACCGAGAGGGCGGAAGCCTGCTTTACGTGCTTCTTCAGCAACGTTATCAGCAAGTGCTTTGATGTGACGCGTTGATGTACCGCTTGCAATCACAATTGCATCAGCGACGTTGCTGATTAGGCTGACATCAATCGCTAAAATATCTTTTGCTTTTACATCTTCAAGGGCTTCATGTACAACTTTTAAGCAAGCTTGTACGTCGGCAGCTTGGGTATTCATTGCGAAATCGTGAGAATTAGAAGCGCTGGGCGATGGTTCTAAATTCATAAAGGGAATTTTTCCGGACAATAACTCATCTTATAATATAGCGTTTTTAGGCGAAAATTTCAAATCCACAATGGTTCAACTTTGAGGATGTGCAGCAAAGTATTTTGCCTTCCATGCAAAGGACTGAGTTGAAACAGTTTTTGGTCGATATTCCGCCGCAATAAAACCGTCATAACTGCTGTGTTGTAGCCATTCAAAAATATTTGCATACATAATTTGTGCAGTATCTGGCTCGTGCCGCCCCGGACAGTCTGCAAATTGGATGTGACCAATATCTTGAATATTTTCTTGTAGCCCTTGCAACACATCCTCACCCATCATGGCCATGTGATAGCAGTCATATTGCATTTTAAGTGCAGGGTGTTGTACTGCTTCTAACATTTCCTGTGCTTGGGCAATATTTTGCACTAAGAAGCGTGGCATATCCGTGCCGTTGATCATTTCAAAGACAGGTTGAATGTCATGTTCACTGAACATATGGCAGGCCAGTTTCAGGTTTTTGGACAAGGTATTTAAACAGGGCAGTAGGTCGGCATCTAGGGGTTGTTTGCCAGCAAGGATATTCACACTTGGCACTTTGAGTGCGCTGGCATATTGCACTGCTAACTGAAGAGCGTGATGAAACTCTAGCTCGTTGCCGGGAACTCCGGCGAGACCATTGCCACCTGTCATTAGGTCGCCCGCAGGAACGTTAATGAGGCAGAGACTTAAGTCATGAAGCGTAAGCTGAGTTTGAATTTGTTCAATGCTAAGTTCATAGGGAAATTGGATTTCCACATGTTTAAAACCAACGGCTTGAGCTAAGGCAAAACGCTCAAGCAGCGGCACTTCGGTAAAAATCATGGATAAATTTACAGCAAGTTTGGTCATGATTTTCTCCTGATTTTATTTGGCTTGTTGTTCTACTTGTAAGATGACTGAGGCAAGATCAGCTTCAGCATAGCCTTGTTGTTGGTGTGCTTGCAATTGCTGAAGTGCTCGCGCTGCAACAGGAATGTCGAGTTGGTGCTGCTCAGCAAGCTGCACGGCATTGTTTAAGTCTTTAGACAGGGTTTGAACTTTCCACTGTACGGGCTCAAATAGATGACTCGCCATACGCGGACTTAAAATTTGGAAGGGTTTCGAATCTGCAAAACCGCCTGCAAGTGCAGGTGCAAGTAAGCGAGTGTCCACGCCAGCTTTGGCTGCTAAAGCAACCGCTTCTGCAATCAGAGTGCTATTGGCTGCCACAATCAGTTGATTACAAATTTTGGTGGCTTGTCCTGTTCCAGTGTTGCCCATACAGGTGACACGTTGCGACAAGATATTATAAATCAAAGACAGGTCTTGAATCGTCTGTGTATCGCCACCAGCAAAGATGACCAGCGTACCTTGTTCTGCACCGACAGTTCCCCCCGAAACAGGTGAGTCGATCCATTGCACTTGTTTTTGTTCGGCACGTGCTGCAAGACTCAGGGTTTGCTCCACCGAAAGACTGGAAAAGTCGATGATCACTTGCTTTGCCGTCAAAAATGGTTCGATTTGTTCATAAACGCTGAGTGCAGCTTTGTCGTCAGCTAAACAGGTCAGCACTACAGGATATTCGGCAATATTCTGTAGTGCTAAGTCTGTTGCCCCCAAATCAATGAGTGTATCGCAGGCACTACTGGTACGGTTCCATACCGCGACCTCGAAACCCGCTTGAAGTAAGCGGGTGGCCATACGGCTGCCCATGAGTCCCATGCCGAGAAATGCAATTTTAGTGTGTCGATCGAAACTCATGGGACCCTCTTGGATTGTCAGTGGTTAAATACTGTTATTTGTATTGGCGTGGTAGATACTGCACGTCGGGTTGTTTATCTTTCTTACGTGCGATTTGGCTATTTTTACCTAACAGTAATTTGAGCTGCCAAATTTTTTCCAAACGTAAGGATTTTTTAGGCTCATGCTGCATAGCATCCAACACATATTTTGAGGCCATGAGTGCATCTGGTGAGCGTTGTAACATTTCTTCTGCAATGGCTTGAGCTTTAGCAAGCGGTGATTCATCAAGATGTGTGACTAAGCCAATTTCTTTGGCATAAGTTGCATCGAAAATACGTGCCGTAAGTGTTAATTCTTTGGCAAGATCTAGTCCGATCAAACCTTTCAAAGAACGCGTCAGTCCCATATCCGGAACCAGTCCCCAACGGCTTTCCATAATCGACATTTTGGTTGCAGGGTGTGCCACACGAATATCCGCCGCTAAAGCCAGTTGCATACCAGCGCCAAAGCAAAACCCTTCAATCGCGGCAATCACAGGAACAGGCAGTTCTTGCCAAATTAGGAAGGCTTTTTGAAAGAGGCTTTGTCCCGGTTTGATCAGTTCCCACGCGGCATAGGCGCGATTCTTCGGATTGTTCAAATCGGCAAGATCAATGCCTGCACTAAAGACTTGCGCTTCACCAGTAAGGATGACACAGCGAATGCTGCGGTCTTTTTTAATTTTTTCAGCAGTTTTAACCAATTCGCGCAACAGGTCGAAACTCATCGCATTGCGTTTGTCTGGGCGGTTAAGTGAAACAGTGGCAATGCCGTTTTTGTTTTCAATGCGAAGTAAAGCCATGATGAGAACTCTTATTTTTTGCTCGCACGGAGCATAGCATAGCTCCCGTGCGGATAAATGACACCAAGAGTCACGTCGCAACTTGTCTTTGGTGTCATGCTTTTTTGAATGTTTTATGGGCTATGTTTGATTAAAATTTGCTGTGCCGCATGTTGTACTTGTTCAATCACGACTTTGAGTTCATTGAAACGCTTGATGGTTTCTTGAACAAACTGTTCATCTGCTTTACGACGCTCTTTACGTAAGGTTGAAACAAACTGTTCAAATGTCCCTGTTGCTTCTTGTAAGTTGGGTACACCGACATAGCGTGTTGCACCATACAGACGGTGTAGCACATGTTCCAATTGTGGGAAATCTTCCATTTCAATCAACTGCTTCATTTCATGTAGCTCAGTATCAAAACTATCCATTAACATACGCAATAAGTCGACTGCTAAGTCTTCTTTATTGGCGGCCAACTGTAAGCTTTGCTGCCAGTCGAGTACCTTCGGATCGAGTGCTTCAATCACGATGGCTTTTTCAACAGGTGAGCCTTTGTTGAAACGATCAGTGGTCCAATGGGTCAAGATTTGAATGATCTGATCAATTTGAATAGGTTTGGTGACATAGTCATCCATGCCGACTTGCAGTAGTTTTTGTTTTTCGTCAGCCAATGCATGTGCGGTGAGGGCAATAATAGGCAAACGCTTATGATTTTCAATGGTTGACTCCAGCGCACGAATGGCACGTGTGGTATCGACCCCCGACATGACAGGCATTTGAATATCCATAAATACCAAATCAAAAGCTTTGCTGTCGTGTTCAGCGCGTTCTTGTAAAATCTCTAAGGCTTGTTGACCGCTTAAAGCTTTTGTTGTCGTGACATTCAACTCGCCCAGTAGGGCTTCAAGGACAATCAGGTTGGGAAGATGGTCATCCACCGCTAAAATATGTAAGCCTTGACCATTGAAGGACTCCATTTCGTCTTCTTCAAATAGCGGTTGATTGCTGAGCAATTGAATCAAAGCACTCCGACTGAGTGGTTGGTATAATGGTCGTGCGCGATACTCATTCAGCGTGGTTAAATCAAGTGACATCTGGTAGCCATAAACCGCAAGGTTACCGCTATAACGCTGACGAATTTCTTTTAATAAGGCTTCGGTATCACCACTGTGGTCAACAATCAACCATGTGTTTTCCACATCTTGAGGCAGTCTGTTGAGGTGACTGAACAAGTCTAAAATTGAACTCGATTCGATGTGCTCCACAGCATAATCTTCAAGATAATGGCGCAGAATATTGGCTGTTGCAGGATGTGCCAAATACGAGACCACTTGCATATCGCTAAACTGAGGATGTTCAACGTACTCATCTTCTTCATTGACCATAAACATGGCGGTAAACCAGAAGGTGGAACCTTTTTCGGTTGGCGCGCGTTCTTGGTTGTCCTCAAATCCAATTTGCCCCTGCATCAAATGCACCAGCTGTTTGGAAATCGCTAAGCCTAGACCTGTACCGCCAAATTGACGCGTGACCGAAGCATCGCCTTGCGAGAAAGACTCAAACAGTTTTTTACGGTCGGTTCCACTGAGTCCGATGCCGCTGTCTTGTACACTAAAGTGCAATAGGCACTGTCCAATATCATCTTGTTCCATTCTTGCGCGGACGATGATCTCGCCATCAGGAGTAAACTTAATGGCATTGGAAATCAAGTTGGTTAAAATTTGTTTGAAGCGTAGGGCATCTCCAACCACATGCTTTGGCACATTGTCGGCATAGTAAAAGGCCATATCGATATGCTTTTGTGCAGCAAGAGGAGACAGCATATCCATAACATCAAAAATTGCTTCTTCTAAATCAAAAGTTGCAGTATCGAGTTCTAGTTTACCGGCATCAATTTTTGAAAAATCTAAAACATCATTAATCAGTGCCAGTAAGTGTGCAGATGATTTTCGGATGGTTTGTAAATACAGATTTTGATCATTGTTGAGGTTGTCTTGACGCAGTAAGAGGTGAATAAAACCATCAATACTGTTCAGTGGCGTGCGCAGTTCATGGCTGATATTGGCCAAGAACACTGACTTGGACTGACTTGCTGAAATGGCTTGGTCACGCGCTTGACGATAGGTAATGTTTTGCACTTCTAAAGTGTCAAGGGTTCGACGTAAATCGTCTTCCGTTTGCTCAGTGTGTTCTTTCAATTCTAAAAAACTAAAATGCAGGCGTTTCACCACATTGGCAATATCGCGTTGTAGCAAGCGTAATTCACCGGTGCTGTTAATCAGCATGTGTTGATCGAGGGTATCGGCATTTAAACGTTGCAGCTGCATGCGAATTTCATACATCGGCGCAATCCAGCGACGCGAGTAGAAATTTAAACAGAGTAAAAGCAATAAGAGTGTCAACAGACCTGTCGCAATCAACACAATCAACACGCGATAACGGGCAATTTGTAAGGGCTGGTTATCTAATTCAACCACTAACTGCGCAGGCGTGCCTGTAAATTGGTTGATGGGTAAACCATATACAGTATTGCCTTTAAAATTCATTGGGCCAAAAAAATCAGTATTTTTTCTCAGCGCTGGCCACGGCGCTTGGTCTTGGTAGCCAATGCTGAGTTTATTATTACCTTTGTCATCAATAATTGCGGCACGAATCAGATGTTTTTCATCTAACATCTTTTGCATCAAATAACGTGCATTTTCATACTGCCAAGGGGAGGCATTCACCAAATTGATCGCCGCTTCTGCATCCAGCTGATAGCGCGTTAAAATCGCTATCGCCATTTGTCGCTGCTGGGCTTTGGCCGCATTTGAAGTTTCGGTAATAACCAGTAATGCACCTACACAGGCCAAAATCATAATCGGCACGAAAATAAGTGCAATGAGCTGTCCATAAGCATGGTTTAAGTGCAGACGATTAAATAACTTTTTATTGATATTTGACATGGTGCAAGTGATTTATTCCCTATGCTTTGAAGTGTAGCACGCTTTATAAAAAATCGATGGTGCTTTAATCACTTTCACGAAAAAGCACGCTAAATGGGTGCAGGGACTGGCATTTTTCCATACAATAGGCGCACCTCGATCAAGGTAAAAAGAATGAGTACTACATCCACTGATTTTCAAGCAGACGAATTTTTGTTAGATCACTATGTTGGAAAAACTCCACTGGTGCGTTTACAGCGTCTGGCTAGTCACACTCAAGCAACAGTATTGGCGAAATTAGAAGGTAACAACCCCGCAGGTTCTGTCAAAGACCGTCCCGCGTATAACATGATTATGCAAGCGGAAAAGCGAGGGCAAATCCAGCCGGGCGATACCTTGATTGAAGCGACCAGTGGAAATACCGGCATTGCATTGGCGATGGTTGCTGCGATGCGTGGCTATCAGATGAAACTGATTATGCCGAACAACATGAGCCAAGAACGTAAGGATGCAATGCGTGCTTATGGCGCGGAACTGATTGAAGTGACCAAAGAACAGGGCATGGAAGGTGCACGTGATTTGGCTTTGCAAATGCAAGAAGAAGGCAAAGGGCACGTACTCAACCAGTTTGGTAATCCTGATAATGTTGAAGCACATTATTTAACGACTGGGCCTGAACTTTGGCAGCAAACAGGTGGCAAAATCACTCACTTTGTAAGTTCAATGGGCACTACAGGTACCATTATGGGGGTCTCTAAATATCTCAAAGAGATGAACCCCGACATTCAAATTATTGGCTTACAGCCATCGGATGGTTCAAGTATCGCAGGGATTCGCCGCTGGCCTGAAGAATATTTACCAACGATTTTTGACCGCAGTCGGATTGATCAAATTATTGATATTCCGCAAATTGAAGCGGAAAAAACCATGCGTAAATTGGCGCAAAAAGAAGGGATTAGCGCAGGAACTTCTTCAGGTGGTGCGGTGTGGGCATCGATTAAAATTGCTGAAGAAAACCCTGGTGCTGTCATTGCGTGCATTATTTGTGACCGTGGTGACCGTTATTTATCGACGGGTCTTTTCTCTGTGGTCGATCCTGAATAAAACAATAAAAGAGAGTCCTGCTATGCGTTTACCCGTTCTCACCTTTGATATCGAAACAATGACAGATTTGAGATCGGGGGCGCATTTATATGGTTTAGATTTGCCTGAGGCTGATTTGGAGGCGGCACTGACCAAATTGCGTCGCCAAGAATCAGGCATGGATTTTCAGCGTTTGGCTTTGCATGAAATTGTGTGTATTTCAGGCTTATGGCTGGATGACCAAGGCCAGATGAAACTTTTTTCTTTTAGCCGTGAGCAATATTCGGAAGCAGAAATCCTCAGTAAGTTTTTATCCATATTTGATAAGCGCTTACCAACTTTAGTGAGCTGGAATGGTGCTCAGTTTGACTTACCTGTAATCATGCTTCGTGCTATGTATCATGGTTTAACTGCACCTGCTTTGTTCGATCAAGGCGAAATTGACACACAAAAGCGCTATAATAACTATCAGAACCGTTATCATCAGCGTCACATCGACCTGATGGATGTGATGGCAATGTTTAATGGACGTCATTTCCAAAAGCTAGATGATGTTGCCCATTTATTGGGGTATCCCGGTAAACGAGGCGATGGGGCTTATCATGTACCTGAATATGTTCGGGCGCAGGAATGGCTCAAACTCACCAGTTATTGTGAAGGTGATGTGCTAAATACATGGTTGGTGTATTTGCGTTGGCTCTTGCTCAAAGGGCAATTGCTCGCTCAAGACCACCGTCACTTTATCGATCAAACCATCCAGTTTTTACAGGCTCAACCGCAGCATCAAGACTTTTTGTCGGTGTGGCGTGAGACTTCACAGCAGACAGCTTTTACCGCTGCCGATTTTTCCCCTTCCCATCTATAGGTACACATGAAACATAGAGCCAAACCTCGTCCAACTCAACAGCCCAGTTATATTTTTCAGGTTGAGTCACTTTCGCATGAAGGACGCGGCATAGCGCACTATGGTTCGCATCCAGACCATCCTGCAGAGAAGCAGGGTAAAAAAGTCTTTATTAACTATGCATTGCCGGGTGAAACGGTTAAAGCGCAGATTACCCATGCGGTAAAGCGTTTAGAGGAAGCCGATGCTGTTCAACTCCTCAGTGAAGCCTCTGCTTTTCGGGTTGAGCCGAAGTGTCCGCATTTTAAAAGCTGTGGTGGCTGTAATATGCAGCACATTCATCCCGATGAGCAAATTCGTTTAAAGCAAGAAGTGCTTAAATCGCATTTGCAGCATTTTGCAGGGATTCAACCTGAAGAGTGGTTGCCGCCTTTGCGCTCTTTACGTGAAGACTACCGCCGTAAAGCACGCATTGGGGTGCGTTATTTGCCGCACAAAGATCAATTGGTCGTGGGTTTTCGAGAGCGTCAAACCAATAAACTAACTTCAATTGATCGCTGCTTGGTGTTAGATCAAGCGTTTGGTTCAATCACACGCTTGAAGCAGTTACTCCAAAGTCTAACAGCCAAAGCGGCTATTGGTCATATAGAATTGGCCATGGGGGATTGTGACATCGCCCTCACGGTGCGACATACTGAAAAATTAAACACAGAGGATGTCAACCGATTAAAACAATTTGCGTTAGACAGAGGGTGGCAGTTGTATTTACAAGCTGCTGGCCCAGACAGTCTAAAGCGTATGGATGATGAACATGCAGAGATGCGTTTACATTATCGTTTAAATGATTTTGATGTGGCATTTGGATTTAACCCACACGACTTTACTCAAGTAAACTCAACCATTAACCCGCAAATGGTGAAATTGGCATGTGACTTGCTAGATTTAAAACAAGGAGAACGTGTTCTCGATTTGTTCTGTGGTCTAGGAAATTTCTCTTTGCCTTTGGCTCGATGCGTGGGAGCAACAGGACAAGTGGTTGGTGTTGAAGGCAGTGAAGAAATGGTTCAACGTGGTGCAGAAAATGCGGAACGCAATGCTCTTGGCCAGTTGAAGTTCTTTTCACAAGATTTAACAAAAGATTTCTCGCATCATTCTTGGGCAAATCAAGGATTTGATGCATTATTGATAGATCCTCCACGTGCAGGCGCAGAGGAAATAATGCATTATATGCCTAACTTTGGTGCAAAAAGAATCGTTTACGTGTCGTGTAATCCAGCGACACTCGCAAGGGATGCGGGGCTGTTGGTACAACAGGGTTATCGATTAGTGAAAGCCGGTGTGATGGACATGTTTACCCACACAGGTCACGTTGAGTCGATAGCATTGTTTGAAAAAGATAATGAGATAAACGATTAAAGAATATGAAGCGTAAAAGTGTAGGAGAAGGGTATGGTCACAGTACGTGAGCAACTACCTGGACGACTCAATGAGTTGTCTCAGGAGGCGACTGTAGAGCATGCCGAACAAGCTCAACATGATTTGGCTGAATGGTTAGATCGTGTTCGAAGCATATTAGATGATGCGAAGCTTGAGCAACTCGAAGAAGTTGCCAATTTGACTTTACAAAAAGAGTTAGAAACCACGGTTAATCATCGTTCCAATACCTTTTATACCGGTATTGAAATGGCGGATATTCTGGCCCATCTACATGTCGATGAAGACACCTTGGCTGCTGCGATGCTCTATCGTGGTGTACGCGAAGGCGTGATTCCTTTGGCGGAAGTACAAGAGCATTTTGGCGAACAAGTGCATGCACTGGTCAAAGGCACTTTGGCTATGGGTAAGTTGTCCGACCTCATCGAGCAGAATAAACGCCTCGAAGATCACTTTAATAACAATCAGCGCGAGCACTTAAACGGCATTTATAAAATGTTGATTTCGGTGACGGAAGACGTGCGCGTTGTATTGATCAAATTGGCTGAGCGAACTTATGCACTGCGTGAATTGGCGACCTCATCTAAAGAACGTCAAGAGCGAGTAGCACGAGAAATCTTAACCATTTACTCACCTCTGGCACACCGTTTAGGGATTGCGCAGTTAAAGTGGGAACTGGAAGATTTAGCCTTTCGCTATTTAGCACCCGATCGCTATAAAGAAATTGCGACGCTGCTGAATGAAAAGCGACTGGAGCGTGAGCAATATATTCAGTTTGTGATTGATACATTGCGTGCATCTTTGAACGAGCATGGTATTGAAGCTGAAATTAGTGGCAGGGTAAAACACATTTATTCGATTTATCGAAAAATGAAAAGTAAGAACCTGAGCTTCGATCAGCTCTATGACATTCGTGCCGTTCGAGTCTTGGTTAAAACGGTTCCTGAGTGCTATCACTCGTTGGGGATTGTTCATCAAATTTGGCGGCATATACCGCATCAGTTTGATGACTATATTACCAATCCCAAAGCCAATGGTTACCGCTCACTGCATACGGCTGTGATTGCGGAAAACAAATCACTGGAAGTTCAGATTCGTACCAAGAGCATGCATGAAGAAGCAGAGCTTGGGGTGTGTTCGCACTTTAACTATAAAGAGGGCGGTAAGAATACTGATCGCTCTTTTAACCATCGTTTACATTCATTGCGTGCAGTACTTGAACACTATCAAGAGCGCAATGATGCGAATGTACATAAGTCGGATGAAGACTCTGAAAATTTTGAGCAAATTCAAGATTTTGAGGATTTTGAGAAGATTTATGTATTTAGCCGTGATGGCGATATTAAAGAGCTCCCACGTGGTTCGACCGTACTCGACTTTGCTTATCATGTGCATACTCAAGTCGGTAATAAGTGTTATGCCGCGCGAGTGAATCAGCGCTATGTTCCGCTGACTTATACCTTAAAAACGGGTGAGCAAGTTGAGATTTTAACCAAGAAAGACCGTGAGCCAAACCGTGATTGGTTGGTGAACTCTTTAGGTTATATCAAGACGGCGCGTGCGCGTGACAAGCTGCGTCACTGGTTTAGACAACAAGACCGCAGCAAAAACTTGGAAGTAGGCCGTGACCTGCTTAACAAAGAACTTTCACGTTTAGCAATTCACCCAAAAAGTATTGATTTGAATGATTACTGCAATCATTTTAATGTCAAAGCGGGTGAAGATATTCTGATTGCACTGGTCAATGGTGACATTAGCCTGCATGCCTTGATCAATCAGGTGAATCGTCATATGCATTTGGATCAGGACGAACCTGAACTGGTGCTGAAGCCGACATTGAATCCACGTGCTAGTCATACCTTGTCAGCGCATGGCATTTTGATTGATGGTTTAGATAACGTTGAGCTACATGTGGCGCAGTGTTGTCAGCCTGTGCATGGTGAGTCAATTGCGGGTTATATCACCTTAAACCGTGGGGTGAGCATTCACAAAGTGGCATGTCCTGACTACTTACGCATGATTCAAAATGAACCTGAACGTGCAGTAGAAGCCGATTGGGAAATGCAGCCAACGCGTGGTCAGAGTGTGCAAATTGTGGTGGAAGCTTATGATCGCCGTGGTTTGCTCAAAGATTTGACCCAAGTGATTTTCTCCGATCAAATCAATATTCGTCAGGTCAATACCATCTCTGAAGCAGACGGTATTGCCAATATGAAATTGTTGATTGAAGTTAAAGGCTTATCGCAACTATCAAAACTGTTGGCGCGATTAGAGCAACAACCAGGCATTATTAGTGCGCGTCGTTTGGTGCAAGGTAACTAAGCGAATTGAAAAGAAAGAGCCTGCAATTGCAGGCTTTTTTTATTTGGAAAGGTACAAATTGGTCAGGCGATTGAGAAATTGGGGACTGATTTTACTCAGTTGAAATAAAAGCTTGGCTTTAGCGCCCACGGCTTGATGCGTTGCAGTGAGTGCCGTATCTTTTGCAACAGCACGTTGAAAAACGTGTTGCGCTACATCTTCTGCAGTTAAGTGTACCCCCATGTTTTGAATACTCTTCGCTTGCATATCTTGCACCATAGCAGTTTGTACAAATAGCGGCATGACATCTAATACGCGAATGCCATATTTCTGCCATTCGGTATCTAAGCCTTCGGTGATGCCGCGTACCGCAAACTTACTGGCAGAGTACGAGACTAAATCGGCTTGACCATAGATGGCTGAAGCTGAAGAGAGGTTGATGATGCGGGCAAAATTCGCTTGTTTGAGGTAGGGCAATGCAGCGTGGCAACCATTCAGTACACCATTGACATTGATCGACATGGTTTTGTGATGTGCCCCGATCTCTGTTTGTTCAAAAGGCCCTGAGAATAGAATTCCTGCATTATTGACCAAGACATTGAGCTCGCCTGCCCATGCGACAAACTCGGCTAAAGCAGTTTGCCAGTCTTGATAGTTGGAAACATCGAGCTGTCCTGCTTTGGCATTTGGGCCGAGGCTAGCTGCCAGCTGTTGGGCTTGAGCGCTATTGATGTCATAAATCCCGACTTTATAGTGATGTGCATAAAATAAGCGGGCGATGGCTGCACCAATACCTTGGGCTGCACCGCTAATCAAAATACTGCGCATTGAAACTGCTCCTTGTTGCTCTTTTTCTTGATGTTATTGTTGTGATTGGATTGAGCATAACAAATGAATGCCGTCATAATGTAATTTTTATCAATATGATTTTTGAAGAGAGATAAACATGGAACAATTGCTGAACGTGATGCGTGAGTTACGTGAAAAGTGTCCATGGGATCAACAGCAAACCCCGGAAAGTTTAACTCGCTATGCCATTGAAGAGGCTTATGAGGTTGAAGCTGCCGTGCGTTCAGGTAAAGCTGATGAGGTGCGTGATGAGTTGGGGGATTTGCTGCTACAGGTGGTGTTCCAGTCACAGATGTATGCCGAGCAAGGGGCTTTTAATTTTCAAGATGTGGTTCATGCCATCACAGAAAAACTAATTCGTCGTCATCCCCATGTCTTTCAAGCACAGCAGTTTTCAGCTTTGTCTGCCGAAGATGTGGGCGTGCTTTGGAAGCAAATTAAACAACAGGAAAAACAAGGTAAGGCACAGTCACGATTAGACAGCATCAAGCATGGCCCTGCCTTACAACAAGCGGAACAGATTCAAAAACATGCAGCACAGATCGGTTTTGACTTTCCTGATGTGGCCGGTGCTTATGCCAAGCTTGAAGAAGAATTAGCTGAATTGAAATATGCGGTTCAACAGCAGAATTCCGATGAAATAGCAGATGAATTTGGCGATTGTTTATTTTCAATGATCAATGTTGGACGTAAACTGGGCGTCTCAAGCGAAATGTCGCTTTTGAGTACGATTTACAAATTTCGCACTCGTTTTGCTTTCATTGAAGATCAAGCTTTGCAACAACAAAAAAAGATAGAGCAGATGTCTTTAGAAGAAATGGATCAACTGTGGGAGCAAGCCAAATTACAACTGAAATAATAAAAATGGTGGCTTGAATTGATAAAAATAAAAGTAAGTTTGTTGATCATTGCGTTGTTATTACTGAGTTTGCTGGCTTGGGTGCCGACCAGTTATGCACAGTCTTTTGATCAGAACTACCTGAACTGGAAAGCAGAGCAGCAGGCGTGGGATGATCGTATTCAAGCACCAAAGCGCGTGAAACGTGCTGTGTCTCCTGTTCAGGCCCAACCTGTGTCGGGTGCAAATAAAATTAGTTTAAATCAAGCCAGTGTCGATCAACTACAGCAACTTCAGGGTGTGGGTCTAAAAAAGGCACAGGCAATCGTGGCCTATCGCCAAAAACAAGGGCCATTTAAGACCATAGATGAGCTACAACAGGTGCGCGGGATTGGACCGGCAATTTTTGCAAAAAATAAAACCCGTTTGGGCTTGTGAAAAAAGCGGTGTCATTTATTGGTGAATTGATCAGAATCCTGCTTTGCTTTCGATAATCAAATTGCCCTTTGATTGTGTTAGATATATGATTAGCGTCATCTTAGAATTTTACGTTTAGGCGTAGGAGACAGCGGCTTTTGCAAACTTTGCGCGCGTCAAAATGTGGTTTATCAACCGCTCAATTACCTTCTTACATTTTAGATGTGATCGATGCATTAACTAAGGCAGGCTATGAAGCGTATATCGTCGGTGGCGGTGTCCGCGACATGATGCTTGGTCTAAATCCCAAAGATTTTGATGCAGTGACCAATGCAACACCGTCACAGGTAAAAGAAGTTTTCGGACGACGTTGCCGTATTATCGGGCGCCGTTTTGAGCTGGCTCATGTCTATTCAGGTCGTGAGTTGGTTGAAGTGGCAACTTTCCGTGCACCGCCGAAGAAAGAAGTCACCTCTGCGCAAGGCATGATTTTGCGTGATAACAATTGGGGTACGATAGAGCAAGACTTTGCTCGCCGTGATTTTTCAATTAATGCAATGTACTATCAGCCACGTAAGGGCGTTGTCTTAGATTTCTGTCATGCTGTGGATGACATTAAAAATAAAACCTTACGTCTACTGGGCGATGCACAAACGCGTTTTGAAGAAGATCCTGTGCGAATGCTGCGGACTTTACGTTTTGCCGCAAAATTAGGCTTCTCAATCGATCAGCAAATTCTCGACGTTTTCACCTTGGAAATGACACAGTTGCTGCGTGATGTTTCGCCGCACCGTTTATATGATGAATCTCAGAAGCTGTTCACGATGGGACATTTAAATCGTGTGTTGCCAATGTTGATCGATTTCGGCATTTGGAAGCAGTTATTTGCAGATATCCAACCGAATATCACCCCATTTATTGAACGTGCCGCTAAAAATACCGA
Source organism: Acinetobacter sp. DL27 (assembly GCF_055810995.1). NCBI lineage: Bacteria > Pseudomonadati > Pseudomonadota > Gammaproteobacteria > Moraxellales > Moraxellaceae > Acinetobacter > Acinetobacter sp. DL27. The sequence continues at coordinate 2,855,745 of NZ_CM147947.1, read as the reverse complement.
TCAGCGTATTCAAGTGGGCAAAACCATCAATCCTGCATTTTTCTATGCGGTGTTGTTATGGAAGCCGTTCTTGGAGCGTTGTGAGTTTTATAGCAGTAAAGGTGTGGTTGCGGCTGAAGCTCGTGCACAAGCGGGACTTGATGTATTAAAACGCCAAGCCACGCGGACCATTATTCCACGTTTTGCTGAAACCTTCATTCGTGAGGTGTGGGAAATGCAAACTCGACTACTCAACCCGAAAGCACAGCAAATTCAAGCCTTATCTAGCCATGCACGTTTCCGTGCAGGCTTCGACTTCTTATTGCTTCGCGAAAAATCCGGTGATGAGGGTACGCTCGGCATGGGACAGTGGTGGGATGCCTATCAGTTGATGAGCACCGATGAAAAAGAACGTGCCATTAGTCAATATAATCGCCAACGTGCAAAATCACGTCGCAGTGGTAAAGCAAGTGCTGAAGAAGCGGCGATTGCCAAAACGGTAAGTCATGAAATTGAGCCTTTGGTGCAAGAGCAAGAATCACGCAGTCGCCGTGCACGTAAACCGAAGCAACACGCTGAAGCTCGTACCCAGACTGGTAAGGGAACAGGTCACAGCTCAACCGAGATTGGTGCAGATCACCCGATTTTAAAACGTAAGCGTGTTCAACGTGATTTAAGCAGCGTGATTTTTGGGCCGACACAATGAGCATCGTCACGTACATTGGTCTAGGTAGCAACTTAGGCGACTCTAAAGTGATTTTGACTGAAGCGGTGCACAAGTTGGCTAGTCTTGGCGATGTGAAGATCTCCAAGTTGTATCAAAGCCCACCGATGGGACCGCAAGACCAACCCAATTATTTAAATGCCGTGGTGCAACTCAGCACAAACTTGGCACCGTTGGCTTTGCTGGATGAGCTGCAACGTTTTGAGCAAGAGTCGGGACGTGTACGTTTACGCCATTGGGGTGAACGCACTTTAGATTTAGATTTACTGATCTATGCAGAAGAGAAAATTCAGCATGAACGCTTAACCGTGCCACATGTCGGTGTGATGGAACGGGATTTTGTGTTGATTCCGTTGCTGGATTTAGACCCAAATTTACACATTGATGGTATTGCGTTGAAACAGTTGCCTGTTGTACAACAACCCACGTTGAGCGTGCTGGATGCAGGCAATTGGGCAGAGATTTAATTTAGCCGAGCTAAAGATGTTGAAAGGAATAGTTTGATGATTAGTTTAAATGACTTAAGAAAATTTAAAGCAGAAGGTCGCAAATTTTCCTGCCTGACTTGCTATGATGCAAGTATGGCAAAGGCAATGGAACTTGCTGAAATTGATACCATTTTAATTGGTGATTCGCTTGGTATGGCGATTCAAGGTCGTGATTCCACTTTGCCGGTTACAGTTGAAGATATGGCTTACCATACCGCAGCTGTACGCCGTGGTAATCAGCATGCCTTGATCATGACAGACTTACCGTTTATGAGCTATGCCACTTTAAATGATGCTTTGCAAAGCTCAAAAGTGGTGATGCAAGCGGGCGCGCAAATGGTCAAAGTTGAAGGTGGTGCATGGCTGGCTGAAACGGTTCAAGTTTTGACACGAAACGGTATTCCTGTATGTGTACACTTAGGTTTAACCCCACAGTCTGTACATGTGTTTGGTGGCTATAAATTACAAGCACGTACACGTGAAGCGGCAGATCAACTGATTGCGGACTGCCAAGCGGTGGTCGATGCAGGCGCTGCGGTGCTGTTATTAGAGTGTGTGCCTGCGCAGCTCGGTAAAGAAATTAGTGAGTTGTTCCCACATGTACCTGTCATTGGCATTGGTGCAGGTGTGGATACCGATGGTCAAGTCTTGGTGGTGCAAGATATGCTTGGACTGACTTTTGGTCGTGTTGCAAAATTTGTGCGTAACTTTATGAAAGAACAAGCAGGGGAAACGGCGATTTTGGATGCGTTCAAGGCATACCATGCAGCGGTGCTTGATAGCTCATTCCCTGCGAAAGAACAAACATTCCAAGTCGAGCTGTAAAACATGAAAACTGAAACCACGATCCAAGGCCTATCAGCATCATTGAACCCTGCGCGAACGGCTCGAAAAAGTATTGGTTTCGTCCCGACCATGGGGAACTTGCATCAGGGGCACTTGAACCTTGTACGCGAAGCGAAAAAACTCTGTGATGTGGTTGTAGTCAGTATTTTTGTGAATCCGATTCAATTTGGACCCAATGAAGATTTTGACAGTTACCCACGTACCTTGGAACAAGACCAGCGCTTGTTGGCCGAGGTTGGTTGTGACATCGTGTTTGCACCATCGGTTGAGCAAATGTATGGCAACAGTCCACGTTTGACCAATATTACTGTTTCAGATATCACCAATGATTTGTGTGGTCTACAACGCCCAGGTCATTTTGATGGTGTCGCCGTTGTGGTGACGAAACTGTTCAATATTGTGCAACCTAATTTTGCTTTCTTTGGTGAAAAAGACTATCAACAGTTGGCCGTGATTCGTCAATTTGTTCGTGATTTGAATATGCCGCTTGAAGTGATGGGTGTGGCAATTGCACGTGCAGAAGATGGTTTGGCTTTAAGTTCCCGTAATGGTTATTTAAGCGAAGAAAACCGTCAAAAGGCACCGATCATTTATCAAAGCTTAAAAGCAGCAGAGCAGTCGCTACAAACTGGTACAGCTTTAGCGGATGTGTTAGCAAATATAAAGGCGACATTGACACAGGCTGGCTTTGTTGTGGATTATGTGGAAGCACGCACGCCTGCATTGCAAAACGTAGATGCGTTTGACCAAGATGTGGTGCTTTTTGTTGCGGCAAAACTCGGGGCAACTCGTTTAATTGATAACTTGAAAGTGAAACATATTTAATCAAGCTCACCTCTCAAAGGATTAAGATGAAGCGCATTTTAATTGTTACAGGACAGTCTGGTTCGGGTAAATCCTCTGCATTACAAGTGTTGGAAGACCTCGGTTATTACTGTATTGATAATTTGCCTTTGGCCTTACTCCCAGAGATTGTGGCTAAGCTGGATCGGGAAAATAATCTTGAGCAGTTGGCGCTTGGTGTGGATGTACGCAGTACACGTGCAGATTTGCAAGAGTTCGACTTGGTGTTTGAACAATTGCAAAGGCATGGTACGGTCGATATTATTTATTTGACCACACGTGACCAAGAGCTGATTGCGCGCTTTAGTGCTTCACGTCGTCCACATCCGTTAGCGACACGCTTTCAAAGTTTGAACCAGTGTATTCAAGAAGAGAAAACCCTTTTATTGCCGATTAATTTGCGCTCAACCGTGCATATTGATACCACCGATAAAAGTGTGCACGATTTAAAGCATACCTTGCTGTCAAAATTGGGGCAGTCGGATAACCTGATTTTGATTTTGCAGTCTTTCGGCTTTAAACACGGTATCCCGTTAGATGCTGACTATGTGTTTGATGTTCGACATTTACCCAATCCCCATTGGGATTTAGAACTGCGGAAGTATTCAGGACTAGATGCCCCTGTGCAAAAATTTTTGGAACAAAGTGAGCAAACGCACGAAATGTTCCAAGATATTTACAAATTTTTAGATAAATGGTTACCAGCTTTTGCTGAAGGGCATCGTCACTATATGACCGTGTCAATTGGTTGTACGGGTGGGCAGCATCGCTCTGTATATATTGTGGATAGACTAAAAAAAGCCCTTGAGGCAAAATGGTCTATTCAGGTCCTCCATCGAGAAATGAAGCACTGGGCATGATTGACACAACAGTTGACGTAATTAATAAACTAGGGTTACATGCGCGTGCATCTGGCAAGCTCATTGAAGTGACCACCAAATTCCGTTCTTCAATCCAAATTGGAAAAGGAGACAAATTGGTGGATGCCAAAAATATTATGTCCCTCCTGATGTTAGGCGCAGGAAAGGGCACCACTTTACGCTTGGTGCTTGAAGGCGCAGATGAAGAACAAGCTTTATCTGAGATTCAGGCACTATTTGCAGCAAAATTTTACGAGGCAGATTAATCGTGGCACGTCGACCGCATAGTTTTACTGAAGAAGACTTTGAATCTTTAGAAGGACGTGCAAGTAAAACTGAACAGAAAAAAGCCGTACAACGTATGGCATCTTTGGGTTCTCAACTTGCAGAGTTGAACACTAAACAAATTCAAAACTTACCTGTTGAAGAGCGTTTGATTGAAGCCCTTTTGGATGTGAAACTGATTACATCAAATGAAGCTCGTCGTCGCCAATTTTTACGTATTGGTAAGTTGTTGCGTAATGAAGATGAAACGGTGATTTTGTCTTATTTGACACCGCAACAAGGCGCGAAAAAAACTGCTCAATTACAGCGTTGGGTTGATCGTATGATCAAAGATGGTGATGTGGTCATTAATGAGTTTTCCAAAACTTATAATGCCGCGGAACGTCATACCATTCGTCAGCATGTATTGCGTATTCACCGTGATATGAAACAGCAGGCTGATGAAGAACAACTTAAAGCTTCTCGTTTAAAGTTGTTTAACTACATTCAGCAAGTGGCTTTAATTTCAGATAATTAAGTCATTTAGACATAAAAAAAGCGACCTTCAAGGTCGCTTTTTTATTTGAGAATATTTGTTTGTATAAACTGCTGAATGTTTAGCTAAACTCGCCCGTTGCACGCTCTTTGGCCCAATCGCGTAGGACAAATTTTTGTAACTTGCCTGTCGACGTTTTTGGAATTTCAGTAATCACCACATCTTTTGGGACTTTAAAACGTGCCAGATGTTGCTTACAGAATTCAATGATTTCCTCAGGTGTGGTTTCTTTGCCTGCTTTGAGTTCAATAAATGCACAGGGCACTTCTTGCCAGCGAGGATCGGGTTTCGCGACCACCGCAGCCGTTAAAATAGCAGGGTGTTGATAAAGAATTTCTTCAACTTCTAGTGATGAAATATTCTCACCTCCAGAAATGATCACATCTTTAGAGCGGTCGGTAATTTTGGCATAGCCATCGGGTTGGCAGACTGCAAGATCGCCAGTATGGAACCAACCACCAGCAAAGGCTTCTGCGGTGGCTTCAGGGTTTTTGAGATAACCTTTCATCACAATGTTGCCACGGAACATAATTTCACCCATGGTCTGACCATCATGCGGGACAGGTTGCATGGTATCTGGATCCAGCACTTTCATGCCATCTTGCAGTGGGTACGGAACACCTTGGCGTGAGTGCAGTTGTGCTTGTTCTTGAATCGATAAGTCAGACCAACCCGCTTGAGACGCACAAAGCGCAGAAGGGCCATAGGTTTCAGTGAGGCCATAGACATGGGTGACATTGATGCCGATATGACGCATGCCCTCAATAATTGCAGCAGGAGGTGCAGCACCTGCTACCATTACTTCGACGCGGTGTTCAAAGTGAACCCGTTGCTCTTCAGGGGTATTGATCAGCATTGATAACACAATCGGCGCACCGCAGAAATAATCGACTTTGTGCTCAGCGATGAGTTTAAAAATGAGTTCAGGGTCAATTTTACGTAAACAGATGTTGGTGCCACCATTGGCTGCCATGGTCCATGCAAAGCACCAACCGTTGCAGTGAAACAGGGGTAGGGTCCACAAGTAGGTCGCACGAGGTGTCATGCCACAAGCAATGATGTTACTGGCTGCATTGATATAAGCCCCGCGGTGATGATAGACCACCCCTTTCGGGTTACCTGTTGTTCCCGAGGTGTAATTTAGGCTAATGGCATCCCATTCATCTTGAGGTAAATGCCACTCAAAGTTTTCATCGCCTTCGGTTAACCAGTCTTCATACTCAATTTGACCAATGGGAGCTGCAAAACAGTTTTCGTACTCAGCATCATCTACATCAATCACAAAAATGTCGCGCTTGACCAAAGCCAAAGCCTCTTGTGCAACCGATGCAAACTCTGGATCCACCAATAAGACTTTGGTTTCTGCATGATCAAGCATAAATGCGATGGTTTTGGCATCTAAGCGCGTGTTCAATGTGTTGAGCACAGCACCTGCCATTGGGACTGCAAAATGTGCTTCGATCATTGCAGGGACATTGGGCAGCAAAACAGAGACAGTATCGTTCTTTGTGATTCCCAATTTTTGCAGTTGTGAAGCAAACTGGCGACAACGTTGATAAGTTTCACGCCATGAAATATGACGGTGGCCATGAATGATGGCATCTTGATGGGGATAAATATAGGCAGCTCGTTCTAAATAACGCAGCGGTGACAAAGCCACAAAGTTTGCGGGGGTTCTTGGTAGTTCGTCATAAGCGCTGACCATGTTTATCACTCCAAATTCAGTATTATTTTTCCATTGCTTAAAAGATATGCATTTTTCAGCCATCTTGCATTTATGCTTTAGTCGAGTTGCGCTTTTTAGATGAATTTATTGAACTTTTTTGTTTAGTTTATCTAAACCGAATCTATGAGTTCTATGCGATATAAACCCTTTTAGTTAGATTTTAGCCTGCTTTTTAAGCAAAATGTGTATGCATGTGTTACTGCATTGTTCAATAAAAAGTGACCGATACAGTCATTATAAAATGTAGCTATGAGGATTGCGGCACATCAATTCCCTCATTTTAGGGAGGCTGCGGGACTGGCAAATGAATTCAAAATGCGCCGAAACGTGAATTTTCTAGGGGAAAAGGTTTAATCCTGTGGATAACACGTGTAAAATTCGACTGATTTTATTTATCCACCGTTTTTATCTTTTGAGGTTTTACCTCGATCATAATCTCGCGGTGACATGCTCCATGGTACGGGGCATCACTCCTTAAGGATTTTTTATGCCAATTATCACTTTGCCAAATGGCGATCAAAAACAATTTGATCAAGCTGTATCTGTGATGGACGTTGCACTGAGCATCGGTCCGGGTCTTGCGAAAAATACAGTTGCAGGAAAAGTCGATGGTCGTTTAGTCGATGCATCTGACTTGATTACCACGGATGCCAGCCTTCAAATTATTACGCCTAAAGACGAAGAAGGTGTCGAAATCATTCGTCACTCTTGCGCTCACTTGGTGGGACATGCGGTTAAGCAATTGTTCCCTGAAGCGAAAATGGTGATTGGTCCTGTCATTGAAGATGGCTTCTATTACGATATTTTTAGCGCAAAGCCATTTACACCAGAAGACATGGTAGCCATTGAAGAGCGCATGAAAAAGCTCATCGATCAAGACTATGATGTCATCAAAAAAATGACACCACGTGATGAGGTGATTGCAGAATTCACAGCGCGTGGTGAAGATTATAAATTACGCTTGATTGCAGACATGCCTGAAGAAACAGAAATGGGCTTGTACTACCATCAAGATTATTTGGATATGTGCCGTGGTCCACACGTGCCAAATACTAAATTTTTAAAAGCATTCAAGTTGACTAAAATGTCAGGCGCTTATTGGCGCGGCGATGCGAAGAATGAACAGTTACAACGTATTTATGGTACAGCGTGGGCAGACAAAAAACAGCTTGCAGCGTATATCAAACGTATTGAAGAAGCTGAAAAGCGTGACCACCGTAAAATTGGTAAAGCTTTAGATTTATTCCATATGCAAGAAGAAGCACCAGGTATGGTGTTCTGGCATCCAAACGGTTGGACCATTTATCAAGTACTTGAACAATACATGCGTAAAGTTCAGCAAGACAATGGCTACCTCGAAATTCGTACCCCGCAAGTGGTTGATTTCACACTTTGGGAAAAATCAGGCCATGCTGCAAACTATGCAGATGGCATGTTCACGACGCATTCAGAAAGTCGTAACTATGCAATTAAACCGATGAACTGTCCTTGTCACGTACAAGTGTTCAACCAAGGTTTAAAATCATACCGTGATTTGCCAATTCGTTTGGCTGAGTTCGGTTCGTGTCACCGTAACGAACCATCAGGTTCATTACACGGCATTATGCGTGTTCGTGGCTTTACGCAAGATGATGCACACATTTTCTGTACCAAAGAACAAATTGGTCAAGAAGTGGCTGACTTCATTCAACTGACTTTAGATGTATATAAAGACTTTGGTTTCGAAGAAGTGCAAATGAAGTTGTCTACACGTCCAGAAAAACGTGTGGGTGATGATGCACTTTGGGATATGGCTGAAAAATCTTTAGCAGATGCTTTAGATGCTGCTGGTTTGGAGTGGGAACTTCAACCGGGTGAAGGTGCATTCTATGGTCCGAAAATTGAATTCTCACTGAAAGACTGCTTAGGCCGTGTATGGCAATGTGGTACAATCCAATGTGACTTCAATTTGCCAGAACGTTTAGATGCGTCATATGTCACTGAAGACAATGATCGCGATCAACCTGTAATGTTGCACCGTGCAATACTTGGCAGTTTTGAACGTTTTATTGGTATACTAATCGAACACTATGCGGGCTTTATGCCACCTTGGTTAACACCAATTCAAGCATGTGTGATGAACATTACCGATTCACAAGCGGAAGCATGTGAGTCAGTCGTCGCTAAACTTAAAGAAAACGGTCTCCGTGCGATTTCAGACTTGAGAAATGAGAAAATCGGCTTTAAGATTCGTGAACGTACATTAGAGCGTATTCCTTACTTACTGGTACTTGGGGATCGTGAGGTAGAGGAAGGTACAGTGAACGTGCGTACCCGCTCAGGAACAAATTTGGGTACTATGTCAATCGACGCTTTCGTTGACCTAGTAAAAGCAGCCGTTGCCGAACGCGGCCGGTACATTGTGGAGTAACAGCGATTAAACAGCCTGACCGTAATCAACAGGGCGGTAACAAATCAAACCGTCCTGCTTTGAATGATGAAATTCGTGCGAAAGAAGTCCGTCTTGTAGACGAAAATGGTGAGCAAAAAGGTATTGTTAGCTTGGCAGAAGCATTACGCGCTGCTGAAAGTGTTGAGCTTGATCTTGTTGAGATCGTAGCAAACGCTGAACCGCCTGTTTGTAAAATCATGGACTTCAACAAGCATTTGTTTGATCTAAAGCAAAAGCAGAAAGAAGCGAAGAAAAAACAGCATCAAGTACAGGTGAAAGAAATCAAACTCCGCCCGGGTACTGATGTTGGTGATTACAACGTAAAACTACGTGCAATTACTAAGTTCCTTGAAGAAGGCAACAAAGTAAAAATTACTCTTCGTTTCCGTGGTCGTGAAATGGCGCACCAACAGCTTGGTTTGGCTCAACTTCAAAAAGTTGAAGCAGATGTGGCTGAAATTGGTGTTGTTGAGCAATCACCAAAAATGGAAGGTCGTCAAATGGGTATGTTGCTTGGTCCTAAAAAGAAAAAGTAATGATCCATTGATCTTAAAAAAAGCACTGCCTATGCAGTGCTTTTTTTATTACAACATGAAGAGAAGGTTGCTAACCAATTTGATTATGACCTTATAAAGTTGCTTGCAAAGTGCATAAACCGTCTATCTCAAGCCCAATCTGAATATCCCTAAAGTTAGCGTTACTTAAGCTTTGCATGTGTTCATCTTTGGTCATATATAGTTCAAGATTCTTCATGTTTCCATCGGGTTGTGCCAAGTGATCGGTCATGAAGTAAGAGCCATGGGGTTGGATAACTTGTTGTGCAATAGTTTTATGAAAATCACAGGCATATGCTTTATGGCGAAGTTCATGTAAAGCTTGATGAATCAAGACATAGTCAAAGCGTTGATCATTCAGAACTGTATACCAATCCTGCTGTTTAAAATCAGCGATGATGAAATTTGCGGACGTATGGGGAATAGTAGCTAAGCGCTGTTTGGCTAAGTTATGCATAGCCGCAGAAAAATCGACGGCTGTATAGTTAATATTAGCTCGTCTACTTAAGAGCTCATATGCAAAGAAACCAGGGCCTGAGCCTAATTCTAAAATACGGACATCTGGTTTTGGATGATTTAAAATTTGAGAAATATAGTGTTCGAAGAACTTGATGCGGTAAGGTCGTTTAAGGTTTACTTCCTTTGCCCACTGTGTCGCATGTAGCGGATCTTTAAGATCGATTGGGCTTGGAATATCAATGATTTTATTCATGTTGTTAAGTCATTTTTTTATTCGAATAAGAGCTAAATAATATATAAAATTACATAAAAATAGTCATGTTTAATTATGATATCGTGTATCCAAAATAAGTGAATAAACTCAGGAAATAAGAATGATCGATTTGTACTATTGGGGAACACCCAACGGACATAAAATTAGCATCGCATTAGAAGAGATGGGTTTGGAGTATCAAGTCTTTCCCATCAATATTTTAGAAAATGATCAGTTCCAGCCCGACTTTCTACGCATTTCACCCAACAATAAAATCCCTGCGATTGTGGATCAAGATGGTCCTAAAGGTGAAGCCATTTCTGTGTTTGAGTCAGGGGCGATTTTACAGTATTTAGGGCGTAAAACAGGGCAGTTTTATCCAAGCGATGAACAGTCTCGTGTTGAAGTTGAGCAGTGGTTGATGTGGCAAATGGGTGGTTTTGGCCCAATGCTTGGACAGAACCATCACTTTAGTAAATTTGCTCCCGAACGTATTGCGTATGCAACTGAACGCTATGTCAATGAAACCAAGCGTTTGTATGGTGTACTAGACAAGCAGCTTTTTGGTCAAAACTATGTGGCTGGAGAGTACTCGATAGCGGATATGGCAATTTTTCCATGGATTTTGCGTTATGAATGGCAACAAATTGACATAAATGACTACCCAAATGTGAAGGCTTATATGGAGCGTATTCAAGCGCGTTCTGCAGTTCAGCGTGCGTTGGCGCTTCAAGTTAATTAGTTACAGAAGCGCTGACTTGAACTGTGTTAAGCTTAGCGCCTTCAAGGTATAAGCCATTCTTTAAAGCCACCGATGGGTGGCTTTTTTGTTGAAAGGTTGTTTGGACATTAGTGTAATGAAAAAAGAGTTTTTCCTCAATTTAACCCGCATTATTGAAGCGAATCCTAAAATCTATCTCAGTATTATTGTGGGGATTGCAGGATGTTTGGTGCTATTTGTAGCTGAAGCGGTACACATTCAACAAATCATTGAACTGCTGAATACCAAGGATCAGGTGGTACTTCGCGCTGCAATTGAACCCATTGCCGATAAATATTCATGGTCGCGTTGGTCTTTGTTGATTCTGGCATTGATCTGGTCAAGTTTTGCCTATAGCTCAACCAAGAAAAAGCTGGGTTTAAAATCATAAAATGCTGTGGGCCTTAGGACTACTTTTCCTTTCTGCTTTTGGGGCAGCGACACTGCTACCCTTGCAATCAGAGGCTGTCTTGGTGGGATTGTTGGCTCAGACGCAGTATCCAGTGTGGTTGTTGGTAGCTGTTGCAAGCCTAGGCAATATTCTAGGTAGCTGTGTGAATTGGTGGCTCGGCTTGAAAGTTGAGCAATATAAAAACAAAAAATGGTTTCCCGTCTCAGAGCAAAAGATGTTGCAGGCGCAGGGCATTTATCAAAAATATGGTTTTTGGTCTTTATTGCTCAGTTGGGTGCCCATCATTGGTGATCCGATTACCCTCATTGCAGGATTACTCAAAGAAAACTTTGTTCGTTTTGTCGTGATGGTGAGTATTGCGAAAATAGGACGCTATCTTTTTGTGTATTGGATGTTTAGTCAGTTCTAATTATTTTCAGAGACCAACTGGCCACATGCTTATATTGGCTGAATGGGTTTAAAGTTTATATAGAGAGATGACACGAGTGAGTGAAAACTCGTGTCATGCTAAATTTTTAACGACAAGCATTCATATCGAATTCAATCGCATCTTTAAATTTAGACTTTTTATAGAGCCACAGTGTACTTGCCGTGCGTTTAACACTGACTTTGCTGTTTGCAACGGCTTGTAAAACTTGTTGATCAAGCGCGTAAATGCCTGAACCTTTGATAATTTTAGGCTTCTTGATGTTGCCGTGTTTATCGGCTTTAAAGCTAAATTTAATTTGACGGTCATGATCATTCAACTGCGTTGAATCTAACGCAAGCGTAGGTTGAGCCTGATATTGAAAAGGCACTTTTTGCTGCTGTTGTTGTGCAAGCCAGTTCTTTGAGTCAAAGCTATAGTGACATGCTTCGACATCATCTGGGGTCAAGTTTAAATTAAAAACTTGATAACCAATGACAGCTAAAGCGGTGTCGTCCTCCATAAAAGGTTTTACTTTGGCTTGAAGCACGGCATTCACCAGCTTTTCATCCAAAGCTTTGATTCCAGTTGTTTCTTGGACTGTCGCTTTGGTTACTTCACCTGTTTCATCTGCATACACACGAATAATTGCTGCACGGTTTTGTTGATTTAAATCACTATTTTTATATTGGGGTTTGGGGAAATCTAGCCATTGAATACGCGTGGTCAAATGCGCCGATTGAGCTGAGCTTTTTTGAATGGTGAGTTCTAATGGTGGTTGAGCTGCATGACTTAGATGAAAAGGCAGTGTAGATAATGCGAGCAAGAAGAGTGGTTTCATATGATCGATTTCTTTTATAACGCATCCAGTGCGCATGACTTAAATAATTGTTGCGAGTATTTCCTGAATTGGAAAGACTCGCAAGTTATATTGTTAAATTAAAACTATTTTTGCTCGGCTTGGGTGATGTCTACACCAAATAAGTCTTTGGTTTTAGCCCAACTCAGTGCGACCACCAAGAGTGTCATGCCGCCGCCAAAAACCGTTGCAATCACAGGGCCTAAATATTTTGCTGCAAGACCTGACTCAAATGCCCCCAGTTCATTACTACTCGACACAAACATACCGTTTACAGCTGCAACACGGCCTCGCATATTCTCAGGAGGATAAATTTGTAAAATGGTCTGACGAATTACCACTGAAATACTGTCACATGCACCCGTCATAGCAAGAGCAAATAAAGACAGCCAGAGATAGTTTGAGTAAGCGAACAATAAGGTGAATAGGCCAAAGCCTGCAACAGCAAGCAGCATATTGCGCCATGCATGTCGGGTGGGCGGAAAACGTGTCAGTGCAATCATGGTGATGAGTGCACCAATCGATGGTGCTGCCCGTAAATAGCCCAATCCTTCAGGCCCAATTTTCAAAATATCTTCAGCAAAGATCGGGAGTAAAGCGATCACACCGCCGAACAGTACCGAGACTAAGTCGAGTGATATGGCCCAGAGGACAATTTTAGTTTTAGCAATAAAGCGAAAGCCTTCACCTAAACTTTGTAGTACACGTTCCGTTTCAATTTTAGGAAAAGTGCGTTTGCTTAAAAGATTGACGAGTAAGAAACATAGGCTGAGCAGTACCGCTACACTGATTAAACTGGTTTCACGGCCGAAAAATGCCAGCATAAATCCACCGAGCATCGGGCCAATAATCACCCCGCTTTGCCAACCAATGGTGGTCCATGTGGCACCATTGGCATAAATGTCTCGTGGAATTAAAAAAGGTTTGAGAGATGTTGCGGATGGATTATAGAAACCTCAAATTGTTCCTAGGCCAAAGATCACAGCATAAACACCCCATGACAGGGTGGAGAGTTCAATTTGCTTTAAGCCATAAACATGAAATAGCCCCCATAAAACCAAGGGCAGAGGAATGGCAAAGAATAAGCAGATTTTCATGATGGTTTGCTTATTAAAGCGATCGGCAAAATAACCGCCCCATAAGGAGAGCGCAATAAAGGGGATTGCTTCTGCTAGACCAATCAAGCCTAGAGTGAGAGGATCTTTGGTAATTTTATACAAAGAATACGCCACAATAATTTCCTGAATCAAAATGGCAAGCGTCAGACAAAATTGATTGAGCGTAACAATAGAGAAGTCTCGGTATCGGAGTGCGGCAAAAGCATCCTGTGTGGCGTTCATAAGGGTACAGTATGGAATGGATGAAGCATTATACGACTTGGACTAAACCTCGGTTATAAATTCATCGCTTAAAGCTTATCGGGAAATAAACTAAGCGTGCTTTTATTGTTGATTATTTGCTTTTGTTTTAGACAAAGTTCGATTAGAATATTCGCTCCCTTACCTGCAGGTCGTTTTGCAATGGTGCAAACGTTCCGAACAGGTGTTCAAAAGAGGTTGTTATGCCTAAGATGAAAACTCGCCGTGGTGCAGCTAAGCGTTTTAAAGCTACTGCTAACGGTTTCAAGCGTAAACAAGCGTTCAAACGCCACATTTTGACCAAAAAATCTGCTAAGCGTATTCGTCAATTACGCGGCTGTGTAATGGTTCACGTGAGTGACGTTGCTTCAGTTCGTCGTATGTGCCCATACATCTAAGGAGATTATAAATGGCTCGTGTAAAACGTGGTGTACAGGCTCATCGCCGTCATAAAAAAATTCTTGCTCGTGCTAAAGGTTACTACGGCGCTCGTTCACGCGTATATCGCGTAGCGTTCCAAGCAGTAATCAAAGCGGGTCAATACGCTTACCGTGACCGTCGTCAGAAAAAACGTCAATTCCGTGCTCTATGGATTGCGCGTATTAATGCTGGTGCTCGTCTAAATGGTTTATCGTACAGCCGTATGATCGCTGGCTTGAAAAAAGCTCAAGTGATTATCGACCGTCGCGTACTTGCTGACATCGCTATGCATGACGCAGTTGCATTTGCTGCTTTAGCTTCTAAAGCTAAAGATGCATTAGCTGCATAAGTCTTTAAGGCTTAAAGAAAGACCGCTTTTTAGCGGTCTTTTTTATTGCCGATTATTTTTTGAGGCAAATTTTTTATGGGTCAAAGGTGAGACTGTGATACAACCATAATTACATATGATAAGAAAGACCGCATCAGCGTTAGGCCAGTACAATGAAAAAAATCAATGTCGTAGGAACTTCTGCTACAGGTAAATCTACATTTTCCAGAGCTTTGGCCGAAAAATTAGATTTGCATTATATCGAGTTGGATAATCTATTTTGGCTGGATGACTGGCAAGAATGTCCCGATGAGGTGTTCTTTGCCAAGATTGAGGCAGAAGTACAGAAGGCGACACAGGGCTATGTGATCGATGGTAACTATACTCGCGCCATTCCTGTGAAATGGGCGGAAATTGATACTGTCATTTGGTTGGACTTACCGTTTCCAATCAACCTTTACCGTTCTGTGAAGCGTGCGGTTCAGCGGGCATGGGCGCAACAGGATTTATGGGAAAACTCGAATAATCGGGAAAGCTTACTACGGATGTTTGGTCGGGATTCGATTATTTGGTGGATGATCAAAACGCATGCTAAAAACCGACAGAAATACTTAAAAATGATGCAGATGCCTGAATATCAACATATACAGTGGATTCATTTAAAGACACCAAAACAGGTGAGTCATTTTTTAGATCAGTTGGCTGTTGAAAAGCTTAGCGTTTAAATAAAAAAATATCAGTGCCTACTCAGTGATCAAGATGAACCATTAAGCTTTAGTTACATAAATCTGCTTTAATCTCAAAGGTGGCCGATGCCTAATAAATAAAAAGATTAAAAAGAAAAGGAGCAGGATATGCTTGCAGAAATTACTGGGATGGGACAGGGAAGTATCACGGTGGAATTACAAATGATTCCCAGAAAAGGCGAGTCAGTCAAAATTATGTATGGACCTGATGCGGAGCTTGAAGGCGAGGTTGTTTCGGTTAATCATTATATTAATCAACATGCCAATCAGCATAAGGTGCAAATCAAGATTAGGCCCTTCAATCTTCTAATTACCGCCTGAAGAAGTTGGACCCATAAAAAAGCGCTCTTTGAGAGGAGCGCTTTGATATATCTATAATAGCTTATAAGCCAAAATAATAACCAACTACACAGATCAAAATCGTAATTACGATTAAAGCAAATACCCCAGTTTTCCCTGATTTATGGTGTGTTTCATGAGGCTTAGTCTCTATCGCACTTAATTTAGGTGTTGAATGATTGCGAGCATCAAGTGGTGTAGTCATGTCTTTGGGTGTGAGCTGCGCCGTTTGATAGTGATTGGCCACTTTCACAATAAACTTAGTACTTAAATCATCAATCTTTTGCTCAAAATGACGTAAGTTCAATTGCTCATCTGGCGTGAGCACTTGGCCTTCTGCATTATAAGGATGTTGAATTTTAGTCTGGATAAATGCTGATAACGCATCTAAGCGATACAGCGTTTGATGTGCATAATCAGCAGTATAGTCTGTTGGTAAAATAGCGAGACGGTGGGCTTCATCTGTGGCCTCTTGTTGTCCATAGTACGGTAAGTCTACTGTCTCGGGTTCTACTAAACCTTGTGCAAATGGCGCACTAAATAGTTCTTGTTCGGTAAAGTTTTCGATTTCATCCCATTTCGGTGTTTGTAAATCCGCTTCAATACGTTTGCTGAGCTTGTGATTCAGTTCAAAACGCCATAAATTTTCGCTACGGATTGAGCTTTGTTGCGTTTTTGGAGTTATAAAATCGTGTTCAGCACTGTACCATTCAGCCAGTTCTTTACCAAAAATCCAAGCAGTTTTTTGCTGTGCTTGATGGCTAACAATAATATGTGGTGTAGCGAGGAGTTCAACATTTGGGTTAGGGTTCTTTTCATCTGCTAGCAATGTTGAGCTATGCAGACTGAGCTGTTTGACCCCTTGTTTTTTTAAGGCTTCAAGCCACACTTGAAAATGCTGAGCCAGTAAATGTTGGCTATTCAGATCACGAAACTGAAAGCAATGTCGGTCAAAAATGGCATGTTCTAACCAACGTTGGAAACTTAGGTTGTGGCGCAAATATTCATTGCCATAAGTAACTAAAGTAAGTTGTTGTTGCCAAATAGGATCAAGCGACATCGTTTGTTGTTCTCTTCTGTGATGACACTATCTTAACCTGTTTACAAAACCATGTACTAAACAAATTTTCCTGATCGTAGAGCTTCATCAACGTGCTTAAAAACTGATAGAATATGGGGTTTTATTAATTTTATAAATTGTTGCTTTGAGAGTTACTATGTCACTGGAAGCCCTGACCACTGAAGCGCTTGCTGCGATTGCAGCAGCAGAGGACCTTGCTACACTCGATCAAGTACGAGTGCAGTTTACGGGTAAGAAAAGCCAGCTCGCTGAGCAATCCAAAGCTTTAGGTAAAATGGACCCTGAAGAGCGTAAAAATTTTGGTGCGCAAATTCATGCAGTCCGCGAAGCGATTACCGGTGCTTTAACTGAACGCCAAACACAATTACAACAAGCAGCGTTGGCTCAAAAACTTGCAAGTGAAACGGTGGATATTACTTTACCGGGTCGTGGTCAAACGATTGGTAGTATTCACCCCGTTACTCAAGTGCAAGAGCGTATTTGTCAGTTCTTTACCAAAGCGGGCTTTGTGATTGAAACTGGTCCAGAAGTTGAAGATGACTATCACAACTTTGAAGCTTTAAATATTCCAGGGCATCACCCTGCGCGTGCAATGCACGATACATTCTATTTCGATGCGACACATTTACTACGTACTCATACTTCGGGTGTGCAGATTCGTACCATGGAAACCCAGCAACCCCCGATTCGTATTGTATGTCCAGGTCGTGTATACCGCTGTGACTCTGACCAAACGCATTCGCCAATGTTTCATCAAATTGAAGGTTTGTATGTCGCTGAAAATACTAGCTTTGCAGAACTGAAAGGTTTATTGGTCAATCTATTAAACGAATTCTTTGAAAAAGACTTAAAAGTGCGTTTCCGCCCATCTTATTTCCCATTCACAGAGCCAAGTGCTGAAGTGGATATTATGGATGAGCGTGGTAAATGGTTAGAAGTACTTGGTTGTGGCATGGTGCATCCAAATGTCTTGCAGGCAGCAGGGATTGATCCTGAAAAATACAAAGGCTTTGCTTTCGGTCTAGGTGTGGAACGTTTTGCGATGCTTCGTTATGGCATCAATGACTTGCGTATGTTCTACCAAAACGATGTGCGTTTCTTACGCCAATTTGCTTAATAGTTTAAACAGTTATTTTAGAATTATTGAAATCCCCCCTAAATCCCCCTTTATAAAGGGGGACTGGTCTACCTAAAACGGTGGTGTGTTTTCCTCTCTTTAAAAGAGGTTAGGGGAGATTAAGGACATTGAATTTATGAAAATTAGCGAAAATTGGTTGCGTACATGGGTTAACCCAGCCGTTGATAGCAATACTTTATCTGACCAACTGACCATGCTGGGTTTAGAGGTCGATGATTTATCACCTGCGGCAAAACCGTTCACTGGCGTGGTTGTTGGTGAAGTGTTGACTGTAGAGCAACATCCCGATGCAGACCGTTTACGTGTGACCACGGTGAATATTGGTTCAGGTGAACCTTTACAAATTGTTTGTGGTGCACCAAACGTACGGGTTAGTATGAAAGTCCCAGTGGCAACCATTGGTGCTGTGCTTCCAGGTGATTTCAAAATCAAGAAAGGCAAGCTTCGTGGCATTGAGTCACAAGGTATGTTGTGTGGTGCATCTGAAATTGATCTAGAAGATAAAATTGATGGTCTTTTAGAGCTGCCCGTTGATGCACCCGTAGGTGCGAATATTCGTGAATACTTACAGCTTGATGATCATGTGATTGATATCAGCATCACGCCAAACCGTGGTGACTGTTTCAGTATTCGTGGTATTGCCCGTGAAATTGGGGTGATTAACCAACTGACCGTGACTGCACCTGAAATTAATGCCGTTGCTGCGACCATTGCTGATGAGAAAAAAGTTGTGGTGAGCACTGAAGGCTGCCCACGCTATTTAGGTCGTGTAATTAAAAATGTGAATACCAAAGCAGCAACCCCAGAGTGGATGGAACGCGCTTTGGTTCGCTCAGGGATTCGCCAACACAGTATTTTGGTTGATATTACCAATTATGTACTGATGGAGTTGGGTCAACCGCTCCATGCTTTTGATGCGGCAAAAATTCAAGGTTCGGTTCAAGTCCGCCAAGCGAATGTAGCTGAGAAATTGGTTCTACTGAATGAACAAGAAGTTGAGCTCAATGAAAAAGTCATGGTGATTGCAGATGATGAAAAAGCATTAGCGATTGCAGGTATCATGGGGGGCTTGTCTTCATCTGTTACCGATGAAACCCAAGACATTTTCTTAGAGTCTGCATTCTTTGCTCCATTAGCAATTGCGGGTCGTGCCCGTAGCTTTGGCTTGCATACCGATGCGTCGCAGCGTTATGAGCGTGGTGTAGATTTTGAACTCCCAATGCTCGCGATGCACCGTGCATCACAATTGATTGCAGAATTGGCGGGTGGTGAGTTCGGTCCGATTACGACTGCGGAACAAGCGGCTGTTTTACCGAAGCGTGAAGCGATTGAGCTAGAACAAGCACAAGTGGATCAATTGCTCGGTTATCGCGTAGATGCTGCATTTATTGCGGATGCCTTAACCCGTTTAGGTTGTGCTGTGACGGTTAAAGCAGAAGATCAGTGGTCTGTGGTGCCGCCTTCACACCGTTATGATATGGCGATCTATCAAGACCTAATTGAAGAAGTCGCGCGTATTCATGGTTATGACAATATTCAAATCAGTTTGCCAAAAATTGAAGCGCAATTGGCGCAATATCAAGACCAATTTGAAATGACTCAGCTTCGTCAAACCCTCGTGACTTTGGGTTATCAAGAAGCGATTAGCTTTAGCTTTGCAGACTTAAAGCTTGAGAAGCAACTCAATGCGGCTGTGAATCCTTTGGCTTTGGCTAACCCGATTTCAAGCGATTTAGCAGTGATGCGTTCAACACTGCTCTCTAGTTTGATTCCGTGTGTGCAATACAACGTGAACCGCCAACAAAGCCGTGTACGTTTCTTTGAACTAGGCTTACGTTTTGACTATCAAGACGCTGAATCTATTCATGATTTGAAACAAATTCCTACCCTTGCAGTGATTGCAACAGGTGCAAAAACTTCAGAAACTTGGCATGCTAAACCTCAAGCTATGGATTTCTTTGATTTCAAAGGTGAAATTGAAGAAGTATTGGCAGCAGGTCGTGTGCAAGTAGACTATGTTCGTTCTGAACGTAGCTGGTTGCATCCAGGACAGTCTGCTGAGGTTTTAGTCGATGGCCAATCTATTGGTTACTTTGGTCGATTACATCCATCTTTAGAAGATGCGCTGGATTTGAGCACAACTTGGGTGGCTGAACTTGATCAATCGGCTGTTTTGCAAACTTATGTATCTAATTTTACAGAATTATCACGTTTTCCGTCGGTTAGACGTGATATTGCGCTTTTAATTAGTGATAAGATAAATGTAAGTGAAATTCAGCAACTTATCGAAAAAACAGGTGGTGAGCTTTTAGACTCGACTTGGTTGTTCGATGTGTACACTGGGCAAGGCGTTGAAGACGGTAAGCGCTCATTGGCATTTGCACTTCTTTGGCAACACCCATCACGTACGCTTGAAGATGCTGAAATTAAATCCGGTATGGATCATATTTTACAAGTGTTGGAAAACACTTATCAGGCGACATTGAGGGCTTCATGACAGCATTAACAAAAGCGGAAATGGCTGACCATCTAAGTGAGCTCACGAGTTTAAACCGTCGTGAAGCTAAGCAAATGGTCGAGTTGTTCTTTGACGAGATTAGCCAAGCGCTAATCTCTGGTGAGCAAGTTAAACTTTCTGGTTTCGGTAACTTTGAGTTGCGTGATAAACGTCAACGTCCAGGTCGTAACCCGAAAACGGGTGAAGAAATTCCGATTTCTGCACGCCGTGTAGTAACCTTCCGCGCAGGGCAGAAATTCCGCCAGCGTGTGGGAAATGAGCAGATCGATTGATCTGCTTTTTTTTGCTTAGAATTTTTGGTGATCGTTTGGCTGATTAAATTCTTGCCAAATCATGGAACATCGTTTTTTGATAAATTTTGAGCATAAAAAAAGAGAGCCAAGGGCTCTCTTTTTCTGACTAATCTCTAAGAGATTAGTGAGCTTTAGCTTCAGAAGCAGCAGCAACTTCAGAAGCAGCAGCAGTAGCTTCAGAAGCAGCAACAGTAGCTTCAGAAGCAGCAGCAGCAGCGTCTACAGCAACTTCAGAAGCAGCTTGAACAGCTTCAGATGCAGCAGCAACTTCAGATGCAGCAGCAGCAGCAGGAGCTTCTTCTTTCTTAGCACAGCCAACGAAAGCTAAAGTAGTAGCAACTGCAGCAGCAATAGCGATTTTTTTGAATAACATGGCATCACTCTCTAAAATATGAGATTAAAAAAAACCGACGTTAGTCTGTTGTGTGCTTTTATTGTTCCTAATTTTGCTAGGGACTAACAATGCAGGAGCAGCCTAACTGGTCTGCAAATATGCTATCACTGCGCATTTTGAATTGCTACTAGCTGGGATGAAAAAAGTGATAAAAAAGGTCTAAAAACAGGGCTTTTTTAACAGAAAATAACAATCAATGATGAGGTTTGTATTGGAGAAGTGCTGAATAAACATTTAAAAAGATGAAGGTTTTTTATTTCAAATTTTTGTTTATCAAAAACTTGCAAATAAGTTTACAGAGAATCGGATGAAATGTTGCTTTGTGTAAGCTAAGTCAACCAAATAAAAAGGCTGTCGTTAAGACAGCCTTTTTAGGTGAAGCAGGTCGGGTTAGCTGGTCGCTTTACGCTTCATTTGATCAAAGAAATCATCGTTGGTTTTGGTTTCTTTCATGCGATCAAGTAAGAACTCCATTGCTGCAAGTTCATCTTGAGTATGAAGTAACTTACGTAAAATCCAAACCTTACGTAGATTGTCTTCAGACATTAGACGCTCTTCGCGACGGGTGCCAGACTTTTTGATATTCATTGCAGGGAAGACACGTTTTTCTGCAATACGGCGATCCAGTGTAATTTCTTGGTTACCTGTACCTTTAAATTCTTCGTAGATCACTTCATCCATTTTACTGCCTGTTTCAATCAGGGCTGTAGAAATGATGGTTAGTGAGCCACCTTCTTCAATATTACGTGCTGCACCGAAGAAACGCTTAGGGCGTTCCAGCGCATGTGCATCGACACCACCAGTTAAAACCTTACCAGATGAAGGCACAACGGTGTTGTAAGCACGTGCTAAACGGGTAATGGAGTCAAGAAGAATCACAACATCTTTCTTGTGCTCAACCAAACGTTTTGCTTTTTCAATCACCATTTCAGCCACTTGAACGTGACGAGCAGGAGATTCATCAAACGTTGAAGCAATGACTTCACCACGAACTGTACGTTCCATTTCCGTCACTTCTTCAGGACGTTCGTCAATGAGAAGAACGATCAGGAAGCACTCAGGGTTGTTACGCACGATCGACTGAGCGATGTTTTGTAACAACATGGTTTTACCCGCTTTTGGCGGCGCTACGATAATTGAACGTTGGCCCTTACCGATAGGTGCAACCAAGTCAACTACACGTGCAGTTAAATCTTCTGTCGTCCCGTTACCAAGTTCCATCACCAATTGCTCGGTTGGGAAAAGTGGTGTTAAGTTTTCAAACAAGATTTTGTTGCGTGAGTTTTCTGGCGTGTCGTAGTTAATTTGGTTCACTTTTAACAGTGCAAAATAACGTTCGCCTTCTTTGGGTGGGCGAATGGTTCCCGTAATGGTGTCACCAGTACGTAGATTGAAACGACGAATTTGAGATGGGCTAACATAAATGTCATCTGGGCCTGCAAGGTAAGAACCCGCTGCAGAGCGTAAGAAGCCGAAGCCATCTGACAGAATTTCCAAAACGCCATCACCAAAGATCTCTTCGCCATTCATCGCATGGCGCTTTAAGATGGCAAAAATAATGTCTTGCTTACGGTTACGAGCCATTCCTTCGAGGCCCATAAATTCAGCAATTTTGATGAGTTCGCCAATCGGTTTTTTCTTGAGTTCGGTTAAATTCATAGGAGGTCAGATAAGAATCAAAAATTCTAAATTACAGGATGAAAAGGAAGCAACATTTAGCCGCAGACATGCAATGAAGTAACGCAATTGTATTTGAACTATAACAATTCAGAGGACTGATTCATTGTTTGAAGAGAAACGTGTCAAAACAATTTGTATTGCCGAGCGGCGATCTTATGTGTTGTGTCTTTTAAGAAAATGGCAGGATTGAATAATCCTTTATCTCTTGATCATGCAATATAAGAGAGAAAGTTAGACTTGTCAATTTATAGCCGAAAAAAATACGCTGTTGTTTAGACAGCGTATTTCATTTTCAATTTAAACGGCTGCTTAAATGTTTTCTTCAATGAAAGCAGTCAATTTCGATTTTGGTGCAGCGCCCACTTGTTGAGCAACAACTTCACCATTTTTGAACATAAGTAATGCAGGAATGTTACGGATGTTATAGTTCACAGCCGTTGCTTCGCAAGAAGTCACGTCAACTTTAACAATTTTCACTTTACCTTCGTATTCGTTCGCCAATACTTCTAATACAGGTGCAATTGCTTTACATGGCGCGCACCAGCCTGCCCAGAAGTCAACAAGCACAGGAACGTCTGATTGAAGTACATCAGCGTCGAAGTTTGTATCAGTTGTATTTACGATATTGCCAGACATGGATAGCTCCAGTTTCAATTTTTGGATAGTTTTATGGCTAATAGTATGTCATAGCCTGCTATCACTGAGTAGATGGATTACTAAATTTTCAACCTTTAGTTTGAATTTGTCTAATTGAAGCTCACGATGTTACTGATCGTGTAACACAATTGTCATATATGCCGAAATTTTAAAAGCTCGTCAATTTCTGACCACAAATGGCTTTTAAATTGCATGGAGGTGAATTAATCTAAGCACAATTCTGTATAGGTTTATATTAAATCATGTCTGATTTTTTGATTGATGAAGAGTTACTTGCTGCCATCGATATGGGGTCGAACAGCTTCCACTTAGCGATTGCACGAGTGGACCATGGCGAAGTGAAAAAAGTTGCGTCAATGTCAGAAAAAGTACAGTTAGCAGCGGGTTTAGATGAAAATAAAAACTTAACAGAAGCCGCACAGCAGCGCGGTTTGGCCTGTTTATCTCGCTTTGTCGGACGCTTAGGTTCGGTTCAGCCGAATCGTTTAAGAATTGTGGCGACCAATGCGCTACGCCAAGCCAAAAATGGACATGAATTTATTCAAAAAGCGGCAGAAATTTTGCCGAAGCATATTGAAATTATTGCAGGTCGTGAAGAGGCTCGTCTGATTTATTTGGGTGTATCTCATACCATGGTAAACAGTGGGCGCCGCCTTGTGATTGATATCGGTGGGGGATCGACAGAGCTGATTATTGGTGAAGAATTTGAACCCATTCATACTGAATCTTTACAAATGGGCTGTGTAGCATTTACCAAAGCCTTCTTTGTTGATGGTGAAATTAACCAAAAAAGTTTTGATAAAGCCGTGGTGGCAGCACGTAAGGAGTTGTCTGGTATTGCCAATACCTATAAAGAAGCGGGTTGGGATACGGTGGTCGGTTCGAGTGGAACCATCAAAGCGTGTCGTCAAATTACCGTAAATATGGGTTGGAGTAATGAAAAAGAAGAACTCACCCGTGACGGTTTAGATAAGCTCAAAGAAAAATTGCTCAAATATAAACACGTCGCTGAGATGGAATTTGATGGCCTAAAAGAAGACCGTCGAGCAGTTTTGCCAGCCGGAATCGCTATACTTTATGCCATTTTCGATGTACTCGAACTGGATAAATTGGTGTATTCAGATGGTGCCCTACGCGAAGGGGTGATGTATGACTTGTTGGGGCGTTTTCAACATGAAGATATTCGAGATCGTTCTGTACAAGCGTTAATGGGTCGTTATAACGCCGATCCAAAACAAGCAGAACGGGTCGTGAACATGGCTCAGCATTTGTTTGATGGTGTGGCGGATTCACTAAAATTAACCACAGAAGACAGTGATTTACTGCGTCGTGCGGCTTATCTGCATGAAATTGGTTTAGCGATTAGTCATGCGGGCTACCATCGTCATGGTGCATATTTATTGCAACATTCTGACATTGCGGGCTTCTCACAAATTGATCAAAACCATCTGTCGCATTTGGTGGCCCATCACCGTCGTAAGCTGCGCAGTGACGCGCGTGTCGATGTGATGAAGGTTGGCGGCAACAAATTAGTCTATCTATGTTTGTTACTTCGCCTCGCAGTTTTACTGAATCATAGTCGTAGCGATCAGATGCTTCCTGCCATTGAATTAACAGTAGGCAATGCGCAACAATGGCAACTGAGTGTTTCTGGTAATGCCGCGCAATGGCCTTTGCTGGTTGCAGACTTGCATGATGAGCAAGCGCAATGTAAGCATTGGGATGTTGAGCTGGATATCCAATCAGAACAATTTGTCGATGAATAAATTGGTCAATTAGGGATTTATGGTTGAGCTATGAAGAATAAAGCTGCGCAATCCAAAGCATGGACGACGGTTCAAATTGCACGTCATCCTGAGCGTCCGCAATTTTTAGATTATGTGAGTGAAATTTTTACCGAATTTGATGCTTTGCATGGTGATCGCTTATTTGGTGATGATGGTGCAATGATCGGTGGATTAGCTCGCTTTGATGGTCAGCCAGTCATGATTGTTGGTCAACACCGTGGTCGCAGTACGCGTGAAAAGTTACAACATAACTTTGGTATGAGTAACCCAGAAGGTTACCGTAAATCACAACGTTTACTCGATATGGCTGAACGTTTTAATCTACCCGTCTTTACCTTTATTGACACCATGGGTGCATACCCAGGTGTAGGTGCAGAAGAACGTGGTCAGGCTGAAGCAATTGCAACGTCTTTGGCACAACTTTCAAGCTTGAAAGTGCCTGTAATTGCAACTGTACTCGGTGAAGGCGGTTCAGGCGGCGCACTGGGTATTGGTGTGGCTGACCGTGTAGTGATGTTATCCCATAGTATTTATTCAGTCATTTCACCTGAAGGCTGTGCATCTATTTTATGGAAAACAGCTGAAAAAGCAGAGCAAGCCAGCGAAGCTTTAGCATTGACTGCGGAAAAACTACAGAAAATTGGTATTGTTGAATATGTGGTCGATGAAGGTGAAGGCGCTCATCTCAACCCAGAACAAGTCATGCATGCTTTAAAAACTGTTTTAAAAGATGCATTGGCTGAGTTGCAACCAATGGATGCGAATGAACGATGCGAAGCACGTTACCAACGTTTAATGAAGTTTGGCAGCGACAATTTAGGGCTAGTGTCTTAACTGAGTTTCAGGATACGCCTGAACAGCCTCATTTTTTAATCGGATGTAGTGGTGGCATGGATTCCATGCTGCTACTCCATTTGATGTCTCATTTATTTCCCAAGCGCATTCGCGCCATCTATATTGATCATCAATTGCAGGATGTCAGTCCGCAGTGGGGTAGCTTTGTTCAAGAACAATGCTATGTCTTGGATGTCCCATGTGTGATTCAAGCGGTGGATGTTGATACAGGCAATGTAGAAAGCCAAGCGCGTAGTGCACGTTATGCGGCCTTTCAGAAGCATCTTCTTGCCAATGAAATTTTAGTTCTCGCCCATCATCAACAAGATCAAGCCGAAACCGTTTTACTCCGTTTACTCTCTGGTGCGGGAATTCATGGACTAGCCGCCATGCAGGGCATCGACATACGAGAGCAATTTACAATTTGGCGCCCGCTATTGGCTTTGTCCAGACAGCAAATTGAGCTGTGGGCTGCTGAGATGCAGCTGAGAAATATTCAAGACCAAACCAATTTTGATACCAGTTATGATCGGGCATGGTGCCGAGCTGAATTGTGGCCAATCTTAGAACAACGCTTTCCTAAAATGCAGCAAGCTTTGGCACGTACCAGTTATTTGATGCAGGATGCCGAAACGATTTTAGCCGATGTGTTGGCGCAAGATTGGGCCAGTTGCGGGAATGCTTCGGTTTTAAATTTAACCCCATTTCGTCAGTTATCTGCACCGAGACAGCGACAGTTACTGTCCGCTTGGATGAAAGGTGAGGATTTATATCGCCCCGCTTTTGATATGGTGCAACGCTTGTTTGATGAAGTGATTGAATCCAAAGTGGATGCCCAAGCCGCATTGCATTGGAACCAATATTATTATGTGCGTTATCAACAGCAACTCTTTCGTGTCTGTAAAGCAGAGTATTTGGCGGAAGCATGTCAGATTATTGAGTCAATTGAGCAGCGTTTTAGTTTAGATCAAGCTTATGGATTTGCTTCAGGGCAATATCGGATTGAAACACAAAAATATGGACTGTCTTCTGCATTATTGGAGCAGCCTTTACAGATAAAACCGCGCTTAGGTGGGGAAAAATTGCATTTGTATGGGCGTGTTGGGGCTTGGCCGTTGAAAAAAGCCATTCAGAGCGCACAAATTTTTCCGTGGCAACGTCATACAATACAAATATTAAGCATAGATAATGTTATGCTTGGTGTTTTTACGCCTAAAGGATTTTGGTTGGTCGAGTCGGCTTATTGTGAAGCGGGTGGATGGCAACCAAATTTAATCGCTTAGTTAAAAAATTCAGGATAGAGAAATAATCATGAGCGCAGTGTTGAATCGTAATATTTGTTTTATCGGCGGTGGTAACATGGCTCAAGCCCTCATTGGTGGCTTGATTTCACGTGGTTTACCTTCAACTCGCATTACGGTTTCTGATCCTGTTGAACAAGTTCGTCATTTATTGGCTGAAAAAGACTTGGTGGTGACTGAGGACAACGCATCTGCTATTCGTGAAGCCGATGTCGTGGTCTTAGCGGTTAAACCTCAAGTTTTAGCCAATGTTTTAAAACCATTAAACGGTTTATTTGACGGTAAGTTGATTATTTCGATTGTTGCGGGTGCTGAAATTGCAACGATTGCTGCATTAGCTGGCAGTAATCGTATTGTTCGTGTGATGCCAAATACGCCTGCTTTAGTACAAACGGGTGCGCATGGTTTATATGCCACTGAGGCTGTAAATAAAGAAGACCGTGATTTGGCGAGTCAAGTACTTGCTGCGACAGGTTTGACTTTATGGGTAGGCGAGGAAGCGCAAATTGATGCTGTGACTGCGGTGTCTGGTTCAGGTCCTGCGTATTTTTTCTATATGATGGAAAGCATGATCCGTGCAGGTAAAAACCTCGGTCTAGATGAAAAAGTAGCAACGGCGTTGACGTTGCAAACTGCACTGGGTGCAGCACAAATGGCAATCACCAGCTCAAATACACCAGCTGAATTGCGTAAAAATGTCACTTCACCGAATGGTACAACCCAAGCGGCACTTGAAGTGTTCGATCGTGCACAAATTTCACAAAATATCCAAGCTGCATTGGCTGCTGCTCAAAAGCGCAGTCAGGAACTTGCTCAAGAGCTGAGTGAAAGTAGCAAATAATCGTTTTATTTAGGAAAGTTCAAGTATGGGTGCAAACTCTGCGCTAATTTTTGGCATCATTATTAACGTTGCAATTTTACTGGTGTTCTTCCGCTTTCTCATGCAGTTGGCAGCGGTTAACTTTTATAACCCAGTGGTGATGTCGACCGTAAAAGCCACAAAAATTGTGGATATGTTTGGTCGTATTTTTCCAAATGTAGCGAAAGGCCGCGTTAACTTAGCGGCTTTAGTGCTTTTGGTTTTATTGTACTTACTGAAAATTTTTGGCGTCATGTATCTCTCTGGAGCGATGCCGAATAGTCCTGTGCATTTGGTCATTTTAACTTTTGTGACCATGATTCAGGACTTGATTCGTTTCTGTCGTTACCTGATTTTTGCAACGATTATTTTAAGTTGGGTGGTGATGTTTACGCAGTCACGTTCGCCTTATATCGAAGTGATTCAAGAACTTGCAGAACCATTATTGGCACCGTTTCGCCGTTTATTGCCCAATATGGGGATGATTGATCTTTCTCCAATCGTAGCGTTCTTGGCGCTGTATATTGCTGAAATGATTATGAATGAAGTGGCGATTGTCCTGCTCACTGGTTTATAAGATTGTAGCGATATAAAAAAGGACTCGATTGCGAGTCCTTTTTTTGTGGTTGAAATTTTCAGGTGAGGACGTTGATATTTCTTCTAGGCGGCAAATGACCTCCATACCAGCCTTCCTCCTAGGAGGAGGAAGGTGCAAATGTTTTAGTGGGCTTCATCCCAGTTTCGACCTTTGCCGACTTCAACCAACAATGGCACAGAAATTTGCAAAACAGATTGCATCACGTCTGCCAGTTTCGAAGCCAGTTCATCCGCAATACTTTCATCGACTTCAAAAACCAATTCATCGTGTACTTGTAGTAGCATTTTGGCTTGATCTTTAGGCAGCATTTGATCAACTGCAATCATCGCCATTTTAATAATGTCCGCAGCAGAACCTTGCAGTGGCGCATTAATCGCGGCACGTTCGGCCGCTTGTTTGATCATTTTATTGCTTGCCATAATATCGGGCGTATACAAGCGACGGTCTAAAATGGTTTCGACAAAACCTTGTTCACGTGCAATTTGACGGGTACGTTCCATATAGTCGAGCACGCCCGGATAACGTTGGAAGTATTTCGCAATATAGCCACGCGATTCTTCACGGCTAAAACCGAGTTGACGGGTTAAGCCAAACTCAGACATGCCGTAGAGTAGACCGAAGTTGACTGCTTTGGCCTGACGACGTTGGTCTGACGTGACATCTTCAAGTGCGACACCTAAGACTTCAGCCGCTGTACGACGGTGTACATCTTGTCCATGATTAAAAGCATCGACCAAGGCTTCATCTTGTGAGAAATGCGCCATTAAACGCAGTTCAATTTGTGAATAATCGGCTGCCAAGAGCACGCGACCTTGTGGTGCAATAAAGGCTTTACGAATTTGGCGTCCAATTTCCTCACGCACAGGAATGTTCTGTAAGTTGGGGTCGGTCGAAGACAAACGACCAGTTGCGGTCAGTGCTTGGTGGTAGCTGGTATGCACACGATGGGTATCACTGTTGGCTTGTTTTAATAAGCCATCGGTATAGGTGCTTTTTAGTTTGGATAAACCGCGATAGTCCAAAATCAGCTCGGTAATCGGGTGGTCAATTTTCTCTAAAACGCTTTCAGAGGTACTGTACTGACCTGTTGCGGTTTTTTTGCCGCCCTTAAGTCCGAGTTTATCAAACAAAATCTCACCGACTTGCTTCGGCGAGCTGACATTGAAACTTTGTCCTGCAAGTTCGGTAATTTGGCTTTCAAGATTGGCCATGGTATTGGCAAACTCAACACCAAGTTGGTCAAGGAAGCCTAGATCCAATTCAATGCCATTTTCTTCCATGATAGTCAGGACACGGGCAACTGGCATTTCGACATTGTGCAAGATATTGACCAGTTCGGGATGCTTTTGTAGTTTGGCATCGAGCACTTCAAACAGGCGATAGGTTACATGGGCATCTTCAGCAGCATAGTGCGCGGCGGTTTCGATCTCAATTTGGTTAAAGGTTTTCTGTTTTGCGCCTTTACCTGCTACTTGTTCAAAGGTCGTGGTTAAGTGACTGAGGTAGAGACGTGAAACATCATCCATCCCGTGACGAGTCGCCACAGCATTGAGTACATAAGATGCCAACATGGTATCGAAATACCAGCCTTTTAGCTCAATGTCATGATTTTCTAAGACATGTGCATCATATTTCAAATGATGACCAATTTTTTGAACCGACTCATCTTCTAAAATAGGTTTAATTTGCGCCAAGATCTGTTCACGATCTAACTGCGCAGGGGCATTTTCATAATCATGCGCAAGTGGAACGTAATATGCATCTTGCGCATCGAACGCGACCGAAAAACCAACAATTTGCGCTACGCGATAGTCTAAACTGGTGGTTTCAGTATCAAAGGCAAAACGTTTTTCTGTACTTAAACGTTTGAATAATTGTGCCCACCGTTCTGCACTGAGCACAGTATGGTAGTTCGCTTGCCCCAGTTGGTCATCGACGCTGCTTTGGATGGCCTGATCTTCTGTATTGATGACGGTTTCAGACTGTGCTGATTTAGCAATGTGTTGCGTCGCTTGTTTGTAGGTTGCACTATTCGGATTGTTTGGATGATCGAGCGATTGTAACTGCTGGCGGAATTCAAGCTCGGTATACAGTGAACGCAAGGCTTCGGTATTTGGGTCTTGGAGTTTCAGATCGTCAAAGGTCAGACCTGTCTCTAAGTCACAGACAATGCTTGCCAGTTGGTGATCTAGAGCAATTCCATCGGCATGTTCTTTGATGTTTTGACCGACTCTGCCTTTAATTTTATCGACATTTTCTAAAATGCCACCAATTGAGCCATATTCTGTTAATAGTTTTGCTGCGGTTTTAGCCCCGACACCCGGAACACCCATAATGCCGTCAGAGGCATCGCCCATTAAAGTCAGATAGTCAATAATTTGGTTTGGCCACACCCCAAACTTTTCAAACACGCCATTTACATCCATCGGCTTGTCTTTAAAGCTGTCTTCTAAGGTGACTTTATCTGTCACCAACTGTGCCATGTCTTTATCGCCTGTGGAAATCAGCACTTGCTGTCCCGCGGCTTCCGCACGTTTGGCCAATGTCCCGATGATGTCATCTGCTTCGGCACCTGGGAGCATGTACAAGGGGATACCCAAAGCACGAATTAAGGCATGCAAATATGGAATTTGCTCTGATAACTCCTCAGGCATACTCGGGCGGTCACCTTTATAAATCGGCGATAGCACATGACGAAAAGTTGGTTCTGGTGTATCAAAAATGACTGCCATATGTGTTGGCTGGGTACGACGCATCAGTTTTTGGATGGCAGAAATTGCCCCACGAATTGCATTGGTATGTAAGCCAGTTGACGTGGTGAGCGGTGGCAAAGCATGAAAAGCACGAAATAAAAAGTATGAGCCATCGACCAAGACAAATGGTGGCATTGCAAGATTCCTTATCCAAATAACCCGTTTATTGTACGTGATTTTGGCACAGAACAAAGTGTATTGATGTACCGATTGGCATAGATGGTTACGGTTATGCGCTTAAAGATGTACTACAAGCTGATGTATTATTTGAAGATGAGAAAAAGAGATTGAGAACGGATGCAAACTGGGCAGCGTGAAATTCGCATGATGTGGTTAATGGGGCTGACGATTGTTGCGATTGCAGCATGGTTTTTGGCCGTGCCGCTGTTGAGTGCATTGTGTGGAATCGCGTTGATCATGAGTGTTATGCACTATGTCGATAGCATTGAAAACCCTAGTATGACCTTGGCGGAACAACGGGGCATTGCTTTTCAGCCAACGTCAAAAGTGCCGCTTTACCTTGCTGCTTTCGTCATTTTGATCGGTATGGTGGGGCAATGGGGCGGACTCATTGGATTGGGGATCAGTGGTTGGTTGTTCTTTTTCTTTCGATGGTTACGTCGCCTAGAATATCTATTGTTATCCGTGCAAGCACAGCCATATCAGGTGATATCTGACCGATTTCAAGAATCTGAAAATGCTCCCTTTTTACCTACTACTCTAAACAACACAGATGATTTAAGTCTCAGTGAGCAAGTGAAGCGCTGGCTTTGGCAGGGCAATCCTGTCTTAAAAGTTGCGATTGTGATACTGCTGATTGGGCTTATTTTATTATTACGCTTTGCCACCGAACATTGGCAGTTGAGTCTTGCTGTTAAACTGAGTCTCGTTGCTGCGGTAAGTGTGGGCGTTGTGGTTTTTGGTTATGCGCTCCTACAAAAAAACCGTAGTTTTGCTTTGGCTTTGGAAGCACTTGGACTGTCAGGTTTATTTTTGACTTTGTTTTTTGCTTACTACAACGGTGTGATTGCAAGTTTAGCGATTGCAAGCCTGTGCTTTGTGGTGGTGATGGCAGTGACACTTTGGCTCAGTTTAAAACAGCAGTCGATTGAGCTGGCGTTGATGGCGATGATCATTGCATATTTGGCGCCTTTTACCTTACCTGTACGGAATGCCACTGCGATAGAGCTGGTGGCCTATTATTTGGTCATCAATATTGCGGTCGCGGTTTTAAGTACGTTCAGGCCATGGAAAGTCCTCAACCAAATTGCCTTTTTAATGACGGTGGTCGTAGGAGGTGCTTATGCCTTTTATCAGGGTGAAGCGCCTGAGCGAGACATGCTGGCCGTGTTGGTTTTGGCACATAGTGCGGTCTTTATTTGGTTGAGTTTTCGTTATAGTCAACTGTTGGCGCGTGAGGATTTAACTCAGTTTAAGTTGAAACCGATCTTGGATGTGGCTTTGATTCTTGCTGCCCCTATTGTTGCTTTTGCTTTTTTGTATGTGATGTATTTTGAGGAAACGATTTGGCAGGCAGGCTTTAGTCTAGGCTTCGCAGCGCTCTATGCTATGCTTTATCAACTGCTAAAAAGAACCCATAGTATTGATCTGATTGCGCAAAGTTATCTCAGTTTGACTTTGGTCTTCTTGGCGCTGATTCCCCCTATTTTACTGCCTGATCAGTGGGGCGTAGTGGGTTGGAGTGTTGAGGGTGCATTGATCTTTATGTATGCTTTGTATCGTACCTCGAGCTTGAGTCGTTATTTGGCGATGGGTTTACTGGCCGTGGCAGGGCTCTCAAGTCTGTACTATCTGGTGGAGCTCAATCGTTTTCCAACGGAAGTCTATTGGGCACTGTGTCTGAGTTATTTTGCTGTGGTTGCCGTTGCTAACAGTGTAGAGCGCTTTAGACAACAGCTGTCTTTTGCCACCATTGCCTTTTTTTGCTTACAACTACTTTCAGCAACCACCATGTTGTTTATTTTACTTTTGGATGAAATCGACAGTAAAAGTCAGGTGACGATGGCGCTGCTGATCATCGTGCTTTTATATACAGTGCTGAATGAATGGTTGCTCTACCGAAAAGCCAGTTGGTCATGGCTATTACCCAAATGGATTGGCCTGATTCCGCTGTATGCAGTTGCCTTCATTTTCTTGGTGGGCTTGAGCCATGATGGCGTCATTATATGGTCGTCTGGTTTAGACCGCCTATTGTTTGCTTTAACGAGTGGATTACTCACGTTGCTGTGGTTACGCCCGCTACAGGGCGTGGAGGATGAGGTGGAGTGGGTGAGTTTGGGGGCTTTATTGAGTTTGGCGCTCACCAGCTTAACTCTCATTCCAAGTATGCCGTATCTGAGCATGGTTATTTTACCACTGGCCTTTGCTGCATGGTGTTATGTGAAACCGATTCAAACGCGATGGAGAAAGTTTTGGCAGGCCCGCAATACCTTAGTGCTTATGTTGTTTTGGATCGTGTGTTCTCAGATCTTTAGCCAACAAGCTTTTGCAGGGTACTGGTTACCTATTTTCAATCCATTCGACTTGGTCAGTATTGCAATGCTGATCGGTTTTATTTGGATGCTGAATTTACAAATGAAGGCGGGTTTGGAAAAAAGTCTGGGTGCCATTTTGATGATGTCGAGTCTACTTTGGCTCAGTAGTTATGTGGTTCTACGTGCGCTGCATGTCTATTTCCTAACACCCTATAATGACTGGCAAATGTGGGAAAATGCTTTGGTGCAACTCAGCTTTACTTTGCTTTGGGTTAGTTTGGCTTTCATTTGCATGCTGACGGCAACCAAACGCAACCTGCGTTCATTGTGGATTTTCGGCGGCTGTATTTTGGTCTTGGTGACGCTGAAATTGGTCTTGTTTGACTTATCTCACATTGGGACACTCACCCGCGTGATTTCATTTTTAGGTGCAGGTTTGGTGATGTTAATAATTGCGTATATTGCACCGATGCCTGAACTTGAGGAAAAGGAAAATTAAACGAGTTCAGCTCCTTATGTCTGCAGGGATCATAAGGAGCTGAGACGATTTATTTGATATTCGGTTCTCGTTTCAAGGCTTGTGCATTGGCATATTGATCAATTTCTTCATTGGATAAAGGACGCGAAAGCGGATGATCGACAAAGCCCATTTTCGGCACAGGAATTTCGATTTGGTTATCTAAGAAACCATTGCGAATACGTTCCTGCATTTCATCACGCACTTGCAAAAAGTGTTCTTGCTGACACCACACGGCAAACAGTAACTCAATCGAAGATTCGCGAAAGGCGGTGACGGTGACGGCAGGTTTAGGGTCGGCCAGCACCAAAGGATATTTATTGGCGACATCAATCAGCACTTCACGTACTTTAATGATGTTCTCATGAAAGTTAATGGCTAGGGTGATTGGAATACGCCGTATTGGGAACTTAGAGAGGTTGTGAACAGGCGCTCGAATCAGTTGTTCATTCGGCAGTCGTACATAAATGTTGTCTTGAGTGAGTAACTTAACCGAGAGGAGGTCAATTGAAATGACTTCACCTTCAATGGTATTGCCGCGAATAAGGGTGATTGAAATGGTGTCGCCAATTTCAAAAGAACCTTCACCAATCAGGAACAATCCACTGATTAAGTTGGATGCAGAGGTTTGTGAGGCAAAACCTAAAGCAACCGTCAAAATACCTGCGGCGCCTAAAAACACACTGAGTTTAAAACCAGCTTCTTTGAGGCTGGCCATCACAAAAATTAGGAAAATAAAGTAAAAAATACCACGTCGCCAGACCAGTCGTTGGTGGGCGTTAAACTTGGTGCCAATGGTTCGGATAAAGGTATTTGAAACCAGACGTGCCAAGAGAAACCCAACAAAACACAGCACTACGGCAATTAAGATTTCTGTTAATCGTTCTGTATTGATGTTAGTAAAAATACCTTTTAGGCTACTGGTAATTTCTTGGGGAATATTTGAGTTTGGCATATGTCCCCCTTAGAAGAATGAATCAAACATATTAAATAACGCACTCGCCGAAGAGCGCGGTGGATGTACATAAATCACTTTGCCTGCATGCGGAGGCGTACGGTTTTCAATGCGAATTCGCGGTGGTCGATCGGCACCTTCATGCAAGACTTTAATTTGTGATGTCCAAAGTCGTCCCGTACTTTCACTATAAAATAAAGGCAGGGCTGAAACAGGTACGTTCATGCGGTCGAAGCGCAGTTGTAAATGGCTGGTGTTGTGGAACTCAATGGGCGTCACTGCACGAAATGCACGTGGTTTGAGTTGATGCAATTCAGTTCGACCATCGACAGCCGTAGCGTAGGCAATTTCACCTGTACGGTGGTTTGGCCCAAACCACGTTTCTTTGGGTAAAATCACAGGAATATCAAATAGGGGATCGCGCTGACCTTCGATAAAACCCGAAATCCATAACGGGGTGCTGATATACAACGTCCCACGCTGACCCGCTGGAATATAAATCGGATCGACAGGTTTAATCACCACGGAACGATCGGCCAAACGTGGCATCAGTTGAATCGTATGGTGGGTGTTTTTAAACATGTAGCGTTTAATTTCAACGGGGTGTGGAAAGGCGAAATGTGGGTCTTCTATCGCATGCCATTTTTGCTCATAGTCATACTGAACTTGAGGGCGATGGAACTCTAAACGCCACTCTTGTAGGCCGCGGGTGAGGCGAAAAAGTAATGAGCCGAACTGCCACGCACGGGCTTGATTCAACTCGAAGTTGTATTCCCCCCACCATTTTAAATTGGGGCTATCCGATTCAAACAGTTCATTCATATTAGGCAACAGCACATTTCCTTATATTGCAAATCAGTGAAAAACAGACTTCACGCTGTCATATGCTTAGAGTACACTCAAAATAATATTTTTCATCATTATTATAATTTTAAGATGCAAGTGCTTAAACAATTACAAATTCCCTATAGTTTTGCGAAGCGTCATGGCGTGCTGTTGCGTTACGAAGGCGATCAAGCCTTTATTGTGCGCCGTGAAAGTACGCCGTTGTTGGCTTTGCAAGAGGCACGCCGTTTTTTAGGTGTGGCAGCACAACATCAACTGTGTAGTGATGAAGAATTTCACCAGCTTTTAAGCAGTAGTTATGCCGGGGATAGTGGCGAATCACAACAAGTGGCCGCAGGTTTAGAAGATCATCCCGATTTACTTAGTTTAGCTGACCAAGTGCCTGAAGCTGAAGATCTGATGGATCAAGAAGATGATGCTCCAATTGTTCGTTTGATTAATGCATTATTGTCTGAAGCCATTCGTGTTGGCGCATCCGATATTCATATTGAAGCCTTTGAAAAGAAACTATCGGTGCGTTTACGTGTCGATGGGCAATTACGTGAAATTGTGCAGCCACGCCGTGAACTCGCACCGCTGTTGGTATCTCGTATTAAAGTCATGGCAAAACTGGATATTGCAGAAAAACGGATTCCACAAGATGGACGTATTTCGCTGCGTTTGGCTGGGCGTGAAGTCGATGTGCGTGTATCGACTTTGCCCTCATCACATGGCGAACGTGTAGTGATGCGTTTATTAGATAAACAAGCCGGTCGTTTGAATATGACTCATTTGGGCTTATTGAAACCTGACTATGAGCGTTTAACCCAATTGGTACATCGTCCACACGGGATTATTTTGGTCACAGGGCCGACAGGTTCAGGTAAAACGACAACGCTTTATGCGGCACTTTCGGACCTCAATGATGGTTCGAAAAATATTTTGACCGCAGAAGACCCGATTGAATATCAACTGGAAGGGATTGGCCAGACGCAAGTTAACACCAAAGTCGATATGACTTTTGCGAGAGCCTTAAAGGCCATGCTGCGTCAAGACCCAGATGTGGTGATGGTGGGTGAAATACGTGACTTGGAAACGGCTGAAATTGCGGTACAAGCATCGCTCACAGGGCATTTGGTTTTATCTACACTGCATACCAATACGGCCATTGGTGCGGTGACCCGTTTAAAAGATATGGGCATTGAGCCATTTTTGCTGTCGAGTTCTTTGATTGGTGTCATTGCACAGCGTTTAGTGCGAACCTTATGTAGCCATTGTGTGACATGGCATGAAGCCGATACTTTTGAAACACAACTGTTTCAGCATTTGAACCCAAAAGCAGAACTTCAGTTACCTCAACCGAATGGCTGTGAACGTTGTTCACATACGGGTTTTACGGGACGGACGGCAATTTATGAAATTGTCGCTGTGGATGATCAAATGCGTCGTTTAGTTCATGGTAATGCCGCTGAATATGAATTAGAAAGTTATGCCCGACAACACTCAGGCTCTATTCGTGATGATGGTTTGCGTAAAGTGTTGACGGGGAAGACTACGTTGGAAGAAGTATTACGTGTGACCAATGAAGCGGCTGAATAATAGAATATCGACTAGTAGATACGGGTTATGCGTGTAGTTGTATTATCCTGAAATTACCTGATGTGTTTGTATGGCAGCGTCCGTTTTACTTTTAGAATGAAAATAAAGAACTTTATAATGATGAATAAATCCTTAGCCTTGTTTGGTGTGCTGAGTGGTATGGTATTTTTTATTCCACTCAGTTTTGCAAAAGATGAAACTTTTAATGTTTATAAACAATGCCATGATGAAATGGAGTGGTCTTGTGATGTTATTAGAGACACCAATGGCAAGAAAGAAAAAGTTTATGGTGGTATGAAATCACCAAATATTGAGCGGTTAAATCAAAATTATTATCATGTTCAAATGTCATGTGGCAGTCCATGTCAGGCTCATAGTTTTCTATCGAGAAATAAACAAGAAGATGATGTGACTCAAGAATTTATCGCTATTGATACGAAGAGTAATTGTTTAATTGAAACTGATTCTAAACACAATAAAATCACAGCTCGCCAATTAAATTCGAAAAAAAGACATACTTTGATCAGTACCCAGCACCCTATTTTTCAAAATGTCCCTATTTTTGATATTGCCCAATACACGGTGTTCCAAGGCACTTCATATTTTGATCCAAAAGGAAATTTGATTTTGCTGGCAGATGAAATCGATGATCAAAAGAAATTTAAAAAGATATTTCCAAACCCTTGTAAGTTATGAAAGCTCTATCCCAAAGCAATGACTTCGGGATAGAAAAGATGACTTAAACAATCACATTCAATGTCACATCAATATTGCCACGCGTTGCATTTGAATAAGGGCAAACAATATGTGCTGCATCCACTAATTTTTGCGCTTCGGCTTGCTCTAAACCTTCTAAATGAATATTTAAAGTCACTTGAATACCAAAGCCTGTTGGAATCGGGCCAATACCTACATCACCTTCGATATAAACATCAGGTGTAATTTTTAATTGGTCACGGTTAGCAACAAACTTCATTGCACCTAGAAAACATGCAGAATAACCTGCGGCAAAAAGCTGTTCAGGGTTCGTTCCACCACCTGCGCCGCCCATTTCTTTAGGAACGGTGAGTTTTACATCTAAAATTCCATCAGAAGAGGTTGCGCGACCATCACGGCCACCTGTCGCTTTAGCATGTGCTGTATAAACTACTTTTTCTAAAGACATTGTGATTCCCTGAATATTGTATTTGAGTCCTTATCCTGTCCTAAATTGCAGAAAGAATAAGCAGTGTTTTTGTAAATTTATACAGAGTGTGCTTACGATTAGGTTGAAGGTTTAGTCTATTAAATATCAATGATATGGATGTCTACTATTGTTTTTTAACATTCGCGATCGGGGCTTGTCGATGTGAATGAAAACTGAGAGCGATTCGGGATATTATTAATTTTTAAAGGTAAATAGAGTCATGCATTTTATGAGTGCTAGAGCTACTCAATGAAAGAGCAGCAGTGAATCAATATGAAGTTTTTGTGCGAAGAATAACCTTGTCTTAAACGATCGCAGCGTGATTAAAACTGCACTAATTTTCGGTGTTGCATTAACGGCATGCTTTCACGGATTTGAGCTTGTTCTGCCAAGTCAAAAGGTACAGTAATCAACTGTGCACCCGGGTTAAGAATTAAATCCAAAACTTGACCACGGCTATTGGTTGCTGCTGCATGTCCCCAAGTCTGTCTTTTTTCACCATGCCAGCCTTGTTGCGCTGCGCCTAACACGATGCTTTGGCTATCCATCGCACGGGCTTGTAATAATAACTGCCAGTGCATTTGCCCCGTAGTGTAGGTAAATGCAGCAGGAGCAGTTAAAATATTTGCACCACGCGCGCGTAAAGTTAAAGCCAGTTCAGGAAAGCGTAAGTCATAGCAAACCATTAAGCCAATATTACCAAAAGGTGTTTTTGACACAACGACATCTGTACCAGGTTCAAAAAACTTAGATTCTTGGTAGCCACCCACAGCATCGCCAACTTGTACGTCAAACAAATGAATTTTGTCATAACGTGCTTCAGTACGTTCAGGGCTAATGCAAAGACTGACTGTACGAACACGACCATCTTCAATAACAGAACCATCTGGACGGAACGGGCATGGGAGAGTACCTGCGACGATCCAGATCTGATATTGATGAGCAAGATTTTCTAAACGCTTTTGAATGTCTTCAAACTGTGCAGCGGTCTCACGTTGTTTGCCTGCGGCAAAACAAACGAAGTTTTCGGGGAATACAATAAGTTCAGCACCATTTGCTTTACTTTGTTGAATGAGAGACTCAATGACAAGGAAGTTTGCTTCAATGTCATTTTGAGAGTTCATCTGTACAACAGAAAGTAAAGTCATAAATGGGCCTATAAAATTTGTTGTTATGCGTTTTGTTGCTGTGACACTTGATCGAGGCTGTCTTGTTCTTTTTGCAACTGTTTGACCAGCGGTTCAAACATATTTTGATTACTTTGATTCAGTTCCATCAAAGTCTTATGCGCATCTAGTACGGTGTTTAACATATTACGATGTGTAATGTGTTCTTCCATCAGTTCGAGGGTACAAACGTTTGGATCGCCACAGTAGTTTAAAATCACAAAAACCTGCCCTAGCCCCATACTGTTGGCTAAGGTAGTGATATCAGAGTTGGTGGACAACATTACAGCTTGGATATTATGGATCTGTTTAAGCTTTAAGCCTAACTTTGCCAAAATGCCTAACACAGTGCTGTCGATGAATGTAGTTTGGGTTAAATCTACGATTGCACCAACAACATTTGACTGTTGTTCAATACGGTTTAAAAGTTTGTCTAGACTGATACAAGATTGGGCACGCACTTCGCCAATAAGCTTAAAAATATGCGTTCCATTCAAGCTTGCATATTCAACATGACCTGTTGACATATAAATGCCATTTGCAGAGAAGGATAGGAAATTATCCCATAGGGCAAATACTTACTCAAGTATCTAACAGTCTTAGAAGATAGGATATTGTAATAAGTTATTGATAATTTGATTAATTCATTCGGCGTAAACTTAATATAGCAATATCGTCTGCAACATGCTCTGGTGCTTCAAAGGATTGATTTTGCAAATGATAGACCAATTGTGTGAACTGATCATTCAGCCCGCCATTGAAAGGTTCGAGTGCGCCATCGGAACAAATAATGAAGCGGGCATGACGGTTGAGTACACATTCATGCTCTTCAACTTCCAATTCTTCAGTAAGGCCTAAAGGAAAACTACTGGTATGTAATATTTTAGGAGCTTGATTTGGCTCAAAGATAATTGCGGGGGGGTAATGTCCTGCACTCGACCAGCGAAGTTGATGGGTTTCGAGGTTTAAAATCCCTGCAATCATGGTGATGTGCTTTTCAATATTCTCTTGAACCAACATGCCATTGAGTTTCTTAATTAACCCACGCGGTGTTTTGGCGCGACCATGAAAAGCCGCCATCCAAGAGGTTAATAAGCTACTGGTGACCCCATGACCAGATACATCAGCCAAATAGAACATCACTTCTTTATCGCTAATTTTCCAATAATCAAACCAGTCTCCAGACAAATAAGCAGAAGGCTGAAAAAACGTTTCAACGGTGTAGTTTTGGAGTTCTATAGCGTTTGGCAAAAGTCGCTTTTGTAACTCTGCTGCAGAAGGTAAATCTCGACTGTCTTGATTACGCTTATATTGAGCATCAATTTTGAGTAAGGATTGCTGTGGGTTACTGGGCAGTTTATTCCACATCCAACCTGCTAAAGCACCGAGTTCCCAAGCTTGGGCTAAAGCACTACCTTCATTTTCAAAGGCAAGGACAATGGTGGGCAGAGTCCATTTATAATCTAAATAATCTTGGATATCGGCAATAGCAATAATAGTCGGGTCATAAAGATCAAGGTCTTCTATGCGAATCATTTGCACACTTGGTAGTGTGTCTAGCACCTGTTCTAAATATGGAATATGGCGAGAGGGTTGAATGAAATACATAAAAAAAATGGCTTATCCTTAGCATTAAGCTATTGCTTTACTATAACAAGCAAATTACAGCTAGAGAAAAAAAATTCAACTCTAGCTGCAATACATTGTTATTCCGTATCTAACATTTGATGCGATTCATTGGTTGATGGAGAGCTAGAAGAATCATCATCACCGACCTCATCAATGAACATTCCTTCAGCTTCTTGGCCTTTTTTCTCAGCAATAATGAAGTTTTTACGTTGTAAATAAATATCACGAATTGAGGAATATTTGTCGCCTTGAATCGCACCCTCAATATCAATCAGTTGTGATCGCACATCAATACCACGTAAAGTCTGTTCCGCCCAATACAGGCCTTCTTCATCTTCTAATATGTATCTTTGTGGGCGCGCATAGCCATCAACAACCAAGCCAAAACCATCACGGAAAGTACTTGGCCCAAAAACAGGAAGTACTAGGTATGGGCCAGATGGAACCCCCCAATAGCCAAGAGTCGTACCAAAGTTTTCATCTTCAGTTTCTAAACCCAAGCGCGAAGCAGGATCTGCAAAACCTAAAGTAGTTACCGTATTAATGGTAAATCGACCTAAAGTTTTTGCGGCAC
This sequence comes from Acinetobacter sp. DL27, assembly GCF_055810995.1. Classification (NCBI taxonomy): domain Bacteria; kingdom Pseudomonadati; phylum Pseudomonadota; class Gammaproteobacteria; order Moraxellales; family Moraxellaceae; genus Acinetobacter; species Acinetobacter sp. DL27. Next base: position 2,813,295 of record NZ_CM147947.1, on the reverse strand, counting down.
GGCCGGGACGACCTTGTATAAGTTGGTTCACCGCATTCCAAGGTTCACCGAGGTTTTTACGAAAGCCACTATAAGAGTCACGAATCGGAGAAGGGATCTTTTCTTTATATTCAACCGCAATTGGGCGAACGATCGCACGGTCTAAAGCATCATTGACGGCAAAAATTTGTCTATTTAAAGGTTGAAGCGGATCTTTTACATTATCAGGTTGTGCTGCATTGGCATCTACTTTTAAATCTTTTGCTTTAATATTCTTTAATTCTTTAAGCGAAGAAGATTGAGCTGTTTGCGGATCAGCACTGGTATCTATTTCGCTGGCAGCTGTAGGCGCTACATCTTCAGCAAATGCAAATGTTGTAAAGCCTACAAAGAGTAGACCAGCACATAAGTGGCGAATGTGTTGCATATAAAAGAGTTCCGGAACTTTATAATCAGCAGGTGAATTAAAAAAATAATCTTTTAACTATCTTAACAGCTCTTTATTGCTCATTGTTAAATCAAATTTTAAGAAATGTTAGTAAAAAAGCGACATTTTGCTGAATAAGTAAACAGTTGGAGGTTTTTTTATAAATAATTGAATAAAGGGGGTTGTGTTGGTTTGGAAATGCTGTAGAATGCACATCCATCGGCGGTGATGTTGATTAAAACTTGTTGAGAAACAAGGATTTAGCCCAAGCGGTAGAATCTGGAAGTCTTGAATAGGTTTAAAAATAATTAACAAAACCAGTTGACTTCTTCTTGAAAGAGAGTAGTATAGCCGACCTAGCTTGCTGATGACGAATCAGTGAGAAGATCATTAAGAGATTATGAAGAACAACTTGTGTGGATTTTTACTGATTGATCGATCGAAAATATTTCATTGATTGATGGTAAAAATTACTCGAAGTTTATTTGAGAAATATTTGTCAGAAAATTGATGAGCCAAGATTTGTAGCCATAAGCTACTAATGATTTTAACTGAAGAGTTTGATCATGGCTCAGATTGAACGCTGGCGGCAGGCTTAACACATGCAAGTCGAGCGGGGAAGGGTAGCTTGCTACCTGACCTAGCGGCGGACGGGTGAGTAATGCTTAGGAATCTGCCTATTAGTGGGGGACAACATTCCGAAAGGAATGCTAATACCGCATACGCCCTACGGGGGAAAGCAGGGGATCTTCGGACCTTGCGCTAATAGATGAGCCTAAGTCAGATTAGCTAGTTGGTGGGGTAAAGGCCTACCAAGGCGACGATCTGTAGCGGGTCTGAGAGGATGATCCGCCACACTGGGACTGAGACACGGCCCAGACTCCTACGGGAGGCAGCAGTGGGGAATATTGGACAATGGGCGCAAGCCTGATCCAGCCATGCCGCGTGTGTGAAGAAGGCCTTTTGGTTGTAAAGCACTTTAAGCGAGGAGGAGGCTACTGAGATTAATACTCTTGGATAGTGGACGTTACTCGCAGAATAAGCACCGGCTAACTCTGTGCCAGCAGCCGCGGTAATACAGAGGGTGCGAGCGTTAATCGGATTTACTGGGCGTAAAGCGTGCGTAGGCGGCTTTTTAAGTCGGATGTGAAATCCCTGAGCTTAACTTAGGAATTGCATTCGATACTGGGAAGCTAGAGTATGGGAGAGGATGGTAGAATTCCAGGTGTAGCGGTGAAATGCGTAGAGATCTGGAGGAATACCGATGGCGAAGGCAGCCATCTGGCCTAATACTGACGCTGAGGTACGAAAGCATGGGGAGCAAACAGGATTAGATACCCTGGTAGTCCATGCCGTAAACGATGTCTACTAGCCGTTGGGGCCTTTGAGGCTTTAGTGGCGCAGCTAACGCGATAAGTAGACCGCCTGGGGAGTACGGTCGCAAGACTAAAACTCAAATGAATTGACGGGGGCCCGCACAAGCGGTGGAGCATGTGGTTTAATTCGATGCAACGCGAAGAACCTTACCTGGTCTTGACATAGTAAGAACTTTCCAGAGATGGATTGGTGCCTTCGGGAACTTACATACAGGTGCTGCATGGCTGTCGTCAGCTCGTGTCGTGAGATGTTGGGTTAAGTCCCGCAACGAGCGCAACCCTTTTCCTTATTTGCCAGCGGGTTAAGCCGGGAACTTTAAGGATACTGCCAGTGACAAACTGGAGGAAGGCGGGGACGACGTCAAGTCATCATGGCCCTTACGACCAGGGCTACACACGTGCTACAATGGTCGGTACAAAGGGTTGCTACCTAGCGATAGGATGCTAATCTCAAAAAGCCGATCGTAGTCCGGATTGGAGTCTGCAACTCGACTCCATGAAGTCGGAATCGCTAGTAATCGCGGATCAGAATGCCGCGGTGAATACGTTCCCGGGCCTTGTACACACCGCCCGTCACACCATGGGAATTTGTTGCACCAGAAGTAGGTAGTCTAACCGCAAGGAGGACGCTTACCACGGTGTGGCCGATGACTGGGGTGAAGTCGTAACAAGGTAGCCGTAGGGGAACCTGCGGCTGGATCACCTCCTTAACGAAAGATTGACGATTGGTAAGAATCCACAACAAGTTGTTCTTCATGACGATGTATCTGAGGGTCTGTAGCTCAGTTGGTTAGAGCACACGCTTGATAAGCGTGGGGTCACAAGTTCAAGTCTTGTCAGACCCACCAAATCTGACTAACAAGCATTGTTCAATGCTGAATACAGAAAAACAGAGACATTGACTTATTGATAAGCTGGGGACTTAGCTTAGTTGGTAGAGCGCCTGCTTTGCACGCAGGAGGTCAGGAGTTCGACTCTCCTAGTCTCCACCATAGATTATAGAACTTAGTAAGTTAAAGCTTATTAACTTCTGTGATTTATCGCAGTTTCCTGACCTGACGAAGGCTGGAAAAATCATTAACAGAATATATTTGAGTTGAAATAATTTGTTCATACTCGTTTTTAAGATCGACATTAACAGTGATTTATTACTGATTGATGAAGATTGAAGAAATGAGTTACTAGCGAAATTAACTGAATCAAGCGTTTTGGTATGTGAATTGAATTGAAGCTGTACAGTGTTTAAGTACACAGAACAACAAACTGTATGATCGAGCAATCGATCTGTCCTAGTACTACTTGTAGGTACTACGACTGTTTGGGGTTGTATAGTCAAGTAATTAAGTGCATGTGGTGGATGCCTTGGCAGTCAGAGGCGATGAAAGACGTAATAGCCTGCGATAAGCTCCGGGGAGGCGGCAAATATCCTGTGATCCGGAGATTTCTGAATGGGGAAACCCACCTGTCATAAGGCAGGTATCGTATGATGAATACATAGTCATACGAGGCGAACGAGGGGAAGTGAAACATCTCAGTACCCTTAGGAAAAGAAATCAATTGAGATTCCCTCAGTAGCGGCGAGCGAACGGGGAAAAGCCCATTAAGTCATATAAGTTCTAGTGGAATGCTCTGGGAAGTGCAACCATAGTGGGTGATAGTCCTGTACACGAAAGGGCTTATATGATGATGTCGAGTAGGGCGGGGCACGTGAAACCTTGTCTGAATATGGGGGGACCATCCTCCAAGGCTAAATACTCCTGACTGACCGATAGTGAACCAGTACCGTGAGGGAAAGGCGAAAAGAACCCCTGTGAGGGGAGTGAAATAGATCCTGAAACCGCATGCATACAAGCAGTGGGAGCCGACTTGTTCGGTGACTGCGTACCTTTTGTATAATGGGTCAGCGACTTACATTCAGTAGCGAGGTTAACCGCATAGGGGAGCCGTAGAGAAATCGAGTCTTAATAGGGCGTTTAGTTGCTGGGTGTAGACCCGAAACCGGGTGATCTATCCATGAGCAGGTTGAAGGTTGGGTAACACTAACTGGAGGACCGAACCCACTGTCGTTGAAAAGCCAGGGGATGACTTGTGGATAGGGGTGAAAGGCTAATCAAACTCGGTGATAGCTGGTTCTCCCCGAAAGCTATTTAGGTAGCGCCTCGGACGAATACCATTGGGGGTAGAGCACTGTTTCGGCTAGGGGGTCATCCCGACTTACCAAACCGATGCAAACTCCGAATACCAATGAGTACTATCCGGGAGACAGACTGCGGGTGCTAACGTCCGTAGTCAAGAGGAAAACAATCCAGACCGCCAGCTAAGGCCCCAAAATTATAGTTAAGTGGGAAACGATGTGGGAAGGCATAGACAGCTAGGAGGTTGGCTTAGAAGCAGCCACCCTTTAAAGAAAGCGTAATAGCTCACTAGTCGAGTCGGCCTGCGCGGAAGATGTAACGGGGCTAAAACTATATGCCGAAGCTGCGGATTTGCAATTTATTGCAAGTGGTAGGGGAGCGTTCTGTAAGCCGATGAAGGTGTATTGAGAAGTATGCTGGAGGTATCAGAAGTGCGAATGCTGACGTGAGTAACGACAATGCGAGTGAAAAACTCGCACGCTGAAAGACCAAGGGTTCCAGTCCAACGTTAATCGGGGCTGGGTGAGTCGACCCCTAAGGCGAGGCCGAGAGGCGTAGTCGATGGGAAATTGGTTAATATTCCAATACTTCTATGTAATGCGATGAGAGGACGGAGAAGGTTAAGTCAGCCTGGCGTTGGTTGTCCAGGTGGAAGGTTGTAGGCATGTATCTTAGGCAAATCCGGGGTACTCTATGCTGAGAACTGATAGCAAGCTGTACTTGTACAGTGAAGTGGCTGATACCATGCTTCCAGGAAAAGTCTCTAAGCTTCAGTTACATAGGAATCGTACCCGAAACCGACACAGGTGGTCAGGTCGAGTAGACCAAAGCGCTTGAGAGAACTCTGCTGAAGGAACTAGGCAAAATGGTACCGTAACTTCGGGAGAAGGTACGCTGCCGACGGTGATAGGATTTACTCCTTGAGCTATTGGCAGCCACAGAAACCAGGCCCCTGCAACTGTTTATTAAAAACATAGCACTCTGCAAACACGAAAGTGGACGTATAGGGTGTGATGCCTGCCCGGTGCTGGAAGGTTAATTGATGGGGTTAGCGTAAGCGAAGCTCTTGATCGAAGCCCCAGTAAACGGCGGCCGTAACTATAACGGTCCTAAGGTAGCGAAATTCCTTGTCGGGTAAGTTCCGACCTGCACGAATGGCATAATGATGGGGGCGCTGTCTCCAGCAGAGACTCAGTGAAATCGAATTCGCCGTGAAGATGCGGTGTACCCGCGGCTAGACGGAAAGACCCCGTGAACCTTTACTGCAGCTTGACATTGAACTTTGATCTTACTTGTGTAGGATAGGTGGGAGGCTTTGAAACCGAGACGCTAGTTTCGGTGGAGCCAATCTTGAAATACCACCCTGGTAATATTGAGGTTCTAACTCTGTCCCGTTATCCGGGACGAGGACCATGTCTGGTGGGTAGTTTGACTGGGGCGGTCTCCTCCTAAAGAGTAACGGAGGAGTACGAAGGTGCGCTCAGCGTGGTCGGAAATCACGCGTAGAGTATAAAGGCAAAAGCGCGCTTAACTGCGAGACCCACAAGTCGAGCAGGTACGAAAGTAGGTCTTAGTGATCCGGTGGTTCTGTATGGAAGGGCCATCGCTCAACGGATAAAAGGTACTCTGGGGATAACAGGCTGATACCGCCCAAGAGTTCATATCGACGGCGGTGTTTGGCACCTCGATGTCGGCTCATCTCATCCTGGGGCTGAAGCAGGTCCCAAGGGTATGGCTGTTCGCCATTTAAAGAGGTACGCGAGCTGGGTTTAGAACGTCGTGAGACAGTTCGGTCCCTATCTACCGTGGGCGTTGGAAATTTGAGAGGATCTGCTCCTAGTACGAGAGGACCAGAGTGGACGAACCTCTGGTGTACCGGTTGTGACGCCAGTCGCATCGCCGGGTAGCTATGTTCGGAAGGGATAACCGCTGAAAGCATCTAAGCGGGAAGCCTACCTCAAGATAAGATTTCCCTAGGACTTTATGTCCTCTAAAGAGCCGTTGAAGACTACGACGTTGATAGGTTGGATGTGGAAGCATAGTGATATGTGAAGCTGACCAATACTAATTGCTCGTGAGGCTTGACTATACAACACCCAAACAGTTGGTGTTGTGGTTCAAATCACTGCAAACAACTTGATTTAGTTATAAAGCTAAGTACAATGTGCAAATTAAATTAACTCAGATATTCTGTTAATAACTCATTTGATGAAAGTTAGGCATACACAATGTGTAAATAAGACCAAACGAATAGTCATAAACAGTTGTGCTGGCGACAATAGCAAGAGTGAACCACCTGATCCCTTCCCGAACTCAGAAGTGAAACCTCTTAGCGCTGATGGTAGTGTGGAGTTATCCATGTGAGAGTAAGTCATCGCCAGCTCATTAATTCAAATCCCCCTCCGCTTAATGCAGAGGGGGATTTTTTTATGCAAGGAAGATTAAAAAATAAACGAATCAATCGTCTAATTGAGGTTTATCGTAATTAAATAAAATATCCTAAATAGTCATAATTATTATTTAAATTAAATTTTCTATTTTTATTTCTATTTTTAGTTAATTTTTACTATGAACTAAATACTATATTTATATCTAATTTACTTTAGGTTTTATTGTTAAGTTTTATTTTATTTTTTATAAGAAAACCAAATATTAATAGTTAGTTTATTTATTTTTAATGAGAATTAAATCACTTATTTAGACTAATGTTGAATTTTTATATTGCTATAAATTGTGTGAATATAACACCAAATTACTTTGGTGAATGACTTCTGTTTTGGCTAAATTAGCACATTATAAAAACTGAAGGGCGCTAGTTAAAGTGCAATGAAACAATAGCTCATAGGAGGTGAATAATGTCAGCTAAAGCAGTTAATGTGAATGATATTATTGATCGTGCAAAATTTTCCGGTTTCCATTTTCAAGTTATTGCTTGGTGTTTGCTAATTATTTTATTTGATGGTTATGATTTGGCAATTAATGGTGTGGTATTGCCATTATTAATGGAAGACTGGGGCTTAAGTGCTGTACAGGCGGGAATGCTAGCCAGTACTGCCCTAGCCGGCATGATGTTTGGTGCAATGATATTTGGCTCTTTGGCGGATAAAATTGGCCGTAAAAAAGTCATTATGATCTGTATTGTGCTTTTTAGCGGGCTTACCTGTGCAGGTGGTTTTGCATCAAACCCAACAGAATTTGCGGTTTTACGTTTCCTTGCGGGACTTGGAATTGGCGGGGTAATGCCAAACCTTGTTGCGCTGACATCTGAGTATGCACCACAAAAAATGCGTAGTACTTTGGTGACTACGATGTTTAGTGGTTATGCTGTGGGTGGTGTAATGGCTGCATTGTTAGGTGCGTGGTTTACTCCAAGTTTTGGTTGGCAAATTATGTTTTTTATTGCCGGTATTCCATTGTTGTTATTACCTGTTATTTGGAAGTTTTTGCCCGAGTCTTTGACTTTTATTGTGCAACAAAACCGTCAGGCGGAAGCACGTAAAATTGTTCGTCGTTTAGCACCAACAGTGATAGTAAAAGAAGATACAACTTTTGAGTTGCATCAGGTTGATGTGCCAGAGTCTGCAAATGTTGTGAGCTTATTTAAACGTGGGCGCGCAGTAAATACCTTGTTATTTTGGCTGGCGTTCTTCACCTGCTTACTGACTATGTATGCTTTAAGCAGTTGGTTGCCGAAGTTAATGATGGCAGCAGGTTACTCAATGGACAATAGCTTGATGTTTATGATGGTGATGAACATTGGTGCTGTGATTGGTATTGTGGGTGGAGGGATCTTGGCAGATCGCTTCCATTTGAAACCTGTTCTGATGTGCTTGGGGATGATGGGTGCTGTTGTGATGAGCTTGATGGGCTTTCAATCGAATCAATTCCTTTTATATATTTTAGTATTCTTGGCGGGTGCTGCATCCATTGGTTCGCAAATGCTGCTTTATAGCTATGTCGCTCAGTACTATCCACTTGCTGTTCGTTCAACGGGGATTGGTTGGTCGTCTGCGATTGGCCGTATGGGTGCAATCATTGGACCAATTTTAATCGGGAGTTTGTTGGGTATGAATTTGCCTGCCCACTATAACTTTATGGCTGTGGGTTTACCTGTGTTGATTACTGCTATTGCGGTTGCGCTGATTATGCATGAGGATGAATCCGAAAAGATTGGTGCAAGTCAGTCAGCTATTTCTAGAGTATAAAATGAAAAAGAAGCCTCCATAAAGGGGCTTTTAAAATTATTAAAATTTACATAAGATGGCTATAACCGAAAAATATGTTGATAAGATCTTGGATACTATAAAAATTTCTAGTAAGGAAGTGGAGCAGCTACTTACATTAAGCGAAGGGCATTTTTTAGATTTTAAGTCTATTCGAATTTCTCCAGCAAAGTGGCTTTGTTGCACAAAGATTTGAAATGCAAAGCGCCCCTAATTGAGCCAAATTTAAGGCGTAACTTGGGTAAGTGGTCGACCTAATTCCGTAAATCTGTTAAGGACTGCTACACGTGCATGGATCTCATTCACTTGGCTATCAAAACTCCTTGCACTGAGTTTATCTCCTAATAATTTGATGCAATGCATCTTAGTTTCAACCAAACTTCGACGATGATAGCCTGACCATTTTTTCCATAGTGTCCTGCCTAAACGTTTAATTGTTCGAAGTAATTCATTTCGCTCTAGCGAGCTACTCTTTGTATCTTTCCATGGTTTCGCATTTTTTCTAGGTGGAATCACCGCATGCGCTTGCCGATCTGCAATGACCTGACGGCATTGCTTGGTGTCATAAGCTCCATCGGTATAAACACAGTTAATCTGCTCATCTTGTGGAATCTGATTAAGTAAATCACCAAGCACCTGTGAATCACTGACATTATTGGTTGTAAGCTGAACTGCTCGTATTTGTAGGGTTTTAGCATCTATACCAATATGAAGTTTACGCCATTGGCGACGATATTCAGGTCCATGTTTCTTGCGTTTCCATTCGCCCTCACCTAGAAACTTCATGCCTGTAGAGTCCATGAGTAGATGCAGCCCATCGCTACTTTTTTGGTAGCTGATTACAATATCAATATGCTTTTGTCTTCTACAAAGCGTGGTGTAATCTGGAGCTATCCAATTTAATCCGCAAAGTTTAATCAGACTTTGCACAAAGCCAGTGACCATACGTAAAGACAGACGGAATAAGGATTTAATCATTAAGCAGCATTGGATGGCTGCGTCGGAGTAGGTTTGATTTCGCCCTTGTTTGCCTTTTGATGGCGCATACCATTGCGTAGCAGGATCAAACCAAATGGCAATATTTCCGCGACTCATGAGTGCTCGGTTATATGCGGGCCAATTGGTTGTGCGGTAGATTTTGTGTGTAGGCTTCTTCATTTGAAAATTATATCGCTGAAAAACCCTTTACAGATAGGTTTGTGCAACAAAGCCCAGCAAAGTTAACAAAATCTATAGCAGCTTTTGCAAATGCAGAAGGTGGTGAGTTATTAATTGGAATTGAAGATAACCCAAGACAATGGGTAGGTTTTGATAATATAGAAAGTGCTAACTCACATATTCAAGTTTTAGATCAAATATTCCCTTTAGGTGGTGATATCGAGTGTGAGTTTTTGAAATCAGAATCTTATAATGGACTTGTTTTTAAAGTAACTATTAATAAATCTAGAGATTTGAAAGTTGCTAATGATGGAAAAGTATATATACGACGAGGTGCACAGAGTCTTCCTATTGAAGATGAGGAAAGATTACAAACGCTTCGTAGAGACAAGGGAATTATTTCATTTGAAACTGATTTAGTAAATTGTCCTCTAGAGTTTGTAACAAATTCCGAAGAAATTATTGGTTTTCTACTTAATGTAATTCCAAATGCAGAACCTGAAGTATGGTTAAAGAAACAGATGGTTATACAAAATGGTAAGCCAACAGTTTTATCAATACTACTTTTTGCTGAGGAACCGCAAGCAATATTGCCTAAGAGGAGTGGACTAAAAATCTATAAATATAAAACCTCTGATGAGGATGGTCATCGTGAAGAGTTGGACTTTCAACCAATTTCAATAGATGGAAACGTATATAAGCAGGTCTTTAAGGCTGTAGTAGATACAGTCCGAATAGTTGAATCTGTTAGATTACAGACTTCAGATGGTTTGGTTTCTGTTAAATATCCACAAGAAGCTATACATGAAATTATTACAAATGCATTAATTCATAGAGATTATTCTATTTCTGAAGATATTCATATTCGCATTTTTGATAATAGAGTAGAGGTTTGGAGTCCTGGTAAACTACCTGGGCATATTACACCAAATAATATTTTAACAGAGAGATATGCGAGAAACCCTGGATTAGTAAGGCTTATAAATAAATTTCCGGATCCACCAAATAAAGATATTGGTGAAGGCTTAAATACTGCATTTGAGTCTATGAGAAATTTAAAATTGAAAATGCCTGAAATCATTCAAGATGGTAATTATGTAAAAGTAATTTTGAAACATGAGCCTTTAGCAAGCCCTGAAGAGTCAATCCTTTTATATTTACTAAAAAATCAGGAAATTGCTAATAGACATGCTCGAGATATTTGTTTTATTAAATCGGAAAACAAAATGAAAAGAATTTTGCAAGGTCTTGTAAGCAGTGGTTTATTAGAACCAGTTCCGGGGCGTACACGTTATACTGCAGCATACCAGTTAACAGAAAAGGGTACGGAAACAGCTAGAAGATATAATTAGAAGCTATTAAATAGAGATAACATATGAAACTCAACTCATTCTCCCCAATTCCTGAAAACGATGATGAACTGCATTTACCTGAACTGGTGTACTGGGCATCTTTAGGTGAACTCGCTGAAGTGGAAAAAAGTCTCGCTAATGGTATAGATGTGAACTCCACCGATGATGAAGGCTATAGCGCACTGCAAGCGGCGGCTGAAAATGGCTATCTAGATGTGGTAAAACTACTGGTTGAAAAAGGTGCGAATGTCTATTACAGAGGTGAATATACTGCGCTTCAACTGGCTGAAATGGCAGAACAAGTAGAAATTATTGAATACTTAAAAAGTCTGTGACTTTTAAAAAGTGAATAAAAGAGCCTGATCAATATCAGGCTCTTTTTATTTTATGGCATCTTAAATGGACGAATTGGATTCAATTTCTTTCAATATCACTTGATTAAAAGCGGGAAGATCTTCTGAACTACGTGAGCTGATGAGCGTCCAACCACCTGCATTACATGTGTGAACGGCTTCATCGACCCATATAGCACCTGCATTTTCCAGATCGAGTCGTATATTTTTATGCGAAGTCAGATGCTTAGTTTTAATCTGTTCAGCTTTAATCAAAACTAAAGGCGCATAACAAATCACAGCTATTGGTTTGGCTTGGTTGCTAAAACTTTGGATAATTTCGAGCGCTTTAGGATGGTGGTGTAATAGATCGGCATTAACTGCACCGCCGGGGATAATCAGCAAGTCGTAGTCGTCATAATGAACATGATCCAAATCGACGTCTGGAGGATAGCTTGCTGCCGAGTCTGAGTCCATTTTGACAGTTCGAACATCACTAGCTTCAATCGCGGCATGAATGCATTCTATGCCTTTGGACTGTAGAAAATGGAGAGGCTGAATTAGCTCATCATGCTCTACGCCTATATTTGAGGTTATGGACAATACTTTTTGAGTCATATAAACCTCCTAAATAATGTCTATGCTTTAGCCTAACAAAGCAGAATGATACCGATGTTTTGATTTAACGGACTCTTGTAAGTAAGTGAAAGTAGCCGATGCAGTGTTTCGTGTAACTTTAGACTGTGTGAAGGTTTTAATGATCCTTTTCAATAATTGATATGCATTAATACATCCATAAAATCTAAAACTAGGTAGGAAATGAAAAACAATCTGCTCAAAAAATGTAGGTTTTTTGAATTTTCTATGCTATAAAAAATAAAACGGCACAAAAATTGCTTATAAAGCGTGCTTTAAAAATAGTTGTATTGATGAGTAGAGTTTTATGAAGTTATCGGTTGGATTGAAAGTTTCGAACTCTTTGTCGCTAACCCCCCAATTACAACAAGCTATTCGATTGCTTCAATTGTCGAGCCTTGAACTTGAACAGGAAATTCAGATTCAACTCGACAGCAATCCACTCTTAGAAAAAGTAGAAGAACAGTCATCTATCGAAAGCTTATCCAGTGTGCAAGAGCAAGAACAGGATAAGAAAGATTTAACCAACGAACTCAACGCCGACCATTTACCCGATGATTTACCCGTCGATACTGACTGGGATGATGTCTATACGCATCAACCAACCAGTTTGGGCGCGGCAGAATTTGAAGAGCGAGAAGATAATCGCCAAGGTCATTTGGGCTTAAAAGAGCATATGTTGGAGCAAATCAATCTGTTGCATTTTTCGCAAGTAGATATGTTGATTGCTTATTGCATTATTGACTCGTTGGACGATAAAGGTTTTTTAGACAGTGATATTTCAGAAATAACGACTTCAGTTCAACATCTTTTAACCAGCATGGATTATGACGACGAAGTCGAAGATGACGAAGTGGTTGTAGTGCTCAAGCATATTCAGCGTTTAGACCCACTTGGCGTTGGGGCGCGGAATCTTGCAGAGTGCTTAATGGTACAGTTGGAAGCCTTGCCGATGCAGACCGCATGTCGAAATGATGCCATGAATCTGCTGAAAAACTATGAACTATTGATCAGCAATGAACTAGCGAAACTGATTAAACAAACGGGTTTAAATCAAGAGCAGCTCAAGTGCGCGGTTGATTTATTGAAAACCCTAAAAGCGCATCCAGGGCTTGAGTTTGAAGATAAAGACTCAGATTATCAAATTCCTGATGTCGTAGTAATGAAGAAAAACGAACAATGGCAAGTGGCTTTAAATCCTGATGTGATGCCAAAACTTCGTGTGAACTCGTTTTATGCCAATATGATTAAGCGTGCTGATCAAAGTGAAGATAATCAGTACTTACGTAATCAAATGTTGGATGCGAAGAACTTTATTAAAAGTGTCGATGAACGCCATAAAACTTTACTGAAAGTGGCGACGTGTATCATTGAACATCAGCGTGCATTTTTAGAAATTGGTGCTGAAGGGATGAAGCCTTTGGTACTTCGGGATATTGCAGAAGAGGTAGAATTACACGAGTCGACCGTTTCTCGGGTGACCACCAACAAATATATGCTGACGCCACGCGGCTTGTTCGAGTTGAAATATTTCTTTTCAAGCCATGTGGGGACTACGTCAGGCGGTGAAGCATCTTCAACTGCAATTCGCGCCAAGATTAAAAAATTGATTGCTGAAGAGAATGCACGTAAGCCTTTGTCTGATAACGCAATTGCCAATCTGTTAAAGGACGATGGAATTGATGTAGCGCGTCGGACAGTGGCAAAGTATCGCGAATCGTTACATATTCCGTCATCTTCTGAACGAAAAGTCTTGATCTAAAATTTAAAATCTGACTATTCTAGAGGTTCATTATGACAACATAATGAACCTCTTTTTTCTTTAAGGAATGGCGAAAATGATTTGATGTTTCTATGCGCGCTGGTTATTTTGCAGTCATTAAATCGTCTTGGCTTTTCCTCATTAATCCTAATGAAGGTGAGGGATAGATATATGCAAATAACAATTCGTGGACATCATTTGAGCATTACCCCAGCTATTGAAGATACCATTCGCTGCAAATTTGCAGAAATGACCAAGCATATTGATCAGGTGAACAGTATGCAGGTGAAATTGACCAAGGATCATCAGGTCGATAAGCATACTAAAAAAGGCAGTAGCAATCATATTGCAGAAGCAATTATCCGTTTACCGGGCATTGAATTTTTTGCTCAGGCTTCAGCAGATGATATGTATACGTCGATTAAAAAATTATCAGAAAAACTAAAAAGACAGCTCGATAAGCACCGTAAAATGCAGCAGGTTTACCAACCGATCGCCATTTAGTTTGATTTTTATGCAAAAGAGGTTTTTTAAAACCTCTTTTTTTTATATATAAAGTGTGCGGGTTTATGATTTATTTTTCAGATTTATAGTAAAATGGCAGGTTTTTACACCGTTGGTCCTATAAGAGGTCTTTGTGATGAATAGTGAACAGCTCACTGAAATTTTAAAAGCTGCTTTTCCTGAAGCTGAAGTTGCAGTTAGTGGGCAAGGCGGAAAGTTTGACTTACGTATTGTCGACGACCAATTCGAAGGCAAACGTCCTGTTGCACGTCAGCAAGCTGTTTATGCACCATTAAATTCTTATATCGCAAGTGGCGAAGTGCATGCGGTGACTATTCGTGCAATGACTAAAGAAGAATGGCGTAAAGCAAGCTTATTCGGAGCTTAAAATTAGATGGATAAATTTTTAATTCAAGGTGGCACTAAGCTCGAAGGCGAAGTTCGTATTTCGGGTGCTAAAAATGCTGCCTTGCCGTTGCTTGCAGCAATGATTTTGCCTGAGACTCCAACCAAGCTCACCAACGTACCGCATTTAAAAGATGTAAATACCTTGGTGCAGTTGATTGGTGGTCTAGGCATTACCATGACCTACGAAGGCGACACGGTTACTGCGGATACCTCAACACTGGACAATCAGTTTGCACCGTATGAGTTGGTGAAAACCATGCGTGCATCTATTTTAGTGCTGGGCCCATTGGTGGCGCGCTATGGTAGTGCAAAAGTGTCTTTGCCGGGTGGATGTGCGATTGGCTCGCGCCCAGTCGATCAACATTTAAAAGCTTTAGAAGCTTTAGGTGCAGAGATTGAAGTTGAAGCGGGTTATGTACACGCTAAAGTTGATGGCCGTCTGAAAGGTGGTGAAGTCGTTTTTGATATGGTGACCGTGGGTGGTACCGAAAATATCTTAATGGCTGCGGCATTGGCAGAAGGTGTGACTACGATTCGTAATGCGGCACGTGAACCTGAAATTACGGACCTTGCGAAAATGTTGATCGCGATGGGTGCAAAAATTGAAGGTTTAGATACGGATACCTTAGTGGTCACAGGTGTTGAAAAACTACATGGCTGTGAATATGCTGTGGTTGCTGACCGTATTGAAACAGGTTCGTATTTGGCTGCTGCAGCTATTACGGGTGGTCGTGTAAAAACTACACATACTGATCCAACTTTGATGGAATCGGTCTTGGAAAAGTTTGAAGAAATGGGCGCGGAAGTGACCCGTGGTGATGATTGGATTGAACTGGATATGATGGGTAAACGCCCGAAAGCAGTGAGTTTCCAAACGCTTCCACATCCGGACTTCCCAACTGATATGCAAGCACAGATTATGGCGGTTAATGCGATTGGTCGTGGTTTTGCTACTATTTCTGAAACGATTTTTGAAAACCGTTTTATGCACGTACCTGAATTGTCACGTATGGGTGCCAATATTCAGGTCGAAGGTAATGATGCTGTCGTGACGGGTGTAGAGAAACTTTCTGCGGCACCTGTGATGGCAACAGATTTACGCGCTTCTTTCTCGCTGGTGTTAGCTGCACTTGCTGCGGATGGTGAGACGCTGATTGATCGTATCTATCATATTGACCGCGGTTATGAAGATGTCGAAGCGAAATTACAAGGTATAGGCGCCCAAATTAAGCGAGTAAGTTCATGAGCGATATGAGAAACGATGATCCAAATTTTGACGTAATGGGCAATTTTGATCATGGTTTAACATTGGCATTGAGTAAAGGTCGTATTTTAAAAGAAACCCTGCCTTTACTTGAAACGGCTGGAATTAACTTACTGGAAGATCCTGATAAATCACGTAAGTTAATTTTCCCAACCACCCATAAACAAGTCCGTATTTTAATTTTACGTGCTTCTGACGTACCTACCTATGTGGAAAATGGTGCGGCTGATATTGGTGTTGCGGGTAAAGACGTGCTGATGGAACATGGCGCGCAAAACGTTTATGAACCACTCGATCTAAAAATCGCAGTATGTAAACTGATGACTGCAGGCAAAGTTGGCATGGAGCGTCCCAAAGGTCGTTTAAAAATTGCCACCAAATACGTAAACTTAACCCGTCAGTACTATGCAAGCTTAGGTGAGCAAGTTGATGTGATTAAGTTGTACGGTTCAATGGAACTTGCACCGTTGGTGGGTTTAGGTGATTACATTGTTGACGTGGTCGATACGGGGAATACTTTACGTGCCAATGGTTTAGAACCTTTGGAAGAAATTTGTAAAGTGTCTTCACGTCTGATCGTGAACAAGGCAAGTTTCAAACGTAAGCAAGCATTGTTAAACCCAATTCTTGCACAGTTAGAAACAGCAGTCGCTGAACGTGAAGCGTTAAAAAACAAATAAGTTGATCTTTTTTATTTAAAGAAACCGCTATCGATGATGGCGGTTTTTTTGTACCTGCTCGTTTTTTAATATTTCTATTGGATTGAAATACAATAGGATTGAATTTGGGCCAGTTGATTCAAATTGTTAAAAGTATAGACATCACAAGCAGAAATTCGCGATGTCTACTGGGTGTCATGAAATTGCGCTTCACCTTGAACAATCACATGATGACCTGTTTGATGAATTGCTTGAATATGGAACTCATGCGTGACCGTCGTAAAATAATGTTCGATAGACTGGCAATGCTTGAGTACTTGATCAAAACCTGAAAGCGGTTGTTCGCCCACAATTTCCCATGTAATGGTTTCTGAAAAATACTGTTGGATTCGGCTAAATTGTCCCGTTGAAAAGTAGGTGGCTATGTCCGTGAGGGTCATCTCGTTTTGCCTGTTTTTTAGTCATGTTTGGTAATTCTAGTTTAAAAATATTGAATCAGATTCATTTCCCGATGAAGTTAAAAGTAATTTTTCATTACACTCCGTGTTTAGCTGGAGGATTGTTGCCCACAAAATACAGGAAACAAGGTAAACTAAAGCTTCCCTTTATTTTCATTGTGGATAAATTGATGCGACGTTTATCGACTCAAGATCAGAACTTTAAACAAGTCTTTGCTGATTTGTTGGCTTTTGAAACCGTGAGTGACCCAGAACTTTTAAAAACCGTAGATCAAATCATCGCTGATGTTCGTCAGCATGGTAATGCTCATGTTCTTAAACTCACTCAACAGTTCGATCGACATCCCGCGCATCAATTCTCCGATTTAGAACTGACTCAAGAACAATTAAAAACCGCTTTTGAGGGTTTGAGTACCGAAGTCCGCGAGGCGTTAGAGCTTGCTGCAAACCGCATTCGTGAGTTTCACCAAGCGCAAAAACAAGAAGGCTGGATCTATGTGGATGCCTTGGGGAACACACTTGGGCAAAAAGTAACGCCTTTAGATCGCGTTGGTATTTATGTACCTGGT
The DNA here is from genome assembly GCF_055810995.1 of Acinetobacter sp. DL27. Taxonomy (NCBI): domain Bacteria; kingdom Pseudomonadati; phylum Pseudomonadota; class Gammaproteobacteria; order Moraxellales; family Moraxellaceae; genus Acinetobacter; species Acinetobacter sp. DL27. Next base: position 2,796,053 of record NZ_CM147947.1, on the reverse strand, counting down.
GGTTTGGCATCTTATCCGTCTTCTGTACTGATGAATGCTGTACCTGCGCATGTGGCGGGTGTACCTGAAATTATTATGGTCGTGCCTGCACCGAATGGTGAGTTGAATCCTTTGGTATTAGCAGCCGCTTATTTGGCTGGTGTCAGCCGTGTCTTTACCATTGGTGGGGCACAAGCGGTTGCGGCTTTAGCCTATGGTACAGAAACGATTCCAGCGGTAGATAAGATTACAGGGCCGGGCAACCGTTTTGTCGCGGCTGCGAAACGTGCAGTATTCGGACAAGTCGGTATCGACATGATTGCAGGGCCGTCTGAAATTTTAGTTTATGCCGAAGGCGCGAATAATGCGCAGTGGCTGGCAATGGATTTATTGTCCCAAGCTGAACACGATACTGTGGCACAAGCAGTGTTTATTACACCAGATGAGCAGTTGTTAAATGAAGTAGAACTGGCTATTGAAGCGCATTTAGCCATATTACCAAAAGCTGAAATTGCGCGCACTTCAATTGCAAATCGTGGGGCTTTGGTATTGGTCAAAGACCGTCAAGAAGCCATTGATTTAATTAATCAAGTTGCACCTGAGCATTTAGAGCTTTGCCTAGATGAAGCGCAGGAAATGGCAGAGGATATTCGCCATGCAGGCGCAATCTTTATGGGGCGTTATACCCCAGAGGCAATCGGCGACTATTGTGCAGGGCCAAACCACGTTTTACCAACTTCAGGTACAGCACGCTTTTCATCCCCGTTGGGTGTATATGATTTCCAAAAGCGTTCAAGTTTGATTATGTGCTCTGAGCAAGGTGTGAAAACTTTGGCGAAAACCGCGGATATCTTAGCGCAGCAGGAAAACTTAGATGCGCATGCGCGTTCGGCACGTTATCGTTATCAATAATATAAATTTAGATCCCTCATTTGTTCAGTAATGAATGTTCCTCTCCCATAGGGAGGGGTTAGGAGAGGGGAAAATATTTAATTCAGTTTGGGACATCATAAACCTTTCCCAAACCCTCTCCTAGAAGGAGAGGGCTTACATAAAAGTAAGTTGAGTGCATAAATGAGATAGACAATGTCTAACATTACTACAGAACAAATGCGTTTTTGGAGTCCTGAAGTACGTGAATTAGAACCGTATGTGCCAGGCGAACAACCGAAAATTCAAAATTTATTGAAGCTCAATACCAACGAAAACCCATATCCACCCTCACCAAAAGTGGTGGAGGCTGTTCAAGCGGTTTTGGAAAACTCTGCAGATGTATTGCGTTTATATCCAGATCCAGATGCTTCTGCGTTAAAGCAGGCGATTGCGAAACAACAAAATGTTGCGGTTGAAAATGTTTTTGTCGGCAATGGTTCAGATGAGGTCTTAGCGCATATTTTTAAAGCTTTTTTTGTGCAAGAGCTGCCTTTACTTTACCCCGATATTACCTATAGCTTCTATCCTGTTTATAGCCAATTCTTTGGGGTCAAAACCAAAATTTTGCCACTCAATGATGACTTTGAAATTGTGGTGGATGACTATAAACAAGCCAATGGCGGCATAATTATCACCAATCCAAATGCGCCAACCAGTATTGATATTGGTTTAGCTGCAATTGAGGAAGTACTTCGAGCCAACCCAAATTCAGTGGTGGTCATTGATGAAGCTTATGTAGACTTTGGTGCTGAATCGGCAGTCAGTTTGGTGGAAAGGTATGAGAACTTGGTGGTGTGCCAAACTACGTCTAAGTCTCGCTCACTGGCAGGTTTACGTGTTGGTTTTGCGATTGCTCAACCACATTTGATTGCGGCACTTGAAGCGGTGAAGAACAGTTTTAACTCTTATCCGATGGACCGTTTTGCGATAGCTGCTGCGGTCGCTTCATTTGAAGATCAAGCTTATTTCGAAGCACAAAATCAAAAAGTGATTCAAAGCCGTGAACATTTGGTTGAACAACTGACCGCGCTGGGCTTTAACGTTTTGCCATCAAGTGCCAACTTTATCTTTGCATCATTGCCTAGCAAAGATGCAGGTGAATTAGCGGCTGAATTACGTGAACAAGGCATTATTGTGCGTTATTTCAATAAACCGCGTATTAACCAGTTTTTACGTATCACGGTTGGAACTGATGAACAAAATCAACGCTTAGTCGATACATTGAAAAATGATATTTTAAAATAAACTTTCAACAGTTTTGATCTTTGAAAAGTGAACCTTCACTGATGTGAAGGTTCACTTTTTTATTGTGGAGGCTATTCAGCGTCCGTTTGTACAAAGGTATTGAGTAAAGTAAGAAGTGCTGAGACCTTGTCAAAGCATTCTTGGTATTCAGCCTCACACTCTGATGCAATGGTAATTCCACCGCCAGCCCAAAGTGAAACCTCATCTTGGAATTTTTGAATAGAACGAATCAGAATGTTCCAAGAACCCGTACCATCGAAATTAAAATAACCCATTGAGCCACAGTACGCTCCGCGTGGTGCACCTTCGAGTTCTTCAATAATCTGCATTGCTCGAATTTTAGGCGCTCCTGTAATAGACCCGCCAGGTAGTGCCGAGAGTAGTACATGAAAGGGATGAACTTCTGCTTTAAGTGTTGCTTCGACTTCGCTGACCATATGATGGACTTGATTAAAGCTTTCAATATTAAACAGTTTAGGTGTTTTGACTGAGCCGGTTTCTGCATAAACACTCAAGTCATTACGCAGTAGATCAACAATCATCACATTTTCAGCTTGATCTTTTTCCGAAGCCATTAAGCGTTGTTTCGATTGTTCATCTAAGACTGGATCTGCATAGCGCGGCATGGTGCCTTTAATCGGCTTAGTGATGATTTTACGATGGGTTTGAAAATCAATAAACAACTCGGGCGAACAACTTAAGAGTTCAAAATTGTTGATACGGAGATAGCCCGAGTAAGGTGCATCGGTCAATTGCCAAAATGCTTCGACTGCACTTAGGAGTTGACCGTGTGCCTTGGCAGTGAACTCTTGTGTCAGATTGATTTGATAGCAATCCCCAGCTTTGATGTATTCCTGTACTTGCTGAAAGGCTTGTTTGTATTCGGTTTCAGTCCAGCGTGCTTGGCAGATCGATGCGAGTTGGAGTGGATGGGTTAAGGTAGATGGCTGTAATAAATACGATTCAATTTTGCGATAAATGCGTTCGGCTTGTGAATCACTACTGCAAAATAGCCAGCCTGCATCAGTCCATTGTAGATAACTACTGTATAAACCTAAAAATAGGCTTGGCTGTGACTTAATTTGAACCGGAACGTGTTGCTGGGCGGCATAATCATAACTGACGAATCCAATGAGTCCGCCACTAAAAGATGCTTCTTTTTGTTCTGAGCTTGGCTGAATATTACTGGAAATATCTATTTCTTTGTCATCGTGGATGTAACAAAAATCCTGAGTGCGTTGAAAGAAAAAGTGCTGGTTTTTTTGAAAAACTTGATAACGCTCGGGTAAAAAAGCAATGACAGGTGCATCGACATTTTGTAAATAGACTAACTGTGTGAGCTCATTCAAAGCCTGTAGTATATGAGATATAGAGAGGGTTGAATCAAAAATTATCTTTTTAAATGATTGGCTTAGAGTCATGCTAACGCAAATAGGATCAAAAAATTCAGGCTATTTTACCGCATTGTACGTGTACGCATAGAGGAAATACCGTTTATCGGTAAGCTATGGATTGCGACCAACAGCAGTTGATCAAAAAATCACTCGCATATAACTTAGTTCAGGCAATAAAGTCACTCAAGGATAGGTGTTAATACTGCGACAAAATAAAAAAACAGTAACTAACACCGAGTGATCGATATCACAAAAATAAAGCTCTTAGGAGAGGAACAAGATGAAAATTATTACTAAACTTGCTTTAGTTTCTTCAATAGCAATCAGTGCAAATGCAATGGCAATGCAAGCAATGGATGACGCTTCGCTCAGTGCAGCTACAGGTCAAGATGGTTTAAATATCGGTATCGGTATTTCTAAAATCGAAATCGAAAAGTTGTTGATTCACGATAATGATGGCTTAACGGATACTACTTTAGGTGGTACATCAACTGCAGGTGCAATCGTTATCAAGGGTAATGGCGTTGCAAACAGTGTAAACGAAAATAATGGTATTGTTATTGGGGCAAATCCAGCAAGCTTATTAGCGTCTCACAATTTAGCTGATTTAAAAATTGATTCAGATGCTGGTGATACGAATAATGGCGGTGCTTTTATTAATATAGCTGCGGAAGTATCAGGTCTTAATATTCAAATTGGTGAGATTGGTATAGCTGCTTCTGGGGATGCTGCTGCAACGGGTATACGTCGTGGCGCATCAACCACTAATTATAATAAAATCTTATCGGGTCTGACTGTAAAAACAGGTAAAATGGATGCAAACGTTCAGTTAGGGGCGACCCCACAAGGAGCTATGATTAACTTAACAACTACTATGCAAGGTGGGTTGGAAATTTCAGATCTCGGTATCGTGGATAGTTCTGGTGGTGGGGAAATCTGGCTAGGTAAGATCCAAGTCGCTGATTCTAGTAATACTGATTTGAGTATTTCTAACAAAATTTCAGTAACGCCAGCAGGGCTTAGAATTTTGAATGACAGTCAAGCTGCAACAGATATTTATGTACAAGCAATTGCTTTGGGAACTAAACCAACAGCAGCTTTAGGTAATCGTGGTACTGCTACAGCTGGCTCCATTGGTGATGTGGAGGTTCAAGGTCTACAAACCTACTATAGCACTACGCCAGGTTCATATACAAAAGGTGCTGTGATTACCATTTCGGGTCACTAAAATTAGACTTTAAGAAAGCGCGTGAATTCACGCGCTTTTTTTCCAAAATATATTCATAAAAAATGCAAAAAAGACTATTTTTTTTAGAAAAAACACAGTATCTTCTTGAATGTATGGATATAGAGTATTAACTCTAAAAACAAAAAAATGGGCGGGATGCCTATATTATTAAAAAAAGTAAAAAGCTATGTTAGAGATCGCATTGGGCTCAGCAATGATGTATTACTTTGCCACCGAAGCCTTTGATATTAAGAAAAAACCAGCGGAAGCGGTTTACTATACTGAAGTTTTAGACTCTCGGAATGCATCTTTTACCAGAATGCATCATGAACCTGTCCTAATTAACCCTGCTGTAGAAGATCAATTTCGAGGCATTGTCCGTCAAGCTTATGACTATAGTTGTGGTTCAGCAGCACTGACCACCTTAATCAATGGCTATGTCGGTGCCCAACTCACAGAACAACAAACCATGGATGGCTTGCTTCGCTATGGCGAATATGAGCGAATTATTGAGCGTCGTAGTTTTTCTTTATTGGACATGAAACGCTTTGTGACTGCACTTGGTTTAGAAAGTGGAGGCTATAAGGGGGAATTTGAGGATTTGGTCAAGCAAAGTCAACCTGCCATTGTTCCGATCTCCTATGCTGGTTTTAAGCATTTTGTGGTGTATAAGGGCTATAAAGATGGACGGGTCTATGTTGCCGATCCTGCTTTAGGAAATATTAGTTTTGATGAGCAACGTTTCAAAGATGTTTGGGAAAATAACACGTTGTTTTTAATTAATGTTCCAACCGAAATGCGTAAAAATATGTTGGCTTTACAGGAAGCCGATCTGCGACATGTAGATGATGCTACGGTCAATCGCTATGCACTCGTCGATATTCAATATCCGCAACATTATATGGAAAAAATAGCCGATCGTGCATCCACAATTCGCCTAGAGCGTAATAAAAATAAAGAGTCGGAATACTATGGACAGCCGACGTACAATTTTCTCAGGCTTTATTATAAAAATAAATAAAGTGTGAAAAAAATAAAACAAGAACAATGGTGTAGTAAGGGATAATGATGAAGACATGGATGAATAAAACACTGCTCGCAGTGAGTGTGCAGATGATTCTTGGGGTGGCCTATGCAGCAGAAGAACCGAGCTTAGGAGGGTATGAAGCAGTCGGTGAAACCGTTGAGGTAGAACAAGCTACTGGGCAGGCACAAGATCAAGTTGGATCGGATCAACCCACTGTGTCTACGCAACCAGAAAAGCCAGCATCTGTAAACACTGGAAGTGTTGAACAAGCCGCGTCTTCTGCATTGCAGCAGCAAGAGGGTGATGCAACTAAAGAGACCAACTTAGAAGAAGTTTTTACCTCAAATGAACGTCAGTACTCATTGATTAAACAGGGTGATATTTCATCTTATTACGACATCGATTATACCTATTACCGAGATACTCAACTTGATTTAGAGATGGCACAAGGTCAGCTCTATCAACTGCGGGTACAAGAAAATGCAACGCACAGTCTAACCAATACCTTTACGGCACAGTATGGTTTAAGAGATAACTTAACTTTAACAGCATCACTGCCTTTGGTTGCCAAAACGGACTTATTAAAAGATACCTCTACAGCGGGTCTTGGGGACATTTCCTTTGGTGCACGTTGGGAACCGTTCCCGCTCAAAGCTGGCCGTTTGCCTTTGATTTTATTTGGTAACGTTTCCACTAAAACTGGGGATAGTCCTTATGAAATTAATGCCACTTCAGACTTAGCAACAGGCAAGGGATATTATTCAGCAGGAGTTGGGGCAAGTACGCGTAAATATATTGATCCCGTGGTGCTGTTTGCATCGGTGTCTGCAAACTATGGTTTCAAAGAATCGGGCTTAGATCAGCGCCGTGGTAGCCGTGTGATTGAAGAGTTTGAACCTGGGATTAGCGGTGGTTTTGCCTTCGGCTTTGCCTATTCTTTTAACTATGATGTCTCGATGACGATGTCATACCAGCAAAGTTTCAATACTGGGGCTGAATTTACCTATAGCTCGGGAGAAAGTTATTCTCCAGCAGATCAAACCAGCTCAACTTTTGCGATTTCCTTAGGTGTACGCGTCTCACCTGAAACGATTGTGAATGGGACGGTTGGCCTTGGTTTAACAGAAGATGCCCCTGATGTGTCATTAGGGTTGTCTTTCCCATTAGATATTCTTGGTTTTGGAAAAAAGCTTAAATAATAGGGGAGTCGTATGAAAAATATCCGACTTAGCCCTTTGGTGTCTGCCATATTATTAACGGGCTATTCTAGTGTTACCTTTGCTGCTTTAGGGCAAAACTTATCAGTTGATATTCGCTCTTTGGCTATGGGCAATGCGGTCACTGCTGATCCGCCAGGGATCAGTGCTATTCACTTTAACCCAGCAGCCCTGACCAAAATTGAAGGTTTGCAAACGGATGTGCAGGGTATTCTCGCTGATTTTAATATCGAGCGTGAGTTCTCTGTTCCCGCAGGCTATAACGTGTTTGGCTATTCAGATGACCCGATTGTTTGTAATGATGGGCCTGAAGTTGATGCCGATATCTGTACCGACTTTAAAGGGCCGGTCCGCGGTGATGTTGAATACCCGAGCTTATATGTACCTGGTTTGAAAAAAATGGTGGACTTGGGCAAAGGTATGCCTGTGGCTGCTCCGACTGCGGGTATAGCATATAATCCGCCTGGCTCCAAAATGAGGTTTGCAACAGCCATGTATGCGCCATTAATTGCAGGGTTCGGTGCGGAAAGTGGTAACCCTGGCAACTTTATGGGACAACAAGTTGCGCTAGAACGGATCACCTATTTATCACCGTCTATGGCCTACCAAATCAATGATCAGCTTTCCATTGGTGGTTCAATTGGAATGTCTTATCAAGCATTGGCATTAAAAAATGATCTACGTTTTCCCAATGAGTTGATTGGGATGCTGCGTATGATTGATGATGTTGTCTGTACCCCGTTTAAAGAAAACTCAGATGTGATTACCGATATTCTCTTACTGGGGATGTGTAATGCAGAAGAGGGGATGAATCCTTTTGGGCGTTTTGGCCAACTAGAACTTTCAGCAGAACAGTCTCTGAGTCCAAGCTATAACTTAGGTGTACTGTGGGAGCCGACAGAAGATTTTAGTTTTGGTGTGGTCTACCAAAGTGCTGCCAAAATGCGGATGAAAGGTAAATATCACATAGATAACTCGAAAGCACCACGTGAGATGATTAAGGGGCTGATGTCTTCACCAACAGGACAGATTTTGGCTGCTGTTTTAGGTTTCCCAAACTCTGTACCAGCCAGCGAGTCGGGGCTGGTATCGATGGATTTAGAATATCCAGCACATTTCCAAGCGGGGATTAAATATAAACTTTTACCCGACTTACAAGTCAATGTTGATGTGGGTTGGACCGACTATAAAGCATGGGACAAATTTAAATTTGAATTTGACCGTCAAGTTTCTGCGCTCAAAATTGCAAAATTGCTTTCAGCCAATATTTCAGATAGTAGTTTGGCTTTACCTTTGGCGTTTGAGTCACCGTGGAACTACGGTATAGGGATTGAATATTCAGCAACAGATCGTTTAAAACTCCGTGCAGGCTATGAGCCACGCACCAGTGCGATCCCTGATGATAAACGTAATACCATGGTACCAATTAACAACGCACGCTTGTTTGGTTTAGGTGTCGGTTATCGTTTTGATGCAGATACTGATTTAGATCTATCGATTGGCTTCTTGCAAAGCCGAGATAAAATTCCTGCAAATTCTAGTACCTTAGCGAACCAAACTGGGGTAAATAATATTTTATTAAACCCATATGCAGGTTTAAATGTAAAAACAGATACAACCATTACGATTTTAGGGTTGAACTATAGAACACGGTGGTAAGCACATTGAATACAATAAAAAGGATTTTATTGCCCTCATCACTATGCTTATTGGGTGGGATTTCGAGTGCAAGTTTTGCGGGGGAGTTTTTTACGATTATTGGTCCAGATGGTAGACCGATGGTGGTACAACGCAAAGCCAGTGAGTCCCCAGTAAAGCAAGTGAAACAGGACCGTAAGCAGGAAGAAAAGGAAACGCGTGAAGTCGCTGAGGTTAAGGTACCAGTACTAATGCCCGCGCAGGAATCTGTACCACAAACGATACAGCCTGTAACCGAAATGAAGGCTCATTTATCAGATACAAAGCCTACGCAAAAAGAAAAACTTTCTGCTGAGAAGCAAGCCACTTCTTCTACTTCTATAATGACTCAGGCTGAGCGTCCATTAGGCAAAACTGACATTAAGGTTCTGGTTCAACAAAAAGTGACTGAAACCACTCAGCAGATCCCACAAGCCGAAGTGGGTAGTACTCAAACCATTAAGCCTGCATCAACGCCTCAAAGCATAACTCATATGGATTCGGTAACTGCAGAGAAATCAACTGCATCCTCAAGCATGTTTAATCAAATGGATGGAACTGATTACGTTCGCAATGAATATTTAGAAGACCGTGAATTTAACTTAGAAGGCAAACGCCGTTTTTATACCATGCCTGAAGGAGTGATTGATCATAAAACTGGAGCGACTCGTTTTCAGGTCATTGAGCGAGAAAAAGGGGTGAGTAAATCTGTCCTTAACGCTATGTTTAAGCCAAAGCAAAAAGAAAACTTAGCACCGATTGCCTTAGCATCGACCTATTACAGAATGTCACAACAAGACACGATCGATAGCTTAGGACAAAGCTGTTTTAAGGATAAAAAGCTGAAAAAAGCAAAAAGATTACAAGCCAATCACGATATTAATGTTTGGCCGAAAAAGCCGATCAAAGAAAATTTTGAATTTGAAGTCATTAAAGTGGACAGTCATATCCAAAATATTCAATTAAACTCGTATGCATCTACACAAAATGATCCCACATTTTATTGGCCTTTTGCTGTGTTCTTAGACCAGAATGCTTGTGTGCTTGAAGGGGTAGGAGGGTTTAAAAATGATGAAAACTCACCCTCTATGCTATCGCATGAAATGATCGCAGGTATTTTACATGTACCTGAACAAAGTCATTATTTATTGTTGACACCACTCTCTTCTGCTGTAGATGTCGAACATAAAGTTCTAACCAATCATGGTCAGTTAAAATTAATCGCAATTCGCTAAAAATAAATAGAGTATGAAAATGAAAAAACAAATTTTATGGCCATTTACCTTGTCGACATTGGTTGTTGCCTTAGCTGGTTGTGGTGGAGAAAGTGCCAATGTGAATCCAGAGCCGAATCAAGTGAATTCTGTCAACGGAAGCTGTTTACTGAAAGATAAAAATTGTGTTGAGTTTGCCTTGGATTATCCAGTTGATGGGATTAATTTTGTCTGTAGTAGCGACCCCGATAATACGTATATGACTCTGATGGAGCCGAAAACCAATGCGGCAACAGGCCGATGCTCTGAAGGGGACAAAATTCACTTCTTGTTGACTGGAAGTTCAGATAAACAGGTCGAACTCGGTACAGTTCCCTTATCTGAAATTGGAAATGTGAGTACGGTTTCAGCTTCACTGCCACGCCTTAGTATTTTAGATATGGCAAAAGGGCTAAATGGTGGAACGGCTGCAACCAGTTTGAGTCCAAACGATAAGACCGTAAAAATTGCGATGGCTTTGGCGAAAATTTTTCAAGCTTTAGGTCTAGAGCGTGGTGCTGGTGTGGTTGGAGATGTACAACCTTTTGGTATTTTAGCCTCTAAAAAAGCAGACTTATCACTCCTCTTGGCATCAATTAGCGCTGAAGATTATGCCTCAGGAGCGTATGTCGATAAAATCCGACCATGGATTGATGTCAGCCAAATCAGCAATGAGGATGCTTTTAAAGTGGTCCAAACATTGGTGCTCATGAATAACTCTGCCACCTACCAAGCTGACTTCCCGATTTTTGCAAATACCCTATCGGACAAGACAGGGATTGGTTTACCGCAAGGCTTATATGGTTGTAATGCTACAGACTGCAAGACTAGTCCTGCTAATCTTCGCCATTTAATTGGAAGCTTTATTATTTTAACAGATCGACAAGGTTATACCTTTGGTTCAGGTGTGCAGTGGCGTGGACCATTAAAAGAACAATTAGGCAGTGATTTGGCAACCAGTGTGACGGTCGATTTACTGAAAAATATTGAACCTGCCAAAATGAATGCTTTAGCGCAAACGTCTTGGATTAACCCCTTAACTAAAAGTATTCAGCAACCGTTTAAGTTTAACCTGACAGATCCAAATTCGGATGATTTCACCATTACCCAAGGTAAGCTGTTTAATGATTATTTGATTGCAGGGACGGAAAAATTTTATAAGCAATTAACCAAGGATCCGAATGCTAGCCCATCATCCTATGGTTTATGGCAGCAAAACTATGGCACAGATACCTTCAAAGGTTCATTTGATGCCTTTAAAATTTTTCCAATTGGCTATTTAGATAATGATGTATTTAAGTCTAAGAGCAATGTAGCCGTTGGGCAGAAGTATGTATTTCCATTATATGCCAATTTAATTTTTACAGGGAAAGACTCGAGTGAAAAAATCACTTTAGGTATTGCAATTGATGAGTCGGGAGATATTCGTACTGATATGCAGTCCACTAGCAATAAAGCAGCAGCATGTTCTCCGTTAGTTACTTCGGGTGCAACGTTAACGACAGAGAACAATCAAGTACAGTATCGAATTGGGACACTGGGTGCGACGGATACAAGCAATAAAGCTGTGACTTTCCGTATCCTCTTGGCAAATCCTATCTTTGATAAAATTGATGGTGCAGTTATTGGCGCAAATACCAATATTGTGAGTGATGTGAATAGTGAAGGAAAACAGACCTCTACAGTGATTGGTGGGGCACGCGTTAATCTCGGTAATTTATTGTCTGCCAATGTTAATGAAAGTGCTTATATTTCCCTCAGTGATTTTTCTGGTGCAGGGGTAAAGTGGACCAATATCTATAAGGCGTATTTGAGTAACTATTATGAAAAAAATGGCATTGCCAATCAAGCAGCCGCAGACTTCCGTGAAGGCGAAGTTTCAATTGAAATTGCTGATTGCTATAAAGTGTTAGCAAAATAATATCGTTGTAAACACAAAAAAAGCCCATCATCGATGGGCTTTTTTTGATATTAGGCAACATTAACCTGTGTGGTCTAAGCGTGTACCTAGGGTTTCGAGATGAAGATTAAATTGATTACTTTTACGGTCGGCAAAATAGTGACGTAAGGTATGTTCGACACTAGGGAAAGCCAGTTCTGACCAAGGAATTTCATCTTCTTCAAATAAACGACATTCAATGCTTTCTTCGCCAGCACCGAATTTTCCATCCACTAAGTTCGCTTTAAAGAGCACATAAATTTGACCAATACGCGGAATATTGTACATACAATATAGCTGTTCAATTTCAACTTCCGCTTCAGCTTCTTCACGGGTTTCTCGTGCAGCACCTTGTTCCATGGTTTCAAACAACTCCATGTAACCTGCTGGTAAAGTCCATAGCCCATAACGCGGTTCAATAGCGCGGCGGCATAACAATACTTTATTTTCCCAAAGTGCGAGTGCGCCACAAATCACTTTAGGGTTCACATAATGAATAGAACTACAAGAGGTGCAAACACGACGCAATTGATGGTCGCCAAGAGGGATTTGTTCTGTTGTTTTTTGTCCGCAATTGCTGCAAAAGTCCATATTCATCATCAATGATAAAGTTCAGACTCAGCATAACTTAAAAATTAAATTTTGGCATCATTTCTCTTTTTTCAGTATCAAATTCAGCTATGATGAAAAAAAGAATGATGGGGACGACGTTCAATGGATGAACATTCATTAACACGCATACTGCAGCAACAGTTACGGTTTTCAAGCAAAATTAAATCGGCAGATGCAGCTGTGTTAATCGCGATCACCAATGAAGAGAATCCCAAAGTTTTACTGACCCGCCGCTCTGTTTACCTATCTAATCATGCTGGTGAAGTGTCTTTTCCTGGCGGAAAAAGAGATCCGCAAGATACCAGTAATATCGTGGTTGCCTTGCGTGAAGCTTATGAAGAGACCGCATTGAATCCTTTTGATGTACAGCTGCTCGGTGATTTGCCGATGCAAAAGGCCCGTAATGGCATGCTAGTCAAACCTGTGGTCGGGCTGATTCCGCCTGAAGTCGAATTGGTTGCCCAGCCGACAGAAATTGATCGTATTTTCTTTGCATCACTCAAACAGCTGATGGAAGTGCCTGCGGTGCCTTATGAAGTTCGTTTTGCCCATCAATCTCTCTATTTTCCGAGTATGCGGGTGGAAAATGAAATTGTTTGGGGGCTGACAGCACGTATGTTGGTTGCATTATTTCAATATGGTTTAGGCTACCATAAAGAGTGGCCATTTTTAGTCAATTCACCGACTTTTCGGTTCCCAAAGTAAGTTGAGTATTTTAAGGAAAAAATATGTTGTACAAATTTAAAGGTCATGCCCCACAGGCAATGCATCAACCATGGAATGGCTGGGTTGCGGAAAATGCTACAGTGATCGGTCAAGTCGAATTGGGGCAGCAGGTTAGTATTTGGTTTGGGGCGGTCGTACGTGCAGACAATTGCAAGATTCGATTAGGTGACTTTACCAATATTCAGGAAAATGCGGTTTTACATACCGATGCTGGGATTGAAATGAATATTGGCAATTATGTCACGATTGGGCATCAAGCCATGTTGCATGGTTGCACAGTGGGGGATAATAGTCTGATTGGGATTAATGCTGTCGTTTTAAACAATGCTGTGATTGGGAAAAATTGTATTATTGGCGCGAATGCACTGATTCCGGAAGGTAAAGTCATTCCAGATAATTCTCTGGTTATGGGCTCACCGGGTAAAGTGGTTAAAACTTTGGATGAAACGGCTGAGGCTCGTTTGAAAATGAGTGCACTGCATTATGCAGAACACTTTAAACAATTTATCGATTTAGAGCCGGCACAGTTATAAGCTTACTTTTTCCCATTCAGCCTAGATTTTTCTAGGCTTTTTTAGCTCTGTTCCGAGAACATCTCGCCTAGTGCTTTTGAGTGGAGTATCATAGCCACGTTTTTATAGATTAAATCATTAAGGTTGTGCATGAAAGTGCTGGCATTGGAATCTGCAAATGAGCAGTGTTCCGTCTCTATTGTAGATGAAAATCAAGAACTTTTTTTCCAATTGGATACGCGCGCAAAAGCACAAACGCAAACGATTCTCCCAATGATTGAACAAGGGTTTTTACAGTTGGATATAAAGACAGAAGATTTGTCTTGTATCGCTTTTAGTCGTGGTCCTGGTTCTTTTAGCGGTGTTCGTATTAATGCTGCTGTGACTCAAGCTTTGGCATGGTCGAATGATTTGCCTGTGGTTCCTGTTTCAACTTTACAAGCGCTCGCACAAGCCGCACATCGCGTGCATGGTCTAACCACAGTCACCGCAGTTTTAGACGCTCGTATGAGTGAAGTCTATATTGCAAGTTTTCAATTAGATGCAGATGGCATCATGCAAGCCGTCGATGAAGAACAGCTTTTAAGCTATGCCGCGGCTACTGAATGTACACCGTTTATTTTAGTCGGTTCAGGCGCAACCTTAATTGATCCATCACAAATACAATACAAAGATTTAAGTGCAACCGCGCAAGATATTGCCACAATTGCGCGTAAGAATGCACAGCAACAACACTGGGTGAGTGCTGAACTTGCACTTCCAGTCTATTTACGTGATAACGCTTGGAAAAAAATCCCGGAACAGGGCAAAGCATAATTAGGGTTTTTTATGGATCTTTTACTGCTGCTCAAAGCGGCAATTATGGGTATTGTTGAAGGTATTACTGAATTCTTACCCATTTCGAGTACTGGACATTTAATTTTAGCTTCAGAACTCATGAATTTCTGGACCAAAGAAAAAAGTGATGTCTTTGTGATCGCCATTCAAATGGGGGCAATTGCAGCCGTCATTTATGAATATTGGGCACGTTTGTGGGGAGCAGCAACGGGGATTTTTAGTGGTGAACCCCAAGGTCGCCGTCTTGGGATTGGGCTAATTTTAGCGTCGATTCCTATTGTGCTGATTGGTCTGACATTTGGTCAAACGGTGAAAGAGCTTTTATTTAATGATATTGCCATTGCAATCGGCTTGATTGTGGGTGGCTTGATTATTATTTGGATTGAAAAGCATCCACCACAAGAGCGCGTGCATGAAGTTGAAGACCTGAGTATCAAAGATGCGATTTGGATTGGTCTGATTCAAGTGTTGTCTTTAATTCCAGGGACATCACGTTCGGGGGCAACCATTATTGGCGCGATGTTCTTAGGTGTATCGCGCAAAGCAGCCACTGAGTTTTCATTCTTCTTGGGTATTCCAGTAATTATTGGTGCGGGTCTTTTAGATTTGTACCAAAGTGCGCATGTGTTTGATGGACAACAAGATTGGATCGTGTTGGCAACAGGTATTATTGTTTCTTTTGTCTCAGCTTTACTGCTGATTCGTGCTTTAGTTGCTTATGTGGCGAAGCGTGATTTCATGATTTTTGCATGGTATCGCATCGCTTCGGGCTTAGTGATTCTATTGTTTGCCTTTACGGGTTGGAAGTTATGGTAAGCCCAATGCGCTTATATGTGGAACAAGAGCATTTAGAAAAAGCACAGCACTATGTTGCTGTGCTTTTTTCTCGTGGTGTCGAGGTCAGTATTGAAGTTGCCGAAAAGTTAAATGCACGTTTCTTCCGTTTTCATCCTGAACTGGGTCTGTGTGCCGATGCCGATGGGCTTTGGCTTTGTGCCAATGGCATGAAAATGCAGCCGGATTGGAAAGCAGAAATTCCACGTTTAAAGCGTGCGTCGTTAAAGTCTGAAATGATTGCGCGTGCTTGCCACTTGACTGAAAAACCTAAGCTTATTGATGCAACGGCAGGGCTTGGGCATGATTCACTGCTCATGGCACATTTGGGGGCCAAGGTTACTTTGGTAGAACGCCATCCCATTTTATTCACCTTGCTAGAGTCAAGTAAGGAACAGGCTTTGCAGGATGCATTTTTAAACCCTGTGGTGACTCGAATTGACTTGGTTTTTTCAGATTCCGCACAGTATTTGCAGCAACAGGCAGAGCAGGGCAATACGGTCGATGTGGTTTATCTAGATCCGATGTTTCCACAACGGGATCAAAATCAGCAAGCGGTGAAAAAACAGGCACAAGTGAAGAAGCAAATGCAACTTTTACATATGTTATTGCCTGAAGATGGTGAAATGGATCTGGGTGATAATCTGCTTGGCTTAGCGCAAAAAGTGGCAAAACGGGTGGTGGTCAAACGTCCTCGCTTGGCCGTATTTTTGGCAAATCAAGAAACCACTCATCAGTGGCTGGGTGATGCATGCCGTTTTGATGCCTATTTTCAGCATGAACGCTTAGACTGAAGTGGAAGATTGCTTCAAAAGTATGCAAAGATTTGTTATATAGTTAAAAACATCATTGATAAAATGCTGATCAAGCATAAACTTAGTGTGTCCCTACGCAAGTCACAATTTAATTAGAATCTTATGATCGACTTCAAACCCTCCATCAACTTTTGGCATGATTTTAAAAGCAACCAAACTGCGGGGATGTGGTTGTTTCTGGGTTCACGACGTTCTTTGCAAATTGTCCATCCTTCGATTATGCAGCTCATTTTTTGGGGGATTTTAGGTGGCTCAGCCAATACTTTATTTAGCTGGTTGAGCGCAGGAGAGATCGGTGACTTTAACCCACAAGGTTTGGTCAGTTACGCACTTTGGCCTTTTATTGCCCTGATTGTCGGGATTTTTCTGTCTCAACGGGTGAATAATCCGCGTTTGATGTTGGTGCCAGCACTGCTCTGGTTGGTGTTGGATACGCATATCGCGTTATTACAAAGTTTTATCCAATATTTAGGCATGATCGATGTCCTGCCGTATTTCTTCTACGACTACCTGCCGAATGTGTTCATGGTACTGTTTGTTTGGCAGAGTTTGGCGGTGGTGTGGGTGTTTTCGCGTGAGCTGAAATGGCCTTGGTGGGAGCGTGCTCTGATTGTCTTGGCTACGCTGTTTACCCTTGTGGTTTGGCAAATGTCAGTGACCAGTCAGCCGATTTGGAAAGTAGAAGAAACGCCACCAACCTTTGCAGAAGATGCCTTTTATGCACAAAGTCGTTTACTGAATAAAGCACTAGAGTCTGTGCAATATGGTGAATTTGCCCAGTCACATTGGTACTTCCTTGGTGTGGCAGGAGCGAGTTATCAAGATGTATTTCGCTCAGAAGTCGAGCGAATAAAAGAACAGTTCGACACGCGTTTTGGTACGTTGGGCCGTTCGATGATGTTGGTGAATAACCCTGCTACACGAACAGAAATTCCGATTGCCTCTAAACACAGTATTGAAATGGCGCTGCGTCGTATGGGACAGCAGATGAACCGTGAAAGCGATGTGTTATTTTTATATATGACTTCGCATGGTTTACCGAACCAGTTCGAAATGGAAAATGCACCTTTAGATTTAACTCAGGTCGACCCGAAATGGTTACGCGAAACCTTAGATGCATCGGGCATTCGCTGGCGTGTGATTGTTATTTCATCGTGTTTCTCTGGGAGTTTTGTGCCTGCACTGCAAAATGACAATACTTTGATCATTACCGCTTCGGCCGCAGACCGTCAGTCTTTTGGTTGTACCAATGAAGCAGATTATACTTATTTTGGTCGGGCGTTTTTTGATCAAGCAATGCGTGAACAAAACAGTATAGAAACTGCTTTTAGCCAAGCACAAAAGACTGTGAGCCAATGGGAAACAGCACAAGGTTTTGAACCGTCTGAACCTCAGTGGTCGATGGGTAAAAATATGGAGCTGATGCTTCCACAACTTGAACAGCGCTTGTTTCCACCTAAAGCTGTTACAACCCCTTAATTTGGATCTAAAAAGGAACCCTGATGGAATTAGTACAATCTAACCGTAGTTTTGATGGTGAACAGCGTATTTACCGATTTAATTCCATCAGCCTTCAAGGCGAGAGCAAGTTTGGTATTTATTTACCCGCTCAAGCGTTAGCAGGGCAAGCGTGTCCAACATTATTTTATTTGGCAGGTTTAACCTGTACTGAAGATACCTTTGCCATTAAAGCGCACGCACAGCGTTTAGCAGCTCAGCTAGGTCTGATTTTGGTAACGCCTGATACTTCACCTCGTGGTGAACAGGTTGCGCAAGGTGATCATTGGGATATTGGGCAAGGGGCAGGTTTTTATATCAATGCCACCCAAGCACCGTGGGCTGAGCATTTCCAGATGGAAAGCTATGTCGCTGAAGAGTTGTATGATTTGGTGATTCAGCAGTTTGCTGTACAAGCAGAGCGTATAGGTATTTTCGGGCACAGCATGGGCGGTCATGGTGCTTTAACCTTGGCCTTGAAATATCCTGAGAAGTTTAAGTCGGTGTCTGCATTTGCTCCGATTTGCGCACCAAGCCAATGCCCTTGGGGCAAAAAAGCGTTTTCAAACTATTTAGGTTCAGATCAAGCTGAGTGGCAGAAACACGATGCAAGCGCTTTGGTGCAAACAAAAACAGCCCATTTTGCCGATATTTTAATTGATCAGGGCTTGAATGATCAGTTTTATAGCCAGCTCAATCCTGCATTATTTCAGCAAGCCTGTCAGGCTGCGGGCCAGCCACTGACGCTTCGTGAACATGCAGGCTATGACCATGGTTATTACTTTATTCAAAGTTTTATTGATGATCACCTGCAGTTTCATGCCGTACAGCTCGAATCTTAAATCTTGATTTGTCATATTTATTCTTAATTTTTGACTAGAAATCATCCAGCACTGGCATTAACATGGTTGGGTGATTGATTTTTTGTTCTTAAAAATAAAACAGTAAAATAATAGATAGGGTATACATGCAAAATTCAGAGGCATCTTTGCCACCTGTAGAGGCTTCTTTTGAAGCAAGCTGGCCACCTCCACCAGCCGTTCCCACGGATGAGCCAAACGCCTATTTGGGACAGACCTTTCGTTTCCAGTTCCGTGGTAATGCCCGAGAGTACTTTGGCATTTGGATTGTGAATATCTTATTGACCATTGTTACCTTCAGTTTATATGCGCCTTGGGCGAAGGTTAGACGCTTACGCTATTTTTATGGCAACACGGTGTTTTATCGCCGCAAGTTTGATTTTACGGGTGTACCTACACGTATCCTGATTGGTCGAATTATTGCTTTGGGCGTGTACTTTGGCGCTTCAGCTTTGGCTCAGGTATCTTGGCAAGCTTCTTTAATTGGTTTCCTCATCATCTTTTTATTGGTTCCGTGGTTGGTGCGTTCAACCATTCGTTTCCGAGCGCGGAACAGTAAATTTGGCAATAGCCGCTTTTATTTTACAGGCACAACCAAAGAAGCCTATATCTTGGCGCTGAAAGGCATTTTGATTTACATCTTTACCCTTGGGATCTTTTTCCCTGTGCTGTTTTGGTATTTTAAAAAATACACGCTGGATAATTTACAACTCGGGCAATTACGTTTTGAGTTACATGCCGATTGGCCTGACTATATGCGTGCTATGTACGTCCCTGTGTTTTTGTTTATTGGAATCGTCTTTGTTTTAGGATTATTCGTTGCCTTCACTCTTCAAGTTGGGAGCAGTTCTCCAACCCAGTTTGGGATCATCGTGGCGGTGATTTATATGATTGCTGCTTTTATGATTTGGCCGTTGATGATGGCGCGTATTTTTATTACCACATGGAATAAAGCCACGTTGGGGCGTAGTCCTTTCCAAACGGACTGTGGTCAGATGCATTATGCATGGATCGTGATGACCAACTGGATTTTAAAAATCCTCTCGCTCGGTTTGTTATCTGCATGGGCTGCGGTACGTTTATATCAGTATCAAATTGAGTCATTAACTTTAACCCTAAAAAATGATCCAGATCGTATGTACAATTTGGCTCAAGATGACCCGAATGCGATAGCTGAAGAGCTGAGTGATATTTTTGACATCGATATTTCGCTGTAACGGGGCTTAAATGCAGGAACAAAACATCACCTTTTACGATGGGCAGATTTCTAAGCCTTATCTAGCCACGATTGCACCTATAGACCGAGAAACGGTGTTGATCTGTTATAACCAGCAGCAGCGTCGTTATTACTATGCCGATATGCAGTTGATTGGGGCATTGGGGCAGATTCAACCTGTGATTGAGTTGAAAGATGATGCACGGATTGAATTTCCACAAGCGTTGCCTGACTGGTTTGAGCTGAACAAAAAGCATGTACAGCATTCGATTTGGAAATTAGAACGCTCACCAAGTCTCATCTTATTTAGTGTGGTGTTTGTTGCCGCTTTTATCTTCGCCATTTTAAGATGGGGTATTCCAAGCGCAGCACATTATGTCGCGATGCAACTACCTGCCGATACCATCTATAAACTCGGTGATGAAGCGCAAGAACAAGTGTTTAATCTGACGGCACTTTCGACTATCCCTCTTGCACGTCAAAAACAAATCATACAAAGCTATCAAGACCTTGTTGCCAATGGGCAACCTGCCAAAGTACTGTTTCGTGCAGGCGGACAAATTGGAACGAATGCTTTAGCGCTGCCAAACAACACCATTATTCTGACCGATGAACTGGTCAACCTTGCCAAAGGTGATCATGAAATTATTGGCGTTTTAGCACATGAGCAAGGGCACTTGGTCGAGCGACATAGCCTACAGCAAGCCTTATCCAGTTTAGGTTTTAGTGTGCTGTTGATTGCGGTGACGGGGGACAGTTCAGCCTTATTTACAACTTTGCCTGTGGCTTTGGTTGGTGCCAGTTATTCACGCAATTTTGAAAGTGATGCTGACCAATATGCAATGCATGTCTTGGATAAAAACCAGATTTCAAGCTTACATTTGGCGAATTTCTTGGCACGTATGGAAGATGATGCACGTGCCGAAGAGGAAGGAAAGCAGCCGCAAGGGAAGTCCGAAGACGAGGAGGAAGGTGGCATTGGTTCATTTTTCCAAAGTCACCCTGCGACCCAAGAGCGTATTACGGCTATTCGCCAATTTAACCAACAGCAACGGTTATCAAACTAATTCATTCAGCCGCTGACTTAAACTTGTGTCCATGTTGCCGTGAGTGGCGTTTGTCCCATACGGATCAGGTGGTCTAAGACTACGTGCTCTAAGTGACTCAGTTTCTCTTCACTCGCCTCAATGCTGACATGTAAATGTTCGGCTTGAGGGCTTAACTGTACGCGGGCTTCAGGCATGATAATGGTAAAACTACTGGGTTCTTGTTCGATTTCAAACTTATGTTTCCAATGATTCACCAGTCGTTTTGCAATTCGAGCCGCATCTGTCGTGACAATATCCGCAGTACTTTTCATATTTACCTCGTCGATTGATCTCTTACCATAACAGTTTCAAGTCAAATGAAAAGTTGAATGTTACAACGCTACGTTGCAAATTTAGAAAGCTTAACGCTTTCTTTTTTCACAAGTCCCAGTTCAAAAGCTGAATTTGCTATAATGCCTTTATTCCCTTTTGTATAAGCCAGGTACGCGCATGTCCAAGCCTTATTTAATTGCACCATCTATTCTCTCTGCTGACTTTGCCCGTTTAGGTGAAGACGTTGAACATGTACTTGCAGCAGGTGCAGACGTGGTTCACTTTGATGTGATGGATAACCACTATGTGCCAAACCTGACTTTTGGTGCGGGTATTTGTAAGGCCCTCAAGAACTACGGCATCAAAGCCCCAATTGATGTGCATTTGATGGTCAAACCTGTCGATCGTATGATTGGTGACTTCTTAGAAGCAGGCGCGGACATTATTACCTTTCATCCAGAAGCCTCTGACCATATTGACCGTTCTTTACAGTTGATTAAATCAGGCGGTGCAAAAGCTGGTTTGGTCTTTAACCCAGCAACGCCGTTACATTATTTAGATTATGTGCTCGATAAAGTCGATCAAATTTTGTTGATGAGTGTGAACCCTGGTTTCGGCGGTCAAAAGTTTATTCCGATGACTTTAGACAAACTACGTGAAGCACGCAAAATTATTGATGCTTCAGGGCGTGATATTCGTTTAGAAGTGGATGGTGGTGTGTCACCTGCAAATATTCGCGAGATTGCGGAAGCGGGTGCAGATATGTTTGTTGCTGGTTCAGCTATTTTTGGAAAGCCAGATTATAAAGCTGTGATTGATGATATGCGTGCAGAGCTTGCAAAAGTGGGTGCGGTAAAGGTTTAAGCTCATAGGTATAAATGCTATACAGACTGTGGATAACTTTATGGATAAACTGGTGGATATCTATGTTGATAACGATATGGATAACTTGATTAATATTCAAACGTTTACACAGCAATGGTTTAGTATTTAGACGTTAAATGTATAAAAAGGACTCATTTGAGTCCTTTTTTATGGTGTGAAAGCCTGATTGTTACTGATGCTTTATTCATCTTTACTTAAAAATAGCGCTGTTTAAAAAATAACTTTATTGTTTAAGTGTGCGTAGTGGCTAAACTGTCGCAGTAATTGAATTTAAATTTATAATCTTGTGTATAAGCCATTCTTTGCTTATCCTGTTGATTGGGATCAGCAACAAAAGGTCAGGCATTTACATGCACAGAACGTTTTGTTGCGTTGAAATATCATTCTTCACTGACTAAATAGGATTGATTGTGCGTTCACTGCTCAAGACACATTCTTGGTTTGTCTTACTCATTACTTTGGTAATGGGGTGGAGTGGTATTGCCCAAGCTTCGGCAGCGCCGATGCATCAAATGATGCAGCTCAGTATGCAGGCTGCAACCAGTGAGCAAAGTTCAGCGTATGCAACAGGTATGCAAAGCATGCCGGACTGTCATCAAACAAAACCATCGAGTCCAGTCTCTGGACATCAAATGCATATGACTCAAAGCGACATGACAGCGAAGAGCAACTGTCATGCCTCGGATATGCTGCAAAATAAGCAAGTTCAGTGTCAGGAGTGTGCACAGTATCACTGCCAAACGATGCTGACGCTTTTAGACGTTGAACCACTTGCATTCGTTCAGCTTGAAGCCGCTTTAGTACAATCATCCCCCCATTTTCGTTATCAAGCTCAACATTTAGTGGGCTATTGGCAAGAAATTCTACGTCCTCCTAAAGCCTAATCCTGATTTTTAAAACTTTATTTTTAAAATTATTAGGATTTAGTCATGTCTATTCAATTTAAACAAAGCCTCATCCTTGGGGCGTGTCTGATGTCATCTTCTTGGAGCTTTGCCGCAGTCAAAGAATACCAATTAGTCATTGATGAAAGTCCCGTCAATTTAACGGGAAAGTCGTTAAAACGCATTAGCGTTAATGGGCAGTTTCCTGCACCTCTGCTTGAATTTGAGGAGGGCGATGATGCGGTCATTCGGGTTAAAAACAACTTAAAAAAACAGGATTCATCGATCCACTGGCATGGTTTGCTTTTGCCCGGGCTGATGGATGGTGTACCAGGTTTTAACGGGTTTAATGGTATTCAGCCGAAGAGCGAATTTGTCTATAAGTTCAAAGTGCGCCAAAGTGGCACTTATTGGTACCATGCGCATTCTAAAGGACAGGAACAAGACGGGTTGTATGGCGCATTGGTTATTTATCCCAAAGACAAAAAGCCTTTAGCTCAGCATGAAAAAGCCGAGCGTGATTATGTGGTGATGCTATCGGACTTTCATGAGCAGAGTAGTGAACAGATTCAGAAGAATTTGAAAATTTCTGCCGAGTATTATCAAAATCAGCGTGAAACCGTTGCTGACGTGTGGAAGCAAGTGCAACGTGAGGGCTTAAAAGCCGCGTGGCAAGACCGTTCCATGTGGAACCAAATGCGCATGCTAAAAACGGATCTGTCAGATGTCACGGGTTATACCTTCCTCATTAATGGTAAAACGCCTGAGCAGAACTGGACAGGTATGTTTAAGCCGAATGAGAAGGTTCGGTTGCGTTTTATCAATGCTTCAGCCATGTCATTTTTTGATATCCGTATTCCTCACTTAAAAATGACCGTGGTCAGTGCAGATGGTCAGCCTGTTAAACCCGTTCCTGTGGATGAGTTTCGGATTGGAACTGCTGAAACTTATGATGTGATTGTGGAACCGAAAGCAGGGCATTATCAAATTGAAGCAGAGTCGATTGACCGTTCAGGCTACGCCATTGGAACTTTACACAATGAGTTGGCTCCAATGGCACAGAGCATACATATGCCTGCGCCACGTCCACGCTCATTGTTAACCATGGAAGATATGGGGCACGGCTCAGAACATTCAGGCATGGATCATTCACAGATGAACCATGAAACAACGCCTGAAATGGATCACTCAAAGATGAATCATGAAGCGATGCCTGCAATGGATCATTCGAAGATGAATCATGCGGCGATGGCTGAAATGGATCATTCAAAAATGAATCATGCGGCGATGCCTGAAATGGATCATACACAGATGGGTCATGCGCAACAGAATACGACAGCAAGTTCGGTACAGAAAGCTGTTACACCAGTTTATGGGTGGGCGAATGCCTCTACTCCTAAAGGTGATAAGGCATTGCAATATAGCGATCTGAAATCTTTAGAGCCTCAAAAAGATACCCGTGAGGCGACGATCGAGTTAGCGATTCGTTTGGGTGGAACTATGGAGCGCTATTTGTGGACCATCAACGGGAAAAAATTTAGCGACGCTGAACCGTTGAAAGTGAAGTATGGCGAGCGTATTCGGATCAAATTTATCAATGACAGTATGATGGCGCATCCGATGCATTTGCACGGTATGTTTATGCAACTGGAAAATGGGCAAGCCGCAGTTGATATGCCGAATAAGCACACCGTGATTGTACCACCGGGCAAAACAGTGACTGCTTTACTGACCGCAGATGAGTTAGGCGAATGGGCCATTCACTGTCATCTGCTTTACCACATGAGCTCAGGCATGATGAATAAACTGATTGTGGCCAATGTGAGTGATAGTCAAGTGTCCACCACCCCAATTCAAGGGCAAAAAACAGCAGCTCAAGCTGAGCTAAAAGGAGATGAGCATGCGCATCACTAATCTTTTTTCAGGTTTTACTTTAGCTCTTAGTGTCTTATTGAGTTCGTTTGCTATGGCTGCCGAATCTCATGTACAGCATGAAAAACAAACAGCCAAACCAACAAGTCAAGCTCAGTCCAAAGAAATGGCGCATGAGCATCATCAGCATAGTACCGATGAGCATGATCAGATGCTGAAACAGAAAAATGCGGTGGGTCAGTCTTCATCGGAGAAGCAAGCTCAGGCTCAACCAAGCAAGCAGCCAAATGTTCAGAAGGGGGATTATCATGCGCACCATTGATCTTTTTTCTAAAAGCATATTAAGCAGTTCTTTCGTGTTGATGAGTGCTGCGGCTATGGCGCATGAAGGGCATCATATGCCTGCTGAAGCAAACGTCAATATGTCCATGACCACTGACTCTGTTATGTCACAACATACACAGCATCAGGCGATGACCAGTCTTCCTCAAGCTGCTCCACAGTCTAGCGTACAACATGTGCAGCAGATGAATCATGATTCAACAGCACATACGCATGATCACCGCAAAGAGCACGGTGCGCAAATTTATGCGGTCACCACTGTCGATAACAAATGGTTACTGAATGAAGATGGCGATGGTGGTTTAAAGTCTGAGTTTGAAACTCGTATCGGCACAGATGAAAATAAGATGTTTATCAAAGTACATGCGGATAAGCAGGAAGCGCATAAGGCTGAGTATGATGCCAAAGTGCTGTATAGCCGTATGATCTCAGACTTTTGGGATGTACAGGCAGGTGCTCGTTACCGGGCTGAAAAAGTAGAGCGTCAACAGCAGGGATGGGATACGGAAGACAAAGTGGATGGGGTACTTGGCTTACATGGTTTAGCGCCGTATTTCTTTGAAACCGATGCCTACGTATATGCTGGTGCAGACAACTATACTGCGTTTAGTTTAGAAACTGAGCGGGACTTGTTACTGACCCAAAAGCTGATTTTCAAGCCTTATTTAGATATGAATATTATTTTCAGTGATGACTCTAAATATGCCAAAAAATCAGGTCTCAGTAGCGCAGCCGCTGGTCTTGAAACACGCTATGAGATCAGCAAAAAAGTCATGCCTTATGTGGACATTGCCTATGAATATAGCAAAGGCAATGAAGCGACGGCTTGGCAAGCTGAAAGTGATGAAGAGAAAGGTTGGCAGTATGGAATGGGTCTTCGCTTTAAGTTTTAAGTCGGACGTTTAGGTTTAAAGTAAATATCTGAGATTGCACCAAGGTTGTGCTGAAAGAGTGATCTGCTGGTTCGGATCACTCTTTTTTGCGCTTTAATGATTTCTAAGTGTGAAAATAATTCATTTTGGTGCACTCTTTGCTATAATTTGAGGCATATTTAGGAGGAACGACCTCCCTCATATTGAGAAAATTCGTCAGGACGGCCTGACTCTAGTAAAGAGGAGTCAGTAGCATGGCTTGGGTTTTTCTGATCTTTGCGGGTCTGTTTGAAATCGTTTGGGCATATTCAATGAAGCTGTCTGAAGGGTTTAGCAAACTCACACCCAGCATCATCACCATTGTATTCATGATTTTAAGTTTTGGTTTACTGGCCTATGCAATGCGAACATTGCCGCTAGGGACTGCGTATACCATTTGGACTGGAATTGGTGCGATAGGGTCTTTCTTGGTGGGGATTTTTATTTTAGGTGAGCCCGCGACAGCTATACGGATGTTTGCTGCGGTGCTGATTGTATCGGGATTGATTTTGATGAAACTCTCATCCAGCTAAATTCATTCAAATATGTAGAGCTTCAAGCGATCCTTCGTTTGAAGCTTTGTTGTTTCTGCTTTTAATAAAAGGTGTTTTGCGTATGGCGTGGGTGATTTTAATAGTTGCAGGTTTACTCGAAGTGGTTTGGGCCTATGCAATGAAAGTATCGGATGGTTTTACTAAACTGACACCGAGTATTTTAACCCTCGTATTTATGGTGGCCAGTTTTGCGCTGCTGTCTTATGCCATGAAGACCTTACCTTTGGGCACTGCCTATACGGTTTGGACAGGGATTGGCGCGATAGGTTCATTTTTGGTGGGGATTTTGATTTTAGGTGAACCTGCCAATGCCATGCGGATGCTCGCAGCGGTTTTAATTATTTCTGGGCTTGTACTGATGAAACTTTCATCGTCATAATGTTGCATACATAGACAATTTTTGTGGTGAACCATGCGCTTATTTTTTAAATATATGCCATCTCCTGTCGGGGTGCTGAGACTGGTGGCACATGATCAAGCCTTGGTTGCCGTATTGTGGGAAAATGAAAACCCAAAACGGGTACGTTTAGCTGAGCTGATCGAACACAATCAGCATCCGATTTTGCTGGAAACTGAACGACAGTTGAGCGAGTATTTTGCTGCAAAGCGTCAAGGTTTTGATTTGCCTTTGGATTTTGCGGGGACAGATTTTCAGAAGCAAGTTTGGCAGGCTTTATTACAAATTCCGTTTGGTGAAACCCGAAGCTATAAAGATATTGCGCTACAGATCGGCAATGTCAAAGCCGTTCGTGCAGTGGGTGCAGCCAATGGCAAAAATCCGATTTCAATTATTGCGCCGTGCCATCGGGTGGTAGGTGCGAATGGAAAATTGGTTGGCTTTGCAGGCGGTTTGGACAATAAAGATATTTTATTGAAACTTGAGAAAAATGCGAATTAAGCATGTGTTTCGGAGTTTTTACGCTCGTATTTTAGTTTAATAATTTAAAAATCAGTGCCTTATGTTTTAATCTGTATTCTTTTAAAGAATCGTGTCTCTAACTCAAATAACGATGAATAATATGATGAGTCAAATTGTGGGGAATGTGTTTTCAGAACTGTGGTGGATGCTACTGATCTTGTTCGGGATCGGCCTTTTAAAAGCGTTTAAGCCTTATCTGAAAGGAAAATTCGGTGAGTTCGCAGTTCAAGCGCATGTGAAATTATATTTGGATGAGCGTTATATTTTAATTAACGATGTGACTTTGCCTGATGAGCAGGGAGGGACAACTCAAATAGACCATATTCTATTGAGTCCCTTTGGTGTTTTTGTGATTGAAACCAAAAACTATAAGGGCTGGATTTTTGGTGGTGAACGTCAAAAGATGTGGACGCAGAAAATTTATAAAAAGAGTTTTAAATTTCAAAATCCGCTGCATCAAAATTATAAACACGTCAAAGTGCTTCAAAGTGTGTTGCAAGATATTGTCGATGTAGATTATATCCATTCTACTGTGGTGTTCATGCCTGAATGCGAGTTTAAAACTGCGATGCCCAGTACGGTATTTAAAGGTAAAGCATGGGTCGATTATATTAAGACCTTTGACACAGTGGTGATTCCAGCGATGAAACTGAAACGGATTCAGCTTCGGATTGAAAAAGAAGTGTTAGAAAAGTCATGGAAAACCAACCGTGAGCATGTGGCACATTTAAAACAACGCCATCAAGATGGTTAAATACTCCATTCCAAAGGTGACTCATTCATTTTGTGCCGAAAACTAAAATCTAGAATTTTAAAAAAAAAGCCAGTCCATTTCTTAATGGACTGGCTTTTACCTTTGCAGTTTTTTTCTAACTTAAAAACGCTTTGGAATTTTTTGACCGCCTTCAACAGGTGTTTCTGCCTGTTTTAATACGCCAAAGAGCCATGTTTCGGCATGATGTACTGCAACTTTAACACTGTCACCTTGCGCCAAACGACCTGCAATAAAACTCGCCAGCGAACAACCTGAACCGTGATATTCGCCTGCTAAACGCGGGCAGCGAGTTTCAGAAATGAGCTCGCCATTCACAAACAGGGCATTACGAATATAGTCTGGTGTGTCTTCATGACCACCTTTGACCAGTACCGCTTTGGCACCCATTTCAAACAGTTTTTGCGTTGCGGTAGCTAAGTCATCGAGACCCGTTAACGCCCGTAATTCAACTGTATTTGGGGTAATAATGTCCGCCAATGGGATCAGCTCAACAAAGGCTTTGACCAATGTTGCTTGATCACCCAGTGAACCGCCACTGTTTGCCACTAAAACAGGGTCGAGCACATACTTGTACTCAGGATGTTCACGTAGAAACTCAGCCAGTGCTGCAATATTATCTGTGGTGCCTAACATGCCAGACTTTACGGCTTTAATCGGTAAATCACCGACAACAGCGTTCGCCTGAGCTAACAGCAATTCTTTTGACGTCGCTTCAAAGCCAAACACTTGTTGCGAGTTTTGAACAGTGAGTGCTGTACACGCAATGGCTGCATGCGAACCACTTTGACCAATCGCTTCGATATCGGCCTGTAAACCAGCACCACCTGAAGGGTCTAAACCAGAAAAGCACAGTACGGTTGCGCGCACAGAAATATCCTTGTTGCGAAAATTTGCGATAGTATAGGCAACTTTGGCAGAACTCTCGATAGTATTTTATTTAAAGCCTAAGAAGGATCAGCTGTGATTAAATATATTTTGCTAGATTTAGATGGAACCTTAACAGATCCGAAAGTTGGCATTACCACCAGTGCGCGTTATGGCTTAAACAAAGTCGGACACCCCATTGCTGAAGATCTAAACATTGACTGGATTATTGGGCCACCACTAAAAGCGTCTTTGGCAAAACTCTTAAATGTTGCAGTGGACGATGTTTTGGCCGAGCAAGCTTTATTGGGTTATCGTGAGCGATTTGCGGTGAAAGGTTTATATGAAAACCATTTATTTGCCGATGTTGAACCGACCTTAAAAAAACTGACTGAGCAGGGCTATCACTTGTATTTGGCGACAGCAAAACCAGAAGTCTATGCCCGTCAAATTTTAGAGCATTTCAATTTACTGCAATACTTTGTGCATCCTTATGGCAGTGAACTGAACGGTGAGCGGACCAATAAGGGAGATTTGATTGCTTATATTTTAGAAAAAGAGCAGTTAAAAGCAGAAGAGTGTCTGATGGTTGGTGATCGTGAGCATGACATTTTGGGTGCACGTCGCAACGGTATTGAAACCATTGCGGTGGAATACGGTTATGGTTCTGATCAAGAGTTGACGGAAGCCGCACCTAAAGCACGAATTAAAACCTTTGCTGATATCTTGGACTTGATTTAACTCAGACAGAATTTAATTCGGACAGGATTTAAATAACGCCTTTTTCGACTGCGCACGACTTTTATACATAAAAAACAGTCGTGCGCAGGGATTAAAAATTAAAGTCCCAATATACGTCTAATTTCATTCACTAACAGTGCAGGATTGGCTTGCTGATGGGGAATGGTAAGGCTGTTGAAGCCATCACCACGAAATTTACGATCCACTTCTAAAAGCACATGGGTTTGATGTTGCTCTGCCACAAAGGACACTTCAACTTCATTGATGCTGTTGAACAATTGCGTAGGTTTAAATTCAAGTTCTTGATAACAACCAATGCTCGAGTGGAAGCCGTTGCCACGTAGTTGACCTTTTTCAACATCGACGCTCATCAACTGAAAACCGCATTGCTGCATGGCTTGAATAAACGCCTGCATAGCCGGTGTCGGTAAAATTTGTAAATAGTCTTTGTCAGTGGCATCGAGTCCCCAGTCCACATCTAAATGCGTATGTAACCACACTCTAGTTTTATTGATGCGGCAAGGCACATCTGTAACTGGCGTTTCAAAGGGCAGTTGAATCGAAAAAGGAAATGCATGTGACTGATGGGCTTGTAACTCAAAAGCCCCGCTAATGTGCCATTCGGCAATACTTAACGCGCTATTGTACTCAGCATCGTCTGACTCAACCTCGGCTGTGGTCATGAGCTTTAAATAAATACCGTTGATAATTTTATTAGACGCTGCACCTTTAAAAATAACCTCACCCTGAATGGCTTGACCCGCTTGTGGCGCGGTGGTGTGTAGACGAGTATCGACTTGAATGCCTTGTAAGCCAAGACTAGACATGAGTTTGTTAAACATGGTGCAGAACTTCCAATAGGGAATCGATAAGTTTTAAACATTTAAAGTGAATGCATTTTTAAAATGCATATTTTTAATAAGCTGTTAGCGAATGTCCAAATAAAAACTTTCTTTGACTTCTTCCATCACAATATAACTGTGCGATGACGCTGAAGAGGGCAGTTTTTTCAGTAAATCACCCAATAGGCGTCGGTAGGCACTCATTTCTTTTAAACGGGCTTTGACTAAATAATCGAATTCACCTGAAATCAGATGGCATTCTAAAACTTCAGGGATTTCGACCAAGTCACGTGCCACTTGATCAAACACATCGCCAGACTTGGCCGATAGCTTAATTTCTAAAAATACCAATAAGTTTCGATCGACCAGTTGTGGATTGAGGCGTGCGTAGTAACCCATGATAATACCATCGCGCTCTAAGCGTTTGACACGTTCTGAACAGGGTGTGGTTGAGAGGTTGACGCGAGAGGCCAATTCACTAATCGCAATTCGTCCATCGCGCTGCAAAATGTCTAAAATCTGCTGATCAATCCGATCTAATTTACGCATTATAAATTTCCTATGTTTAGAATTTTAGCGCGACAAAAATGGCGATTTACCTAGATTATAATGTTAAAAACAGTGAAAAAAACTATTAACCTAAAAATATACTAGTGAAATAAACTAGTGTGTGTAAGGGATCAGTCATGCGTGTAATTGTCTTAGGTAGTGGTGTCATCGGTGTTGCAAGTGCGTATTACCTTGCACAACAAGGCGCAAGCGTTACGGTTTTAGACCGTCAAGCTGGTCCTGCTGAAGAAACTAGCTTTGGTAACGCAGGGCAAATCTCTCCAGGTTATTCTACACCGTGGGCTGCACCTGGTATTCCATTTAAAGCCGTAAAGTGGATGTTCCAACACCATGCACCGTTAGCGATTAACATCGATGGTAGCATGTGGCAGTTGAACTGGATGGCGCAAATGTTGAAAAACTGCAATCCACAAAGTTATGCCATTAACAAAGAACGTATGACGCGTGTTGCTGAATACAGTCGTGACTGCTTACGTGAACTGCGTAAAGAAACAGGCATTCACTATGAAAACCGCGCGAAAGGAACTTTGCAGGTTTTCCGTAATGAAGCACAGCTTGATGCAGTACAACGTGACATCCAAGTGTTAAAAGAATGTGGCGTCGACTACGAATTATTATTAAAAGATGACTTAGCCAAAGTCGAGCCAGCTTTAGCCTATGCCAAAGACAAACTGGTTGGTGGTTTACATTTACCGAATGATGAAACAGGTGACTGTTACCTATTTACCAATGCTTTGGCAAATCTTGCGAAAGACATGGGCGTAGAATTTAAATTTAACCAAAATGTTGAAAAACTAGTGGTTGAAGGTGATGAAATCAAAGGTGTGGTGGTTGATGGTCAAGTGCTTACAGCAGACCGTTATGTGCTTGCTTTCGGTAGTTATTCACGTGATTTCTTAAAACCATTGAATTTGAATTTGCCTGTGTACCCTGTCAAAGGCTACTCACTGACGATTCCAATTGTAGATCCTGCCTTTGCACCGCAGTCGACGGTTCTTGATGAAACTTATAAAATTGCCATTACGCGTTTTGACCAACGTATCCGTGTGGGGGGTATGGCTGAACTGAGTGGTTTCAACCACGGTTTAAACCAAGACCGCCGTGCAACCTTGGAAATGGTGACTCAAGACTTATTCCCAGGTGGAAACTTAGCTGAAGCAAGTTTCTGGACGGGTTTACGTCCAATGACACCAGACTCTACACCAATTATTGGTGCGACTCGTTTTAAAAACTTATTCTTGAATACAGGACACGGCACCTTGGGTTGGACTATGGCATGTGGTTCAGGCAAGCTTATTAGTGACTTGGTGATGAATCATCAACCAGACATCAGTACTGAAGGTCTATCGATTCAACGTTACCCTTCAGCAGCCTAATTCGTTTTAGGTCATATTGATTCAAGGAAGAAGAAAATGCCACGTCCAATTACTGCAGTGATTCATAGCCAATCACTGCAGCATAATTTAAATGTTGCTCGCACTAAAATGCCGAATAGCCAAGTCTATGCGGTGGTCAAAGCCAATGCCTATGGTCATGGGATTGAGCGCGTCTATCAAGCGTTCAAATCTGCCGATGGTTTTGCGCTGCTCGATTTGGCAGAAGCAAAACGCATCCGTGCTTTGGGCTGGACAGGTCCAGTTCTGTTACTCGAAGGTATTTTCTCAGAGCAAGATCTATTTGACTGCCATGAGCTGAGTCTAAGCTTCAGTATTCATAGTGAATATCAACTTGAATGGTTAGCACGTTTTCCTTTAGAGGCACAGTTCGATGTTTATTTAAAAATGAACAGCGGCATGAATCGTTTGGGTTTCCGTCCTGAACAGTACCGTCAAGTGTGGCAGCAGCTTTCCAGCTTGCCTCAAGTTCAACGTTTAACCCATATGATGCATTTTTCGGATGCCGATGGTGAGCGTTTCGGACGTGATGGCATTGCACATCAATGCCAGTTATTTGATGCCATTACCCATGATCTGCCGGGTGCACGTTCTGTTAGCAACAGTGCAGCCATCTTACGCCATGAACAGTTGCAGTCGGATGTGATCCGTAGCGGCATCATGCTCTATGGCAGTTCTCCAGATTATCCAAGCCATACGATTCAGGACTGGGAGTTGCAACCTGCCATGAGTTTGCGCAGCGAGTTGATTGCCATTCAGCAATTAAAAGCAGGCGATAGCGTAGGTTATGGCTCAAAGTTCATTGCTGAAAGCGACATGCGTGTGGGTATTGTGGCTTGTGGTTATGCTGATGGTTATCAACGGATTACCGCAACAGGTACACCTATTTTAGTCGATGGACAACGCAGCAGCTTGGTCGGGCGTGTCAGCATGGATATGTTGGCGGTCGATTTATCTCACCTTCCAAATGCCCAAGTCGGCAGTGAAGTGGTGCTGTGGGGTACATCGAAACAGGGTGCTGTACTCAGCATTGATGAAGTCGCAGCAGGTTCAGGCACGATTGGCTATGAGCTGATGTGTGCTGTCACGGCACGTGTCAATTTTATCCAAGATTAAATTTTATTTTTATACAGTTTCATACAAGGAAAGACCTATGTCACATTCAGACATTCAAAAATTCAACACCAACGAAGTCATGAGTGCAGTCACTGTGTTTAATCAAGTGGTGTATTTGTCAGGGCAAGTGCCAAAGAATACCGACAATGATGTCGCAGGTCAGACCCGTGAAATTTTAGCAACAATTGATGAGCTTTTAGCTTTGGCAAATACAGATAAATCACGTTTGTTATCTGCTCAGCTTTACATCAAAAATCTCTCTGATTTTTCTACAGTCAATGCGATTTGGATTGATTGGATGAATGGTTGTGTAGCGCCTTCACGTGCCACGATTCAGGCTGATTTGGTTAATCCAAACTGGTTGATCGAAATTGCAGTGACAGCTGCACAAAACTAATTTTTTTAAACTCTCCCCGTGTATATCAGCGCTTGGGTTTCAACTGAAGTGCTGATGAGCGTATAAATGCCGCCCGTTAGGATAACGAGCACTGTATGAACATGGTTTATACGCAAAAAAGGACTTTAACAGGATGTTAAATTATGACGACTACCCCACAAGCTGACGGTGCAAATGCATCATCGCATGAATTACAACGGAAATTATCCAACCGCCACCTGCAATTGATTGCCATTGGTGGCGCGATTGGTACGGGCCTGTTCATGGGTTCGGGCAAAACCATCTCTCTTGCTGGTCCTTCTATTCTGATCATTTATATGATTATCGG
This sequence comes from Acinetobacter sp. DL27, assembly GCF_055810995.1. Classification (NCBI taxonomy): domain Bacteria; kingdom Pseudomonadati; phylum Pseudomonadota; class Gammaproteobacteria; order Moraxellales; family Moraxellaceae; genus Acinetobacter; species Acinetobacter sp. DL27. The sequence goes on along the minus strand of NZ_CM147947.1, from coordinate 2,761,497 downwards.
GACCATGTTCTTTTTCCTAATGCGTGCATTGGGCGAAATTTTATTGTCAAATTTGCACTATAAGTCGTTTATCGACATGGCTCATGATCTGATTGGGCCGGGTGCGGGTTACTATATCGGTTGGTCCTATTGGCTCGGTTGGGTCTTGGTCGGTATTGCGGACTTGGCCGCCATTATTAACTATCTCGGCTTTTGGCTCCCGCCAGACATGGCCTTTACTCCCATGGGGCAGGCTTTAATCAGTGTCGGCTGTGTGCTGTTTGTCCTTGGGTTAAATTTGCTGACTGTGAAACTCTTTGGTGAAATTGAATTTTGGTTTGCTTTAATCAAAATTTTAGCCATTTTAGGGCTGATCGTGATTGGTGGCTTTATGGTGTTTAGCCATTTCCAAGCACCGGGCGGTTCAGTTGCAAGCTTCAGTCATGTTTGGTCACATGGTGGTATGTTCCCTCAAGGTGGCAGTGGCTTTTTAGCAGGTTTTCAAATTGCACTCTTTGCCTTTGTCGGTGTAGAGCTGATTGGAACCATGGCTGCTGAAACCAAAGATCCTGAAAAGAACTTACCGAAAGCAGTGAATGCGATTCCAACCCGTATCATTTTGTTCTATGTCTTGTCATTATTTGTGGTGATGTCGGTGACGCCGTGGAATCAAATTCCTGCGGATCAAAGTCCGTTCGTTTCACTATTTTTACATGCAGGTATCCCGACTTCAGCCATCATTATGAACTTGGTGGTGCTGTCTTCAGTGATGTCTTCAATGAATAGTGGCGTGTTCTCTACATCACGTATGCTGTTTGGTTTGGCAAGAGAAGGGCAAGCACCACAGAGTCTAGCGCGTTTATCAAAACGTGCGGTACCAGCAAAAGGCTTATTCTTCTCATGTGCTTTTATCATGGCAGGTGCGGCGCTACAGTACTTTGTACCAAACACGGTTGAAGCCTTTACATTAGCCAGCTCATTGTGTGTGATTCTGTTCATCAGTATTTGGAGCATTATTATGGTGTGCTATATCCGCTACCGTAAATTGCGTCCTGAGCTACATGCAAAATCGACCTTTAAAATGCCGGGTGGTGTTTGGATGTCTTATGTGGTCTTAATTTTCTTGTTCTTTACGTTGATTATTTTGAGTTTAGAGGCGGATACTCTTCGTGCACTCATGATCAGTCCACTATGGGTGATTATTTTAGCCGTGACGTATCAACTGCTGTACAAACCGCGTATGAAAAAACGTCTGTTAGGGCAGCAATTGGATAACTAAAATTCATCCTGCATTCGGATATTTGAAAGAAAGCCCTGCATAAGTAGGGCTTTCTTTTTTACTTGAGCTGAATCAATGGGTTCTTATTAAGTGTTAGATCATTGTATGATTTTATATATAAAAGCTTTCTAAATCAGGCGATTTCACTTTTAATGAGGCACTTTAAAATTTTAATAATGATTTATGCGTAATTATAAAATAGACATTCTGCGTGGCGTGTCCATCCTGTTGGTGCTGATTCACCATTTCAATATCCCTTATAAATTACACGATACCTTTCTCGGCACCCCCATTGGGAGTGAGAGCTTAAGTACCTTGATTGCAAGAAATGGCAACTATGGGGTGACCATGTTTTTTGTCATTTCAGGTTTTTTGATTACCCAGCATACCTTACAGCGTAGTGGGTCTTTGGCGCAGATTAAGCTGAAAGATTTTTATATCCGTCGTATTGCCCGCATCATACCGTGTCTGGTGTTATTGGTTGCGATGGTCAGTGTGCTCGGAAGTTTAGGGTTGCAACCCTTTATCAATCAGTCGCCCAATGGCGTAGAGGTGTCCTATGCTGTGACTGTTCTTTCAGCTTTGAGTTTCTGGATGAATCTATTGATTATTGAATACGGCTGGGTGAACTATGCCTTGGGCGTATTATGGTCTTTATCGGTTGAAGAGGTCTTCTATTTAGCATTTCCTGTCCTGTGTTTAGCACTGGGTCGAGGCAAAGGCTTTATTGTTTTTCTGTTCGCTGTCATCGCGTATACACCATATTTTCGTGCCCTCCATTTTGGTGAGGAAAGTGGTGCTTATCTGTATCACTATTCTTCTAGTTTCGATGGAATTGCCATTGGCTGCCTCACCGCAATGTATGCGCAACATTTTAAAGGTGCCATTTACAATCAAAAAATTATTGTTGCAGTAACAGCGTTGCTGATGACCGCTTTATATTTTTATGCACCCATCAAAGAGGTGAGTACTTGGGGCATCAGCGTATTTGCTTTACTTACGGCGTTACTCATATTGTGTTTTACCCAAGACCCGAAAGTTAAACCTACCTCATCCACGGCCCGCAGTTTGGTCTGGATTGGACAGCGTAGCTATGAAATGTATCTGTTTCATTTGATTATTCTCGGCTTAATGAAAGTGGTGTATTTCCCAAAAGACACTTTAGCGGCTGAAAAGTTGATGTTGTTGCCTGTTTATTTTATCGCAGTGTTTATTTTGAGTTGGGTGATTGAGAAATATTATTCGACCCCACTCAATTTAAAAATTCGTCAGTCTTGGATACGTTCGTAATACTGATCTTGAACTGTGTTGTTGATTTTGTACAGACATTAAAAAACCCCGAATCAATCGGGGCTTTTTAAGTGCGGGATTTTAAAATGTCGGTTTAACCACGACTAAAATCACCACAGCAAATAAAATGAGGGTCGGCATTTCATTAAAGAAGCGCCAAAATTTGTGTGACTTGTAGTGCGCATGACCAATCAATTTCTTACGGTAATAACCGCAGACAAAGTGATAAATCACTAACAGTCCAACCAAACCAACTTTGAGGTAGAACCACAGGGCTTCATGGTAGTGGCGCGTTGCATCACCCCAATCGACCAAGAAGTGTGCCGTGATCAGAGTTGCAATCATCGACGGCCACATAATGCCACGGTACAACTTGCGTTCCATGACCTCAAAACGTTGATGACTGACGGCATCATCACTCATGGCATGGTAAACATAGAGCCGTGGTAAGTAGAACAATGCAGCGAACCAACACACCACGGCAATAATATGTAATGCTTTTACCCACAAGAAAGCATCAGAAGGAGCATCCATCAAGTCACCCTAAAATGGGCGGCTTAGCCTTCCCACTTTTTGAAAATGAGACATGCATTTACGCCGCCAAAACCGAAACTGTTACTCATCACAGTATTCAATTTTGCGTCACGTTTTTCAAGCACGATATCAAATGGTTTTGCGCCTTCATCCAGTTCAGTCACGTTGATGTTTGGTGCAATAAAGTCATTTTGCATCATTAGGACTGAGTAGATCGCTTCTTGTACGCCAGCAGCACCCAAGCTATGACCTGTCATTGACTTGGTTGAGCTCAGTGGAGGAACTTGACCTTCGCCAAACGCACGTTCCATTGCTTTTAATTCAGTGATGTCACCAGCGGGCGTTGACGTACCATGCGTATTCACATAGTCAATTTTGTCTACGCCGTGTTGTTTTGCTTCTTCAAGTGCCATTAGTACACAACGTGTTGCACCTTCACCCGATGGCGCAACCATGTCTGCACCGTCAGAGTTTGCAGCATAGCCTACAACTTCAGCCAAAATGTTGGCACCACGTGCTTGCGCATGTTCTAAAGACTCAAGCACTACAAAACCGCCACCGCCAGCAATTACGAAACCGTCACGGTCAGCAGAGTAAGGACGAGACGCTGTTTCTGGTGTGTCATTGTATTTTGAGCACAGTGCACCCATCGCATCAAACAACAAGCTTTGAGACCAGTGATCTTCTTCACCACCGCCTGCAAGCATTAAGTCTTGCTTGCCCAATTGAATCAGGTTATAGGCATAACCAATGGCATCAGCAGACGTTGCGCATGCGCTAGTAATGGTGTGTGCAACACCTTGCATTTTAAAAGCAACGCCAACGTTTGCTGTAATTGTGTTCGACATATTACGTGGTACGAAGAACGGACCAACTTTACGTGCGCCTTTGGTGTCTAACAATTCTTTCATTTCAACTACAGACGCAGTTGAACCACCACCTGAACCGCCCGCGATACCATAGCGTGGGTTGCCACCAATTTGCTCTGCTGTTAAGCCTGCATTTTCAACCGCAGCAACCGCAGCATTGTATGCATACATGGCACAAACACCCATAAAGCGTTTTAGCTTACGGTCGATGCCATCAAAGTCTTGTTCAGCAGCAGCGCTGATATGGCTTTTAAAATTGAGTTCAGCATAGGTTGGGTTAAAACGTGTCCCAGAAATCCCGTTTTGTAATGCATGAGTAACTTCTTCCAAAGTATTACCGATACATGAGTTGATACCCATGCCAGTGATTACTACACGTTTCATTTAAAGATCCCTTATATGGTGGTTTTGCAGAGTTACGCTTAAAGATGAATCAACAATTTATTTCTAAGCCAATTGCAACTCTTATGTTTTCAATGCAGATCATAATAGCAGAAAGAATTTTTAATTCTTATGGCAAATCCTATGCCAATTTGACTTGTCTTAAAATCAGGAGCAGGGCATTTCAACTTTACTAAAAGACACATATTCTTATTGAGATAAATGCGTACTACACCTAGTATTTAGCTAGAAATGAAAGATTATAAAGTACGGGGTACGGAATGGCGGATTCAAACAATAAACAGCGCAGTGGTTTCTTTTCAAATGCCTTCGGAGTGGCTAAAAAGCTCAGCCATACAGGTTTAAACATATTAAACCAAGTGAGCCCAGATACGGCCTCAGCACTGACCAATGCTACAACTGGTGATAGTGCGAGTACAAGAACAAAATCGAAAAATAAGCGTTATGAACACCCGCAGCAAGTCTTAAGAGACCATCTGCCGACAGTATCACGTCATTTATTAGGACGTCATTATGTCAACGCAAATCGAGTGGCACATTTTGTGTCGCCACAACTTTCCGATAAAGCCGCAGATTATTTTTTTAGCCAGCTCAATCAATTTAGCTCGAGTATGAGCTCGGTCGATGCCGTTTTAGATGAAGCAGGCGTGCGTGATTTAGAAATGCTGACCCAAGATGTCGACCGTTCAAAACGGATTAGTCAGGCATTGTCCGAACAAAATAAAATTATTGCTATCTTGCAAGGTGCACTGACTGGAGCAACGGGCTTTGTGGGCTCAACCGTAGATGTACCCGCTTCCTTGGTAATGTCGTTACGTATGATTTATCAGGTGGGGCGTTCTTATGGTTTTGACTTAAGTAAAGAATCCGATCAAGACATCGTCCAGTTTATTTTTAAACAGATTGATCTTGGGCTGATTGCGGAAAAACAAACTTTGTTGATGGCGATAAAAGCCATTTCAAGTACCTTGCAAACCCATGATGTCTCTCAGTTACAACAGCTTTTAGGTTCAAGCAATGATATTGAAGCCTTAAAGAAATGGTTGACCAATGCCGATGGTCAGCTGAAATGGGGACAGTCGATTGCCAACCTCTCGCTACTGAATAAGCTAGCAAAACTCACACCAATTGCCAGTGCAGGGGTGAGTGCAGCCTATAGTTGGCGCCTTGTTGATGATGTACACCAAAAAGCACAACTGGTTTTTTCACAAGCCCGTCAATATATCATTCAACAAAAAGATACCAGCCTGAGTGCTTTAACTGCATATGAACGCTCACTTGAGCTTTTGGTGAAAGCCTCGCCACGACTGCTGTCACAGCGCAGTACATCAGACACAGATAGCCCAGATTTGAAACTTGGAGCTGAAGTGGAGTTAAATGGTCATCAAAGTATTGCTAAGGTAAAAGTTCAGAAAAAGTCCGACAAAGTCACAGAGCCTGTCGCAACCGAAGAGCGTGTTCAACAAGGGCTGGAACAGCTCGCAGATCAAATGGTTGAACCTCATGATGCTGTCGCACCGCAGCAACCAGCCCTACAAATAGAAGAAGATCTTGCAGATTTATATCCAATGGATGAGGTTGAAGAGACCACACAGAACAATAATGAGTTTTTAGCACCAAATGAACCTAATACGGCTTCAAAAGTCACAGCAAAACCTGCGGTAGAGCCGACGGAAAAAAAGGTTACAAAAAGACGAAATGCTTCAAGTAAAAAATAAACCATTTAAAATAGATAGAAATTTGTAAAAGCCCTGATTTGGTCAACATTACATGTAGTTTGAAATGTTGACCATTTTTACGTCTTAGCTTACAATTGCATGCCCTCAAAAAGTCGTCTTTTTTTGGGTTTTTTATTAACGGGAGAATTGCCAAATGGCAACAACAAATCAGTTGATCCGTAAGGGTCGTACGACTTTAGTTGAAAAATCTAAAGTTCCTGCGTTGAAGGCTTGTCCACAACGTCGTGGTGTTTGTACACGTGTTTACACAACTACACCTAAAAAACCTAACTCAGCAATGCGTAAAGTTTGCCGTGTGCGTTTAACTTCTGGCTTTGAAGTTTCTAGCTACATCGGTGGTGAAGGCCACAACCTACAAGAGCACAGTGTTGTTCTTATCCGTGGTGGTCGTGTTAAAGACTTACCAGGTGTACGTTACCATACCGTTCGTGGTTCTTTAGACTGTGCTGGTGTGAAAGATCGTAACCAGTCTCGTTCTAAATACGGTACTAAACGTCCTAAGAAATAATCTTTCGAGATTAACCTCTTAGTTCGCTAGAACTGCAATCCTTTATCGTCTCGCTTGTCTGATTTCTGCATTAATTTTGTGAAATTCAAGCGACGTGTAGTAAGGCCAGCGAAAGCACATGACACTTTGTGCTACGGCTGGATTAACCTGAAGTGTCATATATATAGGTAGTTTAAAATGCCAAGACGTCGCGTAGTTGCTGCTCGTGAAATCCTTCCGGATCCTAAGTTCAGCAGCCAAACAATCGCTAAATTCATGAACCACGTAATGCAAGATGGTAAAAAATCTATTGCTGAAAGTATCGTTTACGGTGCTTTAGACCGCGTTCAAGAAAAAAACAAAGTAGACCCAGTTGAATTTTTCGAGACTACTCTTGAAAAAGTTCGTCCTATGGTTGAAGTAAAAGCACGCCGTGTTGGTGGTGCTACTTATCAAGTACCTATGGAAGTACGCCCATCCCGTCGTACTGCTCTAGCTATGCGTTGGTTAGTAGATGCTGCTGCTAAGCGTTCTGAAAAAACTATGGCTTTACGTCTTGCTGGTGAGTTGCTTGATGCAGCTGAAGGTAAAGGCGCAGCGGTTAAAAAACGTGATGACGTGCATCGTATGGCTGAAGCCAACAAAGCATTCTCTCACTACCGCTTCTAAGCGACTAAAACAGCCCCTATTCAGGAGGGTGATAGCTTGGTTTACGCCAAACTGTCATCGAATCGCTTTAAGCTGTTCGTCAGCTTAAAGCGCCTGTTTTAAACAACAAAATTTAGGAATGCAAGAAATCATGGCTCGTCAAACCCCAATTTCTCGTTATCGTAACATTGGTATTTCTGCGCACATTGATGCGGGTAAAACCACAACTACAGAACGTATTTTGTTCTACACAGGTGTATCTCACAAAATTGGTGAAGTACACGATGGTGCAGCAACAATGGACTGGATGGAGCAAGAGCAAGAACGTGGTATTACCATTACTTCTGCTGCTACGACTACATTCTGGTCAGGTATGTCTAAACAGTTCCCTGAACACCGTATCAACGTAATTGATACACCGGGACACGTTGACTTCACAATTGAAGTTGAACGTTCTATGCGTGTTCTTGATGGTGCGTGTATGGTTTACTGTGCTGTAGGTGGTGTACAACCTCAGTCTGAAACTGTATGGCGTCAAGCGAACAAATACCAAGTGCCTCGTTTAGCATTCGTGAACAAGATGGACCGTACTGGTGCCAACTTCTTCCGTGTTGTTGAGCAAATGAAGACACGTTTAGGTGCATCTCCAGTACCTGTAGTAATCCCTGTTGGCGCTGAAGAAAACTTCCAAGGCGTAATCGACTTGATCGAAATGAAAGCGATCATTTGGGACGAAGCTTCACAAGGTATGAAGTTTGAATACGGTGAAATCCCGGCTGAACTTCAAGCTACTGCTGAAGAATGGCGTGTAAACATGGTTGAAGCTGCTGCTGAAGCTTCTGAAGAGCTAATGGACAAATACCTAGAAGAAGGCGATCTTTCTAAAGAAGATATCGTTAATGGTCTACGTGTTCAAACTTTGGCTTGTCAAATTCAACCAATGCTTTGTGGTACAGCATTCAAAAACAAAGGTGTTCAACGTATGTTGGACGCAGTAATTGAATTCTTACCGTCGCCTACAGAAGTTAAAGCGATTGAAGGTGTTCTTGACGATAAAGCTGAAACTAAAGCGATTCGTGAAGCATCTGACGAAGCTCCGTTCTCTGCACTTGCGTTCAAAATCATGAACGACAAATTCGTAGGTAACTTAACTTTCGTACGTGTTTACTCTGGTGTTCTTAAACAAGGTGATTCTGTTTATAACCCAGTTAAATCTAAACGTGAACGTATCGGCCGTATCGTGCAAATGCACGCGAACGATCGTCAAGACGTTGAAGAAATTCGTGCGGGTGATATCGCTGCGTGTGTAGGTCTTAAAGACGTAACTACAGGTGATACACTTTGTGATGAGAAAAATGTCATCACACTTGAGCGTATGGAATTCCCAGAGCCAGTAATTGCATTGGCTGTTGAACCAAAAACTAAAGCTGACCAAGAAAAAATGTCAATTGCTTTAGGTCGTTTGGCTAAGGAAGATCCATCATTCCGCGTTCGTACTGATGAAGAGTCAGGTCAAACAATCATCGCTGGTATGGGTGAACTTCACCTTGACATTATTGTTGACCGTATGAAGCGTGAATTCGGTGTTGAAGCAAACATTGGTAAACCAATGGTTTCTTACCGTGAAACGATCAAAAAGTCAGTTGAACAAGAAGGTAAATTCGTTCGTCAAACTGGTGGTAAAGGTAAATTTGGTCACGTATACGTACGTTTAGAGCCAATGGATGCTGATGCTGGTAAAGACTACGAGTTCGCTGAAGAAGTTGTTGGTGGTGTAGTTCCTAAAGAATTCTTCGGTGCTGTGGATAAAGGTATCCAAGAGCGTATGAAGAATGGTGTCCTTGCTGGTTACCCAGTTGTTGGCATTAAAGCTACATTGTTTGACGGTTCTTACCACGATGTCGATTCGGACGAATTATCGTTCAAGATGGCAGGTTCTTACGCATTCCGTGACGGTTTCATGAAAGCAGATCCTATCTTGCTTGAACCGATCATGAAAGTTGAAGTAGAAACTCCAGAAGACTACATGGGCGATATCATGGGTGACTTAAACCGTCGTCGTGGTATGGTTCAAGGTATGGATGACTTGCCTGGCGGTACTAAAGCAATTAAAGCTGAAGTTCCACTTGCAGAGATGTTTGGTTACGCGACTCAAATGCGTTCTATGTCTCAAGGCCGTGCAACATACTCTATGGAATTTGCTAAATATGCTGAAACTCCACGTAACGTGGCTGAAGGCATCATTTCTAAATTCCAGTCTGGCGGTAAAAAAGGTGACGACGAGTAATCTTTCGATTACTATAAGCCCAAACTAATTCATAGTTAAAAACCAAGTGCTCATGCAGTGATCCTGCATGAGTAGTTTAAAAAGGAAGATCTCATGGCTAAGGCTAAGTTTGAACGTAATAAGCCACACGTTAACGTGGGCACAATCGGTCACGTTGACCATGGTAAAACAACTTTAACAGCTGCAATTGCAACTGTATGTGCGAAGAAATTCGGTGGCGAAGCGAAAGACTACGCTGCAATTGACTCTGCACCAGAAGAAAAAGCACGTGGTATTACAATTAATACTTCACACGTAGAATACGATTCTCCAACTCGTCACTACGCACACGTAGACTGCCCGGGCCACGCCGATTATGTTAAAAACATGATTACTGGTGCTGCTCAGATGGACGGCGCGATCCTTGTATGTGCTGCGACTGATGGTCCAATGCCACAGACTCGTGAACACATCCTTCTTTCTCGTCAGGTTGGTGTACCTTACATTCTTGTATTCCTTAACAAGTGTGACCTTGTTGATGATGAAGAACTTCTTGAATTAGTAGAAATGGAAGTTCGTGAACTTCTTTCTACTTATGACTTCCCAGGTGATGACACTCCAGTTATCCGTGGTTCAGCTCTTCTTGCACTTAACGGTGACGCTGGTCAGTATGGCGAAGAAGCAGTTGTTGCGCTTGTTGACGCACTTGACACTTACATTCCAGAGCCAGTACGTGCAATCGACCAAGCATTCTTAATGCCAATCGAAGACGTATTCTCTATTTCTGGTCGTGGTACAGTAGTAACTGGCCGTGTAGAAACTGGTATCGTGAAAGTAGGCGAAGAAGTTGAAATCGTTGGTATCAAAGATACAGTTAAAACAACTGTAACTGGCGTAGAAATGTTCCGTAAACTTCTAGACGAAGGCCGTGCGGGCGAGAACTGTGGTGTTCTTCTACGTGGTACTAAGCGTGAAGACGTACAACGTGGTCAAGTACTTGCTAAACCAGGTGCAATCAAGCCGCACACTAAATTCGATGCAGAAGTATACGTACTTTCTAAAGAAGAAGGTGGTCGTCACACTCCATTCCTTAACGGTTACCGTCCACAGTTCTACTTCCGTACAACTGACGTAACTGGCGCGATCAAATTACAAGATGGCGTTGAAATGGTTATGCCTGGTGACAACGTAGAAATGTCAGTAGAATTAATCCACCCAATCGCAATGGACCCAGGTCTACGTTTTGCGATCCGTGAAGGTGGTCGTACAGTTGGTGCTGGTGTAGTTGCTAAAGTAACTGCATAATCATCTGATTGTGTAAAAAAAGCGCTCCTTTGGGGCGCTTTTTTTATCTATTCATTTTACTGCGCAAGTGATGATTCTAAGGCAAGATACAGCATGCTTTAGCATCCATTCTGAAAAATAGCGTAGAACTTTATGCACACTAAATTGTCTAACAATCCACCTTCAAAACTGTCCTAAACTGATATTTTGCTGACCCTAACTGCACTTATGGGCGGAGCCCAATCACGTAAGATAAAAAGACGAAAACAACTATAAGTAGTGGATGTCTTCAGGATATTCATAGGAGCAGAAAGATGAATGCAAAGGTAAAAATCACCAACCGTGCGGGCGCGAGTTTCCCTGTACGTCGGATGAACTTTGAGTTTGAAAGCGTACCTGAATATTGGATGAATGGTTCAGCTGGATTGACCCATTTTATGACCGCGCTGTCAGCACTCTTTCCAGCAGGTGAAATGTTTTTTATCGATAGTGTTCGTGCGGTTAGACAGCATCCCTCGATCAAGGATAATGCCGAATTACAAAAAGAAATTTCAGCCTTTATTGGTCAAGAAGCGATGCATACGCAAGAACATGAAGGTTTTAATGCGTCTGCGCAAAAGTATGGGCACGATGTTGCAACACTTGATCACTATACGGATCGTGCAATTCAAACCACGCGTAAAGTATTTGCTTTTCTAGGCAAGCCTGTGGGTATTACACAAGAGATGGTGGATTTAACAGCAACCACCGCGTTGGAACATTTTACTGCAACTATTGCCTCTCAGTTGTTGGTCAATAACCACATTCAAGAGCTGATGAGCGATGAAACCATGAAAACCATGTGGTTATGGCATGCCATTGAAGAAAATGAGCACAAAGCTGTGGCTTATGATGTGTTTGAAGGTGTTTTTGGAAAGGGAGTCAAATCCTATTTACTGAGAACGGGATCACTGGTTGCAGCCATGGCCATTTTATTCTGCGTGCAGTCGTATTTTGTGTTTCGGTTATTAAAGCAAGATAAACAACTGAACAGGGCGGCGTTGAAGGATATTTATACCTATGCATATAGTCCATCGAAAGGGATTATTACAGGGATGGCACGTGAAATGATCATGTACTTTAAACCAGGTTTTCATCCTAATCATCACGACACCGACGCTTTACTTGAGAAGTGGAAGCTAAAATTAGGGTTTTAAGCAGTTTTGGCTCTTTGAGCGATGTAAATCGCTCTTTTTTTTGTTCGGTTTTTAGCACAAATTTTTTATACTGTGACCTCCACATTTTAGAAAGATAAACGAAGATGATTCGTTTAATGCAAGCTGCGGACTTAAGCCAAGTTGCGCAGATTGAAAATTTAGTTCAAACCCATCCTTGGAGCCTACAACAGTTCCAAGAGTCCATGCAGTCTTATCACAGTACCGTGATTGAACAGGCAGGGCAGGTCGTAGGCTTTTGTATCCTCCAACCCGTTCTTGATGAAGCTAATTTATTGTTGATGGCCATTCATCCAAGCCAGCAAGGCAAAGGGTTGGGGTATCAGCTGTTAGATGCGTCACTGGCACAACTCAAAAACAACCCGATACAAGTGTTCTTAGAAGTCCGTGAGAGCAATCAAGCAGCGATTGCCTTGTATGAGAAGTCCGGCTTTCATCAAATTGATTTGCGTAAAAATTATTATCCTAAACCAGATGGTGGCCGTGAGCATGCCATTATTATGGTGAAATCGTGTAGTGATGATTTTTCCGAGTTATTTAAATAAGAGAAAAGTCGAGCTTCTGTATAACGTCATTATTTAATAATGGCGTTATTCCACCCCGAAGGTAGGGTGGTCATTAAGGAGTTTCCCAGTTGCTGTACTTCCTCGCTACTCAGGCTATGATTGAGTCTGCGCCACTGACCATCAATCAACAATTCTAGCGGTAAATACTGCGATTTGTAGTTCATTTTTTCTGAGTGCGGCACCCAGTATCCTAAATACACAAACTGTAAAGCGCGTGCTTTGGCGAGCTCAATTTGTTTTAAAATGGCGAAAGTCCCTAGTGAGCGTTTGTTTTCATCGGGATCAAAAAACGTATAAACCGCAGATAAACCATCATCTAAAGGATCGCAGGTCGAAACACAGATGAGCTGGTCTTCTTTCCACAGCTCTAAGAAAAAGCTCTCGGTACAGCTATGCACGAGGAATTTATCAAATTGATCGCGGCTAGGTGGGAACATGTCTCCATCGGCATGGCGTTTAAAAATATAACGCTCATATAAGTCATAATGTTTTTTGGTGGCATCCGCAGTGCGGGTAATTTTTAAAGTCAGATCTTGATTGCGTTTCCATGCTTTTTTTTGACTGCTGTTCATTTTAAATTCGCGCACTGGTACGCGGCTAGATAGGCACTGTCGACACAGATGACACTCTGGGCGGTAGACAAAATCACCACTCCGGCGAAAACCCACCCGAGAAAGTTCAGACAGCGTGACGACATCAATACGATGTGTTGGATCGAGAAATACCATCCGAGCTGACTTTTTTTCTAGATAGCTACAGTCATGCGGTGGCGTGATGTAATACTGTAAATCATTCAGTAGGGACTTCGGGTGATACGAATTCATGATAAATCCCTCTATTATTCTTTATTCAGTCAGTCGCGCATTTTGCGCTATTGTTTTACTTGAAAATACACCCTCCTGATACATTTTCCAATCGATAGCGGGTTGATTTACAACATCTTGTAACGATTTTAAGTAGGTTTGCCGAGAAAGTGTACAAGCGCCAAGGCTTAAAAGATGATCATTGACCAATTGGCAGTCGATCCAAGGCAGCTTATTTTCACGTCCAATCAACATCAGTGTATAAAATGCCATTTTTGAGACATCCGTTTCGGTACTGAACATGGACTCCCCAAAACAGCCGTGTCCAATGCTGATGCCGTATAGTCCACCAACCAAGCGTGTTTGATCCCAAACTTCAACGCTATAGCCATAACCAGCATCAAACATTGCGCAGTAGCCATCAATAATATCATCACTGATCCACGTGTCATCAGCATAGCTGCGTGGCAGTGAGCAGGCACGGATCACCCGTTCAAAAGCCTGATTGATGGTGATGCGATAATCCTGCTTTTTCATACTCCGAATGAGGGTTTTACTGGGCTGATAATCCTGCGGACGTATGATGCAACGTGGCTCGGGGCACCACCAGCAAATGGGCTCACCTGTTGAGAACCATGGAAATAAACCATGGGTGTAGGCTTCAAACAGGGTAGAAGGGGAGAGGTCTGCACCGATACAAATTAAGCCTTCACCCTCGGGGTCAACTTCAAGCGGATCGGGAAAGATATACTCAGAAGGCGGTAACTGCTGCATAGTGGTGTGTATACATGATAAAAAATGACTTTAAGATCATACATAAAAAAACCGCCTATGGAAGGCGGTCTTTTTCAAGGCTTAGATTATTCGCCTAAAGCATCCAAATACTTTTCTGCATCTAGCGCAGCCATACAGCCAGAACCTGCTGAAGTGATCGCTTGGCGATAAACGCTATCAGCAATGTCACCTGCTGCGAATACACCAGCGACAGAAGCAGCTGTGGCATTACCAGATGTACCGCTTTGAACTTGGATATAGCCATCACGTAAGTTCAATTGACCATCAAACATTGCGCTGTTTGGTTTGTGGCCAATGGCAACAAACAAACCTTGAACATCAATATCTTGTGTAGATTCGTCTTGAGTTGATTTTAAGCGAACTGCGGTTACACCCGTGTTGTCGCCTAAAACTTCATCCACTTGGTGATTCCAAATGATGCTGATTTTGCCTTCTTTTTCTTTCTCAAATAAATGATCTTGAAGAATCTTTTCAGAACGTAATGAGTCACGACGGTGAACCAAAGTCACATGCGATGCAATGTTAGACAAGTACAGCGCCTCTTCAACGGCAGTATTGCCTCCACCCACAACCATGACTTTTTGGTTTTTGTAGAAGAAACCATCACAAGTTGCACATGCGCTTACGCCTTGACCCATAAAAGCAGCTTCAGATTCAAGACCTAAGTACTGAGCGGTCGCACCTGTGGCAATAATCAGTGCATCACAAGTGAACTCATCCATATCACCTTTAAGGACGAATGGACGTACAGAAAGATCGACTTCATTGATATGATCGTAGATGATTTCAGTACCAAAACGTTCTGCATGGGCTTGCATACGTTCCATGAGTGCAGGGCCTGTTAAGCCTTCAGGGTCACCCGGCCAGTTATCCACTTCAGTCGTTGTCGTTAGCTGACCACCGAGTTGGATACCCGCAATCAATGTCGGCTTTAAGTTGGCACGCGCAGCATATACCGCAGCGCTGTAACCCGCAGGGCCTGAACCGAGAATAATCAAACGTGAGTGACGAGCGCTCATACGTAGAATCCTTTTTTTATTTAGAAATTTGTGGAATTATACGTGAAACTCTATAACAGTTGTGTGAGTTCAATGTCGATATTATTGATCAATCAAATCGATTTGAGCTATATAGAAGAAATATGCGGTGTAGAGCGGGAAAAAGTGGAAAAATCATCTGCTCGCTATACATAAAGCATTTAAGAATAGTGCATCTTTTTATAAAGAAGAGGTGCATAATATGACGTTTATTGTGAAACTTTTGCTTTAGGTTTCGAACAAAAACATTAATGAAGAATTTGTTACAGGACAGTATATGACTGAGGTGTCGGGTGCTTATGCACAGCGCTTATTAATGACATTATTTTTAGTCTCGTTTGGCATTTATTTGTTCCTTGCTACCGTGACCTATACCCCATTTGATCCGGGCTGGATGCATATATCGAGTGATACCTTGCAAGTCTCGAATGCCAGTGGCGTTGCTGGGGCGTGGATTGCTGACTTACTGTTCGGTTTTTTAGGCTGGGCAAGTCTACTTATTCCTATGTTTTTGTTCATTGAAGCCATTCAAGTCTGGTGGCCGCATAGTTTTTTAAACCGCCCATTTCGTTATGCTGCACAATTCTTTATTTTGCTTGCAACCGCCAGCTTACTGTTCTTGTTTTGGCAAGTTCCAGCGGACACTTTAGACAATGCCTCTGGCGGCATTATTGGTTATGAACTGGGACAAAGTTTGTCGCAGATTTTAACCATTTACGGTGCAACCTTATTTTTGGTCGTGTTTAACGTGGTCTTATTGACCTTAGCTTTCGGTATCAAATGGAACCGTACTTTCTCGACGCTCAAAGCAACTCCTGCGTATTTACAAGATTTATTTTACCGTAATGTGCCTGAAAGCGAGTCTGCCTTTGATCGCACGACGCCAAGTGTGAAAAAAGAAGTGATTGCAACGGCACCGAAAAAGAGTGTTGAAGAGACCGAATTGGTCGAGGCACCAGCCGTGCAAGAGGCATCAGTTAAAGCACCTCAGCGCGACTATTCAGCAGAGCATTTGTTTAATGACATGGTGGCCAAAGAGCAACGTGTTCAAGAACAACAGGTGGACGTAGATGATGAAGCAGAACTTGAGCGGACTATAGAAAAAGCGCACCAATTAGAACAAGACAGTCAGCGCGTGGTGGCGACAGGAGAAGTGTGGCGTGCATTAAACTCAGGTGAAGATCAACGTCATAAAAATGATATTGATGCTTTACTTCGTGCTGCCGAAGAAGATCGCCCATTTAGCCCAGAACAACATTTTCAAGCAGTGGTGCAAGATCATACAGCGCCAATTGCTGATCCTCATTATTTCCAAGACGATGCCTCTGCACAGAAGAAAAATGTCGATTGGGATGATGATGAAATCTTTGACGAGCTGCTTGCTGCCGTACCCAATGGCAAAACAGCAACGGATGTTCACAGCCCATTCAATACGCCTGAACCTGTGTCTCATTTACATGTGGTTGAAGATCCAATTGCGGTAGCCGAGGTTGCAACCTTAAGTGCTGCTGCAAGTCCCGTTGCGTTACAACCAGCGCCGAGTGGAATTGCAAAAGCACAGCTTGATGAATTGGATGATTTAGACGAATTCCTTGCTGAGGATTGGTCAGAGCAGAAAGTAGCTGCTTCAGATGTACGCACCAGCAGTAGCTATGCGCAGTCATCAGCTTTTGTACAAGCACCCATTCAGCATCATAATACAGTGAGCACAAGTGCTACAGCGGCTGTAGCCAAAGAAGTTTTGTCCAAAGAAGCGTTTATTGAAGCATGGCAGGACACTGCTGGAAAACCGCAAGACGAAGAAGAGTTTGACTTTGATGCGCCACTAACGGATGCATCAGGCCGTCCAATGTCTTTGTCCATGCAAGTAGCAGAGCGTCGTCGTGATTTATCACCGCTGCCAGGACTGGATTTACTGGATGAAGTTGACCTCAATAAAAAAGTCAATTTCACTGCTGAACAGTTGGCGCGTTTATCTGAATTACTTGAAATTAAACTACAAGAGTTCAATGTCAAAGCTAAAGTGGTCGAAGCGCAGCCAGGGCCTGTAGTAACTCGTTTTGAGTTGGATTTAGCACCAGGCGTTAAAGCCTCTAAAGTGACCAATATTTCCCGTGACCTTGCGCGTTCGATGTCGATGGCATCTGTACGTGTGGTTGAAGTCATTCCGGGTAAACCGTATATCGGGATTGAAGTGCCGAACAGCACACGTGAAATGGTGCGTTTAATCGAGTTGTTGACCATTCCTGCTTTTACCGATCCGAATAGCATTCTTTCGATGGCAATGGGCAAAGATATTTCGGGTAATCCAGTCATTGCTGACTTAGGTAAAGCCCCGCATATGCTGGTTGCAGGCACCACAGGTTCAGGTAAGTCTGTTGCAGTGAACTCGATGATTTTATCGATGTTGTTGAAATATACGCCGAATGAGCTGCGTTTAATTTTGATTGACCCGAAACAGTTAGAACTTGCTAACTATAACGATATTCCACATTTGCTTACCCCTGTGGTCACGGACATGAAGGATGCAGTCAGTGCCTTGAACTGGTGTGTGAATGAAATGGAACGTCGCTATAAGCTGATGTCTTTCTTAAAAATTCGTAAGCTTGCGGACTATAACCGTAAAGTGGAAGAAGCGATTGCCAATGGCGAAGAGCTGATTGATCCGACCTGGAAAGCCAGTGATTCGGTTGCCGGTGAGCGCGCACCACGTTTGACTCCATTACCATCGATTGTAATTGTGGCGGATGAGTTTGCCGATATGATTATGCAGGTCGGTAAGAAAGCTGAAGAAATGATTACGCGTTTGGCACAAAAGTCACGTGCCGCAGGCATTCACTTGTTACTTGCGACGCAGCGTCCATCGGTCGATGTAATTACGGGTCTGATTAAAGCCAACATTCCAACACGTGTGGCTTTACGTGTGAACTCAAAAATTGACTCTCGCACGATTTTGGATGCTGGTGGGGCGGAAGACTTACTGGGTCATGGTGATATGTTGTTCTTAGGCCCGGGTAAAATTGAACCTGAACGTGTACATGGTGCCTTTATTGCCGATGATGAAGTCAACCGCATCTGTGATGCTTGGCGTGAACGTGGCTCGCCAAACTATGTTGATGAAATCTTAACGCCATTTGATGAAGAGCCAAGTTCTCGTGGCTTTGAAGATGGTGATGGCGATCCAAACCGTGATGCACTTTATGACCAGTGCGTATCCTTTGTATTGGAAACACGCAAGGTTTCGGTGTCCTCGCTACAACGTAAGTTTAGTTTGGGCTATAACCGTGCCGCGCGGATTGTCGACCAAATGGAAGAAAATGGGATCGTGAGTGCGCAAGGTGCGAACGGTAAGCGAGAAATTTTAGTTTAAAAAGAAAGCCTGCGGATCGCAGGCTTTTTCTTAATCATTCAGTTTAGGCATCCAGTCATGCAAATTATTGATGCATTAATTCCGTTGGTAGTACTCATTGCCATGGGGTATGTATTAAAGCGGTATAGCTTTTTAACAGTGGAATTTTGGCAAGGCGCTGAAAGACTGAATTATTGGATTTTATTTCCTGTTTTGCTGTTCAGTAGTCTAGCCACCGTTCATTTTAATGTCGGGCAAGTCCTGCCAGCGCTTGCTGTGGTCTTTACTGTGACCTTGCTGATGAGTGTGGTGCTGTGGGTATTAAAAGCGCTGTATAGTACGCCTGTGGCGAAATTTGGCGTCTATTTACAGAGTCATATTCGCTTTAATACTTATATTGGTTTGACCAGTATGGCTTTGATTTTTGGCGCTGCGGGGATGCAAGTCTTTGCCATGATTATTGCCTTTGTCATTCCTTTGGTGAATGTACTGTCCGTACTTGGTTTTTCTCAAGGGCAGGGACTGTCTTATAAAAATATTGCGTGGTCGGTTGCGAAAAATCCACTGATTCTGGCCTGTCTGGTCGGGATTCTTTTTAATTTTTCAGGTATGCATTTGTCCGAGAGCATTAACCAATCTTTAAAGCTAGTAGCAGGGATGAGCCTCCCGCTTGGGCTCTTGTGTGTGGGCGCAGCACTCCAGTTTAATGCGTTAAAATATGCAGGTCGAGCGCTAATCTTAAACACTTTTGGACGTTTAATCTTGGTACCTATTTTAGCCTATGTAGGCTGTCTTTTATTTGGTTTAGCAACATTTGAAACCATGATTGTGGTGGTATTCTTCTCGCTCCCAACGGCTTCAGCAGCCTATGTCCTGACCAAATATTTTCAAGGGGACAGTCAACTCATGGCAGCAATCATTAGTTTGCAAACTTTGTGTTTCGGTTTGACTTTTCCACTTTGGATGTGGTTTTTACAGTCATAAAAAATGCCAGTCTCCTAGGAATGAACTGGCATTTGTAGATCATGCGCATTAAGCAGATCTAGACTTAGGCAAATTTAGCCAAAACCTCTAAGAAGGGAGCTGCTTGACGTGGATAAGCGGCAATCACGTCATGGATACGCTGACCTTCTGGATTGGTGGCATTAATGTCGCGACCATCCGTTTTAAATTGGGTGAGCAGTCGCTCATAATCACTTGGGCGCATGTGTTTAAATGCATGGTACAACACATGAAAATCGCCATTCACACCTTCAGGAGGAAGCTGAGTTAAGTAGGCAAATACACGCTCATCTGACCATTCTTCATTGAACGTTGCTGGCTGAGATAATGCCATAGCAATCTCCTTGCTGGTTTAATCATTAAAAAAGGCAAAATATGGGAGACAAAGAAAATACTTTCTTGTGTCTGCGCATATTCTGCCTTGATTCAATTTGCTTGACTAATCAAAAATCAGATTAACGTTCTTCAGGCAAATTGATATTCATTTCAAGCATTTCAATATTCGCTTCAGAGCGTACAGCCATTTGAATGTGCTGTTCATCTACACCGCGAACATAGCGATTCACCACTTGCATGATTTCTTTCTTCATTTGGTCGATTTTGTCTTGGCTAAGACGTTTACCTAAACCACTTTCAGACGCTACGATGACTTTCAAACGATCCTTCGCTGTTTGAGCACTAGACGGTTTTTCATCATTACTAAAAAGCTTACTCCAAAATCCTGCCATGTCTACGCTCCAAATAATCGTGCTAACCAGCCTTTAGGCTTTACGGTAATATGACGGTAAGGACGTTCGTCACCTAAGAAACGTGCTACAAGGTCATCATAGGCTTGGCCTGCGGATTCTTCAGTAAAGAGAATGACAGGTTTACCTTCGTTCGATGCTTGTAAAACGCTCTTACATTCAGGAATCACTCCCAAAGTTGGCACACGTAAAATATCTTTAGAAATGTCGTCAATGGTTAACATTTCTTGTTTATCGGCACGTTCAGGGTTGAAACGTGTGATACACAAGTGTTTACGAATACGACCTTCATTCATTTCAACTTTTTTGGTTTTGCTGTCGAGCATACCAATAATACGGTCAGAGTCACGTACAGATGAAATTTCAGGGTTGGTCACAATAATCGCTTCATCGGCATGGTACATTGCTAAAATTGCACCGCGTTCGATCCCTGCAGGTGAGTCACAAATAATGTAGTCAAACTCTTGTGACAATTCATCCATGACACGTGCTACGCCTTCATCAGTTAAGGCATCTTTATCACGGGTTTGCGACGCAGGTAAAATATATAAATTCTCGATATCTTTATCGCGGATAAGCGCTTGTTGTAATCGAGCTTCGTTATTTAATACATTGACAAAATCATACACAACGCGGCGTTCACAACCCATGATCAAATCAAGGTTACGTAAACCTACGTCAAAATCGATCACAACAGTTTTGTGACCACGTAGGGCTAAACCTGTTGCAAAAGATGCGCTTGTCGTAGTTTTGCCTACGCCACCTTTGCCTGATGTTACGACAACAATTTTCGCCACCGAATCCACTCCTGTTATGGTTTAAATCCCCTTATTTATCATTTGGGGCTTTTGGTGTTTATTTATACATTAAAATTCAAGCGCTTCAAATACAAGCTCTTGTTGATCATTTAAGTAAATATGTGTTGGGCGTTTTAAATGCTGCGCTGGAATATCATCTGCAACACAATAGGTCCCTGCAATTGAAACCAATTCAGCTTCTAAAGCATGACAGAAGATGCGTGCAGCGCTGTTTCCGCCCGCGCCGGCAATGACTCTACCACGAGCACTACCATAAATATGTATATTTCCTGAAGCAATCACTTCCGAACCACTGTTAATACCTGCGGTAATAATGATATCGCCTTGATTTTGAACCAAGCACTGACCCGTACGTAAAATTTCGTCATGGTATGATGTCGCATGGCGAATGACAGATGCTGCTGCAACTGGCGTATTGGTAGAAGCTGTCGCAGCAGGAGCTGGGGCTTCAACCACTTGCTCTTTGGTTGCTTTGACTTCTTGAAGTTGCGAGCTAATACCATGACCTTGCGCGGGAATCACAGGGAACTGAATGGCACGGGCTTGTTCAGCCAAAATTCCTTCTTGTACTGCCATCGGCTGTACATCTAGATCCAGCAATAATTGAATCAAGGAAATTAACTCTTGCTCAACGCTACTTTCTAGAACAACTAACGCCCCAGCAGTCGATGCATTTTGTAATGTTTTACTTAATTGCTGTCGGATTGCATCATGATCATTGGTGTCAAGGGTAATGCGAATCGCATTGACCATTCTGCCAGTTATCCGGATATCAGCCATAATTTTTCCTTAAGACTTCTCAGATTTATTTTTTACTAAAGAAGTGATGTTGTAAATAGAGCAAATCCTAGAACAAAATGAAGGATTGCACTAGCTGCGTTTGTAATATTTTTACCTTAATGCTTATTCTTTGGCTTGATCATCTTTTTCAAGCTCTTCTAACCACTGTTTCACCTTAACTTGCTTGCGAATGGCATCCAAACTTTCATAAACAACAGACTCAACCAACTGTTCCAAAGACTGATTGTCGATTTTTAAATCACTGACTTTTTCAGCTATCAAGCGATAGGTAGCATTGGGCTGTGCAGAATTTCCAGTTACCATTGGTTCCAGTAAACCTTGTGTGATGTTTTCACCGAGTCTTTGTCCGATACTTTGAATTTGTTGTTCAATTCTTCCCCCCACAATTGGAATCAAACGCAGTAATTGGGTCAGTTCAGGAGTATCTTCAATCGCGTGATTGACAATCAGACCGACATTTTGGGCAATGAAATACTGTCGCTGTTTCAGTTCGGTGGCGAGAGATTCTTGTAAAATTTCAGCCAATGCTTGTGCAAATAAAGCCCGATGATGATCGACGAGGTCATGGATAATTTTTTTATGGGTCGAACTGGTATTTAATTCGTGCTTCACCCCATCCAAGACGGTAATCACGACGCGGTCAGAGAGCTCTTCCATCACCACGCGGTAGTAAAATTTGGCCTTGGCTTGTACCGACTCTGGAATCACGTTATAGCCTAATTCATGCAGTCGAAAAGCAATCACCCCTGCACGAAATAATCTTAAAAAACGTAAATGAGGAATAATCGCTAAAATTTCGTACCAATGAATAAAGGGAAAGAAAAACCAGCGACGATGGTGTCGATACACGATGGCAATGCCCCAACGCACTAATAATTCAGTAATCAAGAACAGAATAAACCAAGCTTCTGTGGTGATGACCCACGGATGTAAATGCTCACGATAGAAGCTTAAGACACTTTCTAGGTGAATGGCATGAAAAAACCATCCACCAATATTGCTCATGATAAAAAAATTAGCACACAAACAAAACAAGTTAAAAATGATGAGAAACACCATAAAAATGTCATAGATCAAAAACAGTTTGAAATACAAACTTTGTGGATCAACCTGATGATATTTAGACTTTTTGACTTGGTTATTCTGCATCATGCATAGACCCTTACTGGGTTAAATTGGACGTTGAGTATTTGGCTTTCATTTTTTCAATCAACTGGTCTTTTTCAGTCCAAAGTTGATCGACCCACTGTTGGAATTGTTCACGAAAATCCGCATCGTCTTCATAGTTTCCAGCGAGTACCCATGCAGGAATATCAATTTTACGCAAATTGACCGCAATCCGTGGGACTTCTCCGAGCCAAAATTCGCTATAGCCAGGTGCGCCGTCGGGATAGACAATGGTCATATCCACTAAGGCATCAATGTCATTACCTAAAATACTTAAGGCTAGGGCCAAGCCACCCGCTTTCGGTTTAAGTAAATTTTGATAAGGCGATTGCTGCTGTGCATGTTTTTCTGGAGTAAAACGCGTGCCTTCCAAATAGTTTAACAGGGTGAATGGTTGGCTAAGCAGTTGTTCACAAGACTTGCGTGCCTCTTCCATATCGCGTGTTTTCAACGCAGGATTTTTCGCAATTTGTTCTTTACTATGCCGCTTCATCATCGGGAAGCCTAGAATTTTAAAAGCTTGGCCGACAAATGGAATAAAAATAAGTTCCCACTTAGTAAAGAATCGGGTGAGGGGCATACGGGTTAAACCAAAATATTGGTTAACCGTGGTGTCGACCCAACTTTGATGGTTGCAAGTCATCAGGTAACGACCCTGCATACTTAGCTCAAGATCATCATCGACAGAAATGTCCCATTTCGTGTTGGGTAGGACATGATCGATTAAATAATTGTTCACAGCCAACCAGCTGTTGGTGATTTGAATATTGGTCTCATCCACTTTTTTTGATTTTTTAAACAGTTTGGTCAGGCCGAGTGCCAGCACTGGCGGACCATGAAAAAAAGTACTGCCTGTAATGACTGAACCAACAGTTAAACCACGTGTGATTTTTTTTAATAAAGGTTGTTTTTGGTTTGGTGATGACATAAAAATAAACCCTAAAATATAATGCGTTTCGCAACTCGTTCTATTTTCTAAAGGTCAATATAGTACGGGATGATCAAATAGAAAAGCACCAAACATTAACTGTGTAGAAATTGTGACGAAGAAAGCCTTGAAAAGGAAATTTTTTATTACATATTGTAAATAAAAGCTTTATTATTAACAAAAAATCAATGGTCTAGATCATCGTTTTACGACAATATTCGTTCTATAAACAAAACACACAAAGAAGGAGGCATGCGATGCGTGCACTAGCAATTTCCGCAGTCGTTGGGGCAATGGTTCTTACAGGTTGTCAAAGCACTGGTAATAACATTGGTGGTGTAGAATACGATAAAGCTGCTTTAGGAACCTTAATTGGTGCTGCTGCGGGTTATGGTATTTCTAAAGGAAACGCAAATACTAGCCGTCAAAACAACCGTGCTGCAGCGATTGGCGCAGTTGTCGGTGGTGCAACTGGTGTTTACCTTGACAACAAAGAGAAGAAACTTCGTCAACAAATGGCGGGTACTGGTGTAGAAGTTAACCGTAATCCAGATGGTTCTGTAGGTTTGGTTATGCCGGGTAACATTACCTTTGATACCAACAAATCAAATATCAAGCCGAACTTCTATTCAACTTTAAACAAAGTTGCGCAAACTTTAACTGAAGATAACAAGAGCGGTATTCTTGTAACAGGTTATACAGACAGCACAGGTAATGACTCAATCAACATTCCTCTGTCTCAAGCGCGTGCGCAATCTGTAGCAAGCTACTTGGCATCTCAAGGTGTTTCTACAACACGTATTAATGCACAAGGTCAAGGTTCAGCAAACCCAATCGCGTCTAACGCGACTGCTGAAGGCCGTGAGCAAAACCGTCGTGTAGAAATTAGCATCTATGCAATTCAATAATTTTTATTGAAGACTGAAAAACCACCTTCGGGTGGTTTTTTTATGACTGTTAAAATATGAATTTGCATTATGCATCTGTAGCTGAGATGACTATAATCGAGCTCGGAATGAAATAGAGGAAAGACTATGTCACTGGCAAGTCAATTAAACGACAAGCAACTTGAAGCCATGAAATACACTCAAGGACCCTTGTTAGTACTTGCAGGGGCTGGTTCAGGTAAAACTTCGGTGATTACCCGTAAGATTGCCTACTTGGTGAAACATTGCGGCATTCCTGCTTATCGTATTACCGCGATGACGTTTACCAACAAAGCAGCACGTGAAATGAAAGAACGTGTTACCAAGTTGCTGTCACGTGAAGAGGCAAAGGGGCTTTCAGTCTCGACCTTCCACACCTTTGGCCTAAACATGCTGCGTTTAGAGCTGAAACACACGCCATTAAAAAATAATTTTTCTATTTTAGATGCAGACGACTGTAAGCGTATTTTGATGGACTTGATGCACCGTGACAATTTATCCGGTGCGGAAAGTAAAGAACTGATTGCCAAAGCCATGAAGATGATTTCAGATTGGAAAAATGACCTGATTCCGCCTGAGCAAGCACACACCACCTGTGAAACCGCAGAAGATGTTCAGTTTGCGCACTTATATCAACTGTATGAGCGTAATTTACGTGCCTATAATGCGGTCGATTTTGATGACCTAATTGTGATGCCGACGCGTCTTTTACAAGAAAATGCTGAAGTACGTGAGCGCTGGCAAAACCGTATTCGCTATTTATTGGTCGATGAGTATCAAGACACCAACACCGCACAGTATATTTTGGTGAAATTGCTGGTCGGGGTGATGGGACAGTTCACTGCGGTGGGTGATGATGACCAATCGATCTACGCATGGCGTGGTGCCAAGCCTGAAAATATGGCTTTGCTCAATGAAGATTTTCACAATTTAAAAGTGATTAAACTCGAACAGAACTATCGTTCGACCAGTCGTATTTTGAAAGCAGCCAATACCGTGATTGGTAACAATCCGCATATTTTTGATAAAAAACTGTGGTCAGATAAAGGTCATGGTGAAGTAATTCGAGTGATTACGTGCCGCAATGATGACGATGAGTCAGAACGCGTAGTGAAAGACTTAATTACGCATAAACTGATGAATGGTAAAAATTGGAAAGATTACGCCATTTTGTATCGGGGTAATTTCCAAGCACGTGCACTGGAAACACAACTGCGTCAAATGCAGATTCCGTACAAATTATCGGGTGGTCAGTCGTTCTTCGGACGGGCTGAAATCAAAGACGTGATGAGCTATTTGCGCGTCATTATTAACCCTGAAGATGACAGTGCATTTTTGCGAATTATCAATACACCTAAACGTGCCATTGGGCCTGTGACTTTAGAAAAGCTGGGGCTGTTTGCACAAGAAAATCATTTGTCTTTGCTCTCTGCGGCGGGTGATCAGCGTCTCACCATGGTGATTCCTAAAAAAGCCACCACACAGTTGGCGGAGTTTGCAGACTTTATTACCACCTTTACCCGTGAGTTGCTTGAGGATGATGAACCTGTGCCGATTATCCGCAAGATGATGGTTGAAGCTGGGTATATCGACTATGTCAAAGAGTCTGCGGCGACGCCTGCGCAAGAAAAAACCAAGCTGGATAATATTGAAGTGCTGTATAGCAGTATTCAAAGTTTGATTAACCGTGCTGAAGATGTTGATGAGAAAAACATTGAAAGTGTAATTCGTAAAATGGTGTTGCTGGATATGTTAGAGCAGCAGCAAGAAGAAGAAGACACTGACAAAGTAAACCTGCTCACGCTTCATGCATCCAAAGGTCTTGAGTTTCCATATGTCTATCTGATTGGTCTTGAGGAAGAGTTACTGCCGCATAAAAACTCGATTGCCGCAGATACAGTTGAGGAAGAGCGTCGCCTGATGTACGTGGGCATCACTCGTGCGCGTCAGGGTTTAACCATCACGCTTGCAGAACAACGTAAGGCGGGCGGTCAAATGAAGCAAATGACACCAAGTCGCTTCTTGGATGAGTTGCCGCAAGATGAGTTGGAATGGCTGGGGCGTAAAAAGAAACTGGCGGGCAATGTCGATCCGAAATTACAAGCGCAGCATTATTTAGACAATTTACGTGCGTTGATTAAGCGCTAAATATTTTTTTGTTTTAGAAATTTATTGTACTAGGAAAAAGAGAATGAAAGTTCAGGTTAAAGTGTTGGATTCACGTTTAGGCAATGAATGGCCAATGCCAACCTATGCGACAACGGGTTCAGCAGGCTTAGACCTTCGTGCATGTGTCGATGCTGCGACCGTCATTGAACCGGGACAAACTGTTTTGGTCAAAACGGGCTTATCTATTTATATTGAAGACCCACACTTTGCGGGTTTAATTTTACCGCGTTCAGGCCTAGGTCATAAGCACGGCATTGTTTTGGGTAACTTGGTGGGATTAATTGATTCGGACTATCAAGGTGAATTGATGGTGTCGGTTTGGAACCGTAGCCAAACAGCTTTCAGTTTAGAGCCAGGTGAACGTCTTGCACAGTATGTACTCGTACCTGTGATTCAAGCACAGTTCGATATTGTAAATGAATTTGAAGCGACAGAACGTGGTGCAGGTGGTTTCGGACATACTGGTCAAAACTAATCTCTCAGTGATAAAGTAAAACAACAAAGCCTCTCCATGAAAGAGGCTTTGTTGTTTTAATGCTGAATGATCATTTTTAGTTCATAAAAAGTTACAACTCTTTTTTGAATCCTTAGTAAAATTAAACCCAGCGTTAAGCATAACAACAAGGACAGCTGAAAGAGCTGTTGATCTGAATAAATTAGAAGTTAGACCTATGGATTTTCAGCCAAAATTTCCTGCACATATTTTTCGTGCCTATGACATCCGTGGCAAATTGGATGTTATGAGTGCTGAGCTGATTCGTGCCATTGCACAAGCGCTCGCAACTCAATATTTAAAGACTGGGCAGACACGTTTAGCCATTGGTTATGATGCTAGACAAAGCAGTCCTGCTTTTGCAGAAATTATTTACAAAGAATGTCTTAAACAGGGCTTAGATGCGCAAATCATCGGATGTTGTGCTAGTCCTGTGTTGTATTACACGGCACGTCAGTTTGATGGCAACGGCATTATGGTGACAGCCAGCCACAATCCAAAGTCGGATAATGGGATCAAATGGATTATGCTGGGTGAGCCCCCTTTACCTGAGGTAATCCAACAGGTGGCACGCGATGCAAATGAATATTTTGACAGCCATGCAGAGATGAACTGGCAAACGTTGCCACATCAGATCGTGCCTAAATATTGTCTGGCTTATCAGGCGGCATTGCTCAATGATATACAGCTCATGCCTCAACCTCGACCCTATAAAGTCGTGGTGGATGGTTTATACGGTTCAGCGGGACGTTGTGCCGTTTTGGTCTTAAAGAAACTCGGCTGTGAGGTGCATGCTTTACGCTGTGAGGCCAATGGTGAATTTCCTGAACATGCCCCCGATCCCTCTCAAGCCAAACATCTAGATCTGCTACGAAATGCCGTGCAACAGCAGCATGCCGATATCGGTATTGCCTTTGATGGTGATGGTGACCGTGTTGTATTGATTGATGAAAAGGGCGTAATCATTTCAGCAGACCGCTTATTGTCCTTGTTTGCGCATATGTGTTTGGCCGATCATCCTGAGCATGAAGTGGTTTTTGATGTGAAATGTTCCACCATGGTTCGAAATACAGTACTGGCCCATCAGGGTATTCCAAAAATGATTCGCACAGGCAGTTCTTTTTTGCGGAAATATTTGGCGCAATCAGAAGGGCATGCAGTTTTTGGCGGTGAATATGCAGGGCATTATGTGTTTAATGATGGTCGTGGTTTTGGTTATGACGACGGTTTATATGCCGCACTACGTGTGCTGGAATACTTAAGCTTGAAGCAATGCACTTTGTCGGAAGCACTGGCAGACTACCCAGAACGTGCCAGTACAGAGGATATTTATATCAGCACCCATCAGATTTCACCCGCGCTGGTTTTAGCGAATGTGGAAAAACAAAGTCAGCACTTTCAAGCGGAAATGAGTAAAATTGATGGCGTAAGACTTGATTTTGAGGATGGATTTGGCATTATTCGAGCATCGAATACAGGTGAGTATTTTACCGTACGTTTCGACGCGGACAGTGATCAGCGGCTCCATCAAATTCGCCATAACTTTGTGCACATGCTGACGGCAGATTATCCGCAGATTGCACAAGACCTATTAGACGCCCATTAAGGAGAGGCACATGCCACATCAACATACTGGCCTCGACAAAGCACAAGTCCTGACTGAAGCTTTGCCGTATATTCAACGTTTTGCTGGAAAAACGCTAGTAGTGAAATATGGTGGCAATGCAATGACCGATCCTGAGCTTGAGAGCTCGTTTGCACGTGACATCGTTTTGTTAAAAACCGTCGGTTTAAACCCGATTGTGGTGCATGGCGGTGGTCCACAAGTGGACTCGTTTTTAAAGCAATTGGGGCGTGAGTCTGACCGTATTGATGGCATGCGAGTGACCGATCCAGCGACCATGGAAGTGGTTGAAATGGTGTTGGGTGGTAGTGTGAATAAATCCATCGTGAACTTGATTAACCAACATGGCGGTCGTGCCATTGGTTTAACGGGTAAAGATGGTAATTTACTGCGTGCACAAAAGTTACTGATGGAAAAAACTGCGGAAGATGGCACAGTACAAAAAATTGATCTTGGCCTAGTCGGCGAAGTGACCAGTGTTAAAACCGATGTATTGGAAATGTTTACCAGTGGTGATTTTATTCCAGTGATTGCACCCTTAGGTGTGGATGAAGAGGGGAATACTTATAACATCAACGCTGACTTGGTGGCTGGAAAAGTGGCTGAAGCTTTGGGTGCTGAAAAGCTGATTTTGTTGACCAATATTTCAGGTGTTTTAGATGAAAATAAAAACCTACTTACGGGTTTAACCACCCAAGAAGTTGACCGTCTCATTGAAACGGGTGTGATTTACGGCGGGATGATTCCGAAAGTGGGCTGTGCTCTAGATGCGGTGAAAGGTGGTGTGGTGAGCGCACATATTGTGGATGGTCGTGTGCCACATGCAACGCTGTTGGAGATTTTCACCGATCATGGTGTCGGTACATTAATTACCAATCGCAGTAATAAACACTAGCATTTTAAAAAAGCCTCTTCGGAGGCTTTTTTAGGCCGATGCATTTTATAAAAATAGTTTTATGCGTGAATGTGTTCGGGTTATGAAGCATTGTGAATTGCAAGCCCGTCTGGACTCATGCACAATAAAACCATCATAAATAAATATGTTTAAATAAGATCAAGATTATGTGCCAACTGCTCGGAATGAATTGTGCAACACCGACTGATATTACCTTTTCATTTCGAGGTTTTTCACAGCGCGCGGGGATTACTTCAGACCATTGTGACGGTTTTGGGATTGCTTTTTTTGAGGATAAAGCCTGCCGTTTATTCGTGGATAATCAATCTGCAGTTGAATCGCCGATTGCTGAATTAATTCGCAACTATCCGATCAAATCACGCAATGTGATTGCACATATCCGCAAAGCGACACAGGGAAAAATTAACTTAGAAAACTCACATCCATTTAGCCGTGAGTTATGGGGACGACAGTGGATTTTTGCCCATAATGGCGATTTGCATGACTTTGATCCTGCACTTTCAGGACGCTTTACCCCAGTGGGTAATACCGACAGCGAACGTGCATTTTGCTATTTACTGGACCAACTAGTGAATAAATTTGGCTATACTGAGCCAAGTCTAGATCAAGTTTTTGATTTATTAACCGATGTTTCTCCACGGATTGCGGAGCATGGCACGTTCAATTTTTGTTTATCGAATGGACAAGCCTTGTTTAGTTATGCCATTACCAAACTGCATTGGTTGGTGCGTGAGTACCCATTTAAACCTGCGCAGCTGATTGATATTGATGTTGAGGTTGATTTTAGCCAAGTCACTACAGCAGAAGATCGTGTGGCCGTGATTACTACCGAACCGTTGACTCAAAATGAAGCGTGGACAGCCTTTGCACCCGGTGAAATGATTTTATTTCAATATGGTAAAGCGATCCGCCACCAAATGACCCGTGTGGAACGTTTAATCCGAGAAGCCAAAGATCCGTCTTTAAAACGCGTTACTAAAGCAGATCAATATTAATTTATTTCAAAATGATTAGAATATAAAAGCATGTTGATAATAAAATAAAACATGCTTTTATTTTGGTACATACTTATAAAATAATAAAATTGATTAAATAATAACTGATTCTTTTGGTCGGGTTTAAATTTATTTACCTATTTAAAATATATACTTAAGTTTAATTTTGTGAAAATAGTATAAAACCAACCAATTTGATTCACTTTTATTTTTAATTCTAATCGATATGATTAATTCATGTAATTAATCTTTTAATTTTTATTGGGTGGTCGGAATGATAATGAAGTGGGTTCCAGAATATAATACTGGTATCGATGTGATTGACGATCAACACCGTCGTATTCTCGATTATATCAATGAAATTGATGCGATTGATGTCAATACTGACCGTGAACGCGTGAAACAGATTTTAGAAAATATTATTGATTACACACAGTCTCACTTTACTTTTGAAGAGTCTCTCCAAGAAGAAGCGGGTTATAAATATCGTGTACCGCACAAACGTGTACATGATTTATTTATTAAAAAAATTGAATCTTATCGTGACCGTTTTGAGCTGGGTCATTCAATCGAAGCTGAGCTGCATGAAGTGTTGTCGAAATGGCTGATTAACCATATCCAGCACGATGATGCAGATTATGTCGGTGCCGTAAAAGAAAATATGATGGGCATTATCAAAGAAAAAGAAAAGAAAAAAGGGAAAAACTGGTTTGCTCGTTTCTTTTCATAAGTGAGCCAAACGAGGGATAAAAACAATAAATTTTAATTATATTTAGCGCAGCAAATCATCAGTTTTGATGGTTTGCTTTTTGTTTTTGATTTTCATAAGCGAGCAAGGCAAAATAGCGCAAGACTTATTGAAGGAACGCATCATGCAAGACAATGCTCTGTCACGATGGTTATCGCCGCTGATGGCATTTTGTTTATCATTTATTATTATTGCCACACTTGCACCCTTGGTGGGAATTCAGGTTGAACGTCAGCTCGACTTTTGGTTACTTTGGTTAGTGACCATGGTGATCTTGGCTTTACCTGTGTGTTACTTAGAAATTGCCTTAGCCAAGCGTTCCAAAACCACGGCATTGAATGCTTTGTCGAGTTTGACGCGTGATGCCGATGCTTCTCAGACGTGGCGTCTTGTGGGATGGCTTGCTGTCATCTTTATTCCTTTTTTAGCGGGCGGCATGTTGTCTAATACTGCGCAACTATTAAATCAATATGCATTGGCCGATATGACATCGTCCGTGATCTTTATTGCTTTGGCTGTGGTTGCCATCGCGTTGTCTTTTGCCCCACGTCTGTTGACCTTAGCGTTAACGGCGGTCGGTGTGCTGATCTCCTTAGTGCTTGCAAATCTTTTTGGTACAGGAACTGCTGAGTGGCAAGTGACGCCGGTTGAATTTTCAGAATGGGGCAGTGCAACAGTATTGGCTCTGGTGGCAAGTGGTTTAGGACTCGGTCTGTACTGGCAAAATAGTTTGGCACAAGTTCAACAGCAAGATGCTGCAAGCAAGACTGTTTTACCGATTTGGATTGCACAAATTTTGGCGGTAGTTGCTTTTGCATTTTTTTCAGTCCAAGCGGCATTACCTGCGTATGCGATTGCTTTAACTGCGGTTGCAGCGGCAGCCGTGTTGTTGCAGATGGCACGTGAGCAGTTGGCACAGCGCCAGTTAAATATTGTGATTCAGTGGCTCGTGCTGCTGGCTGCAACGTTGGTGTGGTTGATTCCAGCCACTGGCCCGATTTTTAACATTTTACTGATGTTGTGGGGCTTAGTGATTTGTTTGATTTATGCCATTTTTGCCGGTTGGATTATGAAAATTAGCCATTTACGTAAGTCGATGAACTTTAGTAATGAAGCTTTTTATAATATTTGGCGCATTGCCGTGCGTGTGGTATTACCTGTTTCTATCGTATTGGCAATAGTAGCTGTACTTGGAAAACTGATTTAATGAGCATGCTTCAACAAGTCTGGGTTGCCTATGCAACAGCAGACCAGCAGTTTCATATCAGTGTGCCGTTTTCTGAGGGAATGACGGCGCAAGATGCGATTCAACTGAGTGGTATAGGCTCGCAGGTTGAATTGCCTGAGCCTATACAATTGGGCATCTTTGGTGTCCGTTTAAAAGACCCTCAACAGGCTTTGCAGGTAGGGGATCGTGTTGAAATTTATCGCCCTTTGAGCATTAATCCTAAAGATATTCGAAGGATACGTGCACAAAATAACCCCGTGGGGCGCTTTGCAAAAGGCAATCGCTTAAAACAATCGAAATGATATGAAAAACCCCTCAGTCGAGGGGTTTCTTTTTTAGAATAAGGCTTTATAGTGGGGGCGCGTTTAGAATCGCTTCTTTCGATGCTGGTAAGCCCGGCTGAGATGCAGGAATGGTTTCTAAGCCTTCAATTTTTTGGACAATACCGTTTGGGTCGAAATAGACTTTCAGGTGTTGACCTTGTGCAGCAGGAATCTTGGCTTTTTTAGCATACGTTCCTGGGGTATAATTGTAGATGTAGTCCCAACGTAGCGGATTCATTGGATCTGAAACTGTCGGGCTGCCAAGCAAAAAGCGAACTTGTTGATGGCTCATGCCAACTTGTATTTTTGACGCTTGTGCTTGAGTTAATGGCGTACCTTGAGGAATATCAACTTTATAAACGCCCAAGGTCGAACAGCCTGCGAGCAGTGAAGTGACGAATAACGCCAACATGATTTTTTGCATTTTGCTACACTATCCCAAATTAATTATGATGCAATTGAGCCACGGATAGATCATACTGCATCTACACTTTGTTGCATATTCTAACTTTAAATTTGTTGAGAGACCTTTTTACATGCCAATTTCAAATCAAGATCTACGCAAAGCTGGACTTAAAGTTACACTTCCACGAATTAAAATATTAGAACTACTAGAAAATTCAAAGCAACACCATTTAAGTGCGGAAGATATTTATAAGACTTTACTTGAACAAGGTGAAGATGTCGGTTTAGCAACTGTTTATCGCGTGTTAACGCAGTTTGAAGCAGCGGGCATTATTCAGCGCCATCACTTTGAAAATAACCATTCTGTTTTCGAAATCATGCAAGACGATCATCATGATCATATCGTTTGTCAAAACTGCAACAAAGTGGTTGAGTTTAGCAACGAAGTGATTGAGCATGAGCAGCACGAAGTTGCTGAAAAGCATGGCTTTACTTTAACAGGTCACTCACTCAACCTATACGGTTACTGTGATGCTGCAGAGTGCCAAGAAGCACTTCGTAAAAAGTAATAACTTAGATCTAAAAAAGGGCTTCATGAGAAGCCCTTTTTTATTGTTTAAAGAAATGCTTAAGCTTGTCCGTCAAACGTGATGTTTGCACTGGCATGCAATAGACGATCACCGCCTTCTTCGGACAACTTGATTTGTAAACGTAAGTCGTTTGGAGAGTCGGCGTGTTTCAGCGCATCTTTATAGGTAATCTGCTTGGCTTTGTACAAATCGAATAAGGCTTGGTCAAAGGTTTGCATACCGAGTTCACGAGAACGTTTCATCAGGTCTTTAATTTCGTGGATTTCACCTTTACGGATCAAATCGGAAATTAACGGTGAGTTAATCAAAATCTCAATCGCAGCGCGACGTGAATTACCGTCAGGTGTTGGAATCAACTGCTGTGCAACCATTGCTTTAAGGTTTAAAGACAAGTCCATAAACAATTGGCTATGACGGTCTGCCTCAAAGAAGTGAATAATACGGTCGATGGCTTGGTTGGCGTTGTTGGCGTGTAGCGTTGCAAATACCAAGTGACCTGTTTCAGCAAAGGCAATTGCATAATCCATGGTTTCACGGGAACGAATCTCACCAATTAGGATCACATCGGGTGCCTGACGTAAGGTATTTTTCAGCGCGATTTCAAAAGAGTCCGTATCAATGCCCACTTCACGCTGGGTAATGATACAGCCTGCATGCTCATGAATAAATTCAATTGGGTCTTCAATGGTAATGATATGATCTTTCGAGTTTTGGTTACGGTAACCAATGATCGAAGCCAAAGAGG
Organism: Acinetobacter sp. DL27; assembly: GCF_055810995.1. Taxonomy (NCBI): domain Bacteria; kingdom Pseudomonadati; phylum Pseudomonadota; class Gammaproteobacteria; order Moraxellales; family Moraxellaceae; genus Acinetobacter; species Acinetobacter sp. DL27. The sequence goes on along the minus strand of NZ_CM147947.1, from coordinate 2,726,332 downwards.
TCGATTTACCTGTACCAGTTGCACCCACAAAGATGATGATGCCACGTTTGGTCATGGCTAACTCTTTGAGTACAGGCGGGAGTTTTAACTCATCCATGGTTGGGATTTGCGTCTCAATTCGACGCAAAACCATACCTGGCATATCACGCTGTTGAAATGCGCTGACACGAAAACGTGCAGTTTTATCCCGATTCATAATCGCGAAGTTGCACTCACGTGTATCTGCAAATTCTTTACGCTGTTTTTCACTCATAATCGAGTTGAGCAGTTGCCCCGCGACATCACCCGTCAGCTTACCCTTAGCCACAGGCACAATTTGACCGTTAATTTTCATGGAGGGTTCAACATCAGCGGTGATAAATAAATCCGACGCTTTTTGTTGAATCATATAATTGAGTAAGTCGTTAAAATCCATATCTATACCCCAAATCCATTGTTTTCTTATAAGAAGGTTTCAGGTTGCTTAGCAGCTGTACGTGCAGTCTGTGGACTGATCACCCCTTTGGTGACCAAGTTTTTCAAACTTTGATCCAGTGTGGTCATACCGTAGTTTGCACCAGTCTGAATAGCAGAATACATCTGTGCTACTTTGTTTTCACGAATTAAGTTACGAATGGCAGGAATACCAATCATGATTTCATGCGCGGCAACACGACCACCGCCATTTTTCTTGAGTAGGGTTTGAGAAATCACGGCTTGTAGCGATTCAGATAACATGGCACGAACCATGTCTTTTTCTTCAGCAGGGAATACGTCAATCACACGGTCAATGGTTTTTGCCGCAGAGGTGGTATGTAGTGTACCGAAGACCAAGTGACCCGTTTCAGCGGCAGTTAGCGCCAAACGAATGGTTTCAAGGTCACGCATCTCACCGACTAGGATAATATCGGGGTCTTCACGTAGTGCTGAACGCAGCGCTTCGTTAAAACCATGCGTATCACGGTGTACTTCACGTTGGTTGATCAAACATTTTTTTGACTGGTGTACAAATTCGATTGGGTCTTCAACCGTTAAGATGTGGTCATAGCGGTTATCGTTAATATAATCGATCATTGCTGCCAACGTGGTAGATTTACCAGAACCAGTAGGCCCTGTCACTAAAACCAAACCACGCGGCAATTCACACAACTCTTTAAAGGTTTGTCCTAAGCCTAAGTCTTCCATGGTCAGAACTTTGGACGGAATGGTACGGAATACTGCACCTGCACCGCGGTTTTGGTTGAATGCGTTCACACGAAAGCGAGCAATGCTTGGAACTTCAAAGGAAAAGTCTGTTTCTAATTTTTCTTCGAAATCACGACGTTGTTTGTCATTCATGATGTCATAGACCAGTTTATGCACTTCTTTGTGTTCTAAAGCTGGTAAATTGATACGACGAACTTCACCATCGACACGAATCATCGGTGGCATACCCGCAGATAAGTGTAAATCTGATGCCCCGTTCTTAGCCGAAAAGGCTAGTAATTCTGTGATATCCATTATTTCCCCGAGTTCATTTAAATGCTAATTATTTTGATAGAATAATAAGGCTTTCAATCAACTTAACCAACAGTTTGTTGAAAGGCAAAGCAAAAAAGATGACCGAAATGAGACCCTCGTCAATGAATATCTTGCAAAATTCACGTCAACACGTGTTATCCCAAATTCAACAGGCCTGCGAAATTTCAGGCCGTGACGTGGAGTCTGTAGAACTTTTGGCGGTTTCTAAAACACATCCGAGTGAAGTGTTACGAGACATGTACGCTTGTGGTCAACGCGCCTTTGGTGAGAACTATCTACAAGAGGCTTTGCAGAAGATAGAGGCGCTACAGGACTTAGAGATTGAATGGCATTTTATTGGGCATGTACAACGCAATAAAACCAAACATTTGGCTGAAAAGTTTGCATGGGTGCATGGAGTTGATCGTTTAATTATTGCAGAGCGTTTATCGGCGCAGCGTCTGACAACACAACCACCATTAAATCTTTGTCTACAGGTCAATATCGATGTTCAAGACAGCAAAGATGGCTGCCAACCTGATGAAGTTGCTGAGTTGGTAAAAAGTATCAGTCAGTTGCCTCACATCAAGCTGCGTGGTTTGATGGTGATTCCTGCACCGAACAATACTCAAGCCTTTAAGGCCGCGAAAGTGTTATTTGACCAAGTGAAAGAGCTGCATGTACATCCTGAAGACTGGGATACCTTAAGTATGGGCATGTCAGGCGATATGGTCGATGCGATTGCAGCTGGGTCGACTATGGTTCGCGTTGGAACCGCCTTGTTCGGAGCGAGAGATTATTCACAGCATTAAGTCTAAATAGGGCTTCTTGTGCTTAAAGGCAGTGAGAAGCGCTTAACTTACAATTATATAAAACTAATAGGCTGCTGAAAAAATAGGCTTAATTTAAACTCATGGATTGAATCGTCTACAAATTGGACTGATTAACGATGAAAAATGATTTCCTGACAACGATAAAAATTGCATTTAGGATGAAGCCAAAATGAAAAAACTCTATTTATTTATCTCCCTGCTTTTGAGTTTATTTGTAGCAGCTTGTAGTAGCACAAATACCAAAATGAGTGAGATGAGTGCGGAATCTACGGTTCAGAATGCTCAGGTCGCTAAAAGTGAAAAATTAGGCACCAAGTGGGGCGATGAGATCAGTTCAAACGTCACGGAAGTCAATTTAAAACGTTTATCCAGTAGCCCAATTGCTGAATCACAAGTTCGCTATGCCAGCAAAAAATACGTGGGGAAAGCCGTGAACAGCCTGTCATTGGCCGCTGGAAAAATCAGTTTTTCGATTGTAGATGATGCACAGCGTCCACTGCCTTTATTTCGAGATGGTCAGCAGTATTATTTATCTGGCAAAGATGGACAAAGTTATCAACTCAAATACCAGAACCATAGCAATAGCACGTTTGAAGTGGTTGCCAGTGTGGATGGTTTAGATGTTATTGATGGACGTGCAGCATCACGCAGCAATTCAGGTTATGTGCTTCGTCCACAGGGGGAGTTGATTATTGAAGGCTTCCGTAAGAGTGACTCTGCGGTGGCATCTTTTACCTTTAGTCGACCTGAAGATGCCTATGCTGCAAACTCAGATCATGGTTCCATCCAAAATACAGGTGTGATAGGTACCGTGATCTACCCGCTACAGTCTGTGGCGACTACAGACAAAGCCGCAGATGCATCTAAATATGCACCTCCACCAAAAGCATTCCCAGCGGATTAAAGCATTCGTTTGGATCTCACAGGGAGCATTTACATCAAGTAGGATGCTCCCTTTATTTCTAACCGAGAGATGGTGTCTTAAAACAAATCAAACTTTGACATTTCAAAAATGTGAAATTATCCGACCACCTCAATAGTACTGGCACCTGCGCCCAAAGCTTTAACTTGGATTTGTACAGGAATACGTTCATGCATTTCTTGGATGTGTGAAATCAGCACCACCTTACGTCCTTGATTCTGCAATTGGTCGAGAGCATTCATGACCATGTGCAGGGACGATGCATCCAAAGTCCCAAAGCCTTCATCAATAAATAGAGATTCGATTTTCATTGACCCTGAGGCCATATTGGCAATGGCAAGAGATAGGGCAAGGGCGGTCAGGAAAGACTCGCCCCCAGAAAGTGATGCAACAGAGCGGGTTTCGCCATCCATGTCATGATCAATAATGGCCAGACTCAGCGAATGCTCTAAACGCTTCAAGGTATAACGCTGCGAGAGTTGGTTGAGTTGTTGGTTGGCATGTTCCAGTAAAATATCGAGATTATATTGCTGCGCATAATCACGGAATTTTTTGCCTGTGGCATCTCCCATCAGACCTGAAATTTTACCCCAACGGTGTTCTTCCTGTTGTATGGATTGAATCTGATCTGCAAATTGCTTTTGTTTTGCGACATTTTGCTGATGCAACTCAAGTTTAAGTTTGAGCTGATCACGTAGTTCAAGTTGTGTTTGCAGTGCCGCTTGATGCTCCTGCATTTGCTGTTGTAACTGTGCTGGGTCAATCTCAGGTTGATGGCCCAGATGTTCACTCAACTGCTCTTGCATAGTTTTCAATGCAGCATGTGCTTCATTTACTAGGCGTTCTGCATGCTGTAATTTCTGACGGATGTGTTGTTCCTGAGCCGAGTTAATTTGAGCCAGCGCATCTAAATCAGGCTTATGGAAATCAGGATGCGCATTGAGCCAGTGTTGAAGGGTATTTTCTACTTGGCTGGCACTGGTCTGATTCTGCTGTAACTGGACTTTGAGCTGTTCTAGCTGATTTTTTTCCTGTTCGAATTGATGGCGCAATTGATCAAAATGCTGTTTCAGCTGTTGATAATGGCTTTGCGTCTGCTGGCGATGTTGATCGTGCTGGATGAGCCACTCATTGGTTTTGATGTCAGTTAAGCCAGTCATTTGTTGGATCAATTGATTGGCTATTTCTGTATTTTGCTGTCCTTTTTGTTTGATCTCATTGAGCTGCTCGTTGGTTTCAGAGATGTGCTTACTGGTATTTTCGATATTCAGTTGATTGGTCTTGAACTGTTGCGTGGTTTGTTCGCGTTGCTGACGCCATTGTTCCAGCTGTTCCAGTTGTTGTGAACGGGTATTTAGGCGTACCAAAATTTGCTGAGCGGTCTGGGTGGTCTGCTGTTGCCAAGCTATTTTTTCACCCTCCGATAAACACTGCACGATATGCTGAACTTGGTTGTGCAAACCGTTCGCTGTTTGTAGTAAATGTTCAATCTGTTGAATATTTTGGATACATTGTTGCTGGATCTTAATATTGTGTTGGAACTGCTCAGACTGTTGTTTGAGTTGTTGCAAATCCGAGTGATATTGCTCAGCCACTTGCATGAACTGAGTCTTCAACTCCGATGCTGTTAGGGTGAAGTCGAGTGTCATATTTGCTGTTTGACTGTGCTCGATTAACACGTGTTGCAAAGTACTAATTTTTTCAGAAAGTTGCTGAATTAAAGTTTGGCGTTGTTCTATTTCAGTATTTAGTTTAGTCAGCTGCTGCTGCGCTTGTTGCCAGCCATCAAAGCAATTTTGTTCTTTCAGTGTTACCTGTTGTTCCTGCTGCTGTTGAAGCTCAAACAGGGCCTTGGAGAGCGCAGTATCTTCCAGTTTATAAGGATGTGTGGTACTTCCACAGACTAAGCAAGGTTCGCCGTCTTGGAGTGCTGAGCGTAAATCTGCGATATTTTCAGCATGTAAAAGTCGTTGTTGTTGCAAAACTTGTTGTAGCTGGGTGCGTTCACTTTTGGCAGCCTGAAAGGCATGTTCAGCTTGTCGGCTATTGTGTTGCACAGCTTGAAGCTGTGTTTTGGCGTTGTCGAGCTGTAATTGTTGTTCTGTCGACTCAGCTTGTAAGTCAAAAAACTGCTGAATTTTTTGCTGAATCAGCTCGAATTGGCTGAGTTGATTGATTTTCAACTCGCGTTGCTGTTGTGCCTGCGCAACTTTGAGTTCAAGCTGTTCGATCGTCCCGAACTGTTGAATCGACTGCTGTAATTGTTCTTTTTCTGATACTAGCCGATGTTCCACTTGAGCACGTGGCCCGAGCTGATGTTCAATTTTTTGATATTGATGAATGAACTGTTCTAGCTGTTGGGCATGGGCGCTGAGACCTTTGTCTAAGCTTGTAAACTGTTGTGAGCTTTCCAGTTGCTGCTTACACTCGGTTTGCTGTCGATCAATATGTTGAATCTGCTGTTCAAGCTTTTGCTGCTGCTGAGTTAGGGGCAGTTTAGACTGTTCTAAAGCCTGCAATTTTTCCTGAACTTTCTTAAACTCAGCCCCAATAAAATCACGTTCTTGAATACATTTACGCACCTCATTCAATGCAGCATGATGGGTACTTTCAAACTGTTGTAGTCCATTCACTGTCATTTCAGCTTGAGTGAATTGGGCTTTTTCACTTTCAAATTTAAGCTGTAAATGATCGAACAGTTGTTGCTGTTGTTGAATACGGGGCGTCAGTTGCTGCACCGTTTGCTGTAACTGTTGTTGTTGGAAGACCACAGCACGAATTTCTGAAAAGATCTCCAAACGAGCCAAGTGTTCGCGCTCAGGAGCTAAATCTTGTTGTAACTTGCTTTGCGTATCGAATAGTTGTTGTTTGCTAATGATTTCACTGCCGAGTTTATGTTTGCGTTCAAACCATTGTTGTTGTTTTTCCAGTTGCGACTTTTGAGCTTCAAGCTGTTTATAATCCCTGTCGCACTGCTGGAACTCAGTCGATAATGCTGTGACTTGTTCATCGGTTAACAGTTCAATATGACCCAGCACATTTTCCAGTTCTTTGCGCTGTGTGGCGACGGATTTGGTTTTTTCATACGCCAGTTGACCAATTTTCCCAAAAATAGCGGAATTGGTTAGATATTCCAGCAACTCACCGCGTTCATTGTCCCTTGCTTTTAAAAAAACGGTGACCTCAGATTGGGCCAATAAAACGGCACGAGTAAATTGTTCAAAACTGAGCTGTGTGATGCGTTTGATATTTTCATCGACGGCTTTGGCTTTATCCGCAACCACAACACCATCGGTGACACATTTTAAAGAGCGCTGCACACTTTGCAGTTTTCCGTCTGCTTTTTCCCGTGAACGTTTTAATTCCCAACGCGCGATATAGCGCTTTTGGTCTTGTGCAATAAAGCATAGCTCGGCATAGCCATGTGCAGTGCCACGACGCAGTACGGTCAAGGGGGAGTTGGTAAGTAGCTCTGAGCCATCGACATCTTGAAGTTTGCCATCACTGTCTTTTAGCCGTGGAATACGGTTAAACAGGGCCAAACACATAGCATCTAAAATGGTGGATTTGCCTGCGCCTGTTTTCCCCACAATGGCAATGAGACCCGCACTGGCAAGGGGATCGCTTTCAAAATCAATCAAATGTTCGCCAGAAAGTGAAGCAAGGTTCTTAATTCGAATCGATAAAATATTCATACTAAACCTTTAAGCCTCTTGTTCATCAGCAAGGGATTGTTCTGCTTCACGCATTAAGCTGATAAAATCGTTCAACACTTCTGCATCATTGTGATAACCCTGTTTTTCCCAAATTTGCTGAAAAAGTTTTTCTGGTGTTGGCGGTTCTAAACTCACTTTAGTGGGTGCATTGGGGTCTTGCTCTGTCGCTAAATATTGACGAGAAATACGGACTAAACGATAACGATCTTTGGGTAGTGCCTCTTCGAATTGTTGTCTTAAATTGGGCTGCGGTGGAACAGCAGTATGGTATTCAATATCAACATATTCACGTTGATCAATATCCGTGATGGCGCCTTGAGGTAATGCTTGCAGCTTTTCCAGTACTTCATTGAGTTCACCGCGTATCTTATGCAGTTGAATGCTTCGTGGTATCGCTAAAACATTCAATTGAAAACGGGAGGTATCATTTCGTGTGGGATCAAGTGTCACTTCAACAACTTGATGTTTATAGTTAATTTCACTAAAAGATAGAGGGATCGGTGAACCACTATAGCGGATATGCTCTTCACCGACTTTCTGTGGTTTATGCAAATGTCCGAGCGCCACATAGTCAATGATTTCATCAAATAATGCTGTTGAGAGTGCTTCTTCATTCCCAATCACAATAGGACGCTCAGAGTCTGAGGTTTCGCCGCCTTGCATATGTGCATGAGACATTAAAATCAGCGCTTGATCTGCTGTTTTGCGGGCTTTGGCCTCGGCAATCAATTGTTGATGCAAATAGGCAATCGCGTTTTGACTATTGGTAGTATGTTCATTAAAGCCTGTAATTTCAGCAGGACGTAAAAAGGGCAGGCTCAGACACCATGCCACAGTATTTTGTTGCTCATCTAAAATCGGGACCAATAGGTGCTCAAGATCAATCTGCTGTTGACTATTTTTATGAATCACTCCCACCGCTTTGGCGTTGTATTTGGCCAGTAAAGGTTCAACTTGTTCAATGCGGTAGCCTGAGTCATGGTTGCCTGCAATCATCAGGGTTTGCATATGCGGTGCACGTGCATGCGCATCTGCTAAGAACTGATAGAGTTGCTTTTGTGCGGACGATGCAGGGTTGATGACATCGAAAATGTCTCCTGCAATCAAAAGCGCATGCGGCTGTCTTGCACTGATTTGCTCCAGTAGCCATGCTAAAAACTGTTCATGTTCATACTGACGGGAATGGTTATAAAAAAACTGTCCCAAATGCCAATCAGATGTATGAAAAAAACGAACAGCCATAGATCCCCCAAGCTCAAAGCGCAATAGAGCTATAAGCTAACATAAATCAAAATTATGCGATGGATAATTGTCGCTACGACGACAATCTCTGACCTGACAGTTGAGTGCCTATTGTTAAGTTTGATTGCACAGAAAAATTAGTGAGTGATTATGTGAAAAAGAAAGTGATGGGTTTATTTGATTAACACCATAGTAAAAAGATAAATTTTGATTAAAAAATGTTCTTTTAATGGGGTATTATGTAATTCTGTGAAATTGTATATCGTGTCGAAGTCGTAAATGAAATGTGAACATCGATCACGGATTCAATTTTGAGACTTTATAAGAATGATTTATGCAGAATGTCTAAAAAATAAGTTATGCCTTGAATAGGACAAGGTATAAGGAGAACATAACTATGTCTGATTCTATTTTCAGTTCGCCCCGTATTGTCAATGATCTGGTGTATAAGACGCTGATTGAATCAACACTTGCTATTCCTTGGAGTATTGATTGGGGTACCAAAAAGTTTAGTTATATTGGCCCACAAATTGAAAAAGTGCTGGGTTGGAAGCAAGACTCGTGGAGAACAGTCGAAGATTGGGCGATGCGAATGCATGAAAATGATCGTGCATGGGTGGTTGATTTTTGTGTGGCGCAGTCGATTTCTGGGGTTGATCATGAGGCGGATTATCGCGCACTAACCATCAATGGAGAATATATTTGGATTCGCGATGTGGTGCATGTAGTGCGAAAACCCAATGGGGAAGTCGATAGTTTGGTTGGATTTATGTTCGATATTTCGGAGCGTAAAAAACAGGAACAAGAGTTAGAAATACTGAAAAAACAACTGGAAGAATATTCGTATCAAGATGGTCTAACGGGGATTGCCAACCGTCGCTTCTTTGAAGATAGCTACCAACGTGAGTGGCTCAATGCCCAGCGTGAACAGCAACCTTTGACCCTCATCTTATTGGATATCGATTATTTTAAACAATACAACGATCATAATGGTCATATTCTCGGTGATGCTTGTCTGAAACAAATTGCACAAATACTGAAAAAAAGTGTCTCACGACCACGTGATTTGGTGGCACGTTTTGGCGGGGAAGAGTTTGTTTTGATATTACCTGATACAACACAAGCGTCTGCAATTGAAGTGGTGGAGCGTATTTTACAGAGTATTCGAACCGCTGATATTTGCCATAGTTCATCGCCATTGGATCAGCGTTTATCGGTCAGTTTAGGGGTGAAAACCATTATCCCAACCCAGAAAAATGACAAAATGGCCTTTTTAAAAGAGGTCGATCAGAACTTGTATTTGGCCAAAGAGCAGGGACGCAATGGTTATGTCATTCAGGATGCAGAAGACGTCCAGCACTTAAACTCATATTAAATTTTAAGGGTTTCTTCATCTATTGAGGTGGGGGAGCACTGAAAAATCAGTCCTCAAAAAAATAAAGACCGACGATTCGAGTGATGATGAAATCGTCGGTCAAAGAAAACTGCTTCACGCTTAAATGTCGGCTGCTGACAACATTTAAATTTGGAGCCAATCTTATTGCTCTAGGAAAGGTCACCGTACGTATTGTGGATGCCGGTACAATGTTGACGGTTGCTGCGACCTTGTACCCTATTTAACGCACATCAACTTCGATTGGTTGACATGAAAATGAAAAAAAACTGAATTTTTTTTATAATGATTTTTTGGCTGGGTTTAAAGTAGCGCTATGATTTCGCTAACACGATATTTTCTCTGGTTTTTTTTCATATGTTTTGTCTTTAGTTGTGTCTGTGGTGTGCTCGCTGCACTACTTCCGACAGGGATGGGAGCTGTATTAACGGCTGTACCTTATTTGGTGGCCATGATTTGGGTTTTACTTAAATTTATTAAGCAGCAGCGCCGTGCGCCAAGCCAAGCAGAGCGGAAGAAATTCACTTTAGGTTTTAGTCTAATTTTTTGGAGCTATAACTTTGCCTTTCTCATGTTAGGTTTATTTATCTTTGCGCAAGGAGATGCTGAAGTTTGGCAAAACTTTACGCTCTACGTCCAACAACCGCAATTTATCAGTATGGTGGTGATTCTGATTTTATTGATTGCGATTCCGCTGTATGTGCTGACTTACTGGTTTTATGGCAAACAAGCGGAGCGTATGGCAGCAAAAATGATCGATCAATCGTAAAGCTTTCCTCTAAATGCTATAGTTTGAGCAAAAGCATCATTTGAGATCACGCTATGCAAAAAGAACGTGTATTGGTGACAGGAGCAAGTGGTTTTATTGGTTCAAACTTGCTCGATTATTTATTAGAAAAAGATTATGAAGTGATCGGCTTAAGTCGACAGAAAAATTTGCCTAAAATTCACCCACATTTGACTTGGATTCGAGCTTTAGAAGAACTCAAGCATGATCGCATTGATTATGTGGTGAATTTGGCTGGGGAAAGTATTGCTCAGGGACGTTGGACAGATACCCGCAAGCAAAAGCTGATCGCCAGTCGCGTTGAAATGACGACGATGCTCTATCAATATCTCGCTAAAAGAAAGATTCAACCGAAATGTATTATTTCGGGTTCGGCAGTGGGCTATTACGGTATTGATCCGACTGAACAATGGTCAGAGTGTTGTAATGAGCAGTCAGCGCCGCAGTCTATTTTTATGTCAGAGTTGTGTCAAAAATGGGAACAATCTGCACGGCAAGACCCGTCGCAAAATACCAAAATTATTCGTTTAGGTGTGGTCTTTGGACGTGGGGCTGGCATTTTGCCGCAAATGTTGTTTCCGATCAAAATGAACTTATGTGGGCGTATCGGTTCGGGTCGGCAACCTGTGGTCTGGGTGCATATTCAAGATGTGCTGCGAGCGATTGAGTTTCTAATGCTGCATGAAACCACTGCACAAGTCTTTAATGTCGTCGGTCCAGAAAAAGTCACCCAGTCAGCATTTGCACAAACCGCAGCGCAAATTCTGAAACGTAGACCTGTACTTTCTTTACCCGCTTTTGTGCTGAAGTTACTTTTAGGCGAGCAGTCTCAACTGGTGTTGAATGGTCAGTTTGTTCGCCCCGAAGCATTGAAAGCACAGGGGTTTGAGTTCAAATATCCCACTTTAAAAGAAGCCTTGATCCACATTATTCAACCGCAAAATTTACCCAAATAGCGTTTGATCAAGCAAAGCTTGTCAAACGCTCAGGGCTATAGGCACTGGCGTCAACCGTTAAGTTTTGGCCTAACATCAATTCGCGTAGCAGTCGTGCAGATGCAGGCCCCATACATAGACCATTTCTATAGTGACCGAAGTTTGTCCAGAGATTGGCTATTTCAGGGAAGGGGCCGATATAAGGGACGCCCGTTGGCGAACTTGGGCGTAGACCTGCCCAATGTTTCACAATTGGGAAATCGGCCAGCTCAGGCACCATATCCAAACAGGCTTTATAAATATTTTGCTGGGTTTGTAGTGAAGGGCGTTGGTCAAAACCGACATCCGCCATGCTTGAACCACAAACGATATGACCGTCCAAACGTGGAATCAGATACATAACCTGATTCATACACATGGTTGATAGCCAGTTTTCCGGAGTTTTAAACAGTAACATTTGCCCTTGTACGGGGTTCACTGGAATGCTGCACTGGAGTTGTTCGGACCAATGCTGTGACCATGCGCCTGTTGCAATCACCACATGATCTGCATGGTAGCTCTGACCATCAGCAGTTTTTACCCCTTGAACTTGCTGATTGACCATGTCAAACGTATGTACCCACGCTTGCTCATGAAAGATGACTTGTGGCTGCCGTTTGAGATATTCCACAATCGACTTGAGCAGTCGCGGATTGCGGACATTGGCCAACTGCGGAAAATGGATGGCTTGTTGAAAGCGCGAGGAAATGTGCGGATTGACCTGTTCAAGTTGCTCGCGTTGTAAAAGTTCACAATGCTGCATCGGTTCTTGGTGTTGATCTTTATAATTTAGGCCAATGTCAAAATCAGCTTCATCAAAAATCAGCATACCTGTTTCATGGATTTCAAAATCTATCCCCGAAACCGGACTAATTTTTTCATTCCATGCTTGATACATGCATTTGCCATACTTGGCGAGGTCATTGACACTTTGTGGATAGCGCCATGGGTACATCGGGGAGAGAATTCCTCCACCTGCCCATGAAGCCGCTTGTCCCGCTTGCTGTTGGTCAAAAATCTCAACCGAACAACCGTGTTCAATCAGCTCAAGCGCTGTCAGTAAACCACTGATTCCTGCGCCAATGATGGCAATATGCATTGCAACTTAATCCTTCTAAACAGGCTGTTATTTCATGTCTTTTAGTTTCAGTGCAGCTTCTTCTGCAAAATAGGTCCAGATACCATCTGCACCCGCGCGGCGACAGCTCATCAGTGACTCAATAATCACGCTGTCCGATAACCAGCCGTTTTGGATGGCCGCTGCGAGCATGGCATATTCGCCACTGACTTGGTAAACGAAAGTCGGCACGCCGAAGTTGTCTTTGACTTCGCGGACAATGTCCAAATACGGCATACCCGGTTTCACAATCACCATGTCAGCCCCTTCTTGAATATCAAGGGCAATTTCATGTAATGCTTCTGCGCGGTTGCCGACATCCATTTGATAGTTGTATTTGTTGCCACCTTTAAGGTTGCTGGATGAACCGACCGCATCACGGAAAGGGCCATAGAAGCTCGACGCGTATTTTGCTGAATAGGCCATGATTGAAGTGTAGATATGACCATTGGCTTCAAAGGCTTGGCGAATGGCACCGATACGACCATCCATCATGTCACTTGGCGCAAAAATATCTGCTCCAGCTTCAGCATGGCTTAACCCTTGTTTGATCAGTGCTTCAACGGTTTCGTCATTAAGTACGTAACCCGTGTCATCAATAATACCGTCTTGACCATGCGTGGTATACGGGTCAAGTGCGCCATCGGTAATTAGCACCATTTCAGGTAATTCTTTTTTGAGCAGACGTAGCGTGTTTTGAACCACACCATCTTCACGCCATGCTGCTTCGGCACTTAAGCTTTTATCTTCTTGGGGAGTAACTGGAAATAGCGCCAGTTTCGACACGCCAAGTTCAAGTAAACGTTCTGCTTTTTTTAAGAGTAAGTCCGCAGATAGACGCTGCACCTTCGGCATACTGGGAATGTCTTGCGTCTGGTTCTGTCCTGGTAGGACAAATACTGGATAGATAAGATGATCTGTCGTTAAATGGGTCTCGCGAACCATAGAGCGCAGATGTTCATTTTTACGAATACGGCGCATGCGAGTAGCGGGGAAGGCGGGACGATTGAACGTATAGGTCATACAAATCTCGATAATCGGTATTAAACTAGGTCAGTATTGTAGACCTATCTTATGGCTTTGGGCACATATTGACGGGTTTTTATTGTTTTAAGAGTGAAGCAGATTGTTATGAGTAGTGGTGAAAAAAGCTGGACGGGCAGCATACACTTAGGAGCAAAAGTGGATATTGATGTGGTTTTTGAGCAGTTGGTTAAGGCTTTTAATGCATCGCCATTTTTTAAGCACAACACCATGAGCATGCGAGTCGTTGATGGGCAAATTGAAGCCTATATCGATATGCAAGATTACTTAATTGGCAATGTTGCGTTCCAAATTCTACACGGGGGCGTAGCTGCAACGGTTTTGGACAGTATTGGCGGTATTGTGGCGATGGGGGAGCTGTATAAAAAAGCGGAACCTGACACGATTGCGGACACCATTAAAAAAGTATCCCGTTTAGCTACAGTCGATATGCGGGTCGATTATCTCGCGCCGGGACGTGGAAAATACTTTATTGCCCGTGCTGAAACCCTAAGATTGGGGCGTAAAGGCTGCACGATGCGCATGACCATGGTCAATGATGAAGGCAAATCGATTGCAACAGCGATTGCTTCTTATGCTTATTAGTTTTAAGTTAATTAAGTAGTTAATATTCAAGTGAAATTTACAGCATCTAATAGGAAGTTGGATGCTGAAAACTAAAATAGACTGAGCAGTTACAATTTATTTTCTCAAAATGTGATTATTTGCTCTTAGAATGCATCAAATTTTATTGTGACTTTCTCATCGACACCAATGCAGACAATACTTGTCTGATGTCCCTTTCGTAGGGATGATGCCGGCTGACCAAGTCTGTTAGATTTAGGAAAAATCAATGACAGATGCCCCAAATACACTGCCAGATACTGATCCAGCCGATCAAATCAATGATCAAGCACTGAAAGCTAAACGTAAGAAAAGCTTAGGTTTCGTAGCTGTGATCCTGATCATTGCTGCCATTTTATTCTTGATTTGGAAACTGTTCTTTAACCATTCGGTTTCAACTGATAATGCTTATGTGGGCGCAGAAACTGCCTCGATTACCTCTATGGTGACAGGCCAAGTTGAAAAAGTGTTGGTCAGTGACACGCAAACTGTAAAGCAAGGCGATGTGTTGGTTTTGGTCGATCATCGTGATGCCGAAATTGCTCTAGCGCAAGCTCAGGCCGAATTACTTAAAGCACAGCGCCAGTATAAACAAAGTGCGGCCAACAGCAGCTCTCTAAACTCGCAAGTCTTTGTGAGTGATGACGCCATTCATAGTGCTGAAGCACAAGTGGCTAAAGCCAAAGCGGAGTTGGATAAAGCGCAAGATGACTTGAACCGTCGTCAGCAGTTGAGTGCGACAGGCGCGATTTCTAAAGAAGAATTAAGCACGGCACAAGCTGCTTTAAATAATGCACAAGCGGGCTATAACTTGGCGCAAGCGGGTTGGGCGCAGGCTAAATCAAGTCAGAAAGCTGCGCAAAGTAATTTGGCTGCAAATGAAGCTTTAATTCAAGGCAGCAATGAAAATTCAACTCCTGATGTTTTGGTTGCTCAAGCAAAACTGAAACAAGCCTTACTTGATTTAGAACGTACTGAAATTAAAGCACCATTTGATGGGGTGGTGACGAGCCGAAAAATTCAAGTTGGACAGCGTGTGGCACCGGGTTCGGTACTCATGGTGGTGGTTCCAATTTCACAGTTATATGTCGATGCAAACTTTAAAGAAAGCCAGCTTGAAAACGTACGCCCAGGTCAAAAGGCAGTTTTAACCTCAGACTTGTATGGCGACTCGGTTGAGTTCCATGGCACGGTTCTGGGCTTTTCTGGTGGAACAGGTTCTGCCTTCGCACTGATTCCTGCACAAAATGCCACAGGCAACTGGATTAAAGTGGTACAGCGTTTGCCTGTGCGTATTCAACTCGACCCGAAAGAGTTGGCTGAACATCCTTTACGTGTTGGCCTGTCGATGGAAGCTCAAATCGATTTGAAATCGAAGTAATTGCGCATGAATAGCTACGTTCCCTATGGTGACTTAAAGGGTGGTCGCCTGATGCTGGCGGCTTTCGTCCTTGCTTTGGCCAACTTTATGGTCGTGCTGGACATGACCATTGCCAATGTTTCTGTGCCTCATATTACGGGGAGCCTTGCCGTATCGAGTTCGCAAGGAACATGGGTGATTACCTCTTATGCCGTGGCTGAAGCGATTTGTGTTCCTTTAACAGGCTGGCTCGCAGGTCGTTTTGGCGGCGTGAGGGTTTTTACCTTAAGTCTGATTGGCTTCACCATATTTTCGGTACTGTGTGGTTTATCGACCAGTTTAGAAATGCTGGTTTTCTGCCGAATTGGCCAAGGTTTATTTGGTGGCCCGATCATGCCGCTCAGTCAGATGCTACTGATGCGGATTTTTCCTCCAGAAAAGCAATCCCAAGCGATGGGCATGTGGGCAATGACGACGGTGGTTGGCCCGATTCTTGGTCCGATTTTAGGGGGAACCATCAGTGACAACATGTCTTGGCACTGGATTTTCTTTATTAATATTCCCGTCGGTATAGCGTGTGCTTTTGCTGCGATGCGTCTACTTAAACCTGCGGAAACAGCAACGGCCAAACTCAAAATTGATCGCGGTGGATTGATCCTCCTGATTTTATGGATTGGGGCATTACAGCTCATGCTCGATTTGGGGCATGAACGTGATTGGTTTAATAGCCCTGCGATCGTGATACTGGCTTTAACGGCTGTGATTGGTTTGGTGATTTTTACCATTTGGGAGCTGACAGAACGGCATCCAGTGGTGAATATCCAAATCTTTAGATACCGTAGTTTCACTATTTCAGTCTTGGCACTGGCCTTTGGTTTTGGCGCATTTTTTGGCAGTATTGTGCTGATTCCGCAGTGGTTACAGATTAATTTGGGCTATACCGCAACTTGGGCAGGTTATTTAACTGCAACCATGGGTTTTGGTAGTTTAGCCATGTCACCTATTGTGGCGAAATTGGCAACCAAATATGACCAACGTGCACTGGCCAGTTTTGGTTTGAGCATCTTGGGCGGGGTGACCTTGATGCGCTCGTTCTGGACCACAGATGCTGACTTTTTTGCATTGGCATTGCCGCAAATCTTGCAGGGCTTTGCTGTACCATTTTTCTTTATCCCATTATCAAACATGGCGCTGTCATCGGTATTACCGCATGAAATGGCATCTGCCGCAGGATTGATGAACTTCTTAAGAACTATGGCAGGGGCGATAGGCGCCTCTATTGCTGTCACTATTTGGGACGACCATACTAAAGTTGCACGTAGCGAAATGGTCGGCAGTTTGCATACAGATCAAACCCAGTCGGTGTTGATGCAGCAGGGAATGAGTGCGGAAGGTGCATTAGGCTATATTTCTAGTTTAGTGGATAAAGAAGCATTGACCTTGTCGGCAAACTATATTTTCCTGATCTTGGCCTTGGTGTTCCTATTTGCTGCATCTATTATTTGGCTCTGCCCTAAACCTAAAATAGGGGCAGGCGGTGGCGGGCATGCGCATTAAGGTAATAAAAAACCGCTTTCTTGAAGCGGTTTTTTATTCTGCATGTTATGCAGTTTTATGATGTTTTTGATATCTCAAAACAATAGCGTTAAATAATCAAAGTTCTGACTTTGCACGCTTTAAGGCAGATTGCCATTGTTGTAAGTGAAACTCACGTTGATCTGGACTCATTTTTGGTTCAAAAGCACGTTCAAGCTGCCAAGACTGTGCAATTTCGTCCAAACTTGAAAATACGCCAGACCTTAAACCCGCCATGGCCGCCGCACCCCATGCGGTTGACTCCTGCATCTTAGGGCGTAGTACAGGCACATTTAAAATATCGGCTTGAAACTGCATGAGCATATCATTTTGACTGGCGCCACCATCGACACGGAGCTCTTTCAGTGGCTGCTGGATATCGGCTTGCATGGCGGTCAGTACATCCGAGACTTGGAAGGCAATAGATTCTAAAGCTGCACGGGCGATATGAGCCTTATTGGTGCCGCGTGACATTCCACATAACAGGGCACGTGCTTCACTGTCCCAATGTGGCGCACCGAGTCCAGTAAAGGCAGGAACAAGTATCACGCCATCGCTATCTTGAACTGTACAAGCTAATTTTTCAACATCGCTACTTTTTTGAATAATGCCTAAATTATCCCGTAGCCATTGAACAATTGCACCTGCCATAAATACACTGCCTTCTAGGGCATAAGTGGTTTGATGTTGGGTTTTCCAACCCAGTGTCGAAAGCAGTTTATTTTTACTGTATTGAACGGTCTCGCCTGTATTGAACAGCATAAAACAACCTGTGCCATAGGTATTTTTGGCAGTCCCAATCTCAAAACAGGACTGTCCAAAAAGTGCAGACTGCTGGTCGCCTAATATGCCTGTGATCGGAATATTGGCACCGAGCAAGCCTGCCGCGGTATCGGCGACGTAGGTGTCTGAGTTGATGATTTTTGGCAATAATGCAGGTGGAATATTAAATAAATCTAACAGCTCTTCATCCCACTGCTGCGTACTTAAGTTCATCAGCATGGTGCGAGAAGCATTGCTGACTTCGATGACATGTTGAGCACCTTGGGTAAGATTCCAAATCAGCCAACTATCAATCGTGCCAAAGGCCACATTCCCCTGTTCAGCCAGTCTGCGTAGACCATTGACATGCTCAAGTAACCAGACCAATTTTCCTGCACTAAAGTAAGGGTCAATTCGGAGTCCAGTTTTGGATTGAATTTTATCTTTTAGGTTTTGCTGTAGGAGTTGGTTGCACCACTCAAAAGCACGACGATCTTGCCAAATAATGGCAGGCGCAAGTGGTTGCCCTGTACGTTTATCCCATACGACAGTCGTTTCTCTTTGGTTAGTAAGACCAATGGCTTTGATGTCTTTGGCTAAAATACGAGCAGAGGCCAGAGCCTGCTGTACAACTGCAATTTGTGAGCTCCAAATCTCTTGGGCATCTTGTTCTACCCAGCCTGATTGGGGGGTATGTATACGTGTTTCGCGTTGCGCCGTTGCCTGAACTTGACCTTGTTCATTGAAAATAATGGCACGACTCGAAGTGGTTCCTTGGTCGAGTGCAAGTAAGTAGCTCATAAATTATTTTATTGTTGGACTTGAAAACCAAAATATTAGCGCAATTATGTAATTAAGCGCATCAATATGTGTGTTTGTTTAGAAAATAGATCGTATTTTCTAGCAACTATGCTATGATTGCCGCTACTTTGGGGGTGTTTCTGGCTTCGACGCTGGTGATGAAACTCATAGATGCATGTCGAGAGCGCATTTTCTCTCGTAAATCAAATTTGCATTTTTTAGTCGCAAACGACGAATCATACGCTCTAGCTGCCTAAGGGCAGCTTGTCCGCCTCTCCGAATACTTGTGGTTAGAGAGTCCGACTGAAGCGCACGCACACAAGTCCGTATAAAACCAAGCCTCGGGGTTTTGTACTAAATTAAGAGGATCGCGATTTGTACCCTGTTCGTCGGGTCACAAAGAGTTAAAACAGTAGACGATATCTAAGCATGTAGTATTCTCGAGCGTAGTGCTGGCGGACGCGGGTTCAACTCCCGCCACCTCCACCAAAATTCTTTCCGAAGTAGTCCATCGGAATCTAAAAAAGCCTTTAAACTCAATGTTTAAAGGCTTTTTTATTGGCTGTATTGTCCGATACTGTCCTAAGCGATTTGACCCTATTTTTGCTTTGTGTGGGTCAATATTGGGACAATTTGACCCACTAAATAAGTTTAATTAAGTGGGACAAAGATATGTCACTAACTGATGTGATGTGTAAAAAAGCGCAGCCTCAAGAAAAACAGTATCGCCTTTCTGATACTAACGGTCTCTCTTTGCGAATCGATCCTAATGGGAAAAAATATTGGTCTATTCGATATACGGAAAATGGGCAAAGGAAGTCAAAAGCATTAGGTATATATCCCGAGCTGAGCCTAAAACGTGCAAGAGAGATAGCTCTTGATCTAAGGTATAAACTCAAAAATACGGTTGAGGCTGAAGTGATGCAGCCTCATTTTCAAGAGGTTGCAGAAGATTGGTTTAATAATCAAAAAGAAACATGGTCATCTAAACACATTAGCAATGTTCGAGCTTCTTTGGATGAGCTTTATATTGCTCTTGCCAGTAAGCCTATTAACCAAATTCAAGCGCCTGAAATTTTGCAGATCATAAAAAAGATCGAGGCAAGAGGCTCACTTGAAGTGGCTAAACGTACTTTGTCACGTTGTGGGATGGTCATGAAATATGCCATAGCTCATGGCTATCGTTATGATAATCCTGCTGGTGATTTGGTTTATGCCCTTAAGAATAAAAGGGTTAAAAACTTAGCCTCTTTAGCTGCCACTGAAATGCCTGAGTTTCTCAAACGTATTAAGGCTTATCCTGCTGATGCTCAAACACATCATGCCATCATTTTAATTATGCTGACTGGTGTTCGAGTCAGTGAGTTACTACAGGCACGTTGGGAAGAGTTTGATTTGGAAGGGCATAAGTGGGATATTCCAGAAGAACGTATGAAGAATCGGCTTCCACATCGTGTACCGTTGACGGACATGATGATTGAAGAACTGCAAGCTTTAAGACTTACTCATAATCAAGAATTGCTTTTCCCACATCGTCTAAGTAATAAAGAACCGATGCGTAGTGAATCCATTTTGGCAGTCATTAAGCGTTCAGGTTATGCAGGTCGAATGACCACACATGGTTTTAGATCGCTATTCAGTACAGTCGTGAATGAATCAAATCTCTTTAATCCTGATGCTATTGAACGCCAACTTGCTCATGTTCCTCAAAACAGAATTCGTTCCGCTTATAACAGAGCGCAGTACTGGGATGAGCGGGTAAAAATTATGGAGTGGTATGCCGAGCCATTACCGCAAATTACCCAAAATGTTGAAGCTTTAAGTTTAAAAGTGGTTGAGCATTTAAAAGCAATGGGTTTGGAGTGGTAATAATGACTTTAAATGATTTAGTGCTTACAGAAGATAATTTAATTCCTAATGGTTATAAGTCATCTGATTTAGGGATATGTCCATTAAATTGGGAAATTAAGCCTGTTAAGGATATAGCGAAAGTTATTGATTCTTTGCACATGACACCGTCATTTAGTAATGATGGGCGAATTCAAACATGAGGTGCGACAGTTTCAAAAGCCATATGATAATCAACAAGCTGAGCAAATTTCTCTAATGGTGTAAGCCAATCTAACGCCTTTCTAGGACGAGTATTCAGTGACATGGCAACTTGATTTAAATAATGCTGATCTGCCTGATTTAAATCAATCCCTTTAGGTAAATATTGCCTAATTAAACCATTCATATTTTCGCATGTGCCTTTTTGCCAAGGTGAATGTGGGTCACAGAAATATACATCTATGCCTAAATCTTCTTCGAGTATTTTATGTTCTGACATCTCGCGTCCACGGTCATAGGTCAACGTTTTACGCAGTTCTGCAGGTAAATATTTCAGAGCTTCAGTTAAAGCCTTGCGCACTGATTCTGCCTTTGCATCAGGTAATGTTGCCAAGATACAGAGCCGTGTATTTCGTTCAATAAGTGTTGCTATCGAACTTTTATTGTCTTTACCTTTAATTAAATCAGCTTCCCAATGACCCGGTATTTTTCTTTCTTGAACTTCGGCTGGGCGCTCATGAATAGTTTTAATATCCTGTAATATAGAATCTTTTTTAGGTTCACCGTTAGCTTTTCGCTTTTTATTTTCATGACGCAGACAGGATAATAAGTCTTTTTTCAACTCACCCTTTGGTAATGCTCGTATCGTTGAATAAATCGTTGTATGGCTTACATTCATTGTTTGATCCAAATCAGGAAATGTCTTTAAACGCTTTGCTATTTGCTGAGGAGACCATAAACAACGGATCGCTTCAACAATAAATTTCCAGAGGATTGAATCGATTTTGAGTTTTCTGTGACCACGTCTACGTCTAGCGAAGGTGTTATCAGAAGCATATCGAGCTTGATAAACGTCATTGATGCTATTTCTTTTAAGCTCACGATAGATCGTACTAGGATGTCTTTTAATGAGTTCAGCAAATTTTCTGGCTGAAAAGCCTTCTTTTCTTGACTCAAGCATTAATGCAGTACGATCTTCAAAGTTAAGATGATGGTATGACAATTTTATATACTCCATAAACCCTTTAAATTAATTAGGTGGTTTATGTCGCACTTCAAGTTTTACTCTGCCATGGTTATCCAATGGTAAGAGTTGCGGATATAAAGACGGGAAATTTAGATCTATCGAACACTTTAAAAGTTGATCGACATGTATTTTTAAACTTTATAAGAAACTACAAACCCCAGAAAAATGACATTGTGCTGAGTCGTGTAGGTAGTTATGGAGTTAGTAGCTTTGTTGCAACTGGAGAGGAATTTTGCATTGGACAGAATACAGTTGTAATAAAATCTAACATAGATGCAAAGTATTTATACTATGCGTTAAATAGCAAAACTACATGGCAACAAATAGAGAATGGATCATTTGGATCAGGTTATAAGTCTTTATCATTAAAAAATATTAATGAATTAAAAACTTATGTACCTGAGACTTTAGAGCAGCAGAAAATCGCCACAGCTTTATCCGATACCGATGCCTTAATCTCTGAACTTGAAAAACTCATTGAGAAAAAACAAGCGATTAAAACCGCAACCATGCAACAGCTTTTAACAGGTAAAACTCGTTTGCCTGAATTTGCTTTGCGTGAAGATGGCACGTCTAAAGCTTATAAAGAGAGTGAGTTAGGGCAGATTCCTGAGGATTGGGGAGTTACTAGAATTGGAAATACCTTAACAATCAAACATGGAAAATCTCAGAAGTCAGTAGAAAGCGATAATGGCGCATTTCCTATACTTGCTACAGGAGGACAAATAGGTTGGGCAAAAGAATACTTATATAATCAACCCTCTGTTCTAATTGGGCGGAAGGGAACGATTAACAAACCTAAATTTTTTGATCAACCTTTTTGGTCAGTTGATACACTTTTTTATTCTGAAATTAATGTTAAATATTGTGCAAAATTTTTATTTTATAAGTTTTGTCGTATTGATTGGAATAATTACAATGAGGCGTCGGGTGTACCAAGTTTGAATGCTAAAACTATTGAAAATGTTCTGATCTCTGTATGTTCATTAGAGGAACAGAAAGCAATAGTAAAAATTTTAAATGACATTGAAAACGAAATTACTGGATTGAAAGATAAGAGAAAAAAAATATTGCATATTAAAAGTGGAATGATGCAAGAGCTTTTAACAGGTAAAACACGTTTAGTTTAAGTACGGTTGAAAAATATTAAAGGGGGAGTTATGGGGTATAGCACGTTATCAATTCGAGAAGTGACTCGACAAATAGAACTAAACAAAGTTTTTTTACCAGCCTTACAACGTAAGTTTGTATGGAAAAAAGAACAAATTGAACGCCTATTTGATTCCATTATGCGTGGTTATCCCATCGGGGCTTTTCTATTTTGGGAACTTGATGCCAAAGTAGCAAAAGACTATGTGTTCTATGAGTTTTTAAAAGACTATGATGAGCGAACTCCCTACAATCGTCGTAAAGAAGGGGCTTTTAGCCACGAGCAAATTATTGGTGTTCTTGATGGACAACAACGACTAAGCTCAATGTATATTGGTTTTAACGGATTTCACAAAACCAAAAACAGCTATGCTTGGAAGTCTAATCCAAATGCTTACCCTGAAAAACGCCTATATCTTGATTTACTGAATTTACCTTATATTATTGAGTCAGGTGAAATCAAACTCAATGAAGCGGAAAATTATCCATTCAGCTTTTTGACAGAGAAAGAAAGTAAAAAGTTAGAACGTAAAATTGAGGATCAAATCAAACCATGTTACTGGTTTAAAGTTGGAGATTCTTTGTATTGGGACAAAGATGAAGATATTGACGTTTACTATCAGACATTAGCAGCTCAAATACAAAGTACATACCAAGACCAAAGAACGTTTTTAGAAGCATGGGAACAACATCTGATACAAGTGTTATTGGGTTTGAAAACATTACATGCACGACTTCATGATGAAAAGCTGATTAGCTACTTTCAAGTACGTGAGAATGATTTAGAAAATATTCTTAAAATTTTCGTACGTGTGAACAGTGGTGGAACGATACTAAGTAAAACAGACTTATTGTTTTCAACTGTTGTGGCAACATGGTCAGATGGTCGAGATAAAATTGAAAAGCTCAATAAAGACATTAATGATATCGGTAAACGCTTCAAGTTTGGTAATGAGTTCATTATGCGAGCATGCTTGTATCTCACAGACTTAGATGTGAAATATAAAGTAAACTCCTTTAAAGCTGAAAATGTAGAAAAAATTAAAAACAGCTGGGAAAACATTCAAAAAGCAATTGATCGAACTGTACGTATTTTGGATGAATTTGGATATTCGGGCGAACACTTACCTTCTCAAAATGCTCTGTTGCCAATCGTGTACCACGTGTACAACGGTGGTCAGGTAGATGACATCAGTAAAAAGCAAATGATCAAATACTTGGTTCACGCTAATGTGAAACAAATATTTGGTAGTTCTCAAGAGTCTGTTTTACAAGAGCTGAGAAGATCACTACGCAATAAAAATGAGCTGGGTGCTTATGTTTTAAAACATCATAAATTTGATTTTGAAGTTTTAAAGTCAACAAAGTTATCGGGGGGGAAATCTTTACTCGTAACTGATGACAATATTGATGATATTTTATCGAGAGAATACGGTGCGATCACATTCAATATTTTGGTATTACTGAATCCAGATTTTAGATTGCGTGATGTCAATTTTGCACAGGATCATATCCATCCAAAATCTAAATTTAATAAAACAGAAATGTCGAAAGCTGGAATTCCTGTGGAACTACACCAAAAGATAATTGATCTCAAGGATAGTTTGCCAAATTTACAGTTGCTAAATGCTCGCTGGAACGCAGGTAAAAATGATAAGGCTTTAGTGGAATGGTTTGCTGAACAATCTAAAGCTGACCAAGAAGCAATACGGTCAACAGGCTTATACCCAACTGATGTTTCGTTAGCATTTTCAGAATTTTTAACATTCCATGAAAAGAGAAAAGTGCTACTGAAAGAGCAACTTTATAAAGTTCTTGATATTAAACCTGTAATACAAAATTTTGTGCAAAGTGTAGAAGTTGGAGAGGCGGTATGAGTCGTGTTGGTCAACTTGAAAGAGTTACGCAAAACCGTGTCATTCAGTTATTCAAAAATGATTTAGATTATCGCTACCTTGGGGATCTACATGAAGAAAATAATAAAAATATTCGTGAACACGATTTAAAGGCGTGGCTGAAAAAGCGTGGTATCAGTGAAGTTCTTATTCAAAAAGCCTTTCGACAATTAGATACAGCATCGGCTTTAGGTGAAGGGAGAAAGCTCTACTATGCCAATAAAGATGTCTATCAGTTATTGCGTTACGGTGTAAAAGATAAAGAAGGGGCAGGCGAGCAAAACCAAACCATTTGGCTTATTGATTGGGAAAACCCTGAAGATAATGATTTTGCCATTGCTGAAGAAGTATCTGTACAGGGTGAAAATAAGAAACGTCCTGATGTTGTACTTTATGTCAACGGTATTGCTTTAGGTGTAATTGAACTTAAACGCTCTACAGTTGGCTTAACTGAAGGGATTCGACAAAATCTCGATAACCAAAAAAAAGACTTTATTCGTGATTTCTTTACCACTATGCAATTGGTTATGGCTGGTAATGATTCACAAGGTCTACGTTATGGAACGATTGAAACTCCAGAAAAACACTATTTGGAATGGAAAGAAGAGCTAGAAAATCCTTACACAAACAAGTTGGATTTTCATCTAAGCCTTATGTGCAATAAAAAAAGATTTTTACAGCTGATTCATGATCTTATTGTTTTTGATGCAGGTGTTAAAAAGACCTGTCGTCATAATCAGTTCTTTGGTATTGAAGCAGCAAAAGAACGAATTGCTCAACGAGAAGGCGGTATTATTTGGCATACCCAAGGTTCGGGTAAAAGCCTGACCATGGTTTGGTTAGCCAAATGGATTCGTGAAAATGTGACAAATAGCCGTGTGCTTATCGTGACAGACAGGACTGAGCTAGATGAACAAATCGAAAAAGTCTTTAGCGGGGTTGAGGAAAAGATTTATCGCACTAAAAGTGGTGCAGATCTAATTCATACGCTGAATACAGTCAATCCATCCTTGATTTGTTCATTAGTACATAAATTTGGTCGTCATGTGGAAGATGAAGAAGATGATGAAGAGTCATCGGCTGATTTTATTGCTGAAATGAAAAGAGCATTGCCTCATAACTTTAAAGCGAAAGGCGATCTTTTTGTTTTTGTTGATGAATGTCATCGAACGCAGTCTGGAAAGCTTCATGAAGCCATGAAGCAGATATTACCTGAAGCCTTATTTATTGGCTTTACAGGTACACCATTGATGAAAAAGGATAAGAAAAAATCCATTGAGGTCTTTGGCTCCTATATTCATACCTATAAATTTAATGAAGCGGTTGAAGATGGCGTTGTACTCGATATACGCTACGAAGCAAGAGATATCGATCAGCGTGTAAAATCCCCTAAAAAAGTAGATGAATGGTTTGAAGCAAAAACACGGAAGCTTTCAGATTTGGGTAAAACCTTACTCAAGCAAAAGTGGGGCACCATGCAAAAGGTGCTTTCAAGCCGTTCAAGACAAGAACAAATTGTTGCTGATATTTTAATGGATATGGACACACGTCCACGCCTGATGGATGGACGAGGCAATGCGATGCTTGTTTGTTCGAGTGTCTACCAAGCTTGTACTGCTTATAAGCTATTTAATGAAACTGACTTAAAAGGCAAAGTCGCGATTGTTACAAGTTATCAGCCGACTGCTGCAAGTATCAAAGGTGAAGAATCAGGTGCTGGTTTAACTGAAAAACTTGCGAAATATGATATTTATCGACAAATGCTGGCAGACTATTTTGAGAAACCCGCAGATCAAGTCGGTGGATTAGTTGAAGAATTTGAAATACAAGTCAAAAAGAAATTTATTGATGAACCTGGTCAAATGCGTCTACTGATCGTAGTCGATAAATTGCTTACAGGTTTCGATGCGCCTTCAGCGACTTATTTGTACATTGATAAAACGATGGCTGATCATAACTTGTTCCAAGCGATTTGTCGGGTCAATCGATTAGATTCTGATGATAAGGAATACGGTTATATTATTGATTATAAAGATCTCTTTAAATCTATTGATAAGACCATTAAAGACTATACCTCAGAAGCTTTAGATGGCTATGACAAAGAAGATGTAGATGGACTTTTAAAAGATCGTATTAAAGCAGCACGTTTAGATTTAGATACGGCTTTAGAGATGGTAAAAGCACTTTGTGAACCAGTTCCTGCACCAAGATTGAGCCAAGACTTTCAGCATTATTTCTGTGGAGAATCAGGTTTAAATTCTGATGAAATTAAAGAAAAAGAAGCTCTGCGTTTAAGCTTTTATAAGGCTATTAATAAACTTTTACGTAGTTATGCCAATCTTGCCAGTGAGATGGTTGAAGCTGGTTATACAGATTCTGAGATAGATTCGATAGAGCAAGATGTTAAGTTTTTTGAAAATCTGAGTAAGGAAATTAAAGCTTACAGTGGTGATGCTGTAGACATGAAAGTGTACGAGCCAGCGATGCGTCAACTACTGGATATGTATATTGAAGCTGAAAGCAGTGAAGAAGTCGTTAAGTTTGAAGAGTTAGGTTTAATTGATTTGATTTTACGAGAAGATAACGACTTTAAGGGTATCCCCGAAAGTATTCGTAGAAATCCTGAATCGATGGCGGAAGCAATAGAAAACAACGTCAGGAAAAAAATTGTAGAGGAAAATCCAGTAAACCCTGCGTATTATGATCAGATGTCTGTGTTGCTTGATGAACTTATTGAATTGAGACGTCAAAAAGCGATTGAGTATAAAGATTACTTAGAAAAAATTCGTAAAGTTGCTCAAAAAGTGACTCAGCCTACAGGTAGAAGTAATTATCCAAAAGAAATTAATACTGTTGGTAAACAAGCGCTATATGACAACTTTGGCAAAGATGTAGAACTCACGTTAAAGATTGATCAAACAATTCAGTCTAATAAGTTGGCGGCATGGGTTGGTGATCATGCAAAAGAAAAGATTTTGCTTAGAGAACTTAGTCAAGCCTTGGGAACCCGAGACAGGGATGCTTTAATAGCGTACATAGAGTTGGCTAAACAACATCAGGAATACCATTGAGCGAAACGCTAAAAATAGGTTCTATTGATATAGAAATTCATCGTAAAGATGTGAAAAATTTAAATATCACCGTACATCCTCCATTGGGGGATGTACGTGTTTCTGCACCTTTAAGCATGTCTGAAACATCAGTGCGAATGGCAATCATTGGGCGTTTAGCGTGGATAAAAAAACAGCAGGCTGATTTTAAAGAGCAGAGAAGGCAATCTAAGCGTGAAATGATAAGTGGTGAAAGTCACTATTTATGGGGTAAGCACTACCGCTTGAATGTGATAGAGCGTAATGGAAAGCATGTCATTAAAAAGCATGGAACATGGCTAGATCTTTATGTAAACCCTAATGCTACAGAGAATAATCGTCGTAAAGTTATTGAAGCATTTTACCGTATTGAGTTAAAGATAGCTCTAGATGATTTGTTGGTTCAGTGGCAGAAACGTCTACATGTTAAATTGAATGCTTATGGTATCCGCAAAATGAAAACGAAGTGGGGGAGCTGTAATACAGATGCGTCTCGAACCTTGTTTAATCTTGAGTTAGCAAAAAAACCTTACGAGTGCTTAGAATATATTGTGGTACATGAGTTAGTACACTTATTAGTTCGAACCCATAATGATGAGTTTAAAGCTTTAATGGATGTGCATGTGCCAGATTGGAAACAACGTAAAGCTTTATTGAAATATCAACTGATTACTGATTTTTAAGTTTTGAAACTATTTGAACGCGATAATATCCTGACCAATTTTCTGGTCAAGAAATGGCAGTTGATTGAGAGGTTTTATACGGGGTAATAATTGGGTTCAACCAATAATAAAACTTAAATATATTAATGAGTAAAGTGGTAGTTCATCTGCCACCATCTCCATCAGCAAAGATGAGAATTTAAATTACATTGAAAAAATTTAATAACTTAAGATAAAGAATAAAAACTATGACACAACCTGTCCACTAACCCACATAAATTTGCTTTATGGGATTTTTAATTCATTCCTGTTAATAACGTATTGTAAAAATTTAAGTCAAGGGCAGTTCATATGAAAATTAACTCTGGTCCATATTCAGATCATAAAAAAGCTAATGCATTGGTTAGAATATTTAGGGAATTAATTGCTAATAAAATAACAACCAATCAGTT
This sequence comes from Acinetobacter sp. DL27, assembly GCF_055810995.1. Lineage (NCBI taxonomy): Bacteria > Pseudomonadati > Pseudomonadota > Gammaproteobacteria > Moraxellales > Moraxellaceae > Acinetobacter > Acinetobacter sp. DL27. Next base: position 2,697,401 of record NZ_CM147947.1, on the reverse strand, counting down.
GAGAGTTGCCTATGTGGCAGCACTTCATATGGAGTCTTATCTTGAAAATCTATACTTTAAAAATTCTCAGCTTTAAAAGATTAGATTTTAGTTTTAAATATGAATTATTTATACAAATGTGGATTTATTGTGTAATAATTACAACATATCTTTACAAAAAGTATAAGCAGTAAGCGCCTGAGATTGATTGATGAAACAAAATAGTTCTACTCATGAGCGATTAGCTGATCGTTTGGCTAATATTTTGACCATGTTAAATATAGGTTCTCATTTGAGCTCTAAAGAGTTAGCTGAAAAATTTGGAGTTAATAACCGAACAATTATCCGAGATTTTGATCGTTTGGGGGGGTATCTTCCTTTACAACAAGACGAAATAACCAAGAAATACTATTTAGAACAGAATTATTTAGGAAAAATTAGCCATAAAGATATTCGTAATTTTGCTCAGCTCTCAGGCATAAGTGATCTTTATCCTAATTTAGATATGTCATTTTTGAGAGAGCTTTTGGATAGCCGTGCAAATCAAGTTTATAGTTCAAAAGGGTATTCTTTTGAAGATTCGACTCAATTCATTGATATATTCAAAAAAGTAAGCCAAGCAATTTTAGAACATAGACAAATAGGTTTCTTATATAAAGGTGAATCTCGATTGGTTCAACCATATCGCCTAATTAACCATCATGGTAGTTGGTATCTAGCTGCAGTAAGAAAAGAACAATTACGGACTTATAGAATTTCACATATTCAGCTTATGCACACTCCACATGAATATTCTCAATTTACCCCAGATCAAAACATTGTAAAGCTAGTAGAGAATGATGACAGCATTTGGTTTGGACAGGATAAACAGGAAATTATTTTATCTGTTGACAGTTCGGTAGCTTTTTATTTTAAGCAACGATCAATACTTCCTGAGCAAAAAATTGTAAGAGAATTAGGAAATGGTGAGCTGCTAGTTTCTTCGAAAATTAATCATGATATGCAATTATTTCCATTAATACGTTTTTGGCTTCCAAATATTAAAGTTGTTCAACCGTTAGAGCTACAACATAAATTAGAAAGTGGACTGAAGAAATATCTTAGACTGGAATAATAAAAAAGCTGTATCAGACTTATTTTATTACGTAATACATTTTTATAAAACAAGCAAAGGGTGAAAAGTTATGCCATTACCATTTATTTTGATTGGAGCTGCAGCTGCAGCTACCGCTATTGGTGCTAAAAAAGCTTATGATGGGCACCAGGATAAAAATCTTGCAGATGATATTGTTGAACGCTCAAAAAATATGTATAAAAAGCATAAGGAAGCTCTTAACGAAGTAAATAATAAAACCAGTCAGTCATTAGAAAGCTTAGGTGAGTTAGAGCTCAAAATAGGTTCAGATTTTGATAAGTTTGATCGTTTAGTAGAAGAAATTTTAAAAAATAATAATTTTCAAAAATATAGCGACACAAAAATTCAAATTCCTCAGCATAAATTAAATCAAATTAAAGAAGTAGCCATAACAGTAACTGATTACTTAAAGACAGCAATTGGTGGTGGGGTCTCTGGAGCAGCTGCAGGATTTGCCGTATACGGTGGCGTTATGGCACTAGGGGCTGCATCGACAGGAACATCGATAGCTTCTTTATCTGGCGTAGCTGCATATAATGCAACTATGGCTGCTATAGGGGGAGGTTCTCTTGCCGCTGGTGGTTGGGGAATGGCTGGTGGTGCAATGGTATTAGGTGGGGCCGTTGTTGCTCCTGTTCTTGCTGTTGCTGGAATAGCCTATGCTATCCATGGTGCTAAAGCATTAGATAATGCTAGAGATATACGTTATGAAGTAGATCAAGCTGTTTTAAAAATGGAATCAGCAAAAGATCAATTAATTAGAGTTCAATTTTATGCGGATCGTATTAAAGCAGAACTAACTAAAATATATGAAGTATTTAGTTTATATTTTGAAAAATTAAAAGATATCAACGAAATTGTGAAAACAGGTGATAAGGAAAAGATCCTAAGTATTTCGCAAGAAACCAATATATGTATTCAAAATGGTATGAGCTTAGCGGCAATAATGGCTAAGCTAATTTCAACACCTTTATTCAAAGTAAAAAGAAATATACATGGTGATGTATTTACTGATAAAGATGGTCAGCCTGAGATTTTAGTTGACGAATCTGGGATGCAAGTAATTGATCATGAAGGTGTAGAAAAAGCACTGAAAGAAACCCATGAAGGTTTTAAGGGTTAAGCTAATAATTTATAGAGTATAAATAAGTAATCCTTCTGTCATATGACAGAAGGATTACTTACATAGGAATATATATGTCAGTAAAAACATTTGATTGGTCTGATGAAATTAACCAAGTTGTGACAAAAAGTTTAGTAACAACATTTGGTCTTGATTTTTTATTTTTCGAGGATAAAAAAGGAGGAGATGTTGATACTATCCAAAATGTGAGGCAAGGTATATGGGCAACAGAAGAAGAAAAGAAAAAGTATGAGAATAAAGGTGATTATAAGCCAATAGAATTGGGCAATGATGGAAATCCTCTTTATGACAATAATGGTAAACTGAAAAGAAAAGACGTTTATCGCAATGGGACATACAGGGAAAGAGGAAAGAAGGATGCTAAACTAAAAGACAATGGACAGCTAGCTGATAAATATAGAAATAAAACCATGAAGCTGAATGAAGATCGTCAATTAGACCATGTTATTTCAGCGTCAGAAATTCATCATGATGCTGGTAGAATACTTGCAGAAAAAGATGGTGTAAAATTAGCGAATGAAGACATTAATTTAACTTCTACGCATAGATATATTAATAATATTAAACGTGACCATTCTCCTGAAAAATTCTTTAATGAAATAGTTCCTCAAAAGATAAATCAGCAAAAGATTGAATTAAATAATAAATTACAGAAATTAAATAACTTACCAATGAATTCTCCTGCGGAAAGAGATGCGAAAAGAAGGTTAGAAAATGAAATTAATGATCATAAAAAAAATATTGAAACTTTAGAAAGTATTGATAAAAGTACATCCTCAGAAGTCGTAGACGCTGCAAGAGATGCTTATGAGAAAGAGATTAATTTCTATTATTCTAGTACGAAATTCTTTAAATCTAGTTTAAGTGCTGCTGGAGTAGCAGGATTAAAAATGGGATTAAGGGAAGCCTTAGGACTTATTCTTGCTGAAATTTGGTTTGAAATAAAAGAGGTAATTCCTTCTATATACGCGAAGTATAAAACAGTTGAATTTAGAGTTAAAAACTTTTTAGGTGATTTAAAAGACACGGTTTTAAATATTATTGAACGTGTAAAGCACCGGTTTAAGGATGTAGTTTCTAGTTTTCGGGATGCAACAATTACAGGTATTTTTGCAAATCTTTCAACAACGGTATTGAATATTTTTCTTACAACAACAAAGCTTTGGGGGAAAATCATAAGAGAGAGTTGGTTAAACTTGATAAAAATCATGAAGATGGCATTTTTTAATCCAGAGAACTTATCTACTGGTGAATTAACTAAAGCAACTTTCAAAATCCTTTCAGCAAGTATTGGTTTAATCATAGGTATGCTGATACATGAAAGTTTAGCTGCTGTGAACTCACTGCCTTTAGGAAGTTTAGTTGTCGACTTTGTGAGTGCTTTGACAAGTGGTATTGTAATTTTGACTTTAAATTATTTCATTGAACAAAGTGAAATAATGCAGAATTTTTGGGCTTATTTAGATCGAATTAAAACTAAATATGAAAAAGTCTTAGATAATTTCAAAGAAATTAATAAAGAGTTAGATCGCTATATTCTCGAATTGACTCAATTAGAGTTTGGATTAAATATTGATGAAATCTCAAAATTTACAGAACAACTTACAAACTCTAACTCTGAGTTGGAACGTAATATACTTTTGAAGCAAGAAATAGAGAAACAGGAAATCAAACTTCCATTTGAAATGGGAAATGCTGAAAGTACGCAAAATTGGTTATTAGGATTGGTTAGAAATTGATAGCTTTTCCATGTACTCAGTGTGGCGCCTGTTGTCGGCACGTTAATTTATCAGAATTAACAAAGTTTTTAGATCGTGGTGATGGTATTTGCTATCACCATGATCTGAATTCACATTTATGTAAAATTTATGAAAATCGTCCAGAAGTATGTCGAGTAGATACCTATTATGAACAACACTTTAAACAAAAAATTTCTTGGGAACAGTTTGTACATCTTAATTTGATCGCTTGTAAGCAGTTGGACCAGCTAGATTGATTGATCGAATATACTTTTAAAAGCCCAAAACCATTGTACGGGGCATAGCGAGATGTAGATTTGGTTTGGTAATTAAATTTTACTTTCTCGCTAGTTTTTTGCACAGCAAATGTCAACAGACCCTAAAAAGCCCATATAAATTTTAAAAGGCCAGTATGTCCTTCAGGGCGATTTTCAACATTGGTTTCTTTTAAGTACTTCGCTTCAATCGACCAGTTTTTATCTTGGTATTGAACGGCTGGACCAACAGCGAATACTTGTCCACGCATTCCAATATTTTCACCCTGTTGTTTATCAGATTTGGTTTGTTTAAATGCATAACCTTCAACTGCAATTTTGAAGTTATCGGTAAGTTTGTACCCTACACTGTAATCACTGGCAAAATACTCCCCAGATTTATAATGTGTATCATCATTTTCATCATTAAAATTATAAGAAAGTTTGGTCGAAATATCTAAGCCATTTGAAGGGGCATAAGTATAGGCAATGATGGGGCGAATTGTATTGTAATTTTTACCAATATTGGCAACCACGGGGTGGGTTGCTGTTGGTGTATCATATTTTCCAGTTGCTAGGGATGCTTCAACAGCACCAATCCAATGATGATTACCATGATGCCAACCTAACATTGAGCCTAGAATTAAATCGCCTAAAGCACTGTTATGATCAGACATGCCTGCTGCATTTAATCTTAAGTCGACCATAGGTTGTACTGCAAAAAAACCGAGTTGCCCACCCAAATAATTTTGTTCTGTTACCCAGACTAAACGGGGAATAAATGCGTTGACATCTAGATGAAAATCTGGAGGTCCATTGTCAAACTGTCCTGCATGATAATTTTGATAATAGTTAAGCAAATACACTCCAGGTGGAGGTAATGCACCAGCCATCATACCTTCAGCACCTAAGGCAAATGAATCAGCACCATTCTCTGTTGCAAAAGTGAATGTACTGCTCAAGCCCATGATTAGGCTCAGGGATAGCTTGAAGGTCAGTTTGTTCATAGAAAATCCTTTTCAATGATGTTGTTATTACAACGATTGATGTAATAAATAGCGCACCAATAAAAATACTCATTGGTGCGTATTTTGCACTAAGCACTAACACGGCGACGATCGACCTCTGTCGATGGTGCTTGATCAACTTCTTTGACTAATTCGAAATTAAATGTGATGTGTTTAAAGGGCTTATCTAGATTGAATTTTGACATTTCTGTTGAATCGTCAACATCGGTTGCAGTTGCAACTAATCCATCACGTGTTGCAAATGCAAAGTCATCCCAAAGGTATTGATCACCCTCAATGTTAAATTGGGTGGTGAGTTTGCGATAACCTGGTGCTGAGACAAAATAATGAACGTGAGAAGGGCGATTACCATGACGACCAAGCTTATTCAGTAAGGCTTGTGTGGTGCCTTCAGGCGGACAGCCATAGCCTACGGGCATGGTGGTTAAAGCTGTGTATTTACCATCTACATTGGTAAAAATGGTACGACGCAAGTTGAACTCGGATTGTGATTTATCAAAGAATGAATAATTGCCTAAACCATTGGCATGCCAAACTTCAACTTTCGCATTTGGAATAATATTTCCATTCGTATCAGTGACTAGACCCTCTATCACTAAGGTATCGACATGGTCTGACTCAGAACCATCATCCATACGTGCAAAACCAACGGATTCAGGTGCGCCAGCCACATAAAGTGGACCTTCGATGGTCCGTGGTGTTCCCCCTGTAATTCCTGCTTTAGCATCGGCTTCATCCGCGCGTAAATCTAGATAATGTTCTAAGCCTAAACCCGCAGCGAGTAATCCAAGTTCGTTGGCTTGACCTGCATCGGTGAAATATTCCAAGCCTTTCCATAGTTCAGTTTGAGAAATATCCAAATCTTCAATGGCTTGAAAAAGATCACCCAATAAACGGACAACAATTTGCTGCACACGCGGGTTTACTTCATGTATCGCAGTATCTACATTCATTTGTTTTACTAATGTGTCGATTTCTTGACGGTTCATTTTTATCTTCCTTTTTTATCGTGTAATTGTTCCGAATACTCTGAAACGGACATGAAACAGAGCATCCGAAAAGGGGAGAACCAAGTAAAATTGGTTCTATGTCTAGAAAGTCTTAAAACATTTCAATCAGCGTTGTGCTGTTGCTATATGTGTCTAAATAGCGCTGAGCGAGAGGCTGTTGTTGCACCATCAGCGGCACTTAAGAAGCGTTCGGTATGAATATCTTTTTCAAAGAGACGACTTTGCATCAGTGTTGAAATAGCCGCATCAATCATGGGGGGCGGACCACATAAATAGGCTTTATGGCCACTGCATTTATTTTCAAAATAATCTGCCACTGCTTCATGCACAAAACCTGTAAATCCTGTCCAGTGATCTTCTGCTTTGGGCGCATTTAGTGCAGGAATGTAGCGGAAATTTGGATAGTCTTTGACTAATGTTTCAAACATTTCATGGTTGTAGAGTTCAGAAACATCACGCGCGCCTTGGAAAAGATAGATGGTACGTGTATCTCCTTGTTCCAAAAGATCTAAAATCATAGATTGTGGACTGGATAAACCAGAACCGCCCGCAACAAAGATGGCATCTTTTTCGTCGGATTTACGCACAAAAAATTGCCCATAAGGTCCTGAAACTTGAAGTTCATCACCCACTTGTAAGGTTTCGTGTACATAGGTGGTGGCTGCACCGCCCTGTACTTGGCGAATATGCAACTCAATTACACCTAATTCACTCGGTGCATTGGCAATTGAAAATGCACGCGTCCCTTCAATATTCGGCAATTGAAGATTGATGTATTGCCCAGCTTGAAACTCCATTGGACGGTCAATCTGTAAACGAATACCTTTAATAGTCGGTGACAGTTGTTTGATCTCTAAAACTTTGGCTTGGTAGTCTTGTACCAAGTAACCCAGAAAATCTTCGTCCTCATCAACATCGGCTTCAATCACCATGTCAGATTCAGGTTTACAGCAGCAGGCAAGGACTTTATTTTCTTCGCGTTCAATGTCCATCAGTGCAAAAGGGGAAGCTTCACCAACATCGTAAAAACCGTCAGTCACCTGAACTTTACAGGTGCCACATGTGCCATGCCCGCAGGCGAAGGGCAGCCAAACCCCTTGACGTAAAGCGGCGTCTAAAATGGTTTGATCCTCTTCAACTTCAATAGTCATGCCTACAGGTTCAATCGTGACTTGATAACTCATGATAGTTCTCCATTATACATGCGTGCCGTTGTAGCCATCTAGACCAGGTGTCACAAAGCGCAGTAGAGATTTATGATCAAAATTTAAATCAGCTAAAGTCTTAGAAAAATCGATATCTGTTAATAATTGACGATTCAAGGTGAATTGCACTTTTGACCAGTCGATATGTTCAAAGTCAGGATGCTGATTAAAACCCGCTTGAATTTGCTGATCAATCAGCTCTTGTAAGCTTTGTTGTGGCGAGACCACGAAAGCATGAGCTGCACAAAATAATGTGTGATGATCCCATCCGACATAGAGCAGCATGTTGTCGCCATAATTTTTTTGTGCATCACGTGCATCAAATTCATAGTTTTTTTGAATAGCTTGTACTGGCATGAGAAAACTCCTAAATTCCTTGAGTGAAGCCATCTCGAAATTGTGATCTACAAGATGACTTCTAATCCTTTATTTTTAAGCGACGTGACCTTTCCATTTTTTCCAACGTTCTTGGTCTGGAGAGCCTTCAATGTCTAGGTTGTCTGCACCAACATTAAAGTTGTAATAGTCACGTAAAATACTTTCTAAATCGGGACCGCCACAGTTGCCTTGTAAAATTTGATTCACTGGCAGCCAAGCTTGAATATACTTTTCAGGTTCACGTTCAAAAATGTCATGACAGCCGTCTGAACAAGTGTGGTAACGCTCGCCTTTATAAATACTGTCGCGGTAGCTGAACATGGTTGGGTCGCCATCCATTTCAGTAAAGGTCATTGGAATCTGACAAATTTGGCATAGTTGCGGTAAACCATTGCTATAGAAGCGTTTACCTTCGGCTTCTAACTTACGCGCTAATTCCCATTTAGGACGGTAATATTTGTCGAAAGTGTCTGGATATTTCTCAGATAACCAATCCATTTCTTCATCGGTTGGAATCCACGTATGGAAACCAGCAGCATGGCCAAAGTTATAGAAAATCCACCATGCTTGATGTGAAATATGCTCTTTTTCTTTCACAATCACGTCGGAATATTTCGGCATACGAATACCGTAACGGCTGAGGTCTTTAAACAATGCGCCACCCGCTTCTTCGAAATAGGTTTCCCATGCTTCTTTCCAAGACATCACTTTGTTTGGCAACATGTAATCCATCATCATGCCGACAATCGACAGTAAGCGAGTACCGCGCCAGAACCATTTATCAATCCATTCCTGAACAATCGGGACGTTATCTTCATGTTGTTCCAGTAGGAATTTTACGATTTCCAAACCTAAGGTCATGTGACGTGCTTCATCAGACTGGGCACTAAAGCCAAAGGTCACTGTAGCCATATCACCGTTATAAGCTGCACCTGACATAAACGGCACGAACAATAAGTTAGTCAGAACGTATTCAAAAGAGAAACTAATGGCCAATAAGAATTCGAAGGGGCCTGCTGAACGTGCATCTTCAAAGAATGATTTTGGTACAGAGAGATACCAAACACGGTCATGCATGTGTGCCCAATCTTGGAAGCCATCAAAGAATTTGTTGTAATGGCTCATGGCATGAATTTGTGTTTGGACATGACGCAGTTCATCAATCGATTGCATTTGCGAAGCAATACGTGCACCGATTCCGCCAAACTGACGACCAACATGTGCATAACCTTGATATGCCTGATATTCCAGTGGCGTTACGGCAGTTAAAAATAGTTTAATGGCATTTAAATAGCGTTCATTACTGACATTCATCTGACCGTTATTTTGAGAAAAGGCGTCAAAAATGGCATATAATTTTTTCTCTTTTTCTGACTGATACTTCCAATATGAATCCATGGTTAAACGGAATGGGTCTTCCCATTTTGACCAGTCTGTAATTTTAATGCCTTCAAATTCTTCGTAAGGAAAAGCCTCTTTACGATCTGCATAGGAAAAATCCCAATCCAGATCACGAGTCAGCATACGGTAACGGTCTTTCGCATTGAGTTTTTTGGTTGCTGTGTTTGTCGCATTTTGTGCTTGGCTATTCATCTTGATCATCCTTTTCAATCTGTTGAAGCAGTCGGCTTCTTGTATTTATTTCTTCCGTGTGGGATTAATTCCACTGCAAAGTGAAAGTGTCATCATCTTCATCAACGTTGCCACCTAAGGTGATCATGTTGAGTTGCAGTTCTTGAATATCCCAATCTTGTCCTAGTTTTTCAGAGACAGTTTCAGCACGAACCACTAATTTTCCGAGGTTTTCCACACGAATCATGGCAGGAAGATATTGAATCGTGGCTTCTGGGTTATCTTGCTCAATCGCTTCAATGATGTAGCGTGAGGTATCGTTATCTTGTAATGCCAAATAAACTTTAGAGTTCATGTCTGCGTATCCTTATGCAACTGAATTTAATTCAAGGGTTAAGCCCGCTTTTTTACTGCGTTCTGCAATGACGGTTAATCCATTGGCTATAGATGGATGTCCAAGAGCGGTATTTGACCATGCACTAAAGGCTTCAGTCACTTGAGGTAACAGTGTGTCTATCCAACCTTGAATTAAGGTTTTATTTTCTTCAGATTCAGCAATGGCTGTTTTTAAAACAGGGTCTGACCATTTGCGTAAATCGGTTAAACAGTCCTTCATAAATTCAGTCAACATCGCCACATCACGTGCGCCGTGCTCAACTAACCATTGATCCAGTTCACCGTAAACCAGAGCTTGCATTAAGCTGTCGATGATTAGGTTTTGCAGGATATATAGCTTGAACCAATCTTGTTCCGTTAAGCTTTGTTCACACAGTTTGCGCAGTGGTTGCCAAGAGGCATCATTCATCCAGCTATCTTTGGCTTGTTGTAATGATTCACCGGTATTGCCATCAATGAGTAAGCCAATACGAGAGAGATATTGCGCCATGCCTAAACGATCCATTGCCGCAAAAATACAAGCTTGAGTAATGACTGTGCCATAACCATAGGCACTGCCTGACATCATGTGTAGATTGGCGGTTTGCTCGATATAACGAAACGGTAATAAGCAAGTGATGATTTTCTGTTTTACTTCATCACTTAGATTTTCAATTAAATGGCGTTTTTCAAAGAATGAGTAATTGCTTTCAGCGGTCTCTTGTAAACGTGCACGATGCTGCACATAAGCACCATAATAAAATTGACGTGGATCTTTAAATACATACCAGTCTTGCATTTGTAACGCTGTATGGGTGTGATCATTTAAAGTTTTGTCTTGTTTCCACAATGGGCGATAATGAAAATTGGTTGTACCTTGTACATCAAAACTGACTTCTTGATAACGAGTCGCAGGCTTTTTACCAAAACGACGTTCGATATAGGCATAAGTTTGACGAATAGGTTCTAAGTTGGAGGTTTTAATTTCTAAAGTCATCACGATTTCCTTATGGGCTTAAGATGGATCTTCTTGATCTAAATGTTCACGAACTTGGCTCAGGACTGTTGGTTCAACGCCATAACGCCATTTATCTTCTTGTGCATCATTCCATGCTCGCTGCGCTTCAGTCATTTCTACAACATGATTAATTTCACAGAAATGTTGAAAGGCTTGCTGAGGGAGAATAAGTTCGACAAAAAGTGTTGGGTCGTGGATTGCGAAGTCAAATTCAACAAACTTGGCATGACGGTCGCCTGTTACACGGATGTATTTGGTGAGTTGGTCATGTTGTAGTGCTTGAGTCATTGGAATCATCCTTTTATCTCTACACTGAAATCATTTCAGTGATGCAACCTTGCATTTATTGATAGAGATATATCAAAACTCATGCCAACTTTTATTAATTATTATTAATCAATTATTTATAATTTTTATCTGCTTTGTTTATATCATTTGAATGATAAAGATTCATGGAATGATGAACATAAAAATGTTTGATTTCATCAAATAATGAATGGTTAGGCGAGGAATTTGAAAATACTTTTTATAGGTCAAGTGATATATCTATATGATTTTATAGTTTTAATTTTAAAATACCTTAGAGGTATAAAGTTATGATAATAAGGTAGTAAAGCTTTTTAGTTGGATGTGGGTAAGATAGGGGGGAGACCTTATAGCCAAGGATGGATATTCAGTCATGCCTAAAGCCAAAGATGCGAATTTTTATACTCAAATTTTGGAGAAAAACAAAGATATTCAAGATTTACTGGATAAAATTCAGTTTGATAGCCAGCATGGAAAAATTTGGTTTGAAGAAAACCGTATGTTGCTGATGCATACCAGCATCATGGGCTTTTTAAGAAAAGATTTGTATAACATGCTGGGTTGGGAACGAACTAAGCGTTTTTTTATTCGTTTGGGTTATCAGGCGGGTGTGAGGGATGCAGAAGTCACCTCTAAATTACGCCCGAATTTAAATGAAGCTGAAGCATTTATGGCTGGACCGCAAATGCATGGTATTCGTGGCATGGTTCAAGTTGAAGTCAATGAGCTTCAATTAAGTCATGATGAGCATGAATTTTATGCGGATTTTAACTGGCGAAATTCATTTGAAGCGGAAGTTCATTTAAGTGAGTTTGGTGCTTCGGAAGAATCAGCTTGTTGGATGCTATTGGGTTATGCCTGTGGTTATACCAGTCTGGTCATGGGTCAAACCATTATTTATCAAGAAACCCATTGTGTTGCCAAAGGGGATGATTGCTGTCGAATTATTGGTAAACCTTTAGAAGAATGGGGAAATGCCGATGAGCTGATCCAGTTTATGTCACCCGATCCAGTGTCTGATGAATTAATTGCCTTACAGGCGGAACTGAATGAATTAAAGAAAAATATCTATACGGATATAGAAGCAGACTACACCATGTTTAATTCTATTGGTGAATCAGTTGCATATCGTAAAGTCTGTGACCTTTTGAAAAAGGCAGCAGGCAGTAAGGTTGCTGTATTACTGCAAGGTGAAACTGGGGTTGGTAAGGAAGCGTTTGCAAGAGGAATTCATGAAGGTAGTTCCCGTAAAGGGCAGCCATTTGTTGCGGTAAATTGTGCCTGTATTCCACCAGATTTAATTGAATCGGAACTTTTTGGTGTAGAAAAAGGTGCATTTACAGGTGCAACGCAAACTCGGAGTGGAAAATTTGAACGTGCTCATCAAGGAACTATTTTTTTAGATGAAGTGATTGAGCTTTCACCACGTGCACAAGCAGCTTTATTACGGATGTTACAAGAAGGAGAGTATGAGAGAGTTGGTGATCATCAAACCCGAAAGGCTGATGTACGTCTGGTTGCAGCTACTAATGAAAATTTGGAACAAGCTGTGAAAGAGGGACGATTCCGTGCTGACTTATATTATCGATTAAACATTTTCCCTGTAATTATTCCGCCGCTTCGTGAGCGCCGTGATGATATTCCGTTATTGATTACGCACTTTTTATCACGTTTTGAAAACATGTATGGAAAGACTTTAAAAGGTTTAAGCGACAAAGCCAAAAACTTTGTTATGACTTATGAATGGCCTGGCAATATTCGTGAACTTGAGAATTTATTAGAGCGGGCCACATTACTAACGGATCATCAGCAGGAAATTAAACTTAGTCATTTGTTTCCGCAGATTAAACAAGATATTGAAACAAAGTCTGAAAAAGTGGACTTAGATGCAGTAATAAAAGAAGGCTTTTGTTTGGAAGACCATGAAAGGCAACTGATTTTTATCGCAATGCAAAAAGTGAATCATAATGTTTCTGAAGCAGCCCGTATATTGGGTATTAGCCGAGCAGCATTGGATTACCGTTTAAAAAAGCAGGCTATTAATGGTAGGAAAGAGTAGATTCCAATGAAGCACAGATTGACTGTTATGATTAGTTTTTTTAAAGACAAATTTTCCGCGATTGCTTAATACAACTTCAAGCTTTCTAAGATGAATTCAGCAATCGATTTGATCAAGGGCTTCAAAATAAAATAAGAGACTCTTTAATGGTAAGAATACTGTGGATAATCTCTAAGTTAAATAATTAGTTCAAAGGAATGGGCTGAATATGGATGTGGAAATTAGAAAAAGCAGCAGAAAATCAGTAGTTTTTATGTTGTTCCTCTATATGGTTATTAACTTTGCAGATAAAGCTATTCTAGGCATTGTTTCAACTTTTTTAATGCAGGACTTGAATCTCACCGCATCAGAATATGGTTTTATTGCAAGTAGCTTTTTTTTCTTTTTTTTCATTTCTGGGATTATCTTTGGCTTTTTATCGAATCATTTCACGACTAAATGGATCATTGCGTTTTTAGTTTTCATTTGGTCTATAACTCAGTTGCCGATTGTCTGGTGGCCTTCGTTTAGTGTATTACTCATTTCTAGAATATTACTAGGTATCGGTGAAGGACCTGCTTATCCAGTTGCAATCCATGCTTTATATAAATGGTTTCCAGATCATCAGCGCAATCAGGTTACTATGATTATTGCTCAAGGGGGGCCAATTGGGATTATTTGTGCAGTACCTTTGCTGGCATGGATCACCGACCAATATGGTTGGAAAAGCTCATTTTTATGTGTGAGTATGATGGGTATTATTTGGCTATTTTTTTGGCTGAATATTGGGAAAGAAGGCCCCTTAGACCAGGCTAAAGTAGTCGCTGGAAGCCAATCCAGAACTCATAATATCAGTTATAAAAAATTGATTTTAAATCGATCTGTTCAAGGTGTGGCATTCCTCTCTTTTGCTTCTTATTGGATTTTAACCATGTTAATTACATGGGTTCCTTCGTATTTACAATTAAAATTTTCTATGGGGCTAATGGATATGAGCTACATGGTGGTTTTGATTGTATTGATGATGATTCCAATTAGTTTCTTCGGTATATATTTATCTCAATATCTTTCAAATAAAGGTTATAGCACACGTTTAAGCCGTGCGGTTTTAGTCAGTTTGTGTGTGTTTTTAGGTGGTCTTTTTCTTTTTCTGGCAATCTCTATTGAACAGAATAGAATTTTATTTTTAATTTGTTTTGCACTAGGATTTGCTTTGCCTAATTTAGCATTTAGCTTAGGTCCGACTATTATTGCAGAAATTGTTCCCATACAGCAGAGAGGGGCATTACTGGCTATTGTCCATGCAATTGCAACATCAGCGGGAGTTATTGCACCATTTGTGACAGGGTGGTTAGTTGACGATATGTCTTCCAATTTAAGTGGTTATTTTTATTCATTTTTATCTGCGGCATGTTTACTTTGTACTACTGGGTTGCTTGGAATAAGTATGATTAATCCTTCAAGAACTAAATTAGAATTAGAAATAAATAGTGATAAGACATCAAATAGTTAAATATTTTAAAATAGATAAAATATTTTTCAAAATAAAGACAGTGAGAAAAAAGTTTAAACACTGTCTTTACTGAGTGCGTATCATGTATCATTTTGGAATGATACAGCTTTTGTATGGTTTATTACTCTACAGCCATTTGGTTTGATTGTATTGTTTTAACTTTACGAGGTGCAGTTTCTTTAATAAAGAAACTAAGGATTATACCGATACTCGTGCCAACTAAACTTAAATAAAAAATATTTTGGATACCATAACGTTCTGCGACTATTCCGGATAGGACGGGTGCAATACCACCACCAAATATTTCTCCAGCACCAACAACTAAACCAATTGAGGATGCGACTAAACCAGCAGGTGCCGATTCTGCTGCAATCGGTCCAGAAAGTAGCGCTATTAACCCTAAACTAAAAAAGGACAAGATGAATAATAGACTGAATAAAATAAAAAGAGAGGGTGTTGCATTTGAAAATAATAGAATAAAGATAGTTGAACCAATAAAACTTAAGATTGATGCTGCACGACGGCCAATCCAGTCAGATAATGAAGGGATCAAGAATTGCCCTAAAAAGCCACCAAAACCAATCGCAGATACAATGAGGCCCATGTCCTGTACACTCAATTTAAGATAATTCTCTAAATAAAGTGGAACCATTGCACTGATGACAAATACACAAGACATTGTGCAAAACAATCCAATCATACTGAGTAAAATATTACGGTTTTTTAATACAGAAATCCAATTCACTTTTTCTTGACTCTGATTTTGTTTCTCTAGAATAAGTAATTGCCCACCTTGCGTTTGTTCAGGCTCACGCAAAACAAAAAAGAGAAATGCTGCAAGAATAAAACCAGGAATAGCCACGACCCAAAAAACTTCACGCCATGAAGGAAGAACAAGCATTAATTGAGTCGCAATAATAGGTCCTAATCCTAGACCAAATAAAGCAAATCCACTCTGCTGCAATCCTTGTAACATTCCTCTACGTGATGGTTTTGCCGCTACAGCCGTTGCTGCAAAACTGGCAGGACAAAAGGCACCTTCTGAAACCCCCATCAGCGCACGAATAAAAATCAAACTGGTCAGGCCCATTGCAGCACCAGAAAAGCCTGATGCCAGAGAGAAAACAACCAAAGAAAGAATCAGAATTTTGCGGTGTCCAATTTTATCTGAAAGTCGACCAGCAAAGATTGCAAAGATGCCCCAAGTCACACCTAAAGCACCAAAAATTAAACCAACATCTTGATAGTTTAAAGAAAGATCTTTCATTATGGAGGGAAGAAGAGGAGCGATGATCCAGCGATCTAGTCCGACTAAACCAAATCCGAGCGTGAGTAAAAGTACGATCTTCCATTCGTAAGAAGTGTCCCATTGTTTTTGCATTCTATAATCCTTGTCATGTGCGAAGTGGTTAACTCACGAGTCCTGCGAGTTGACAAAAAGTATAATTTGCTTTTTAGGACTTTTTTGTTCGATTAAACCGAACAGTCTTGTCGATAAAACGTACATTGTCTCTGATCGTAGCATGGCTTAACTTTTAGCTATGTCATGAAGACGATCGAGGAAATAGGATGAATACATATACAACAAAATTCGGAAGTATCGACAATTTCGAAAAAGGTGAAATTCAATTGATTCAAGGCAAGGCATCTAATTATGTCTTTTCAAATATCTTTGAAGTTGCGAGCCAAGCTCAACCTTATGAAAAAACTGTTGTAGGCATCAACCAAAAATATGTAATCGAATCCATCCGTGCAGAAGGTACCTCTGAGTGGTTCTGCTGCGCACATGATGAGTTCGTTATTTCAATGGATAGCGAAATTCGTGTTGAGTTTTTAAAACTGGAACAAGAAATTGATACATCAATTGAAGGTACTCAAGTCGCAGGTGAACAGCCGAAAGGTAAACCAATGGGCTATGTGGTACTGAAAAAAGGTCATCAAGCCATTCTACCTGTCGGAACAGCCTATCGTTTCAATAGTCAAAAGCCAGCAACGCTAATTTTACATACGATTAAAGGGCCACTTTCTGTTGAGAAATGGTCAGAAATTTGCTTGAAGTAATAGGAGATTAGGGATGAACTCTGCACAAAATACATTTGCAAGTGAGCAAGTTGAAGTCGTTGGAAAAGACGAAAATACGGGATATATCACTTTTAAGCTGGGTAATTTTACCTTTAGTCGTGATGAATACTTTGCCAAGGTTACATGGACTGCAAAAGGTAGTGAACATTCACACTTAATGTCTGTTGATGCATTTTTACGTGCGGTTATGCGTGATGTTGCATGGGGCTTTTTCTATGGCTGGGTGAACTTTGACCATGTGATTGGTACGCAAAACCATTATGGTAGCGTTGATATGTATGCAGGTACATTTAATGGTGTACTGAGTGCTGCAGGCGTTGATTATGTGGAAAATTTTGAAACACCAAAAATCATGGCAACTTTTAAAGCAATTTTACATGATTGGGTGAATGCAGGCTTTGACCCGTTTGCTGCACCAGAAGAGACAGGCAGTGCATTTGGTCGAAAAAACGGTGATAACGTTGAAGCGATTGATCGTTATCGTATTGCAACCAAACGTATGCCAGGTATGGCCGAGGATTCACCATTACGTGAAGATCTACCTGTTAACCGTCAGTTTGCCGATGTCGATCAAGATGAGCCTTTAGTACATTGTGAGCCTGGTTTTGAAGGTGAGCTTAGTGCGTTTAATCTCTTTAAATATATGTCACGTTCAGATGTGACATGGAACCCATCAGTAACTTCAGTCTGTAAAGCAAGTTTATTCTGCCCAACAACAGAAGAATACATTCTACCTATTTTCCATGGTAATGACCGTGTGGAATGGTTTATGCAAATTTCTGATGAAATCACTTGGGATATTGCAGATAAAAATGACGGTAGTCCATTTGCCCGCATCATCATGAAAGCAGGTGATATCTGTGCAATGCCTGCTGATATTCGTCATCAAGGTTACTCAACCAAACGTTCAATGCTTTTAGTTTGGGAAAATGCAACACCAGATTTACCAGAAAAATATGCATCTGGTGAGTTACCACCTTACCCAGTGTCATTCTAAGCACATGTTCTAGGGCTAAGTGATTAGCCCTTTTTAAAAGGTTTTTAAATATGAATACGCAATTACGTGTTGATGGGACAGCTGTGTCTGAACAAAAGGCATTGGACCTGAGTAAAATAAATACTCAACTGTTTATTAATGGTGAGTTTGTCCCTGCGCTCGGTAGCGGAACGATTGATGTCGTGAACCCTGCCACTGGTGAGTTGATCACCAAGATTGCTGCAGCAGAAGCAGCAGATGTTGATGTTGCAGTACAAGCAGCTCAAAAAGCATTTCCTGCTTGGGCTGAAACACCTGCGGCAGAACGTGGTCGTTTATTGTTAAAACTTGCTGATTTAATTGAGGAAAACTCAGAAGAGTTGGCACAACTCGAATCTTTAGACACTGGGCATCCAATCAAAGACTCACGTCGTTTAGATGTACCACGTACAGCAGCGTGTTTCCGTTATTTTGGTGGTATTGCCGATAAGATCGAAGGCAATGTGATTCCAGTTGAGCAAGGTTTCTTAAACTACACAACTCGTGAACCGATTGGTGTCGTTGGGCAGATTGTGCCATGGAATTTCCCATTGATGTTTACCAGTTGGAAATTGGGTCCTGCACTTGCTGCAGGGAATGTTGTCGTGATGAAACCTTCAGAAATCACACCATTATCTACGCTTAAAATTGCTGAATTGATTAAAAAAGCAGGCTTTCCTGATGGTGTTGTCAATATCGTACCGGGTTATGGTCATACAGCAGGACAACGTTTAGCAGATCATCCTGAAGTCGGCAAAATTTCATTTACAGGTTCAACGCAAACAGGACGTGGAATTGTGAATGCATCATCAGGCAACCTGAAACGTGTGCAGCTTGAGCTTGGTGGTAAAGGTGCAAATATTGTTTTTGAAGATGCCAATCTTGATGCTGCGGTGAATGGAGCTGCTTGGGCGATTTTCCATAATCAGGGACAGGCGTGTATTGCAGGTTCACGTCTGGTGTTACATGAAAAAATTGCCGATCAATTTTTAGAAAAATTTGTCGCTTTGGCAAAATCAATCCGTTTGGGCGACCCATTAGATCCGAATACTGAGATGGGACCATTAACTTCAGCGCTACATCGTGACAAAGTTTTGGCATACGCCAAAATTGCTGAGGAACAAGGCGGAAAAATCTTACTTGGTGGTACTGCACCGCAAGATGCAAGTTTGGGCAATGGCTATTACGTTCTACCAACGATTGTCGAAGCAAAAGTTGATGATCGTGTGGCGCAAGAAGAAGTCTTTGGTCCTTTTGTTACCGTCATTCGTTTTAAAGATGATGCCGAAGCTTTACAAATCGCCAACGGTACTGAATATGGTTTAGGAAGTGGTTTATGGACCAATAACCTACAACGTGCACATGTATTTGCCAAAAAAATCAAAGCGGGTATGTGTTGGATCAATAGTTATAAACGTGTCAATCCGGGTAGCCCATTTGGTGGCGTAGGTAAGTCAGGCTATGGTCGTGAAATGGGCTTTGAAGCGATCCATGACTATACCGAAGTGAAATCGGTTTGGGTCAATGTGGATGCTCAAATACCGCCTCATTTCCAAAGAGGTGAATGAGATGCAAGATTTTCATTATAAAGCACTGCCCATCAATGTGTATTTTGGTAATGGCGAATCGCAAAAGACCAAAAGTATTTTAGCGGAACATGGCTATTCTTCTGTTCTGGTGATTACCACACCAGAACAAGAAGACACAGGTTTGATGATGGCGAAACAACTGGGTGAGTTGGCCGCAGGGGTTTACCCACATGCTGTCATGCATGTTCCTGTTGATGTTGCAGATCAAGCTGTCCAGTTTGTGACAACACATCAGATTGATTGCTGTCTAGCTTTGGGCGGTGGTTCAACCATTGGACTTGCTAAGGCTATTGCACTAAAAATTGGAACGCCAATTGTTGCTATTCCAACGACTTATGCAGGCAGTGAGATGACGACAGTCTATGGTTTGACTGAAAATAATCTCAAAAAAACAGGTAAAGATATCAAAGTATTACCAAAAGTGGTGATCTATGATCCTGAATTAAGTCTGACTTTACCTGCTGATATTTCTGCAAGTTCAGGGATGAATGCAATGGCACATGCTGTTGAAGCCCTATATGCGCAGGATAAAAACCCAATTATTAGCATGATGGCAATTGAAGCGATTAAATCGCTCAGTCAGGCTTTGCCAAAAATTGTGAAAAATTCTCAAGATATTGAAGCACGTAAACAAGCGACGTATGGCGCTTGGCTAGCAGGAATTTGTCTAGGTTCAGTCGGCATGGCGATTCATCATAAACTTTGTCATACCTTAGGTGGAACTTATAACTTGCCACACGCACAGGCGCATGCGATCACTCTTGCTTATTCTGCACACTACAACCGTAATGCAGATATCGAAGCGATGGATCAACTGGCTCAAGCACTGGGTGGACAAAGTCATGAACAAGTTGGTCAACTGATTTACAAACTCAATCAGCAGCTTGGTATTCCAATGGCTTTAAAAGATATTGGTTTACCAGAAGATGGACCGAGTGAGGTTGCTCGTATTACCTGTGAAAGTCCGTATTACAACCCAAGAAGTTATGAGCGAGATGAACTGCAAGCTTTGCTAGATCTGGCTTATGCAGGTTTAGAACCTCGATAATTCAATCATTGGCTTGATCAAAAATGGAGTTTTGATATGCATGACGTGACGATAAGCGCAATAAATAGTTTTGATCAGATTGGTAATGTACGCTCCAAAATGCTGATCCAGAAGCTAGTCAAATCCATTCATGACTATGTTGATGAGGTTGAATTGACTCAGTCTGAATGGGAAATGGCGATTGATTTTTTGACCCGAACAGGACAGCTCTGCCACGACCAACGTCAGGAGTATATTTTGCTGTCTGACGTGCTGGGTGTATCTATGTTGGTCGATGAAATCAATCATAGTAAAAATACAGAGCAGACCCCAAGCACGGTTTTTGGCCCGTTCTTTATCGCCAATATGCCAGTTCGTCACTATGCAGAGAGCATTGTTGAAGAGAATGCTGATGCTGAAATGCCCTTATTAGTGAAAGGTAAGATATTAAACCAACAGGGTGAAGCCATTGTAGGTGCCAAAATTGAAGTTTGGCAAACTGCTGAAAATGGTATGTATTCTGGTCAAGACCCAATCCAGACACTCACTAATTTACGTGGTGCGTTTTTCAGTCAGGAACAGGGTGAATATGCATTTAAATCGATTCTACCTGTGAGTTATCAAATTCCCTCAGATGGGACGGTGGGAGAGTTATTAAACTATTCCAAACGCCATTTTTGGCGGCCAGCGCATATTCACTTCATGATCACGGCAGAGGGTTATCAACCTTTAGTAACGCATCTTTTTATTCAAAATGATGAATATTTGAATGGTGATGCCGTATTTGGCGTCAAAGATCGGTTAATTGTTGGCTTTCAGCAACAACGTGTTAGTGCTGAAGATCAGACTAAATATGCTTTAGATTCAAACTATAACTTAATCGATTATGACTTTGTTCTCAGTCAAGGAGAATGATGATGTCAACACGAATCAAGCTTTGTGAGGTTGATGATTTTTCAAATCAACAGGTTTTGAAAGTCACTCATCCGTTAAAAGCAGACAAGAGTATTGTCATTATTCGCAAAGATGGAAAATTTTACAGTTATGAAAATGTCTGCCCGCATTTTTCAGTACAACTTGATTACCGTTCGGGACAATTTTCAATTTACCAGAATCAAGTGATTATGTGCGCGCATCATTCAGCGTTGTTCGATATCGAAACAGGTGAATGTATTGATGGACCATGTAAAGGGCAACATTTAATAAAAGTTGAGAATGAACAAATAAATCAAGATCTCTATTTTAAGTAATTGTTCTGAATTCGTGAACACTGAATTCAATCAAAGATTGTTTTTTAAGCGATGGAACTAGATTAATTTAGATATGTTCAGGATGACATTTATTTTAACCAAATTAAGGAAAATCCAATGGTTATGAAAAAACTTACACTTGCATTATTTATACCGACAATGCTTGTCTCATCTTTGGCTATAGCGGCTGAAACCAAAAAACCAAATATTTTGGTGATTGTCGCTGACGATCTTGGATTCTCTGATACAGAACCTTTTGGTGGTGAAATTTCTACTCCGAATATTAAGAAATTAGCCAAAGAAGGTGCGGTATTAACCAATTTTCATACAGGCCCAACGTGCTCAGTGACACGTTCAATGTTATTGACTGGTAATGATAGCCATCAGGCTGGATTTGGTACGATGGCTGAGTATTTACAGCCAGAACAGAAAGGTAAACCGGGATATGAAGGTCGTCTAAACAATCGTGTTATTACTTTAGCTGAAATTTTAAAAACGCAGGGATATGCATCATTCGTTACGGGCAAATGGCATTTGGGTGCAACAGAAGATAGCAATGCAAAAGCACGTGGTTTTGATCGCTCATTTACACTCATGCCGGGTGGCGCTGCACATATGGATGCAAGCCAAATGTTCCCTGGAAATTATAAAGCACGATATTTAGAAGATGGCAAAGACGCAACCTTGCCTAAAGACTTTTATTCAAGCGATTTCTTTACCAGTAAAATGATTTCCTATATGGAAAATGACCGTGAAAAAGGTCAGCCATTCTTTGGATATTTGGCTTTTACCGCTCCACATTGGCCTTTGCAAG
The DNA here is from genome assembly GCF_055810995.1 of Acinetobacter sp. DL27. Taxonomy (NCBI): domain Bacteria; kingdom Pseudomonadati; phylum Pseudomonadota; class Gammaproteobacteria; order Moraxellales; family Moraxellaceae; genus Acinetobacter; species Acinetobacter sp. DL27. The sequence goes on along the minus strand of NZ_CM147947.1, from coordinate 2,674,930 downwards.
CTCCAGATCAATATTTAAAGAAATATGATGGATACTATAAAGAAGGTTATGAAAAAATTCGTCAAGCACGTCTAGAACGTATGATTAAATTAGGCATTATGCCGAAAGGAACCAAGATCAATAACCCATTGGCGGATGTATTTCCAGCTTGGGATAAGTTAACCGAGGCGCAGAAAAAAGATCAAGTGAAGACTATGCAAATTTATGCAGCGATGATCGATAACATGGATCACAATATTGGTCGTGTAATTAATTATTTAAAGCGTAGTGGTGAACTTGATAATACTCTGATTTTATTTATGTCTGACAATGGTGCGGAATCTGCTACACCAGAATCATTAGGAACGACAGAAGATAAAAATGGTATTCGTGAATGGGTAGACGCTACATTCGATAATAGTCCAGAAAATATGGGTAAAAAAGGGTCTTATGTCACACTTGGGCCACAATGGGCGCAGGTTGCATCAACGCCACTGCCTTATTTCAAAAGTATTTTGTCAAATGGCGGAATCCATACCCCAGCAATCATTCGCTATCCAGGCAAAATTAAATCTGGACAGATTCAGTCAGAAACCATTCATGTGATTGATTTTGTTCCAACAGTACTTGAGCTTACAGGTGCCCAAAGACCTGAAAGTTATAATGGCAATCCATTGTTGAAAATGGAAGGTCGTTCATTCCTTCCAGCATTTAAAGGCAAAGCCTTGCCAGAACGTACTTTAGGATGGGAATTTAATACACGCCGAGCGTTGTATAAAGGAGATTGGGCTGTTCAATATCAGGCACCACCTTATGGCACTGGAGAATGGGAACTTTATAATCGTAAAATTGATCCATCATTCCTGAACAATTTGTCATCTCAAAATCCAATCAAAACTCAAGAGTTAGCAAAAGATTGGGTAGATTACACACAACGTGTTGGTGTGGTTGAAGCACCTGTTCGTTATAAGTATGGTCAAATGAACTGCTTCTACGATAAATGCATCCAACCTGAATTCTTAAAAAACTTAAGTAAATGATGTTAAGGAGACGATTATGCTAAACAAAATCTGTCTACTTTTTACCTTACTTTTATTTTCTGTGGTGACATTCGCCGCAGAAAATAAAGAGATTAAATTAATTTTATTGGGTACAAAAGGTGGTCCATCTTTACTGACACATAAAGTATTACCTCAGTCTTCGGCTTTGGTTGTTGGGAAGGATGTATACATTATTGACGCAGGCTATGGCGCAAGCTATCGACTGCTAGAAGCAGGAATTAAGTTAAAGGATATTAAGGGCATTTTTATTACCCATATGCACAGTGACCATATTCTTGATTATCCTTCGTTGATTATGAACTCTTGGTTATCAGGTCTTAAACGTCCTGTTGAAATCTATGGTCCGCCAGGCATTCAGGAAACCACCAATGATATTTATTCAGCTTTTAAACGAGACATTCAGTTACGCATAGAAGATGAAGGCCGTGTAGATATTCATTCACTTATGAAAGTACATGGCTATAAACAGGGTGCAGTGTATCAGGATGATAATGTTTCCGTCAGTGCTTTAGCTGTCCCACATTCTCCATTCAAGATGGGAGAAGCCTACGCTTTTCGTTTCAAGGTGGGTGACAAAGTCATTGTGTTCTCTGGGGACATGAATTTTAACAAGCCTTTTGTACAGTTTGCTAAAAATGCCGACATTCTAGTGAGTGAAGTCGTACATATCGAAGGTGTAAATGGTTTGGCACAACGCATGGGATATGGTCAGAAATTTATTGATGCAGTGATTTCTCATCATATTACGACACAAGATGTGGGTAAAACAGCTCAAAAAGCTGAAGTGAAACATTTGGTGCTCAGCCATTTGGTTCCTGCGGAAGATAAAACATTAACTGATGAAAAATGGAAAGCAGAAATCAGTCCTTTTTATTCTGGAGAAATCACGGTCGGTAAAGATCTGATGAATATCGTCGTTGAGTAGTTCTGAAATTGAAATACCAATGCATTAAAATGGGTGGTCAGGGATGATAAATACTTTTAAATATTCAATATTAATTGGGAGCATGCTGTTATCAGCATGCGGTACCCTATCGAAAGTAGAACCAGTCAAGTTAGGCAGTCAAGTGCAATGCCAACAATATTCAGGTTTGCCACAAAACTGGCAAAAAAAACCTGAGGCAGGCATGGTCAAAATTCATGGTGGAACTTTCAATATTGGGAACAATGAAAGCTACCCAGAAGAACAAGCGCTTTATAAAAGTGAACGGAAGGTTGCAGACTTTTGGATAGATGCAACAGAAGTGACTAATGCCCAATTTCAAAGCTTTGTCGATGCCACAGCCTATGTGACTGAAGCAGAAAAGCAGGGAGAGGCAGCAGTATTTACTGAACCTCAAAAACCAGTCAAGGAGTTAGCTTGGTGGTCATTGATGAAAGGAGCGAATTGGAAACAGCCGTGGGGGCCGAATAGTAGCCGTAAAATTAAGCCCAATCAACCTGTACGGATGATCACTTTAAAAGATGCGATGGCATATGCCGATTGGTTAGGTCGAGAGCTTCCGACTGAAGAACAATGGGAATATGCTGCAAAAGGCTTTACCCATGACCGAGATGTCAGTGCAGATTTAAAGCATATTGATGCCAATGTTTGGCAAGGTGAGTTTCCTTACAACAATGACAATAAAGATGGCTATCCAGATGTTGCACCAGTGGGATGCTTTGCAGCAAATGGTTTTGGCCTCTACGATATGATTGGAAATGTTTGGGAATATACCAAAAGCCCATTTACGGGAACGCATGATGATCACATGGGAATGGATCAACTTGAGAATCATCATGATAACCCCACATTTAATTTTTATACCATCAAAGGTGGGTCTTTCCTGTGCGCATCAAATTACTGTATGCGTTATCGAGCTTCAGCAAGACATTCTCAGGAAATCAATTTAGGTATTAGCCATGTCGGTTTTAGGACGATAAAAATTATCAAATAATTTAATGGATTAGATATGAGTAAAAATATAATGGTTGTGCCATTGCTTACTGCGATGGCTGCAATGGTGAACTGCGCCTTTGCAAAAGAGATTAACGTTGATGTCACGTTAAAAAACTTATACGCAGATCGGGATTTTGATGATTCTGTCAAGCCCTCAGTAGGGAGTTGGAGTCAAGGGATTATCGCCCGTGCCAATGGTGAGCATGAACTAACACAAGATCTTGCTTTAACATTTACAGGTTCTATTCAATATGCAAAGCGTTTAAGTGATGATAAACATTTAAATGACATGATTTTACCATTTGACCCAGTCACCAAAGAGCAGGCATCCAGCTACAATAAAGTTGCAGGTTCGATTGGAGCGAAGTATAAGCAGCATCACTTAAGTTGGGGGGAACAATGGGTAGACACGCCTCTTGCAACAACAGATTACAGTCGACAATTGATTACAATTTATCAAGGTCTATTATATTCGGGCCAATTGAATGAACAATTAAAATTGGATATCGGCTATTTAGATAAATACTCACCGCGAAATGAAGAGGATTTTAGAAAGCTTTCTGTCAATAAAAAAGAATCTGATGGCTTAACTTATATTGATTTAAAGCATAAAGCTTTTGATAGTCAATTACAGACTCAAATTTTTGTGAGTGAATTAGAAGATTTGTATAATCAATATTCTATTGGCCTAAACTATAAAAATAGTGTTGACCAATTTAGATTGAATACTAAATTTAGGTATTATTATACAAAAGAATCTGGTGATGAACTGCTTGGTGATATTGATAACCAGTACTTTGGCTTAATGCAAGAATTTGGCTATGGGCCGAATACCATTGGTTTAGGTATCCAAAAAATTGAAGGTGATAGTAACTTTCCAATGTTAGATGGTGCTGTTCCTGTCCTCAGCTATATTAACTGGACACAAGGTACATTTAATAAGGCAAATGAACTCTCATATCACGTTACCTTCAACCATGATGCGAGTTGGGCATTACCTGGTTTAAATTTTTTACTCCGTTATGTGGATGGCCAAAACTATATGATAAATGGCCAAAAAGGATTTGATGAAAGTGAATTTGATATCATTATGAATTATCGTGTGAATGAAGGACGATTTAAAGGTTTGGGTTTTCAGTGGTTAAATTTGAATTATAAAAATGATATTCAAGGTGATTACACGGAGAATAGATTCTTTACCACTTATACGATGAAGTTTTAAATTTTTTTAAATGAAGGGGGATTTCCCCCCCTTCATTTATTTTATAGGTGTAGGCTGATAAGCAAAAAGTACAACACCATCCTTGGTTTTTTTCCATATCGATAGTGTACGGTTCTTCAATTTGGTAGGTTTCCCTTGCAAAAGTAGTTCAGCTTCAAATGTTGCGAAAGCTAAAAGGTTGTCTGAAAATTCAACAATATTTTCAATGTGATAATCAATGGTTTGATAAATGTAATGCTGACTTTTTAGCTTCTGCATATAGCTAGAAAGATGATCTATCTTGGCACTGCTATGCACATAGGTCAGTTCTGGATCACATAAACTTTCAAATTTTTTATAATCTTGCTGCGTTAAAGCCTGAAAGCGTTCTTTCTCAGCTATTTTTACAAGGTGAATATAGTCCATGAAATAAAATCCTAGGTTTAAATCATTTATTCTATTTTAAATTGTATGAATGCTTTGTTTCTAAAATGGAAACAATCAGTTTGTATAATTAAAAGAATAGACAGTTTTTTATTCAATATAATAAATATAAGCCCATAAATGATAAGTAGTCCTATGATAGATAAAAGCGCGGCATCCCTCGCGGAAGTGCTCTCCCAAATCACCGACGGATCAACCATCATGATTGGTGGTTTTGGTACAGCAGGACAACCTGCTGAACTGATCGATGGCTTAATTCAACTCGGCATTAAAGATCTCACCATCGTCAGTAACAATGCTGGTAATGGCGACTATGGTTTAGCTAAGCTACTCAAAGCCGGTGCCGTCAAAAAAGTCATCTGTTCGTTCCCACGTCAGTCCGACTCTTGGGTCTTCGATGAGCTCTATCGTGCAGGAAAAATTGAGTTAGAACTGGTGCCTCAAGGCAATCTAGCCTGTCGTATTCAAGCCGCAGGTATGGGACTCGGTGCAGTGTTCACCCCAACTGGTTACGGTACCTTATTGGCTGAAGGCAAAGAAACCCGTCACATCGACGGTAAAGATTATGTACTGGAATATCCAATCAAAGCTGACTTTGCTTTGATTAAAGCACAGCAAGGTGACCGTTGGGGTAACTTGGTCTACCGCAAATCGGCACGTAACTTCGGCCCGATTATGGCTATGGCCGCAGGTGTAACCATTGCACAAGTCTCTGAAGTCGTGGACTTAGGGGCTTTAGACCCTGAACACATCATCACCGCAGGTATTTTTGTTCAACACGTGGTGCAGGTTAAACCTGAACCAGTTGCTGTGTAATCGGGAGAACATCATGAGCTATCAAAAACTCAGCCGTAACCAAATTGCAGAACGTGTGGCACAAGATATTCCCGATGGGGCTTATGTGAATCTTGGGATTGGCTTACCGACCAAGATTGCCAGTTACCTACCAAGTGACAAAGACGTGTTCTTACATTCTGAAAATGGCTTATTGGCTTTTGGTCCACCACCTGAAAAAGGTCAAGAAGACCCTGAACTGATCAATGCAGGTAAAGAATATGTGACCATGCTGCAAGGCGGTGCCTTTTTCCATCATGGGGACTCTTTTGCCATGATGCGTGGCGGGCATTTAGATATTGCTGTATTGGGCGCCTTTCAAGTGGCAGCCAATGGTGACTTGGCCAATTGGCATACCGGTGCACCTGATGCGATTCCTGCTGTTGGTGGTGCAATGGACTTAGCTGTTGGTGCTAAGAAAGTGTTTATCACCACTGATCATGTCACCAAACAAGGTGAACCGAAAATTGTTGCGGAACTGACTTATCCAGCCACGGGTTTGAAGTGTGTTGATCGTATCTACACCGACTTGTGTGTAATCGATGTGACCGCGGACGGTCTTAAAGTGATTGAAAAAGTCGACGGTCTAAGCTTTGCAGAATTGCAGGCAATGACCAGTGCAACTTTAGTGGATGCGACACAAGGATAATTAATCCCTCTTGCGAAGCAGTGCTTCTCACCCTTTAAAAAGGGGGATTCAAAGGGAAAATGAAATATGAAAAACGCTTACATTATTGACGCTATTCGTACCCCATTCGGACGTTATGCCGGTGGACTCGCCCCAGTCCGTGCCGATGACTTGGGTGCAGTGCCGATTCAAGCCTTGATGCAACGCAATCCCAGCGTGGATTGGACCCAAGTCGATGACGTGATCTATGGCTGTGCCAACCAAGCCGGTGAAGACAACCGTAATGTCGGTCGCATGTCTGCACTGCTTGCAGGTTTACCCGTTGAAGTTCCTGCCACGACTGTGAATCGCTTATGTGGTTCATCTTTGGATGCGATTGCCATGGCAGCCCGTGCAATTAAAGCCGGAGAAGCGGATTTAATCATTGCAGGTGGCGTCGAAAGTATGTCTCGTGCACCTTTTGTGATGGGCAAATCAGAAACTGTCTATGGCCGTAGCCAGAAGATTGAAGACACCACCATGGGTTGGCGTTTTATCAATCCGAAGCTCAAAGCGATGTATGGTGTAGACACCATGCCGCAAACCGCAGAAAACGTGGCACAACAATTTAATATTGATCGCGCAGATCAAGACCAGTTTGCCTTGGCGAGTCAACAGCGCACCGCAACCGCGCAAGCTCAAGGCTTTTTTAAACATGAGATCATCCCGGTGAGCATTGCGCAGCGTAAGGGTGATCCAATTGTGATCGATACCGATGAACATCCACGTGCATCGACTACCTTAGAAGGTTTAACCAAACTTAAGCCAGTCGTGACAGCAGAAGGCACCGTCACTGCGGGGAATGCATCAGGCATCAATGACGGTGCGGCTGCTGTACTGATCGCTTCAGAACAAGCGATTAAAGAGTACCAGCTTAAACCACGTGCCAAAATCATTGCTTCAACAGCAGTGGGTGTAGAACCTCGCATCATGGGCTTTGCGCCAGCACCTGCCATCAAAAAGTTACTGAAACAAGCCAATCTGACATTAGAACAGATGGATGTGATTGAACTGAATGAAGCCTTTGCGGCACAAGCACTGGCGGTAACGCGTGACCTTGGTCTAACGGATGACAGCACACAAGTGAATCCAAATGGTGGTGCAATTGCGATTGGTCATCCACTGGGTGCATCGGGTGCACGTTTAGTCACCACGGCTTTAAACCAATTAGAACAAACCGGTGGGACGTATGCCCTGTGTTCAATGTGTATTGGTGTCGGGCAAGGCATTGCTTTGATTATTGAAAAAATTTAACTTTTTCAGATAAATATTTGGCATCAATTAATTCAATATCCCAGCTTGGAATAGTATCTAGACGAATAATCAGAAAATCTAATAGCTTACGAATTTTAGAAAGATTTTTTGAATTCGCTGGAAACACTGCACGTAATCCATAATTCGATAAAGGATAATCGGACAGTATTGTTGTAAGTTGTTTGTTCATCAAATATTTATGTGCGACTAATGTGGGGAGGCATACGACGCCTCCGCCACTTAAAGCAAAATCACGTAATAAATGTACTGACGATGAGAGTACATGGATATGAATGTCCATTTCCTTAAACTCACCTTCCTCTAAATAGCGAATTCGATTACGAGTAGGGTAACCAGAGTAATATCCCATAGGAATTTCTTTTAATTGTTCTGGTTTATAAATGTTTTGGATATTTTCTAAATATTCAGGTGAACAGCATAATACGCGGTTCACATTAAACAGTTTACGTTCAATTAGACTTTCACCTGTTGGAGGAAACATTTGAAAAACAATATCAAAACCTTCTGCAATAGGATCAATAATTCGATCATTAACTACAATATCAATGTTTAAATCGGGGTATTCTTTTAGAAATATTGTTAGAAGATGTCCAAAATAATCAATAGCAAAACCAGGCGCCATGTGAATTCGCAATCGACCTTGCATTTTTGAAGTAGCATGTGCCATTTCATCAGCTAATATTTCAAATTGCTTTATGAGTGATGCACACTCTCTATAGTACTTTTCTCCCACATTTGAAAGTCTTACAGAACGTGTGCTTCGATGGAAAAGGGGCGCCTTGATAAAGTTTTCTAATTGTTGAATACGGTTACTAATTACTGAGCGAGTTACACCTAATTGTTCTGAGGCTTTAATAAAACTTCCACTTTCTGCTACACGTACAAATGCTTCCATGCATTGTAATTTATCCATCTTTATCTACCTTAAAAATTAAACTTAGACTACCAACTAACAAGAAGTGTTAACTTTATATTTTATAATGGATTTAAACTCCCAAAACCATTTGATATGGCTTAAACCCATCCAATACAGCATCAGCTACCAATTGAATAAAAGGCTCAGTCTTTCCATAAGCCATCCATTGATCCAATGCTTCATAGTAAGCCAAACGATTCTCTACAGTAATCACGCATGGTGGATAACCAGCTTTCATTAGTTCTAAGTTCATTAGTAGACGTGATGTACGGCCATTACCATCAATAAAGGGATGAATACCAACGAAATCAGCATGTACTTTGGCTGCACGTTCAATAGGGTGTAATGTATGGCTTTCGCTATTATACCAATCAACTAGCTGAGCCATTTTGTCATTTAGCAATGTATAGTCAGGAGGGGTGGTTGTAGCACCAGAAATCAATACATTTTGTTGGCGATATCGCCCTGCATTGTCATCATCAATATTTTTTAAAATAAGTTGATGGATATTACGAATTTGCCATTCAGAAAATGGTTCTTCTTTTCTAATAATGTCTTCAACGTAATAAATGGCATTTCTATGGTTAATTGCCTCGAAGTGCTCTCTTAATGCCTTTCCTCCGACAGTTATACCTTCTAGCACAACTTTGGTTTCTAATAGAGTAAGTGTATTCCCTTCAATAGCATTGGAATGATACGTCCATCGTACAATAAGGTCTTCTTGTAAATTTTTTACTATTGTAGGTGATAGGGGGCGATGCTGATCTAACTTATTTTTTAAATCATCAATAATTTCAAACATTACCTTATCCCTGAATGTGTCTAAAAGAATGATACATCAAAAAAGAATATCAAAGAAATGATATGTTATATCGTGATATTTTATAGTGCTCTTAATGCTGTTATACTCGGTACACCATTTCAAATCCTGAATTCGGATTTGAACAAGATTTCTAAGTGATTTAATACACTAAATCTGATGTGGGTCAAAATTGGGTCAATGAATTTTTTTATTCAATGAAATGGCTTAAGAATTAATGGTTTGGGTTTTGAGTTCAATTGACGCCACCCCACTAAAATTCTTTATATAAATCAGCCACTTGTAAAAGTGACTTTTTTGTTGCCACGTTTTTGTCACATATGATTTACTTGTTGATTTTCAGATTAGATTCATCAACAACAAAATTTTCATAAATTTCAAGTTTTTTAAGAATTTCTGGTAAAACCTGATGAATTACTCGCATGCCCGTTAATAATTCATTCATATAAATATCAGGATGAATTCTTGTTTTATTAAATCCTAAGCTTTCTGCTTCAGCTTCATGTCTATTTGAATCATGATCGTCATAGATGAGATTCATCAGCTCTGCTCGAAGAGGGATACCTGCTCGAAAAGCTTTTTCCTTGACAATATTGATCCATTTTTCAAATGAATGAGTGGTTTTATATTGAAACTCTTGAAAATTGGGTGCAAAAGATTCTAATGGTGGTTCAATTTTACTTGCTGCAAGTTCTAACAAGCATGGTTCGATGTTACATGCATCTGTATTTTCTAGCCCCAAATCATCGTCATAAAAAAAGTCGAAAATGTATGCTGCGTAGAAGCCATAAACGTCATTAAGTGCGCTAAAAATTTGATAAATTAATGATGAATAAGGGTTTTCGTAAATTACTTCATCTATACGGTTAAATGTTTCATCATATTGCTTATCATCTATAGAAACATTAAATGCTAAATCTAATTCTTGGGGATATTCAGGTGGAAAATGTATCCCCATTTGCTGCAAAGTTCTCAGTGTTGATTGACTTAGAAGATCTAATTCATCATAAAGAGGTGTTGTTTTATAACCAGTTTCTGCATTATCACGCACCATTTCAGCAATAAATTGAGTCAATTTGTTCCATTTTTCAGCATTTTCAATGGAACCTGTTAATAAAATAAACTCTGCTGAAAAATCACCTAAGTTAAGTAATTTTTTAAATTTTTCCTCCATTTCAAAAGATATATATTCACCCTTTTTGTAATTTGGGTCGCGGAAACTTCCAAAGCTTGGACTAGCTCTTTTTGAGAACATTTAAGCATTTTTAATGCTAGATCAATATATGGGATGCTATTCATTGAAGTTTAGTAAATAAATTTAGGGTCTGTTGACATTTACTGTGCAAAAAAGTAGCGGGAAAGTAAAATTCAATCGCCAAACCAAATCTACTTCTCGCTATGCCTCGTACAATGCTGACTGATCAACACTGGTTAAAGCTGAAATCTATTGTCCATAATTTTGGTATTTATCTCAAACATAATCTCAGAAGTTTTATTGAAGTAATTCTCTATAGAATTAGAACTGGCTGTCCTTGGAGAGATTTACCTGAATCCTTTGGTAAATCCAATACGATCTTTAAACGGTTCACCCGATGGTATAAAGATAATAAGCTATTAAAAATATTTAAGTTATTGTCAAAAAATGCTGATCTAGAATGGGTATTTATTGATGCTAGCCATATTCGAGCACATCAACATGCTACAGGACTCAAGGATCAAGCTATTTCAAGAAGCATCGGTGGAAACAGTACTAAAATACATTTAGCCGTAGATTCAAATGGGAACCCAATTCAATTTCTTATTCATGATGGCACAACTCATGATGTGAAAGTTGCTCCTGCATTTGGTTGATAAAATAGACTTAACAGATACGGATGTTCTTAGCGCTGATAAGGGATATGACTCGAAAGCTTTGAGAGAGCAGATAGAAAGAACATCCACAAAAGCAAATATTCCAAAGAAATTCAACACACTTTCGAACAATCATTATATGGATTGGCACTTATATAAAATCAGGCACTTAGTTGAGAACACATTTGCAAGAATCAAGCAATTTAGAGGAATTGCAACACGCTATGACAAGTTAAAGCAGAACTACGAAAATTCAGTTGCTTTAGCTTGTATATTTATTTGGTTACCATTATGAAATGTCAACAGACCCTAATTTTTTTACTGAAACTTTCAAGTATTTTATTGGAAGCCATTGGCAAATAATGATGGCTTTATAATCTATAAAAAGCTAAAAAATTGAGAGTGTCCTAGATTTTTAAGGTTGTTTGTCTCGGATAATCAATCATTCTACGAAGATGATTTTATATTAAATTTTATGAATATTGATTTATGAGGCAGGCCCATTTACATTGGTTTTATAGCGGCATAAATTGACTTTAAAACCGATTTTCGGCATGAAAGAGTTTTATTTTTCGGTAAACTAAAACTAGCCTCCAATCTTTTAATAATAAAGAGCTTTTATCTATATCATGCACTAAATTATTGATGTTCATGCTTTTCATCATAGTCTTGGCGAATACAGCAGCCTGCAACATATTGGCTGCTTCCATCGGTATAAAACTCTTCTTTCCAAACAGGAACTTCATGTTTAACACGCTCGACCGCTTCTTCACAGGCCTGAAATACTTCTCGGCGATGTGGAGCATACGCAATGGCAATAATAGCTTTATCGCCAATGTCTAATGTACCAATCCGATGTACAACTCGAACATAGCGAAGCGCATATTTTTCTTGTATCTCTTGTTCAATCGTTCTTATCATCTTTTCGGCAACAGGTGCATAAGATGTATATTTCAGTGCATGAACCGCGCGTCCTTCATGATGGTTTCGAACCGTACCAATAAAAATACCTGTTCCGCCGCACTCAGGAAATGCTTGAATGCTGTCAAAATTCTCTAAATTGAGAGCAGTATCTTGAATACGAGCAAACTCTAACATCTTAGCCTCCAGCAACAGGTGAAAGTAATACCAAGGTGCTATCTTGTGCTAATCGACTTTGACGCGCCACAATATCTTCACCAATCGCACAAGCACAGCGTTCCAGCAGGTCAGAAGCAGATGGATAACGTATTTTTATTTGATCGAGTACATCAGCAACTAGACTGTTCGGCACACAACTCAGGTTGAGTTCAGCAGGAAGATGCTTTTCAATTGCACCATAAGCCTCGATTTTGATGTGAATGTCCTGTATGTTGCCTCTGTCAAAACGGGTTTAAAAATAGTTTGTTGTCTTCAGTTTATTGGATACTTGTTGATTCACTTTAGTATTATTTAATTTGATCATCAAAATGGAAAAGTCAGTTTGTACAGACAAATAAAACGCCATTTTTCTTATTATTTCGCTATATCTATCTATGACTGATTAGTACTCATGATGTGACTGGACTAAGAGTCTAATGACTTTTGGTAATCGTGCACTTCTTCAAATGAATTGAGGCTGTGGTAAGTCAAATGCGCATTTTGAATATCTAAAGTTTGTGGCGACAGATCGTTGAAACAGTGTTTTAAGCTGAATTGTTGTTGGTGTAAATGCTTATTTAAGGTTTCTAGACTATTGCGTTTTAACAAACAAAAAGGGTAGAGCGCTTGTCCATTGATATTCAGGTAGACAACAGAAGAGCGCGGATGTTGCTCTAATGTGTGATGGAGGCGCGGCAATATGTCTTGTGGAATGTTGGTAATATCACACGGGATAAATAAAATATAATCAGCTTGCACATATGACCATGCCGTTTGCATACCGATTAAAGGCCCTAAAAAACCAGCACTATTATCTTTGAAACAGCGAATATCAGGAATGAACTCACCATATTGCGCATAATCGCGATGACTATTGATCCATATGTCCTGAACTTTTCCATCAAAAGCTGAATATATTTTTAACAACTGCACTTCATGGTCAAATCTTTGCAAAAGCTTATTGACCCCATTCATTCGTGTGGCTTTTCCACCCGCTAAAATCACCAGTGCTGTTGCTGGGTAGTTTTGCATGATTTTGACCTAACATCCGTGTGTAGGGAGATAAATAATGATCGTTCAATATTGAGATGTACGGTCTAAGACAAAGCTGTCCAAGCCTTAGACCGTGTGCAAAAAAGCACTTGGTTTGTATCAGTATCCAATCGATGTTCTTAGATCGAGATGAAATCGACATAGTCCAATGTTACAGGGGCATCAGATCGAACAGGGATTCGAACAATACTATTGGCTCGATTTAAATTACTGAGCATGTGGGATTGTTGTTTGCCGAGTTTGGAAACGGTTAATTGTCCAAACTCGTTGACATCTAATACCATGCGAACCAGTTGCTCACGGCTGTCTTGTTTAATGCTGTCGTTGAAGCGAGCTTTTTTCCAAGCGGGTGCAGGAGACGTAACCCCCTGTAAAGCCGCCAATAATGTCGACACATGTACAGCAAGACAAGTGAGCACAGCAGCAGGGTTCCCAGGCAAGCCAATCAAATAAGAATGATGATGGTCTGTCTGATATTCAGCAAAATACAGCGGTTTACCCGGTTTTTGTGCAACTTGCCAGAAAATCTCTTTTGCACCTAAATCCATTGAAACAGGTCGAATCAAGTCATAATCGCCAACCGAAACACCGCCTGTGGTAATGACTACATTATAATGATTCATGGCATTCGAGAGTGCTTGTGTGAGTATCTTCTCATCATCAATCACATGCTCTAAATGCACTTCAGCAAAACCGTGTTCTTTAAGCCAAGTACGGATCATTGGTGCATTGGCATCGAACACTTTAGATTCATTGTCCAGTTGCGTACTAACTTCATCACCAGTAATAAGCACTGCAATTTTAGGTTGGCGATAAACCTCGACATCCTGAACACCCGCCATACTCAGTGCCGCAATTAAACCGCTGCCTAAACGCTGGCCTTGCTGTGCAAGTGTTGTCCCGATGGACAACTCCTCACCTTGATAACGAATGTCTGCGCCTTTGTCTAAAGCTTGAGTTAGAGTCGCTTGATCATGGCTACGCGTAATAATTTCCTGTCGAGCCACAGTATCTGCTGAGTTTGGCAGCTTGCCCCCAGTAAAAATACGCACTGTTTGACCTGCTTGAATCTCAATATGTTCTTCAACACCTGCACGAATTTCTCCGACCAATTCAAAGCGAGTAATTCCAGCTTGCAAGTCTTCAGAACGCAGCGCATAACCATCAACTGCACTTTGAGTAAATAGAGGCAATGCAACTGTTGATAAAACATCTGCCGCTAAAACATGCCGATGTGCCTGTACTAAAGGCAAAGTAACTACAGGCAATGTTTGGACGGCGCTATAGTGTTCAAGAGCTTGATCGAGTGTAATTAAACCAACGCCAGAGCAACTCATTCATAACCTCCCGGATGAGGTAGATCACGGCAGACATCAAAAATATGAACCAAAGCAGGTAAAATGGCTGCCATAGATTCACTTGCACCGCCACGGCTGCCCGGCAGGGTAATCACCAATGAACGGTCGATAAAACCTGCAACGCCACGTGACATCGCAGCATAAGGGGTACGTTTTTGTCCAAAAGCACGTGCAGCTTCCATCAGTCCATTGAGCTCACGTTCAAGTAAAGGCTCAAGTGTATCTACAGTAATGTCACGCTTTCCGATACCTGTTCCACCCACAGTAATAATGCAGGCATAAGATTGAGTGAGCTCTAAGACCAATGCTTTTAACTGATCGGCTTCGTCAGGTAAAATTTGATAATGAATTGGATCAAAACCAGCTTCGGTTAAGGTCTCGACGACGGAGCGGCCAGCAGTATCGGGTTTACGACCTGCGGCAACGGTATCTGATAGAACCAATACTGCCGCAGAAACAGGCTGACGCAAATGACGTTTAAAGTGTGATTTTCCGCCTTTTTTTAGATCGAGTTTACATTGCTGAATGATCAGCTCATGCGGTTCGCAATGTGGTTTGAGCATGTCGTAAATGGTAAGGGCCGCAATACTGGCAGCGGTCAAAGCTTCCATTTCTACACCTGTCGGCCCAATCGTTTCAACGGTTGCACGAATAACCACACGGTCGACAAGCAGTTCAAAATCAACATCGGCGCGATAAATAGGCAGGGGGTGGCACAGCGGAATCAGTTCATCGGTACGTTTTGCGGCTAAAATCCCAGCAATGCGGGCTGTTTTGAGAGCATCACCTTTTTCGGTATTGCCTTCGGCAAGAAGTTGTAAACAATGTGCAGGGGCAAGCAGTTCAGAGCTTGCAGTTGCAACGCGATAGCTTTCTGGCTTCATGCCAACGTTTTTCATAAAGTATTCCGAAACATTGAAGTGTTGATCTAAAGTTAAAGTGAAACTGTTCGATCAAGAGAAAAAGTTTATGACGTATTTAGATAACACAAAAATAAAAGCGGATACAGTCGAATGACTGACAAACTCAAAATTAACCAGTTGATTAACCCCCTATGGCATGCATACTGATTTTGCGTGTTGGGGCATGTTGATGTTCAATAAACCCCGCTTTTTTATGCCATACCGCGTTCAGAATCTGGGTTTGTAATAAAGCGGGATCTTTTTGTTGAAGTAAATGACGCAGCGGTGTTCCCGTATTGGCAAATAAACAGGTAAAAAGCTCTCCCGTTGCAGTAATACGTAAACGGTCACAGCTTTGACAGAATGGTTTGCTGATGGTGGAAATAATGCCTAATTTGTACTGATCATTAAGCAGATAAATAGTTGCAGGGTCATGTTGTCTGGCTTGTTTCTGAATCTGAAAATGGGGTTCAAGTATTTGGATAATGTTATCTTCAGTGATGACTTTTTTAGGCTGCCAATGTTCAGGTTGATCTAAGGGCATATATTCAATAAAACGTAATGCGATCTTCTGCTGATAAGCCCATTGAGTCAGTTCAAGCACTTCATGATCATTTTGTCCTGCGACTAAAACACAGTTTAATTTTATCGGGAGATTGGCTTGCTGTGCTGCCGCAATGCCTTCGAGAACAGGTGCTATCGGACGTTTGGTCATGTTCATAAACGTGTCTGCATGAATGCTATCGAGGCTGATATTGAGATCATCTAGTCCTGCTTCTTTTAGCGCTCGTGCATACTTGTTTAAATAGGAAGCATTGCTGGTCATGGAAATACGCTCTAAGCCCTGTGCCTTGAGTCGATTCAAAGCATCAATAAAATTGACCACGCCTTGACGCATCAAAGGCTCGCCACCTGTTAAACGAATGTGCCGAATGCCTAAACTGACCATCATTTCACAAAACGTTAACAGCTCTTCAAAGCTCAAGATGTCTTTTTTGGCTAACCACTCAGGGGTATCTGGCATGCAATAACTACAACGAAAGTTACAACGGTCTGTCAGAGATATTCGGAGTTTATGTTTATGACGGCCAAATTGATCGATCAGTTGCGCTGACCTATGTTTTAAGGGTGTAGTCGTCGAACCGTCCATAGTCGCTCCACTTCGTATTTACATACGATTTAGTTTTTATAAACGAGAGTATGAAATGTTTTATTTCAAAGATCAAACGGAGTCTTGAAGTAGCTTAGTTCGTTCATTTTCAAAAAATGAGTGAGTGTTCCCTGAACGCAATCCATTAAGTCTTTGCCCTTTGTAATAATTAATCTATTGAAATTGCATGCCAAAAGGGTGATATTTTTGATCATAAGTGTTTTGGAATTGTGCCAAGAAACGCGGGCATGATGAATAAGAAATAGACAACAAAAAAGGGATGAGAAATCCAAATCGCTTGCAACTATTAGCAAAGCGAACAGTGAATTGATCATTGCAGAAATTTTTACCGAAGATAAATATTGAGGGCGGTGAGATGGAAAACACTGAAGATAAAAAGCATGACGATGAAGAAACCAGCTATGCACGAATCGAGCCTTATAACAAT
Source organism: Acinetobacter sp. DL27 (assembly GCF_055810995.1). NCBI lineage: Bacteria > Pseudomonadati > Pseudomonadota > Gammaproteobacteria > Moraxellales > Moraxellaceae > Acinetobacter > Acinetobacter sp. DL27. The sequence continues at coordinate 2,657,913 of NZ_CM147947.1, read as the reverse complement.
CCTGCGGGTGGTTGGGGGGCATTGTTAAGTGTTGCAAGAAACTTAAAGAGACAGGAAGTTTTCAAAAAAGGTGCGATTACGCTCCTCAATATTAACCAACCCACGGGTTTTGACTGTCCGGGCTGTGCATGGCCTGAAAAGAAAGATGCGCACGCCTTTAACTTTTGTGAAAATGGCGCCAAAGCCGTTGCCTTTGAAGCAACTTCAAAACGTGTTACGGCTGAATTTTTTGCAACCCATACAGTCAGTTGGCTGTCTGAACAAAGTGATTTCTTGCTTGAAGATTCAGGTCGTCTAACCGACCCAATGCGCTATGACAGCGCAACCGATAAATATGTGCCCATCTCATGGGATGATGCTTTTGCTTTAATTGCAAAACATTTAAATGCCTTGGATCATCCAGATCAAGCGGCATTTTATACTTCGGGTCGTGCCAGTAATGAAGCAGCATTTCTGTATCAACTCTTTGTCCGTGCTTTTGGTACCAATAATTTCCCAGACTGTTCCAATATGTGCCATGAGACCACCAGTGTTGGCTTACGTGACTCAATTGGTTTGGGTAAGGGAACGGTGACTTTAGAAGATTTTGATATCGCCGATGCGATTTTCAGTTTTGGGCATAATCCGGGCACCAACCATCCGCGGATGCTGGGGACTTTACGTGAAGTGTCGCGTCGTGGTGGCAATATTGTTGCAATTAACCCCTTAAAAGAACGCGGTTTAGAGCGCTTCCAAGATCCTCAAGCGCCTATTGAGATGATGACCAATGGCAGTACACCTATTAGTCGTTATTATTTCCAACCCAACGTGGGCGGTGACTATGCGCTCATGTTTGGGATGCTGAAACATTTACGTGAATGGGACATTCAAGCACTGGCAGCTGGGAAAAAGAGCGTTTTTGACCGATCTTTTATCGAAATGAATACAGTCGGTTTCGATGCCATGATGGAAGAAATAGATCGTACTGCATGGTCCGATATTCATGCACATACGGGACTTAGCCCTGAGCATTTAGAATCTTTAGCTAAAATGTATTTGGATGCCAAAACGGCCATTTTCTGTTGGGGCATGGGGATTACACAGCATCGACACGGGACTGCAAATGTACATATGCTCGCGAACTTAATGTTGGCAAGAGGGCATATTGGTCGTCCAGGGGCAGGTTTAGCTCCGATTCGTGGGCACAGTAATGTGCAGGGCGATCGAACCATGGGGATCAATGAACGACCAAGCCCAAAATTGCTGGATAGTCTGGACCGAGTATTCGGCATTAAGTCGCCACGTGAACATGGTTTTGGCGTGGTGGATACCATTCAGGCCATGTATGAAGGTGGTGTAAAAGTCTTTATTGGTTTAGGTGGTAACTTTGCTGTTGCCACCCCAGATACACCTTATACCGAAGAAGGCTTACGTCGTTGTAATTTAACGGTACAGATTGCAACTAAGTTGAATCGTAGCCATTTGGTTTGTGGTAAAGAGGCATTACTTTTACCCTGTTTGGGCCGTACCGAAATTGATATGCAACAGCATGGGCCACAGGCAGTGAGTGTTGAGGATTCCATGAGTAATGTGCATCTTTCAGCAGGGCGTAATGAACCTGCATCCAAGAATCTCCTTTCAGAGCCTGACATTGTGGTGCGTATGGCGGCAGCCGTCTTGCCAGACAGTGATATCAAGTGGAAATGGTATATAGAAAGTTATGACCGTATCCGAGATTCGATTGAAGAGGTGTTTGATGAATTCCATGATTTTAATGCACGCGTCTATCAGCCGGGTGGCTTTCACTTAGAGCATCCAGCCAATCAGCATGTGTGGAATACGCCTGTAGGCAAGGCACAGTTTTTAATTACGCCGTTGGCTGAAGTGTATGCTGATAAAGAGAATAAATACGCTGAACAATATACAGGGGCCAAAGTCTATACCCTAATGACCACACGCTCTCATGACCAATACAATACAACCTTGTATGGACTCGATGACCGTTATCGTGGGGTATTTGGTCAGCGCCGTGTCTTGTTTATGAATGCCGAAGATATCGCTGCGGCTGGTTTTGTTGCAGATCAATGGGTGGATATCGAAAGTATTTATTCGGACGGTGTTAAACGTGTGGTTCAAAGCTTCCGTATCGTACCGTATAACATTCCACGAGGTAGCCTCGCAGCCTATTATCCGGAGACCAATCCATTGGTTGCGCTCAGTAGTCATGATAAACACGCCAAAATACCGGCTTCGAAAAGCGTGCCTGTGATTTTACATGCAGGTCAAGCTCCTGAACATTTCAACTTGGCACAAGCCGTTGATCCTGAAGATGCCAATCAGATCGTGAATCGAGTTGGCTAGTTGATTCAATGCTGAAATGGCGCCTGATTTGCAGGTGTCATTTTTTGCATGATTGAAAGGTTTAGTGTTTAGGGGAGATTGGAAAATTATTATGGATATTCGGGCGTCTAAGTTGAGTTCTCTGGGGTATGAAACTGTTGATATCCAGCGTTTAAGTGAAAATAGAGCTGTTGAACAATCTGATTTTGTGGTGCAAGAATATCCTATTGCCTTGGTTTATAATGGGATTTCCCATGCAGTAATGATGGCAACGCCAGCAGATATTGAAGTTTTTGCGAAAGGCTTTAGCTTGTCTGAAGGTATTTTGACGAGTTTGAAAGAGCTTTATTCTTTAGACATACACGAAACGGAATTTGGAATCCAAGTCGAAATGACGATTTCTGCCCGCGCCTTTATGGCGCTCAAACAACATCGACGGATGATGGTTGGACGCACGGGTTGTGGTCTCTGTGGAATTGAAAGTTTACAGCAGCTTCATTTGGATTTACCTCAAGTTACCACGCAAGTTACTGAGTCATGGTTGGCTCAAATCCCCCAAGCCATTGCTCAACTCAATACCCGACAGAAAATCACCCAAATGACGGGCGGTGCACATGCGGCTGCATGGGTTGAAGCGGGGGAAATAGTGGCTTTGTTTGAAGACGTAGGCCGACACAATGCTTTAGATAAACTATTGGGTTATATTGCAGAACATCATTATGATGTAAATCAAGGTTTTGTCGTGATGACCAGTCGCGCCAGTTATGAGTTGATTCGTAAGTGTGCTCAACTGAATATTGCCTTGCTGGCGTGTATTTCAGCCCCAACCAGTATGGCGATTAATATGGCAAAGCAGTCAGGTTTGACCTTAGCGAGTTTTTGCCGCGGTAATGGTTTTGTTTTATATACTTGATATTTAAAATTTTGCTGTATAAAAAGTAAAAGGTTTTTCTTTAGGTCATCTGCTTTGATGATAGGTCTTTATTTGAGTGAATGTATGCAAGACGTCAAATTAAAATTACAGCTCAGAATACTTCTCAATCAAGACATTGCCTTTGGGCCAGGTAAGGCCGAGTTATTGGAAGAAATTCGCCGTACAGGTTCAATTTCTCAAGCTGCAAAAAGTATGAATATGAGCTACCGCCGTGCATGGCAGTTGGTTGAAACCATGAATCATAGCTTTCAGTCAGGATTGGTCGAAACTCAAAAAGGTGGAACGCATGGTGGTGGGGCAAAACTCACGGACTTGGGCGAAAGTATTTTAAGTCAATTTAGACAGATGGAAATAAAAGCACGCGTTGCGATTGAGCAGGATTTTGAAGAAATAGCTCAACACCTGAAACAATAATCTATTTAGTTCAACTAAATACTTCTCGTATTGATTCATGACATACACGAATAAGCTTCCTCTATTTGATAAAACCTCTTATCTATTCACTCGATTGCAAGAGCAGTATCAGTCACGTGATTAAGATACAAACCCTTTAACTTGAACGATAAATAATCTGTTTCTGGAATTGACGTTGCTTATGTATCAATATATTTTTGAAAACATATCGGTCAATTTATAACGCTTAAGGGGAACATGGTGCTGCTCAATTTTAAGAATAAGTATATGCAATATGCGATGTTATGTTGTGGTTTGACTCTTGCGGCACAGGTACATGCAGAGCAAGCTATCACCGTTTATGCAGCAGCCAGCTTGACCAATGCTATAGCAGATGTTGATGCAATGTTTGAACAACAAAAAAGAGTACGCGTGAAAACCTCTTATGCAGGGTCATCGACTTTGGCCAAGCAAATTGAAGCGGGTGCACCTACGGATGTTTTTATTTCGGCAGATGAACAATGGATGAATTATCTGCAAAATAAAAAGTTAATTGTACCGAATAAACGTGTGAATTTATTGGGCAATCGGCTCGTTCTGATTTCACCAAAAGCTAAGCCTGTCAAAATAAAAATGGATAAAAGTTTTGATCCTTCTACCGCCTTTCAGGGCAAGCTTTGTACAGGTGACACCAAAAGTGTTCCTGTAGGAAAATATGGGAAACAGGCGCTGACCGCACTAGGATGGTGGTCAAAACTTGAACCCAGATTGGTTGAAACTGAAGATGTCAGAGCTGCGCTCAACTTTGTAGCACGTGGTGAATGTCAGCTTGGCATTGTCTATGCAACCGATGCTGCCATCAGTAAAGATGTCACCGTCGTTGGCGTTTTCCCTATCAGCATCCATACCCCGATTGTTTATCCCTTAGGTCTTGTCAAAAATAATCCAGATGCGTTAGCTTTTTATCAGTTTGTACAAAGTAAACAAGCACATGCAGTCTTTAAAAAATATGGCTTTACCGTTTTATCTGCTGCTAAGTGATGATGTTTTCTTTATCGGCTGAAGAAATAGAGGTACTGAAGTTATCCTGCCAAGTGGCTGCAACCTGTTTGGCATTTAGCCTGATCCCTGCATTGGCAGTGGGTTGGGTTTTGGCACGTAAAGAGTTTTTTGGCAAATCCTTATTTGAAACCTTTATTTTCTTGCCTCTGGTGCTGCCGCCTGTGGTGCCGGGATATTTGCTATTACAGGTTTTTGGAGGAAACGGGATACTGGGTAAGTATCTTGAGCCCTTTGGACTCAATTTTGCATTTAACTGGAAAGGCGCAGTTTTGGCCTCAGCCGTGATGGGCTTTCCACTCTTGGTTCAATCGATTCGTTTGGCCATAGAGTTGGTGGATCAACGTCTAGAAATGGCGGCGAAAACGCTCGGTGCTTCCTCCTTGGGCACTTTTTTTTATGTCACTTTGCCTTTAGCCAGCAGTGGCATATTGGTGGGGGCGATTTTATGTTTTTGTCGCAGTTTGGGCGAGTTTGGCGCAACCATTACCTTTGTCGGTAATATTGCAGGCGAGACCAGAACTTTGCCTTTGGCCATGTATAGCCTGATGCAGCAACCTGACACAGAACAGGCAGTCTGGCGACTGATTATTCTGTCATTAACTGTGGCATTTTTGGCGTTATGGTTTGCCCAGTGGTTCCATCGCTATCAGAAAAACAAGCGAGGACATTAAGACGATGATTGACTGTCATATTCAGTTAAATTTAGGCAAATTTAAACTCGATCAGACATTTTCATCTGAACATCATGTCGTTGGTTTATTTGGGGCTTCAGGTTCAGGAAAAACCAGTATTTTGCATGCCATTGCAGGACTTAATACTCCAGTCAAGGGCTGGATTAAAATCAATCATCAGACATGGTTTGATGCTGAAAATAAGATCAATTTAAATGTGCAGCAACGTCATGTTGGTTTGGTTTTTCAGGATGCACAACTGTTTCCACATATGACGGTGATGCAAAATTTATTGTTTGGTTATAAGCGCATTCGGTTTGAAAATCGACGTTTTGATCCCGATTATATTATTGAACTGCTTAAACTCGACCATTTACTCAGTCGTATGCCGACGAAGCTTTCAGGTGGTGAAAAGCAGCGTGTTGCATTAGGTCGGGCACTGTTGTATTCGCCAAATTTATTATTATTAGATGAACCCTTGTCTGCGTTAGACGCTGCACATAAACAGGAAATCCTTCCTTTTTTTCAAACCGTCCAACATGAAACCCATATCCCGATGCTGTATGTCAGCCATGATATAGATGAAATTAAGCAGCTGACCGAAGCAGTTTGGTTGCTTTAATCGAACACATTTCAGCTTCAACTTTTCAATAGAGAACGAATTAAAACAGAAAAAAGGCTTCCATATTAGCTTAGGATTATTCGGTGCCATTTTTATAAACAGACGGGGCTTGACCTGTCCAGCGTTTAAATGCCCGACGAAATTCACGTACTTCACTAAAACCTAAAGCTTGGCTAATGTCACCAATGGAGAGATTATTTTCAAGCATCTGTTTCGCTTTTCGCTCTAACACGGTTTGTCGAATTTGCTGAAAACTAATGCCTTCTAGCAATAAGGAGCGTCGAAGATGACGCTCACTCCTTTGTAAATAGTTTGATGCGAGTTGCATATCAAAGCGTACAGGAAGGTGCTGATCGATGAGCTGGTCTAATAAATACGAATATTGTGCATGATTGAGCTGATCAATTTCTTGCTGTGCACGTTCACAAATCTGGATGGCAGTTGCATAGTTGGCAGGGCTATAAGTTTTGAGTGGGCGCTCTAGCATACTTCGTTTAAATCGAATGACATTTCTGTCTGCATTAAAGTGAATCGGGCAGGAGACAATTTTTTGATATTCGGCAAGATGCGTGTTCGGAGAATAGCTCAGCTCTAACAGAATAATATCTTGATGATCGCCTAACATGGCATTGAGGCAGGCCATGATGCTACTTAGCAGTTCATCACAGAAAAATATTTTAAGGTTTGTCGGTGTAATATTTTCGATGAACTCTAATTCAACGCTTTCCTCAAAAATTTTAAAGTTTAAGTTTAAAACACTACCTGAAACTTGATGGTAACGTAGGGCAATCTCTAAGGCATCCGCTACAGTTTTACAGGATTGCATGGCAAAACCTAAAATACCCATTGAAATCAAGCCTTCACTACTGCCAATTTTTAAGCCTAAGCTAGGTTGCTGGCTCGAAACCAAGGCATTCTGAATCACATGACATAACTGAGTAAAACTCACATAACCATGTGCTTGCTGGATTTGATTGATATTCACGCCTGAATGCTGAAACCACGTGCTGTAATCCCAATGTTGCTGTTCTGCATAATGTAGCAGTCCAGCCAATATTGTGGGTGGGATATATTGCCGTGTATGAACGGTGTAATTCGACTGTTTAGGCATAAGTCCGTTTTGCCCCCCTGAATAGCGATCATTCAACCCTTTTTGGTATCTCATAATTTTGTTTAACTTTCAATATGCCAAAGCGCAGATCAATTCAACGTAGTGATGAAAGGAAAATCAAATGAAGCCAAAGGATTGGACAAAGCAAGAAAATCAAATGAGTCAGCTGAGTAAAGAGTATTTACTGGGCAAATGTGGAGTGAGTCGTCCATGAAAACTCAAGAGAGATATACGTGGTCGAACTGGTCAGGGTTTCAACAGGCTCATCCACAACACATTTTGCACCCTGACAATGTATTGGAGTTACAGCATATTGTACAAAGTCACCCGAAAATACGGGTTGTGGGGGCAGGACATTCCTTTACCCCCCTAGTATGTACCGATGCGACTTTGGTGTCATTGAACCAAATTTCTGGTGTGGCTTCATCTGATACAGCCCACTGTCGGTGCAGTCTTTATGCAGGGACTCGATTGTACAATTTGGATCAATATCTAGAACCCATCAATCAAGCTTTGATGAACCAAGGCGATATCGACCAGCAGAGCCTTGCGGGTGCGGTCTCAACAGGAACACATGGTACAGGTGCAGATTTACACTGTATTTCAGCTTATGTGGAAGATTTTGATTTATTAACTGCTTCCGGTGAAATTCTTAACTGTAATCGTACAGAAAATCCAGAAATCTTTGCGGCTGGACGTGTCTCATTAGGTAGTCTGGGTATTTTGACCAAAATTACCATGCAAAATCGTCCGCGCTTTAAATTGAAGGAACATATTCAGCTTTGTACAGTAGCAGACATGATGCAGTTTATTCAGCAATGGAAACATCAGCATCGACATATTGAATGTTTTGTTTTTTCCCATGCTGAAAAACTGATGCTAAAAACCTTAGATGAGACAGATGAAGAGCTACAACCTCGTAAAGAAAGCTATCCATCGGAAGATACGTTGTTAACAGTCTGCTCTGAATTAATCAAAAACGTTCCATCCTTGAATCCTTATGTGCAAAAACTGTTAGGCACTTTTGTTAAACCAACAACAGCAGTGGATTGGTCAAGCAAGATCTTTCCGACAGTACGTAATACGAAATTTAATGAAATGGAGTATCAGATTCCTGTTGATGATGGTTTGGATTGTTTAGAAGAGGTATTAGCGGCATTACGACACCATAAGGTTGCGACCTTTTTTCCGCTCGAGTTTCGTTTTGTCAAAGGGGATGATATTTGGATCAGTCCGTTTTATCAGCAAGACTCTATTTCGATATCGGTACATCAATATCATAAGCAAGACCCACGGTTAATTTTTGATATTGTGGAGCCTATTTTTCAGAAATATAAGGGACGACCCCATTGGGGCAAAATGCACAGTATGACGGCAACGCAGCTTCGAAGTTTATATCCAAAGTGGGACGATTTTCTTGCATTACGTCAGCAGTTGGACCCTGAGCGCAAGTTTTTAAACCCTTATTTAGAGCAGTTATTTTTGGGATGATTGGGGCGATGACTTGAGGTGAGTAGGCTATGGCTAAAGTGTAGGGCTGTATGGTTCGCTAATCACAAGCCTGACGATGAGCTCTACACTAAAGCTCAAATTGATGGCTTTGGCTTTTAGCAATAGGTCATACGCTTAGTAAGCTGGTTTAAGTTGGCCGCTTTTATTCAGAATAGGACAAAAAGAATGTTGGATCATTATTTTAAAACACTCAATTCAGACTTAAAAACACAAGGGATTGCGACACCCCAACTGATTGTAGATGACGCTGCATTACAACAGAACCTCCAATATATTCAAACGAAGCTTGTTCAGGTGGAACAGTTAAAACCACGTTTAGTGGTCAAATCGTTGGCCAGCCTAAATTTACTCCAATTGCTGTCGGAGAAGTTGAATACACAGCGTTTTATGGTCTTTCATCTGCCACATATCCAGTTGATATTAGAAAATTTCACAGCAGTTGATCTTTTATTGGGTAAGCCCATGCCTGCCCAAGCAGCTCGCACTTTTTATGCACAAAACTCAGCTTGGACAAAGGCAAATATTCAGTGGCTAGTCGATACTAAAGAACGGTTGTTGCAATATTTAGAGATAGCCAAAGACTATGCCATAAGTCTGCACGTGAATATTGAAATTGATGTGGGCTTACATCGGGGTGGGGTGCAGTCTGAAAAGAAACTCGCTGAAATGTTAAGCGTGATCCAGCAATATCCAGAATATTTAAAACTGTCAGGCTTGATGGGCTACGATGCGCATGTCACTAAAATACCATTAATCATCAAAACACCAGATCAGGCCTATCAAGAGTCGCAGCAGATGTATTTAAATTATCAAAAGGTCATTCAAATGCAGTTTCCAGCCCTTTGGAATAGTGATCTTTGTTTTAATGGTGGCGGTAGTCCGACCTTTACTTTTCATGTCTCAAAGAGCGTTTGTAATGATCTATCTTTTGGTTCGATGCTGCTCAAACCCAGCGACTTTGAAAGTGAATCATTAAAGTCTTTACAGCCTGCGTTATGGATTGCGACTCCTGTGCTAAAAGTTCTGCCTTTTGCGCAATTACCTGCAATGTCTTTATTGAATAAATTACCGCATAAATCGAAAGCACTGTTTATTTATGGTGGTTATTGGCTGGCGGATTATGTTTATCCCAATCAGTGTCGTCCGCATCTATTGTATGGGCGGAGCAGTAATCAAGAGTTGGTCAATGTTTCTAGAAATTGCGATATTCAAGTGGATGATTTTGTGTTTTTAAGGCCTACACAGAGTGAAGCGATTCTTCCTCAGTTTTCAGAATTAAAACTGTATAAACAGCATGCTTTTGAAACATGGCAAACTTTTCGAGAATAATAAAAGCCACTCAATCGAGTGGCTTTTATTTTATGGACTTAATTTAGAAGCGATAACCCATTTTTAAACCATAGGCGATAGCGCTATTATTCTTAAAATCTGCTTGCTCTGCTGTGGATTGAATACCAGATATAGGCAGATGGTAAGTTCCATCTTCTGCAACAACATCACCGAGCCAAAAATATTTGATTCCACCTGCAATAAAGTAATGGGGTGTAGGGTTAAATTGTGCACCGAAACCAAATCCCCAAGAGCCTTTTGTTGGGTTTAAATTAGATGCAGGATCACCTGTGCCAGAGTCCCAACTGATTTCTGTTGATGCACTCCATTTTGGGGTGAATTGATGTCCAATTCCCAATGTAGTTGTCCACTGATCGTGCTGGTAGCTGTCTAAATCAAAGCCGTCGACATAAGTACCGTCACTGATGATTGAAGAGATATATTCGGTCAAAGCACCAAACTGGGTCGGGCGAATTTTAAACTCTTTCCAGTTAACCCAGCGCAGATTGGCATAGGCGAGGGTATTCGAAGCGATCCCTGTTTGAATATCGAGATTGACGGATTGAGGCGTAGAAATTTTTGTTTTATGTGGAAGTGTAGCTTCTAAAGGTTCACCAAAGACCGTTTCCGTGACGTGCAGTTTATGATCGATTTTAGAACGATAGGTGATGGCTGCTTTTAAAGCAATCTCCGGCTTTTGATAACTTAAACCTGTTAACCAACCCACTGCATGGTCTTCTTTAAATTTCGCATCATATCCATTAAAAAGAGGGCCATAGGCATTTCCTCGGAGTGAGACATCACCTTCTACCGATTGATAAACTGCACCACCGTAAAGTTGAAAGTTTGTGAATGGGCTGATACCGAGAAGCATACTGATATTGTGGGTATCCACGTTTACAGAAGTGCCTTGTTGGCTGAACTCATTATCTGAAAATGTATTATTAGGCTGCATCGGATAGTGAATGTCAGCACCGAACGGTTGATCATACAAAAGGCCAAAACTGACATGTTCGGTTAGCTGTAGTTTTAAGGCGGCATTGTAATATTGAAAGCTATTTCCCATATTACCAGTATTGAGATTCGTCGCATCGCTGACTAAATCGGGTCGGTTGCGAATTTTCCCTGAAATGTCTGGATCTACGCTGGCAATGCTGACTTCAGCATAATGTCCTGTTTCTAAAAAGGGCAGAATCGACTGGCCGGATTGATCCAGAGCAGATGCATGGATCAAGCTACAAGAGGATATTCCAAATATGCCAATCACCAATGGGCTGAGTTTCATGTAAGTCGTCCTTGAGAATTTTTGACTTGTAATCGCTATTGTTTGTCTTCTTGGCACTATGTTTTAGTTTTGGGTGACTTGATAAAAGTCACTCAACATTGAAAACCATGGTGTCCAAGCTCAAGTTAATCACTGAAAAGAATTAGAGAGTAGGGTTGTAAATGAGCATTCAAGGGGGGATTTTCGGTCAAAAGAAAGGACTTATTTTATAAATTGAACCTGTGAGAAATGAGTGACTTGATTGAGCTGTTGGCGAGTGTTGATCGCCTTGCATTAGAGTAGATGATGACGTCGTATATAGTGGACGTTGATGCAGTCTAAGTTGATGGCTTGATTTGATGTGATTAAGGAGCGTCGCTCTTATAGATAGTTTGTGGCGCGTAACCTTAGCAATAATCGTCAGATTTCGATCAAACGGACTGCCTTACAAATATATAAGACAGTCGCATTTTTATTTACCAATCGACGCGCTTTAATAAAATGTCTTTATACATTTTAAAGTCACAAACGAAACTGTAAAACGGATATGTAAATGTGGCTGGTTTATTATGTTCAAAAAAGAAATGACCGACCCAAGCAAATCCATAACCCACCACAGGCAAAGCCCAGAGTAGTTTTGCATTTTTGGTCATCGCCGCAGCCGCAGTAATCCCGATCACACAGGTGGTTCCCACAAAGTGTAAACGTCGGCAAGTGGGGTCTTCATGCTGAGAAAGATAGAAGGGATAGAATTCTTTTAAGGTTTTATAACGGCCATCACTTCCCTTAATTTGCACAGCAGGGCTTGCAACCAATGCAGCAGAAAGATGGGCATTATTCACCAAATCTTGCATATTGTTTTTAATTTGGGTTTGGGTATTCTGTAACATGTCCTACTCCTTTAGTGTTTACAAGGCGTAGTTTTAAACAGTAAACCAAAGATGGTCTTGAACGAATATGCTATCGCAAAGCAAGGATGCGAGTTTAGGGTTGGCGCACCAAAGTAAAATTTACACTTGGGATGGCGTCATTTTGTATGTGACTCATGAGCAGTTGAATAATGCCCATGCCCATTTTCCAGCACTTTTACAAATAGGCTTGGGCACACCTTTTGCGATCACTTTAGACGACCACGTACGTAGTTATCACGATATTGTGGTGATGGCACCCAATGTGATGCACAGTACTGATTCAGAGAATCAGCCTTATCTAGCGCTAATGATTGATCCTGATCATGCACTCTATGGATACTTGTATCCATTGCTGAATGGCGAACAAATTTGTTCTTTACCTGTCTCTTGCCTTTCTACGTTTCATTCACAGTTTCAAAAGTTGATCGCTGGGCAACTCAGTCCTGATGAAGCCAAACAATTGGTCTTAGCGCTACTGTCGACCTTAAACCCAAATCCGTTGCAAGTATTGCCATGGGATGCCCGCGTTTTACAAGCCTGTCGTTATATTCAACAACTTGTACCTCAGCAGATTCCTACAGTAGCTCAGGTTGCTGCATATACGGGACTGTCTGAGTCAAGACTGATGCACTTGTTTAGCCAACAACTAGGGATTTCCATGCGGCGCTACATTCTTTGGTTGCGTATCCGCTATGCCATCAAACTCTGGGCAGCAGGTCGGAGTTTGATTGATATTGCCTTGGAAGCGGGTTTTGCCGATCAGGCGCATTTTACCCGAACTTTACGCAGCATGGCTGATTTTGCACCCTCGATGCTGAAAGGCAAAACCATCTTCGTGAATGAGTCCATTAAAACACCATCGACGTCATAGCGTGTTAAGTTGCTTGATAGCACACGGAAATAGCAGAATCATTCAAGACAGGTTTCGCTATTTTACGAAGAATCAGTTTATGTTGAGAGAAGGACTTAAGCAGGGTTTGGCTTTTTCCTTCAAGCTCAATGTTAACTTTAATGGATAGAGATAATAGGGATAACAAATGACCAGTTTACATGCGATGAAAAGTCTAAAAGATGTCGTGTCCGAAAAAGAATGGGATGCACGTTGTCAGCTTGCGGGGTTGTACCGTCTAATTGCGCATTTCCGCATGACCGATTTAATTGATACGCATATTAGTCTACGTGTACCCGACGAAGACGGTCATTTTCTGATTAATCAATATGGCATTCCCTTTGAAAAAATGACGGCTTCGCATTTGGTTAAAATTGATTATGCAGGCAATATTATTGCGGATTATGATCAGGGGAAATTGGTCAATACCGCAGGTTTTGTGATTCATTCCGCGATCCATGATGCACGTAAAGATGTGCACTGCGTGATTCATACGCATACAGCAGATGGCATTGCAGTGTCTGCACAGAAACACGGTTTATTGCCTTTGTCTCAGCATGCTTTGAAGTTTTATAACAAAGTTAGCTATCACGAATATGAAGGGGTGGCGTTATTAACCGAAGAACGTGAGCGTCTCGTGAAAGACTTGGGGCACAACCGAGTCATGATTTTACGTAATCATGGTTTGCTATCGACAGGAGATTCGATTCAACGTGCTTTCCACGAGATCTATTTCCTTGAACGTGCATGCCAAGCGCAGATTAAAGCGATGGCGGGAGGAGCAGAGCTTCATCTTCCGTCTGAAGCTGTACGTCAACATACGGCTCAACAGTTTGAAAGTGAATTGATTGAAATGGTGATGCTGAAAGCATGGAATGCCGCGTTGTCTTTAATTGAGCATCAACGCGACGAATATTGTTCATAAGCCATTTAACCATTTTAATAAAAATCTCTATTTCTACGTAGAGGCTTTGATTATGTTGAGTTCTGCTGTTGAGCTAACACATTTTTGAGCGTTTCGAAAATACGCGGATCTACCGATTGTGCGACATTGAAGCGTAAGAAATTCTGTGCATTTAAGGATTGGCTAAATGCATTTCCTGGTGCTAAAACAACGCCGTGTTTTAAACACTCTCGCGCAATGAGCGCAGCATCGAAGCCGTCGGGAAGTTTACACCAGAGGAATATACCCGCCTGCGGGATCAACCACGGTTGAATATTCAAAGCTTCGAGCTGAGTGATGACTTTTTGCATTTCATGGGCAAGGCGTAAGCGCACTGTTTCCATATGCTTACGATAACCACTGTCTTTTAAGGCGATCAGTGCCATATCGGCGGCAAGTCGGCCTCCACCAAAAGAGGTGGCGATCTTTAAATCGATTAGATTTTCAATCCATTCATTTTTGGCCACGATATAGCCGCAGCGCAAAGAGGCTGAAATCGTTTTTGAAAAACTACTAACTTGAATGACACGATTGAGTCCATCAAAAGCAGCCAGTCGTGGGGCAGGGGTATGTTCAAAGTCGGCAAAAATATCATCTTCCACAATGACTAAATTGGTTTGATCGACCAGTTTAAGTAAGCGATGCGCCGTGACGGGAGAAAGCACTGCGCCAGTTGGGTTGTGTATGCCTGAGTTGGTGATATACAGCCGTGGTGAGTGTTCAGCTAAAACAGACTGAAAGATCTCCAAATCTGTGGGCCATGGGGAGTATACGGTACACTCACAATATTGATGCGATGGGCTTTGAGGAGCGCATGAAAATTAAAATAGCAGGGGTCATCGACAATGACAGTATCGCCAGCTTCCAATAAAAAACGACAGATCAAATCAATCGCTTGCGTGCCAGATTCGGTGAGCATGATGTGTTCAGTCGAAGCTTCAACGCCAATGTGGGTTAAACGACGAGAAATTAATTGTCGCAGTTCAGGATGTCCTGCTGCTGTTGCATATTCCACCAGTTCTAAGCTATCTGCTTTTGCCATGCTACGCAGAGCACGCCGAACACCTGTCTCATATAACCATTCGGGCGGTAACCAACCGCAAGCCGGCTTGAGTGTGCTGTGATCTGTATCTAAGGCTTGTCTAGAGACCCATAAAGGATCGACCTCTCTATCTAGCTTAGGCCCCATTTGGGTTAAAGCCAGTGGCGCGACGGGGCCAGACACATAAAAGCCTGATCCGGGTTTAGAAAGAATGATGCCTTCAGCCATTAAACGTTCATAGGCTTCGACAACGGTTGAAACAGAGACCTGCAATGTACGTGCTTGTTGGCGCACAGAGGGAAGGCGATGACTGGGGAGATAGGTGCGTGAGCTAATTTTGAGTTTAATTTCATCCATGACTGCATCAATTCGAGTTTGGCTGCGCATTCCATTTCTCCTAAACTGTATGGGCTTTTTATGCATAACAGTTTTTATTTATTGTACTGGATTGTATCTCGATTCAAACATGCGGTCTATGTTCAACTTAAGCGATTAAAGATAAGAGAATCACGCCATGAAACAGGCAACCAGCGGCTGGGTAAACGGATTAATCGGTGTCGCTATTTTTGCGGGGTCTTTACCTGCAACACGGGTCGCCGTTGCCGATTTTACGCCCATATTTTTAACCAGTGCACGGGCCACAATTGCAGCGCTATTAGGATTCTTTTTTCTGGTTTTACTTCGCCAAGCACGCCCGACCGCTTCAAACATACCTGCACTTGCAGTCAGTGCATTGGGCGTGGTCATTGGATTTCCACTCTTAACTGCTTTGGCCCTACAGCATGTAAGTTCTGCACACTCCATCGTTTTCTTAGGATTATTACCTATCAGTACTGCGATTTTTGCAGTTCTACGCGGAGGTGAACGCCCCAAGCCACTTTTTTGGTTGTTTTCAGTACTGGGAGCCATTTTTGTAGCGGGCTATGCTGCACTTGGAGAGACGAGTACCGCATGGAAAGGTGATTTATACATGTTGGCAGCAATTATTCTATGCGGACTAGGCTATGCAGAAGGAGCAAAACTTTCACGAACATTGGGTGGTTGGCAAGTCATTAGTTGGGCTTTACTGCTCTCGTTACCTGTGATGTTGCCAATAGCATTATTGAGCATGCCTATGTCATTTCAGCATGTCAGTCCAGCGGCATGGATGGGTTTAGCTTATGTTTCTGTCTTTAGCATGTTGCTGGGTTTTGTGTTTTGGTATCGAGGATTAGCACAAGGCGGCATTGCATCTGTTGGTCAACTGCAATTATTCCAACCCTTTATGGGACTTGCACTTGCCGCTCTATTACTACATGAAAGCGTGAGTTGGATGATGTTGGCCGTCACTTTGGCAGCCATTATCTGTGTGGCTGGGGCGAGAAAATATGCTTGAACATACGGCGTCCAATTTTATTTTGATGAAGTAAAAACTCTGAATGTCAGCTCTATATCGTCAAAGATACAATTTATCTTTGACGATAGAATCTTACTAAACACTATTGTTAAGTATCTATCTGTTATAAAAATCTGGTCTTGATTATCTTCTGTTCAATAAGTAGTGAGGTGTTTTTTATTCCTCGAATAAAATCTTGCTGTATAGCAACAATGCTGTATATAGTTTTAAACATAGACAGGTCAGGCGATGCTTAAATTCGCAGCATGTTGAGTGTTGATGATAAGTCTTCGGACATGCAGAGTGAAAAGATCACCGCTGAGACATCCTATCCGTACAGGCGTAGACCTTAGTGAATAAAATTAAAATAGCGTTAAATTGGCATGGATTGCCAACAACCAAGATGGGAACAAGATGAGTGCAGAAGTAGATTCACTAGGACTGGTTGGGCCTGTTGTACTGTTGAGTGCAGCGGTCATTGCCGTCCCTATTTTTAAACGTATTGGTCTAGGTTCGATATTAGGCTACTTAATTGCTGGATTGATTATTGGGCCGTTTGGTTTTGCCTTTTTTAACAATCCCACAGCTATCTTACATATTGCTGAACTCGGCATCGTGATGTACCTCTTTATCATCGGATTGGAGATGCAGCCTTCGCACTTATGGAGTTTGCGGAAAGAGATTTTTGGATTGGGCAGTTTGCAAATCCTTATTTCGGTCATTGCCTTAACGGGTATGGGCATGTTGTTTGGCTTTAGCTGGAAAATAGCGTTCATTGGTGCTGCGGGCTTTGTTCTGACGTCGACTGCGATAGTGATGCAACTGTTAAATGATCGCGGAGAGCTGCATCAACGACGTGGTCAAAAGATCGTTGCGATCTTATTGTTTGAAGACTTATTGATCGTTCCTTTATTGGCATTGGTTGCCTTTATGGCACCCAATCAAGTAGCGGAAAGCTCATCTATCGATTTACAAGGGATTGGCATCGGACTGTTGGCCATCGCTGGATTAATTGTTGCAGGGCATTGGTTACTCAATCCATTATTTAAAATTTTAGCTGCTGCTAAAGCACGTGAAGTGATGACTGCTGCGGCATTGTTGGTGGTATTGGGCGCGGCATTGCTGATGCAACTCAGTGGTTTATCCATGGCACTGGGTGCATTTCTAGCAGGAGTGTTACTGTCCGAATCGACTTTCCGTCATCAAATTGAAGCAGATATTGAACCCTTTCGAAGCTTATTACTGGGCTTGTTCTTCTTGGGCGTCGGGATGTCTTTAGACTTGGCAGTGGTCAGACAAAATTGGCCGCTGATTGTCAGTGGTGTAATTGCGTTGATGTTGACCAAAGCGCTGATGATCTATGTAGTCGCGCGTTTGACCAAGAGTAATCATCCCGAAGCTTTAGATCGTGCATTACTGATGGCGCAGGGGGGCGAATTTGCCTTTGTATTGTTTAGTGCTGCGACGACAGCCCAAATTATCGATAACACCATCAAGTCCAATTTAACCGCGATTGTCGTATTGTCTATGGTGCTAACGCCAATCATCGGCGTGTTATTTAAACGCTTTACCCTTGAACAGGATGAAAGCTCACTTGATCAGGTCAGGGTTGCCGATGGCTTAACGGGTAAAGTATTGATGATTGGGTTTGGTCGCTTTGGTCAAGTGGCCAGTCAGTTATTATTGGCACGGAGTGTGGATGTGACCATTATTGATAATGACGTCAACATGATCCAAAACGCGGAAAAGTTTGGTTTTGATGTCTACTATGGCGATGGATGTCGTTTAGATATTTTACATGCTTCAGGGGCAGATACCGCAGAAGCAATTTTAGTCTGTGTTGACCACAAAGAAACGATTAATAAAATTGTAGAGTTGGTGAATGCTGAATTTCCTTTGGCTAAGCTGATTGTTCGTTCCTATGACCGTGAACACGCGCTGTATTTGTCCAAGAAAAATGTCAGTCTGATGGTTCGAGAAACCTTTGAGTCTGCATTGGCTTTAGGTCAAATGGCCTTGCAGGAATTGGGCGCAAGTCAGGATGAAATTCAGCAGGTGAGTGATGATATCCGAGCTTTAGATAATCAACGTTTTGAAACGGAAGTTGCCGCTGATGATGTCAAAGCGGGCATAGGCATACAATATACGCAGCGCAACCCACGTCCGACTGCACCCTTGATTAAGCCACAACATACGGGGCAGTTGTTAAATGATGCAGAACTAGAAAAAACGAGTGAGGTAGATGATCGGACTTAAAAATGTGAGTTGCATCATCTTGAATAAAAAGTGGTCTATGACAGATCTCTTTTTCTGTTTAAGTATTTAAATACTCTAAGGTCGCACTGCAGTCAGTAAATTTATTCTTGAATGATCATATACATATATAAATCCAATTGATGAATGAACTATCTCGGTTAATCGGCTAACTTAAAACTTCAAAAGATGCCTAACTTTATTCGTAATCATAGGATTACACGCCAAAATTGCAATTAAGATAATAGAGATACCGAGAATACTGAACATGTCAGGAATCTCATGCCAAAAAATAAAGCCCCAAATCCCTGCAAATACGATGGCAATATAATTCATCGGCCCAATTTGCCCAGCAGGGGCTAAACTATAGGCATAAGACATAAACAGCTGACTAATGTTGGCTAACAGCCCTGCGGTAATCAGTAGGGCCAATTCTTTGAGTGTGAAGATACGCCAGTGCCAAAACATTGGAATAGATGAAATGAGCGTGCCAAAAATACAAAAATAGAAAACAATTCGTTCGGGTGGCTCGGTACTGGTCAGCGCACGTACAGTGACAAAGGCCATTGCGGATAAGAAGCAAGCACCTAGACCAATCACAGACAATGCATTAAACATCCCTTGATCGGGTTTTGCCACCAACAGCACCCCAATTAAACCGACAACTGCCGCGATAATCATGCCGAGACTTATTTTTTCTTTGAGAAAGAAGTAGGCAATCAGTGGAATAAAAATCGGTGAGGAGTAACTAAACACCATCGCATTGGACAGTTTTAGATGTGCAATGGCATAGAAAAAACCATACATTGCAGCTAAACCGACGACACTGCGCCAAGTATGCATCCACAATTTATCGGTTTTAATAAAGCTTAAACCCTGCTTAAACAGCATAGGAATAAAAATAAATAATCCGACAGCATTCCTAAAAAAGACCACTGTCGGATTATCTACCGTTTCAGATGCAAAACGAATGCACACGCCCATAATCGAAAACAGCAAGGCTGAAGTCATTAAACAGAGCAGTGCTTTACTCACAGCCGTTGAGGGCGATGATGTGTTTTGCATCATAAGATTGTGTTTCCGAGTACATAAACAGGTAAATAGAAGAATCAGCCGATTCCTCTACTTAGCTTATAAAGTTTAGGTCACAGGGGCAGGGTTAAAGACTGCAAGTGAATTATGAATTCCCCAGTGATCTGACCAAGTTTTCTTTTCACCGCTTGCAACTTGTAAAATGAGTTCAAATAACTCCCAACCCACTTGTTCAATGCTGCGTTTACCAATCGCGATATCACCTGCGCTAATATCAATCAGGTCATACCAACGGTTGGCAATGGTGTTACGGCTCGCCATTTTAATCACAGGAACTGCGGCTAAACCGTAAGGTGTGCCACGACCGGTGGTAAAGACTTGTACAGTAATACCAGACGCCATTTGTTGTGTACCACAAATAAAGTCGCTAGATGGAGTCGCAGCAAAAATCAGCCCTTTCTTGGTTGGTTTTTGTCCTGGTGCCAAGACTTCAACAATGGCAGAACTGCCAGACTTAGCAATTGAGCCCATGGCTTTTTCCACAATATTGTTTAACCCCCCCTTTTTGTTACCTGGGGTGGTATTGGCACTGCGGTCTACTTTACCTGCGGCGAGGTAGTCATCATACCATTGCATTTCACGAATGAGGTCTTTTGCAACTTGCTCATTTTCAGCACGAGGGGTCAATAAATGAATGCCATCACGGACTTCAGTGACTTCTGAAAACATCACTGTACCGCCGCAACGGACAATCAGGTCAGAAGCAAAGCCTACAGCAGGGTTAGAGGTAACCCCAGAGAAAGCATCACTACCACCACATTGCATACCAACGACTAAATTAGAGGCACAGACATCTTCACGTTGGCGTTGATTTAACTTTTCTAAATGATGTTCAGCTACAGCCAAAATATGGTCGATCATGCTTTGGAAGCCATTATGACGTTCATCTTGCAGTTGAATGATATCTTGGTCTTCGACAGGAATACGTTTGTTTTCAGCAGGAATATTCAATAAACGTTCAGGCTGCATTTTTTCACAACCTAAGCTGACCACCATCACTTCACCACCGAAGTTTGGATTGAGCGCTAAGTTATGAATGGTACGAATCGGTACAATCGCCGCAGGGGCATCAATCGCGACACCACAGCCATATAAGTGGTTGAGTCCGACAATACCATCGACATTTGGATATTTATGCAGTAATTCACGTTCTACGATTTTAACCACATGATCGACAATCCCTTCAACGCAGTTCACGCTGGTGGTAATTGCCAATAAGTTTTTGGTTCCAACAGAACCATCTTTGTTTTTATAACCTTTAAAGGTATAGCCAGAAAGGGGTTCAAGGCTTGGTGCAGGACGAGTCGCAAGTTCTAAAGAGTCTAAAGTTGGTGCTTCAGGCATCAGTGTAACCGCTTCATTGACCCATGAGCCTGCATTTAACGCTTTATTTGCATATCCAATAATTTCACCGTAGCGCACAATCGGATCATTTTCTTTCAATGTTGTTAATAAGACTTTATGTCCTTGAGGGACAGCTTCAACCAAAGTGATGTCTTGTGCTTCAACATAAGTTCCTTGTGCAAGACCACCATCGTTCACCACGATCGCGACGTTGTCTTGCGGATTAATTTTGATGAGTAGTGGTCTTTGTTGCATGATCGTTCCTTGTATTAAGTGGCAAACAGAGCTAGCTAGAAGATAGCCAGCTCTGGTAAAGCATGAAGCGGATGAATTAAGGTGTAGTGGTTTTCAGTTGGAAGCGTTCGATTTTGCCAACCATGAATAGATAACACAGCAGTGCGATCACAGCATGGATACCCACAAAGACTAAAGCATTATTGAATGAACCTGTTGAGCTGATGATGTAACCAATTACGATTGGAATCACAATTCCCGCGGTATTACCAAAGGTATTGAACAAACCGCCCGATAAACCGATCATTTCTTTTGGTGCGACATCTGACATCACCGCCCAACCTAAAGAACCAAAGCCTTTGCCAAAGAAAGCCAATGACATAAAGAAGATGATGGCAGTATGTGATTCCACATAGTTACAGATCACAATGCTGGTCGATAAGAATAGACCTAAAATAATCGGCAACTTGCGTGCGAAAGTCACTGAGTGATTCATTTTGATTAAGCGATCTGATACCAAACCACCTAAAATACCGCCAATAAAACCACAGAGTGCAGGTGCAACCGCAGCGAAACCAGCCTGCAAAATAGTCATATGACGTTCTTTTACAAGGTACACAGGGAACCAAGTTAAGAAGAAATAGGTTAAGCAGTTAATACAATACTGCGCAATGAATATCCCCAGTAACATACGCGAAGAAAGAAGCTGTTTAATATCGGCAAAAGAGGTCTTTTTCTTTTGCTGAGTATTATTTTTATCTTCACCCATATTTACCAAACCACCACCTTCTTTGATGTAGTCAAGTTCGGCAGGATTAATACTTGGATGATTGACTGGGCTATAAATAACTTTCAACCACACAAATGACATCACAATACCTAGACCACCCATGATCCAGAAAATAGATTGCCAGTGGACTTGTGCAACAAGCCAGCCCATGAATGGAGCGAAAATAACCGTTGCGAAATATTGTGCAGAGTTAAAAATTGCAGCAGCCGTACCGCGTTCTTTGGTCGGGAACCATGCAGCCACGATCTGACTATTTCCAGGGAACGCAGGGCTTTCCGCTAAACCAACCATAAAACGCAATAAAAATAAGACACTAATGACTGCGCCAGTGCTGCCGAAAATATCAGAGAAGCCAATAAGAACGGTGAATAATGACCATAAGAAAATACTGCCGAAATATACTTTTCGTGCGCCGTATTTATCGAGTAACCAACCACCTGGAATTTGTCCAATCACGTATGCCCAAGCAAACGCAGAGAAGATATATCCCATCGTCACAGAGTCAATACCTAACTCTTGTGTCATTGGTGAAGCAGCCATTGAAAGGGTTGCACGATCACCATAGTTTAATGAGGTGATAATAAAGATCATCGCTAAAATAAAATAGCGGGTCTTTTTGTGACTAGCCGTAGTAGCGGCAGCGGCACTTTGCGTTTGTAAATTTTCCATACACAAACTCTTCTATCCGTAACCTAATTTGTGCGCAATCAAATTAGAGTGACTTCATGTCTATTTAACGAAATAGGTATTTTTTCATCATGATTAAATACCGATTTCTTCCAAAATGCTCAAAGCAGTCTTTAAAGATGTATGACATCTTATGATTATTTTGGAATTGTTTGCAATTTGTTTTTTTGAAGTTTTGGGTTGTTGTTTATTAAACTATTGAAAATTAATAAATTAAATAAATTTAGAGGTATGATGACTGAGTGATTGGATTAAATTTGAGTTATTTTTATGCACCTAACAAAGTATTTTATTCTTTTTTAAAAGAGAATTGAATCATCAATTAGTTGAATAAGTATAGATTTTCTTGCTTTTGATGCATATTAGCGGCGCTTTTCGAGACTTTCGCACAAAAAAGATTGGACTTTTCAATTTTATGTTGTAGGATGTCAGACAACTTATAGATGACTACGGAGAGTTACAATGGAAGCAGTTGAGTTAAAGAGTATTATTTCTGACGGTTTACTTTCTTTCCCAGTAACTGACTTTGACAAAAATGGCGATTTTAACAAAGCAACCTATGCAAAGCGTTTAGAGTGGTTAGCACCTTACGGTGCAAGTGCACTTTTTGCTGCAGGTGGTACAGGTGAGTTTTTCTCATTAACGGGCAATGAATATTCTGAAGTCATCAAGACTGCTGTGGATACTTGTAAGGGCAGTGTGCCGATTATTGCAGGTGCGGGTGGTCCAACTCGTCAAGCGATTGCACAAGCGCAAGAAGCTGAACGTTTAGGTGCTCAAGGTATTCTTTTAATGCCACACTATTTAACTGAAGCGAGCCAAGAAGGTTTGATCGAACACGTTAAACAAGTGTGTAACTCTGTAGACTTCGGTGTAATTTTCTATAACCGTAGCGTATCTCTTTTAAATCTTGATTCATTACAACAATTAACAGAAGCATGTCCAAACCTGATTGGTTTCAAAGACAGTTCTGGTCAAATCGACATGATGACAGGTATTACGCAAACTGTAGGTGACCGTTTATCTTACTTAGGTGGTTTACCAACTGCTGAAGTATTTGCTGCACCTTACAAAGCATTGGGCTGCCCAGTGTATTCATCTGCGGTATTTAACTTTATTCCAAAAACGGCAATGGAATTCTATAACGCAATTCGTGCCAACGACACAGCTACAACTGATCGTTTAATCAAAGATTTCTTCTTGCCATTAATCCAAATTCGTGACCGTAAAGCAGGTTATGGTGTAAGTATGATTAAAGCGGGTGCGAAAATTAGTGGTTATGATGCAGGTCCTGTACGTCCACCATTAAGTGATTTAACTCCGAAAGACTACGAAGATTTGGCTGCATTAATTGCAACTTTAGGTCCGCAATAAGTTTAGAAATTTAGGCATTGGAGTTTATTCATGGCAATTAATAATGGTAAGCAATTTATCAATGGTCAGCGTGTCGCAACACATGCACCTGCAATTGAAAGCATTAACGCAACTGACTACCAACTGACGGGTTATGTCTACAGCCAAGCAACGCTTGAAGAAGTGGATGCTGCTGCAAAAGCTGCAGATGCTGCCTTTGCTGTATATAGCCAAACGACACAAGAGCAACGTGCTGAATTTTTAGAAGAAATTGCAGTGCAGATTGAAGCTTTGGGTCCAAAGCTTCAAGAAGTTGCATCGTTGGAAACAGGTTTACCTTTGGCTCGTTTGCAAGGTGAAACAGGTCGTGTAACGGGCCAGTTGCGTTTATTTGCTCAGTTGTTACGTCGTGGCGATTTCTATGGCGCACGTATTGATCCTGCATTGCCAGAACGTAAGCCAATGCCTCGCGTTGACCTTCGCCAATGCAAAGTGGCTGTAGGTCCTGTTGCAGTATTTGGTGCAAGTAACTTCCCATTGGCGTTTTCTACCGCTGGTGGTGACACGGTTGCAGCTTTGGCTGCGGGCTGTCCAGTCGTGTTTAAAGCTCACTCAGGTCATATGGCGACTGCGGAACTGGTTGGTGAAGCGATTGAAAAAGCCATTGTGAACTGTGCAATGCCAGCGGGTACATTCAATATGATCTTTGGTGGTCGTATTGGTGCAGATTTGGTGGCACATCCACTGATTCAAGCAGTAGGTTTCACGGGTTCTTTGGAAGGTGGTATGGCGCTATACAATATTGCGCAAAACCGTCCTCAACCCATTCCTGTATTTGCCGAAATGTCGAGCGTGAACCCAGTTGTGGTGATGCCACAGGCATTAGCTGCACGTGGTGCACAAATTGCACAAGACACGGTTGCTTCATTTAACATGGGTTGTGGTCAATTCTGTACCAAACCGGGTTTAATTTTAGGCGTGAAAAGCCCTGAGTTTGATCAGTTTGTTGCAGGCTTAATTGCACATACACAGCAAGCTGTGCCACAAGTGATGTTGAATCCAGATACTTTAAAAAGCTATCAACAAGGTGTTGCTGAGTTAAAAACCGAAGCTGGCTTTGAATTGATTGCTCAAGGTCAAGAAGCGACGTTGATTTCACAAGCATCAGCGAACTTGTTCCAAGCAGACCAAAGTGTGTTATTGGCAGGTAATGCCAAATTACAACACGAAGTGTTTGGTCCAATGTCAATTGTGATTGCAGTCGATGATGAAGCAACGCTGTTACAAGGGCTAGAGCAACTTGCAGGTCAATTGACGGCAACCATTATTGGTGAAGATGCTGAATTAGCAACGGCAGCTCAATTGTTGGCTTTGTTTACGCGTAAGGCGGGTCGTGTGTTGTTTAACGGCTTCCCAACAGGGGTAGAAGTGTGTGATGCCATGGTACATGGTGGTCCATTCCCTGCGACAAGTGATGCGCGTGGTACTTCGGTTGGTACGGGCGCAATTGAACGTTTCATGCGTCCAGTGTGTTATCAAAATACCCCACAAGCTCTGTTGCCAGCAGCGCTTAAAGATGAAAATCCATTACAAATTAATCGTTTGATTAATGGTGAATTGACTAAAGCAGCACTTTAATTCAATGGATTAAACAAAAGCCACGCTGTGATTGATCATGGCGTGGCTTTATTTAGGACAGTATTCTATGGAAAGTTTTAATTGCAGTAATGCTAAAGCGCTGTTGTCCATGATTATGGATAAAGCAGTCGCGGGTGATCCTGTCGAAATCACCAGAAAAGGCCGAGAGTCTGCGGTCATGATCAGCAAGGCTTCCTATGAGGCTTATAAAAAAGCAGAATTTGAGGCGAAATTTCCAAAACAGTCCGAATCTTACTGAAGGCTTGGGGCTTCAAAATATAGTGCCCGAGCATGTCAGGCGTGTATTTCCTTTTTTGAATAAACAGTGTTAGTTTGAATGGCAGGATCAGACTGATATGATGTATCCCCACTCCCGATAACAACTGAAGTCCAAACAACTTACTATAGGACTATTGGGTCGGGTTATAGTAAACTAAGTCTCTAATTTTCCAATATTTGGTGAGTCTCTTTCATTATGTCTAGTGCGATTAAATCTAGATCAACAAAAAAATTAAGCCAAATCATCGTCGCGCAATTGATTGAAAAAATTCAATCAGGAGACTTTACGGTTGGAGAAAAAATTCCGACAGAACTTGAACTGATTGAACAGTTTGAAGTGAGTCGTTCGGTTATTCGAGAGGCTATTACCGAATTACGTTCTCTCGGTTATGTCGAGACCCGTCATGGCATTGGTACTTTTGTCAAAGAACATTCTATTGAACAAAATTTTTTACTTTCAAATGCCAGCCTAGAAACCATCAATGACATTGTGGCCTTACTGGAATTGCGGATTAGTTTGGAGTCAGAGGCAGTATTTCTTGCTTCGGAACGCCGTAAACAAGTGCATATCGATAAAATGAAAGTAGCACTGGATGACTTTGAAAAGCATATTTCGTCTGATGTGAATGACGGTACAGTGAAAGCTGATTATGACTTTCATATTGCAATTGCCGAGGCATCTGAAAATCAATATTTTGTTGATTTTCTGAAATACTTAGGTGAAAAAATTATTCCGCGCGCGCGAGTAAAATCCATTGAACACAGCCCTGTGAATCGTGAAGATTATTTAAAAACAGTACACCATGATCATGTCAATATTTTCAATGCGATTGTAGATCAAGATGGACTTTTGGCGCGTCAAATGATGCGTGCTCATCTATCAAAAAGCATTAAAAAGTTTAAGCAATAGTTTCGGACTTAACGACGATTAAAGTTCTGATATAAAAAAGCAGCATGACTTAATTCGAGTCTGCTGCTTTTTTATTGATACAAAGCCTATTGAGGTATGATGTATTTAAACAAGATTTTGTTCTACACCTTGCATATTTTGATTGATATTACTTTGTAAAATGTCAAATAAACGTTGTTGTGCTTCGTCTGTACCCCAAGCAATATGCCCAGTAATCATGACATTGGCATGCAGGCGTTGCAGTTGGAGTAGCGGATGGTCATCGGCAGGCGGTTCCTGATCCAATACATCAGCACCAAAACCTGCAATTTTTTTGCTTTCAATTGCTGTAATCAGATCGGCATCATGCACTAATCCACCACGTCCGACATTAATTAAAATACTTTTGTCTTTCATGAGATTGAGTACAGCTGCATCAATCATATGTTGAGTTTCAGCATTTAACTCACAGTGTAAAGACAGAATGTCTGCTTGTTGTATAGCTTGCTCAAATGGCACATATCCATCACGGCATTGCGCCGCATTTTTACGCTCACTAAAAATGACTTTCATGCCAAATGCTTCGGCTTTTTGCGCTAGCGATAAGCCAATTTCACCTTTACCCATGATGGTTAGGGTCTTGTTTTTAAGTTCACCCATTGGGGCAGCAAGATAAAATGAACTGTTGCCATTTGACCAGAGACCTTGTTTAACGCCATCAACCTGTTGAGGAAAATTTTTAATTAAATTAATCATTAAGGTAAACGCATGTTCGGCAACGGCATCGCCTGCATAGCCACGGATATTACAGACCTGCACACCATGTTGTTTGAGCAGAGGCAGATTGACGTGGTTAAAGCCAGTTGAGCAGAGTGCGAGGAGCTTTAGATTGGGGTTGTTGGCTAAAACTTGTTCGTTAACATTTAAATCACTAATGATAATGACATCTTGATTATGGACTTGTGTTTGAAACTGTTCTTGATCGAGTTGCTGAAATTCGCTGTATTGCACAGGAAAATCGAATTGAAATGCTTGATCAATTAAGACATATTTTTCGGCACAGGTTACTTTGAGAGTCGACATAAGAAAGTATTCAATATAAAACTGGATATAAGACATCATATGTCATCTGGGTGCTGATTTCTATATCACATCATTATACGCAGGGCAGTTGCGCATCTTTCAAGCCACTTTTTGATTTCAATTCGGTGAGTTTTTAGGAAGGAGAGGGGCCTGATACTGCTCTAATCAAGGCACTCATCAAGAAAAAATACCAAGAAATCGATACGTATTTCTTGGTATTTATCTTCGCTACATGAATGGTCTTAAACATGAAGCTAAACATCAAAAAGCATGAACAACTCAGCTCAAACAAGTCCAGTTTTTAGTTAAGTATTTAAATGCTCTAAGGTTGAAATAAAGTCCGTAAATTTCTCACCTTGAATCACCACATGCGCTTTCAGCAAGGCCTCAGCTTCTTGTTCATGACCTGAAAAAATGGCCTCTAAGATTGCGCTATGCTCTGAAAATGAATGATTCATTCGATGGTTAACGCGGAGTTGTAGGCGACGGTAGGGGTGCAAACGTTTGTGCAAGGTACATGCTTGTTCAATTAAAAAGGCATTATGACTGGCTTGATAAATGGCAAAGTGAAATAAACGGTTGGCCTCATAATAATTTTCTGAGTCGTTCTGATTTAAATAGTCTTGGCATAACTGATGTAAGCGCTGTAATTCTTGCTTTTCTTCAGGTTGAATGCGCCGTGCTGCTAAACGTCCACACATGGCTTCTAATTCAGCCATCACCTCGAACATTTCACAAAGGGTAAGTGAATTAATGGCTGGAATAATTGCACCACGACGTGGGCGAATTTCAACTAAACCTTCAGCGGCCAATAGCTTTAATGCCTCACGAATCGGGGTGCGTGAAGCACCATAGCGGTCGCAAAGCTCTTGTTCATCTAGCTTAGTCCCAGGTAGGAAAAAGCCATAAATAATATCATCCTCTAACTTTTTACTAATTTGAATAGAAAGAGGAAGTTCCGCAATTGAAGTCATACATCACCAAAAATTGTATACAATTTATGTTTATTTGAGTACAAAGCATTGTACACTGGATACAGATAAGCTATAACTATAGCAAATTATAAGTCAGATTATTAGAAGCGCTGCATGATCCAGGGAGGATTCAGCAATGATTATTTACGGAACAGCCATATTGGCAGTCTGCCATTTACTTGGTGTTTATCTAGGCAATGCCCTCGGGATTGCCCTTGGTGTCCAAGCCAATGTAGGTGGTGTGGCCATCGCCATGATTTTATTAATTCTATCGAAGGAACTGTTAGCTAAACGTGGGCACTTACCACAAGTGACTCAATTTGGTGTGTTGTACTGGTCAGGTATGTATATCCCGATTGTGGTTGCCATGTCGGCAGGTCAAAACGTAGTTGCTGCTATGTCGGGCGGGATGTTAGGTCTGATTGTTTCGCTTGCATCTTTGATTGGTACCGTCTTGGTGATTCGTTGGTTGAATAAATCCAGTGGCGATTATGACAGCTATGAATGGGCTGTAGAGCAGACTGAAAAAGCCGCTTAAGGACAAGGGTGTTGTCATAACACGAAATAACAATCAGTTGTACGGTTACAAGGAAGAAACGCAATGGAAGAAATAATTACGGTTTTTACCAAAAATTCCCTCGTCGCGGCGCTCGCAGTGACTGGGTTGATGATGTATGTGTCGCATCTTTTGTCTAAATATCTTACCAAAGGGAAGTTACAAAGCTCAGCCATTGCCATCACTATGGGGTTAGTCTTGGCTTATTTTGCAGGGATTTATACTCAAGGTGAAAAGGGCATTTCAGATATCGCTATTTTCTCAGGTTTTGCTTTACTCGGTGGTGCCATGATTCGTGATTTGGCCATCGCATCAACGGCGTTTGAAGTCGACGTCAAAGAAGTGAAAAAAGCAGGAAAAGTGGGCTTGATCGCGCTTGCACTGGGTTGCGTGATTCCATTTTTGATTGGTGCAATGGTGGCCTGGTTGATGGGCTATAAAGATCCCGTTTCGATGACCACGATTGGCGCAGGTGCGATGACCTATATTGTTGGACCAGTAACAGGTTCAGCCATTGGTGCAAGCTCAGAAGTGATTGCATTATCAATTGCAATTGGTTTGATCAAGGCGGTGTTTTTCATGGTGGGTACGCCGTTGTTCGCAAAATTTATGTATCTCAAAAGTCCACGTTCTGCCATGGTTTTTGGTGGAATGGCGGGAACGACCAGTGGTACAGCAGCAGGTTTGGCAGGAACTGATGTGCGTTTAGTACCCTATGGTGCATTGGTCGCAACCTTCTATACCGGTCTTGGTTGCTTACTTGGACCCTCTGTATTTTTTCTCACAATTAATGCCATCTTCGGCTAAGCACAGCATAAAGGTGACCCTATGAACCAAATGGTTAAGACGCGCTTATGGGATAAGCAGCGCACCCGTAGACAAGAAAAGTTGAATCTTGCCAAAGAAAAAGGCTTTGCAAAACAAGTTGAGCATGCTCGGGTGATTGAACTTTTGGAAACGGTAATTTCCAGTGGTGATCGCGTTTGTTTAGAAGGTAATAACCAAAAGCAGGCCGACTTTTTGTCAAAGAGTTTAAGTCAGTGTAATCCAGAGGTGGTTCATGACTTACATATCGTGCAGTCAGTATTGGCTTTACCCAGTCATATTGATGTCTTTGAAAAAGGCATTGCTTCTAAGGTCGATTTTTCCTTTGCAGGCCCACAAAGTTTACGTCTAGCACAATTGGTTCAGCAGCAAAAAATCAGTATTGGTTCGATCCATACTTACCTCGAGCTGTATGGGCGTTACTTTATCGATCTGACGCCAAATGTCTGCCTGATTACGGCACATGCGGCTGACCGTGAGGGCAACCTTTATACAGGTGCGAATACGGAAGATACGCCCGCGATTATTGAAGCGACAGCATTTAAAAGCGGTATTGTGATTGTGCAGGTTAATGAAATTGTCGATAAGTTACCGCGTGTCGATGTACCTGCGGATTGGGTCGATTTTTATATCGAAAGTCCCAAGCATAACTATATAGAACCTTTGTTTACCCGTGATCCTGCACAAATTACCGAAGTGCAAATTTTAATGGCGATGATGGTTATTAAAGGTATTTATGCACCATATCAAATTCAACGTTTAAATCATGGTATTGGTTTTGATACCGCGGCGATTGAATTGTTACTGCCTACCTATGGGGCATCCTTAGGACTAAAGGGACAGATTTGTACCAATTGGGCTTTGAATCCGCACCCGACTTTAATTCCTGCCATTGAAAGTGGATTTGTCGAATCGATTCATAGCTTTGGTTCTGAAGTGGGGATGGAAGATTATATTAAAGAACGTCCAGATGTGTTCTTTACAGGTAGTGACGGCAGCATGCGCTCCAATCGTGCTTTTAGTCAAACTGCGGGTTTATATGCCTGCGATCTCTTCATTGGTTCGACTTTACAGATTGATTTACAAGGCAACAGTTCAACCGCAACTGTAGACCGTATTTCGGGTTTTGGTGGTGCACCGAATATGGGTTCTGATCCGCACGGGCGTCGTCATGCCAGTTATGCCTATACCAAAGCAGGCCGTGAAGCAGTGGATGGCAAACTCATTAAAGGTCGCAAACTGGTGGTGCAAACCGTTGAAACCTATCGTGAGCATATGCATCCCGTTTTTGTCGAAGAACTTGATGCGTGGCAATTGCAAGAAAAAATGGACAGCGAACTGCCACCTATCATGATTTATGGTGAAGATGTCACACACATTGTGACGGAGGAAGGGATTGCCAACCTGTTGTTGTGTCGTACACCAGAAGAACGCGAGCAAGCCATCCGTGGTGTTGCAGGTTATACCCCTGTTGGCATGAAACGCGATACGGCCAAAGTGGATGAGTTACGCAAGCGTGGGATTATTCAACGCCCAGAAGATTTAGGCATTGATCCCACCCAAGTCAGCCGTGATTTGTTGGCAGCAAAATCAGTAAAAGATTTAGTTAAATGGTCAGGTGGTTTATACAACCCGCCAAGCCGTTTCAGAAATTGGTGATCGACATGGAAAAATTAAAATTTGAATTGCAATCAACACCGCTGAGCGCTGAACAAGCGGCAGTCATTTGTGGTGTGGTTGGTTCTGGAAATTTAGAAGTTTTGGTTTCACAGCATGATCAGGCGGATATTTGTCAGATTGAAGTCACGACATCAGCCGTCGGTTTTCAACATGTTTGGCAGTCTGTACTGAACGAGTTTGCACAACGTCATGCGGTAGCAGGGCTTAAATTTCAGTTAAATGATATGGGCGCGACCCCAGCGGTGGTGAATCTACGCTTAAGCCAAGCAATATCTATGTTTAAGGGAGTATAGAACATGGATCAAGTGATGCTCAAAAATAGTTTTTATGAAAAAACCGCACGTGCGCGTATTCAAGCGGTCGTCGATGCTCAGAGTTTTAATGAAATACTCAAACCGGCTGAAATTGAAGTTAGCCCACACCTGTCTGCTTTGGATATTCCAGGTAGTTTTGATGATGGCGTGATTATTGGTACAGCGCGTTTAAACGGAACACCAGTGCATATCATGGCTCAAGAAGGTCAATTCATGGGTGGGGCTGTGGGTGAAATCCACGGGGCGAAAATTGTCGGTCTCTTGCATAAAGCCATTCAAGATCAAGCGCAAGCGGTACTGTTTTTTGTCGACTCAGGTGGTGTGCGTCTGCATGAAGCCAATGCAGGTCTCATTGCCATTTCCGAAATTATGCGTGCCATGTTGCAGGTAAGAAATGCAGGCATTCCCATTATTACCGTGATTGGCGGAACCTGTGGCGCTTTCGGTGGGATGGGCATCAGTGCCTGTTTGAGCAGTGCCATCATCATGACGGAAGAAGGGCGTTTGGCACTGTCTGGCCCAGAAGTGATTGAAACAGTGAAAGGCGTAGAAGAATTTGACTCGAAAGACCGTGCTCTGGTTTGGCGCGTTACAGGCGGTAAACATCGTTATTTACTGAACCATGTACAGGCTTTGGTCGAGGATGATATTGCAGATATTCGTGATGCGATTTTAACGCAACTAGACGCCAAAGCTGCTCCTTTAAACTTAGAACAATTATTGCAACAGCAGCAACAGCTTGAGCAGCAGTACCAACGCTGGTTTGGTAAAAATGATGGTTTACAGATTTGGCATGACATGGGAATTTCACAGCCAGAAAAAATTCCGATGTTGTCTGCCCATGAAGTTGTGTTGTTAAAGCAAGGATGAGCTCATGAATACAGAATTACTTTTACAACAGTTGTTTCCGCGTCAACTGGATTATCAGATCGAAGGTTATGTGATTAAGGGTAATGCGCAGACGGATGCAGGTCCAGTACGGATTTTGGGTACAGTTAATGCAGCGCCCATCAATCAAGACATTGCCATTCAATTATCCTCAGAAATTTTGAAATTGGTACAACAAGGCAATAAAACTCCCGTGGTATTTATTGTGGATACGCAAGGCCAAGATCTTTCCCGTGCGGATGAGTTATTGTGCTTAAACCGTACCTTCGCGCATTTGGCATCTTGTGTTGATCTACTGCGCAGAAGTGGACATGCCAATCTCGCGATTATTTTTGGTCAAGCGGTCAGTGGCGGCTTCCTTTCTTATGGCTTAATGGCAAACGAAGTTTATGCACTCAGTGATTCGCAAGTGAAAGTCATGGACTTAAATGCGATGGCACGGGTAACTAAAATTCCAGTCGAAAAGTTAAAAGAGTTGTCACAAAGCTCAGCTATTTTTGCCCCAGGGGCAGAAAACTTTTACAAAATGGGCGCAATCAATGCTATTTGGCCAGATTTGGAGACCGACTGGGTCAGCCAAGCATTATTAAAGCAACAGCAACATCTGGACAGTTATATGACAGATCAACGCCGTGTGGTGGGGCAGCAGCGTCAAGGACGTGTGTTGTGTAATACCATCATCGAGAAAGTTGTCCACAGTTAAGGAAGCAGATATGGATCGTCATGACTTAGCTTATCTTCGTGATTCAGCAACCCTACATTTTTTAGATGTTTCTTTACCAGAAACAGTGAAACAAAAGGTGTATCAGTTGTTGAATCAACATATTCCAATGACCGTTTGTCGGCAGGAAGATGTGGATACGGGACAAGTGAAGCTGGCGATCAACTGCTTGCTTGAGGGTTATAAATATCGTGTGGCGTGCTTAGTAGAGAAACACGAGATCGAGCAGATCACTCGACCACTTTCTCTACAGGCTTTGTTAGAAGCTGACTCGCAGCTCCTACAACCTAAAGTGTGGAGTGATTTTGCAGACAACTTAGAACAATTGGGTTGCAAAGTGTATGTCTATGGCTCCTATGCCTACCAGTCTCTTACGCAGGAGGCTTATGTCAGACCGACTTCAGACTTAGATCTGTTGTTGTATCCACAGCATCAACATGATGTACCGGAAATTTTACAGTTCATTCAACAAGTCCAAGCCCAGAGTTCTATTCAGTTAGATGGCGAGATTCAAATCCATCCGGACTGGCATGTGTCATTTAATGAACTAATTGCGGTTTTTTCTGAAATGAAACAGCAAGTGATCGTAAAAGGAATTCAGCGTGTCGAGATGCTGAGATTAGAACAATTATTCGAAAGGAAGCTTGAATATGCAGATACCACAACCACATGAAGTTTTATGTCCAAGCATTATCACTACTGCTGAAACTTTAGACTGTTTGGCATGTATGGCGTTATTGGATGAAGCCAGTTTAGAACATAAGCCCGGTTTGGTTTGCCCAAGTTCGCAGGGCAGTCATCGTGACATGGACTTTAGCTTGTTCCAATGTAGTGTGGATGCTTTACAGGGCTATTTTCAGGCACAATGTTTGAATGGGTATCACGATGTCGATTTTGACGAGATTCGCCAGTGTGGCATTTTAGCTGAACAAAAAATGATGATTGCAACTCAGCAGATCAATACCCATAAAGGGGCGATTTTTAATTTAGGTTTTGCCAGTGCAGCAGTCGGGCAATGTCTAGCAGATAATAGTCCCTTGAATGCAGGCTCGATCAGTCAAAAAATTCAAAGCACTTGGCAGGATGAACTGTTACATCATTTAGAGCGAAATCCCAACAGTCATGGGCAACGTATGCGTAGTCAATATGGCATCACAGGGGCGATTGAAGAAGTGGCTTCAGGTTTTAAAACGGTGATGGATGTTGCCTTGCCAACGTATATCGACATTTATACCAAAACAGCCAATACACAGCAGGCTGCAACTCAGACCTTATTCAGTCTTATGGCCTATGTACAAGATACCAATATTGTTTGGCGTGGTGGTTTATCTGCCTTATATATTGTGCAGGATCTAGCTAAGCAGTTTTTGGGCCGTGGTGGTGTGTTACAACACAATTGGATGCAAGATGTGGCTAAAGTGGAAGATTATTTCGTTCAGCATCGCTTAAGTCCGGGGGGCAGTGCTGATTTATTGGGGGTGACTTTGTTCATGCTGAAGGTGGAACATGAATTTCGCAATCATATTTAGTGGGCAAGGACTCCAAAGCTTAGCGCATGTGCAAGAGCTGCTGACTCTGGCCGGTGAGCTTCATGTATCAGATATTTTAAAGCAGCATTTGCCGAAGCTATTTTGTTCCGATTTAACCGAAGCGGATCTGTATCCGAATGAGTTCGCGCAGCCTTTTATTTTTGCTTTGCAATGGTGTCGTTGGCAAAAGTTAAAACCTGAGATTGAAGACCTTATGAGCTTCTCAGGTTATTCACTCGGAGAGTTAAGCGCACTTATTTGTGCTACGCAGATAGGCCTAGAGCAAGGCCTGTATTTAGCCCAGCAGCGTGCCTCGTTGATGTCTTCAGCCACTCAGCACGCAAGTGGCTTAATGGCCGTTCAAGGTATCAATCTTAATACGCTTGAACCGTTGTTGACTGAAACGTCAACCGCACTTTCCATCAAACTGAGTGATAGTAGTTTTGTCGTGGGTGGGGCTGATGCCAATTTACAGCAGCTGGCTCAGCAACTCGAATTGAGAGGAACACGTTTTGTTAAACGCTTGAATGTCACCATAGCATCGCATACTGTATGTATGGATGCCGCGGTTCAGCCCTATCAGCAGGTTTTACAGCAGCAAGACTTTGCTCGTTTATGTACGGCCATGATTAGCGGTTCGGGTGGACATAAGTTTTTTAAGACTACAGACGCAGTGAATGCGTTAATTCACCAAATGAATCATGCGATTGATTGGGATGCTTGTTTAAGTGCAATACAAGAAAATCAGCCTGATGTTGTCTTAGAAATTGGGCCGGGCAGCGCCTTAAGTAAAATGCTATTAGAACGTAATCCAAATTGTATCGTACGTGCGGTGGATGACTTTAAGAGTTGGTCTGGCTTGCAGGCATGGTTAGAAAAACAGAACTTTGCATGAATTTGATAATGAGGTTAAGGGATTCAAAAAATTAGGGGTATTTGAATATTAGGGACAACATTCAAATACCACACAAGTTTTCGATGTATGCACAACATTTATACGCTAACGATATGATGTCATGCTTTTTATGTATTTGGGTTTAACGCATAAACATAAGCCTGTTGTATTCGCCCATTCTCTAAAGTGACCTCAGTTAAAACACGCTGATATTCACTTCCTTCAAATTCATCCAAGCTGTTCCACAGCGTCTCTAATTGCTCTGAACTAAATATATATCCATCAACAGTTGGTCCATCTGGGCTCAGCATTAGCCCAGGAAAGCCAAGTTCTGCACCCCAACCCGCTTCCTTAAGCAAACCTTTCACAGAACCTTTGCTCCATGTACCGGCAATCACTTCTAAAATATGAGCATTGGGTTTGTTTGGCCCTAAAGTACCGTAGACAAATAAGTGTTGTTGCATGATGTAGATGTTCCTAATGGGTAACAGATGGAGAATGAAGCGGTTTTATTGAAAAAATAACGATGAGTGCAATTAGAATCAGAAAAATATTTAATATAACGATGCCATTCCAGCCATGGCTTTGCCAGATATTTCCGCCATAGGCACCTATAATGCTTGAACCTAAATAATAAAAAAGCAGATACAAGGAAGTGGCATGACCTTTATTGAATGTTGCGAGCTCTCCAACACGACTGCTGGCAATGGCATGGGCAATGAAAAAGCCAGTGGTCACACAGCCAATCCCGAGAATAATCAAAAACAACGAGGCAGAAAGAGTGAGTAGCACGCCTAAGAGCATGCACAAAAAGCCCAAAATCATTACCTGCTTTTTGCCTATTCGGTCTGCAATATTGCCTGCAATCGAAGAGGAAATAATACCCAAACTATAAGATAAAAAAATGAGGCTAATCTGGGTTTGGCTTAAATGATATGGTGCTGCAAACAGTCTGAAGGTGACATAGTTAAACAGCGTGACAAATACACTGGTGAGTAAAAAGCCAATCCCATAGATTTTTAACAGCCGTGTATGACTTAAGTGTGCATACCATGCATGTATATGGAACTTAAAAGAAATACTTTGCTGGGCAATGAAATTTCGTGAATTGGGTAAGAGTTTCAAAAAACCTAATGCACAGAACAGACAGATGACGCCGAGAATGGCCATGGAAATACGCCACGAGAAAAACTCGGTCAAAATGCCCATGCCAACACGTCCCATCATGCCGCCAAATGCTGTGCCTGCAATATATAACCCCATGGTTTTACTTAGGTTTTTGGGGCTAATTTCTTCTGCAATCCAAGCCATTGCAACAGCGGGAACTCCACCTAGAACAAAACCTTCTAAGCTTCTTGAAACCATGAGCACATGCCAACTCGGTGAAACTGCGCATACCACATTGAGTATAGAAGCCAAAAGCATAGAGAAAAACATGAGGCCTTTTCTGCCCAATGTTTGTGAAAAAGCACTGGATAGCACGATTGACATGGCTAAAAAGCCTGTGGTTAAGGACAGTGCTAGAGCACTTGCACTGGGTGCAATATGGAAGCTCTGACTTAAGTTCGGTAGTAAGGGTTGTACGCAATAGATCAGTGAAAAACTGGCAAAGCCCAACAAAAACAGCGCCATGCCCGCTCTTTTATATTCAACTGTACCTTGGCTGATGGTCTGTGGCATCGGCTGTTGAGGGGTAGACCAATCTGCTTCTAGTGAAGAGCTCAGTTTCATAACATGGCGGATTTAAAATGGAGAGAAGCTTTATTTTAATAACTACATACATATATGTATAATATATATAACTCAATAATGGTATAGCTTTAATATATGGAGCTGCGCAATATTCAATATTTCATTGCTATCGCGGAAGAGCAAAGTTTCTCTAAAGCAGCCTTACGTCTTGGCATAAGTCAGCCACCGTTGAGTATGCAAATTAAAAAATTGGAAAGGGAAATCGGCGTTGAACTTTTTTATCGCTACTCTCATGGTGTAGCTCTGACACCAGCAGGGGAAACTTTTCTTAAAATGGTCTTGCCCGTTCAGAACCAACTGAAAAATGCGGTGAAATTGACCCAAAGTACGGCCAATGGCGAATTGGGAGAACTACGGCTTGGCTTTACAGGCACTTCAATTTTAAACTCTTTAATTCCAACAGCCATTCAAGTATTTCAACAGCAATACCCTCAGGTGAATTTGGTATTAAAAGAAGCCAATTCTTTGATTTTGATTGAAAGTTTATTGAATAATGAATTAGACATTGCAATTGTACGACCACCTGCACAGTATCCTAAAGCCATTACGATTCGTAATTTGATCGATGAAAAATTGATTGCAGCCTTACCGATTCAATATTCCGCAGAAGATGAGGTAGTAGATTTGGCAGAATTTAAGCATGAAAGCTTTATTGTCTCTCCACCAGAGGTGAGTGCGGGGCTGTATGCCGCGATTTTAAATAGCTGCCAACAGCATGGCTTCACGCCTAAAATTGGACAGCAAGCCCCTCAGATTGTTTCAATTTTATCGTTGGTTGCGGCGAATTTGGGCATTTCTTTGGTGCCTGAGTCCACCCAACAGCTCAAAATTGAAGGGATTAAATATAAATACCTGAAGAATAAGACCGCTACGATTGGACTCGGTATTGCCTTCAAGGCGGATTTGCATAGCCAACCTGCAATCAACTTTTCCAGTTTATTGAATAGTATTGTGAGGCAGCATCATCATTTAAAAGGTTCGCTGTAATTCACTCTATGTCGTTTTAAATATGAATTGTCAGCACGTCACTCACTGAGTCAAATAGCCATTTAAATACAATCAGAAAGTCAGTTCTCGATTCAGCACCAAAACATGTCTAGACGGCTAAATTTAAGCGATCTAGAGGAAAATATGCATAAAAAATGCCTATGTTGCAAGTTTACGATTCTTTTTAAAGCTGCGTAATCCTTCAAGCATGAGGGTAAAAACTGCGAGCCAAATGGCGATATAGGTTGGCCATTCTGCTGAAGTAATGCTTTCCCCTAAGGTGATTGAAACGGCCACTAACAATATTGGTTCAACATAAACCAACAGTCTAAACAGGCTTAAGTTTAAATGCGGGGCAGATAAGGACTGAAATGCCAAAGCCAGTGCACTGATTAGTCCAAGTCCTGAAATGAGCCAAAGCGTATGTGAGCTTTCAGATAGGCTTTCTGTGACGATACTGCCTTGCATGATAAAGAAAATACAGACAGGGAGACTCAGCATCATGTCAAACCAAAGTCCGCCTATATTATTCGTCTCCGTTTTTTGTCTGAGCCAAAAATAGATCGGATAACCTAAGCAAATCAGTAGAGTGGGCCACGCCAGTGTTTGAGAAATCGCCAAGAGGTTCAAGATCCCCAGCACTGCAAAAATACAGGACAGTTGCTGAAAGCGTGACATTCGCTCTTTAAAGGCAATCCGACCGACAATCACCATGCTAATCGGCATCATAAAATAACCGAGTGAAACATCCAGTCCATAGCCGTGACTGGGTGCCCACATAAACAGCCATAATTGAATCCCAATTAAAAACGAAGATAAAATTCGCGTTAAAAAGAAAAAGCGCTCTTGGTAGAAGCGGCGATAAATAACAATCACTTGAGGCCAATTGCCTTTGAGCCAAATAAAAAGCGTCAGGCATGGAATAGTCAATACAATGCGCCAGCCGTAAATTTCTGTACCTGCCAGCGTGCCCAAAAGTGAGGTATAGGCAAACATTAAAGCAAATAATACCGAGGCCGTGACATTTAAGCTAATACCAAGTGCTGTATTGGGATGCGTAGACATAGGCGGTTCTAAAACTGTATGGATGGATGATATTTTATTGCAATCCTATTGATAAAATGGCTTGTAATTATTATTTTGAATGAGAAAATTTCTCGCAGGAAGCTGCTCATGCAATTGGATAAATTTGATTTCGCTTTATTGGAGCATCTGCAAAAAGATTGCTTAACGCCACTCCGAGAATTGGCCGATTTAGTGCATTTATCAACTGCCTCGGTACAACGTCGCATTCAAAAATTAAGAGACAGAGGCTATATTATTGGCAATACCGCGGTGCTTGATCCAGACAAATTGGGGCAAGTGATTACGATTTTTGTTGAGGTTCGCGTCAATCAAACCCACGTGACTGACCTTGACGAGTTGAAAGCAAGTTTTTCAATTCCAGAAGTGCAGCAGTGTTATTACGTAACAGGCGAGGCAGATTTTATGCTGGTACTTATGGTGCCAAGTATGAGCCGGTTTCAAGCCTTATGTGATCAGCTTTTTCATCATAATGCCAATGTGCAATGGTTTAAAACCACCGTTGTGTTAGAACGGATCAAAACAACTTTAGAAGTGTCTTGTCAGCCATAACTTTTATTCTCCTTTTTATATTCCATTTTAGATTCAATGGCTAAACAGTCAGCTTGAAATAGGAAAAGAGAAGAGTAGTTTCTGAATTTTTAGGCACTCAAAATAACGCCATGATCGGATTGGCTTCTATTTAAATAGCGAATTTATTTTTCTAATTTTGATGGTTTTGTACCCATAAAACTTGAGAAGGAGGCACGCTGTTATAGTTTTTTCAAGCCTTACTGT
Organism: Acinetobacter sp. DL27; assembly: GCF_055810995.1. Lineage (NCBI taxonomy): Bacteria > Pseudomonadati > Pseudomonadota > Gammaproteobacteria > Moraxellales > Moraxellaceae > Acinetobacter > Acinetobacter sp. DL27. The sequence continues at coordinate 2,616,913 of NZ_CM147947.1, read as the reverse complement.
AGCTACTCATTCGCACCAAACTAGCTGAAAATTTGATTCAAGAAGGGATCACAATCTTGATGGTGGCGTAATGTTTATAACACAGCAACTGAATACAATTTCTGAATTGGTTGAGGGGCAGAGTCTTTCAGATCAACTGCAACATCTACTTGCGCAGCAGTATTTAAACTTAGAAGCGACTTTGTTACGTGCTAAAGTTTTACGTGATTTTTCAAGCGCTAAAGTTCAGTATATTGTGCAGTCTGCCATTCAAGCAGAACATGCCGAGGTCGCATTTTTATTTGCGCCTTTTATCTTGGCAAATTTGAACCATCCTGTGATTTATAGCAGTCCTGCAACGCCAACCGTACTTAATATCCTCAATCGTTACTATCAAGCAGAGCAAAAACAAAACCTAAAAATAGATGATGTACTTGAGGCACTCAATGTTTATTTAGATTTGAGTGATAGCGTATTAAATGATGTCGATTTTTTCTATTTTTCATTGATCAAAGCACTATGTCGAACTGATGTCTCTCAGATTTTTTTGGTGACATCATTAGCGCTCAATACACAAAAACTTGCGGAGCTGGAACAGTTTTTTAAAGTCAAAATTAACTATATTTCTACCCATCCACAAGATGCCATCATCGACAGTAGTGAATGGAATATGCGGAAATTGTTCTTTAAAAACAAAGATCAGCAATATATCGATTTATGTGAAAAATTCGCCACATTGAATGCGCAGTTATTGTTGAGTTATGGCAGTTATAACCAGCAGCAAGCGACCCAGTTGGTTGAAGATATGTTCTATGCCGAGCATATTTATGAAAAGTTATCGGTCTATGCCGAGTATATGCAGACCTGTCTACAACATGGCGTGTCCCGAAAGCAGGCGACTTTTTTCGCCTAACTTGCATTTTTGATCTCCCATTCAAAACAGCTTTTCTTTCATATTGATGCATATACCTAGGTCATCCCCATGTTTTTATATACAGACTTTGATCAAAATTTATTAAATGAACGTGTCGCACAGTTTCGCGACCAAACCCAGCGTTATTTAGAGGGAAAACTGACTGAAGAAGAATATCGTCCCTTACGCTTACAAAATGGTTTATATGTTCAACGCTATGCTCCCATGCTACGTTTGGCAGTGCCTTATGGCTTAATGAACTCAGCACAACTGCGGAAGGTGGCTGAGGTTGCACAGAAGTATGACCGTGGTTATGCACACATTTCTACGCGTCAAAATATTCAACTGAATTGGCCGCAGCTTGAAGATGTTCCTGATATTTTGCAGGAACTCGCTACGGTACACATGCATTCTATTCAGACCAGTGGCAACTGTATTCGAAACACCACCACAGACCAGTATGCAGGTGTAGTTGAGGGCGAGCTCACAGACCCGCGTCCCACCTGTGAACTGATTCGTCAGTGGAGTACTTTTCATCCAGAGTTTTCATTCCTTCCGCGTAAATTCAAAATTGCAGTTTGTGCACACCCTGAACAAGATCGTGCTGCCACGACCTTCCATGATGTTGGGGTTTATCTGGTGGAAAATGAAGCAGGAGAATTGGGCTATCAAATTAAAGTCGGTGGTGGGCTTGGACGTACACCTTTAGCGGGACATGTCATTAAGCCATTTTTAGCTCGTGAAGACTTAATTGCTTATTTAGATGCCATTATGCGCGTATATAACCTGCATGGTCGCCGTGATAATAAATACAAAGCGCGTATTAAAATTTTAGTGAAAGCCCTCACTCCAGCTGGCTTTGCGGAAAAAGTGGAAGCTGAGTTTGCACATACTCAAACACTGCTCAAAGTTCAGCCTAGTGTTTTAGCGCAAATGGATGCCGTATTTCGACCGTTTGCCTATGAAGCTTTAGATGCGGAAAATTTTGAGGCGTTGTTCCAACAGTATCCGAAGTTTAAACACTGGTTCAGTATCAATACCCATGCACATAAAGTCGCGGGCTACCGCATAGTCACAATCAGCTTAAAACGGGCGGGTGTAGCACCGGGGGATATGACTTCCGATGAAATGCGTTTAATTGCAGATTTGGCTGACCAATATACCTTTGGTGAGCTGCGAACCACGCATGAGCAAAATATTGCCTTAACCGATGTACGCCAAAAGGATCTGTTTGAACTGTGGCAAGTCTTAGATCGTGGCAATTTGGCTCGTGCGCATATTGGCTTTCTGACTGACATGATTTGCTGTCCAGGTGGCGATTTTTGTTCATTGGCAAATGCCAAATCTATTCCGGTGTATGAGGCGATAGCTCGCCGTTTTGATGATCTGGATGCTTTATATCATTTAGGCAAGGTTGATTTGAACATTTCAGGCTGTATGAATGCGTGTGGACACCACCATGTCGGCAATATTGGTATTCTAGGTGTCGATAAAAAAGGCGCTGAATATTACCAAATTAGTTTAGGCGGTAACTCAGATCATGATGCATCCATCGGTGATATTTTAGGGCCATCATTTCCTGCAGAAGATATTCCCGATGTGCTCGAAGAAATTCTGAATACTTATCTGGATTTGCGTTTGGAGCATGAATCTTTTTTAGAAACCTACAAACGTGTCTCGATTCAGCCATTTAAAGCGCGGGCATATGCGGACATAAATTAAGATGTTGGATGACCGAACTCGGCTGAAGACGCTAAAAACCGCGAGCTGCCAAATCATCATTATTTTGGCCGTTTGGAGCTGTGCTTATGTCTTGCAAAAGCTGTTGAATTTGCCTGTGGCATCAGGGGTGTTAGGTTTTTTTCTGCTGTTGTTCTTACTTGAAATGAAGTGGTTGAAATTAGCCCACGTTGAACGCGGTGCAGAACTGTTACTGGCGGAATTACTGCTGTTTTTCATTCCGCCGGTGGTCGGCGTGATTCAATATCAGGATTTATTGATTGCCAGTGGTTGGAAAATTCTGCTGGTGATTTTAATCAGCACCGCTTTAGTGATGATGGTTTCTGTATATAGCGTGCGGTTGTTGTTAAAGCAGCCAGAGCTAAATCAAGAACCAAAACTGGAAGATCAGAATGACTGAATTCTGGGGAATTTTTTACTTGGTTTGGACCGTGCTGTGCTATTTCATGGCAAAGAGGCTCTTTGTTCGAACACAAAAAATCTATTTATCCCCCATTATTGTTGTTCCTAGCTTGAGCATCGTACTGATCTTTCTTTTACAGCATCAGTTCCAAGACTATTACTTTTATACCCAATATTTGGTGGCCATGCTCGGTCCAATCACAGTGGCTTTTGCTATTCCTGTTTTTCGTTATCGCCGCATGATTCAGCAACATTTTAAAGTGTTGCTCTTCAGTTCTAGCCTCGCCATGTTGGTGGGTATTTTCAGCAGTTGGTTTTTGGCGAGCCTATTGGATTTTGATGACATCGTTAAAAATAGCCTGTTGGCGCGTTCCATTTCGATTCCTTTCGCTTTGGTGCTTACCGAAAAAGTGGGGGGCTCTATCAGCCTGATTCCGCTATTTACTGTGATTACAGGTTTGGTCGGTATGTTGTTGGGAGACCTCCTTTTGCTTTGGATGAAATATAAAAATCATCTTGCTTCGGGCGCAGCACTAGGTAATGCCGCACATGCTATGGGCATAGCTCGGGCAAGACAGCGGCATGAATTGGAAGGCGTCATTGCCAGTCTCTCGATGATTATTTCAGGAATCATTATGGTGCTATTTGCGCCATCGCTGATTGCAGTGACGAAGTATTTACTTGGCTTTATATCGTTTTAAATCAATAAGGAATCGAATATGAATCCTATGTCACATGCAAAGACAATCTTAAGTCCCAAAAGCTATCTAGTGGCCTTTGTCTTTATAGGGCTTATGGTGGCGGTTGCCTATGCCCTGAATGACCGTGAAATTATTCTGCCTGAAATGGCGGCGATGGCGGTTGGGCTGTGGGTCTATCGAGATAAACAGTGGCTGAATCAGCCAGATAAAATTTTTATTTTACCGAGTCTGACCGCTGTTATAGGCTTCTGTATTAACTTGATGCCGATTTCATATCTGTTCAAACTGGTTTTGGTTCTCTGTGCCATGTTGCTCGTGATGCGGATGTTTAACTATATATTACTACCTGCACTGGCCACAGGTTTCTTGCCGATTGTGACCCAAGCCTATGAAATATCGTTTTTGATTTCGATTTTTGCCACCAGTTTTATCCTGATGTTGGGTGTTGTGCTCTTTAAACTGAACCAAGGCGTGGAGAGAAAAGGCAATTTTGATCGACGAAAAATAGGTGTATATGCCAGTATTACTTTAATTGTTTTTGCACTCGCTGCTATTTTCAAGGTTGAAGCGATGGCACTGATTCCACCGATTACAGTGGTGGTGTACGAATCATTAAATATGATGATGTATTCGTTGAAAATGTATCTTAAGCAGGTTGCTGTGTTGACACTGTCGATTTCAATGGCTGTGCTTATGCAGTTGTGGATTCAAGATTGGATCTTGCTCACCCTCATATATATGCCCTTGATGTTTCTTTTGCTCAAGCTCTTTGATATGCGAATTCCAGCAGTATATGCCTTTCCATTTTTGGTTTTCGTCTTTCCACAAGACAGTGTGATGCATTTACCCATGGCATCTGGCCTGATGGCTGGTTTTTCACTTGGCTGTGTCTATATCTATCGCACCTATTTTCAAAATATGAGTGCTGAGAAATCTTATACCTAGCTTGAGAGGAATGATATGATCCGATTTGATCATGTCATTTTATCTATGGGATAGTGATATTTGCAGTATGGGCAGTGAGTCTCTTCAAATAAAAAGATGGTTTAAATCAGCCTTGATTTAAACCATTCAACTTTTATTCAAAGGCTTCTGGATAAATACATTGGATCAAGGCATCTAAGGCATTTTGAATACGTTCATTGATTTCAAATGAACAATTGATCCGAATATGATGTGGGATATTATCCGTTTGATAAAATAATGAGCCGGGCGCAATGCTGATATTTTTCTCTAAAAGCTGCTCATAAATTAAATTGCCATTGATCTGCTCGGGCAAAGTAATCCATAAGAAATAGCCCGATGGATAATAATGAATTTGATAATCTTCAGACAAATGTTCAGATAAATAAGTGTAATACTGATTCTTGAGGCGCTTTAAGGTGTTGCGTAAGGTTTTTAAGTGCTTTTCATAGTGTCGATGCGATAAATAATCGACCAAGGCATTTTGAATAAACGAGTTGACGGAAAGCGTGCTCATCAGCTGTAGATGCTGAATATGCTCCGAAAATTTACCCGCATAGACCCAACCAATCCGAAAACCCGCACCTAAAGTTTTTGAAAAAGAAGAGCAGTGTAAAACCAAATTTTTCTGATCAAAGTATTTCATCGACAGCGGTTTTTTATGATCAAAATAAAGTTCTTCATAAACATCGTCTTCAATTAAATAAATATCGCGCTCATGCAGTAGCTTTGCCAGTTGATATTTGATGTCATCACTGACCGTAAAACCAATTGGGTTGTGACTGTTGAGCATCAGCAAACAGACTTTAATTGGATAACGTTCAATTGCATCTTTAAATGCCTCAAGGTCAATACCGTGTTCTTCATGTTCCGGAATACTAATGACTTTTAGGCCCAAATGTTCAGCCGCTTGCCATGCGCCATAAAATATTGTTTTTTGAAGTAAAATATAGTCACCCGGTTGGGTCATAGCTTGTAAGGAAAGGTTTAAGGCATCTAATCCGCCCGAGGTAATTACGATATCGGACGGGTCTGTTGGAATCCCTTGCATACAGTAGCGCTGCGCAATCAGTTTCCTCAGCTCAAAGTTCCCGGGGGGTAAACTTGGCATCTGTTCATAACTAAGACGGTGTTTGGCGCGTTGTCCCAACGTTTGCATCAGTTTGGCAGAGTAGAGCAGTTGGCTGTTGGGAAAGGCAATGCCAAAGGGAATCATTTGTTCAGATTGGATCGATTTTAAGTATCTGAAAATTTTAGAGTTGATTTCAATTTTTTCGTTGAGGATGACACTATTGGAGTTGTTTTCTGAGCGCGCATCGCCTGTCACAAAGTAACCGAGTTTTTCTTGTGAATAAATCAGCCCTTGCGCTTCGAGTTCTTGATAGGCATTCATCACCGTCATCAGGCTAAAACCCGATGTTTCAGCTTGTTGACGTAGAGAAGGCAGTTTATCGTTGGCTTTCCAAAAACCACTTTCAATCAAATGTTTCAGGCTGAGCGCAAGTTTTTCTGATTTATACATATGGGTTCGCTGCAATTAAAAGGCACAGGACATGTATTGAAAGTCCTGTGCCTAATTCATAAAAAATGCTTGGCTGGCTTTAGTAAGCAAAACTCAGCAACAACTTAAAGAAACCCGCAATCAGTGCGAGAGAAATAAAGCCAAAGCACCACAATAAAATAAACCATAATCGTGGGCTGAGTCGATCAACAAATTTTTTCATGTCTATCTCCTCAATTAATGATAACCCTGATCCCCTATACGTACTTTGTCACGGAACACCCAATAGGACAAGAAGGTATAGGCAATGATGATTGGGATTAAAATTGAAGCTCCCACCAAGGTGAACTTCAAACTTGACTCAGGTGCAGCGGCCTGCCAAATCGTGACCGATGGCGGAATAATATTGGGCCATAAGCTGATGACGAAGCCAGTAAAAGCCAAAAAGACTAAAGCCAAAGTATAGATAAACGGTTTTAGTTCATGCTGCTTTTTGCACGCAGATAGAATCAAGCCAACAAACAGTAAGACTAAAATTGGCACTGGGCTAAAATAGTATAGATTCGGCAGAGAGAACCAACGCTGTGCAATTTCAGGATGGGTCAGCGGCGTATACAAACTCACGGCACCGAAGATGATGAGCAAAGCAATAATCAGCCTAGGCATGAGATGAAACATCCGCTGCTGTATCTCTTTTTCGGTTTTCCAAATGAGCCAACCACAACCTAAAGTGGCGTACATCACCACGACCCCTAGACCTGTAAAGCATGTAAATGGCGTGAACCAGTCCCATCCACCACCGCTGTAAATACCACTGGTGGTCTGAATACCTTGGATATAAGCCCCTAAAATCACGCCTTGGAAAAAGCTCGATAAGATAGAGCCCCAGATAAACGCGAGATCCCAGAGGTATTTGGTGCGCGTGGCTTTGAAACGAAACTCGAAGGCCACACCGCGGAAAATCAAGGAAACCACCATAAAGATAATGGGTAAATACAGTGCCGATAAAACAGTTGAATAGACCAAAGGAAATGCAGCGAATAACCCAGCACCACCTAGGACCATCCATGTTTCATTGCCGTCCCAAACGGGCGCAACGGTATTCATCATCACATCGCGTTCTTGCGTTCCATTCATAAAGGGAAACAGAATACCAATACCTAAGTCGAAACCATCCATAACCACATAGATGAGCACACCGAGCCCGATGATACCGACCCAAACCAAAGCGAGATCAATCATGTGGTTTCTCCTTACTATTTTGAGCAGAAGGATCAGTGGTATCGATAGATTCTTCAACAGCACTGAGTGGACGTAAAGGGGTTTTAAAATGCCCCGGACCAGTATCTTGCACGGCATCTAAAGGTGTAGAAAAAGCAGGGCCTAATTTGATCAAGCGTAGCATGTAGTAAATTCCCGCGCCAAAGACGACGGTATAGACCAGAACAAAAATAATCAGGCTCAAGCCGACTTGATCTGCGGTGACTGTATGCGATAAACCGTCTTTAGTCCGAATGACGCCATACACGACCCAAGGCTGACGGCCAACTTCTGTAGTGACCCAACCTGCTAGGAGCGCGATATAACCTGTAGGTCCCATAATGATGGCAAATTTATGAAACCAACTGCTTTCGTATAGAGAGCCTTTTTTACGTAGCCACAGTGCTGTTAATGAGAGTAAAACCATTAACATGCCCAAGCCGACCATGACTCGGAAACTCCAAAACACAATCAGTGCATTCGGACGGTCTTCAGCTGCGAAGTCTTTTAAACCAGTGACCTGACCCTCTAGGGAATGCGTCAGAATCAAACTGCCCAGATTGGGAATACCAATCTCAAAATCATTCGACTCTGTTTCCATATTCGGTAAAGCGAACAGTAATAAAGGCATGCCATGATCACGATTGGTTTCCCAATGGCCTTCAATGGCTGCCAATTTTGCAGGTTGGTGTTTTAAGGTATTTAAACCGTGATTGTCCCCAATCACAACTTGTAAGCAAGATGTGACCAGTACCATCCATAAGCCCATGGAAAAAGACTTTTTCACCAACTCATCACGACGACCTTTCAGCAAATGCCATGCTGCGGTGCCAACCACTAAAAGTGATGAGACAAGGAAGGCCGCTGCAGCCATATGGGCAAATCGGTAGGGGAAGGATGGGTTAAACACAATGGCCCACCAGTCTGTGGGGACAATAATGCCATTTTCGATGGCAAAACCTTGAGGTGTCTGCATCCAACTGTTGGAGGATAAAATCCAGAACATGGAAATACAGGTACCGATGGCGACCATTAACGTGGCAAAAAAGTGGGCTTTGGGACTGACGCGTCCCCAACCAAATAGCATAATGCCTAAGAAACCGGCCTCTAAAAAGAAGGCGCTCATGACTTCATACGTGAGTAGTGGTCCAGTGACACTACCTGCGATGCGTGAAAATTCACTCCAGTTGGTTCCGAACTGGTAGGCCATGACAATGCCCGAAACAACCCCCATAGCAAATGCCACGGCAAAAATCTTAATCCAGTACTTAAATAAGTCTTTATAAATTGGATTTTGGGTGCGAAGCCACTTCCATTCCAGCATGGCAAGAAAGCAGGCTAAACCAATAGAGGTTGCAGGAAAAATAATATGAAAGGAAACAGTAAAGGCAAATTGAATTCTTGCCAACTCAAGTGCGGTTAATCCGAGGCTCATTGCATCCTCCATGGCTGGCAGGAATATCGACGGTTCGATACCCAGTTGCTGTCTAGATCGGAATGATAAAAAAGCATAGATCGTTTCATTAAAAACTACCTACTTAAAATACTGATGATGATCTTGCATCAGGATGTCTAGAAGATGTAGGTACAAGAATTGGAGAGAAAAAATATAACAAAATAGAAAATTGCACTTAGTCTGTTATATTTTTTGAACTGTTTTTATGATCTATTCATTCTTATTACTTCATTAAAATATACACAAAGTTTGGACGCTGAGTTAGTTAAAAAATGTTATTCAAAACTCGCATAACACATTGTTTGAAATAGCCTAGTTTGAATAAAAACTTTAACAAAGGAGTTTTATTATGAAGGATAGCTTCAGTAGCAAAAACCGAGATCTAGCTGAAAGCAATCGAACCGAGTATGTGTGAATATTCACACCTACAGAATAATGATATTGCGCTATCTATTGTGATTCGAAAGTCGTTTGATAGTTAAAACACCTTTAAAAAAGGGAGTCTGTAGACTCCCTTCAATATAGATAGTTTAACGCGCAAGGAAAGTTGCGGCTTCATCAATTAAATCAGCAACGGCTTTGGGTTGAGACGCGAGTGAGGCATGACTGGCATCTAAAGAAATGACTTTTTGAGCATTTAAGCGTGAAGACATCATGGCTTGGTTTTCAGGGTGAATCATGCGGTCTTCAGTTGAAATTTGGTACCAAGATGGTTTGTTTTTCCATGCTGGGTTTGAACTGGTATCGCCAAAGGTACTCGCAACAGGGGCTTTCTGGGTGATACCCATAACCAGTCCTTCATCATTCGTTAAGTCCTGACAGAAGCTTTCATGGTATTTATCGGCCTTAACCCAAAGGTATCCGTCACTGTCGGGTTCTAAGTTAGGTGCACCAACGGGTAAATGTTGCTGCGTAATGCCACCTGGACTTTCACCAGCATCAGGTGCAAAAGCAGCAATATAAACCAAACCTACAACATTAGGTTGATTACCCACTTCGGTAATGACCGCCCCCCCCCATAGGAGTGGCCAACTAAAAGTACATCGCCTTGTACTTGTGCGATCATTTTACGGGTTCGTTCGACATCATCAGCCAAAGAGGTGAGAGGCAGTTCAACGGCACGGAGGGCTTCGTAACCTCGGTGAGATAGGTCAGTAATGACTTTAGACCAATGGGCAGCGCCGCCTCAAAATCCATGTACTAAAATAATTGTTGGCTTCTTATTCATCTTCTCATCCCTAGAGTAAAAATATCATCTTATAGTTAAAAAAGTGGTCGTGCTAGGTTGAGCTAATGATTATCAATGCAAGTTAATTTAACTAATTGTAAGTTAAAAAAATATAGATAAAAGACTTATAAAAATGTCAATTAGACTAAAAAACGGGCATTTTATGTGATTAATGTTTTATTTTTATATAGATTTTATTGATGAAGTGAAGTTTTGGATGAACGCATTTTTATCGGTGAATTAGGTGCTTTAAAGGCTACTCTGTCGCCAGAGTAACCTCAATAAAATCAACTAATAGATACTCAAATCTTAGAAACGGTAACCAATCCCTAAATAAGTCACAATTGGGTTAATTTCAATTTTACTTTCACCTTTGAGAATGCTATCACGTGGGCTATTCGGGTCAAATATAGTGGTATTACCAATAACGTTTAACTCGGCTTTGGTGGAAAGATGAGCATAACTTACGGATGCTGTGGCGAACCAATTTGAGTTAATGTTGTAATCTAAACCTGCAATCACCACAGGTGCAAAAGCATCATCGACCTTAATTTTTCCAAGCTCAGGTTTTAGTAACTTTAGGATATTATCGTTGTTCAATTCAGCATTTACATTTGGATCTGCTTTGACATCACTAAAATGTGCATACATGACCCCAGCACCGACATAAGGGCGGAGTTTATTGTTAATTGCCCCAAAATGATATTTGGCTAAAAAGGTCGGCGTATAAGCATCTGTGGTCGCAATTTTATCAAACTTATTCAAATTGGCGGCTGTGAGTTCCATGCCCCCAAGAGGAACAGTAATGAGACCTTTCCCTGAGAGTTCCATTTCAGGCGGCGCACCTAAAACCAATTCAAGAGACACATTATCATTCACAAAATAATCGAGGATTAAACCTGCGGTGTCGGCATCTTGTACTTCAAAACCAGCTTGAGGGGATGATGCAGCAGTATTAGGGATCAAGGGGGCTTTCTCTGTCGTACTGCCGTATACACCTTGTTTTTCACTTTGAGGCATTACATGTAACCAGCCTGCTGAAACACCCCATGTTTTTCCATCAGAAGTGGCAGCTTGAGCGGTTGGAACTGCGCAAATCAAGGCAATTGGTAAAGCAGTTTTTAAAGTTAACTTCATAATAATACATTCCTTTCTTAATTTTTTTTATCAATTCCCTAAAATCCTATAGGAAATCTGTTTTAGATATTATTTACTGTTTGATATAAAATACATATCAAGATACAAAAAATAACATATTGATTTTAAAGCAGTGTTTTTGGTTTTTCTTAGTTCTGTTTTTAGTTTTTTTAAAATATTTATCACTGATACTCATTTTTTGTGGTGTTCAGTCATTAAAAAAAGCAGAGCTGAATTTTCATAATGTTATAAGATGAGCAGGCTGTGCTGAATGGTTGATTTTGGGGAAAATTGATCATTTATCAACAACTAAAGCAGCACGTTTCATTGTTTCAAATGAAGCTCGTTTTTAGGGTTTTAAAAATTGAATTTGGCCATGTTCCATTGCTTCCTATTCTCAACGAGAAATGGGTGAGGTAAGGAGCATGGCAGATTTTAGGTGGGTATAAATAGAGTGCATTTGCATGAAAAAAATTAGATATTTTTTAGTTTTCGCTACAGTTTTGGGGATGAGTGCTTGCGGGGGCGGTGAGGATGAGCAGTCAACAACAGCAACGGTAAAAGATGTTCAAAATGAAATGCCTGTAGCCGTAATTCAGTCAACGCAAGACAGTGCAATGGTGGGCGATAGTATACTTTTAGATGGTTCTGAAAGTATCGATGATGGCGCGACGACATTGAACTATCGTTGGTCGGTTGTTAAAAAGCCTGAAAATAGCTTTCCCAGTCTGGGTGCCAGTACAGATAAAACATTTCATTTTATTCCAGACCGTACAGGAAATTATGAACTGAGTTTAGTGGTGAATGATGGTCAACAAGACAGTCAAACCACCACGGTCAAACTACAAGTCTTCGCAAGAAATACAGAGCAAGTAGTCAATCCATCTGATGTGATACCAGACCCAGAAAATGATGATGTATTGGTCGACAATACAGAAGAAAAGGGTAAGGTCATTTTTCGTGATGGCTTTGAGACGGGGACGATTCGTGTTGATAAATACAGTAATGATCTGTCGACGTGGAATGCAATGGCTCTCCACTTTGAAAATCGTAGTTCAGCCACGATAGTTAAAGATCCTGTTGGTACAGGGCAGAATGTTGCCAAATTTGTCGTGCCTGATGATGGGCAGTGCTATCGCGCGGAAATACAACGAAAGCAATTTGGCTGGGGGCATTACAACTATTCTTTTTCTCATTATATTCCCTCAACATGGCCAGCATTTCAGTATGGAACAATACTGGCGCAGTGGCATGGTTTTAACCTAAATGGAAAGGATTTGAACCCTCCAATAGCCTTGGTGCTTTCAGGTCTAAAACCTGAATGGCAGTTACATTTATATGAGTTAAAGCCAATGAGTTCACCATTGGCGGTTCCAGAAACGCTTTTGAAGCGTTATGTCTTAGATGTGCCTGTGGCGTATAACCAGTGGAATGATTGGAATTTTGATATCCAATGGTCAGAACTTGATGCAAACAATCAACTGATTCCCGGGAAAGTGGTAGTGAAACACAATGGAAAAGAAGTAGCCAACATCAGTGGGGTCAATAATTACCATCAAAAGTGGTCGCCTTATTTCCAAATGGGCATTTACCGTTCAAGTTGGCGTGAAGGGGCACTGAAGAACCGTGTAATCGTGGGGCAGCCTGTCGAGGCTTACCATAAAAACGTGGTGATTAAAGATCTCAATTAAGATTTTGAGTTTCATCTAAGTGGTCATTTCTTATCACTAAAAAACCGATGGCTCTCACTTGAAAGCCATCGGTCGAATCTGGTTTGACCTTAGATCATTACCACATTATTTTAAAATTAAAGGTTATTGCTCAAATCGGCTTGAGTGTTCATAGGTTTATCCTGAGCATGTTTTCCCCAGTTAAACTTCTGTGCACAGATGCCTAATCCAACAATAAACAAGGCAAGTAAACTAGTGTAAGTCACTTCTTTGAAGTAGGTGCCTTCCACAAGCATGGTAATGAGTGCACCAATGATAAAGACGATGGCAAGATAAGTAAGCCAAGGGAATAACCACATTTTAAAGTCAATCACTTGTCCTTCGGCTTCTAATTTTTTACGCATACGTAATTGTGAGAAGGCAATGGTCAGGTAGACATACAACGCTGCTGTACCTGTTGCTAACATGAAGATGTCATAGACATTCATACTTTCAGTTGCAGTAAGGTACGTCGCCACCAGAGCAAATAATGACGACACCAGAACGCCCATCCACGGACTACCATTACGGTTGATTGAACCGAAGCTTTTCGGTGCGTCGCCACGTTTTGACAGTGAAAATAACATCCGTGAACAGGTATAAAGTGCCGAGTTAAAGCAGCTGCATACCGAGGTCAGGACCACAAAGTTAACAATGTGTTTTGCTTCTGGAATGCCAAGTGCTGACAAAGTCACACTATAGGTTCCCCAAGTTGGATCTTTTAACAGTGGATTGTTATGTGGAATTAGGCAGACGGTAATAAACATTGAACCGACATAGAACAACATAATCCGCCAAACCACAGAGTTAGATGCTTTGCGGATTTCACGGGCAGGATTTTCTGATTCTGCCGCCGCAACCGTAACAATTTCAGCACCAATGTAGGCAAACATAACCCCAAGTAAGGCGGTGATGACTGCCGAGAAACCGTTTGGCATGAAGCCGTCCGCAGTTAAATGCGTGATTCCTGATGCAGTTGCTTGACCCCATGGCCATAAATGCATGATAGCCAAGCTACCAATCACTAAGAAAATGACAATCGCAATTACTTTGATGAGTGCAAACCAAAACTCAAATTCACCATAGTTTTTGACATTTTGTAAGTTAACCAAAACTAAGGACACAATTACGACCAGCATGTAACCCCAGATTGGGATAAAGGGAAACCAACTGTTGAGAATTTTACCTGCGACATAGGCTTCCCAACCCATCAGCAAAGCCCAAGAACACCAATACAGCCAGCCAATGGTAAAACCAGCCCAACGCCCAATGGCACGATCAGCATAGGTTGAAAATGACCCACTGTCTGGATTGAGAACGGCCATTTCACCCAGCATACGCATGATTAACAGAATGAGTAATCCACCAAACGCATAGGCCAAAACTGCAGCAGGGCCTGCCGAATAGATAACGTTTCCCGAGCCGATGAATAGTGAACCACCAATGACACCCGCAATCGAGATCATGGTGAGATGACGCGACTTAAGTCCATTTTTTAAGCCTTGAGATGCATCCGGCACAGCGCTTTGTTTAGGTGCTTCCATATAATTTTCCTTAATCTTAAGGAGGTAGTTTCAAAATGGGCAAAGCCTTTTTCGGACTACTTTTCCTTTAAAACTGTAACCGAGTGATCAGAGGCTTTATCATTATTAAGGCAAAAATGAATAAATCTGATATTCCTGTCAAAGCATGAAAAATCACACTTTGGCTACAAAACGGTTACATGTTGTTTATGTATGCACCTAATCTCTCTTTTTTGTTCTCAGTAAACGAGAGCCATTTTTTAGCATTTGGAAGGAGCCAATTGCAGCTAAAATATGAAAAGCTGGGGAGCCAATGTTTACTCTCATCTCAATAATTTATAGAATGAAGCAGCAAAACTCAGCTTTGTAACTGCGGCTTTAGTCGCAAGTCGAATGCTTGTAGAAAAACTTAAGTATCTAATTTATAAAAATAATCAACTCAGCGTACGAACTCCTGCATTTCGCAGACATTTGAGTAACACACCAAAAGCCACCAATATTTCCTGTTCTCGGACACAGGCAAAGCCCAATAGCAGTCCTTTCTGCCGTGTTGAATAATGCTTGGTATAGTATTGTGACAGCGCTCGAACTTTTACGCCTTGATCAAGTGCATTGCTGGCAATCAACACATCATCCATGTTGCTCGGCAGCTTTAAAATCAAATGTAAACCAGCAGCGGTATTGTATTCATGCAGGAAGTCTGCCCCAAGATGACGTGTAATCAGATCGATTAAAAAGGCGTGACGCTTGCTATAGAGTAAACGCATACGACGAATATGTGCTTCATAATGGCCCTCACGGATAAACTCTGCCAAGACTTTTTGATCCAGTAAATGCCCGCCCCGATATAACTCCGATGCCACAATACGCAGTGGTGAAAACAACTTTTTAGGGACCACCAAGTAGCCAATGCGCAAGGCAGGGTAGATGGTTTTACTGAAGGTTCCCATATAAATGACAGGTGCATCAGGCTCCAAACCTTGCAAAGAAGGGAAGGGCTGACCCGAGAAGCGGAACTCACTATCATAGTCATCTTCCACAATCCAACTTTTATGCTGGCGCGCAATGGCAATCAGTTGTTTACGACGTTCTAAACTTAAGTGAGAGCCTAAAGGGTATTGATGTGAAGGCGTCACAAAAATCAGTTTAGGCGGGGTTTTTGGCTCTAGGTCAGGAATAATGCCTTCTTGATCGACAGGTAAGGAGCGTAGATTCACGCCATTAATGCGTAAAATATTACGTGCCCCCCAATAAGCAGGATCTTCAATCCAAACTTCATCGCCTGGGTCACTTAAGGTCCGTGAAACCAAATCGATCGCCTGATGTGTCCCTTCAGTAATAATGATTTGGTCTGCATCGCATTGCACCGAACGCGCAATTTTGAGGTATTCCGCCAGTTCTTGGCGCAGCTCTAAACAACCGCCCGCATTGCTATAAATGAGACTGTTAATCTCGGGTTCACGGCTGAGGCGGGTCTGAATACGGCTAAAAATATGGTGCGGAAACTCTGTGACATCGGGGGCACCAGGCACAAAAGCACCCCATTGGTAAGGCGATGCCGCTGAATAGCCGATGAGATAGGAACCGCGTTGCGACAAATTGTAATTCTGCTGGGGCTTTTTTTCTTGAGTTTGGCTATTGGTATTTTCAGCTTTGACCAAAAAGGATTCAGGCAGTTTTTCAGCCACCCAAGTGCCTTGGCCTGTACGTGCTTCAACATAGCCTTGCGCTTGTAATTGTTCGTACGCACTGAGCACGGTATTGCGTGAGACTTTAATTTCTTTGGCCAAATCACGTGATGCAGGTAAGCGAGTTTTGGGGGCGAGCACACTGTCAATAATGGCGTTGCGTAAGCAGCGAAACAACCGCAATTGTAGGGTTCCGTCAATATCTTGCTGTAATCGTTGCAGTAAATAATCTCCAAGCAAGCTACGCAATTGGCTCTCTCCTACAATATTAAAATGGCTTTTCGTGAGCGATTACCATAAATGCAAAATTATCTCGTCAGGCAGCCGTTGTAAAGCATTTCGCTTGTAGACGTTGGGAGCAAATGCCCGCGACTAAGGGGCTGGAAATATACACAAGTCGCATCCAAAGCAAAAGTTTTTTTAGATGATTTACATAATCGAATACAACGGCTTGAAAATACAATCAGAAAAGCTTAAGGCTGGATATAAATAGGTTCTGAGTTGGCATAGTCATTTGCTGAATTTTGGGCTTCTTTAGCATTTTGGGTGATTCGGTTGAATACCGTAATGGCTCTCTTGTATAAGTATGCCTTTTTAAAATTTATATTATTTAAGTCATTTATTTTTAATGAATAAATATTTTATCTGGAAAATAACTATAAAGGGGTGGGGTGAATTGGCTCCATCTGTCTGATGAAAAGTGGCTCTCGTCTAGTGCCAATAAAAGCGCAAAATGCAATAAACCCCACGTCCTTTGTATATCAGCAAAAAGCATGATCGGGACGCTGAAATTTTATAAATGTATGAATCAAGAATGAGGATACAAAATGGACAGTAAACACTCTGCACTGAACGCACGTAAATTAAAAGCGACTCCCCGTGGCGTGGGTGTCATGTGTCAATGGTATGCGGAGAAAGCAGAAAACTCCACTATTTGGGATGCTGAAGGGAATCAATATACAGACTTCGCGGGCGGTATTGCGGTACTGAACACAGGTCACCGTCATCCTAAAATTATTGCTGCTGTTACTGAACAATTAACTAAATTCACCCATACAGCGTACCAAGTTGTACCGTATGAAAGCTATGTTTCTTTAGCTGAACGTATTAATGCACGTGCGCCAATTGCAGGTGAAGCGAAAACAACATTCTTCTCTACTGGTGCTGAAGCTGTAGAAAATGCAGTGAAAATTGCACGCTCTTACACAGGTCGTCATGGCATTGTGACTTTTGGTAATGGTTTCCACGGTCGTTCATTTATGACTATGGCAATGACGGGTAAAACTGCACCGTACAAACGTGACTTTGGTGTGATGCCTTCAGGTGTTTTCCATGCACGCTACCCTGTAGAGTCAAAAGGCATTACTGTAGATATTGCGATTGAAAGCATTGAAGACATTTTTGCAGAAGACATTGCGGCACATGATGTAGCCGCTATTGTGCTTGAACCTGTGCAAGGTGAAGGCGGTTTCAATGTTATTCCAGCTGAATTCTTAAAACGTTTACGTGCGCTGTGTGATCAACACGGTATTTTGATTATTGCAGATGAAGTACAGACAGGCTTTGCCCGTACTGGTAAGTTATTTGCCATGGATCACTATGAGACCAAAGCGGACTTAATCACTATGGCGAAAAGTCTTGGTGGTGGTTTCCCAATTTCTGGTGTGGTTGGCCGTGCTGAAGTGATGGATGCACCAAACCCAGGTGGTCTAGGTGGTACTTATGCAGGTAACCCAGTGGCTGTGGCTTCTGCACATGCCGTACTAGACGTGATTGAAGAAGAAGGCCTTTGCGAACGTGCAAATGTATTGGGCGCAGAGTTGGTTGAAGTTCTGAATGAACTAAAACAGTCTTCGTCTACAGTCCAAGAAATTCGTGCGTTGGGTTCAATGGTCGCGATTGAGTTGGAAACGGCGGATCAAGCGAAAGCAATTCAAAACTATGCAATGCAAAATGGCTTGCTTATTTTGACCTGTGGTCGTTATGGTAATGTGATCCGTTTCTTATATCCTTTAACGATTCCTGCAGAACAATTCCGTGCTGGCTTAAACATTTTAAAACAAGGTTTTGCACTTTCTGCTGCAGCATAATTGAAGAGTAATGACTATGCTTCAAGCGCAATATAAAGACTTATTACAGCATCCAGATATTCGTTTTGATCAGCCTGAAAATGGCGGTTACATCGAAGTCAAAGATGCAGCAACACATGACACCTTGGCATGGGTGAAATCCCATGACCGCGCGTCAGTTGAGCAAGTGATCGCTCGCTCTCAAAAGGCACAAACTGCGTGGAAAGCGCAAACAGCTCTACAACGCGCTGATGTACTTTGGGCTTGGTTTGATTTGATGCAGGAAAATAAAGAGTCATTGGCTCAGATTTTGACTGCTGAACAAGGTAAGCCTTTAGCAGAAGCACGTGGTGAAATTGGCTATGCTGCTTCATTTATTCGTTGGTTTGCAGAACAAGCCCGCCGTATCGATGGTGAAGTGTTGATGCCAACGGTTGCTACTCAGCGTTTGTTGGTAATCAAACAGGCGATTGGGGTTACGGCAGCAATTACGCCGTGGAACTTCCCAGCAGCAATGATCACACGTAAAGCCGCACCTGCAATTGCAGCAGGGTGCTCGATGATTGTGAAACCTGCTGAGCAAACGCCTTTAACAGCTTATGCTTTAGAAGTGTTAGCGCTACGTGCGGGTTTGCCACAAGACGTGTTATTACACATCAGTGGTGATTCAAGCGAAGTGGGTAAAACACTGTGTGAAAGCGACACGGTGAAAAAGTTGAGCTTCACAGGTTCAACTCAAGTTGGTCGTATCTTGATGCAACAATGTGCGCCAACCATCAAAAAACTGTCTTTAGAATTAGGCGGTAATGCACCTGTTTTGGTGTTTGATGATGCCAATCTTGAGCAAGCTGTACAAGGCATTATGGCCAGCAAGTTCCGCAATAGCGGACAGACCTGTGTATGTGCCAACCGTATTTATGTACAAGACGGTATTTACGATACTTTGGTTGAAAAACTGGCAGTTGCTGTAGCGAACTTAAAAGTGGGTGATGGCCGAGTTGAGACTTCAACACAAGGCCCGCTGATCGATGAAGCTGCGATTGAAAAAGTACAGTCGCATATCGCCGATGCCATCAGTAAAGGTGCGCAGGTTAAAACCGGTGGTCAACGCTCAAGCCTAGGTGGAACTTTCTTTGAACCGACACTTTTAATCGAAGTGACGCAAGAGATGAAAGTCGCGAAAGAAGAAACCTTTGGTCCATTAGCACCGTTGTTCCGTTTCAAAACGGAAGAAGAAGCGGTTCAAATGGCCAATGACACTGAGTTTGGTCTAGCAACTTACCTATTTACGCAAAATACCGCACGTCAGTGGCGTGTTGGTGAAGCGCTTGAATACGGTATGGTGGGCATCAACACGGGTGCAATTTCAAATGAAGTGGCTCCATTTGGTGGTGTGAAGCAGTCAGGCTTAGGTCGTGAAGGCTCTAAATTCGGTATAGACGAATATCTCGAAATGAAATATATGTGTGTGGACTTATCTGTTTAAGATAACCCCGCAACCATCAGTTAAAGAATCAGCCTTGCCCATTCAAGGCTGATTTTTTTTGGGCGTATAGATGGGGGAGTATTATTGGGGGATTTATTTTAAGATATTGTAATATCTAACATTAGTCTGACCCTGAAACTTATAGTTATGAGAGGCTTTGTTGCACAAACCTACCGATAAAGTCTTATTCGGCAATATAATTCGCAAATGAATAAGCCCACACCTAAAATCTATCGTACAACCAATTGGTCTTCTTATAACAGTGCATTAATAAATCGAGGAAATCTCTCAATTTGGTTCGATCCCAAGACTCAATGGTACGCTCAACCCAAAGGTAAACATGGTCGAAATCAAACTTATTCAGATACAGCCATCCAATGCTGTCTGATGATCAAATCCCTATTTCGATTGTCTTTACGCATGGTCACTGGCTTTGTGCAAAGTCTCATTCATCTTTGTAGATTAGATTGGACAGCACCAGACTATTCCACCATCTGCAGAAGACAAAAGCATATTGATATTGCAATTAACTATCAAAAAAGCAGTAATGGTCTCCAGCTACTCGTCGATTCTACTGGCTTAAAGTTTCTAGGCGAAGGTGAATGGAAGCGTAAGAAACACCAACCTGAATATCGTCGCCAATGGCGTAAACTTCATATTGGTATAGATGCTGAAACCCTTCAAATACGCGCTATTCAACTCACTACAAATAATGTGAGTGATTCACAAGTGCTTGGTGATTTACTCGATCAGATTCCACAAGATGATCAGATTGACTCTGTTTATACCGATGGAGCTTATGACACCAAGCAATGCCGTCAGGTCATTGCAGATCGGCAAGCGCATGCGGTGATTCCGCCAAGAAAAAATGCGAAACCTTGGAAAGATACAAAGATCAGCTCGCTAGAGCGAAATGAATTACTTCGAACAGTTAAACGTTTAGGCAGGACACTATGGAAAAAATGGTCAGGCTATCATCGGCGAAGTTTGGTCGAAACTAAGATGCATTGCATCAAATTATTGGGGGATAAACTCAGTTCGAGAAACTTTCAAAGCCAAGTCAATGAGATGCATGCACGTGTAGCAGTATTAAATAAATTCACAGAGTTAGGCCGACCTCACACCCAAGTTGCCACTTAAATTTGAGTAGATATGGGAAATCTTAATTTTTAAATCTTTGTGCAACAAAGCCGTTTAGACTTAGATGTTTCTCACTATTCTTAGAAATTATTTGAATCTTAAAATCCTCTATACCCTCAGTCTCTTTATTAACACACCCTCCAATAATAAAACAAACAACAGAAATAAATATAATCTTAAACACAGCCCCCCCTCCAACCAACAGATCATGATTTTAACTTTGTAGAATATTTGACTTCTTTTCGATTGATGAAAGAGACCAAATCTAAAAATGCGCAGTAAATAGGTTTATCATCTTTCATCAGCCATGTTTATTCTAAAATAGAAATACTTTCGCTTTTTAGCAAGTGTGCGTTTCTATATTGATCGAATCATTGATACTTTTTTTTGTATTGAGGGCAGAATGTTCAGGTTGATATTTGAGTGACTTTAAACTTTATAGGTAGAAAGTAAAATACTGGTTTCAGTGTTATAAATACCTGAAATATTTCGAATTCGTTCTAAAATTCGGTCAAAATTCTCTAAGCTATCAGACTTCAATTCTACCAACAGATCCCACTTGCCATTGGTGCTATGTAAGGTATGCACAGCAGGGTCGATTCTGAGCTCTTTGACGACCGCACTGGTCTTGGTGCCTTCGACCATAATATTCATCCATGCACGAATACTATTCTTCTCAGTCCCCGGTTTAATCCGCACCGTATAGCCTGTAATGACGCCACTGGTTTCCAAATATTCAATACGCTTTTGTACCGTATTTCGAGAGATACGGAGCTTGTTTGCAATCTCGGTAATCGAGATACGCGCATTGTCTTGCAGTAAGCCGAGGATTTGACTATCCGTATCATTCATTTTGATTTTTCCTATTATCAATTTGATGAAATTTATTTCATTTTAATCAAAATTACAACTTTTTCGGCGCAGTTTGATTTTTCATACTATGCATATTGAGCAGTATTCACATGAACGTTACATCGAGCTGAGGCGATGTGTTCTGCGGGTGATGTCTCATATCTATTTAATGGATTTGATTCACCAAATTTTCAAAGGGAAACATCATGTCTTTGTCATATGAAATGGACAATAGTGGCGCTTGGCAGACCTATCTTGCACAGATTAACCGTGTTGCGCCATATCTGGAAGACGACTTAATTCCATTCATCGATACTTTAAAGCGTCCAAAGCGCGCTTTGATTGTTGATGTACCAATCGTGATGGACGATGGTTCGATCCAGCACTTCGAAGGTTATCGGGTACAGCACAATTTGTCGCGTGGACCGGGTAAAGGTGGTATTCGTTATCATCCAGACGTAGAACTCAATGAAGTCATGGCACTCTCAGCGTGGATGACGATTAAAACTGCGGTATTAAACTTACCGTATGGCGGTGCTAAAGGTGGTGTTCGTGTAGACCCTCGCAAATTGTCTCCACGTGAACTTGAACGCCTGACTCGCCGTTTTACCAGCGAAATTAGCCTAGTGATTGGCCCACAGGTCGATATTCCTGCTCCAGATGTAGGCACCAATGCAGACATCATGGGTTGGATGATGGATACCTATTCAAGTATCAAAGGTCATACCGTAACAGGTGTGGTGACAGGTAAGCCTGTGCACTTGGGTGGTTCTTTAGGCCGTGTACGTGCAACAGGTCGTGGCGTATTTGTGACTGGTTTAGAAGTTGCTAAGAAAATCAATCTCGCGCTTGAAGGCAGCCGTGTAGCAATCCAAGGTTTCGGTAACGTGGGTAGCGAAGCGGGTTACTTATTCCATAAAGCCAATGCGAAAGTGGTGTGTGTGCAAGACCATACAGGCACGATCTTTAATGCTGAAGGCATGGACGTTAAGCAGTTACAAGACTACGTTGCGATTCATAAAGGTGTAGCTGGCTTCCCAGATGCGACTTTAATTGAAGACGAAGCGTTCTGGTCGGTTGAAATGGATATTTTAATTCCAGCGGCTTTAGAAGGTCAGATTACGCCTGAACGTGCACAAAAATTGACTGCAAAATTAGTCTTGGAAGGTGCGAACGGTCCAACGTATCCAGATGCAGAAGACATTCTATTAGAACGTCAAATTACGATTGTACCTGACGTACTGTGTAACGCAGGCGGTGTAACCGTGAGTTACTTCGAATGGGTTCAAGACATGGCGAGCTACTTCTGGACAGAAGAAGAAATTAACCAACGTTTAGACAAACTCATGATGTCAGCAGTTGAAGACGTTTGGTTCACTGCAAGCGAAAAGCAGTGCAGCCTACGTACAGCAGCATACATCTTGGCGTGTAAACGTATCTTAAAAGCACGTAAAGAACGAGGAATTTTCCCAGGTTAAGGGGAAGTTTCGTGCCCTTCGGGGCACACCACATTATTAGAAAGAACAACATCAGATTTATTAAGGACGAACAAACCATGAACCAGAATAGTCAACCAAATCGCCAAGATTTTAATCAGTACATGGTGCCAGTTTTTGCACCCGCTCAGTTTATTCCTGTGCGTGGCGAAGGTTCTCGTTTATGGGATCAGCAAGGTAAGGAATATATCGATTTTGCAGGTGGTATTGCGGTCAATGCGCTTGGACATGCTCACCCTGTGGCGGTTAAAGCTTTGGTCGAACAAGGTCAAAAGCTTTGGCACATTGGCAATGGTTATACCAATGAACCCGTACTTGCGCTTGCAAAACAATTAGTTGATAACACCTTTGCAGATAAAGTGTTCTTCTGTAACTCTGGTGCAGAAGCCAATGAAGCGGCTTTGAAACTTGCGCGCAAAGTGGGCCTACTTTCAGGCTCTGCACGTAAAAATAAAATTATTGCATTTAAAAATGCTTTCCACGGTCGTACTTTATTTACTGTTACGGCTGGTGGTCAACCGAAATATTCACAAGATTTTGCACCGCTTCCAGAAGGTATTCACCACTTACCATTCAATGATTTAGATGCAGTACGTGAAGCGATTGATGCAGACACGTGTGCGGTGATTGTTGAGCCGATTCAAGGTGAAGGTGGTGTCATTACGGCAAGCCCTGAATTTTTAAAAGGCTTACGTGAACTGTGTGACCAACATGGTGCGGTACTGATTTTTGATGAAGTGCAAACAGGTGTTGGTCGTACAGGTGCTTTATATGCGTATATGAACACTGATGTAACCCCAGACATTTTAACTACAGCTAAAGCACTTGGTGGTGGTTTTCCAATTGGTGCCATGATCACAACAGATAAGTTTGCCAACATGTTTGTGGTGGGTGACCATGGTACGACTTATGGTGGTAACCCATTGGCGTCTGCAGTAGCCAATGCCGTATTTGGTTTGATCAATACCCCAGAAGTGTTGAATGGTGTACGTACACGTGCGCAAATTTTTGCCGACGGTTTAAATCAGTTAAATGCACGCTATGGTCTATTTGAAGAAGTCCGAGGTCAAGGTTTATTAATTGGCTGTGTACTGAAAGCGGAATATGCAGGCAAAGCCAAAGACATCGTGACTTTAGCGGGCGAAGAAGGCTTATTGGCGCTGGTTGCAGGTCCAAATGTCGTTCGTTTCACGCCATCATTAATTATTCCAGAAGCAGATATCGAAGCAGGTTTACAACGCTTTGAACGTGCGCTCGCGCGCTTTGTTGGCGCGTGATAGGCCACTGGTTATGATGATTGTTAGACATGCAGAGCATCGAGATTTAGATGATATCTACATTCTGGCGGGGAAGTCTGGCATTGGCCTGACTTCTTTACCCCAAAATAAAGAGATCTTATCGGCTCGTATTGCACGTACGCAAAAGACTTTAGCGGGTCAGGCAACACCGAGTGAACAGGGCTATTTATTTGTATTAGAAGATACCTTGTTACAACGTGTGGTTGGCGTGAGTGCAATTGAAGTTTCAGTGGGTTTAACTGAGCCTTTCTATAACTACCATGTGGGCAAACAAGTCCATGCCTCACAAACTCTGAATGTTTATAAAACCTTAAATACGCTGTTTTTAAGCAATGACCATACTGGTTGTAGCGAACTCTGCACGCTGTTTTTAGACCCAGAGTACCGCAAAGACCAAAATGGAAAACTGCTGTCGAAGATCCGTTTTCTGTTTATCACAGCTTTCAAACAGGCTTTTCAAAATAAGCTGATTGCAGAAATGCGTGGTTATTCGGATGAAAATGGTCGTTCGCCATTTTGGGATGCCTTAGGCCATCACTTTTTCAATATGGACTTCTCAACTGCGGATTATCTCAGCGGTATTGGGCAAAAAGTCTTTATTGCAGAGTTGATGCCACGTTTTCCTGTGTATATCGACTTGCTGCCGATGGCTGCGCAACAAGTGATTGCACAGGTGCATCCTCAGACTGTTCCTGCCTCTCGTGTGTTGGAGTCAGAAGGGCTGTGTTACCAAGGTTATGTCGATATTTTCGATGCAGGCCCGACGCTTGAAGCCGAAGTCAGTAGCCTGCGTGCAGTCAAAGAAAGTCACACTTGTGCCGTCAAAATTGTCGATAGCGTACCAGAAGGTGCAGGGCGTTATTTGGTGGCGAATGATCGCTATCAAGACTATCGCGCGATTTTAATTCAGCATGCGGCTGAGACAGACAGTTTAAGTTTAACGGTAGAACAAGCGCATGCCCTTGGTGTGCAAGCAGGGCAAAGCATTCGTATGTTGCCTTTAGATAAGATGGAGCAAAAATAATGTCACAAGGGAATTTATATATAAACGGGACATGGTCTCCAGCGCAAGGTGCAGCATGGGACAAACTCGATCCTGTTACGCAAGAAACAATTTGGCATGGTACAGAAGCAACAGCTGAGCAAGTTGAACAGGCTTGTCAGTCTGCACGCGCAGCATTTGCCGCTTGGGCACGCCGTCCTTTAGCTGAGCGCCTTGAAATTATTCAACGATTTGCCAGCTTGTTAGAACAAAATAAACAACAGCTTGCAACGATTATTAGTCGTGAAACCAGTAAGCCGATTTGGGAAACGTTGACTGAAGTCCAGTCAATGATTGGCAAAGTGGGGATTTCAGTACGTGCTTATCACGAACGTACAGGTGAAAGTCTGACGGAAATGCCAGATGGTGCAGCGTCTTTACGTCACCGCCCACATGGGGTATTGGCTGTATTCGGCCCGTATAACTTCCCAGGTCACTTACCCAATGGGCACATTGTTCCTGCGCTGATTGCAGGGAACACTTTGGTCTTTAAACCAAGTGAATTGACGCCGTGGACCGCAGAAGAAACAGTCAAATTATGGCAAGAAGCAGGCTTACCAGCAGGCGTATTGAACTTGGTGCAAGGTGGTCGTAGCACAGGTGAGGCACTTGCGCAGTCGCATGAAATTGATGGCTTGTTGTTCACAGGCAGTGCCAATACAGGTTACCACCTGCATAAACAATTGGCTGGTGCTCCAGAAAAAATTCTTGCTCTAGAAATGGGCGGTAACAACGCATTAATTATCGATGAAATTGCCGATATTGATGCGGTGGTGAACTTAACCGTCCAATCTGCCTTTATTTCTGCAGGTCAGCGCTGTACCTGTGCACGCCGTTTGATTATCAAAAATGGTGCAGCAGGCGATGCCTTCATTCAACGTTTGGTTGAAGTCAGCCGTAATTTGGTGGTGGGTCAGTGGGATGCTCAGCCACAACCGTTTATGGGTGGTGTGATTTCATTGCATGCTGCACAGCAAATTTTACAAGCACAACAACGTTTGGTGGATTTGGGCGCTGAGGTGTTATTGCCTGTCACTCAAGCGGATGTCAACAGCAGCTTATTAAGTCCGGGTCTTTTAGATGTGACCCATATCAGCGATGTGCCAGATGAAGAATATTTTGGCCCATTGAGCTGTATCTATCGTTATGACCATTTCGATGAAGCTTTGGCACTAGCGAATGGTACTCGATTCGGTTTGTCGGTGGGTCTAGTTTCACCAGACCGTGAACTGTTTGATCGCTTATTGATTGAAGCCCGTGCAGGCATTGTGAACTGGAACAAACCGTTAACAGGCGCGTCAAGTGCTGCACCCTTTGGTGGTGTAGGTGCATCAGGGAATCATCGTGCCAGTGCCTTCTATGCCGCAGATTATTGCGCATGGCCAATGGCATCATTGGAAAGTCAGCAGGTAAGCCTACCTGAAAAATTATCGCCAGGCATTGTGCTGTAAGTCGACAAAAAGGGAGTTTAGAAATGTCAGGCTATGAAATTAATTTTGATGGTTTAGTCGGTCCAACGCATCACTATGCGGGATTGTCATTCGGAAACGAAGCATCCACCAAAAACCAAAATAATCTTTCCAACCCGAAGTTGGCTGCCAAGCAAGGTCTGTTAAAGATGAAAGCTTTGGCCGACATGGGCTTAAAGCAAGGTGTATTTGCACCGCAAGAACGCCCACATGTCCCGACTTTGCGCAAATTGGGGTTCCGTGGGGATGATCACAGTGTGATTGAACAAGCGATGCGAACTTCGCCTGCATTATTATCCGCTTTGAGTTCTGCATCGTGCATGTGGACTGCCAATGCAGCAACGGTTTCACCGTCGGCGGACAGTGCAGATGGCCGTGTGCATTTTACTGCGGCAAATTTGAACAACAAATTCCACCGTTCAATTGAGCATGACACCACGTCTCGCGTGATGGCAGCCATGTTTAAGGATGAGCGTCACTTCGCCCATCATGAAGCACTGCCACCTGTGGCTTTGTTTGGTGATGAAGGTGCGGCGAACCATAACCGTTTAGGCGGTGCTTATGATCAAGCCAGCGTGCAAGTGTTTGTCTATGGTCAGCAGTTCCTCGGTGGTGGTATTGGTCCGAAACACTATCCTGCACGCCAGTCGCGTGAGGCGAGTGAAGCAGTGGCACGTTTACATCAGCTCAAAGCGGAACAAACAGTGTTTGTACAGCAGAATCCCGATGTGATTGACCAAGGTGTCTTCCACAACGACGTGATTGCGGTGAGTAACCAAAACGTCCTGTTTCACCATCAGCATGCATTTTTGCATCAATCTGAAGCATTGTCAGAAATTCGCGAAAAAATGGCGCGCTTGGGTCAAGAATTCGTGTCCATTGAAGTGCCTGATCAGCGTGTTTCGGTTAAAGATGCGGTCAATACCTATTTGTTCAATAGCCAATTGCTCACGCGTGCCGATGGCGGTATGAGCATTGTGGTGCCTGAAGAGTCACGTCAAAACCCAGCAGTGTGGGGCTATTTAAACGACATGATCCAAATGGGCACGCCGATTGATGACATCAAAGTCTTCGACCTGCGTGAAAGTATGCGCAATGGCGGTGGTCCTGCATGTTTACGTTTACGTGTGGCGGTGAATGAAGCGGAGTTGAATGCAATCAATCCAAACCTGTTCATGAATGATGCCTTGTTTACCCGTTTAAATGCGTGGGTGGATCAATACTATCGTGACCAGTTGGCGCAGCAAGATTTGGCTGACCCGCAATTACTGATTGAAAGCCGTACTGCGTTAGATGAACTGACGCAAATTTTGAACTTAGGTTCGGTGTATCACTTCCAACGTTAAGCAATCGTGCAGGGAAAGCAGATGATAGATTTTCTAGGTGATGTTTTAGCACAACGTGTCCCGACTGTAGCGTATGGCGTACAGCATGATTTTTGTTGGGAGTGGTTGGCTGAAGGTGTTTTATCTTTTACGCCGAAACAGGCTTATGAAAAAGCGGTCGTGCTTTCCGCGGGTGTGCATGGCAATGAAACTGCGCCAATCGAGTTGTTGGCGCAGCTGAGTCAAGATTTGTTTGCAGGGGCATTAGAGCTCAAGGTTAAGTTATTACTGATTTTAGGTAACCCTATCGCGATTCGCACAGGGCAACGTTATGTTGAAAATGATATGAATCGCATGTTCTGCGGGGCCTATCAACAATTTACCGACACAGTTGAAGCGCAGCGGGTGGCGGTCTTAGAACAGATCGTCACCGCTTTTTTTAATGATAGTCCAGCTCAAGTACGGCGCTATCATTACGATTTGCACACTGCAATTCGCCCATCTTTGTTGCCGACTTTTGCCTTATTTCCTTATCAAACCCATGACTATGATGCTGCGATGTTGGATAGCCTAAAAGCTGCGGAACTAGATGCCTTGGTGTATCACAATGCAGTAGGCCGTACCTTTACGCACTTTAGCAGTTCTCAGTTTCAAGCAGCCAGTTCGACCCTCGAACTTGGTCATGCCAAACCCTTTGGACAAAATGATTTGGCGGCTTTCGCCGCGATTAATCATGTGCTTCGCGCCGTGGTGAGTGAACAGTCCTTACCTGTACGTCAGAAACAAGCAATTCAAACTTTTCGAGTCGTTGATTCGATCATCAAAACTGAAGATGACTTCCAGCTTAATTTGGCAGATTCTGCACCTAATTTTTCCGTGTTCGAAACCGATGCCGTGATTGCTCTACAACAGGGCAAACCGTATGTGACTGCACCTGAGCAGGTTCGAATTTTATTTCCGAATACTCAAGTGAAAAAGGGATTAAGAGCAGGGCTGATATTAACTGAGATTCATCCTTGATGATTTCAGTTAATTTATTAAATGTGATGATGGTGGTTTATCGAACTTAAGTCGTTAAATTAATTTTCAATGGAATTGAATATATGGATATTGAGAAAAATATTAATTCAATATTTTCATCTGTCGATCATAAGGGGACTTATAATCGATGGATGATTTTGCGTTGTGTTTTAACTAAGCTATTGTTTTTTAATATTAAATAATTATATTAGGCATGGTTTTTGCAGCCTGTGTGAGTATTATTTTGCCGCCATAAAGAGATAAATAGTGTGGCGCTGAATAATAAAAATTAATGTTATTGAAAAATAATATGTAGCTTAATTTGGGACTGAGATGAAATAAGGAATTATCTAAATCTGAGTCCCATATTTACACCCATTGGGTTGTAAATTGGAGTAAAAACATGATGAATGGAAAACAGACCCATCAACAAAAAGAGCCCTTAGAAGGTGATTTACTGGGTGGACATCATTACGAGTCAGTTGAGGAAGAACAACTGCAACGCTCACTGACCAATCGTCATATTCAGATGATTGCGATTGGTGGTGCGATTGGTACGGGTCTTTTTATGGGGTCGGGCAAGACACTCGCTGTGTCGGGTACTTCGATCATCTTAACTTACCTCATTATTGGCTTCTTCTTCTTCTTCGTCATGCGTGCGATGGGGGAACTACTGCTTTCTAATACCAATTACAAATCTTTTGCAGACTTTGCAACGGCTTATTTGGGACCGTGGGCAGGGTTCTTTTTAGGTTGGTCGTACTGGCTCAGTTGGATTGTCACCGCAATTGCAGATGTGATTGTGATTGGAGGTTATGCACAGTTTTGGTATCCCGATCTCCCCGCATGGATACCCGCCTTCACCTCCATTGCCATTTTGACTTTATTGAACTTTGTTGCGGTAAAACTGTTTGGTGAAGTGGAGTTCTGGTTTGCTTTAATTAAAATTATCGCGATCATTATGTTCCTCTTGGTCGGTGTCTATCTGATTACGATTGGTTTTGTCTCTCCAGATGGTGTGAAAGCGTCTTTAGCACATGTGGTCGAGAAAGAGTCGCTGTTCCCTTATGGTTTAACGGGCTTCTTGGCTGGTTTCCAAATCGCAGTATTTGCCTTTGTTGGTATTGAATTGGTGGGTACCACAGCAGCAGAAACTAAAGATCCGCATCATGCTTTACCACGCGCGATTAACTCAATTCCATTACGTATTTTATTGTTCTATATCGGTGCTTTGGTTTGTATTATCGCAGTCACTTCTTGGTCGCAGATTTCACCTGACAAGAGTCCATTTGTTGAAATGTTTACTTTAATTGGTTTGCCCGCAGCAGCCAGTATTGTCAACTTTGTCGTGGCTACTTCAGCGATGTCTTCCGCGAACAGCGGTGTGTTTGCCACCAGTCGTATGTTGTTCGGTTTAGCGGTAGAAAAAGATGCACCGAAAAGCTTTGCTCGTCTGTCGAAAAGTAAAGTGCCAGTACTCAGCTTAATGTTCTCGATGTTCTGTGTGGTGGTGGGTACTTCAATTTTGTTCATTGTGCCTGATGTCATGACGGCATTTATCATCATTTCAGCCTTCACTTCGATTTTGTGTATTTTCACCTTTGCCATGATTATTTTGTCGTACTTGGCTTATCGCAAAAAAGCGCCTGAATTGCATGAACAGTCGGCGTATAAAATGCCCGGTGGACGTTTTATGGCATGGTTTACCTTGTTGTTCTTAATCTTTGTGGTCGCGATTTTGGCGCTCGATCATGACACCATGATTTCTTTGGCGTTCTCACCAATTTGGTTTATTGGACTGGGTATTGCTTATTACTATAAAACGAAAAAATATGCTGAGCGTAACTGGATTTTGACCCATGGTCGCCGCATTGAACAGGATGAAATGCCAGAAAATAATTAAGGAGCAGAGGGGAATATTCCCCCTTTATTTTTATCGCAAAACAGAGGGATTTATTTTGAAAAAAGCAACACTTTGGGCATGCATATTGGGTGCTGGATTACTACATATACAGAGCAGTTTTGCCGCACCGTTATTGACGCCACATCTTTCAGCGACACAAGTGGCAGCACCACAGGCCAATGCATGGGTTGAAATTAATGTTCAGACCTTCGAGCAGAATATTCAGACCTTACAACAGCAACTACAAGACAAAAGCCAGATTTGTGCGGTCATGAAAGCCGATGCTTATGGTCACGGAATTGAACTGTTGATGCCAAGTATTATCAAGTTGAATGTGCCCTGTGTTGGCATCACCAGTAATGCTGAAGCAGCGATGGTGCGCAAGTCTGGTTATCAGGGACGGCTGTTAAGACTACGTGCTGCGACTGATCAAGAAATCCAAAATGCTGCTTCCTTAAACATGGAAGAGTTGTTGGGGAACTATGAACAAGCACAGCGCCTGTCAGAATGGGCAAAACAACAAGGTTTAACCCTTGCGTATCATTTGGGTTTAAATGCAGGGGGTATGGACCGAAACGGTTTAGAGCTGGACAGTGCACTAGGTAAACAGGAAGCGCTACGCATGACCAAACTGCCAAATTTAAAGCTGGTGGGCATCATGACGCATTATGCTGTGGAAGATGAAAAATATGTGCGTGAACGTTTGGCTGTCTTTAACCAGCAAACAGAGTGGTTAATTAAAAAAGCCAAATTAAAGCGAGAAGCGCTGACTTTACATACTGCAAATTCTTTTGCGACCTTGACGGTTCCAGAGTCACACCTAGATATGGTACGTGCAGGCGGTGTGATTTATGGTGACAGCCTGCCAGATCGAGTTGAATATAAAAAGCTGATGACCTTTAAAACTCAAGTGGCAACAGTCAATGCCTATTTGAAAGGCACAACAGTTGGCTATGACCAAACGTATACTTTGAAGCGTGATTCACTATTGGCGAACTTGCCGCTTGGTTATTCAGATGGTTATCGACGGGCATTTAGTAACAAAGCCTATGTACTGATTCGAGGGCATAAAGTGCCTGTAGTCGGGCGTACCTCCATGAATACTACTATGGTGGATGTCACTGATTTTCCAGATATTCGTGCCAATGATGAAGTGGTTCTGTTTGGCGAACAAGGGGGCGCAATAGTGAAGCAAAGTGATTTGGAAGAATACAATAGCGCTTTGCTGGCAGATGTCTACACCATGTGGGGTAACTCTAATCCGAAAGTTGTGGTGAAATAATATTTTCAACAGAAAATGCTGTACGTGCTGAAGTGTGTACAGCATGAAATTAACTAAAGTTATGCCGAACGCGCAACAGTTACAGAATATTACGTAGTTCGCGTGCGGTTTCTTGTAGTAATGGCAGTATGTGTTGAATCAAATACTCTTTGGTTGTGCGCATGGTAGGTGAAACAATATTTAAGGCGGCAATCACTTTTAACTGTTGCCCATAAATCGGAACGGCAAGGGCATGTACGCCCAATTCATGTTCCTCACATGAATAGCACCAACCTTGCTCTCGAATTTCATGCAATAAGGCCAGAAACGTTTCATTGTTGGTATGGGTGTATTTGGTTAGGCGTTGTAGCGGATACTGATTCAGCCATTCACACTGTTCCTGATCATCTAGATAGGCCAGTAAAATTTTGCCTGCCGATGTCGCATGTGCGGGTAAGCGATTTCCCAAATGTAGACCATAAGGATTGACACGGTCTGTTTGCTGGTGCGCGGCACTGCGTGCAATGGTAATGGCTTCATAGCCATCGAGAACCATAACGGAAAAAATGAGTGAGGTTTGATTGGTGAGCAGGTTCAGCAAAGGTTGTGAAATTTTAGGAAGATGTGCTCCACCCAAGTAAGAGCCTGAAAACTTAAGAATTTTAGGAGTTAAATAAAAATAATGACCATCAGATTCTAAATAGCCTAAATATTCAAGGGTGAGTAAATGGCGTCGTGCCGCGGCACGGGTCATGCCTGTGCGTTCTGCGGCCATAGTGATATTTAAACGATGTCGATCAGTACCAAAGCTGTCGAGAATGGCCATGCCTTTACTAATACCTGCGACAAAATCTTCATGTCGAATGGTTTTTTTTTTGTCTTTATGTTGAAGACATTTTTCTGTTGTCTCAGTTGCTTCTTCCATCGTGTTCCCTTTATCCATTTTTATTTCTTCATTATTTTTACTATAACGTGAAATCAGAGTGAAATAATCAGGTTTTGTTCGATATATAGGAATTTTGTTCGATCATCGAACAAAACCTATGGTCACTATCTATCCTAAAGTGGAGAAATTATAAAAAATGAACAGATAAGGAAATCGAACTAAAAAACTAGGGAATGTGGTTTTAGCTGAATCATCCTCCAGTATAAGTTAGTTTTCCGCGCCTTTTCAAATTTGCATGATGCACAATGGAGTTATCTAATGATAGATAAAAGCGCGGCATCCCTCGCGGAAGTGCTCTCCCAAATCACCGACGGCTCAACCATCATGATTGGTGGTTTTGGTACAGCAGGACAACCTGCTGAACTGATCGATGGCTTAATTCAACTCGGCATTAAAGACCTCACCATCGTCAGTAACAACGCAGGTAATGGCGACTATGGTCTGGCGAAATTACTCAAAGCGGGTGCCGTGAAAAAAGTCATCTGTTCGTTCCCACGTCAGTCCGACTCTTGGGTCTTCGATGAACTCTATCGTGCAGGCAAAATCGAACTGGAATTGGTACCTCAAGGCAACTTGGCCTGTCGTATCCAAGCTGCAGGCATGGGACTCGGCGCAGTCTTCACCCCAACAGGTTATGGCACCTTATTGGCCGAAGGCAAAGAAACCCGTCACATCGACGGTAAAGATTATGTACTGGAATATCCAATCAAAGCTGACTTTGCTTTGATTAAAGCACAGCAAGGTGACCGTTGGGGTAACTTGGTCTACCGCAAATCGGCACGTAACTTCGGCCCGATTATGGCTATGGCCGCAGGTGTAACCATTGCACAAGTCTCTGAAGTCGTGGACTTAGGGGCTTTAGACCCTGAACACATCATCACCGCAGGTATTTTTGTTCAACACGTGGTGCAGGTTAAACCTGAACCAGTTGCTGTGTAATCGGGAGAACATCATGAGCTATCAAAAACTCAGCCGTAACCAAATTGCAGAACGTGTGGCACAAGATATTCCCGATGGGGCTTATGTGAATCTTGGGATTGGCTTACCGACCAAGATTGCCAGTTACCTACCAAGTGACAAAGACGTGTTCTTACATTCTGAAAATGGCTTATTGGCTTTTGGTCCACCACCTGAAAAAGGTCAAGAAGACCCTGAACTGATCAATGCAGGTAAAGAATATGTGACCATGCTGCAAGGCGGTGCCTTTTTCCATCATGGGGACTCTTTTGCCATGATGCGTGGCGGGCATTTAGATATTGCTGTATTGGGCGCCTTTCAAGTGGCAGCCAATGGTGACTTGGCCAATTGGCATACCGGTGCACCTGATGCGATTCCTGCTGTTGGTGGTGCAATGGACTTAGCTGTTGGTGCTAAGAAAGTGTTTATCACCACTGATCATGTCACCAAACAAGGTGAACCGAAAATTGTTGCGGAACTGACTTATCCAGCCACGGGTTTGAAGTGTGTTGATCGTATCTACACCGACTTGTGTGTAATCGATGTGACCGCGGACGGTCTTAAAGTGATTGAAAAAGTCGACGGTCTAAGCTTTGCAGAATTGCAGGCAATGACCAGTGCAACTTTAGTGGATGCGACACAAGGATAATTAATCCCTCTTGCGAAGCAGTGCTTCTCACCCTTTAAAAAGGGGGATTCAAAGGGAAAATGAAATATGAAAAACGCTTACATTATTGACGCTATTCGTACCCCATTCGGACGTTATGCCGGTGGACTCGCCCCAGTCCGTGCCGATGACTTGGGTGCAGTGCCGATTCAAGCCTTGATGCAACGCAATCCCAGCGTGGATTGGACCCAAGTCGATGACGTGATCTATGGCTGTGCCAACCAAGCCGGTGAAGACAACCGTAATGTCGGTCGCATGTCTGCACTGCTTGCAGGTTTACCCGTTGAAGTTCCTGCCACGACTGTGAATCGCTTATGTGGTTCATCTTTGGATGCGATTGCCATGGCAGCCCGTGCAATTAAAGCCGGAGAAGCGGATTTAATCATTGCAGGTGGCGTCGAAAGTATGTCTCGTGCACCTTTTGTGATGGGCAAATCAGAAACTGTCTATGGCCGTAGCCAGAAGATTGAAGACACCACCATGGGTTGGCGTTTTATCAATCCGAAGCTCAAAGCGATGTATGGTGTAGACACCATGCCGCAAACCGCAGAAAACGTGGCACAACAATTTAATATTGATCGCGCAGATCAAGACCAGTTTGCCTTGGCGAGTCAACAGCGCACCGCAACCGCGCAAGCTCAAGGCTTTTTTAAACATGAGATCATCCCGGTGAGCATTGCGCAGCGTAAGGGTGATCCAATTGTGATCGATACCGATGAACATCCACGTGCATCGACTACCTTAGAAGGTTTAACCAAACTTAAGCCAGTCGTGACAGCAGAAGGCACCGTCACTGCGGGGAATGCATCAGGCATCAATGACGGTGCGGCTGCTGTACTGATCGCTTCAGAACAAGCGATTAAAGAGTACCAGCTTAAACCACGTGCCAAAATCATTGCTTCAACAGCAGTGGGTGTAGAACCTCGCATCATGGGCTTTGCGCCAGCACCTGCCATCAAAAAGTTACTGAAACAAGCCAATCTGACATTAGAACAGATGGATGTGATTGAACTGAATGAAGCCTTTGCGGCACAAGCACTGGCGGTAACGCGTGACCTTGGTCTAACGGATGACAGCACACAAGTGAATCCAAATGGCGGTGCAATTGCGATTGGTCATCCACTGGGTGCATCGGGTGCACGTTTGGTCACCACAGCA
Organism: Acinetobacter sp. DL27; assembly: GCF_055810995.1. Lineage (NCBI taxonomy): Bacteria > Pseudomonadati > Pseudomonadota > Gammaproteobacteria > Moraxellales > Moraxellaceae > Acinetobacter > Acinetobacter sp. DL27. Next base: position 2,580,624 of record NZ_CM147947.1, on the reverse strand, counting down.
TTAAATCAATTGGAACAAACCGGTGGCACCTATGCGCTATGTTCAATGTGTATTGGTGTCGGTCAAGGCATTGCTTTGATTATTCAGCGCGTTTAAAGCAGAGTTAAGGATAGCGATCATGAGCCAGTTATATGCCAGCTTATTTTACCAAAACGAGGTGACTGAAATTTTCAGTGATCGCGTGTTGGTGTCATACATGATTGAGGCTGAAGTTGCCTTGGCACAAGCACAGGCTCAGGTCGGTGTCATTCCAGAATCTGCGGCAACAGCAATTTCAAACATTGCAGCAACTGCAATTGATCAGATTGACTTTGATGCTTTAGCTATTGCTACAGGCTTGGCGGGCAATATTGCGATTCCTTTTGTGAAGCAATTAACTGCGATTGTGAAACAAAATGATGAAGATGCAGCGCGTTATGTGCATTGGGGCGCAACCAGTCAAGACATTTTAGACACTGCCTGTATTTTACAATGTCGTGCTGCAATGACGCATGTTGAAGCTTTAATTCACCAATGTTACCGCACTGCATTGACCCAAGCTGAACAGTATCGCTCACAAGTGATGATTGGACGCACATGGTTGCAGCAAGGGTTGCCGATTACTTTGGGGCATAAATTCGCGCGTTGGGCCTCGGCATTTCATCGTGATTTAGCCCGTATTGAAGCCATGAAAGCACGTGTTTTTACTGCTCAATTAGGCGGTGCTGTGGGTTCATTGGCTTCATTGCAAGCACAAGGTACTGCTGTGGTTCATGCTTATTCCGTTCAGCTACAGCTTTCAGTCCCAAATTGTACTTGGCATGGTGAACGAGACCGTATTGTCGAAGTGGCGAGTGTTCTAGCGATAGTGACAGGTAGTCTGGGCAAAATGGCGCGTGACTGGTCGTTGATGATGCAAACTGAAATTGCAGAAGTGTTTGAGCCGGCAGCGAAAGGGCGTGGGGGATCATCGACCATGCCACACAAGCGTAATCCTGTTGCTGCGGCATCCGTTTTGGCAGCAGCCAATCGTGTACCTGTGTTGATGTCGAGTTTGTATCAAAGCATGGTGCAGGAACATGAGCGTAGTCTAGGTGGATGGCATGCAGAATGGTTGGCATTGCCTGAAATTTTCCAACTCTGTGCGGGTGCTTTAGAGCGGACTCTGGATGTGTTACAAGGCATGCAAGTCAATGCTGAAAATATGCAACGCAATTTGGATTGTACCCAAGGCTTGATTATGGCGGAAGCGGTGATGATGGCTTTGGCACCACATATGGGGCGCTTACAGGCACATCATGTAGTGGAAGCAGCATGCAAAATAGCGGTTGAAAAAGGTGTTCACTTAAAAGAGGTCATTACTGAACTCGATCCAGTCAAAGCCTATTTTAGTGCAGCTCAGATTTCAGAAATTTTTAAACCCGCGTCATATCTAGGCAATATTCAAGACCAGATTGATTCGGTTTTGCGGGAAGCAAAAGGAATATCACGATGACCAATCGTCAAGGCAAGACTTTATCTGTTGCAATCAGTGGGCAAGACCATGCACCTGTGATTGTATTTTCAAACTCATTGGGTACAGATAAAGGCATGTGGCAGCCACAAGTTGCTGCCTTCGAACAGCAGTTCAAAGTGGTGACTTATGACACGCGTGGTCATGGGCAAAGTGATGTGATTGAGCAGACCACTGTACAAAACCTTGCTGAAGATGTGATTGATATTCTGAACGGTTTAAACATTGAAAAAGCGCATTTTTGCGGGATTTCAATGGGCGGCATGACGGCTTTGTGGCTCGGTATTCACCATGCAGATCGTTTTCATAGTATCACTGTGGCGAATTCAGCAGCCAAAATTTGGACTGAAGAAGGTTGGAATGCACGTGCAGATGCTGTGACAGCCAATGGCTTAGCAGATTTGGTCGCGACCACGCATACACGCTGGTTTAGTGAGCAGTTTGATTATCAACACGATACTTTGGCGCAGCGTACCATCCAATCTTTAGCGACTACACCAGCACTGGGCTATGCAGAATCTTGCCGAGCGCTCGCGCAAGCAGATCTATCTACTCAAATTCAACAGATTCAGATTCCAACTTTAGTGATTGCAGGCGCACTTGACCCAGTTACCACAGTAGCAGATGGCGTCTTTATGCAACAACAGATTCAAAAGAGTGAATTAGCGGTGATTGATGCATCGCATCTTTCCAATATTGAGCAACCTGAGCTGTTTAACCAAACTCTCAGTCAGTTCATTGGATCGATTCAATAGTTTAAGGATTTTTAAAAGGACTTTCAGCCCAAGGAGGCAGGTATGGCGTCTCAGGAATACGCTACTCAAAAAACGAGTATAGACGCACAAGCACTGATTAATGATGCACCGATTAGCAAATATCAGTGGTTGATCGCAATTGTATGTTTTCTCATTGTTTTTGTTGATGGTATTGATACTGCGGCAATGGGTTTTATTGCTCCAGCCTTGGCACAAGACTGGGGAATAGACCGCTCGCAATTGGGTCCAGTCATGAGTGCGGCTTTAGGCGGCATGATTATTGGTGCTTTGGTGTCTGGTCCAACCGCTGACCGCTTTGGGCGAAAGATTGTTTTAAGTGTTTCGATGCTGATTTTCGGTGGCTTTACTTTGGCATCGGCATATGCAGCTGATTTAAATACCTTGGTGGTCCTGCGCTTTTTAACCGGTATTGGTTTGGGTGCAGCGATGCCGAATGCAACCACGCTATTTTCTGAATATTGCCCACAACGCTCTCGCTCGCTACTCGTGACCTGTATGTTCTGTGGATACAACTTGGGGATGGCGACAGGTGGTTTTATTAGCAGTTGGTTGATCCCAACCTTTGGTTGGCACAGCTTATTTTTGCTAGGCGGTTGGTCGCCACTGATTTTGATGATCTTGGTGATTTTCTTCTTACCTGAATCTTATCGTTTCTTGATTGTGAAAGGTCGTGACCCCGAAAAAGTTCGCAAAATTCTAACGCGTATTGCACCGACGCAAGTACATGGTGTTACTGAGTTTCATGTACCTGAAGAAAAAACGGAAGGTGGAGAGAAGAAAGGTGTGTTTGGCATGCTGTTCTCTCAGAAATATGTCAAAGGCACGGTTTTATTGTGGCTGACCTATTTTATGGGTTTGGTGATGATTTATCTGCTCACCAGTTGGTTACCAACCTTAATGCGTGAAACTGGCGCAACGATGGAACGTGCTGCATTTATTGGTGGTTTATTCCAGTTTGGCGGTGTCCTCAGTGCTTTATTTATTGGCTGGGCAATGGACCGTTTCAACCCGAACCGCATTATTGCAGGCTTCTACTTTGTCGCTGGAATCTTTGCCTTTGCCGTAGGTCAGAGCTTAGCAAATCCAACCTTACTTGCCATTTTAGTGCTTTGCGCTGGTGTTGCAATTAATGGTGCACAGTCGGCTATGCCAGCACTCAGCGCTCGTTTTTACCCAACCCAATGCCGTGCAACAGGTGTGGCTTGGATGTCTGGGATTGGTCGTTTCGGTGCGGTATTTGGTGCATGGATCGGCGCAGTTTTACTGGGCAATGACTGGTCGTTTACAGCTATTTTAAGTCTACTGTTAATTCCAGCAACAGCAGCAGCGGTCGCTATTTTTGTTAAATCACTGGTCGCACATACCGATGCGACCTAATTGAGGTTTCTCCCATGAATGATGAACAACGTTATGAACAAGGAATCACTGTACGCACTGAAGTGCTGGGTGAAAAGCATGTCGGTCGTTCACTTGAGAACTTGAATGATTTCAATGCTGACTTTCAAAATTTTATTAGCCGTTTTGCGTGGGGCGAAGTCTGGTCTAGACCAGGCATGCCGCGCCATACCCGTAGCTTAGTCACCATTGCCGTTTTATTGGCACTGGGCCGTGAAGACGAACTACGTATGCATTTACGTGCTTGTTTTAACAATGGTGTGACCAAGGACGATTTAAAAGAGTTGATTTTGCATTGTTCCCTGTATGCCGGTTTACCTGCAGCCAATGCAGCCATGCACATGGCAGAAGAAGTTTTCGAAGATTTGGGTATTGCCCCGCAAAAGCTGAACGAACAGCAGCTGAGCCAAGAACAAACGAATCAAGAGTAATGGAACAAGATTAAGAGGGACGTCACATGTCGCAACTTATTTTAGGTGCTTATGCACAACGCAATACCGATGATCATCCGCCAGCATATGCACCCGGCTATAAAACCAGTGTATTACGCTCGCCAAAAAATGCGTTGATTTCGATTGCAGAAACCTTAACTGAAGTGACTTCACCGCAGTTTAGTGCGGAGCAGTTTGGGCCTAAAGATAACGATTTGATTTTGAACTACGCCAAAGAAGGTTTGCCGATTGGCGAGCGCATTATTGTGCATGGTTATGTGCGTGATCAGTTTGGTCGTCCAGTCAAAAATGCCTTACTCGAAGTGTGGCAAGCCAATGCTTCAGGTCGTTATCGCCATCCAAATGATCAGTTTATTGGTGCGATGGATCCGAACTTTGGCGGCTGTGGTCGCATGATGACCGATGCCAATGGCTATTTTGTATTCCGTACCATTAAGCCGGGTCCTTACCCATGGCGTAACCGTATTAATGAATGGCGTCCAGCGCATATCCATTTCTCTTTACTTGCAGATGGTTGGGCGCAGCGTCTTATTTCACAGTTCTATTTTGAAGGCGATACGCTGATTGATTCGTGTCCAATTATTAAAACCATTCCTTCGGAAGAACAACGTCGTGCATTGATTGCCTTGGAAGACAAGAGCAACTTCATTGAAGCAGACAGCCGTTGTTATCGTTTTGACATCACTTTACGTGGTCGTCGTGCGACTTATTTCGAAAATGATTTGACTTAATTCAGGGAGAACAACATGAACCATTGGAACTTTCAAGAATTGCATGAAACGCCATCTCAAACAGGTGGGCCATACGTACACATTGGTTTGTTACCACAACAAGCCAACATTGAAGTCTTTGAAAACAACTTTAATAATCAGTTGGTTCAAGAAAAAACCTTAGGCGAACGTATTCGCTTAGAAGGTCAAGTGTTCGATGGTTTAGGCTTGCCGTTACGTGATGTATTGATTGAAATCTGGCAGGCGGATGCCAACGGTGTGTATCCAAGTGCAGCCGATATTCAAGGCAAAGCAGTTGACCCAAATTTCCATGGTTGGGGTCGTACAGGCGCAGACTTTGAAACTGGTTTTTGGAGTTTCAATACCATTAAACCGGGTGCGGTTCCGGGACGTAAAGGGACAACTCAGGCACCGCATATTGCACTGATCATTTTCGCACGCGGTATCAATATTGGCTTAAACACCCGTGTGTATTTTGAAGATGAAGCTGAAGCCAATGCACAAGATCCTGTACTCAAAGGCATTGAGTGGGCACCTCGTCGTCAAACCTTAATTGCGAAACGTGAAGAACGTGATGGAGAAGTGGTGTATCGCTTTGACATTCGTATTCAAGGCGAAGACGAAACCGTGTTTTTAGATATCTAAGTTGATTCAGTTCAGTGCAGAACACTTTGCACAGGCTCGATAGATAAAAGTTTATACGTGGTGATGGTATGACCCATTTCATCCATCCCACGTATGTTTGCCGTTGATGCCAGAAGTCAGGCAATAGTTTGTAAATACAAGGAAATGTAATGATGAAGATTAAAAAAATTGCGATGCAACTCTGTTTAAGCAGTGCTGTTTTAGCGGGAATGCCTACGGCATTTTCAGCCGAAGTTGCTCCTACAACACAACACTATATGGTGAAAAACCTTAATATTGGTGACTTACCTGTCAAAACTATTGTGCCGATTACCGCAAAGACAGCGGAGCAAGCCATTGCCCAAGCGCAAGTGATTGCCAACAATCCAAACGCTGACGTGGCTGAGTTTCGTATCGACCTATTGGAATTTTCTGCTGACACAAAAAAAGTCATCGCACTGGGTCAGCAGTTGAATCAAATTTTAAAAGACAAACCGTTGATTGCGACCATTCGTACCCATAACGAAGGCGGTAAAATGACGGTGTCTGATCAAGACTATGAAAAGATTTATCGTGAATACCTGAAAAAGCCATTTATGCAATTGCTGGATATCGAAATGTTCCGCGATGCTGGCAGTGTAGCGAAATTAACCCAATTGGCACATGACAAGAAAGTGTTGGTGATCATGTCAAATCATGATTTTGCCAAAACACCTGAGCAACAAGACATTGAAAACCGTCTGCTAAAACAAGATCAGATGGGTGCCGACATTCTAAAAATTGCGGTGATGCCAAAGTCAAAACAAGATGTCTTTACCCTCATGAATGCCACGTTGGCGGTCAGCCAAAAAAGTCAGAAACCACTGCTAACCATGTCGATGGGGCAGTTGGGTACGATTTCACGTGTCGCGACTGCCAATATGGGCGGCAGCCTAAGTTTCGGCATGATTGGTGAAGCCTCTGCACCGGGTCAAATTGATGTGATTCAACTCAAACAGTTGCTCAAAACAGTACAACCGACCCCTTAATGCACTGTGTTATTCATCTTCAAGGATAGAAAAGGATTTAAAATATGAAACCATCAACTTTACGTTTGACCACATTGGTTTTGAGTTTAGCGGCATCAGGTTTTGCCAGTGCAGAAACTTATATTGTGGATCGTTATCAGGACGATACTGCAAAAGGTTCACTACGTTGGGCGATTGAACAATCAAATGCCAATGCGACGCAAGAAAATGAAATTCAAATCCAAGCTGTGGGTAAAGCACCCTATGTAATTAAACTGAATCAAGCTTTACCGCCAATTAAGTCTTCAGTGAAGATCATTGGGACGCAGTGGGACAAAACAGGCGAGTTTATTGCGATTGATGGTTCCAACTATATTAAAGGTGAAGGTGCTAAAGCATGCCCGGGGGCAAATCCTGAACAGTATGGCACCAATGTCCGTACCATGACTTTACCCGGTTTAGTGCTGCAAGATGTGAATGGTGTGACGCTAAAAGGTCTGGATATTCACCGTTTCTGTATTGGCGTTTTGGTGAACCGTTCAAGCAATAACTTGATTCAACATAACCGTATCAGTAATAACTACGGTGGTTCAGGCGTGATGCTGACAGGTGATGATGGTAAGGGCAATCCAACCTCAACCACCACCAATAACAACAAAGTTTTAAATAACTTGTTTATAGATAATGGTGATGGTCTAGAGCTGACGCGTGGCGCGGCATTTAACCTTGTCGCTAATAATCTATTTACTTCAACCAAAGCCAATCCAGAACCGTCACAAGGTATCGAGATCCTGTGGGGTAATGACAACGCGGTGGTGGGGAACAAATTTGAAAACTACTCGGATGGTTTGCAAATCAACTGGGGTAAGCGCAATTACATCGCTTATAACGAACTGACCAACAACTCGATAGGTTTTAACCTCACCGGTGATGGCAACATTTTTGACAGTAACAAAGTTCATGGTAACCGTTTAGGGATAGCCATTCGTTCAGAAAAAGATGCCAATGCCCGTACAACCTTGACCAAAAACCTAATTTGGGACAATGGCAAAGATATTAAACGCTGTGAAGCAGGTGGTTCGTGTGTACCTAATCAGCGTTTAGGCGCAATTGTGTTTGCTGTGCCTGCGCTTGAACATGCGGGCTTTGTCGGTTCTCGTGGGGGTGGTGTGGTCATTGAAGCGGCGAAACTGCAAAAAACCTGTACCCAGCCAAATGAGCAGGGCTGTAATGCGATGCCAAACCAAAACATCCAAGCACCACGTTTAAGCTATAGCAAAGGTCAAGTCACCGCTACAGTTCAAGCACAGCCAAATCAACGCTATCAAGTTGAATTCTTTGCGAATCGTCAAGCGAAGAGTCAAGAAGCAGAGCAGTATTTAGGTACTCAAGTGGTGACTACGAATGCACAAGGTCAAGGTCAAGCAATGTGGAAAGTAGCCAGTGGTGTGGCGAATGTCACCGCCAATGTGACTGACCGTTTAGGGGCAACTTCTGAACTGAGTCCAGCCGTTCGAGTCAAATAATAAAAACCGCATGGAAAGCTCACTTGAGTTGAGCTTTCCTCACAGAAAAGGATGTTTGGGATGCAACAACAATTATTAAGAATCGGCACATTGTCTTTGGCGCTTATGACTTGCCAATTGGCTTCAGCCAATGAATTTTATTCGGCAGATCGTCAATGGTTATTCGGTGATTGGAACGGTGAACGGAAGCAACTGGAAGATCAAGGTTATAAATTTACAGCTTCAATTATGAGCCAAGCAGCGACCAATTTGGCTAGTGGTTATAACGATGACAGAAGTTTTGACAATGCTGCACAGTTGACCTTAGGTGCCAATTTTGATTTAAATAAAATTGCAGGTTGGGAAAATACCACAGCCGGCTTAATGATTACAAAACGTGATGGTAACGCCCTAACGCTTGAACGCATTAAAGACCCTCGTGCTAGTACCTTGGGCAACAGCCAAGAAATTTATGGTCGTGGCAAAATTTGGCGCTTAACCCAAGCATGGATCAAAACAGGATTTGACGACAACCGCGTCCAATTTAAGATTGGTCGTATGGGCATGTCCGATGACTTTAACAGCTCACAATGTGAGTTTCAGAACTTACTTTTGTGTGGTGGGCAGCTTGGAAAATCCATCGGTTCGATTTGGTATAACTGGCCTGTCAGCTTATGGGGCACCAATGTTAAATACCAATTTGCACCAGACTGGTCACTTGGCATTGGCGTCTATGAAGTCAACCCAGACAATGTCAAAACAGACTCAGACAGTGATGGCTTTAACCTCGATATGGACAATGTCGAAGGGGCTACCATTCCAGTTGAACTGGCATGGAAACCAAAACTTGCCACATTTAATAGTTTACCGGGCGAATATAAACTCGGTGCACTGTATTCCACAGCAGAAGCAAAAGATGTGGGCACATCAGGAGAAATCCACGATGGCAAATATAGTTTTTGGTTGAATGCTCAACAACAACTGACTCAACACGGGGCTGATCCGAAGCGTGGTTTATACATTAGCTTTAATGGGGTAGTGAACGATAAGGCCACAACATTTGTAGAAAGTACACAACAGCTCGCACTTTGGTATAAAGGTCCATTCGATAGCCGTCCAAATGATTCCATCGGCTTTGGTTTAGCCAACTATGTGGTGAATGACCGTGTGACAGATAAGCAAATAGCCACCAATGAAAGTCGTGGTTATTACAGTTATGACGCGCTCGCCAGCGATTATGTCCCAATTCAACATGACGAACTCAATGTTGAGTTGAACTATACCTATCAATGGTCACCTGCGGTGATGCTCAGACCCAACCTGCAATATATCTATCAACCTTCTGGCGTAAAAGAAGTGGATGATGCTTGGGTGGCGGGCCTTAGCGTTAAGGTGAATTTTTAATCGTATTTAAAGTGAAAGAGTGTTTAAAATATCAGCAATACTGTTGCTGAATTTAAACACTCTTTTTTCATTGTTGAAGCAAGTTAATTGTGGATGCTCAAAGTTTGGATGTGGTGTGAATGATGCTCAAAACAAAGTAGGCGAGATCATTTAAAACACAGCATTTGGAGTAAAAAGTATGTCCGAAGCGCAATCTCAACCCATATTTAAAATATGGTGCTTTATATTAGGCTTAGCTTTATTGCTGACTGGCTTATTTTATTTAATCGGTGGTGGAAAACTGATTAGTTTAGGTGGTTCATGGTACTTCCTCATTGCAGGTTTATTGACCACCATTTCCGCAATATTTATTTTTAGAAAAAAAGCATTGGGTGTCTGGATTTTTGCACTGGTTTTTCTTGGAACCGTGGTTTGGGCACTGTTTGATGCAGGTTGGGATTTTTGGGCACTCCATTCACGTTTAATGTTCCCTGCGGGTTTATTTTCCGCACTATGTTTTACTTTACCTGCTATTCGTAAGTACCAATTTCAAATAGCATCTTCAGCACCTGCTTATGCCTTAGGTGGTTTGACAGTGTTAGGTATGCTCGGTGGTTTATATGGCATGTTTATTCCACATCCTACAGTCAAAGCCAGTGGTGAAGAGCTACCCCTAGTGCCTGTAACAGCTCAAACCCAACAAGTGAATTGGTCGCACTATGGTAATGATGCTGGTGGGAGTCGTTTTGCTGCGTTGGATCAGATTAACCGAAATAATGTATCTAAGTTAAAGGAAGCATGGCGCTTTCAAACAGGCGATATGACCACAGGTACGGGTAATGGCGCAGAAGACCAGCTCACCCCTTTACAGGTCGGTGAAAAAGTCTTTTTATGTACACCGCATAACAACATTATTGCTTTAGATGCGGACACAGGTAAACAAATCTGGAAGGCCGAAGTGAACTCTAAAGCCGATGCTTGGGAGCGTTGCCGTGGTGTGGGTTACTTTGACTCGACTCAAGCCTTGGTACAACCGACTTTAGCCGGTGCAAGTGCTGTCACTGCGGTGGCAAACAATACCGCATGTCCACGTCGTGTTTATACCAATACACCTGATGGTCGTTTAATTGCAGTCAATGCCGATACAGGCGAACGCTGTAAAGACTTTGGTGTCGATGGAACGGTGAACTTACTGGAAGGTCTAGGTGCGGGCACGCAAGCGCCTCGTTTTGAAGTGACCTCGGCGCCAACCATTGCGGGAACCAGCATCATCGTCGGGAGTCGTATTGCTGACAACTTTGCAGCCGATATGCCGGGTGGTGTGATTCGTGCCTATGATGTGATTACTGGGCAGCTGCGTTGGGCTTTTGATCCACGTAACCCAAATCCAAACTATGTCCTAAAACCGGGTGAAATCTATAAACGTAGTTCAGCTAACTCTTGGGCGGCAATGTCCTACGACCCGCAAATGAACACGGTGTTCTTACCGATGGGAAGTTCGTCGATTGATGTCTGGGGTGGAAACCGTCAACCTGTCGATCATAAGTATAATTCTTCCGTTTTGGCTTTAGATGCAACCACAGGTCAAGAGAAGTGGGTTTATCAAACCGTTCACAATGACCTCTGGGACTTCGATTTACCCATGCAGCCAAGCTTGGTCGATTTTCCAATGCAAAATGGGCAAACCAAACCTGCTGTTGTCATTGGCACCAAGTCAGGTCAGTTCTTTGTACTCGACCGTATTACGGGTCAGCCTTTAACCAAAGTGGTTGAGCAACCTGTAAAAGCTGCAGATATTCCTGATGAGCAATACAGTGCAACTCACCCACGTTCAGTTGAAATGCCACAAATTGGCAATCAAACTTTGACTGAATCGGACATGTGGGGCGCAACGCCATTTGACCAGTTGATGTGTCGCATTAACTTTAAATCGATGCGTTATGACGGTCTCTTTACAGCACCGGGTTCTGATATATCTTTAAGTTTTCCGGGTTCGCTGGGTGGGATGAATTGGGGCAGTATCGCATTTGACCCAACGCATCGTTATATGTTTGTCAACGACATGCGCCTAGGTCTGTGGATTCAGCTGATTAAACAAACGCCTGAAGATTTAAAACTTGAAGCAAGTGGTGGAGAGAAGGTCAACACAGGTATGGGCGCAGTGCCAATGAAAGGTACACCGTATAAAGTGAATAAAAACCGTTTTATGTCGGTATTGGGCATTCCATGTCAAAAACCACCTTTCGGAACCATGACGGCGATTGATATGAAAACCCGTCAAGTGGCTTGGCAGGTGCCTTTAGGTACGGTTGAAGATACGGGTCCAATGGGCATTAAAATGGGCTTAAAAGCGCCGATTGGTATGCCAACCATTGGTGGTCCAATGGCGACTCAAGGTGGTTTAGTGTTTTTTGCTGCAACGCAAGACTTCTACTTGCGCGCCTTCAATTCATCTAATGGTGAAGAGTTATGGAAAGCGCGTTTACCTGTAGGTAGCCAAGGTACACCGATGAGCTACATGTCTCCAAAAACAGGCAAGCAATATGTGGTCATTTCCGCAGGTGGGGCACGTCAGTCGCCTGATCATGGTGATTATGTGGTTGCGTATAGCTTAGCCGATTAAAACGTTTTATTGTATGGGAAGCCTGTCGAGATGATAGGCTTCCCATTTTATGGTAATAATAAGCAAGGAAATATTGTGCGATTAACTTATTTGATGCCTGCGCCTTTTAAACAAGCCTTATTGACTGCGGTTATTTTACAATCTATGCATGCTTATGCAGAAACGACAGAATATCAACTCTCCGTTATTACTGTCCAAGCGGTACATATCGATAGCGAGTTGTTATCGACTTCTGCATCCATTCAAAAAGTCCAAGCGGCTACAGTACAAAACAATGCCAATGTGAATTTATCGGAAGTTTTACAAGGGGTTGCAGGCTTACAAATTAATAACCGTGAAAACTATGCGCAAGACTTACAGATTTCGATGCGTGGCTTTGGCGCTCGTTCGACTTTTGGCGTGCGTGGCATTCGGATGTATGTCGATGGTATTCCTGCGACCATGCCTGATGGTCAAGGGCAAAGTTCCAATATTGACCTCAATAGTTTAGATCACATCGAAGTACTGACAGGGCCATTTTCATCTTTATATGGTAACTCATCAGGGGGAACCATCTTGGCTGAGACCAAAGAAGGACAAGGGAAAGACTCAATCCAAGTGGGTCTAAATGCAGGCAGCCACCATAAGCAACAAGCCAATATCCAATTACAAGGGGGTTCCGAACAGGCCAATCAACCCGCTTATGTGATTAGTTCCTCTTATTTTGATACCGATGGTTTTCGAGACCATAGTGCAGCACAAAAAGTATTGAATAATGCCAAATTGACGTGGAACTTTGAAGATGGCAGTAAAATCAACTGGGTCACCAACTATGTCAAAATCCATGCAGATGACCCAATGGGGTTAGAGCGTAAGGATTGGCAAGCAAACCCAAAACAAATCGCTCCTTATGTAAAAAATATGGGGTTTAACGCGCGCAAAGATATTGAACAAACTCAAACAGGTGTGACTTGGTTTAAACCGATTAATGATAAAAATGAACTCTATGCCATGGCATATTTAGGCAACCGCCAAGTCACTCAATATCAGGCAATTCCTAATGGAGCTACCTCCCAGAAGCTACCTACTCATGCCGGTGCTGTGATTGATTTCGAGCGTAATTATTATGGTGCTGATTTCCGTTGGACAGGTAAAGAATTATTACCGAATACTACATTTAGTGCTGGTATTGCTTTAGACAATATGGATGAAGACCGTAAGGGCTATAATAATTTTGTAATGGTAAATGGTAAAGAATTTTATGGTGTTAAAGGTAATTTACGCCGTAATGAAAATAATACCCTGTGGAATTTAGATCCATATGTGCAGGCCTCATGGCAGTTCTTACCCACGTGGCATCTTGATACAGGCTTACGCTATAGCAATGTGCATTACAAATCAGATGACCATTACATTGTAGCTGGCAATGGTGATGACAGTGGCTCAACCGATTATCAAAAATTATTGCCATCTGTGGCATTAGGTTTGGAAATTTCACCTGAACTTTATGCCTATGCCAGTTATGGCAAAGGCTTTGAAACGCCAACCTTTACAGAAATGGCTTATAACACTGATCCTTCGAAATCGGGTATGAATTTTGCGTTAAAACCTGCGAGTAGTGATAATTACGAGCTAGGTTTAAAGTCGCAGAATCCATTCGGGCTCTTCACTTTAGCTGTTTTCCAGACAGATACAAAAAACGATATAGTGACAGCGGGAACACGTGATGGTCGTGCGACTTTTCGTAATGCAGATCAAACCACGCGACAAGGGTTAGAGCTTTCATGGCAACAAACGATCTGGAAACAGCTCAACATACAATCGAGCTTTAGTTATATCGATGCTGAATTTGATAGTTATACAGCAGAAATAGCGAATCCAGATGATTCAAAAAAACCTTATGCGAAAGCCATTAATAAAGGAAATAAGATTCCCGGAGTTGCCAAAAACCAAGCGTTTACCCGTATTGCATGGCAACCTGAACAGGGTTTCCAAGCAGGCTTAGAAGCACGCTATATGGATAAAATTTATGTCGATGATATCAACTCAGATACTGCACCAAGTTATACCGTTGTGGCTGCAAATGTCGGCTATTTATGGGTAAACCGTGACTGGAAAGTAAACAGCTATGCCCGAGTCGATAACCTATTTGACCGTAACTATGTTGGCTCAGTGATTGTGAATGACGGCAATAGTCGCTTCTTTGAACCTGCCGATGGTCGAAACTTTAGCGTTGGCATGAGTGTAACCAAAGCCTTTTAATGGAAATGGTTTGGCTAGGCAAAAAATGCTGCATAGCCAAACCAGATGAATCGCGCCATACGACTGCAAAAGACGCTTTTGTATGGGCGCTTAATCTATTTATGAATTGCTTTGATATTCATGAATCACTTCCAGCGCAGCACGGAATGCCTCTTGAGTCGCAGGTGCGCCGCAATAAGGCAAACTGTGTAAAAGGACTTCTTGAATTTCTTCAACCGTTGCACCGTTATTTAGCGCACCGCGAACGTGACCTTTCAGCTCAGTTGGACTCTTTTGTGCCGTCAAAAATGCAATGGTAATTAACGAGCGATATTTACGTGGTAAAACACCTTCACGTTGCCATGTTGAGCCCCAAGCATGTTCATTAATCCAGTCCTGCAAAGGTTGGGTGAAAGGTACAGTATTGTCTTGAGCACGTTTAACAAAAGATTCGCCCATGACTTCTGTGCGAACTTTTAAACCATTTTCATAATCTTGTTGTGACATGGGAACCTCTGAATGTGGAATGCAAATATAGTAGCCGAGCGGTTTGGTTTTTCATCAGGTATTTGGGTTAAAAAGATGTGCGCGGGAGTCATCCTTCAATATATTTGGGAGTATAGAAATACTCTTGATCAAGGTAATGATGGTTTTATGTCTGATTTAAAGGCTATAAAAATGCCTATTGGTAACTGAAAATCTTTTTGATTGAGCCCAATAAGAAAGCAGCCGAAGCTGCTTTGAATGATGCTGTTTTGTACTTAAGCGGCTTTAAAGTCATTGATGATAAGTTCTAATCCAGTCGCTTTCTGGATTTGTTCTAGGCTCACATCGCTTGCCAGTTCAACCAGTTTCATACCTTCAGCAGTGATATCCATCACGCCTAAGTCAGTAATGATACGGCTGACGACAGCTTTACCTGTGAGTGGTAGGGCACATTGAGGCACAATTTTTGGCGTGCCATCTTTGGCGCAGTGTTCCATCAGAACTACGACTTTTTGTACACCAGAAACCAAGTCCATTGCACCGCCCATGCCTTTGACTTTTTTACCCGGAATCATCCAGTTTGCTAAGTCGCCCGTTTCAGAGACTTCCATTGCGCCTAATATAGCAATATTGACATGTCCACCCCGAATCATGGCAAAAGATTCTGAGCTTGAGAAAAATGCAGCCCCTTTATGTGCGGTGACGGTTTGTTTTCCTGCATTAATCAAGTCTGCATCGACTGCATCACGGGTTGGAAACTCATCAATACCGAGCAAGCCATTTTCTGACTGCAACCAAACATTGATCCCTTCTGGCAGATAATTGGCCACTAAAGTCGGTAAGCCAATACCTAAGTTGACATAAAAACCATCTTCGAGTTCAAGGGCAGCACGCTGCGCCATTTCATTACGTGTCCAAGCCATGATTAAGCTTCCTCTGCTTTAATGGTCAGTTGTTCGATCTGCTTTTTTGGGGTGGCATTCAGTACAACACGGTTGATGTAGATACCCGGTAAATGGATGTCATCTGGATCGATTTCACCAATTTCAACCACCTGTTCAACTTCGGCAATGGTGAATTTGCCTGCCATGGCGCAGTCAGGGTTAAAATTACGTGCTGTTTTACGGAATACCAAGTTACCGGCTTTATCGGCTTTGTAGGCTTTCACTAAAGCAATGTCCGCAGTAAGGGACATTTCTAAAATATGCGGACGACCATCAAAGTCACGGACTTCTTTACCTTCGGCAATGAGGGTGCCTACACCTGTTTGGGTGAAAAATGCAGGAATACCTGCGCCGCCTGAACGTAGTTTTTCTGCGAGTGTGCCTTGCGGGGTGAGCTCAACTTCAAGTTCACCATTGAGATACTGTCGCTCAAACTCTTTATTTTCACCGACATAAGAGGCAATCATTTTTTTAATTTGTTTGGTTTCTAATAATTTACCCAAACCAAAGCCATCCACACCTGCATTATTCGAAATACAGGTTAAACCTGTGACACCTGTATCTTTTAAGGCATCAATTAATGCTTCTGGAATACCACAGAGGCCAAAACCACCCACGGCAATAGTTTGATTATTGGCAACTACATCAGCCAATGCTTCGGCTGCATTTGCGACGACTTTATTCATCTTTTATTTCCTTATCTTCCTTGCTTGTTATTTTTTAGCATTGCGCTGCACTTTTTAGAAATTGAATCTTTCTAACGTATAATAAGAAAAACTCATTAATGCAGAATATTTACGAAGAAAAATAAATAAAAGAAGAGTCAAAGCATGTGTGAAAGCTGTGCAAACAATCATACGGCTTATTTTGAGCTATTAAGGTTTAGCTTCAGTTTCGCTTAGTGAAAGGGGGAACATAGCCTAGAAATGATGCCAAAGTGTGGTTTCAATAAATTGAGACGACATGTTAGACAGTTCATAATCTTTTTTATAAATAATGCCCACCGCGAGTTGCGCTTGGTTGTCCTCAATTTCAACCAACACATTTTTTTCAAGGTCGATGAATTTTTGGAAATGTCGTGGAATAGCACTGACGCCCATACCATAGGCAACGAAGTGTGAAAGCGAACTGATTTGGTGGCATTCGACTTTTAAATCCAACACCACTTGATGCGCAGCACAATGTTCCTCAATCACATGGCGAATAATCGAGGGGTTTTGTAAGGTCACAAAAGGACAAGAGCAGAGTTCAAGCCATGTCACGCTTTTTTGTTTGGCTAAGACGTGGTGTTTGGGCAAGAGAGCCAAAAAGTCTTCATTGAATATAGGCTGAAAAATCAGTTGGTCATTGGCCTTGGGTTCAAAACAAATACCAATCTCAAAAATGCCTTCTTGAACCTTTTCAATGATTTTTTCATTGGTGATGTCATGGATTGAAAAACTGATGTTAGGGTGTAACTGTGAAAAATCATGCATCACTGCGGGGAGTACCGCATGAGTGGCAAAGGGCATTGAGGCAATATTTAAAGTGCCACGGTTGAGTTTAAAGCGCTGTTTGACATCTTTTTCCATATCCTCCCAGTTGGCCAGAAGCTTTTTGGCATAGGGAATGAGGGACTGACCTTCAGTAGTGATTTCTACTCGACGCGTGTTGCGTTTAAACAGTTTTCCACCCAGTTCTTCTTCCAATGTTTTAATGCTTAAGCTTAAAGCAGATTGGCTCAGACACAGTTCATTGGCTGCATTGGCATAATTAAGCGTACGTGCAAGGACCAAAAAGGCTTTTAATTGTTTGAGTGTCATGAGCTTCCCTGAGCAATGATGCAACACGATGTTGAATGAAAATGAACGTGTTTTTCTCAAATGGTTTACATGAAAAATACAACAGACGGTCAAAACAGATCAAGTGATGGAAGTGGATGTCATTTTTATCAAGTCGTCAAAGCAGTATAAATCGAACAACGTGATAGTCTGTAAAAATATGTTTTAACTGAATGAAAAATATAAAAAATAGTCATTTCGTGCGATTGTGAAATTTTACCTTTAACTTGATGCAATTAGTTTTATCAGTCTTACTAGGGCTTAGATATTAATCAATTTTTCTTCTTACTCAATGATTATTTTCAAACAATGAGTGGGTTTATATGCATTATAGTCTGACCCATAAGCTGAAACATTAATGCTCTGATGGATAAATATAGTACATAGATCAGAGTGCAAATAGACATCTCGTCATGAGGGAAATAGACGGTCTATGAATGCGTATTCGGTCTTTCCACACAGGCTGATTGCACTGTGACTCAACTAGATTTGACATCATTCGCCATTAATATCACAGCACATCAAGACATATTTTCTTTAAGGATGGAGTAAAAAATATGTGGGATTTGGGTGTAATTTTATTGTCTCTTGGGCTACTGATGTATACAGCCTACAGAGGTTTTTCCGTAATTCTTATGGCACCGATTTGTGCCTTGTTGGCGGTTTTACTGATTAACCCTGCTAACGTTTTGCCTTTTTATTCAGGCGTGTTTATGCCCAAAATGGTTGGGTTTATTAAAGATTATTTCTTGGTGTTTTTACTCGGGGCCATCTTCGGTAAAGTGGTTGAAATGTCAGGGATTGCAGAATCCATTGCCAAAACCATTGTGAACCTGATTGGTTCTAAAAATGCAATGTTAACCGTTGTGCTTTTAGGGGCGATTTTAACCTATAGCGGTGTCAGTCTCTTTGTGGTGGTCTTTGCAGTTTATCCATTTGCAAATCAACTCTTTAGACAAGCCAACATTCCAAAGCGTTTGATTCCGGGAACCATTGCCCTTGGTGCATTTACGTTTACCATGGATGCCTTGCCGGGAACCCCGCAGATTCAAAACGTTATTCCGACGACCTTTTTTGGTACAGACATTTATGCAGCGCCTTTTCTCGGTTTGATTGGTGGTGTATTTGTTCTTGTTACAGGTTTGAGCTATTTGGAATGGCGTCGCCGTGTAGCTGCTCGAAATGGCGATGGTTATGCCACAGGTATTGAGCTGACTGAGGCCGAGCAACAACAACTGAAGCAAAACTTAGATACAACCTCGAATGGTTCTACCGCGCGTCAATGGTTGGCTTTTGTACCTCTTATTTTAGTTGCTGTGACCAATAAGTATTTATCCACTGCAATTAAAGAATGGTATCCAAACGGTTTTGATTTCAATGCCATTGGACTTGCAGCTTACACTGTCGATGTTGCCAAAACTTCTGCCATTTGGGCCGTGGGTTTGGCCTTGATTGTGGGGATCATTGCGGCAATTTCATTTGACTTCCGTCGTGTCTATACGGGCTTCAAAGATGGCGTCAATGCCAGTATTGGCGGGTCTTTACTTGCAGTGATGAATACCGCATCTGAATATGGTTTTGGTGCGATTATTGCGGCCTTACCGGGCTTTGCGATCATTAGTCATGCATTGGGCAATACCTTTACCAATCCACTGGTCAATGGTGCGGTTACCACGACAGTCTTAGCGGGTGTGACAGGTTCAGCCTCTGGCGGGATGAGTATCGCTTTAAGTGCGATGGCTGATCAGTACAATGCTGCGATTCTAGCCATGGGGATTCCACCTGAAGTGATGCACCGTATTGTCGCGATGGCCTCTGGCGGTATGGATACCTTACCGCATAACGGCGCAGTGATTACCTTGCTTGCTGTGACAGGTTTAACCCATAAACAATCGTATAAAGACATTTTTGCCATCACGATTATTAAAACCATCGCGGTATTTGTTGCTATTGCTGCCTTTACTTGGTTTGGTATTGTTTAAGACTTTGGAATGAAAAAAGAAGACAACGGAGTACATCATGAGTCAACTGTTAAAAGATAAAGTTGCATTTATTACTGGTTCAGCCAGTGGTATTGGACATGAAATTGCAAAGAAATTTGCCAGTGAAGGTGCAAAAGTTGTCATTTCTGATATGAATGCAGAGAAGTGTGCTGAAACTGTGGCGGCACTTCAAAAGCAAGGCTTTGAAGCATTGTCTGCGCCTTGTGATGTGACCGATGAAGAGGCATATAAAACAGCGATTGAACTGACTCAGAAAACCTATGGGCGGTTGGACATCCTCATCAATAATGCGGGTTTTCAGCATGTTGCAGTGATTGAAGACTTTCCAACTGCAGTCTATCAAAAGCTGATTAATGTCATGTTGGTGGGGTCGTTCATTGGCATTAAGTACGCATTTCCAATCATGAAAGCACAGCAGTTTGGTCGCGTGATTAATATGGCTTCGATTAACGGTCTGATTGGATTTGCTGGCAAGGCCGGCTACAACAGTGCTAAGCATGGTGTGATTGGTTTGACCAAAGTTGCGGCTTTAGAGTGCGCGCGCGATGGCATCACTGTGAACGCTCTGTGTCCGGGCTATGTCGATACACCGTTGGTACGCGGTCAAATTCATGACTTGGCTAAAACCCGAAATGTCAGTGAGCAAAGTGCATTAGAAGATGTGATTTTGGCAATGGTGCCGCAAAAACGCTTATTGAGTGTAGAAGAAATTGCGGATTATGCGATCTTTCTTGCCAGTGATAAGGCCGGTGGTGTAACGGGTCAAGCCGTGGTGATGGACGGTGGTTATACCGCGCAATAATTTACCTCAGTACACGTTTAAAAATTGAAAGCCACGGATGTTCGTATCTGAGGCTTTTTTATAGCGAGAGGTTTTGCAGAAAGACCTAGGTTTAAATAAGTGGTGAGCTTGGTGAATGAGCCGGTAAATATAGAGTTATAGACTGAAGATTTTCAAATCCTTTCTCTTTTTCTGATTTATAGTTCATTATTTTAAATACCAAGGATGAAGGGCTTAATGTAGAGTAATTAAATCAATAGATTAAGGAGAAAATGAATGCATAACGATGCTACAAATGAGTCCTAGAAATCACAAAATCAATAGGTACAGAAAACTCTCAGCACGGTATTCATTTGCTGATTGGGTATAAAAAACTAAATTTTAATAAAAATAATCAGTTTTAAATCAATAAAAAAAGATGGATTTTTATTTTTATCTTATTGAATGGATTATTCTTTTATTAAAGTGCGTTGCAAATTACAGCTTCTGCCACACTTGATTTTCATCATCAAAAGACACCGTAAAATTAAAACGAGAATCTGCCGTTACCAAGTAACCTGTAGGTGTTTTCATGAGAACTTTGAGCACAGTGCCTTCTTCAAAGTTAATGGGTGGAAAGTCTTCTTTTGTCAGTGTGAGTGGTTTGATCAGTTCAAGTACTAGGGTTTCCATGTCATAGATCCAATAGTTTTTAATGAAAAGATAGTAGCATGAAGTCATTTTAAAATGTGCAAGTTTGATTCTTTTATACATAAAATCAACAAGTAATCATATAGTTGCTTCAGAGAAATACCGTTAGTGCACTCGCTTTAAATCCTAAGCAATTTTTCAGTTTGAAACCCAAAAGTTGTAAGCAATAAAATATTATTTTAAATCTGGGGCCAAGTCCTTTCCTATTTTCATAAGTTATTGAAATAATTTATTTTGATTGTGATGTGACTGATCAAGTCGGAAAATAATGTCCTGAGCTCTTGTGGAGGGACATACAAATCAAATAACGTATAACTCAATAAGGATAAGTAAAGTGTACAAACTTGCTGTAATGCGATTGTACTAAATTAAGAAATAAGGATTAGTATGCACGGATTGCATACCTGAAATATAAAAGGGATATATATCGTTCATGTTTAAGTCATTTTTCCCAAACCCTAGATGGTTCTTCATTTCGGTATTACTTTGGTCGGTGATCAATGTCGTACTGTGGTACACAGGGGGAAATACATGGGGAAGCGCCATAGGTTGGCCGCAAGGATATGCAACGGCTGAACTGCCTATTGGAGTGAGCCGTTTTTGGTCTCCGTCTTTTCTGTGGTTCTATCTCTGGTTTTTTATAGCAACAACACTTTTTGCTTTATTTTGGCGTTTTGTCTCAGACAATAAATGGCAACGATGGTCGATTTGGGGCTCCGCATTTATTCTGTTTAACATCTGGTTTGGTGTACAGGTCAGTGTTGCCATCAACGCATGGTATGGACCATTTTGGGATCTCATTCAAAGCATGCTTGGCAAAGGAGGGAATATTAAAGACCTATATATGGGTACTTTAACCTTCTTGTATATTGCGATGGTTGCGGTCACTTTCGCAGTGATCAATGCCTTTTTCACCAGCCACTATGTATTTCGGTGGCGTACAGCGATGAATGAATACTACACCCAACACTGGGAAAAATTACGTCATATAGAAGGGGCATCACAACGTGTGCAAGAAGACACTATGCGCTTTGCTACTATTTTAGAAGATTTGGGCGTTGAGTTGATCAAGGCTGTGATGGTGTTGGTGGCTTTCTTACCAATTCTATTTGAGCTTTCAAAGCATGTTCCTGAATTGCCTATTGTGGGTGAAGTAAAGCATTCCCTAGTTTGGGCTTCTATTATTTGGGCTATTTTTGGTACGGTCTTGTTAATGGTAGTGGGAAGTAAACTACCAGGTTTAGAGTTTAATAATCAGAAGGTTGAAGCGGCTTACCGTAAAGAGTTGGTGTATGGGGAAGACCATGCAGACCGTGCCCAACCTGCAACATTGGTCGAACTGTTTAGCAGAGTAAGAAAGAATTATTTTAGACTTTATTTTCACTATGCTTATTTTAACTTAGTCGCGACATGGTATCGACAACTGGATATTTTATACAGTTTGGTGGTGTTATTTCCCGCAATTGCAGCAGGGAAAATGACTCTAGGTTTAATCAACCAAATTGGTAATGTGTTTGATAAAGTACGAGAGTCATTTCAATATCTAATTTTGTCATGGAAAACCATTATTGAACTGCTCTCGATTTATAAGCGTCTAAAAGCTTTTGAATCGACTTTGGATGACTAAATATTTTTGATGTATCTCACCTGCCTTTCACGGCAGGTTTTTTATGTGCTCAAGCATCATCTTGTCTGTAACTTTTGTTGTGCGGTTCAAACTAAATTTATGAAATGTTGTTGAGGTTATCATAAAACAAAGCAGAATGATGTGTGCGTCAAGCTAAAATAAATAATAAAAACAGTTGTTTAAGTTTGTTATTTTATGAGCTTTCCGCTAATGTTTTTATGCGGGTGTTTAAGAGTAAAGTCGTAGTGAATTATAAAATTTTATGTGTATTCGGGGTTTTGGGGAGTGTGTTGCAGGGCTGTACCAGTCTGGGAAATATAGCACAAACAGCTTTTACAAATATTGCATCACCACAAGAACTAATCGTAGAACGAAAAATTAATGATAGCGATAAAAACAGCAAAGAATACGTGTATCACACGGTAGGCGTAAAAAATGAAAAAGATATTGAGGCGTTATACCCACGCAGCATGTTTAGTCAGTATTGCCAAGCACATGGTGGGCGTTTTACTCAGACACAAAAAAGTAGTTTCAGCTTAGTGAAAGATCCGTGGGCGAAAAAGTTACTTCGCACCTATAACAGTTTAAAACAGGGCACGGGTACTTTTCGTTGCCAGCTCAATAATGGTGAAAAGTGGCTGGTGAGTATTGAGGCATTGTCTGAACGTAAACTGCCTAACTCAAATGATACTCGTGTGGTTAATCTACAAAGCAAAGTATTGACTGAGCCAGCACCACGAAGTATGCCCCCTATTACGCCAAGCAAAAAAACGGTGACGAAGGCGCCCGTGACCAAGGCAGAAGGGAAGAAAGAGGAAGAAAGCAAAAAAGAAGTTGAGCCTAAAAAAGAAAACAAAGTGGAAGTACCGCCTAAAGCCACCAAAGCTGTAGAAACACCACAGCAGCAACAGGCCAAACTGTATGTGTCTGCACGCCGTGACATTAACAGTGGGCGCAACCAAGTCGCTGCCTGTAACAGTGCACAACGCGCATATAACTATGGTCGTTTGCCGGGGTCGGATGCCTCAAATGTCTATACCGAATCGGGCATATTAGTTGCACGTTGTTTAACGGGTATTCCAAGTTATAGCAGTCGTTTTTCCAACCCTAAAGGGCAGGCAAAATATGTTTTGCAGAACTTAGCCAAAAACCATAACCACACAGGTGCTAAAAATATGCTCAAGCAAATGAAGTAAGATTTTCGGCTGTTTGCGACCGCACTTCATGTGAGCACCTCAACCAAAGGAAATACATCATGAGTAATGTCCAAACACCGGCCACATATTTTACTGCGCCTTTGCTGGATCAGACCATGCAAGAAATAGACGTTGATATTTCAGCTCAGCCTTATTTTTACAACAATGGCGGAACACCCGAGTATTTAGCCGAAGTATCAGATGCTATTGAGTTGATTCAAGTATCCTCAACCAATGCCCGTATGAGTAGGGGGCATGTTTATAGTGTGCCTGAAGAAATTGCGACGATCCAAACCCATTGGGGAGAGCAGACCCAATTAGCGTTCGCAGGAAACTTTTTTGAGTTTATGCCACTCAAAGCCACGCCTGAAACAGCTGCTGCATTTGGTATGACTTTAGTGAAAGCTGGACAGGCGATAGAGGTGCAGGCTACGCAGAAAAAGTTGTCTCAAATTGAATATCAATATGGCATGTTGGCGGGCCATTTTTTTCCTTATGACCCAACTCAAATCAATCTAGTCGCAAAAACCTTATACCCCTTTGTCATCACAGACTTAGAACATCATGACTTTCCGCATGTGTTTGCTTCGACCGATCTCAATCATTTGCCATTGGTGATTTCAGCAGGACGATATTTTCCCAAAGACCGAAAGATTTACTTGGCTGATTTGTGGGTAGAACATGGTGACGCACTTTATATTCCTGAAATGCCGAAGCAAGTCGCTCCTGAATTTATCGATTTACATAATAACCGTAATGCTGCTTTAGCGTGTTGGAAGGGCGAAAGTAGTCAGTCTACGATTCAGATGCATACTTTGCTTGACCCCAACGGTTATTTTTATTGGTTTTGGAATGGCTGTCCGACCATACACCCACAGCTCACTGCATTTGAAACTACTGAGCTAAATAGAGAAATTGCTTGAGTTGAGCTTTATTTTTTCCTTGAACTACACGGTAATTTTACAGTTCCATAACAGGCTGATAGACGGGCTTTGTGATACAAAGAATGCAATTGTTGATTGGAGTCGAGTTTATGTCACAGCCTGTTTTAAGCGTTTTACGTGGTCGGTCTTCGGTTATTTTTCGTCATGTTCTTTTGGCAGCAGCCTTGTGTGGTTCAGTCCAAGTTGCCACGGCCAGTACCACAGTCGATCAACTGAGTAATTGTTTGGTGAAGTCAACGACAGCAACAGATAAAACTACCGTGTTGCAGTGGACGTTTGCGGCACTGGCTGCACATCCAGATCTGAAGGTATATAGTAATGTCACCGATGCGCAGCGGACACAGCTAGATAAAAATCTCGCACAGGTTTTACAACGCATTTTAGTGGAGCAATGTTCAGCTCAGACTAAAGCAGTGATTCAAGCTGAAGGCTTACAAGCGGTTGGAGACAGTTTTCAGGAACTTGGGCAGATTACGGGTGAAGAAATTTTAAAGAACCCTGAAGTGAATGGGCAGTTGCAAGGTGTACTGCGCTATGTGGATTTGAATAAATTGGTCACGACTTTTTTAACCCCAGAGATTTGGAATAAGTTGGGTGTAACGAGGTAGTTCGGCCTTTGAAGATTATGAATAGTGAGAGCGATTTATAAACTGAATCGAAAGCATTAATGTTATAAAAAAAGCCATTAAAAAAGCTCCTTGAATCGAAGGAGCTTTTTTATTTTTGAATCTAAAGGCTGATAGGCCATCTCATAAAAGATTCATTTGAGGAACAACACAATTAAATCGTCACAGTCGCCCCTAAAGCTTGAATAAACTGTGCCATCCAAGCAGGGTGTGCAGGCCAAGCAGGTGCTGTGATCAAGTGTCCATCGGTTACAGCTTGTGTCACTTCAATGTCCGCATAAGTCCCGCCTGCTAGTTTCACCTCGGCTGCGCACGCAGGGTAAGCTGAACAAGTACGGCCTTTGAGTATATCGGCTGCTGCAAGAATTTGTGCACCATGACAAACTGCTGCAATAGGTTTTTTCGCAGCATCAAACTCCCGCACGATTTCAAGGATACGTTCATTCATACGTAAGTATTCGGGCGCACGGCCACCGGGAATGACTAAACCAACATAGTCCGCAGTGTGTACGGCTTCAAAGTTGTAATTGATGGCAAAGTTATGACCGCGTTTTTCACTATAGGTTTGCTCGCCTTCAAAGTCATGAATGGCTGTGGCGATGCTTTCTCCTTCATTTTTATCGGGGCAGACCGCATGTAAGGTATAACCGAGACCTGTTAAAAACTGAAAAGGCACCATGGTTTCATAGTCTTCAGCATAGTCACCAACGAGCATTAAAATTTGTTTTGACATCTTTAAACCCTCTTAATTGTTTGTGCATATTTATGTTCAATTTTGATCTAAATTAGCACAGTTCAGATGTCATTTTTAAGTCATTCAGTGCTCTTTAGTTGTATAGCTGATGTCATTTTTATAAAAAAGCCCCAATTGATTGAGACACTTTAACTGTATATAAAAGCATAATAAATCAATCATTTTATATATTCATTGATATGAAATTACCTTGCAGACATGTTAATAGTTTAATGTGCAGGCTTTGCCCTGATATTCATAACGGTTGACATCATATTTTTGACCATTCCAACGGTAAACTGCAAAACAAAATCCGGGGCCACCATTTTCAATATCTGGCCAGCCGTCTTTTCCTTTGGTTTTTAGGAAAGTAGGGATGCCCATGTTCTCAAAAATGAGCTTCCAATTTCTAGTTTTTTGCTGAGTAACGATATAATAGCCGACACCTGTGTTGCCATAGCACATGGTGCTGTAGTCTGAAATAACTGCGTCTTTTAGGCCATCACCATTGAGGTCTCTGTATGTGGTGATTTCACCTGTGTCACAGCTACCTTCCCAGCCATGTTTGGTTTTTGAAAAGCCTGCGGCTTTAAATATTTGGTTAGCTTCTATGGTAAGAACATTGGGTTTGGTTTCTGCAAAGGCAGTGGTGCTGAGGAAGGCAAGAGTGGAAAGTGTGAGGATGGTAGTTTTCATTTTTGTCTTTTTTTTGAAAGTGATGGATTTTTAATTAATAGAACACGTTTAGTGTAGTAGTTTTGGGGAATTAGCTAGGTAGTTTTAATTATCTTTTTACGAAGCAGAGTTTTGAATTTTTAAATACCTCTCCCTAACCCTCTCCTTAAAAAGGAGAGGGGACATTCATTATTAAATATATGGTGCTTTCAAATTTACAATGAAAGCTCCTTCTCCCAGTGGGAGAAGGCGGGGGATGAGGGTATTGGAAGTCGCGCATAAAGAATGACTTTGAAAGTTGAACACGTCCTAAGTCTTCGAGTTTAGCGATAGATGATACTTTTTAATGGTATGTTTTTATATATGAAGTATTTGAATTGATTTTTTAAATATGACATTAAATTTTGATATGTTAAAAAATTATAAATATAGGGAACAGATAGGTAGCACTATTATGGTTGAATGGAAATATTTTGAGGAAGAATTGGATGTTTTTTGTCAGGGGGAGGGTTTTTATGGATATTCAAGTATTAGTACGTTGTTGGATAAAAAAATTGAAGATGCTAATGATACTCTAAAAGAAGTTTTAAAAGTTTGCTCAAAAATATGTTTCATGATGCTTGTACCCGATAGCATGAATCAGCCATTGAAAGAAAGGCTTAATTTTTTTGAGCATGGTCGAAGTGCTAGACCTGAAGATTTGTCCGAAGTTGAGATTGAAATATTAGAGAATACCTATGAAAATTTAACTAATGCATGGTTAAAAGCACGTGTAGCAGAAATATTATGGTTAGTAAAAAAGCCTAAAAATATAAGTTGGATACAAACAGCGATCGACTGCTATTTATCAATGAAAGAAACAATGGGAAATTGGTCTAAAGATGTAGGGCTTTGCCATGAAAGAGCATTTTTTCTAGTTGCCAAATTTGGAAGAAATCCAAAGGTAAATGTCGATATAGAAAAAATGAGAGATGCTAAAATAAGAATTATTTTGAATGAGTATAAGTCTCCAAATTTTATTGTTTTACAGATGGGAGAGCTTTTGGCTAATTATAGTTTGCTCGAAAATTATGAAAATCAATTAATTGTAAAGTACCTTGAATTGGCTGATTTTTGTAAAGAAGATAATATTCATTTGGCTGATGGTTACTTAAAAGCAGTTATAGGTATATATGAGAACCTAAAACAATTTGATAAAACCTCTGAAATTATTATGCAACGAGTCAAAATTTATGAAAAAGAAGGTGATAAGCATTTAAGAAAAGAAGTAGTAGGAGCTGTATTAGCCCAAGATTTCTATGAAAAAGCATTGCAAATTATAGCGACTATACCAAGAAAGTTTAGAGGAAAATTTAAATATGCCCGAATAGAGCAAAAACTATATGAGAAAATGCATGGTGCTGCCCAATTATTTTTAGAAACTGTCCCTCAAATTAGTCATCAATTTGATATAAAGGACATATTAGATTGGGTTAAATCTGAAACTAGTGGTAAAGAATTTCCAATAGCCTTACATAGGTTTTTGTCCATAAAGCCTATGGCTAAACTTGATGATTTACAAGAGGAAGTATTTGAAAAAACGAATAATAATTTTTTATCAAATTTGTTTGGAGAAAAGCATTTTTCAGGGGATGCAAGAGTCATTAAGAGATCAGTGGCAATAGGTACTAATGAACATTTAGAAGAAAAAATTATTGAAGAGTGTAAGCGTGATACAGAATTTTGGACAAAATCAGCGCTAATAGAGGGTTTCAAAATTTTACAAAGAGAACATAACCTTAGACTGGAAGATTTTTTTCACTTAACTAAACTTTCTTCTTTTATCCCAGAAGATAGATCAAGAGATATAGCTAAAGGCTTATATTTTGGCTACGACGGTGATTTTTTGACGTCACTTCATTTGTTAGCACCTCAGATTGAGCATATTGTTCGATATCATCTGAAGAATTCAGATGTAAAAACTACCATGATTGAAGATGGTGTCGAAACAGAGCTAAGTCTTAATGCATTATTAAAAAAAGAAGAGACAAAAACAGTATTTCATGAAGCTTTGATAATTGAGTTAAAAACAATATTTACGCACCCAAGTGGTTTCAATATTAGAAATGATGTGGCTCATGGTTTAGTAAGTTCTGATAATTACAATCAGGTTGGCTTTTTCTATGCTTGGTATTTTGTATTAAGGATTACCTTTATGCATTTTTATAGAGACGTACAAAGTTTAGACGAAGATGGTTTTCAGGATTTAGTAAAAAACCCATCCTAAGACGTAATGCCAGTCAGTTAAGAGATTGACTGGCTTTTTCTTGGGTATTTTTGAGGTTTTCCTTTTACAACTCTTGGGTAACTCCTCATCCGTCTCTCAGGTAAAACATATCTATCAGATTTCTCCATTAAACTTTCCAGATGTTTGGGTAGATTACCTGCAGAAGCCAAAGAGTCGAATCTGAGTAAATTAAGAAGGGCAATAGATGCAATATGAAAACTGATCCTCAACGGGCTTACTTTGGCACGTTGAGCCATATATTTCATTTGTCTTCTTAGAACATTATAAGCAATCAAGACACCCCATAATTCTTGATAAATTAAGTCTGGCTGTTTGCTCCTTAAGTGCTTACCTTCCTGTAAATTGCTTTTAATTTCTCGGTAACACATTTCAATTTCCCAACGCTGAGCATATAACTTTGCCAAGGCTATAAGTGGGTATGTCTTTGAATCTAATAATGAAGTAATGTAACGTCTGATTTTTCCTGCCTGCTCAACTTCAATTAAACGTGCTTCCCAGTAATCTCCTAATGCTGGATTAAGTTTTTTGGCTCTTGCTGATATTGGCATCCTGATATGAAAATCATGTGGGGAATTCCGTTTAATTATGTCATAACGTAAATTATCTTTAGCTCGCATAAGCCAATGGCTTGATTCTCCACGTGTTTGCCAGCCTATTAAAAAATCAGCAGAGAAATAAGCTCGATCAAACAAAGTAATACTTTGTGCTGGAGGAGATAATTGATTTGCTAATGTGAGTTCACCTTGATCCATACTGCCTATTTGGGCATCTATGATTTCATGAGTATTGGTATTCACTAGACACGTGGCTCTAACTTGTGGGTAAGGTGCTACAGCAGTTTTACCTTTAGATGAGCCAAAATGATTAAAATTCTCCTTGGTCAGTGGCATAGACCAAACCACCCCGTCAACAGCACATACACTAAGACCTTGAAAGGTTGAATATTGTTGTTGTGATTCATCAAACCATGCTTGGCTGATTAAGGAGAATAAGGCAGCTAAGGGTTCTCGACCTAAACGTTGTCGAGCTTGGACAGCTGCACTAGGAACACAATAATCTGTTGTACCAAACACGAGTTTTAATTGTTCTACCACATAGCTGATGGGTTGATTGCGAAACAAGGCAAGCCCAAGAACAAGCCAAACCACGTGCTCAGCAGGTAATTTTCTCCTTCTGATCGATGCCTTACCTGTTTGATGCAGAGATGTTTCAATCCAATTTAAGTCAATAAGTTCACAAAAATGGCTAAGTGATGGGAGAGCATGTTCAAGAGTGGATTCTAAATGTTCAGATAAAGACATAAAAAAAATGAGCGTATTTACATACACTCATTTTTACTACATTTTTCTAATATTTGCTTAACTGACTGGCATTAATCCTAAGACGGGTTTTTTATTCAACATCAATTAGCCTTAACCAATCAATTTCTTCATCAACTCATTTACTTGCGCAGGGTTGGCTTTACCCTTAGATGCTTTCATCACTTGACCCACTAGACCATTGAAAGCTTTCTCTTTACCAGATTTAAACTCTTCAACCATCTTCTCATTGGCAGCAAGAACGTCTTTAATAATCGCTTCAATCGCACCTGTATCAGTTTCCTGCTTCAAGCCTTTTTCCGCAATAATTTCATCCGCAGTTTTGCCTTCATCCCACATAAAGCCGAATACTTGCTTCGCAATCTTACCGCTAATGGTGTTATCTACGATACGTGCAACCATGCCGCCAAGCTTTTCAGCAGAAACAGGAGAGTCTGCTAGTTCTAAGCCTGCTTTGTTTAAAGCACCTGAGAATTCGCCCATCACCCAGTTTGCAGACACTTTACCTTGTGCAGCGCCGCCAGCAGCAGCCACAACCACTTCATAAAAGTCTGACATTTCACGGGTCAACGTCAACACATGCGCATCGTACTCAGTAACACCAAAGTCCGCTACGAAACGCTCACGACGTGCCGCAGGAAGTTCGGGCAATGCAGCACGAGCAGTTTCAATTTGCGCATCTGAAATAATCACAGGCAGCAAGTCAGGGTCTGGGAAGTAGCGATAGTCGTTCGCTTCTTCTTTCGAACGCATCGAACGTGTTTCCATCTTCACAGGGTCAAATAGACGCGTTTCTTGGTCAATCGTGCCATCCCATTCCAAAATTTCCATTTGGCGTTCAATTTCAACATTGATCGCTTGTTCAATGAAACGGAATGAGTTGAGGTTTTTCAACTCGCAACGTGTACCGAACGGTTGACCCGGACGACGTAACGACACGTTACAGTCAGCACGGAATGAACCTTCCGCCATGTTACCGTCAGAAATACCCAACCAACGCACTAAAGTGTGAATCGACTTGATATAAGCCACCGCTTCTTCAACCGAACGCATATCGGGTTCAGACACGATTTCAAGTAAAGGTGTACCTGCACGGTTTAAGTCGATACCTGACATACCTTCAAACTGGTCATGGATCGATTTACCTGCATCTTCCTCAAGGTGGGCACGCGTTACGCCAATGCGCTTTACCGTACCATCTTCAAGTTGAATGTCGATATGACCCAAGCCCACAATCGGGTTATCCATCTGGCTAATTTGGTAGCCTTTTGGCGAGTCAGGGTAGAAGTAGTTCTTACGTGCAAACACAGATGCCTGGTCAATATAAGCATCGATACCCAAACCAAAGCGAATGGCTAAATCGACCACTTCTTTGTTTAATACAGGCAGTACACCCGGCATTGCCAAGTCAACGAGGCTGGCTTGTGTATTTGGGTCTTGACCAAATTCAGTCGATGAACCTGAGAAGATTTTAGATTGGGTCGCAAGCTGAGTGTGAATCTCGATCCCAATAACGACTTCCCAACCATCAATCAATAATGATTTTGGTTTAGCAGCATTTTTAGTCATTATGCATTCTCCTCAGCAATTGCCGCACGTTTCGTATGCCAATCCGTCGCTTGTTGGTACTGATGTACCACAGACAACAGTTGAGATTCTGACCAATAGTTACCAATTAGCTGTAAGCCCACAGGTAAGTTGTCTTTGTCAAAACCAACAGGTGCGTTAATCGCAGGAAGACCAGCAAGATTAACCGCGATGGTGTAAATGTCGCCCAAGTACATTTCAACGGGAGACAAGTTCGCGCCAATTTTATAAGCCGTGGTTGGAGCAGCAGGTGCAGCAATCACATCAACCGATTCAAACGCTTTTAAGAAGTCTTGTTGAATTAGACGACGGACTTTTTGTGCTTTCACGTAGTAAGCATCGTAGTAACCCGCAGACAACGCATATGTACCAATCAAGATACGACGTTGTACTTCTGCACCAAAACCTTCAGAACGTGAACGTTTGTATAAGTCCATCAGGTCAACAGGGTTCTCTGCACGGTAGCCATAACGTACGCCATCGTAACGAGACAAGTTTGATGATGCTTCAGCAGGCGCAATCAAGTAATAGGTCGGAACATAAGCTTCAGTCATGTTGAGATCAATCTCAACCAAGGTCGCGCCCATGTCTTCTAACTTTTTCAATGATTCTTCAACGCGTGCTTTTACGTCTGCGTCTAAACCAGCGACATTGAAGTATTGCTTTGGAATACCAATGCGTAAGCCTTTGACTGTTGTGCCGTTTAGGTTCGCCACATAGTCATCAACGTCTTTTTCAACCGATGTTGAGTCTTTCGCGTCATGACCTGCTATGACATTCATGAGGTAGGCACAGTCTTCAGCCGAACGCGCCATTGGCCCGCCCTGATCCAGTGATGATGCATAAGCAATCATCCCGAAGCGCGACACACGACCGTATGTCGGTTTAAGACCAGTTAAGCCACAGAATGATGCAGGCTGACGAATCGAACCGCCTGTATCTGTACCTGTTGCAAATGGAGCAAGATCAGCCGCTACAGCCGCTGCAGAGCCACCAGATGAACCACCCGGCACATGACCTAAGTTCCAAGGGTTTGCTGTAGCGCCGTAGAATGAGTTCTCAGAGGTTGAACCCATTGCGAACTCGTCCATGTTCACTTTACCTAAAGTGACTAGACCAGCGGCTTTACCTTTCGCTACAACGGTAGCGTCGTAAGGAGAGATAAAGTTATCCAACATTTTTGAGCCCGCAGTGGTTTTAATGCCTTGGGTGCAAAAAATGTCTTTGTGTGCAATTGGCACACCTGTCAATGCGGTTGCTGTGCCTGCTTTAATTGCAGCATCGGCAGCATCGGCTTGTGCAAGCGCTTGTTCTGCAGTCACGGTTACATAAGATTTAACTTGTGTATCCAGTTTTGCAATGCGCTTTAAATAATGTTCAGTCAGTTCGCGAGATGAAAATTTAGCCCCAGCTAAACCCTCAGAGAGTTCACGAATCGATAAGCGATGTAAATCTGTCATGAGAAATGTCTTTACGTTAATTTTTACAAAATAATGGTTTAACTGAATAGAAATTATTCAATCACGCGAGGAACTAGGTACAAACCGTCTTGCACTTGCGGTGCAATGGCTTGATATTCATCACGATGATTGGTTTCTGAAACCACATCTTCACGTAAGGGTTGTGGGTGATCAAATGGGCTTTTAAGCGGCTCAACACCATCGGTGTCGATGCCTTTTAAGGTTTCCATCATGCCTAAAATTTTATTTAGACTTTGAGCATATTCAGCAGATTGCGTATCATCTAGCGACAATCGAGCAAGATTGGCGATTGCTGAAACTGTTTGTGCATTTAAATCTGCAGAATGCTGTGCATCCGATGTAGACATAACATCACCTGAGTCAGTATTAAAAAATTTCAAAATATCGTGCGTTATAATAAGCGATTGACTTGTTCAAATCATCACATTTAGTTAAAGTTGCCACCTTGCGTCCACATAAAGTTTAATCGAGAACGTCTCCGTGATTCTAAAAAGACTAATTGGCTTGTTTTCGCCCGATCTAGCCATTGATTTAGGTACAGCAAATACACTTATTTATGCACCAGGACGAGGCATTATATTAAATGAACCGACAGTTGTGGCAATTCGTCACAGTGGTTCACAAAAAATCGTTGCCGCGGTAGGTCTTGATGCAAAGCAAATGCTGGGCCGTACACCTGCAAATATCTCTGCCATTCGTCCAATGAAGGATGGCGTGATTGCCGATTTTGAAGTGACCGAAACCATGCTGAACCAATTTATTGGTAAAGTACATGAAAAACGTCTGTTCCCACCTGCACCTCGTGTTGTGGTGTGTGTGCCTTGCAAATCAACTTTGGTTGAGCGTCGTGCTATTCGTGAAGCTGTATTTAATGCAGGCGCGCGTGATGTTCGTTTGATTGAAGAACCAATGGCTGCTGCAATTGGTGCAGGTATGCCAGTTGAACAAGCATGCGGCTCTATGGTGGTCGATGTTGGTGGTGGTACAACTGAAATTGCGATTATTTCGCTGCAAGGTTGTGTCTATGCTGACTCACTACGTATTGGTGGTGATGTATTTGATGAACAAATCATTAACTACGTACGTAAAGCACATGGTTGCGTGATTGGTGAAACTACCGCTGAAATTATCAAGAAAGAAGTGGGTATGGCTTTACCAGAAGCCGATGCCAAAGCACTTGAAATTGAAGTTCGCGGCCGTAACCTTGCTGAAGGTGTGCCACGTGCGATCACTGTGACTTCGGACGAAATCACGCAAGCGATTTCTGATCCATTACAAAGTATTGTTTCAGCAGTGAAATCTGCACTTGAGCAAACGCCTCCTGAGTTGTCTTCAGACATCGCTGAGCGCGGTATAGTGTTGACAGGTGGTGGTGCATTACTCCGTAACCTCGATAAACTTCTTGCACAAGAAACAGGCTTACCTGTGGTGGTTGCAGAAGATCCTCTAACTTGCGTCACTCGTGGTGGTGGTAAAGTTTTAGAATTCTTCGATAATCCAAATCACGACATGTTATTTGTAGGCTAATAAAGGAATCGGCGGGTGCAAACAAATCTGTTTTCCAGACAACCGCCATCTTTTCGCTCATTTATCATTGCAGTGATCACATGTTTGGTCGTGCTGTTTTTTAACTGGCGCATGCCGCATGTGATTCAACCTGCAAGAGATGTCTTGTACGCCGCTTATAATCCAATTTATGCCGTAGCAAGTTATCCCGTGTTATCGCGAGAGTGGCTGAATCAACAAACCAAGTCTGAAGCTCAATTGCGCCGTGAAAATACCGCGATGCAAGCCGAGTTATTGCAGGCGCAGGTGCGTTTACAAAAATTATCTGAATTATCTGCGGAAAATACGCGTTTACGCGGTCTGTTAGATACACCTTTGATCATTGATGGTCGTATGGAAATTGCAGAAGTCATTGGGACAGATGCCGATCCATTGCGTCATATTATTGTGGTAAACCGTGGTGCCAACAGTCAGTTGAAGGTCGGGCAAACCGTGCTCGATGACAAAGGTATTATGGGACAGATTATTAATGTCTATCCGCATAGTAGTCGTGTCATGTTGCTTTCAGATAAAGAACATTCTCTTTCGGTTCGCTTAGAGCGATCTGGAATGCGTGCCATTGTTTCAGGGACTGGAGATTTGGGTCATTTGAAAATGGAATACGTGCCGACCAGTGCCGAAATCAAAGTGGGTGAAAAAGTGTATAGCTCTGGTTTAGGTGAGCATTTTCCAGCAGGTTATCTGGTGGGCACCATTTCAAAAATCAGTCGTCATAATTCAGGCGAATTTGCTCAAATTGATGTTGTTCCTGCTGCGCAGTTAGCGGGTGGGCATCATGTCGTTGTGTTATTTTCCGATTCTTTAGCGATGGAGCAACCGCATGCCGATCGCTAAACTTCGTGCTGCCAAACAGCGTGACCCTTTATTTCCGATCATTTTTTCAGTGATCATTGCTTCAGTGTTGATGGTTTATCCTTTGTCTTATGCGCTCTCTGGTTGGCGTCCACTGTTTATGATGATGGTGATGCTATTTTGGGTGCTATGCCAGCCGACATGGAGCGGGATTTGGTTTGCCTTTGCAGTTGGGATTTTTACCGATTTACTGCTCGATGCACCTTTGGGTTTAAACGCACTCAGTTTTGTTCTGATTACTTTTGTGTCCCGTTTTTTAACGCGTGAACGTCGGATTATGACCTTTGCCAATATTTGGGTCATCGCTACCTTGGCTGTGGTCGCGCATCTGTTTATTACCTGGATCGCGCAAATTATGATTGGGGCACAGTTTTCCCTTGCACGTCATTGGCAACCGCTGTTGAGTAGTGTGCTGACTTTCCCGATTGTCTACTTCATCTTGAAAAAATGGCGCGTTTAATTTTAGCGTCCAGTTCGGCCCGTCGCCGCGAGCTGCTGGAGCAGCTTGGTCTAGTCTTTGATATCTATAGCCCAGATATTGATGAATCTGTACAAGTAGGCGAGCCAGTAGCTCATTATGTGGAGCGACTGGCATGTACCAAAGCTGAGGCAGTACAGCTTCAATATCCTGATGCAATTGTGATAGCTGCCGATACCAGTTTAGGGGTCGATCAAGAGATTTTAGGCAAACCTGAGTCTAAGCAGCATGCATTTGAAATGTGGGAAAAAATTTCTGGGCGCAAGCATGATGTATATACTGCGGTTTGTGTTCGTACAAATACGCAAATTTCAAGTATAGTAGTTCGTACTGAAGTCGAATTTCAGCATTTGAGTCCGAATGATATGGAAGCATATTGGGCTACATCTGAACCCATTGGCAAGGCGGGAGCCTATGCCATACAAGGCATTGCAGCACGTTATATTCCACGTATAGAGGGAAGCTATAGCAATGTCGTGGGACTACCGTTGCATGAAACGGTACAGTTATTACAGGCAGTTAAGGCACTAAATTAACTGTCTCAAAAGATTTTTTATAATGTTTTGAGTTTGTTATGTCTGACGAGTTATTAATTAACGTCACGCCTATGGAATGTCGCGTCGCGTTAATTGAAAACGGCACGGTCAATGAATTATTTATTGAGCGTACGGTGAAACGTGGTTTAGTGGGCAATATTTATAAAGGTAAAGTGGTGCGTGTTCTTCCGGGAATGCAGGCTGCTTTTGTCGATATTGGACTGTCACGAACTGCTTTTTTACATATTAATGATATGGTTTGGTCACGTAATCAACCCACACCCAATGTTTTTGAGCTCTTACAGCCGGGACAAATTCTTACTGTTCAAGTCATGAAGGATATGCTGGGCACCAAAGGGGCTCGGCTTTCAACTGATCTTTCCATTCCTTCGCGCTATTTAGTGATGATGCCTTATGGCAATCATACGGGTGTGTCTCAACGTATTGAGTCTGAAGCTGAGCGTGATCGTTTACGTTCGATGATTGAGCGTATTCAAGCGGAACATAAACTTCCGGGTTCAGTGATTGTTCGTACAGCTGCTGATGGGATTGCGGAAGCTGCTATTGCACAAGATATGGCTTATTTGGCAAAACTTTGGGAATTTATTCAGCGCAAGCAAATCAGTATTGCGGTGCCATCGTTAATTTTTGAAGAACTGCCTTTACCCCAACGCATTATTCGCGATCTTGCGAGTGAAAAGACTGCTAAAATTTCAGTCGACTCGCGTGAAATACATGGCAAGCTCCAAGAGTTCGTAGAAGAATTTGTCCCTAATATCAAAGAACGTCTCATTCACTATCCGGGTGAGCGCCCAATTTTTGACTTGTATAATGTCGAAGAAGACATTCAAAGAGCTCTACAGACGCGCGTTGCGTTGAAGTCAGGTGGTTATTTGATGATTGACCAGACTGAAGCTATGACGACTATCGATGTCAATACAGGGTCATATGTGGGTGGCCGCTCTTTAGAAGATACTGTGTTTAAAACCAATATGGAAGCGACACAGGTCATTGCGCGGCAGCTGAGACTACGCAATTTAGGCGGTATTATTATTATCGACTTTATTGACATGCAAGAGCAGGAACATCGAACTGAGGTCATGACTCAGTTTGAACGGATGCTTGAGCAAGACCATGCAAAAACCAAAATTACACAGGTTTCTGAGCTTGGTTTGGTCGAAATGACACGTAAACGTACGCGTGAATCATTAGAGCACTTATTATGTGAATCTTGCCCGACCTGTCAGGGACGGGGTTATGTGAAAACAGCTGAGTCTGTATGTTACGAAATCTTTCGAGAAATCATGAGATATACACGTGCGTATCAATCTCAGACTGGCTTTACTGTCGTTGCGCATCCATCAGTGATTGACCGCTTGTTAACCGCAGAAGCGCCAGCAGTCGCTGATTTAGAGCATTTCATTGGTCGTGTGATTAAATTTCAGGTGGAAAATTTATATACGCAAGAGCAATACGATATCATTCTGAGCTGAAATTGTAACAATATATGGTTAAATAGTTGTTACAACTGAAATTTTACTTTCGATCTTAGATTTTTAATACTAGAAACACGGAAATAGCCAAAGCTTATTCTCCCAAATAGGTTTAGCAAATGAGGTGTGATATGGGTGTTAGAGAAGCAATTATTCAACCTAGTTTGAAACATTTATTAGATGCGAAAGTAACGCATAATGCGTATATCGTGGATGATCAGGGTAAAGAAGTTCAAATTACAACTGCCATGATTCGTACTGCGTGTCATCAATTATTAAAACAATGTCGTAGCATTAAAAACTAAGGGGCTTATCGAAGCCCCTTAGTTTTATTGATTATTCTTGTGTTTCTGATTCGTTTTGCGGCATCAACTGACCGCTTGCAGCTTTGGGCCTTCGACCCCCACAATCGCTTCAAAGCGTTGAATCTCTTCTTCTAAGTGCGTGAGTAGATTCTGCATCTTCGGCAGCGCATTTCGACAAGCCGTCAAACCAACTTCAAGTTTATCTAAATAACTGGTCATAGTGATGTTGAGTGCCTGACCATCCAAAATGATTGAGGCAGGGTATAGCGCATCGAGTCGTGCCCCGTTCCAATACAATGGTTCACGTGGGCCAGGAACATTTGAAATCACTAGATTAAACGCTTGGCGCTTAGGCAGTAAGCCTGAGGCAATGTTGAGTCCAGCCGCACTATAAACAAACGCACTATAGTTCAAAATTTGGTTTGAGTTCATGCGTTTGAACTTTTCTTTGGCATTTTGCACACTGCGACGAACAATTGCAAGGCGCTCTAAAGGATCCTCTTTATGCGTGCCTAAATTTGCCAAAATCATGGTGATACGATTCGACATAGACGAATCATCATCGCGAACCGAGGCAGGTACCATGGCTATTAAAGGCTTTTTAGGAAGTGCGTCTTGGGACAATAAATATTCACGCAAGGCACCTGAACAAATCGCCAGTACGATGTCATTAATCGTGACACCCAAACTTTTAGAAATATGACGTAAACGGTCAAACTCAAAAGACTGTGCTGCAAAACGGCGGGAGGAGCTAACCCGCTGGTTAAGAATAGAGCTGGGTGCTTGGAAGCTTGAAACATAATCAGGATTACGTCCCATGTCTTTCATGACGGTTTGTGACAATTCATACATGACACGCGGTGTGGACTCAAGCTGGCCCATTACGCCATTCATTATTTTCTTAAAGCGACTAACATTCGGTTCTTTTAAACGCTTCGCACGAGGGCCTTCAACACACCATGGTGGCACAATACTCTTTGCGTTTGGATCTTGTGATAATGATTTTTCCACCAAACGCATACCCGCAATACCATCCACCATCGCATGGTGAATTTTGAAGTACATGGCAAAACGATTCCCTTCAATGCCTTCAATAATATGACAGGTCCATAACGGTTTAGCGCGGTCAATTAAACTACTGTGTTCCTGTGAAATGTAGGTGAGCAGTTCAAGAATACGCCCCGGTTGTGGGAGTGCGATATGACGAAAATGGTGATCAAGATCAAACTCTTCATCTTCATCCCAAAATAAACCGTTGAGTTTGTTGTTAAATGGAGGAATAGGAATAGATTTGGAGTTACGAATATCTGCAACTAAATTTTGAATGAAGCTGGCAGGTGCATTTTCAGGGATTTGGAATAAGAATAATCCACCGACATGCATGGGTTGCTGGCGTTTTTCAAGCGATAAAAAAATAAAGTCAATCGGATGTAATGGACGCATAGTCTGGATTGCCTCACTGCAATATCTGACCGCTCCTATGTGAGCAATCTTGTTAGAATTATAGAACTTAAAGCTAGTATATCGATTTTTTTTAACAATGGGAGCGCTTTGTGTGTATCCATTGGTTGCGAAAAACCACTGCGAAGCAGTGGTTTTAGTCTTTACTTTTTCAAATTACCTGCATGCAGGCCACATTCTTTGTGTGTCGCTTCCTCCCACCACCAACGTCCTTCACGTTCATGTTGGTTTGGTAACACTGGACGTGTACATGGTTCACAGCCGATAGAAATAAAACCGTGTTCATGTAATGGGTTATAAGGCACTTCCATCATGCGGATGTAGCTCCACACATCGGCACTGGACCAGTTGGCAAGAGGATTGTATTTAATCAACTGTTTGCCTTCACCTGAAAAGCCCGCATCTGCTTGAACAACTGGAATCTCAGTTCGTGTGCCTGGGCTTTGGTCTTTACGTTGACCCGTAATCCAACCATCTAAAGTCGCTAATTTTTTACGTAAAGGCTGAACTTTACGGATACCACAACACTCTTTATGATCATCTTGATAAAAGCTGAATAAACCTTTTTCATTGACCAATTGTTGAACTGCATCTGCTTCTGGGAAGCAAATTTCGATATTAATGTTGTAGTGTTTACGTACAGTCTCGATAAATTGATAGGTTTCTGCATGTAAACGTCCAGTGTCTAAGCTAAAGACACGAAAGGGTTTACCTAAGTTAGCAGCCATATCAATAAGTACGACATCTTCTGCACCTGAAAACGAGATGGCAATTTCACCCGTTTGATTTAGTGCGAGTGCTAAAATTTCACTTGGAGATTTATCAGCATATTCAGCTGCGAGAGCATCAACAAGATCAATAGTTGGAATGGTTGTCATGAGTATCCTGGCAATAGGCTTGGAATCTAACAAGACCTATATTACGTTATTTGCTGCGTATTTTAATAGAGTTGAAATAAGCCACTTATCACTAAAAAATAAATGCTTATGAAAAAAATAGATTTAAAAAACAGCAATGCATTAGACAAATATTAAGCTATGATAGTTCAAAATTTTTCCACGTAAATAAAAGGGAGTATTCATGGAAGTTGTTTGCCTTGATCTAGAAGGGGTGTTAGTTCCAGAGATTTGGATTAACTTTGCTAAAAAAACAGGCATTAAAGCGCTTGAAGCAACCACACGTGATATTCCTGATTATGATGTGCTCATGACACAGCGTTTGAACATATTAAAAGAACATGGTTTAGGTTTAAATGATATTCAAGAAGTCATTGCAGAGATGGGCCCATTTCCAGGGGCAAAAGAATTTGTTGAATGGTTGCGCACACACTTTCAGTTGATTATTTTATCAGATACTTTCTACGAATTTGCCCATCCTTTAATGAAGCAACTGGGCTGGCCAACAATTTTTTGCCATAAGTTAGAAACTGATGAAAAGGGTATGATTACAGCGTATAAGCTGCGCCAACCTGACCAAAAACGTCAAGCAGTTAAAGGATTGCATGGACTAAATTACCGTGTGATCGCCGCAGGTGATTCTTATAATGACACCACTATGCTGGGTGAAGCGGATAAAGGCTTTTTGTTTGATGCACCAGAAAATGTGATTAAAGAATTCCCACAATTCCCTGCAATTCATGGTTATGAAGCTTTAAAAGAGGCAATTCGTAATGCTTCAGTTCGTGATATTCCTGCTTAAAACAAACAGCTATATCTACGAAAACAAAAAGGCGCATCTCAATAGATACGCCTTTTTTGTTGGATATAGTGCTACGTTTTAGAATTTATAACCAAATTTTAGACCATAAGCGATAGCATCATTATCGCTGAAGTCGCCAGCAACTGTACCCCCAGTTTGAGCTTTTGCATCACCCAACCAGAAGTATTTTACACCCGCTTGTAAGAAATAGTTCTCAGCTGGGCTGTATTGTCCACCTAAACCTACGCTCCAGAAGCCTTCAACAGGGCCTAAAGTGGTTACAGGGTTACCTGCACCAGAATCCCAACCTACAGATGCAGAACCAGACCATTTGCTAGTAAATTTATGACCTACACCAACGGTTGCAGAAATTTGATCATCTGAGTAGTCAATTAAATTCTGAGCTTTACCTTTAGCGAGTTTACTAGCACTTGCTAAAGCTGCTGGGCTTACGGCAAACTGATCCCAATGTACCCAACGTACATTGGCAAAAGCTAAAGTATCTTTTGCAATACCTGTTTGAAAATCAAGATTAACCGATTGAGGTGTTACTACCTCAGTTTGGCTACTAATAGAGCGTAAATCGATTCCGCTTGGTAATGTTGGTAAATAGTTTGGTGGAATATAAACATTTGAAGTTTCTGTAGTATCTAATTCATGTTTAATTTCAGAGCGATACGTGATCGCTGCTTTTAGTGCAATTTCAGGGATTTGGTAAGCTGCACCAGCTAACCAACCAAATGCATCACCTTCTTTTAGGTCAATGTTGTAGCCAGAAAGTAATGAGTAGGCTGTACCGCGTAAAGATACATTACCTTTAACTGTTTGGTAAACAGGACCTGCGTAGATGTTCCAGTTTTCGGTTGGTTGGTAACCTACAATTAATGAAAGATTATTGGTGCGTACTTTTACACTTGTTCCTTCAGTACCATCACCAAAAGCGCCTAGATCTGGTGAATATTGTGAGTCGGCACCATAAGGTTGGTCATAAAGTAAACCGAAAGAAAAATGGTCGGTTGCTTGAACTTTAAGTGCAGCAGATGGGAAATAATAGTCATCCGCCATGTCAGTAACAGTTGCGCCGTTGTTGCTTTTGCCACTTACACTTGGGTCGAGCACACTAATCGATGCTTCTGCATAATTTCCAGATTGTAGAAATGGCAGAATAGATTGACCTGAGCGATCAAGACCTGCAGCAAATACTGAAGTTGTTGGGATTAAGCTGAGCAAAATAGCCGAGCGAAGAGCTGTAAGCTTCATAGGGAACATTCCTTGTTGTAGCTTTATGTAAGTGATTGGCACGAAAAGTAACATAAATACAAAAAGAGTAAATGCTCAACTACGGTTGTAAAATGAACTGAAAAGTTAAAAATTGTACTTGTGTAGAGTAAAAACACTAAAAAAAAATATTAATTTTATGATTTATATAGATTTATTTTTAGATGCTGAGTGGTTGATTGAATATTATGCAAAATGTTTAAGTGTTTATTTGTTAGCCAAAT
The DNA here is from genome assembly GCF_055810995.1 of Acinetobacter sp. DL27. Taxonomy (NCBI): domain Bacteria; kingdom Pseudomonadati; phylum Pseudomonadota; class Gammaproteobacteria; order Moraxellales; family Moraxellaceae; genus Acinetobacter; species Acinetobacter sp. DL27. Next base: position 2,537,326 of record NZ_CM147947.1, on the reverse strand, counting down.
TAATCACAAGTGTATAAAAAAGAGCGTAGATGTCATTGTTGAAAATGAAAAAACCATCTTTGCAGATGGTTTTTTCAGCATTAATAATTAGAACTTGTAACCGATTTTTAAACCATAAGCTAAAGCATCATTATCATTAAATTCTGCAACGTAAGTATCAGATCCAAAGTTAGATGCGACTTGCGCTTTTGCATCGCCTAACCAGAAGTATTTTACACCACCAGCGATAAAGGTTGCAGGTGTTGGACTATATTGAAGTCCTAAGCCCACATTCCAGTAGCCTTCAGTTGGCCCAAGAGTTGATATAGGATTGCCGGCACCAGAGTCCCAACCTACAGAAACGTTACCAGCCCATAGGTCATTAAATTTGCGGCCCACACCTACGTTTGCTGACCATTGGTCATCAGTATAGCCAACAATATCAAAGCCATTTGGATTGTCTGGAGTCTGGCCTAACGCACCTAGAGTATCTGCAACAGTTCCGAATTGTTTTAGGTCAATAGAAAAGTCTTTCCAATTCACCCAGCGTACATTTGCAAAGGCAACTGTATTTGCCATGATCCCTGTTTGGAAATCAAGGTTAACAGATTGGGGAGTTGTAATATTTGCGTCTGTTGCTACATCGTAAACAGGGCTACTGCCAACAAAAGCTAATACGTTACTTTGACCATATTCGTGAGCAGATGCTTTGTGGTCAATTTCAGAGCGATAAGTGATTGATGTTTTTAAGGCAATTTCAGGAATTTGATAAGCAAAGCCAGCTAACCAGCCAACTGCACCATCTTCATCTAAATCAGCATTATATAAGCCGAGGCCATTAGCTGAACCATATGCAGCACCACGTAATTGAACATTGCCTTTAATTGTTTGATAAACAGGACCAGCATAGATGTTGAAATTTTCATTTGGCTGGAAACCAAAAATCATAGACAAACTTTGTGTGTCAACTTCAACTTCAGTTGCTTCACCGTTTAAGTGAAATAAACCTGTATTGAGACCGACAAGTGGGTCACTTGTTGAGTATGCAGCTTCCGCACCAAATGGTTGGTCATAAATCAGACCAAATGAAAAATGGTCTGTTACTTGTAATTTAAGAGCAGCTGAGGGGAAGTAGTAGTCATCTCCCATGTCAGAAAGATTGCCGCCACCTGCAGTTGAAATAGCCTTCCCAGATACATCTGGATCTAATACAGAAATACCTGCTTCAAAATAGTTACCAGGTTGCAAGAATGCAGAGATTGACTGACCTGAACGATCTAGAGCAGCGGCAAATGCCCCGGTCATTGGTACAGTTGCTAAAATCATTGCTGTCGTTAATGTCTTTAATTTCATTCTACGTCTTTCCTTGAGGTGCAAATGCAAATGTTTGTTGCTCATTTTGTGTTTATGTTTTTTGGCTTTTGGAGAAGTCGGTTAACCGAAATCATTTGTTACTCCGTGTCACAAAAATAGCACAATTAAAATAAGAGTAAATACTCTAGATATAACTAATCAGTTCAAAAAGTAATCACAATAGAGTTTTTATACTAAAAATATACATTTATACAACCTAAGTTAATGAAAAATATAAATATATAATTTGAAATATAAAATTTATTTTTTGGTTAAAAATTACTCAATTAAGTGTGGTAATAAATCTTTTTTGTGATGCTTATCACTATTTTTCTTTGCTGTTTTATAATACAAAACCATATTTTGTAGATCATTTATCGATTATTTTTATTTAGAAGATCGAGCTATTGTTTTTACATGATTAATATGGTCTACAGCAGCAATGATAATTGTTGCGGATATATTGCGTTGTGTTATAAAAAAACATATAAAAGTTGAATCAAATATTAAGAGCAAAAAACCTTTAGCTTTAAATACAGATGAGTGAAGACAGATGGTCATTAAGCGGTGTAATCAGCACTCAATCTTGGCTTAAATTAAGCTGTAATTTTGTTATACCGTTAAAAGCATAATTTATTAAAAAAGTTAGAGTTTTAGTTCGCTATCGCTCTACTGTGAACCATAAATGATTAGAAGGATGGGCTTTGTTGTACAAACCTATTCTTAAAGCCATCTTTAGCAATATAATTTCCGAATGAAGAAGCCAGCACCTAAAATTGACCGTACAAGCAATTGCTCCTCATATAACCGAGTTCTCATTAATCGTGGAAATATTGCCATTTGGTTTGATCTTGAAACTCAGAGGTATGCTCATTATTGAACAAAGTAGCAAAACCAGAAGTCATACAATATGGCTTCGACTTTTGTCTCTTAACTCGGTTGGAGGAACGCCAAACCAACTTTTAAAGTTGCGACTAAAAATAGATAACTCTGCATAGCCCAACTGTAGAGCAATATCCGTCAAATTCACATTGCCTGCATCAAGCATACGCAGTGCTTCTTTTTTTCGGACATTTTCGAGTATATCTCGATAGCTTGTTCCTTGCATTTTTAAAGCGCGCTGAAGCTTTTTCGGATGCATGCCCATACAGAGTGCGATATTTTCAATGCTGCAGTCTCCTGTCGCCATCAGCATGCGGACTGAACTCTCTATCAGTGCGGTATTGTCTTCAGTTTTGGTGCTGCTTTGTGTTTCAAGCTGCTGTACGATCAGCTGATTGATGGCATCTTCATTAAAATTATAGGGTTTATAGCTTAAAAAGCTTGCAGGAAAATAAAGTGCATCTTCATCGGTTTCAAACTCTACCTGACATGAAAAATGTGCTTGGAAAGTTTGAGCACCTTTTTGTGGTGCTTTTTGCTTGAAGCAAATTTTTTCTGCATGCCACTGCGGGCCAATCAAATCTTTTAAAATATTCGCGACAAGGCAAATGGCCAGTTGTGATTTTTGTGGTACATCGGTGTTGTATTCACTTAAACGCACAAAGTTCAGCTTACAGAGCAGAGCATTATGTTGCGAGACGTGGAAGACAATGCCTTCAGCATGTAAATAGACATATTTTTGCGCCACGCTTAAGGCTTCAAGTATGGTCATTTGTCGGGACATATAGACGCCAATCAAACCGATTGTGCTAATATTTTGGAGTGCACCGAGTTTTAAACCGAAGCAATCATCCTGACAAGCTAAGGCCGCTTTTTCCAATAAATTTAAATAATGATCATAATGAATAAATGAATCTGGATCACGGAGTAAAGCAGGTAAAATCCCGATCTCTTTCAAGATTTCTATAGGGTTTACGCCATAACTACGGACTAAGTCTTCAAAACCGCCGAGGCTGGCTGCACGAATATAACTTCCCATTACAACATTCCGTGTTGTCCTAAAAGATCAATTTAGTGTCCTAAAAAGTCAAGCATAATTCAAGTCATTTGTTAAAGTAGGATAAGAGATTGTCTCAATCAACATAGAAAAGAAGTATTGAATCACCATTTTTAGCCGTGAAAGGAAAAGCATATGCAACTTACGGTTCAGCCTCATATCGAGCAAACAGTGATAGAACAGACATTACACGATTGTTTTCAATTGCAGCGCAAAAGCTTTCATCAACAAGGCATTGAAACGATTGCGCAACGTAAGCAACATTTACTGAATTTAAAAGCACTGATTAACGATCACCGTGAAGCAATTATTGAAGCCCTGAATCGCGATTATGGCAATCGTTCACGTCATGAAACCTTACTGGCAGAAATTATTACGGTCACAGATGATATTAACGGCAGCATCAAACACTTGAAACAGTGGACTAAAGTACAAAAAAGACATGTCGATCATAGCTTGTATTTTGGTGCGAAGAACCGCGTAATTCCTCAGCCACTGGGGGTGATTGGAATTATTGTGCCGTGGAATTTTCCCATCAATTTGATGTTTTCACAGTTGTCGGCCGTGTTTGCTGCGGGAAATACGGCTATGGTTAAAATGTCTGAAAATTCAAGACATTTGGCTGAATTGCTGATTGAGTTAAGCCCCAAATATTTTAAAGCGGAAAAATTACAGATTTTCGATGAGACTGGTGAAGTGGGTATCGCATTTTCAAAATTGCCGTTTGACCACCTGATGTTTACTGGTTCTGGTGCGACAGGGCGTAAAGTCATGGCTGCTGCAGCACAAAACTTAACCCCTGTGACTCTGGAACTGGGTGGTAAATCTCCTGCGGTGATTGACCCTGAATACCCTATTGAGAAAGCTGTAGAACGCATTATGTTTGTGAAACAGTTTAATGCGGGACAAATTTGTACCAATGTCGATTATTTATTTGTACATGAGTCGAGGTTACAAGCGTTTATTCAAGCGGCATCAGTTTGGGTGCAGGAACATGTGCCTGATATTCATAGCAAAGATTATACTTCTGTGATTGATGAGCGTGCATTTCAGCGCTTAGTACATAGCTTGGCAGATGCTGAAGCCAAAGGGGCTAGTTTAATTAATTTAAATCAGCAAGAGCCTGATGCTGCGACACGAAAATTTCCACTGACTTTGGTGTTGAACAGTAATGATGAGATGGAAATTGATACGCGTGAAACCTTTGGCCCGATCTTGATGGTCAAAACCTACCAAAAGCCTGAAGATGTTGTTGACTATATTGTTCAGCGTGATCGTCCATTGGCCTTTTATCCATTTAGCAATAACAAAAGCTTAGTCGAATTTTATATCAGCAGAGTTATGTCGGGCGGGGTTTCGGTCAATGATGCCTTATTTCATGTCGGGCAGCATGACTTACCATTTGGTGGAGTCGGTGCCAGCGGGATGGGGCACTATCATGGCTATGAAGGCTTTTTGACTTTTTCCAAAATGCGTCCTGTGTTTTATCAGGCGGGTTTTTCAAGCTTGAAGTTTCTCGCGCCGCCTTACGGAAAATTTGCCAATTGGCTGTTGAATTTATTGATTCGGATGAAGTCATAAGCGCTTAAATTTAAAAACAGAAAAATAAAACTATTAAAGGAGTTAATAGGATGAATAAAATAGATTTTGATTATGATCAAATTGTGATTGGCTCAGGCTTTGGTGGATCGGTCAGTGCTTTACGCCTTAGTGAAAAAGGCTATAAAGTCCTGATTTTGGAGAAAGGCTTACGCCGTGAAGATAAGGATTTTCCAACCACCAATTTAGACACCAAAAACTATTTGTGGCGTCCTGAACTGGGATTCAGAGGTACGATGCAATTTACTTTCACCAGTAAAACCACCATTTTGCACGGGGTAGGCGTTGGTGGGGGCTCACAAATTTATGCCAATGTACATTTAATTCCACCTGATGCTGTTTTTGAGTCCGAGGCGTGGACCAAGATTCGTAAAGACTGGAAAGAAACCTTAAAGCCGTTTTATGGTCTCGCTCAACGTATGTTGGGTACAGCGAATAATACTTATACCAATATTGCAGATGACACGTTAAAAGAAGTTGCGAGTGAAATTGGATATGCAGACTCTTTTAAAACGGTCAACACAGGGGTATTCTTTTCGCAAGCAGCTGGTCAGGAAGGTCAATTAGCGAAAGACCCGTATTTTAATGGAGATGGGCCAGATCGTAACTCCTGTATTTATTGTGGTGCTTGTATGTTGGGGTGTCGCAACAATGCAAAAAATACCCTCATGAAAAATTACCTGTATTTTGCTGAGCGTAATGGCGTTGAAATTCGTCCAAGTTCAGAAGTGGTGAAAATTAAACCACTGAATGAAGATGGTAGCGCAGGTTACGAAGTAATAGTCAAAGAAACCCTTGGGAAACAAGTTCGTCAGTATAGTTTGCACAGTCGTGGGGTAGTGTTATCTGCAGGGGTGATGGGTACGGTACCGATGTTGTTAAAAATGCGTGATCAGCATAAGACTTTACCCAATATTTCTTCATTGCTGGGACAGGAAGTTCGGACGAATTCGGAAACCCTGACCACAGTAAACAACACAGGAAAAAAACTGGATGATGGGGTGGCAATCAGCTCCTTTATTTCAGTCGATGCAGATACCAATATCGAGGTCACGCGTTTCCCTGAAGGTGCGGATGCTTCATGGATTTATATTCCATATGTGCCGATGGTGACTGGTCAGGGCTTTATACGCTTTATGAAGTTTGTGTTCAATACACTGTTGCATCCCTTAAAAACCTTTAAAGTACTGCGTTATAAGGATAAAGCCAAAGACTCTATCATTTTATTGGTGATGCAAAAATCTGAAGCATTCATTCATTTTGAATGGCGTAGAAAGTGGTATCGATTATTCCAGAATAGTATCACTGCCGTGCAAAAAGAAGGGGACACGCCACTCACCGTTTCATTCCCAGCGGCTGAAGAAGCCACTAAAATGATTGCACAAAAGTTAGGTGGAGAACCAGGTTCTGCACTCACCGAAATTTTACTGGGAACGCCAACGACAGCACATATTATGAGTGGTGTCGCGATGGGCAATGACAAGTCGAATGGCGTTGTGGACTTCACTGGTCAAGTCTTTGGTTATCAAAATTTACGCGTATTAGATGGTTCGATTGTACCTGGAAATTTAGGTGTGAATCCCTCACTAACCATTACCGCACTGTCTGAATTTGCGATGAGTCAAATCCCAGTGTTCTCCGCAGAGCGGGCAGCAAAGATTCAGCGTATTGAATTTAGTCAGCCTTTGGAGGGACAGGTGTCTGATTTGAAGGGTACTGGTGATTTAGCCAGTGCATTAAGCAGTGCTTAAAAAAAGTGGATATGGTTTGGGCTAGTGATGGTGCCTAATAAGGCAAATTTGACAGCCGAAGCAATACAATCTTGAGATCATTAGCCCTCTAAAGCTGTATGACAGCGTTAGAGGGCGTTGCTGATTTTATGGGCTATAATTCAGAAATTCCTAAGCTAAGAAGAGAGCGAAAAGCTGTCTTACCTTTTTACCGATCAATGAGTAATTGGGGGGCATTATTGAGTCTATTCATAAACCCAAAAGCCATAGTTTATTTTTTCTTGTTATAAAATATGACTAGTAAAATCAAAATAATAACTAAGATCAAAGTAATCATGACTGTTTCCATAGCTTGACCTCTAAATCTTGTATTTTATCTAATTTTAACATGCTCATTCGATCACTATATATTCAAAAAAGATCATTTTTTATTCTTAAAATATGGAGTTGCATATATATGTTTATTCATATATAAGTATATATAAAGATTCAATTGAGTTTGAGCACATGTCTGCTACTCCAAAAGTTAAGATTTATCACAACCCTGAATGTGGTACATCACGTAATACATTGGCATTAATTCGTAATGCCAATATTGAACCTGAAGTGATTGAGTACCTTGTAACACCTCCATCTAAAAATGAACTCATTCAAATGATCGCGGATGCAGGTTTAACGGTGAGAGAAGCGATTCGTAAGAATGTTGATCCTTATCGTGATCTCGAGTTGGGCCGTGAGGACTGGACGGATGAACAGCTTTTAGATTTTATGCTGCAGCATCCAATTTTGATTAACCGTCCATTCGTAGTGACTGAATTAGGAACTCGTTTAAGTCGTCCGTCAGAATTGGTTTTAGAAATTCTGCCACTCCCACAAAAGGGGGCTTTTAGTAAAGAAGACGGTGAACAAGTGTTGGATGCAAATGGGCAGCGATTAAAATAAATATGTACTGGGTATCTGTAAGTATTGCTATATCCAGAGGTTTGAGTAGGTGAAAGTATGGATCAAATCAATTTTTTTAAATGTTTAGCGGATGAAACGCGATTCAATATTGTCATGTTGGTTCTTGGAAATAATGAACAGTGTGTTTGTGATTTGACTGAAAAACTACAACTCAGCCAACCTAAGATTTCGCGGCATTTAGCCTTACTGCGTTCTTCAGGTCTTTTACAAGATCGACGTCAAGGGCAATGGGTCTATTACAGTCTCAATCTTAATTTACCCACTTGGTGCGTAGACGTCTTAAATACCCTCAAAAATGCTGACTTACAGCCCCAAATTGAACGCCCTTTTTCGCAAATAAAGAGTTATTGCGAGTAGAACAATATGAAATTCCTTTTTTTATGCACAGGAAATAGCTGTCGCAGCATTTTGTCCGAAGTGTTGTTTAATAGTCGTGCCCCAGAGGGTTGGAAAGCCTATAGTGCAGGCAGCCAGCCATCTGGACAGGTGCATCCATTGACCATTGAAACTCTAGAAAACTTAGGTCTTTCAACCGAAGGTTTGTGGAGTAAAACCATTGATGACTGTGAACAATATCAAGCTGATGTAGTGATTACGGTTTGTGATTCGGCGGCGCAAGAAGCGTGCCCACTGTATTTAGGTGGAGCGATCAAAGCACATTGGGGTTTGGCGGATCCATCGCATTTAGACTTGCCGAAAGAAGAAAAGCTCAAAGCTTTCCAAGTCACTGTAGACCATATCAACCGTCGCTTAGATGCTTTATGGGCATTCGATACAACACATATGTCTCGCCCAGATTTGATTGCGGCAATCAATCACATCTCAGATATTGAATGAGATCATCATGGCTCAACAAAGATTATCCTTTTTAGATCGTAACCTCACGCTATGGATTTTTATTGCCATGGCTTTAGGGATTGCAATCGGTGTGTTCTTTCCACAAGCTTCAGTGGCATTGGACAAAATGAGTGTAGATTCCGTCAATATTCCAATTGCGATTGGTTTGATTCTGATGATGTATCCACCTTTGGCAAAAGTGGACTATGCTGCTTTGCCACAGGTGTTTAAAGATAAGAAAACGCTGATGCTATCCTTAGTACAAAACTGGCTCATCGCACCTGTTCTGATGTTTACATTAGCCATTATTTTTCTACATAGCTATCCAGAGTATATGACAGGCTTAATCCTGATAGGACTGGCTCGTTGTATTGCGATGGTCTTGGTGTGGAACGGTTTGGCCTGTGGGGATAACCAATATGTTGCTGCATTGGTGGCCTTTAACAGTATCTTCCAGATCTTATTCTTCAGTACTTATGCTTGGCTATTCTTAACCTTCTTGCCACCTTATTTTGGTGTTGCAGGGCAAGTGATCAATGTCGATTTTTGGACCATTACTCATGCTGTATTGGTGTACTTAGGAATTCCATTTTTTCTTGGCTTTATGACGCGATTCATACTGGTTCGAGCTAAAGGTCTGGATTGGTATCAAAATGTCTTCTTACCTAAGATTAGTCCACTGAGTCTACTGGCTTTATTGTTCACGATTGTGGCGATGTTTAGCCTGAAAGGGAACGATGTGGTGAGCTTGCCACTCGATGTCTTGCGTATTGCGATTCCATTGACCATTTACTTTATCGTGATGTTCTTCATCAGCTTCTTTATGAGCAAGTGGATGGGGAATGACTATCCTAAAACCACAGCCATTTCTTTTACTGCTGCAGGGAATAACTTTGAATTGGCGCTGGCCGTAGCGATTGCGACCTTTGGTTTAGCTTCACCAGTCGCATTTACCACGGTGATCGGCCCATTGGTTGAAGTACCTGTGTTGATTGCTTTAGTCAGTGTGTCTTTGTGGCTTAGAAAAAAGTTTTTTAAAGCAGAGGTGTAATTTCTATGACTCTCCCAAATGTGGATATGAATCTTTTGGATCAGCCGACTTTAGAAAAGGTACAGGCCAAAGCGCTAGATCATCTCCCCCGTATTTTGCTGCTGTATGGTTCTAACCGTGAGCGTTCATACAGCCGATTGGCGGTGATGGAAGCCGGGCGTATTTTGGAGCAGTTTGGTGCTGAAGTAAAAATCTTTCATCCTAAGGGCTTGCCTTTACCTGAAGATGCGGACACTGAGCATCCCAAAGTTAAAGAGTTGCATGATTTACTCGCTTGGTCAGAAGGGATGGTATGGTGTTCGCCGGAACGTCATGGCTCCATGAGTTCAATTTTTAAATCGCAAATTGATTGGATTCCACTGGCAGGTGGTGCGATTCGTGCAACCCAAGGCAAGACTTTGGCGCTCATGCAAGTCAGTGGTGGATCGCAGTCCTTTAACAGCCTAAACCAGATGCGTATTTTAGGCCGTTGGATGCGGATGATCACCATTCCAAACCAATCGTCTATTCCCAAAGCTTTTTTAGAGTTTGAAGAAGATGGCAGAATGAAACCTTCAGCCTTTTATGATCGAATTGTCGATGTCATGGAGGAGCTGTATAAATTCACGCTACTGACGCGTGGGCAAAGTCAGTACCTCACAGACCGTTATTCAGAGCGAAAAGAGTCGGCAGAAGAATTATCTAAGCGTGTTAATCAACGGAGTTTATAAACTCTAGATGATCAAAGATGTTGAAAAGTAGCTTGTGCAATTGAAAAGCCCAATTACAGATTTGATCAATTTTTAAAAGTCGCTCAGTTTGTTGAATAGACTGGGCTTTTTTAATTATGAATATGGCTTCACTATAACAAAGATGAGAATTACTTTGGCACAACTACAAGCAGAAGTCGATGTGATTATTATTGGTGGTGGTCAGTCGGCACTTGCTACAGCTTATTTTCTCAAACGTAAAAAAGTGCCATTTGTGATTTTAGATGATCAATCGCAAGCTGGCGGTGCATGGCTGCATGCTTGGCAGTCGCTACGTCTTTTTTCACCGCATACATGGAGTTCGTTGTCGGGTTGGATGATGCCCACAACAGAACACACCTACCCAACGCGAAATGAAGTGATCGAATATTTGTCGGCATACGAGCAACGCTATCAATTTCCGATCATTCGGCCAGTCCATGTCGATCATATTGAACAAGAAGATGGCTATTTAGATGTGTATGCTGGAGATCAATATTGGCGGGCAAAGGCTGTGGTTAGTGCAACTGGTACATGGAGCAAGCCTCATATTCCCAGTGATATTGGACGTGAGAAATTTAAAGGAATACAGCTTCATTCAGCGGACTATGTCAATGCAAAACCTTTTAAGAATAAGAAAATCATCGTTGTAGGTGGTGGAAACTCAGGCGCGCAAATTCTTGCCGAAGTTTCAAAAGTGGCAGAAACGACTTGGGTCACGACGACAGCACCAGCATTTTTATCGGATGAGGTGGATGGGCGGGTCTTATTTTTTCGTGCAACGGAGCGTTTAAAAGCACAACTGGAAGGTCGGAGTTTGGAACAGCTCGCAGGTGGATTTGGAGATATTGTCATGATTGATAGTGTCAAAGAGGCAAGAACACGAGGAGTGTTACACAGTCGAGAGCCTTTTGTAGCATTTGCTGAGCATTCGGTTATTTGGGCTGATGGTTCAACACAAGCGGTAGATGCTGTCATTTGGTGTACAGGATTTAACCCTGCACTTAATCATTTAAGAGGTCTTGGTGTGGTAGAGCCTGATCAAACGGTTGCTGTCCATAATGGACGTTCAATGAACGTAAATAACTTATGGTTGGTTGGCTATGGTGAGTGGACAGGCATGGCATCGGCGACTTTAATTGGAGTGTCCAGAACAGCAAGAGCTGCGGCAGATGAAATTGCTGCCTATTTGACTGGTGCTTAAACCTATAAGTTTAAAGGGATGCATAGACAGGTTCCATGCATGAACAATTCGATTTGATTTGATTTGATTTGATTTGATACGGATGAGGACTGAGATAGGATTCGCCGTGCAATTAAGTTATTCTAAGTTTCTAATTAAAATAAGAAAACCTATCTATTTACATCAGAAAAGCAGCCGAGGCTGCTTTGAGTTTGTTATATCATGGTTGAAGTTGCTTCTAAAGGCACTCCCCATCAGCGCAACTTCCGCCAGATTTAAGCGTCTGCTTTGGCGGTACGAGAGTTATGGCTTAATTCATCTGCATGTAGGAAATGCGTATGCTGCGGTGCGCGTTTGGTTTTGCTCCATTCTTCCAGCATGTCATATTTCATTTGTTCAGTAATCATGGCAATTTTTTGTGGCGCTTTTTCATCGTCATAGGCCAGTTCCAAACGATGGCCATTTGGATCAAAGAAATAAATTGAGTGGAAAATACCATGATTGGTAATGCCCAAGACCTCTATACCATTGGCTTCTAGGTGTTCTTTAGCATCAATCAGTGCCTGACGGTCTTTGACTTTGAGTGCAATGTGTTGCACCCATTTTGGGGTGTTTTCATCACGGCCCATTTCAGGCTGGGTTGGCAGCTCAAAGAAAGCCAGCACATTGCCGTTTCCTGCATCTAGGAAGAGGTGCATATAGGGATCAAAGGCTTTGGTTGAAGGGACATGGTCTTCAGCAAAGGCGAGAATGAAATCCATGTTTAGATTTTTTTTGTACCATTCCACGGTTTCTTTGGCATCTTTACAACGGTAGGCCACATGGTGGATTTTTTCAATTTGAATGGTCATTTTTATATCCTTATAAAAAACTTAAGCGGCTTCAGGCTGCATTTCAGGTGCAGCGTGTTGAAAGGCCTCTAAACTGTTGCAATGGGTGTAGATCGAACAAATTTTTGGATAATCGGATAAATCAAGATTAAAACGTAGAGCGTTATAGACTTGTGGAATCAGGCAGCAATCCGCTAGGGTCGGCTGATTGCCAAAACAGAATTTGCCATTTGACTGTTCCAGTTGTGCTTCAAGGGCTTTAAAGCCCGTTAAAACCCAGTGTTTATACCAAGCTGTTTTCTGCTCATCACTTATTTCCAATGTACCCATCAGGTACTGAAGTACCCGTAGGTTGTTGAGTGGATGGATATCGCAGGCAATACTCAAACTAAATGCACGGATCAAAGCACGCTGCTGCAAGTTTTGAGGGAGCAGGGCCGTGTCTGGGAATTTTTCTTCCAAATATTCAAGAATACTTAGCGATTGAGTCAGAACAAAATTTTGCTCTGCCCATGTGGGCACCAGCTCGCTCGCATTGATCTGACGATAGCTTTCACTATGCTGTTCACCGCTATTATTGACTAAGTGCACAGGTACATGTTCAGCAGTCAGACCTTTTAAATTCAAGGCAATACGAACTCGGTAAGCCGCAGAACTACGAAAATAGGTATACAGTTTCATGGGCAACATCCTAGGCTGCAATTATTGGGTAAAACCAAAATCCACTGCTGGCAGAATTTTGCCGCTGACTTCACCAAAGCCAATCCGTAAATCATCTTTTTCACAATAGCCTTTCATAATGACGGTATCGCCGTCTTGAATGAAGTTACGCTGTTCGCCATTTGATAGTGTTAAAGGTTTGGTGGCATTCCATGTGATTTCGAGCAATGAACCATAAGAATCTGGGGTTGGTCCTGAAATGGTCCCTGAACCCATCAAATCACCAACCTGCAAGTTACAGCCCGCAATTGTATGATGCGTCAGCTGCTGAGCCATGGACCAGTACATATATTTAAAGTTGGTTGTGCAGATCACATTGCTCTGATCGTCATTCTCAGGCTGAATTTCAACCGAAAGATGAATGTCATAGCTGTTGCTGCTGTTGTCTTCACGCAGATAAGCCAAAGGTTTCGGTTCTTGTTCAGGTGAACTGGTTCTAAATGGCTCAAGTGCTTCCAGCGTCACAATCCAAGGTGAAATAGATGACGCAAAAGTTTTGGCATTAAACGGACCAAGTGGCACGTATTCCCATTGCTGCAAGTCACGAGCAGACCAGTCATTAAACAGCACCATACCGAAAATATGATCCCAAGCGTTTTCAATTGGAACAGGTTGACCTAGCTGACTTGATTTACCTACGATAAAGCCAGTTTCCAGTTCAAAGTCGAGTTTACGACAAGCAGAAAATACAGGACGTTCTGAATCTGGCAGCTTGATTTGTCCTGATGGGCGGACAATGTCTGTACCACTCACAATGACCGAACTGGCACGACCGTTATAACCAACAGGAAGTTCTGACCAGTTGGGCAGCAGCGCATTTTTCGGGTCACGGAACATGCAACCGACATTGGTGGCATGTTCTTTAGATGAATAGAAATCGGTATAGCCTAGGATGTGTACTGGCATATGCATTTTAACATCTGATTGTTTGAAGAAAACTTGATCACGCAGGGTCTGATTGTCACGAAGTTCAGGATTATCTGCGGACAACAAAGCTTGTAATTCTGCGCGGACCTTAGACCAATTGGCTTGACCTGATTCAATAAACATATTCAGTGTCGGCTGATTAAAGAGCAGTTTGCCATCTGCCTGTTTGCAATAACCATGTGCTTCCAGTATCGCCAGATCAACCACCCATTCTCCCAGTGCTACGCCGGCACGAAGCTGCGAATTGTGTTTTTCACTAAAAATGCCATAAGGTAGGTTTTCTAGCGGGAAATCTGAATGTGCAGCGATTTCAACAAATGACTTCAAGCGTTTGCTCATGGATATTGATCCTTTCCGTGGAAAATTTAAGTTCTAGATAGAATCATACTTATATTTTAAAATTACGCAATAAATAATTTATTTATGAATAGTGTAAACTGTTGAGCTATACTACTCTGAATGAGAGAGTCAAGTTTAGATGGCTCACATTTTTGATTTAAGTAGTACAATTCACCAATGGAGTCATGACAACTAATGCAGCTATGCAGGGTAAAGCGATGAGTGTTGAGGAAGAAAAAATACAGGGAGGGGTTCAGTCTCTGGAAGTTGGATTAACCGTATTAGATGCATTGACCGTACATAATGCACCGATGATGTTAAAAGAGCTGTCCGAAGTTTTATCCATGCATCCGGCCAAAGTACACCGTTATGTGGTGAGTTTGATTCGTAAAGGCTATGCTCAGCAATTAACTGATGGGCGTTATAGTTTAGGTGAGCGCGCACATGCTTTTGGGGTGAATGCACTCAAGCGAACAGATATGCTGGAATTAAGCCAGCGTTATATTCAGGACATTCAGCAACATCTGAATTGCAGTATTCATGTGAGTAAATGGTTTGCCGATGGCGCAGTCGTGGTTCAGTCTTTAGAATCTAACCATGTCTTTAATATTATTACCCGAGTCGGTTCACGCATGCCTCTGCTGAAATCTGCGACAGGGCGTTTGCATGCCTGCTATCAGCCTGAGCACATCATCAAGCCATTATTGGAAAAAGAGTGGAAAAGTAGCGCTAAACCAGAGCAGTATCCTGCAAATTGGGAAGATTTTTTAGAGCTGAAAGCGAAAATCCTGAGTCAAGGTTATGCTTCAGTCACAGGAGATATGATGGCCGGGATCAATGCGATTAGTATTCCAGTCTTTAATTTCACGCAGCAACTGGATCATGTCATTACTTGTATTGGCACAGAAGATCAGTTACCTGAAGGACAAATGCAGCAAGCAATTGATTATGTTCTTGGCGTACAGCGTCAGATCGATGCTTTATTTCATCCCGCCGCTGCCATATAAAAGCGTCGATGACATTGAAAAGATGAATTAAGTTTTAAATCCACCCTTTGGTGGATTTTTTTATTGGGTTGTGGAGGTTGGCAGTCGAAATATTTGATTTTTTACCGCGCTGTCTAAAGGCGAAGGGGGAATCACGAACTAGATAGCTAAGCTGAAACTCGTAGACTTAGGTTGCCTCGATTCAAGTTCTGAAAAATCACGATAAAAAAGGCTTCTAACCCTAGAGTGAGAAGCCTAAGTGAACATGATCTATTTTAAGCAAGCACAGACTCAGTGGAACTTGCCGCTTTAAGCACAATTGCCATCGACTCAGCCACATAATCAATATTGTTTAAATTCAGGCCAGCTGTACACATACGGCCGCTGCGGACTAAATAAATACCATAATCGTCTTTCAGCAAATCGACCTGTTCTGCACTTAAGCCTGTATAACTAAACATGCCTTGTTGCTGGGTCAGATAGCTAAAGTCCATATCTGGTAAAGCTTGACTGAGTTTGTCTTCAAGTAAGCGACGCATCAGTAAAATGCGCTGACGCATTTCTTCTAATTCAGACTGCCATAGCTGAGACAACGCTGTGTCATTTAATACCTGACTCACCAATAACGCACCGTTAGCTGCTGGGCTGGAATAAATGCGGCGGACTGTCGCTTTAAGCTGACCCAATACATTTTGGGCAATGTTTGCGTCATCACAGACAAAGCTTAAGCTACCAACGCGTTCGCCATATAGGGAGAAAATCTTGGAAAAAGAATGGCTGACAATAAAGTTCATACCAGACCGATCTAGCGCATGGATCGCATAAGCATCTTGCTCCAATCCTTGTCCAAAGCCTTGATAGGCCATGTCCAAGAAAGGAATCAAGTCATTTGCTTTTAGAACCTCAATTACTTGATCCCATTCATGAGGTGCTAAATCTGCACCTGTTGGGTTATGACAGCAAGGATGCAGTAGTACGATACTTTGAGCAGGCAGCTGCTTTAAGGTATCTAGCATCGCAGTTAGATTTACGGCATTGGTATTTGCATCATAATAAGGGTAGAAATGGGTTTGAACACCAGCACCATTAAAGATCGCGATATGGTTTTCCCAAGTCGGTTGACTGACCCAGATCTCGGACTGCGGGAAATATTTGTTTAAGAAGTCTGCACCTACTTTGAGTGCACCAGAACCACCCAAAGTCTGAATGGTGACGACACGTCCTTGCTGACGAGCAGGGCTAGCCTGACCGAAAATGAGTTCTTGTGCAGCCTGATTAAAGCTCTTGAGTCCATCCATTGGCAAATAGACTCGGACTTTGTCATAGTCAGGAATTAAATGAGTATAGGCTTTTTGAACCGACTGTAGCTGCGGCACGATATTATCTTCATTATAATAAAGTCCGATACTGAGATTGACCTTATTCTGGCGCGTATCTTTGCTGAATTCCTCCATCAGAGAAAGAATCGGGTCACCTGCATAGGCATCAATATGTTGAAACATGAATACATCCTAATATGATAAATACGATATTACGCTTCCGGTAAGGAAGTGATTTTACTTTTTTCAAGCAACGCAACATGATCTTCTTGCTTCCGTTTAAAGAGGTAAGCTGTCAGTAAAATCGCGATCCAGACTGGAATCATGAGAACTGCAATTTGCATATCTGGGCTACGACTCATAATGAGCAGAATACTCGCCATGAAGGCAATACATAAATAATTGGTAAATGGATAGGCCACACTTGGAAAATGGGTTTTTACCTGCATGCGATTCATGGCTTTTTTAAACTTTAAATGTGTATAAGAAATCACGACCCAGTTAATCACAATAGCTGCTACGACCAGCATCATGAGTAAGTTAAATGCTTTTTCAGGAAATAAATAGTTAATCAGAACACATATTAAAGTAAAGAAAGCTGAAACCATAATGGCATTTACAGGAATACCACGCGGATTAATTTTGCTTAAAAATTTTGGGGCATTGCCTTGTTGTGCCAGACCCAGCAGCATTCGGCTGGTACAGTAATTGGTGCTGTTATAGACAGAAACAGCCGCAGTCAAAACCACAAAATTTAAAACAGCGGCCACGGTTTGGCTGCCTAAAGAGTCGAAAATCAATACAAAAGGACTACCGCCTTCAGCCATCATATTCCATGGATAAAGCGACAAAATTACGACTAGGCTTAAGATATAAAACAACAAGACGCGGTAAACAATTTGATTGACGGCTTTTGGGAGGGTTTTCTGAGGGTTATCTGTTTCTGCTGCTGCAATACCTACCAGTTCAATTCCACCGAAAGCAAACATAATCATGGCCATAGCCATCACTAAACCTGTAATACCATTGGGAAAGAAGCCACCGAGCTGCCATAAATTTTGTAAGCTAGACTGGCTATGACCACTACCGCTAGCCAGCAAGTAACTCCCAAAAGCAATCATGGCAATAATTGCCACGACCTTAATGATGGCTAGCCAAAACTCCATTTCACCAAATAATTTCACGTGCAGTAAATTAATGACATTAATGAAAATAAAGAAACCCAAAGCAGAAACCCACGTTGGAATATCAGGCCACCAGTAATGGATATAGAGGCCGACAGCACTGAGTTCAGCCATACACACTAAAATATTCAGTACCCAATAATTCCAGCCAGACATAAAGCCCGCAAATTTGCCCCAGTATTTATAAGCAAAATGACTAAAAGAACCACTCACGGGTTCATGCACAATCATTTCACCGAGCTGGCGCATCATGAGAAAGGCAATAAGGCCTGCGATGGCATAGCCTAAAATAACAGAAGGTCCTGCGAGTTTGATGGTTTGTGAAATGCCGAGGAAGAGCCCAGTGCCGATAGAACCACCGAGGGCGATGAGCTGAATATGACGATTACTTAAACCTTTTTTCAGGTTTCCTTGTTCAATGTGCTGCATTTTTATTCTTCATCCATGTGAGATAAAGCCTTGAACCATGATGATGTTTAGTTATTTTTATATTGTCATCGGAGCGGACTTTAATTTTTACGAGTATAATTTTGCGCAAAAGTTAAATTTCCCTGTACATAAAACTATATGTACAGGGAAATTCTAGAAATCGTTTAAGCTTTCGATACATCTAAAACGCCACGTTTAATTTGATCGCGTTCAATCGACTCAAATAGCGCTTTAAAGTTGCCTTCACCAAAACCGTCGTCATCTTTACGTTGAATAAATTCAAAGAAGACAGGGCCTAGCATATTTTGAGAGAAAATTTGCAAGAGGAGACGTTTATTACCGTCTTTAGTATTGCCATCCAGCAAGATGCCACGTTTTTGTAGCTCATCGGCAGGTTCGCCGTGGTTAGGCAAACGTTCATCTAGCATTTCATAATAGGTATTGGGTGGAGGTGTCATAAACTTGGCACCTAAAGCGTTGAGTTTGTCCCAAGTGCTAATCAGGTCATCACAAATGAAGGCAATATGCTGAATGCCTTCACCGTTAAATTCATTGAGAAATTCGGCAATCTGACCATTTCCTTTATCCGAATCTTCATTGAGCGGAATACGGATTTTGCCATCTGGCGCCGTCAGTGCCTTGGACGTCAGGCCAGTATATTCACCTTTAATATCGAAGTAGCGAATTTCTTGGAAGTTAAAAATCTTTTCATAGAAATCAGACCAATACTGCATACGGCCTTTATACACATTATGGGTCAAATGGTCGATTTCATATAAACCTGTGCCGACAGGATGGGATGGCACATCATCAAAGAAGATGAAGTCATTTTGGTAAATGTCACAATCGACGAGGAAAATAGGAGAGCCGCCAATCCCTTTAATTGCTGGGATATTCAGCTCCATCGGGCCAACTTGGTTGTAAATTGGTTCAGCACCAATTTCTATTGCCTTTTTAAATGCCTTTGCCGCATTCTTGGTGCGAAAACCCATTGCACAGGCAGAAGGGCCGTGTTCTTTATAGAAATAAGCTGCATACGATTCAGGCTGATAATTTAGAATGATATTAATTTTACCCTGACGCCATAAATACGCATTTTTAGACTTATGCTTTGCCACTTTGCTGAACCCAATGGTTTCAAACACCGCATCTAGTTGACCATCTTCAGAAACAAATTCAATAAATTCGAATCCACACAGTTCTAATGGGTTGGCTAATTCATTCATACAACGTCCTCATTTCTTTTTTAAGCAATCCTATTGCTTATCTTTTTAACGATTCCTTTCAGAGCCAACGGACTGGTCGCTACAATTCTAGAGCGAGAGAGACAAATCCGTTTGTCTGACATGGGGCACCTGTTCAGCAGCATTCTTAATGTTGAGTGAACAAGTGTAGGAGTTTTAATTCATCATACTTGATCTAAATTATTATTCAATACGTAATTTAATTACGCAATAAATAAAATTGGTAAATGATTGACCTATAAATTAAATTAATATTATTCATAAAAATATATTTTAAAATAGGGGCGCTTTGTTATACCAAGATTTCAGGATGAATTCTGTGCTATAGGACTAAAATAGAAGGGAAAAATTGGGTATGAAATTTGGCTCATTCTGTGCATCTGTTGAGAACAGCTATTTGAAAATGAAACAGCCAAGCAACTGATTCGAGTACGAAAATGAATTGTAAAATATCAAGAACAGTTTGACTTACTAAAACCTGATTTGAAAACCCAGATGTAGGTGTCGCCGCGAGCAAGTTTGATCACGCTGAATTTTTTGCATTAGCTTGAGCGGCTGTTGAATCAGCGTCCAAGTTTGAGGGGGGATTATTAGTATCTGGGCGCGATGAATCGAATTTTTAGTGTTTATGATTAGGCTTAGAGAGATTGAAAACAACCATAAAATGGTGCGCTCTGCGGGACTCGAACCCACGTCGGTCGCTTAGGAGGCAACTGCTCTATCCAGTTAAGCTAAGAGCGCAAAAGTGCGGTTAATGTAGCTGATTTTACTCAAAAAAAATAGTTATTGCCGAAACAATAACTATTTAAAAATGAAAATTTTATGCTTTTCTAAACAGAATTTTGTATAGAGCGAACATTAATACGATCCAGACTGGGATCATAATCACAGCGCCACTTAAACCTTGTGTCCACATGATGTAAAGCACTACAGCAATAAAGCCAAGAACAAGGTAGTTACTGAAAGGCGACCAAAGTGCAGGAAACAATGGTTTTTTCGCTTCGCTTTTCATGGCCTTCATAAATTGAAGATGAGTTAAGCTGATCATGGCCCAGTTCAATACCAAAGCGCCAACAACGATGTAAATTAAGTTGCTGAGTGCATCTTCTGGCGCAAAATAATTCAACAGTACACAACCGAAAATCAGTAAAGCAGAGAACAAGACTGCTGGAATTGGCACGCCTTGCTTATTGGTTTTACTGAATATTTTAGGTGCATTGCCTTGCTGTGCTAAACCAAACAGCATGCGGCTGTTAGCATACATACCGCTGTTATATACAGAAAGTGCTGCAGTCAGGATAATAAAGTTCAGCAAATGTGCGGCCCAACCAATACCTAATTGACTGAAGATCATTACAAATGGGCTCTTATCTAAGCCGCCAAGTTGCAATTCATTCCAAGGTACAAGCGATAACAAAATGGTTAATGAACCCACATAGAAAATGAGGATACGGAATACCACTTGGTTGATTGCTTTAGGAATTGATTTTTGTGGGTTATCAGCTTCTGCTGCAGCCATACCAATCAATTCAATACCGCCAAAGGCAAACATGAGGAAGGCAAGCATATAGAATAGACCTTCAACGCCATGTGGGAAGAAACCGCCATGAGACCAAAGGTTGCTGAATGAAGCCGTGGAATCTGCGCCTGCCGTAGCCAAAAGATAAAGACCAAATACAATCATGGCGACTACGGCTGTGACTTTGATAATAGCTAGCCAGAACTCTGATTCACCGTAAAATTTCACATTACCTAAATTGACTAAGGTAATGATAACAAAGAAAGTGAGAACAGATGCCCACGCAGGAATGTGGGGCCACCAGTAGTTAATATACTTCGCAACAGCGGTCAGCTCGGTCATGGCCACTAGAACATATAGAATCCAGTAGTTCCAACCCGCTAAAAAGCCTGCAAATTTGCCCCAGTATTTGTTTGCAAAATGACTAAAAGAACCTGCTACAGGTTCCTCAACGATCATTTCCCCGAGTTGACGCATGATTAGAAATGCAATTAAACCGCCAATTGCATAGCCCAAAATAATGGATGGGCCAGCAGATTCAATCACATGTGCGGAACCTAAAAATAAGCCAGTACCAATTGCGCCGCCCATGGCAATCAATTGAATATGACGGTTCTTTAAGCCACGCTGAAGTTGAGACGACTCTTTATTCAAGTTATTTCAGCCCGACAATGGATAAGTGTTTCCGATTGTAATAGATCGCGAAGAAATCGCATAGTAGCTCAAAATTCATGAAAAAAAGTTATTATTCATATGAAAAATAATGTGTAATGAATTGTAAATAAAAAACATACGAATCAATATATTAATTTTATTTAAATTATCAAATCAGGAATTTTATTTGGAAACCGGACGTTCACAAATGATGTTTTTTTAGACTTAAGTCTGTATTTTACGTAGGCATAGGGAAAAAAGGTATGATGAGCCTAAGTTAAATCAGATCTTTTGACTTAACACAATGATAAATATGAAGGATTCAATAAAAATGAGTTTTGCACCGCAAATCAAAATTCCAGCAACGTATATGCGTGGAGGGACCAGTAAGGGCGTATTCTTTAAATTAGATGATCTCCCAGAAGCTGCGCAACAGGCTGGGCGCGTTCGAGATCAGTTATTGCTCCGTGTAATTGGTAGCCCAGATCCTTATGCAAAGCAGATTGATGGCATGGGTGGTGCAACATCGAGTACCAGTAAAACGGTGATTTTAGCGAAGAGCCAACAGCCCGAACATGATGTCGACTATTTATTTGGGCAGGTGTCGATTGATCAGCCTTTTGTCGACTGGAGCGGAAACTGCGGTAACTTAACGGCTGCTGTTGGTTCATTTGCGATTTCAAATGGTTTGGTCGATGCTACACGAATTCCAGAAAATGGCATCTGCACAGTCCGCATTTGGCAGGTGAATATTCAAAAAACCATTATTGCACACGTACCTATTACGCAGGGCCAAGTTCAAGAAACAGGTGATTTTGAACTTGATGGCGTGACGTTCCCAGCTGCAGAAGTGCAAATTGAATTTTTAGATCCAGCCGATGATGGTGAAGATGGTGGTGCCATGTTCCCAACTGGGAATTTGATCGACACTTTAGAGGTTCCTGATGTTGGCCGCTTCCAAGCGACGTTTATCAATGCAGGCATACCGACCATTTTCTTAAATGCAGAAGACATAGGCTACACGGGGAGTGAATTACAAGACGCAATTAATGGCGATGCCAAAGCTTTAGCGCGTTTTGAAACCATTCGTGCCCATGGTGCAAAACAGATGGGACTGATTCAGGACATTTCTGAAGCTGCCAGTCGTCAACACACGCCTAAAATTTCTTTTGTTTCTAAGCCAAAACAATATGTCTCTTCGAGTGGTAAAACCATTACAGAGCAAGACACCGATTTATTGGTTCGTGCACTTTCTATGGGTAAATTACACCATGCGATGATGGGGACAGCAGCTGTTGCCATTGGTACTGCAGCAGCGATACCTGGAACCTTGGTCAATTTGGCCGCGGGTGGTGGAGCACGTGAAGCCGTTCGTTTTGGTCATCCTTCAGGGACTTTACGTGTGGGAGCGCAAGCGATACAAGAAAACGGTCAGTGGGTAGTGAAAAAAGCTGTCATGAGTCGTAGTGCTCGCGTGTTGATGGAAGGTTGGGTGCGTATTCCAGCGGAAAGCTTGGAGTAGCGCTATGTAAAAAGCCTCTCTCTGTAGAGGCTTTTTTATCTCAACTCTAGGTCTGTGATAAGAAGGCTAAAAATAACCAAGAGCATGAGCGGTGAATTTTAGAGCCTGATTGCTTGTGTAATGGTTGCTTGAAATAGTAGAAAAGTCATTCTTATCACCTAGTCTGCAAAAATTAATAGAATACTGTGCCTTGTTTGTGGTTTCGGCATAGAGAAAGCGGGCAGAAAGCAGTATCATGCCAACAGATCACTTCAAATGATCGATTCAGTCAAACTGAGTACCAGATTAATTTATCCTATTGTTATTCGAGGCGAATGTGTCAGCACTAACCGACGTATCAGCAAATGCACTCCAACAGGCTCAACAACGTATTCACGATGATTTATTGACGGCACTTGATGCTTTTTCAATTCCAGAACCGTTAAAGAGTGCCGTGCATCATGCGGTCATGTTAGGTGGCAAACGTGTGCGTCCTGCACTGTGCTATGCCACGGCACATTTAAATCCAAACAATAATGCAGCTGCCGTGCGCCGTGCCGCGGTGGCTGTGGAACTGATTCATTGTTACTCCTTGGCACATGATGATTTGCCGTGTATGGACAATGATCTTTTGCGTCGTGGTCAGCCGACCTGTCACGTGGCTTATGGTGAAGATACAGCGTTGCTTGCGGGCGATATCTTGCAGTCTATGGCATTTGAAATTTTAGGTAGTCGACTGTTTGATGCTGGCCCAGTGGTTGATCAGGGTATTGTACTGAAGCAGATGCAAATTTTAGCGACAGCGAGTTCTAAAATGGTGTGTGGACAAGTCCTCGACCTACAAGCCGAAGGTAAACGCGTCGATCAGGCTGCACTTGAAAATATCCACCGAAATAAAACGGGTGCATTAATTTCAGCAGCAGTGATGATGTCTGCCGTGACGGTATTTGATGGTTGCGATCAAGCGATTCCAAAGTTACGTGAATATGCGCAGGCAATTGGTTTGGCTTTTCAGGTGCAAGACGATATTTTAGATATCATTTCAAATACAGATGTACTGGGTAAAACCGCAGGGAAGGATGAGCAAGTCGAAAAATCGACTTATCCAGCCTTAATGGGACTTGAGGCTGCACAAGACTATGCCAAGACTTTGCATGATCAAGCCTTTGCTGCTTTGGCTTATTTCCCAACGGATGCGGCAGCAGAACTGAATCAGATTTCACAGTTTTTATTGGCTCGCCAAAGCTAAGTTTCAGTGTTTAGATTAAAAAAGAGGACATAGCGTGTCCTCTTTTTTAATGCTTGTTCCTTAGAGGCTTGAGTTTTTTCATAATGCCAATAAAAAAGACAGCTCGAAAGCTGTCCTCATTCAATCAAACCAAGCATCAGTTAGATGTCTTTACGTCCCATAACACCGCGGATGGTACTTAAAATATCGGCTGGTAACACCACTGTTTTAGCATTGTTTGATTTAGACATGTCTTGCATCGCTTTGACATATTGTTCACCCAACAAGTAAGCCACAGGAATTTCCTTGTCACCCACAGCAGAAGTGACCATTTCAATGGCACGCTGAGAAGACTCTGCTAAGACCACTTGCGCTTCTGCGTCACGGCGAGACGCTTCTAAACGGCCGTCAGCCTCTAAAATCGCGGCTTGTTTTTCACCGTCTGCTTTGGTCACGGTCGCACGACGTTGACGCTCAGCTGCCGCTTGCGCCTCCATTGCTGCTTGCATGGTTGAAGATGGTTGAATGTCTTGAATTTCAACGGTTTTTAGGGTAATTCCCCAGTCTGAAATATCATCCGAAATGGCTGCTTTAAGTTTGGCTTTAATGTGATCACGAGATGATAATGCATCATCAAGATCCATTTCACCGACGATTGAACGCAGTGATGTTTGCACTAAGTTCTGAATGGCCCATGTATAGTTTTCAATCCCATAGACGGCATTTACAGGCGTGGTGATGTTGATATATGCCACTGCATTCATGAGCAAAACGGCGTTATCGCGGGTAATCACTTCTTGAGAGGGAATGTCTAATACAATGTCTTTGGTCGTCACTTTATAAGCCACTTCATCGACATAAGGAATCACAAAGTTGAGACCTGGACTCAAGGTGCTATGGTATTTCCCTAGACGTTGTACGATCCATTTATAACCTTGTGGAACAATACGGACACCTTTAAAAATGGTGACAGCGGCAAAAGCCAAAATTGCTAAAACGACAATAAATCCACCAGACATATGCTTAACTCACTTTTATCTATTTTCGTTGCTTGAGAGATGTGCTTTGACCATTAAATCATTGCCGAGTATTTCAACGACACGCACTCTGTCGCCGACGTGGACTTTATCTAAAGTACGACAGTTCCATTCATCTGAACCGAGTACGGGAATGGGGAAGCGAACGCGAATGTGTTCATTTTCAGGACTTGCTTGAATCACCATGCCAATTTGACCGATGGTTGCTTCACGAGACAGTCCTGCCTTGGTTTTGTCAGTCGAAAGCGGTTTAATAAATTTAAACCAAAGTAAAGTGCATAAAATCGACAAAATAATCCACGTCACAAACTGCGTGGTAACGCCCATCATGGGGAACATCCAGTACAAAATACCGACCATAATGGCCGCAATACCGAACCACAATGCGGCAAAAGCAGGCAGAATCAGCTCTGATAACATTAACAGAACGCCCAATACAAACCAGTGCCAAGGTTCAAAAGCAAATTCCATACATCTACTCATATATTCGTTATAGGGATATAGATGCAGAAGCATCTATATCAATTTAGCAGATGAATAAGTCTTTGAATATTAAAAATCAAATTTTTTAGAATTTGGCTTTGGGCGCAGGTTTAAAAGCAGCTGGAGTCTTTTTAAAATCGCCTATGGCTTTTTCGATCGATTTAATTTTGAGCTGCGCGGCTTTTTCACCTTCTAAAATAGATTGATTGCTGGCTTTTAAGTCTAAAGTACCTAGGTGGCCAACTTTGGGTTGAATCACTACAGTTGCTTGGCTTAGCTCTTCATTGATGCTTTGCTGCCCCATAATATTAATGGTCTGATCGAGCAAACCCCACATATTCAGTGGCTTGTTTCCAACGGGACGGGCTGAAATATCAACCGCAATTACAATATCCGCGCCCATGTCCTTGGCTGTTTTGACTGGAATTGGGCTAACAAGGCCACCATCAACATATTTGGTTCCACCAATCACCGCAGGGACAAAAACGTTCGGAATACTGCATGAAGCACGTACTGCTTGACCCGCATTGCCTTTAATAAATTCGGCTTTTCGTCCTGTATCCAGACGGGTAGCGACTGCAGCGAAGCGGATAGGGAACTGTTGAATTGGTTTGTTGCCGACGTGTTTATTGACATAGTCTTGCAGCTTTTGTCCTTGAACAAACCCTTGGGAGTTGAGGGTTAAGTCTCGAATGTCCGATTCTTTTAAGGTCAAGGCAATTTGCTGAAGCTGGAAAGGCGTTTTACCACTGGCATAGATACTGCCCACAAAACTTCCCGCACTGGTTCCTGTGACAATTTTAGGTTTAATACCATGTGACTCTAAAACTTTAAGCACCCCAATGTGTGCAAAACCTTTGGCACCGCCACCGCCGAGTGCAATCGCAATCACAGGTTCGCGGGCTTGAATGGGAGTTGTGGTTGGTGTTTTCTTTGATGCAAGATCACATCCTGCCATAGTCAGTGTGAGTGCACCAATCAGAGATAAACGAGCAAAATTCATGGTCAAAAGTACTAAAACGCAAAACAAATAATGGTGCACATCTCAGCAGATTCGACCTTGATTTACTAGCTATTTTTTAAGCGTTTTTGTAAAGGCTTGGCCAACCATTTTGGGTTTTTCGCTGAAAATTTGCCGATATACAGATCTAAAATATGCTCTAGGTCTTGCTCAAAATCCCCAGTAGGATGAAACACACCCAAGCAGTGGATGGTTTTTTGTGCATAGTCAAAAGAAAACATCACAATTGGAATCTGTGCACCATACGCAATGCGATAAAAGCCACTACGGATGGCTTCGGCTTGCTTACGTGTGCCTTCAGGCGCCATCCCGACCCAAATTTTTTCTTTACTGTGAATAATATCGATAATGTCATGGGTTAACCCTTGAGCATGGCTACGATTGACTGGAATCACACCAATCCACTCAAGTAACGGTTTCAGTGGGGTATGAAACAAACTGTTCTTGCCAAAAATCGTGATTTGCAGGCCTAAGCCCAATAGAGCCGTAAAGCCATGCCATGCATCGATATTTGAGGTATGCGGTGAGATAATTGCTACCGCTTTAGGCAGGTTGGGAAATTCGCCAACAAAGCGCCAACCTTGCGCCAAATAAAGCCGCTTAAAAATAGCGCGAGTGAATGCAGATGAGTTACGACTTGGAACTTGATCTGGTAGCACTGGAAAATATTGGTTCATTGTTATTATACTCAATCGACCAAGATGTATATCCTCTCATCATAAGCACTGATCGGCTTGAATTCATTGGCAAAAAAAGTGAAGGGATAGTGATCTCAGATGAACATTTTGACCAATCCATGTATATAGGAACAGCATGCTACAAACTCGCAATGTATATATTTTGCTGTTTTCATTGTATTGGGCGCAGGGCTTACCCGTCGGGTTTATGACCCATGCCTTGCCTGTCATTTTAAGAGCACAGGGTGTTTCATTGGCACAGATTGGAGGCTTCGGACTGCTGATGTTGCCGTGGTCGATCAAAGTGTTTTGGGCACCGGTGTTAGATCGCTTTGGGATCACTCGTTTCGGCCACTATCGAAGTTGGATTATTCCATTACAGTTCCTTACGGTGCTGGTGCTGATCGGACTATCTTTCCTCCCGATTGATGGATTAAATCAACCTATTTATTTATGGGCTTTCTTTGTGGGCCTCCTGAGTATGAATTTGCTCGGGGCAACACAAGATATTGCAACCGATGGATTGGCGGTCAATATTTTAAAAGGGGAGCAACAGCACTGGGGTAATACCTTTCAGGTGATTGGATCGCGTCTTGGTTTTATTGTCGGTGGTGGGGCAATCTTGTGGGCATTAGATTGGCTGAGCTGGCAGAGCACTTTTTTGATGCTGGCTGCAATCGTTTTTTTAAACACGCTGCCGATTTTAATTTATCCAGAGCCAAAGCATCGAGAGGTATCAGCAGCTCAGACCACACCTTTCAATCTCCAACAGATCAAAAACTATTTGGCTTATTTTGTCCAGAGTCCCGTACTCGCAGCATGGTTAGCAGTGCTATTGAGCTTTAAAATAGCGGATGGTTTAGCAGGGCCACTTTTGAAGCCTTTGATGGTCGATTTGGGTCTGAGTTTTTCTCAGATAGGGCTCTATGTCACCATGTTAGGTGCATGTGCTGCCTTAATAGGTGCAGGACTTGCGGGCTATAGTTTGAAGTTGATTCGCCGTGCCTCGGCTTTATTGCTGTATTCGGTGCTTAAAATATTCAGTCTGGCGGCTTATACATGGTTAGCCTTTCAATATGAAAGCCAGCACAGTATTCAGCCGTGGCTGATTTATCTGATCAATGCCTTTGAAGATATGACTTCATCGATGCTGTTGGTGGTCATGCTCACCCTAGTAATGCAGTACAGTCGTAAACATCTGGCAGGCACGGACTTTACTTTTCAAGTGGCGCTGATGGCCACTGTCAGTGGTGGTTTGTATAGTGTGAGCGGTCTATTGGGAGATTGGCTCGGCTACTTTAATTATCTGTGTATGATTGTGGTCATTGCGATGTTGAGCCTGTGGTTTATCTTCAAATGGCGTGGCATTGCGATGCATTCAGACCTTTCATAATTCATTCATAAATAAATCATAAAAAGTGCTAAATAGTGACGTAAACAATTAAAAAATATAACTAAATAATTTTTTAATTGTTCTGTCATATATGTCTGAACGGTAATATTTGTAACAAATTTACCGTAGGATATTTTGATAATGAAAACACAAATTGCAGCCGCAATCGCTTTAAGTTTAGTGGCAGGGGTAACATTCGCAGCACCTACTTTTTATGGTGAAATTGATGTCACGGCCGATTATTTACCTGAAGATAATGCCTCGCCAAATAAAGACCGCGATGTGGTCGAGCTGAATTCTAACAACTCCTTTTTGGGGTTAAAGGGCGAAGAGAAGCTGACAGATCGCTTAAATGCACTATACCAAGCTGAATTTACCTTCTATGTGGACAATGGCGGTAGCACGGATACTTTCGTTCCGCGTAATTTACTCGTTGGCTTACAAGACCAGAAATTGGGTACATTAAAAGTTGGTAAAATTGATACCCCTGTTAAACAACTGTCTTCAGTGGTAGATACCTTTAATAACTATGTGGCCAACAAAGCCGATGTGGCGGGGATTTTCACGGGTGAAAACCGAGTCGATAACGTGCTGGTCTATGAAACACCTGCTTGGGGAGTGGGTACAGGTAAACTGAAAGCTGCGGCACTGTTAGCAACAGGTGAAGCTGGTGGTATTGAAAAATCTAAAGGCGGCGCAAAAGTTGCAGGGCGTGGTCTGGGCGATGCTTGGTCAGCGTCAGTAGTCTATGACAGTAAAAAGTTTGTTGCAGGGATTGGTTATGATAAGGCCATTCCGTCAACTTTTGCAGGACGTGGCACGTTGAATGCTTCAGCGCCTGAGGTGACTGGCGGAGTGGCAGGCAGTGCCTTTGCAGCAGCAGATACCTTACGCGCCATTGGTCGAGTAAATTTGAATAATGGTTTGGCATTGAAAGCCTTATATCAAACTTCTGAAGTGGCGGATGTACAAGGCAATGATGCTGCTGCGGCTGCCATAGACGACGCACAAGGCTGGTTGGTTGGGGCAGAATATAACTTACCGACTGCCAAAGCTTGGACAGTGAAAGCGCAATATAGCCAAAACTCAACCAGCTTTAAAACATCTAAAGATGACTTTGATGCACAGCAGTTTATTGCAGGTGCTGATTATGCCTTTACCAAACAAGTCAAAGCTTATGGCTATGCAGGGATTTTGACGCTTGAACAAGCATCATTTGAAACCAAACAACCTGTAGTAGGTACGGGGATCGAGTACAAATTTTAATGTTTAAGTGATAGAAAAGGGCAAAGTCTATACAGATTAATGCTGATCAGTTAAGGAGCTTTATAGAAACTCCTTAACTTTTTTTCGTTCACGATGGAATCTTCGTATTTTAAAATTCAATATTTGGAGCTCGTCCGTTCTTTTGCGTAGCCAAAAGAACCAAAAACATTTGTTTTCCGCAAAACCTTTTCCTTTTCTGCATTTAAATGATCATTTTGCAAAAACATTCCTTTTAAATGGATATGCAGGTTGCGGATGACGCTTCCGTATATCAAATAATATTGGGCGGCTCAAAAAGGGCATCTGATTGCTTAACTGATCGGTATGACTTTATATATTCGGCCACAGCGCCTTTTTTATTTAAGCGAGTTTTAAGTTTAGAAAACTACATTGGGGCATCCGCTCAGCAAGACATGATTTAAAATGTTCAATTTGCAGTCTATTTTTAAAGAAGTTTCACTTTCGCGCTTTAACGTATATTTGGCGCTGTGGTTAGCCGTGGTTTTAAACGTGATGTTCTACAAGCAAGTTCAGTTGCTTACGCCGTATCACGGTTTCAAAGCGTATGCCTTTATCGGTGCTACCATTTTGGTGGTGTTGGCTTTTTATCATTTGGTTTTTCAGCTGCTACAGTGGCGACCGATGGCTAAAGGGTTGGCTGCGCTATTGATCGTCATTGGTGGAATGAGTGCATATTTTGTTAACAGCTTAGGCGTTTCGATCACACCAGATCAGATCCAAAACATGATGCAAACCGATGGCAATGAAGTGCGCGACTTGTTGTCATGGCGTCTTGTGCTGTGGATTGGGGCGATGGTAGTACTACCTTTAGTCGTTTTATTTAAGGTTAAAATCCGCCGTGATCCTTTTAAAACCGTGTTATTGCACAAGCTGTTCGGTAGTGCAGTTTCTATCTTGCTGATTGCAGGCATGTTGTTTATTTTCTTTGTCGATTATGCCGCGATTTTCCGTGAGCATCGTGATCTCAAAGGGATGATTTCACCGCAAAATGCGATTAGTTCAACGCTGTCATATTATAAAAAAAATCGACCACAGCAGCATTTACCGTTGGTGACTTATGGTGAAGATGCCCATTTGGTGAAGCAAGTCGGACAGCAAAACTTGCCGAAATTGATGGTTTTAGTGGTCGGTGAAACGGCACGTGCAGAAAGTTTTTCTTTAAATGGCTATGCGAAAAAGACCAATCCTGAGCTGGAAAAACTCAATGTTATCAACTTTAATCAAGTCAGTTCTTGCGGGACAGCAACTGCAGTTTCAGTGCCTTGTATGTTTTCAGGAATGCCACGTGAAAACTACGATGCACAGTTAGCACATCACCGTGAAGGTTTATTAGATCTTGCACAGCGTGCTGGTTACAAAGTGACATGGATTGACAATAACTCTGGCTGTAAAGGCGTTTGTGATCGGGTTGAGCAGTATAAAATTCCTGAACCGATACAGAAAAAATGGTGTTCAGCCGATGGTGAATGTACCGATGAAATTTTGGTGGATAGCTTAAAAGTCTATATGGCTGGTATTGCGGCTGATGATAAAACGCCACGTTTAATTGTATTACACCAAATGGGCAGTCATGGACCAGCTTACTATAAGCGTTCAACGCCTAAGTTTCAGCCCTTCCAACCAATGTGCGAAACCAATGCCATTCAAGCCTGCACACCTGAACAGCTGAAAAATAGTTATGACAACTCCATTGTTTATACCGACCATGTGTTGAGTCAACTGATTGGTGTATTAAAGCAAAACTCAAACTTTGAAACAGGTTTTTGGTATTTATCTGACCATGGTGAGTCGACTGGTGAACACGGGCTGTATTTACATGGTTCACCTTATGCCATTGCACCGAGCCAACAGACCCACGTGCCGATGCTGATGTGGTTTTCAGAAACATGGCAAAAGCAGAATCCGCAACAAATCGCTTGCTTAGGGCAACAAAAAAGCCAAGAATTAAGCCAAGATCATTTGTTCCCAAGCTTATTGAGTTTACTTGGGGTAAAAAGTACGGTGATTGATTCAAAAAATAATATGTTAGAACACTGTACCGCGACCAAAGCGAGCGCTTAGACCATGTCAAAAATATTGATTATTGAAGATGATTTTATGATTGCAGAGTCCACACAAACGCTGCTGCGTTATCAGCAGTTTGATGTGGTGTGGGTCAACAATGGTTTTGATGGTTTAAAGCAATTGCAACAATATCCATTTGATGTGGTGTTGTTGGATTTGGGTCTACCGATGATGGATGGGATGCAAGTCCTAAAAAATATTCGCTCGCTTTATCCGACTTTGTCAGTGCTGATTATTTCGGCACGAGATCAATTACAAAACAGAGTCGATGGTTTAAATCAAGGCGCGGATGATTACTTAATCAAACCTTATGAGTTTGATGAGTTGCTGGCACGTATTCATGCGCTATTACGTCGTAGTGGCGCGTTAAAACAGCAAAAGCAAAGCCAGACTTTGAGTTATGCAGGTCTAGAGTTAGATGAAAATTTGCACTTAGCCAAGTACAAAGGGCAGACCATTGATTTGTCGAACCGTGAATGGGCTATTTTAATTCCTCTGGTCAGTCATCCCAATAAAATTTTTTCCAAAACCAATTTGGAAGAAAAGCTCTATGACCTTGATTCGGAAATTAATAGCAATACTATTGAAGTTTATATTCACCATTTGCGTGCCAAACTTGGCAAAGACTTTATCCGTACCATTCGAGGTTTAGGCTATCGTTTGGGGCAGGTTGAAGCATAACGATGGCGAAGTCGACTCCTGTTTCTTTAAAGCGTCAACTGATTACCTATACCTCTTTATTTAGTATTGTGATGGGGTGTTTGTTGGTGATTGCAGCGTATCGCATTGCACTTGAAGAGACCAATGAGATACTCGATGCACAAATGCGTAATTTGGCTGAGCGTGTTGCAGCGCATGATCCCGCTCCAATTAAGAGTGAGTTTGAAGCGGACAGACACTATCACGAAGAAGATTTATTTGTAGATGTCTGGTCGTATGGACTGCCTGAACAACGGCAACATGAGTTTGATTTATTAATACAACCTGTCAAAAAAGCGGGATTTTATACCCATCACACGGCACAAGGTTTATGGAATACCTATGTGCTGCCAACAGAAAAGTATCAAATTCAAGTCAGCCAGCAGCGTAGTGTAAGACAAAAGCTGGCTTTAGAGTTGGCGGCTAATATGTTGATTCCATATTTACTGTTTATGCCTTTGGCTTTATGGGGGCTGAGTTGGATTATTGGACGCAGCCTAAAGCCCTTGGATGAGTTTAAAGCGGAACTTGCACAGCGTGAACCTTATGAACTGAGTGAGATTCGTCCAGACGGTTATCCACTGGAAATTCTTCCAACCATTAATGAAATGAATCGTTTATTTGAACGAATTTCGCTGTCTCAACAAGAACAAAAGCAATTCATTGCCGATGCCGCGCATGAGCTCAGAACCCCAATTACAGCACTGAATTTGCAAATGAAAATTTTGCTGCATGAATTTCCAGAACACCAAGCGTTAAAAAACCTAAGTTTAGGCTTAATTCGGACTCAACATTTGGTGTCACAACTGCTCAATTTGGCGAAGCAGGATGCTTCCGTACCAAGTTTAGAACCTACACAAAGATTAGGATTAAGTGATGTGGCGGTTGAATGTATGGAGCAACTGATGGAGCTGGCGCTAGCGAAAAACATCGATTTAGGCTTGGAACAGCATGAAGCACTTTGGATAGAAACTCAAAGTTCAGCCTTACATTCCATTGTCTATAATCTCTTGGATAATGCGATTAAATATACGCCTGAACAGGGCGTGATTAATGTCTCTATTTATCAGCAAGATCAGCAAGCTATTGTTCAAATTGAAGACAGTGGGCCGGGCATTGCGCCAGAACTTTATGATCATATTTTAAAGCGTTTCTATCGCGTACATCACCATCTGGAAGTCGGCAGTGGACTGGGTTTATCCATTGTCGATAAAGCCGCAGAAAAAATTGGTGCCAAACTGCACTTTGGACAAAGTACAGGACTGGGTGGTTTACAGGTCCAAGTGATCTTTAAACTGTAGTTTCGGCTTGATCTGGGCTGGACTGTATAAACTGCTTATAACACAGCGCATATGCCAGTACATTGACCAGCCAAATCACCCATGCCGTCCATAAATTGTGACTAAGGAAATGCGCACCCCGCATCATTTGCGCCCAACCCATGACAAAGCCTAGAATTAGGGCAGCAAGCAAATAAAACCATGCGCGTTTGGGTTCATTTAGACGGTATACGAAATATCCTACAAAGAGCGCAAAACCTGTCGCAGCATGTCCTCCAGGGAAACAATGTCCTGCGCTGGCTGATAAGTCCCAAAAGAAATCATGTGTCGTGGCTAGAGTCATGTCCCATGGACAGGCATGTGCGGATTGCGATTTTAAAATCCCAATGAGGCTGGTACTAATGAGGACTAAGCCAATGAAATAACCATTTTGCCAACGCTGGGGTTTTAACGCAGACCATTTATACGAAGCGAGCCATTTCAGTAAATAAATCACATACACCGCGATGATGATGTCTTTAACATAACGGTGATTCAGTTCTGCTAAGGCCCAGTCGCGCTTTAGTGGAAAATGACCAGTTTGATCCATAAAGGGGTGAATCAGTTGTAAGTCGATGGTGCCCGCCACAGGGAAGAGCAGCCACAATATGGCAAAACCCAGCGTCAAAATAAAAAACTGAAGGACGAAAAAACGTTGCTGATCCGACACAAGTGAGGCCATGTTCTGAAAATAAGCGCTATTCCAACAGCGTCAGCTTAAACGAGGCTTAACATAAACGCTGTTTCATCTGCTTTAGCATGATCTGTGCTTTGGTTATCGCTTTAAGGCGAATACAAAGTATCGTTTCAGTGTTACATTTGCTCTCAAACACATGGGGTTGAAACATGTCGATACGTGCTGTTCTATTTGATTTGGATAATACCTTGACGCATCGTGGGCGAAGTGTTGCGGCTTTTAGTCAAAGCCTTGTCGACTATTATCAAAGCCAACTTAACTGCGTTGATGTGGAGCAGATTGAGTCGATTGTGAATCGGATCGACAATGGTGGCTATCCCTTAAAAGAGTATTTAACTCATCCCAGCATCGGTGCTTCAGTGGCTTATGCGTTGCTACAGGAGTTAAACTGGCAGGTGCCTCCACATTTAGAAGCGTTAAGCAATTTTTGGTTTGTTCAGTTTGGTTCCAGTGCAGTGGCGATGCCTGAGGCTGAACAAACGCTGACCCGTCTAATGCAAGCAGGATATAAACTCGCCATTATTTCAAATGGCGGTCATGCCACACGGCTGTCTATATTAAATGGCTTGGGCTTTCAGCATTATTTTGATGTGATCAATAGCTCTGGATTGTTTGGTCAAGCCAAACCCCAAGCTGATATTTTTATTGACACCGCACAGCAACTGGCTGTTGACGTGGAGCAGTGCTTATTTATAGGAGATCATCCTATTAATGATGTACAAGGTGCGCAGCAGGCTGGAATGCAAGCCCTGTGGCTATCTGGCTTTCATGTACCCTCAGTACAGATGTCTGCACCAAGTATCACGGCATTGTCCGAGATTTTCGATTATTTAGAGCGCTAAAAGCCTCTTATAATGTTCAATACGAATAAAAAAAAGCGGCCCATGTGAGCCGCATTAAAATGGAAATGCTTTAGAACATACTGTCATCTGAGTTGGCAGAGATTTTATGAATGGATAAATCGGCACCGCGGAATTCATCTTCTTGGCTTAAACGGATGCCCATCGTGGCTTTTAAAGCGCCATAGACCACCAATCCACCAATAACAGCAATACCAATAGCCAATAGCGTACCAATCAGCTGTGACATCATCGCAACACCGCCTAAACCACCGAGCCATTTTTGACCAAAGATCCCGACTGCAAGCCCACCAAAGGCACCACATACGCCGTGCAAAGGCCACACTCCGAGTACATCATCGACTTTTAGCTTGTTTTGGGTGTAGGTGAAAAGTTTGACAAAAATCAGTCCAGCAATGGCGCCAATCACCAGTGCCCCAATCGGATGTACGACATCTGAACCTGCACAAATTGCAACGAGACCCGCTAAAGGCCCATTGTGTAAGAAGCCCGGGTCATTTTTTCCTGCGAAGTTGGCTGCCAAGGTTCCGCCAACCATGGCCATAAGTGAGTTAATCGCGACCAGTCCTGAAATTGCATCTAAACGCTGTGCACTCATCACGTTAAAGCCAAACCAACCCACGATCAAAATCCATGAACCTAAAGCCAAGAAAGGAATAGACGAAGGAGGATGCGCACTGACACGACCATCTTTCTTGTAGCGACCATCACGTGCACCGAGTAAAACCACCGCAGCCAAAGCTATCCAGCCTCCCATAGCATGTACAACCACGGAACCTGCGAAGTCATGGAAACTTGCGCCGAAAGTGTCTTGTAGCCATTGCTGTAAACCAAAGTTGCCATTCCACGCGATCCCTTCAAAAAAAGGATAAACCAAGGCCACCAATAACACGGTTGCAATCGCTTGTGAGCGCATTTTAGCACGCTCGGCAATACCGCCAGAAATAATCGCTGGAATTGCGGCTGCAAAAGTGAGCAGGAAGAAACAGCGCATCAGGTTATAACCATGATCGGCTGCTAAGGTATCCCCAATATGGAAAAAATGGTGTCCATAGGAAATATAGTAACCTACAAAGAAGTAGGCGATTGCAGAAAGTGAAAAGTCCGTTAAAATTTTGCTTAAAGCATTGACTTGGTTTTTATGACGAACTGTCCCTAGTTCTAAAAAAGCAAAGCCTGCATGCATGGCAAGGACTAAAACCGCACCAAGAAGAAGAAAAAGTAAGTCAATATTTTGCATGTTTGGGTTCCATTTGAGTGCAAAATTTTGCAAAAAGAAACCCAGTATACTGATGCTTGTAATTTCGTGAAGATTTCAGCAAAAAGGAAATATTGATTAAGTTTTGCTTAAAAATAATAAGACTCGATATAAAGCAAAACTATGCACCATGATGGTGTTTGTGCATTGCAGTGGTGCATGGGTTAAAATATAAGTTAATATTAAGTTTATGAATATATTATGTTTATCTAAGTTTCTTTATTTTAAATATACAGGTGTATAGTTTATCTTTTGAGTGAAACCCAAAAAGTAGCAACACAAAAAAATGATAAAAAAATTCGGTTAGCAGCTATTGTGAGCCGAGTCTCCGTTGCTTTGTTCTCTTTTGGAACGCACATACCATGAAATGTGCGTGCTGATTGTGCATCAGTGAAAGTTTTTAAACATGATTGTATTTTCTCATTCTTATTTTAATTTATCACTGATAAAACATGAATAATCACATAACTATATGTAATTAATTGTAATTATTGTCATATATGATCAGTCCTATTTCATCGTTTTACATCTAAAACGAGACAAAATAGTCGGGCAATATTGGCTTTTTGCTGAAAAGTTATGATTACAGAGTTTGCACAAAAAACAAAGACAAGCAGGCAGAATTGGCATTTTAGGTTTTGCTGCTTGAGCGTGATTTCTTAGAGGATATTGGGGCGTTTTAACTGATATTTTTTGATGGATTATGATGAAGAAAAAAGTAATAGCAACATTGTTTGCTCTCCCATGTGTGATGGCTTGGGCCAGTAGTGAAGTAACTTCGGATTGGGGTTATCAAGCACAAACAGCACCGCAGTATTGGAGTCAGCTCAATAGCAAATACCAAACTTGTGCGGGGCATAATCAATCGCCTATTAATATCGAGCGTGTGATTTCAGCAGACCTTGCGCCACTTGATTT
Source organism: Acinetobacter sp. DL27 (assembly GCF_055810995.1). NCBI lineage: Bacteria > Pseudomonadati > Pseudomonadota > Gammaproteobacteria > Moraxellales > Moraxellaceae > Acinetobacter > Acinetobacter sp. DL27. Next base: position 2,499,371 of record NZ_CM147947.1, on the reverse strand, counting down.
TGATTATAAAACTGCTGCAACAAGTATCGTGAAGCTTCCTCATACTTTACAAGCCCATTTTCATCAAGGCAGTTATTTAAGTTTAGAGGGAGAACGATTTCAATTATTGCAAATGCATTTACATAGCCCTTCAGAAAATACGGTCCACGGCAAAAGCTTTCCTATGGAATTACATTTAGTCCATGCTTCTGAAAAAGGGGAGTTGGCTGTGGTTGCGGTGATGTATGAACAAGGGAAAAAGAATCAAGCACTTGATGGCTTATGGCAGCAGCACAAGCACTCTCAGAAAGTACTCAATTTAAACGCAGATCAATTTCTGCCAACACATCGCGAGTACTACCGCTTTAATGGTTCGCTCACGACACCACCGTGTACTGAAGGTGTACGTTGGGTGGTCTTAAAAGATATTCAGCAGGCATCAGCGCAGCAAATCGCAAACTTCGCTGTACTAATGGGATATCCGAATAACCGTCCTGTTCAAGCCACCAATGCGCGCTTGGTTTTAGACTAGAGCGTAAATTAAAAAAGCAGATCATGTGATCTGCTTTTTTAATTTGGGATAACACGTCTATGCTAGTGCAAGATCTTGTCTAAGAACTGTTGAGCACGATCGCCACGTTTGGTGTTAAAGAAATCATCTTTGCTACAGTCTTCGACAATTTTACCTTGATCCATAAACAACACACGGTTGGCCACTTGGCGGGCAAAGCCCATTTCATGGGTGACACACATCATGGTCATGCCTTCATGTGCCAACTCGACCATCACATCAAGAACTTCATTAATCATTTCAGGGTCAAGCGCCGATGTAGGCTCATCAAACAACATGGCAATCGGATCCATGCTTAAGGCGCGGGCAATTGCGACACGTTGCTGTTGTCCACCTGAAAGTTGTGCTGGAAATTTATGTGCATGTGCACTCAGCCCAACCCGTTCTAAATAGCCTAAGCCTTTCTTTTTTGCTTCAGCTTCAGAGCGCCCCAATACTTTAATTTGGGCAATGGTTAAATTTTCAGTAATGCTGAGATGTGGAAACAACTCGAAATGCTGAAACACCATGCCTACGCGACTGCGTAATTTGGTCAAATCTGTTTTCGGGTCTTTGATGGGAATTCCATCGACTGTGATTTGACCTTGTTGGAAAGCTTCCAGTCCATTCACTGTTTTAATCAGGGTCGATTTGCCTGAGCCGGATGGACCGCAGACCACCACCACTTCACCTTGGCAAATTTGTGTGGTGCAATCGGTTAATACTTGAAAATCGCCATACCATTTACTGACATTTTGGAGGTCAATCATTACTTTTTGGTCGCTCATACGCTTAACCTCCTTTGTAATCGTTTTACTGCATATGTGGCTAGCATACTGATGGTGAAATACACTAGGCCTGCAAATAAAATATATTGCGTTAATAGAGACATCAAATCGCCCCGCACGTAGTTGGTGCGGAAAAAGTCGAGTAGGCCAATGGCGTACACCATGGTCGAGTCTTGGAACAAGATGATGGTTTGCTGTAACAGCAGCGGTGTCATTTTACGAAAGGCTTGCGGCAAAATGATTAAACGCATGGACTGACCATAGGTCATGCCTAGTGCATAAGCCGCGGCAGACTGTCCTTTAGGAATTGATTGAATCCCTGCACGTACAATTTCCGAGAAATAAGCCGCTTCAAACAACATGAAGGCCACAATACTTGAGACCAAAGCGGTATCAATGGTCAGGTAATTTCCCGTGACTGTGGTGTAGATGAACGGTACAGCAAAGTAGAACCACATCAATACCAACAGGAGTGGAATCGAGCGGAATAAATTGACATAGCCTTGGGCAATTAAATTCAAGATGCGAATTGAAGACAAACGCATCAGTGCCAACAGCGTGCCAATGAAAATACCACCAATGGTGGCGATGATGACCACTTTTAAAGTGATACTTAAACCATGCCATAGGGCAGGTGCAGATAACTGCAAATCATGGGTAAATGCGGTGAGCCATTCCATTATTTAGCTCCTGCAATTAAACCTGGGACACGTAAACGTTTTTCAAGCAACGTCATTAAGGTAATTAAGCACACGTTGATAACGATGAAAATAATCGTGACATAGGTATAGATTTCGATGGTGTTCTGCGTATATTCGCTGATGGTTTTCATCTGCGAAATAATCTCGGAGACCCCAACTAAAGAGGCCACAGAAGTATTTTTGACGCAGTTGGTCAGCTCTGAACTCAGAGGCGGCAAAATCGTACGGAAGGACTGCGGTAAAATGACATAGCGGTATAGCTGTGCGGTACTAAAACCCATGGCATAACCTGCATTGACCTGTCCAGTAGGTAAAGCTTCAATACCTGTGCGGACTTGTTCGCAGACACGTGCTGCGGTAAACAGTCCCAGACCAATACTGGCTGAAATCAGCGCTGTTGTTCCTGCACTTAAATCGTTAATCCACCATGACTTAATCGGGCCAGGTAAGAAATTCGGCACCACATAAAACCAAATAAATAATTGGATCAGTAGCGGTACATTACGAAAAATGGTGACGTAACCAGTGCCGATAGCACGTGCGGTTTTATTGGGAAGCGTGCGCATAATGCCGAGAATACTTCCGAGCACCATTGCAATGCTCCAAGCCACAATGGCAATAACAACCAGCCAGCCTAAACCAATTAAAATCCAACTGAGATAGGTGCTATCTCCGACGCCTGTGGATTGCCAAAGGACGCCCCAGTTCCAGGTATAATTCATGACAATCCCCTAAAATAGGTCAGGCAAAGAAACTTTGCCTGAGTGAACATTAATCTTTCCTTTATCGTTTACTGATCACGGTCATGTGGGTTTGCAATTAAGGCTTTAAGTTGGTCTGACATAGCAAAGTTCAGGTTAATGTTTTTCGGTGGAATTGGTTGTTCAAACCATTTGTTGTACATTTTGTTAATTTCACCTGAGCTATAAGTGGCTTTAATTGCATCATCAACCACTTGCTTAAAGCCTGTGTCGCCTTTACGTAACATACAGCCATAAACTTCTTGAATTGGTGCTGTACCGACAATGTGCCACTTGTTTGGATCTTTGGCTTTCGATTTTTCTCCAGCAAGTAAAATGTCATCCATCATAAACGCAGCAGCACGACCGCTTTGGAGCATCAAGAATGATTCAGCATGGTCTTTGGCAGAAATCACTTCACCAATACCGAGTTCTTTTTCATGCTGACGGATATAGCGTTCAGAGGTTGTCCCTGCTGTCGTTACTAACTTTTTGCCTTTTAAGTCAGCAAAGTCCTTCACGCCTGAATCTGTTGCAGTAAGTAAACGCGAACCCACTTCAAAGAAGCCCACAGAAAAATCAACTTGCTGCTGACGTTCTTTGTTGTTTGTGGTTGAACCACATTCAAGATCGACAGTACCATTTGAAACCAAAGGAATACGGTTTTGGCTGGTGACTAAGTTATAGCGAACTTTTAAATCAGGCATATTCAGCTTTTGTTTAACAGCTTCAACCACTTTGAGCTGTAAATCATGTGCATAACCGACAGGTTGATTTGGGTTGTCTGCGATATAGGAGAATGGAATAGAGGAATCACGGTAACCTAAAACAATGGTTCCTGATTTTTTAATCTTATCTAAAGTGCCTGACTGTGAAGCATCTGCACCAGTGCTAGCTGCATCCGTTGCAGGTGCTTTGTTGTCGCTACATGCACTGAGGCTCAGCGCAAGTGCACTTGCACAAAATAGGGCAGAAAGATTACGTTGCATGGTCATGTACAAACTCCTTTTGTTTGCAGCATCAATTGCATTGTTTTTATCAAAAACGTCAGAATTGGGTTAAAGCTTTATTCTGTGCAAAAGATGTTCTTTTTATGGTATTTTTTTACAGCTTAGTCTGCATCTTAATCGAGATTGCTTTTGCTGCTCAAGAGGGATTTTTAATATTTTGTTAATAATGCTTTAAATAAGTGCATCGCTATATTCCTCTGATATTAAAAAGAAAATTATGCATAATACGTGCCATTTCAAGTTTTCTAATTCATTTTATTAGGCTAATGTCTAATGCCACAGGGTTGGCTATGCGTTTTGTTATGGATGCATGACAGAATGGATTTTGCTTGTGTAGAACATGCTAAAACGGCAATAGCAAAGAAAAATGTTTTATTTTGAAGATGATCCGTTTTATGACGCAGTATAAAAGATCAGTTAAATTTGAGTTGCTGTCCTACGTTTTCCGCAGAGGATTAAAAACTAAAAATAAAAGCGACTGTACGTTATGAACAAATGACGGGGCACAATCGCAGGGGGAGGAGATGAGCAGGCGTGTATCAAGAAGTGCTTAGTGCACAAACATATCCATATATTCACGAATTTCAGAAATAGCCGTTTCAATATCCGTCGTCAGCCATGTTGGCTCAAACAGTCCAATATAGTGATCTAAACGGTCTTGAGGTACAACTAAACGCACAGGGCATTCTTCTTCCAGTAAGCGCCAAGGAATGATGGGTGTTTCATTGTCTAAAAAGGCTTGCACATTTCGAATATCAATAATCATGGCATTGACACATTCAGGAAAAGGCATCACTGAAAACTCTTCAGTACGACGGCGGAAAAACTCCAGATCGCCCCATTTTAGAATATAACTAGGCTTAGAAAATTCAATAATACCAATAAGATGTTGGTCTCGCGTGTAGTGCAAATGACATTGGTGCGTAACATCAGTGTCTAAATCAAGCGTTACACTTTGTTGACGATATGCCATAAAGTCCAAAAACAGCTAAAACAAGGTGCATAATTATAGCGCAAATTCAGTTGAAGAGCGCTGTTCGCCAGACTCTTTTTGTCTATGCCTAGGTGAAATACTTTTTATATGACTTTTAACACTGAATTGACAGATGAATGACTGTTTTTAAAGCCTTATAAAATAATAATTTACCTTAAAATAAAGCGCTTGTTTACTATCTCACTATGCTTTGAAACACAATGCTACACAAGCAGTTGTTAGTATAAAAATTCGACAACTTGATAATAGAAAATTGAGGGGGAGCTATGACACATGATTTCAATAAACCGCCCCATGTACAAACGCCAGAGGAGCGGCAAAAGAAAAAGCGCGTGCCCGTGTATATGTTGGCATTGGTCGGAATTTTCTTAATCGCATTATTACTTTATATGTTTGCAGATACCAAGCCAAATCCGAATGAGGCGCCTCCAGGCCATCCGAATCCGAGTGCAGAGCCTGCAACACCGAATAACAGCACCACTGCAACAGCAGGTGACGAAGCGGTAGCCACCGATAGCAATACGGCGACTGCAACTGACCGCTAAATGTGACTAAAGCCCTTGTAATGTACAGGGGTTTTTTCTTTAGCAGTCATCAAAAAGGTATTCCATTTCTCATTCATACCTCATGGCAGACAATCACTTCAAAACTAAAATCTGTATTTGAGCAAAGGTCGCTGTGATGTAGACATAACAAGAGGGAGAACAAAATGAATGATTATGTAGGGCATCAGGGTCGATTTGATGCGATGTATTATTGGGACCAATTTCACCCGATCCTGTCCGCAATCGCCATCCTGATCATTGGTTGGATTATTGCATTATTGATTGCAGGTGCTGTGAAAAAGGTTTTAACCAAACTCGGAACCAACCAAAAACTTTCCAGTGCTACCGGCCATCGCTCAAATATTGAAAATATTATCTCTCGAGTTGTGTTTTGGCTTATTTTTATCATTGCGGTGATTGGTGCACTCAATGTTCTCAATCTCACCAGTGTAAGTGGGCCATTTAGTAGTATGGTTCAACAGTTCTTGTTGTTTATTCCACAACTGTTGGCTGCTGTTGCTGTGGGTTTTATTGGCTGGATTGTGGCAAATCTGGTCAAAGTGGGTTTACAAAAAGGATTGGATCGGACTCAGTTAGATGAAAAACTCAGTCAGGATGTTGGAGTCAGTACGCTGAGTCAAAACATCAGTGAAATTGTCTATTGGCTGATTTTATTACTATTCTTACCTATTGTTTTGTCGATACTCGGTCTGACTGGGCTGCTCTTTCCGATCCAAAATATGGTCAATGAAGCCGTAGTGTATCTGCCAAATATCTTTATTGCGGGTGTGATTGTTTTTGCGGGTTATATTCTAGCAAAAATTGTACGGGGCATTATTGAGGGTTTATTGAGAAGTCTAGATGTACAAAAACAGGTTGAAAAAGTAGGACTGTTTAAAAACTCAGATTTGGCCAAAGTGCTCGGATCTTTTGTTTTTGCAATCGTCATTATCACGGCGCTGATTATTGCGTTTGAAGCTTTAGGGATCGATGCAATTTCTCAACCAGCGACGGCCATGCTATATGAAATTATGAATGCGATTCCGCACATCATTGCGGCGGCATTAATTTTAATCTTGGCCTATGTGGTGTCACGATTTGTTGCAAGCCTTGTGGTTGAAGTCCTGTCGGGAACAGGTGTAGATGACATTCCAAGCAAAGTTGGCTTGCAACGTTTCTTAGGAAATACCAAAGCTTCTTGCGTCGTGGGTTACTTCATTGTGTTCTTTACCATGTTATTTGCAGTTTCTGAAGCAGCAAATCGACTTGGCTTTGAACAGATCAGTGGTTTGATTGCGATGTTTATCCAGTTTGGTGCAAACATCCTATTGGGTGCAGTCATTCTGGGCGTGGGCTTCTGGTTGGCGAACTTGGTTGCACAGGTGATTGAACGTGGTGAATACAATAGTTCTCGTTGGGTGGCGAACATTGTTCGTGTCTTGATCATTGGCTTAGTATTGGCGATGGGCTTGCGTGCAATGGGTATAGCAGATTCGATCGTAAACTTGGCTTTTGGTTTAACGCTTGGGGCAGTTGCTATTGCTTTTGCACTGGCTTTTGGTCTAGGTGGGCGTCAACCTGCAGAACGAGTTTTGACCGATTTGTTAGATAAAGCCAAAAGAGAAGGTACGCAGCCTAATCCACTTTATCAGGCCAAAACTGAAAGCACGCAATCCACACAGGACAAAGAAGAACATGCCTCACTGAAAGAGCAAATGGATACACCAACAGTTGCAGAGGAATATCAACATGCAGATGATATTCCAACTACAGCAGAGGTCGATCCTGCGCATAAACCTTTAAATAAACCTTTTGGTTCAACGGGTGAGGCTGAACAAGATATTGACGTTCACCCCAAAGATCCAGACTAAATTAATCACACTAAACACCGACCGCTGATGGCGGTTGGTGTTTTTTTATTGGAGTAAACAGATGTCAAAAAAAGCCCCAAATAAATATTTTGCCCCAATCATCATCGCGGGTATTACGGTTGGATTTTTTGTGAGTGCTTATAAATTTGTATTTGCAAAACCGACAATCGATACAACAACACACGCTAATGCTGAAAGAATGCCGACTGCGGCAACTGAAGGTCGTGATGCGGATGAATCTGATGAAAAATAATACAAAAGTCTATAGTGTGGAATGAAATTTAATTTGGTATGTTTGATGCATGTGGAATATGGATATTTCATAAATTAGAAATACTTACATGCCTATACTTTTATTATAGCTGCATGGAAATTTCACGATTTATTTTTATAAATTGCAGTTTAAAAAGGAAAAAACAGATGATGCAAATATTAAAAAAAATATTGATGACGAAACGTTCAGTGATCCAGCCGAGCCATGTCCATATTGCCATTGCGAAAATGGACTTAGCACTTGCCCGTCAGCAGAAGCAAAAGCAGTGCGTACTGCTACGCACTGATTATTTAGAATAATTTATCATTTAAGCAGATGGCTTAGACATATTCTGATGCGGCATGTGCAGATGACCATGCCCATTGGAAGTTAAATCCGCCCAAATGTCCTGTAACATCCAGTATTTCACCGACAAAGTACAAGCCTTTTTGCTTTTTACTTTCCATGGTTTTCGATGAAACTTCAGTGGTGTCTACGCCACCTAAAGTCACCTCAGCAGTACGGTAACCTTCGGTTCCTGATGGCTTGACTTCAAACGCATGTAAGCGCGTTGCAATGTGCTCCAGTTTTTCATCCGACAGTTGGCCAATCGCTGTTTCAGCCAGCTCAGGCCAAATCAGATTTTGCAGTTCAACCACCACACTTTTCGGGAAATGTTCACCCAGTAAAGTACGCAGTAGGGCTTTGGGTTGACTGTGTTTCTTGGCTTTTAAATAGTCGTGCAAATCCACACTTGGCAAGAAGTCAATTTTGAAGCTTTGTCCTACATCCCAATAATTCGATAGCTGTAGTGAGCTTGGTCCACTGAGCCCGCGATGGGTAAACAAAAGGGCTTCGGTGAAAGAATTTAAATCATTCGATAAAGTCGCATCGACCGCGTTGCCACTTAAGCGTGTGGTCACTTCTTTGAAGCTATCCGAGAAGGTAAAAGGCACCAAACCCGCGCGGGTTGGATAAACATGATGCCCAAATTGCTTTGCAATTTCATAGCCAATCCCTGAGCCACCTAAGGTCGGAATAGATAAACCACCCGACGCAATGACCACAGATTCGGCTTCAAAATACCCTAGTGTCGTGTCAATTTGAAAACTCTGCTCATCGAGTGCGGTAATGGCTTTTACTTCACAGTTGGTTTTAATGTCGACCAAACCTGTTTTTTCACACTCGCTCAACAGCATAGCTAAAATTTCTTTGGCACCTTTTAGGGTGAACAGCTGTCCGTGTTTACGCTCTTCATATTCAATACCATACTCGCAGACCATGCCTATAAAGTCCCAATTGGTATAACGAGTGAGGGCTGAAATCACAAAGTGCGGATTATGTGAAATAAAGTTGTTTGGTTCGACATAGAGGTTGGTAAAGTTACATTTACCCCCACCCGACATGAGAATTTTTTTGCCGACTTTATTGGCTTTTTCTACAACCACTACTTTACGTCCGCGTTGAGCTGCCATATAGGCTGTCATTAAGCCAGATGCACCTGCACCTAAAACTAAGACATCATATTGATTTGCGGACATGACACACTCACGGGAGAATAAAGCAGGGCATTATAGACCATCTTTTTTGCTTTTTCAGGACTATCTAAAGTGCGGCTAAACGACCTTGTAGCCCACCTGAATGAATCACCAAAATACGATGATCTATGGGGAAGGTACCTTGTTGAATTAAATCGCTTAAGCCCAACAGCATTTTGCCTGTGTAAATCTGTTCCAGTGGAATGTCATATTGCTGCTCAAAAGCACGGATAAACTGCAAGAGTTCAGCACTAGTTTTGGCATAACCACCACAGCAATATTGATCGGTAATTTGCCAATTCCGTTTTTGGGTGAGTTGCTTGACTTCTGTGTTCAGGAAATCGCCTTTGAGTGCGGAGAAGCCTAAAACTTGCTGCTGTGAATGACTGGCTTCAATCAGACCCGCAATGGTGCCACCTGTTCCTACGGCACAACAGATCAGATCGAAATTTTGTCGATCCGCATCAGAGAGAATTTCTGTACAGCCTTGAATGGCAAGGGGATTGGTTCCACCTTCGGGAATCACATAATAATCAGGATAATCTTGTTGTAACTGCGCTAAGTATGCTGGGCTTTGCTTTTGTCGATAGGTTTCACGCGTCACAAACTGCAACTGCATGCCGAATTGCTGTGCTGTATTTAAGGTTGTATTTAAAGGTTTACTTGCCAGTTCTTCGCCCCGAATAATGCCCAGACTCTCAAAACCAAATAACTGCGCTGCATAAGCCGTTGCGGCAATATGATTGGAATAGGCACCGCCAAAAGTCAGCAGTTTTTTATAGCCTTGTTGCTGTGCCGCCAATAGATTGTATTTCAGTTTAAAAAATTTGTTGCCTGAAATGTGTGGATGGACCAAGTCTAAACGTTTGATGCTGATATTGACCCCGCCAACACTTATGTGCTGATAGGGAATGGACTGCGCAATCTGTTCAAACATAGGACTTTAATCAATCAGGTTGAGTGCTTAGTGTAAGTGAAAAGTCGCGGTTTCTGCACAGAATTAACGCTGTGCAGATTGGGTATCGACCGAACTAATTACGGACATGCCTGGACGTAGGTTTTCAATTCCTGTCTGATTCGGATCAATTGCAATCCGTACCGCAATGCGTTGTACCACTTTGGTAAAGTTGCCTGTTGCATTATCAGCTTTAAGTACACTGAACTCTGAACCCGCCGCTGGGGAAATTTGCTCAACATGACCTGTAAATTTCTGATGATTGAGGGCATCCACCGTGAACCATGCTTTTTGCCCAATTTTCATGTTGGCAATTTGAGTTTCTTTAAAGTTTGCGGTGACCCAAGTCTGCTGTGGAATCAGATAGAGCAACTGTGTGCCTGCGGCCACATATTGTCCCACGCGTGGATTAACTTCACCCAGTTGTCCATCCATCGGGGCAATAATGCTGCTGTAATTTTTGGTGGTTTTTGCTTGATCCAGTTGCGCAGCGGCATTGGTCACTTGTGCTTTGAGTCCTGTTTCAGCCACTTGTGCGGTTTTGAGCGCTTCTTTTGCCACCAATACATTGGCCTGTGCTTGTTGCAGTAAGGCTAAATTATTTTGGGTATCGGCAAAGGCTTTGTCTTGTTCCGATTTAGACGCTGCGCCAGAGTCCCCCAACTGTTGATAGCGCTGCTGTTGTGCCAATGACAGTTGGTACGCTGCTCGTGCTTGTTCGACCTTAGCTTCTGCCGCCACAATATCAGCTTTACGCTGTGCAATACTTTGGCTTTGATTGGAGAGGTTATTTTGGGCTTGATCCACGCCAGCTTCAGCCTGTGTGACTTTTTGGTCATAAGTCGTGGCATCAATATGCATTAACACCTGTCCTTTTTTGACGTGATCAAAATCACTGACCAACACATCTTTGACATAGCCATTAATTTGCGAAGAAAGCACCGTGGTTTTACCTTTGACATAGCTGTTGTCAGTGGACTCAACTGCACTGTCAAATGGTCCAATTTTCCATGCCCATAAAATGATTCCAATACCGATGATCAGTACTAAAAACATCAAGATCAGCGTACGTTTCGCTGTTGGAATCAGTTTACTCGAAGGCGGCGTAATCGGTGTTGCTGCTGCCACGGGCTGTTCAGGCTGAGAGGCATTTTCAGACGTTGCTGTTGTTTCAGCGGGAGTTATTGGTTTTTGATCTTCAGACATAACAATTTCTCAATAAATAGGGAGCAATGGCATTAGACAGGACCGATTTTTGCTTGTTGCCGCAGTTGATATTGATTCCGCGCAATCAGGAATGTCCCCCACAGCAACAGCAGCATGGCCACGACGCCATTGAAACTAATCACATCGTTATAGGCACGCACTTGAGCTTCTCTAGTCACCACTTGATTTAGATTTCTTAAGGCTTGTTGTTGCTCTAGCTGCTGATCCAGCGTGTAACTATGCGAACTTTGTTGATACGCTAAAAGACGCTGTGCAATCAATGGATTGGTTTCAGGGAGTTGTTGAATCATCTCAGCACGATAGTTTTGGGTTCGGACTTGTTGATAGGTAGAGTAAAACGATGAACCGACTAAGCCACCAAATGTTTGAGTCGCTGAAAATAAAACAATGAACGTGACAATATGAGTGGGGCCTTTTTGCATGGCGCTTAAGATCCCCGTGATCAAGAGTGGGCCAATAAACACACCACTGGCAAAGCCCACCAAAAACTGACTGCCGTAAAAGTTGGAAGGGCGAATATCGCTGGTAAGGTGAAAATCTAGCCCGCAAGCAATCAACACCAAAACTTCTGCTAATAGTAAGTGCCAAATAATCCGTTCACGTGAAAAAGTGATGGCACTAAATAAGGTTCCAGACACGATGCCGAAAAAGATCACCACATAGAGCGGGACAAATTGATCGGGACCCATGCCCATAGTTTTGAGAAAACTCACGGCAGCATAACTTTGCTCCGACATTAAGAAGCGAATTGCAAAAGCACCGATGATAAAACGCACCGTGGATGATGTCCCCAGCCAACGTGTCATAATCAATGGATTGACTCGATAATGCTCGTAGACCAAACCAATGACAATTAGGCTGAACCCTGCAATGAGCAAATAGGCTAACCATTTCACTTCAAACCACCACAAGATAGGCCCTTGGGTCAGCACAATACACAAAAAGGCAAAACCGGGCGCAAGCAGCGCAAAGGTGAAGAAGTCTTGCTTTTCAAAAACAGCAATTCTTAAACTACGGGGGAGCTTAAGAGACACCACCATTGCGAAACAGCACAGCGCTAAACCAATTTCAAAGGTATACAGGACATTCCAGTTATTGACGTCAATGAGATAGGGAGAAATGATCCATGCCAAAGGAATACCGAGCTGCTGGAAGCCTAAAGCCAAATAGATACTGCGACCAAAATTTTCCCGCTTAAAGGCCTGCATTATGTAATACATGCCTAAAGAGCTGAGCGGTGCGGCAACCATGCCGCTAATGAAACGTACCAGTACGGCCATTTCAAAGGTATGCACAAAGACGTGTAAAACTAAAACCACAATAAAAATCAGTAAGCCAATTTCAGAGAATAGACGCAGACCGTATTGCTGGCGGGCTTTAAACAGAATCAGGTTAGCACTGACATTGGCCATCACATAAGCTGCGGGGATCCATGCTACCTCAGAGGGTGTTAGTCCATATTCACCCTGAATTAAGGGTAAATTTGCGGTAATAAAACCGTTACTGAGACTGGCAGACAGTGCGACAAACAAACCAATAAAAAAATATATGAAGCGCTTAGGCGTGGAGTGCGCGATCACGGCAGGAGAGCCGGGTAGGGTTGGCTTTTCTTCTGCTGTCCAGTTTGGCACAGGTTCGAGTAAACGCGGTGGCTGTGTCATGAGTGGTGACCTTTATGCCCGAATACCATTGAGGAGTAGCTCAATCGCACGTTGTGCAAGTTGTTGTTGCTCTGTATCGGTCAGCCCTTGAAATGAAGTCCTTAAAATGGCCGTAATCATGGCGTAATCTTGAGTGGTCAAATCGGGGCGGCATACGCCGTGTCGAATGGCTTGATCAATCAAAGGCTGTAAAATCGCATCGCGGCGCGCATAGATATCAACCATGACGGGATCATTACGCTCAATCACCCGCCAATATTCCATCAGTGCAGTTAAATACGGTAAGTTGTAGACATGGTTTTCAATTAAACGGATAAAACCATCTTCATATTGAGAAAACGCTTCAGCACGAACTGCAAGACGTTCCAAAGCTTGCTCCATGAGTGCAATCACTAAGGCACGACGGTCATCAAAATTACGATAAAACGTCGCCCGTCCGACATTGGCTGCATCAATTACCTGCTGTAAGGGCGCATTTATCCCGTGTGTGCGAAAAACCTGAACTGCGGCTTCGAGCAATTCCTCACGGTTTTGTGCAGCACGCTGTTGACGACTGGTCATGGTGATTATTTCATTTGATTTGAGGGTGCTATTATTTAACGGACAAAAGTGTCCGTTGTAAATATTCAATCCTGTAAGATTTTGTAAACCCCTTTGTCTTTTTCTAATTTAATCTAATTTCGATAAGAAATATGCGACTCGGAAACGTCATCTGCAACCTGCATGGTGTAAATAAGATAATGTTTATTCGTTATATTTGAATAAATCCAAGAAATGAACAGGTTTTGCAGATGACAATGGTTTTGCCTACTTTTGTCGAAACAAAAGTAGGGCGAGCCGCAGGCTGATGAAGAAATTGAATAAAACAAGATAAGACTCCGCCAAGATATTTTTTTCAATACATCGGATAAATGTTTAAGTCTAATTTTAGTGAGCTTAAATCACTCATGTTATTGTTTTATCTATGAATGATTGATATTTATTTTATAAAGAAAATTCGCAGAGAACCATCATGTAGATGGATAAGAGTTGTAACAAAGTCGATAGGATTGGAAAAATAAAAGTGCTATGCTGAAAGCACAATAATGATAAATGAGGGGATATGATGAAAACCTTATCTACCCTAGTATTGGTTTTATTGCTCACTCAACTGACCGCGTGTGATGCAAAAAAGGATTTGAATCAGCCTAGAACTGAGGCTCGTACCATGATTATTGGTGGTGTTCCTGTGCATGATCGTGACTATAAACTTCCATCACAAGAAATGGCTTTTAATCAGAAAACGCCTACACAGGCTGATGCTGATACGTACTAATAGGTGAAAATAGGGAGGCATATTGTCAGTACATGGTGGTGCAAGGTGCGATGTGCAGTATAAAAGATGCATTGTGCTACGCCAGATTGGTAAAAATGTGAAGTAGACGTCTTACTTCCTGCAAACGTTTGTTGAATTAAAGCCTTACAAACGTATAAAAGGCCTTGTACTCGCCCAATATGCCCAAACTGTTATGGCTCAAATTGGCTAGATCAGTTCGATTTGCCAATTTGAAGCTTGAATCTCTAAGTTATTTTGCCTGAGTTGCTGGCTAATTGCATCGGCTTGTTTTTGCAAGTCTGCAACCGTAATGGTTTTAACCCAGCGAATTTCACTCGAACTATAACGACCATTTTCACGTCGTGAGCTGTTGATGGCCTGTTGAATAATACGATGCTGTTGTGTGAGCAAATCACGTGTGTTTAAAATACTGAGCATGGATTGGCCCGTGCTGGTTTTAGCTTGAGCATTGGTCGCATGAATTTTTTCAATCAGATGATGTAACTCTGTATTCACACTAAAGGCCTCACCAATCAGCGTATTGGGGTCTTCACTTAGTTCATCGCCTTCTTGGATTAGCACATTATTGTTGATCCGTTGTTGTAAAGAAGCGAGTTTGGTTTGTAAGTCACTACGCAATAAAAGTGCTTCTGCTAGTTTCATAGATTTATTTTTAAAGTTTTAGATGAATCTTATGCTGCCTCTGTGCAATCAAAGCTGCAAGTGAGTTTTGTAATTCGAATAAGTGAAATTTTGCTCAAAAATGATAAGAGCACAGAAGCATGCTCTTATCGCTATAGATTAAAAGCTTAGTGGAACACGGTTTCCAAAGCTTTCAAACCGACTTTTGGATCAAGCAGACCATTGTAAATTTCAGGGATTTCACGTTCCACCCCAAAGAATTCATAAATGGCAAGCATCGCTCCACGAACTGAATATTCCACAGTAAAGACCACGTCATCTTCAATTTCCACAAACTGTCCAAGGAAGGCAAAGTTTTGTGAGCCTTGTGGAATTACCTGTGGACGATCCCCCGGTTTACGGCAGGCGAATAGGGCAGAGGCATATGGCATCATGGCAGTGGTTACATGGGTGGTTGCCAAAACATGATCTAAAATGTCGTCAAAACCGAGCTGTTTAATCAGTTCTGTCAGGATTTCTTGCCCCGTAGCTTCAGACATTGGCTTCTTGATGTAATCGCCCATATGGTCAATTTGGAAACCGTAGCCCCATAAGGTATATAAACCTTCAGGTAAGTCGGCAAAGTGTGGCTGTGCAGGAACCACGATGGATAAATGCCAACCCGACTCGTACCAAGTCATCAGTGCGCCTGTACCTGGTTCATTCCCCGTATAGTCAATAATGCGTTTAAGCAGTACGTCATCTTTCATGGTCAGAGTGAAAGACTCCCACTTATGTTCATCGACATTGCCATAAAAAGTCATTGGACGGCCAAAGTCTGGGGCTTTTTGTGCCAGAGTTTCCCAAAGTGTCCAGCCATGGTCTTCTCGATGACGAATGAGGGCAGGCATGTCATGATTACCGCCATAACGCGAGTCTGCGGTAATAGAGCCTAAAGTGAAAATAGCTAAATCATTGGCTTTCAGATTAATTTGCTCTGAGCCTTCAGGCAATTGTACATATAGACGCGAGGCATGGCGCTCTTGGGTTTCAGCATTGGTAATGAAGTCCGCATCTGTAACATAGTGTCCAAAACGCACATCGACACCTTGTGCGACTAGCCAACGCTGTAGGGGTAAGATCATCGAATCATATTGGTTGTACTTGGTACGTTTCACACCCGCTAAGGTATGAATGCGTGGCAATTCTTGGATAAAACGTAAGAAATAGCGTCTTAACTCTGCTGCACTGTGCCATTTTTGAAAAGCGAAAGTTGTGCGCCACATGCGCCAGAAATTGGTTTCAAAAAAGGCTTCATCAAAAAACTCATCAATGCGGCGACTGCCAATTTTTTCTTCTTTTGAAGCCAATAGGCGTAGCATCTGTGCACGATGTAGCGTATTCAACCCAAGCTTTTCCGCATCCGCAATGACATGTTCGGCATCAATTAAACGTGCATTGGCATGGGTTTTCACTTTTTCATTAAACTCACGACATTCTTCACGAACGGAAATGTCTGGATTTTCCAAAGATGGAATACTGGAAAATAAGTCCCATAGGCACAAATAAGTTTCATCGGTCAGCATCCGCCCACCACGTGTTACCCAAGCTTGCGCAGCATGCGGTGTATGTCCGCCATCCATCGAGCCACCTGAAATATCGAGTTCTTCTAAAATATGGATATTTTTGGCAGGGACTTTGGCATCACGGATCGCAAATGCAGCAGCAGCCATACCTGCGATACCACCACCAATGATCCAAAGATGGGACTGTTGCGCGTCTAATGGGGTGCGCTTCTTATTTTGCATGGTTCACCTTTAATTATGATGTTAAAAATTATGAAGTTAAAAAATGTGGTTTTTAGAAATAAAACCTTATAAATAGTAAGTCTTTTTATATATGAAAAATGTATGAAAAGGGAAGCAATTCCCCCATTATATTTTGTAATCAAAAAAAAGCACATGATGGCTATTTTTAATACACATTTGTCTTTTTATTAAAATTGAATATGATCTAAATAACTGATGTTTCAGTTTATTGTTGAGTAATTGCTCTATTACTGTTTTCACTATGGCCTATGCTAAATTTCCTTAAAAATAGGCTTTTTTATTTATCATTAAAAAATATAATGGGTGTACAAGCTGTGGCTTGATTACGATATAAATGTGAAAAATAACTGATAAAGTGAATATCGTAAAAACTTTGTTTAGCGTAAAATCGCAGCTGATAAATTCTCTCAATTTAGAGGTCACTCTTGGAATCATTTTGGATTTTGGGCTCGATTGCCTTTGCATTAATGTTAGGCGCAATGAGCCCTGGACCGACGTCGATTTATGTAGCAAAAAATTCGATTGCGATTTCTCGAAAACATGGCCTCTTTACCGCATTGGGAACTGGAGCAGGCGCAGCTGTTTTTGGTCTGCTGGCTGTACTTGGTTTGCAAGCCTTTTTGTTGGCAGTGCCGTCTGCGTATTTGGCCTTAAAAATTTGTGGCGGGATCTATTTGCTTTGGCTCGCATTTAAAATTATTAAACATGCCAAAGAGCCGATTGAGGCAGATCATTCCAGCTCAAAAGCAATGACTTTACGCCGTGCCTTTATGACTGGCTTAATTACCCAGCTCTCCAACCCTAAAATTGCGATTGTTTTAGCCAGTATTTTTACTGCACTTTTACCCAAAGAAATCCCAACCTATTACTATTTTGTACTGCCTATCCTATGTTTCTTTATTGATGCGGGTTGGTGTTCGTTGGTTGCAGTGGCATTGTCTGCTGAAAAGCCGCGCCGCGTGTATTTGAAGTTTAAAGCTGTATTTGACCGCGCAGCAGGGGCCGTAATGACGGTGTTGGGTTTGAAACTTATTTTTGGCATGAAGTGATAAGGTTTACAACAACAAAACTGGATTTTGTATAGGTAACGAAAAGCTAAATGGTTATAATCCCTTTGATTTTTTTAATGATTTTTAAATTAAAGATTTGAGGGATAAATTTTGAATAAATCTATATTTTTGGCCGTTTTGAGTGGCTTAGCATTATCTGCATGTTCAACAACAGAAACGTCAAAAACAATTCAATCACCGCAAGTAACAGCGGCAGTGGCGACCGTTAAATACGCTGGCACTAAAACGCCTGTTTCTGTAGGAAAATTTGACAACCGCTCGAGCTATATGCGTGGCATTTTTTCAGACAATGTTGACCGTTTAGGTGGTCAGGCGAAAACCATTTTAGAAACGCATTTACAGCAATCGGGCTATTTCTCTGTCCTAAACCGTGACAACCTTGCTGAATTACAACAAGAAGCAGGCTTTACTAAATCCTCTCAAGCCATTAAAGGCGCACGTTATGTATTAACGGGCGACGTGTCTGAATTTGGCCGTAAAGAAGTCGGTGATCACCAGCTATTTGGCATATTGGGGCGTGGTAAAACCCAAATTGCTTATGCCAAAGTGAACTTAAATATTGTCGATGTAAAAACAGCAGAAATTGTTCACTCTGTGCAAGGCGCAGGCGAGTATGCACTCAGTGAACGTGAAATTTTAGGTTTTGGTTCTACCGCTTCTTATGACTCAACTTTAAACGGTAAAGTTCTAGATTTGGCTGTACGCGAAGCGGTTAATAATTTGGTGTTGGATATTCAAACCAATAAGTGGTCTGCGCAGTAACTGGTTTGAATCAATGAAAAAAATCGTATTGGTTTTAGGTGCGATCTGCACCATGACTTTGGTGGGCTGTGTTTCAGCACCAAAATCGTTATACAGCTGGGGCGAATACCCGCAGCAAACCTATTTGATGTTGAGTCTGCCAGAAAAGACTTCTCCACAAGAACAGATTGGTAAACTTGAAAAAGATATTGAAAAAGCCAAAGCCAAAAATGCAGCAGTGCCTCCGGGCTTGTATGCACATTTGGGTTTGTTGAATTTAAATATCAATAATGGGCCACGTGCTGTTCAGTATTTTGAACTTGAACGTCAAACCTACCCAGAGTCGGCAGTATTAATGGATCGTCTTTTGAAAAAAATGACAGCCCAGTCTGCCGCAGGGAGTGTGAAGTGAAACATTTCAAAAAACTATGCGTACTTGGCCTTGCTGTGACACTCTTCACAGGTTGTGCTACGACACCTAAAAGTAAACGTGACTTATCTGCATATCATGCCAATATGCCAAAATCCATTTTGGTGTTGCCGCCTGTAAATGAGTCACCCGATACACGGGCAACTTATGGGTATTGGTCTACCGTGACTTTACCTGTAGCAGAAGCGGGCTATTATGTGTTTCCTATTTCTGTGGTCGATACGCTATTTAAAGAAAACGGCGTAACCAATGGCTATGATGCGCAGCAAATTCCAATTCAGAAACTCAATGAAATTTTTGGAGCGGATGCCGCACTGTATGTCAAAGTTAAAGAATATGGTTCTAAGTATCAGGTGATTCAATCCGTTTCGACCGTTGCGGTAGAGGCGAAATTGGTGGATTTAAAAACCGGAGCATTATTATGGGAAGGTCAGGAAAAAATCCAACAAGCCAATAATAATAGCAACGCCGGTCTGGTCGGGATGTTAGTGGGTGCTTTGATTGACCAAATTTCCAATCACCTATCGGACAAAGCCTATGTGCTGTCTAACAGTGTGAGTACGCAGTTGTATGCTCCGCAGTTGATGCAGCAAAAAGGGTTGCTATATGGACCTCGCTCTCCGCATTTTGTACAAAATTCGATGAGTCCGCAGCAGTAAAAAATAATCCCCTCAAATGAGGGGATTTTTATGATTTAACAAGCTTCTATTTGGATGAAGAGTCTTTTAACTCTCAGCCAAAAGAAGAGTTAATTTTCGTATAAATTAATCCTTAAAATGCACAGGAATCCATTGATAGCTTTTCCCATCTGCCGAATAGATATGTCCAATAGCAGGGAATGGCAAGTGTGGTGCTGCAATGGTTTGCCCGCCTTTTGCATATTCCGCAAATTGTTTTAAGCGTGTTTGCACTGCTTTTTTCGGGTCGATGTCATAATCAATAGCGGTTTCTGGCTTGTCGAATTGCACAGTATGTGAATGCACAATGTCACCAATAAAGACCACCGTTTCATCCTTGGTTTTCAGCTCATAGCTAAAATGTCCAGGTGTATGCCCCGCGGTATTAATCACTTTAAAGCCTTGAACTTGATCGCCCAGTTGATACGTTTTGAAGCGGTTTTTGGCTTGATAGGGCGCAATGGCTTGTTTAATTTTTTCAACAGTTCCTAAGTAGCCTGCTTGTTTCTCTTTTGGGAGTTTGTCGACTTGTTTCGGGTTTAGCCAATAGTTTGCTTCGTTGTTCGAGACATAAACCGTTGCATTGGGAAAGTTTGCCATGCCATTTTGGCTAATACCACACACATGGTCTGGGTGTAGATGCGTCAGTAAGATGGTATCGACTTGCTCTGGTTGATAGCCTGATGATTTTAAGTTGCTCAATACTGAACCCAAATGTGCGCCAAAACAGCTCGCAGCGCCGCTATCCACTAAAACCAGTGAATGACCTATATTCACGAGGAAGGCATTGACAGAGGTCTGTACGCCTTTGGAATGGTCAGCAGCATATTTCTTTAAAATTTCATGGACTTCTTTTTCTGGAGTGTTTTGAAAGAGTTTAGGCGACATGAAGTTAGTACCATCGAGCAGGGCTGTAATTTGTACATCACCCGCTTGGTATTGGTAATAGCCTGAAACTTGTTTTTGTTGCGAGATTGGGGCGGGTGGGGAAAGAGCGAAGGCTGAAACACTGCTGATACTAGAGATAATTAAAGCGGAAGCAAGTAACTTATTCATTTATAAAGTTTCACAAAATTTGTTGAATTGTCTATTTTTTAGCATGTGAGGTGATCTTTTTCATCTTGTTTTTAGCAACTAATACAAAACTATATTTTATTATTTGTTCTGACTGAATGTTTCTTATCTCTTTGGGAGAAGGTCAGGATGAGGGAAATAATGAGCGTAAAATTTTGATTACGAAATTTCCGTTACTTTTGACTAGGCAAAAGTAACAAAACCTCATTGTTCATTAAAGGGCATGTCCGTGTGCCCTTAACGAACGGGCGAGATATATGTCGCATGGTCATAGAACTTTAATTACGATAGATTTTGATTCCTTTTTCACGAGCATATGAAATTTTAGGGTCTTTAATTGTGTATTGCGCTGAACCACTATCAGGATTACTCAAATTAATTAGTCCCATTTTTTCCATACTAGATATGTAGCTTTGAGCAGTTGAATGTTGTAGTTGGTTTTTTTCTTTTAATTGTTTGGCATTAAATGTGTTTTCATCTAATTTAAGTAGCAAATCTATATATGAAAAAATATCCATAGAGTTAGAACGTGCATTCGTTTTCCTTGGATAGTACTCAAAATAATTAAAATTCTTAATAAATCTATTTAAAGCAAATCCTATAGAGGATTTTTCAATTTTATTACTGAGAGAGTCTTTATCATATTGGATTCTTAGTAAATTAGAAAAAATATGCCAAAGATCGCGAGGCGTTGAGTTTGCTAATTTTAGAATTTGGTTTATATCATCTTGTGTAACATCAGCTGCAAATAGTTCCTTGTAAGTTGAAATTTTACTTTTAGAAAAGACTTTTAAGCGGTTGTTTAGAACATTCTCTAAGTCTGAATGTGACCAATTAATAATAGTACAACTATGTTTCTGAGTTCGCACATATTGCTTAATAAAATTAAATGGAGTTGTCCAACTTGTAAAAACAATCTGTAATTTTGGTGTTAGGAGTAATTTTTCATCAGTTAAGATTAATTTAGTATAAGTTGCAATTAATTCTGCATCATTCTCGAATCGTTGATCTTCATCAATTCGGTCAATGAGTACGATTATTTTATTAAACTGTAGTTTTTCTACGATTTTCAAAATTCTTTCAATAAGACAATAAGAGATATCTTGGTCTAAAAAGTTCTCTTCAAAATTTATATCTAGTTCAGGGAAATATTCTTTAATTTTGACATTTTCAGTGATTGGAGGAAGTCCTGAAAAATGTTTAGATAAAAAATCATCGACGACTGTATTTGCTACCGTAGCACCGTAATTGAAGAAATCTCTTATAATTTTTTCGAATTTTTTATAAGTTAACTTGTACCAAGGAACTTGAATAGCTTTGATTTGATCTCGTAAGTATGCTTTTGAAACTTGAGGTACAAAGTTTTGAAGTAGGTAGCTTAGTAATATTTTCTCTTCTTGATCGAGTTTATTTATTCGCTTTTTTTCATTGGCAAGAGAAGCGAATAATTGTAGAGATATTTGTGTGATTAAGAATTGATAAAAATCTTTTGAATCAAAGTTTAGTGGCAAATCAGAAAAATTTGTAATAAAGACTGAAATTATCTTTTTTCTATCAATTAGTGACTCTAAGTTTTTTAAAAGAGCTGTTTTTCCAGCACCTCGATCACCTAAAATGATTAAGGAATTGTCAGAGGAAAAGTTAGACAAAATACTTTCATAGTCATTTACGGGTGTAAATATATCTACTGATTGTTTTAGCTCATTCTCTGTTGTAAAAAAAGAAAATGGATTATTTTCTAAATTTAAATTTTTTAAAAAGTCATTAAAGTTTGTCATAAGTATTATATTATTAAGAAAAGAATAAGCCCTGATTATTATCAGGGCTTAATATTGATTTTAGAGTTAAGACACTTTATCACCAGCTTTAGCACCAGATTCAGGTGAAATCACCCAAACACCTTCGCCATTACCCGCAGCTAAAACCATACCGTTTGAAATACCAAAACGCATCTTACGCGGTGCAAGGTTAGCGACCATCACCACCAATTTGCCTTTTAAGTCTTCTGGCTGGTAAAACTCTCGAATACCACTGAATACATTACGCGGTTCAGCTTCGCCGATATTTAAAGTCAATTGAAGTAACTTGTCCGAGCCTTCGACCGTTGCAGCTTCTAAAACTTCAGCGACACGTAGGTCAACTTTCATAAAGTCTTCAATACCAATAATTTCAGCCTCACCCACTTTTGGCTCAGGCTTTTTCTCGGCTTTCTTTTCTTTTTTCTTTTCCACTTTTACAGGTTCAGACGCAGCCGCTAAAGAGTCTTTAGATGCATCGACCATTGCCGCAACAGCTTTCGGGTCTACACGTTGCATTAAAGGTTGGAACAATGCAATTTCATGATCGACCAATGCTGTTTGAGCAGAAGCAAAATCAAAGCGGTCTAGTTTTAAGAACTCTTGCACTTGAGCCGCTAAAGTCGGAAGTACAGGTGCCAAGTACACAGCCAATTGACGGAACAGGTTAATCCCGACCGAACATACATCGTGTACTTGTTGCTCTTCGCCTTCAACTTTCGCTAAAGCCCAAGGTTTTTTCTCATCGATATATTGATTCGCTTTATCTGCAAGCGCCATGATTTCACGAATCGCAGCAGAAAACTCACGTGCTTCATAGGCTTTCGCAATTGAGTCGCCTGCATCAATAAAGCTTTGTACCAATTCAGGCTCTGCACAAGTGGCTGATAATTTATTATCAAACTTGGTGTTGATGAATTTTGCACAACGGCTGGCAATGTTGACCACTTTACCGACTAAGTCAGAGTTTACTTTCTGAACGAAATCATCCAAGTTCAAATCAGAGTCTTCAACTTTATCTGACAGTTTAGACGCGAAGTAGTAACGTAAATATTCAGGATTTAAGTGCTCTAAATACGTTTCAGCTTTGATGAATGTCCCGCGAGACTTCGACATCTTCTGACCGTTTACCGTCAAGAAACCATTGACGAATAAACCTGATGGCGTACGGTAGTTTGCACCTTCAAGCATTGCAGGCCAGAACAGGGCATGGAAGTAAACGATGTCTTTACCAATGAAGTGATAGACTTCTTTGTCAGAGTCTTTCTTCCAAAAGTCGTCAAAACTTAAATCAGGACGTTTCGCTTTAATGTAGTTTTCAAAACTCGACATATAACCAATTGGTGCGTCTACCCAAACATAGAAATACTTGTTTGGTGCATCTGGAATTTCAAAACCGAAATACGGTGCATCACGTGAAATATCCCAGTCTGATAAACCTGCTTCAAACCATTCATCGAGTTTGTTGGCAATTGAAACAGGTAGGCGACCTTGGTCACGGGTCCATTTTTGTAGATATTCTGAGAAATTCGGCAGTTTAAAGAAGTAATGATCTGAAGATTTCTCTACAGGCGTTGCACCACTTAAAGTTGATTTCGGGTTTAAAAGCTCAGTCGCATTGTATGTTGTACCGCAGACTTCGCACGCATCGCCATATTGATCTTCCGATTTACATTTCGGGCACGTGCCTTTAATGAAACGATCCGATAAGAACATGCCTTTTTCAGGGTCAAAAAGCTGGTTGACAGGGCGGATGGCAATATTGCCTGCTTCACGGTTTTTTACATAAATTTCAGAAGCGCGCGCGCGGTTTTCATTGCTGTGAGTTGAATCATAATGATCGAAATGCACGCCAAAACCGTCAAAATCACGGATGTGTTCTTTTTGCACATTGGCGATCTGATCTTCAGGCGAAATACCATTCGCTTCGGCACGTAGCATGATGGCTGTACCGTGAGCATCATCCGCACATACATAAGTCACATCGTGTCCCATTGCACGCATGGCACGAACCCAAATATCTGCTTGGATATAACCGAGTAAGTGTCCCATATGGATGGGGCCATTGGCGTATGGTAGGGCGTTAGTGACTAAAATATTACGCACGGATATGACTCTCTCATTCGTATTTTATATAAGGTCAACGATTTTACCTTAGATAGCCGCGACTTGCACAAGTGAATCGGTGAAAAGTTTTCAAATGAGACTAAAGCCTGTATGAATTGATCGCTAGATTGAGCATCAATCGCTAATTTGAGCAAGATACTGAAAAAATCATGGGAAATGCCTTTTCTGAAACGGCATAAAGCAGCTTGTTCATCTTTTAATGAAAGATTGAAGGGATTGTTCAGAACTCAAGTCATGGAGCTTAAAACTAATGCATATTTTCTCTATATTCATGTGCTATTAACAGCGATAATACTTAGATTCAGCCCGTTTTTAAGAGTATGCCGTCCATGATCGATGATGATTTTGATTTCGACCAACCCGTGACCCGAATTCCGCAAAATCCACAAGCGACCAAACTACTGGGCAATCGACTTTTACAACAAGCTGAACAATACCTTGCTTCAATGGGTAGTCAAGCTCATGCACAATTGGTCGAGTCGCTCCGTCAGCTTGAGTCTGAAGATCCGTACTTTGCAGTCATGGCCGATCAACTTGAGTACGAAAGTGATGAGCCGATGGCTAATGACGTGCTCAATCTGTTGTACTTTTGGCAAATGGCCAATCAAAAAGAAGCTGATATGACTAAGTTTCAGCTGCCTAATTTAATCCAAACAGACTATTTCCAAGCGACTTTGCTTGACGCTTACGACGCGATGGATTTGGGAGCATTCCAAGCCCAACGCCGCAGCGTGATTGAAGAAACCTTAAAACTGTATCAACAGCAGTGTTATGCAGGGTGTATTACGGTTCTTTATGGTCAAATTGAAGGAATTTTGACGGATGCGCTGATTGAACATGGGTATTTAAAGCAAAATCAAACCAAGTTTGTCGATGTGTATAAAATTGTACCGGGTTTGAAAGGCCATGAAGTCAAAAGCCTATGGCATAAAGTTAAAATTGCCAGTGAAATCAATCCGTATTTTCTGAGCCTTGAAGCATTGAAAATGGATGCGAGTTCTAGTGTCACGGCCAGCCGTCATAATATGGTACATGGCGCAGACGTGACCCATTTCACTCAAGCCCGCAGTTTCATTTTGTTTATTTGGCTGTTTGCAGTTATTAGCTTTCTCAGTACCGTAAAGCGTTAGTCTCTTCCGTTGAGTGGTACAGGATGGTGTTTAAATTGCTGCATCCTGTACAGCTATTGTTTCCAAATGATGCAAATGAGGTCAGCACTTAAAAAGCAAGGTATAACTCTGAGTTAAGCAAAATTTTAAATACGAAAGAGGGCGGTGACATGACGAATGACAATAAACTCGATGATTTAAAAACCAAAGCGACTGAGTTGGGTGAAGACTTGAAGTTGAAAGCTCAAGCGGCAAAACTGGAAGGTGAGAAAGTACTGGAAGATGTCAAACATCAGGCCACTGAAGCCAAGCTAGATGCTGAAAAGCAGCTGACTGACTTAAAGCAAAAAGCAGCAGAAAGTAAAGCCGAAGATGATGCAGCTTTTGAGCAAAAGTTGGAGTCTGCACAAGCCAAAGCCGAGCATGCGAAACAAGTTGCGCAGGAAAAATTGGATCATTTTAAAGTTGAAGCAGGGCATAAACTGGATGAGGCAAAACTTAAAGCCACAGAGTTAAAGCATGAGGCTGAAATTAAACTGGAAGAATTTAAGGTGCAAGCCACTGAAAAGTTTGACGAGTTGAAAAAGAAAGCCACAGAAACACTGCAAAAGTTTAAAAAAGACGACCAAGCTTAATCCGTCCGAGATGGCGAATGTCGACCTTAAATGTTCGCTAATACTATGGCGTAGACTGTGTACTCAGTGCAGGGTCTGCGTCCAAGTTAAACCACATGATGCTCTGAATTTGATTGTTCACGGTGCGGATGGTATAACGATAGTTTGCAATTTCATATACATATACCGTCTCAAGTGGGCTATTCGGTGCACTGCTGATTGGGGTAGAGGACATAGAAATTGGCGATAAATCGATTTTTTTCTGCATGTCTTGAACTTGATCACCGATAGTCACCGTTTGACCCGCAGGGGTTTTAAATGAATTGGTTGATGTATCTGCAAAACTAAAGCTAGATATGGTGCAAGCCAAAACAACCACGGCCCAAAGTTTCATTTTTTTCTCCCCCAAATCGCGTAAAGATAGAACAACAGAATATAGATATTTTGCTATGCAATAACATCACCTTAAATGGGGAGATTGGATTGTACTTACAATTCTTTACGTTCAAATTTGATCCAATTCACCGATTTTATTTTTTCAGTTAGCTTAAGCGACTAAGCTTCGCCCTTTGATATTCAGCGTATAAAACCAACTAAAAAGCTAGGAATACTAAATTTCATGGCATAATCCATAAATACTGAACTTAACCTAAGTTCGTTTTGTGGTTAAACTATAGCATTCAGCTGAATACTCGAATTTGGAGTACATATATGTCGTGGCTTTCTTCTCTTAAATCAGTTTTTTCTCCTGCGCAGGAGGTAAAGGAAGAAGAAATCCAAACAGTACTGCAAAACTATATCTTGCCCAATTCAAACCATGCGTTGAAAGACCGCATTACTCAAGTGAATGTGCAGGGCAATATTCTGCAAATTACCATCAATACTTTTCCTGCCGAAGCAGATGATTTACAACAGATTCATGATGATTTGGCGGTTGCGCTTGAAGCATGCGGTATCAAAGAATTAAACATGCATGTGATTCAACAAAAAACGGGACATAAAGAAAAGTCAGGTGGCTGTGGACATCAGCATGCTGAAGGTGAGAGCTGTTCAAGCCAAGCAAAAGAGGCTGCACCGAAAAGCAATTTACCCCCAGTGATTGATGCTTCAGGCTCAGCAGCCCAAGTTGCTGCACAACCCGTTGAAACTGATCCTAACAACCCACCCATCCAAAAAGCAGCGCCACAACAACGTGATGTGCCGAAGCATCCGCGTATTCAAAATGTGATTTTGGTGTCCTCGGGCAAGGGGGGCGTGGGCAAATCCACCACCACGGTAAACCTTGCACTTGCTTTGCAAAAGCTAGGCTTAAAAGTTGGGGTCTTAGATGCGGACATTTATGGTCCAAGTATTCCGACCATGTTGGGCAATGCGGGCAAAACACCGATGATTGAAGCGGAAAATTTTGTACCCTTAGATGCCTATGGTTTGGCCGTTTTATCGATTGGACACTTAACGGGTGATCATAATACTCCTGTGGCTTGGCGTGGGCCGAAAGCGACAGGGGCGTTGATGCAATTGTTCAATCAAACCTTATGGCCTGACTTAGATGTCTTGATGATTGATATGCCACCGGGTACAGGTGATATTCAGTTGACGCTTGCGCAACGTATTCCTGTTACAGGTGCGGTGATTGTAACCACACCGCAAAATGTGGCACTTATGGATGCGACCAAAGGTATTGAGTTATTTAACCGCGTACATATTCCAGTTATGGGTGTTGTGGAAAATATGTCGACCCATATTTGCTCAAATTGTGGATTTGAAGAGCAAATTTTTGGTACAGGCGGTGGAGATCAACTGTCGGAGCAATATGACATTCCGCTTTTGGGGCGTCTGCCTTTAAATGTACAAATCCGTGAAAATGCGGATGCGGGTAAGCCTTCTGTTTTAGTCGAAGACAGTGCAGCAGACAGCTATATGCAAATTGCTGAAAAAATTGCAGCCGCACTGCCTCAGGCTGAAAAAGATCAGACCCGTATTTTCTAAATCAGCCATAAAAAAAGCCCAACATGTTGAGTTGGGCTTTTTTTTACTTTTTAGGACATTGAATAGGACTGATTTTGTTTTTTGGCTTGCATAATATTAATGCTGATGGCAACCACCACCATCACAATCCCGATAATATCAGTCACAGTTTCAGGGATAATCATACATAAAGCACCTGCACCTAAGAAAATCCGCCAGAACCAGTTCAAACCAACTTTAAAGTAACCTTCAACTGCAGCACCCAGCGCCAAAATCCCAACCACTGAGGTAAAGACAATACTCACAATAGTCGTCCATGCAGGAAAAGCAAACTCACGTGCATTGACTGCGACATTGGCCGTATCAATCATCAACATGGCTGGGTTGTAGACAAACAAGAACGGGACAATGAAACCAGCCAAAGAAAGTTTCAAGGCTTGGAAACCTGTGCGCATTGGGTCGCCCCCTGCGATTCCCGCACCTGCAAAGGCGGCTAAGGCGACAGGTGGGGTAATATTGGCAAAAAGACCAAAGTAGAACACAAACATATGCGCCACCAGCGTGGGAATATCAAAGTTTGCCAAAGCAGGTGCAGCCATAGTCGCGGTGATGATATAGGCTGGAATTGAAGGAAGTCCCATGCCTAAAATCATCGATGCAATCATGGTAAAGAACAGCGTTAAAAATAGGCTGCCTGCACCGATGCTCATAATTGAGGAGGTCATGACAGAGCCAAAGCTAGTCAGGCTCACCACACCAATAATAATCCCCACCACAGCACAGGCTGCCATGACCGAAAGAGATTGTTTTGCACCATCGGCGAGCGCTTCTAATATTTCTTTGAAGCCCATACGGGTCGATTTGCGGAAACTCGCTACAATCACAGTTAGGACAATGGTGTAGACTGCGGCATAACTGACAGGAATGGATTGAAATAGGAAAAATACCAAAGCCACGATTGGAATAAGCAAGTGTCCTCGTTCCTTTAGGACATCTTTAACCCGTGGTAAATCCGCTTTCGGGACACCTTTTAAATTGTCTTTACCAGCACGGAAATGAACTTGAGCCATCACGCCTAAATAGTAGAGCAAAGCCGGAAGCGTGGCTGCAAGGGCAATGGTGCCATAACTGACACCCGTGGTTTCAGCCATAATGAAGGCACTGGCTCCCATCACAGGGGGTAAAATTTGTCCACCTACAGAAGCACTGGCTTCAACAGCACCTGCAAAATTTTTGTGGTAACCAATTTTTTTCATCAGGGGAATGGTGAATGAACCGGTCCCCACGACATTGGCCACCGCTGTGCCATTAATACTGCCCATAAATCCACTGGAAATGACGGCAACTTTTGCAGGACCACCTTGTTTATGTCCCGCAAGTGCCATCGCAAGATCATTAAACAGTTTTCCCATGCCTGATTTCGCCAGAAAAGCACCAAACAAAATGAACAGGAAAATAAATGTGACTGAAGCACCGATTGCGGAAGAATATAGTCCTTCAGTTTTTAAATACATTTGCCCGAAAATATCACTAATACTATATGGACGCGTCAATAAACGATCAGGGACCCAGTCATAGTGGCTAAAAAACGGATAAGACAGAAAGACTAAACCTAAAATAGGCAGCATCCATCCCATAACCCGCCGAGCGCCTTCAACCACCAGCACCACGGCTAAAATGGCAAAAACAATATCTAAGGTGTTTGGAATACCACCACGTGTGGTCATAATGGCTTGATATTCTTTCCAAAGGTATAAAAAGGTTGCTAAAGCGGCTAAGGCAAGGAACCAATCCAACCAAGGGATGCTTTGTCGTGAACTGGACTGACGCGCAGGATAAAGTAGAAAGATCAAAACCAAACCAATAGCGACATGGGCGGAACGTTGAATCAGTTCGGGTAGTGGATTAAAGGTAATAAATAAATGAAATAAGGAATAGAAAATAGCAATCGCCGCTATGAACCATGCCACAGATTTGTTGCTTGGGGAACGAGTCACTGACTCACGATCAAATTTTTCTAAAATGGCTTGTTGTTGCTGCTCATCTAATTGTTCAGGGGCAACTTTGTCTTCATTTTGAGTCATCGGCATTCTCCGATCTGCCATGCTTTCCACAAGGGCTGTTGTTGTGCTGTAATTTGTACCAAGGTGTAATCTGGATATTGTTGAAAAATAGGCCAGACGCTCTGGTGAATGATGATACTGCCTTGCATATTCTTGGAAATGATCCAGTTGATTTGATCAATTCGCCGATTAACTTTCATTCTGACCATACCGTCTTTTTGAAAGATGATGGGATAGTCATTCGGTGTACCTGCACCGAAAGAAATCAGGTCGGTGTAGCGCAATATAAAGTGCTGTTGCTCCCGTTGATAGTTTTCAATCCAACGGGTTTTTTCGACTGAATGTTTCCACTGCAAATTAAATTGTGCTGTTGAAATTCGGCACTGCATTTGAGCAACAGTCACTTCGCTATAGCGAACAGGCAAGAACAGCAGCCCGCATAAACCGAGTAGAAAAAGTGCAGTAAACACTGCACTTTTTTTTAGCTTCATTTTTTCGCTGCGAGTTCGTCGTAATAACGTTTAGCCCCAGGGTGTAGAGGTGCAACTACGCCTTTTTGAGCCGTTTCCAGATTAATTTCTGTCGCTGCCTGATGTGAGTTGGCCAATTGTCCTAAACTATCAAAGAAGGTTTTGGTCAGTTTATAGACATCATCCTCAGAAAGATCGGAACGTACCACTAAAGCATTCATAATGGCCGCAGTTGGAATATCTTCTGCATTGCCATAAGTGCCTTTCGGAATATTCAGAGATAGAAAATAGGTTTGGTTTTTGGCGATTTGTTTCACTTTCGCAGGATCGATCCCGACCAGTTGTAAATCGAAACCTTGTTGCAGTTCCATCAAGGATGAGTTGGGGATACCACTGGTTAAGAATGCAGCATCAATTTTTCCACCCTTTAAAGCATCGGCGGCTTCTGCATAGCCCAGATAATCGACCTTCACGTCATTGTAAGTAATACCAAAACCATTTAAGAGGGTGCGCGCATTAACTTCAACCCCTGAGTTTTGGGCACCGACAGCAATACGCTTACCTTTTAAGTCTTCAAGGTTTTTAATGCCTGATTTTTTTGAGGCCACAATTTGTACATAGTTGGGATAGAGTGCCGCAATTTGTTGGACATTATCAATTTTCCCACTGGCAAAACTGCCTGTGCCATTTAGTGCTTCGGTTAAGCTATCACTCATGACAAAAGCCATTTCGACTTTTTTCTGTTTGAGTAGGTTAAGATTTTCTACCGATGCACCTGTGGTTTGAGTTTTTGAATTTACACCGTAGGTTTTATTATAAATTTCAGCCAAACTGGTGCCAATCACGTTGTATGGGCCAGATGCACCACCTGTCGCTATGTTGACAAATTTACTTTGGAGTTTGTTGGATGCTTGTGCACTGGTTTCGGTTTGAGCACCGTCTGAAGTCGTTGTTTTATTGTCACTCGAGCATGCTCCTAGACCCGCAAGTGCAATTGAAAGTAGCGTGAGTTGAGTCCATTTTTTCATATACTTTTCCTCGTTTTATTATCTTCAAAGCCATTCACTTGGCTCTTTTATCCTTGACTTCGCGTGATTAGATTGATGAATAAAGATACGCATGATTTAAAAAGTAACTGATTAAAAATCATTTGAATAGTTTTTTTTCATTACTCGTCTTTATTTGATTTATAAAATCATTGATTCAGAAAAAGAATAAAGCATATGGTGTCATCTTTCTGAAAGCTAGATTGGGTAAGGGTCTTATGCTTCATTTGTGTTAAGTGTTGAATGGAAATTAAAAAAACTGTTATCACGGTTCACTAAATTTGATTGCTTTCAGCAAGGCAAGTCATTACGCTTATAGCTATATATATGTGGGTCTGTGAATATGGTCACTTGGTTTTTTATTGGTTTAGTGATAACCATTCTTTTAACTCCAGGACCGACCAATACCTTACTTGCCTCTTCAGGCATTCAAGTCGGTATTCGTAAATCATTGCGTCTCATTCCAGCAGAAGCTTTTGGCTATCTCATTTCAATCACGGCATGGGGCTTCCTCATTGGAAAAGTGTCTGTGCACTTGCCTTTATTGCCGACCATTTTAAAACTGTTTAGCGCGAGCTATATTATTTATTTGGCCATCAAATTATGGCGTACAGCCGATGTCGAGGTGAGTTTTAATCAACCGACTATTCGAGCGCGTGAACTGTTTTTGGCAACATTATTGAACCCTAAAGCATTATTGTTTGCTTCAGCTATTTTCCCAACCATTGCTTGGACAAAACTGGATTATTACCTGTCGCATATGTCGCTGTTTTTGGTGTTGATTGTTCCGATTGCTTTCTTTTGGACTTTTATTGGGTCAATTTTAGCGAGCAATAAAATTCGTTGGCTGAACCAATCCAACCTGCAAAAAACAGCATCGCTGGTCTTGATGAGTTTCTCGATTCCGCTGAGCTATTCTGCGATTTTAAGTTTTTAATTTAGCAATTAAAGACAGAAATTTTGTGAACTTAAACGCGCTTATTTTCATTGAAAGCGATTTCAGTTAAAGTACAACGCAATTATTGAAATTAAGCTTTTTGGAAAGAATAAATGGCTATTAAGTCCGATCGTTGGATTCGCGAAATGAGCGAAAAACACGGCATGATCGAACCGTATGCAGAAAACCAAGTTCGTTTAGATGAAAATGGTCAAAAACTCATTTCTTATGGTGTGTCGAGCTATGGTTATGATGTTCGTTGCGCGCGTGAGTTTAAAGTTTTTACCAATGTTCACTCGGCAATTGTAGATCCAAAAAACTTTGATGATAAAAGTTTTATCGACATTGAAGCTGATGTTTGTATTATTCCGCCGAACTCATTTGCTTTAGCACGTACCGTTGAGTATTTCCGTATTCCACGTAATGTGTTGACTGTGTGTTTGGGTAAATCGACCTATGCACGTTGCGGTATTATCGTAAACGTCACACCACTTGAGCCTGAGTGGGAAGGTCATGTTACTTTAGAGTTCTCAAACACAACGAATTTACCTGCGCGTATTTACGCCGGTGAAGGTGTTGCACAAATGTTGTTCTTCGAATCTGACGAAGTGTGTGAAACATCGTATAAAGACCGTGGTGGTAAGTACCAAGGTCAAACAGGTGTGACTTTACCGAAGACCTAAGTTTTTGATATTCAAGAAAGCGGATCATTGATCCGCTTTTTTTATGTCAATTCATTCATCGGAAAATAAATATTATCGGACAGTTGGTTTTGCATTTGTGCTGAGTTTCAGCATAATCAATTGTGAACTAAAGTGCTTTGGTTGACGCAAATAAAAATTATAGTGCGCACAGTAGAATGCCAAGCAAAGGATGCAGTACATAAAGATGCGGAGCATCAAATAATAAGGATGGTCGAGATGACGAATCGTATATATCCCGCAGGATTGAAAAAATCCTGTTTAGCTAGTCTTGTCGGACTCATGCTTGCGCAGCCTACATTTGCCCTTGAGTCACTTTCCGATGAATATCTAGCGGATACTACGGGTGAAGGTATTGCGTTACTTCCTGAAAACTTCAAGATGGTGTTTCAAGGAGCCAATGATCTCTCCACTGCTTCTAGCTACAATCGTGGCGTGGCCAATCCACAACAATACGACACGGGCTTTATTCGTATTATTCCTGTGGGTGAGAACTACTCCAAATATACCAATGCCGATGATCTGACCACTAAACGGACCAAAGCGGACATCTTTATTTATGGTTTAGCACTTTCACTGTCTGATAATAATGCCAACAGCCGTTTCAGTAATCAGGGCTTCACATGGGGAAGCGATGTTAACCCTTGGTTATTTCGCGCTGGCACAGCCACGGGGATTAAACAGTTTCACCAGTCGAATGCAAGTTCAGATGTGAGTTTTCTAGGGCTAGAAGCGCCTTTAGCAACTGTTGTAGCCAGTGACGCAGATAATAATATTAAATTAGGTCTATGGTGGGATGCTTTTTCACGCAGTTGGAATTCCCAAAATAAAGTGGACCCTATTACAGGTGCACCGACAACAACCAACGCGGCTGCGGATCCTGATTTAAGTTTAAATCAAAGAGTACGTCTACAAGCGGTTGCTAACGGATTGAGTTTAAATGGCTCACAGGTTCGTATGTTTCAAACCCAAGCATCTACCTTAGACCAGCAGAATAAAACCTTTGGGATGGCAACCTTACTTCGGATCAATACCAATGATAATCCATCTGGATTGGTGTATGCCAACAATGATGCAAATAAAGCGCTGTTGAACGCCAAAGTCCTTCGACTGAGCACAGCCGCGACTAATGATGGTACGGCAGTCACACCCGCATTAGATCGTTCATTGGCTCCAATCTTTGATGCCAGTGAAGGACTTTATTTATACAGCCCAAATATTAATTTGGTCTTGGGCAATATGTATCAGCCTTTTGTTGTAGGTTCGGAAGGACGCAATATTATTCTTGAAGTCACACGTATTCCGAACGTGCCTGAGATTTATAAGCAGATTTATACCTACTACCCAGATGTACAAGGTGGAAACAATGCTGACTATAAAGGATCAACCTGTAATGTGGCTTATTGTGGTTCGAATTTTGTTCAAACTGGGGCAGGGACTAGCGCGGTTCAATACCAAGGAAATAACGCAACACATAGCAGTATTTCGATTGGTAGTGTGACGCGAGATCCGACCACCAATACGCTCAAAGCCAATACAGCGACCGAATCTACTGGCGTGGTATTCCGTGGGACTGGAACAGCAGTTCCTGTAAATCTCGGTTCGGTTGCTATAGATGGTGTATTGATCCAACACTTAAAAATTAAGACCACAGGGCTATAGGATACTGACATGATGAAAAAGTTATGTGTAACCCTGTTGATGTCGGGATCTATGTTGTCTCAAGCGGGTTTGGTGGATTTGGATAATACGGAACTGGTTGGTGTGACTGGACAGGGCGGCGCAGATTTGAGCTTAACGCTATCGATCAACCACCAATATGCCAATGATATGAGTCTAAATACGATTTCCAGAACCAATGGTGTAGATGCGAATGGGCGGGCTATTGTCACTGAAGCGTATTATCAAATGCGCGCAAATCAAGATTGCGCTTTATTAGAACTGTGTCGTATCGCCATTTCCCCAAATAATCATAAGGAAAATGGGCAACG
This sequence comes from Acinetobacter sp. DL27, assembly GCF_055810995.1. Classification (NCBI taxonomy): domain Bacteria; kingdom Pseudomonadati; phylum Pseudomonadota; class Gammaproteobacteria; order Moraxellales; family Moraxellaceae; genus Acinetobacter; species Acinetobacter sp. DL27. Next base: position 2,463,980 of record NZ_CM147947.1, on the reverse strand, counting down.
AAAATGGCTGGTGTTTAAGCAGTTCCAAGGCACCATGCAAATTGATAAATTTTCGCTAGAAGGCACCACAATTCTGAATAAAGAAGGCAAGCCACAAACTGCAATGATGTTAAAGTTTTTCGATGATAAACCCCTCAAAATTCGTAACTTGGGCTTTGCTAGCCTTTCAGTGGAAAGTGGTGAAAATGGGTATTTCAATACCTCAACGTATAACAGTTATGGTACGAGTAAAACTGTACCAACTTTTGATAAAGGTCAGGAACAAGGCTTTATGGGCTTAAATGTCCATGGCAACTTACATCTAGATGGAAATCTAAAAATCTTTAGCTATAACTGCTCGGGCACTGCGGGTAGCCGCTGTTAGACATATAGTTTCAAAAGGATATTGAGATGCATAAAATAATAAAACTAAACCTTCTGACACTGTGTATTTGTGCAGCCAATCAAAGTTATGCATTACAAGCTTTGAATGATCAGATTTTAAGTGATGTAACGGGTCAAGATGGTATCTCAATTACCCATGAAGCTTCAAAAGTTGACATTAAACAACTGAATTGGGTTGATCCAGCGGAAGTCGGAAAAACACCGATAAAACTGGGTTTGCATAATATTGAAGTGAAAACGGCAACGGGTTATAACAACATTAAAACCAAACTCGATTTTGATGTGGGAACAACACAATTAGCCAATGGTACGCAAGGGGTTGGCATTCAGCTCTCTGCAAGTGTGTCACCTTTCACCGCAACGGCTGCCCAAATCATGCTGATGTGTTCACCGAATTGCGCAACGGGCGAAACGGATCAAAATTTAGGAAGTTTTAAGCTTTCGACTATTTCACCTTTTGAAGTGTACTTGGCAACGACGAATGGTTTGTTTAATCGCGACTCAAAGGTGCATTTAGATTTTAAATTGCAGAATGCTAGTATTAGTTATGGACAAAATAATCAAGATTTAACCTTAAAAGATTTCAACTTCAATTTATCTGCTGATGGATATCTCTATATCGATGAAACGGAAGGTGTGGTTCTCACCTCAAAGGGCAGTGTTGGCGATAATATTGTTGTTTTAGGTCGAGTAGAAGATAAGACAGAGGTACATGACAGCCGTGTAGGTAATGCCACAAATCCGGGGTTAAATGTCGATTTACGTTATGGCTCAGCAAACTCGACTCACCGAAACTTAATTCGGATAGGGGCATCGGGTGCATTAACCAATGGCAAGATCGCATTAAATGCTGATCAAACTGGTGTGGCTAAGTTTAATACGGTCAACCGTGTTAACGGCAATGTTCAAGAAAATGAGGTGGTTGCATCTGCAGGTTATGGTTTTAAGAATGCGGGCGGCTTACATTTAAATGTATCGGCTGACTTTACACGTGCAGGGAATAGTTTGCTGGGCGCTGCGACACCGACAACTTTTGAATTAGGGCATACTGGTACAGGCAGTTATGCCATCGAATTTTCAAATTTATCTCCGCTCAATGTACGTACTTCCACAGACCCCAATTCAGCAATAAACAGTCAAAATGCCTATATTGATTTTGGTCAGATTTATATTAATAACATTCGCACCAACTCAATGGGTTTTGTGGTCAATGACCAAATTAAGACGATATTGGGTGCGCAAAACTATGAGTTGATTTATAACCCATCGCCAACAGGCAATGCTTCAAATATGGCTTTTATTGCTGTACGTGGACTCGATTTTCAAGCTATTGCACGTAAAGCTCGCTTTATTTCAGATAATTCTATTGTGGTAAACAATACTAACGAAGGGACATGGGGCTTAGGTATTCCGATTTATAACCTGAATGCCAATGTTGCATTTTTTGCCAAGAAATATACCAATACCGCTGGAACGGTGAAGGATGGCTTGGGCTATGATATCGCGGTATCAACCGATGGTTATGGGGAAGATAGTCAAGGTAACCCTAAAACAACGTCTATTATCGTTATTGATGGTGCGATGAGTAAGCATGGCGAAGAAGTTAACTACTATACTGGCTTACGTAATATTGACTCATATTTTAAAGCCAATGGTGTGATTGGTTTTAATGAAAATGAAATCTATATCAAAGCCGATAGTTTATTGTTTGCTGCCAATGCGGAAATCGCAATTGGGCAGCTTCCGGGGGCACTGTATAACTGCCCAGCAGGGGTAAATAGTTGTGCCAAAGAAGTCGTACCGATTAATAATTTTGCTAAAAAAGATGATGTTCTCGCATCGATTGCTTTTATGTTAGATGGTAAAGGTGAACTCTTTATTATTCCGGGCCTTGAGGCAGTAGGTGGGACACCACAAAGCAATTATCTCTCATTTAAATCCAATTTTGAATTTAATGCATTGAGTAGTACAGACCTGAGTAATGAAAGCAAAAAAGGCAGTTTTATTAGTCTAAGTAATACCGATAGCAATGGAACAACAACAAAAACATCCAGTATGAACTTGAACAAAATGCAAGGTCACTTAGGTTTGAATGGAAAAATCCATATGCAAAAGGACTCAGTTGGCATCGATAATCAAGTGCAATTTAACCATAAGGCATTAGCAGGTGGACAAGGAACTGCCTTTAGAGCGGAGGTTGCATTGTCTCCAACGGGTACCATGCAGAAGGTTGCAGATATTGCCATTACGGGTGGAGCTATGCGTAGCACATTAGGGATTACGCCGCGCTAAAAAAATGACAAGGAATAAATAAAATGAATAAGTCTTTAATTTCAATTCTAATCACAACGATTTTAGGTATGAGTCAAAGTTATGCGATGACCGCTTTAAATGATGAAGAGCTGGCAGAAGTTGAAGGGCAGGCTCTGATGAATTTGGAATATACCGCAGGTTCAGATGGCACGGATTCGCTCGGGCAATCTTATACGCAATCAGATCTTGGTTTTTATAAGTTAGGTTTAAGTGCGGAAATAGAACTGAATGCCAATATTAAGAAGTTACAACTAGGTTGCGGTGGGAGCAATAATACGATAAGAGCTGGTTGTGATATTGATATTGATAATCTGAGTCTAAGCGGCTTACCTGAGGCAGGTAAAGAGAGACCTGAAACATCAGCGAAACTAACCAATCCATTTATAGAATTTGCCATTAAGAATCCTACGAGTGCTGCGACACGAGAGGTTATGGGCTTTCGAGTAAGTGCGGAAAAAGTGATGGGTTTGCTTACAACTGGATCGAATGATGGTACTCAAAATGGTATTAATACATTAAGCGGTTATATGAAAATTGCCCCTGCAACAGGTTCGACTAAGACCAAAGAAACGCCATTTACACAGTCTTTGACTGGAAAAGTAAATGTTTGGGGTTGTACCAGTGGTTGCCCAGCAACCTTTGTTACCAGTAATAGTACAATTAAAATTCCATCCATGCCTGTGAGTTTTACCACTAAAGAAGCTATCTTAAATGGCTCCAGATTAACATCTGTAAACGTTAATGCAATTGCAAATGTTCCTAAAATTTCTTTGGACGAAAATTCAGGAAATATGAAAGCCGTGGTGCCTGGAAGATTTTGGGTAGGGTATATTTTGCCTTTTAATAATTTTACTATCAGTGATATGCGTGTAAATATGCAAATTTCAGGCTTAAAAACAGATATTGCACTCAATCAAAGTTTGGGGTTAATCCATTCTCTACCACTGAACAACCCTGTAAGCCTATCACTTCAAAAATCAAAACTTTTTTGGCCTAAAGAGCAAGCGGTAGCCGACCCAGGGTGGTGGTTGGCAGTAAATGATCCTGTACAGCTCGGAACATTGAATGCCAGTGAAAATTACGCAGTTGACATTAATCCAATTTTACCCGATGTAGCAGATTATCTAAGTCAATGGTTTGACGATAATCCACTTTATATTGATGCGGGCCAGGCTATAGGTGCGGTATTTACGTCAAAACTTGTAAGTAACGTGGGGGAGGTGAATTTAGGCTCATTGCCAGCATTGCCTTTACCGCTGAATAATATTCCATTAGGAGCAAGCCAAAATGTTATTTCCAATTGCTACGGTGGTTTAAAGTTCTGTTAAATATATAACGTAATAAAAAAATCCCGCGATATACGCGGGATTTTTTATTCTAAAATGAATTATTTTGCAATTTTCGCCAATAACTCTTCTTTAGAAATGTTTACAGATTCAGCGTCACGACGGCCTTTATATTCAAAAGTACCTGCATCCAAGCCTTTCTCACCAATCACAATACGGTGAGGAATACCTGTAAGCTCAAGGTCTGAGAATTTCACGCCTGGACGTTCGTTACGATCATCCAGTAAAACATCATAACCTGCTGCCGTAAGTTCAGCGTACAGTGCTTCAGCTGCTTCTAAAGTACGTGGAGACTTATGTGCATTCATAGGCACAATGGCAACTTCAAATGGTGCAATAGCCATAGGCCAAATAATACCTTTTTCGTCAAAGTTTTGCTCAATTGCAGAGGCAACCACGCGTGTTACACCAATACCGTAACAACCCATGGTTACCGTAAATGGCTTACCATCTTCACCTAAAACTTTACAACCCAAAGCTTCTGAATACTTTTGACCAAGTTGGAAAATATGACCGACTTCGATACCACGTTTAATTTGCAGCGTACCTTTACCGTCTGGAGACGGATCACCTTCAACCACATTACGTAAGTCATACACTTCAGTGAACTGTGCATCACGTTCCCAGTTTAGACCAGTCACGTGTTTATCAACCTCATTTGCACCTGCAACAAAGTCAGACAGTACCGATGCAGCACGGTCAACAATGACCGTTAAGCCTTTTTCAACTAAGCCTTGTGGTCCACAGAAACCAGCGGTTAAACCAAGTGCAGTAAGTTGTTCTTCTGTTGCGAAAGTCAATGGTGATGCAATATGTGGATGCTTCTCCGCTTTAATTTCATTCAGCTCATGATCGCCACGTAAGAACAATGCCACTACCGGTGTTGCTTGGCCTTCTTCGGTTGCAATACCTTGCACTAACAAAGCTTTTACAGAGTATGAAGGATCAGATTTTAAGAAGTTAGAGACGTCTGCAATGGTTTTTTGATTTGGTGTATCGACAACTTCCAAAGCTTTGGTTGGAGCTGCACGTTCACCGACTAAAACGGCCTCAGCCATTTCAATATTTGCTGCATAGTCCGATTCAGTCGAGAAGGCGATATCATCTTCACCACTTGATGCTAATACGTGGAATTCATGTGAACCTGAACCACCAATTGAACCTGTATCGGCTTGTACTGGACGGAAATCTAAACCTAAACGGCTAAAGATTTTGCAGTACGCGCCATACATGATGTCATAGGTTTCTTGCAGTGATTCTTGGTTTGCGTGGAAAGAATAAGCATCTTTCATGATAAATTCACGTGAACGCATTACACCGAAACGTGGACGAATTTCATCGCGGAATTTGGTTTGTACTTGATAGAAGTTTGCAGGCAATTGTTTATAGCTTTTGAGTTCATTGCGCGCAAGATCGGTAATGACTTCTTCGTGGGTAGGACCAAGTACGAAAGGGTTGCCATGGCGGTCTTTAAAACGAAGCAGTTCAGGGCCGTATTGGACATATCGACCAGATTCTTCCCATAAAGATGCTGGCTGAGTTACGGGCATCAGGACTTCTAGTGAACCCGCATTGTTCATTTCTTCATGAACGATCGCTGCAACTTTATTTAATACGCGAACGCCCATCGGCAGCCAAGTGTATAAACCTGAAGCCAATTTACGAATCATCCCAGCACGTAGCATTAGTTGATGTGAAATCACTTCTGCGTCATTTGGGGTTTCTCTTAACGTTGCAAATAAAAAGCGACTCGCGCGCATGGAAACTGTCCTAAAATTTTAAACTTTGAAAGTCAAAGATTATACGATAAAAAATGAGGAGGCATGTCGACACCACCTCAGAAAAATGTTGATTATTATGACATGATTTTACGTACTTGACGCAGCATAAAGTTCTTAAAGTCATCTAAATAGGTGAAGATCACAGGAACCACCACCAAGGTCAGCAGTGTCGATGTAATGACACCGCCGATCACTGCATGTGCCATCGGTGCGCTTTGTTCACCACCTTCACCTAGCCCTAAAGCCAAAGGTACCATGCCCATTACCATGGCACTAGTAGTCATCAAAATAGGCCGTAAGCGTGTTTTACCCGCATCAATAATCGCTTGATAACGATCAACGCCGTGATCCATGGCTTTTTTAATGAAATCGATCAATAGAATTGCATTCTTCGTCACCAAGCCCATCAGCATGATAATGCCGATAATGGAAAACAAGTTCATGGTGGAGTTAAATAAGAAGAGCGCTAAAAACACCCCTACCAACGATAGGGGTAGGGAAGCCATAATCGCCGCAGGGTGAATAAAACTATTAAACTGCGAACCTAGCACAATATAAATAAACACAATGGATAAGGTAATAGCGGTCATGGCATAGCCTGCGGATTCAGCCATGTCTTTGTTTGAACCTTGTGTGTCAAAGCTATAACCTGCAGGAAGGTCAAAGTTGTCTTCAATTTTTTTAATATCTGCACCAATATCACCTGCAGGTCGACCTGCAGTGTTGGCTTCAACTAAGACTTCCCTTGCTAGATCGCGACGATTAATCTGCGATGCCCCCAGACTTTGTTCTAAATGCGCAACACTAGAAAGGGGAATCAATAAAGCTTGACCATTGGCATCCGTTTTTTGCGATGTGAGGTAAAGGTTTTGTACATCACTAGGTAAGCTACGTGCATTTTCAGTTAAGCGCAGGTTAACGTCATAGGTTTCACCTTTGTTGTCTTGCCATGTGGTGACATCATCCCCTGCAATCAGTGGTCGAATGACATTGGCAATTTGGTTGACCGATAGGCCCAAATCGCTGGCTAAGACCCGATTAATATGCACACCTAAAGTCGGTTTAGGGGCTTTAAGTGAGCTTTCCAAGTCGACAATGCCTTTGACTTGCGCAATTTCTGCCATAAAGCGGTCTGAAATTTTTTGCAATTCAGCTAAGTCTGGACCTTTGATGGAAATCATCACTGGCTTTTGTCCGCCCGATACCGTTTCATCTGCGGAGGCAATTGAGGTCACAGTAATGCCACCCACTTGTTGCAGGCGTTGGCGGAATTCATTGTTTAAGTCAGTTAAGCTTTTCATACGTTCTGTACGTGGCGTAACGGTTACGCGAATACTGACATGGTTTTTACCACGATCCGTAACGCCATTAATCACCGCATAAGTTGCTCGAACGTCAGGGTGCTGCTGAATAATTTTATCGACTTGAAGCAGTTTGGCTTGTGAATATTCCAAAGATGCATCGACAGGTGTTTCGAACTTAATCCGAATCTCACCTTTATCTGGAACAGGGACAAACTCTGTTCCAATCAGTTTAGATAAGCCTAATGCACCGAACAGTGAAGCCACAGCAATCATGAGGGTGATGAATCGGAAGCGCAGAGCAAGCTTGAGTAATTTCTCATAGCTATGGCTGAGATTATCTAGTTTGCCAGAAATCCAATTGAAGAAACGTTTGACTCGATTGGGTGGTTTATGTGGATTATGCTGTTCAGCCCAATGTGCAGATAGCATTGGATCTAAAGTAAAGCTGACAAACATTGAAATCAGCACAGCAGTACTTACGGTTACGCCAAACTGATAGAAAAAGCGACCGATAATACCGCCCATAAATGCCACAGGTAAGAACACCGCAACAATGGTTAAGGTGGTGGCTAAAACAGCAAGTCCAATTTCTTTGGTCCCATCAAGGGCTGCTGTGACAGGGTCTTTGCCCATGTCTGCATGTCGTACAATATTTTCACGGACCACAATCGCATCATCAATCAGTAGACCAATACTGAGTGATAGTGCCAGTAAGGTCATCATGTTGATACTAAAGCCAAAGATCCAAATAAACGTCAGAGTGCCAAGGAGGGCTATCGGCAAGGTCATGCCTGTAATGGTGGTGGAACGGAATGAGCCTAAAAACAGCAGGACAATCAAAACGGCAAGAGCCGCGCCTTCAATAATGGTACGTGCAACATCGGTGATGCTGTTACGAATGCCTTTGGATGAATCTACCACGACTTTTGCGGTGGTGCCTTCAGGCAACTGTTTTTGTATATCTGCTAAGGTCTCATAAGCACCGTCGACCACGTCAATCACATTTGAATCGGAACTGCGTAAAATATCAATCGCAACCGCGGTTTTACCATTTAAATAGGCACTTGACTCAAGTTCGGCTTGGTTGTCTGAAATGCTTGCAACTTGGCGCAAATAAATCGGTACACCATTTTTATTGGCAATCACCAAATCGCCAAAGGCTAAAGGATGAATCACTTTAGACTTTATCTCGACCACGAGTTCACTGTTACCATGTTTCAACGTTCCACCCGGAACCTCGACATTTTCAGCTTTTAGCGTGTTGATGATCTGGTCAATACCAATCCCAAAACTTTGTGATTTGTGGGGTTCAATCTGTATGCGAATTTGTCGCTTGGCATCACCCAACAAGTTGACGGTCCCAACACCAGAAACGGTTCTAAACTGTGGAACGATGCGCTGATCCAAATAAGAACTGAGCTCTTTCAGTGACATGTTTTGTGATTCAAATACAATTGACATCACGGCATTGGTAGAAGGATCGTAACGTTCAACAATCGGGTCTTGAATTTCATCTCGAAATTGAGCGGTGACCGGTGCAATTTTATCGCGGACATCTTGTGCGGCTATAGCAGAAGAAACATCGAGATCAAACTCAGCAATAATGGTCGATAAGCCTTCGCTAGACTGAGAAATGACCTGTTTTAAACCTGAAATGGTATTGATTTGATCTTCCATTTTCTTGGTGATTTCAGACTCCACCGTTTCAGGCGATGCCCCTGGATAGGTGGTATAAACCACCACGAAGGGGAAATCGACATCAGGAAACTCCTCAACCCCCATTCTTTGCCAAGAGGCTAAGCCCAAAACCATCAGACAGAACATCATCATGATGGTAAAAACAGGATATTTCACACTAATACGGGTTAACCACATAGCAACAACCTTTTCTTATTTTATGGATTGATTGTCACCATTTGATGCAAATCTTTTTCATTAAACTTTATACGACTGATGCGGTCGCCAGTTTGTAATCCCTGTACCACAGCACTGTTGTTGCTATAGCGTTGTTCCAATACTTTTATATGAACACGTTCAATTTTATTGTGGCGAATCACCCAAACATAAGGCGAATTTTGTATATCTTGAATGGTATCAAGCGGGATAATTTGGCCTGTGATGGACTGTGAACCAAGTATGTCGCCCTCCACAAAGGTCCCGATACTCAATGAATTAATACTTTCAATTGGCTGAGCAAAAAACTCAATTTGACGGCTTGCGGGGTCTGCAATCGGGGAAATACGAGTAAGCTTGGCTGTCAGTTTTTTGGGATTGCCTTGCAGACGATATTCAATTTTTTCTCCCAAACTTAAAGCGGCTTGTAGATCACTTGGAATTTTGGCCTGTATTTCTAAATGACTTGGGTCAATGATTTCAAAAAGGGTTTGTCCTGCAGATACCGTTTGTCCGGGTTCTACCTGACGTCGAATAATAACCCCTGAAATTGGGCTTAAAATAGTGCCATCGCGATCCGCCTTTTCGGCTATATCGACATTGGCTTGTTGTGTACGAACATTTTCTAATTGAGCTTGATAGTCCACAAGGCTTTGTTCATATTCCACTTTAGAAATAAAGCCCTGATCGAGTAAACGTTTTTTTCTTTGAACCATGCTTTTTGCAAGATTGGCTTGGGCTTGAGTTGATGCAAGATTGGCTTGAGCTTGGGCAAGACGCGCAGCATTATCTTGATTGTTCAATCGAACCAGTACTTGGCCTTTTTGAACGGCTTCTCCAACTTGAACTGAGACAGCGGTGGCTGTCGCTGTCACTTGAGCCTGAATGGAACTTTGATTGACGGCGCGAATACTACCAGTAAAGGCTGTACGTAGAATTGAAGGTCCTTCTTGGAACTGGATCAAGTCTTGTGCTATCAGCTCGATTTTAGCTGTAGACGAAGGAGGAGATGTGGCCTCGTCTTGTTTTTGGCAGGCAGAGAGGAGTAAGCACAAACATAGCGGACTGAGTTTAAAAATAGGGAGCACTTGGCGGCTTAATTTGTTTTTTATACGTAGTGCAGCCTGCATTGAGTCAAATCCTTTGGTCTAGCGGCGAAAGTCAGCACACTGTAAATAAAACGCAGATTATTCAAGTGTTTTTAAACGAGCAATAATTCTGTCGTATTCAGCCTTGGTATTACGATAGTGACTTTGTAACGATTGTATTTGCTCTTTTTTCATCACAATATTTTTGGAATTGTAATCAATCATATCTTGGAGTAGTTTCGGATTGCTTTTGCCTTTACGCATGTTCTCTTTTTCTTGGCGTAAGAACCCGATACGGTCATTCTGTAATTGTTTTAATTCATTTTGCTGGAATTGAATCTGCTTTAAGATATAAGAAAGGGCAGTATTGCGTTTTTGAGTGGCTACTTGGCTATTGGTATAAGCGCGTTTGAATTTAAGATCAGACTCGCGCTGCTTGGCTGCTGCTGCACGTTGTGGGGCATGTTGCGCATCTTTTTCTGCATTGTATGGGCGTGCCCGTTGAATCACTTGCATGTTGCTATCGAGTGCTTCATAACCATAACGAATATGGTTGGGCGTGACACTGCTACTGACGTTCGCGATGCCTTTACTGTCGTAATATCGATACCAGACTGCTTTAGGTGGATTGGCCATAATCGAGGTGGTCTGCAAACTTAGCAAAGCCAGCAAAATGACTTTCATAGTCATCCTTTTTTTCACGATCAAAGCAAGTTTGTGATTAAACTCCCTAAGCATCGATACCCCCAGTTTAAAGTTGACTAAATTACTTATTTACAAGCAATAAATAGTGCTATATTAGTCCTAAATTTAGGAATAAAAAATATAATCAGTCAAAAAAAAATCGACGGGTATGGGAAAGTGTGAAGCCGTTCTTAAAAAGAAGATGAAGTGTGGTTTTATGCGGAAACTGTTCGTTGAAAATATAAGTAAATATATGTTAAAAGTGTACGTAACTTGTAAAGCGTCTACGAATCTGTTTCTACAAACATTCTAAAAATGGGAAGGGTCATATTAAATGGACGATAAATTCCAGAATCTAAAAGTAATGGTCATTGATGATTCAAAAACCATTCGTCGTACAGCTGAAACATTATTGCAACGCGAAGGTTGTGAAGTGGTGACTGCAGTCGATGGTTTTGACGCATTGTCAAAAATTGCTCAAGCCAATCCTGATATCGTATTTGTCGACATTATGATGCCGCGTCTTGATGGCTATCAAACGTGTGCATTAATCAAAAACTCACAAAATTATCAAAATATTCCTGTCGTGATGCTCTCTAGCAAAGATGGTCTATTTGACCAAGCCAAAGGGCGTGTTGTCGGTTCAGATGAATATTTAACAAAGCCGTTTAGTAAAGATGAATTATTAAATGCGATTCGTAATCACGTTTCAGCATAAATAATATAAGTGTAATTGGGGAAAATTATGGCGCGTATTTTAATTGTGGATGACTCACCTACAGAGACATTCCGCTTTAAAGAAATTTTGGGGAAACATGGTTTTGAAGTGATTGAAGCGTCGAATGGTGCCGATGGTGTAACCATGGCTCAAGCTGAACTTCCTGATCTTGTGTTGATGGATGTGGTGATGCCAGGCGTTAATGGCTTCCAAGCAACCCGTCAAATTGCGCGTGGCGCAACAACAAAACACATTCCCGTAGTGATCGTCAGTACTAAAGACCAGGCTACGGATCGTGTATGGGGTAAGCGTCAAGGTGCGTGTGATTATTTAACTAAGCCTGTTGATGAAAACCAACTGATTGATGTGATTAAGCAACACCTGAACGCAGGATAAGCTCTATGGCAGCAAATGGATTTATCGAATTACTTCGACTTGCTAAACGTGGTAATAAAAACTACGTTTCAAACGAAAATGAGGTAAACCGCTGGTCGGGCATTGCTTTTGAGATGATGGGGCAATATTTCGTTGCGCCATTAGGTGAAGTTGCTGAGGTAATTTATCCTCCGAAATATACCTTAGTGCCAAATACTCAGCCTTGGGTTGTGGGTTTGGCCAATATTCGAGGACGTTTACTTTCTGTTGCCGATTTAGCGCACTATGTATCAGGGCATCGTAGTGCGTATTCACCGACTCAAAAAGTACTCTGTATTAGTCACAATGACCACTATGTCGGTTTAGTTGTAGATCAGGTTCTGGGGATTCAGCACTTTAATAAGAAAAGTTTCTTTTCTAAACATGAAGATTTAGATCGGAATTTAAAAGAATATTGCCAAGGGTATTTTCACCAACACAACCAACAATGGCATGTTTTCTTATTCAGTCGCTTATTAGACAATCCAAAGTATATGAACGCATCTATAAAATTTATAAATTAATATCATTGTCGCGCGCGAAATTATAAGGGCGTAAATCGGGGAGAAGCTGCATGGGCTTTAAACTTAAAAAGAAAAATACGGATGGAAGCAGTAACCGCTCAGGTGGAAATGCTTTAGTAGCAAAACTTCAATCACAGACGGAACAGTTTTCACGTGTATTTGGTGATAGTGAAAAGTCCAAGCCATTAATTTTGGGTGCGGCATTTTGTATCGTACTGGCAATTTTCTTACTGTTGTACCTATTCTATAGCGTACCTCGAAATAACGAATTCACCCGTAGCTTGGGTGATTTACGTCTTTTATCACAAACGATTTCGCGTCAGGCAACTGAAGCAACAGCATCAGGTACACCTGAAGCCATTAAAAAACTAACAGAATCACAAAAGTCTTTTGCTGAAAACTTAGAAACAGTAAAAGATATTCACCCGAGCACAGATGCACTGCGTGAGGTAGATGCACAGTGGAAAAAAGTTTCTGAAAATATTGATTTAATTGCATCACAACAAAAAATCATTAACCAACTTTACGATACAAACATCGCGATTAGTGAAAGTATTCCGGGGATTCAGGCCGAATACAACTTAATGGTTGACCAAATGGCACGTCAAAATGTGCCAGCCAACCAAGTCGTAATTGCAAAAAACCAAGTATTCATCGCAGAACGTATTTTACGTTCAATTGGTTCGGTATTAACCGGTTCAGACAACTCGCGTGAATCTGCGGATGACTTTAGCTCAGATACAGAAACCTTCGCGTCATACCTAAACGCACAGTTAAATGGTAGTGCGGACTTAGGTGTAGAGCGTATTAATGACCCTGAAATGCGTGACTCTTTAACCAGTATTCAATCTGAATATGATGATGTACTGAAGTCAGCAGCAGCAACAGTCTTAAAGAACTCATCACAAATCGTTAAAGTACGCCAAGCATCATCATCGATTTTTGAACAGTCGGATACTTTGTTAAGTAATTTGAATAAATTGTCAGGTGGTACAGGTTTAGCGATTGCAATTCCTGCCTTAGGTCTAATTCTAGCCCTGATTGCCTTCTTATTCTGCGTATTTAAATTACTCGTACTTCGTGGTGAATCTGATAAAAAACGTGTATCTCGTCTACAAGATGAATATGACCGTAACCAAAACGCGATTTTACGTTTACTGGATGAGATTGCCGATCTTGCAGATGGTGACTTGCGTTCATATGCAACGGTATCTGAAGACTTCACGGGTGCAATTGCCGATTCGATTAACTTCGCAATTGACCAATTACGAGACCTTGTTTCGCGTATTACTGAAACCTCTCAAGAGGTTGCACAATATACGGCAAGTACGCAGGGGATTACCAACCAGTTAGCCGAAGCATCTGAACACCAAGCGCAAGAAATTGCGGGTGCATCTGCCGCGATTAACGAAATGGCAATGTCAATTGACCAAGTATCTTCAAACGCTGAAGAATCAGCGGTGGTAGCAGAACGTTCAGTAAAAATTGCTGCAAATGGCGCGAACGTTGTAAACCGTTCAATTGAAGGTATGGATATCATTCGTGAGCAGATTCAAGAAACCTCTAAACGTATTAAACGTTTGGGTGAATCTTCGCAAGAGATTGGTAACATCGTTGCCTTGATTAACGATATTGCCGACCAAACGAACATCTTGGCTTTAAACGCAGCGATCCAAGCATCGATGGCAGGTGAAGCAGGTCGTGGTTTCGCCGTGGTTGCGGATGAAGTACAGCGTCTTGCAGAGCGTTCAGCTTCAGCAACCAAACAGATTGAAACACTGGTAAAAACCATTCAGACCGATACCAATGAAGCTGTAATTTCGATGGAACAAACCACGTCTGAGGTTGTACGCGGTGCGAACTTATCTAAGGATGCGGGTGTTGCACTGGATGAGATTCAAAACGTATCGGGTAATTTGGCGAAATTGATTGCAAACATTTCGGATGCAGCAAAGCTACAGTCTGCATCTGCAGGTCATATTGCAACCACGATGAACGTCGTACAAGAAATTACCTCACAAACCACCACTGCGACTTTCGATACAGCACGTTCGGTCTCTGAACTTGCGAACATGGCGGAAGCGTTACGTGAGTCTGTAACAGACTTTAAACTGCCTGATTAAGCACTTGCTTTGGGGAGGGTATGCTGCTCATCGCTTGAGTGGCATACCAAATCAGGATACACATCAACTCAATTAGCTTGAGCAAAAAGACTGGTTTGGGATGATGGTTATAATGAAGTTTATGCACCTTTTTTGGGTAGCTGACAACGCAAGAAGCCTTAGCTATGAAAGAAATATTAAAACATTTAGTTGAAACGACAACGCTTCCGGAAGATAGTTATCTAGATCAAGATGCAGAAATTCTTGAAATTTTTGTTGAAGAAATTGAAGAAATCTTCGTTGAGTTAGATCCATTATTTGAAAAGTGGTACGCTGAACCGACACATCAAGAAACCTTGTTGAGCATACGTCGTCACTTCCATACCTTAAAAGGCTCTGGTCGTATGGTGGGGGCAAAGTCAGCAGGTGAAACAGCGTGGGCAGTTGAAGATACCTTAAATCGTGTGATTTCAGGGGTTGTACCGCTCACAGCAACGGTTCAAAAATTTGCTAAAACAGTATTCAAACTGTATCAATTTAAACTGTATCCGACTTTTAAAGCGGTGCAGGAAATTGATCTTGATCTTCGTCCATTGGTTTTAATTGGACAACAATTACAACAAAATCAAAGTTTAGAACCTGCTCTAGAAGAGTTGCTACAACTGTCTAATCATCTAAATAGTAATGATGTCGTGACGGGATTAGAGTTGATTGATATTGAAGTTGCTGAACCTGAGCTACAAGTTGCAGATGCTTCTGAACAGGATGATCAAGTGCATGATGTCCTTGAAGAAACTTTAGCGATCTTCATTGAAGAAGCGGAAGACCATTTAGCGACTATCGATCAGTTCTTAAATGCAGATGAAACCAAGGTACAAGATTACAATGGTTTAATCCGTGCTTTACATACATTGCGCGGTAGTTCGTCTATGGCGCAAATTGAGCATGTCTTTAATGCCAGCTCAAAAGTTGAAAATCTATTTAAAACCTTGGTTCAAGAAGAGATCGTTTCTACTTCGAAGGAAATCTCTTTACTCACCCAATATGCTGAATTTGTACGTGACTATTTACATGTGCTTGGGCGTGGTACCAACGAACAGCTTGATGTAATTTATGCCACGTTTACTACAGCTTGGGATAACTATGGTTTCAGTATAGAAGACGTAGACGATGAACTGAACCCACAAGGTATGGTTTCGAAGCTGATCGAGTTAAATATTGATCTGCTGCTTGATGCCGAGTTTGAGTTTGATCAGCGGGCTAAGGTTGAATATCCAGACTATATTCAGCACTTAGGTGAACAAGCCAAACAATTGCTGGAATTCACCAATAACCGTGCTGCACAAGGAATTCATGACTTTACTTCTGAGTTATATGCTGGTTATCAAGCCTTACTGGAAAAGCCAGAATTACTCAATGTAGACTATGCATATGAGTTATTTGGTCAGGCACATCAAGAATTTATCCATTTATTTGACACTTTAGCAGCTGGTCAGCGTGTCATTCTGACTGAAGAAGTGCATAAAGTTCTGAATGAATTAATGGCCTTCGTACAGCAAGATGTTGAATCGACTTCGACGACGGTAATTGAACCTGTTGCTGAGGCTATTGTTTCTGGAAATACTTTACAACCAAGTCTTGATCTTGCGCAGATTTCGCAGCAAATTGCATCGGATCATCAGTACAAGCAATCGAATACGGCCAATACCGATTTTGATGATGATTTGCTCGATATCTTCTTGGAAGAAGCCGAAGAATTATTGATGGGGATGGATCAGGATCTCAATACTTGGTCTAAAAATGGCAATGATACCGCGGCACTCAATAATTTAATGCGTTATTTGCACACCTTAAAAGGTGGTGCCAATATGATTTCTGCACCTTTTATTGGTTCGATTGCACACGAATTAGAGTCTATTTATGAGCGTGTGATTCGTCAGCAAATTGCCACAACGCCACAGTTGATCAGCATCATTCGCTTAGTACAGGATGACGTCGCAGACCGAATTCAGGTCATTCGTACGGAGAAGGTTGATTACCCAGCAACAGCGACCATTAAGGTATTGCATAACATTCAGAGCTTAGTTGAGGGTACGGCTGTTACAACTACAGCATCTGAGCCTTTGGTTGAGGTGTTTGTTGCAGCAATTGAAGAGGCTCAGCCTCCAGTTCAAGAACCTTTATCTAATGTAGATAGAATAATTGAAGTTGAAACAGAAACAGCTGCTGTTGAGTCAGCAACTACGATTGAAGCGTCGAGTGTAGTTGAAAACACTGACGTTACTGTAGTTGAACAGCTAGATACTCCACCAGTTGCACAAGAAGCAATCAGCGTTGTTGAAGAAGCAGCTAGTCTTTTATCAATAGTAGAAGAAACCTTCTTGGAAGAAGCTGAAGAAATTTTAGCGACTACGGATGGCTTACTGAAACAGTGGACTGAACAACGTAGTGACCGTAGTGTGTTACTACAATTGCAACGTGCCGCGCACAGCTTAAAAGGCGGCGCACGTATGGCGGAGAATGAACCCGTTGGTGCGATTGCTTATGAGCTAGAAACTACATTTGAGCAATTTGCTGTACATAATTTCAGTTCAAACGTGTATGACCCATTATTGCAAACCGCATTTGAATGGTTAAAACAAGCCATCTTCAAACGTGATTTCAGTAATTATGATGGTCTGAAAAACAGCTTAGCATCTATTGATTATGTGGATGTGATTGCGCAATTACCGACGCGTGTAACTCAAATTGATTTACTCAATGCGGTACCAAGTTTTGAGTTTGTGCAGGGTGATGGTACTGAGCCGCCAGCAATGCTGGGTGAGTGGAAAGAAACGACTCACTTGGATGGTGGTAACGAGATGATCCGTATCTCAGCTGATTTGGTTGAGAAAATGATCGACCTGTCAGGTGAAAATGCGATTAACCGTTCACGTATTGAAATGGACTTAGGTCAACTCGGCAATACGTTGAATGAGATGGAGCTTGCCATTAAGCGTTTGGCGGATCAGTTACGTCGAATGGAAGGTGAGCTTGAGAGTCAAATTATTGCGAAGCACGGTTCTGAAAACTCGCGCTACGCAGACTTTGATCCCTTGGAAATGGACCAATATTCATCGCTCAATCAATTGTCTAAATCCTTAGCCGAATCAGCTTCGGATTTGGTCGACTTCAAGAGCACTTTGGCTGAGAAAATTCGTGATGCGGAAGGTTTGTTATTACAACAATCCCGTATTCAAGCAGAGATTCAAGAAAGCTTAATGCGGACACGTTTGGTGCCGTTTTCACGTATGTTGCCTCGTTTGCAGCGTATTGTGCGTCAGACCGCATCAACCTTGAACCGTCCAACGGAACTGGTCGTCCATAACACTGAAGGTGAGTTGGATCGTACAATTCTTGAACGTTTGGTTACGCCGTTTGAGCATATGCTACGTAACGCAATCGACCACGGTATTGAAGATGCGGAACAACGTAGTGCTGCGAAAAAATCAGCGACAGGCCAAATTGAACTAAACATTAGTCGTCAAGGTACGGATGTTATCGTCAGCTTTAAAGATGATGGTAAAGGTATTGATGAAAGTACGATTAAAGCGAAAGCGCTAAATTTAGGTTTAATTAAAGCCGATCAAGTGCTAGATAAACAGGAAATCTTACAGTTTATTTTCCATCCGGGTTTCAGTACAGCCAAAGAAGTGACGCAAATTTCTGGACGTGGTGTCGGTCTTGATGTGGTGCAAAGTGAAATTAAAGCACTGGGTGGACATGTCACGGTTGAATCGGAAATTGGATTCGGCACAACCTTCATTATTCGCGTACCGACTACGGTAGCGGTGAGCGATGCCTTGATGGTGAAAGCCGGTGATCAACAATATGCGATTCCATTGGCGCAGATTGATCGTATTGTGCGTATTGCTCCAACAGCATTGGATCACTATTTCCACAGCAAAGATGACCAATTCAAAATTGATGGTGTGAGTTATAAACTGCGCTATTTATCTGAGTTTTTATCCAATCAGCCGATTCCGCGTTTGAGTAATATTGGACATTCATTGCCGGTGTTGTTGATTAAAGGCAACAGTGGACAAACCATTGCATTATTAGTCGATCAGCTGATTGGTTCACGTGCGCAAATTGTAGTGAAGCCAGTTGGACAACAGTTTGCCAGCATTGGTGCAATTGCGGGTGCAACGATTTTGGGTGATGGCCATGTGTGTTTGATTTTAGATGGTCAGAACATTGCACGTCAGATTTTAAGCACCAAGCGTGTGACGCATGCAGCTGATCACCGTGACTTTGGTCGCCATCAGGATACGCGTCGTTTAGTGATGATTGTGGATGACTCAGTTACGGTACGTAAGGTCACATCGCGCTTATTAGAGCGTCAAGGCTTTGATATTGTAACTGCAAAAGACGGTGTCGATGCGATGGAGCAGCTGGAGAGCGTTAAACCAGACTTGATGTTGCTGGATATTGAAATGCCACGTATGGATGGTTTCGAAGTAACGAACTTGGTTCGTCACCACGAAATTCACCAGAATTTGCCGATTATTATGATTACATCGCGTACGGGTGAAAAGCACCGTGAACGTGCTTTCAGCTTGGGCGTGACACACTACATGGGCAAACCATTCCAAGAGGCAGAATTACTTGCCAACATTCAGCAGTTATTGGCTGAAAAGCAGGGGTAAATAAATGAATGCAAATGTTTCAAAGAATATGAGTGAGCAAATCAGTCAGCAAGAATTGCAATATCTGATTACAGTATCAACGGGTTTTATTGATGCTTATATCATTGAATGCCATGGAAAAAATGCCATGCTCTTGCCGCAAAATATTGTTCTGTCTGCGCTCGATAGTGATACACAGGTGAAAACAGTGGAATGGCATGATCTTCATCTGCCTGTTTATGCCATCAACCGTCCCGACCAAACGGAAGGCGTGGCGCTGGTGATTGAGGGGGATGATGCTTCTCAGCGCTTTGCTTTGATGTGTAATGAAATGCCGAAGTCAATTCGTTTGCGTATTTCTGAAATTGTTGATGATGAAAGCCCTGTGAATGATCCCACCATTTTCCAGCTAGTGCGTATGGGGGGTGAGACTTACCACATACCGAATTTAAATAAAATTCAGGCGAGTTTAGGTCTTTCTACTTAAGTTTGAATGCAATAAAAAAGGAACTCAATTGAGTTCCTTTTTTATATGGGTTTGTACGCTTATGCCAAAAGGCCTTCTAAAATTTGTTCGTAAATTTCAGCAAGCGGTTCAAGATCAGCCACATTCACATGCTCATCAATTTGATGGATGCTGGCATTGAGAACACCAAGTTCAAGTACTTGAGCACCTGTAGGAGCAATAAAGCGACCATCAGATGTTCCGCCTGAGGTTGAAAGCTCAGTTTCTACACCAGTCACATTACGAATAGCATTTTTAGCCGCATTCACCAACTCACCCACTGGCGTCAGGAATGGCAAGCCTGAATGTGTCCATTTAATGTCGTAGACTAAACCATGACGATCCAAAATTTCTAAAACACGTGCTTTTAATTCTTCAGCGGTCAATTCAGTTGAATAACGGAAATTGAAAGTCACGGTCATGGTACCTGGGACGACATTGGTTGCCCCTGTACCAGCTTGAATATTGGACACTTGGAACGACGTCGCAGGGAAGTATTCGTTGCCTTGATCCCAAACTGTATCACAAAGTTCAGCAACGGCTTTAGACGCCATGTGAATCGGGTTAATAGCCAAATGTGGATAAGCCACGTGACCTTGTTTTCCTTTAACTGTCAGTACTGCATTGAGTGAACCACGACGACCATTTTTAACAATATCACCCAGTTGATGGGTACTTGAAGGTTCACCCACCAAACACCACTTCATTTTTTCATTACGGGCTTCGAGTGTTTCGATCACTTTGACCGTGCCATTGATCGATGGGCCTTCTTCATCTGAGGTGATGAGGAACGCGATTGAGCCTTTATGATTTGGGTGTTTTGCAACAAAGCGCTCAGAAGCAACCACCATTGCGGCCAAGGCAGTTTTCATGTCTGCACTGCCACGACCATAAAGCTTGCCATCACGAATTTCAGGGGCAAATGGGTCTGAGTTCCAAGCATCTAAATTACCTGTAGGAACGACATCGGTATGACCAGCAAAGCAGAATACAGGTGCTTCAGTGCCTTTTCGTGCCCATAGATTATCAACATCATCAAAGCGCATAGATTCAATGTTGAAACCAATTTTTTCTAAGCGTTCAGCCATAATATTTTGACAGTTGTGGTCCACGGGGGTAACCGATGGCTGACGTAAAAGTTGGAGGCTTAAATCGAGAGTAGCAGAAGAGGTCATGCGCATTTCAAAGTCAATAAAACAGTCGGCACTATAATAGGCGATTAATCTCTGGAATGCGAAACTTAGCAATAAAAAAACCTTATCAATGGATAAGGTTTTGACACAAATATTGACTACTTGCGGATTTCATCTTGGGTTTTTTCAGCGGTATTTGATACAGCATTACCTGCTGAAGAGACATCTTCACCAATACCTTTGACGGTATTACAGCCGGCTAAAACAAAAAGCATAACTAATGAACTAGCAATAATTTTCTTCATTTCACTCTCCAAAATTTTGGTATTGTCATCAAATGATTTTGTTCTGATGTTTTTAAAGATTAAAAAATAAACACTTTAAACAATAGCATCGTTTTACAGGAGATGAGTAAGCGTATGTTGCGTTATGTATTTTTGTATAAAGTAACTTCTGCAAAATCAAGTTAAAATCAAATTTGGATTTCGGTACATATAAAACTGATTGTTTTGATTTTGTAAGTACAGGCCATTTGTCCACCAATGTGCATTTTGGCTGCTGATTTCTGCATTTGGGCAAATCCACTCTTGACGTTGTAGGCGATAGTAATTCAAGTCGGTCGTTGGAATGATGTTACCCCAAGTGCCCAGTCGGCGGTCTGGGTTGAGCCAATTGGGGAGGGCGTATTGGTTTAAAGCATCAACTGCTGTAAAACCATTTATTAGAGGGAGAAAAAGTTGCCCCTTTAAAACGGCAAAGCGCGTCTGAATGTCTGTGTCTAAAGCTTGCTGGAATTGAAACTGTTTATGGGTAAAGTGTTTTAATTTTCGATTTAAAGTGTCGGTACGATTCAACCCATACCATGTGGTTAAGCTTAGATCTGTTTCACCTAAATAATATTTCAGCGCGACTTCCCAATGCTCAATTTGATTGGTTTCGGTATTTTTAATTAAAAAGTCCAGCTCACCGGTAGTCCGTGCACCCTCAATGATTTGAATACTATGCCCCAATAATTCATAAGCATGATAGCGATGATCCAGTAACCAAAACCACATGAACATTTCAAAGCGCAGACCCAGGCGGGTACTTTTCAGTTGAGCTATAAAGTCTTCGAGTTCTTTCGGGTCTTGATCGAGCTGTTTAAGGCGAGGTAAATAGGTTTTAAAGTGCTGTTGCCATATATGTGAGGGATGAAAATGAAAAGCATGTTGTATATCGAGCTCTAGTGGCAACGCAGACAAAATGTTTGGACTTGCTACAGCAAAAGCCAACTGGCGAACCAATGGATGTTTGAATTGGAGCCAAGGTTCGAACAACTGATGCTGTGAAATGAGATGCATGTGAGTGCCTTAAAAAAGAAGCTAAATATGCAGAAGGACAACGGATAAAATTAAAAAACACTTTATACTACCGCAATTCGGTGCTCAGGAAAGTGGTATGAAAACGTTGTTTTGGCGTTGTTTAGTGGTGATCTTTGTCATCCTAGGCTTTATCGGTGCACTGTTGCCGGGTATGCCAACCACTGTTTTTCTGATCTTAGCTGCTTGGGCTGCATCTAAGGGCTGGCCACAAATGGATGCTTGGTTACTCAACCATCCTAAATATGGCGCAACGTTAAGAGCATGGCGTGCCAATGGCACTGTACCACGTAAAGCGAAATGGTTTGCCAGTATCATGATGTTGATCAGTGGGCTGATCATGCTATTGACCAATGCACCATTTTTGGTGAAATTATTTACCAATATCACCATGCTGCTTGTCGCAATATGGTTATGGTTACGCCCAGAACCCAATACGGTAATAGATAAAAAACAAATAGAGGACAACTGATGTCTTATGTAATTGCTGATGCAGACGTCTTGATTGATCTGGCTGAACAGACTTTAACGCTGCCTAAAAAGAATAAATTTTATCTGATCTCGTCAGGAAAAAATGGCATTGGCGAAGTTGAAAATAGTGGTAAAACGCCGCGAGGTTGGCATCTGGTTGCTGAGAAGCATGGTGCTGAGCAACCTCAAAATGCCGTTTTTATTGCTCGAAAGCCTACAGGTGAAGTATACGATACCGATTTAGCCAAGCAGTTTCCTGAGCGAGACTGGATTTTGTCTCGGATTTTATGGCTGAGTGGTTTAGAAGAGGGCTTCAATCGCGGGGAAGGCTGCGATACCTATCAACGTTATATCTATATTCATGGAACACCAGATAGTGAACCCATGGGGATGCCGATGTCGCATGGCTGTATTCGTATGCGTAATACGGATGTCATAGAGTTATTTGAACTAATTGATTGCAATGCACTGGTTTATATTTCCGAACATAAACTTGAAATCTAAAAATAGCTGTTAAAAAATGTGCAAGCTTATTTTATTGAGTATTCAGCGCTGTAATTTAAAATATGAATATTTAGTAGAAGAAGGGGATTAATCATAGAAAATCTGTATTTTGAGGAAAAGAAATTTAGCGAACAATCATTTTAATTTTCGCAAATATGTTAAATAACATACAGAAAATACTTGTTTTTATACCATTTGACCTATTTTTTAATCACTCGATTGCAAAAAAGTGAAAACAAGCCGAAAAGCGTTTGACAGCCTGTAAAGATTCTCTATAATGCACCTCACAAACGATAAAGACGTTAAGGGCGCTTAGCTCAGTTGGTAGAGCGTCTGCCTTACAAGCAGAATGTCGGCGGTTCGATCCCGTCAGCGCCCACCAAGCCTTTACGTTAAAGATCTTACGTGCAGCGGTAGTTCAGTTGGTTAGAATACCGGCCTGTCACGCCGGGGGTCGCGGGTTCGAGCCCCGTCCGCTGCGCCACTTAAGATTTTTAATATTGTTTGTACCACATTAGTGACTTTGTGTAAGTGCAGCGGTAGTTCAGTTGGTTAGAATACCGGCCTGTCACGCCGGGGGTCGCGGGTTCGAGCCCCGTCCGCTGCGCCATTTATACAAAATCCTTAATGAGGGCGCTTAGCTCAGTTGGTAGAGCGTCTGCCTTACAAGCAGAATGTCGGCGGTTCGATCCCGTCAGCGCCCACCAGATTTTTTGCGATGCAGCGGTAGTTCAGTTGGTTAGAATACCGGCCTGTCACGCCGGGGGTCGCGGGTTCGAGCCCCGTCCGCTGCGCCATTCAAAGAATCGATTAAATTTAAGTTCCTGAGCTTAAGTTTAAAAACTAAGACTGACAATCTTAATCAGGGCGCTTAGCTCAGTTGGTAGAGCGTCTGCCTTACAAGCAGAATGTCGGCGGTTCGATCCCGTCAGCGCCCACCATATTTTACGACGCAGCGGTAGTTCAGTTGGTTAGAATACCGGCCTGTCACGCCGGGGGTCGCGGGTTCGAGCCCCGTCCGCTGCGCCATTTAAAATATAAATTTAAGTCCCTGAGCTTAAATTTGAACACTAAGACTGACAATCTTAAATCAGGGCGCTTAGCTCAGTTGGTAGAGCGTCTGCCTTACAAGCAGAATGTCGGCGGTTCGATCCCGTCAGCGCCCACCATATTCAAGCTGTAAAGCTTAATGACCCTAATTGCATTCGCAATTACCGTTGCAGCGGTAGTTCAGTTGGTTAGAATACCGGCCTGTCACGCCGGGGGTCGCGGGTTCGAGCCCCGTCCGCTGCGCCATTTTCTAGATCCCTTGTGCTAGTAAATGGAATCAAGCAAGATTTCTTTCTTGCATCATAAAAATAGCGTCGCTATTTTTATTTCTCAAGGGCGCTTAGCTCAGTTGGTAGAGCGTCTGCCTTACAAGCAGAATGTCGGCGGTTCGATCCCGTCAGCGCCCACCATATTCCCTTATCGTAAAAACCTTGCTTATCTCAAGCTGTTTTCATACACTTCTGTGCAATAATAATTTTAAAATATGACAGATTTATGAGAAACCCATATCAACGCAAAGCTGCGTCTAAAAACCAAAATACTGCTTACGATCCTCTTGAAATCTATCGTCTTTTTATCGAAACGATCGTGCATCAAGGTTATGTTATTGCCTTATATCAAGATGGCTGGGCTTTATGTGCCACGCCAACCGGTCAACGTTCTTTTGCGATGTGGCAGAGTAAAGGTTTAGCGCAGCTTTTAGTGAAAGATAATTGGGCGGGTTACGAAATCCAAAGTATTGGTCTTAGCGATTTAGTCGAAAAAGTGATTCCATTCCTACGTTCAGAAAAAACCACGGTCTCGATGAATTTAAGCCCAGAAGGGCAAAATGTTTTGGTTGCTCCAGAAAAATTATTATTAGATATCAAAAACTATTTATATCAATTTTCAATGCAGAAGCCTGAATTATTTAAACAATTACAATTACCATCGCCACGGACAATTCGCCTCCATTAATTCAAGATGATCCCATTTTAGTATTCATTGAGTAGCCAACCACTCCAATATGCAAAATACTCACGTAACCATGCATTATAGCGAGTGGCAAGAGGTGTCTGAGCGCTGATCATGATAGGCATTTGATAACCCTGACGTATGGCTATAGCACGACTACGGGGGATATGAAAATCACTGGTCACAATAGCAATCGGTTGCTGGAGAGAAATATGCTGTTTGGCTAAAATCTTTTTGCTATTGATCAGATTTAACTCAGTACTGGTGCTTTGATCTTCGGTATAAATACGCTGTGCTGGGATATGGTGTACATCAATCAGATATTGTCGCATTGCTTCAGCTTCACTATTTTTTTGCTGAAAGGAGAGGCCGCCACTGACGACCATAATACTGTTGGGATGGTGTTTGGCATAGCTTGCCGCTTGATCTAAACGGCTGGCCAATGTTGGACTCGGTTTGCCATGCTTCAGACCACTCCCAAGAACTACAATAGCGGGTGCAGCGACATGAGGGGTATTTTGTTGATTTGAAAACCCTAAAAAGACGAAGAAAATGACTAAGCTAAAAACCCAAACAAAGAAAATTGCCCAAGCCCAACGCCATATTGATTGTCTGATTGTAGTGGTTTGAATATAGGCGATAAGTTTAGGATAAGCCAGTGCATAAATGATTAGACCTAGTCCAATCAATAAGGGCAAGAGGGTGCCAAAATTAAAGCGTAGTTGTAAAACAAAATACAAGCCGTCTGCGAACAGTAATGACCCGATAATAAAACTAATGACTCTTTTTGATTTTTGCATATAGGCTTGTGGGTTATCGTTTGCATGATTCTAGCAAATTTACGCATGAAAAAACCGAGCGCTGTGGCTCGGTTTTTTCATTTAGACTTAGTGTTTAGTAAACATCGCGACGATAACGACCTTCTTGACGGAGTTGATCTAATTTTTCTTCGCCTAAGATTTCAATTAGGGCAGCATCGACATCGCTCGCCATACCATTAATGCTACCGCAGACATAAATTACGGCACCATTTTCAACCCATGTTTTAAGCTCAGTGGCTTGTTCACGCAGTTTATGGTGTACATAGACTTTCTCTGCCTGATCTCGCGAGAACGCTAAATCTAAGCGTTGTAGCATGCCTGTGGTTTGCCACGCTTCAATCGTACTTTGATAGAAGAAATCATGTTCACGTTGACGCTCACCAAAGATCAACCAGTTTTGCGTATAGTCTAGGCGGGTACGTGCATGGAGTAGACTCATTAAGCCTGCGATGCCTGTGCCGTTACCAATACAAATGATAGGACGGTTGTCATTGATCAAGTGGAATGATTCATTGGTACGAATACGTAGTGCGATAGGTTGCTGAAGCTCGGCATGTTGGGTTAACCAACCAGAACCTAAGCCCAGTTCACCTGCTGAATCTTGCTGTTGGCGCACGACCAAACGTAACACTTGTTGAGTTGGTACACTTGCAATCGAGTATTCACGTGTAGGTAAAGGGCTCAACTGTTCCAGTAAATGTTCCAAATTGGCAAAAGGCTCAATCTCTGTGTTGAGGTTCTTATCCCAAAGCGCTTGCTCAATCGAAATGGCTAAAGACTCAACGATGCTCTGTGCTGCAATGTGATGCTTTTGCATAAAGGCTTGGATACGTGCGGTGCTGTTACCTGGCTGAACCTCAGCAATGTCACCCGCTTGCCATGTTGCATCGAAGTTGGTTTTTAGCTCAATATTATAAGCATGTGCTCCGACACTATTTGGATTGAGTACTTCACGTTGTGCCAGGTTCCATTGATCAAAGGTTTTGTCAATATTCATGGCTTGAAGCTCAAGTTTGGTTGCAGAGGCAAGAGCACTGTTCCAACGTTGAATATCGTTGTTATCTGCGTTGTTGACTTCAATCGTTTCAAACAAAGCATGTGCGCCATTGGCTTTTAACCAACTATCAATGCGATGTCCAAAACTACAATAGGAGTCAGGATATTCTTGAGAGCCTAAAGCCAACACGGCATAGTGAAGGTGTGACAAATCCAAAGTTGTATTTAAAAATTTCTTTTCAAAACTACTGGCTAAGTCAGGTGCTTCACCCGTGCCATAAGTACTTGCAACAAAAAGCACTTGCTCAGCAGCTTTTAAGTCATCCTGTGTTAAGTGTTGTACAGCTTTAACACTTACAGGTTGTCTTGCTTCTTGTAAGCTGGTTGCAGTACGCCAAGCGATTTGCTCAGAAACACCTGTTTGTGTTGCATAAGCAATGAGCCATGGTTTCGCATGTGGATCAACCTGAACATTCAAAGCTCCACCACGAGCTTGCTGAGTGAGTTTCTTTTGCTTACGACGTTTTAGATATAGCATCCAACCGGTTACAAAGAACAGTGGCATCATCAGTGATGCAAACATGGCAAAGAATTGATAAATTGGGCCAAAGAAGCTACCACGGTGTACAGGAAGCATACTGCTCATGATTTTTTCATTCAGCTTCTTCTGCTCATACAACTCCATTTTTTCAATTTTTGCAGTTTGATAGTTGAAGACCGCTGAGTTTCGCGCCCGCTCATGTTGTGGAATTGCATCTACAAATGAAAGCTCAAGTGTACCATCGGGCTTTTTCGGAATATTTAGGGTCAGGGTTGAATAGTCTCGACCAACTTGTGCATTAAATCCTGTCCACGTTTGGGTTAAAGCAATTTGTACTTGTTCTGGAGATAAGCCTTTACGCTCACCATGTTGTTCGCCTTGACCTCGTTCACCACGGGCTGTGTGCTCACCTTGTGGGCCGCCACGACCTTGCTCACGTGATTCTCCACCACGAGCACCAGCCTGTTCGTCACGTGGGCCTTGAGCTGCACCAGCATTTGGACGGGGCCCTTCTTGCATTTGTGCTTGTGGGCGTTCAACGCCGAGGACTTTAAACATGCCATCGCGCCACCAATCATAAGACCAGTACAGTCCTGTACAGGCCAAGATCAGATAAAAAATCACTACCCAAGTACCAACAACAGCATGCAAATCCCAAATGAAGTTGCGTCCTTTCAATTTAGGTTTAATAAAAAACCATTGTTTGATGGAATGACGTTTGGGCCAACGTAAGTACAGGCCACTCAACACAAAGAAAATAAGCATGAGGGTACAAGCGCCAGTAATTTGTTTACCGACAGGACCGACAGTTAAATTACGGTGCAACTGTTGAATAAAGTTAAAAAACTCACGGCCTTTAACTTCGGGTAGGACTTCAGCAGTATACGGGTTCACCATCATGTTATAACCACGACGTGCGCCTTCTTTCTCGATATTGACCGTACTTGAAGTGGTTGACTCTTGAGCAATCGTAATACTATTGATCTTGATGGCAGGATCTTGTTTTTGGAAATGTAGATACAGCTCAGCAGGGGTTAATTTATTGTTTTGTGTTGCTTGAACGGTATAGCTATCTGGGTTCATCCATTTTAAGATTTGTTGTTCATAAGAATAGATGGCCCCTGTGACGCCCATAAGCCACAGGATAAGACCCGCAGTGATTCCCAAAAACCAATGCACTTGGAAAAATGTTTTTTTAAACATGGCGATACTTAATGGTGAGCGATTTGTTGTGCGGAAATTATACCTGAAGATTGAGAAGATAATATGGATTTAGAAATTAATATTTATTCTCATTATCATTTGTATTCGAGAGTTTAGGATATAAAAAAACCTCCAAAAGTTGGAGGTTTTTTTACAGAGGAGAAAGCAAGACTTAAAGTGGCTGCGCTTCACCAACTGTTTCTTTTAAATGTTTACGAATCGTATTAAACGAGAAGTTTTTGCTATCCATGCGTTTTGGCAGAATGTATGCCCCTTCTTGGCCTTTCACTTTGAATTTAATCAACAAAAACTCAGGTGTGTTGTACCATTCGTAGATGTCTTTCCAACCGATTGCACCGACACCTTCTTGCATGCCCATTTGCTGGCGCATAATCAGACCGTGAGGTTGTACACCTAAACGAATGCCTTTAATTTCCTGAACTGGAAACTCATTCATTTTGCGCTTCACATACCATTCTAAACCGAATTTACGGACTAAAAGGTAAACCACGACGCAGGCGATTGCGACCCAACAAAAGATGGTTGAATAATTTTTGAGTAAAATTAGGCCAAGAATCGAAAGGGCTGTAACGACAGCCATGATGATCCAAGCTTTCATGCTAATTTTGTTTGTGCTACGCCAAATTTTTAATTGAGCATCGCGTTGTTCAGCTTCAGTGATTTCATAGGTCACAGGCTGTAAAGTATAAGCGTATAAATTTTTCGCGGTCATAGTGAAAGTAACAGATTTAAAACTGCAAAAAGTTTAGCATCATTTAGAGCATTTCAGTGAGTATATTGTTCCAAAATCACCCAAATTATAATGAAGCCAGTTCTGTGGCCTCATGATCCCGTTCGTGGCTTAAACTTTGCTTCAAACGACTGAACTGATTCAAGATGCTAAACATCAACGAAAGCTGTTGTAAAATAATCAATGCTTTCTGATCTTCCTCATTATTTTGGCTTAAACGCTGACGAATGGTCTGTAGCATATTTTGCGCAGTTAAATCAGGCATTTCATCCCGCAGGAGCGCACCTTGGATATTGTCAAAAGCGCGATCCATCAATTCTAAAATTTCTGGGTCGTCAATTTTTTCACGATGAGCTCCCAACGCGGCAATATAGCTAATAAAGGTATGATTGAGGCACAAGAACTCAAACGCCAAGCTCTTTTGCGTTGGGTCAAAGTCGGGCTCGGTGGCTAAAGTTGAAATGAGTGAAGCAACTTCGGCATCGGTATTGTGTGCGGCACGACGGACCACACGATAATTCAGGCCATTGTTGCGTCCAGACTTATATTGTTCAATCACCTCAGCCAAATAATCACATTGAGCGGAAAGCGAGCGGTAAATTGTGCGGGGTAGGCGACGGAACTTCCAGTCAGGGAAAATGAAACTCACGCCTAACCATGCCAGACCACAGCCAATTAAGGTATCCATCATGCGCGGAAGAGCAGCTTCGTATCCCATACCATCTAAGTTGAAATTAATCAGCGCCAAGATGGTGATGAAAGCGGTGGCTTGAGCGTATTGTTTACTGCGGAGCTCAAAGAAAAGCACACCACTGATGACCAAGACGAGAAGTTGTCCTTCAATCGAAGGTACAAAGTACAACACGGCATACCCTAAAATGATCCCGACCAACGTCCCTACGATACGTAAACGTAAACGACGTTTGGTTGCGTTGAAATTGGGCTGACTGACAAAGAGGGCTGTAAGTAGAATCCAGTACCCATATTCAATGTTAGTGACTTGAACAAAGATATATCCAACTAACAGCACGATAGACAGACGAATCGCGTGTCTAAATAACACCGATTCTGGAGTGAGATGTTGTTTAATCCGAACCTTAATGTCATCCCAGCCTTTCAGGTCATCATCTTTGAGCTGGCTTTCGATATGCTTAGCTTTATCGAGTTTAATATTGCGTTCAGTTTCTAAGTTACGTAGCTGTGCATCAATCGATTTTAAGTTTTGATACAGTGAAAACAGAGCATTGACCCAAATTTGGTCATACTGTTGTTCGTCTCTGAGCTTTTCTAATGATAAACGGAGGTTTTCAAAAGCATGTTTAAAGCGTTTATTATGGGTGTAGGTTTGCCGGTTTAAGATACTGCTGCTTAAGTCTTTACAGGCTTTGGCTTGTATAGATAAAATTCGTTGAAAGCGGAATAAGATATCGCTGTGTTGAAAAATTTTCGCCAGTTTTTGATAGTCAATATGTGCTGAATCTGCACGCTCGTGAATATCTTGCGCCACAAAATAATATTGCAGGCTGCGACGGGTATCCCGTTGTCCACGGTCACCTTTTAAACGGGTGAGTAGGGCGGTTTTCATGTCGTTGAAAATTGCAATTAATTTACCATTTTCCAACGACAGTTCAATCATGCTCTGTTGATAGCTGTTTGCTGTCATATCGACATCAAACAGGTTGGATTTTGCAAACAGAAAATCGGCGAGTGAGGAATAACACTTCGATAGATTGTCCTGTACCTGACGAACGGGAAAGAGCAGAAAACTGATGGTTGAAATAACACTATACCAAATTGCCCCAATCACTAGCAGAGACGGTTGTGTATACCAGTTGTCAAAAAGTCCGACACCGAGCATGGAGTAAACCGAAACCACTAAGCAACCATAGGAAATCGTGGCATAACGACGTCCCAGTGAACCCAGTAAAATCAGACCAATACACGAAACGATTAGACCCAGTGCGAATAAAATTGGGTGCGGAAATAAAAAGTAAATAGACGTTGCGGTAATGAAAAAGCCAATATAGGTAAAAATTAAATTCATGATCCGCACGGAAAAGCGGTCATCAATATCACTTAAACCCGCAGCAACTGCACCGAGTGTCAGCGGAATAGTTGCCAGTTGAAAACCCATAAAATATGGAACAAAAGCAGTCCCTGCAAAAGTAATGACCATGCGGAGGTTATACATGAAGGTTGTATTATAAGTAGCCTGTTTTAGACTGGTCAGCCATGCTTTCAAAGGGCACCTTTGTTTGTCGCTTAGGGTTGGACAATTTTCAAATATGAGAATATGTGAAATTTCACCTGCTCTGGTATAAATCATACTATGGAGCGTGTAAACTTGTCTGCA
The DNA here is from genome assembly GCF_055810995.1 of Acinetobacter sp. DL27. Classification (NCBI taxonomy): domain Bacteria; kingdom Pseudomonadati; phylum Pseudomonadota; class Gammaproteobacteria; order Moraxellales; family Moraxellaceae; genus Acinetobacter; species Acinetobacter sp. DL27. Next base: position 2,432,122 of record NZ_CM147947.1, on the reverse strand, counting down.
AACTCTCCTTCCAAAACATAAATTAATCCTATGTCGACTACACAGGAAAAAGCGGTCTATTCCAACGCTTGGATTCTCTTACTTGCTTCACTGACTGCACTCGGTCCACTGTCTATTGATATGTATTTGCCTGCTTTGCCACAAATGGCGAATGACTTTGGGGTAAGCACACAAATGGTGGCAAACAGCTTACCTGCCTACTTCTTAGGCTTGGCGATTGGACAATTGATTTATGGGCCGGTAAGTGACCGAATTGGAAGGAAAAAACCGCTGTATTTTGGCCTAAGTCTCTACATTATTGCCAGTTTACTATGTGTGTTTGCAAACAGTGAGTGGAGTCTCATTGCCGCTCGGGTTTTGCAAGCCTTAGGCGGTTGTGTGGGCGTGGTGATTGCCCGTGCTGCGATTCGTGATCGTTTAGATATGCAAGCCTCAGCTCAAGCATTTGCCAGTATGATGATTGTGACCACCATCGCGCCGATTATTGCACCGAGTTTAGGCGCGTTGGTGCTGAGTTTCAGTAGTTGGCATAGTATTTTTGCCTTTTTGATGGTCGTTGGTTTGGGAAGCCTGTGCTGCGTACACTTTTTCTTTGAAGAAACTTTAGATCCGAAGCGCCGTTTAAAGCTTAACTTTAATCAAGTTTTAAACCTCTACGGGGCGATTCTGCAAGATTCGAGCTTTAGACGTCCGATGTTTGTTGGATGTTTTGCTGGGGCTGTACTCTTTTGCTATATCAGTGCTTCTGCTGCCATTCTGATGGATGGTTACGGCTTAAGTCAGCAAGTTTTTGCCTATGCCTTTGGTGCCAATGCGCTTGGGATTATGCTGTTCTCAACCTTAAATAAGCGCTTGGCACAAAAGTTAAGTGTTTTTCAGCGCTTAAAATTAGGCAGTTTTTTGCAGTTGGCTGGTGTGGGGCTGCTGTTGGTAGCGGGTAGCATGACACATGCGCCCTTATATATCGTATGTGCAGGGATGTTTCTCGCTGTCGCAGCAATTGGTTTTACAGGGCCAAATGCCATGGCGATTGCAATGTCTGAGCAGGGTGCACGGGCAGGAACGGCCAGTGCGATTATGGGCAGTATGCAATTTGGTTGTGGTCTACTTTGTGGTGTGATTCTTAATTTTCTACTCTGGTCGGCACTTTTGAATATGGCCATTGTCATGGCTATTTTTGTGGCTTTGGCTTTGTATTATGTGTTTAAGCTTGAGCACGAAAAAGCCTAAAAATTGAAGTTGTGACTATATAAAAAAAGAGACTCATTTTAGTCTCTTTTGTTATTTAAATGAATGCTTTAAATCTCACTCATTGTTTAAGAATACTGCAAAATCTTCAACTGGTACGCCATGTGTTATAAAGCGATTGACGATCTGCTCAGGATCCGCATAACCCAGTGCCATGCCGCAGACGAGTTCAGCATCTTGTACATTGATAGCATAAAAGTGATTCCATACGGCTCGTGACAAGAGTCTGAACCTTGTGCTTTGACTGAAGTCATGACATTTCTCATCATGGCAATATCCATTTTCGCGCAGATGTTTAAGGCTTGATTGACTGCGAAGAATAGTCCGACAGGTGCGTTAAAAAAGATTGGTCATTACATGATTGCAGCTGTGCGATTTTCGCTTTTTCACCTTTTTGAATATTAAGCAAGCCATACGAGCCCTAACCATTTTCGCTGCGGTGCTCAATAAAAGGCGAAATCCATTTTTCTGGATAATATGCAAAAGTTTCTTATTATTAGATGTTTTTTCAGGATGTTCAGACGGTCTAAATTGAGTTTGACGAGTTTGCTCAAACATTTTGTTAGGAGTTTTCCTATGAGCACATCTATTTGCCATAATCGTGTATTCGTGCTTGCGGATATTTTATTTATCATGCTCAATAATAGTCTGAATAGTTAGGCTTTTTTGGTGCAAAGCTGTGATTTTGACCCATCATTGCGCATAGATGGCTATCTATTAGACTAAGACTTTAGTTATAAGAAAAAAATATAGATCTCAAATAAAACTCAGTCTATATTTAAGAAAATATGAAGAATTGTTACTTAATTATTGCAAAAGTCTGTCTAAATTGTAATTTGATGCTTCAAAGCCAATCGCGAATAACATCAATTATCGTTTGAAATTGTGTGCATTAGACTTTAGTGGCAAGAGTAATAAAAGGTCATATCTTAAAACATCGAAATGTGCGATTTTTCATCTTTATAAGATTACTTTGCATATGAAAAGACCAAAACGGAGTGGTCTTTTGTGCAAAAAATTTTACTGAAATGGAATTTTTGATTCACTATTAACAATGTAATAAAGGAAGTTTGTGTATGCGTTTAGCCCTCAATAAAAAGCCATTTATCGCTCAAAGCCTAGCACTTAGTGTGGCTGCTCTGATGATGACAACAACTCATGCTGCAACCAAAGAACAACAAGAACTCGCTCAATTACGCGCTGAAGTTGCTGAGTTAAAAGCTTTAATGCAACAGCAACAACAAGTTCAACAACAACAAGCCGTTCAGATTCAACAAGTCAAAGCACAGCCAGCTCCTGTAAAAGCTGAATCTCCACTGTCTTCGTTAAAATCTAAGTCTGGCGCAGACATTAACCTGTATGGTTTTGTTCGTGGCGATGCAAACTATATTATTGAAGGTCATGATGACGACTTCAACAAAGTTGCAAGTTCAGATGGTAAGACTAAAGACAAACTCCGTGCAACAGCGAAAACTACACGCTTAGGTTTAGATTTCAATACCAATGTGGCTGGCGATAACAAACTGGGTGGTAAAGTAGAAGTCGACTTCGCTGGAACAAATGAAGCCCTTCGAATTCGTCATGCGTATTTGACTTATAACAACTGGTTGTTTGGTCAAACCACATCTAACTTCCTGTCTAACCACGCACCAGAAATGATTGACTTTGGGACTAACGTGGGTGGTGGTACAACTCGTATTCCACAAGTCCGTTATGGCTTTAATTTAGCGCCTGCAACGAAATTATTTATTGCTGCGGAAGAAGGGAATGGTACTGCTACAGAGTGGGATGCTGCCGACAGCGAAAATGTATCTTCAAATGTGAAATATAGCTTACCAGTATTAACTGCAAAATTAACGCAAGGTTTTGCTGATGGTAAAGCGAATGCATCGGTTCGTGGCTTAGTGGAACAATATAAATCTGAATCATCTGGTGATGATAAAACAGGTTGGGGCTTAGCTGCAGGTGTAAATTATCAAGTGATTGATCCGTTAAAACTCAGTGCTGATGTGTCTTATGTACAGGGCAATAGCAACTACTTATACGGAAGCAACACTGCATTTTATGTAGATCCTGCAAATGGCAATATCGAGCAAAATGAAGCGTTTGGTGTGCAAGTCGGTGGTACGTATAAATTCAACGAAAAATTACGTTCGACTTTAGCGTATGGTGCTCTATTTGCAGATGATGGTACTGATTACGCGCGTTTAAACACAGCTGCAAACGAAGAAGTTTATCAAGCATGGATTAACTTCATCTATTCACCAGTTAAGCCATTGGACTTAGGTGTTGAATATATCAATGGTAAACGTGATACCTTTGCTGGCGATAGCTACAAAGACAACCGTGTTGGCTTAATGGCGAAATACAGCTTCTAATCATGTGATGAAATAGTTGCGGTTTAAAAAACAGGAGCTTTAGGCTCCTGTTTTGTTTGAGTAGGGAAATTTATACAGACTAAATACATTTTGAATATAGACTTAAGTATTAAGTCAGAAAAGAATAAGAGAAATAGTTGGAAATTATTGTAAAAAAATAAAGATTATCTATAAAAAATCTGCATAATGTCGGTCTTTCGCCCATATTGTACTTTTGTTGGTTGTTTTTGAGCCAATATGGGGCGGTTTTGTGATTTTTTTCAAAAAACCGTATCTGTGTCCAAACATTATTGGGCATTACGTTATTTCAGTTTACTCATCGTGTAGAACTGAACATGTTATGCATCAGATCGCTTAGTTTGTTACCAATTTACCCGTTGCCTGAATTTCCATACGCAAGACTGAGTTTGTCTCAGATTTACGAAATATCTCTTGAAGTATCAATGGATTCGGTGGCTTATTAGCCAGATAACAAAATCTAAGCATCCGCTTTATGGACAATTGTCATGGAATTTACTTTTAACGCTTTTTATACCTTGATTGCTGCTGTCATCGTTTTGTTACTTGGCCGCTTCTTGGTAAATAAAATTGGTTTCTTGAAACGCTACAACATTCCTGAGCCTGTCGCAGGTGGTTTAGTTGCAGCGATTATCTCCTTGGTTGTGCATAGTCTTTGGGGCTATAGCATCACGACCAGTAGCGAATTGCAAACAAGCTTTATGCTGATTTTCTTTTCCTCAATTGGTTTAAGTGCAAACTTTGCCAAATTGCGTGAGGGCGGGATCGGTCTGGTTATTTTCTTGATGGCTGTCGCTTCATTTATTGTGGTGCAAAACTTTGTCGGCATTAGCCTTGCAACCTTATTGGGCATTGACCCCCTTATTGGTTTGATTGCAGGTTCAATTACCTTAACTGGTGGTCATGGTACTGCGGGTGCTTGGGGTGAAATTCTAGAAGTTAAACATGGTATCCAAGGTGCATTAGCTTTGGGTATGGCGAGTGCGACATTTGGTTTGATTATTGGTGGTTTGATTGGTGGTCCTCTAGCGAAGTTACTCATTAACCGCTATCAATTGGCGACGCCACGTACCAATGAACAAATTGAAAAGAGTGATAACACACCACTGACTGATATTAATTCATCAGAATATGTACCGTTTGAATATCCACATCGTGTGCGTTTAATCACTGCGGATAATGCGATTACCACATTAGGTTTGTTTGCAGGCTGTTTGGCTTTTGCTGACTTTATGACTGGCCATATGAAAGGCACAATGCTTGAGTTACCGACTTTCGTTTGGGCGCTTGCAGGCGGTGTGATTTTACGTAATGTGTTGGAAGGTATTTTCAAAGTCCAAATCTTTGACCGTGCGATTGATGTATTTGGTAATGCATCATTGTCGTTGTACCTTGCGATGGCTTTGCTTTCATTGAAATTATGGCAATTGGCTGACCTTGCTGGTCCGCTTGTGGTTATTTTAGGTGCACAAACGATTACGATGGGCCTATATGCTGCATTTGTGACATTCCGTGTGATGGGTAAAAACTACGATGCTGCGGTGCTATCTGCGGGTCACTGTGGATTTGGTATGGGTGCAACCCCGACTGCGGTTGCAAACATGCAGGCGATTACCAACATGTATGGTCCTTCGCACAAGGCATTCTTGATTGTGCCTTTATGTGGCGCATTCTTTGTAGACTTGATTAACGTTGCTGTCATTCAGTCTATTTTGCAATATTTTAACTAATTGGAAATGCAATTTGCCCTAGGAAACTAGGGCTTTTTTGCTTTCAGGTCTCTCACAATAATTAGGATATCGAGATGAATGATCAATTAAATGAAACATTACTCGGGTGGGTGAATACACTGAATGGACCTCTGTGGGACTTTTTGGTGATTTTCCTTGTTGCGGTCGGTTTGTTTTACACCCTAATTACGGGTGCAGTACAGGTTCGCTTATTTTTGCACAGCATCAAGGTCATGAAATCAAGCCGTAAGGAATGTGATGATGATCATGGCATTACACCTTTTCAGGCTTTTGTCACTGGGCTTGCAAGCCGTGTAGGTGTAGGTAATGTTGCGGGTGTTGCGATCGCAATTGCGATTGGTGGACCGGGTGCAGTATTTTGGATGTGGGTCACTGCATTTTTGGGTATGAGTTCGGCTTTTGTTGAGTCATCTCTTGCACAGTTGTTCAAGGTGCGCGACCAAGAAAATAAACAGTTCCGTGGTGGACCTGCCTACTATATTACCCAAGGCCTGAAACAAAAATGGTTGGGTGTAGTCTTTGCTGTTGCGCTTATTTCAACCTATGGTTTTGTGTTTAACGCAGTACAGGCCAATGCGATTACGGGTGCGACAGCACATGCATGGGGATGGGATAAAGCCAATCTAGCATTTGAACTCGGTGGCATTCATATTGTAGTGTCTTGGGTTGGACTAGGTTTAGTCTTGCTGACCGCGATGATTATCTTTGGTGGAATCAAACGTATTGCCAAAGTGGCAGAAAGTTTTGTGCCATTGATGGCCTTGTTGTATCTGGCTGTTGCTTTATATATCGCCGTAATTAATTACGCTATTTTACCCGATATTTTCCAACTCATTTTCTCTAAAGCTTTTGAGTTTGAAGCTGCTGCTGGTGGTTTCTTCGGTGCGATGGTTTCTATGGCAATGATGATGGGGATTAAACGTGGTTTATTCTCTAATGAAGCAGGTATGGGTTCAGCACCGAATGCGGCAGCTGCATCGGATGTAAAGCACCCTGTAAACCAAGGTTTGGTACAAATGCTCGGTGTATTTGTGGATACCTTCGTGGTGTGTTCATGTACCGCGATTATTATTTTGGCCTCAGGACTTTATCATGATGCGGGCTTTGAAGGCGTAACGCTCACCCAAATGGCTTTAGAGAGCCAAATTGGTTCTTGGGGTGATGACTTCCTTGCAACGATTTTATTCATGTTTGCCTTTTCATCAGTCATTGGTAACTATGCCTATGCTGAAGGGAATGTGCAATTTATCAATAACAATGCCAAGGTGATGTTTGTCTTCCGTATCTTTGTTTTGATTATGGTGTATCTCGGTTCAGTGATGAGTGTGCCTCTCATTTGGAACACTGCCGATTTGTTCATGGGCATTATGGCCACCATTAACTTGTTTGCTATTTTGCTGTTAACACCATTCTTATTGATGCTGTTAAAAGACTATTTGGCACAGCTGAAACAAGGTGTGAAAGAGCCTGTGTTTAAATTGGATAATCATCCTAAATTTAAAGACAAAGTGAAATCAGACATTTGGTAATTATTTAGTACATAAAAAAGCCTCTACATTGATAGGGGCTTTTTTATGGCTATTTAGCCGCTAAAGTAAAAGAACAGCTGATACAGTGCAAAACTTAAAATCAGGCTTAGCCAAATCGGGAGTTTGGTTCGAAGCAGTAAAATAACAGCGACCACAAAAACTAAGTCAGTCCAATGCTTGAAATAACTTTGTCCCATTTGCAGCACCAAATACAGCAGTAAACTGACCACTGCCGCATTGATCCCAATTACGGCTTTTCGTATTGCAGCTTGCTGCATAAGCCAAGACCAATAGGGTAAGGTTGCAAAGATTAAAAAGAATGAGGGCAGAAAGATTGCTAAAGTTGCTAGAACCACATTCAGCCAAACAAAGGGCGTTAAAGGCAGTAAAGCACCTAAGTAACTGGCGAAACTAAATAAGGGGCCGGGCATGAGTTGAGCCAGCGCATAACCTAAGTCAAATTGTTCGGCAGATAAAATATGGTTGGCGACGAAGTCCTGATGTAAAAGTGGCAAAATAATATGCCCACCGCCAAAAACCAAAGATGCTGCTTGGTAAAAACTGAACAGGCTCTGTGAGAAGAGTGAAGAAGATGAATGCCACACCATAAAAACTACAAAAGGCAAAACAAAGGCAATGAGCCAAAGATAAGTCTGCTTTGCTTGGACTTTTGATTTTAAGCTGCTGTCTTGGAGCTTTGATGTCGAATCTGATGCGAAATAAATACCGACGAGAGCAGCAACTAAGATGACGATAATTTGGCTGAATGACCATGGGGCGAAGTAAAGAAACAAGGTGCTAAGTAACATCAGCACATATTGCCAAATAGTTTGGCAGAAACTTGTCAACATTTGCCAAAAGGCCCAGATCACTACAGCAAAAACGATCAACTGAATGCTATGTAGTGTCATCGCACTGAGTTGATTGAAATACTGCTGACCCAGTACCGCGAAACATGCCATGAGGAGCATAGACGGCAAAGTAAAACCGAGCCAAGCCGCGCACGCACCGCGGTAGCCTTGGAGTTGATAACCAATGGCAATACCCACTTGGCTGCTGGTCGGCCCTGGGAGCAATTGAGCGAGAGCAACCAGTTGGGCATATTCAGCATCATTCAACCACCCAAGTTGCTGTACAAAATGACGGTGAAAAAACATCAAATGAGCAGCAGGCCCACCAAAAGACAAGTAGCCCAATTTTAAAAAGTGCAGAAAGATGCAAGTGAGATGCTGAGTGCGCATTTTGAATTATGCTGACAAATTGAAACAGATTATAATAGGTGAATATGACGCTTTTACGAAAAACAACAGTACTTGGACTGCTGATTTTCATACACTATGCTGCTGGAAAATTTCGCGCTATCCCAACTTCGGTGAATCATGTTGAACATTAAACTTAGCCTTATGTCGTTTACATTGCTCGCTTTAGCAGGCTGTCAAAGCATGCCCAAAGTGGCTCAAGAAACGCCAAGTCAGGCTTTTTCAGCCGAAACTGAGTCAGGGGAAGCCCAAGAGCGACTCAACCAGATCAATTTTAAACAGCTCAAAAAAGAACAAAACCGTCCAATTATTGCCTTGGTGTTGGGGAGTGGTGGTGCACGTGGTTATGCACATATTGGCGCAATTCAAGTTTTAGAGCAGTCGGGGATTCGTCCCGACTTTATAGTGGGAACCAGTGCCGGTAGTATCGTTGGTTCACTGTATGCTAGCGGAAAAAATGCCAATCAAATTCGTGATATTGCGCTGAATATGAAAGCCAATGATGTGCGCGATATTCGTTTGGACATGAAAGGTTTCTTTGATGGTCAAAAAGTTGAAGACTATGTCAATGAGCAAGTGAACGACATTCCACTTCAACGCTTACCTATCCCGATGTATGTGGTGGCCACGCAGTTAAAAGAAGGCAAAAAAGTCGTCTTTAACTATGGCAATACTGGGCAAGCGGTTCGGGCATCGGTGTCGATCCCGAGTATGTTTATTCCCACTAAAATTGGTGCTGATGAATATGTGGATGGCGGTTTAGTCAGTCCCGTGCCTGTTGATGTGGCACGTAAGTTAGGGGCGGATATTATTATCGCGGTCGATATTCTGGCGCAGCCAATGTATACCGAAACCTCAAATGTTTGGGGGCTGTTTAACCAAAATATCAATATCATGCAAAAGAACCTTGCACAAATTGAGCTGAAAAATGCAGATATTGTGATTCAGCCAGACTTGCGTGAGAAAGTACATATTTTTGATGTCAGCGGACGTGAGTTGACCATGCAAGCTGGGGTCGATGCAACCGTTGCGCAGTTAGGACAGATTCAAAAAGTTTTTGCGCAGAAAAATTATAAGCAAAAATTGAATATTCAAAGTATTCAAGTAAGAACGCATTGATCACGCGTGATGTAGAAATAAAAGCCTGAATGGGCTTTTATACATCTCTATAACTCGAAATACAGTCAATCAGGCTAAAAAGCCATTTATATGCTGTGAAAATATCACAGCGACAATGTTTTTGAATAAATTAAAATTTAAAGAAGGCTTATAGATTCAAAAGCTTAGTCTTCTTTATATATATTTTTTTGAATGATACTTAAATCACTATAAATAATAATGATGGTTTTGTTACCAAATTTAGCGTTCAAAACCGATATAATAAATGTCACATATCCTATTATCTTACTAATTAGAGAACGCGATGTCCCCATTAGATCAAATTGCTGCGGCTGCGGATGACCAGTCTGAACTCACTATGTCGGTCTTAATGACACCTGATATGGCGAATTTTTCAGGAAATGTGCATGGTGGCACCATTTTGAAACTGTTAGACCAAGTGGCATATGCGTGTGCAAGTCGTTTTTCAGGAAGTTATGTGGTGACCTTATCTGTTGATAAAGTTAATTTTAAAGAGCCGATTCATGTGGGCGAGTTAGTGACTTTCTTGGCAAGTGTGAACCATGTCGGCCGTACTTCGATGGAAATTGGTATTCGTGTTGAAGCACAAAATATTCAAAAGCGTACCGTGCGTCATACCAATAGTTGTTACTTCACCATGGTCGCGGTAGATGAAAATGGTAAGCCAAAACAAATTCCTGCGTTGAATTTGGACAATGACTGGAAGCGTTGTCGTTTTGAAGCAGCAGAACAACGTAAGGTCGCGCGCTTACAAGAGAACCATCATCCTTCGTGCAGTATTTATAAAAAAGCCTCACATAGTTAAGTTTTAAAAAAGGATCTCCTACATAGGGGATCTTTTTTTATGTCTGACGTTGATGTTTTGAATAGAGGCCCATATGGGCAAACTACGCTAATTTGGCGTTCTGCACCTGTTGATCTCGAATTTCTATAGTCCATGCGCATAAATAAAAAGAAACCAAGACAGGATATGTCTTGGTTTCAAGTAACGCTAAAAAGTTGTTGTGATCCAGCAGGAGAGTAAAGCCACTGGATCTTGCAACATTTCGATTATTTAGCGGCTTTTTCTTGATTCGGTTGCTCTGCTGATGCTTCCGAAGCTGGTGCATTTGCACTTAAGTCTGTGGTTTCAGCTGTTTCTTGGGTTGATACTACAACTTTGTCTTCTTGAGCTGGCGCTTGTTGAGGTGCAGCAAAAGTTGCAAAGCTCGCAGCTGTTAAAGATGTTGCAATAATTAAGTGAGAAAGTTTCATGGTTTTGGCATCCTTATATTTTATAGATAAAAATAGTTCAGACTGATCATCACATCAATTTGAACTGAGCTTCATGCTATCGCCTGAATATCTGCGGTTCAATCGAAGCAACAATGTGAAAAGTGCACATTACCTAAAACTACAGATGATGAAAAAATGGTGAGCTTTAAGTAACAAGTAGAAGCTTTTTGTGAAGAGATTGAGAGGAAGTGAGGAATAAATGTGCAATTTAAATGTTTGAAAACTCACATAAACTGTACAAAGCATGAGAATTAAGTGCGAAACCCTAATTTCAGTATTGAGTAAAATGTAAGGAAGTTTGTCTAATACGGGTATCGATGAATGAAATGTCAGTCAATTGAATGCTGAGTGTTCGATGCCATGGATTTGAGATGAGAAAATTGGTTATTTAAATTAAGATGATGGCTTATTTTATTGTGCTGTTTTTATCATATTCCATGCTAGGTATAAAATTTTGAAACTGATGCCGATGCCGCAGGCGGTTCCTACGCATATTATTTCGGGCTTTCTTGGCGCGGGTAAAACTACTTTGCTCATGCATTTGTTAGGTCAGAAACCTGAACATGAAGTTTGGGCGGTACTTATGAATGAGTTTGGGCAAATTGGCGTAGATCAACAGCTCATGCCAAAAACGGAAGGCTATGCGGTGAAAGAATTACTTGGTGGTTGTTTATGTTGTAGCAGCCAACTACCGATGCAAATTGCACTGTCTCGTTTCCTTTCAGAACAAAAGCCTGATCGGCTGTTTATTGAACCCACAGGCTTAGGACATCCCGCACAGTTACTAGAGCAACTGACCGAGCCACATTGGCACTCGACCCTGCACATGCGTGCACCGATCACGGTGCTGGATGGTTCGCGTTTACATGATCATGCATGGACAGCACAAAATCTTTATCAGGATCAATTGAAAGCGGCGCAGATTGTGGTGGTTTCACATCAAGCTCAAATGCAGAAAGCAGATCAAGAGGCTCTTGAAAAACTGCAAACCGAATATCAGCCTTATGCTCAGCAGTGGCTGATGGCAGAGCAGGGCAAGATTGAGCTTGCACAAATTGATTTTGACTACATCGGAACAAAACGATTTAAGCAGCCTTTACTGAGCGTTCAGCAACAGTTGAAAGCGACTCAACAAGATTTTCCCGAGATTAAACAGTTGCCGTATCACTATGTAGAAACAGCGCAAGGTTATAGTGTTGCAGGTTGGAAAATGCCGAAACGTTGGGTTTTTGACTTTTACGATTTATTAGATTTACTTTGTGAACAGCAAGATTGGCGACGGATTAAAGGAATTTTCCATACCAATCAGGGGTGGAAGGCATTTAATTTCAATCCTGAACAATTTAACTATCAAGATGTTGAAGAAGGGATTGATAACCGAGTTGAGTTGATTGTTCAAAATGAAAGAGATTGGATGGGTTTTGAAAGCGCACTTTTTGCATGTCGCATTGAGCAATGACTTAAATTGTTTTAAGCAAAAAAGGACGAAATCTTATATGCTAGTCGGCAAATTTGAGGATGGTACGTATGGCGCTTAAAGCTACAATTTATAAGGCAGATTTGAATATTGCCAATATGGATGTCCACCAATATGGGGACTATCAACTGACTTTGGCATTGCATCCTTCAGAAACCATTGAGCGTTTGATGGTGCGTTTGTTAGCGTTTGCACGTTTTGCGGATGAAGCTTTAGAGTTTACCAAAGATTTATTTGAAACCAATGAACCTGCGCTGTGGGAAAAAGACCTAACGGGTCAGTTGGTGAAATGGATTGAAGTGGGCAGCCCAGACGAAGATAAAGTGAAAAAAGCCAGTGCACGTTGTAAGCAAGTGGCGATTGTCACTTATGGCACAGCGGTCGATGAATGGTATAAGCGTAACAGTAAGTTGAAGACATTGAACAATGTAGAAATCTGGCAGTTGTCGACTGCAAGTACTGAAGCGGTTCAAGCCCTATGTGAGCGTACCATGCAACTTCAGTTGAATGTGATGGATGGAGAGTGGACCTTAATTGGTGACCATGCTCAAGCCATTATTGAGTGGACGCAATTGCAATAAACAAGCAGTTTAACTAGATTTATTGATTGAACAGGTTGGAGCGAGAACATGAGCGCAGAATTAGAAATTATTGATTTGGTTGTCGGTGAAGGCAAAGAAGCAGTCAAAGGTGCTTTAATCACTACGCATTATACGGGCTGGTTAGAAGATGGAACCAAGTTTGATTCATCTTTAGATCGCGGGAACTACTTTGAAACTGTGATTGGGACAGGCCGTGTCATTAAAGGTTGGGACCAAGGGATTATGGGCATGAAAGTGGGTGGTAAACGTAAACTCATCGTGCCATCACATTTGGCTTATGGTGAGCGTAAAATGGGCAATATTATTCCTGCCAATTCAAATTTGATTTTTGAAATTGAATTGTATGATGTAAAAACACGTGATTAATCAAAATTAGTGATAATGAGCCAATTACAAGGATGTATTTGATTCATTTGTAAAAACACTTGGTTTTTAAGAAAAACATTTGTAGATTAATCCTTAGGCAGAGCGTATTTAAGGGAAGAGTCGCTTTTGTATAGCTCATTGAGCAAACAGCCGTTGATCTGGTTTATTCTCAGCTGTCTGCTAATTTTAAGTCTAATACCTTCGACGTGGGCGCAATATGAAGCCGAACCCGCAGAGTATTATTTACATCAAAAAAATGTCAACGCTATTCAGTTTGGCGAAAAAACCACTAGTTATTTAAAAGGAACGTGGTCTTATTATGACCATGAACTGATTACTCGGCCCAATCCTAAATTAATTTCAAAAGCAACGGAATTGCCGGTTTCTTTTAAGGAACTTACTGGCAGTAATATAGGTTACGGTACCTTTATTGCACATTTCAAAATTCCTGAACAATTTATTGGGCGAAGGTTAGCCATTCACATCCCCAACCAATCTGGAGCTTATCGGGTGTATCTCAATGGAGACTTTTTAGTCCGTTTGGGAGATGTTGCCGATAATGCAGAAGCACAACAAACAGAAAATGCACCGCGGATTGCTTATTTTGTTCCAGATCGTCCTTATTTCACTCTGAGCATACAGGCCTCAAACTTTAATAAGTTAGGTGGTGGACTTGAAAGCCCCATGCATATTGGCATTGCTAAAACGATCAATCGGCATTATCAACAATTGATGATGAGTATCGCCATGATCTGTGGCGCAGTGTTTGGTGTAGGCTTGTTCACCACTATGTTTTCTATTTTCCGTGGTTCGGATGAGCGAAATAGTAAAGGTATTTTCGTCTTTGGCATTTTTATTCTATTTCTTGCCTTACACAATCTTTTTACCGCGCCTTATGCCTACACGACTTTCTTAGATATCAATTGGTTGTGGGGAATCCGTTTAGAATATTTATTTATCTATTTAGCGGTCATGTTCTTTTTGAGCTATATGTATTTGCTTGATCAACACTATTTACAGCATTGGATTTATACCATTTCCATGTTGGTTTTGACCTTGAATATCGTCATCACCTTATTATCTGAGCAGGAAGTTTTTGAGCAGCTGGCTTTTTATAGTGCATTTTTCAGTATTATTATTTTACTGAATTTTGCTTATGGTTTTTACATAACCTTAAAGACCAAACAAAAGTATTCGAAGCTTAATTTTTGCGCCGTGATTGTGTTGTGTATGTCGTTTATTCATGACTTTTTGCTAACACTACATGTGATTGATTCGATTCATCTATCTTTCATCTCTACCAGTCTGTATGCACTTTTGGTGATGTTCCAGCAATCGCGTAACTATGCCTATCAGACTTACCATACCGAACGTTTAAATAATAATTTAATTGAACTGAATGATTCTCTAGACCAAAAAGTGCAACAGCGCACCTCTCAATTACATGACTTAAATGAAAAACTCGAATATCAAATTCAAATTGATGCTTTAACAGGCGCCTATAATCGCCGTGCATTGAATCAAGAAATTCAGCAGCGCTTTGTTGAAACACAACAAAATAGTCATGCAACTTTGGTTTTTGCCATGATGGATGTCGATTATTTCAAAAATTATAATGATTTCTATGGGCATTTAAAGGGTGATGAAGTCCTGCAAAATCTGGTCAAAGTGATTGGTGCGGTACTGCCACATAATGCCTACTTAGCACGCTATGGTGGGGAAGAGTTTGCTATTGTTTTATATAATGTCCCACTTGTGATTATTAGCCAGATTATGCAAACCGTTTTAGACGCGGTGCGTAGTGCGCGTTTTGAGCATCATAACCGCCTAGATGGTAAAGATTATGTGACCTTGAGTATGGGAGTGTCGTGGATGGATCGTGAAACGAGTTATGCCAATATTCACGACCTTATGAAAGCGGCTGATTTAAAACTGTATCAAGCCAAAGAAGCAGGCCGTGATCAGATGAAAATGCCGAATGCATCATATGAAACTGAGTGATTTTTAGGTGAATCAGGCCTTGGTCAATTGCCCTTAGCATAAGAGTTTAACCATAGCCACCATTTTGGGATTTGGGATGTCTTGGGCATGGATTTGAAAGCCATGTTTTTGATAAAAAGGAAATGCCGTTTGAGTGCTTTCTAAACTCATTTGACGAATTTTCTTACGTTTAAGATGTTCAATAACAGTTTCTAATAAAGCTTTCCCAATGCCGCGTTGTTGTTCAGCGGATGAAATATAATTGAGTAAAATACGCCCTTGGTCACTGACCATAATAAAACCCACTACGTGCTGATTGAGTACATAGACCCAGCTGTCGTTATAGTGCATCCACATAATCAGGTTGGATTGAGTCTTATTTTCTAGCCAAATTTGAATCGTACTTTCATGGCGATGGTGGTCTTTGATACATGATCGAATACTGTCGTGCACGACATTTAAAATTTCAGGAATGTCCTGAAGTTGGGCTGCCCGTATCATCTTTTCTTCTTAGAGCTGTAGAAAGAGCTATTTCATGCTAGCGACTGTATTTATTAAATTGAATTACTGTTAGTACGGATGTAACTTTGTTGTTCAATCACACGAAGTTGATTATTTTTTATAGTGATTTTGTGAGTGAAAAATCACATATCGTGATGCCTTTCACATTCGTGCGAATATGTGTTGAATCACCAGAATTGGTCTGAGAATCAATATTCATTCACAATTCATCGAATTGAGCATTTGAGTTCATACGTACTCTGTTTAATTAATTTGGTGTTTATTTGAGCGATAATACTGTATTTTAAAAGGGAATATTTGTTACGAGAGCAGAGCATGGCGACATTTTTATTGATGATTTGCATACTCATTGCTTTGGTTGCGGCATCTATTATTGTAATCAAAATTCAAAAAAAGCACCGCTTTCTGAAGCGACAAAAAAAAGCGGTTGAATCGGAAGCAGTATCTTCGCTAATGGCAACGCATACCAACATATCACCTCAGGTTGAGCGTGTTATTGAAGTTGATGCTTATGAACAAGAGCTGTTCGATGACGTGGCGACTCTATTTCTAGATCAAGCGATATTGCTCACGGCTGAAGAAGATGCAACGCTGATGCAAAGTACCTTATTGGTCAAAATGCCTGCGAAAACCCAGACGCAAATTCACAAAATGGATTTAAATGAATGGTCTATTTTTTGGAGCTTCTATGATCAATCGCTTGAATATTATGTAAGTCGTTATGGCATGTTTTATACGCATATCGACCGTAGTGGACGCGAGCATAAAAAAAGCCATCGTACTCGGGATTGATCTCTTGCTTAAGCCTATACAGCGTCCATCACAGCCATGGATAACTGTTTAAGAATTCGTTCTGCAACATGAGTTAGATAGAAGTCATCCTGTTTTAAGCGTGTCATTAAAATTGCGCCCTCATAATCGGCAACACTAATTTTGGCCAGTACCTCAGCTTGAGCAATAGGCATCACTTGCTGAAAATAGTGCAACAACGCCAACTCCCAATCTTGAAAAATAGACTGAATTTTGAGATGAATTTGTTCGGATAAATGCGGAATTTCCAACGATAGCATCCCGACTAAACAGCCTGGAACACCAGTACTAAAAAAGCTGACCGCTTGTTGGTGCGCGTATTCAAAACGAACGTAATACTCTAAGTGCGTATCCCGCAAGATGCTGAACAGTTTATGGTTTAAGTATTGCTGGCTAACTTGCAAAATATCTAAAACCAAAGCTTCTTTATTGGGATAGTAATAATAAAATGCTGCTTTACTGAGCCCACAAGACTTTGCTAGTAAATCCATACTGGTGCCTGCATAACCATGGGTTTTAAAGGTTTGCATGCAATGCAACTGGATTTGTTCTTTACTCAGTTTTTGTGGGCGCATAGAGCTTTAACGTTCCGTAGTGGTTGGTAATGATAAATAGCCATTGAAAGTGTTCAGCATATCTTCCCAGATGGCTTCGGCTCCTTGGCGGAAATATCCCATGTGTCCAATTTCTTTCAAGCCATAGTCGCTGGCTTCAATATTGAGATAATGCATGTTCGCATGTCGATAATGCTGCATAAATGCATGCCTTGAGTTGGGTAAAGCCCAGTCATCATCCAGTGCTGAAACAGCATAGATTGGAGTTTTGACCTGTGCATATTGTTCCTGCAAGTGTTGCTGCTCTGGATCTGCAAAAAAGTAGGTCGGATTTTTACACCATTTTCGCCACTGTGTGTAGACATCCACAGGTAAATCGGTACCCATTTTAAGCAGGCTCCAAGGCAGATAGCCCTTTAGTGCAACCATCGGCGGGAAAATAATATTCCATATCACGTGCACTTTCATTTTCTCCCGAAACGGCATATAGCCATGCCAACCCGCACCTGTGCCAAAGCAATACATCGCAGTGACTTGGTCATGGTTGCGGGTTAAACCGAGTGCTTGGCCTCCATAAGAGTGTCCAACCACAAAAATAGGTTTGTCATCTTTGCGGATAGAGTCAATGGCAGCCGACAAGTCTAGCTGCCCCCAGTCCAAATAGGACATGCTAAAACCTTTGAGTTGCTTCGGTGCAGAAAGCCCCACACCACGATAATCAAAAGTTAGGACTTGATAACCTAGAGCTACTGCATACTCGGCAAAGCGGCGATAGAACTGCTGTGGTACACCTGTTGCACTGGCAACAATGATGTTGGCTTTGATCGGCTCAGATGAGCGATAACGTGTACCAACGAGTACATAACCATCGGTTGCTGAAAATTTTACAGTTTGTTTCTCAATTTGGGTCGAATCTAAATGGGCGGTGGCTTGCATTATCATTTCTTCTTTTTTGTTAAATCCTAAAGTCGGTTCCAGATTTCTGGGCTTTACTGTCCTTTAAACTGAGCAGGGCGGCGTTGTAGCATTGCCATGACACCTTCTTGGACATCTTGGGTTTTGAGTAGTGGGCTGAGGTGCTCTTGTAAATGTGCAAAGGCATAGTCTGCGCCGTGTTGTACTGCTTGTTGCGCAGAAGCTAGCGTAGCTTGAACTGCGAGTGGTGCAGCTTGTGCAATTGATTCTGCAAGGCTCAATGCTCGCTCTAATGCAGCGTTTGGCGTGGATGCTTCTACGACCTCGGTAATTAAATTGAGATCGAGAGCTACTTGCGCATTGAAGTTGTCACCTGTGAGTAAATAGCGCATAGCCTTGTTCCAACCCGCCGCTTGTACAAAGCGAACCGTTGCACCGCCAAAGGGTAAAATGCCGCGCTTTACTTCCATTTGGGCAAATTGTGTATTGGCATCCGCAATCACCACATCGGCATTGAGCATCAGTTCAATTCCCGCGGTAAAGCAAAAGCCTTGGACTGCCACAACAACAGGTTTGGTGCGGGGTCTGGAGCTGGTGCCCCAAGGGTTAATTTGTGACGTGGGAAAGTCGAAAACGCCTGCATTGAGCTTGGGTTGCAACTCAACCAAATCAAGCCCAGCTGTAAAGTGTTCCCCGTGTGCAAAAATCACGGCACAGCGCAGTGAAGGATCATCCTCATATTCGGTGAGGGCCAGTGATAAGTCATGAATCATATGACTATCGAAAGCATTGCGCTTGGCTGCGCGATCTAAACCAATTAAAAATAACGAACCGCGAACTTCGCGACTGACACGACCTTGTTGTTCTGACATTTTGATTATTCCTGCATCGTTTTATAAGTTTTTAAACGATTGTTAGAAAACTGTCAAAACTTATGCGTATACATTCTGTGACTCGATAGTTTGCTTAGATTCTCCGAAAAAAACGACGTTTAGATTGAGTGGAATTGTCTTGCCTTTATTGAGTTTTTTTTCATAATAGCAGCACTTCTTTGAATACCAGTTGAACCATGTCTAGCCTTGAAATATTTGCAGTCATCATTAGCTTAATTGGGGTGACGTTGACCATTAAGCGCAATATGTGGTGTTGGTGGTTTAACTTCGCTGCTTTCTTGTTATATGCCTATTTGTTTTATACCTATAAGTTGTATGGCGAAACCATTTTGCAGTTTTTCTTTGTGGTGGTGAACTTTTACGGTTTTTATCACTGGCTCAAAGGTAAACAACAAGATCATGACATTCGGATTGAACCGATTACAGCTCGGCAAGTGATTTTGCAAATGCTGCTTGCCGCTGTGGCTGGTGCAGTATTTGGTCTGAGCTTAAAGTATTTGACCGATGCAGCTGTACCGCTACTGGATGCGCAGCTCGCTGCATTTAGTCTGTTGGCGACCTATTGGACCAGTCGTAAACATATTGCGACATGGGTGCTGTGGGTATTTGTTGATATAGTTTATGTCGGTATGTTTATCTATAAAGATTTGTTCCTAACCGCGGCTTTATATGCAGGCTTTGTTGCCTTGGCGGCTTTTGGCTGGTGGCAATGGACACAGGTACGTCATAAACAACAGCTCAAAAGTGTATAGGCTGGGTAGTGTTGATTGATTTTAAACAAATACAATTGGCTCAATTTGAGTCGGTCATTGAACGGTTAAAAGGAAGTCCACAGCAATATTTGGACTTTGCTTCGGTTGCGGATTTTTATCAGGCCACTTGGCTGGGGGATTTACCCAGCAGTGCAAGTTGGGCGGTTACAGGACTGGACGATGGGGCAGAGCATTTTGATATTCGCTTGGCCTGTTTTGAGCGCGTGGTTTTTATTTATATTGCAGATGATATTGTCATACAGAATGGCGGACATTGAAATCTAGATCGCGGTATAGTCGGTGCTGGAACATCGTCTATATTTGACCTTTCTACAGGATGACGAGATCCAGTTTTCAGTCCTGATCAGGGCATGGATGTTTACAAAAACAAAAAATAAAGGATTTAATGCTATGGCACATCAGTTTGTAGTCAATGCCACCATCAAAGGTGTTTCTTTGGATGACTTCCGTCGACTCGCAGCCAATATCAGCTTACATGAAAATGTTTGTCGCCGTATTCCCGGTGAGAAGTTGGAAATTTTGGAGTCGAATAAAGTTGGTGATATTTATACCCTTAAGCGCGCGTATAATTTGGATGTCAATATTCCCGATATTGCGAAGAAATTTCTAAAAGATGCATTTCGTTTACAACGTACCGACGTCAGCAATTTAGTTGTGCTCAGCTCGGAAGTCCGTTTAGACCCTAACTTACCTTTAGAAGCTGTGTGTCAACGTAGTGTATCGGGTAATGATGAGCAGATTCACTTTCAACTGGAATGGACGGTAAAAGTGAAAGTGCCATTAATTGGTGGTATGTTAGAAAAACATGCTGAAGGCGAAATTCGTAAGTTTAGCCAAATCGAGCTTGATATCGTAGAAGATGAACTGCGCCAAAATCTGCATGCAGAAACTTTAAGCTAAAGGTTTTGACCTCATGCTTTCAAAGTAGCTTGCATAAAAAGAAACCCTTCGATTGAAGGGTTTTATCATTTTAGTGCTTCGTCTCGAATTGAGCTCGATAAACCAAAGCTGTGAAGAAGCAAACCCAACAGACCAGCCAAATATAATACATCGCGCCAATGTTGCTATAGAGACTGAGCCATTGAACCAAAGGGAGTGTGATGCCTCCTGCAATGGCATAGGCGACATTGTAGGAAAACGAAATGCCTGAAAAGCGGATCGGAGCAGGGAACATTTTGACCATGCTATAGGACACAAGCCCTACCGTGCCTGAAAAGAATCCCAAAAGCATATACAGTACAAACACCGTAGTTGGACTGACCACACCTAAACTGTGATAGAAAATGGTTGCGATAGCGGCGACACCGAGCGAGCCAAAAATCAAGACCTTAGCTGCACCAAAGCGATCAGCTAATGTCCCAGCGAGTATGCATCCCAGCATTTGCATGATGATCGCAGCACTTTGCATTTGAAAAGCATCGCTACGTTCAAAGCCAAAGGCACCCGTCAGTAAGTTTGGCATGGCTAAAATCAGGACCACCACACAAGCAGTTAAGAACCAAGTCAAGAGCATACCAATCACAACGGCGGTTTTATGGTTGGCTAAGACTTGTTTCACCGGCATTTCTTTGGATAATTCTTTACGTGCTTGCATGGCTTTGAATACTGGGGTCTCTTTCAAATAACTACGTAAATACAAGGCCACTAAGCCAAAAATACCGCCCACAATAAAGGGAATGCGCCAAGCCCAATCATGTATAGCTGCTTCACTAAACTGAAGAGAAATGAACAGTGACATTAAAGCACCGAGCAAGATGCCGAGTGACAAACCAGCCGTAAGTAAGCCATTGGCAAAACCAATTTTTTCAGATGGAACATGCTCAGAAACAAAGGTCCATGCCGCTGGAATTTCTCCACCAATTGCGATGCCTTGTACCACCCGCATAAGGAGTAAGAGTAAGGGCGCGGCATAACCAATCGTTTCAAAAGTTGGCATAACCCCGATCATTAGTGTCGGCAAAGCCATGAGCAAAATAGATAAGCTAAATAGACGCTTGCGCCCGATGAGGTCGCCAAAGTGCGCCATGACTACACCGCCAAGTGGACGGAAGAAGTAGCCTGCGGCAAAAATACCGTAAGTATTCAGCATGGCCCAAAATGGGCTGAGCCCTGCGGGAAAGAACAACTCTGAAATAATTTTGGCATAAAAAACATAAATAACAAAGTCATAGAACTCAAGTGCACCACCGAGTGATGACAGCCCAAGGGTACGTTTGTCTTCTCTGGTCAAACGTGGTGTTGCATCCATGCGTATATTTCCAAAGCTGAATAAAGGTTTATATTTGATTTTAAAGAAGTCTTTTTTGAATGAATAATCAATCTTTCTTTACTGGGACTGAACTAAAAATTATACATGAATCAACATAGTTGATTTGATGGTCAACGTAAATATATAACGCAGGCGAGATAAAAGGCTTATGATATAAAAAGAATAAATAGGTATAAAAATTAGGATTTGTGTATGAGTGTCATTTTACCTGTTGCACAACGTGGTGAAGATATTTTAAGACTCAAAGCTGCTCGCGTTGCAGATGCAGAATTTAATAGCGACTGGCTCATGCAGTTGGCTTCTACCATGATTGCGACCATGTTAGAGCGGAGCGGTGTAGGCATTGCTGCACCACAAGTTTATATTTCAAAGCGGGTTATTATTGTGGCTTCACGGCCAAATTTACGTTATCCCGATGCGCCTGAAATGGACGCCGTAGTGATGGTCAATCCTGAAATTTTAGAGTTTTCTCAAGCAACGACCTTAGGTGAAGAAGGCTGTTTAAGCGTACCGAATGAGCGTGGTCAGGTACAGCGTGCGCAAAGTATTAAGGTGCTGTATCACACTTTGACTGGTGAGGTAATGGAAAGTAGTTTTGAAGGTTTTCCTGCGCGCATTGTGCAGCATGAAATAGACCATCTCAATGGTATTTTATTTGTCGATCGCCTGAGTGCTTAGTCGCGAGTGTCATTTTATTCATCTTTATATTTAAACTGTTGCGGGGTCTGTCCCAAATGACGTTTAAACATGCTACTAAACGCACTCGGATTGCTATAACCAAGAGATCTTGCAATCTGCGCAACAGATTCGCCACTGGCAATTTTACTTAAGGCATGGGCAATATGCATCTGCTGAACCCATGCGCGATAAGACAGTCCTGTTTCCTTTTGAAACATGCGCATTAATGTTCTGGAGCTGGTGCCAATTTCATCGGCCCATGTGCTTAAATCTTTTAACTGATCGGGCGTACTTAATAGCGCTTGGCAAATATTCATTAAGCGTCGATCTTGCGGCCACGGAATCTGAATTGGCAACAGATTGGCTTTATGAATTTCATCAAAAATTAAAATCTGTAAAGATCTAGACAGTTCATCTGAGCTGATCAGCTCGGAAGGTGGAATGTGTTCAATCGCATTGAGCCGGATGAGCAGTTCATGTAATAACTTGCTGACCCGAATAATAAAACAATGTTGCCCCAGCAGTGCAGCTGCATCGGCTTGAACCAATGCAGTATTGAGTTTAACTCGACTCAATGAAATCACACTGTGCTCGACATGGGTCGGAATCCATAGCGCACACATCGGCGGCACGATCCAGACATGATTCGGGGTGAACACCTGAATCATCCCTGTCGAAGCATACAGAAACTGTGCCCGTGAATGCGTATGCGCAGGGGTAATCTCTCGATAGGTATGCTCAGAAGAGAGTCCAATCACCAATTCGGACATTTCGGTTTGAATCAGAGAATTTGGCATGTGTGTCTTTAAATTGTCAGTTATACAGTGATTATTGGAAGATAGTCTTATGAATGACATTTTACAATCAATGCCTGATGAAAAATACATGGAGTTTGCGAGGTATGTCGTCTTTAATTCAAATGAAAGAGGGTATGGGCGAAGCTACGATCAATGAGCAGCCGCAAGGCATGATCATAAAAGTGGTGGGGGCTGTGGCTATTGCACATCTGCTCAATGACTTAATTCAAGCCGTTTTGCCAGCCATTTACCCGATGCTGAAAACCAATTTTTCCTTAAGCTTTGCGCAAGTGGGACTGATTTCATTGGTTTATCAAATTACGGCATCGTTACTGCAACCTTGGATTGGACTCTATACCGACAAGCATCCGAAACCTTATCTACTGCCACTCGGCATGGTAGTGACTTTTAGCGGCATTTTACTGTTGGCTTTTTCTCCGAATTTTATTGTACTGCTCATGGCTTCGGCATTGATTGGTGTCGGGTCTTCAACCTTTCATCCTGAAGCCTCACGTGTGGCGCGAATGGCTTCGGGCGGGCGTTTTGGCACAGCACAATCAACCTTTCAGGTCGGTGGAAATACAGGAACTGCAATTGGGCCTTTATTGGCAGCGCTGATCATTGTGCCCTTTGGACAGCATGCAGTGGCATGGTTGATTGTATTTGCCTTACTGGCGATTTGGGTGCTGTTCGGTGTCAGTCGTTGGAGCATCAGCCACAGTAAAAAACAATTGGCTGCCAAAGCGCATCAAGTGCAAAGCAAACTGCATGGGCGTCAACTCGTCATCGCGCTGTCGACCATTTGCGTGTTGATGTTTGCCAAATTTACTTACATCGCCAGCATCAGTAACTATTTCACTTTTTATTTAATGCACAAGTTTCAGCTCAGTTTGCAAAGTGCGCAGTTACATCTATTTGCCTTTTTGGCTGCGGTAGCTCTGGGTACATTTGCAGGTGGGCCGATTGGAGACAGAATTGGGCGTAAAGCGGTGATTTGGGTGTCTTTTGTTGGCATGGCGCCGTTTGCTTTGATGATGCCGCATGCCAACCTATTTTGGACCACCGTGCTCTCGATTATCACAGGTTTAGTAATGTCCTCTGCCTTTGCTGCCATGGTGGTTTATGCACAAGAAGCCGTTCCGGGACGAGTTGGCATGATTGCAGGTTTGATGTTTGGTTTAATGTTCGGTGTAAGTGGTATTGCCGCAGCAGGTTTAGGATATTTGGCTGACGTCAAAGGCATTGAATGGGTATTTGGCGTGTGTTCATTATTGCCTTTACTCGGTTTGGCGACCTTCTTTTTACCGAAGACTCAAGCAAACTAACTAAATACTGCTGATCTATAGTTTCAATCGCGCTATCTTATCAAACGAAGATGGCGCGATTGCATTTCGGCCTGATGATTATGATTGGTTATAACGGCATTAAATGTATGTGTGTTTTGACTTTGGAGGATTGATGCGATGACTGATCTTAATTCTGTACTCAAATTTTCCTTGGGCGTAGACCAACTTTCATTTGAAATGGATGGACAGCATATACAGCTAGATCAAGGTTTAAGCTATATACAGTCAAACAGTATGCGCAATGGGTTTCTGGATGAGCTTGCGATTGAGTCGATGATTTATGTGATTGAAGAGCTTTTAGAATCCGTTCAGATGAAGTATGCCCAACCTAAGACTGCCATGACTTCAGATACCTTATTCCAAAGAGTCTTAGCATTATTTTTCTCAGATCAGCAGCAACTTGACCGTGTGCAACTTGAACGTGCTTTCAATACATTTGTTGAGCGTAGGGAGTACTATGTGTCTAAAGTGGCTGATGACGGTCTTTCTAGTTTAGTTTACTTGATTGTGCTGCGAGAGATGATGCATCACTGGAATGTGGTGGAGATTCAATTAGAACAGCTTGATTTTGAATGATATTAAAAACGTAAAAAATAGGGAATGATAGATAACACAATACCAGTGCCACTCAGTAGGAAATTACTCTCAATAAAATAAGGGAAAATCATTAAAACGAGGCCTACAGTAAAAGGCACAGTCATTTTTTGCTTTTTTCCATACAAAAAATAGCCTAAACCAATTGAGCTAAAGATAACACCGAGAAAAAGTTGGGTAGTATTCATGGTGATGTTTCGTACTTTGTTATTCTCTAGTAAATATTATGCCAAGATTCTTAAGAGAAGATAAAAAAATTAAGAGAGTTATGATGCAACTTTATAACAAGAACTTAAAACAGCCATCTCGTGATTTACGTAATAATATGACCGATGCTGAACAATGACTATAGCATAAATTATGAAGAAGTTGGATTATTGGATGCATTCTAATAAATTTTAGAATAAAAATATTACAGAAGTTAAATGCTTAAAGAATATTTTAGAGGCTTGTTTTTTGTGATAATATTTGAAAAAATTTATAGTAAATATTTAGTAGTAATTTGGGGGTGTAAATGGCTGACTTAAGCGTAAAAATTATAGATTTTAAAATAGAAGGATTTAAAGGTCTGAATCATGAAATATATGCTAAATTCTCAAATGATGAAGCAACTGTGTTATATGGAGATAATGGTTGTGGTAAAACTACATTCCTAAAAACTTTGGCATTCTTTTTACAAAAAAATGATGTGGAGTTAACTAAACTCAATATTAGGAAAATTACAGCTACACTTTTCTATCATAACAATGAAGTTGAAGTTGAAGTTTTCAATAATCCAGAATTGCAAGAGTTGGTTTGGAATAACAATAGTGTAATTCTTGATAATTTAAAATCATTGTCATTAGGAGTAGAAAGAGGAGGGATTGCACAAACAACTAATATACCAGAAGAAGTTATCTATGATTATTTTAGATTTTCTAATAATAAATTAAATGTTACCCGGCGAATTCAAACATGAGGTGCGACAGTTTCAAAAGCCATATGATAATCAACAAGCTGAGCAAATTTCTCTAATGGTGTAAGCCAATCTAACGCCTTTCTAGGACGAGTATTCAGTGACATGGCAACTTGATTTAAATAATGCTGATCTGCCTGATTTAAATCAATCCCTTTAGGTAAATATTGCCTAATTAAACCATTCATATTTTCGCATGTGCCTTTTTGCCAAGGTGAATGTGGGTCACAGAAATATACATCTATGCCTAAATCTTCTTCGAGTATTTTATGTTCTGACATCTCGCGTCCACGGTCATAGGTCAACGTTTTACGCAGTTCTGCAGGTAAATATTTCAGAGCTTCAGTTAAAGCCTTGCGCACTGATTCTGCCTTTGCATCAGGTAATGTTGCCAAGATACAGAGCCGTGTATTTCGTTCAATAAGTGTTGCTATCGAACTTTTATTGTCTTTACCTTTAATTAAATCAGCTTCCCAATGACCCGGTATTTTTCTTTCTTGAACTTCGGCTGGGCGCTCATGAATAGTTTTAATATCCTGTAATATAGAATCTTTTTTAGGTTCACCGTTAGCTTTTCGCTTTTTATTTTCATGACGCAGACAGGATAATAAGTCTTTTTTCAACTCACCCTTTGGTAATGCTCGTATCGTTGAATAAATCGTTGTATGGCTTACATTCATTGTTTGATCCAAATCAGGAAATGTCTTTAAACGCTTTGCTATTTGCTGAGGAGACCATAAACAACGGATCGCTTCAACAATAAATTTCCAGAGGATTGAATCGATTTTGAGTTTTCTGTGACCACGTCTACGTCTAGCGAAGGTGTTATCAGAAGCATATCGAGCTTGATAAACGTCATTGATGCTATTTCTTTTAAGCTCACGATAGATCGTACTAGGATGTCTTTTAATGAGTTCAGCAAATTTTCTGGCTGAAAAGCCTTCTTTTCTTGACTCAAGCATTAATGCAGTACGATCTTCAAAGTTAAGATGATGGTATGACAATTTTATATACTCCATAAACCCTTTAAATTAATTAGGTGGTTTATGTCGCACTTCAAGTTTTACTCTGCCCCCCAACTGTTGCAAGAGAAATAGCATATGATTTAGCACAGAGAGTAAAAAAATATAATCTATTGTATAGAAAAAGAAGGCATGTTAATTCTCAAATTGATTTTGATCAAAATCATTTGTTTATACAAGATATTAAAATGGAGGTTATTGAGAATTTAATATTCACAAATTATAGGAAAGCAAAATATCGTTCGACACACAGGATTCAAAATGCTTTATTTGATACTTTATCAGATGCTGTTGCGATAACTGAGAAAGTGGAAGAAAGTAATTCTTACTATGAAAAACAATTAATTCCTTTGCTTCAGGAAAAGAGTGAAAGGATAATTGAAGCTTTAATAAGTAGTGAAGATAATAGATTTAAAAATATGTTAATTGAAATTCTTGAGGACATAAAAAATTATGAAATACAACAACAGATTCTTGATAATAAGTTGTTAAGAAAACTATTTGCGAATATGTTGTTAGAGCTGGAGTACGAAAATATTCATTTAAGTACTATTAATAACTTAATTGAAATATTTAATTCATTCTTAAGTGATAATAAAAAATTAGTTGTAAGTGTTGATAAATTAATTATTGAAGTTGATGGTGTTGAACATTCGATAGAGGAGTTATCAAGTGGTGAAAGGCATATGATAACATTCTTATCCTTAGTGCTTTTTGTTGGTAATAATAGAAACTTCTTAATTATTGATGAACCAGAGATATCGCTAAATATAAAGTGGCAGCGAAGTCTTATAAAGTTGTTTAAAGAGCTATTGCCCAATGTTCAAATTATTGTTGCATCGCACTCTCCATTCCTAGCTAAAAATAATCCTGAATATTTAGCTAAATTGAAAGTTGGAGCAGAGTAAGATATGAAATCAGTAATTGATGCAAGTGAGCTATTAACAATTTCTATCATGCAAGAATGTCCTATTATAGTAGTTGAAGGTATCGGTGATATTCCTATATATGAAAAGATTTTTTCAACTATGCTTGATGAGTTTGAAATATATACATCTGAACAGATTAATGGAATTGAACCAGGTTGCAGAGGTGTAGAGAAAATAATAAAAATTGTTAATTCAGGTTATGATATTGATTTTATTAAAAAGTATATTGCTGGAATTGTTGATAAAGATGTAAAGGATTATAGAGGGGAATTAAGTAATATTGATAACTTAGTTGTTACAGACTACTATTCGATGGAAACTCACTTTATAGCTAATACCGTTATTAAGAAAATATTTTCTAACTTTATTAGGGTCCCTGAATTAAAAATACCTGAAGTATTATTACATGAATTTTGGGATTTTTTCTATTGTGAATCTGAATATTTGTATTTGGCATCTTTGGATGCATTAAGGAAATCAATTAATAGTGAAGCAGATTCTATATTCACATATACGTCAAACTATAATCAAACTAAAAATAGAATTGTTCAAGCCAAATTACAGCAAGAAAAGATTAGAAATTTAATATTTGCATTCAAGCTTGGCTTAGAGTTTGATGTTGAATATTTAAAAAAAATATGTAAAGGTAAATGGTTTTTAGAGTTTTTTTGTGAAAAAATTAGTTACTTTATTACTAATGAAATCAAAATTTGCCAAAATGATGAATATAAATGTGATATGTGTATAAAAGGGAATAGTGAAGGTTGGGCGAATTCAAACATGAGGTGCGACAGTTTCAAAAGCCATATGATAATCAACAAGCTGAGCAAATTTCTCTAATGGTGTAAGCCAATCTAACGCCTTTCTAGGACGAGTATTCAGTGACATGGCAACTTGATTTAAATAATGCTGATCTGCCTGATTTAAATCAATCCCTTTAGGTAAATATTGCCTAATTAAACCATTCATATTTTCGCATGTGCCTTTTTGCCAAGGTGAATGTGGGTCACAGAAATATACATCTATGCCTAAATCTTCTTCGAGTATTTTATGTTCTGACATCTCGCGTCCACGGTCATAGGTCAACGTTTTACGCAGTTCTGCAGGTAAATATTTCAGAGCTTCAGTTAAAGCCTTGCGCACTGATTCTGCCTTTGCATCAGGTAATGTTGCCAAGATACAGAGCCGTGTATTTCGTTCAATAAGTGTTGCTATCGAACTTTTATTGTCTTTACCTTTAATTAAATCAGCTTCCCAATGACCCGGTATTTTTCTTTCTTGAACTTCGGCTGGGCGCTCATGAATAGTTTTAATATCCTGTAATATAGAATCTTTTTTAGGTTCACCGTTAGCTTTTCGCTTTTTATTTTCATGACGCAGACAGGATAATAAGTCTTTTTTCAACTCACCCTTTGGTAATGCTCGTATCGTTGAATAAATCGTTGTATGGCTTACATTCATTGTTTGATCCAAATCAGGAAATGTCTTTAAACGCTTTGCTATTTGCTGAGGAGACCATAAACAACGGATCGCTTCAACAATAAATTTCCAGAGGATTGAATCGATTTTGAGTTTTCTGTGACCACGTCTACGTCTAGCGAAGGTGTTATCAGAAGCATATCGAGCTTGATAAACGTCATTGATGCTATTTCTTTTAAGCTCACGATAGATCGTACTAGGATGTCTTTTAATGAGTTCAGCAAATTTTCTGGCTGAAAAGCCTTCTTTTCTTGACTCAAGCATTAATGCAGTACGATCTTCAAAGTTAAGATGATGGTATGACAATTTTATATACTCCATAAACCCTTTAAATTAATTAGGTGGTTTATGTCGCACTTCAAGTTTTACTCTGCCTTGCTTATATAATTTTCGAGTACGGCCTACTCCAAATGCAATTGAAGCAACAATTTATTCTTATCTTGAGTTCGGGAATTTTGACTTTATTAGAAATAAAATAATAAAAAATTTCAGCTAATAAAAAACCCCTCAATTTGAGGGGATTCTTTTATTTAATACGAATTTTTTTCCTCTAGGGGGATCGAGGGGGATTTAAACAATCGAATCATCTAAATTTGGCGCTAACCAACGCTTCGCTACATCCAGTGACCAACCTTTACGTTTTGCATAATCCTCAAGCTGATCTTGAGAAATTTTACCCACGTTAAAGTATTCACTTTCAGGGTGTGAATAATAGAAACCACTCACAGAAGACGGTGGCATCATGGCAAAGTGTTCAGTCAACTTGGTACCAATCTTCGCTTCAGAACCTAACCAGTCAAATAACACCGCTTTTTCAGAATGCTCAGGGCAAGCAGGGTAACCTGGCGCAGGACGAATACCGACATACTTCTCTTTGATCAATTCTTCATTACCCAAAGTCTCATCGGCTTTATAGCCCCAGAACTCTTTACGGATACGCTCATGCAAATGTTCTGCAAAAGCTTCAGCAAAACGATCCGCTAAAGACTGAACCAAGATTGCAGAGTAATCATCACCTTTGGCTTTGTATTCATTCGCCAATTCTTCCGCACCGAAGATCGACACAGTGAAACCACCGAGATAATCAGTATTGTCTTTCGAGGTGCTAATAAAGTCGGCTAAAGATAAATTCGGCTTGCCTGTGACTTTGTCCGATTGTTGACGCAAATGTTCAAAAGTATGCGTGACATTCTGAGCTGTTTCATCAAACACGCTGACTGTATCTGCACCTGTACGTTGTGCAGGGTATAGACCAAATACAGCACGGGCATCAAAACGGTTATTCTCGATCACATCTTTAAGCATGGCTTGCGCTTGATTATACAAATCCGTTGCAGCTTCACCGACAATCTCATCTTCTAAGATTTTCGGGAATTTACCTGCCAAGCTCCAAGAAATAAAGAATGGTGTCCAGTCAAAATATTCCACCAATGTTGCAAGTGGGTAGTTGGTGAGGACATGTGTACCCATCGTATTTGGAATAGGTGGCACATAATTCGCATCCACTTTAAAGCCATTTTCAATTGAGTCTACATAACTGAGTTTGGCTGCTTTCGGTTGCTTATTGGCTAAACGTTCACGAATCTTGGCATATTCAGCACGATGCTCAGCAATAAAATTACCGCGCATTTCTTTCGAGAGTAGTGTGGTTGCCACACCGACTGCACGAGAAGCATCGGCAACATAAATCACCGCATCATTAGAGTATTGTGGGTCAATTTTCACTGCGGTATGCGCTTTAGAGGTGGTCGCACCACCAATTAATAAAGGAATGTCAAAGCCTTTGCGTTGCATTTCTTTGGCAACAAACACCATTTCATCTAAAGATGGGGTGATCAAACCAGATAAACCGATGATGTCACATTTTTCATCAATCGCGGTTTGCAGGATTTTTTCCGCAGGTACCATCACGCCCAAATCGACAATGTCATAACCGTTACAGCCTAAAACCACGCCCACGATATTTTTACCAATATCATGTACGTCACCTTTTACGGTTGCCATCAAAACACGGCCTTTAGATTGTGCATTACCTTTTTCGGCTTCGATGTATGGGTTCAGCCAAGCTACAGCTTGTTTCATCACACGTGCCGATTTTACCACTTGAGGCAGGAACATTTTACCCGAACCGAATAAATCACCAACCACGTTCATGCCATCCATCAATGCGCCTTCAATCACATCGAGTGGACGTTTGGCTTTTAAACGGGCTTCTTCAGTATCTTCATCAATATAAGTGGTGATGCCTTTAACCAGTGCATACTCAAGACGCTTTTCAACGGATTCATTACGCCATTCTAAGTTTTCAGCTTCGCGCTGCGCGCCACTATGACCACGGAATTTTTCTGCCACTTCAAGCAATTTTTCTGTGGCGTTTTGGCCTGATTCACCTTGGTTTTGATTCAGAACAACATCTTCAACCGCATCTTTCAGTTCTTTTGGAATATCATCATAAATCGCCATTTGACCAGCGTTTACGATACCCATAGTCATGCCTTGTTTAATGGCATAGTAAAGGAACACAGAGTGAATCGCTTCACGTACAGGTTCATTACCACGGAATGAGAAGGAGACGTTAGAGACACCACCCGAGATCATGGCATGCGGTAGGTTTTGTTTGATCCAACCTGTGGCTTCGATAAAATCGACGCCATAGTTATTATGTTCTTCAATCCCTGTTGCCACGGCAAACACGTTCGGGTCAAAAATAATATCTTCCGCAGGGAAGCCAACATCATTGACTAAAACATCATAAGAACGCTTACAGATTTCACGCTTGCGTTCTGCGGTATCTGCTTGACCAGTTTCATCGAAGGCCATGACAATAATCGCAGCACCATACTGGCGACATAAACGTGCTTTTTCGACAAACTCGTCATAACCTTCTTTTAAGGAAATCGAGTTCACGACAGGTTTACCTTGTACACATTTTAAGCCTGCTTCAATGATTTCCCATTTTGATGAGTCAATCATGATTGGTACACGAGAGATATCAGGCTCAGATGCCACCAGATTGAGAAAATGTACCATCGCATTTTGCGAATCGAGCATGCCTTCATCCATGTTGATGTCGATGATCTGTGCACCAGCAACGACTTGTTGCTGTGCAACCTCTAGGGCTTCAGCAAATTTTTCTTCACGGATTAAGCGTAGGAACTTTTTTGAACCTGTAACGTTGGTACGTTCACCGACGTTAACGAATAATGAATCATCATAGATGTTAAATGGTTCTAAACCACTGAGACGACATGCAGGTCTGGTTTCAGGAATCTGACGTGGCTGAATGTCTTTCACTGCATTGTAGATTGCACGGATATGATCAGGCGTTGTACCACAGCAACCACCTGTAATATTGATCAAACCACTTTCTGCAAATTCTTTAATGAAGGCTGCGGTTTGCTCTGGGGTTTCATCATATTCACCAAAGGCATTTGGTAAACCTGCGTTTGGATGGGCAGAAACAAAGGTATCTGCAACATCAGCAATGGTTTTAACGTGTGGACGCATGGCATCTGCACCCAAGGCACAGTTAAAACCAATTGAGAGTAAGTCACCATGACGCACCGAGTTCCAGAACGCTTCTGCGGTTTGACCTGTAAGAGTACGACCAGATGCATCGGTAATGGTACCTGAAATCATCAACGGCAGTTCATGACCAAGTTGTTTGAATACTTCTTTCACCGCAAAGATCGCGGCTTTACAGTTCAAGGTATCAAACACGGTTTCAATCAAGATGATGTCGGCACCACCTTCGATCAAGGCATGCGTTGCTTCGATATAGTTTTCTTTCAGTTCATCAAAGGTAATGTTACGGAACGCTGGGTCATTTACATTTGGTGAAATTGAACAAGTACGGGAGGTTGGACCAAGTACGCCTGCAACAAAACGAGGTTTGTCTGGAGTCGAATACTTTTCACAAGCTGCTTTAGCTAAACGTGCTGCTTCACGGTTAATCTCTGGAACCAAATCTTCCATGTGGTAATCCGACATTGAAACACGTGTGCCGTTAAAGCTGTTGGTTTCAATAATGTCTGCACCTGCATCGAGGTAAGCTTCATGAATGCCTTGAATAATTTGCGGCTGAGTCAGTACCAAAAGGTCATTATTGCCTTTGAGGTCAGAAGCCCAATCTACAAAGCGTTCACCACGATAATCTCCTTCTTCGAGCTTGTGGCGCTGAATCATGGTACCCATTGCACCATCGATAATAAGGATGCGCTCGGCAAGAAGTGCTTTTAAGGTGGCAAGTGTAGACATTCAAAACTCACAAACAGGTTTTCAAAACGTGCAATATTTTAGCAGAAAAGCAGGTTGATTGATGCCTAATTCAAGTGGTATTGGCTATATGGCAAATAAAAAAGGCTGATTTAGCTTTAGTTTTCACGAAAGTGAAATATAGACCCGCTATGTTTATAGATCAGAATAAATAGAGATGAAAAATATTGATTGGAGCAGATTGTTACAGACAGCATAGTCAAATGTAAGAAAATAATTCAGCGTAATCCGCACCGAAAAGTTAAATTTTGAGCCAGTACATTGCGTTCAAGGCTTATAAGCGATTTACTGCTGATCTAAAATAAGCCAATTATGAAAAAATTGGCTTCATGTGACACGCATTTGTCATATAATTGTCACAATTAAATTGAACAATAGGGGATATTGATATCCTCTTTAGCCGTCTGCATGAATTCTAATATTCCTCCCGTCCAAGATCAGGTGCACGTGACACAGGTCAAGTCGACGAATGTGCACGTACCTACACCGAAATTTTTTATGCCGGTGTTTTTAACGGTCATTATTTCAACGCTAATTTATATTGGCTTTCAGCTTTCTGCTGACTTATCGCATGTTCCTGCACTGAATCTTTACTCTTTAATCCTTTTAGCAACGGCATTGTTCATTGCTTTGGGTTTTGAGTTTGTAAATGGCTTTCACGATACTGCCAATGCGGTTGCAACGGTCATTTATACCAATGCACTGTCTGCACCTGTTGCGGTGATGTGGGCAGGTTTCTGTAACTTTCTTGGGGTTATGGTCGCAAGTGGTGCAGTGGCTTACGGTATTATTGCGTTGCTGCCCGTTGAATTGATTATGAATGTCAGCTCAGGCGCAGGTTTTGCCATGGTGTTTGCCATGTTGATTGCTGCGATTTTGTGGAACTTGGGCACATGGTTCTTGGGTATTCCAGCATCGAGTTCACATACTTTGATTGGTTCAATCTTGGGTGTGGGCATTATGAACTACCTGATGCATTCAGGCAGTGGTGCTTCGGGTGTAGATATGGATCAGGTGATTAAAGTCGGTAAAGCTTTACTGTTTTCACCCATGATCGGTTTTGCTTTTGCAGCAGTGTTGTTCTTATTGGTGAAAAAAATCTTTAAGAAACAACTGGAACTGTTCCAACCACCTGAAGGCAACAAACCACCACCGCCACTGATTCGTGCCATTTTGATTTTTACCTGTACAGGTGTGAGTTTTGCACACGGCTCAAATGATGGTCAAAAAGGTATGGGTCTAATCATGCTGATTTTGATTGGTATCGTGCCTTTGGCTTATTCTTTAAATAAGAATTTAGATTCACAGCACATTCAGTCATTTGCTCAACTTTCAGATCAAACTGCGGCTGTGATTTATCCGAATCATAACGATATTGCAGATGAAAAAGCCCGTACGGTGATCACGCAATATATTCAAACTAAAGAAATGACCCCAGAAGTTGTACCTGCTTTAGCCAGTTTGACAGATCATTTGGGTGAGCGTGTCGGCCATTATGGAGATCTTAAAGATATTCCTGAAGCTGAAGTTTCTGCACTACGTAATGACATGTACTTAAGCACGACAGCATTCAAACGTTTGGATAAAGCGGATCAATTGCCAGCGATGTCGGAAGCGGGCAAAAAGACAGTAAAAGAATATCGTAGTAACCTTGATTCATTCTTGCAGTACATCCCAACATGGGTGAAAGTGGCTGTGGCATTGGCTTTAGGTCTAGGTACGATGGTCGGTTGGAAGCGTATTGTCGTGACTGTAGGTGAGCGTATTGGTAAAAACCATATGACTTATGGTCAAGGCATGTCAGCAGAATTGGTGGCGATGACTACGATTGCAGCCGCTGATGGCTTTGGTATGCCAGTATCGACCACACACGTCTTGAACTCTGCGGTAGCAGGGACTATGGTGGCAAACAAGTCAGGTCTGAACTTTGCAACAGTAAGAACCATTCTTTCGGCTTGGATCTTTACCTTGCCAGCAACGATCTGTTTATCAGGTGGTTTGTTTTGGTTGTTCCTACAGTTTGTTTAATCTGATTGGTGAAAACCAATGATAAAAAAACGCTACCCAAGGTAGCGTTTTTTTAGCTCTGTATTTTATTGAAGCGGGTATTCAAGGTCTTACTTTTTCAGTAAAGCAAATACTTTGTTGAGTGGTAGCTTGTCTGCGGCAAAACCGTAAAGCGCAGCAAACGGCAGTGCGGTACGTGCCAAATAAGCTACACGCCATAAGCCACCGTGATTGGCGCCGTGCATCATCAGCTCTAAAGGATGTTCAAGTTTGTTTTCTGGATTGGCTACAGACTTAGAATTACGCAGGTCATGGATCCATAAGGCTGCCATAATGGCATTGGTGGTTGCGGGCTTAAAGGCTTCAACATCAAACAAACTCGCCCCATTAAATGCTGCTTTGAGCAGTGGGTTTTTGGTGACAGAATGCGTGGTGGTTGATGGCGCAATATTAATGCTGACACGCTGACCTTCTGATCGAGCAAGCGTTGCACGCCACTGTTGAATACGTTTAGCCAACGCATAGTTCGGCCCTTGTTCAATCACTAAACAGTCGGTGATGCCATAAGACTTGTCATTATCTGACTCGACGAGGTCATGTAGGTTTTTCTTAAAGAACAGTTGTCCGCTGAGGGTTGAAATACTCTTGCCGATCATCTGCTGGGTTTTAGAGCGACCACTGAACTTTTGTTCAGATGCTGTAATGACTTCTTCTGGGACTGCGTAGACATCGGTAGGTGTACACATATACATTAAGCTGGTATCAACTTTGTGCGCACTGACATATTGCATGATCGCATCCATCGCGACGGAAACGCGGACATGCTTTTCACCATCCAAATACGCAATAGCGGCCAAATCTAACTGATGTGGGTTTTGTACCAACCATTGTGCAATTTCAGGCACTTGTGTCAGTAAGTTCACGCCGAGTTTTTCTTTTAAAACAGCGACAGGTGTTTCCGCGCTCAAAGCTTCAACCGATGGGGCATATAGCGTGGCATTGCCGTGTTGAATGGTGTCTAAAATTTTGCTCCATACGCGTCTATTGGGTAAATCAACAGCCACAATATTGGCTTTCCATTGGGCTAACCATGTGAGCGGACCCGCTTCAGATGCTGCACCGAACAAAACCATCGTACGATCAGATAAATCAAACCATTCAGGATGTTCTACACAAGCAATCAGTGCTTCAGCGTGACTGGGTTCAATCACACCTGCATCTAACCACGTTTGGATTTGTGCAAGTAAAGCACCCCCTTTGAGTTGTTGGCCTTTATAAGGCACTGACCACTCAGGTGCAGCATCAC
This sequence comes from Acinetobacter sp. DL27, assembly GCF_055810995.1. NCBI lineage: Bacteria > Pseudomonadati > Pseudomonadota > Gammaproteobacteria > Moraxellales > Moraxellaceae > Acinetobacter > Acinetobacter sp. DL27. Next base: position 2,394,975 of record NZ_CM147947.1, on the reverse strand, counting down.
TTTCGCCTTTGAGTTTGATGGTATGCAGCGGTGTGGTTTTAAGTGACATTACATCTTTGAGGAGATGTTTTTGTCCATCCCGATAAAACTCAAATACATTATGTGCTTTATTGAGTCCATCTTGCGCAATTTGAATTGGCGCAATTTGATTGCGAATCCCAAATTCAACTAAGGATTTAAAATAACGTGGATAGAGTTTACGCCAGTTTTTTTCTGTAAGTGCGGCCACAGAGGTTTGGTGATCAACATTGGCTAAGGCCTCGGCAATAATCTCTTTCCCTGTGCGTGAGGTACTAACTTTTTTTGTTTTCGAGTAAATTGGAAATTGAAGACCGTCTAATGGATTGGACATGCAAGAAATCTCACTCAATTTTGCTATTTATATACAGTTGTAAACATTATCTATGCCAAATCAAATTCCTGCTTAGCATTTCATGACAAAATTGTGTGAATGTATGTAATAAAAAGCCTTCTCATAGAGAAGGCTTTTAAGTTTAGCAGCGACCTTTCTTGGCTTGTCCCGGTGGGCAGAAATCGCCTTGGCCATGAGGATAATAAGAACGATCAGGATCGACGACGATACTCCCTTCGGGAGTATGTACCGCACAGGCTGTAAAACAGAGGCTGATCATCAAGGTTGCCAATATAGATATTATTTTCATCGCAATTTCCTTGGGATATTGTGATCCTGATGTTTATTGTAAAAATCAGAACCACCCGTTGCTGTGAAAAAATGTTACTGAGCCTATATACGTATGGATGCAATCCATTTGCAATCTAGGGGCTGAGCTTTAAATAGGTAACTGGGTTAATTTGTTCAGAAAGTGTGGGATAAGACGTGGCTCTAAAATTAAGGTCATGATGACCCCATAAGCAGCTCCCCAAAGATGGGCGCTATGATTGATGTTGGAGTTGCCTTTTTTACCTGACCAGATGCTATATGCCACGTACAACACTGCAAAAATAATCGCAGGTACGGGAATAAAAAACACAAAAATTAGCTTCCAAGGTTCAAACAACACATAAGCGAACAATACCGCAGAGACCGCACCAGAAGCACCAAGGCTTGCCCAGCGCACATCATTTTTATGTTTTAAATAACTGGGTAAAATGGCAAAAATTAAGCCACCCAAATAAAACAAAATAAAGCCTAACTCATAGAAGTATTGACGGTAAAAACTTTCAATAATGCTGCCAAAGAAGAACAGGGTGAACATATTGAACAAGAGATGCATACCATCGGCATGAATAAAGCCATGCGTAATAAAACGATCATATTGTCCACGTTGCATCGCAGGAGGCCAGAAAATCAGACGGTTCATCACGTTCTGATTTGAAAATGCCATCATAGAAATAATGACAGTAATAATAATGATCGTAACTGTATGATTAAAAGGTAAATCTAACATTTCTGAGATGTTCTGCATATAACTATCTTGTGGTCATAATGCCATTAAATTGAGCGAAAAGATGAACTTTCACAATAAATCCGACAATTTTGGTTGATTTTTTTTAATTACCCCGCATCTTCAGTTAAAATAGCAACTTCAGCTTGAGGAAATGATTGTTATGTCGACTGAGAACAGCAGCACTGCAGTTGCAGAGGAAATTCCAAACTTATTGATTACTCCAACTGCACAAGAGTATTTACGTGATTTATTAGAAAAACAAAATACACCGGGCATTGCTGTACGTGTATTTGTTGAAAATCCGGGTACACCACGTGCTGAATGTTGTATGGCATATAGCGCGCCTGAAGAAGTGATCCCAACCGATTACCGTCAAGATTATCCAGACTTTCCTGCATATATCGACACACCGTCTATTCCATATTTATTGGATGCAGTGATTGATTACAACAAAGACCGTTTTGGCGGGCAGTTAACATTCCGTGCACCAAATTCGAAAGTACCACGTGTCGGTCCTGATGCATCGATTGAAGAGCGTATTACGTATATTCTTCAATCTGAAATTAACCCAGGTCTAGCAGGACATGGTGGTAACTGTGCATTGGTTGAAGTAATTGAAGATGAAGAACATGGTTTAACGGCTGTACTGAAATTCGGTGGCGGCTGCCAAGGTTGTTCAGCAATTGATGTCACCTTGAAACAGGGTGTTGAAACGACTCTGCAACAACACATTCCTGAGTTACGTCGTGTGATTGACCAGACGGATCATACGCAGGCAGAAGGCGCGTACTTCAAATAAATTTCAATCCACTTTACCAAATAACCTCCTTAAATTAGGGGGTTATATTTTATCTAAAGTTAAAATGTAATTGAGAATAATTATTAATATTAATTGCAATATGTTTACCATTTGTTAAAATGACCTACGAAATTTACACAATTTCTCCTTTTTTTGTATTTGGGTGTATGCGTTATGGGTAAAAATCTAACGAGATCAACTTTGGCTTTAGCGGTTGTAGGGGCAATGAGTTCATTTGCGATGGCGAATGAAACAATTGAAACCACGAAAGAGAAAGAAACAACACAATTACAGACGATCGTTGTATCGGCAAGTGGTTTCGAACAAGATATTAAGAAGGCTGCGGCTTCTATTTCTGTATTGTCACAAGAAGAAATTGGAAAAAAAGCATATCGAGATGTTACTGATGCACTAAGAGATGTGCCCGGTGTTGTAGTTACGGGTGGTGGAAGTTCATCCGATATTAGTATTCGTGGAATGGGCAGTGCATATACCGTCATCATGGTCGATGGAAAGAAGGTAAATTCGCGCTCAGTAAGACCAAATAGTGATAATTCAGGGATTGAGCAAGGCTGGTTGCCAGGTATCGAAGCAATCGAACGAATTGAAGTGATACGTGGACCAATGTCAGGCCTATATGGTTCAGATGCAATGGGCGGTGTTATTAATATTATTACGAAAAAGAATGCGACTGAGTGGGCGGGGTCTGTGCGCGTAGATACGACGCTTCAAGAGAACACAGATTCGGGTAACATTTATCAAACTAATGCTTATGTTTCTGGACCACTTATTGCGAATTTACTGTCATTAAGAGCCAATGGTACGTATTCACAGCGTGAAGAAGATGAAATTCTTGGCGGTTATAAAGAACAAACCATGCGAGCAGGAGGAGCAGTTTTAACTTTAACTCCAAATGAGCAACATACATTAGATTTAGAATATCAACGTTCTATTCAAAACCGTAATGGTTCTGTAGGCAAAACCATTGCCAATGTGCCGAACAGACGTGGTGAACTTCCAACAGATTCTAAGACTGATTATTACCGTACAGAATATAGCCTAACTCACCGCGGTGAAATTGGACGCGTTCAGACTCATTCATATATTCAGCGCGAAGAAAATGAAAATCCTTCCCGTGATATGGAAGCGATCAATACGACCTTTAACACGATCAATCAAATCCAACTTGGAAGTCATGATTTGAGTTTTGGGGGAATGTATTTAAAAGAAGAATTAGATGATCAGGGCAATCAGCTCAAAGTAAATGGCAGTATTTTGACGCATTTGGATCGGTATAGCTGGGCATTATTTTTAGAGGATAACTGGAGAATTGCAGATCCTTTTGTTTTAACAACATCGATTCGTTTGGATAAAGATGAAAAGTTTGGTGATCATTGGAGTCCGAAATTATACGGTGTGTGGACATTAAATGATGAATGGGTTGTAAAAGGTGGTGTTTCTACAGGTTATAAAACACCAGCTTTACGGGCAACTGTTGCTGAGTGGGGGCAAGTGACTGGTGGTGGAAGTAGTGCAGGCGTAATTGTTGGTAATCCAGATCTAAAACCTGAAACCAGTATTAACTATGAAGTTTCGGCACAGTGGGATAATGGTCATAATTTAAGTGCGGGTGTCACAGTATTTAATAGTGAGTTTAAAGATAAGATTACTGAAATCAGAGACTGTTCTGGTGATTCAGGAACACGAAATTGTCCATGGTTAGGGGAAAGTTTCGATTTTGTTAGTCTGCGGGAAAACGTAGATAAAGCCAATATGTACGGCGCTGAAGCAACATTTGGTTGGGATATCACCTCAAATGTTGCTTGGAATGCGAATTATACTTATACAGAAACAGAGCAAAAGAGTGGCGTCAATAAAGGCAAGCCTTTAAATGAAATGCCTAAGCATATGTTTAATACGACATTAGATTGGCAGTCAACAGATATTACGAATATGTGGGCACGATACAATTTCCGCAGTAAAACTTCTGAATATTTGAGTCGTACCACTATGGCTGATGGCAAGCCTGCATATGGGATGATTGATGTTGGCTTAAATGTCAAACCAACCGATCAAATTCAAATTAATGCAGGTATTTATAATCTTTTTGATAAGCGGATTGATACTGATACCTATGATTACGTGCTCGATGGTCGCCGTTATAACCTTGGTTTAACGTATAAATTCTAAGAAAAAAGCCGCATAACGCGGCTTTTTTTATAGCTTTAAAATACTCTGCACCTGGTCAGAATAATAAAACTGTTCTAAATAATAGCGTGCTCGATCACGTAAGTAATCAGAACGAATGAGCTCTTGAATAATAGGACTCAACAAATTTTGAAGTTGATTTTGGACTAAGGCTTCGTCGATATTTAAGTCGCGTAGTAGTAAATCAAAAGGACGTTCTTGGTTGCGAATGTACCAAGCGTAAACACCATCATGCACCTGTTGCTGCAGATAGTCTGTTTGACGCATATGCTCCCAAATTTCGTGCCCCATAGCGACGGTTTGAGGCAAGTCCTGTACTTCAATATAATTTTTCAAAACTGATAAAGGCATATCTTTGATTTTGTGCCAGAGGTTGGCTTGAAAGTGATATAGCTTTTCATCATTAAAGTTTTGATTTAACACCTGTTCACTCATTTGACTGAGTTTTAAGATGTTCTTTTGTAAATAATGCCCAATAGTGTCATTTAGGTTTGAGTCTGTGACTGTTTCGAGTACCGACTTGCCCATCTTCATAAAACTAGAAACACCTGGCACACGTTTAGTCATCACAGAGTTATTCAAATAGTCTTGAATCGAGTGCTGAATCAGCTGAGTAATCATGGCCGAAAAAGCTGGGTTATTTACCACTGTTTTAATCAGGCGTTGACGGTGCCCACTTTTACTCGCGACATACTGCGCAATTTTATCGATGGTAAGTACAGGAATCACATCGGCAATTTTTGTTGATTCATTGATGGGATGAATTAAAGCAAACTTGATGTGCTCCGCAATTTGTGAGATTAGATGATCGGTTGCAGGTGTGGCTAGGATTTGTTTTTGCAACAGCGCATTGATGTCTTCAAAGCTCCACAGTTGCTGCAAAGTTTGTTTTCTAAACCAGTGATAAAAGAGGGTGAATTCATTTTGTACGGTACTTGCTTGCGAAAACTCATGATCTAAAAAATTAAGATGAGCTTCAATGAGCTGCTCAATCATCGGGTGTTTCTGCATACGTACTCAACAAAATTAATTTAGTGGAATCAGTTTATCAGCCAATGGATTTTTTAACTTTTGTGTTTTTGCAAGAAAAGGCAGGTAGTGCTGTGCAACGGCCTGTTCTGCCTCCAAAAGTGGCATATGACCAACATTGTTAAGGATGACAGGAGCTTCAGCACGTTTCAATAAGGATTTGAGTTCATTCGCCACTTCGACATTGATAATTTTGTCCTGCTTACCCCACAAAATGAGGGTGGGCGCTTCAATGTTACGGGTCACTCGGGCAAAGGAGTCAGTGGTATAAATTCGGTTCAAGGTCACCAATTGATCAATCACTTTACTGTTTTTTTCAGCCTGAGTAATTAACTGTTTTTCTTGGGCGCGTTTTAAATAATAGGGCATTTTTATTGGGGTTTGCATGACACGTTGCATCACATCATCCAAATCGCCCGGCTTGCTCACAATCAAGTGCTTTAAATATTGAGGGTCTTTGGCATAGTTGGTGTTGGCGTTTTTATAAATGCCCGCACTGTTCAATAAAAACAAACTTTGCGTGTCAAAAGGGTATTGTGCGGCATATAGAGTTGCAATTGAACCACCGATAGAATGTCCTGCAACATTCAGTTTATCTTGTATATGAATGGCTTCAACAAAACGACGAAGTCGCTCAGTGACATTTGGCATAGAGAGATCAAAATCATCAGGGACTTTGGTGTCGCCGTTGGTTGGAAGGTCAGGGATAACCACGTGGTAATAAGGCGTTAGAAACTGTGCTACACGGTTCCAATTGTCTCGATTTCCAGCAAAACCATGAATCAGCAAAATCGTTGGCTTATCAACTGCACCGCCTTCGTTATAGCTCCAAACGATGTCATCCACTTTAAGCGTTTTGGTTTTTAAGCCGGCGGTGACGCGTTCTTGTAGAAGGTAGCTTTGTAAACTGAGTTTGTCTTTGATGATGGTATTTTCGACCGCATGGCTGGCGAAAGGAAATGACAAAGCTAAGGCGAATAGACCGGCCTTTAGACTTTGTTTCAAGATGGATTTTGAGCGCATCATCATGGTTCATCCTTAAACGGAGATGAATGAAAAAACTGACCGAATAAGATAAAAATGCTCTGATTTTGAATAGTTTTTATGTTTATTTACAGGTCTGTTTGATTCTAATCGCTTTCATGCAAATGTCATTAATTATTTATTTGAAAGGATATGCGGCATTTTGATAAAGTGTGAACTGTATAATGGTTTTATTGATATAAAATGCAACTTCAAAATTAAGCAAAAAAAGAAGCCGCTATGTTTTTTGCAAGTGACAATCAATTTCGCTGGGATTAAACTAGTCCAACTTAATAACAACCGAGTGGGAAAGGGAATGCTAACAGCTCAAGAAGCTTTAAGCCGTCTAAAACAAGGTAACCAACGTTTTGTAGCGGGTGAGACAACCCACCATAAGCAATTGTCTCACCAAGCACGAGCAGAGATGGCGGAAGACCAAAATCCATTTGCCATTGTACTCGGATGTTCAGATTCTCGTGTGCCTGCAGAAATGGTCTTTGACCAAGGTTTGGGTGATCTGTTTGTTATTCGGGTTGCTGGAAATGTGGTTGCACCTTCGCAAGTTGGCAGTGTTGAATTTGCGGCTGAGCGTTATGACTGTGCGGTCGTTGTGGTACTTGGTCATAGCCACTGTGGTGCGATTCAAGCCACTATTGACACCCTGATGAACCCAGATAGCCCACCGTCTGCAAACCTGATGTCGATTGTAAACCGTGTCCGTCCTTCGGTTGAAACCTTGATGCAAACTGAACTGAAACATGATTTATGCAAACTGTCTAAACACGCGGTGCGTTCAAATGTATTTGCCTCTGTCAATCAGTTACGTCATGGCTCAGCTGTGCTTGAAAGTTTAATTGCCAAAGGCAAGTTACAAGTGGTTGGCGCTGAGTACTCACTTGAAAGTGGTGAAGTGGTTTTTTTTGACTTCTGATCCTATGTGCTGATCAGAGTAAAAGGCGCTTTATAAAGCGCCTTTTATATAGGGATAAGCTAAATTTAATAAAATAGGCTGTGCTTTGCCATTTGGATGAACTAAATCTTTTTGCATCAAGCTTTTATTTCCCGCTACACCTTCCAAAAAGAAGGGCAGTAATTTAACTTTGTATTGTTGACTGACCATTTTGTAATTATTTTCAAATGCCTTGCTATAGGCTGTGCCATAGTTTGGTGGCATTTTCATTCCCAAGACAACCACAGTTGCATTGGCTTTTTGACTCTGTTGAATCAGTTGCGCTAAATTTTTTTGAATCATCTGAGGTGGTTGACCCCGTAGCCCATCATTCCCGCCAAGCTCAATCACCACCACATTTGGCTTATGCGTTTGCAACAGTTTGGGTAAACGAGCCAAAGCGCCACTGGTGGTTTCACCACTCACACTGGCATTGACCACTTTGTGTTGTTTCGGATACTGTTGGTCTAACCGTTTTTGCAGTAAATTCACCCATGCTTGCTGTGGTTCTATGCCATAACCTGCACTAATGCTATCTCCTAAAACCATTATGGTTTTTGCAAAAACCCAAGTGGGGCTTAGGCACAGTGCAAGCAAAACCAAGTATGAACTAATACGTTTTTTAAATTTGCGATTTTGCACGAATATTTGCATATAGGGATGTTATGACCCAAGTTCGTAGTGATGTAAGCATCATGCCACAAGTGATTATTTCTGCCCAGCAACTGACACAAAAGATTAAACTTCCGCAAAAAGAACTGACCATTTTCTCAGATTTGAGTCTGAGCATATTAGCAGGTGAACAAGTCGCAATTACAGGACGTTCAGGTTCAGGAAAATCTACCTTACTGGGTATTTTGGCGACTTTAGATCAGGCTAGCGGTGGTGAGTTAATCGTTTGTGGTGAAAGTATTTCCAAGCTCAATGAAGAACAGCGTGCACAGGTGCGTTTAAAGCATATTGGCTTTGTATTTCAGTCCTTTCAACTGCTACCACACCTGACTGCTGTTGAAAATGTGATGCTGCCGTTACGGCTTCATGCATCATTTAACTTCGCTGAAGCGGAGCAACGCGCTTTGAGTTTGTTGCAAAAAGTTGGATTGGAGCGACAGGCCACCCAAACACCGAAGGTACTTTCGGGTGGGGAGCAGCAGCGCGTCGCAATTGCCCGTGCACTGATTGCTGAGCCAAAAATTATCTTTGCCGATGAACCAACAGGAAACTTAGACAGTCAAACTGCGCGAGAAATTGAGCAATTATTGTTTCAATTGAACCGTGAGTTGGGTACGACCCTCATTTTAGTGACGCATGACCATACGCTTGCAGAACAGTGCCAGCGTCATTTTGAATTACTCGATGGACAGTTGATCGAACATCCTCGAACGGGAGGATAAAATGAATTCTCTATTTCAGCCCTTGCTGAAGCAAAGTTTTAAAAGTAGCGGTGTGTATTTATTGATTATTGCGTTGATTCTCGCGATCAGTGCAACGACTGCGCTGAAGTTTAGTAATGAGCAAATTCAAAATGCCGTAGCGCTGCAAGCCGCCGAGATGCTAGCAGGGGATTTGGTTTTAACGGACAATCAAAAGCTCGATCCGAAATGGAAAGCGCAAGCGACAGCTCTCGATTTAAAACAATCAGAAGTCACTGTCTTTAGTTCGATGGCATATACCGATGATCAGTTTGTTATGGTCAATGTCAAAGCTATCGATCAAGCCTTCCCTCTGCGTGGAGAGTTACGCATTCAGCCTGCTACGAAGCATATTGCTTCAGGTGAAGTTTGGTTGAGCCAGCGTGCTATGGATTTGCTACAGGTTAAACTGGGCGATCAACTCAATATTGCAGATGGTGTGTTTAAGATCACAGGCTTGATTGAGCATGACTCCAATCAAGAGTTAGGCTTTTCTGGGTTCTCACCGACGGTGATTATTTCAGAAGCGGATATTGCCAAGACTAATGCCATACAAGTCGGTAGTCGTATTGACTATCGTCTACTGATGGCAGGTACAGCAAAAAATACTCAGCAGTTTGAAGCAAATTTTAAGAAGCAAAATGTATCTTCTGAAGATGCCAGTACGGCCGCTCAAAGTCCTAATGCGGAAGAAACACAAAACAGCTTACGCTTACGCAATGCCAGTGAGGGTAATACCCGTTTAATGAAACCAATTGCAAATTTGGACACTTTTTTGCAGTTGGCGAATATCTTAACGATTTTGCTGTGTGGAATTGCGATTGCTTTGACCAGTCAGCGCTTTGTACAACAAAATCAAGATCACATTGCGCTATTGCGTTGTATGGGGGCGGCGAAGTCACAAATTCTCTGGGCTTATCTCAGCTTGTTGGGTGTGGTGTTCTTGCTTGCGATGCTGGTCGGGAGTGTCGTGGGGGTAGGGCTGGGTTATGGCCTGTTACAGTTGATGTTACAACTGATTCCACACTTAAGTATTGCGTTTTCAGCGTGGGGTATGCTGCTCGGGCCGATTCCGATTGCCATGTTGACCAGTGCCGTAGTGCTTCTGGGTTTTGTCTTACCGAGTTTTTGGGAGCTTTTGAATACTCCTCCGATCCGTGTCATTCGCAGCCAAGAAAAATCGGTTTCGTCGATGTTTTGGATGTTGCTCGCAGGAACGGCTAGTCTGGTGCTGTTTAGTATCGTTCTGACTGAAAACATGGTACTGACAGCCATGGTGATTGGTGCAATTATCATTCTATGTGCAGTGCTATACAGTGTGGTTTGGCTGAGTTTGAAGTTTATCCGAGGCTTGAAAAATGCGGTTTCTGCCTATGTCCGAACACCTTATCAAACAGCGTTTCAGATTACTGCTTTGGCTTTGGGACTTAGTTTAATTACGGTCTTAGCCGTATTACGAACCGATTTGTTAGAGCGTTGGCAGCAACAAATTCCTGCGGGAACCCCAAATCAGTTTGTATATGGTTTACCGCCCTTTGACATGCTTGAGTTAAAAGCACAAATTGAGCAGAATCACTGGAACAGTACGCCACTTTATCCGAATATTCGAGGTAGACTGATTGCCAAAAATGGACAGCCTTTTGCTGAGGATTTGGTGAAGCAAAATAATTCCTTACGGCGCGAATTAAATTTAACCCAAGCAGACCGTTATCCTAAAGACAATGTGATTGTCTCTGGCGCATCAAAACTCACAGCAAAAGGACAAGTTTCGGTAGAAGCCAATACCGCAACAGAGCTTGGGATAAAAGTGGGGGATCAACTGACTTTTAGCTTACCAGAGGGTGTCATTCACGCCAAAGTGGCAAACTTACGAACCGTAGAGTGGGAAAGTTTTAGCCCAAACTTCTTTTTTATTTTTGCGCCACAGACCATGGATGAAAATGCGGGCAGTTATTTGGGCAGTTTTTATGTACCCGAGTCAGACAAAGCGAAATTGGTCAGTATCATTCAACAATTTTCCAACACCGTCTTTATTGATGTCAGTTTAATTTTAGATGAAATTAAGCGCATCGTGACGGTGTTGGTGCAGATTGTCACGATCCTTGCAGTTTTAGTGAGTATTTCAGGTATTTTGGTTTTAATTGCGTGCCTGAACTTACTTATGGATGAGCGTAAACGAGAAGTGGCGTTATTACGTTCATTTGGGGGTTCCAAGCAAAAACTCAGAACCATGCTCAGTCTAGAAATTGGCTTTATTGGTTTTATGGCAGGTGTGGTTTCTTGTCTATTTGCTGAAGCGATAAGTGCGGTAGCATGTTATCGCATGGGATTAGCCATTCAGCCACACTGGGAAATCTGGCTCATTTTACCACTGTTCCTGACCTTACTCTGCGCGCTGATTGGGCGTTATCGCTTAAGTTATCTCAGTGATATTCCACCTTTACAAAGTTTGAGAGAGATCAATCAATCGTGATTGATCTCTTAATGCGTGAAGAGTTGAATCTTAGAAATTGAGCTGTTGACGCATCATCATTAACACTTCTGACCATAAGGGTTGAATATAGACCACTAGATTTTGGCAGTGTAAGTAAAACCAATACGAACCGCAGGCTGCCAAAACAAGGCTCAGCGGCATAATCCAACGCTGCTGCGTTTTTTGTGAGAGATACCAAAGTGCCGCCAAAACAGCACCCATCAACATGCCGCCAATATGTGCGGCATTATTAATACCTGAAATCATAAAGCCCATGGCTAAGTTGATTCCCATCACGATGAGCAAAGTCTTTTTATCTAAAATAAAACGTTGCTGTGGGAGCATCGGCAGAAGGGATAGAACCGTCAGCGCTGCACCCAGCCCCATGACGGCACCTGAAGCCCCTGCACCGACACGCGGCAAGAGTTCAGGGTTTGCTAAACCCACACGAATTAGTTCATAACTGTCTTGAATGGCGATATAACCACTGAGCAAGCTACCCATGAGACCCGCAAGGACATATAGCGCAAGAAAATAGATACGTCCAAACATTTGTTCCAGCACACTGCCAAAAATATACAGCGCCCACATGTTCAACATGAGGTGAACCAAGCCAAAATGAAAGAACATACTGCTCAATAAACGCATTGGTTCAGCCAAGAAGGTGAGCGGTGCATAGTCTGCTCCCCAGCGTATTGCATCAGCTGTACTTGGATTGCTGACATCCATGCCATGCAGGACTTGCCAAAAAAACAACCCAACATTCACGGCAATAATGACGGCGGTAATCCACCATAAATGTACGTCAAATTTTGTTTTGATTTGCGGAGGTGTAAGCTCGGTCATGCTATTCTTGCTAAAATTTTGCTATATTTGCCCAAGCTTAGCATGAATAAAAATGATTTTTGGAGTAAGCCACTGGCATGAAAGCTTTTATTGTTCGTAGTTTGTTAGTCGTTGTCAGCTTCGTGCTTTTGGTACAGTTGTGGATTTTTGCAAGCCTAGTGTGGTGGCGTTACAAGCCAGTGGAAACCACCATGTTTATGCGGATTGATTATTGGTCTGAGCCATCTAAACCCATTCAACACGAATGGCGTGATTATGACGAGATCAGTGAGTACATGAAAAAAGCCATTGTTGCGGCTGAAGATGGCAAATTTATGCAACATCATGGTTTTGACTGGGATGGGATTCAAGCGGCGCTTGAACGTAATAATGACACGGGCAAAGTGGTTGCGGGCGGTTCGACGATTTCTCAGCAATTGGCCAAAAACTTATTTTTATATAACAAGCGTTCATTCATTCGTAAAGGTCAGGAAGCTGTTGCAACTTGGATGATGGAACGGATGTGGAGCAAAGAACGCATCTTAGAGGTATATCTGAACTCGGTGGAGTTTGGCGATAATATCTATGGCGTCGAAGCTGCAACCCAACACTACTTTGGTAAAAGTTCACGTAGCTTAAGCCGAGAGCAGGCGGTCTTTTTAGCGGCCATTTTACCCAATCCGAAATACTACCAAGACCATCAAAATGACCGTAAGTTGCAAAACCGCGAGCGCATGATTCGAAAGTATATGCGCTATAGCGATATCCCTTAATTTGATTGATCTGAAAAAGCCCAAATTTATGGGCTTTTTTTTATGAAATTGTCACAAAATTGAAGCATACTTATCATGATAAAACGCATTCAAATAATCAAAGGTTAGCTATGAATACGGCAGCAAGCACATCTCCGATACTACAACCTGAATACGCGTATAACGATCGCTATATTAACCGTGAGTTATCGATATTAGATTTCCATTTACGTGTATTGGAACAAGCCGTAGATCCTTTACATCCGCTGTTAGAACGGATGAATTTCTTACTGATTTTTTCACGTAACTTAGATGAGTTCTTTGAAATTCGTGTTGCGGGCGTCATGGAACAGTTAGATCTGGGCAATGAAAGCCGTAGCCCCGATGGCTTAACCCCACGCCAAGTTCTCGACCAAATTTCGCAAACTGCACATGCCGCAATTGAACGTCAGTATCGTATTCTCAATGATGAAATTTTGCCAAAACTGCGTGAGGAAGACATTTGCTTCTTACGCCGTGGGGAACTGACGCCTGCACAGTCTTCATGGGTGAAGAAATATTTCCAAGAACAGGTTGCACCTGTCTTAACACCGATTAGCCTTGACCCTGCGCACCCATTTCCGCGTTTAGTGAATAAAAGTCTCAACTTTATTGTGACTTTGGAAGGGAAAGACGCATTTGGTCGTCAGATTGATTTGGCCGTTGTTCCTGCACCACGTTCATTGCCACGTGTGGTTCGTCTACCTGATGAACTCACAGGTGGAAAAGAGCATCATGTGATGCTTTCAGCTATCATCCATGAGCATGTTTCTGACTTGTTCCCAGGGATGACAGCAACAGGCTGTTATCAGTTCCGTGTCACACGGAATGCCGATTTGGCGCTCAACGAAGATGTTGAAGACTTAGCCAAAGCACTGAAAGGTGAGTTAAGTTCACGTCGTTTTGGACGAGCAGTACGTTTGGAAGTTACACAAAACTGTCCAGAACATATTTATAACTACTTGCTAGATGAATTTGATCTGCATCAGGAGCAGTTGTATAAAGTCGAAGGACCTGTGAACTTGGCGCGTTTATTGTCCAATTTTAAACGCCCACATCTACGGTATGACGCACATATTCCTGTTATTCCGAAAGTGTTGAAAAAGTCGGAAAGCATGTTCTCTGCAATGCAAAAACAGGATATTTTACTACATCATCCGTTTGAGTCTTTCGCACCTGTGATTAACTTGTTGCGTGAAGCGGCACGTGACCCACAAGTGTTGGCGATTAAGCAAACCCTCTATCGCAGTGGTGCAGACTCTGAAATTGTACAAGTCCTAGCAGAAGCGGCGCGTAATGGGAAAGAAGTCACCGCAGTGATTGAGCTGCGTGCGCGTTTTGATGAAGAGTCAAATATCGAAGTGGCGAATGTACTGCAAGAAGCGGGCGCAGTGGTTGTTTACGGCATTGTAGGTTATAAAACTCATGCCAAAATGATTCTTGTGGTACGCCGCGAAAATAATAAACTTGTTCGTTATGTGCACTTGGGAACAGGTAATTACCATGCGGGTAATGCACGAATTTATACCGACTATGGCTTGCTCACGACCGATAAAGAGTTGTGTGAAGATGTACACCGTATTTTCCAAGAATTGACAGGTATGGGGAAAATGGCGAAGCTGAAAAAGCTACTTCATGCGCCGTTTACGCTCCATGCACAACTGATAAACTTTATTGATGATGAAATTGCCAATGCCAAAGCAGGTAAGAAAGCACAAATTATTGTGAAAGTGAATGCACTAACCGAAGTGCAACTGATCAATAAGCTGTATGAGGCATCACAAGCAGGTGTACAAATTGATCTCATTATTCGCTCGATTTGTTGTCTACGTCCAGGTTTGCCAGGGCTTTCGGAAAACATTCGTGTACGTTCAATCGTGGGGCGTTTCTTAGAACATACTCGTGTTTTCTATTTTAGTAATAATGGCGATGCGCGTATTTATGGTTCAAGTGCCGATTGGATGGACCGAAATCTATTTAATCGTGTTGAGGCCTGTTTCCCAATTGAAGATCCTGCTTTGAAAAAACGTATTTATCAGCAAGGGTTGTTGACCTATTTGCAGGATAATCAACAAGCTTGGTTACTACAGGGTGATGGAACTTGGCTTCGTGCGACACCTGCTGAAGGCGAATCCGAGCATAATGCACAGCGTTATTTGCTAGATGTGATTAAATAACTTTAGGGGTTGTGCTTGAGTCTACTAAAGATTTAGGCACAAAAAAAGGAGTCATGTTTGACTCCTTTTTTATGCACAAAAATAAGCTTAGTGCAGATTTTGAGTAATTTTTTGCAGGATTTGTAATAGCACATCAAATTCGCTTTGTAGCGGGGTGCTTTTACGTGTCACCAAAGCCAAGATACGGCTTGGAGCAGCTTCAATTTGTTTGACCATCAAATCTGGATTCGCTTTAATCATATTGGTATGAATTGCGATTTCAGGTAATAAGGTAAAACCAAGATCAGCCGATACCATTTCCACAAGGGTCGGTAAAGAACTCGCTTTTAAACGATGATCGTTTTTACGCTCACCAATTGGGCAGGCACTTAGAGTGTGGTCACGTAAGCAGTGGCCTTCTTCAAGCAACATTAAGCGTGAAAGGTCTAAGTCATCCAGCGATTTGGCTTGGCTTGCGATATCTGATTTATTGCAGACCAAAAACAAACTTTCTTTTGCGACTTCAGCAACTTTTAAGCCACGTGTATCAAAAGGTAGAGCCAAAACGACCATGTCTAAATTACCATGTTCGAGTTTTTCTACAATTTTCTCACTTTGCGCTTCGTGTAAATGTAGTTGAATTTTAGGGAGTTGCTTATGCACTTCATCTAACAATTGCGCCAAAATAAATGGCGCAATGGTTGGAATAACACCTAGATGTAAATCACCAGTTAAAGGCTCGCTCATTTCTCGGCTTAAACGCATCAGGTCTTGAGCATCTGCCAGTAGAACACGAGCACGAGCAACGACTTGCTCGCCTAGAGGTGTTAAGCGCACATTTTGGCGATCACGCTCTACAAGTACGCCACCGAGTAGGCGTTCAAGCTCCATAATCCCGCCCGACAAAGTCGATTGGGTTACAAATGAACGTCGTGCAGCTTCAGTAAAATGCAGCGTTTCTGACAGTGTAACGAGATATGACAGCTGTCTTAAGGATGGTAATGCAGCCATAGTGTCCTAATGATTATGATTTAAAGTGTTGTGCAAATAATTCGCTAAGATTTGGAATGAAGTGCGGTGGGATATCATGCCCCATTCCATCAATTAATTCAAATTTAGCGCCCATAATTGCCTTTGCAACGGCCTTTCCGTGACTAGGCGGGAGTAAACGGTCTCGCGAACCGTGTACCACAAGGGTCGGTTGTTGAATCTGTTTGTCCAGTTGCAATAAAGAACCTGTACATAATATTGCTAAAAACTGTTGAAGTACACCCGCAGGGTAATAACTTCGGCGATATAATTTGCGAGAAGTCTGAATTGACTCGATTGGATTGTGATAATCAGGCGAGCCAATGATCTTAAATACTTTCAAAGAGTGACTCACAATTCCTTCTTCATCGGTCGATTCAGGTCGACCAATTAGACTAAAGAGTTGCTTTGGAAAAGGCGGCGGCAGTAAAGGTTGGTTGTTACTGGTGAACATTAGGCCGAGCTTTTTGACCTTCTGTGGATGACGCGCTGCTAGAATTTGCCCAATCATACCACCCATGGATGCACCAATCACATAACTTTCATCTAAACCTAAACGGTCTAAAAGCAGTGCCACATCGTCAGCCATGTCGTATAAGTCATAAGGTGCACCACGGTTATCTAAACCTAAAGCAAAACGCCCCATCAGTTTGAGGGTGTTTAAGCGTGGACCTTGATGTTTAATTTTTGAAGATAAACCAATATCGCGGTTATCAAAGCGAATGATACGAAACCCTTGATCAATCAGAGATTTGCAGAAGAAATCAGGCCAAAATAAGAGCTGTGCTCCTAAGCCCATGATCAAAACAATGGTCGGATGATGGTCTTCGCCACCGATTTCGACATGGAGTTCAATACCATTGCCTAAGTCGACTTTGGTTTCGCGCATGAAAGAGGTATAGGGTGAAAGATTATATTGGAGTGCGCTATTCATTATTGTAATCCTCACATAAAGGACATCTATTGTTATAAATGTCCTTTTATTTAAACTCTAAACATGTGCTGGAATCAAGTCTGGAACCAGTTTTGTTAATGCTAAACGTTGTTTCGCTGCGGTTGCACCGAGCAGTACGAAGCCGCGAAGTGTACCTTGACTGTCTAGGGCTTTGGCAATCATGCCATCGTCTAACTCCTCAGTTTCCCAGTTCACCTCTGCATCGATTGGCGCAGGCAAAACAGTGAGCGGCGCAGCGGGTGTTTTAACTGCTACAGGCATAGCAGGGTAATGCACCGCAGTGGTGTCACCATTTAAGGTTTTGGCTAAAGCGCGTGCTTGTTGCATGATTGGCATGACATAAGGCAGCAAGAGTCCGTTCACTTCAGCACAATCTCCTACGGCGTAGATGTGCGGTTGATTGGTCTCAAGTTGTGCATTGGTCAAAATGCCACGACTGGTTTGAATATCTGCTTCTTTTGCAAGGGAAATGCTCGGTTGTAAGCCAATCGCAGATAAGACTACATCTGCAACTAAAGACTGACCATTGGCCAAGGTCACAACATAGTCACCATTTTCAATTTTAGACACTTTTTCAACTGTGGTGCCAAGGACAAAATGAATACCTGTTGCTTCAAGGTTTTCTTTAAAGGCACTTGAAACATGCGCTGGCAATAAACGGCCCAAAGGCTGGTTTGCCAAGTCGATGACGGTAGCTTGATGGCCTGTATGTTGTAAATCATTGGCAAATTCGCAGCCGATGAGACCTGCACCTAAAATGACTACACGTTTGTCTGCACGCTTTTCAAGTTCTGCACGGAAGGCTTTATAGTCGTCTAGATTGTTCACAACTTGAATGTCATTGCTTCCATCACCTGCAATGGCTAAGCGAATTGGGTTTGCACCTACCGCTAAAACCAATTGAGAGTAGGGCTGTGTAGATTCAGCACCATCTTTAACAAGAGTTAACTGCTGTTGTTCAGCATGAATCTCTTTCACCCAAGTATGCGTGGCAATCTGCATTTTCAGTTGTGTTGCCATTTTCTCTGCATCACCCAAAGCAATTTGTTCAGGCGCTTTGTTGGCAACAAAGGCATTGGACAATGTTGGTTTGGCATAATTAGTCGCATCATCTGCACATAGCATAAGCAGCTCTTGTTCAGGGTTAAGCTTGCGAAATTCACGTGCTACAGCATAGCCTGCCATACCTGAGCCAATGATGACGATGGGATGCATAAGGTTCTCCAAAGATTATTTTAAAGACGTAAAAAAAGACCATGCTGCATGGTCTTTAACACTATGAATTAGATTTCAACCATTTCAAAATCGATTTTTGACACGCCGCAATCTGGGCAAGTCCAATCGTCAGGGATATCATCCCATTTTGTTCCCGCCACGATGCCATCTTGTGGCCAACCTTCTGCTTCGTCATAAATCCATCCACAAACGATGCATTGATACTTCTTCATTTGACTCTCCAAAACGCTGAACAAGAAAGGGTTCAGCAAAATAATCCATTACGCAAGCTGCTATTCATCTGAGTGGTTAGCATACTTCGCTAATCTAAATTTTTACGCAGTTCTAATACGAATGTAAAGTAAATATCGGAGTTTAATGATTGAATCTATCTGCTAAAAGCGATGATCAGGACAAAACGTATCATTTAAAACCAGATCGTATTTTGCAAAAGTGTGAAAGATATAGATGATTGCAAGTCAAAAAGCTGTGTTTTTTCAATCAGCTGGTCTTTTAAAATCCTTAAAAATATAGACTATGGTCGTGATGCAAATGTAGAATTAAATTGCTATTTTAACATTGAGTACATCTATACCTAATATTTATTAAAAAAATGATTTAATTAAAAACAATAACTTACATAAAGATTTTGGTTGTTTAGTCGGCTGAATAGCCAGTGCTTGACTGTTTTTTTCACAGATAAAGCTGTAAAATTCATCTATTCCTTTTCAAATTTTATTGATCTCCTATGAACAACTTGTCTACAACGTTGTGGTCGCACATTCGTACGGTCCAAGATTTTCCAAAACCTGGGATTTGCTTCTTCGATTTAACACCATTGTTTATGAGCAATATTGAGCCTTTAACCGACGCGTTAATTGCAAGTATTCCTGCGGAACAGTTAGCGGAAGTAGACAGTTTTGTTGCTGTAGAAGCGCGTGGCTTTGTCCTTGCGAGCTTATTGGCACAGCGTTTAGGTAAAGGTTTATTGTTGGTGCGCAAAGCAGGCAAGCTGCCACCACCAGTCGTGGGTGTGGGGTATAGTTTGGAATACGGTTTAGACCGTTTAGAAATGGCAGCCAATACTCCATCGCAAAAAGTGATTATTGTAGATGACGTTTTAGCGACAGGCGGGACATTAAAAGCCGTTAAACAGTTAGTGGCAAAATGTAATCATGAAGTGCTAGGTGCCAGTATTTTTCTTGATTTGCCTGATTTGCATGCTGACTTAGGTTTAAAGATTTGGTCAGTATTAGATGACAAATCAAAACCAGAATCTGTTGCGGCATAAGCAGATAAAAAAGCCTTGGAATCTCCAAGGCTTTTTTATTTATATAAATATTGTTGTTCTAAATGTTCAATCAGTTGATTAATATTTTCAGGTTTAAGTAGTCGGTGATGTCCACCTTCAACCGTTTGAATCAACATGTAATTTTCTAAAATCTCCTGTGCCGCGTACATATCGATTAATTCATCTCCCAGCTCTAAATAGGCCACTTGCGGTACATTGTGATCTAAGTCAGTATCATTAATGCTCGGGTAATCATCGCGGAAGTCAGGGGCTAAGCGTGGGTTGGCAATCACACACGGAATTTGATGCAGTAGCGACATTTTCAATGCCCAATACGCACCAATACAATGTCCAACAATAATTTCAGGTTTTATTTTTTCAATAATATCGTCGTAGAAACTGGCTACGGTAGAAAAATTGAGATAGCGATAATCGATATCGATACAAAATTTCTGCTTTGCATCAATGGCATGGAATTTAGTGGACTCACGTGAGGAGTCTAATCCATGCAAAAACAAAATTTTAGATTCGCATCTGCTCATGATTTATCATTCAATTAAAAAAACTAAATTATTTTATGAGTGGAGAAAAGTTTACTTTTCCACGATTTATAATGTCCATTGTAGAGGGATTAACCGTGAAATGAAGTTAGCTTTTGGTCTAAGAAATAGACAGACCTTTTATACGGTGGGCGTATAAGCTCAGAAATAAACAGGATGTATACTTTTTTATATACCGCGTGGTTTTTGATGATGCTCATTCGTCTGGAATTCTGCTATGCTATGCAACTTCCGTTTTTTAATACATATACGAGGCAGAGATGACGCAACAAAACGCTCAATCGACTTCTGAACAAGCCATTTCCGAAAACGATTTAATTGCACAGCGTCATGCCAAGTTAAAGCAGATTGAAGATCAAGCCAAACAAACGGGCACTAGCCCATGGCCAAACACGTTTAAACGTGAACATTATGCGCAAGACTTACAAGATCAATTTGCAGACAAAAGCAAAGAAGAAATTGAAGCAGCAGAGCATGTTTATGTGTCAGTAGCGGGTCGTGTGATGTTGAACCGCGGCTCATTCATCGTGATCCAAGACATGACGGGTCGGATCCAGTTATATGTGGCGCGTAAAGAATTAGCACCTGAAACCTTAGAAACCATTAAGAGTTTAGACCTTGGCGATATTATCGCGGTGAAAGGTTATATCGGTCGTTCAGGTAAAGGTGACCTTTATGTGCATATCGAACATTTTGAGCTTTTAACCAAGTCGCTTCGCCCACTTCCAGATAAATTTCATGGTCTAAATGACACTGAAGTTAAATATCGTAAGCGTTATCTTGACCTGATCGTGAACGAAGAAACACGTAAGACTTTTGAAATTCGTGCCAAAGTGGTTTCAGGCATCCGTGCGTTCTTAACTGAACAGCGCTTCATGGAAGTAGAAACACCGATGATGCATGTGATTCCGGGTGGAGCGTCAGCGCGTCCATTTGAAACACATCACAATGCTTTGGATATGCCACTTTTCTTACGTATTGCGCCTGAGCTTTACTTAAAACGTTTGGTGGTTGGTGGTTTTGAGCGTGTGTTTGAAATTAACCGTAACTTCCGTAACGAAGGTGTTTCGACGCGTCACAACCCAGAATTCACCATGATTGAATTCTATCAAGCTTATGCAGACTATAAAGACTTGATGGAACTTACCGAAAATATGCTTGAACGCTTAGCGCTTGATATCTTGGGTTCAACTGATGTGCCTTATGGTGAAGAAGTGTATAGTTTCAAAGGCCCATTCAAGAAAATCTCGATGTTTGATGCCATTCTTGCACATAACCCACAGTTCACGCCTGAAAATGTCAATGACCGTGAATTCTTGGCAAAATTTGTGCAAGTAGAGCTGAAAGAGCAGGTAAAACCAGGTTTTGGTTTGGGCAAACTTCAAACCATCGTATTTGAAGAAACTGTTGAAACTCAGTTACGTCAACCGACTTTCATTACAGAATATCCTGCTGAAACTTCGCCATTGGCACGTCGTAATGATCATAATCCACACATCACTGACCGTTTTGAGTTCTTTATTGGTGGTCGTGAACTTGCGAATGGTTTCTCCGAGTTGAATGACCCTATTGACCAAGCTGAACGTTTCCAAGCTCAGGTTTCAGAAAAAGACGCAGGTGATGATGAAGCAATGCACTACGATGCAGACTTTGTTGAAGCACTTGAGTACGGCTTGCCGCCGACAGCGGGTGAGGGTATTGGTATTGACCGTTTAGTCATGTTATTCGCTAATGCAGCAAGTATTCGTGATGTAATCCTGTTCCCACACATGCGTCATAAAAACTAAGTTTGATCTGAACATAAAAAGCCCGCATTATTGCGGGTTTTTTATGTTTTACAGATTAATCTAGAAATAATTGGAATCCAAACTTTGGGTTATCATGTTGATATATACAATCAACAAGCTGTTCTGTATTGAGTGTTATTTTTAGTATTCTAGGTTGCGAGTTTGGTAAGTCATATACATAGAACCTAAATGAAACCGACTTTAGGTATTTGTAAATGTATTGCCAAGCAGAAACATAGATGAAAAATCGAAGCATGGAAGGGTGAACAGGCTGAATACTTTGAGTGAAGTTGATGTAATATTTGAGTTTATTTAGTGATATATGATCATTGAATAAAACTTATAGGACTTATCAATTTTGTTTTATATGAGGTTTTTGCATATAAATATAATAAAACAAGCAATAGTGTGTATAACTAAATCTTTATAATGCATATATATTTTTACATGTGTAATAAGTACACGATTTTTGTGAGTTGGTGCTGTCAATGTCATTAAATGAGGAAAGACTTACTCATCTTAAACAGCTTGAAGCTGAGAGTATTCATATTATCCGCGAAGTAGCTGCTGAGTTTGAAAACCCAGTGATGCTTTATTCTATTGGTAAAGATTCAGCAGTGATGCTGCATCTGGCGCTTAAAGCGTTCTATCCTGCCAAGCTTCCATTTCCGCTTCTGCATGTAGATACGGGCTGGAAATTTAAAGACATGATTGCTTTCCGCGACAACATGGCAAAAACCCATGGTTTTGATTTGATCGTACATCAAAACAAAGAAGGGAAAGATGCGGGCATTAACCCATTTGATCATGGTAGCTCAAAATATACCGATATCATGAAAACTCAAGGCTTAAAACAAGCGCTTGATAAATACGGTTTTGATGCGGCATTTGGTGGTGCGCGTCGTGATGAAGAAAAATCACGAGCGAAAGAACGTGTCTACTCATTCCGTGACTCGAAACACCGTTGGGACCCAAAAAACCAACGTCCTGAACTTTGGAATCTTTACAACGGTAAAGTGAACAAAGGTGAAAGTATTCGTGTGTTCCCACTATCAAACTGGACTGAGCTTGATATTTGGCAATATATCTACTTGGAAAGCATTCCATTGGTTCCACTTTACTTAGCGGCAGAACGTCCCGTAGTTGAGCGTAGTGGCACCCTGATTATGGTTGATGATGAACGTATGCCTTTAAAAGAAGGTGAAGTTCCACAAATGAAATCGGTACGCTTCCGTACACTTGGTTGTTACCCACTTACGGGTGCAGTGGAGTCAACGGCAAATACCTTACCTGAAATTATCCAAGAAATGTTGCTTGCAACCAGCTCTGAACGTCAAGGTCGTATGATTGACCATGATGAGGCGGGCTCGATGGAGAAGAAAAAGCAAGAAGGTTATTTCTAACTGTTGATAAATCTCTCCCAACCTCTCTTTTTCTAAGAGAGGAGAAAAGCCCTTCTTTTGTGAAGGGGAAAGTCTCCCTTAACAAAGGGAGATTTAGAGGGATTAAAGAGATTAAAAACCGATTTCTAAAGAATATGTGGAGTTTTGAGCAATGTCTCATCAATCAGAACTGATTAGCCAAGATATCTTGGGCTATCTAAAACAACATGAAAATAAAGACTTATTGCGTTTTCTGACTTGCGGTAACGTCGATGATGGTAAGTCAACTTTAATTGGCCGTTTGCTTTACGATTCAAAATTGATTTATGAAGATCAATTGCAAGCAGTAACTCGTGACTCTAAAAAAGTCGGTACGACAGGCGATGCACCTGACTTAGCACTCCTTGTCGATGGTCTACAAGCTGAGCGTGAACAGGGTATTACCATTGATGTTGCTTATCGTTATTTCTCAACTGAAAAACGTAAGTTCATCATTGCTGATACACCGGGACATGAGCAATACACGCGTAACATGGCAACGGGTGCGTCAACCTGTGATCTTGCGATTATCTTGATTGATGCGCGTTATGGTGTACAAACTCAGACGCGTCGTCATACTTATATTGCAAGCTTACTTGGCATTAAGAACATTATTGTTGCGATTAACAAAATGGACTTGGTTGAATTTTCTGAAGCGCGCTTCAATGAAATTCAGACAGAGTATTCAGGTTTTGTTGCACAACTCGGTGACCGTAAGCCAAACAACATTATCTTTACGCCTATTTCAGCATTGAATGGTGATAACGTTGTTAATAAATCACCAAATACGCCATGGTATACAGGCGAAACTTTGATGGGTACGCTTGAGTCTGTGGAAATTAACCGCAGTTCAGTGACCAACGATTTCCGTTTCCCTGTGCAATATGTCAATCGTCCAAACCTCGACTTCCGTGGTTTCTGCGGTACGGTTGCGCTGGGTGATGTATCAGTAGGTGATAAAATCGTGGCTTTACCATCGGGTAAGTCGTCGACGGTTAAAGAAATCGTTACTTATGATGGGAACTTAGAGCGTGCAATTGCAGGTCAAGCCATAACATTGACGCTGAATGACGAAATTGATATTTCGCGTGGTAACGTAATTGTGCGTGCGGATCAAGCGGCGCCAGAAATTTCGCGTTCGGTCAACGCCACTGTGGTTTGGATGGCAGATCAACCGCTGGTAATTGGTAAGTTGTATAACTTAAAAGTGGGTACGCAAACTGTTCCTGCTAAAGTCACTGCAATTAACTACCGTACCAATGTGAATACATTAGAAAAAGTACAAGTGGACAACCTTGAGCTTAACGCGATTGCCAATGTTACCGTTGAGTTTGATGCGCCTGTCGTATTTGATCGCTACCAAGACAGTCGTTATACAGGTTCGTTTATCTTCATCGACCGTTTAAATAACGTGACGATTGGTGCGGGTATGGTGGAAGAGTCTGTGGAATGGTCTGCTCATAGCAACCCTGTCACAGCGGAAGACCGTGCTGCACGTTTAGGTCAAAAACCTGCTGCGGTAACTGTATCTGTGAAAGCACTTGAAAATGCACAAGTACTTGAAAACTTGTTAATTCAACAAGGTGTGGTTGCGATTGCAAAAGCGGGTCTAACTGCTGATCAGGTTGCACTAGTACGTGAAACAGGTGTGGTTGTGGTGACTGACCTTGTCGATGGTACAGATGTCGCATTCACTCAAGATGCGGTTGAAGAGCTGGCTGATAAAATTGTTGAATTGGTTCGCCTGTAACTGATTGAGCGAATTTGAAAAGGAACCCACCGTAAGGTGGGTTTTTTATTTCTATTTTAGATGGATAAATATTATTCAAATAAATAATGTGATATTTCAATAAAAATTCAGTGCTATAGAATGCCTCTTTTGTAGAGGGGTATTATGAAAAAAATATTATTATTTATTGGTTTAACTTTAACTTTTGCTGCTGATGCTAAGTAGTTCACGCAAAGTGATGAAGCGATTAAGAAGGAAATTATTCAACAATCGATACAAGCGTATTCGGGAAATTGTCCTTGTCCTTACAATACTGCAAGAAATGGAAGTCGGTGTGGTAAACGTAGTGCTTACAATCGAGTCGGTGGTGCTGCGCCACTGTGTTATCCAGAAGACGTGAGTGATCGTATGGTCAAAGAATTTAAAGGGCGAGCGTAATTTAAGTTCGATCTACAAGGCTTGGAAAATGAAAGAAAACCTGCGGAGATACAGGTTTTCTATTTTGGTGAGGGATTAGACAAGCTTCAATTATTAAGATTGTTAATCGATTGGTTTTGTTAGGAAGTCTCATTATCTTTGTTTAAGCGCTTTTTCAGTTTATTCACATAACGTTTAAATGGCCAAGTAAACTGCTTCACAAAACTGTTTGGAATTTTATAGCCGACGGTGCCATATACACTGGCCAAATGATTAGGCATATAAATCGATTTAAAAATCACGTCATAAAGTGGGATAAAGGCAGCATAGTTTTTATCAATCGCAGGCTGTTCAGAAGAATGATGCCAGTGGTGAAACTCAGGTGTTGCGATCAGCCAGCGCAGATAGGGAAAGCGAAAACGCACGTTGGAGTGAATAAAAATGGCATGGAAAGAAATAAAGACCAAATAAGCAAAGACCGCAGACGTATGAAAACCTAACAAGAAAATTGGCAAGGTTGCAATAAAACGGGTCATTAACACTTCAACGATGTGTAAGCGTGAAGAGGCTAGCCAGTCCATTTGTTCCGTTGAATGGTGAATAGCATGAAAGCGCCATAAAAAGTTCACTTCATGCATCGCACGGTGTAACCAATAGGTGGTGAAGTCCACCACAATCAATAACTCAATAAACTGCAACCAAATTGGCTGCGCCTGCACATAAGGCACAATCGGGTTATTGGGAATATGCGTGATCCAATACTGAATAGGCATGACCGTTAAAAATGAAAAAAGCTGAATGCCAATATGGCTAAACATGAAATATTTCATGTCTGTGACCCAGCCAACGCGCAGAATTTTCTGTTCAGTGTTCTTTGCAAAAAATCCTTCAAGCGGGATAAAAACCAAAGCAAGGATAATTAAGGTAATAACGAAATAATCAAAACCTGCATAAAATGGCAGTGCGGGCAATGTCGGTGCTTTGATCAGTCCACAGCCTAAAATAGCTGCTAAAATGGTGATACACAAACCATAAAAACCATATTTATTCTGTTTAATGATCGCACTATAGGTACCAAAGCCAGCACTGATTACAATGCCAAACAGTAAGGTATAGTAGAAAACATCATAGTGTTTGCTATATAGCGGGCGTAGCTCTGGTGTGGTGAGCACAGTGGGAAATAAAAAACATAAAGCAGCAAAAATACCCAAAAAGCCTAAGGATACAGAAAGAAATGCACTGATCTTGCCTTGCCCAGCATTGAGTTGTAGGTTTTCAAATTTTTTTCTAAGTTGATCTGTCATTTTAATTTAATTCTGAATTTTAGGAGTTTTGTCAGAGTTCACTTGAGGGGGAATGTGAAAACATAGGTTAAATTTTAGCGGTATTGCAACTGTTCAGCAATCTTATCTAAAAATATCAAGTAATCCTTCACGTTTATCCATTCGATCTTAAATTTTGATGTTCTATTTCAGGGCTTGAGGTTGCAATCATTAAAAAATTATTTAAGATATATCTTAATAATTTAAAGATGTATCTTTTTTATGTCTAAAGCACAAAAAGTTGAACCCTTTGCTGATTTAGAGACAGCACCAGTGTTACGTAAACAGCGCCTATTTGAAGCGGGTCAGATGAAACTTTTAGCCTTACATCTCATTTCATTCGCGCCTAAATATGGCTATGACCTTATTAAAGAGGTGGGTGAAATTGTGGGAGGGGGCTATTGCCCAAGTGCAGGAACGATCTATCCAACCTTGAATTATTTGGAAGAGCAACGGTTTGTTCAGGTCGCGTTAGATGATGCTGAACGCAAGCAATACTGTATAACAGCTTTGGGTTTGAAGCATCTTGAGGTTGAGCAAGCAAATGTGGAAAAGATCTTATCTCGTTTTGATACGCGTAAAAAAATTCAAAATAATGAACAATATCTTGATATCAAACGTGCGATGGAAAACCTCAAAGCTTCCTTAAAGCTCAAGCTACAACACAGTGAGCTGAGCGCTGAACAAATTCGTGTTATTGCAGAACAAATCGATCAAGCAGCGGTGAATATTGCACATCTCTAGGAAAACAGAATGAAACAACATACTTATGAAGTCACCCTCAAACACATTGCAGATGCTCAAGGCAACCCGTCGACCTATACCGATACTTTGAGTTTTAACAGCTATAACCACGACGATATTTTTAAAGTGTTACAGGTGATTCAAAACAGTCAAATGCTGGATGATGAAGCAGCGAAATCATTTGCTGTTGGTTTAAAGCTCTTTAGTGAGGTGATACTGGAGCATAAAAACCTTCCACTCTTTAAAGACTTTATGCCACATTTAGGGCAGTTTATGAAAGCTTTAAAACAAACCGTTAAAACGCAAAGCCAAAGCTAATTTTTATTTACTCAGGTCGATTATGTTCAACACGCTCCCCAAAATTCATATCAAACATTTAAATTGGTTAATGCCTTTATTGCTTTCCGGCCTGATGAGTGGTTCTATTTCTGGTTTTAACTTACTGCTAAATAAAGGCTTAGTGCATAATTTTTTCCATCTTTGGCTCAAAAGCTGGAGTCTATCTTGGCTGATTGCATTTCCTCTGATTATGGTGTTTTTGCCTTTGGTTCGTAAATTTCTAATGCAGTTTGTATCTTTGCCTGATCAGCCACGCAACTGAATACCTGTGCTTTTCATTTGGCCCGAATCGTTCTAAGTAATGTTTGAGGGGGTGTCGAGTTCAGTCGCATTGATGTCGCAGCTTGCTTTTTTTATCAATGATCAGCGTTATCACGCAGCAAAATAGGCTTCACACTATACATAAGTACGGTGTTCTTCATTTCAATTTATTTCTATGATCAAATAGGTCTATGAAACTTGAAAAATATCGCAAGAGTTAGGAATAAATCATGTCACAAACAACGATGCAACAGGTCATTATTACAGAGCCGGGTGGTGTGGATAAGCTGGCATATGAAACAGTGACTATCCCTGAAGCAAAAGCAGACGAGGTCTTGGTTAAGGTCCATGCGTTTGGCATTAACCGTCCAGATATTTTACAACGTCAGGGTTTATATCCGATGCCACCTGGGGTAACACAAGTACCAGGGCTTGAAGTTGCAGGTGAGGTCGTTGAAGTTGGAGCTGAAGTTACCCAGTTTAAAGTGGGTGATAAAGTTTGTGGTTTGACCAATGGTGGTGGTTATGCAGAGTATTGTGTGGTTCCGCAAAGTCAAACTTTACATATTCCAGAAAATGTAAGCTTTGTGGAAGCGGCGGCTATTCCTGAAACTTTTTTTACAGTCTGGGCCAATGTGTTCCAAATGGGTAAAGCTAAAGCAGGGGAAGTGGTGTTGGTACATGGTGGAACCAGTGGTATTGGCACCACGGCACTCATGTTATGTAAAGCATTGGATATTAAAACCTTTGCAACCGTCGGCAGCGATGAAAAAGTACAAGCTATTGCGAATTTGACAGATGCCATCAATTATAAAACCCAAGACTTTGAACACGAGATCAATGAGAAAACGGATAATGCTGGTGTTGATGTCATTTTAGATATGGTGGGTGCACCGTATTTAGAAAAGAATTTGAACTTGCTCCGCCGCGATGGACGTTTGGTTTATATTGCCTTTTTGGGTGGGGCAAAAGCCAAAGAGGTTAAGTTGGGGCAAATTATGATGAAGCGCTTAACCATCACGGGTTCGACCATGCGTGCACGAAATACAGCTGAGAAGGCTGAGATTGCACAAGGTTTACAAGATCATGTAGCACCACTATGGGCCAAGGGCGAGTGCTTGCCAATGATTTATCAAACTTTTGAGTTCGATCAGATTCAAGCAGCGCATGCGTGCATGGATACGGGTGAGCACGTGGGTAAAATTGTGGTAAAAATTTTGTAATATTTCTATAGTATAAAAAATAGAGCTGACCTAGTGTCAGCTTTTTTTTGCCTAAAATTTTTCCAAAAAATAAAAATAATGTACTGAAAATAGAAAATAATTTAACAAAGATTAAAAAAAGATAACTGTTCGACACAACCTGTCAAAACTGTGGTGTAAATTTGCAACTAAATTTAAACCTGACAAATTTACGTGGTTTTAAATGAAAAATAAAACAGAAAAGAGGGTTGTCATGAAAATTTTATCGACATCATATACACATGCACATGGTTTCCGTGCGCTCAAGCGCTTGCATAAGGCGGTTATCTATAATAGTGTTTTACCTGATGAGTTACATAAGTTGTATAAAGCCTTAATTCATTTTGAACGCTATATAGAGCGATTAGCGCATCAGAAAACCGCTGTAAAGAAGAGGAAATCTAACAAACATTGAGCGCTTTTTTTGATAAAAACATGACATAGCTTGAAAGTTGACTGTTTGTCTTTTACTTAATATTATTCAGTGATTTATATTGAATATAATGCTTAGGCATTTAACTATAAATAAAGACACAACATTGATTGTGCAGCGAGGGCAATATGAAGCGTAAAGCTTCAACACATGAACGCCTTGCGGAGCGTTTAGCAAATATTTTGACTAAATTAAATACTGGGTATCAATTGGGGGTTGCAGAACTAGCACATGAATTTCAGGTGAGTACTCGGACAATAGAGCGAGATTTTGATCGTCTCAATACGTATTTACCTTTACTTCAAGATGAATATACCAAGAAGTACTTTTTAGATCCTGTTTATCTTGGGCGCTTTAAGCTACAAGACATTCAGAACTTTGCGCAGCTTTCGGGGATCAGTGAGCTCTATCCATCTCTAGATATGTCTTTTCTACGTGGCCTGCTTGATGAGCGTGCGAATCAAGTGTTCTCTGCCAAAGGTTATTATTATGAAAATGCACAGCAATTTGCTGAACATTTTCAGGTTTTTGCGGGCGCGATTCATAAGCGTCAAAAAATCAGTTTTATTTATAATGATCGTTTGCGCCATGTTGACCCGTATCGTTTAATTCATCATCAGGGAAGTTGGTATTTGGCTGCAGCTGTAGTTGATGAATTACGTGCTTATCGTTTAAGTAAAATAGATCAAGTGGTTGTACATGAGTCGGAGCTTTTCGAACACCATTTAGAAGTTTTGACCCAATTAGAGCTCAGTAAGGGGATTTGGTTTGCAAAGCATAAGCAAACGGTGAAAATATCGGTTCGACCTGAAGTTGCTTTATATTTTAAGCAACGTTTGTTATTGCCAGAGCAACAAATCGTACTAGAAGATGCATCAGGTGGTTTATTAATTGATTGTCAAATTTGCCATGAAATGCAACTTTTACCTTTGGTGCGTTATTGGATTCCGTACATTAAAATTATTGAGCCAGCTCATTTTCAAGAAAAATTAGAACAAGATCTGCAACATTACTTATTACCACCCTTATCGTGATAAACGAATGAGATATTATTTTTAAGAGAGTCAATGTGCTCTCTTTTTTTGTGCATTGCATTATGCTTTTTCTGTAGGCATAAAAAAACCAGCTTAACGCTGGATTCTTTATATGCACCATACTTAGAAGTATAAGAATGGTGCCCGAGGCCAGACTCGAACTGGCACGCTTTGTGGGCGGGGGATTTTAAATCCCCTGTGTCTACCGATTTCACCACTCGGGCTTTAACAAGATGGAGGCGGAGGTCGGAATCGAACCGGCGTCCACGGAGTTGCAGTCCGCTGCATGACCACTCTGCCACCCCGCCGCGTCTTGTTGATGCGTATATTAGCAAGCTCTGAAAAAAAAACAATAGTGCTTTCATTCGTATGCACATAAAAACAGCATATAGCGAAAAATATTTAAAATTATCATGTATTATGTGCAAAATTGATTCATATCAACACTTGGAGATGTGCCGTGGCATTAGTTTTAGATGGTCGTGCATTGGCAAAACAAATTGAAGCTGACTTGTTAACTCGCGTTGAAGCGCTCAAAGCAAAATCAGGTCGTACCCCAATTCTTGCGACTATTTTGGTGGGTGACGATGGCGCATCTGCAACTTATGTGCGTATGAAAGGAAATGCATGTCGTCGTGTTGGTATGGACTCACTTAAAGTTGAACTTCCAAAAGAGACCACCACTGAACAATTGTTGGCAGAAATTGAAAAACTGAATGCAAATCCAGATGTTCACGGTATTTTGCTTCAACATCCAGTGCCTGAACAAATTGATGAGCGTGCATGTTTTGACGCAATTTCTCTTGCAAAAGATGTGGATGGCGTAACATGTCTTGGTTTTGGGCGTATGGCCATGGGTGAAGCAGCATATGGTTCTGCGACGCCTGCCGGCATTATGACTATTTTGCAAGAAAACAATATTGAAATTGCTGGAAAGCATGCCGTTGTTGTAGGTCGTTCTGCAATTTTAGGTAAGCCAATGGCTGCGATGTTACTTCAAGCTAATGCAACTGTAACGATCTGTCACTCGCGTACTCAGAACTTAGCTGACTTTGTAAAGCAAGCCGATATTATCGTGGGTGCGGTTGGTAAGGCAGAATTGATTCAAAAAGATTGGATCAAACAAGGTGCAGTGGTTGTTGATGCTGGTTTCCATCCACGTGATGGTGGTGGTGTAGGCGACATTCAATTGGTCGGTATTGAAGAAGTGGCTTCTGCGTACACACCTGTTCCAGGTGGTGTTGGCCCAATGACGATTACGACACTAATTCGTCAAACAGTTGAAGCTGCTGAAAAAGCTTTAGGTTAATTTGATTGATATGGGTCACGACGGAGTTTTTTCGTTGTAACTATTGATGTAAGAAGCTTGTATGTTACTTTTGTTTCGGCAAAAGTAACCAAAACCATTGCCATCTACAGAACTCGACATATTTAATCGTTGATTTGATATGTCGCAGAAACATTAATTATTTAATGATGGTCTGCCTCGAACAGCTGTAGATGGCATATCGTGTATCAAATTATCGTTGTAAATTCTAATAAGTTTTCAAGGCTTATCTATGAGCTGTACTTTCCAATTTCCTCAAGCACCTAAACATTTACTTCAAGCCTTGCATGAAGTGATTCCAAACTGTGAATTGCTTGCGCAACAGCTTCCTGAAACATCTATTTCCTTGTGGCTCATTCCTCCTGTATTTCCAACCGATAAACTGGATGATGAAATCATTCGCCGTATTTGGAATGAAACGCCATATTGGATCTTTTGTTGGGCTTCAGGCCTAGCCATGGCGCAGTGGTTACTGGCAGAGCCTCATCATGTCAAAGATAAGGTGGTATTGGATTTTGGCGCAGGCTCAGGCGTGGTGGCGATTGCAGCCAAAATGGCGGGTGCAAAACGTGTGATTTGTTGTGATATTGATGCAGTTAGTTTAGATGCTTGCCGTGCCAATGCAGAACTTAATAACGTAGAGCTAGAGTATTTGGAGGACTTGTATCAATCTGAACAGGTCGATGTTCTATTGGCTGCCGATGTTTTATATGACCAATGTAATCGTTTCTTTTTAGATGAGTTTTTAAAGTTTGCACCTGAGGTTTGGGTGGCAGATAGTCGTGTTAAAAACTTTAGTCATCCGCAATACATGAAGCTCGATGAGCGTAGTGCCACGACTTGGCCAGATCTAGATGAGTCACCAGAGTTTCGTAATGTGAGTTTTTATCGAACTTTGGATGGTCAAAAAGGGCACTAAGCCCTTTTTTTATATATCAGAAGGTCTTAAGAACAGGTATAGCGCACAACATGGAGTGTGCTTGGACGTGCTTCAAGTGACTCACGTGTTGCAATGTTTTCACCTTGGTGTAAGTCGGGTGTATTGCTTAAGCCAAAAGTGGCACGGGTTTGACCAATTTGGCGGCCATATTCGGGAACATCTGCTGCAGTGTTAGGAATTTCATTAATACTTAAAATCGCCAATTTATAATTCTTTTGTGAGCCTAAAACCTTTTGGCAAGCACGTTGTAATTTGTTTTCATCGAGTTGCTGGTTCTTACGAGCAGCAAGCGTATAAGCAAGGGTAGCGCTCGACGCTGATTGATGTTCAATTTGATAGCCAATATTGCCATTGTATTGGCGAGGCGTGCTTTGACATGCAGATACTGCTAAAACGATACAGCTTAAGCCTAAAAGTTTATACGTATTTTTCATATAAAAAGTTCCTAACATTATTCTTGTTCTTAGTATGCCATACACAGGTGTAATTCACGATATTTCAATCAATCAAGTTTCGGTAAAAAAATTGATCAAACATAAAAAAATGCCTTCATTCGAGAAGGCATTTTTTATGTTTAGCTTCTTAACTTACATGCTTACTTTAAGCATCAATGATCGGTAATCATGCTGTGCTTTTTGGTGTCTTTCATAAAGATGTAAGTCAGTAGGGATAAACCAATCATGAAGGTGATGTAGTAAAAGAAGTAGTTTTCATGTCCTGCATTTTTAAAGCTCAACGCCACAAGTTCTGCTGTACCACCAAAGATAGTATTGGCAATCGCATAAGGCAGGGCAACCCCTAGTGCACGAATATGTGCTGGAAAGAGCTCTGCTTTGACTACGGCATTAATTGCGGTATAACCCGTTACAATTACCATACCGCTCATACATAGCATAAATGCGGTTGTTGGGCTGCTGGTTGAACCTAGACCGTTGAAAATTGGAATTGTGAAGAGTACGCCCAATACGCCAAAAGTGATCATAATTGGTTTACGACCAATTTTATCAGACAGTGCACCCACAACAGGCTGTAATAGCATGAAGACAAAGATTGCTGCTGTGGTGATTTCTGTTGCTGTAGTTTTCTCAAAACCTGAGGTGTTAACCAAGTATTTTTGTAAATACGTAGTAAAGGTGTTAAATGCCAGTGTTCCACCCGCAGTCAGCATAATCACAGTGAACGCTTGCTTTGGATATTTAGTAAATAAAGCAAGTGCACTTGATTTTGGGCCGCCATTTTTAGCTTGTTCCTGTGCATCTTTTGAAGATTGGGTTTCAACCAAACCACGACGAATCCAGAACACCACAATGGCAAGTACAGCACCAATGAAGAAGGGAATACGCCAGCCCCATTCAGATAACTGTGCTTCGCTCATGGTGCGTTGTAAAATGATCAACACACACAGCGCCAAGAGCTGACCAGAAATGAGGGTCACATACTGAAAACTAGAGAAGAAACCACGATGGTTTTTACCAGCCATTTCCGTTAAATAGGTTGCGCTTGAACCGTATTCTCCACCAACACTTAAACCTTGCAATAAACGGGCAAAAAGCAATAAGGCAGGTGCGAGCATACCCACACTGGCATAGGTGGGTGCACAAGCAATAATCAAAGATCCCACACACATTAAAGATACAGACAGGGTAAGACCTGATTTACGTCCTTTACGGTCTGCATAAATGCCCATGATCCACGCACCAATAGGACGCATCAGGAAGCCTAGTGCAAAGACGGCAGCAGCTTGTAAAAGTTTTACCGTGTCATCCCCTTCAGGGAAAAACTGTGGCGCGAAATATAAGGTAAATGCGGCATAGACATACCAGTCATACCATTCAACTAAGTTGCCAGCTGAACCACCGAGAATCGATTTTAAGCGGGTCTTTTTATCGATGCTTACTGGAGCAGCTTGGGGAGATAGATCAGTCACAAAAATTTCCCAAAGAGAAGTTCGGAAAATACATCTTTTAACTTTTTTAAGTAGAAAAAGTTAAAACAATATATTTTAAGATTAAACAAAAAATTCTGTTTCGTTATACGCCCCTTATCCTTGGACTTCATTCGACTTTAGTCTAAAAGTTGGTATGATTTATATGCTGTTAAGTTTTTCTAATGAATATCTTTATTTTAATGGGAAATTATCATTTTACTTATCTAAAACAAATTCTTGTGATTTTTTAATGTGTGAATAGTCAATTAAAATACAAGAGGTTATAGTGCTTTTTTATTTTATGGTGAATGTTGATTTTTAGAAAAGAAAGTGTTTTTTAGCTTGGAAATTAGTTGATTTTTCACTGAATAGTCAAAATTAAAAATTAAATTGTAAAAATAGATACGGTTATTAATTTATTTAGAATAACGAATTTTCTCTGATTTGACTGGCTTTGGAATATGACAAGGTTGAATTTTGATGTTAAGTTTAGCGTGAAGAACAAAAATAACACAATAACTCAACGAGAGAGGTGGATATGCAAGACACAGATGCCATTTATGATATTGCCGTTGTGGGCGCGGGCATCAATGGGGTGGGCATTGCAAATGACGCTGTAGGGCGCGGTTTAAGTGTTTTCGTCTGCGAAAAAGATGATTTAGCCAGTCATACGTCTTCAGCCAGTAGCAAGCTCATTCATGGTGGATTGCGTTATCTCGAACAGAAAGAATTTCGTTTGGTGCGTGAAGCGCTATTAGAGCGTGAAGTACTGTTAAAAAAAGCCCCACATTTGATCCATCCTATGCGTTTTATTATGCCGCATTTACCTTATTTGCGTCCTGCGTGGTTGATTCGTTCAGGCTTGTTTATCTATGACTATTTGGCAAAACGAGAAACATTAGAGGGCTCGGAGCTTGTTCATTTTAATGTCGATAGCCCGTTAAAAGACACCATTAAGCGTGGTTTTGAATATTCGGACTGTACTGTGGATGATGCTCGTTTGGTGGTAGTTAATGCAATTCAAGCGCATGAGCTGGGAGCTCAAATTCGAACCCAAACACGATGTGTTTCTGCGGTTCAGCAGGAGGGTGTGTGGTGTCTAACCTTAGAGCATCAAAAACAACATTACCAAATTAAAGCTCGAACTTTGGTTAATGCAACGGGTGCATGGGTCACGGATTTTATTCAACAGCAACTGTCCAAAACCCCAAAGGCAGGCATTCGATTGGTTCAGGGCAGTCATATTATTGTGAAGCGTTTATACCCGGAACCGCATGCGTTTATTCTACAAAATGATGATCAACGCATTGTGTTTGTAATTCCTTATTTAGATGAATACAGCCTGATTGGTACCACGGACGTAGAGTTTGAGGGCGATGCAAATTATGTCCATATCACCGAGCAGGAAACTGCTTATTTGATTGATGTGATTAATGACCATTTCAAGCTTCAATTACAGCCAGAAGATGTAATCTCAAGCTTTGCAGGTGTAAGGGCATTGTATGATGATGCAAGTACACAAGCCTCTAAAGTGACACGTGATTATGTACTGGCAATGTCTAAATCTGTTGCGGATGAAGCGCCATTGTTATCTGTTTATGGTGGAAAGTTAACGACTTATCGAAAGTTGGCGGAAGCGGCTTTGCTACAGCTAAAACGTTATTTTCCACACATGAAAGTAGAATGGACGGCTGAGGCAAAACTCCCTGGTGCAGATGGTTTTAGTTCAGTCGAGGTTTTATGTGCAGAGTTGATGCATGAAATCAAAGGGCTAGAGTCTCAAACAGCACATCGTTGGGCAAACAGTTATGGTAGTCGAGTGTGGCATATGCTTGGTGAGAACAAAGATGTACAAACTTTAGGTCAGTCTTTTGGCCATGGCTTGTATCAGCAAGAAGTGGATTATGTGGTGAAACGTGAGTGGGCCATCAGCAGTGAAGATATTTTAAAACGACGGACTAAACTGTATTTAAAATTTGATGCACTAGAAACTCAAGCTTTAGACATCTACTTGCAGGATTTACACCTACGTCGTATGCAAGGCGATGCTGCATAATGTTGATTGCATGTCATGGTTACACTTGATTTTGTTCTATTAAAAAAGCCGCTATCGCGGCTTTTTTAGATTTAAATTTCGATACCACCGAGCTGTTTACAGTCCACTGGTGTCTTCCATTTTACAGCCGTTCCCCAAACAACTGGGCGGACAATACGCCAAGGCCAAAAGCCAAAACGTTGGCTGGCATTGTAGTTAATGACGACGTTACCACCGACTTGATGTGCACGTTCAGCAAAACGCGGATAGAGTTCAACCACGCTGCCATAAGTGCCTTTAGCGACTTTGATACGCTTTTTGATTTCAAATTGAGTTGAGTCAGGTGTGCCTTTGATTGCGCAAACATGAAGTGCTGGCTGAGTTGTTGCTACTTCTGTTTGAGCCATGACTAAGCTTGATAGGCCCAGTAGACCAATTGTGAGTGTGAGTTTTTTAAGCATGAATTACCCCTTGATAAATTTTTGTTGAGTTATAAAGTTTTAAAATTATAAATAGATTAAAAAAAGACCGCTTACGCGGTCTTTTTTTGGCTTAATTTAAAGATTAAGCAGATTGCTTAACAGCATCTAAAAGTTCGTTTTGGCGAGCTTTAAGAGCAGCTGGTAGGCGTTCACCAAGTTTGTCGAATAGTTCAGTATGGCTTTCAAGCTCTTTGATCCATTGATCTTTGTCTTGAGAAGTCACAAGGTCAAACTGTGCTTTAGTGAAGTCAGAACCTGTCCAGTTCAACTGTTCATAAGTTGGAACTAAACCAATTGGTGTTTCAACTGCATCAGCACGGCCTTCACAACGGTCAATGATCCACTCAAGAACACGCATGTTTTGACCGAAACCAGGCCATACGAAGTTGCCTTCAGCATCACGACGGAACCAGTTCACGTTGTAGATGCCCGGAAGTTTGTTGCCCGCAGCTTTAGCTTTCGCTGCAACTTCTTCACCAAGCTCTAACCAGTGAGAGAAGTAATCCGCCATGTTGTAACCCGCAAATGGAAGCATTGCGAATGGGTCACGACGAACAATACCTTGTTGGCCAACAGCAGCAGCAGTTGTTTCAGAGCCCATAGTTGCAGCTTTGTAAACACCATCTACCCAGTCAAATGCTTCTGAAATTAGAGGCACTGTGTCCGCACGGCGACCACCAAAGATGAACGCTGAAATTGGAACACCGGCTGGATTTTCCCAGTCAGCATCGATAGAAGGACATTGACCTGCTGAAACAGTGAAGCGCGCATTTGGATGAGCCGCTTTTTCTGCGCCAGTGTGAGGTTGACCTTTCCAGTTGGTTAGGTTGGCAGGTGCTTCTTTAGAAAGACCTTCCCACCATACTTCACCGTTGTCAGTTACCGCAACGTTGGTATAAATCACGTCTTTGTGAAGTGTAGCCATACAGTTCGGGTTGGTCTTGGTATTTGTACCAGGTGCTACACCGAAGAAACCTGCTTCTGGGTTGATTGCGTATAAGCGACCATCTTCACCTGGTTTGATCCAAGCAATATCATCACCTACAGTTTCAATTTTCCAACCTTCGTAGCCTGCTGGTGGAATCAACATCGCGAAGTTTGTTTTACCACAAGCAGAAGGGAATGCCGCTGCGATGTAGTGTTTTTCGCCTTGAGGATTAGTCACACCAAGGATCAACATGTGTTCAGCTAACCAGCCTTGTTGACGACCCATAGATGATGCAATACGTAAAGCTAAGCATTTTTTACCTAACAATGCGTTACCGCCGTAACCAGAACCGTAAGACCAGATTTCACGCGTTTCTGGGTAGTGCACAATGTATTTTTCAGGGTTGCAAGGCCATGCAACGTCTTTTTCGCCGATCGCAAGCGGTGCACCAACAGTATGTACGCAAGGAATAAATTCACCGTCTGTACCAAGAACGTCATAAACAGCTTTACCCATGCGAGCCATTTTAGACATGCTAACTGCTACATAAGGAGAGTCAGTTAATTCGATACCAATATGCGCAATATGAGAACCTAATGGGCCCATAGAGAACGGTACTACATATAAAGTACGACCTGCCATTGAACCGTCAAACAAACCATTTAGGCGAGCACGCATTTCAGCAGGCTCTTCCCAGTTGTTTGTTGCACCAGCATCTTCTTGTTTTTCAGAGCAGATGTAAGTACGACCTTCAACACGAGCAACGTCAGAAGGATCAGAATTAGCAAGATAAGAACCAGGATGCGTTTCTTGGTTAAGCGCTTGCATTGTGCCGTTAGCGATCATCAAGTTGATATAACGTTGATATTCTTCTTCGCTGCCGTCACACCATTCAATTTTCGCTGGTTTTGTTAATTTTGCAATTTCTTCCACCCACGCAATAAGCTTAGGGTGACGAACGAATTCTGGTGCGTTCACTTGGGTCATGGTGAGGCCTATCTCAAATATGTACACGTTTGTACAAAGTACAATCTCAGCAATAAAATTTACTGCGGAGATGAAAAGATGAAAAAAAAGTGGCTGTATTAAAGCATAATTTGATAAAAAAAATAAGACCAAAGGCGTATCTAAATTATGAACAGTTCGATGTGGCTACTTCATTTTAACTATTAAAAAACAATAGTTTGGTTTGATTTTTGGTTTTTATTTTGTGTATTTATTATATTTATGAGGATTATTCATTTAAGATATTAGTATTAAAATCAAATGTTTGCATTTATTTTGTGATTGAGATTTATTATTGATTAAATAAATGGTAGTCATTTGAATTTTACATAACAAAACTGTTAAGTGTTGAATATTTGGACAAAAATAGAGCAATTAGTTCAAGTTTAGGTGCAAAATGTCAGAGCAACTCAAACCTTTATCACTTATTTATAATAAAAAATCAGGTTTTCATGCCGCAAATAAAGATGAAGTGTATGAACAGTTGGTAGCCGATCTGAGTACCGCGGGGTTTGAAATACAGTCATTTGAGTTAAGTGAGTGCATAAACTTTGATCAGATGATGCAAGAGATTTTACTACGCCATCGTCAAGCGGAAAATGTAGGGGTCGTCGTTGCTGCAGGTGGCGATGGTACTTTAAATGCAGTTGCATCTAAATTGATGGGAACGGATATTCCCATGGGGATCTTGCCTCTAGGTACCTTTAACTATGTTGCACGAGTGTTGAATATTCCGTTGGACCTATTAGATGCAGCCAAAGCCATTAGTGAAGGGCAGCCACGTTCTGTACATGTGGCACAGTTGAATCAACATATATATCTGAACAATGCCAGTTTAGGGCTTTATCCTTTATTTATTCAAAAAAGAGAACAGTTTAATAAGTATTTTGGACGTTTTCCATTGCATGCGTATACCTCGGCATTGGATGTTCTCATCCGCGACCGTAAAGAGTTAAAACTTGAGGTAGAGGTGGATGGACAACGCTATCCAGTGAAAACGCCACTGATTTTCTTTGGAAACAATCAACTTCAACTGGCTGAAATGAAACTACGTATTGCTGAGGCGGCTGAAGCTGGGAAAGTGGCGGGGGTGGTGGTGGCAAAAAGTGATAAGCGGACTTTGTTCAAGACCTTATGGCAGCTGATTAAAGGCAATTTGGATCAGGCTTCCGATGTCTATAGCTTTGCAGCAGATGAAGTGATTGTTCATTCAAAGCGTAATAAGCTCACGGTTGCGGTAGATGGAGAAATTGTCACGATGGCACCACCGCTGAAAATTACAGTACGTAAGCATGCGCTGAATATCATGGTTCCCGCATGATTTTACATTTGTCGGATTTACACTTTGGGACCGAACGCGAAGCCTGTTTGCAGGCCATTCGTCAGTTATGTGAGGAACATCCTTTTGAAGCCGTAGTGGTCAGTGGGGACTTGACCCAACGTGCACGGTTTATTCAGTTTTATGCTTGTCGGCAGTTTTTAGACAGTTTAAAGCTGCCGTATTTGGTGGTACCGGGGAATCATGATATTCCGCTGTACCATGTGTGGAATCGTTTTTTCAGCCCCTTTGCACGTTATCAACTGTTTTTTGGGGGGATGGAAAACACCTTAGAAACTGAACATTTTTATGTCATTGGAGTGAATAGTATTCGTCGGCGTTACCACACGCGAGGGCATATTTCACTGAACCAAATTCAAGAGATTGACCTGAAGTTGCAGCAAGCACCTGCACACAAAATTAAACTGATCGCCGCGCATCAGCCTTTTTATACTCCGCCAGACCATAGTCATGGTGTGAAAGACTGTCCAATGCTTGGTCGTATTGCGTTGGAGCAATGGAGCCAACATGGTTTAAATGGACTCTTACATGGGCATTTACACCACGCTGCCGTTTATGATTTGAATCAGATTTATCAACTTGGGGTATCGCATCCTGTGCTGGATATTCATGCGGGAACGGCGACGTCTTATCGTTTACATGCGGGCTTGCCCAATAGCTTGAATATTATTTTGCCGAATGCCGATGTACAACATTTGAGCTTTAACGCTGAAACAAATCACTTCGAGTTGATGCAGCAAAATATGTCAGATTGAATTGAGTGTCTAAACTTTGATGAGGTTTGCTTAAAAAGAGCGCAAAAATATAAAAATATTTTGTGTTTGCCCTTGAAGCGTTTTATTCCATCCCCACAAAAGTGTCATATCAAAATTTTGTTGATGACCTAGGAATAAGAAGTCATCTTCACATCGTAAACAATGACATTTTGAAAATGTCTATGGAGCAAGAAATGAGCAAAATTCGTCCTTTACATGACAACGTTGTGATTCGCCGCGTAGAAAAGGAAACTAAAACTGCAGGTGGTTTAATTTTGAGTACTTCTGCTGCTGAACAGCCAGCTCAAGGTGAAATCATTGCAGTAGGCAATGGCAAAATTACAGACAATGGCGTTCGTGCTTTAGACGTAAAAGTGGGTGACAATGTACTGTTTGGTGCATATGCAGGCACTAAAGTTAAAGTTGAAGGCGAAGAACTTCTTGTGATGAAAGAGTCTGATATTTTAGCGGTTCTTGAAGGTTAATTCAGAACGTTCATTTGCTGTTTAAGCAATACAATTGATTAAAATTTAAGAATATTTGGAGTTTAGTATGTCAGCTAAAGACGTAAAATTTGGTGATTCAGCTCGTTCTAAAATGATTGCAGGCGTAAACGTGCTTGCAGATGCTGTAAAAGTAACTTTAGGTCCTAAAGGCCGTAACGTTGTGATCGACCGTTCTTTCGGTGCGCCGCACATCACTAAAGATGGTGTAACTGTTGCGAAAGAAATTTCTCTAAAAGACAAATTTGAGAACATGGGCGCTCAATTGGTTCGTGAAGTATCTTCTAAAACCAATGACATCGCTGGTGACGGTACAACAACTGCAACTGTACTAGCTCAAGCAATTTTAAATGAAGGCATCAAGTCTGTAACAGCGGGCATGAACCCAATGGACTTGAAACGCGGTATTGACCTGGCTGTTAAAGCATTGGTTGCTGAAATTAAAGCAACAGCAAAACCTGCTTCTGATACTAAAGCGATTGAACAAGTCGGTTCAATCTCTGCAAACTCTGACGAAACTGTAGGTAAACTCATTGCACAAGCAATGGAACGCGTAGGTAAAGAAGGCGTGATTACCGTTGAAGAAGGTTCAGGCTTTGAAGATGCTTTGGACGTTGTTGAAGGTATGCAGTTTGACCGTGGTTATATCAGCCCGTATTTTGCAAACAAACAAGATACATTAACGGCTGAACTTGAAAATCCGTTCATCTTGCTTGTTGACAAAAAAATCAGCAACATCCGTGAATTAATTACTGTGCTGGAAGCTGTTGCTAAAACAGGTAAACCACTTTTAATCATCGCTGAAGATGTTGAAGGTGAGGCTTTAGCTACACTTGTTGTTAACAACATGCGCGGAATTATCAAAGTATGTGCGGTTAAAGCGCCAGGTTTTGGTGACCGTCGTAAAGCAATGCTTCAAGATATCGCAATCTTGACGGGCGCGACTGTGATTTCTGAAGAAGTCGGCATGACTTTAGAGCAAGCTTCTCTTCAAGATTTGGGTACTGCGCACAAGATCACTGTATCTAAAGAAAACACTGTAATTGTTGATGGTGCGGGTGATGCAGCTCAAATTGCTGAACGTGTTACTCAAATCCGTGCGCAAATTGAAGAATCGTCTTCTGAATACGATAAAGAAAAACTTCAAGAGCGTGTTGCTAAATTGGCAGGCGGTGTTGCAGTCATCAAAATTGGTGCTGCGACTGAAGTTGAAATGAAAGAGAAGAAAGATCGTGTTGACGATGCGCTTCATGCAACGCGTGCTGCGGTTGAAGAAGGTGTAGTTGCCGGTGGTGGTGTTGCACTGGTACGTGCTGCAGCTGCGCTTGATGGCGTAAACGGTGCGAATGATGATCAAAATGTTGGTATCAACATTTTACGTCGTGCAATTGAAGCGCCACTTCGTCAAATCGTTGCCAATGCAGGTGATGAGCCTTCAGTTGTCATCAACGCTGTGAAAAATGGCGAAGGTAACTTCGGTTATAACGCTGCAACTTCTGAGTATGGCGACATGCTGGAAATGGGTATTCTTGACCCAGCGAAAGTAACGCGTTCTGCACTTGAGCATGCTGCATCTGTAGCAGGTTTAATGTTGACAACCGAATGTATGATTACTGACGTTCCAGAAGACAAGCCTGCAATGCCTGATATGGGCGGCATGGGTGGTATGGGCGGAATGATGTAAATTCCAACCCTAATTAAATAAATGTTTGTAATTTATTCATAGTTACTCACATATATTTGAAAAGAAAAAGGTCGCTCCATGAGCGGCCTTTTTTATTGAACTTTTTGATGTTTCTGACTGTGTGAATAAAAACAAAAGATAAGACGGAGACGAGTCAGCGCATTAGGTATAAATGGATCATTTAAAAATTCATTATCCAGCTTCTCAATTCTTAAAATAGTCTATGTCGAAGTTCTAAAAGTGAAGCTTCACATTTTATAAAATATGTCTAGTTTGGGTTCAACAGAATGGTGTTTAGGTTTGAAGGATGACGTAGTTCAAGTATATAACGACTATAAAAAATGCAATTACCATTCTTTTGAGTGGTTTTTCTATTTTCAAAGTTTGAT
Organism: Acinetobacter sp. DL27; assembly: GCF_055810995.1. Classification (NCBI taxonomy): domain Bacteria; kingdom Pseudomonadati; phylum Pseudomonadota; class Gammaproteobacteria; order Moraxellales; family Moraxellaceae; genus Acinetobacter; species Acinetobacter sp. DL27. Next base: position 2,350,809 of record NZ_CM147947.1, on the reverse strand, counting down.
AACGTGCTCTACCAAGCAATGCAACTGTGTGAGATGGGTCAGTATTTTTTAGCATGCCTAAATTGGAATTGGCTGTTGATTTTTACTCTTACACAGTAGCTTTGCTGATGAAAATTAAGCTTAGGGACAAGAAGAGAATGAATTATAAAATATTGAAATTATCAAAAGATTTGCAAGGTCATCTTATGGCAGCCTTCATGTTGCATGTTTAGCGGCAACAGTCACTCTGGTTAATCCATTCAAAACAAAAAATGGCTTGGGTCTTTAGCCGACTTTATGCAGTGAATGGAATGAAACTACCAGATCTCTTTTCGCAAAATAACTTGTGTACATGGTTTTGTACAGTTGTGAATTTGTGCCTGAATGCTGAAAAAAATGAGGACTCTAAAAATGCGAATGATACCTATACAAGCTGAATCTCCGCCTTTAAAAAGCCTGCAAGTGCAGGGACAAACATATCGCTATCACGTGATGGTCAAGCCCTCTGGCGCACAGTGTAACTTGGACTGTAGTTATTGCTTCTATTTGCATAAGCAAGATATGCTGCATCAACCGAAAACTCCGCGCATGACGGAGTCAATGCTAGAGCTTCATATTAAGCAATATATTGAAGCACAAACTGGGGATGAAATTGTATTTAGTTGGCAGGGCGGTGAGCCGACCTTAATGGGGGTGGATTTCTTTAAACGCGTGACTGCACTACAACATAAATATAAGAAACCCAATCAACGCATTGAAAATGACTTACAAACCAACGGTATTTTACTCGATGAACACTGGTGTGCCTTTCTAAAAAAACATGATTATCTTGTTGGCTTATCCATTGATGGTCCAGCCGATTTGCACGACATCCACCGTTATAACAAAGGTGGTAAACCTACCCATGCCAAAGTGATGCATGCTGCGCAACTACTGCATCAATACCAAATACGCTTTAACGCATTATGTGTGGTCAATCGCGATAACAGCAAACGACCGCTCGATGTGTACCGCTTCCTGCGTGATCAGGTTAAACCTTACATGATTCAGTTTATTCCAGGCATGGAAAGTGCGCAGTTCCAACAAACAGCGCCAGGACACTGGAATCCAGCCGATTTACCGAAACTAGGCAGTACCGCAGCACAACCCGGAACTATTGATTCCGTAGTAACCGACTGGTCGATTGCAGCGGATGATTGGGGGAGCTTCTTATCTACTGTATGGAAGGAGTGGTTTGCTCAAGACTTTGGACAAGTGTTTATCGATCAATTTGAGAATGTGATTTCGATGATGTTTGGATATGGCGCACAAAAATGTGTATCTGGACAGATTTGCGGGAAGTCACTCGCAGTGGAGCACAATGGTGATTTATTTTCCTGTGATCACTTTGTCTATCCAGAATATAAGCTCGGCAATATTCAAGAGACCCATCAGGGGGATTTGGTTTTTGCAGAGCGACAAAAGAAATTTGCCTATGCCAACTCAAACTCACTCCCAGAATACTGCCGCAAATGTCCATATTTACAACTGTGCTGGGGCGATTGTCCGAAAGACCGTTTCTTGAAAACCCCTGAAGGAGAAGTTGGCTTACATTACCTGTGCTCAGGCTTAAAGAAATTTTTTCATACCGCAACCACTTCCAAAAGTGAGATTGCGAAACGCTTACAACCACATTAAAAGAACCGTAATAACGTAGGGCAGGACGTCGCCCATAAATGATGAAGTATCAAATGATTGTGTGGATACAATTGTTTGAAAGTGAGTTTTTATCTGTTCCAAAAACTGTTAAGGAAAACATATGCGTAAAAAAATTATTGCACGTTCCATCGCTCTGGCAGGAGGGGCTTTGCTTTCAACCGCCCTGATGGCAAAAGCACCGAATATCTTGGTGATTATGTCCGATGATGTAGGCTGGCAGAACGTCAGTGCTTATAGTCATGGTGTGATGGGCTATGACACGCCGAATATTGATCGTATTGCCAAAGAAGGCATCATGTTTACCGATCATTATGCGCAGCCAAGCTCTACCGCTGGGCGTGCAGCTTTTATTACGGGTCAATATCCAATTCGTTCAGGTATGACGACAGTAGGTCGTCCAGGTTCGCCTTTAGGGATTAAACCAGAAACACCAACGCTGGCAGAAGTACTAAAACCTTTGGGTTATATGAGTGGTCAGTTTGGTAAAAACCACTTGGGTGACCGTAACGAACATTTACCAACGGTACATGGTTTTGATGAGTTCTTCGGTAATTTGTATCACCTCAATACTGAGGAGACTTTTGAGCAATTTGATTATCCAAAAGATCCAGAATTCCGTCAAAAATTTGGTACTCGTGGCGTTCTACACTGTTATGCAAACACTACAGATGATGAAACGAATGATCCGCGTTTTGGTAAAATGGGTAAGCAAAAATGTAAAGATACGGGTGAACTTTCGCGTAAACGCATGGAAACGGTGGATGATGAATTCATTGCAGCCAGCTTAGACTTTATGAAGCGCAGTAAAAAAGCAGACAAGCCGTTTTTTGTATGGTTAAACCCAAGTCGTATGCACATGTTTACCCATTTACGTCCTGAGCATCGTTACTTAGCTGCTAAAGCCACCTCAGAAGATGATTTATATGGCAGCGGTATGGTTGAACACGATATGCAAGTCGGTCAACTCTTGGATGATATGAAGAAGATGGGGGTGTTGGATAACACCATCATTGTTTATACCACTGATAATGGCCCTGAGCACAGTGCAAAAAATCATGGTGGAACCACACCGTTCCGTGGTGAAAAAATGACGACCTATGAAGGAGGAGTCCGTGTTCCAATGATGGTGCGATGGCCGGGACATATTCCTGCTAGACAAGTGAAGCATGGCATTCAGTCGCATATGGATCTGTTTACAACTTTGGCGAATGTCGCAGGGAATAAAAATGTAGTCGAGGAGATGAAAACCAATCGTAAGCAAATTATTGATGGTGTAAACAATATCGACTATTGGACTGGCAAATCAAAAGAGAGTATGCGAGATAATTTTCTGTACTATCATGAATCGATTTTACGTGCAGTTCGTATTAATCAATGGAAAGTTCATTTTGAAACCAGTGAAAATTATTACGACCAATATCAAAAGCAAAAATTTCCAGTGATGTACAACCTTCGCCAAGACCCATTTGAGACTTTTGATAGTATCAGAGACCGTTCAGATATTATTCAAACCAAACAATGGATTTCTGAACCCTTACAGGCATTACTGGGTTCACACATTAAATCTTTGATGGATTATCCACCGGTACAAAAAGCTGCAACACTTGATTTTAGCGAGCTAATTAAGAATATGCAGACTCAAAAGTAGTAAACTCTGGTAAAGGTGGCCGAAGTAATTCGGCTACCTTTTTGATGTTTGGGTGAAATTTTTGCTGTGATATATAAATAAGCAATTTAAATCATGCATGATGTTGCGAGTGTCTATTCTAAGGATTTGGTGAGTTTAAAGTTGGACTCAGGTTGATCCAGTACTTGACCTTTATCACCACGCATTTCAATAAATTGCGCACCAATATAATAAATACGGCTATCACCAGATGAGTCGAGCTGTATCAGTTGATCAGAGTCATTCAAAAATTGAAATGAACCTTTCACTTCATTGACATAATTATTATTCGATTTGCCTAAAAATTTTTGTTTCAGCACAAAATGATGATCTAAGGTCAGTTCAAGTTCAGTGTCGATCCCAGAACAATCATGACAGGGTAGAACCCCTTGATATGTGCCTACCCAATCTAAGGCATTTGCTGTGTCTGGTGCATCCATCACGGTTGCGCTAGCACTGTCGTCCAGAGATGCCGTGACATTGTGATCTGGTGGAGGATTGTTTTCATTTGGCTTTGAGCATGCAGTTAACATGGTGAAAGATAGGCATAGTGCTAAAACAGTCTTTTGCATATACAGCACCTGATATTATTCAATGTTTAGTTTTACACTACAGTAGTGCAGGAAATGAATCTGTGAAGATCTGTGAGTGCTTCTGTATCTTCAATAAAGAATACTATTCACGTATTTTTACCTTTAATCTCAAAGACCCTGTTTTTTCTTGAAATATTTGGAATTAAATAAAATATACGTTTATAGATTAATTGTTGTTTTATTGAGCGTCTCGCCGTGTATTTGATCAGCAGCATTGCTAGAATCGGCGCGGATTTTCAGTAATGTGGTATTTTTTGTGTTCGAAAAGCTTGCAGAACAAAGTTTAGCCTTAATGGGGTGGCAGATTGATAATCATTGGGATTTGAATATCGATCAATGTGTGATGATTGCAGCGCCACATACCAGCAATTGGGATGCGCTGTACGCTCGTTTGGCATTAAAGGCCTTAGGTGTGCATGTCCGTATCACTATTAAAGACAGCTATATGAAACTGCCATTTGGGCCATTTGTTCGTGCAATGGGCGGGATAGGTATTGACCGTCGTCCGAAGCATGAAGGTGAACCACGTCCAAGTATGGTGCAACTCATGAGTGATCTTTTTAAAGAACACCCTAAGTTGGTGATGTTGGTCACCCCTGAAGGGACACGTGCCAAGCAGGAACAGTGGAAAACAGGTTTTTACCATGTTGCAGTTAGTGCAGGTGTTCCAATTGCGTTGGCCTATATGGACTATGCGAAGAAAAAAACTGGAGTGGGTAAAATTATTTATCCTACTGGTGATTATGAAAAAGATATGGCTGAAATTATGGCATTTTATGCGCAAATTTCTGCTAAATTTCCTCAAGATTTCAGTGTCGATACTCGCTATCACAACGACTCAACTGTGTCTTAAATTCGAATCATATGAAATAAAAAAAGACAGCTTTCGAGCTGTCTTTTTTATTTGCTAATCGTATTTTAAGGACTTTGCTGGGGATTGGGTAAAACCCCACCTAGTGACTGGCATGCGGCCGTATAACTTTGTAGCTGTGTTTCAATCACTTCGGGCAGGGGCAGGTCAAAAATTTGATCGCCATGTTGATAGCTTTCTACATAGGATTGGGCTTTTTGTTTGCTGCTGGCAAGCACTTGTTCATGATAACTGGTCATACTGCTGTGGTCTGCCTGATCGCGCTCTATATTTTGACAGTCAAAAGATTGGAGAAGTTTTTCGGCTTGTTTTATTTCTTTGGATGAGCTTATGGAGCAGGCACTGATAAAGCAAATACTCAGTAGTGCAAGAGGCAGTTTCATATATGGTGAACGGTGGGTTTGAAGGTGTGCCAATTGTATAAAGATTTTTGGAGTTGGAGAAAGCCCAGTAGAGCTAAGTTGTTTAAAGATGAGCCTATTTTGACACAAAACACACAATTGCTGACCCAAGCCAATGCCAAAGTGCAGAGTCAGGTTTTTATAGCACTACAGAAAGCGATAGCTGATACATAGAAAACAGCCTGAACTAAACAATAAACCCAGTACCGTATGTTTGAACTGCCGCTCAGAAATTTTATAAAACAATTGCGCGCCGAGCATGGCAGGTAGACTCACACTCAAAAGTAAGATGCCCATATAGGGTAAATGTTGCAAGTTTAAATTTCCGCGGAGCAGATAGGTGAGTAAGGTGAATAGCTGAATGGCGAAATTAAAATGCCTTAAAATTGAGCGCTGTTGCTCTTTAGGAAGGTTTTTTAACATGACCCAAGCTGAAGGCAGTGAGCCACAAAAGCCTCCTAACCCATCCAATACACCTCCAAGAAAACCAATACTGCTATCGGCGTATTTTCCAGAGTTTTGAATGAAGTGAATCTGGGGATTAAGTAGCATCAATGGACACCAAAGAATCAGAAAAATTCCTAGAACCAGTTTAAAGGTATGTGCTTGAATGATGTCTAACAGATAGGTACCCAATGGAACGCCAATCAGACCTGCAAGGATATAAGGCGTAACAAGGCTTTTATCAAGTTGAAAGGCAGATTCCGACTTTAAGGAAATTAGGTGACTCCAGACTGAGGCGAACACCACCAAGGGCGCTGCGAGCTGAGGTGCCAAGATCCAGACCCAAAATGACATGGCAATTAAGGCAAATGCAAAGCCCGTGAGTCCCTGTACAAAACCCGCCACCATTGCACCTAAGATAAAGATCAACCAAGTCATATGCGATATATTTAAAATTTTAGCGAGTGTATGGTTTTTCGATCTGTCTACATAGTTTTAGACATGAAAAATGATTGAAACCTTAGCTTGATTTTGAATATGTATATTGATCTTCATACATAGCGTAGCTCAGAACCACACTAATATGCGCTAAGACCACTTTCTTTCGTGATGGTGTCAATCAAAAGGACATAAAAGTGTCTAGATTATGGGGAAACAACCACTTTCTTTTGATATAAACCTGCACGTACAGACCCAGCTTTGGTGTTCTTTATTTGAATCCAAGTGCTTGGAAGTTTTAACTGATTCAAATCTCGGTCGGCTTCCACATAAATATAGCCATTATTTTGAATCATCGGATCCGCCAAGAGGGCTAGTTCTTCCCATAGCTCTAGGCTATACGGCGGGTCTAAAAAGACCAAATCAAACTGTTCTTTTAAGGTAGGTAATGTTTGCTGTGCAGTCGCTACTTTTAACTGGGCACGAGACTTAGGGACTTTAAGGAGTTCCAAGTTTTTTGTTAAAAACTGTGCTTGATTGCGGTCAGGTTCAATTATCACTACTTTTGAGGCACCACGTGATAAGGCTTCAAATGCCAACGCACCCGAACCTGCACAAATATCCAAAACATTGGTGTTTTGCACATCCCACATGAGCCAATTAAACAAAGTCTCACGTACACGATCAGGCGTAGGGCGTAAACCTTCAATACTGGCAAAAGGCAATTGGCGACGTTTCCAGTCGCCTCCAATGATGCGGAGTTGATTTTTCATAGTTAGTCTGACTCCACAGGTACAGAAGGCGGTGTAGTTGAACTGCTTGTATTTGCCGTTGTTGAAGCGGGTGCTGTATTGGAAGTACTGGTTGGTGTAGCTGTACTTGTCCCAGTTGTGGTCGCTGGTGGAGTGCTACCACTTGGTAATTCACCCGGTTTAATCCCCGCTGTCATCAAGCCGCCACTAATTTGATGGTTTTGTGGACGAATTGGATGTTTATGACGAGTGAGCAGCCAGTAGTCTAAGATCGGACGAGCCAGCTGTGCCGCTGAACCACCATGACGACCATTTTCCCAAACCACTGCAATCGCAATTTCAGGGTTTTCCGCAGGTGCAAAGCCCACGAATAAACCGTGGTCTAACTGACGTTCGGTCAATAGGGCTTCATTGTAGCGTTTACCTTGAGCAATACTTTTGACCTGTGCAGTACCGGTTTTACCTGCAATTTTATACATTGGCGTGCGAATGCCACGTCCAGTCCCTGTTTCAATGACATCGACCATGGCATCACGCATTTGTATCCAGTCTTGATCGGTGCCATTGAACTGGATTCTGCCATCAGGTGCATTTAAGTCTTTATGTGGTTTTGCGCCTTTACTGGTTTGTAAAACATGCGGAATCACATGTGAACCATGGTTGGCGGTAATGGCTGTTGCCATGGCCAATTGCAGCGGTGTTGCTGTAAAAGCACCTTGTCCAATACTTACTGAAATGGTTTCCCCTTTGAGCCACTTGGCATCTCGGGTACGCATTTTCCATTCGGGGTTTGGGTAAAGGCCTGTACTTTCACTTGGTAAATCCACACCAGTTTTTTCACCAAAGCCAAACTGGCGCATCCATGTGTTCATTTTTTCAATGCCCATACGGAACGACAGAATGTAGAAGAAGGTATCGCAAGAGACCACTTGCGATTTATGCAAGTTGACTACGCCGTGTCCTGACTTTTTCCAGTCGCGGAATTTATGCGAATCGCCCGGAAGTGTGAAATAGCCATGATCGGAAATGGCCGTGCCCCAATCAATTAAGCCATAATGAATACCACCTAAACCAAACATCGGTTTAATGGTCGAGCCAGGTGGATAAGCGCCTTGCACAGCACGATTATATAGCGGTTGATCGAGGTTATCACGTAAACCACTATAGTCGGTATGACTAATGCCTGTGACAAACAGGTTAGGGTTAAAACTTGGACTTGAGACCAAGGCCAGGATTTCACCTGTACGTGGATCCATCGCCACGATTGCACCACGACGACCTGCAAGCTGCTCTGAGGCAACCGTCTGCAAACCATAATCGAGTGAAAGATATAAGTCATTACCACGAACGGGTTCTTTGCGGCCTAAATGGCGCAGCACGTTACCATGTGCATCGGCTTCGACAGACTCATTTCCTGGTACACCATGTAACAAATCTTCATAGGACTTTTCTACCCCAATTTTACCAATCAGGTTAGTGCCCGCATACAAATCTTTATTGATGCTATTTAATTCTTTATCGTTAATTCGACCCACATAACCAATCACATGGGCAAACAGCTCACCATGTGGATAGTAGCGCGTCATCTGAGTTTCGATATTAACCCCAGGGAATTGATATTTAACTTCGCTAAAGCGAGCAATATCGTTTTCATTGAGATTAAGTTTAATTGAAACGCGTTCAGTTTTACGTGAGGCTTTAATACGACTGTTAAAGCGCTCAATATCATCAGGGGTGAGTTCTAAGATTGGCGTTAAACGTTCAATTGTGGCATCAATATCCGTCACATCCGCTCGACTCATCGTCGCGGTAAAGACAGGATAGTTATCTGCCAACAGCACACCATTGCGGTCATAAATATAACCACGTGCAGGGGCTAAAGGTTGTAGACGGATACGGTTTTGATCGGATGCAGTTGAAAACTCATCAAATTGAACCAGCTGCAAATAGGCATAGCGAGTGACTAAAATCAGCAAGAAGAAAACCACAATACCCATGGAGATAAAGGTACGATTTCGAAAAATGCGCTTTTCTTGTTGGACATTTTTTAAAGGAAAGTGCTGTTTCATACCAAATCGACTTAAACACATGGATAAAGAGGAAAATACCTGCGCGCTATTCTAACGCATGTCACACTGTTTTGATATTTGTTATCGCTGCTTCTGCTTTTCATTTTTGCCTAAATTTTGACTTTATAGACATCAAAAATATAAATTGCTGTATATAAGTGTTTTATAAATTCTGCTACAGTCAAAATCCTGTAAAAAGGGACCAATTACTAAAATAACATTACGGATAATGGTGACAATAATGACAAGAATTTATCCAGTGTTGGCACTTGTTGCCTGTGCAAACGTAGCCTACGCTCAAGATAATTCCTTTTTGCCAGATGCAAAAATTCCTGCTGGCAGTGCTCAAACGTGGAATGTAGGGGCTGGTGTAACGCAGAAATTACTGCACACCAATCTGGAATGGGTCAATCCTTATGGCATTGCATACGCAAAAGCTGGGGTGTTTATCAATGATGATTACCCTGTAGGTGGTCAACTGGGTTTTAGATTTCCAGTGCATTTTACCGGTAAAGATAAAAATGGTTATTATCTCGGTGTTTATGCGGGGCATATTGACAGTAAGAAAGTGGATGGCGAGTACGAATCTCGCCTTGGTGGTGGTGTAGATCTTGCTTATGTGTTACTGAGTCCTGAACGAATCAGCACTTTCAGTGTGGGGATTGGTGCAGGGGAAAAACTCGAAGCCAAATCGGGCTATGTGGTTGCAGAAACTGAACCGAGACTACAATTTTCCTATACTCTAAGTTTCGGTTTATAGACACAATATCTTTTTTAAAACGCTATATAATTCAGTTAATAAAATTAAATATGGAAGTTATGCATGCTTGAGTACGTCAATCAGTTGTGGCAAACCTTTTTGAATCGACCCGATTTTTGGGCTGTACTCAGCATTATTCCTGTGACTGCTTTTGTGACTTGGGCGCACGTTTGGATGGCCCTGAAAATGGTCTTTTACCCGATTACATTTTGGGGTTTTCATATTGGGCCTTTGCCTGTGGGGTGGCAGGGCATTGTGCCTAGAAAAGCGGGGCGTATTTCAGGCATCATTACGGATAACACCTTATCTAAGCTTGGTTCTTTGCGTGAATTTTTAGATGCAATGGATCCTGAGGATATGGCGCGGATCATTGGTGAGCAAGTTGGTTTTGAACTTGAGCACCTGATTGATGAAGTCATGATTGACCGCAATGCAGTACTTTGGGAAAACTTACCTTATTCAATTAAGCGTCGAATTTATGCACAGGCACACAAACAGCTTCCGGCTGTGCTCAGAGAATTAGTGACCGAACTGACCATGAACGTCGAGTCACTTGTGGATATGCGCGATATGGTGGTCAGCCAAATGGAAGGTGACCGCAGGCTAATGGTTCGTATGTTCTTGAAAGTGGGTCAGAAAGAAATCAACTTTATTTGGCATATTAGTGCCCTCATCGGGATGTTCTTTGGTATCTTCCAAATGATTGTTTGGTTTGTGGTGCCATGGCATTGGACCGTGCCATTTTGGGCCGCGGTATGGGGCTTCTTAACCAACTGGATTGCGATTTGGATGGTGTTTAATCCAATTGAGCCACACTATGTTCGATATCTGCAACTGACTGAATTAACAAAAGATCGTAAGTTTCCATGGATTAAGCCTGTGATTCCGCGCATTGGTACTTATAATGTGCAAGGCGCTTTCATGAAGCGCCAAGAAGAAGTGTCTGATGTGTTTGCAAGTGTAGTCACAGAAGACCTGATTACGTTAAAATCCATCATGACTGAAATGATGTATGGCAATAAAAAAGACAAGACGCGTCGTATTGTTAAACGTCATATCAATCAAATCATGGAAACACCATTGGTGAGAACGTCTTTGCAACTGTCTTTAGGTCCACGTGAATACGCAAAACTGAAGACGGACTTGATTGATCGTTCAATTGAAATTACGATGGTGCCTGTATGCGACCCAGCGTTCAATGCGAGCCGTGCACAGAAAATCTATCAAATGTTTAGAGACCGTATTCGGGAGCTAACGCCGAAAGAATTTCAAAACTTATTACGTCCTGCATTTCAGGAAGACGAATGGATTTTGATTTTATTGGGTGGGGTAACAGGCTTCATTGCGGGTACAATACATTTGTTTGTAGCTTTCTTATAATTAGATGCTAAAAATATGTCGAATTTGTCGGCATGTATAAAGCGTCAAATATATTGTTTAAATGAGGATGTTTTTTTATGCGCATTATCTTACTCGGACCACCTGGAGCAGGTAAAGGTACACAAGCTCAGTTGATCTGTAAGCGCTACAATGTCCCACAAATTTCAACCGGTGATATGCTCCGTGCTGCAATTCGTGAAGGAACTGAACTCGGTCTACAAGCTAAAAGCGTGATGGACAATGGTGGTCTTGTATCTGATGAACTGATCATAGGTTTAGTGAAAGAACGTATTGCGCAACCTGACTGTGTAAATGGCTGTATCTTTGATGGTTTCCCACGTACTATTCCTCAAGCCGAAGCGCTTGAAAATGAAGGCATCAACATTGATCACGTGATCGAAATTGATGTACCTGACGAAGAAATCGTACAACGTCTTTCTGGTCGTCGTCAGCACCCTGCATCGGGCCGTGTTTATCACATCGTTTACAACCCACCTAAAGTGGAAGGTAAGGACGACGAAACTGGTGAAGAGCTGGTACAACGTCCTGATGACCAAGAAGCAACAATTCGTAAACGTTTAGGTTCATACCACACTGAAACTGAACAGTTGGTTGGTTTCTACCAAGGTCGCGCAGCGTCTGGTGAAAATGCACCAACCTATGACAAGCTGAATGGCTTACGTCCAATTGACGAAGTACAAGCAGATTTGTTTGCGATTCTTGATCAAGACAAATAATTGCATGTTTTAAACATGGCAATGTTTTGACATTGAAAGAGCTCTAAGTCATATTAGGGCTCTTTTTCTTGATCCTCTTAAAATGGAGTCGCGTGTGGCGCAAGTTGGAATCATTGTTTTAATTATTGTTGCTGCGGCGGTATTGGTGGGTTTGTTTTATATCAGTGTGAAAATGCTACGCGATGTCAGTAAACAAGAAAAAATGTCGAAGAAGCAACCAGAACGTCAGTTGCATCCGAAATTGCAGCAAGAGTTAAAAGATAAATCGAATCAAAAATAAAAAGCTGAACTTTAATGTTCAGCTTCTATCGTCTTTGTGGCAATACGTGCTGCACCAAATTCAAAACGATCTGGCCAGTTACACACATCTGAAACAATACACTCATGACATTTCGGTTTGCGTGCGATACAGCAGTATCGACCATGTAAAATGAGCCAATGATGCGAGTCAACAATAAATTCTTTCGGTATGACTTTCACTAAACGGTGTTCGACTTCAAGCACATTTTTGCCGACCGCTAAACCCGTACGATTGCCTAAACGAAAAATATGCGTATCGACCGCCATGGTCGGTTGTCCAAAAGCAGTATTTAACACCACATTGGCAGTTTTTCGTCCTACACCGGGCAAAGCTTCTAAATCGGCACGGTTGTTTGGCACGATGCTGTTATGTTTTTCAATCAGTATTTTACAGGCTTTAATGACATTCTCTGCCTTCGCATTATATAAACCTATGGTTTTAATATAGGTTTTTAAACCATCGACCCCTAAGGCATAAATAGTTTCAGGTGTATTGGCGACTGGAAAGAGTTTATCTGTAGCTTTGTTCACACTCACATCCGTCGCCTGAGCAGACAAGGTCACAGCCACCAACAGCTCAAAAGGACTCGAATAATTCAATTCAGTTTTGGGATTTGGACGTTGCGCGCGTAAACGTTGAAAAAAGATTTGAATTTGCTTTTTGGTCATGTTTTTTACGGGTTTTCCGCTTGTCGTTAGCATGTTTTAAGCTCCCTGTAACAGATCAAGCTGTTGGGTTAAGTCATCTAACAACAGACGTTTTTTCGCATCTTCACGAACACTGAGCTGCTTTTCTAATTTTTTAATTTGTACACGTAATTTCGCCAACTCAATGGTGGATTTTGCATCGAGCTTTGCTGCCATTTCTGTTTCTTTTTCAATGATCTGAATATCAGGTACAGCATCGTTCTGTGCTGAAAACTGCGCAAATAACGCCGTATCAATTTCTGCACGAACCACTGGACCTTTACGGTGTAGACGCTGTTTTTCCTCACGTTGAATGTGTGCGTAATAGCGTTGTCTTAAATCATCTTGCTCAGCTTTACGCAAGATTTCCGTCGGTATGACGTTTACATCTGGAATAAGGTCGATACAGTCAACAGGACAAGGTGGGATACACAGTTCACAGCCTGTACACAGGTCAGTCAAAATACTGTGCATAAGTTTACCCGAGCCAATAATGGCATCTACAGGACAGGCACTAATACATTTGGTACAACCAATGCATTCATCCTCACGAATGATTGCTTTCATTCTCTGTGGGCGGCCATCGGCTTGAATAGGCCAAACACTTTCTTCTGCAATTAATGCTGGTCGGTTTAGCAACTGAGCCAATGCATCGGCTACAGGCTGCCCGCCGGGTACACATTTATTGGCTGCTTCACCTTCGCTGATGGCTTGGGCATAAGGCAGACATCCATCACGATGTCCGCAGAGTCCACATTGGGTTTGGGGGAGGAGAGCATCGATATTTTGGATCAGGGAAATGTGCGAATTCATGCGTAAACCAATCCTGCAACTGAATTTGCAGAGATATTAGGAGAAATAGGTAGATCACTGAATTTTACCATGTTTTTTTTGAATAATCCTGTGTTCTAAAATGGTTCATTAACTGCATCATTTTTGAGCAAAAAAAGATTTTAAGCCTGTGTTTTCATTGGTGTTTTTTTATAACAAATTTCTAGGTATATTTTATATAAATAATTGTTATATAAATGATAAATATGTTTTTTTATAGAAATGTGTTGTGAATTGTTGGTAAAAGATATTTAATTGTTTGCGCCAAAATTTAACATTGTTTATAAAATTTGACCAATTTTGATCCATTTTCTGCTGAGGATTAAGCGTTGAAATATAACAGCCTTAATGAGTTTTTAGATTACGTGAAAACACGTGATGAACATCAACCCGAATTTCTACAAGCGGTAGAGGAAGTCATGACCAGCCTTTGGCCGTTCATTGAAAAAAATCCTCGTTATGCAGACCACGGTTTGCTGGAGCGTTTAGTTGAGCCAGAGCGTGCGATTCAATTCCGTGTTTCATGGGTGGATGATCAAGGTCAAACCCATGTAAACCGTGCTTTCCGTGTTCAATACAACTCGGCGATTGGTCCATTTAAAGGTGGTATGCGTTTTCACCCATCGGTGAATCTCTCGATCCTAAAATTTTTAGGCTTTGAGCAAACCTTTAAAAATGCGTTAACCACACTGCCAATGGGCGGTGGTAAAGGTGGTTCAGACTTTGATCCTAAGGGTAAGTCTGAAGGCGAAATTATGCGTTTCTGCCAAGCGCTAATGATTGAGCTATACCGTCACCTTGGTTCAAATACGGATATCCCTGCAGGTGATATTGGGGTGGGTGGCCGTGAAGTGGGTTATATGGCTGGCATGATGAAGAAGTTGAGCAATGACACTTCATCTGTGTTTACGGGTAAAGGTTTAACCTTTGGTGGTTCTTTGGCGCGTCCTGAAGCAACGGGCTACGGCACAGTGTACTTTGCTGAAGAAATGCTGAAAACACGTGGCGACTGCTTCCAAGGCAAAACAGTCACGATTTCTGGTTCGGGTAACGTAGCACAGTACGCTGCTGAAAAAGCAATGTATCTAGGTGCAAAAGTCGTTTCATTGTCTGACTCTGCGGGTACGGTATATGTAAAAGCAGGCTTTACCGATGCTTTACTTGCTGAAGTGATGGAACTGAAAAATGTGAAGCGGGGTCGTATTTCTGAGTTTGCGTCTAAGCATGGCTTTGAATACTTAGAAGGGCAGCGTCCATGGTCTATTCCATGTGATATCGCACTGCCATGCGCAACTCAAAATGAGTTAGATCAGGCGGATGCTGAAGTACTCCTTGCAAATGGAGTGATTTGTGTCGCTGAAGGGGCAAACATGCCTTCTACCTTAGATGCAGTTGAAAAATTCGTTGAAGCGAAAATTTTATACGCACCAGGTAAAGCATCGAACGCGGGTGGTGTTGCGACCTCTGGCCTAGAAATGTCACAAAATGCTTTGCGTTTGGGTTGGACTTTTGAAGAAGTCGATGAGCGCTTACATGCGATCATGAAAGAAATTCACCGTAACTGTGTGAAATACGGTACGCAAGCAGATGGTACTGTGAACTATGTCAATGGTGCGAACATTGCAGGTTTTGTAAAAGTTGCAGATGCAATGCTAGCTCAAGGTGTGTTCTAAGTTTTATACACTTAGATAAATGACCAATAAAAAACCGAGGCTTTAGGCCTCGGTTTTTTATTGGTCATTGAACGATTACAATGAACCTTTTACCGCTTCACGTTCAATAATCATGTCTTGAACATAAGCATATTTTGATTGGTCAGCCGCAGGGTTGGCAATTTCAAAACGTTTAACACGTACGATTTGACGCTCTTTCGGATTGTGGGTGAAACCATCGATATGGTTATAGAATAACGTCCAGTCTTTATCGACCTGCGTTTTTACGCCATTTTCAGCATATTTAATTTCACGAACTTGTAGGCATTCCATACGGGCAACACCTGCAGAACATGTTTTGGTCTCTGGTGAAATTTCTAAGAAAACAGTTTCACCTTGGCTTTGATATTTCGATTCAGCAGTTTGGTTACCTGTGAATACAATTTTTTCACCTTTTGCCGATACCACGGTTAGTGTTGGTGCATCAAGATCATTAAGATTTAAAACAAACGGTGCTTTACGGTTGTCAAATAAATCTGCTGCAACGCCTTCTTGAGCCATGGCTTTTGGTTCACATGCCATTTGAGTCGCCATCAGGTTACCCGTCACGATTTGATTATTCTCAACTTTCCAACTGGTACCCATACCGTTACAACTGGTTGCCATGCCTAAGCGACCTGCTTGTTTGTCAAAGTTTAAAACCAAAGGTTTAGGCGCATCTGCGGTGTTCGCGCTCCAATGGTAATTTGCGAGTGTTTGATCTGCATTTTGTTGTTGTAGTACAGACACAGCCAAATCTCCTACTTTTTGAATATCCGATGATTGGCAAGCAGCCAGTGCGAGTGGGAAAAGGGCAATCGCTAAATATTTTAATTTCATGGGTTACAAGTTCTTGATTTTAAATAACAAGATATATGATATCCGAAGTTCTTTTTAAAAGAATGGATACATTCGGTTCTTTTGGGTTTCAAAATGTATCCATAAATATTTTTTTGTTAATATATAAGTAAAATTTATACATTAATCGAAGCGGTAAATGTCCATGCCCAGTGCACCCATGGTAAAACTGCTATGTACAATATTAAAACGATGACCTGTACCCATCGCAAAGAATATTGGGGCAAAGTGTTCCAGCGTTGGGTGGTTACGACGGACAAAAGGAATCGATTCCCAGTCTAAAATGGCGTCAAAGTCCTGATGGCTAAGTTTCGCGACCACATGATTACGAAACATCGACGCCCACTCAGGTACCGCTTGTGACTGACCATGCCAAGACAATTCGGCTAAGTTATGGGTAATACTCCCTGAGCCAATCAGCAGAACCTGCTGCTCGCGTAGTGGCGCAAGGGTTTGTCCAATTTTATAAATCTCCTCTGCCGACAGATTCATCGGGAGTGAAATTTCCACCACAGGGATGTCTGCATCTGGATACATATGGAGTAAAGGCATCCAAACGCCATGATCACGCGGACGGGAGCTGTTTGCATGAGCTGAAAAACCCGCTTCTGCCAATAAATGTAGAATTTCTTCGGCTAAAACAGGCTGACCGGGTGCTGGGTAGCGAATGTCATAAAGCTCAGCAGGAAAGCCTCGAAAGTCATGCCATGTCTCAGGACGTACTCCAGTACTTACTTCAAGTGAGTTACTTTCCCAGTGTGCGGACATAATCACAATTGCTTGTGGTGTAGGCAAGTTTAGGCCCAAACGATGTAACGCAGACCCAACTTGCTCTGGATTCAACGCAAGCATGGGTGAGCCATGAGAAATGAATAAGCCGGGTAGCGTTTGTAAGTTCATTGTGAAAGCCTAATAAGGGAAGATGAAAGGAATTTTGTCAGATTCTCATCATCTGTGTAATGGGGGAAATATCAACGTATTGTTCCAAAAAAAGAACAATACTTGAGCTTAACCTGCACGATGATAAGGGTGATTATGGTTAATACTCATCGCACGGTAGAGTTGTTCAATCAGTATCACGCGAACCATCGGATGAGGTAAGGTCAGTTTGGATAAAGACCAATGCCAAGCAGCTGCTTTACGTACTGCTTCAGAGTGACCGTCAGGCCCACCAATTGCCAGTACAATATCATTGCCCTCAAGCATCCATCCTTTCATGGTTTCTGCCAGTTTTTCGGTGCTAAACTCACGACCACCGACTTCCAAAGCAATCAGTACTTCGTTGCCTTTCATCGCATTTAAAATGCTATCACCTTCAATTTGACGGTATTTTAAAATATCTGCTTCTGAATCATTTTTACCGCGCTTTGCCATTGGCAGTTCAATAATCTGCGTTTGCACAAAAGGTTGAATACGTTTGAAATAATCTTCAAAACCAGTCAGTACCCATGCAGGCATTTTTTGACCAATGGTCAGAATACGGATTTTCATAATGGGTCATGTATAAGGAGATGATTCATTATAACGGTGAAAGTAAGGCTTTGCAGTGAGACGAAACAAAATGCAATTGAATTCACTGAACTAATGTTGCTTAATTCAACAGATGAGAGGAATAAGAAATACTTGGAATAATAACAATGTGGCTCAAAACTTTAAAAAAACAGGCTTTTTTGTTGATTGTTGTACTGGGTACTTTCACAGGGCAGGTGTTTGCAAACAACGTCAAAATGGCTGATGAACAAAACCTACAAGTTTATTTGGAGCAAGTGATTGGTCAGGGCAAAGCACGTAACTATAAAAATCTTGATGAACTGAACCGTGTCTCTGCATGGATCAAAGAACAAATGCGCTTATTGGGCGTTCCGTGTCACTATCAAAACTTTACGGCCAATCAGCAAATCTACCGAAATGTAGTGTGTAGTTTAAACGTCGGACGGGCAGACCGCGTGATTGTTGGGGCGCATTATGACGTCTTTGGCGATCAAGATGGTGCAGATGACAATGCCTCTGGTGTTGCCGGCGTGATTGAAACGGCGCGTATTTTGGCAGAGCAAAAGTCTAAACTGCCTAACAATGTGGACTTTGTGTTCTATA
The DNA here is from genome assembly GCF_055810995.1 of Acinetobacter sp. DL27. Taxonomy (NCBI): domain Bacteria; kingdom Pseudomonadati; phylum Pseudomonadota; class Gammaproteobacteria; order Moraxellales; family Moraxellaceae; genus Acinetobacter; species Acinetobacter sp. DL27. The sequence continues at coordinate 2,332,560 of NZ_CM147947.1, read as the reverse complement.
GTTTAGAAGAACCACCGTTTTCTAAAACTGAACAAATGGGCAGTTATGTGCATGCGAAATCGGTTCAGTCACAAAAAGATAAGATTAAAGGTGTGTATATTTTAGAAATGATCGGGTTCTTTAGCGAACAACCCATCCAAAGCTATCCTGTGGGCTTAAAGTGGATTTATCCAAGCCATGGTAATTTTATTGCGACAGTGAGTAACGTGAGCTCACGTGACTTAGGCGCAGGCTATTGTACAGCGATGCAGCAACTTGATCAGCTGGAATGTCAGCGTTTGGTTGCGCCGAGCTTTGCCAATGCTTTTGATTTTTCAGATCATTTGAATTATTGGGAGTTTGATATTCCCGCAGTGATGATTACCGATACGGCATTTTATCGAAATGGTCACTACCATACCAAAGCAGACCGCTTAGCGACGTTGAATTTGACCAAAATGACGAATGTGATCGATGGGCTGGTACAGCATTTATTGAAACCTTAAGGTATTTTGAGCAATAAAAAACGCAGTTCCCAAGTAGCGAGAACTGCGATAAAAGGTCATCCGTCTGGAGAATCAGATGACCATGCAATTTCAAATCATCAATAAAAGAAACATACAGCGCGTATCTGTTCTTATTATTTATATCGGGCTTTTTATCGATTTTTCAAGTCTGAGTCATGATAGAGGAAAAGGTTTAATACAAAAATTCAAACAAGCTAAGCAAAAATTTGGAGTTTCATCCGTTTCACGTCATGGAATGTAGGCCAATCATATTTCCTTCGCTATCAAAGGCCAGCACAATAAAACCATATTCACCAATGGCCGTTTTTGCTTCATGAATTTTTCCACCAGACTCAACAAGCCGGCTCGCTTCATTCGCACAATCATCACATGAAAAATAGATTAAGGTACTGTTTCCTCCTGCGGATAGGCCTGGCATTTTCACCAGTGCACCTGAAGCGCCATAGGCTTGCATGTCTGAGGGGAAAGCCCACATTTGCAGTGAGTTATCATCCGCTGGTGGAGTTAATTCAGTTAATTGAATATTAAAAACAGATTCATAAAATTGTTTGGCACGAGATAAGTCATCCACATAAATTTCAAACCAGCCAATCGGGTTTTTCATTTTAGTTGTCCTACATCTATCCCTTGATCAAATTATTGTAGGAAATAAAAGCATAAAGATGTGTGGTGTTATCTACAGTAAATTGTAATAAAAAAGAGAGCCGAAGCTCTCTCTTTTTACGATGCGGAATTAGTGGCGTGCAGCTTTTTTGCCTTCATCGACCGCTTTGACAATTGGCGCTTTTACCAAAGGCTCAGGCATAGATGTCAACGCCAGTGGTAAAATCTCATCAATCGATTTCACCGCTTTAATCTCTAAACCTTCTTTAACATTGTCTGGGATTTCAGATAAATCACGGACGTTGTCTTGAGGAATGAAGACCAGCTTAATTCCACCACGGTGTGCAGCCAGAAGTTTTTCTTTCAAGCCACCAATGCGCATTGCACGACCACCGAGACTGGTTTCACCTGTCATGGCAATATCAGGGCGAATTGGGATGCCTGTGAAAGCAGAAACCAATGCAGTCGTTAACGCTAAACCTGCAGAAGGACCATCTTTTGGTGTTGCACCTTCCGGTAAGTGAACGTGAACATCTGTTTCTTCAAAGCGTGTCGACTCGATGCCCAATTCATCTGCACGAGTACGCACGACGGTCATGGCTGCGGTAATCGATTCTTTCATCACATCACCGAGAGAACCTGTGGTGATGAATTTACCTTTACCTTTAACCGCTGCAACTTCAATGGTCAACAACTCACCACCGACTGAAGTCCACGCCAAACCGTTCACGCGACCGACTTGAGCTTCATCTTCCGCCATACCAAAGTCAAACTTATGTGGACCTAAGTAGTCTGGAAGGTTAGCCGAAGTCACGTCGACTTGTAGGTTTTTCGCCTTCTTGCTGACCGCTTCTTTTACAACTTTACGGGCAATTTTAGAGACTTCACGCTCTAAGCTACGCACACCGGCTTCACGTGTATAACGTTGTACGATGTCACGAATCGCTTCTTCATGAACAGTCAATTCTTTCGCACGTAAACCATTGTTCTTCATTGCTTTCGGAACAAGGTAACGCTCAGCAATATTCACTTTTTCATCTTCGGTATACCCCGGTAGACGAATCACTTCCATACGGTCAAGCAATGCTTCTGGAATATTCATGCTGTTCGCAGTACAGATGAACATCACTTCAGACAAGTCCAGATCAAGATCTAAATAGTGATCGTTAAATTTGCTGTTCTGTGATGGATCAAGTACTTCAAGCAACGCAGAAGCAGGGTCGCCGCGGTAGTCTTGTGCCATCTTGTCGATTTCATCGAGCAAGAACAAAGGGTTCTTCACGCCAACTTTCGTTAAGGACTGCACAATTTTACCTGGCATCGCACCGATATAGGTACGACGGTGACCACGGATTTCCGCTTCGTCACGTACGCCGCCGAGTGCCATACGCACAAACTCACGACTTGTCGCTTTCGCAACCGATTCACCCAGTGAGGTTTTACCAACGCCCGGAGGACCGACTAAACATAGAATCGGACCTTTGAGTTTTTTCACGCGCGATTGAACTGCGAGATATTCCACAATACGATCTTTCACGTCATCTAAGCCGTAATGATCGGCATCGAGAATTTCTTGCGCTTTACTTAAGTTAATGCTGACTTTGCTGGCTTTATTCCAAGGCGTATCTAAGATAGCCTCGATATAATTGCGCACCACAGCCGCTTCACTAGACGCAGGTTGCATTGCTTTGAGTTTGCGGAATTCGCTTTCAGCTTTTTTGCGCACGTGTTCAGGCAAATCAGCTTCGGCAAGACGTTTTTCAATTTCAGCCACGTCATCTTCCGCGCCGCCATTCATGTCAGAAAGCTCACGCTGAATTACCTTCATCTTTTCATTGAGGAAGTATTCGCGTTGATTTTTCTCCATTTGGCGCTTCACTGAGTCATGTAAAGTTTGCTCAATCTGTTGTTCTTCAGATTGTTGCAATAAATACGTCATCAGTTCTTGTAGATGGGCCTCAAACTCATCGTGTTCGAGGAATTTTTGCTTTACATCAATATTCAGTGGAACACGGGTCGCTACGAAGAATAACAATTGCAGTAAATCGTCAATCTTGTTCGCAGCAGCAATCAGTTCACGTGCATTGCGCAGCTTTGCTTCGGCATATTGAGCAAACAGGGCACGTAATTCTTGTACACGTGTTTCTTGCGTGGTTTCGTCAATGTGGACTGACATTGGGCTAAGCGCATGTTCTGCGGTTAGATAATCATTTTCATCAATGATTTTTTCTAGCTTTGAACGATGCAAGCCTTCAATTAATACTTTTATACAGTTTTCATCATTTTCATGATTCACAACTTGCACAATCTTCGCGACAGTACCGTATTGATATAAGTTGTCGTGATCAATTTCTTCTGAAAGAGAATCTTTTTGAGCAACTACAAATACTAGATTGTCACTGTTACGAGCCACATCAACTGCATTGATCGATTTTTCACGACCTACAAATAGCGCGATTTGCATGTGTGGATACACCACCACATCACGTAACGCTAAAAGTGGTAATACACTTGGAACCTGAGGCTCTAAGGTTTCTTGATTCATAATAATTTCAGACATGGGCACTCCTAATGAGTGACAACGGTGTTGCCATGTTTTTTATAGTGATGGGTATTTTAAAAAATACAAGGGCAGGTCAAAATAAATTGTATAAAAAATGACTAAACATGTGATTTTTAAGTATTCTCAACAGTCAAAAATGTCAATTTTAGCGCTTGAAGCGTAAATGTTGTTGAGGGGTCAGCAGACCATCTAAAGGCTGATCCCATGTTTCTCGAATCAAGCGCTGTGGTAATAACTGGAAGTGATGCGCTAAACCAAGACGAAATGGACGGTGATAGGGTGCAGAACCCAAGGTTTTATCATAAAAACCACCGCCCATGCCAATGCGTGTGCCATAAGGATCACACACCAATAAGGGCATGAGTAGCAGATCTAAATGTGAAACGTGCTGGCCACGTGTTGCCATAGGCTCTTGCATACCCAGCGGATGGTGTGAAAAGCGTTTATTTTGAAATTGATTGCGTGAAACTTTGACCCACACCAAGCGCTGATTCATATTGCAAATCATCGGTAAATACACCGACTTTTTTTGATGAAAGCAATATTCAATGATTTTATGGGTCTGAATTTCCCCAAAAGCATGTAGGTAGATCCCAATACGGGTGGCATGTTTGAATTCGGGCACACGTCTTAAACGTTGTAAAATTTGCAATTCGGACTGCTGCTGTTGATAGGCGGAAACTTGTCTGCGTTGTTTGCGAAGCTGTTTTCTGAGTTGGGCAAGTTCAATCGACATGGTGAACGCAGTCCTGAGTATCGAAATAGTGAGTGTGAAAGTGAGCGCCAAATTTAAAAGATGGCATCTGTTTATGGCGTAGTCGTTGAACCTTTTTTCAGTTCTTGCAAAATTGGGCAGCAACTGTCAGTGGTGGTTTTACATTCATCCACCCAAGTTGAAAGACGTTGTTTCAAAGCATTCAGCTCTTGAATCCGTTGATCAATTTTTTCCAGTCGTTGCTGAATCACATGACGGACTTTTTCGCGATCGTCCAGTTGCAAATGCAATAGATCTTGAATTTCACTGAGCTGTAAGCCCGCATCTTTGCCTTTTTGAATAAAGCTTAAGGTTTCAATGTCTTGTTGGCTGTAATAACGATAGTTTTGCGTGGTTTCAGGAATGCGCATCAGACCAATCCGTTGATAATAACGAATCGTTTCCACATTCACCTGACAGTGTTTTGCCAGCTTGCCGATAGTGAGCATAAAATAATCTCCAAAAGGCTTGACTCAGTACCTAGGTACAGACTTTATGCTAACACAATCAAAAAATAAAAGGTGAGTCAGAATGAGTGAGCAACACAAAACGTCTTGCTGTGCTAAACAGAAATTAGCGCCGATGGTGGTGAATATCGATCCTGTCTGTGGGATGACGGTCTCAGAAGACTCTCCTCATGTGTATGAGCATCAAGCAGTTCGTTATTTGTTTTGTTGTTCAGGCTGTTTAAAGAAATTTTCGGCCAATCCAGAGGCTTTCTTAACATCAGAAAAAGCGTCCAGTGCTTGTTGCCGTCAATCCCAAACAGATATAAGCGATGCTTCATCTCAGGCGAAAGAGGAAAGTGTTGTAGTTATTTCCAAAGGTTGTGGTTGCGGATCAAAAGCTGTTTCAGATACAGAGAAGACCACATTTATTGATCCAGTATGCGGTATGACCGTAAAAGATTTAAGTAAACCGCACACCGAGTGGCAGGGGCAGAACTACTATTTTTGTAGTGAAAAATGCTTGCAAAAGTTTATTGCAACTCCAGAGGCTTATATAAAGACTGAACGTCCAGATTCTGTAGTTAAAGCCTCAGGTTGTACCTCGAAAGTGGTGGGGAGAAAAGCATCCTGTTGTGCGCCTAAACCGCAAATAGAACCAGATACCAAAGTCAGTTGCTGTGCACCCAAGCCGAAAGTAGAAGTTGCCAAAAGTAGTTGCTGTGGTGGTGGGAAACATCAACATGAACACAGTGTTCAATCGGGATCACCTGAGTTTATTGACCCTGTCTGTGGCATGTCAGTCGATCCGAATACAGAGTTAAAAACGGATTATCAGCAACAGACTTATTATTTCTGTAATCCTTCGTGCTTAGATAAGTTTAAGGCTGACCCTGAGTTTTATTTGATTCCACCCGATCAGCGTCCTGTGCCTGAAGGGGCTGCGGATATGGATTATACCTGTCCGATGGACCCTGAAATTGTACAAAAAGGGCCGGGGACGTGTCCGATTTGTGGTATGGCACTGGAGCCGATGCAACCGACTTTAGATGATGCACCGAATCCTGAATTGGTGGATTTTAGCCATCGCTTTTGGATGACCTTACCGCTGACGTTGATCGTGTTTGTACTGGCGATGGGTTCACATATTCACAGTTTCATTTCACCGCATATTCAGCCGTGGATTGAGCTGGTCCTCGCGACCCCAGTGGTGCTGTGGGCAGGTAAACCCTTTATTGAACGTTGCTGGACCTCATATAAAACCCGCAACTTAAATATGTGGAGCCTCATTGGTGTCGGGGTGTTGGCGGCCTATATTTATAGTGTAGTGGCAACGATTTTCCCAAGTGTAATTCCAATGGAAGCCAAAACAGGGCATGGCGTTGCCGTGTACTTTGAAGCAGCTTGTATGATCGTGTCTTTAAGTTTACTTGGGCAAATCATGGAGTTAAAAGCACGTGCCAAGACTGCAGATTCACTCAAAGCCTTACTCAAACTGCAAGCCAATACGGCCAAGTTGGTTCAAAACGATCAAGTGGTAGAAGTAGATATCGGCATGGTCAAACAAGGCGATATTTTACAGATTTCCTCGGGCGAGCAGATTCCACTGGATGGTGTGGTGGTTGAAGGCAAAACCTATGTCGATGAAGCCATGATGACCGGTGAACCTGTGCCTGTGAAAAAGCAAGTGCATGACACGGTGATCGGCGGTACGGTCAATCAACAAGGCAGTATCCGTATTCAAACTACGGCGGTCGGGGCGAATACCACTTTGGCGAAAATGATTCAAACGGTAGCAGAAGCACAGCGTTCTAAAGCACCGTTACAACGTTTGGCCGATGTGTTTGCCAAATATTTTGTGATTGTGGTGTTACTGATTAGTGTGTTGACCTTTGTCGCTTGGATGGTGTTTGGCGGCGCACAATTTGATTTGGCACTGATGTGTGCGGTAGCAGTACTGATTATTGCCTGTCCATGTGCACTGGGTTTAGCAACGCCAATGTCTGTGATGGCTACTACAGGGCGTGCAGCGCAGAAAGGGGTACTGTTTAAAGATGCAGAAGCGATTGAAGCTTTAAGTAAAGTGAATACCCTGATTGTCGATAAAACAGGGACTCTGACGGAAGGTAAACCAAGCCTTAAAGAAATTCAGTTGCTCAGCCCAAATGTGGAACAAGGACAAGTAGAACAGTGGATTGCCTCAATTGAGCAGTATTCTAGCCATCCGATTGCCCAGACTTTGACACAGTTGGTCCCAGCGCAGCAATTGCTTAAAGTGGCAGACTTTGAGGATGTGACTGGCTTTGGCGTCAAAGGGCAGATTGGCGAGCAAACCCTCTATATTGGTAGCCAAAAGCTGCTTGAGCAACTCGGCATCACTTTAGATGATGCTTTGCAAAGCCAGTTGAACCAGCAGCGTGCGACTGGGAATGTGATTAGTTTCTTAAGTAATAGCCAAGAAGTGCTGGCTTATATTGCTATTCACGATGCGATTAAAGCCAATGCTCAGCAAGTCATTCAGCAGCTGATTGATGATGGTATTGAAGTGGTCATGGCAACAGGTGACCACGAACAAAATGCCCAGTTGGTGGCTAAGGAATTGGGTATTCAACAAGTCTATGGCAACTGTACACCAACAGAAAAACTGGACATCGTGAAGAAATATCAGGCTCAAGGTAAAATTGTCGCGATGGCGGGAGATGGTATTAATGATGCACCAGCCTTGGCACAAGCCAATGTCGGAATTGCCATGGGCAACGGAACTGATATTGCTAAACAAACCGCACAAGTCACCTTGGTGAAAGGTGATATTCGTGGTGCAGCCGATGCCCTGCATATGGCGAAACTGGGTGTGCGTAATATGAAACAAAACCTTGCTTTTTCCTTTGTGTATAACGGCTTGGGTGTCCCTGTCGCAGCAGGGATTTTCTATCCCTTAACAGGGTTATTACTCACCCCAATGTTCGCTGCGGTGGCGATGTCATTGAGCTCATTGTCCGTAGTCTTAAATGCTTTACGTTTACAGAAGAGTAAATAAGCGCTTTTAGATTTTTACAGTCTCTTTTGTAAGTTGAGTTTTAAAAAGCATCTTTTTAAAATAGGTGCTTTTTTTATGATGATTCGTGATGGAATAAAGCGTAGCGCGAATAAAGATTGCTTTTTACAAGCGTCTTTTTTTGATTCAACTTAATTTAAAGAGCCTTGATCCGGTTAGACCGAGTAAGGTTGTAATAGATGCAAAATAGATGTATTTGGGTAAGAGGTAGAGTTTTAATGAGAGTCATCTTTTGAGTCATTTTGAAATTATATAAAACAGGAACTTAAAAAATAGGGGGAACTGCCGTACTATAAGCGGGATGGAGTAAAGGCAGGGTTCAGGGTGAATTTAAAAAATCTAGAAGCATTTTATTGGGTTGTGACTTTAAATAGTTTCAATAAGGCTGCCACAAAATTACAAACGACCCAGCCTGCCGTTTCACAAAAAATCACCTCTCTTGAAAATGATTTAGGTTTTAAAGTTCTCGATCGCAGCTTTCGACAGCTTAAACCCACTCATAAAGGCATGACCCTGTTTAAATATGCTGAAAAGTTTATGCGTTTGGAAACCGATTTGGTGGCTGAGCTGACTGAAAACCAACACCTAACAGGAACAATTCGTTTAGGTGTTTCTGAGACCATCGTTTATACGTGGTTGGTTGAATATATCGAAAAAGTACAAAAAGAGTTTCCCAAAGTTTCTGTGGAAATTGTGGTGGATTTAACCCCAAATTTGCAAGAAGGTGTGCGTACGGGAGATTTGGACATGGCCTTTTTGCTGGGTCCGACTTTGGCTTTCGAGTGTGTAGAGCAGGCGCTGTGCGACTTTGAACTGAGTTTCTTGGCAGCGCCTTCTTTTAAAGGTGGTGTGGGGCAAATGTCATTTAAGGCATTAATGTCTCATACCATTTTAACCTACCCGAAAATTACCTATCCCTATAAAGAGCTCAAGGCCAAAATGAAAGAGCAGGCACTAGATGAGCCGCTGTCTATTACCAGTTATTCGCTTGCGACCTTATTGCGTCTTGCGGAGCAAGGTTTGGGGATCGCCGTTGTGCCGACCTTAACGGCGCTAAAGGAAATTACCGATGGTCGTTTAGAAATTTTAAATACCCCGATCCAACTCAAAACTTTTCATTTCACCTCGATTTATATGCAAGGAAATGATGCAGCCTTAAAAGAAAAACTAACCGATGTTGCAGTCACTGTTTCTGAAAGTGCAATGAAAAGACTGCTTGAGAAAATTAAAAAATAATTGAGGCGCACGCAGCTTTTTGACAAGCGATGTTTCTTTATCTCAAAACGTAATTTGTTTGAAAAACTATAAAAGCAGCTTATCGTGCGTGATAAGTAAAATTTATCATTAGACTTTTAATAAATAAAAAACAATAAAATACAGTTATTTAGTTTTAATAATAGAGGTAAAAAGTCGTATTGTTCATCGCGCTTGCCTATGTTCTTATTTCAAATAGAAGATTTTATCCGCCATGGCTTTGGTTGGGCAACAGGGAATCTTTGTCAGTTAAAGGGATTTAAGAACAGAATTTGCAAACAAAATGATGTTCTTGGTTCAACTTGAAAATAGCGTTATTAAGCTCAAATGGACGAGGAACGCATTAAATATGTCTTTATTAAAATCTTCTTTTTTATCAGATCGCCAATGGGCCATTGTTGCTTCAATCTTCATGATGGCAACTTCCGCAATGGGACCTGGTTTTCTAACTCAAACCGCGGTCTTTACTGTGAAATTAGGTGCGGCGTTTGGCTTTGCCATTCTCGTGTCTATTTTGATTGATTATGTGGTTCAGCAAAATATTTGGCGTGTCGTAACACTGACGCAAATGCGTGCCTCGGATATTGCCAATAAAGCCTTGCCGGGCAGTGGTTACTTACTGGCTTTTTTGGTCATTTTGGGTGGCTTTTTCTTCAGTATTGGTAATATTGCAGGCGCGGCTTTAGGTCTCAATGCCTTATTTGGGTTAGACACCAAATGGGGCGGCATTTTAAGTGGTGCTTTAGCCATTTTAATTTTTGCTTCAAGAAAAGCCACGCTGGCCATGGATAAAAGCATGATCGTTTTGGGGTTGCTCAAAATCATCTTGATTATCATTGTTGCCGTCATTGTGATGCCACCTGTGGGCCAAGCTGTTCATCAAACGTTTGCACCCGACCAGATTGATTTTGCCATCATCACCACGATTGTCGGTGGAACGGTCGGCGGCTATATTTGCTATGCAGGCGCCCATCGTTTACTGGATAAAGGCGCGGTTGGCCCTGAAAATATTGATGAAGTCGCAAGAGCTGCAACCAAAGGTATTGTGGTTGTGGGCATCATGCGTTATGTGCTGTTTTTAGCTTTCTTGGGCGTGGTGGTGAGTGGTGCAAGTATTGATTTAGCCAGCCATGATGCCAATCCCGCAGCGCAAGCTTTTCAATATGCCGCAGGGACTTTTGGTTATAAATTATTTGGTCTGATTTTCTGGGCAGCAGGGATCAGTAGTACCATTGGCGCCGCTTATACTTCGGTTTCATTCTTTACCGCATTTAAGAAAAACCTCAGTCCTAAACAAACCAACTACACCACCATTACATTTATCTCTTTAGCTTTATTGCTGTATGTCGTACTGGGCGCAACTCCTGCTGGATTGTTGATTTTTGTTGGTGGTTTTAATGGTTTGGTACTGCCAATTGGTTTGACTATTTTTGTTTATGTAGCTGCTTGTCGTAAAGATATGATGGGGAATTATAACTATCCAAAATGGTTACTTATTTTGGGTGTACTCACATGTATGTTGACATGGTGGATGGGCTATATGTCCTTTACCACAGTCTTTAATTATTTAACCAAACTTTAAGCCAGACGACGGTAAAGTGATAAAGGAATTAAGCCATGTTTGTTGATTTAAATAGTGACTTGGGTGAAAGTTTTGGTTCGTGGAAAATGGGCAATGATGACCAAATTCTACCTGTGGTGACGAGTGCCAATATTGCATGTGGCTTTCATGCAGGTGATCCGCTGGGGATTTTAAAAACACTGCGTAAGGCTGTTGAATTAAATGTCACGATTGGCGCGCATGTATCTTATCCAGACCTCGTCGGTTTTGGTCGCCGTAATATGGATGTGTCACGTGATGAGCTGATTGCCGATGTGCTGTATCAAATTTCTGCACTAGATGGTCTAGCTAAAGTGGCTGGTTCTCAAGTGCAATATGTGAAACCACATGGTGCACTGTATAACACCATTGCACACGATCAAGCTCAGGCCGCTGCAGTGATTGATGCTATCAAGATGTATAATCCAGAACTGGTTTTGGTGGCACTGGCAGGTTCCCACTTGGTTGAGCAAGCACGTGCAGCAGGCTTAAAGGTTGTATCTGAGGCTTTTGCAGACCGTGCTTATAACAGTGATGGCTCATTGGTTTCACGACGTTTGGACGGGGCTGTTTTACATGACTCAGCCTTTGTGGCAAGCCGTGTGGTGTCTATGTTGAAAAATGGCGGCGTTGATTCGATTGATGGTGTATTTACCCCTATTCAAGCGGACACGATTTGCTTACATGGTGACACCGTGGGTGCTTTAGAGATGTCGGCTGCGATTAAAGCTGAACTGCTAAATCATCATATTGAAATTCGTCCCTTTGTCTTAAAGCATGAGGAAGTAAGCAATGTATAAGGATATCCGAGTCGATTCAGCACAGCTTGAAGCCGCTTTAGCGGCACGTTTAAAAATTCGTGCAGGCTTTGACAAACCAACGGCGGGTATGGCTGCGGGCATGACGCAGGTCAATATGATTTCGGTACCTAAAGATTGGGCTTATGATTTTCTACTGTATGCACATCGCAATCCGCAAAGCTGTCCTGTTTTAGATGTACTAGAGGAAGGTGTTTATGCCACAAGACTGGCAGAAAACTCAGATATACGCACCGACTTTCCACGTTATCGCATCTGGAAAGAGGGTGAAATGGTCGATGAAGTCACCGATGCGAGTGACATTTATCATGCACATCCTGACTTGGTGACGTTTCTAATTGGCTGTAGTTTTTCCTTTGAAACAGCACTGCAAGAGGCGGGCATTGAAGTTCGTCATATCCATGATCAGACCAATGTGCCGATGTATTTGAGTAATATTCAGTGTCAGCCTGCGGGACGTATTTCGGGCAACATGGTGGTGTCTATGCGCCCAATTCCATCCCATCAAATCGCGGATGCCGTCAAAATTACAGCACGGATGCCAAGTGTGCATGGTTCGCCTGTACATATTGGACATCCTGAAGGTTTAGGCATTCGTGATGTGAATCAGCCAGACTTTGGTGATGCTTCACGTATTGAGGCTGGGGAAATTCCTGTGTTTTGGGCTTGTGGTGTAACCCCACAAGCAGCGGTGATGAACTCAAAAATTCCTTTTGCCATCAGCCATGCACCTGGTCATATGCTCATTACCGACATACCTGATCGTGCATGGATAGGTTAAGCGGCACCAAAGAACAATTAAAAGGATAGGCATATGCGTTTTTTATCGGTAAACGCGGATTGTTTTCTCATAGAGCTTGCCAGCCTAGAGGAAACATTGGCGTTGTACAATAAATTGCACACGATGCAATTGAATGGAATTAAAGACTTAGTCCCTGCTGCAAAAACGATTTTGGTATTTTTTAATGAAATCGAGACCACCTTTAAAACACTGGTTGCTTCGATTCAGACTGTAAAAATCGGTTCAGGTGTTGAGCGTAATGTCCAAGAGCTGATTATTCCTATCTGCTATACGGGCGAAGATCTTGCTCAGGTTGCAGAGTTACAAGGGCTTTCAATTGCTGAGGTGATTTTGAAGCATCGTCAAAGTGTTTGGAATGTGGCTTTTATTGGCTTTGCGCCGGGCTTTGCTTATATGAGCAGTCCCGATCGACCTTTTACAGATATTCCTCGTTTAGCTGTGCCACGTAAAAAAATACCGTCGGGTTCTTTGGGACTGGCAGGACAATATTCAGGGATTTATCCGAAAGACAGTCCGGGGGGCTGGCAGCTGATTGGTACGACTGCTGAAAAAATGTGGGATCTAGAGCGTAAAAATCCAGCGTTACTGTTACCGGGGATGACGGTACATTTTGAAGATGTCACACATCAACCGACCACGGTTAGCGTACCACAGCAAGTTACGCGTACAGTTGAGCCCAAACAATCCATGCCTTTATTTACGGTAACAGCACCGAGTCTACAGATGCTGATTCAGGATGAAGGGCGTTTTAACCAGACCAAGATTGGTGTTGGTGTTGCAGGGGCAATGGATGTATCGGCGATGCACAGTGCAAATCGAATTGTTGGTAACCCAACTCCGACGCCTGTGATTGAAGTTTTAAATGGTGGTTTGAAAGCCAAAATGCATCAGTCCGCAGTCATTACGGTTACGGGAGCGATTTCAAACATCCACGTGAAATTTAGTAATGGCCAAAAGGCTGACTTTGACAGTTATCAAGCGATTGCCCTCGATGAAGGTGATGAATTTCAGATTCAAGCACCGACGGCAGGGCTGAGAAATTATCTGGCGATTCGTGGTGGTATCGATGTGCAGTCTGTGCTGAATAGTGCCTCATTTGATAGTTTGGCCATATTAGGACCAGAACCTCTAAAAATGGGGGATACGGTTTATCAAGGACAGGTTGAATTTTCAAATATCAGTAATACTGAAATTGCGAAGTTAAACTTGCCCAAAGTCGGCGATGTAGTAGAGCTCGACATTGTGATGGGACCGCGAACGGATTGGTTCGAAGCGGAGAGCATTGAGCGCTTATGTCAACAAGCTTGGCTTGTGACCAATGAAAGCAATCGGGTTGGACTGAGACTTTCAGGTGAGCAGCCATTGCAGCGCAAAATTACTCATGAGTTGGAAAGTGAAGGTACTTGTATTGGTGCCTTACAGATTCCGCCAAACGGTCAACCTGTACTGTTTATGAATGACCATCCTTTAACTGGTGGCTACCCCGTCATTGCGGCTGTGGCAAAGCATCATTGGGACTTGGTGGCGCAGATTCCAGCAGGGTGCCAAATCAAATTTAAAAAAATGACCGAATTTACAGATTTTGAGAATGAATGATGACTACTGAAAAACTATTAATTGCAAACCGTGGTGAAATTGCCGTTCGTATTATTCATGCTTGCCGTGATATGGGTATTTCATCGGTTGCGTTATATGCCGATGACGATATGGACAGTATGCATGTCGAACTGGCGGATGAAGCATGGGGGCTGGCGGGTGCAACTGCACGTGAAACTTATTTGAATATTCCAGCCATTCTTGAGGTTGCTAAAAAATCCAAGGCGACCATGGTGCATCCAGGTTATGGCTTTTTATCTGAACGTGCTGAATTTGCACAGGCCGTAATTGATGCAGGCTTAAAGTGGGTCGGGCCTTCACCAAGTGCCATTGAAAAGTTGGGTGATAAAATTGAAGCACGTAAGATAGCTGCTTCAGTGGGCGCACCTTTAGTTCAAGGCACACAAGACCCCTTAAATAATGCTGATGAAGCACTCGAGTTTGCAAAGCAGTTTGGTTTACCTATTGCGATTAAAGCCGCTTTTGGCGGTGGTGGTCGCGGTTTAAAAGTTGTTTGGAAACTAGAAGATGTAAAAGAGCTGTATGATTCGGCTGTACGAGAAGCGCAAGCTGCCTTTGGTCGCGGTGAGTGTTTTGTTGAGCAATACTTAGATCAACCTCGCCATGTCGAAGCGCAAGTGATTGCCGATCAACATGGCAATGTAGTGGTTTTAGGTACACGCGATTGTTCTTTACAGCGTCGTAATCAGAAGCTGGTTGAAGAAGCCCCAGCGCCTTTTATCAGCGATGCAATTTATGAAGAAATTTTAACTTCGGCCAAAAATATCTGTCAGGCAGCCAACTATGTCGGTGCGGGTACCGTAGAATATTTGCTGAGCCGTGATGGAAAGCTTTCATTTTTAGAAGTTAATACCCGCTTGCAGGTGGAACATCCTGTCACGGAAGAAACGGCCAATGTCGACTTGGTGGTTGAGCAAATTCGCGTGGCTCAAGGCCATGAACTTTCAATCAAAGAAACTCCGAAAGCGCAGGGACATGCCATTGAGTTTCGTATCAATGCTGAAGACCCCGCTCGTGGCTTCATTCCTGCATTTGGTGTATTGAGTTTATTTGAAGCACCGTTTGGCCAGGGCGTACGCGTAGACACAGGTGTTCGTACTGGTTCTTTGGTGTCGAGTCATTTTGATTCGCTCATGGCAAAACTGATTATCACAGGCCCAACCCGTGAAATTGCGATCGCTCGGGCTAAACGTGCGCTGAAGCAATTTAAAATTGAAGGGGTTGCATCAGTTTTAGACTTTCACCGTGCTGTATTAAATGAAGCTGATTTTACCGACACATTTAATGTTCATACTCGTTGGATTGAAAATGATTTTAAACAGGACTTAAAGCCAACGAAACGCAGTATTCCTAATCATCAACAACCGATGTTACTCAGCTATATTGAAATTGATGGGAAATTACATCGTTTAGGCTTACCTGCGGGTATGTTTGCACAAAACCCTACAATTACATCTCATGACCAACCAGCTACAGAAACAGCAGTGAGTGCTGAACACTTACTTGCACCAATCAATGGCGTGATTAGCGCTTGGAAAGTAGAAAACGGGGAGCAGGTCGCAGAGGGGCAAGTGGTGGCGATTATGGAAGCCATGAAAATGGAAGTCCCTGTACTTGCACATCAAAGTGGGGTAATTCAGTTGATAGCTCAGCAGGGAGTGACTTGTCACGCAGAGCATATTATTGGATCGATTTGCTAAAAAAATAAATCATGTGAATGAACCTGATGCAGCATTCAGCTAAGTCAGGTTTTTCATTTGGAAATGCTTAAAAATTGGGGGCTAGTTAGCTTTGTCTTATGGACAAATGAAGTAGAAAAATGGTTCGATAAAGATTTAATAGTCCAATAAAAGCCTTATTTTAAGAGAGAGATTCAAGAATCATTTTGTTTGGTAGCTGGAAGACAAGATGAAAACGATAAACTTGAAAAATAAAAATGAAAGAGTATTAATGATGTATGTAATTATTATTTTTAACTAAATAAAGTACTCCGAAGATGCCGCTGCATGTGTCGTTACCCTGAACCCGATGAGTTCAAGGTGGACGCGACGTATACTTGCTGGGTTTCCCACATGAAAGTGGGCATACACTCTAAATATACAGAACACATCCATAAGTTTAAGTATCGGCAGGGGAATAGACCCGCTGGCGAACACCTCAGAGTTGCCTTAAGTATAACGAATATCACACTGATGGCAACTCATACACCGCTACGAACTGTAAACAACTGGAGTAAGTGTTGATACTTTATTCAATTAAGTCGAGTTTAAACAAGTTCTGCAACCTCATCGATAATATTTGCTAGTAATCGTTCTGCGTGTGCATACTCTTGCAGTGTTTTATTCATCGACAACACTTCTTGCATTAACTCTAGTGCCACCATAATGATAATTTTACTGGGTTCTACACGTGGTGCTTTACGGCGAAACTCATCATATTTATCATTTAAAAGCAGAGCTGCACGTTCAAGGTCGGCTTTTTGTTTTTCCGTTGTGACTAAACGAAAGCTATGACCTAAAACACGTAATTCAACAGTAATCGGTTCGCTCATGTTTAAACTTCCTCGCCAGCTTCAGTAGGGTGGGCAAGTTGTTGAATTTCTTGCGCGTGATGATCTTGCTCTGTGCCTAAAACAGCCAAACGCTGGATGATTGCTTCGACTTTAGCTTTGGCATGCTCATTTTTTTGTAACAATCTTTCACGTTCTTGCTGAAGTGCTTGGATTTCTTGCTGAGCTTGATGCTGATCATTGTTCATTTTTTCTTTAATTGCACGTAATTCATTACGTTCAGCCAAGATTTCCTGAAAGCGATTTTTTAAATCCGTACAACTTTTTTCCAAACGACTATAACGATCGGCCAAAGCGGTCGCATCAGTGTTCAAGTGTTGATATTGGGTCTGAGCGCTGCTTAATTGCTCAGTTAAATCATCAATTTGTTCTTGTTTCTGGGTAATTAAGCCATTTTTTTGCACAACTTGAGAACGGTGCTGTTCTTCAGCATCCAGTTTAGCTGCATTTAAAGTGCTATTTTCACTTTCAAAATGAGCAAGTCGCGTTTTTAAAACGCCAATATGCGCCTGTAGACGCTGTAATTCTTCTAACATATCGTGGTCGCACAGTGCTGCAAACAAAGGTAATATATAAGAAGTATAGAGATTGGATAAACGAATGCAAGACGATATTTCAGGTTGGTCAGAATGGCAGCCAAATTTTTCTAAAATTGAAGAGATTTCTAGCCCAAGTGAGTTACATGGTTTACTCACAGGTATCATTTGTGTAACTCAGGCACCGAGCCGTGAAGAGTGGCAACACATCCTCACGACTTTGGAAATTCCAGAGTTAAGTGAAGAAGCTTTGGCTTTGTTAGCCGATGAAGCAGAAGATGTCGCACATGCACTTTCTGACGATGAATTGGACTATTTACCCTTACTTCCCGATGACACTCATACGCTAGCAGACCGTGTACAAGCTTTGGCGGATTGGTGCGCAGGCGTAGTACTGGGCTTTGGTTTAGCGTCTGGTCATATTCGTCCAGATGAAATGGAACTGATCGAACATTTACAAGATGTCGCGGCAGTTGAGTTTGAAGAAACCGATGATGATGAAGAGGGTGAGGAGAGCTATCAAGAGTTATATGAGTTTGTACGTTTAATTCCTGTGAGCTTATCTGTAGGCCGCAAAAAGATTGCGGTTGAGGAAAGTTCGCTGCTTAAACACTTTCATAATAAGCAACAAATTGATCGTTCTGTAACAGAAGCGAACAATGTTGTAGAAATGTTTACGCCGCATCGCCCAAGCTGATTGGCATAAGACTTGCTGCGCGTACATGATAGGGTGCGCGTGGCACTTATATTCTCTAGTATAAAAAAGACAGATCAAACATGAAACTAACGCAAGTGGATTTTCAGGAACGCCGTGACCGTTTGGCTGCACAAATGGGTCCGAACAGTATTGCTATTATTGCAACCAGTCCAGTGGCGATGCGTAATCGTGATGCAGACTATAAATACCGCACCGATAGCAGCTTCTTTTATCTAACCGGTTTTGCTGAGCCCGAAGCCGTAGCGGTTATTGAAACCTTTGCTGAAGATGATGAAGACGGTTATAGCTACAGTTTGTTCTGCCGTGAGCGTGACCGCGAGATGGAAATCTGGAATGGTTACCGCGCAGGTGTGGATGGTGCGGTAGATGACTATGATGCTGACGAAGCGTATGCGATCGATTTGTTAGATGAAGAAATCATTGAAAAACTCTTAAGCAAAGAAAAATTATTCTATCGTATTGGGCAACAACCTGAATTTGATGCACGTGTAGCAAAATGGATCACGACTGCCAATGGTGAGTCACGTCGTGGGACTGCTGCACCTGCACAAGTGATACAGCTAGACCGTATTTTAGATGAAATGCGTTTGTTTAAATCAGCACAAGAAATTGCATTGATGCAAACGGCTTCTGATGTTTCTGCACAAGCTCATACTCGTGCCATGCAAACCGTTAAGCCAGGCATGATGGAATATGCTCTAGAAGCTGAGCTGAATTATGTATTTGGTCAAAATGGCTGCGTGCCGTCGTATAACAGCATTGTCGGTGGTGGTGAAAACGCTTGCATTTTGCACTATGTAGAGAATAACAAAGAGCTAAAAGATGGCGATTTGGTGCTGATCGACGCAGCGTGTGAATATGAATATTATGCTTCAGACATCACCCGTACTTTCCCCGTCAATGGAAAGTTCAGCCCTGAGCAAAAAGCTCTTTATAATGTAATTCTTGATGCACAACTTGCTGCAATTGACGCAGTGCGTGTAGGCAACTCGTATAAAGAACCACATAATGTTGCTGTGCGCATTCTAGTCCAAGGTCTACTTGATCTGGGGATTATGCAAGGTGACATTGAAGAGATAATTCAAAAGGAAAGTTTCCGTCAGTTTTATATGCATGGTACAGGACACTGGTTGGGTATGGACGTGCATGATGTCGGTTCATATAAGCAAGAAGGTGTGTGGCGTGCCTATGAAGAAGGCATGGTGGTGACTGTTGAACCGGGCTTGTACATTGCACCTGATGATGAAACGGTCGATGCGAAATGGCGTGGTATTGGTATTCGTATTGAAGATGACATCGTAGCAACCCAAAACGGTCCACTGAATTTGACTGCGAAAGTGGTGAAGTCGGTAGATGAAATTGAAGCGTTAATGGCGCGATAAATATCATTTACTGTATAAAAGCCGATCATGAGATCGGCTTTTATTTTTTATAAGGTGTTTATGTTGAATAGAGACTTATAATATTTATGAATAAAAAAAATTAATTATTTCATCATCGTTTTACCAACAATAGAAATTAGGCAGCATGAAAGATTTATCTGATTTAAAGCATAGGGTTCAGGCAAAGACGTTAAATTTAGTTACACAGAGAAATGGGGCTTCAGTGTATCAAGGGCAATCCTCTCAAGGGGAGATCTTTATCAAAATAGCAAATAATCAAACGGCTAATGATCGTTACTGTGAAATCTTAGAAGCTCTCAAAGAATTTCCACTAACGCCAAATGTATTAAATAAGTTTGAATGGAAAGGTTCTTCTATCCTTGTCATGAGTGCAATAGAAGGCATACATGTCGATCAAGTGTTGAAGAATTGTACGCGGGTACAAAAAATCTCTTTGCTTAGGAATACAGGACGAGCTTTGGGCGAACTTCATCGTGCAATCCCACAGACTCGCTTATTGAATATGAGGTTTTGGCAAGATCGAGATGGCTTATCAACACATTGGGTATTGTGGAAGCAACAATTGGAATTAATGATCTCAAAATGGATGTCTCGTATAAATCCATTGTCATCTGATTATCACGAATTTTGTGACCAATTGAATGAGTTACGAAAATACGGTAAAGCGATATATGAGCCGACACAGCTTCATTTACTGCATTGTGACTATATTGGTCGAAATATCCTTGTAGAAAGTGAAAATCGGATTTCCGGTATTATAGACTTTGATGCTGCTCGTATTGGAGATGCGGTTTATGATTTAGCCAAAATTGTTTGGGTGGATATAGATTTCTCTGATTTAGAATTACTGAATGCTTTTTTAGAAGGTTGGGAGTGTACATATAAGCAGACAGTGCCTGAAATGAAATTTCTATTCTATGTTGGCATTCAATGCCTCGCAGCAATTGCTTGGACAGATAAAAATCCTTCCGCTGATGGGACAAATGCTGTTTTTCGTGCTTCCGCAATTCGGACGCTGAGGATTGCATTAAAGGAGCTAGAGGAACTTTGATTAGATTCTAAGACTCTCGTTTCGTATCAGTTCTATTATGTTAAATGGGAGTTATTACTTTCATTAAAGAAGCTGTTTTATCAAAAAAATTAGGTTTTTCCGCATTGATACGCTGTAAAAGGAATAAAATTGAGTTTTTTATTGCTGGAGTAGTTAAAGAAACTTTATCAATCATGCATTCTCTTGCAGTCTTACTATTTAGTATCCTTATAAGCAAAATAGTAGCCCAGTTAGGTGCTTTCTTTGCTATATATGGAAATTCATTAATAATCTCAATTATATATACATTATTTTCAAATGATTCTATGCTATGAATAATTGAAAATACAGCTTCATCATATTGAGCATTATCTTCCATTAATCGCACAAGTGGGCGAATAACTGAGTAATCATTAAAAGCCATAATTTCAGCAAGTTTTGCATCAATTTCTTCGACATTATTAAAATGATTAATTTGAATTTCTTTGGATAAGCTATTGATTGCTTGTTCAAGTCCATGAGCTACCATGATTATAAACTCTTAAATTTCCTAAAATTAACATAATACACTTATATGAAATGCTTGAAGTTTTTCTATAAGCATCAATATTTAGCCTAAGCTGTTCTATCTAGTGCGCTGAACCCTATAGCGGCTTTTTATTGATTCTTCACGTTCCACGCCTACTATTTAATCAAAGCTCCACATTTTTTATAAGTTTGCTTGAACAAGTTTTGATGAAAATCGAAAAGATTGTCTTTTCAGAATCATGGTAAGGCTCTTTGCGGTGAAAGTACGCAAAAATATCCATTTCATTATAAAAAAGAAAACCTTTGAAGTAAGATAAATTAATTAATTTTGTAGTGTAAAAATAAAAAATATGGGTACTCGAATGACAGGAATGGTGTTTCCATTCCAAGGTGATATTAAAGAAGTAAAAGCTATTATTTATAAATGGATGCAGCATGAAGTTGAAATTATTGATTCATATACAAATATTCGTATACAAGAAATTGGTGGAAATTTCATTTTTGTCGATAACGTAGATATTTTTTATTCTGCTTACAATGCTCCTGAGTTATGGCAAGAATTATTAGAAGATTTGCCTTCAAATGATTGGGTGATTTTTTTTGAATGTGTAGATAGTTGTGATGGTTATAATTATTTGATTTATAAAAACAATATGGAGGTTAGAAGGGTTTCGCAGGAAGAGGATAAAGATTTGTACTTTGAAGGAGAGATACAAGACTTTGAAAAGGAATGGTTTAATTTTTCAATATATTATGAACGTGAATATTTAGAAAAGGGTAAATTAAAGAGAGAAAAAATAATAGATTACGATTCTTCATTCGACTTTACAGAAGACTATTTTAAGTACTATCACATTGCTTCAAAGAATCAGTCAATTTATCACACAGTCTTGGCTCGCAGATTGTTGGTTGAGCTATTCGAAAGCTATTTAGGTTTTGATATCATTGATTGTGATTATAAAATTAAGCAATCGTTGACGATTGATTATAAAAAGATTCCTGCATATGACCGAATTTTAAAGTGTGCACAAAGTGGAGATGTGGTGGCTCAGAATGAGCTTGGAAAGATGTATGAAAATGGGGAAGGATTGATTCAGGATTATGCTCTAGCACAATATTGGTATCAACAAGCTGCTGATAAGAAAGATCAATTTGGGCAACTTAATTTAGGTCTACTCTATCTTGGTGGTAAAGGTGTGCAAAAAGATTATCTGCAAGCATTGTTTTGGATAAATAAATCCGTCGCTCAAGGCAATGCTGATGCACAAACTGTTCTTGGTGAAATGTATGAAAAGGGCAAAGGGGTTGAACAAAGTTTTATGGAAGCTTCAAATTTATATCGGAAAGCAGCAAAGCAAAGAAATGCTGTTGCACCTTATAAGCTTGGCTTGATGTATGAGTATGGAAATGGTTTCGATATAGATTTAAAAATTGCAAAACGTTGGTATTATCAAGCTGCTAGTAATTTTAATGAAGATGCGCAAAAACGGTTGAATGAGCTTCTATCAAGTTTGGAATAATTTGAATAATGCATCATTCTAGTTAAACTCCAACCAACAATTGCCTATTTCATTATAAAAAAGAAAATCTTTGATGTAATATAAATCCATTAAAACTTATAGGTATTTGAAGTTTTTTACTTTAGGTACGCCATAAAAAGGATAGAAGCATGCAACAAGAAGTCATCATAGTCGGTGGTGGTATGGTCGGACTGAGTCTGGCGTTGATGTTAGCCAAACAAAACATTGCGGTGAAGCTTTTAGAGGCAATCAAATACCCAAATTATGATGATGTAAACCTTGCGCCATACCATTCTAGCTTTGATGCACGAAACAGCGCACTGTCGCGTCGTACAGTTCAAATTTACCAAGAACTGGGTTTATGGAGCGCGTTACAAGAACATGCAACACCTATTTTAGAAGTGAATATCACCGAACAAGGTAGCTTTGGGAAGGCACGACTCAAAGCAGAACAAGAAAAAGTCGAAAGCTTTGGGCAGGTCATAGAAAACGCATGGCTCGGTCGTGTATTACTGACAGAAGTTCAAAAGCAACCATTCATTGAGCTAATTGATGGTGTACAAGTCACTCAACTGACCCAAGATGCTGATATGGCATACATAGAAGCGAGTCGTGGAGCAGAACAATTGTCACTCCAAGCACAACTTGTCATTGCTGCAGATGGCCGTGATTCATTCTGCCGTAAAGCATTAGGGATAGGTGCTTCGGAGCATGATTATGACCAAGTCGCTATTGTGACCACGGTACAAACCTCAAAACCACATCACCATGTGGGTTTTGAGCGTTTTAGTAGCTTAGGGCCATTGGCACTGTTACCTCTTCCAGGTGAATACCGCCGTTCAGTGGTCTGGCCTGTGAAAAAAGGCACAGAAGGTGAATGGTTGGGCGATGAAAATGACCAGCATTTCTTAGATGCTTTGCAAGAAACCTATGGCGACCGTGCAGGAAAGTTCCAAAAAACAGGTAAGCGTTTTAGTTTTCCATTGTCACAAGTGTTAGCAGAAAAGCAGGCCGTAGGACGGGTGGTGTTAATGGGCAATGCCGCGCATACCATTCACCCCGTTGCGGGGCAAGGTTTTAACCTGTGTATGCGAGATGCACACGTCTTAGTACGCTATTTGACGGAGCAAATTGCGCAAAATGCAGACTTGGGCGATGCCGTAATGCTGCAAGCCTATGAGGCTTCACGTTTGACCGATCAACAACGCGTAATTAAGTTCTGTGATTCGGTGGTACGAGGTTTTAGCAACAGCAATCCAATCTTAAAGTTTATTCGGAATACTGGTTTGGTCGCGTTTGATACGATTCCAGGCATTAAACCGCTCGTTGCCAACTATGCCATGGGGCTAAAAGCATGAGTCATGTTCAAACTGATGTTTTAGATGTGGTGATCATTGGCGGTGGTTTGGTTGGTGGACTGACAGCTTTGCTTTTAGCGCAAGGCGCTGTGCAAGCTACCGTACTGGATGCTGCACCTATTTTGGATGAACAAAAGACCTTAAGTGTTGCAAACCCACGGGTTTTGGCACTCAGTCAAGCGACGATACACCTACTTAAAACCGTTGATGTTTGGGACAAAATTGCCCGCCAGATGCCGTATAGCGGCATGCAGGTGTGGAATAAAAATGGCTATGGTGAAATTAACTTTGGTCATGAGTCCAAGCAGGAACCACAAGGCGAACAAGCACTCGGTTCTATGGTTGAGCCAAGTTTACTTAATTTAGCGATTCAACAGCAGATGCTTGCTGTACTCAACGATTACCGAACTCAGGTTAAAGTTGCCCGCGTCGAAGAAGGTGTTGGGCTATGGTATATCCATTTGGCAGATGGCACGGTGTTGAAAACCAAACTGGTGATTGGTGCAGATGGTGCAAACTCTTTTGTACGGGAACAAGCGTTTATCGATATCGATGTGCTGGACTACAAACAGGCTGGTTTAAGCTGCGCCATTCGTACTGCACAGCCTCATCAACACGTTGCACGTCAGATTTTTTTAGAAACGGGGCCTTTGGCATTTTTACCAATGGCGAGTTTAAAGCCAGAGCAAGCAGGGCATTGGCAGTCTATCGTATGGACGCTCCCCGATGATTATGCAGAAGAATATGCTGCACTTTCAGATGCTGAATTTACCCAGCTATTAACGCGAGAAAGTTATCACATGTTAGGCGAAGTGTTGGAGGCGACACCTCGTGCCACTTTCCCACTCAAAGCACGTACTGCACAGCAATATGTTAAAGCAGGCTTGGCTTTAATTGGTGATGCGGCTCATGTGATTCATCCGTTGGCGGGGCAAGGTGTGAATATTGGTTGTCTTGATGCGGCTGTACTGTGTGACGTATTACTACATGATCTAGCGCGTGGCGTGTGGGCACATGAGCAAACACTGAAGCGTTATGAACACCGCCGTAAAGGACAAAATGATGCCATGATGCATAGCATGTCTGCCATCGGTTGGATGGAAACCACACAACTCTTTCCTGTGGTGTGGGCCCGAAACTTTGGTTTGAAACAGGTTGAAAAACTACCTGTATTAAAAGATGCTTTTATGGCACAGGCCAATGGTTTAGGGTTGCTCAAAGAGACGCGTTATGCTGTCTAAGAAAGGAAGTGTTAATTTTTAGCCAGTCGTAAAATAAGATTACGATTTTGATTAAAAAAGATACGATTTTCCGTTGAATAAGACTATGCGAAAGGCTGAGAGCTTGTTAAATTTCAACATAATTGGAAACCAGTAATTCATGGGAACCTAAAATGTCATTTGTGGGGAGATTAAGATGACTGATTCAAATGATTATGATGATGTAGAAGACTCAGCAGTCGACGAAGACGAAGCTCAAGCAGCGGAAAAAGGCGCATCAGATTCTTCTGATAATGCTGCAAGCGATGGTGATGTTGCCGAAGCTGAAACACTGACGGTGACTGCAAAATTAAAACAACGCCAAGCACTTGAAGACGAAGTTGCGGCATTCCTTGCTCGCGGTGGCCGAATTACTGAAGTGCCAACAGATGAGTCTGCGAAAGACTAAGAGTTAAAAACACCACGCCTGACGTGGTGTTTTTTATTGTATTTTTAAAGCTGATGCACAAATCACTTATACTTGAATGAGTCCTGTCGTTATTTTTTATGGTAGACAAAATGACTACTTTTTCAATAGACAGGCTATGCCTGTGATGATTGCGCCAACGGTGGCTAAAAGCATGTCTTGGTGCGCGTCCCAAATATCACCTTGTTGCCCATTGTAGTTTTCAGCATCTTCAGGTGATAACCCCATCGTAATAAACCATTCAATCCATTCGTAAATGAGGCTACTTGCCATCACAAATTGAATGACTAGCAAGAATAGGGTGAGTTTAGAAAGTTGGGGTAACCACACTTGAAACAGACGATAGAAAAATGGGTAGAGCAGTAGACCGTACGCTAAATGTACAAAGCGATCATACATATTACGTGTCCAACCTAAACTCTGGTTGAGGTTTAGGTTTAAATATTGGATTGACCATTCATTATAGGGCACATAAGAATATAGATAATGCGCACCGAGTATATGAATCAGCAAAAACCCAATATAAAGCATAAAGCTGATTAAGCTGAGCCCCATTTTATAAAGACAAATGATCAGCGTCACCAACATGAATACGGTTCCGACCTGATGCAAAATATAAGAGCTGAGTTCAAGGGGGTGGATCGATGCGAAAGCAATGGCGACTGCTAGTACAATGAGCGCAATCCAATGCGGCTTTTTCAGTTGATAGTCAATGCGCGCTTTCGTTGTTGTACTTTTCAGGATTGTCATCATTTTTATTGGTTTTTCAATTATGCATATAGTAGATTCTTGTTTGCATTATAGATAAAAAAGCGAAGCCGAAGCTTCGCTTTTTGTTAATTTCTAAAAATTAGATTTTAGAAATTAAGTCAGCAACTTGTTTTGCTTGTTCAGCTGCATTACCTGTATAGGTTGCAGGTGTCATTTCCGCTAAACGTGCACGGTCAGCAGCAGGAACAGCTTCAAGTTCATTACCATTCACGAAGTCAACCATCATGTCACGTGTCATGGCTTGACCACGAGTTAATGCTTTTAGTTTTTCGTATGGTTTTTCAACGTTGTAACGACGCATTACGGTTTGAATTGGTTCAGCTAGAACTTCTTGTGCATTGTTTAAGTCTTCATCAATACGTGCAGCATTGAGTTCAAGTTTACCAATGCCTTTTGAACAAGCTTCAAAAGCAATCAAGCTTTGTGCAAAACCAACACCCATGTTACGTAGTACAGTTGAGTCCGTTAGGTCACGCTGCCAGCGAGAAATTGGAAGTTTTTCGCCAAGGTGTGCAAGTACAGCATTGGCTAAGCCTAAGTTGCCTTCTGAGTTTTCGAAGTCAATAGGGTTTACTTTGTGTGGCATCGTTGAAGAACCCACTTCACCATCTTTAAGTTTTTGCTTGAAGAAACCAAGTGAAATATAACCCCAAACGTCACGGTTAAAGTCGATCAAAATCGTGTTGAAACGACGTAAAGCATCAAACAGTTCCGCCATGTAGTCATGTGGCTCAATTTGAGTGGTGTACGGGTTAAAGCTTAGACCTAAAGACTCAACGAATGCTTGTGAGTGTGCAGGCCAGTTGATGTCTGGGTAAGCAGAAAGGTGAGCGTTATAGTTACCTACAGCACCGTTGATTTTGCCTAAAAGTTCAACTTGTTTGAATTGTTTGATTTGGCGCGCAAGACGATAAGCTACGTTTGCCATTTCTTTACCCAAAGTGGTTGGGCTTGCCGTCTGACCATGTGTACGAGACAACATAGGTTGGTCAGCATGCTTTTCAGACAATGCCACGATTGAGTCAATGATTTGCTGCATAGATGCAATCAATACATCACGACCACTTTTCAGCATTAATGCATGAGACAAGTTGTTGATGTCTTCAGACGTACATGCAAAGTGAATGAATTCACCCGCATTTTTAAGCTCTTCGATGCCTTCAATTTTTTCTTTCAGGAAGTACTCAACGGCTTTAACGTCATGGTTCGTGGTACGTTCGATATCTTTAATACGGTTGGCGTCGTTTTCAGAAAAGTCAGCAACAATTGCATCAAGTGCAGCATTGGTCTCAGCACTGAAAGCAGGCACTTCAGTGATTTCTGGACGGTTTGCAAGCGCTTGTAACCAACGCACTTCAACAGTCACACGAGCATGGATTAAACCAAACTCAGAGAGGAAAGGACGAAGCGCATCACATTTGCTAGCGTAGCGTCCATCTAATGGAGAAAGTGCGGTTAAAGCGTTCATAGCGATTCCTTAAACTTTGGAATTAAACGTAAAACTAAAAAGCCCGTCGATCATGTGTTAAATCACCTGATACTGTAAACGAGCGAGATCTTGAATATCTTTAAGCAACTTGCGTTTGCTAAACACCATGCCCCATGAACTTCCACCGAGCTGACGCCATAAATGTGCCATTTGTAAGCCAGTGAAGAGGGAAGCACGAATGCGGTTGGTATGCGATGAATCTTTAAATGCTTCTGCATTACCTCGCACCATAATGCGTGGGTTAATTTGTCCTGCGGTGTCGACGTAGGTTTGCGCGAGGTTGGCAATGATGCTTGGATGTAAATAGTTGTTATCGAAAAAAGAAAGCTGTCTTAAGATTTTTTGTTGGGACTGTTCAATAATTTCAACGAATTTGGGGTTGCTATACACTTTCTTTTCGAGTTGTAAGAGTGCCATGGCATAGGTCATGGGAAGTTTAGCAGTGGATAATTTGGGAATTCGAGTTTTAGGTGAGGTATTAAAGGGTTGGGTAATGCTACTTTCTAAAGTTTTTAGTCCTAAGGAGATGTCCGCCAGCTGATGAAAGAAGTCTAAAGTTTGTCCGCTTTGGTTGCCCTTCGGTCGGATATTTAAACTGGCTTTAATCAACTGCTCTAAATAGAAGTTACCGCTTTCCCCAATACTTTGTTGACCGCTCAAGGCGGTCATATGCGTCAGTTGCGCGGACTGAAAAACAGCCGCCAACGCCAAAGCTCGGTTTTGACGTTCGTTCAAAGTTTGAGGCTGTTGAAACGGTAACTCAGCCATGTCTTAAAATCCTTTAAATAAAATCAGGTTTAGGCGCATTGGTATGATGAATCACGCCACCGCCTAAACAAACTTCACCTGAGTAGAATACGACACTCTGACCCGGAGTTACGGCACGTTGGGGTTCATCGAACTCAACACGTACGCCACCTGGGGTAGTCGGATCATTAAAGATCACACAATCTTGGTCATCTTGGCGATAGCGCGTCCGTGAGGTACAACGGAAACCTGTTTCAGGAATCTGCATTTCACCTGCGACCCAGTCAATCGTTTCACTCCAAAGTGTAGTACTTTGCATGAGTGGATGTTCATGACCTTGACCAATCACCAAACGGTTGTTTTCAATATCTTTGTGTAGAACGAACCATGCGCCTTCAGCCACACCTTTCAAACCACCAATACCAATACCACCGCGTTGACCGAGCGTATAGTACATTAAGCCGTGATGTTCACCAACCTCTTTGCCATCATCTAAGACGATTTTTCCAGCTTGTGCAGGCAAGTATTGTTTTAAGAAGTCATTAAAACGACGTTCACCAATAAAACAGATGCCCGTTGAGTCTTTTTTCTTCGCTGTGACTAGGTCATATTGTTCCGCAATTTTACGTACTTCAGGCTTTTCAATTTCCCCTACAGGGAACAACGTCTTATTAATTTCACGGCCATGTACAGCGTGTAAGAAATAGGTCTGGTCTTTGTTTTTATCTAAACCACGCAGTAAAGGTGCGTATTCCTCACCTTTAGAGTTGGTCATAGTTTCGCCGCGACGTGCATAGTGACCCGTCGCAATAAAGTCTGCGCCCAGTTGCATAGCATGATCTAAGAACGCACGGAATTTGATTTCTTTATTACATAAAATATCTGGGTTTGGAGTACGGCCTGCAGCATATTCCGCTAAGAAATGCTCAAATACACGATCCCAATATTCCATAGCAAAGTTGGCGGTGTGTAGTTTAATCCCTAGTTTATCACAGACCGCTTGAGCATCGGCTAAGTCTTCCATCGCCGTGCAGTATTCCGTACCGTCATCTTCTTCCCAGTTCTTCATGAAAAGACCTTCAACTTGATAACCTTGTTGAAGAAGAAGAGCAGCAGAAACAGATGAATCTACACCACCCGACATACCGACGATGACACGTTGTTGCATAGGACTAGGCATCCAAACTTGAAATAAGGGGAGAATTTTGATGCTCATAAACGAGCGATAAAGGATATTTTTGACCCGCGAGTGCGTCTTGAACTGCTTTAATCACCAATGGACTACGTGCACGGGCCGTTTCGAGTAGTTCATCCAAAGTCATCCATATTGCACCCACGATACCTGTATCGAGTTCAGCCGTTGGATTGTGATGAAGTGACTGCGCTAAAAAGCAGAAACGATAATACGTACGGTCTGGAAACATGGGGGGGGTATAGGTATAAATGCCCAATAACGCATCTATAGACACTTCATGTCCAGTTTCTTCCATAGTTTCACGAATGGCAGCTTCGATGAGTGTTTCACCTGATTCAACATGGCCAGCAGGCTGGTTAAATACAGTGTGTGTCACACCCGCAGTATGCTCTTCTACAAATAGAAATTTTCCGTCTTTTTCAACAACAGTTGCGACGGTGACGTGAGCTGTCCAAGCGGTCATGTAAAAGCACCATGGGGTAAAAGGAGTATTCTACAAAATTTAGGCGGTGGTGGCTATGTTGAATGTTTTTTTCTTGAAGATGAATATGCTCAATATGATGATTAGCTGATTTTTAAACACTTTTGCTAGGTATAGCGAATAAGGCTTTCTATCTTATAATGAAAATAATAAATTTAAGGCCCTCATATCATGAAGCATGATATCCAAAATTTAGATCTAAACTTACTGAAAACCTTTGATGCACTTTTTGATGAGCGTAGTGTAACGGGTGCGGCCAAGAAGTTGTACCTCACTCAGCCTGCTGTGAGTGGAATGTTACAGCGACTGCGTGACTATTTTGAAGACCCATTATTTACCCGTTCTCAACGGGGAATAAACCCAACTTTAAGGGCATTAGAGCTTGCACCAGTCGTTAAAAATATTTTAAGTGATATTCATACTTTACTTAAACCCAGTATTTTTGAGCCAAAAGAGGCTGAGCTTACGCTACGTATTGCAGCCACAGATTATGCCTTAAAGACAATATTGGTAGCTTATATTGCTGCGCTGAGACGCTCAGCACCTAAAGTTCAAATTTCGGTGGTTTCTGTACACAATGATGAGATATTTACTCAATTAGAACGTGGTGTTATTGATTTCGCATTAATTACACCAGAACATGCACATTTAGATTTACATACTTACGATTTATTCGAAGAACACTATGTTTGTCTCATGAGTGATCAACATCACATGGCACAAAATAAGCAATTGAGTATTGATAATCTTTGTTCTGCAGACCATGCTTTGATTTCTCATGATGGAGGAAAGTTTGTTGGGGTGACTGACTTACAGCTTAAAGGATTAAAAAAAAGACGACAGGTGATGTTGTCGGTGAATAGTTTTTTAATTTTGCCTGAGATTTTGAGTACTACAGACTTAATCGCTGTTGTACCGTCACGTTTAACTCAGAATCTGCAAGGTTTTAAAGTTTTTGAACCTCCTTTAGATATTCCTCACTTTACTAAAATACTGGCTTGGCATGAACGTAACCACCGTGATGCAGCCCAGCAGTGGTTACGGCATTTATTAATTGAGACAGCAAAGTGAGGTTTGTGCTGAGAACCCTCTAAATTTTAGCTTTTGCTATTTTAACTAGGCCGTCTAACCAGTCTTGATGTCCATTTAGCATCGGGTTCGGTTTAGTTTGTGCTAATTCTTGAGCTGGTCGGCCTATTTGGGTTTCTTGAGTCAAAATACGGACGCGGTTATGAGGAAGGTCTTCAATCAGCCAAGCATGGTGGACATCCAACCGATCGCTAGAATCTGGTTCACCTGCCCAGCCATGCCATGCGATTCTAGCGGGTTGATGATCTTTAGGCAGGGCATACTCAACGACCTGAGCATTGACTGGAAAGCCAAAAGTTTTAAAGAAAAAGACTAAGTTTGGTTCTAAACATTCTGCGCCATTCAAATCAATATCTGAGGAGTTTCCATAATATGAAGGCCATAGATGCGCATTGACTAAAAAAGGCCAAATATCTTGAACGGATAAGTTTGAAACAATCACTTCATTAGAAACAAAGTTATCGGTATGTCCAGGGAGGTAATTTTCAGGCCAGTGGATTGCGTTAAGCATGTTAAATCCTGTTGTTTTCTAGGATTCAAATGATCTGCTTTTCTCCTATATAATACTAATTGTATTCTTTAATTTTAATTATACGTTTTTTTTATATCTAAATAGTGCTCATTTTAATGCATTTTTTATTTTAAGAGTTTGATAAATATGTAGTTTTTTCTATTTGTTGAAAATGAGTGACTTAGACATAAACTCCAGTTCAGTAAAAATAGGCACCTATTAATGAGATGCCTATTTATTTTCAATTTAGCTTTAAAATGTTAGAGGTGGTTCAACCTTGATCATTTTAGATTAGTGACTTGAGTCTAAAACTTCTTTATTTTGAACCACTTCTTGCGCTTTCACATAGCTTTCCATTAGCAAAGCATAAGCAGGAAAGATTTGGGTGTAGACTTGTGCCCATTCTTGCGCATCTTCACGGTTCCATGTTTTTTGGATTTCAGAAGCAACAGCTGCAGTATCCATCGGTACAACACCGGCTTGAACCACACGAGCAAGGGTAATTTCCTCCGCCATTTTGGTATATGTACCTGACGCATCAATAACTGCAAAAACTTTAAAACCTTCAGCAACCGCACTAATGGCAGGGAAAGCCATACATACGCTAGTAATGGTTCCTGCAATAATTAACGTCTTTTTACCTGTCGCTTTGACTGCATTGACGAAGTCTGGATTATCCCATGCATTAATTTCACCTTTACGCGCCACATACTGTGCATGCGGTGCATTTTGGTGTATTTCTGGAATTAAGGGGCCATTTGGACCTTGAGGAACAGACGCTGTTGTAATCACAGGAATATTAGCTAGTGATGCAATTTTTGCCAAAGCAGCTGCGCGTTGACGTAGTTCTGGCATAGGCATGTCGCCTACAGTTTGAAATAAACCACTTTGATGGTCGATCAATAACATAACTGAATCTGTTGGATCGATGACTGGACGTTGACCATTGAAGTTTGCTGGAGTAGACATTGTTATTACCTTTAGTACTGATTAATTTGTGACTCCTATATTAATTTCATGACAAAGGTTGAAAAATATCTAATATGAGAAACATTGTCATGTATAAAGAACAGTGTGGTTTTAAGCGGGGGATGATTAAATGAAAGATTTCAATGACCTTTATTATTTCGCCAAAGTGATCGAGTACGGTGGTTTTTCCGCGGCCAGTAATGAACTGATGATCACCAAATCATTACTGAGTCGCCGAATTGCCGAGTTGGAAAACCGTTTAGGGGTAAAGTTACTCAATAGAACCACACGCAGTGTGTCCGTGACGGAAGTTGGAAAAGTCTATTATCAGCACTGCCAAGCCATGATTATTGAAGCAGAAGCGGCGGATGCAGCCATTGAAATGCTCAGTTTGGAACCTGTAGGCACAGTGAAAATCTCATGTCCCGTGAATTTACTGCATCTGAATGTCAGTACCATGCTAAATGATTTTCTAAAAAAATATCCCAAAGTCCGTTTGCACGTCGAAGCCACCAATCGAAAAGTGGATTTGATGAATGAACGTTACGATCTGGCAATACGAATTCGACCCTTACCCTTAGAAGACAGTGGGTTGGTGGTCCGTAATTTGTCGTTATCAAGACAGTTTATTGTGGCGAGTCCACAATTGGCTTATCAGCAGTTTTCGATCCAACATCCCAAAGAGCTGAATCAGTGGCCAGTGTTGATGATGGAATCCTTTGTACCTGAATATCATTGGAAATTATTCGATGAACAGAACGAAGCTTATGTATTGAAATGTGAACCAAGGCTGACTACAACCGATCTTAACGCATTGCATTTAGCGACTTTACAAGGTCTTGGGATTGCCAAGTTACCAGAGCTGATTATTCATAATGATTTAAAAGAAGGCCGTTTGGTCAAAGTGATTCCAAGCTGGGAGCCAAAACCCGAACTGATTCATCTGGCTTATACCTCGCGACGTGGCTTATTACCATCGGTAAAAGCTCTAATTGATTTTTTAGTGATCGAGTTTGAGAAGTATTAATCCGCAGATTCAGTATTTGTGAAAGTAATGCTTGTTATACGAGCTGATGTTAAAAGGCGAGCAAAATGCTCCCAATGATTATGACTCTAAATAATGCCCCGATACTTTGACATAGTTTTGTGCTGAATACGGTAAGAATGCCAACTCTTTTTCTGTGAGAGGACGAACTTTTTTGGCAGGACTACCGACATATAAGTAGCCACTCTCAAGCACTTTCCCTGGCGGAACTAGTGTTCCTGCGCCAATCATAACATCGTCAGGAATGATGACATCGTCCAAAATAATGCTATTGATACCAATCAAAACACGGTTGCCGATGGTGCAGCCATGTAAGGTGACATGGTGACCAATGGTGACATCTTCACCAATAATTAAAGGCGAGCCATTTGGTTTATCTGCTTTTTTATGACTAACATGCAGCATTGCATGGTCTTGTACATTCGAATTTTTACCAATCCGAATATGGTTTACATCACCACGAATCACGGCAAAAGGCCATACAGAAACATTTTCAGCCAATATAACATCACCAATCACTACCGACATTTCATCGATATAACAGTTGTTGCCAAGCTGTGGCGTGCTGTTCAAATAAGGGCGAATATTTTTAGCCATGTTGGTGTTCTGCTTTTATGTAGGTGTCCATTATAAAATAAAAAAGCACCCAGACCGAGGTGTGTGTGGATGCTTTAACTTAAGTCTAAGTATTACTGCTTAGAATAAGTTTGAGAAGAATTGTTTGATGTGGTCAAGCATACGTGCAAAGAAACCTGCTTCTTCAACATCTTTTAGCGCAACAAGTGGTTTTTCAGCAATCACTTTACCATCAAGGCTTGCTACATATTTACCAACCACTTGACCTTTTTTCAAAGGTGCAGTCAGTTTCGGTTGAACCACCAGTTGTGTTTTGATTGCGTTGGCTTGGCCTTTAGGCATAGTCACGTTGAAGGTTTCAGCTAAACCAATTTGTACGTCACTTTCTTTACCAAACCATACTTTTGATTTTGCTAAAACTTGGTTCGCAGCTTGAACATTTTTAGTTTCAAAGTTGGCATAACCCCACGCTAAAATTTCACGTGTTTGCGTTGCGCGTTCTTGCATGCTTGGCGCACCAAAAATCACAGAAATCAAACGCATTGGGCCACGTTTAGCCGAAGTTGTTAAGCAATAACCCGCTTCGTCAGTATGACCAGTTTTTAAACCATCGACACTTGGGTCAGTATAAAGCAGGGCATTACGGTTGCCTTGTTTGATACCGTTAAAGGTAAATTCTTTTTCAGAATAAATCGGATAATATTTTGAACTGTCGTGAATGATGTGCTGTGCAAGCGTTGCCATGTCTTTAGCAGTCGAGTAGTGACCTTCAGCAGGCATACCTGTTGAGTTCATGAAGCTGGTATTGGTCATGCCGATACGTTTTGCTTCAGTGTTCATCATATGAACAAAAGTACCTTCGTTCCCAGCAATGTGCTCAGCCATGGCCTTAGATGCATCATTACCTGATTGAATGATAATGCCGCGTAACATCTCTAATGCAGTCGCAGTACCATTTAATGGCACATACATACATGATTCTGAACTACTACCACGACACCAAGCAGACTCGTTCATCCGAACTTTTTCATCTTCGGTTAGCTCGCCCGCCAACAACTTTTGCTCAATAATGAAACTCGTCATCATTTTTGTCATTGACGCTGGTGCTAATTTTTCATTTTCATTTTTAGATGCGAGGATTTGCCCAGTCTCATAATCCATCAGCACATATGATTTATTATTTAGTTCTGGTGGTGAGGATAAGACAGTTGCTGCAAATGAAATGCTTGGTACGAGTAATGCCGCAGCAAGGGCGCTTTTTTGAATCATTCTAAGGGGTTCCGATTTCTTTAGTATAAGCACGAGAGCTTTGCATTTTAGGACAAAGTTCTGCCGACTTCTACGGGAGAAATCGGCTTATTTCAAAGATATTGTAACCAATTGGTATTATTTGCTGTAAGTACTCAATTCTTTACAAATTTCTTGGTTTTTCGCTTTACCTGCTTTTTTCGCATCGGCTTGAGCTTCGGCTAAAATAGGCTTAAATTTTTTCTCTTTGCTGAGGTTTTTAAGGTATTCAGTCGGGTTTTTCTGTTGCGGTAGATATTCTTTGGCCAAAGTGTTGTAGCCATTTTCAAACTGACTCTGGTCTGAAACGAGACTTGGACAAACTTCTGATAGGACATAAATTGCAGCCAACTCTTGCTGCGTCACTTGTTGCAGTGGAGTCACTTCAATATTTTCGTCTTTATTGGCCGCATGAGCCGAACCGATAGCAATCAAAGAAGAACCACAAACTGCCAAAATCACTTTTTTCATTACATTTAAATTCATTCTAAACCCTAAGTGCATACATGTTGTTGCCATAATAGGATGAGCTTAAACAAATTTTAAGTAAATGTAAGCGCAAAAATGTATAGAAGCTGTTGAAGTCGCTTCATCGTTTTTACATTTTTCAGTCCAATAAAAAAGGATGAATAACCCCATTATTCATCCTTTCTTTGCGATATAGATGTAGAACTTGAATTAACCTTCAAAGTTTACAACGTCATCACATACTGACTTTTGTTCTGCTTTGTCAGTACCCTTTGCATCTGTACGAGCTTCTTTCAGAATCGACTGGTATTCGCTGTCTGACTGTAATTTTGCATAGGTCATCGACTTATCTGAGTAGTCTTGTAAATAGGTTTGAATTAAAGTTTGAATGTTGCTTTCAATTTTAGGACCTTGACCCACCAAAGCAGGGCAAAATTCGGTCATGACTTGCGCTGCTGCAATATCTTCTTTTACGATGGTGTTGGCTTCTTCTGTGCTTAATCCCTCTAGTGCAAAAGCAGATTGAGAGATCATGATAGTCATGCCTAATCCGAAGAAATTACGTAATGTTAAGCTTTTAATCATTTTTAAAATCACATATTTATGGTGGATGCGGAGACTCAATATATATATTTTCAATTAGAATTCAATGAAAAGTTCTGACCAGTCATTTTTTAATAAAGTTTTTTGTTTTAGACCTTTTAATCGCCAATGATCATCCTAACGACTTCTAATCTTCAGTTTTGGCGGTCTTTAGGATGAGCTGCTTGTTGGTGCAGGAATAATATTTAGGGATAAAAAATGCTTACGATAGGTAAGCAGTGAACTCAATAGCCCTTAGATGAGAGCTATTGGGTTTGATTTTCAAATGTTCAAATATTGAGAGCTAAAAAGCACTATAAGCTTCGAATAGCCGTAATCTCATCTTGTGTCATGTCGAGTGACTCTAAGAATTTTTGATGCTCCTCAGGTTCCATCTCTTCAAATTTTTGATGCCACTTAATCATATCTTCTTTTGATAAACCTGCTGCGATCATAATCTCTACCCATTTGGCTTTATTCACGAACTTTTCCTTTAATAAAATGGACTTTTTCAATAACTCAATGATGGCTTTTTGATGAGCTCTTAAGTTATTGATCTCTTGTTCCAATGCACGAAAATGATTTTCCAAGATCTGCCCTTGGGATATGCTAAGTGGTTCTAAAAGCAAACGAATATCTGAAATGGATAGTCCGTAAGAACGGTAGGAGATGATGCTTTTAAGACGCTCAATTTCACTTTCACCGTACCACCGGTATCCATTTTCAGCGATTAAGCTTGGTTTTAATAAACCCTGTTTCTCATAATAGAGAATAGTCGTTCTGGATAACCCGAGTTTTTTCGCTAAGCGAGATACAGTAAGCATAGTTTCCATCATTCGTTCATTGTTCCATTAAGCTAAACCCTTTACTTATTGACGGGTCAATCAGGTGAATTCAAAAATATCGCAAATAAATTGATGCGAACAGAACATTTGTCATGGCTTATTTTACAGCTGTCTTTACGGGTAGCGAGCGACAACATGATTAGCTGTTTAACGCAACTCAGCTTGGTTTCAGTTGTGAGCACTATTATTCAGCATAGACAAAAGAATAAGGTTTGGTGCGTATCATGACTGAGGAAAAAACACTGCATGAGGTGCTGAGCAAAGTACCTGAAGTCACTTTGCTGTTTTGGATCATTAAAATTGCGGCAACAACACTGGGTGAAACAGCGGGGGATGCCTTATCCATGTCGCTTAATCTGGGATATATCGTAAGTACGGGCATCTTCGCCATTATTTTTGCAATATTCGTCGTAGCACAGATTAAGGCCAAAAAATATAATGCATTTTTTTATTGGTCTACAATTATTGCAACAACAACTCTAGGGACAACTATAGCGGACTATGTTGATCGTACCTTAGGATTGGGCTATTTAGGTGGTAGCTTAATCTTATTCGGCTTACTTATTTTATCTTTATTGGCATGGTACTACAGCAGCGGGTCAATTGCGGTACAAAGTATTCAATCTTCTAAAAGTGAAGCGTTTTATTGGCTGACCATCATGTTTTCCCAAACATTGGGCACAGCGCTAGGGGATTGGACAGCAGATACGCAAGGGCTGGGCTATACCAGTGCAGCACTTATCTTTGGCGGTTTACTTTTATTGCTGACGATGCTTTATATGTGGACCAAAATCTCTAGAACTTTCTTATTTTGGGCTGCATTTGTACTCACGCGTCCATTAGGTGCCGTACTGGGGGATTTCCTAGATAAGCCCATTAGTCACGGAGGGTTGGATCTGAGTCGATTTGGCGCATCCTTTGTTCTATGTGCTTTTATCGTCTTTTGTTTGGTGGCTTTTAAACCCAAAGCAGCAGCGACCGCTCACTAAATAAGATATTAGGTTGAACATCTGCTCAATTCATGATGATCCATACAAAAATCGCTATTATTCATTGTGTTTCTTAGTGCAGAACATTTTTAAATTTTATGATCTGAATAGAGAGGGCTTTCATTTGAGGGCTATTTCAAGTTTTAGTCATAGACCTGTCATTTTATAGCTAGAAACTTAAACCTTATTCACCCTCAGATATTTTGTACTGCCGTTTAATATTTTGCGTTTTCACTCCCCAAATGGACGAGGCCGTTCTACTTTCGTGATGCTTAAAACTTTTCATGCTATCAAACACTTCCTGCACCTCCCAGATAAAAGGGTCGAGGCTTTGCTTGACCTCAAAAGAAATGCAGCCTTCTTCTTGATGAGTTAATTCAATATGCGCTGGAAGGAGTTCTATCACCATATAGACTTCTTCTTTAGACACACAGATTAACAGGCCATTGAGTTTAACCATAGGACTCCTTATTGATCTTCGACATTGTTAGCGTTTGTTTGTTTAGCCGAATTCATCTCATGTCTGACGCGACTAATCTGGTCATATATGACTTTGCGCATTCGGTTTATCGCACCCAGTGGTTTATGTTCAGCTAATGCATGCCATGGTGTAAAGGATAGATTTTCACAAAACTTATTTTGCTCAGGGGTATCAAAAACTTGCTGAGGAATACGAATAGTGGCCACCTTATAGAAAGGGGCTTGGTCTTCTTTCCATTCCGTCATCGAGTCTTCAACAGACATTGAGCTGGATGTCCGAGGTTGTACTAAAAACTCCATGCAGGCATCACGATCTTGTAACGTCGTTCGAAGTGCCGCTCTTAAAAAGTCCTTTTGAGGAGTAGCTGGAATCGGGCTAACAACGCTTGAACATGCACGAGCAGAGTACTTTACTGCTTGACGATGCGTGCCGACTCCTAACTGATAGGGCACCATAGACCAGTATCTGGTTTGCAGCGGATTTGAAATTTTATTTCTAGTGTTCAAGGCAATCCAAGTTCCTTTAGCTCCTAATGCAAAAGGGACATGCAGTTTTTTTAGAAATCGATCGCTATTGATATCTTGCATAAATGATAGATAACCAGCAGGGTCATTGGCAAAGAATACAGGGTGATTGATCATAACGAAATCTTGCGTAGACGCAGGTTCATCTAAAAGGTTTTTCTCTGGCACGGCTAAAAGTTTGATTGCCATGCCACGTGCATCTTTTTTTATATCCGCCTGTTTTGCATTACTCGATCCATTCGAAAAACGAATCCACGCTTGATAAGTTTTTCCCGGAATAAAAACACCATGGGCCATGTTTTGAGGCAATGTCTCATTTATCTTAAATTCTGCGCGTACGCAACCATGTGCTTTAGGATGCGCATCACGTAGCGCGATATCTGTGGCATATTGTTTTCGGATCGTCATTTCAATGATGTTCGCGATTTCCTTAGCGGTGGCGGCCTCATTCGGATAAAGACTTTCATTTAGACCATGATCTACATCTGGGTATATAAAATCTTTAGGAGAAGTCAACATTACAGGTGGTGTATTCGCATCTACGTTAGCGGTGATACCTGTGAGTAATATGGTATGAAAAAGTAGACCTAAACGCATAGGCCTTGCGGAGTTCGGCATTGATTGTCTCCTTGCTCTAAAGCTGGATTTTTTTAATTTTTAGCCTGATGATATGAACTTGTTTAGCCTTATTTAAGACACAGAATCATGATTATATCTGTGGCATTTTTTTATTCATGGCTACTGTCTAGAAAAAACTTAATGAGCAGCTAATCTTAGAGGTGCTGAAAATTTGACATTGGTTTAAAATTTGTTCGATGATGTTTATCTCCCCTAAAACTTATAATGATTATAAAAGAGAACGAGCATGAGCGAAAAAAATCAAAGTCATGAATGTTTAGTCTGTGGGCAGAAATTCCTCATTAAAAACCTCATTCCTATGGGGGCAATACGAAAATCTATTACCGAAGAAATTTCACATGATTTTCCAGAATGGTCGCCTCAAAGTTATATATGCCAAGCAGACTTAACCAAATATCGAATTCAGTATGTTCATTCACTGTTAAAGTCTGAAAAGGGGGAAGTGACTGATCTTGAATATGAGGTGATTAAAAGTTTGCAACAACATGAAGTGATCACCAAAAATGTTGAAAA
This sequence comes from Acinetobacter sp. DL27, assembly GCF_055810995.1. NCBI lineage: Bacteria > Pseudomonadati > Pseudomonadota > Gammaproteobacteria > Moraxellales > Moraxellaceae > Acinetobacter > Acinetobacter sp. DL27. The sequence goes on along the minus strand of NZ_CM147947.1, from coordinate 2,291,993 downwards.
TCAGTTGGATAAAAATTGGACTTTAGGGGAAAGGCTGGCAGATAAAATTGCGACCTTTGGCGGTAGTTGGGCTTTTCTCATGTGCTTTGCGACTTTCCTCGCCATTTGGATTATTGTGAATACAGTGGTTATGGTCACGCATCCTGCCGATCCGTATCCCTTTATTTTATTAAATTTAATTTTATCCTGTATTGCAGCGATTCAAGCTCCTGTGATTATGATGAGCCAAAATAGACAGGAGGCCAAAGACAGATTGCGCTCGCAAAACGATTATAAAATTAATTTAAAGGCAGAGTTAGAAATTCAACATTTAAATGAAAAACTAGATCATCTGTTGATGCATCAGTGGAATAGGTTAGCCCAAATACAAGAAATACAACTGGATTTGTTATCCGAAATGAGTAAAAAACGCGAATAGCTTGGCTCAATATCCAAACACTTAAAAGCATGTTCTGTAATAGTGAGTCATAGCTAGACTCGCTCTCTTAAATTTTTTAACTCATTGCTTTATATTTATTTATGTAAGAGAAGAGTGATTTTACAGAATAAAGAGATCTATATTTTATCTTTTTGAAGGCGTACTCTCCAGTAAACACTTTAAACGTATGCTTAGCTTCTTCTATTTTTAAGCTCTCTCTTTTGTACTCTGCTCATGTAAGAGTAAAGTACTCACCCAGATCAATGATTTCATCTTTTCAGATTGCCTGATCTCAATGTATAGTCTTTCTGCATCGAGGACTCTATGGCTTTTCTTTTCGCTTTAAAGATTTAGTTTTTTCAAGCTACCCGTAAATCTACCTGTTTTAATTGCAGATTAAAAAGACGAAGACGAGTGTCAATGAGATGTATAAGGCTTTTACCGACTCATATAGATTTAAGAAGATCCATCAGTGAATATTTTAATAGCCAATGACGATGGTCTTTTTGCACCAGGTATTCAAGCGCTCGCACATGCTTTACGTCCATTAGGTCGCGTGGTGATCGTAGCGCCCGAAAGTGAACGCAGTGGTTTTTCCAGTGCTTTGACTTTAGATCGACCCTTACGCCCAATCGAAATTGCACCCGACATGTGGGCAGTTAATGGAACACCCGCGGACTGTGTCTATTTGTCCATGAATGGCTTATTTGATTTTGATTTTGATCTGGTTGTTAGTGGCATCAATTGCGGGGCAAACTTGGGTGATGATGTACTCTACTCAGGTACAGTTGGAGCAGCCTTTGAAGGGCGTTTGATGAAACAGCCTGCCATTGCGGTATCACTTGCGGGCCCTGAAGTGCGATCGTACAACCGCCCAGAAGATTATCATCATGCAGCACAGTGGGTGCATGATTTTGTGAAGCAAGGTTTGCCTGCACTACCACCACGCCATATTTTAAATATTAATATTCCTGATGTAGCTGAGTTACAAGGCGCTAAAATTACCTATCAAGGACGTCGTCTGCAGTCTAAGCCGATTAGCAGTCATGTTGACCCACGTGGTCGTCAAGTGTACTGGATTGGGCTTGCAGGTGAAGCAGTGGCAGAACCGAAAAGAGGTTATGATGAGGTAGAATCGGACTTTTTCGCCGTGGCGAATGGTTTTGTCAGTATTACGCCTATTCAGATGGATGCAACCAACTATGAAGTTTTGCATGCATTACAAGGGCAAATAACTGCTTAAAAGACGCTACAGTTGAGCAATACAGGGAATGTATTCAGCTGTTTGTTATAACTTTGTGAAAATACGCGCAGAGATACTATTTTCACAAACTTTTTTGCTAATCTTAGCGCAAATTAAACTGATTATTTTTTGTATTTTTAGAGAGTAAGATAAATGTCTGTGTTGTCTCAAATTCGTTTCATTGCAATTCCTACAGCACTACTGAAAACTGTCGTGTTATCCACTGCTGTAGTTTCAACTGTTATTTTGAGTGGTTGTGCTTCTAAACCACAGGTTAACAATGCAACACGTTTTGCGAAAGCACCAGACTATTATACAGTTCGTTCAGGCGACACGCTGAGCGGTATTGCAACTCGTTATGGGCTGAGTTATACCTCTGTTGCAGACATGAATGATATTGCTGCGCCGTATCGTATTTATGTGGGGCAGTCATTACGTTTAAAAGGCTCGGGTAGCCCACGTACAACCACGACGCAACCTATTACACAAACCGCCCCAATTCAACGTCAAAATGTTGGTCTCCCGAGTCAAAATACGACCACCACAACCACAACAACTCCTGCTAAAGTACCGACCGCACCTGTTGCGAGCTCGAAAAGTTCAACTTTACGCTGGGTAAAACCAAGTAATGGTGCTGTTTTGCAAGGTTATAATTTAGCAAATAATGTGAAAGGTATTCGCTATGCTGGTAATCAAGGTGATCCAATTTATGCAGCAGCAGATGGCCAAGTGGTGTATGCCGCAGACGGATTGAAAGAATATGGGAACTTAATTTTGGTTAAGCATATTGATGGTTATATCACAGCATATGCACACAACAGTGCGATGAATGTGAAGAGCGGTCAAAATGTAACGGCAGGACAGAAAATTGCTGAAATGGGCTCCACAGGTGCAACGCGCACCATGTTAGAGTTCCAAGTACGCTTAGATGGCAAGCCAATCAATCCGACTATAGTTTTACCATTAAATTAAAAAATCTGGATGCAACGCAAAAAATTCACCGTATAATACAATGAGTTGTTTTTATCAAATAGATGAAAACTTCTCATGAATCCAGAGAGAATTTTATGTTAGATCAACTACGGGCAATGGGTGTTTTTGCTTGTGTTGTTGAAAAGAGTTCATTTAGTGGTGCCGCGCGTGAGTTAGGCATTACTACAAGTGCTGTGAGTCAGCAAATTCGTTCTTTAGAGCAAGAGATGGAAGTTGTTCTTTTACATCGCTCAACAAGAAAGTTGAATTTAACTGAAGCAGGCCAGGCTTTTTTCCACAGCTGTCAAGAAATGCTCGCCGCTGCTGAACGTGGCAAAATACGTATCAATGAATTGCGCGATGATCTCGTGGGTGAGCTGCGAATAGCCACTACGCCAGAGTTAGGTGCCAATCACGTGATTCCTGCTTTGTCGCATTGGATGTCTGCACATCGTGGATTATCTATTCATATTGAAGCAGATAATCATTATGTGGATTTGATGAATGGGCGAATTGATATTGCCCTCAGAATGAGCCCAACAGTTGACGATCAAAGCGTACATGTCGTGCCATTGGCGCGCGTGGAACAGATTTTGGTTGCTTCACCGAGCTATTTGAATCAGTCTGCACCAATTTCACGACCTGAAGATTTGAAAAATCATGATCTTATTCCGATCACGATTATGAAAAATAATCATGATTTTGATTTTAAAAATGTGGTGACAGGTGACGCGGTTAAACTTGAGATGAAATCAAGAGTAGCCAGTAATAATATTTTAGTGACAAAGACTTTATGCCAACATGGGCATGGGGTTGCACGTATTTTATATTTGGATGTGCAAAAAGAATTGGTTAACGGTTCTTTAGTGGAAGTTCTTCCAGAGTGGAAGCTCCCTAACTTTACGCTATATGCCATCATTTCAAAGCATGAACAACAGCCGATGAAGATCCATCGTTGTTTGGATGCATTGAAACAATACTTTTGCCAACTACCCGGCGGTCGTATTTATCAAGAAGCAAGCTAATTCGATAGAGATTGTAATTGACGATCAGTCAGTCAACCCGTACAAATGCTTATAAATTTTAAATGACATAACTACATAATTTGAGTTAAGCGGTTCAGATGGATCCGCTTAACATGGAGAGCAGCAGAGAAAGGCCAAAGCACTTAAATCTGCTGTTCTTTATTTTTTTCATTCAAAACAAAATCAATACTTTTATTCTAAGCTATCGAAGCCTATTCAGCCTGACCTTGTGTTAATTCTAAAGCACGTTGGTAAGCAATTTTCTTTTTGATGCCGGTCAAATCAGCCGCTAACTGTGATGCAGCTTTCACCGACAAATCTTGTAAGAGACGCGTTAAAAGCTGGTCGAGTTTTTCTTGTGCCATATCTTTTTCAGTGGTCGCGCCACCAACAATCAATACAATCTCACCTTTTTGTTGATGATGATCCTTTGCAATAAACTCAACCAACTCACCTAATGTCATCTTCTTGATGGTTTCAAAGGTTTTGGTAATTTCACGGGCAAAACCGACAGGGCGGTCAGCACCAAAGACTTTAGCCATGTCACTGACACTGTCTAAAATACGATGTGGTGCCTCATAAAAAATCAGGGTTTGCGTTTCGTCTTTGAGTTTTTCCAAGCTTGCCAGTCGTTGGGTTTGTTTAGAAGACAAAAAACCTTCAAAGCTGAAACGATCACTTGGTAAGCCCACTGAGCTTAAAGCGGCAATCGCAGCACAAGCGCCCGGTACAGGGATTACGCGGATATTATGCTCTTGTGCGGCACGAACCAATTTAAAGCCTGGATCACTGATAAGAGGCGTTCCTGCATCACTGATAAGCGCCATATCTTCACCTTTCAACAAACGCTGAATAAGGATGTCAATTTTGTTGCTTTCGTTATGATCGTGGCATGCGGTGAGCGGTGTTTGAATATTAAAGTGTTTCAGTAATTGTGCTGAAGTTCGTGTATCCTCAGCAGCAATGATTTTGACTGATTTTAGTACATCAATTGCGCGGTAAGTCATGTCATCTAAGTGTCCAATAGGGGTTGCGACTACAAATAACTGGGCACTCATGGGTTTTCTCCGCGCTGCAAAATAATAAAATGATAGGTTGGTTTGAGTGCTTTGATGCATTCAACCGATACCGCGATAAGCATTCTACCTGAATTGTCCGTCGTGGCGTGAGCTAGAATGTTGTCGGCGATGCATTTGCAGGAGTCAGTGAGACATTCGGCTGAAATATAAACGTCAAGAAGGCTTTAAAACGTAGAATGAAATGAATTGATTGGTTCGAGAGATTCGCAGCAGTGGTTTTAAACATCAAAAATTTAGATTTTTGATCGAAATTGAGTTTTTCGAAATTTGCTGATTAAAAAATAAAAAGAAGTAGGGAGGATAAAGACATGAAACTGGGACAATGGGCGGAGCAACAAGCTTTGGCGGTGCTAGAAGAACAGGGTTATGTTCATGTACAGTCCAATTATCACTCGCGCTTTGGCGAAATTGATCTGATTGTACAAAAAGGTCAAGAATTGGTTTTTGTTGAGGTCAAAGCACGTTCAAAAACGCATTTTGCACAGGCTGCTGAAACAATTTCCTATTCAAAACAACGCAAAATAGCAAAAACAGCCATGTTATTTTTACAAGATCATCCACATTTCCAGCAATATTATTGCCGCTTTGATGTGATTTGTTTTGATTTTTTTAAAGAAATTGCAAAAACCATACAGCAAGATTTTTCAAAATTCACTTATGATCAGCAATGGATAGAAAATGCTTTTACTTTTGATCAAGACTTTATTAATCTTTGAACAAAATCAAAGCTGAAATGCTGAATTAAAATAGTTTGAAAAGTTGAGGAGTCTTGCTGAGTGTTCAATCGTATTGCAATGACCGTATTATGCGTCGCAAGTTTATCTGGATGTGCAAGTTTCATTTCGGGTGGGACAGGAACAGCCGCTGTAGGAACAGAAAGCGGTGCACGTTCATTAGGGCAGGTCTTTATTGACTCTTCAATTGAGCGTACTGCAAAAATTAACTTATATAAATTGGACAGCCGTTTTAAACAGTCACGTGTCAATATCGAAAGTTTTCATGGGAATGTCTTGTTAACAGGACAAGTACCCGATCAACACTTACGTCAGTTGGCTGAAGACAATGTACGGGCGATGTCGGACGTCAAAACCGTGCATAACTACATTACAGTTGGAAACCAAATTAGTTATAGCACCATCATGCAAGACACCTCAGTTACAGCAAATACACGTGGCTTGATCATGAAAGCTGCAGTTGTTTCAGATGCGAAAGTGCGTATTCACACCGAAGATGGCGTGTTATATGTGATGGGACGTTTAAATGGTGCTGAAATTACCGATTTAAACCAAGTGTTACAGCAAGTGGGGAATGTGACTAAAATTATCACATTGGTGGATAATATAGAGCAACAGACGCAAACGACCAGTGCATTTGCATCACCAATGATTAATTCAACACCGACAGAGCAAACGCCTGTTGCGATAGACCCAGACCAAGTTGAGCCAAATAATGTTCAATAAGCTTCAGCCTTTTGTTCAAAGACTGAATCGTTCGGTAGAGTATGCAAGATTACTCTATCGTGACTTTCGTATTTATGATGTCGGTAGTTATGCCTTAAACCGTTTAACACCGCGTAAGGGTTATTCGGTCCAAGAAAATGTAGCCTATGGGTTACGTGCGCGACACCGTTTAGATTTGTTTCGTACACAAACACCGCGTGAACACCGTCCTCTGATTGTATTTGTGCATGGTGGCGCATGGATGCATGGCGATAAAAAAGATTATCGTTTTATTGGCGAAGCCTTTGCCAAAGAAGGCTTTGATGTGGCGGTGATTAACTATCACTTGGCGCCTGAGCATATTTTTCCTGCCTCTATTGATGATCTCAGCTTGGCTTTAAATTATCTCAATGTACATCAACTTAAATATCAAATTTCGACTGAAAAAGTGGTGTTGATGGGGCATTCTGCGGGCGCATTTAATGTGATGTCTGCGCTCTATCATCCGAAACCGTATGAAATACAATGCCGCAGCCAAATTACCGCCATTATTGGTTTAGCCGGACCTTATCATTTCGACTATAAAGGCGATCCAATTTGTGCGGATGCTTTTGATCAGAACAGACCTTATCAAGAAGTGATGCCATATTATTTCGTCGAGTCGAATAGGGTTAAACATTATCTGTTGGTTGCTGAGAATGATGATGTTGTTGGGTTAAGCAATGCTGTTGATTTGGATCGTAGGTTGAAAGAAAAAGGCAACTACAGTCAACTTTGGACGGTGCCACGCATTGGTCATATTTCAATGATTGGTTCAGTATCGAGTTTGTTTAGTCGTTACTTCACGACCAAGCAAAAAATTATGCAGGCGCTAGAGGATGCGCTTAAGCACTAATTGGGTTTTAAAGTATATTTGTTGTAGAGATGGTGAGTGAGCTTACAGCCACTCACGTGTGTCATCCGCGACCGTTGTGCCTTCTGTCGCATGCATGATCATGGCATGTGCAATACTGCCTTTGAACGGAATTTCAGGCAATTGATCAAACTTAAAGAACTGGGCATCGCTGATTTCTTCTTCTTGTAAGCAAAGCTCACCCGATGCGTATTCTGCTTTAAATGCAATCATTAAGTTACTTGGGAAAGGCCAAGGCTGGCTCGCTAAGTATTGAACATTTTTAACTTGAATGCCGACTTCTTCCAAGGTTTCGCGGCGTACAGCTTCTTCTAAGGTTTCACCGACTTCAACAAAGCCTGCAATCAAACCATACATATTGCTGCGGGTATTACGCGCATTTTTTGCCAACAGAATTTCATCTTCACCTCGTGTAATGACGGTGATAACACAGGGTTGTACCCGTGGATACTGATGATAACCGCAGGCAGGGCAGATCATGGCATATTCGCTGGCATGCGCTTCTGTGGCGTGGCCGCAATGACTACAAAATTTATGATTGCGACGCCATTCTAACAGTTGAATAGCTCGACTGGCCTGTTCGAATTGTTTGGTGCTCCAGAGTGGAAGCAACTGGCGAATTGGGATGAGTTCTAAGCCATCAGGGATTGGCTCATTGTCTAGCAGGTCTCGGGCAATCACTTGATCATCCGAGTGAAAACTTAAATCACTTGCTAGCTTTTCTACACGAGGCAATTGAAAGTTATGGTCCACCAACAATTGTTGTTGGTGGAAAATATAAGCAAGTGAAAGTTCTGACATTAGGCAACAGTCTTTAGTTTTTGGCTACTGTTCAATGCTACATCAAACATACTGTGTAATACAGGCTGTTTGTTTTTTAAGTTATCAATCAGCATATCTGCACTTGCGAGAGCATCAAGTACATGATTCACCTGAGCGGCAGTGAGCGCAGTTTCAGCCGTGATTTGTTGTTGCACAAAATCTGCTGAAAGATTCAGAGCAGTTTGACCATTTTCAGCGCCTAAGAACAGCATTGCGCCAGCAACTTCACGTAGTTGTGCAGGAGTATTCTCAAGGGCAGTTAAATCTTGTTCTTGCTGATATTGCGCCAACGCTTGACTACTTAAGTCAATAGACGTTTTAGCCTCAGTCAATAAAGCAGCATGGGCTTCATCTAAACGGTCTAGTGAAATATTCATGTTGTTCACACGAAGCTGTAGGCGGCTTGAAGTATGGTGACGTTCTAACACGCCAATCGAGTTCATTGCCGACAAGATCACGTTCATCAACTGCTGCGCAAAACCTTCATCTTTCAGCATATCTGCTTGACTAAGTGATGCTGCTTGACGGTTTAAGTCATTATGCGCTTCATTTAAGTTCAATACTTTGAAAATGTTCGCCAAATCGACCAGTTTTGCTTGGAGCTCTTGGGTCTTTTCAGGGGTCATGTTTTGGTAGTTGTACTCAATGTCATTGCGGATTTGCGACATTTCGGTGGTTACCAAATCACTAATGGTATGCATCGTGTCGAAATCTGGGCCATACAGATGACGACTGAAAACTTGCAGCTGCGTATCTGTGAGTAAGTCATCGCCAATATTGAGTTTGCCACGGATGTGTTGAGAAACTTCGTCTTCTTGGCTGATACATAGGCTGAGAATGTTGGCAAGATCGGTGAGGCTGGCTTTGAAACGTTCAGGCGCAGTAAAGAACTGTGCAATGTTACGTTCGATGCTAATCAAAGTGCGTAAACGTGGTTCATTAATGAGCAATTGTTCAATTTGATTGAGTGCAACATAGACCAAGTTCCAATATTGTTTACTCGGCGTTTGTTCTGCTAGACCCGCTAAATAAGTTCCCACCAATTTCATTGCTTGTAAATCAAGTTCGCTTTCTTCTTGTTTCAGCATTTGGCTTAAAGACAGCTTGTACAAGCGGTGAACATATTGAGATTTTTCAAGACTTGGTGCTTGAGGGAGGCTGAAATCTGGGGTAATACAGTCCAGTAAGGACTCGATGTGTTGACCTTCTTGCGTTAGAGGCTTTGCTAATGCAATTTCAAGACGGTTTAAGGTATCGAGTAAAAACTGTGGAATTTTCACTTCTCTTAAGCAAATGAACTCAATATAGCGCTTCAGCATGGTCGTGCCTTCGCTGAGAGCAATCACATCTTGCGTATTAATCTGTGCAGGATTCCCCATGATCTTGCGCATAAGTTCTGCGGAATATTCAGCAATTTTGGCCAAGCTTGACATATCAATTAATGCAAGCACTTGAGCACACTGCTCAAATTGGTTTAATGCGTCGTCAATTCCAAAAGGTAAAGTCTGATCTTCTGCTAAGGTGCTCACAGCTGATTCAACCAGCTTAATGGAGTTATCCACTTCATTTTTTATTATCAGCAGCGCCGTTGGATCAAAATGAATAGAGGTTTGGTAAGACATTGATCTGCACCTATCCTAGTGTTTTATCGTGTTTATATGCGGCCCAAAGAAGGCATAGCAACTTGTTCATCACTATAGCCTAACTGAAAAATCTTGTAATACAAAAGTTAACAAAAACTTTAGAATTTATTTGGCAAAAAGGCAGGGTGTGCCATGTTTTTCTTGGTATTGTTTGACCCAAGTCTCATGTGCTTTAAGTTCTTCGGCTGAAGGGTGAATTACCATCAGTTCAATATCCAGTGCTTGGCGCTGACTTTGCCCATTTTGTTGTTCACTATGTGACAGGGCATCCATATCAAAGGAAACCTGACCACCCGTCATAGCCAAGTAAACGTCGGCTAGAATTTCAGCATCCAGTAAGGCCCCGTGGAAGGTACGGTCACGCTGTGGAATTTCGTAACGGCGAACTAAGGCATCGAGTGAGTTTTTTTGCCCCGGATGCTTAGATTTTGCCATCGCGAGGGTATCTGTCACCGCACAAACTTCAGAAAGCGCAACAAATCCTGCACGCTTGAACTCCATGTCTAAGAAGTTCATATCGAAGCTTGCATTATGTGCAATGATTTCCGCACCTTTGAGATAGGCAAATAAAGTGTCTGCAATCTCTTGATACAGCGGTTTATCTTTTAAAAAGTCATCAGAGATACCGTGGACATTTTCAGAGTCGCCCACAGGTTTTTTCGGGTTGATGTAGATATGAATCGAGCTGCCTGTGAGCTTTCGATTGACCATTTCAATCGCACCAACTTCAATAATGCGATCGCCATCTTGATAATAGAAACCGGTGGTCTCTGTATCGAGAATGAGCTGTCGAGGTCCAAAGACCTCAACCTTACGTGGAGTAATCACAATTTGTGGATGTTGTTTGAGTTTTGTTAAATCGACATTTGTTGCAACTTCAGGCGTTTGTTCAATAGAAGGCACCGTTGTAGCAAGTTCTGGTTCAGCGACTAAACTTGGCTCTTGTTCTGCAATGTGTATTTCACTTTCGGTTAAATCTTCGCTGTTATCGACTTCTTCGTCATCGAAACCCAAACCAAAAGGGTCGTTTAACAACCAGTCTGGTTCAACTTTTTTTTTATCTACAGACGGTTCTGTTGTCGCTGTTTTAGACTGACGAAGTTGAGCCTGTGTTTGATCGGCACCAAGGTTCGCCAATTGATCTGCCATTTCGTTACCTTCATGACCTGCATGGCCTTTGACCCAGTGCCAATCGATATCACGGCCTTGGCAGGCTGCATCGAGTTTTTTCCACAAATCTGGATTTTTAACGTCTTTCCAGTTTTTCTTTTTCCAACCTGTAATCCACTCGGTAATGCCGCGTTTGACATAGGTTGAATCGGTCCAGACAACCAACTTCGCATCATTTGGGCAAAAAAGAATGCCCTCAATGGCTGCGGTAAGTTCCATACGGTTATTGGTGGTGTTGTCTTCACCGCCGCACATTTTATGTTCTTCAGTTTCTGTAATAATGTACGCGCCCCATCCCCCAAGACCAGGGTTTCCACGACAAGCACCATCGACATACAGGGTAATTGTTTGTGACATACACAACTTCCGTAAACTGAAAATTAAAACTAAGCGGGCACCATTGTATAACGCAAATGCACTAGAGAAGTGTATAACATGCAGCTTTTTTAATTTCTTGTAACATTTATACTGATTTCAAGTTAAATTAACGCCTTGTGTCTGCGGCGTGCTTTACTACAATGGCAGATCTAAAAAATAAATTTTATACGAGTTGTTTGGATTTTCTTATGTATAAGTCAGCTGCCATTTTTGGCCAACCGATGTTACCGACATTATTTAAAATTACAGTACTCGGTTCAGCACTTGCGACACTTGGACTGGCTGGTTGTTCCTCGACGCAAAGTGCAACGCAAACATCTAAATCCAAACAAGTCGGATCGAACTACCTAGATGCAAACAGCCTAGATTCTTTAGAAGATTTACTTTCTGCAACCGACATGCGTGCGGTGGAAGGGGATCGCCTGTTGGTGTTAAAGCACGGTGACGTTTGGAAGCGTATGACCGTGGGCTTTAAAATGAACACCGATCATTGGAATCCGCGTATTGATGCTCAGCGCGGGTGGTTTATTTCACGCCAACCGTATTTGGATCGTTTAAGTGCACGAGCTTCACGTTATTTGTATCACACCGTTAAAGAAGCCGAGCGTCGCGGTTTACCAACAGAGCTGGCTCTACTGCCTGTGATTGAAAGTTCGTATGACCCTGCTGCAACCAGTAGTGCTGCGGCTGCGGGCTTATGGCAGTTTATTCCAAGTACGGGACGTATTTATGGCTTAAAACAAAGTAGCCAATACGATGGTCGCCGTGATGTGGTCGAGTCAACACGTGCTGCGTATGAGTTCTTGGGCAGTTTATATAACCAGTTTGGTTCGTGGGAACTTGCACTAGCGGCTTATAACGCAGGTCCGGGCCGTATTCAACAAGCGATTAACCGTAATAAAGCCGCAGGTTTGCCGACAGATTATTGGTCATTAAAACTGCCTGAAGAAACCATGAACTATGTGCCACGTTTCTTGGCGGTTGCGCAGATCATTAAAAATCCAAATGCCTATAACATCAATTTACCGCCGATTGCGAACCGTCCGCACTTTAGAGAGGTTACTGTGGGCGCGGTGAGTCTAAATGAAGTTGCGTCGATTACAGGTTTAAGTCGTGCCGAGCTGTATCAGTTAAATCCGGGACACCGTGGTGAATGGATTGATGGTGCAAGTCCAATGCGGATTTTAATTCCTGCGGATTTGAGCCCTTCAGTGGATGTACGTTTGAAAAAATTACAGGGTGGTTCAGGCGGCTTGTGGGCATCTGCAAATACCAAACTGCCTGAAAATAACCAAACGATTCAACCAAGCAAAATTGAACCGCCAACGTTGAACACCAAAGCGATCACACCGTCGAAAACTACACCACCTGTTTTAGCGACGACAACCACAAAAACCACAACAGGAAAGCCTACCACTTCATCTGTGGTTGCGTCGTCAAGCGGTGCAGCTATCTCTACGCCGCCTCGTGGTTCAACGCCTAAGGGTTCTAATGCACTGGCTGCTTTTGCTGCTAATAGCGATATTCCAAGTGCGCCGCGTATTCCAGTTGCAGTGACGCCAGCGACCCCAGTGAAACCAGTTTCCGTTGAACCACCAATTTCAGCGGCAGAACGTGAGCAGTTAACCGCGGCAATTCAAGCTGAAGGTCAAAGCAAAACTGTCGATGAAGTTCTGAAACCAGTTGCGACGAAAGCAGAGCAAGCTGAAGTGGTAGCTGAAATTCAGGCTTTAGCCCCTCAAGGCACAGAAATTGTAGATCCTCTGGATGGTAAAATTAAGCTGACTGCAATTCAAACCAGTCAGTCAGTGGCTGAACTGCAAGGCAAAGAGTTAACCAAAGGTTTTGCTTATCCAAAGTCTGTGGCTGACAATACCCGTTTAGATTCAGATGAAGTGCAGCGTAATCAAGGCAAAAACTTTGTTAAGACTGACTCTGAAATTGTGATTGTGCCGCCAAAAGGTAAACGTTCAACTTATACCGTACAACCGGGTGATACTTTGGCGCTGATTGCTGCCAAAAATGGCGTGAACTGGCGTGATGTGGCGAAGTGGAACCAAATGGATGCCAATGCCACACTTTATGTCGGTACATCAATTTATTTATATGATGCAAAACCACAAGCTGAAAAAGTAGAAGTACGTTCTACCGTGAAAGCTGAGACTAAACCTGAGAGTTATACTGTTCGTGCCAATGATACCTTAACAGGCATTGCGGATGAGTTTGGTTTAAGCTTAAAACAGTTGGCTGACTATAACGGTTTAAGCGTAACCAGTGGTGTACGTGTGGGGCAAAAGCTATCATTAAAAGAAACAGCTCAATCCCGTACTAAATCCAACGATGAAAAAAACAGCAGCCCAACCAAAGTGGCAACCCAGTCTTATACCGTGAAACGTGGTGAATATCTGAAATTGATTGCAGACCGTTATGCGCTGTCAAATCAAGAATTGGCAGATTTAACACCGGGTTTAAATGCGGGCAGCAACCTGTTGGTGGGACAAAAAATTAATGTGCCACTCAATGAGGTCAAAAGCTTAACGACAAGTAGTGCCAAAGCATCTCCAGTCAAAGCTGAGCCACAGTTCAAAGTTGAAAGTTATAAAGTACAACGTGGTGATACTTTGTATAGCATTGCATCACAGTCGAAGATGAGCCTGTCGGAGCTAGCTGATCTCAATAATCTTTCAACCAATAGCGGCTTGCAAGTGGGTCAAAGTATTAAGATCCCTGCGGGTTCAACGGTGCCAGATACTTATACCGTTCGGTCAGGAGATTCGTTAACTGCGATTGCTTCGAAATATAATTTGGGTATGGATTATATTGCTGACCTCAACAACATGAGTCGTACAGCGGGCTTACGTGCGGGTCAAAAGCTCAAATTAACGGGTGAAGTGCCTGCTGTTGAAACGCCGAAAACAGTCGAAAAACAAACTACTGCAAGCAATAACTCAACCGATATTCACGTTGTGAAATCGGGTGAAACCCTAAATAGCATTGCGCGTAAGTATCACTTGCAACTGAACTATTTGGCTGAATTAAACAACCTAAGCCGTACAGCCAATGTTCGTGTCGGTCAGCGTTTGAAAATTGAAGGTGATGTTGATTCAGCTCCAATCAAAACAGAAACAGTGGCAGCAAAGCCACAAGCAACTTCTAGCCGTGCAACTGAAGCTTATAAAGTGAAGTCAGGTGAGTCGTTAAACTCAATTGCAAACCGTGCTGGGATGTCTGTGTCAGAGCTTGCTAGTTTAAATAATTTGAGTCCGCGTGCGGGCTTACAAGTTGGGCAGACCATTCAAATCCCGAAACTGATTTCGCAGTACACGGTGAAACGTGGTGATACTCTAATTGGACTGGCAAGTCGTTATGGTATGGACACTTCGCAATTGGCTGAGCTCAATGACATTAAACCGAATACGCAGTTGCGCATTGGGGATGTAATTAAGGTGCCGAACTAATATTGAGTTGAAATGCAATTTCAGAGAAAGCTCCGATGAAGGTTAGAACAATATTCTTGCTGTTCAGCCTTGTAGCGATTCCATTTAAGGCATGGTCTGCACTGCAGACCATGCCTTTTATTGCACCTTATGCTACGCCAAAATACAGCCAATTGGATCATCTGCCTTATGCCAATGTGCAGGCACCGAAGGGTGGCGAATTAACACGTGCAGTCATTGGGAGTTTTGATAACTTAAACAGCATGAATGGTCGCGGTACTGCGGTTGAGGGAACCAACTATTTATTTGACTCACTTATGAGTAGTTCTTTGGATGAGCCTGCGGTGATGTATCCATTGCTGGCAGAAAAGGTCAGCTATGACCCGAAAAACTTTAACGCGATCATTTTTCATTTAAACCCAAAAGCACGGTTTAGTGATGGCAGTTCTGTTACCGCAGCCGATGTAAAGTTCAGTTTTGATATCTTTCAAACCAAGTCCAATTTTGGTTTACAGATGTATTTGTCGGATTTAGCCAAGACCGAAGTGTTGTCCAAATACAGTGTCAAAATGCATTTTAAAACCCGAAATAATGTGGAAATGCCTTTGATTGTGGCCAGAATGCCAATTTATTCCAAAAAAGACTGGCAAGGCAAAGATTTTAGTAAAACTTCAGTCAAGCCGATTTTAGGTTCAGGCCCTTATCTTTTAGAGAAAATCAATGCAGGGCAGCGCGTTGTTTATAAGCGTAATCCAAAGTATTGGGCCAGAGATTTAAAGGTTAACCAAGGGCGCTATAATTTTAACCGCGTGGGTTATGTGTATTATCGTAGCAAAGATATTGCTTTTACTGCGTTTAAGGCGGGTTTATATACTTTGCATGAGGAAGAGTCCGCACGACAATGGGTGACTGCTTATAACTTTCCCGCAGCGAAACAAGGTCTCATTAAAAAATATCGATTTAAGCATTTCAATCCGATACCGACGCAAAGTTTTGTGTTTAATACCCGTCGTCAGCCTTTTCAAGATATTTATTTTCGCCAAGCTTTGACTTATGCCTACGACTTCGAGTGGAAAAACAAAGCGATGTTCTATGGGCAATATCAACGCTTGCAAAGTTATTTTTCTAATAGCGAACTAGAGGCGAAGGGTGTGCCTTCGGCTGCTGAAATCAAAATCTTAAAGCCTTATTTGGCTAAATTGCATCCCGTACAGCGAGATGGCGTTTTAAAGAACTGGCGTTATTCAGCTTCAGATGGATCGGGCTATAATCGAAATAATTTACTCATTGCACGACAGATTTTATTAAAAAACGGCTATACATATAATGCCAAAGGGCAATTGTTGGATCGGAAGAACAAGCCGATTCAGTTTGAGTTTCTGATTCAGCCGAGTGATGCTGTGCGTGAAATTACGCCTTTTGTTCGCCATCTAAAGCGCCTAGGAATACAGCTGAGGATTCGACAGGTTGACACACCGCAGTATTATGAGCGGATGCGTACTCAAGATTTTGATATGACCCTACAAACGATGCCACAGTCTTTGACACCGGGCAAAGAACAGGTGCAACTGTGGGGCAGTGCTTCAGCCCATCAGGTGGGAAATTATAATTATTCGGGTATTCAAAATCCGGTGATTGATCAGATGATCCAACAGTTGATTCAAGCGCCTGATCGTAAGCAAGTGGTCGTTCAAACGCGTATTTTAGATCGCTTGCTACGTGCGGGTTATTATCAAATACCGACCTATGGTAAAGCGGATCAATGGTATGCCTATTGGAATATGTATCAAAAACCAAAACAGAGTCCACAGTTGCATGTCGGTTTGGATTATTGGTGGAGTGATGCCAAACAGGCAAAAAAGGTGGGTCGGTATTTAGGTCAGGCAGCCAAGCCATAAGCTGGCATAGGGGTTTTGGAGATGCATATGTATATATTCAAAAGGCTGTTGCTGATTGTTCCAACTTTATTTCTGATTTTGCTGATCAATTTTGCTGTGATCCAAATTGCGCCCGGTGGTCCTGTTGAGCAAGCCATTCAACAAGCGGAAGCTATGCAAACTTTGGGTAATCTGGGCGGTGCAGGTGGAAGCTCAAATGTCTATCAAGGCGCACAAGGACTCAGTGATGAAATGCTCGCAAAGATCAAAGCACATTATGGTTTTGATCAGCCCATGCATATACGCTTTTTTGAAATGGTAAAGAATTATGTGCAACTGGACTTCGGTACGAGCTTTTTTAAAGACCAGCCCGTTACAGCACTGATTAAGGATAAATTACCTGTATCCGTGTCCTTGGGGCTGTGGAGTGCCTTGCTAATCTATCTGATTTCCATTCCTTTGGGCATTAAAAAAGCCCGATTGCACGGCACGGTGTTTGATCAGTCTACATCGCTACTGTTGGCAGTGGCCTATGCAGTTCCCGCATTTATTTTTGCAATTCTCTTGATTGTCTTTTTTGCAGGCGGTTCTTATTTCCAATGGTTTCCCTTGCAGGGTTTGGTCTCGGAAAATTTTGCGGACTTGTCACTATGGGGAAAAATTAAAGATTATTTTTGGCACATGGCTTTACCGTTTTTAGCGATGGTGATTGGTGGCTTTGCCACAGTGACTTATCTCACCAAGTCTTCGTTTATGGAAGAGCTCAGCAAGCCCTACGTGCTGACGGCGCGTTCTAAAGGTCTGACTGAGTCTCAAGTGTTGTACGGTCATGTGTTTCGCAATGCAATATTGATTGTGGTGGCAGGTTTACCTGAAGCTTTAATCGCTTACTTTTTTGTAGGCAATTTATTTATTGAGATCATTTTTAATCTGGATGGTTTAGGTTTATTGGGCTTTGAAGCTATTGTGCAGCGTGACTATCCTGTGATTTTTGGCACATTGTTCATTTTTACTTTGTTGGGCTTGCTGCTGCGTCTAATTGGCGATGTGTTGTATCAGTGGATTGATCCGCGAATACATTTTGATTCGCAAGGGAGAGGCTGATGTCACCTATTTTACAGGCAGGTTTCAAGCGATTTAAGCAAAATAGGCTCGGTCTCAGTTGTTGTATTTTATTTCTTTGTGTTTTCGTGTTGTCTTTAGCCGCAGAACTGATTGCGAATGATAAACCGCTGTTGCTTAAGTATGATCAGACCTTATATTTCCCTGTATTGAAACACTATCCTGAAACGACTTTTGGTGGAGTTTTTGAGACTGAAACTGAATACAAAGATCCAGTGGTACAACAGCTGATTCAGGCAAAAGGTTGGGCTGTTTGGCCGTTGATTCGATATTCATATCAAACCCCCAACGTAGATTTGACTGTTCCTGTACCGTCCCCGCCCACGATGCAAAATTGGCTCGGGACAGATGACCAAGGTCGTGATGTCTTAGCGCGTGTGTTGTATGGTTTACGTGTCTCATTGCTGTTCGGTTTTGTTTTGACTTTTAGTTCAGCTGTACTGGGCATTGTGATTGGTGCACTACAAGGTTATTACGGTGGTTGGGTCGATTTAATCGGGCAGCGCATTTTAGAAGTGTGGGGCGGGTTACCCATGCTGTTCATGGTGATGATTTTAGTCAGCATGTTCAGCCCTAATGTCTACTGGTTATTTTTAATCATGCTGTTATTCAGTTGGACAATTTTAGTTCCACTGGTACGTGCTGAGTTTTTAAGGGCACGTCAGCTAGACTATGTCCGTGCCGCGCGAAGTTTGGGTGTCACCAACCGAGCTATTATTTTTCGGCATATTTTACCCAACGCGATCAGCTCTAGCCTGTCACAACTGCCTTTTATTTTAACTGCCAATATTACTGCGCTAACAGCACTGGATTTCTTGGGTTATGGCCTACCGCCTGATGCTGCGTCATTGGGCGAGCTTTTGTTGCAAGGAAAGAATAATTTAAATGCACCTTGGTTAGCACTGTCTGGCTTTTTCAGCTTGGCCATTGTGCTTGCGTTGCTGATGTATATCGGGGAGGCTTTGCGCGATGCATTTGACCCTAGACACCAATAGAACAGCCTCCATACTTGAAGTGAATGCAGTGAGCATTCAAAGTGCAGAACGGCTATTGGTCGATCAGCTCAGTTTTGAACTACGTGCTGGGCAGACTTTAGCGCTGGTTGGAGAGAGCGGTTCAGGGAAATCGATCAGTGCTTTAGCCTTGATGGGGTTATTACCGAAAGCATTGCAAGTACATGGCTCAGTACTGTTAGACGGAAAAGAGCTACTAGAGTTAAACGATGCACAACTTAGGTCGATTCGTGGGCAAAAAATCGCGATGGTTTTTCAAGAGCCAATGAGCGCTTTAAATTCTTTGCATCGGGTGGAAAAGATCATTGCCGAGACTTTATGGTCACAGGGCTGGTCTAAAAAGCAAGCGCGACAACGAGTAATTGCCTTGCTAGAGGATGTGGGTATTCCAAATCCTGAAAGTGTGTTGCGGCGTTTTCCTTATGAGCTGTCTGGCGGCCAGCGTCAGCGGGTCATGATTGCTATGGCACTGGTGCAAGAGCCTGACATTTTGATTGCTGATGAGCCTACCACGGCACTAGATGTCATGTTACAAGTTCAAATTTTAGACTTGCTAAAGTCTTTACAACAGCGCCATAACATGGCCATGATTTTGATCAGCCATGACCTCAACTTGGTGAAACATTATGCTGATGATGTCGTGGTCATCCATCAAGGTAGGGTCGTAGAGCAAGGGGCGGTTGCGCAGATTTTTGAACAGTCGCAGTCTACTTATACTCAAAACCTACTCAATCATTCTTTTGGCCAAGCCATTAGTGTACAAGATGCTGCTCCTTTGCTCCGCTTAAAACAACTTGAGGTTAAATTTCCGATTAAAAAAGGCTGGTTTAATCGCACGACACAGCATCTTACTGCGGTTGAAGCTTTGGACTTGAGCTTGGCTCAAGGGCATTCTTTGGGAGTGGTGGGGGAAAGTGGTGCAGGCAAAAGTTCTTTGGCACTGGCTGTAGCAAGGTTGATTGAAAGTCGAGGGCGGATCCTGTTTGGGGAACATGATTTAAACCAATTTTCGCAAAAAGCATTACGTCCGCTTCGCGGTGATTTTCAAATCGTGTTTCAAGACCCGTTTGCAAGTTTGAATCCACGCATGAGTGTTGAGCAAATCATTGCAGAAGGTTTGACTTTAAAACCTTTGTCTTCATTTGAGAGGACACAGCGTATTGAGAATGTTTTAACTCAGGTGGAGTTGCCAGTCACATTTAAAAGCTATTATCCACATGAGCTATCCGGTGGGCAGAGGCAGCGTGTAGCTTTGGCACGAACCTTGGTACTTCAACCTAAACTGTTGATTTTAGATGAACCAACTTCGGCCTTAGACCGAAGTACGCAGCGTTCGATTGTGGCGTTATTACGCCGTCTACAACACGAGCAGGGTATGAGCTATTTGTTTATTAGTCATGACTTACAAGTGGTACGAGCACTCTGCCAACAGGTTTTGGTCTTGCGTCATGCCAAAGTGGTGGAATTGCAAGCCACTGAACAACTTTTTGAGCAACCGCAGTCTGACTATACGCGTCAATTGATTCAAGCCAGTCAGTATCAGTAAAATTATTTTGCTAAATAAAAACTTAGAAAATTTGACAAAATGAATTGTCAAATTTTCTTGACTGTCGCCAAAAAACACATAGAGTAAAAACACTAAAAAATATTAAAGGATGAATTTTCATGAGCCAGCTTGCAAGCGCAATCGCCATTGGGCAGGTCCATTTTAAAAATAAGATGATTAAAGGGGCGATGAGTGAAGCACTCGCCAATAATGCTGGCCAGCCGAATCATTTGCACTTAGGCTTGTATGAGGCTTGGGCAAAAGGAGGCCTAGGCTGTGCTATTACAGGCAATGTGATGGTGGACTTTCGAGCTAAAAATGAACCAGGCGTGGTGGTGATTGAAACTGAACGTGACTTAGAGCCACTAAAACAATGGGCTGCGATTGGTAAAAAATATGACATGGTGCAATTGGTGCAGTTGTCACATCCGGGCCGTCAGTGTCCTAAGGGTTTAAATAAGGAAACGGTTGCACCTTCAGCAGTACCGTTTAGTCCCGCTTTATCAATGAGTTTTGGAACGCCGCGAGCGCTTCGTGAAGATGAAATCCTTGATATTATCCAGCGCTTTGCAACTTCAGCTGCCATTTGTGAGAAAGCAGGCTTTGAAGGCGTGCAATTACATGGTGCACATGGTTATCTCATCAGTCAGTTTTTATCGCCGTTGACCAATAAACGCCAAGATCAATGGGGGGGCTCTGCTGAAAACCGCATGCGTTTTTTATTGGAAATTTATAAAGCAGTACGTGCAGCGACTTCAGAGCAGTTTGTTATTTCGGTCAAACTTAATTCAGCAGATTTTCAGCGTGGTGGAATCTCGGAAGAAGATGTCATTGCGACATTTAAAGCTATTGATGCGGCTGGGATTGATTTGATTGAAATTTCAGGTGGTAGCTATGAAGCACCTGCCATGGCTGGGGTGAAGCAAGAAAAACGTAAAGCGTCGACCATTGCACGTGAGGCTTACTTCTTAGAGTTTGCTGAAAAAATTCGTGAACAAGTCCAGTGTAAGTTGATGGTGACAGGCGGTTTTCGTACTGCTGCGGGTATGAACGCAGCCTTAGAAAGTGGCGCGTGTGACTTTATTGGGATGGCGCGTCCATTTGCGGTAGAACCCGACGTGACCAATCGTTTAATTGCAGGGCAAGATGTACGTTATGCAGTCGATAAGATCAAAACAGGCATTTCAATGATCGATAAAATGGCGATTATGGAAGTGATCTGGTATGCCGCGCAATTTAATGATATCGCAGAAGGTAAAAAACCAAATCCGAAACTGTCACCGCTCAAAGTGTTTTTTAATTATTTAAAAGGCAATGTAAAGGCGGTGATTAAAGGGCAAGTCAACTCTAGAAAGTCAGCTTAAGCATAGCATTACTGCGTGATAGACCAATATTGTTCAAAATAGGAAGCAGACCATTGCCCACGTGCCATTGCAGCATTGAAGGCAGGTCTGCTTTGTATTTGGGCGAAATAGTATTGAATGGACTGATACTGAGCAAACTGTGGTGTGGCATAACTGGCCGCATAGAGTGGAAACCACATCAAGATATCTACATAACTAAACACATCGCCTGCAACGTATACATGCGTGCTTAAGTGAGTATCAATTTCTTTCAGTTGTCGATGGAGTTCAGGGTTTAAATAAGCGTGATTGAAGGCGCCTTGAAAGGCCAAACTCACAAAACGTACAACAAAAGGTGTTTGTTGTTTAATGTGTTGGAAAACTTGTTTCAATGCCAAATTGGGCATGGCTATAATGGCTATAAAAGCAGAAGTTCCAATACTGTGTATGTTCATGGGGAATAATCAACTTCTGGCACAGTTGGCATAGGTATTCTACGATTGCACTGCTTTCCGTAAGTCGTATCGTCTGAGTATTATGTGAAATGTCGAGCGTTGGAAATTTCAGATTTGTTTGTTTAGCTTGTGTTGCATCATACAGCTGGAGTTCATAAGATAGCTCAAGTTCCTCAAGTAGCCAAAGAATACGTTGTGAGCGCGAGTTTTGAAGATGATGTAAGATCATAAATATTTTTAGTTTTAAGTGATTGATCGTATCTATAAAAAGAAGAATAAAGGAAATCTAGGATGAAAAATAGAAATGTTGCGATTTTAAGTGCTGTTTTAGTTTTGGTAAGTCCTCAACAGCTATGGGCGAATATGTCCTATCAAACAGGCGATATTATTTTTCACGTCTCGAAATCTCAACAAAGTTTAGGGATACAAAAAGCGACCAAGTCTCGTTATAGCCATATGGGTTTAATTGTTCATAAAAATGGAAAAGCATGGGTTTTAGAGGCAGTTCAGCCTGTGAAATATACGGTACTTCAGCAGTGGATTGATCGCGGGGTTGAACGGCATTATGTGGTGAAGCGCTTTAAAACGAATTTGACTGTTCAGCAAAAGCAGCAACTGATCAAGAATGCAGAACAATACTTAGGCCAGCCTTATGATCTTTATTTTGAGTGGGACAATCGTGCTTTATATTGCTCAGAAATAGTCTGGAAGGCCTATCATGATGCTTTAGGCATTGAGTTGGCGCCGTTATCCAAACTGAAGCAATTTAATTTAAGTTCGCCTGAAGTCAAGCAACTCATGCAACAGCGATATGGGAAAAACATTCCCTTGAATGAAACTGTGATTGCGCCACAGGCTATTTTTGCCTCGACCGCTTTAATTGAAGTTGATCGTAAATAGACAAGCAATAAAAAAGCCCAAGTCATAATGCTTGGGCTTTTTTGTGAGATGACTTTAGAAAGAATCAATCTCGAATATGGCGTCCCTACGGGGATTCGAACCCCGGTTACCGCCGTGAAAGGGCGATGTCCTAGGCCTCTAGACGATAGGGACAGTACAGAAGTGATGTTTTAAAACCAATTACTTTTGATCTTAAGTAATGGCGTCCCTACGGGGATTCGAACCCCGGTTACCGCCGTGAAAGGGCGATGTCCTAGGCCTCTAGACGATAGGGACTTAATAAAACTTTACTTCTGAAATTGGCGTCCCTACGGGGATTCGAACCCCGGTTACCGCCGTGAAAGGGCGATGTCCTAGGCCTCTAGACGATAGGGACGTTTCAGAGGTGGGCGTATATTAGGGCGAAAATAGAGGGGTGTCAAACGCTTTTCTCTAAATAATTCCAGTTTTCCGTGTTGAGTGCATAAATTTAAAACAATCTAGATAAAATGATTAAAAATCATATGATTTAAGCCGATTTTTTAAGCAATTGAAGCACGTTGTTGATGAACTCGGGGTGGCGTAAATAGCCTTCGATCAGATGAGGATGAGCAAGATCAGTAGTGATTTGCTTGTTGATAATGGCGGGAGTAAAAGCAAACGGTTTTTGGTTCAGTGGAAAAGCACTCAGAAAATCAGCATCTGAATAAAAATTGATCCAATCGCCATATAAAGCAGCGGGCCGTTGAATAGGTTGCTGCAAATGACACTGAATAACGCGAAAGGCCAGTGGTGAACCGAGGGTAATCAGTGTTTGAATCTTAAGTTCAGGGTGTTGAATTAAATAATTATAGGCAATCACGCTGCCTAGAGAGTGGGCAATCACAATATTGGGTTTCGTACCGTGTAAGTGCTCATGCAGACGTGTATGCACGGTGTGGATGAAGTGTGGATTGGATAAATATAGATACGCTTCCATCAAAAAACGATGAATAAAGCTGCTATGCAACTCCGGAAAGTGATTGATTAAACTGGCTAAATCACGTAAGGCCAGATCTTTGCCGAGGAGGCTGATGTATTTAATTTTATTATTGAATGAGAGTTCATCTGAAATTGTGAGCTGAGGGTTTTTAGAAATTTCAGCTTGATGTTCGATATTGGGTGCGGCGGTGTGCGTTAGGTGAATAGGATGTAAAAAGGAAAAAGGAGACCAATGTTGTGGCATGAGGGTGCTGGCGTTGAGGGTATTTTCTAAATGCTGACGTGTTAGGAGATCTCCGTAAAAGGCCAGCCGACTGTGCCGCTGAAGATAAGGAAGGTCATCTGCACGGCCAAGTTCACTCAGTACCTGTTGTAAGATCATAAGCCAATGTTGAAGCAGGGTACGCGCAGTCTTATGCTGCTGATTCATCCCATGAATCCATACAATATTCATCAGGCATGCACCGATGATGTACTCGATAAAAACAGTATAAAAAAAAGAGCGACCGAAGTCGCTCTTTTTAACAATACGGATTAAGATTTCTTGTGATAAAAGGTGTAATAACTGGCATAAC
The DNA here is from genome assembly GCF_055810995.1 of Acinetobacter sp. DL27. Taxonomy (NCBI): domain Bacteria; kingdom Pseudomonadati; phylum Pseudomonadota; class Gammaproteobacteria; order Moraxellales; family Moraxellaceae; genus Acinetobacter; species Acinetobacter sp. DL27. The sequence continues at coordinate 2,267,663 of NZ_CM147947.1, read as the reverse complement.
ATGCTGCAATAAACAATAAACAACCAAAGAAGCTAATACGCATACTTGGATCAAACACCATACTGACGCAGGTGATAAAGCAGAAGATAAAGCCAAGGATTGGCACAATAGGAAACAGCGGCGCTGCAAAACCTAATTCTTCTTTTTTACGTCCTTGTTTATACCATTGGCGACGGAAGTTAAATTGGCTTAAGCAAATACTCATCCAAACGACGACCATGGTAAACGCTGCAATACCTAAAAGGTTTGTAAAAATGGCTTCAGGTGCAAACTGTTCAGACAGTAAACCCGGCATACCGCCAATCATGGTCACGATAACTGCCACATAAGGGACACCACGTGCATTGATTTTTGAGAATACTGCTGGTAATTGCTTTTGGTAAGATAGCGACCACATCATACGCGAAGCGGCAAATAGTCCTGAGTTTGCAGCAGATAGCAACGCAGTGATAATCACAAAACGAATGATATCTTCAGCATAAGGAATGCCAATGTGCTGGAATACGGTTACAAATGGACTGCTACTCACGCCTTCAGCTGCTAAACCTGCTTCTTGATGCGGGAGGAGTGAAGTCACGACCAAGATGGTACCCACAAAGAAAATCAATAAGCGGAAAATCGCAGTATTGATGGCTTTGGGTACATTCTTAGCAGGATCTTTGGTTTCACCCGCAGCAACACCAATTAGCTCTGTACCAGAAAATGCAAAGTTCACGATCAACATGGTGGTAAAGATAGGGAACAAGCCTTCTGGGAACCAACCCTGAGCCGTTAAGTTGCTAAATAAAGGTGCAGCTTCATAGCCTCTGTAGCCAATCACGCCAAAAATAGCGAGTAGGCCCAGTAAAATAAAAATAACAACGGTGATAACTTTGACTAAAGCTAACCAAAACTCAGATTCTGCGAACCATTTGGTCGAAATCATATTTAAACTAAATACAAAAGCACCAAAAATTAGAGTCCACATCCACATTGAACTATCTGGAAACCACTCCTGCATGAGCAGAGCGGCAGCTGTAAACTCGGTGCCTAGCGTGACGGACCACGTTAGCCAGTACAGCCATGTGATGGTATAACCTGTACCTGGTCCGATGTAGCGTTTGGCATAAGCACCAAATGAGCCAGACTCAGGCATATGAACAGCAAGTTCCCCTAAACACAGCATGACCATATATGCAATGATCCCGCCGAGGAAATAAGAAATAATGGCACCTACAGGCCCCGTTTGTGCAATGACTTCACCCGATCCTAAAAATAGGCCAGTCCCGATTGCGCCACCAAGCGAAATCATAACCAGATGTCGAGTACTCATAGCGCGTTTTAAAGGCGCAGAATTGCCCTGATGCGAAGCATCATTCGGAGATGAGTGCATAAGCGTTAATAAGTTCAGGAATGAAGCGGGCTATTGTAGTGAAAAACTGCAAATCTGCAATGAAATAATAGTAATTATGAATAAGTGTTGATCGGATAAGATCAAGAGATGGCGTCCCTACGGGGATTCGAACCCCGGTTACCGCCGTGAAAGGGCGATGTCCTAGGCCTCTAGACGATAGGGACGTTGCGAGGTGATGCGTATATTAAGGACTAAAGGCCTATTTGTCAAAAGGGTTTTTGCTCTGTGATGGTTGAAAGTTCAAACATTAGGCAAAACAAGTAATTAAATTGAATGAATTTTTTATTGTTGCAAAAGTGAGCCCAAAAAATAAGCTTGAGCTCACTTTGCTGAAGGTACTTAGTTTTTATTATGATAGAGCCAATAGTAACTAGCATAGCAAGCCGCCATAAAGAGCAAGCAGCCAATAAAACCTGAAAGCATTTCAGGGTCAGCCGCCATACTTAAGCCTGTTGCTGTACAGCAGATAAAGCCTAGGATCGGAACCAACGGATACCAAGGGGTACGGAATTTCAGCTCCGATAAAGCCCGCCCTTGCTTTAACCATTGGCGACGGAAGTTAAACTGACTCCAGCAAATACTCATCCAGACAATCACCATAGTGAATGCTGCAACACCCATCAAGTTCTTAAAAATGACATCTGCACCAAACTGCTCTGAGAGCAAGCCCGGCAAGCCACCAATCATGGTGACCCAAATAGCAATATAAGGCACGCCAGATTTACTTACTTTAGCAAAAAGCTTGGGGAGTTGGTTTTGTGAGGACAGGGCCCACATCATACGAGATGCGGCATATAAGCCTGAGTTCGCAGTTGATAATAATGCCGTGATAATTACAAAACGGATAAAGTCTTCGGCATAGGGAATGCCCATTTGGGTGAATACAGTCACAAATGGACTGCTGCTTAAGCCGCCATGTCCACCCACTTGCAAACCAGTGTTGCTATAGCTAAGTAGCGAACTGATGACAATGATAGTACCAACAAAGAAAATAATCAGGCGCTAAACCGCGGCATGAATGGCTTTGGGCACATTTTTTTCTGGGTTTTCAGTTTCACCTGCGGCAATACCAATCATTTCTGTGCCATTAAAAGCGAAATTCACAATTAATAAAGTGGTAAACAAAGGAATAAGACCATTCGGTAGCCAGCCTTGTGCGGTTAAGTTGTTAAATAAGGGTGCAGACTCATACCCCTGAAAAGGGATAACACCGAAAATACAGGCAAAGCCTAATAGAATGAAAATAAGTACAGTTGCGACTTTAATCATGGAGAGCCAAAACTCAGACTCTGCAAAAGCTCGGGTTGAACTGAGGTTTGAAATCAGTACACCACTGGCAAAGATTAACGTCCATAACCAGATCGACGTTTGTGGGAACCATTCCTGTACCAAAATTGCTGCTGCGGTAAATTCTGTGCCGAGTGTTGCCGACCAGCCGAGCCAATACATCCACGACACCATATAACCTGTGCCAGGGCCAATATAAAGTGTTGCAAAGGCTCCAAATGAACCAGAAACAGGTAAATGTACTGCAAGCTCCCCAAGGCAAAGCATGACCATATATGCGATCAACCCGCCAATAATATAAGCCAGTACAGCACCGAGAGGGCCTGCTTGAGAAATAACTTCGCCTGAGCCCATGAACAGGCCTGTGCCAATGGCACCACCAAGCGATAACATGATCAGGTGGCGTGTGCTCATGGCACGTTTTAATGAGGTATTTTGCGGTGAATCAGTTGAGGATTGCGAAGGCGGCGTTGCAGATTGCATAGAAAATCAAACAATGGGCTTAAAGTTATATTCTAGTTTTTAATAAGATGAAAAATCACGTGAATTGAAATTTTCTGATGAACTATCGGTATCAATTTAAAAAACAAATGTTTAAAGTCAATTTTTTAGTGGTCGGGTGTTGGATAAGAAGAGCTGTTTTCAGCACTTGAATGTAGTTCTTGTGCAACAGGGTCTTGTTTGGTGTTATTGGTCCCTTGTTGGACAAACCATAGATAAAAAATAGAAGGCGATAGGATCAATAAAAAGATTAAAAACTTCTTAAGCATAGCAATCAACCTTGAAAAACACGAAGCATCGTATAGCGAGTGCATGGTTAAAATTGAAATGAAATATCGGTGGTCTATCAGAACCGATTAAATAAAAAGTGTTATTTTCTAGAAAAAGATGGCGTCCCTACGGGGATTCGAACCCCGGTTACCGCCGTGAAAGGGCGATGTCCTAGGCCTCTAGACGATAGGGACGTTGCGAGGATGGCGGTATCTTATTGATCCGCCACCAGAGTGTCAAGTAGGTGTGGCGCGAGTTTGTTCAAAATATAACAGAACAGTTCGGCGGTCTTTTGAGTGTCGTATAAAGCCGAGTGGGCCTCTCTACCATCGAACTCAATCCCTGCTTGAATACATGACTTCGCAAGAACGGTTTGTCCAAACATCACAGCACTTAAGGTGACGGTGTCAAATACAGAGAAACTGTGAAATGGGTTTTGATTTTTAGTCCCTGTACGGGCAATCGCTGCCTGTACAAAACCTAAATCAAAGTGGGCGTTATGACCGACCAAGACCGCATGTGTACAGTTCTGTTGGCGACGGACTTCATTGACGGCTTTAAAAATACGTTTTAATGCTGTTTTTTCGTCTTCAGCCATGGCCATGCGCATGGGATTAAAGGGGTCAATACCAATAAAGTCCAATGAGCGACGGTCTAGATTTGCACCTTCAAAGGGGTTGATATGCGCATGATGTGCAGGACCCGGTACAAATTGACCTTCTTCATTATAAATAATCGGAATTGCAGCAATTTCCAATAAGGCATCGGTCTGTGCATTAAAACCTGCTGTTTCGACATCGACAACAACAGGTAGAAAACCACGGAAACGCTGACCAATTATTGGCAATGTTTCATTTGTCACACTTTTCTCCATTGAATGGTTTTACCCGCATACAGCGGAATAATGTGTTCACCATCCAAATAGTCTAAACTCTCAGGGATGACTTGGTCTTCTTTTACGAGTGTAATTGTTGAAGTATTACGCGGTAGACCGTAGAAGTCTGCACCAAAGTGGCTGGCAAAACCTTCAAGGCGTTCAAGCTTACCCACTTGATCGAATGCTTGAGCATAAAGTTCAATTGCCGTTGGTGCGCTGTAGCAGCCTGCACATCCACATGCATTTTCTTTGGCATTTTTAGAGTGTGGTGCACTGTCTGTGCCTAAGAAAAACTTAGGGTTGGCACTGGTCGCAACTTCGAGCAAAGTTTGCTGATGGGTTTGACGTTTTAAAATGGGTAAGCAATAGAAGTGCGGTTTAATACCACCAACCAACATATCATTACGGTTAAACAGTAAATGCTGCGGAGTAATGGTTGCAGCCACATTGCGGTCTTGTTCTAAAACAAAGTTGGCTGCTTCACTGGTGGTAATGTGTTCTAAAACCAACTTCAGTTTTGGAAATTGCTTTAGCAGCGGAGAAAGAACTTCATCTAAGAAGCGCTTTTCGCGGTCGAAAATATCGACATGATTGTGTGTAACTTCGCCATGCAGAAGTAATGGAACCTGATGTTCTTCAAGTTGCTCAATAACGGCATAGACTTTACGAATGTCGCTTACACCATTGTCTGAGTTGGTGGTCGCGCCAGCAGGGTAGAGTTTAATCGCATTTACAAACTCAGAGTTTTTAATTTTTTTGACTTCTTCAGGCGAAGTTGTGTCAGTAAAATACAACACCATACGTGGGTCGAAGGGATTGCCTTCTGGTACGTGCGCCATGATGCGTTCACGGTACGCATTCGCTTCCTCAACTGTTTTAACAGGCGGTACGGTATTTGGCATACAAATAGCGCGTGAAAACTGTTGGGCTAAATCGGGAACCGTACGTTGTAATGCAAGACCATCACGAAGGTGAGCGTGCCAGTCATCTGGCTGGAGGATCGTAATCGTATTCAAGGCGATTTCTGTCAAAGAAATAAAACAGATGATAATGCATATACGGCAAAAATGGTAATGACAAATAAAGGCATCTTGTCTGATTATTATGATTTATCTTTGTAAATTTGTGTTATTTTTAAGCAACTACAAGAATTAAATCTGGTCTGGTATGGAATATAAATACAACCTCGCCAAACTTCAGTACGATAAAGAAAAAATGGAAGAGCTGATTACACGACACAACCGTCGTATTGGTCAGGTTTTTCCTCAGAAATTAGAACAAGAGTTTTGGCGATTAAACTTAGAGCGCGCGCGTCGCAATATTAATGACTTTCTTTGGTCTGGTGTTTTGGCTTATTTTATTTTCGCCATTTTAACGATTCCGGGGGATTATTGGATTATTGAGCAGTCTCATTTTAAACAAGATTTTATTCATTGTTTATTGGGGCTGCTAAATGGTGCTGTTTGTCTTTTATTCCTTTATGTTTTTTCACATTTTACCAAACTAAAGCCTTTTTTTGCCTATGCAGCCATGTTTGCTGTGTTTTGGGCTGTGATCTCGACGACTTGGTTGACCATGTCGGTACATACCGAAGCTTTGCGCCATCAAGCAATGATGATTATCTGCATGATTTATGTCTTGGGGTATTTGCTAACTGGAGTAAAGCCAGGATATGTTTTTATCACAGGCGTAGTAGCTGCTGGGGTTTCATTTTTAGTCCTGATTTCGACTCTAGTCAAGTTTGACGCGATCGTGATGGGGCGTGTGATGTTTGGTAGCTGTTTGCTGGGGTTTATCATTAGTCGTATGATTTATGCTCGCGAGCGCATCATTTTTTTAAATATTCGCCGTGCTAAAATTAGTGAAAAAATACATCGAATACATACTTCAGAATTGCTGCATTTGAGTCAGAATGATGAGCTGACAAAGATCTCAAATCGGCGTAATTTTGACGAAATGATGGATACCTATTATGAGCAATCACGTCAGGATGAAACACCTTTATCCATTTTGTTCATCGATGTTGATTTTTTCAAAAAATATAACGACTTTTATGGTCACCAAAAGGGCGATGATGTGATTTCATCGATTGCAAAATCTATTAAAAATGCGATTCGACATATGGATTTTGTGGCGCGTTATGGCGGCGAAGAGTTTGTGGTGTTATTGCCAGAAACCGACGCACATGGCGCTTATGCGGTGGCTTCAAATATTTACCGAGCGATTGAGCGTTTGGAAATTCCGCATGAAATGTCTGAAGTGTCTCCATTTGTCACTATTAGTTTAGGGATTACAGTCTTTAAAGGTGAGGTGGATTTGAGCAAAGTCGAGTTGCTGGGGATCGCAGATCAGGCTTTATACCGCGCCAAGCAATTGGGGCGTAATCAGATTTATTATCAGCCTTTAACCACATCGACGTGTATAGAATGAATCGCTAAAATAAAAAAACCGCTCTTATGAGCGGTTTTTTTGACATTCAACAAGCTTATTTGTTTTTGTCTTTTAACTGTGGAACAGCAGAACCAGTACCTACAGCTAATAAACCAGTATTGGTATAAATACCAAGTTTCGCACGAGTATCGGTAATGTCCAAGTTACGCATAGTTAACTGACCAATACGGTCCATTGGCGTAAACATTGAATCACCTTTCTCCATCGTCAAACGCTCAGCTTCATAAGTGAGGTTTTCAGACTCAGTGTTCATGATGGTGTAGTCATTACCACGACGAAGTTCTAAAGTCACAGTACCTGTGATGGCTTTCGCAACCCAACGTTGTGCAGTTTCACGAAGCATTAATGCTTGAGAGTCGAACCAACGACCTTGGTAAAGTAAACGACCTAAACGTAGCCCGTTGATGCGGTACTGTTCAATCGTGTCTTCATTATGAATACCTGTCACCAAGCGCTCATAAGCAATATGTAGAAGTGCCATACCTGGTGCTTCATAAATACCGCGAGATTTTGCTTCAATAATACGGTTTTCGATTTGGTCTGACATACCTAGACCATGACGACCACCGATACGGTTGGCTTCAAGGATGAACTCAACAGGGTCTTCGATACGTTGACCATTGATTGCAACAGGGAAGCCTTCTTCAAAAGTAATCGATACTTCTTCAGCTTTAACTTCTACGTCGTCTTTCCAGAATGCAACGCCCATGATTGGGTCAACAATTTTGATCCCTGCATTGAGGTATTCAAGATCTTTTGCTTCGTGGGTCGCACCCAACATGTTTGAGTCAGTTGAGTAAGCTTTTTCTTTTGACATTTTGTAGTCAAAGCCGTTGTCGATCAAGAATTGCGACATTTCAGCACGGCCACCTAATTCATCAATAAACGTTTGGTCTAACCAAGGTTTATAGATTTTAAGTGCAGGGTTGGTCAACAAACCATAACGGTAGAAACGTTCAATATCGTTTCCTTTATATGTTGAACCATCACCCCAGATGTTGACATCATCTTCTTTCATTGCGGTAACAAGCATAGTCCCTGTTACTGCACGACCCAATGGCGTGGTGTTGAAATACGGTACACCACCAGTTGAAATGTGGAACGCACCACATTGAATCGCAGCAATACCTTCAAGGGCAAGCTGTAAACGGCAGTCAACTAAGCGAGCTTTTACTGCGCCATACGCTTCCGCTTTTTTGGGAATCGCATCGTAGTCGTCTTCATCAGGCTGACCTAAGTTTGCTGTATAAGCATAAGGTTCTGCGCCTTTTTGTTTCATCCACAAAAGTGCAGCTGAAGTATCTAGACCACCAGAGAAGGCAATACCAACTTTTTTGCCAACTGGGACATTCTGCAAGATAGTTGCATTATCAGTCATTGTTAATCCTAACGATATAAATATAGGCACCGAGAATAGGTGGCCTGAAAGAATACATATGTCCGCGATTGTAGCACTTTTCCAAATGGTTTTTCTAAAAAATCATAGGGCTTTAAAAATATTAAAGCTCATGCGCATATCGATACTGTTGAAAAATTTCTGGAGAAAATCGGTTTCTATATTGTGTGTTCACTTTTTGTCTTTTTAGAAGATGTTTAGGCTGTAAATTAATCAGAAAAGTGGGGAAGTTGGTTTGGTTTTAAATTGGTATTACCAATATTGTGTGATTTTTCCATTTTTTGAGGATTAAGCTGGATTTAAGTTGGGTGATTATTTTTTATATTATTAGACTAAAGTCTAAAATTGGCATTATTTACATAAAAATACCAGTAAAAACAATGATATTAATTTGATTGAAATATGATCTAGTTTACAAAGGTAGTTTGTATTGGTCATACCAATGTTAACTTTTAATTGAAGTTTTACTTCATTTTAAATCAAAATAAGCCAAGTATAAGTCATTATTGGTTTGTTTCTCTTTACAGTTGCTTATATTGGTCTGTCCAATATTGGCAAAAGTGCCAATAATATGCTCAAAATTAAATCTTAGTAAGCATTTCAAGGAGATGACAATGCTTCAATGGCAGCAAATGTATGACCCGATGGGGAATATTTGGATTTCAAGTCTAATTGCACTGATTCCGATTATCTTCTTCTTTTTGGCGCTCGCGGTATTTCGTTTAAAAGGCAGTGTGGCAGGTACGATCACTGTTGTACTTGCACTTCTTGTCTCTTTATTTGCCTATAAGATGCCTGTGCTGATGGCATTCGCATCGATGGCTTATGGTTTCCTCTACGGTTTATGGCCGATTGCATGGATCATTATTGGTGCTGTATTCCTGTATAAAATTTCAGTGAAGACAGGCCAGTTCGACATCATTCGTTCTTCTATTCTCTCAATTACTGAAGACCAGCGTTTACAAATGCTGTTGGTGGGTTTTGCTTTCGGTACCTTCTTAGAGGGTGCGGCAGGCTTTGGTGCTCCTGTGGCGATTACCGCAGCACTATTAGTCGGTTTAGGCTTTAAACCTTTATATGCAGCAGGTCTCTGTCTAATCGTAAACACAGCACCTGTAGCTTTTGGTGCGATGGGTATTCCAATTATTGTTGCTGGACAAGTCTCTGGTGTCGATACGATGGAAATCAGCCAAATGGTGGGCCGTCAGCTACCATTTATGGTGCCAATCGTGTTGTTCTGGATTATGGCAATCATGGATGGCTGGCGTGGTGTTAAAGAAACATGGCCAGCAGTTGTGGTGGGCGCAAGTAGCTTTGCAATTGCACAATACTTAACTTCTAACTTTGTTGGTCCAGAATTACCCGATATTACGGCTGCAATTGCATCCTTGGTTTCTTTAACAATTTTGTTTAAATGCTGGCAGCCGAAGCACATTTTCCGTTTTGCAGATCAAGATGCAACGATGAGTGAAGATGTGGCTGCACAAAAACAGCAAAAATACACTGTAGGACAAATTGCAAAAGCATGGTCTCCATTCGCGATTTTAACTGTGATGGTGACGATCTGGAGTGTGAAACCGTTTAAGGATTTATTTGCCAAAGACGGTGCATTGCATGATCTCGTGATTTCAATCAAAGTACCATTTTTGCATCAAATGATTCAAAAAATGCCGCCTGTGGTTGCTGAAATTAAAGACTATGACGCGATTTACAAGTTTGACTGGATCTCGGCTACAGGAACTGCGATCTTTATTGCAGCATTGATCACCATTGCCTATTTGAAGATGAAACCGAAAGATGCTGTGGTAACTTTTGGTGAAACCCTGAATGAGTTGAAAGTTCCCATTTATTCAATTGGTATGGTGTTGTCTTTTGCTTTTATCGCAAACTATTCGGGTATGTCTTCGACCTTGGCTTTGGCCCTTGCACATACCGGTTCAGCATTTACGTTCTTCTCACCTTTCTTGGGTTGGTTGGGGGTATTCCTCACAGGTTCAGATACTTCTGCCAATGCACTGTTTTCAGCACTTCAAGCCACTACGGCTCAGCAAATTGGTGTGCCAGAAGTTTTACTGGTGGCAGCCAATACCAGTGGTGGTGTGACCGGTAAGATGATTTCACCTCAATCGATTGCGATTGCGTGTGCGGCGGTAGGACTGGTTGGTAAAGAGTCTGATTTATTCCGTTTTACCTTAAAACACAGTATAACGTTCACAATTATGATGGGTATTATGATTACCCTACAAGCTTATGTGTTCCCATGGATGATTCCATAACACAAATTGTGTATCAACGTTAAGGAAAGCAGATGAAAGTCTCCGATAAAGCTGTACAAAGCCTGCGTGTATTGATTGAACAAAGCAATATGCAAGTTGGAGACCGTCTGCCTGCTGAAAGAAAACTGTGTGAACAGCTTCAAGTCTCTCGCTCTTCTTTAAGAGAGGCCATTTCGCAGTTGACCAGCATGGGTATGTTGGTCAGCAAAGTGGGGGCGGGGACTTTTTTAAAACAATTACCAGCAACTTGGTCCAGTTATCAAATCGTACAACCGATTAGTAATTTGATGAGTGAAGATCCTGCCTACCGATTTGATGTGCAAGAGGCGCGCATTATTTTAGAAGGTGGAACAACTTGGTATGCAGCACAACGCGCAACCCAAGAAGATCTGGTGAACATCAGACATCATTATGATCAGATTAACCATTTTCAGGCTTTGGGAAATGATGACGAGGCAGCTCGTGCAGATGCGAAATTTCATTTAGCGATTGCTGAAGCATCTCATAATTTGGTCTTGATTCAGATGATGCGTGGTCTGTTCGATTTGTTGCAGTTCAACGTCGCTTTGGGACGCCGAAAAGTCTATAGCGAAGCACACCGTTTTGATCAATTGCATGATCAGCATTTTCAAGTCATGAATGCAATTGAACGTCGTGATCCAGAAGCTGCACGTAAAGCAGTCTGTGGACACATTGAGTTTGTAGTACAACAGGTGCGAATGATTGATGAAGAAGAAGCTCGTCGTCAGCGCGCCAGTCGATTAAACAGGATATAAGCATGATTATTTCTTCTGCCAATGACTACCGTGAAGCGGCACGACGTCGTTTACCGCCATTTTTATTCCATTACATCGATGGTGGTGCGTATGCAGAATATACCCTGAAGCGCAATGTAGAAGATCTATCAAAAATTGCTTTGCGCCAGCGTGTACTGAACGACATGTCGCAGTTAAGTTTAGAGACCAAACTGTTTGATGAAACTTTGTCGATGCCTGTTGCATTATCTCCTGTGGGTTTAACAGGCATGTATGCACGCCGCGGCGAAGTTCAAGCTGCGGTCGCTGCAGATAACAAGGGTATTCCATTTACACTATCTACCGTTTCAGTATGTCCAATTGAAGAAGTGGCACCTGCGATTCAGCGTCCAATGTGGTTCCAGCTCTATGTACTGCGTGACCGTGGTTTCATGAAAAATGCTTTGGAGCGTGCTAAAGCGGCAGGCTGTTCAACCTTGGTGTTTACTGTGGATATGCCTGTTCCGGGCGCGCGTTACCGCGATGCCCACTCGGGTATGAGTGGCCCAAATGCAGCAATGCGCCGTTATATGCAGTCGTGTTTCCACCCACACTGGGCGTGGAATGTCGGCATGATGGGACGTCCGCATGACTTGGGCAATATTTCTAAATACTTAGGTAAGCCTACAGGTCTAGAAGATTATATTGGTTGGTTAGGTTCTAACTTTGATCCGTCTATTTCGTGGAAAGACCTTGAGTGGATTCGTGAGTTTTGGGATGGGCCAATGGTCATTAAAGGAATTTTGGATCCTGAAGATGCCAAAGATGCAGTGCGTTTCGGTGCAGATGGGATTGTGGTTTCAAACCATGGTGGTCGTCAGCTCGATGGCGTTTTATCTTCTGCACGCGCACTTCCACCAATTGCAGATGCAGTCAAAGGCGATATTAAAATCCTCGCGGATTCGGGTATTCGTAATGGTCTAGACGTTGTGCGTATGCTGGCGTTGGGTGCAGACACGTGTATGCTTGGTCGTGCCTTTGTTTATGCTCTAGGTGCAGCAGGCGGTGAAGGTGTTTCAAATCTTTTAGAATTGATTGATAAAGAAATGCGTGTTGCCATGACTTTAACAGGGGCAAAAACCATTGCTGATATTACATCTGACTGTTTAGTGAAGTTAGAACGAGAGTTGGCTGAGTAAGTTTTTAATAATTTCTATTGTATGAAAATGGATAGTGTGAAGTTGTTTTAATTCACAATGTAAATCTCCCCTAACCCCTCTTTATAAAAGAGGGGAATGTTGTAAATTAATTGATTGTAAAATTTGCAATACTCTCCCTTTGTAAACGGAGGGGCTTGTTTTTACTTGAATTGATCTAGGTAAAAGAAAAGTCCCCCTTTGGAAAAGGGGGATATAGGGGGATTTCAAATATGGAATTTATCTTTGCACTTTGAATTCGAATATAAGAAGTTAAATAAATGAATAAATAAACATTATTCCTTAATTAAAATTTGGAATAGGAAAACTCCTTATGCAAACTCAATTATCTCCACAGCAAACTATTCAAAAACTCATCACCATTGTTGGTAAACAACACGTTTTAACTGACGATAAAGACACACGTTTATACCGCCAAGGTCGTCGTTACGGTGCAGGGAAAGTACTAGCTGTTGTTGCACCAGGGTCATTACTGGAACAGTGGCAAGTACTGCAAGCGGCTGTTGAGGCAGATTGTATTGTAATTATGCAAGCAGCCAATACAGGTTTGACCGGTGGTTCAACGCCTTTTGGCGATGACTATGACCGTCCTGTGGTACTGATCAGCACGCGTCGTTTGGTTGGCATTCAGGTTATTAATGACGGTCAGCAAGTGATTTGTCTACCCGGTGCAACGCTAGATCGTCTTGAAAAAGAGTTGGTACCATTTAATCGGGAACCGCATTCGGTGATTGGTTCATCGTGTATTGGAGCTTCAGTTTTAGGTGGCGTCTGTAATAACTCAGGCGGTGCTTTGGTGCGCCGTGGTCCTGCTTATACTGAGCTGGCATTGTATGCCCGTGTTAATGATGATGGTCAGTTAGAGTTGGTGAATCATCTAGGGGTAAATCTCGGAGATACACCTGAAGAAATTCTAAGCAAGCTTGAAACGAAAAATTATCAAATCGGCGATATTATCAATAACTCAGACTGCTGCGCATCGGACCATCGTTATGGACATGATGTTAAACAAGTTGATGAAAATACGCCTGCACGTTTTAATGCCGATCCGTCTCGTTTATATGAAGCATCGGGTTCGGCAGGTAAAGTGTGTGTTTTTGCCGTACGTTTGGATACCTTTGAAAAAATCCCAAGTCAGGTGTTCTATGTAGGTACAAACTCACATGATGATTTGACTGCAATTCGACGTTTTTTACTAAAAGATTTGCCGCGATTGCCGATTGCAGGGGAATACATCCACCGTGTGGCTTATGACATTGGGGCGGAGTACGGCAAAGATACCTTTATGTTCATTGAAAAACTCGGCACAGCCAAAGTACCTGCTGCATTTGCAATGAAAGATAAGGTCGATGCATACTTAGAAAAATTTGGTATGAAAGGACTGTCAGATAAAGTCCTGCAATTGATCACCAAATTTTTGCCTAATCATTTACCGAAACGGATGAATGCTTTCCGTGATCTGTATGAACATCACTTGGTTATTCGGGTTGAAAATCAAGATGTCGAGCAAGTTGAAAGCTTTTTAAGACATTATTTCCAAGATAAAACCTCAGGTGATTTTTTCCACTGTACAGAGGAAGAAGGACGTAAAGCATTTTTACATCGCTTTGCCGTTGCAGGTGCAGCAATTCGCTATCGGGATACGCACCGTTCAGAAGTTGAAGATATTGTAGCTCTGGATATCGCATTGCGTCGTAATGATCGCGAGTGGGTGGAAACCTTACCCAAAGAGATGGATGATCTGATTGTTCATAAACTCTATTATGGTCACTTTTTATGTCATGTGTTTCATCAGGACTATATTGTGAAAAAAGGCGTGGATCCTTTGGCGATGGAACATCAAATGTGGCATTTACTGGATGCTCGTGGGGCGGAATACCCAGCTGAGCATAATGTCGGACATTTATATGTAGCAAAACCTGCACTACGAACGCATTATGAAAAGCTTGATCCAACCAATAGTTTTAATGTGGGTATTGGTCAAACCAGTAAGTTAAAGCATTGGCAGTAAAGGACTTTGGTCTAAAAAACTAAACCAGTGAGGGCAACGTCACTGGTTTTTTTATTGTCTATGTTTTTGAGAGCTCAGTTGAATTGACCGTAGATGCCAAGAATTTTTTATAAATTGTCATCCCAATATTTTAAAAAACAGCTAAAGTAGTATGCAACAAGTTGCAAAGCCAAAGATAAGGATTCATGATGACAACCAATAGCTATGCACATATTTTAAAACCCTTACATTTGGGTTTTACCACCATTAAAAACCGTGTGGTGATGGGCTCCATGCATACGGGCTTGGAAGATCGTTTTTATAATTATCCAAAATTGGCAGCATACTTCGGTGAGCGTGCTAAAGGCGGAGTCGGCCTGATCATTACAGGCGGGATTTCTCCAAACCGTCAAGGTTGGCTCCTTCCTGCGGGCGGGACGATGAATACGCTGGGGGATATTGCTCCACATCGTTTAGTGACCCATGCCGTACATAAGCATGGCGCAAAAATTTTAATGCAGATTTTGCATGCTGGACGTTATGGCTATCAACCCTTTGTTGTTTCTGCCAGCCCAATCAAGTCGCCGATTTCGCCTTTTAAACCGCGTCAAATGTCTGAAAAACAAATCTTGAATACCATTGATGACTACGTTAACTGCGCTAGTCTTGCCAAAAAGGCAGGCTATGACGGTGTGGAAATTATGGGTTCAGAAGGTTATTTACTGAATCAGTTCTTAAGCCGTCATGTGAACCAACGTGAAGACCGTTGGGGTGGGCCGATTGAAAACCGTATGCGTTTTGCGGTCGAAATTGTCAAAGGGATACGTGCACAAGTCGGCGAGAAATTTATTATTTGCTTCCGTTTGTCATTGCTAGATTTAGTGCATGATGGCAATACCATGCAAGAAGTGATTACCATTGCGCAAGCACTAGAAAAAGCAGGCATTACCTTGTTGAATACAGGGATTGGCTGGCATGAAGCGCGAATTCCGACCATTGTGACTTCTGTGCCACGTGCTGCTTTTGTTGACTATACTGCGGAAGTGAAAAAGCACGTGGCTGTGCCAGTGATTGCCTCAAACCGTATCAATATGCCAGACACGGCAGAAGAGATTTTGGCATCGGGCAAAGCGGATATGGTGCAAATGGCGCGTCCGTTATTGGCCGATGCTTTTTGGGTGAATAAAACAGCGACTAATCGTATCGACGAGATCAATACGTGTATCGCTTGTAACCAAGCATGTTTAGATCATACTTTTAAAAACCTACGTGCAACCTGTTTAGTCAACCCACGTGCAGCGTTTGAAACAGAGTTGGTTTATTTGAAAGCGAAACAACCGAAACGAGTTGCTGTTGTTGGTGGTGGTGTCGCAGGTATGTCGGCCGCGACGGTTGCAGCCAGTCGTGGACACCAAGTGACATTGTTTGAAGCAAGTCATGAAGTGGGTGGACAGTTCAACCTGGCAAAAGTTGTACCCGGTAAAGAAGAGTTTCATGAAACCATTCGTTATTTCAAAGTACAGATTGAAAAAACGGGAGTCGACTTACGTTTAAACACCAAGGTGAATCGTGAGCAGCTTGAGCGTGAAGGCTTTGAAGAAATTATCATTGCCACGGGTGTTGTGCCACGTGCATTACGTATCGAAGGGAGTGATTCACCGCAAGTCTTGTCTTATGCAGAAGTGTTACGCGGCGCACCTGTCGGTCGAAAAGTTGCGGTGATTGGTGCTGGAGGGATTGGTTTTGATGTGTCTGAGTATTTATTGAAACCAGAGCATCAACCTCAGCCACAACCGCTTGCAGATTGGCAACGTGAATGGGGCGTAGATCCAAACCCGAATTATGTTTCTGAAGGAGGCACGCAGGCCGCAGAAGTTCATCCGCCTGTTCGTGAGATTTATTTATTACAGCGTAAAACCTCTGCACTTGGAGCAGGTTTGGGCAAAACTTCGGGCTGGGTACACCGTGCACAGTTGAAAAAGCATGCAGTACGTATGTTACGTGGGGTTCAGTACAAAGCTGTGACTGATGAAGGGCTTTGGGTGGATATGGCAGGACAAGATCAATTGCTCCGTGTCGATACTATCGTCGTGTGTGCTGGGCAGGAGTCAGTGAAAGACTTGATGCCAAGTTCTGAGCAAAATACATTAGCGAATTATCACATTATTGGTGGTGCTAAGCTGGCGGCTGAGTTAGATGCGAAGCGTGCGATTCGCGAAGGTGCAGAAATCGCTTCGAAATTATAAGCTTTTGATGAAACAATATGCAGTTGGTTGCTTTGACGGTAAGTTTTACTTGTCATGAAAACAAAAGCTCCGTATGATGGCGCACATGGAAGCGTGGCAGAGCGGTTTAATGCACCGGTCTTGAAAACCGACGAGGGCTTATACCCCTCCGTGAGTTCGAATCTCACCGCTTCCGCCAAATTTGAAAAGCCCTCTGTAGTTACAGGGGGCTTTTTTTAATTATACTTACATCATCACGCATACATTAAGTAATGAATTTGAAAAGAAAAAATGATGCTGAAAATAGAAAAATATTTAATAATTTTTTTTTAGAAATAGATTGTTCTATCGTGAATAACGCAATAAAAATCGAGAGTTGAATGTAGTTATTTTACTCATTATCGATAATATCTTGCTGTCTCATTTTATTAAAACAGCGTTATAAAATACCTTGTATATTTTATGCCTAGAAGATCATTTCTTCGAAATACAATTTGATTTTTCAGCAGACAAATACGATCTGCTATATGTGTGTGCAAAAAAAGCCACAAAGTCGATATAGAATGATAGTTAGTTGTAATTAAGCGCGGATATATGTGTTGAAATTCACTTTTTAAAATCAATTAAATAGATATATTTCAGTATGTTAGTTTGGTTTTTAATGTGCTTTATCTAAGGGAGTCGCTATAATCTTGCCCGTCTATCTTGGGGGATAGTGATGTGTTAAGTCGTATTTTATTGGGTTTTCTTTGTGTATTGTGGGGAGGATCTGCGTTTGCCGAATGGACGTTTGTGAATGCCAATTATGATCGTTCACAATATGTTTATGTCGATTTTGATAGAGTTAAAATGCTTGATACGAGTCGTAATGAAGTTGAATATTGGGTCAAATATCTCATTAAAAGCGACAAAGAAAAAGACGGCTTGGAGTTAGGGGATTACTCACTCGCGTTATACAGAGTTGGCTGTGATAATGAAGTCTATAGTATTCGTTCATCTGCCAATTTTAAAAAAAATGGATCCTTACTTAGTAGTCAAGACTATGCAACAAGTCAGACTCGACCGTTGATACCCAATACTGCTGTGGATTATACCGCCGAGATGGTTTGCCATGTTTTACCACAACGTCAAAAAGTCGATCGTTTGGAACAACTGGCTCGACGCATTGCGACGGGAGAATATAAATAAGTACCTGCTGTGTATGATTTAATCCATCAGCATGCCTTGTTTTAAGTCGGCTTGTTTACGCAAATAATCCCAGACCAATTTAATCCGTGGCTCGTGTTGTAGGTCGACAAAAGTCAGCATCCAAAAGGTATGCGTGAAGCGTACCTGTTCGGGCAATACTTGTTCTAAGTCGGGTTGGTCATGGGCCAGAAATTGCGGCAAAATGGCCAATCCTGCCCCTGCATTGACCGCGATTTGTTGGGCCAAAATACTGCTACTGCGAAAATTTGCCGTCAGAGGAATGGGTAGCCGTTCCAAGCAATACAGCTCTGAACTATAAATCAGATCATCAATATAATTGACAAAGCGATGGGTCGCTAAATCTTCCATCCGCTGTATAGGCGGATGCTGTGCCAGATAGCGCTTGCTTCCATAAATTTTTAAACAGTAATCGGTCAGTCGGGTAATGATGTAGGGACCTGATTTTGGACGGTCAATAGAAATCACAATATCTGCTTCACGATGCGACAGTTTGATCATCTTCGGTACAGGAATCAGGTCGATGGTGAGTAGTGGAAATTGCAATGACAGTTCGGCCAATAACTGGGTTAAAAACGCTGTGCCGAAACCCTCAGGTGCGCCAATGCGCACTCGTCCTTCAAGTGGCTGTTGTGGTTTCTGAATTTGCAAAAAGGCCTGTTCCATTTGCTCTACGCGCGGCACTAGTGCCATGCCATCGACGGTGAGTTCATAGCCTGTGGCTTCACGTTTAAACAGCGGTGTACCTAAAGCGACTTCTAAAGACTGTACCCGCCGTGCCACAGTACTGTGTTCGACTCCAATAATCCGTGCTGCATTGGTCAGGGTTTTAGCGCGTGCCAAGACCAAAAAAAACTGCAGATGATCCCAATCTACTTTCATTTTTTATTTTCCACATCCTGTGCAAAATTGCACAACCATCGTGCACCAATATGCATTGGTGGTCAAAGTTTTCTTTGCTAGTCTGAGTTGAAAAGCAGAAATTGGATATACGGTTTAAGTCGTATGTTTCAACAGTGACACAATAAAAATGAATGCCTATGGAGAGGTTATGAATACGGTCTCAAATATCCAAATTACTACAGCTAAACTTTTGATTAACGGTGAGTTTGTCGAGTCTAAAACCCAGCAATGGCAAGACATTATCAACCCTGCAACCCAAGAAGTGATTGGCTTAGTCCCTTTTGCAACGCCTGAGGAAATACAAGCCGCGATTGTTTCAGCAAAATCTGCTTTTGCCAGCTGGCGAGAAACCCCGATTCAAGCGCGTATGCGCATTATGCTGAAACTACAGCAACTGATTCGTGACAATGCCAAGAAAATTGCACAGGTACTCACCGCAGAACAAGGTAAAACTTTGGCCGACGCTGAAGGTGATATTCAGCGTGGTTTGGAAGTGGTGGAACATGCCTGTTCAATTGGCACTTTGCAAATGGGCGAATATACTGAAGGTGTGGCACGTGGCGTAGATACCTATACCTTGCAACAACCTTTAGGTGTATGTGCAGGCATTACGCCATTTAACTTCCCTGCGATGATTCCTTTGTGGATGTTCCCAATGGCAATCGTCTGCGGTAATACCTTTGTTTTGAAGCCATCTGAACAAGATCCGCTCTCCACCATGATGTTGGTCGAGTTGGCAATCGAAGCAGGTATTCCCGCTGGCGTACTGAATGTGGTGCATGGTGGCAAAGAGGTGGTCGATGCCCTGTGTACGCATCAAGACATTAAAGCCATTTCTTTTGTGGGCTCAACTGCGGTTGGTACGCATGTCTATAACTTGGCAGGTCAACATGGCAAGCGTGTGCAATCGATGATGGGCGCGAAAAACCATGTGGTCGTGATGCCTGATGCCAATAAAGAACAAACTTTAAATGCCATGGTTGGTGCAGCCTTTGGTGCAGCAGGACAACGTTGCATGGCGCTTTCGGTTGCAGTCATGGTCGGTGACAGTAAACACTGGATCAATGAATTGGTTGCAAAAGCCAAAACCTTGAGTGTGAATGCGGGACATGAGCCGAATACGGACATTGGTCCTGTGATTTCACCGCGTGCCAAAGCCCGTGTGATTGATTTAATAAACAGCGGTGTCGAGCAAGGTGCGGAACTGTTGCTGGATGGTCGTGATATTCAAGTCAAAGGCTATGAAAATGGCAACTTTGTTGGGGCAACAGTGTTTAGCAATGTCACGACGGATATGCGTATTTATAAAGAAGAAATCTTTGGCCCTGTATTGACCATTCTTTGTGTGGAGACTTTGGATGAAGCGATTGAGCTGGTGAATGCCAATCCATTTGGGAATGGCGTGGGCTTATTTACCCAAAGTGGTGCAGTGGCCCGTACCTTCCAAAACCATATTGATATTGGTCAAGTGGGCATCAATATTCCAATTCCAGTCCCTGTGCCATTCTTTAGCTTTACAGGTTCACGTGGTTCGAAATTGGGTGACTTAGGCCCTTATGGCAAACAAGCGGTACAGTTCTATACGCAAACCAAAACTATTACCAGTCGTTGGTTTGAAGACAGTCAAGAAGCAGGGGAAGTCAATACCACCATCAGTTTACGCTAAGGAGTAGCGAGATGAAGATAGCTTTCATTGGTTTAGGGAATATGGGCGGTTCGATGGCACAGAACCTGCTCAAAGTAGGGCAAACAGTGTTGGGCTATGACCTGAGTGAAAAAGCCTTACAACAGTTTGCTGAAAGTGGCGGGATTGTTTGTGACAGTCCGCAAGCTGCGGCTGAGCAAGCAGATGTCGTCATCAGTATGTTACCTGCGGCCAAGCATGTACGTGAGGTGTATTTGGGTGAAACGGGGATTCTGGCGGTGATGCGAGCAGGTAGTCTCTGTATTGACTCTAGTACTATCGATCCGCAAACCATTAAAGATGTGGCTGCTGAGGGTTTAAAGCATCAGGTTCAAGTCTGTGATGCGCCTGTGTCTGGTGGCACCATTGGTGCCAAAGCAGGGACACTCACCTTTATGGTTGGTGCCGATGAGGTGACTTATGAGCAGGTCAAACCAATTCTCAGTTTTATGGGCAAAAACACCGTGCATTGTGGCGCGGTGGGTGCAGGACAAATTGCCAAAATCTGCAACAACATGATTCTGGGCATTTCCATGGCGGCGGTGGCAGAAGGTATGGCATTGGGCAGTCGACTGGGCATTGATACACATGCATTGGCAGGGGTGATTAATAGTTCAAGTGGCCGTTGCTGGAGTTCTGAAATCTGTAATCCTTGGCCAGATATTAGTCCAAATGCACCTGCAGGACGTGGCTATACCGATGGATTTGCTTCGCAACTCATGCTCAAAGATTTAGGTTTGGCCATTGAAGCGGCAGGTCAAGTCAAGCAACCTGTATTACTTGGTGGTTTGGCACAGCAGCTTTATCAACAATTGTGTTTGCAAGGCAATGCGCATTTAGATTTTTCTAGCATTATCCAGCAGTATTTACCCCGAGAAAATTGATTCAAAAGAAATGAAAGGGTGCAATGAGTGCACCCGATAAAAAACCCTTGTCGTGAATAACAAAAAATGTGACTGAGGTGAAAGGATGACTTCAAATTATCAACAAGCGCAGCAAAGCTTTGATTTACAACAGGCTGCGCAACGGTTTCTATCAGGTTCAGTCGATGCGCTGAATGCGTGTTATGAGTGCTGTGATCGGCATGCTTTGCCGGGGCAGATTGCCTTGTTTTGGCAGGGTAAAGATGGTCGTAAAGAGCAATATACTTTTCGAGAGTTACAACAACGTGCCAGCCAATTTGCTAACTTTTTAAAGTCGCAAGGGGTGACTAAAGGTGACCGCGTTTCTGGCTTATTGCCACGTACCCCAGAGTTGATTATTACCATTTTAGCAGCATGGCGGATTGGTGCAGTCTATCAACCGCTATTTACTGCATTTGGCCCGAAAGCCATTGAGCACCGCTTACAGTTGGCACAAAGCAAACTGGTGGTGACCGATGTGGGCAATCGTGACAAATTACAGGAAGTAGACGGTTGCCCTGCCATTGTGACGGTCACAGGAGCCAAAGGCACAGGTTTGTATCAGGGGGATTATAGCTTTTGGGCAGAGGTCAATCGCCAATCTGATCAGTGCGAATTGGTGATGATGAACATCCAAGATCCGTTTTTGTTGATGTTCACTTCAGGTACCACAGGCCCTGCTAAACCCTTGCAAGTGCCCCTTAAAGCGCTGATTGCATTTGGTGCCTATATGCAAGATGCGATTGGTTTAAGAGCTGAAGATTCGTTTTGGAATATTGCCGATCCGGGTTGGGCGTATGGATTGTATTACGGCATTACAGGCCCGCTCTTATTGGGTCATCCGACCATTTTTTATGAAGGCGCATTTACCGCCGACAGTCTATGCCAGATCGTTGATGACTATGGCGTGAATAACTTGGCAGGTGCACCCACAGCTTACCGCATGATGATGGCGGCCGATCCAAAGCAAATGGCGAAACTCCGTGGCAAATTCCGTGTCGTCAGCAGTGCAGGTGAGCCCTTGAATCCTGAAGTGTTTCGCTGGTTCAAACAAGTGTTAGATGCCCCGATCTTTGACCACTATGGTCAAACTGAAGTCGGGATGGTGGTGTGTAATCATCATGCATTGGAACATGAGGTTCGCGCAGGTTCGGCCGGTTTTGCCAGTCCCGGCTATCGTGTTGTCGCGTTGGATGAACAAGGTCAGGAGTTAGGTGCCGATAGCCCAGGAATTTTAGCGGTGGATATTAGCCAATCTCCGATGATGTGGTTTGGCGGCTATCAAGAAAGTCGTAAATCGCCATTTATTGGACATTATTATTTAACCGGTGATACCGCTGAAATGCATGCCGATGGCAGTATGAGTTTTGTCGGACGCAGTGATGATGTGATTACCACGTCGGGCTATCGCGTAGGCCCATTCGATGTCGAAAGTGCATTGCTAGAGCATGATGCCGTGATTGAAGCCGCTGTGATTGGTGTGCCTGATCCTGAGCGAACAGAAGTGATTAAAGCTTTTGTGATTTTATCTGGTGAAAGTGCAGCCAGTACTGAACTCGAAAATGAACTAAGCCAATTTGTGAAAAAACGCTTATCTGCCCATGCCTATCCGCGTTTGATTGAGTTTGTGACTGAACTTCCAAAAACACCAAGTGGGAAGATTCAACGCTTTTTACTGCGCAATCAGGAAATTGCTAAGCAACAAACTGCGGCTACTGTTTAAATTGAAGAGATTGTAAGGAAAGGATTTATGCAATTCACTGAGGAACATGTCCTGAGTCAGGACAAGGCGAAAAGTTTTGCCCAAGAGCAGATGAAACCGAATACCAGTGAGTGGGATCGACAAGGTATGTTTTTTGAAGAACAAGTCTTGATTCAGGATATGGCAAAAAGCTTTGCCCAAGAACAAATTAAACCCTATGCCAGTGAGTGGGACCGACAGGGGACTTTTCCTGCGCAAGCCTTACAGCAAATGGGGCAATTGGGTTTTATGGGTATGTTGGTGCCTGAAGAATGGGGTGGTTCGGCAACTGGCAACTTGGCTTATGTACTGGCGCTAGAAGAAATTGCGGCTGCCGATGGTGCGACATCGGCCATTATGAGTGTACATAATTCAGTCGGTTGCGTGCCGATTTTGAAATTTGGGACTGAGGCGCAAAAGCAGCAATTTCTCGTACCTTTAGCCAAAGGGGAAATGATTGGCGCTTTTGCACTGACTGAACCACACACAGGTTCTGATGCCGCAGCCATTAAAACCCGCGCCGTGAAAGATGGTGACCATTACATCATCAATGGTGCCAAGCAATTTATTACTTCAGGGCACAATGCAGGCGTGATTATCGTGTTTGCCGTGACCGATCCGAGCGCAGGGAAAAAAGGCATGAGTGCCTTTTTAGTCCCGCGTAATACGCCGGGTTATGAAGTGATTCGGGTCGAAGAAAAGTTGGGTTTACATGCCTCTGACACCTGCCAAATTGCCTTGACTGATGTGCGTGTGCACAAAAGTATGTTGCTCGGTAAAGAAGGCGAAGGTTTAAAAATTGCCTTGTCGAATCTGGAAGGTGGGCGTATTGGGATTGCCGCGCAGGCTGTTGGATTAGCGCGTGCCGCTTTGGAGGAAGCGACCCGTTATGCCAAGGAGCGTGTGGCATTCGGTAAACCCATTTTCGAGCAGCAAGCGGTATCGTTCCGACTGGCCAGTATGGCAACAGAAATTGCCGCGGCACGACAGTTGGTACATCAGGCGGCGCGTTTAAAAGAAGCGGGTCAACCGTGTTTGACTGAAGCTTCGATGGCGAAATTATTTGCCTCTGAAATGACCGAGCGGGTTTGTTCAAATGCCTTACAAATCTTTGGGGGTTATGGCTATCTGAAAGATTTCCCGATTGAGCGTATTTATCGTGATGCCCGAATTTGTCAGATTTACGAAGGCACCAGTGATATTCAACGCTTAGTCATTGCTCGTAGTTTATAAACCCAATATCGAAAAAAATTGACTCTTGCACATGTGAGTGATCACGAGATTTTAAAGGTATGTGTGCATTGGTCTATAAAAGAAGGATCGTAACATGCAGTGGGAAAAAACATTCATCGAAGACTTACAGTGGGACACAATTTTAGTTGAAAAGCGTAAAGGCGTCGGGGTGATTACGCTGAATCGTCCTAAAGCGTTGAATGCCTTGAATAGTCAACTGATTGCTGAAATTAACCAAGTCTTAGACCAATTTGAACGCGATGCTGAAATTGGCTGTATGGTGTTGGCGGGTTCGGAAAAAGCCTTTGCCGCGGGTGCCGATATTAAAGAAATGGCAGAGCTGAATTTCCCGAATATCTATTTTGATGATTTTTTCCATTTAGCAGATCGAATTGCGCAGCGTCGTAAACCATTAATCGCTGCGGTAAGTGGTTATGCACTGGGGGGCGGTTGTGAATTGGCCCTGATGTGCGATTTTATCTATTGCGCGGACAATGCCAAATTTGGTTTGCCTGAAGTAACACTCGGTGTGATTCCTGGCATCGGTGGAACGCAGCGTTTAACGTTGGCATTGGGTAAAGCCAAAGCTATGGAGATGTGTTTAACCGCACGGCAAATGGGCGCAGTTGAGGCAGAGCAAAGTGGTTTAGTGGCGCGTGTGCTACCGAAAGAAGAATTATTGGCCTATACCCTAGAGGCTGCGGAAAAAATTGCGCAACGATCCCTCACGGCCACCATGATGATTAAAGAAAGCATTAATCGTGCTTTTGAAGTGAGTTTAAGTGAAGGATTACGCTTTGAGCGTCGTACTTTCCATTCCATCTTTGCGACAGCTGACCAGAAAGAAGGGATGAAAGCCTTTGTGGAAAAGCGTCCAGCACAATTTAAAAATCAATAAAAGGAGTCTGTGCATGGAAAATAATTTACAGATCAGCCTCCAAGGACATTTGGGTGTGATTACGTTAGACCGCGCGAGTCATTTGAATGCACTGTCCTTAAGCATGATTCATGGCATTAGCCAGCAGCTAGAACTGTGGCGCGAGGACGAACAAGTTCAAGCCATCTTGATTAACTCCAATAGCCCGAAAGCCTTTTGTGCAGGCGGGGATATTCGTTTCCTCTATGACAGTTATCAAAATGGAACTGCCAATTATCAGCGCTATTTTGCCGATGAATATCACATGCTAAAAAGCCTGCGCCAATATGCGAAACCTGTATTGGTGTTTTTAGATGGCTATGTTTTGGGTGGTGGTTTTGGTTTGGCACAAGCTTGCCAGATTATTGTCAGCAGTGAAAAATCACGTTTTGCGATGCCAGAAACAGCAATTGGTTTTTTCCCCGATGTGGGCGCAACCCATTTTCTGTCTCGTTTAGACGATATCGGTGTGTACATGGCTGTTACGGGTGAACAGATTAGTAGTAGTGATGCTTTGCACTTAGATTTAATTGATTACTTGGTGCCGAGTGAACACTTAGAGCAGTTACAAACAGAACTGGGACATGCCGCGCAATTAACCCAACAATCGATTGAGCAGACCATTGCACGTTATTTAAAAGAACCTGCGCCTAGTGAATTAAAACAGTATGAAGATGCGATTCGCCAGCATTTTTCTCATGCTGAATTGGCTCAAATTGAAGACAGCCTTGCCAATACATTAGATAGTGATTGTATGGATTGGGCTGAAAGGATCTTAGCAAATTTACAACAGCGTTCTTTGTTGGCCAAGCAAATCAGTCTAAAGCTACAGCATGTTGGGCGGGGGCTATCTTTAGAGCAATGCATGCAGTTGGAGCGAGATTTACAAGATATCTGGTTTGAGCAGGGTGACATGCTTGAAGGTGTCCGTGCCTTACTGATTGATAAAGACAAGCAGCCGAAATGGCAAACTGAGAACCCTGAACTGATGCAGAGATTCGAAGAACTTTTGCCAGCCTCACGACAGCAACGTCAGGTGAGTGTGCAAATATAAGCTTGCTTTCAATCTGTACCGAAAATCCTCCAATACTTTGGAGGATTTTTTTATGATGAGAACGTTAGAGAGATAAATGCATCGAATAACTGAAGCCTCTTAAACGTTCATCGTGATTACAGTTCTGATGAGTTTCAACAGTTTCATTCCGTAATGAAAATAAGCCACTAGAAAAAACTAAACCCTTATTCGAATAAGCCAAAGCGTACAGTTCAAGCCCGAATAAAGAATCAAAATCGATAGTGACTTTTCGTTTAAATTGGTGAATGACGTTTGGATACAGAAATTAAGCGAAGAAACTATCGATTAAACATATGAAAAACGTGAAGTTTCCTGTTTTGTTGATTGAAAAAAATATTTCAAATGTATTTTTTGATCTGAGTTATAGATTGAATTTTACTTGGTAAAAAATGCCAATCACGCCCTAACTGAGTATGATTATTATTATTTAATTTAAATAATAAGAAAAGACAGATACTTAAGCTAATTTAAATAGTATACATGTGTATAAAAAAGCTCAAAAGGTATACAAAAAGTAGGGGAATATGTAAGTGGATTTTACTAAATGGTTTAAAACTTGATGTTTTTTGTCAATAAAATTAAATATAATGTGACGTATTAGGCATTTTATTCTTCTTGGGACTTCTTGATGATACTACAGCAGTACAAAATTGTTTTCGGGGGAACCATGGGGGCAGGAAAATCTGCTGCCATTCAAGCATTGTCTGATATTCCTGTCGTGACGACAGAAGCAGTAAATACTGATACTGCACGCACCATAAATTTTTGACGACTGTTGGTATTGATTACGGTGAAATTAGCCTTGAAGACGGTACGCAGATAGGCCTGTACGGTACTCCAGGCCAAGATCGTTTTGATTTTATGTGGTCTATTGTCTGCAAGGGTGCAATGGGAATCGTGATCTTAATCGATCATAGCCAAGCAGATCGTTTAAAGGATTTAGAGTTTTATTTAAAAGCATTTGAGCAGTATGGATCAAATGTGGCGGTTGGCATTACGCATTTAGATCCAGAAGATCAGCATAAGCTCAAAATTTACCGTGATTGGATGCAGATCCATCAAAAACAATTTCCGCTGTTTGCCGTTGATGCGCGTGAACAAGATGATGTTTTACTGATGATTGAAACACTAATTACAACAATAGAAATGCAAGCTGAATCTGCAGTTACATAGGTAGGATAAATGAATAGTTCACGTGAAATTCCGCAAGCACTGATTGAGTCTGCCCATATCGAGTTACAACGCTTTTTAAATACCGTTATAGGCATCGACTTTGTGATGTTGTGCTCATCGGATGGTTTTGAGCTTGCTTTGGCTTCAAAGAAAAATATCGAAAATACTGGAAAAATTGCAGCAGTCAGCAGTTCCATGTTGGCTATGGTGAATGCATTTATTACAGAAATTCAATTGTTGGGCTGCCAAACCATTACTCTTGATGCGGACAATGGCAAAGTGTTTTTAACGGCTGTCCACCACCCACAGCATCCGATGGTCATGGTGGCGGTCACCCACACAGATATTTTGATGGGGCAGATGCTGTATTACTACAAAGAGTTAAGTGCACGATTAAGCAGTGCGCCGCTCAGCCTTGCATCATAAGAAATTCTATATTTTTTGATTTTTAATTATATCAATCGGCGTGATGCTGTGATTTAAAGGGTGAGGTTGTCGTGGGTTTAGGCATGAAAAACGTATTAAATATTGCAGTATTTGGTTTAAGTTTAAACTCGTTAGAGCAAATAAAAGAACAAATTTTACTGTCTTTACCTGAAAATTTGAATGTGAAATGGGTCAATCTTGCTGAGCAAAAAATCGATTTATTGCTGGTCAATGATGTGTTTTTTAATTCACCTGGTATTCAAAAGTTGCTGACTATTCAAAACATTGTGTATTTGCGTCTGGTCAAAAAGGTTGAAAATGCAGGGCAAATTGTCGGAGATCAATTGTTCTATCCATTTTCAAACATAGAGCATTTGCACGATTGGTTATCTAGAAAAGTACTTTCACAACATGAACTTACCGCGCATGTAAAGTCAACACTTGAAGTCATTATGCCTTTTCAATCTGTTATGCCTACAGTGCTGAACCCAGTAATGACCACGGCACAGGTTTTTAGCGAAATTTTTACACCACGTAATGGCTATATTCAGTTGTTCGATGCACATGGTTTTCTCGCTTTGGTCGATACACGGACCGAACGTGTTTGGGTCGAGCCAAATAAAGAGATTCAGTTTAATGAGACCTTGAACCAGACGTATGCAACTGCGCAGTTGGTCCAAGATACGATTAAAGATAAAGACGTTTATGATCTAAGAGTTTGGCTATGGAAAGTGGTGAGTACTTCGTCTGCGATTCAGTTACCGCAAGTCAGCTTGAATCAGAACTTTAGGCTTGAAATATGGCCTCAGTTTGAAAAAGATTTACAACGTCGTGACTTTTTGAAGATGGCAACCTGTTTCTCACAAGGCGCACAAATTGATCAAGTAAAACAGTCCTTAAATTTAAGTAATGAAAGGGTATTGAATTTTGTAGCATGTGCTGTTCTACTGCAATTAGGTCAGTTTATCGATCAAAATGAAGTGAAGTATCAGGCAGATACACAACAAGTAGAAACAGGGCAAATGAATAAATTACGCGGTTTTATTGGAAAGTTGCGTAAGAAACTAGGTCTTTAAATTTTTTGGGGTAACGCTATAACTAGAGGTAAGAATAAGATGGCACGTGTTAGTTTAGATACGTTAACAGGGATTGATGGTTTTGTTGCTGCTGCACTGGTAGACAGTGATAGTGGCTTAGCACTTGCGACTCAGGGGAGTGGTGTAGACTTAGAATTAGCAGCAGCAGGTAATACTGAGGTTGTGCGTTCTAAGCGTAAAGTTGCGAAAGCATTACAATTAAACGATAACATTGAAGATATTTTGATTACTTTGGGTAAGCAATATCACTTGATTCGTCCGCTTGATAGCAATGAAACATTGTTTTTATATTTGGTCCTTGACCGTACCAAGTCTAACTTAGCGATGGCGCGTTATGAGTTAAAAGGTTTTGAGAAAGAGCTTGATTTCTCTTAATTAAACAGCCGAGCTATCCATGCCAGTGTATGTCAATATGCTGGCATTTTTTATTCGGCATAGTAAGTTTTATAAGCAGTTTGAAATGTCCCCACATGAAGCTTGACCAGTTCTGGTAGTGCTTGATAGCCGCCAGCTAAAACAAACATCAAAGGCAGTTGGTGCTTTTTGGCCAAGCGAAATACAATTTCATCGCGTTTTTCAATCAGTTCTGTACTGAACCATGATGAGCCGCAAGGATCATCTTGATGGCAGTCCATTCCCGCCTGAAAGATAATTAAATCAGCATTCCAGTCTAAGGCACATTGAAAGGCTTGATGGATAGCTAAAATATATTGGCTGAAGTTCCCTTGATGTTTGTGTACATGATAGGTTTCTGAACGTTCGTAGGTCGGACAGCCAAAGGCCAGCCCATAAATACTATAATTAAAAAAGTTGTCAAAACGACGGGTAAATTCTGCCGTACCATTACCGCCATGCTGATCACAGTCCAGCACAAAGATACGTTTATCTGGAAACTGTTGTGCGATCAAAGCCAGCCCGTTAAAGGTACAAAAAGACCCACCGTGTTCGTAAACTGCATGATGGAAGCCTTGTGCGATATTGGCTGAAATTTGATATTTCCATGCCAATTCTGCTGCGAGGACTTGCCCTGCATTAATCTGGTACACCGCATCACGCAGTTGAGTATTCCAAGGCTTAAAACCTTGGAACGTGGCTAACTTTTCAGGGAACCCTATGTCAAAAGCATCGACATATTTTGGATCATGCAGTTGTTTTAAAATATCTATGGAGAGCTTTTCAGGGCGATGGAACTGCACGATACCAAGCGGATCTAAAGCATCGGCGACAGCGCTCAGTTTTTCCATACTGTTGGTGTGGGTCTGAGCATAATAATCCGGTGAGTAGCAAACCTGTAGCATGCGTTTAGTTCCGTATTTGCGCGGTCGCGACATCAACCAATTGTTGTAGGCATGTGGTTCCCGGACTAAATAAACCATTTTCAACTTGCTGCTGATAATGCGTTGTAAAAGCACGTGCACGATTTTCAGGAGAAATGGCTAAGGTCGTGAGTCTTAAAAACCAAAAGCCGTTGATCTCAGAATAGGGGATCACATAACCTTTGTATTGCTGGTTTTGAGTTTTGTTTTGAATGGCTGTGCGATCATAGTTGACTGAGAACAATGAACCCGCAGGCAAACACACCCCATTCATCAGGATCGGTTTGAGGCTAATACAGGAATGATCATCTCCCATATTGAGTTTTTCCAGCAATAAGGGCTGCTGTTGTTCATCCACAAATATATTGAGTTCGCCCTGTCTTAAGACGCGACCATGGGCAATTTTAAGAAAGAAATTTTCAGCCATGGGGCAAGAACCGACTTTCGGTTTTTCAGCCAAGGCTTCGAGCTCAACCAAACCTGTTTTCGCTGTGCTTTGCGGGAGAATAATATCGGCAATCAGTTGGCACAGAATTTGAGTTTCCTTCAGTTGTGCTTGTG
The DNA here is from genome assembly GCF_055810995.1 of Acinetobacter sp. DL27. Lineage (NCBI taxonomy): Bacteria > Pseudomonadati > Pseudomonadota > Gammaproteobacteria > Moraxellales > Moraxellaceae > Acinetobacter > Acinetobacter sp. DL27. Next base: position 2,236,813 of record NZ_CM147947.1, on the reverse strand, counting down.
CGGTGATACTGCGTAATTGGTGTTGTAACTGACGCTGACGTTGCACTTGCTGAGCAAATTCAGAGCTGTTTTCTGTTGCCAGCAGCGGTTGAATTTGCTCATTCAGATCTAAATTATGCCAATCTGAAATCATGTACTGCGATTGCTCAAGCAATACTTTTAAGGTCTTGGTTTCGTATTGGTCAAACAGTTTTAAGTCGGCAAAATCTTGGCTGAGTCTGGGGCTGTTAATATAGTCTGCTAAAACGCGTGTCGCCTGCGTATAGCCACAACCACGACGTTCCGTTTGGTGGGAGAAATGCTCATTTAACATTTCGGTGAGTTTGTTTGAAAGGGGGTGAACGTGTTGTTTAAAAAGTTGAATAATTTCGTGATCAGTTTCGCGCATCCTTGCCCCAAAAATAAATTTAAAATCTGTTTTATTATACAGTTATATATCAAATTGCTATTGATATTGAAATAAAAACTAGCAGGAATTACGACATTTATTTTGGCAGGATAATCATTGTTTTATTTGGTATGAACTCTTATTAACGTATCTTTTATTGAAACTACAAAGGTCAGCTTATCTTCGGCGTGGAATTCAGCCGATACATCTGAGGTGTGATACCTAATTCAGCTTTAAATGTCCTACAAAAATTCGCTGCCGTGGAGTAGCCCAGCTCAAAACTAATTTCGGTGATGCTTTTGTTGGTGTGCATCAGCAGATGCTTCGCGCGGCTCAGAATAACTTGCTTACGAATGGTATTAAAATTGGCATTCTGCTTTTTTAAATAGCGCTGCAGGGTTTTACTTGAGACGTTCAACATTTGAGCACAGTCTTCAAAACTTGGCGGGGGAGATGCTTCGCGGAGCATCATACTGATCCAGTCAATAATCTCTCCATCTAAACTGATTTGTTTCAGTTGTTCGCGGCACTGTTGTTCCAAAATGTTCAATGAAAATGCATCTGCTTTGGGGAGTTTAGTGTCTAAATTATCCGCTTGAATAAAGATTTTAATGCTAGGACGAATGAGTGTACCAAAGTGAAACTGAGCGGGCTTGAGTTGCTGTAAAGCTTGTACATAAGTCGGTTGAAAAACGGATAAATGAATGTCATAGGGTTTAACGTTTTGGTTGAGCAATTCAGCAAAACTGCTGCAAAAACCCACGGCAATGGCTTCTAAATGAAAATTTAATGTGAGTGTGCTCATGGCTTGCAGCGGGTGAATGTCCAAAACCACGACGTTACTTAACTCAGTCACTTTTAGTCGAAAGTTCGGCATGATTAAGCTGAAATATTGCGACATGACGCCTAAGGCTTGCATGACATTTTCACAGCTGAGTAAGGCATAACCTACCAAATGATGGGCACTCAATTTTAAGGAGCGACCGAGCTCAAAGGCCAAATCACGGTTTTCTGGAAATTTGAGTAAATAGCTGACCAAGGTTTCAATTTGTGCCAGAGAAAGCTTGGCATCCTCCTGTTGTACATAGCTGCTCAAATCCGTCCCTAACAGCTGAAAAAGCTCAGTTAAATCCATCTGACGTTCCAGCAATAAAGGCAGCAAACGCAAATAATATCGGGCTGGAATAGATGGAATGTGAGGATTCATATTTTTAAAGTGATGTCCTATTTTGAATATATAGTGTCTTAAAATGAATAATGATAACAACTGATTTTACCAATAATGAGCAAGTGTTCTATCTAAAATAAAAAGGAGTACCGCATGAATGCACTGACCTTGCTTGAGCAGCAGCACAGTGAACATCAGTTTAAGGATAAAAAACGGCATTTATGGTTATTTGGTTTGGCTTATCCGTGTATTGCTATGGGTGCTTTGGCAAGCTATCAGTTTGGCCCCAAAAAACTGCGTTCGGTGTTTGCCTCGACAGGCCCGATTTTTATGCACGTGGTCATGCCAGCGTTAGACAAATTGATTGGTGAGGACAGCGAAAACCCACCTGATACCGCAATTGCAGCCTTAGAGGCTGATCCCTACTATGCTCGTATTGTGAAGTTGTTTATTCCACTACAATACAGTGCCAATTTTTATGCTTTATACCTCGCTAGTCGTGATAGCACCCCAACACATGATCGTGTGCTTATTGGCACACTATTGGGCGTATTGAATGGTGTCGCGATTAATACTGCGCATGAGCTGAGTCATAAACTGAATAAATTAGAACAAATGTTGTCGCATTTGGCATTGGCACCGACGGCTTATAATCATTTTCGGATTGAGCATCCTTATGGGCACCATCGCCGTGTGGCCACACCTGAGGACCCTGCGTCTTCGCAAATGGGCGAGTCTTTTTGGCAGTTTTGGCCGAGAACGGTTGTGGGTAGTTTTAAGTCGGCAGTTGAAATTGAAACTCGACGTTTAGAGCGCCAAGGTCTCGGTTTCTGGTCACTCAAGAATGAGTTGTTGCAAGGTTGGGTGATGTCAGGGCTTTATCATGCGGCGATGCTGAAATGTTTTGGGAAAAATATTGCGGTTACCCAAGCCACTCAAGCCTTGTACGGCATTACGTTATTTGAGGTCGTAAATTATATTGAGCATTACGGCTTAAAGCGGGATCAGCTTGAAAATGGCCAATATGCACGCACCCAGCCAGAACATAGTTGGAACAATAACAACTTGGTGACGAATCTGTTCTTATATCAGTTGCAGCGCCACTCTGACCATCACGCTTATCCAACGCGAAGTTTCCAAACCCTGAGAAACTATGAAGACGTACCCCAGCTTCCAGCAGGTTATGGGGCCATGATTTTACCGGCACTGATTCCGAAGTGGTGGTTTAAATTGATGGATCAACGGGTGGTGGAGCATTATGCAGGCGATTTCAGCAAAATGAATATTTACCCCAAAGCCAAGCAGAAAATTCATCAGAAGTTTGCGGGATTGTTCTCTCAGTCATCCCTTATAGATGAGGATGCAACATGAAGCGCTATCAATGTTTAGTTTGTGGATGGGTTTATGATGAGCAGCTCGGATGGCCACAGGAAGGAATTGCGGCGGGTACATCATGGCAAGATGTTTCTGAAAACTGGACCTGTCCTGACTGCGGGGTATCTAAAGCTGACTTTGATATGGTCGAAATTTAAACAATAGATTTGAACGCATTCTGTAATAGGGTGTTGCTACAGACTGTGGCTGTACCCAAAACCTTTCTATTTGATGATTTATTCTGCTAAACCATTCTAGAACCATTCTTTCGCATGGTTGCTCTGCGCTTTAAGACTGTTAATCTTCTCAAGCAGATTTAATGCTCCGTCTCAGAGTGAAAATCGTAAGTCATGTTTTAAAGAAACCCTCGATTAAGGATGATTGAGGGTTTCTTTAAAATCCAAAGCATATTTAAAAAAGATCGATGTGAAATCGAATGATAGTAACGAGATAGAAAATTCGAAAATAACAGAGATAGAGAAGTCTTGTAGCGGATTACAAGAGAACAAAGCTTAACAGGATGAAGAGCTATGATGAATCAGAAGAACAGAACCGCCGTTATCAATTTTCAAATCCAATCCGCATTGAAATGTGTATATCCAAGCATACGTTATTTATCGCTCCCAAATACGCCATAAGAGTCATCGGGTTTTATACGCCTTAATACATGTTTGAGGCCAACAAAAAGGATTAAGTCATCCAAGATTTAATCAGATATGGTGAGTGCTTTTCATAGGAATGGTCGGTACTTGCTGTTTTAAAACGTAACTAAAGGAATAGAAATGAAATTGAATCAGAAGTATCTCATTGGGGCGATACTGTCCGTATGCGCAGGCCAAACCTATGCTGCGGGTCTTGAGCGTTCGCCACAACAAATTGATGCTTTATTTGAATCTGGCACCTATGCAGAAGTCGGTTACAGCCATATTTCACCCGATGTGACTGGGACAGATATCAGTGGAAATAAAATTTCTGATATGGCTGAGGACTTCCAAACGCTCAATTATGCGGTAAAAACGGATATAAACCCGAAGTTACGTCTGGCGGTGATTTATGACGAGCCTTTTGGTGCAAAAGTAAAGTTTGAGGGCGAGAATAACTTCATTGCAACAAACAGTCCAGCGGAAGATGCTCAGACGCGTGTTGAGGTCAAGTCGAAAAATGTCACGACCTTATTCGGTTATAACCTGAATAAAAATGTCATGATTTATGCTGGCCCAGCACTTCAGCAACTCCAAGCAGACGTGCATTTGCGTGGTTTAACTTACGGACCAAATAGTGGTTATAACAACATTTTTGATGATATAGCAGTCGGTTGGGTTGCAGGTGTGAGCTATGCCAAACCTGAAAAGGGGATTTTGGCCTCATTAACCTATCGCTCTGAAATTGATCATAAAACCACCATTCAAGAAGACGTCCCTTTAGCAGATTTGTTGGGGATCGATTATTCGCACCAGAACTCAGGCACGATCACGACCCCAGAGTCTATCAACTTAAACCTGCAAACGGGCCTGAATGCGACCACAGCAGTTTATGCAAAAGTTCGTTATGTACCATGGGGAGACTTTGCTTACTATCCGCCAGTACTTGAAGCAGCAACAGCACAAGCAAAGCAGTTAAGCAAAGGCTTACCTTTGGTTAATTATTCCGATGATCAAACGGCAGTTGAATTGGGTATCGGTAAACGTTTAGCACCAAACTTGGCGATTTCTGTATCTGGTTTGTGGGACTCAGGTGCAGGTGACCCAGCTCCAACGTTAGGACCTGTGAACGGATATTGGGGTATGGGCTTGGCAGCGAAATATAATATTAATCAGAAAATTGCTTTTAGCCTAGGCGGCCGTTACATGTGGTTTGGTGATGCAAAAGGTTCAACACCTGATGGTACGATCAAGGGTGATTTTAAGGACAACACAGGCTATATCGTGGGGATGAAACTCTCTTATAAATCTAAATAATTCATCTCGCTTATTACTTGCTTGAGGTTTTGCCTTCTCTCTGAAATGTTGGGAGAAGGCTTTTTTTAGCAGTACTGAATTATCTGTCTAATGCTTTGTATTGTCATAAGACGTACTGAGTTCACTGCATATTTTTCAGCCTTTTGAATGTAGTCAAACTAGATGAAACCAGCCTTTCAAGGATTCGATTTTCACCATTCAGATGAAACATTGTGACTGTTTATTCAGATGTATTGCAGAGCAACATAGTGTTGCGCTTGTGCAACAGTTATCATAGAGCGAACAAAAGCGTTGGAAAACATTATGAAAATCGTGGCAGATGAAAATCTCGCATTTACCGATTATTTTTTTGCCGAATTTGGTGAAGTTGAGCACAAAGCAGGGCGGACTTTAACGCATGCCGATGTTGTAGATGCCAAAGCACTGTTGGTGCGTTCCGTAACACAAGTCAATCCAGCATTAATCAATAACACCACACTTCAATATGTAGGGAGTGCAACCATTGGTACAGACCATTTAGATATTGAAGCCATTGAGAAACAGAATATTCAATGGGCGAATGCCGCAGGTTGTAATGCGCAGGCGGTGGCTGAATATGTGATTACGGCTTTGCTCCATCTCAAGCCAGCATTGATGAATGCTGAAGAAAGTTTTACTTTGGGCATTATTGGCCTAGGAAATGTCGGTTCTCGCTTAGCTTATATGGCCAAACTATTGGGCTGGAATGTGATCGGTCATGATCCTTTTGTACAGCAAGATACGATTCAGCAGGTCGATTTAAATACGTTATTAAGCACTGCCGATGCGATTTCATTGCATGTGCCTTTAACCAAAACAGGATCACATCCAACTTATCATTTGTTCAACGCCGAAGCGTTGGCTACGATGAAAGCGACAGCAATATTAATTAATTCTGCACGTGGGCCTGTGATTGATGAGCAGGCTTTATTGGCCGACATCGAAAAAACACAGCGTAAAGTGGTACTAGATGTCTTTGAGCATGAGCCCGTGATTTCTGAACAAGTGTTGAAAGCTGTGAGTCTAGTGACGCCACATATCGCAGGTTATAGCTTAGAAGGCAAAGCACGTGGTACACAAATGATCTATGAAGCCTTTTGTAAAACCTTTCAGTTTGAAGCACATAAAAGTTTCGAGTCGCAGTTGCCTTTGTGCGCGCAATATTTTGAAGGGCAAGATTTGGAATCTGCACTTCAACAGCATTTAAATGAAATCTATCCAATTGCACGGGATGACCAAGCCTTACGTTCTTGCTTAAAAGAGGGAATGATTGACCAAAAAGCCTTTGATCATTTAAGAAAAACTTATCCATTACGCCGTGAATGGGCTGCACACGGAGGACCAAAGGCATGAGTCAGAACGTGATCCATTATCAGCCAACCTGTGACTTAAAAGCCATGCGTGCTCGCGCGCAAATGTATAGCCAAATTCGCCAGTTTTTTGCTGAACGTGAAGTGCTTGAGGTTGAAACCCCGATTTTATCTCAAGCTGGTGTGACCGATGTGCATTTGGCTTCAGTTCAAGCGCAGCGTCATCTACAAGGCAAGCAACAAACGCATTATTTGCAGACTTCACCTGAGTTTGCCATGAAGCGCTTATTGGCCAGTGGTAGTGGGCCAATTTATCAAATCTGTAAAGTTTTCCGTGATGATGAACATGGTCGTAAACATAATAGTGAATTTACCATGCTGGAATGGTATAGACCGAATTTCAGCTTGAAGGATTTGATGTTTGAAGTGACAGACTTATTGAATGTCACATTAAAGCAGCGTTTTGGTGAGGTTCGCCCTACCATTTTGAGCTATAAGCATGCGTTTATGGATCGCTTGGATTTGAATCCACTGCAAGCCAGTTTGAAAGAATTAAAAGACTGCTGTAATCGCGTGGGTTTAAATTTGGACTTGAGTGATGACCGGCTTGGCTATATCGATTTGCTGTTTTCGCATTTTGTAGAGCCAAGTCTAGGTTTTGATATGCCCGTATTTCTGACTGATTTTCCACCAGAGCTGGCCTCGCTTGCCAAAACTAAAACGGATGAAGACGGTGAATTAGTTGCAGCACGTTTTGAGCTGTATATTGAAGGTTTGGAACTCGCCAATGCTTATGATGAGTTGATCGACGCGGAGGTGTTGCGTTCACGTTTTGAAGCGGATAATACTGAACGTGAAAAGTTAGACTTACATGTGATGCCAATCGATGAGTTTTTATTGGCTGCTTTGCCTCAAATGACCGCATGTGCAGGTATTGCGTTAGGTGTGGATCGTTTGTTAATGATTGCCACTGAACAGATGCAGTTGGAAAAAGTAATTACCTTTCCCGCATCCATTTCTTAAGTGAAATTAAATAAAGCGCCGATTGTGGCGCTTTATTTGAGTCGATCAAGTTTTAACTGTACTGAGCCTTCAGCTCTCCAATTGCGTGTATTCGACGTTCTATCAGCATTTCACCGATATCCGGGCCTTTGATATCCGCAGGTAGGTCTTGTGCTTTGATATTTCGCACCACATCCATCACCTTTAAAATATATGAAGATTGTGGGTATTCACGATCTTCAAGCCCTAAACGACCACGTGAGTCGCATTCACAGGCCTGTACAAAGGCTTCGACCCGTTCTGGACGACGTAGTACATCTAGGCGTTGAAGTAAGCGCCATAAAGTGCCTGGTTTTAAGGTCAGGGCTTGATGACATTTGAGGTGCTCTTTACAAACGGTAATTGCGAGCTGTTTCATCTGCGTTGGGACTTTTAGACGCTCGCACATCTCAGTCACAGGTTTGACCCCACGTTCTTCATGCATAATATGACGTGGTAGCTCGTCTACAGGTGTTAAAGCTTTGCCTAAGTCATGCACCAAAACAGCAAAACGAACATCCAGTGCGTAGTTGGCACGACAGGCTTGTTGTAATGACATCATGGTATGAATACCACAGTCAATTTCAGGGTGATACTCAGGGCGCTGTGGAATACCGTAGAGTGCCTCGATTTCAGGAAAAAGTACTTTTAAAGCACCACAGCGACGTAGCACTTCAAAGTATTCATCGGCATGATCTTCCATCAGAGCACGAGAGGTTTCTTTCCAAACACGTTCAGGAGTTAGTGCCTCCAGTTCACCTGAGTCTGCGAGTTGCTGCATTAGTGCCAACGTTTCTTCGGCCACTGTAAATCCAAGTGTTTTATAACGTGCAGCAAATCGTGCAACACGGAGGACACGTAGTGGGTCTTCTACGAAAGCATCAGAAACATGCCTTAAAACACGGAGCTCTAAATCGCGTTGGCCGCCATAGGGGTCATACAGAGTGCCTTCATCATCCATAGCGATGGCATTGATGGTGAGGTCACGCCGAATTAAATCTTGTTCTAAGGTAACAGTACTGTCGGTATAAAACTCAAAGCCATGATAACCATGCCCTGACTTAAGTTCGGTACGGGCAAGTGCATACTCATCTTTGGTTTCAGGATGTAAAAAAACAGGAAAATCTTTACCTACAGGTTGGAAACCTTGGGCAAGCAGTTGTTCAGGCGTTGCACCGACAACTACATAATCTTTTTCGTGATAGGGGTGCCCCAGAAGCTGATCTCGGACCGCACCGCCTACTAAATAAACTTGCATGAAAAAACCTCTATTCTTGCAGCCATCATGCTACAGAATAGAGGTTTTCTCAAGTCACAAGATGCGAGTATAACGACAAACAATTATTCGCCGTTTTTCTCCGCTTCTTGAATTTCAGCTACAGTTAGTGCAGTCATATTCACTAAACGACGTGTTGTTGTTGTCGGTGTCAAAATATGAACTGGCTTTGCTGCACCCAGTAGGATAGGGCCAATGGTGACATTATTACCTGACGTTGATTTCAACAGGTTAAATGAAATGTTGGCTGCATCCAAGTTCGGCATGATCAATAGGTTCGCAGAACCTTTGAAGCGTGAGTTTGAGTATGCAAAGCTACGAATGTTTTCATCCAATGCTGCATCCGCATGCATTTCACCTTCAACTTCAAGTTCTGGCGCGATTTGCGACAAAATCTCAAACACTTTACGCATTTTTTGTGCGCTTGGGTCGGTCTGGTCTGAACCGAAGCTTGAGTGAGATAGTAGCGCAACACGTGGTGTCATACCAAAACGACGCACTTCTTCAGCGGCTAAAATAGTCATTTCAGCCAGTTGTTCAGCCGTTGGATTACGGTTGATGTAAGTGTCAGCAATGAACAGGTTGCGGTCTTCAAGCATTAAAGCATTCAATGTAAAGAAAGAGTTGTGACCTTCTTTTTTACCAATGATGTTTTTAACGAAGTCTAAGTGAATGTCGTAGCTTGAATACGTACCACATAGCATCCCGTCTGCTTTACCATGTTTCACTAACATCGACGCGATCAAGGTCGAACGACGACGTGCTTCACGTTGCGCATATTCAGGTGTTACACCTTTACGTTGCATGAGCGTGTAGTAGTCATCTGCAAACAGTTCGTAGTCAGGATTTTTTTCTTGATCGACAATCGTGATATTCACACCATGTTCAAGACGTAAGCCTAACTTTTTAATGTTCGCTTCAATAACCGCAGTTCGACCGACTAAAATTGGTTTTGCAAGATCTTCATCGACCGCAATTTGTACTGCACGAAGTACGCGTAGGTCTTCACCTTCAGCATAGGCAATACGTTTTGGGTCGGATTTTGCTTGAGCAAAAATAGGCTTCATCATAAATGCAGAGTTGTAGACAAACTCAGACAGACGCTGACGATAAGCAGAGAAGTCTTGAATTGGTCGATCAGCTACACCAGAGTCCATTGCTGCTTGTGCGACAGCAGGTGCAATTTCTAAAATCAGACGTTGATCGAGTGGACGTGGAATAAGGTAGTCACGACCAAAAGATGCTGATTTTTCACCATAAGATGCTGCATCTGCTTCAATGTGTGCCATACGCGCAATTGCATAGACACATGCGATTTTCATCTCTTCATTGATCGTTGTTGCGCCTACATCAAGAGCACCACGGAAAATGTAAGGGAAGCAAAGTGCGTTGTTCACTTGGTTTGGATAGTCTGAACGACCTGTCGCCATGATCACGTCATCACGAACTTCATGTGCATGTTCAGGAAGAATTTCAGGATCTGGGTTTGCAAGTGCAAAGATAATCGGATCTTTCGCCATGACCTTAACCATTTCTTTGGTTAAGATACCCGCAGCAGATAAACCAAGGAACATGTCTGCGCCTGCAATCACGTCAGCCAGTTGAGTGCCTTCGATATCTTGTACATAACGTTTTTTAGACTCATCTAAGCCTTCACGTTTCGTGGTGAGCAGACCGCGAGAGTCAGCCACAACGATATTTTCTTTCTTCGCACCAATTGCACAAAGAAGATCTAAACAAGATAATGCTGCAGCACCTGCGCCTGAAGCAACAATCTTGATTTCCTCAATTTTTTTGCCATTTAACTGCAAAGCGTTTAGCAAAGCAGAACCGACAATAATAGAAGTACCATGTTGGTCGTCGTGGAACACAGGAATGTTCATGCGTTCACGTAGTTTTTGCTCGATATAGAAACACTCTGGTGCCTTGATGTCTTCAAGGTTGATACCACCAAAAGTCGGTTCTAATGCAGCAACAATGTCCACGATTTTGTCAGGATCATTTTCTGCAATTTCGATGTCAAAAACGTCAACACCAGCGAATTTTTTAAACAGTACGCCTTTACCTTCCATAACAGGTTTAGACGCTAAAGGACCAATGTTACCAAGGCCAAGTACGGCTGTACCGTTACTGACCACAGCAACTAAGTTACCACGCGCTGTGTAAAGCGCCGCAGTAGACGGGTCGCGTTCAATCTCTAAACATGGTGCAGCAACACCTGGTGAATAAGCTAAAGCTAAGTCACGTTGGTTGACCAGCTGCTTGCTTGGTGTAACGCTGATTTTCCCTGGAGTTGGAAATTCGTGATAATACAAAGCTTGCTGTTTTAATGATTGATCGTCCATCTGAATCTCTTTGTAGCGTGGGTTAGCCAGCGGAGCTGGTGGTTTTTTAGTAGACAAGACCGAATATACCATTAGTTGCTGGTATATCCCAGTGATAGCTGGTGCTTTTTAAGGCAAACTTAGAGCTAAAACAGTCTGATTTATATTAAGTATGTATAAGAGGGCGTATCTAGATGATCTCTTAAGTATTGGGTAGCATCGAGCTGTGGAAGAGGTTTTGAAAATAAATAACCTTGCGCGATATCACATTCTAAGTTTTGCAGGTAACTCAGTTGTTGTTCGGTCTCAATTCCTTCCGCCACCACGGTCATACCCATGGCTTTCCCCATGGCAATCATGGCACTCACAATAGCTTCTTGTTTGCAGTGCCCAATTTTTGAAATGAAGCTTCGATCAATTTTTAAAGTATCGATTGGGAAATCAGTGAGGTAAGACAGCGAGGAATAACCTGTGCCAAAGTCGTCTAAAGAAATATGAATGCCACGTGATTTGATGGTTTCAAGGAGATTTTTTACCGTTTCCGAGTTTTCAACCAAAGTGGATTCTGTAATTTCTAATTCGAGGCTGCTGCCACTAATTTTGTATCGATCAAGGGCTTCATCTAGGTCCTTTAAAAGCTGTCCGCGTTGTAGTTGTTGGGCAACCACATTGACCGAGACACAGATATTATCAAAACCCAATTTATTCCATTCTTTGATTTGCTTCGCGGTTTGTAAAATCACAATGCGACCGATGTCTGAAATCAAGCTGGTTTTTTCTGCCATAGGAATAAACAGACCTGGCGGTACGATGCCCTTGGTTGGATGATTCCAGCGTACCAGTGCCTCAAAACCATAAATTTTCTGATTGTGAAAGTTGATTTTGGGCTGGTAATAAACCACTAACTCATTGTTTTGTATCGCCAGTCTTAAATCGCGCTCTAAATAAATCCCTTCTTCCAATGCAACGGTATTGCTCAGGCTGTAGAACTTTGTGGCATTTCCACCTAAACGTTTTGCTTCACTCAGCGCTTGTTCAGCACAGTTGTTTAAGTAGTCCAGTTGACGACCATGTTCAGGGTACTGCGAAATCCCCATTGAAAGCGTAATAATATGTTCTTGACCAAAAATATCAAAAGGCAGACTAAAGGCTTTATTAATGCGATCGATATGTTCCTGAACTGAGGGTCGAATATGAGAGACCTCATATACAATTGCAAAATCATCACCATTCAAGTGAGCCACCATCAGGGCTTCAGCATTGGTCAAACGAAGGCGCTGGGCAACTTGGCGCAGCAGCTCATCGCCTCCATTATTGCTTAAGAATTCATTCAATGGACGGAAACGGTCAATATTGAGCCGAATAATCGCCAGTTGTTTAATGCTATCTTGTTGAGAAACCAAATATTGATGAAGCTGATAGTTATAGTAAAAACGGTTGGGTAAATCAGTCAGCGTATCGTAGTTTTCTAAATAAGAAAGACGCTGTTCTTGTAGTTTACGTTCGGTTAAATCGGACACGATACCAATATAATGCGTGACACGATCTTGCTCATCGGTAACGGCATTCAGATGCATCCAAATACACAACTCTTTGCCCGACAGAAACTTTTCATTCAGTTCACCGTCGTATTCGCCTTTTTTAAGGAGTTGGCCAATGATTTGGTTATGTGTGGTGCGTTGAAGCGACTTATAGTTCGCAACAATATCAAACAAATGTTTGCCATTGATTTGTGCAGCTTCAAAGCCAGCCAAACGTTCAAAGAAGGGATTTACGTCGATATAACGCAGGTCTTCATCTAAGATGAAAATCCCTTGTTCAGCTTGTTCAAGGACGCTCGCTGCTAGTCGAAGACGTTCTTGGTTACTTTTTTCATGTTGAATATCGCGTCGGATACCGACCATTTGTAAGGGTTTTTGATTGATTGGATCGCGAGCAATGACACGCCCAGTGTCATGTACCCAGTACCATTTCCCGTTATTGTGTTGCACACGGTAAGTGGCTTCATAGCGGTCTGAATGACCCCGTAAATGACTTTTCATTGCAGATTTAAACGGGGCAATATCATTTGGATGAATTAGGTACTGAAGCTGAAGTTGATGCTCTGTGGAATTTTTAAGTACTTTTTCTTGTTTGTGATTGGTCAGGGAAATGAGCCGATCTTTAATATTCCAATCCCAAGGACGAATACCTGAAATTTCATGGGCAAGCGATAGGTTTTCTTGCTTATTTTTTAAGTCTTTATTAATTTGATTAACGTCAAAGGTTCGTTCACGTACTTTTTGCTCAAGCAATTGATTATTCAGTTGTAACTGTTGTTCAATTTCTTTGGATTTATTCACTTCGTTTTGTAGCTGTTTGCATAAATCATCGGTCCAAGCGACTTGTTTTTCAGCTTCTTTTTTTAGCTCTCTATTTTTAATTGAGAGACGGGATAAGTGCTGATTAATACGGTTAGTGGCATTGGCACAGAGCAAAATCACAATCAGAATAAAGTTCACAGCAAGGTGAAAAAGAGTGTGATTGGCATCGAAGTTGATAAATTGCGAGAGGACATAAGGGGTGATAGACGGAATAAAAACCAAACAAAAATAACTGATACGTTGCGTTAAATAGGTGAGGCAAACGGTCTGTGTGACAATCACTAAAAGTGCAGATAAGAGTAGGGCATTTGTATAGTTAAAATTGCCAGAGAGGCTGGGTAAATAGTAATAGATACAGACGACGCCTGCTGCAACCAAAAGACCAATACTCAAACAGATGCCTTGAATCCAGCGGTGCGCATGTTTGGCAGAGTGATTTTTCGGGTTGAAATACACGGTGTTCACGAGCCAAAAAATGCTGAGAATAAACTCGGAAATAAAAAACCACAGGTTAAAATAAAAAGAATCTTGAGAAAAATTATAGTGATATGCACAGAAAATATAAAAATTAAGAATCAGTAAGCTACTGATGAGGAAACGAAGATGGCTAATGGAATGCGATATTTGCGCAGTCTGCAAGTGCCGATCAAGATTTTCTGTAGAAATATCTGGCATGAATCGCGAAACCTTATTTTTTTTATGACCCAATGGCGTTGTGTTGTGTCTTTTTTCAAATTTAAATATATTGTGTAAAACACAATCAATTTATATTTTGATATAAGTCAAGGGTAATATTGTTGTACATAATAATCAATATATTAACAGAACAAAAGGGTGACTCGGCTGTTTATGTGATTTAAATCACTAAATTGTAGTTGAGGATCGACAAAGCGACGACTGGCGCAGTCTCAGTTCGTAATACACGCTCACCAATACACCAGCTGATAAAACCATGCTCATTGGCTGTTATAATTTCAGCCTCACTTAAACCACCTTCAGGCCCAATGAGGAGTGCAATGTTTGGTGTTGCATTCGCCAATACATCGAGTTTTTCTTTATTTGGGGCAAGTACAAGTCGCGTCGCAGGTAATTCGGATACGAGCCATTTGTCTAAGCTGACTGGAGCATGGATAGTGGGAACAATGTTCATGCCACATTGTTCGCATGCCGCGATAGCAATGCCTTGCCAATGATCAATCTTCTTTTGGTCGCGGTCATATTTCAAACGCATTTCACAACGTTCAGACGTTAATAGTTGAATTTCGGAAACGCCTAATTCAACTGCCTTTTGAATGACATAGTCCATACGATCACCTTTACTCATGACTTGACCGAGTAAAGTTTTAAACGCAGGTGTACGACTGGTTGGGTTAAAAGCAGTGACCTGAACTGATGCTGACTTTTTAGCAACGTCACTTAAGGTCACTTCATATTCGCCGCCTTGTCCATTAAACAAGGTAGCCGTTTCACCGACTTGAGCACGCAAAACTTTTACCCAGTGGTGAAACACAGTTTCAGTCAGTTCGACAGTGTGATCAACATTGAGTTCTGCTTCCATAAAAAAACGAGGCATTCGGTTTTACTCTCAAATAGGGTGAATCTAGTTTAAATACTTATGCTAAACCGAGGTCTAGTACAAGCTGACGGGTAGGGTCAGTCGTGTTCATGGTGTAGAAGTGCAAACTCGGTGCACCACCTGCAATTAGGCGCTCGCAAAGTTTCACAATCACTTCATGACCAAATGCTTTGATGCTGGCACTGTCATCACCATAGGTTGCCAGTTGCTTACGAATCCAACGTGGAATCTCAGCGCCCGTACCATCTGCAAAGCGAATCAAGCTGCTGGCATTGGTAATTGGCATAATGCCTGGTGCTACAGGAATGTTCACGCCTTCTTTTTGAATGCGATCGACAAAGTAAAAGTAGGCATCTGGATTAAAGAAGAACTGAGTCAGTGCGGCATTCGCACCTGCATTGGCTTTGTCACAAAAACGTTGAATATCTAAATCAAAGCTTTCAGCTTGTGGGTGCATTTCAGGATAAGCGGCAACTTCAATTTTGAAATGATCGCCCGAATGTTCACGAATAAAGCGAACCAAATCCGTGGCATAAGGTAATTCGCCTAGGCCAACTTGACCTGAAGGTAAGTCACCACGCAGCGCCACAATACGGTCAATGCCTTGATCTTTATAAATGTCGAGTAACTCTGCAATACGTGCTTTGTCATCACCAATACAAGACAAGTGAGGGGCAACAGGTGTGCCTTTACCATTGAATTCAGTAATGGCTGCTAAGGTGCGTTCACGGGTTGAACCGCCTGCACCATAGGTAATTGAGAAAAACTCTGGGTTTAGCAGCTGTAATTCTTGGTGTACGACTTTCAGTTTTTCTGCGCCCGCATCCGTTTTGGTCGGGAAAAACTCAAAAGAAATAGGAATGTGTTTCGACATGTTCAAATCCTTTTTATAAATGCTTTTTATTTAGACCTCTTCCGAGCCCTCTCTTGCGCGTAGCTTTAAAGCAGTGCTTAAAACTCGCTTCACAGGAGAGGGGACTTTCACTATAAATTGTATTAATAATGAAAAGTCCCTTCTCCCACTGGGAGAAGGCTAGGATGAGGGGAAATATAAAACTTAGTATTTATAAGCATCCGACTTGAATGGGCCTTCAACTTGAACACCCAAGTAATCTGCTTGTACTTGAGTCAAAGTTGTTAACACACCGCCAAAACCAGCAACCATTGCTGCCGCAACTTCTTCATCTAATTTCTTAGGAAGTAATTCTACACGAATCGACGCTTGTTTTTGATCTTCAGCAAGATCCGCAAACTTTTCAGCGAATAAGTGCATTTGACCTAAGACTTGGTTGGCAAAAGAACCATCCATGACACGTGATGGGTGACCTGTTGCATTACCCAAGTTCACCAGACGACCTTCAGAAAGTAGGATTAAATAATCGCTGTCATTTTCAGAACGATACACTTGGTGTACTTGTGGCTTCACTTCAACCCACTTGTAACCACGTAAGTAGTTGGTGTCGATTTCAGTATCAAAGTGACCAATGTTACACACCACTGCACCAGCTTTTAATGTATCTAACATTGCAGCGTCACATACGTGGTAGTTACCCGTTGTAGTTACGATCAAGTCAGTGTTTTGAAGAAGGTCAAGGTTGATGTCTTCTTTTTTACCTGTTTGAACGCCGTTTTTGTACGGAGCAACAACTTCGTAACCGTCCATACATGCTTGCATTGCACAGATTGGGTCAACCTCAGTTACACGTACAATCATGCCTTCTTGACGAAGAGATTGAGCAGAACCTTTACCTACGTCACCGTAACCGATTACAAGTGCACGACGTCCAGATAAAAGCATATCTGTACCACGTTTAATCGCATCATTTAGTGAATGGCGGCAACCGTATTTGTTGTCGTTTTTAGATTTAGTTACTGAATCGTTGACGTTGATAGCTGGAACTTTAAGAGAACCGTCTTTCCACATTTCAAGTAGACGTTGAACACCTGTGGTAGTTTCTTCAGTAATACCGTGAATTTTAGCCAATACCGCAGGATATTTTTCATGAACAAGAGCAGTTAAGTCACCGCCATCATCCAAAATCATGTTGGCATCCCAAGGCGTACCATTCACATTGATTTGTTGCTCTAAACACCATACATATTCTTCTTCAGTTTCGCCTTTCCAAGCAAATACTGGAACACCAGAAGCAGCAATTGCAGCAGCAGCGTGGTCTTGAGTAGAGAAGATGTTACAAGAGGTCCAGCGAACTTCTGCGCCTAATTCAACTAGGGTTTCAATGAGAACCGCAGTTTGAATGGTCATGTGGATACAACCAAGGATTTTTGCGCCAGCAAGAGGTTTTGCAGCAGCATAGCGCTTACGTAGGCCCATAAGTGCTGGCATTTCTGCTTCAGCAAGTTTGATTTCTTTACGGCCGTAATCAGCGAGTGAAATATCAGCAACTTTGTAATCTGTAAATGAAGCAGTAACCGCGTTCATCACGATCTCCTAATATAAAAAATTGATCATTCAGTTCGCGGATGCCGTTGTTGATTCAAAAGGGATTTGAACCGGATCGTCGAGCCTAGCGATTTCACATTTATGTACCTGTGAAAAAGTCGCAGCATCCCTCGACTAGCGAAGTATTGTACTTGGAAATTGATTCAGTTCCAACGATGTTTTGTTTATTATCAACACAATCATCTTTTTTGAATTGTGTTATGGCTTTGAATATCCCTGAATCCTTAATGAACCTTGAAGCTAATGGCGGTATTTATGCGGTATGGATGCTACTCCAGCATTTATATATCGATGCGGATATTGAACAGTTGATAGAAGTCTGTGGTTACGATGCAGAAAGCGGAACGACAACTATTGGCTTGGCAGTCGGATTAAAGAAGTTTGGCTTTGATGTTCAATTTTATACTGATGAAGACCCAGAGCTTCAAGCACAAGAAAAATTGAGTTATGCCGAAGCTGAACAGTTAAAGTTACCTATTTCGTCTGCGATGAATTATCAGCACATTCTGCAGGCATTTGAACAAAATAAATTTGTCATTGTGTATTACGATACTTTAGACGGCGTCGGAAACCACTCACTGGTTTATTCTATAGATGAGCAGGAAATCTGTTTCTTTGACAGTTTTGATGCGATGCCTGCATCTGTATTTGAACAGCAACGTCAAGTCGAGGGCATCTGCCGACAAGTGATCGTGCTTGATCATTCAAGCGCTCGCGTGGAAACAGAACAATAAACATGAAAAGAAGATGTTAAATGAAAAAAATCCTTGGACTATGCGTGTTCATCTCTATGCAGATCAGTGCGAATGACAGCACGGGTTTTGTGGCAACAGGCGGTGTGCAATATCTGAAAAATCCAAAAATCAGTATGCAAAGTGAAGATTTGTTTATCAGTAAAAACATCATTCGGGTGAATTACCAATTTAAAAATCTTACCGCTCAAGATATTACGGAAACTGTTTTATTTCCCTTGCCACGTGTGGGCAGTTCGCGTGAAAGCGATTTTGCGCATACCGAACAATTGATTCAAAGCTTTAAAGTACAAGCCAATGCACAAAAGATTCAGCCAGAAACGCATGTGCGTGCATTTTTACCCGCTTTAACGACAGGTGGTGACTTCAATTCCAATGGTGACGTCGTCGATGTGACTGCAGGTTTGAAAAAATGTGGTTTTTCAGATCGAGATTTGATGTATCCGTGGTTATTGCAACAAGACTCTACGCTTAATCAGCGTTTGTATCGTTGTCAGGACAAAACCGTACAGCAGCTTTTAAAGCCCTATCAGGCGGACGATGAAATTTATTGGGAATCGCAAATCATTTATAGTTGGCAGCAGAAGTTTAAGGCCAATGCGTTGACCCATGTACAACATGAATACATGCCATTGGTCGGTGGTTCGGTCTCTTTATATCCTGAAGAGGATGAAAAGACCTATTGTATGGATCAAAACTTCAAAGCAGGTTTGAAAAAGGCCAAGTCACAATATGCACCTTATCAAGCTTTGGGCTATATCTTAAAAACGGGTGCAAATTGGGCGAAACCTATTCAAAGTTTTAAACTGACCATTGAGCGTGACCCGAATGAGTTGGTTTCATTTTGTTGGAAGGGTCAGGTGAAAAAGATCAGTTCGACACAATTTCAAATGACAGAAAAGACTTTTGTGCCGAAGCAGGATTTAGATATTATTTTTGTGCGTAAGTTTTAAGTCTAATGTTTTTGGTTCTTGTGTTTCCTCAAAAGAACCAAAAACAATTGTCATCCACAAAATCTGTTCACTTTCTGAATGTAGAGCGCCTTTTGTTGCAAAAAACAATTCACTTTAAAGACGACTACTTCGTCTTACGCTGCAAATAAAAGCATTGCTTTTATTCTTGTTTAGGTTGCGGATGACCTTATGGCGTATCGAATGAAATTTAAAAAATACCAGTCAGTTTATTAACTAACTGGCATGACATCAAAGGATGGACTTTTGTTTATTCTTGTTCTGCGGCATCTGCTTTGTCGTGCCAGTATTTGGCTTTTTCTTCATCCGCATCGATACCTAATGCATTTTCATAAATGAACGCCAAATCACGCATGGCTTGAGCTTCACCCAGTTCCGCTGCTTGTTGTACCAGTTCAATCGATTTAGCGACATCTTTTTCAACTACATCGCCACGACGGTAAAAACCAGCCAACTCTAATATTGCAGTAGGGTGTTTCAGTTCAGCGGCTTGTTTTAACCAGTGATGTGCATGTCCAAAGTAGGTTTCAGCTTCGCTCGGATCTTCTTCGCGAAGTTCTTTGGCATAAAAAGCATAACCTTCACCCAGCCAATACATGGCTTCCACATGACCCAATGCTGCTGCTTTGAGCGCCCATTCTTCTGCAAGCGTAATGTCATCTTCATTTTCACTTTGCATATACAGTTCAGCAAGTTCAAATTGAGCATCACTATTACCCGTTGTTGCAAGGTTGACTAATTCAGCAGGAATTTTAGGAGATTGAGGCATATAAATAACCAAAGATTTAAACTGTGGATAGCCTAATGCTTTCAAGTGAAAAAGCCAATCCGAAGATTGGCTTTTAGGTTCAGATCAGGTGCAAAGTTAGGCTGAATATAAATAAGAGTAAAACTGAAACAGCGATATTCTTAATTTTTTGCTCAAAATAACTCAAGCAAAGGCCAACAAACAGTGCTGCGAAGCTAATCACGCCGACCCAATAACTGATTTCGGTGCTCCAATGTCCTTGTGTTAAGCAAATGAGCAAAGAAACAATTAACAGTAACCAACCCACGGTGGTTGCTAAGCGTGTTTGCTGAAGCGTCAGTTCTTTAGCAAAGATTTGCTTTTGGTGCTTAGACATACTGCTGGCAAGTGAAAAAAAACCTAAGGTCGCTAAAGTCCAAATGATCAGAAACCAAATCATGCTTCGGCCTCCTGAACAGGTACTTTCACTTTTTTGTTCGGCAAACCTTGATGTTTTTTAACTTTGTCATAAGCGAAATAGAAAATCACTGCCATTACCCACATGGCTAAATCAACCGATGCAATCATCCATTGACCCTGCGCAATGCTGTTCCACAAAGCCTGACCGCCTGTCATCAAGTTGACCACTGGCAGCAGGGCGAAAGCGAGTGTTGCCAATAAAAGTAAGTCTAACCATGCTTGGCGGTGGGTACGGAAAATGGCATAAATTAGCGTGAGTAACCATACGGTAAAGAAGCTACGAATTTCCCAGTTTAGGCGCATTTCTACATCCGCTGGAATGAAACGGTTGGCATAAAAATATGCCGCGCAGGCCAAAGGCAAACCAATAATGGCTGCAATATTCAGGACTTCAACCAGTCGGAAACCAAACGATTTATAGCCTTGTTTCTGCTGTTGGGGTGCACGTTTTACACACCAAAGGATCAGACCTGTAGCCACCATGAGCGTACCTAAAATACCTGAGCAGAATAATAACCAACGCAGTGCTAAGTCGAGGCCACGCGCTTCGTGTAAGACAGTGACCACGTTATAGATGCCACTTGGAATCGATGGATTTTTGATTCGTATATTTTTATCCGTTTCATCTTGACCCGTGACGCCATTATAGTTGAGGGTTGCATACACATTGCGATGCGCGACACTTTCAGCACGTAAAGCACGCAACTCAATTTTGGCTTGGCCTGTATTGGGCGAAATAATGTTAATCGAAGCAATTGGATTGTCTTTCCACTGTTGTTGTACCGCTGCCATAATTGGCGCTAAGTCTGTCAGTGGTGCAGGGCGGAGTTCGGGTTTTGGACGTTCCTCACCACGATCTTGAGCATGTTCAGCGCGTTGCTGTCCCCGTTCTCCACGAGCTGCTCTTTCGCCTTCGCGTTGACTTCGACCTTCGCGCTGCACATCTTCAGCTTTTTGGGGCTGCTCAATCATGCTGGCCTGTTGGTCACGTAAAAACTGTTGTCGATTTTCATACGCTTGGTTAATCCCCCAAGGCATGAACATAAACATGAGTAGCAGTAAGCCACTAAAGGTAATCATTAGATGAAAAGGCAGTGCAAAAACAGCGGTTGCGTTGTGTGCATCTAGCCATGAGCGCTGACCTTTGCCTGAGCGAAAGGTAAAGAAATCTTTAAAGATTTTTTTATGGGTAATGATGCCGCTGACAATTGCGACCAACATGAACATGGTGGCAATCCCGACCAACCAACGCGTCCACAGGCGGGGTAAACCGTACAATTCAAAATGGAAACGATATAGGAAGCCACCACCGCGCGTATCCCGTGGTTCAATCACTTCACCAGTCGCACTGTCTAAGGTGATGCGTGTTCCACCACGACGTGCTTTTGGATCTTCGCCAACGGCACGAATAGTCACTTCAGTTGTGGTTTGGCGTGAGTTGGGCAGTTGAATATTCCAGCTGCCTGCATCTGGGTGGTTTTTCTGTAAATAGTTGAGCGCGATCTGCATCTGTTGCACTTGAGACTGCGCAGGGATAGATTGATGTGTTTCGGGTTTCATCCAAGTAGAAATTTCATTTTGGAAAAAACTCAGGGTTCCAGTCACAAAAATTGCATACAGCAGCCACCCTAAAATGAGGCTGGCCCATGTATGCAACCATGACATGGATTGGCGCGGTCCTTCCGCTTTTTGATCAACACGCATTGAAAAACTATCCTAAAAATTTGAGTAGGGCATACAGTGCAATACATGGCACAGCAATGCCGAGCGTTGCTTTTAAGGTTTTTTGAACCATAAAGACCCAAATAAAGGCAGCACAGTTAAGACTAAATGCAATGAGGGTGGCGTTCATGGCCGCATTCACAGGATTTGCAATAAAGACTTTAGCAATGGTTAACGCAGAGAGAGCAGCAAGGAGATACCCTCCAAGCAAGGCAAGTGCAAATCGATATAACACCATCAGACGGTAGCTAACAGGTGTGTCGACTTTCTTCTTTTTGGCAGGCTTCGGACGGACTTTTTCCGAATGAACCAAGGCATCAATTTGAGTGGTGCTATTCATGGAAGAGAGTTGGTGTATTAGTAAACAATATTGCAAATGATAACAATTATTATTTAAATAAAACAGATGGTAACTTTATTTATTTTTTCTGTAACGGTAAGTGAGTTTGGTGAATAGAAAAATTTGGATTGTAGTGGATGAGTTTTTAAATCGACTTGATTCTTATCTTTATTTATTTTTAAGAATAACTACACAGTGTTACCAAATCACATTACACGCTGCTGTGTTCTACGTTAGTTTCATAGTTAAAACTGGTGCTAACTTGGAGGAAAAGATGGCTGCTTTTATTAATGCCGAACAGGCAAAAATTATGTCAAACCAAGCGTATTTAGATATTGAGATCTACAAATTACGTTTAGCCTCACTAATTGAGGAGAGTGCGAAACAGGGAAATACTGCGGTATTTACAGTTCTGCCAAAACATTTACCCCTAGAAGATATTCGTCATTTTTCAGCAGAACTTACCCAACTGGGATATCAAGTTCGTTTGGAAGTGGAAGAGTTCTATTATCGTTTAAACGTGTATTGGATTTAAAACTTCGCTTTGTTGTCTTGGTTTATATTGTGTGGATAAAATAAAAGCCCGTGAACGGACTTTTATCTTTTAGGAGTTTTGAAAACCGATGAGAGGGTTATGGTTGAATCTCGGAAGTCTTTGTATGCTAGGGATTCTTTAAATCTAGTGTCTGTTCAAGCTCATGATCGAAAATATCGGTGAGCATACTATCGAAGCGTTGAGCATTGTAATTAAGCAACTGATCCGCTTCCTCAGGGCTGATGAATCCTGTTTCAAGTGCATGTTGAATATGCGATTCAAAATCTAAGCCTTCAAATTGTCCTTTAGACTCCGCTTTTTTAAACTTCGTCCACAGCGGATCAATCTTTAATGCGGCTTGGAATGCATTTTCCATACGCCCAAAGACGTCATTAGGATCGGTATTGTAAAAAACATGCTGTTTCAGTTGTTCACGGAAAGGATTATTTTCCATGATCGAAAGTCCTAATTGCGTTTTTAGCTGATCACTTGGTTGCTGGGCAACACGACCAAAAGGGAAACAGATGAACTTGACTACACAAGCTGCCGCTCGCATAGGAAAGTTTGCGAATAGTCCATCGAATGCACCCTGAATTTGGACAAATGCTTTTTCTAAAGCCAGTTGAGCATGTTGTTGTTCAGCCTCACTACGTTGTCCTTTTTCATAAAACTTCAAAATAGCGGTCGCGATAAATAGATGGGCATGAATGTCAGCCAAACGCCCTGAAAGCATTTCTTTACGCTTAATATCACCTGCAAGTAAGCCTAAACATAGGTCTGCGGTTAAAGCGAAGTTTGCACTGAAACGGTTAATGGTTTTGTAAAAAGGACGTGAGAAAGCATCTGTCTGTGCGGAAGCATCTGAACGTCCACCGAATATGCCATAGCTGAATGAACGGGCTGTTCGGTTAAAGGTATAAGCCAAATGTTTAAAAAGTAGCGTGTCGAAAGGCGCTAAAGCTGCCTTTGTATCTTCTGCTTGAAGGAGTTGAAGTTCTTCATATAAATAAGGATGACAGCGTATTGAGCCTTGACCAAAAATCATCAAAGAACGGCTTAAAATATTGGCCCCTTCAACGGTAATTGAAATGGGGATGGCTTGATAATTCAATGCTAAAAAATTGCGCGGCCCCATTTGTACTGCCCGTCCGCCAACGACATCCATCCCATGATTGACAATTTTACGCATGGTTTCGGTGGCATAGTATTTGGCCATAGCTGTCATAACAGCAGGTTTTCCACCTTCATTTAAACCACAAGTCACCATATAGCGAAAAGCTTCTAACATATACGCACCGCTGGCAATATCACTGGTGGCTTCTTGCACGCCTTCAAAATGTCCTACAGAAATTTTAAATTGTTGGCGAACTTTGGCAAAAGCACCGACGCTTAAATAGGCCATTTCAGCTGAAGCAGTAGAGAGTGCTGGCAAAGAAATTCCACGACCTACAGCTAAGCATTCCATCAGCATGCGCCAACCTTTACCTGCATTTTCCACCCCACCAATAATCCAGTCGAGTGGGATAAAAACATCTTGTCCATCGACCGTGCCATTCATAAAGGGTGAACCAGGATTATGTCGTGCACCGACTTGGACACCGTCATGACTGGCAGGTAATAAGGCACAGGTGATGCCGTATTCAGTTTTGCTTGCATCGCCTAATAGTCCATCAGGGTCATAGAGTTTAAAAGCGAGACCAATCACAGTCGCAATAGGCGCCAGTGTAATCCAGCGTTTTGAAAAATTCATACGTAAACCGAGTACTTCTTGGCCTTCAAACACACCATAGCAGACCACGCCTGTGTCCGGTATTGCACCCGCATCTGAACCAGCCTCGGGACTGGTTAAACCAAAGCAGGGGATTTCTTCACCTTTGGCTAGTCCTGGTAGGTAGCGTTGTTTTTGTTCCTCAGTTCCATAATGTAAAAGCAACTCACCTGGGCCTAGAGAGTTGGGCACCATACAACTGACTGCAGTGGTCAGTGAACGTGAAGAAATTTTACTCATGATGCGGCTTTGGGCAAAAGAGCTAAATGCACGACCGCCGTATTCTTTGGGAATAATTAAACCTAAAAAGCCTTGTTCTTTGATGTATTGCCATGCTTCAACAGGAAGATCTTTTAAGTGATGATGAATTTCCCATTCATTCAGTAAACCACAAAGGTGTTCAACTTCATGATCTAAGAAGGATTGCTCTTCAGCAGACAATGTTGGATAGACATAACCATCAAATTTTTTCCAGTCAGGTGCACCCATAAATAATTCTTTTTCCCACCAACTGGTGCCTGCATCCAATGCTTCACGTTCGGTACTGCTCATACTCGGCATGGCTTTGGCTAACGCTTTATAGGCAGGTTGCGTGATTAAGGACTTGCGTAATGGATCAATAACCACAATCAGGCTGAGAAGAATTAAGGGTAGACCTAGAAGTAATGACCATGGGCTGATAAAAATAGCAGCGAAGAGGGATGCAAAAATAATCATTGCAGCGCCAAGCAAGTGACTGAGTTCAAAATAAAAAATAGCCCAGAGGATACAGATTAAAAACAGAATGGCGAAAATGAAACCCATTGAAACCTCCCGTTGTTTACACCGTGAGGTCAGTCATACGTTTTATAGAATTCCACGGAAAATAAGGTAAAACGTAGACTAAAAAGGTGTAATAAAATGAATTTGATGTGATGTGTAGTATCACGATTATTTTAGACTTTGAATTAGATTAGGACGTTTATTGAACAATGACTGTGTTAGAAATGTATGAATACGTAATTGAAAAATATAAAGAACGAAGGTCGTAATAAAAAAAGCCCTCATATGAGGGCTTTTAATTTTTGCGTTTAACTGTTTAACACCACAGCAAATTAAGCTTCAATCGTTTGAACAGCAATCTTTTTCGCAGGATCTGCTTTGCGACGTACTGCTGGTACAGGTTCGCCATAGTATTGACGGTCAGCGAAGTAGCTTGAACGAACCATCGGCGCTGCCCAAATATTTCTAAAGCCCAGCTTTTGACCATGCGCAGTGTAGCGTTCAAATTCTTCTGGTGTAACGAAGCGGTCAATCGGCGCATGCTCTTTTGAAGGCTGTAAATACTGACCAATTGTTACATAGTCAACGCCGTGTGCATGCAAATCATCTAAAAGTGAAATGACTTCTTCTTCAGTTTCACCAATACCGACCATCAAACCACATTTGGTTGGAACGTCAGGGCAATATTCTTTAAACATTTTTAACAGATTTAAAGAGTGTTGGTAGTCTGAACCTGGACGCATCGCTTTGTATAAACGCGGCACAGTTTCAATGTTGTGGTTAAACACATCAGGTGGACACTCAGTCATAATGCGAAGCGCAATGTCCATACGACCACGGAAGTCAGGTACCAAAATCTCAAGTAAAGTATTCGGGCTTAATGCACGTGCTTCTTTAATACAATCAACAAAGTGCTGTGCACCACCGTCAAGTAAGTCATCACGGTCTACAGAGGTGATTACGGCATATTTTAAACCTAAGTTTGAAATCGTTTCAGCCATGTGACGTGGTTCGTCTGCGTCAAGTGCATTAGGACGGCCATGTGCCACGTCGCAGAAAGGACAACGACGTGTACAAATGTCACCCATAATCATAAAGGTTGCAGTACCCCCACCAAAACATTCAGGTAGGTTTGGACATGCAGCTTCTTCACAAACGGTATGTAGTTTTTGTTCACGTAGGGTTGATTTAATGCGTTGCACTTCTTCGGGTGCTGCCATTTTCACGCGAATCCAATCCGGCTTGCGTGGCGTTTCAACCGTAGGAATAACTTTTACAGGTATACGCGCGACCTTTTCTGCGCCACGAAGTTTGATACCCTGCTCAGGTTTACGGTTTTCAGACATATTCAACTATTCCACTGTTTTTGACGGGGGAGATGCTAAAAATAGCAGTATTAGTATAGCGGAAATGCGAATTGATAGGGCGGAAATACTATTCATTTACTAAATGTGGTTATCACTTAATATATGTAAGCTAAATACAGCAAATTGCCTGCAATTACGTCATAATATGCCCAAGATAAGTAATAAGTTTTTGAAGAAGGAGCGTTGAATGCCACGTAAAAAAGAGGTCGTTGGTGGAACTTTCGTTAAGTACGATGCGGTCGTTCTAGGTTCAGGCCCTGCGGGTGAAGGCGCGGCAATGAAACTTGCCAAATCTGGAAAGCGTGTTGCGATTGTGGATGTGCGTGAGCAGCTCGGTGGTAACTGTACCCACGTGGGGACCATTCCAAGTAAAGCTTTACGTCAAACGGTATCGAGTATTATCCGTTATCGCCGTGACCCAATGTTTAAAAAAATGGGCGACTGGCGTCAGTTTACAATGAAGCAAGTGCTTCAAAATGCACATAAAGTGATTCAACAACAGGTTGATACACACTCACGTTTTTATGACCGCAATAAAATTGATATTTACCATGGTCGTGCCTATGTTCAAGACCAAAATACGGTTTTAGTATTTAGCCCTGAAGGCATCAAAGAAACGATCATGTGCAAACAAATCGTGATCGCAACGGGTAGCCGTCCATACCGTCCTGCGGCGCTTGATTTTAATCATCCGCGTGTATTCGATTCGGACAAAATTTTAGACCTTGATTATTCGATCCAAAAAATCATCATTTATGGTGCGGGTGTGATTGGCTGTGAATACGCGTCTATTTTTATTGGACTAGATCATAAAGTTGACTTGATTAATACACAGCATAAATTGTTGAGTTATCTAGACGATGAAATTTCTGATGCTTTGTCTTATCACTTACGTCAACAAGGTGTTTTGATTCGCCATAATGAGCAGATTGATCATCTTGAAACGTATGATGATCACGTGGTGCTACATTTACAAAGCGGTAAGAAAATTAAAGCAGATGCTATTTTGTGGTGTAACGGTCGTTCTGGAAATACGGATGGCTTAGGTCTAGAAAATGTTGGTATTACGCCAAACAGCCGTGGTCAAATTACAGTCAATGATCAATACCAAACCGAAGTGGAAAATATTTACGCTGCGGGTGATGTGATTGGTTGGCCTTCACTGGCTTCTGCTGCATATGACCAAGGTCGTTGCGCAGGTGCAAACATGAGCGGTGAAGTGGGGGTAGAGCCTGTGGTCGATATTCCGACAGGAATTTATACCATTCCAGAAATTTCTTCGATTGGTAAAACTGAACAAGAGTTAACCGAAGAAAAAATTCCGTATGAAGTGGGTCAGGCTTCTTTCCGTCATTTGGCGCGTGCGCAAATTACGGGTGACACTGTGGGTGAATTGAAAATTTTATTCCACCGTGAAACTTTGGAAGTGCTGGGTGTACATTGCTTCGGTAATAACGCCTCGGAAATTATTCATATTGGTCAAGCGGTGATGAATAGTCCAAACAATACCATCAATTATTTCGTAGAAACGACGTTTAACTATCCAACGATGGCTGAAGCATATCGTGTAGCGACTTTAAATGGTATGAACCGTTTGTTCTAATTTTTATAGTATTTTCAGAGACCTGTAAGTTTAGACTTGCAGGTTTTTTTATATCTAAAATTGCTATTTTTTATTGTATGTATGTCTCAATGTCTAAAACTTTTCACCAATTTGTGCTGTGGTAGGTGAGTGCGACGAGTAAGGGGGAGGGAGCAATTTTGCTTATGAGATACAAGTAATTTTGTGGGTGTCATGTTTCTTAGCGTAGAACATGGAAAGAATGATCCAGTGATACGGCGTAGCAGATATTTTTAGACATAAAAAAACCAACAACGTTGGCTTTTTTTGAATTGGGCTGCGACGTGAAATCAGTTACAAGATGAACTGATGTAAGAAGTAGGCAGAAATCATCATGCCTAACACAAAAAACATGCACGAATAAGCGTCAAGCTGATAACGCTTTTCTAATTGATGTTCAACATGCTGTATATTTTCTTCTTGCATAATTTTCATGGAAGTTTTTATTCCGATTTAATTATCGTTAAAATCCTATTGCATGTTTGTATTTTTAACATAAAAAAATGCTTAAATAAAGTACTAATTAAAAATAATCAGATCTCCACTATACATAATCACTTAAATATTCAAGTTTATGCTGAGTTAACCCAGAAGCCAGCAGCTAGCAATAACTAACTATCTGAAAGTCATAGAACTTAGGATTTTATTATTCATCGTTAAAATAAGATAATTGAATTTAAAACTGTGGATAAAAGTTCTTTTAAATGAGTTTAAAATACTAAGAGATAATAAAATATGTGGATAAGTTTTATACAAATGAATTCAAATTAAAATAAATCGTACTGATATAAATAAAAAAGCCAACACAGCCTATTCATCGATTTTACATAGTCTGCGTTGGTTTGTTTTATAAGTTATTGATTTAATGCATAAATATTGGCTTGAATCCAAATATTGCCGCGAATGTATTGTCCAATATTAAAGTTAGCGTACTCTGGATTTTTAGTGGCAATACGAATCAGTGTCGCAGGTTGGTTGTCTTCATGAATCAAGGCAACATCAAGCAGAGTGTAGTCTTGTTCCATAAATTGCATGCTGGTTTTGCCAACAATATTCCCTTGGAACCATGCTTCATCTTCCTGACCGATCTTTTCGCCATACAAATAAGCGACCATTTTTGAAAAATCGACAGTCACAGGTTTTTTGTCATCATCCGACTTTGGTTCCCATGCATCAATCTGTTCTTGTAGATTTGCAGGAGCAATGCCATTGTTTGCTGCCAAAATATCGTTCAAGGCACGATGATGTTTAATCGATGCAGGATCATCAACCACCAGTTGCTCGTGTTCTGCGACCGCTTCTAGTTCATATGCCCATGCGTTGAGATGTGCAATATAGGTTTGGTCTTTTTGGTATTGAGCATGATTAACGCTATATAAGCTGTCATAAGCGTAGACGATGCTGTTATTGCCTAAGTTTAAGCGTAAAACGGCTTGTGTGTTGGAGTGACCTCGAATGATGCGTTCAACCACAGCAGACACTTTATAGGGGCTATTAAAACTTGGAAATGCAGTTTTAACGGCTTTAGGTTTATTGTCTTCAACCGCGATGACTTGAGTCAGCTGAACAGCCGCTTGACTTGGGCCTTGAATGAGCCAGCAACCCGCATCCATATCTTGTTCAGTCTGGCATAAACCCATCGGCATGATAGGTGCATTTAAAGCTAAACCTAACCATTTAGGGACATCTTGTGCTGGGTTATCTGTGAGTAAATTCCAATGCTCGACGTGGCTACCAAAGTTTTGGTCATCAATGGTGATTATTTCTGGACTATTTTGATTGTTCATATGCACGATTGAATGAGGTTATATATCCCTATTAAATCGAGGGTTATTTCTATATTTCAAGTGCTATATTTTATTTTTACTGGAAAATCATCAAAAAAGAGTAAAGCCTTACTTTATTTGACAGATAGAAAAGCAAAGTATTTCTTCCTGATACTTAAAAAGTATGAAGCAAGCTTTGTATAAGTGATTTTGAGCGGTTTTATCTATTATGCTCAAGCACTGAGTTTGTTAGACTAAGGCAGTTTCTTTTGTTTATGGATGTGCAGTGCTGCCATTTAAACTCTGGGTCGATGCAGATGCATTGCCTAAAATTTTACGTGAAGTGATTTTACGTGCTTCAGATCGTTATCAGCTTGAAGTGACCTTTGTGGCCAATCAAAATGTAGGGATTACGCCTTCCGTTCGTATAAATTCAATTCAAGTAATGAGTGGGGCCGATGCCGCGGATAAAGAAATCATCGAACGCATGAAAGAGAATGATATTGTGATGACACAAGACATTCCGCTGGCGGCGCAGGTGATTGAAAAGGGTGGAATCGCAATTCACCCACGTGGTGAAATCTATACTACAGCCAATGTCAAAGCCCGCCTACATTTACGTGATTTTATGGATTCATTACGTGGCGCAGGTGTAAACACGGGTGGGCCACCGCCTATTTCTGAGCGTGATAAACGAGAATTTTCTAGTTCTTTAGACCAAACCATTCAAAAGCAAAAACGCAAAACTGCCATTTAGCATCGAGCTGATTATGTCTTCTAAAGCCAATCTGATGGCAACCTATGGATTATTGGTTTTTATTTGGTCCACAACGCCTTTAGCGATTGTGTGGAGTGTGACCGATTTACATATGCTGTGGGCGTTGGTATTACGTTTTTTCATCGCGTTGCCTTTGGCGATTTGTTTGTTATTGGTTTTAAAGCGACAGTTCCCCACTGATAAAGTCGCTTGGCATAGTTATTTGGCTGGTTCTTTTAGCTTGATTGGCTCGCAGTTTTTTACCTATGTGGCGACCAACTATATTAGTTCAGGCATGATTGCATTGATGTTTGGCTTAGCACCGATTATGGCAGGGCTGATCGGACGTTTTTACTTTAAGACCTATTTGAGTGCGATGCAGTGGCTTGGG
Source organism: Acinetobacter sp. DL27 (assembly GCF_055810995.1). NCBI lineage: Bacteria > Pseudomonadati > Pseudomonadota > Gammaproteobacteria > Moraxellales > Moraxellaceae > Acinetobacter > Acinetobacter sp. DL27. The sequence continues at coordinate 2,205,597 of NZ_CM147947.1, read as the reverse complement.
ATGTGTATTGCACTGCTGGGACTTGCGATCATTTGCCTTGCAGGTACAGCACAGCATGTCCATCCGTTTGGGATTGGGTTGATGTTACTCAGTGTATTTTCTTATGCAGCCTCGATTTTCTGGGTGAAAAAAGTTAATGCAAATATTGAACCCGTTGCACAAGCGACAGGTTCAATTTTGGTGTCGACATTGGCGGCTATCTGTATTGTGCCGTTTATTTGGCAGCATGCACCGCAGCAAATGCCCGATTTGAAAACTTGTTTGGCGCTGCTATATACGGTCATCATGGCATCATTGATTGCGATGTTCTGTTATTTTAAATTGGTGCAGAAAATTCAACCCACGACTTTATCGCTGACTACCGTTATGACGCCGATGATTGCTCTATTTATAGGTGCGGTACTGAATCAGGAAAAACTTTCGATGATGGTGATTTTGGGTGCAGTGGTTTTATTGTCAGGTTTGTTCGTTTACTTTTATAAAGATCTTCAGGCAAGTCGGAAACTTGCCCAAAAGTTAAAAAGCCAAAACTAGTCCAAGGTTCTGGCTTTAATGATCTTCGACCGTCAAAGAAATACAGTCAGCCAATTTGACACGATCTTGCGGGTGCAAGGTAATAAAGTATGCTCCCGTACGGCACTTGCCATTTTCCTCTTCATTGCTGTACACCACTTGCGCAATCGCTGCAATATGGAAGAAGTTTTCAGGATGGCTCAAGGTTAAGTGGATATAGGTACCATCTTGAATTTGTTTTTCACTATAGAAACTCAAACCACTTTCTGAAAAGTTCACATGTTCAGGCGTAGGTAACATGGTTTGTACAATTGTGTCGTACAAAGACCCCGTGATCAGGTTTAATTTCTGGTTAAATAGGGATAAGATTCGAGCAATTTGTTGATCTTTTTCAGATAATTGTTCTAATTCGTAGTTTAGTGCATGATCAAATTGATCTAATTCTGCGAGTAGTAGAAAATAGCGCGGTAAAACAAAATTAGGATCGTAAGGGTCATTCAGGGCAACATCATCAGAAATGATCTGATAGTTAATTCTCAAGGCCGCATCGATTCGTGACATCACACGACGTTCTGTTTGAACGTTTTGATGCTGTAAATTTTCCATAATTATGACCTCGGACTAGATGGTATGTTTAAACCAATCTCGCTGTATATAGGGTTGAGATATACTCGCGCACGGCGTAGCAACCACTTTATTTCTTTTATTGCACTGGTTTCGATGATCGGTCTGACACTGGGTGTGGCTGTACTTATTACAGTCTTATCTGTAATGAATGGTTTCGACCGAGAGCTGAAAACACGTGTACTTGGAATGATACCTCAAGCCACTGTTTCTTCAACACAAATTTTAACAGATTGGCCTGAACTTGCAAAAAAAATTGAGACAAAGGAACACGTCACAGGTGTAGCACCGTTTACTCAATTGCAGGGGATGCTTACGGCACAAGGCCAAGTGGCTGGAATTATGGTCACGGGGATCGAACCTCAATATGAAAAAAAGGTTTCGATTATCCAAGACCACATGGTTGAAGGCGGTATTGATAACTTAAAAAAAGGTGAGTTTGGTATTGTTTTAGGCAAACAAATGACCGATGCCTTAGGTTTAGGTTTAAATGATAGTGTGACTTTGGTTTTACCAGAGGCAACACCATCACCAGCGGGTGTAGTGCCGCGTTTTAAACGTTTCAAAATTGTGGGCATTTTCAGCATTGGTGCTGAGGTTGATTCGATGATGGGCTACATTGCCTTGAATGATGCATCTACTTTGTTACGCCTACCTGATGGCGCGCAAGGCATTCGCTTGAAATTGGATGATATTTTTGCAGCACCTAAAGTGGCTGATGAAATTGTGATGGATCTGCCAAGCGGTTTTTATGCCTCGAATTGGACCTATACTCACGGCAATTTGTTTAGTGCGATCCAAATGGAAAAGGCCATGGTGAGCTTATTACTTTTCCTGATTGTATTAGTGGCTGCATTTAATATTGTGTCCTCCTTGGTGATGGTCGTGACCGATAAAAAATCGGATATTGCCATATTACGTACCCTTGGTGCATCACCTGCAACTATTACCCGTATTTTTATGGTTCAGGGCACGATTATTGGTGTGATTGGTACGGTATCGGGCGCGATTCTCGGCATTGTTTTCGCGTCTGGAATTAGTGGCTTTGTGGGTTGGTTAAACAATGTGATGGGACTTCATCTGTTTGATGCCTACTTTATTAATTACTTACCATCGTATTTAAGATGGCAAGATGTATTAACCATTGTGTCACTGTCTTTAGTTTTAAGTTTCCTTGCAACTATTTATCCTGCAATGCGTGCCGCAAAAATCCAACCAGCGGAGGCATTACGCTATGAGTAAAATTGTTTTAGAAGCGCAAAATATTGAAAAGCATTTTACTGATGGTAAGTCGACCGTTGAAGTGATTAAAGGTCTCTCTTTACAAGTCAAAGCAGGTGAATTTGTCTCGATTGTGGGGTCGAGTGGTTCGGGTAAAAGTACTTTGTTGCATGTCTTGGGTGGTTTAGACCGTCCGAGTTCTGGGCAGGTGTTTTTGCAGGGCAGTCGTTTTGACAGTTTGAATGAAGCTGAGCGTGGTTATTTACGTAATCAACACTTAGGTTTTGTTTACCAATTCCATCATCTGTTGCCTGAGTTTACGGCTTTGGAAAATGTGGCAATGCCACTGATGTTACGTCAAGGCACCAACTTTAAAGATGTACAAAAGCAAGCCGAATATTTACTAGAACGTGTAGGATTGACGCATCGTTTAACCCATAAACCGGGTGAGCTTTCGGGTGGGGAACGTCAACGTGTTGCATTAGCGCGTGCATTGGTGGCCAAGCCTGCGTTGATGATGGCCGATGAACCGACAGGCAACTTAGATCGTAAAACAGCAAGCAAAATTTTTGAGCTGCTGATGGATTTACGTCAGGAGTTCAATATGGCCATGTTGATCGTGACACATGATGAACAACTGGCTCAGTCCGCCGATTCTATTTTGCATATGCAAGATGGTCTTTGGGTCAATGACTAGGCTGAGTGCCGATAAAAATATGAGATAAAGCCACTATCTATTGAAGCCCACTTCGGTGGGCTTTATTATGGCGCTAATAAAAAGAATAACTGAATAAAAGAATGAAGCTTTTATATGCTGCTGCTTGGATTGTAGGAATTGCACTGATGGGGCAGACCGTCCCCATCCTAAATCACCTTTTTTACCCAGCATTGATTTTGGTCATCCTACTTTTGCCTCTACAGCTTTTTCTCTTTAAGCACAAACACGCCCTTATTTTGCAGTTTATATGCGGACTGATTTATTCCATGCTGTTTTTAACTGCGGGATATCATTATGCACAATCGGCATTGCAACAGCGTCTAGCCTATAAAGAAACAAAAGTTGAAGATGCTGAAGTCATTGTTTATATCGCAAAAATTAACCAACTGGGTGCTGAGACCATTCAGCAAGAAATACAGGTCTTGAACCGACATGTGCAACCAGTGCAGTGGTTGGGTTTTCAAAAAAGGATCTCGGATGAGCAAGCGGTCTTGGAACTTGGAAAATACTACCGACTGACAGGGGAAATACGTCCTGCACATAGTTATGCGGTGCAAGGTGTATTCGATGTTGAGCAGTGGTATCTGCAACGTAATCTTATGTCTGGTTTCAAACTCAAGAACATACACCCCTTGTCTGAGTCAGAAATTTCTGCATTAGGCTATACCCATCATTTAAGAAAACAGCAGGGTGTATTCAATAAAATTCAACTGGGTATAGAACATCAGCGATTAAACATTCGTCATTTTATTTATAGCCAGCCCTTAAGCCATAAGGGCTTAATTCTAGCGCTCCTGACTGGGGATGAAAGTTTCTTAGATAAAGAGACGACAGCCTTTTTTCAACGCTTTGGCATTAGCCATTTATTAGCGATTTCTGGGCCACATGTGCTGATCTTTGCCGTGATGCTGTGTTGGCTGTTACAAAAGGTGCTGAATCGTTATTGGCCACAGATTTTTCTAAAAATCCCACGACCTTATGCATTGTTACTGCCATTTTGTTGCTGCGTATTGCTGTATTGTGCCTTTGTCGGTTTTGAGATTCCTGCACTTCGTACTTTACTTAGTTGTTTCTGTTTAAGTGTGTTGATTTGGCTCAGGCAGAAAATTTCAGCTTTGACGTTACTCTTATTGAGTGCATCACTCCTTGTACTGTTTGATCCTTTTTCAATTCTATCAGCTGCTTTTTGGTTGTCCTATGGTGCATGCTTTGTGCTTTTACGCATTTATCAAACCACGATTCGGATCGATTTGACTCGCCCGCAGTCTTGGCAGAAAAAGCTCGTTTTTAGCCTAAAACTGTTGGTTGAATCGCAGTGGAAAATATTTGTGGCTCTGATGCCTTTGGTGATTATTTTCTTCAAGCAAATCTCATGGGTGAGCCCGATCAGTAACCTGGTGGCTATTCCACTGATCAGTTTGTTGGTTGTACCACTGGAGGTGTTGGCAGCATTTACTTTTTATCTTTTTGAACCGCTGAGCAGCCTTTTGTTTCAGTTGGCGGATTGGGTGCTGGTATTTTTATTGGGCATACTCAATGTACTGGATGCGCTACTACCGATTAAGTTGTATCCGATTGCGCTCAATACTTGGCAAGTCATTTTACTGATTGTGCTCTTAATCATTGTTTTTATGCCCAAACCGAGTCTACCAAAATCATGGCTGGTGCTAGGTTTGGTTCCTTTGTTGGGGTTTAGTAGCGAAAACCGTCCTTTTGAGTTGATCGTACTGGATGTCGGTCAGGGACAAGCGGTGTATATGCAGCATGGTCAACAGCATGCCATGATTGATGTTGGTGGCTCCTACGATGAAACCAAGTTTAGTGTTGCTAAGCAAATTATTCAGCCATTTTTATCGAAGCAAGGTGTGAGCCAATTAGATCAGCTGATACTTACACATTTGGATCAAGATCATAGTGGAAGCTATGCCACATTAAAAAATGAGTTGTCGATCAATCAAATTTATTCCAATCAGCAATTGGATGTGGCAACTACGTCAAACTTTAACTATTGCCAACAAGGTCAGATCTGGCACTGGTCTGAACAAGTGGAAATCAAAATTTTATCACCGAAAGCCAATCAATTGGCACAAGTGCCGTATCAGCAAAATGAGCTATCTTGTGTGGTCTATATACAGGTGAAGGATGTACAGCCTTATCAGTCTTTTTTGATTATGGGTGATGCAGGCTGGCAAACTGAGTTTCAATTATTACAGGATTATCCAGACTTAAAAGTTGATGTATTGGTCTTGGGTCATCATGGCAGTCGACATAGTTCAGCCTATGCATTTTTAAAACACTATCAACCGAAATTAGCAATTGCTTCAGCAGGGTTCAATAACCGTTATGGACATCCAAGTACATTAACGCAAGCCCGTTTGAAAGCATTAAAGATCCCACTCTTAATAACAGCAGAGCAAGGTAGTATTGGTTTTATTGCGCAGTCTACAGGGTTTATTGAGCTGATGACACAACGTCAGACTCGACAGTGGTTGCAGTCGGCTGAATCTGTTGTTCCATACGCAGTTGCTCTAAACGCGTCACAGCCTCATTAAAGGGAAGGTTATACAGCGTTCGAAGGTCAGGATTGGCTTTAAAGCGCTTGTAGGTCCAATGATAATGCTCTGGATGACGACGAATCAGGTCTTCAATGGCTTGGTGAATGACGAAGGTGCCATCATTGGCTGTACCTTGATAAATACTTTCGCTGATTTCTTCAATGTACATATCAAAGCCATCGTCATTACGAATAGCATAGAGCAGTAAAGCCTTGGCTTTGGTTTTTTGAATGAGTTTGGCGCTTAGGTTACTTGAAGCCAAAGGGAAGCCAAAATAAGGAATCATTTCCCCACCTTGTTTTGGGGTATGATCAGGTAAAATTACAGTTGTCCCCCCTTGTTTGAGGGCCTTAAAAATCTGGCGTACCCCCGATTCATCGGTAGGTACAAGGTGGGCGCCTTCACGGCTGCGCGCCTCACGAACAAATAAGTCAGCACCAGGGTCTTTGACTGGTTTGTACATAATGGTCATTTCGGTAAATTGAGCCAAATAAGTGTTCATGATTTCCCACGTGCCAAAATGCGGAACAATCAATACCAAGCCCTTTTTAGCTGCAAGTGCTTCATGTATGAGATGCTCACCATACACTTTTTGAATGCGTGCAATATTTTTTTGGTTGCTTGAACCCCAGATACTGAAAAACTCAAAATAGGTGGTTAGTTCATTTCGTGCTGCTTGTTTCGCAATTACATCACGTTGCTCATCGCTCAGCTCAGGCAGCGCAATTTTTAAGTTGAGTCTGAGGGCATCATTGTTTTTACTAATTTTTAGAAGATGAACTAAACTCGCCAAAGCCTTAGCAAAAAAACGCGCAAATTTAATGGGTTGTTTGCTTACAAAACGAAGTAAACGATAGGTCGAGTTTTGCTCTTGTGCTTTAGTCATTCTCTAGCGTTAATGATATATGTGGGTAAAAACAAAAAATATTATAGGCCAAAATGAACGGTTTCGACAGTTTTCTACAAATCAGTGTATATAATGAGGGCAATTTTATTCAAGTTTGGATTGTTATATGTCCGATTGGCCACCAAAACCAGAAAATGAAACGCCGAAACAACAGCCTGTACATGAACAACCGACAGGAAACGAATGGAAACTTTTAGAGAAAGCAGTTTTAGCTTCCGTCGAGGAACAACGTCGTGCACGTCGTTGGGGCATCTTTTTCAAATGTCTAACTTTTGCCTACCTTTTGTTTATTCTATTTGCTATGACCAAGAGCTGTTCGACTAGTGGTACGGATGCAACTGCATCTAAACATATTGCTGTGGTTGATATTGTGGGTACCATTGCCGCTGACGAGCAAAGCGTAAACAGCGATGACACGATTAAGTCATTAAAGAAAGCTTTTGAAAATAAACAAAGCCAAGCGGTGGTGCTCAATATTAACTCACCAGGCGGTTCTCCTGTTCAGTCGGATGAAATTTGGCAAGAAATTCAATATTTGAAAAAAGCGCATAGCGATAAAAAATTGTATGCGGTGATTGGTGATACAGGTGCATCAGGTGCTTACTATATCGCATCTGCTGCGGACGAAATCTTGGTAAATCCTTCGAGTTTAGTGGGTTCAATCGGTGTGATTATGCCGAACTATGGGGTGAATGGTCTCATGCAAAAACTGGGTGTTGAAGACCGCACCATGACCTCTGGTCAAAACAAAGCTTTATTGTCAATGACACAACCCGTTAACCCTGCGCAGCGCGCACATGTTCAAGGTGTACTTGATAATGTACACGAGCATTTTATTAATGCTGTGAAACAAGGTCGTGGCAAGAAGTTAAAGTCGAACGATCCTGCACTCTTCTCAGGTCTTTTCTGGACAGGGGATCAGGCGGTCAAACTGGGTATTGCTGATCGTATTGGTAATTTACATACTTTAAAACGTGAACTAAATACCGATAAAGCGATGGATTATACCGTGGTACATAGCCCACTAGATGCTGTATTAGGCCGTTTAGGTGCATCTATGGGAGCTGGTTTTGCATCTTCACTTTCAAATCAAATGCAATCTGAACAGACCACGAAACTCCAATGAAACCTTTAATTCATTTTGCGCACGCCAATGGCGTGCCTTCTAAGGTCTATCAGAAATTATTTGATTTACTGTCAGATCAGTATGATGTGATCTATGTCCCTTTATTAGGGCCAGATAGAAGCTACCCGATTGATAACCATTGGAAAAGCTTAACTCAGCAAGTGATAGACAGTATTGTTCGTCAGGCGCAGGGTCGTAAAGTGATTGGTTTAGGACATTCATTAGGATCAGTGCTGACGTTTCAGGCGGCATTACAGCGTCCTGATTTATTTGAACAAGTCATCATGATGGACCCGCCTTTGATCATGGGCAAAGCTTCGTTTGCATTACACTTTGCGAAGATACTGAAGTTAAAAATGGTCGATACTATGTCTCCAGCAGCGCTATCTTTACGGCGTCGTGACCATTGGGAGAGCCGTGAGCAAGCAGCTGAACTTTTACGTCCAAAAGGTTTTTATAAAGACTTTGATTCAGACTGTTTTCAAGCTTATATTGACTATGCTTTAACGGAAGATCGTATCCGTGGTGGTGTTGAACTTACGATTGCAAAAATGGATGAAGTTCATATCTTCAGAACCAATCCTTCTTTATGGTGGCTGCCTCAGTGCAAACCACAAGTGCCGATGCATTTAATGATTGCTAAAAAAGGTCCTTTTATTGGTCCAGGTTTTCCACAAATAGTGAAAAAGAAATTTGGCATTCCTTATCAAATCGTTGAGGGAAGCCATATGTTTCCTTTGGAGCGACCAGAGGAAACGGTTGCTCTGATTAAGACGCTGATTCAAGAAAATGTTTAATAGTACTTTGCAGCAGCCATAAAAAAACGCCCCCTTGGAGGCGTTTTTTATTTTTAAAATTTGCAAAACTGAATTGGCTCGTGCATCAGGGTATTGCGGTAGAGAACACCTTGGTCTGTGTGCTGAATCGTTTGTGTACAAATCCACTCTACCACTTGCGGGTAGATGATATGCTCAAGCGTATGTACACGCTGAGCCAAACTGTTCACACCATCATGTGAACTGACTTTCAGTACACCTTGTGCTAAAGCTTGACCTGCATCGAGTTCAGCCGTCACATAGTGCACGGTACAGCCATGCAGTTGATCGCCAGTATTTAGTACGCGCTGATGGGTATGCATACCTTTGTAATGCGGTAGAAGAGAAGGGTGAATGTTGATCATTTTCCCTTCCCAAGCACTGACAAATTTCTCACTTAAAATACGCATAAAGCCAGCAAGAACCACCAAGTCCACATTCCAATCAAGCAATTGTTGATGCATGACATCATCAAAGGCTTCACGATGAGGATACTGTTTGTGCTCAATGACTGCTGTTGCAATACCTGCATTTTCAGCACGCTGTAGCGCATAGGCTTCAGGTTTGTTGGAAATCACACCCACAATTTGGCCTGATAGATTGGCATCAATCAAGGCTTGAAGGTTTGATCCACTTCCTGAAACCAGAACAGCAATTTTAATCATATGGCTTAAGCGAATATCACGCGGATTTTTTCGTCTGCGCCTTCAACTGACTCAGCATTGTCAGCGATATGTCCCATAGTGAAAGCTTTTTCACCCAGGCTATTGAGTCGTTCAACTGTTTTGTCAGCATCAGCAGCATCGACAACTAAGACCATGCCTACGCCACAGTTGAATGTGCGATACATTTCAAACTGTTCAACACCACCTTCACGTTGAAGAAGTTTAAACAATTCTGGCCATTCCCAAGATGCTTCATTCACAACAGCTTGAGCACCATTCGGCAATACGCGTGGTAAGTTACCTGGTAAACCACCACCAGTAATGTGCGCCATTGCGTGTACATCAACTTCTTTTAAAAGTTGAAGAATAGGCTTCACGTAAATACGTGTTGGTTCCATTGCAACATCAGCAAGTGGATGACCATCAACGATTTGCGTCAAGTCAACGTTTTTCACGTCTAAAATTTTACGAAGTAGAGAGTAACCGTTTGAGTGAGCACCACTTGATGCAACACCAATTAAAACGTCACCCGCTTTGACTTTAGAGCCATCAATAATTTTGCTTTGCTCAACTACGCCTACACAGAAACCTGCCAAGTCGTAATCTTCGCCTTCATACATGCCCGGCATTTCGGCAGTTTCACCACCAACCAATGCACAACCCGCAAGTTCACAGCCTGTACCGATACCCGTAACTACGTTTGCAGCCACATCTACATTAAGATGGCCTGTTGCATAGTAGTCAAGGAAGAATAATGGCTCAGCGCCACATACAAGAAGATCGTTTACACACATTGCAACCAAGTCTTGACCAATCGTGTCATGACGGTTCAAATTCAATGCTAAACGTAATTTTGTACCAACACCGTCTGTGCCAGATACGAGAACAGGTTCTTCATAACCTTTAGGGATTTTACAAAGTGCACCGAAGCCACCTAATCCGCCCATTACTTCAGGACGAGTAGTACGCTTCGCGACAGATTTGATACGATCGACTAACGCGTCGCCCGCTTCAATGTCGACACCTGCATCTTTGTAGCTTAAACCAGTGTTTGGGGTAGAAGTTGAGTTGCTCATAATGAAGTCTCCGCATTCGCGGGGCGATTATACCTGAATATACGAAACACATATGTTATTTCTGCGCTAAAATGTTATCTTTACTAAAATATTTTTCTCAATAACGATTAAATCTGACAAAGGCGAGATTGCATGCAAGATCGTACACTTAAACGTATTTTTATTTTGGCAGGAATCGCGCTCATACTCTGGGTGTTGTATCTACTCAAGCCTGTTGTTTTACCTTTTATTGGTGCATTTTTAGTCGCTTATCTGTTTAGTCCACTGGTCGATAAACTGCATAAAATTGGCTTACCACGTTGGTTATCTATTAGTGCTGTTTTTATCGGTATTGGCGTTGTCATTACATTGGCATTTTGGTATTTGGTTCCACTGGTGTGGGAACAGCTGATGTATGCGAAGAACAGCATTCCTTCAGGTATACATTGGGCGAATTATAAATTCCTGCCTTGGTTATCTGACAGTTTTAATCTGGTCCCAATGGAATTAGATGTTGACCAGATTTCAGCCGCGATTATGGAATATGTACAGACCAATTATAGTGCAGACAGTATTCAGGCTATGATTGCCAAATTGGCTCAGTCTGGACTGAACTTCATTCAGATTGGTGGTACGGTTGTGCTGATCCCAATTATTGCATTCTATTTTTTATTAGATTGGGATCGCATGCTGGACAGTTTCCGTCGTCTTATTCCACGGCGATATGAAGAACAGACCTTAGTCATTGTTAAAGAATGTCATAGTGTACTTGGTGCTTTTGTCAAAGGTCAGTTCTTGGTCATGGTGCTCTTGGGCGTGGTTTATGCAATGGGCTTACAGTTAATTGGACTTGAAGTAGGTTTGATTATTGGAATGGTGGCTGGGCTGTGCAGTATTATTCCGTACTTAGGTTTTGCTGTCGGGATTATTGCCGCAGTGATTGCAAGTTTATTCCAGTTTGGTATTGATTGGATGCAATTACTTTTGGTTGGTGTGGTCTTTATGATTGGTCAGGCAGTGGAAGGTTATATCTTACAACCGTTCTTGTTGGGCGATAAAATTGGCTTGTCTCCAGTTGCTGTGGTATTTGCAGTACTAGCTGGCGCACAATTGGGCGGCATTTTAGGTATGTTGATTGCATTGCCTGTGGCTGCCGTAATTGTGGTCTTATTAAGACATGCACGTGAGTTCTATGAAAATAGCCCAATGTACAGCACACCTACTTTTGTTGTGCAAGATTCATCCGCGGGCTCAATTACGATTGAAACTGATCAGGTCGATGTCGATATTGAACTAAAAAATCAAGCGGTAAAAGCTCAGCAAGCATCTGAAAATTCAAGTAAGATTGATCAGATAGACCATAAAGAACTTTAGGATATACAAACCAGCATGCGTCAATTGCAACTAGATATTGAACCCCAACTCGATGCCCGAATCAGTGATTTTTCTGGGCCGGGATGGGGGCCTGTTATCGATGCGATTCGTCAGTTACATGCAGGTTTAATGAATCGTTTTTATGTGTATGGCGGTGCAGGTTCTGGAAAAAGCCATTTACTTTCAGCAATTTGTGACTCTTATTTAGATGTAGGTAAAACAGCGATTCAGGTTTCATTACTTGAGTTGCTGGATGCGCCAACAGAAGCAATCACCTCTTTAGAGCGTTTTGACCTTGTCGCTTTAGATGATATTGAAGCCATAAGCGGTGTGCCGCATTGGCAGAAAGCGGTTTTTCACCTAATCAACTACAACAATGAAGAAGGCGGGCAGTTGGTGTTCTCTTCTCGTGTTGCGCCGATTGAGTTAAAACTTGAACTACCCGATTTACAATCTCGCCTGACGCAGGCTGTAAGTGTGAAAGTACCAAACGGAAGTTTGTATGCCGATCGTTCTACACTGGTGATGTCGGTTTTATCGCGTCGTGGGATTCATATTGATCAACAGATTATTGATTATTTACTCGCGCATGGGCCACATCAAACCTCGGTGTTATTGCAAAGTTTAGAGCAACTGATTCAACTACTTAAAGGTGAGAAAACCAAACTGAGTAATGCAAACCTCAGACAAATTTATGCGTTAATTGACGAATATCGGTAAATCATAATATTACTTGAGAAATTGTCCGAGCTGTGACAGAGTACGAAAAATTGTTAGATATTGCAGGGATTTTGCAATCTAAGAATAAAAAGAAAAGATAAAATAAAAGCAAGGAGATCGTTATGCTCAAGAAGAGCATAGGTGTAGCTACGCTATTGGTGGCGAGTCATGCCTATTCGGACAATATTAAGGTGACCATCACTGACGATATTGTCAAAAATGACACGGAATGTTCACTTCGCGAAGCTATCGACTATATTAATCAAGGTATGCCTGAGGCGGGTTATTATGGCTGCGGGGGCAAAGATGCGATTTCCACCGTCATGCTTGAGAAAAATAAAACTTATGTGCTAAATACCCATCTTGCGATCAAAAAAGATTTAACACTCAGAACAAGTTATGATAGTTCTGTGGGGGAAGAAACTGTTCAGGGTTTAAGTAATGCCATCTTAAAAATGAATGGTTCTGACAACTTATTAAGGGTTGATAATGCTGAGAATGCTTTAATTCGTGTGTTAGTAAAAGAGGTTACTCTACAGGGCTGTGCGAAAGACTGCGGTGTGAATCAAGGTGGTTTAATTTATAACAATGAATATTTAGGTCTTGAGTACGTCAAATTAACAGGTGGTTTTGCAGGGCAAGGGGGGGCGATTTATAATGTCGCAACCTTGCTCGAAGATGGTACTAGTCGTAGTCTAGTCGAAATTCGCTCTACTCTGGTTGAACAAAACCAAGCAGTACAAGGGGCAATATTGTATGGGGACGCGCCTTCTTTTCGGATTTATAATTCAGTTTTCAAAGAAAATAAAACAACAGATGCAAGCAGTGCCAATATTTACTCTGTCAATAATGCAGCGGTTAAAGAAGATACAACCTTATCCAGTTTAGCATCACGTCTGGTCAGTAGTACCTTTGTGAAAAATACAGGTTATGTCGTCAATGTTCGAGATGGCATGGCTTTGAATAACTTAACGGTGGTGGGAAACAGTAAAGGGATTTATTTCAATCCATCTACAAACTTGGCTTATCTGGCCAATAGTATCATTTTAGGGAATAGTGAAAATACCATCTCACAAAACTGCGCTGGGGATTTAAGTAAAGCAGTCCTTCAGAACAACTTAGTCACACAAAGTGACTGTGGCAGTGGTGCGAGTTATTATCCGAATGAGTTTTGGTCTGGCGCTTTGATTGCAGGCAATGATGTGGTGGGTGAGTGTAAAACCATGTCTGCAGATGCTGACAGTTTATTGTGTCCTTATATTGTGCCCAACCAAAAATTTTTAGGCTATATCCGTCCACGCATTTTAATGAGTCAGACACATTGGTTAGACTCTCCAATTGTGAACAAGGGGAAAGTGGTTGTAAACACAACGGATTCTTTAATTGGCTGTGAAAATTCAGATCAACGCGGTGTGAATCGAAATACGAATAATACTTTTTGTGACCGTGGAGCAATCGAAATTGAGGTCCCAACGACCATTAGCTTAATTGGTGAAGATCTGATTGCGGGGCAAGTAGCTAAACTTTCTGTTGCAGATCTGCTTGGAGATAGTGATCTACTGTCCAAAACCGAATGTGCAAGCTTGTTCAAATCGGCTAAAGCGCCAAATGGTGAAGAATGGCAACCCGGTTGTATGCGGGTGCAGCAGACTCAAACGGTATCCAAAGGTAAAGTAGTGATTGATGAGCTAGGAAATATTACTTACACGCCAAATGGAGCATGGCATGGTGCTGATATTTTCAGGTTACAGCTGGTCACAACCACGACACGTTTTGATGAACATATTCCGTTCGTTGAAGTGAATGTACAAATTGTACAAGAACCGCAAAATCATATGGAAAGTGACAAAATTAAGACTTCTGGGGGCAGCACGGGTATTCTGAGCTTACTGGGGTTATTTGCTTTAATTTTGCTGCGTCGAAAATAAAAAGAAAAGGGCGAACATGAAACACTTTAAAAAAGGACTATTGGGTGTCATGGTGGTAGCTGCTATGACATTAATGGCTGCAGAAGATAGAACAATTCATGTCAACACATTTGAAGATGAAGATAATGTGAACATGAATCAATGTTCACTCCGTGAGGCAATCAAAACAGCTAGCTTAAATAAGGCTTATGGGGGCTGTAGTGCTGGGAATACGGGTTCAGATCAAACCGATTATATTCAGTTAGCAGCCGGGACCTACAAACTGAATAAGGAAATTGTTCCCGAGTCTAAAGTGGTGGTTTTTGGGAAAAGCCCTTATTTAGATCGTGAAAAAAATCCCATCACTTTTAAGTATCCAGCGCTAGGTGAGTTGACTTCACGGATTGATGCGGGTGGAAAGTCACGTTTATTTAATACCATTACCAAGACCAGTTTGACACTTGAGAATGTCATTTTAGAAAATGGTTATTCAGTAGATGAAGGGGGGGCTTTATTGGTTGGTGGAGCATTAACCTTAAATAATGTACAAGTTTTGAACTCAAAGTCGGATAAAAAAGGCGGAGCACTCTATCTCGTTGGTCCTGGTGAGCATCAGGTATCTGTAAATAATAGTGTATTACAAGGCAATCAAGCGACTGTGGGTAGTGTCCTTGCAATGCAATGTTATGCAGGGCTCTTGGATGTAAAAACCAATATAGAGTTTAGAGCGAATAGTATTATTTCAAATGGTCAGATATCGAATCTAAATACATTCGATTTTTGTGGTAACCCAAAAGTTGCTATGGCGAATAATACGATCGCAAAAAATACAGTAAATTCGACAAATGGAAGTATTATTTATGCCGTCAATACTCGAGATCATAATCTGAGTCTTGAAAGTAATTTCTTATTGTCAAATAACACTATTGTAGAAAACAGTGCAGCGAGCGTTTTGGATTATGACGATTTCGGTATGAAGTCATTGTATTACAATGTGCTTGCATATAATGGAAACACATCATGCCGCTATGTCGGTTCTCAGACATTATCCGACAAATATGATGCAGGTGTGACAGCAGGTTACAATGCGTTTGATACGGTGACCAGTCAGTGTGAACTGGCAGCAAGTGCACGAATACTCGATGGTACGACAGATACTAATATTGATGTGAAAAATGTGGCTATAGGAAGTCTACTCAGTTCCTTAACCTCGCCATCGAAATATAATTTATTCCGCCCAATGTATTTCCCGAAAGTGAATAGTGGAGGAGTTGATTTACTCGATACCAATAGTAAATTGAGCTGTAATGATAGTGACCAGCGTGGTCTAGACCGTATTGTCGACGGAACATTGATGTTAGCACCTGCGGAAGCTAACAGCTGTGATATTGGATCGGTTGAGTTGCGTCGTTTAGCAGCAGCGGATATTGCTGATTTGAAAAATACCTCGCAGGCAGAGCGTTTGCAAGTGTATGAAAATACTATTAAGGAATTGGAAGAATTAATCGCCAATAAAAACACCAATCCAGACTTTTTGATCGAGTTTAATGAAGAGTTAAAACATTATAAAGAGCTTTTAGCGGCAACCAAACTACATCAAAAATACCGGGCGATTTATGTCGATCCCTTCCAGTTTATCTTACAAGATGAGGCTGTGGTCAACACTGCTGATGGAACGTCGGCTTTAAAAGAAATGAACACTGAGAATTATGCCATTACTGAAACTCAGGTCTTAGGTGTAGGTGTTCTCAGCGCCAAAGATGGTGTGCTGGATACCTCAAAACTCAGAGCGGATCCAACTTTACGCTGTGAGTGGAAGGATGATTTAAAACAAATCATGATTTACCGCACCGATGGTAAGCCTACAACCAGCACGGAATATGTCTATTGCCAATATAGCGTGAAGAGTAAGGCTACGCAGGCAACATCTTCGGGGATTTTAAAAGCGGAGTTTAGCAATATACAACCGATTGCCAAAACGGATGAATACACCCTGAATTATGGTGGCACTTTAAAACTCAATGTAAATCCACTGGTAAATGATAGTGATGATGGCGATGGTCCGATTAGTACAGTTGCGGCAGAACATCAGCGTCCAGCATTTCACCGTGATGCGAATGGAAAGGATCTTGCTATTCGTATTGTACGTCAGGATGCAGGCATTAATATTAAGCCAGAACGTACAGGTTCTTGTCCGGGAGAATATGAAAAATATGTATGTTATGGCGGCAATATTGAAGTTGAAGTCCGCAATAATTTCAGTCCATTCCCTTATGAAATTGAATATGTGATCTATGATGCAGAGGCTGAAGAGTCTAAATCTGCGATGATGTATTTTACGAACACCGCTAAAAATACCAATACGGAAGCGAGTGGCGGTGGTGGTGGCTCAATGGGTGGCCTTGGGGTGCTTGGATTGTTGTCATTAGCGTGGTTTAGACAACGACGAAAAATATAAATGTAAGCATAAAAAATGCCTCACATGAGGCATTTTTTTATGAGCGTTTCTATAGTATTTATATTCGGTTAGGCGTCTTAATGTGTAGCAGTGTTGCTATGGATGTATTTATTGATATATTCATTTCGAATATTCACACGTTCATCTGCATCTGCTTTTTGCATGCGTACACGTAAATCACGTCGTTCTTGGGTGCTCATCTGTTGCCAAGTGTCACGCATTTTTTGCTTTTCTTGCTCAGGTAACTGAGTAAACCAGTCCATACGTTGTTGCAGGGCTGCACTCTGCGCATCGGGCAGTTCTTTTAGTGACTGGTAACGTTGAATCAACGCACGCTGTTCTTCTTCAGACAACGATTCCCAGGTTTCAGACACGTGGGTATCTGCATCTTTGGAAAAAATCCAAAAACGATCAAAACCTGCAAAACTGGTTTGTAAAAAACCTAGCGTGCAAAGTGCGAAAGCGACACGTTTAGCTGCCATGTGGAACAGTGTCCTCACCTAAAACCAATAACATTTCTAAATCTTCAACCATTTGAGGTGAAAGTTTAGGAGTCGAAACCACTTGGTTATGTGGTTTTTCATCAAGGGTTACAGAGTTTGGAAGTACGACAAAGCCAGCAATAGCCGCAGCTAAAGCAAAACCTGACATTTTCCAAAGGCCATAACGTGAGGACTTTTGATCTTGAATGTCATCAAGAACATGTTGCATCACCACAGGTTTGTTTTTGTGGTGTTGCGCGAGCCCATCAAGTTTGGAGGTTACTTGCTTTAAGAAATCATCTTTCATTCGGATGATCCTCCTAGATGTGGATTCAAATGTGCGAGAGCATTGCGTAAGCCTTGAATCGCACGGTGGTAATGAGTTTTAACGCTGCCTTCAGAGCAATTCATGATTTGCGCAGTGGTTGCAGTATCAAAACCTTCCCATGCACGTAACATAAATGCTTGCTGTTGACGAATAGGAAGACCAGCAATGGCTTCTTGAATTTCATCCGCAGTGACAGCTTGACTTAAAAAGTCTGAAGGATTCAGCGCTCTTTCATCGACCACCTCATTGACTTCAAAATCGTCATCATCAAGACTGACTTTTTTAAAGAAAGAAAACGGTTGTGCTCGACGTGCTTCTTTACGACGCCAATCCTGTAATTTGTTGGTTAGAATGGTATAGAACAGGGGATACCATTCTTCCGTAGATCGATCAGAATAAGATTTATGTAATGAAATAAAGGCTTCTTGCACCAAATCCATGGCGATACCCTGCTGGTTTTGGGTGGCACTTTCCATCATTACTAACGCACGACCAGTCACTTCTTGCATGAAGTTTTTTAGGCGAGACTCAGCTGTACTCTTGAGAGTACTAGAATCCTGCGTTTTAGACTGTTTGGGTGCTAAATCCATAGAGATGGAAAATCCTGTCATCGGATACCCACCATTATTTCCTCGATCATGTGCTTATAACGTTGGAAATAATGGTTTGGTTGACAACACAAGTAATTATTTTTTCTAGTGTAATCTATTTTTTCTGCTGAGCCGACTTTAGTTAATATAACTTAACGATTTTAAAGTCGTTGACGCACCATTTCAAAAAAGCAGATTGAACCCGCAATAGCGACATTGAGAGATTCTTGGCCACCGGGCTGTGGGATGCTCAGTGCTTGAGCATGTGCTAAAGCAAAGTCAGAAACCCCTTGGCCTTCATTGCCTAAGATCCAGACACAAGCTTGTGTTAAATCTTTTTGATATAAACTTTCAGCCTGATGCGAGCTAGTCACATACACTGGAATTTCAAAGCGTTCGAGTACATCTTCGATGGCAATGTTTTCATAGGTATTAAGTGAGAAGTGTGCACCCATGCCTGCGCGTAATACACGTGGTGACCAGAGTGCTGCAGAACCTTTGGTACAAATAACTTGCTTGATACCTGCTGCTGCTGCAGAGCGGAGTAGTGTACCTACATTGCCTGGATCTTGAATGTTTTCCAAAATCAAGGTATCCAAGCTAAAGTCTACACTTTGGCTTGAACTTGGTAAGTCTACAACTGCCAAGAAGGGCAAAGTGGTTCCTAGTGTGCTTAAGTCACGATATAGGCTTTCAGCAATGACAAAAACAGCACCCTCATATTCGTCTAGAATATCGCAAATATCAGGGTGTTCGAGTGCATTTTCAGTGGTGAAAATAGAATTGAGTTTCTTCTTTTTTTCAACCCAAGCTAAGCCTAAGTGTGTCCCTTCAAGCACAGTTTGACCTTGCTTTTTACGGTAGCTACTTTGCTCTATTAAACCGCGCAGATGTTTAATCTTTGGGTTGTCTTTTGATTCAAGAAAAACGATTGACATGGGAGAGACTCATGCGCATAACGCTTCAGATGGCTATGCGCATTTAAAAAAATTAGTTGTGGTAGCTGGTCACTAAATTGACTTCGTTTTTAGAGCCAATAATCACAGGGACACGTTGGTGTAGGTCAGTTGGTTGGATGTCTAAAATACGAACACGACCTGTTGTTGATGCACCACCAGCTTGTTCAATTAGCATACTCATTGGGTTTGCTTCATACATTAAACGCAGGCGACCTGCTTTTTTCGGATCTTTGAGGTCGTATGGATACATGAAAATACCGCTACGGCAAAGAATACGGTGAATGTCACCCACCATACATGCAACCCAACGCATGTTGAAGTCTTTGTCACGTGGACCTGTTTTACCTGCGAGAAGTTCTTCAATATAACGTTTTACTGGGTTTTCCCAGTGGCGTTGGTTTGATGCGTTAATGGCATATTCTTTGGTATCTGCTGCCACTTGAATATTTTCAGAGGTGAGCAAGAATTGTTGAGTTTCTGGGTCAAAGGTAAAGAACACCGTACCTGCGCCGACTGTTAGTGCCAACATGGTTGATGGGCCATAAAGTACATAACCCGCAGCAACTTGCTGGTTGCCTGCTTGCATAAAGTCTTCAGCTTGTGTCACTGCATTTTTTGCAGGCAAGATTGAGAAAATAGTACCCACACACATATTGATGTCGATGTTGCTTGAACCATCAAGTGGGTCAAATAAAACTAAATATTTGCCATTTTCTTGAGCTAGAGTGAATTCATCCAATTCCTCAGACGCTAAACCACCAACTTGTGGGTGGATTTTTAGAGCATCAATCAAATAATTATTTGAAATCACATCCAGTTTTTTCTGTTCTTCACCTTGCACGTTTTCATGCTGCGCGCTACCTAAGACACCAGCTAAAGCACCTTTTTGTAAAGCTTGATCGATGGTTTGGCAAGTAGAGGCAATGGTGCTAATCACTTGTGCCAATTCAGGCGTAAGATTTCCCGTTTGTTGTTCTAAAAATTGGGACAGATTGAGATATGACATAAGGGGGAGGACTCCACTAAAACTTGAATACGTAACAAAATCAACATTGCGCTATATTTTAGTCGAGAACGAGACAAAAGAACAATTAAACTCGACTATTTGCTGCGATTTTACCCTTGCAAGTCTTGTGGAAAGTGCTATGTTGATGGAAGGAATATCAGGTAAAAATAGGAGCACAACAATGACAACGCAAAAATTTGATGCGACTCCAACGCCGAGCGAAGGGATTAACTTAGATGATATTTCAGACGATAGCGTGAAAAAAGCGTGGCAAGACTACGAAGCAAAAGCTGAGTATAAAAAGTTCAATAAACATGACATGATTGAATCTATGCAACATGCTGAAGAGTCTGATGAAAATCCCAAGCCTGAACAAGTTTAAATTATAAAAAAGCGCTCATCGAAATGAGCGCTTTTTTTATTTCAGTTGTGATACCAGCATTATTTTAAAAGTGGTGGAACTGCTTCGTAGTTAATTTCTACGCGACGGTTTTCTTTCCATGCATTTTCGTCATGGCCTGCATTGATTGGCATTTCTTTACCATAACTAACAGCTTCAAGTTGGTTCGGACTCACACCTGTGGTGATTAAGAAACTTTCAACCGCTTTGGCACGACGTTCACCCAATGCCATATTGTATTCACGTGTACCGCGCTCATCAGTATGGCCTGTTAACGCCACACGCGAATTTGCATTTGCCATTAAGAACTGCGCATGTGCTTGTAGCGTTTGGTAATCATCATTGCTGAGGTCGCTACTGTCATAGTCAAAATGCACAACGCGTTTTGCTAAAAATGCTTTGTTGGCTTCAGTTACGCCTTTTGCTGATGCACCTGCAAGATTTTGTGCATTTAAAGCAGCATCTTCACTTAGACCTTGAGTATTGACTGTGGTTGAGCCATTTGGGTTTTGACCCGCTTCAATTGTTGCAGCAGGTTTACGGCTCGCACATCCTGTAACTACAAGAGCAGTCGCTAAGATTGGAAGGGCTAAAAGTTTGATAGATTTCATTCTTCATCTCCATGAAAATTGATGATTATTAAATGACTAGTCATTAAAAAGGTTATTTAGGTGCCCAAGCGGGTTCACGGACTTCACCTTGTTCACTTGGTAAATTCATACGGAAACGGCCATCCAGTGACATGATCGATAACAAACCACGTGAACCTTCACGCGTTGCATAGACCACCATCTGCCCATTTGGGGAAAAACTTGGTGATTCATCCAAACTGGTTGGCGTTAAAATATTGGTGACACTTGAGTTTAAATCTTGAATAGCGACTTTATAGTTACTACCACTTGGACGGTGTACCAGTGCTAGCTTTTTGCCATCGGCACTGAGCGTACCACGTGCATTGAAC
Organism: Acinetobacter sp. DL27; assembly: GCF_055810995.1. Taxonomy (NCBI): domain Bacteria; kingdom Pseudomonadati; phylum Pseudomonadota; class Gammaproteobacteria; order Moraxellales; family Moraxellaceae; genus Acinetobacter; species Acinetobacter sp. DL27. The sequence goes on along the minus strand of NZ_CM147947.1, from coordinate 2,184,213 downwards.
GCTCCACGGAAGGTCAGACGGTTATAACTGCTATTTGCCAAGTCATAACGGTAAATTTGTGCAGAACCACCACGGTCAGAAGTAAAGATAAATGACTTACCATCTGGTGCATAACGCGCTTCAGTATCAATAGCACTGTCGTTGGTCATACGTTGCAGTTGACGGGTTTCCAAGTTCATTTGGTAAATTTCTGGGTTGCCATGCATAGAAGCGGTGAACAACATACTTTTCCCGTCTGGAGAAAAGCTTGGCGCGCCATTTAGACCACGGAAGCTAGCAAGCTTTTCACGCGCACCTGTGGAAAGGTCTTGGACATAAATTGCAGGGCGTTTGGTTTCAAACGACACATAAGCGATTTTCTTGGCATCTGGCGTCCAAGCAGGTGATAAAATGGGGTCACGTGAGGTTAAAATTGTACGTGGTTGCTCACCATCAGTATCCGCTATTTGTAGTGTATAGCGTTGCTCTGGTATAGCAGGATTACGTAGCACATAAGCAATACGACCACTGAAGTCCCCAGGAATACCAGTTAATGCTTGATAAATAGCATCACTTATCATGTGTGCAGCAGAACGAACGCGTGATGCTGGAACAGTTAATAATTCATTTAAAAGATATTGTTGTTTTTGGACATCATACAGTTGGTAATGAACCTCGTAGCTACCATTTTCAGTGGTTTTTACTGTTCCTGTAACAACATATGGAACACCTGCTGCTTGCCAGTTGGCTGCGTTCGGATTATTTATGCTAGCCGTTGCAGGTAAATTTTTTGAAGCGCTGGTAAATTTCCCTGAGCGGTTTAAATCCGTTTCAATAATAGGATAGAGGCTACTGTCATTGCTAAAAGGTACGATTGCAATTTTAGGCGCTTCTTCAGGTGCTTTTGCAATTTCTAAATGAAGCTGAGCATGCGCTTGAGTCACTACGACTGGGCTGAAAGCAGTTAAAATGGCTAGGCTAAGAAGGTGTTTACGCGTCATTTCCATCATTCGTTATTTACTCAAACAAACGGCTTTTATTGTGGGTTTAATTGTTCTACATAATGGCATGATTTTCTAATATTAAAAGCACAACAATATGACTAAACTGTTATTCGTCTGTGAATTCGTGTCTAAATATTTACAGTTTATGATGATGCCTTCTTTAAAAAATCAAATTTTCCGCTTAACTGATGCTGTTATTTAGATAGGAAGGTAATGGTAATGAGTCGAGATTGACGCCGAGCATCTGGATTTTCAGGTAATTCAAAAGGTGCAGAACTGAGGATTGCTTTTTCAATGCTGTCTTTAAATACTGGATTTGTCGGATCAAGAATTAAAATAGATTGAATTGAACCTGATGAAGTCAATGTAATTCTAGCGCGGGCTTTTTGCTCAGTAGAATTTGTTGGTGGCTGCCAATTGTTGAGGATGGCTTGCTGTATTTTTCGATTTGTATTGGACGCAATTTTTTTGGCTTCGGATTTGCGGAATATATCCGCTTCTGCTGCACGTTTTGCTGTCGCGACTTGCTGGTCTTGTTTAATTCTGTATTCACTAGACTTTGATTTTGCTTGTGCTGAAGTATTTTCTGCAGCTGGTATTTGATCTTGTAATCGCGCAGTATTTTGAGGAAGTGCATTATTGGTATATGCAAACGATGAAACCAGTAGTACAGGAAATGGAAGCAAGAATTTAAAGATATGCATTATTTGGGCTTAGTCCAATAAAAAATCCCCTCTGTCTGATTGTTCAGAGGGATTTGGGTTATTTCGCAGTAAAGGATGAGGTAAAGCTTTGTGCTTGCCGGCGTGCTTCTGGATCTGAAGGCATTGGATAGGGTGCCGCAGAACGAACAGCTGCTTCGACGCTGGCTTTCATGTCAGGGTCACTGGAGCTTACGATCACAGATCGTATAGCGCCACTATCCGAAAGCGTCACACGTGCAGTCGCGGTTTTACCCGTTGAACCTGCTGGAGTATCCCAAGCACGCTTAATTTTATTTTCAAAGTCTCGCTTAGCCGTTGAAGCAATTTGCTTTGCTTCTGCTTTCTTTTGTGCGGCTTCTTCGGCAGCTTGTTTTGCAGATGAAGCACGTGCTTCTTCAGCCGCACGTTCTTTCGCTTCAGCATCAGCTTTACGTTTTGCATCAGCGGCAGCCTTGGCTTTTTCTGCATCTGCTTTGGCTTTTGCCTCAGCATTTGCCTTAGCTTTATCCGCATCAGCCTTACGTTTCGCATCAGCGTCAGCTTTGGCCTTCGCTGCATCTGCTTTAGCTTTAGCATCGGCATTTGCCTTGGCTTTATCGGCATCTGCTTTAGCTTTCGCATCAGCGGCGGCTTTCGCTTTGTCCGCATCGGCTTTACGTTTTGCATCAGCGACAGCCTTGGTTTTATCTGCATCTGCTTTGGCCTTTGTATCGGTGTCTTGCTTCTGCTTTTTAGCGAGATCTGCTTTCTTTTGTGCCTCTAGCTTCGCTTTTTGCACTGCCTCTGCTTTTTTCAATACTTCTAAGTTTGCTCGGCGTTTGGCGTCTGCTTCGGCTTTCGCCGCTGCATCTGCTTTGGTTTTCTCAGCATTTTTAGCTTGCTCCGCTGCACGGGCTGCAGCACGTTCTTGCTGAGCTTGTAGTTTTTCAGCTTCAGCCTTTGCACGTGCCTCAATCTGCTGCTGTAATTCAGCTTTACGCGCTGCCGCTTCAGCGGCTTTGGCATCCGCTGCTGCTTTTTGAGCTTCGACTTTTGGCACAACGGGTGTTATAGGTGGTGCTGTTGGGATAACAGGTGCAGGCTCTACAGCGGGCGGGGCAGTTTGTGTGATTTCTTTGGTGACATTTTCATGTGCTGTTTCCGTAAACTCTGTTTCTTCAAGCGTAACAGGCTTTAAGTCCTCAGGTTTGATGAGCACAGTTCTAATTTGCTTCGGTGGCTCTGGTGGTTTACTCATACCAAGATAAAGTAAGCCAACAACAGCAATCACATGGACACCAAAGGTAAATCCAAGCGCGATGGCTTTTTGTTTAAATGGTGGCTTTTTAAAATCTTTCATAAATTACTTTAATGGCTCTGTGAGTAATCCAACTTGGCTGAGACCCGCTTCTTGTAGGCTATTCATGAGCGACATGACTTCGCCATAAGAGCGTGACTGTTCACCTTCCACAACAACGGTTAAAGTTTTATTTTCAGCCTGAGCTTGTTGCTGTGCTTCACTTAAAATAGATGTCAATTGAGATAAAGCCAAAGGTTCAGCTGAACTATGCGTTTTATATTTAAGGAAATAGCGACCTTCTTTATCTAAGCTGACCATTGCAGGTGCATCTTTTGATTCAATGGGGTTGCCATTGGCTTGTGGCAGATCGACATTGATGCCGCTGGTAATCATGGGTGCGGTGACCATAAAAATCACTAATAATACGAGCATGACGTCAATATATGGGACGACGTTCATCTCACTTTTTAGTGGTTTTTTAATGCGCTCGAAGCGCCCTGAACGTTGAATTGCCATTAGTCATGTTCCTTAGTTTCACCCAAAGACTGACGTTGTAATAACGCAACCATTTCTTCTGCAAATAAAGCACGATCGGAGTAAACCTTTTCGCCCTTTCCGGTGTAGTGGTTAAATGCCAATACCGCAGGAATCGCTGCAAATAAACCAATCGCTGTAGCAATGAGGGCTTCAGCAATACCAGGTGCAACCGTTGCAAGGGTGACTTGATCTACGTCAGCTAAACCAATGAAAGCATTCATGATGCCCCACACGGTACCAAATAAACCAACATACGGGGCAACAGAACCAATGCTGGCCAAAGCACCTAAGCCTTGTTCAAGTTGGCTTTGGTCACGACTTAGTCCTACACGTAAAATACGTTCTGTACCTTCAATGGTTTGTGCTGGTGCAGCATTGCGTTTTTTTAGTTTTAAAAACTCTCCCAAACCTTGATAGAAAATGTCTTCAAGGCCGACACGTTTGGAGTTAAGTTGCGCATTGTTATATAGCGTATTCAGCTCAGCACCCGACCAAAAAATTTTTTGGAAATGCTCATCGTCTGCCTGTGCTTTTTTATAACTCATGTGTAACTTGGCAATCAGATACCAGCTAAACAGCGAGGCCAAAAGTAAAGCCAGCATTATCAGTTGTACGACAGGGCTTGCTTGTAAAATTAGATCTGAAACTTGAAGAGATGATTCGAGTTGAGTTGCCATAGTTACTACATGTGCCAATAATTTTTTTAGTCTTGTCCTAATTCCTTCAGAATCAGGTTACGAATTTCATCTGGCAGGCGACGTGGTTTCATTTCTGAACTGATACATGCCAATTCGACTTCGCCAGATGCAAGCATGATTTCACCACGATAAATATTTTGTTGCAACACAAATGACGTAGCCTTACACGAAACAACACTTGCTGTAACAGTAATTAAATCATCCATTAAAATTGGACGTGAATATTTCACATTAATTTTGTGTACAACGAAGTTATAGTCTTTTTGATGCCAGTAATGATCTACACCAGAAGCACGTAACCACTCGGTACGGGTACGCTCCATAAAGCGAATATGATTGGCGTGGTAAACAATGCCACCTGCATCAGTATCTTCAATATAGACACGAATGTTGAATTCAAATTTATTCGCCATGAGAGTATTCCGTTTTTCCAGTTGTACGAGTCGATTTAGATTGACTTGGCGCTTTTATATTTAAGGACAGGGTCTTAAAATTGATGCACGTCAAAGCACTAATGCGTCGCAGTTTAGCATTATGAGATTTCACTCCAATGGCACAAGATGTCAAATATTGTGATTCATGACTGTTGCGGGAGTTAAGCGCTGTATGGCTATAAAAATATAAGGATAAGGGAATGAATGGTTATTTTAAGCTGCTGCTTTTTTTGGCTGTGGCATTTGCGTTGTGGACATATTGGCTTAAACCTGAGCAAGGAAGCAGAAGTTTAGAGTTATATTCAACGACTGAAAATGTACAGCAAGTTGAAGGCTACAGCATTAGCCCCTTAGAACCATATGCAGGAGAGTTTCGTGTGTTGTCGCGTGAAAACTATAGGATGGGCCGTGAAGCAGATCTAAGTCCTGTGGATTTTGCTTTGGGTTGGAATGAGATGGCGAAGCCAGAGGTCTATAAGCAACTATCTATTACACAAAGTAATCGTTGGTATTATTGGCGTTATGAGAACAATCCACCCATTCCTCTAAATGAAATTGCTTCGAGTAGTGCCAATACGCATTTGATCCCAGCCAATAAAGTTGTTGCAAAAAAGCTTGCAGATATTGATGTGGATGACATGGTTTATTTAAAAGGGCAACTGGTTGAAGTCAAATCGGCTGATGGTTGGACATGGCGCAGTTCACTGAGTCGGACAGACACATGAAATGGGGCGTGTGAGTTAATGTTGGTGGAGGAGGTGAGAGAAATTTCTTCTTTATAAGCATTAGCTAGTTTTCTAGTCTCTTTAAAGTTCAGTATGATAAAGTCACTTGATAAGTTAAAAATAAGTGTAGTGTATGGCAGAGCAAGATTCTAATAGCATTGGAATTCAACTTCCTTGGATAGTGCCTCAACAACCGAGTGTGCAAACGATAGTATTACAGCAGCCTGCTAAAACACATATGGAATTAAATGCTTCTACAGACAAAACGGCTATTTCGTCTTTTGCACTTTCTGTTGTGATTGCATTAGCTTTAGGTGGCTTAGCTACTTGGTTGGCATATTGGTATGGACGAAAAAGTTTTGATTTAACGAAGCAGTCTTTTGATGTCGTATTGGAACAAATAATTTCGAGTAGGCAAGAAGCGGAACGTCTTCATAAAATAACAATGGAACAAATTTATGCAAATATTGAGTCTAATAAAGAAACATCAAAAAACCAATTGGAAATAATGTTTAAAGATTTGCATCTAAAAAGGACTTTAAATATTTTTGAAAGTTTACAAAATGAATTTTCAACATTCTTTAGCTTATTAGATGACGAAATTTTAAAAATATTTAATTTCAGAGATCGCTTTAATCAAAAGTTTAGAGGTGGTTTGCATATACGAGATGCAATAGCTCAATTTGAAAAGTATTCTGAAATTTACAATCAGTATATGGAACTGAAAAATAAAAGATTTACTCTTAGAAATACAATGGAAAGAATTAATATCATGTTAGATCAAGATGATCCAAACCAAGTAGATATTTCTAATAGATTGGTAAACATTTTCGAAGGGTATGATAAAATTTCAAATGCTGTGTTTGACGGTCAAAGACCTGAGCAAAATTTTATAGAATTTATAGAAATTTTCGAACAAGACACAAAAACATTAAAAATTGCTGTAAATAAATTGATGTCGTCGGAAATGCAAAAATTAAGCAGTAGCGCTCTTTAATTGATTTAATATAAAGTACTACTAGTCCGTAGAAAATAAGGGAGAGTAACTCTCCCTCTAAAATTATTTATTTGTCTTTCTGTTCCGGCGGTGTCATACCAAACTGCAAATACGCCATATTGGTGGCAATACGACCACGGGCTGTCCGCATGACATAACCTTGTTGAATTAAATACGGTTCAATCACATCTTCTAATGTGCCCGAGTCTTCAGCCATCGCTGCTGCCAAAGCTTCTACACCACCAGGTCCGCCATCAAAACGTTCAAGTAAAATACTCAAATAACGACGGTCTAAAGTGTCTAAACCATCTTTATCGACATTCAGCATATCGAGGGCACGCTGAGCCATGTCTTGTGTCACTTCACCAGTACCTTTGACTTGTGCATAGTCACGGACTCGACGTAGTAAGCGGTTTGCAATACGTGGTGTACCACGTGAACGACGTGCAATTTCTGCTGAACCTTCACGTGTAATAGGTACATCCATCAAATTGGCAGAACGAGTCACAATATGCGTTAAGTCGGTGACTGAATAGAATTCAAGGCGTTGCACAATACCAAAACGGTCACGTAAAGGAGAGGTGAGGAGTCCAGCACGTGTGGTTGCGGCAACTAAAGTAAAAGGGGGTAAGTCGAGCTTAATTGAACGAGCCGCAGGACCTTCGCCAATCATAATGTCGAGTTGATAGTCTTCCATGGCTGGGTAAAGAATTTCTTCAATCACGGGGGAAAGACGGTGAATTTCATCGATGAATAGCACATCACCTTCTTCAAGGTTGGTCAGCATGGCTGCCAAATCCCCAGCCCGTTCTAGTACGGGGCCTGAAGTCGACTTGAGGTTTCCACCCATTTCACGCGCAATAATATTGGCAAGTGTAGTTTTACCCAGTCCTGGTGGACCAAAAATTAAGGTGTGATCGAGGGATTCACCACGACCACGTGCTGCGCCAATAAAGATTTCCATTTGTTCACGAACCACGGGCTGACCGATGTAGTCATCGAGTGAGGTCGGGCGGATAGCACGGTCGGTATGATCTTCGGGTTTTTCGGAACCACCGATGAGACGGTCTTGCATATAGTTAAATCAATCTCTGGCTGAAGTTTCGAGGCACAGCCTCAAATTATGATTTGTGTTTAGGTATCATTGTGTAGGCATTGCCTTACTTTTGAAAGATCAAAAGTAACAAAAATCTTATGTTGGATTGAGGATATGTCCTTATATCCCAATCTAACATGGCGACATCCATGTCGCCTTCGTGTATCCAATTTAGGTGTATTGGTGTGTCTATTTGAATTATTTATTCATGGATTTGAGAGCAGCACGGATGATGTCACTTGCTTCAGTAAAATCACCTTTTGCAGCATTGACCAATTTCTGTGCTTCTAAAGGTTTGTATCCTAAAGATTGTAAGGCCGCTTCAGCTTCTGCCACGGCAGAGTTGCCTGTGAACTGGATTTGTTCAACGGTTGAGTTGCTTGGTACTGTGCCTGAAGACATCGCTTTAAAGCGATCGCGTAGTTCGATCATGAGGCGTTCAGCAGTTTTTTTACCCACGCCCGGTACTTTAACCAGTGTATTGATATCTTCATGTTCGACAGTATTAATCAACATGTCGACACTGAGCGTGGAAAGAATACCTAAAGCCATTTTAGGGCCGACACCGTTGACCTTTAACAGGGTACGAAAAATGATTTTTTCTTGTTGATGCAGGAAGCCATAAAGCAGTTGAGCATCCTCACGTACGGCAAGGTGCGTCCATAAGGTGATTTTCTGGCCTTTTTGTAACTGGCAAAATGTGGTGAGAGGTGTATCAATTTCATAACCAACACCATTTACATTTAAAAGTACGGTGGGTGCTTCTAGTGCGAAGACTTCACCAATAAGACATCCGATCATGTTGTGTGATTCACTTTTTTATCAATGGTTGCATAGTAGTGAGCATTGCGCAGAAAGGCAAAAGGCTCACGGAAAATTGAGTTCGGATTGATGGCTTTATCATCAAACTGGATGTTGATGACTTATTTAAATCAATCCTGCCTTATTGCCTTGTAACTCTTGAGACAAGTTATACGCTTGGTGGTCTGAAAATTTAGAAATAATATCTAAGACCTGCATAATGTTTTCATAATGGTTACTGCCAAAGTGCGCACCAGAACGACATAAAATAGCCATTAAGCGTTGTTCTTTAAAGCTCAATGTTTTATGCGGTGTAGTGAGCGGAATAAAAGCATCTAAAATATTTTGCAAACTTTGATGGGCAATAATTTCCAAACCAGCTTTTTGCGGGTGTTCAAATATTTTATCGCGTGCTAAATCCTTTGCACGGTTAATGCCTAACTCAATGTCAGCAGCGCAGTATTGTAGTAAGCTGCCAGCCAGTTGTCCGCTTAAAATCTCAAAATGATGCTTCGCAAAAGCCGATGTGACTTCTTCAACCAGACGTTTCATCACGCGCCCGCGCAGGGCTGCAATTTTTTGCTGCCACGTGGTATCTGGCATAGACAGTTCAGTTGGTACGCTGTATTCACCAAGCAAGCTTAAAAAAATCGGTTCAACTTCTTCATAAGACAACATGTTTAAAATGATGCCATCTTCAAGGTCAATCAGGGCGTAGCAAATATCATCTGCTGCTTCAAGTAAATAAGTCAGTGGATGACGACAATAATGGTATTCACCCAGTTGAATCAGTCCGAGTTGCTCTGCGATTTGTTGCAGGATTTCTTTTTCTGCCTGATAGCAGCCAAATTTGGCACGTTTACTGGCAGGAGTATTGCCTTGTGATTCGATGGTTTTCGATAGCCACGGATATTTTAAATAAGCGCCCAGTGTTGCATAGGTCAGACGCATGCCACCATCATTAGGGTGATAGTCAATTTTAGTCAGTAAGCGTAGACCTTGGGCATTTCCTTCAAACTGACGCACATCGGCTTGTTCTTCTGCGGAAAGCTTCTCTAAAAAGTTTCCATGTGATGCATCGTCGAACCATTCACGAATGGCATATTCACCCGCATGACCAAACGGTGGGTTCCCAATATCATGTGCTAAACAAGCCGCTTGAATAATGGCTCCAACATCGGCAGGGGAAATCCACATTGGTAGTTCATCTTTGATTTTTTCCGCTGCGAGCATGCCAAGAGAGCGGCCAATACAGGACACTTCAAGCGAATGAGTTAAACGAGTATGAATGCCATCGTGTTGAGTCAGAGGATGGACTTGGGTTTTTCGGTTCAGTTGGCGAAAACTTTGAGAAAAAATAATTCGGTCATAATCTTTGTGAAATGGGCTACGTGCCAATTCGGTATTTTGTTTTTTACTTCCAATACGAACTGTTGAGAGCAGTTCCAACCAACGCATTTGCATCATTTATCGTTATTCAGTAAGTCATTGGCTTCATCATGCCAAAAAAGTGTGACGAGCTCTAGAGGGCTGCGACATAAGTTGTCTTTTAATTTATGCAGTATTAAGTTTTCAGAAATAGAACATCTTAAAGCAGTCATGTTTGTTCTCAAGGAGGCTATCGACTTCGTTATTTGCAGCTTAAAAATCAATTGAAAAGGGTTTTTAGAACCCAACAAAAGCCCAAAAGTCGGGCATCTTTGAAATTTATCCCTTAAAACATTTGTTACTAATCATGTTTGATTTTTAAAGTCAAAGTAAATTGATCTTTTAAAACAAAGAAATCTCACTTTTTTAAGTCGTAGACGACTAGCTGATTTTGGCAATACACAGTAGAATATGCGCTCTCTTCAAGTCACATTGAGGTAGGTTGTCTAGACCTGCCCGTGGAGCCAAAAACAGCATGTTTATCGTTGCCGGTGCACCTGCACACTCTTCTTTTAAGCAAACACAACTTTTAACACGTCTATCGTCTATCAGTTCTGTTCAATCAATAGAAAGCCAATGGGTTTACCTTTTCGACCAAGCGCTCGACGAGCAACAACAGCAATCTGCTTTGCAGCTATTAAATGATGGCGCAACCTTCCAAGTTCGCGAAGCGACAAGTGATGAAGTTCAAGTCCTTGTGACGCCACGTGTAGGTACAATCTCGCCGTGGTCATCAAAGGCAACGGATATTTTTGCCAACTGTAATACCCCGATACACCGCTTAGAACGCGGTGTTTTGTTTACTTTAAAGGGTATTTCTGAAGTATCGGATGCAGTAAAACAAGTTTTACATGACCGTATGACTGAAAGTGTGTTCAATCAAATTGAAGACGCTGCGGCATTGTTTTCTGAAACGGCTCCAAAACCTTTAAATGCAATCGACATTTTAGGTCAGGGTAAAGATGCTTTAGTAAAAGCGAACTCTGAGTTTGGTTTTGCACTCTCTGATGAAGAAATTGATTATTTAGTTGCTGCTTTTAACAAGCTCGGTCGTAATCCGCACGATATTGAACTGATGATGTTTGCTCAGGCAAACTCAGAGCACTGTCGTCATAAAATCTTTGGTTCTGAATGGACAATTGACGGTGAAAAACAGCCATTGTCATTGTTCCAAATGATTAAAAACACCTATAAAGAATCACCAACAGATGTATTGTCAGCATATAAAGACAATGCTTCGGTGATCGTTGGTTTTGATACTCAGCGTTTCTATCCAAAGAAAGATGAAGCGACGGGTCACCACGTTTATAAATACAAGAGCCAAGCTGCTCACATCCTGATGAAAGTGGAAACACATAACCACCCAACAGCGATTGCGCCATTTGCGGGTGCTGCGACTGGTTCCGGCGGTGAAATCCGTGATGAAGGTGCAACAGGTCGTGGTGGTAAACCAAAAGCAGGCTTAACAGGCTTTACAGTTTCAAACTTAAATATTCCGGGCTTTGAACAGCCTTGGGAAGAAAACTACGGTAAACCATCTCGTATGGCATCTCCGCTTCAAATTATGATTGAAGGCCCATTGGGTGGTGCTGCATTTAACAACGAATTTGGTCGTCCTGCGTTAAATGGTTATTTCCGAACTTTTGAGCAAAACGTGAATGGCGATGTGAAAGGTTTCCATAAGCCAATCATGATCGCAGGTGGTTATGGCAATATTCGTCCTGACCACGTGGAAAAAGATGCGATTCAACCGGGTGATTTGCTGATTGTTCTCGGTGGTCCTGCGATGCTTATTGGTTTAGGTGGCGGTGCAGCATCTTCTGTAGACAGCGGTAAACTCGGTGAAAACCTAGATTTCGCTTCTGTACAACGTGAAAACCCTGAAATGGAACGTCGTTGCCAAGAAGTGATTGATGCATGCTGGCGTATGGAAGACTTCAACCCAATCGTGTCTGTGCATGACGTGGGTGCAGGTGGTGTTTCGAACGCAATGCCTGAATTGGTGAATGACCACGAACTGGGTGCGATTCTTGATTTGCGTAAGATTCCATCACTTGAGCCGGGCATGTCTCCAATGGAGATCTGGTCAAATGAAGCGCAAGAGCGTTATGTGTTGGCGATTCGTCCAAGTTCTTTAGAATTATTTGAATCATTATGTGCACGTGAACGTTGTCCGTTTGCTGTTTTAGGTGAGGCAACAGAAGCGCGTCAATTGACGGTGAACGATCCATTGTTTGATAACAAAGCCGTGGATATGCCAATGCAAGTCATGCTAGGTGGCACACCTCGTATGAGCCGTTCGTATGAAACGATTGAACGTCAAGGCGACGACTTTGATGCATCTAAAGTCATAGATTTGAAAGATGCAATTTACCGTGTACTTAAAAATCCAACGGTTGCATCGAAATCATTCTTGATCACCATTGGTGACCGTTCAATTACTGGTATGGTTGCACGTGATCAGTTTGTAGGTCGTTGGCAGGTTCCTGTTGCAGATGCAGCAGTAACCACAACAAGCTTACAAGGCTATACAGGTGAAGCCATGGCGATGGGTGAACGTCCACCTGTTGCCTTGTTAAATCCTGCGGCATCTGCACGTTTATCGGTTGCAGAGTCGATTTCAAATATTATGTCTGCAAAAATCGACCAGATCAGTGACATTAAATTGTCTGCAAACTGGATGGCGGCGGCAGGGCAAAAAGGTGAAGACCAAGCTTTATTTGAAGGTGTAAAAGCCATCGGTATGGAAATGTGTCCTGCACTCGGTATTGCAATTCCAGTGGGTAAAGACTCCTTGTCAATGCGTACGACTTGGAATGATGAAGGCGAAGATAAATCGGTGACTTCACCGATGTCAGGTGTAATCACAGCTTTTGCTCCTGTGACTGATGTACGTAAAACCTTAACGCCTGAATTGAAAAATGAAGAATCAGTACTTGTCCGTATTGATCTCTCTAAAGGTCAGTTCCGCCTAGGTGGTTCGATCCTTGCTCAGGTTTATAAAGCGATTGGTTCAGTGACACCTGATGTGGATAGTTTTGACGACTTCAAAGCATTCTTTGCCTTGGTTCAAGACTGGAACAACCGCGGTTTAATCAAAGCGTATCACGACATTGGTGATGGTGGTTTGCTTGCAACTGTTGCGGAAATGATGTTTGCAGCACGTCTTGGTGTGGCTTTAGAAGATCAATCAACTGAAAGTCTATTTGCAGAAGAAATTGGTGCAGTGCTTCAAATCAGTGCGTCTGATTGGGCAACACTTGCAGAAGAAGTTGCGGCATCTACATTACGCGATGCAATTGCGGTCATTGGTACGGTAAACAACACTGATCAATTGACTGTAAATGGCTTAGTGCTTGAACGTGCAGACCTGCAAGTGGCGTGGACTGAAGTATCACATCAAATCCAACGTCTACGTGACAACGTAGAAACAGCGGATCAAGAATTTGCATTGATCACGGATAAATCACATGCAGGTATTATTGCAAAACCTACATTTGATTTGAATGAGCCAATCGAAGCGCCGTACATCAACGAACGTCGTCCAAACATGGTGATCTTACGTGAACAAGGCGTAAATGGTCATGTTGAAATGGCTGCGGCATTCGACAAAGTTGGTTTCAACACTGTAGACGTGCACATGAGCGACTTATTTGCAGGTCGTATCAGCCTAGATGACTTTGAAGGTCTTGTGGCATGTGGTGGTTTCTCTTACGGTGACGTCATGGGTGCTGGTGGTGGCTGGGCGAAATCAGTTTTGTTCAATCCAAAACTTCGTGACCAATTTGAAAAATTCTTCAATCGTGACGAAACGTTCTCTCTGGGTATTTGTAATGGCTGTCAAATGTTGTCGCAATTGGCGCCACTGATTCCGGGTGCTGAAGCTTGGCCGCGTTTCCACCGTAATACTTCTGAGATGTTTGAAGCGCGTGCGGTAAACGTTCGTGTTGAAAAATCGAACTCTGTATTGTTAGAAGGTATGGAAGGTTCAATCCTACCGATCGCAGTTGCACATGGTGAAGGTCGTGTGGTAACAAGCGCGGATAACTTGGCTGCATTAAATGCAGGCAATCAAGTGATCTTGCGTTATGTCGATAGCCAGGGGAACCCAACTCAACACTATCCAATGAACCCGAATGGTTCACCAGAAGCGATTTCAGGTGTCACATCGAAAGATGGTCGTGCAACAATTATGATGCCGCACCCTGAACGTAACTTCCGTGCTGTACAGCATTCTTGGAAGCCTGAAGATTGGACAGAAGACGGTGCATGGTTACGTATGTTCCGTAATGCACGTAAGTTCATTGGTTAATTTGAAGCCTGTGTTTTGAAAAGCCACCTTCGGGTGGCTTTTTTATTGAATCATCTTTTTAAATTTTTATTTCTCCCGTTGAAGTTGGTTTAGATTTTGCTTTTATATTTGTGTGAAAGTGATATTGTGTAATAAATGCACAAATATCATGCAAAATAGAAGAAAGATGGATCACTAAACAATTTCAGTATCAACACTCATGTATGAGGTGATGACATGATTAAAACAGTTACATACGAAGCAGTCGATAAGTCTGCGTTGCGTAAAAAAGGATGGAAGTTGTTTGCTGTGATTTTGAGCTTGCAATTGATCTTTTTGATTTTGGGTTATGCATTGCAAATGTAAATTTGTGAATGAAACCGCCGAGAGGCGGTTTTTTAATTATAAGAATTTTATTTTTACTTTTGATTGGGCAAAAGTAACAAAACCCTTTTGTTAGACTGATGGGACGTCCTGTCCCACAGTCTAACGTGCGACATCCCTGTCACTACTCATGTGATCTAATATTAGTAATTATTTTTTTTCTTTTGTTATCATGTATTAAATGTAAAATTTATGAGCTAAACGTTGAAAACAAAAAAGAACAGATTAAAAGGTAATACAGTTTTTGGAGTTGTTGTAGGTTCGCTCGGAATAGCTTGCGGCTTATGGCTTTTAATTTCTCTAGAGAAAATATCGGGTGCTGAATTTGTTGCTTTTAGCTTTGGATTTGCTGTAATTGGACTGATTATCGCTTTCGCTGCAGAGGTGCAGGAGTTTTCGATTGCAGGAAATGGAGTTAAATTAAAAGAATTAAGGTCTGAAGCCGAAAAAACAATAGAAGAATTAAAAGAGGCTAGAACGGAATTGTTCAGAGTATTAGTCCAAAAAAGTATTCATGGATCAGGCGGGTTTGGTAGCGATTTTATAGTAGATGAATGCATTGAATCGTTTTGTGAATTGATTGAACAGATAGAAAAATTTGATTGTTTAGATGATTTAAGACTAGATGTGGAGAAGTCATTAAAATTAATCTTAAGTCGTCAATACAATAATTTGTCCGCAATCCATGAACCAAATAAGAAGCATACAGATCCACTCGAAAGTTATGATTCACCAAGAGAATTCAGAGAAAAAATGAGGGATGAAGTAATACAAAGCTACCTTTCTCGAAAAAATCCCAAACCTACAATTGAACAAGGTCGATCTGAATTAAATGATGGGGTTGAAGCATATTCAAAGTTATATGCTATAAAAGTTAAACTCGATAAATTAGATAATATCAATGCTTAAACTCATCTACTATGTTCCAGAATCTCACCTTGAATCTACCAAACTTGCAATTTTTGAAGCAGGGGCCGGTGGTATAGGAAACTATGAACACTGTGCTTGGCAGGTCTTAGGCACAGGCCAGTTTAAACCTGTAAAAGGAGCAAATCCGTTTATAGGTGAATTGGACACTTTGGAGAAAATTCCAGAGTGGCGGGTGGAAACCATTGTTCCAGAGGAAAAAGCTTCTGCTGTGACAAAGGCTTTAAAATTAAGTCATCCCTATGAAGAACCCGCTTTTGAGTTTATTCAGATGATCGATGTATTTTAATGGTGAATCTAAAAATATATTTGAGAAACGTTAACGGCATTCGCAACTGTTTGAGGCAGGACTTAATTTATCAGATAAAGTTTCTGCGACTAAATAGATAAACGGCGGAATAGAACGAGTTTTGCGAATGACAATGGTTTTGCCTACTTTTCCCGAAAGAAAAGTAGGTCGAACCGAAGGTTAATCCTGAAATTAAAACTTTAATGAAAGGATTCCATTGAGAAAACTAATATTAAACCTTCTGAATAAATAACTCACGATTAAAACGATACTGCGGGAAAAATACACCGTCTTCTGCACGCTCACCTGCACCAATCACCATCACAGGGTATTGCTGATCATTTAGATTTAACAGTTTACGCACCAAAGGTTCATCAAAACCTTCCATCATACAACTATCGAAACCATAGGCACGTAAAGCTAGCACTAGGTTCTCACAAGCTAAAGCTGTGGTTTTACTTGCCCAAAGCTTAGCATCGGCTTGATTAAATGCAGTTACAGGCAGTTGTTTGTCTAAGCTACGTGCAATTTTGAAAGCCACTTTCTTAAAGTTACCAAGTGAATTTAAGTAACCTGTCTTATAGTTATAAGGAATGAACTTATAATATTTCTGTACAGCCGCAGGCGCTTCAGGAAAAGGGAACTCGGTAATGTTGCGTTTTGCCATTTCATCATTACGGTCTGTACGCGCGACACACACGATCAGTTCTGACGCAGTTTTTGCCGCAAGCTGATTTAGGCAAGCTTTGACCAGCTGTTTTTTCTTAGTGGGATTCTGCACCACGTAAAAAGTCCAAGGCTGTAAGTTAGATGAGTTTGGTGCAAGTAGGGCCAAATCTAAACAGTCATCAAGTACTTCAGTTGGAATTTCTTTCTTGGTAAATTTGCGAACCGAACGGCGGCTTTGGATGACTTTCTTAAAATTTTCAACATCGATACCTTGTGGTGCAGGCTCAAAGTAACGCTTTTTTTCTGTAGTGTTCGACATAAGTAGTTTTTCCGAATGGGTTCTTAAATATGTTGGGACGGAAAATAAAAAAACCACTGTGTAATATGCAACACAGTGGTTTTTAGTCATTCAACGATGAAGGATTAGTTGAACTGGGTGAAATCAGGTTTACGCTTTTGCATAAATGCTGATACGGCTTCCATCATTTCTGGAGAGCCGACACGATCCATGAAAATTTCAGCTTCATGATCAATCCAAGCCACAATTTCATTTACATTGTGCTTCATCAATGCCTTAGACTGCACTAAAGAGGCTAACGGTAAAGCAGATAATTGTGCCGCTTTTTTAGCTGCTGCTGCATAGACATCATCTTCAATACTGTTGACAAGGTTTGCAGCAACTGCAGTTGCACTATCAAACTTCTGAGCGGTCAGCAGTAATTCAGCAGCTTTGTGATAACCCGCTTGTTCTACCAATAATTTGCTTGAAGCACCTTCTGGAGATAAACCAAGGCTTACAAATGGAATTTGGAATAGGGCAGTGTTATCGCTATAAACCAAGTCACAATGTAATAGGATCGTTACCCCAATACCAATCGCCACACCACGTACAGCCGCAATCAACGGTTTAGAAAATTTTGCCGCAGATTTAAGTAAAATAAATGGAGGGCCTTCAGCCGCAGGTGCTTGACCTTTTTGCGCTGCAGATTTCATAAAATCTTGCATGTCGTTGCCTGCGGTAAAGTCCGCGTCTTCACCACGTAGAATGACAGCACGAACGCTATTGTCTAGATTTGCTTCATCTAAAGCTTTTGCGATCCATAAATAAAGTTCGCCATACAACGCATTCTTTGCTTCAGGACGGTGAATGGCTAATGTCAGTACGCCATTGTCTAATTTTGCATTCAAATGTTGATGAGGTTGTTGAATACAGCTCAGTGTCATCGTACTATCCTTGCTAGAAAGTTTGGTTTAATTTTATGGGCTCATTATGTCGCATAATTTTATGATCGACACAACTGACCAGTTCATAAAAAAGTAAAAGATTTATGCCATATACATTTGATTATCTCGTATTCATTGGTCGCTTCCAGCCATTTCACTTGGCACATATGCAAACCATTAAGATTGCTTTAGAGCAAAGTGAAAATGTCATTTTGGCTTTAGGCTCTGCGCAAAATGAACGAAATACGAAAAATCCATTTTTAGCATCTGAACGTGAAGAAATGATTTTATCGAACTTTTCAGAAGCACATCAAAAACGGATTCACTTTGTACATGTAATTGATGTTTATAATGATGTTAAATGGGTGCAATTGGTAAAAAAATTAGTGAATCATGTAGTCACACCTGAGGCGAAGGTTGGACTGATTGGCCATTTTAAAGATGATTCCTCATATTATTTACAGCTTTTTCCTGAGTGGCAAATGGTTGAGCTCGATAGCCTACAAGATGCGATGTCTGCAACCCCCGTTCGTGAGGCTTATTATCGAGGTGATATCTTAGAGCAGGCGTTTCCATTGGGAACCAGTGAGTTTTTACATAAATTCCAACAAAGTGAAATATATAAACAGTTACAACACAAATTTTTAACTCAGGACCCATCCAATTTAGACTAAGGTTCTCAGTCGAATAAAAATATTTCGACGAGGATCGAGTTCAATGGATAGAAAACAACAGACGAAACATATTGCACGTTATGCGGTCATTAAAAATGCTTTGCTGATTGCAGGCGTTACATTTGCATTCAGCACTCAAGTGCAGGCCCAGTCATGGACATTGACACCTCAGAGTAATGTAGGCTTTGAAATTAAATCCTTGGGTGTAACTGTTGTAAGAGCTAAGTTTAATCGGGTGCAATCTAGTATGCAGTTTGATGCCAAAGCACCACAGCATGCTTCGACGCATTTTGTCATGGATGTAAATAGCCTAAGCTTGAGCAAGCCTTCACTGAAAAATATGATTTTGGGTGAAGATTTGTTTTATGCATCCAAGTACAAAAGCGCTAACTTTAAAAGTACCAGTTTTAAAGATTTGGGTGGTGGTCGATATAATATTGTTGGGAACCTAACACTTCGCGGCATCACCAAGCCTGTTAGCTTTAGCACGACCCTAAAACCAAGTGCCAATAATGCCAATCTACTGGATGTCCAGTCCTCAGCCGTAATTAACCGAAGTGATTTTGGCATGAAAAAAGCCATTGCTGGTGTAGGCGAAAAAGTGAATATTCAACTGTCAGGGCAGTGGAAAGTGCAATAGAGGCTTCATATCTTTAAGACCTATATTCAGGGCTTTATTAATTCATCGCTGCGTGAGCCTGTTCAATCAAGAGATCTGTTAGCAGATTTAACTGCATCGACTGCTGTTTCCAATGATGCCAATACAAAGGCAAATCGATATTGAGTTGAGGATCTACCTCAACCAATGAGCCATCCTGCAAACGCGGTTTGGCTTGATAATAGGGCAACCAACCGTAGCCGAGTCCCATCGTAACCGCATCAAAAAATGCACTGGAAGACGGAATAAAGTGATGTGGATATTGGGTCGGATTGAGCCCGAACTTTTGTTGGATATACGCGGTGTGGAGTTGATCTTTTGCGTTAAAGATGAGTGCAGGAGTTGCACGTAGAGACTCTCGGTTAACGCCTTGTCTAAACCATTGCAGTGCAAAATTTGGCGTGGCGACAAAACGATAGTTCATATCGCCAATGTATTTGGCTACACAGCCTTTCATGGCTTGTGATTCATCTGTCACGCAGGCATTCACCAAACCGGCTTCAAGTAAGTGATGGGTTTGTGATTGGTCATCGACCTGAAAATGCACCACGATCTTTTGTTCAATTAATGTTGACTGTAGCAACGGCAACAGCCATGTCGCTAAGGAGTCGGCATTGGTTGCAATGTTGATTTGATAAAAAGCAGAGGTGTTCATATGACCCGTGAGGTTCTGAATGAAACTTTGTTCTAACAGTCGGCTATGTTGCAAATAATGTAGCAGAGATTGACCTGCTTGTGTCGGACGGCAAGGTCTCTCCCGCACAATTAATAAATGCCCCAAACTTTTTTCTAGGCTTTGTACGCGTAAAGTGACTGCAGAAGCAGTAATGCATAGCTGTTCAGCAGCAAGGTCAAAACTTCCTGTTTCTGCCACAGCTAAAAATGCGTCGCACTGTTTATGATTCAGCATATCAAGACTCACTTTAAACTAAAAATATTTTAGTTATATTGATATTTTCTAAATAATACTTGATTTAACTAAAAATGAAAGATAATCCTGACATCATCAATTAAGTTGAAAAGTCAAAATGTTAAGTACATATGTACAAGGGCTTGCAGTCGGGATGAGCCTCATTATTGCCATTGGGGCTCAAAATGCATTCGTACTAAAACAGGGGCTCAAAAAGCAGTTCGTTTTTTGGGTATGTTTTGTCTGTGCACTGTCGGATTCGATTTTAATTGTCTTGGGCGTTTCTGGTTTTTCAAAAGTGCTTCAGCACTATCCTGAAATTATTCAGTTTGCCAAATGGGCAGGGGCGCTTTTCCTATTTTGTTATGGATTCCAACATGCGCTGCGGGCATTCAAATCACAGCAGGGCTTGGAGGCAAGTTCCATTGAAAAGCATCATCTAGTGAATGTTGTTTTGCTGTGTTTGGCGCTGACTTGGCTTAATCCGCATGTGTATTTAGATACGGTTATTTTACTGGGTTCAATTTCAACACAGTTTGAGCAACCTGCGTACTTTGCTCTAGGAGCAGTGTGTGCGTCTTGGTTGTTTTTCTTTGCTTTGGGCTATGGGGCTCGTGTGCTTATCCCCATTTTTGCAAATCCGAAAGCGTGGAATGTACTAGATGCGATTATTGCTTTAGTGATGTGGGGGATCGCCATTTCACTGCTTGTGAAATAAAAAACAATAAATTAAAAAATCACAAAAAACAAAGCCCGCATTTGCGGGCTGATGTACATTAAGCCTGTAATGCTTTTAAGTCTTCTAAAACTTGTTCAGCATGTCCCGCAGCTTTTACTTTACGATACGCTTTAACCAGCTTACCGTTATGGAAAATAAAAGTTGAGCGCTCAATGCCCATCACTTTTTTACCATACATATTTTTTTCTTTAATCACATCAAAGTGTTTACACAGTACTTCTTCTTTGTCGCTAATTAAATTAATGGTTAAAGCCTGCTTTTCTGTAAAATTCTGGTGCGCTTTAACCGAGTCACGTGAAACACCAATGATCGTGGTTTGTAAGGCATCAAACTGATCTTTTAAACATGAAAAACCAACGGCTTGAGTTGTGCATCCAGGCGTTGAATCTTTAGGGTAAAAATACACAATCAGCCACTCAGTCGGCACTTCAGTTAAGTTCACTTCACCCGTTGTGGCTGGAAAGTTCTGATTTGGAAGTTGGATGGTATCAGTCATGTTCTATCCTTAAATGTCACGCTGTTCTAATTCAAGTGGTAAAAAGGCATAATTCTCGTGATACAGAATATCACCTTTAACAACTGAAAGTGGATGTTTGAAAATTGGGCCATCAATCACCGTAGTGTGGAATTCACCTGCTTCACCACAAGGGTCAATACCTCTTGCAACCAGTTCATTGACATATTCAAGGCTAAGCACTTGACCTAAGTCTTCAACCTTCATGCCTAAGTTTAAGTTGACAGTAACGATGATGCTTTGAAATCCAAGTTGAATAAACTCATGCACAATGTCTAAACGTGGACGTTGCCACAGGGGCATACATAAACTGAGCTCACTTTTATCGCACACGGATTGATTCCATTCGGCATGTGCCATTAAATCAATATCACCTGTGACTAATGTTTCTGCTCCAAGAGCTTGAGCTTTTCGTAACAGTTGAATGAACTGGCTTTCATAGTCTTGCCACGTTGCAGAGGCACTGTAGATGGGAAGCCCAATTGCTTCTGCCTGTGCATGAATAATATCGAGAGACATTCCATGTGAGCGTGATTTCAGACCTTGCTCTTCTAACATGACAATTAATGCAACAGGTTCACCCATTTGCATCGCTTGGTATAAAGCAAGGCTGCTGTCTTTTCCACCACTATATGACGCAACAAATTTGCGATTTTGGGCGCGTGTATTCCATTCGGTGAGCATATTTTCAGGTTCTATCTATTTTGAACATATAAAAAAGCCTGCATAGAGCAGGCTTCATTCACATTCAGTGAATTATTTTTTCGGAGCAGCTTTCATTGCTTCTTCAGTTAAAGATTTTAATTTACCTGTTAACTGTGGACCGAAACATGTTTGTAAGTCGTTATTTTGCTTTTGTACAAAAGCTAAAGTAGACGGGCTTTTCTTTTGGTTGATCGCACTTTGGATTTCCCATTTTTGTGCATTCGTCAACTTGCCATCAGCTTCAACTGCACAAGTACAGTATTTGCTTACTTCTGCTGCGCTAAGCTTTTTGCTTTTTGCAGTTTCTTCTTTACAAACATTAATTAATGCCGATTTTACATTGCTGCTTTTATACGCTTCTTGTAATTTGTTCGATTCAGCAGCATTTGAAGCTGTAGCGAACAATGCAGCTGCAGACACCAATGTAGAAAGCAAAATGTTTGATTTTAAATTTTTCATAAACTGTACCTTGTCGTTACGGTATATAACGCGTTGGGTCTGTTACGCCAGCATCTGCAAAACCTTCTTTACGAAGACGGCAGCTGTCGCATTTCCCACAAGCACGTCCTTGGTCATCTGCTTGGTAGCAAGACACCGTTTGACTATAGTCTACGCCATGTTCTATACCTAAGCGAATAATATTTGCTTTGGATAAATGTAACAGAGGTGTTTCAAATTTAAGAGGTTTTCCTTCAACGCCAACCTTGGTGGCAAGGCGAGCCATGTTGGCAAATGCCTCAATAAATTCAGGTCGACAGTCAGGATACCCTGAATAATCAACAGCATTAATACCAATCACAATGGCTTCAGCATCTAAAACTTCGGCTGCTGCGAGGGCATAAGATAAGAAAATCGTGTTACGTGCTGGAACATAAGTTACAGGAATACCGACTTGTTCATGATCTGGAACATCAATGCTATGGTCTGTTAACGCAGAACCGCCCAAATTACCTAAGTCGATATTAATGACACGATGTTCTACGCCTGCTTTTTTTGTCAGTTCGCGTGCGGCATCGAGCTCAGTGGTTGAGCGTTGACCATACATAAAGCTGAGCGCTGTACAGTCATACTGTGCTTGCGCCCATGCTAAACAAGTTGTTGAGTCTAAACCGCCAGATAACAAAACTATGGCACGAGGGCGCATACAAATTTCTCCAAATATAAATTAAAGATGAATAGGCAATGTATTAACGACCAGTTTCGTCATTCCAAAGTAACTTGTGGAGTTGGAGTTGGAAGCAAACAGGGAGATGGTCTTCTAATATCCATTGCGCTAAGTCACGTGCAAGTTGAGGTAAACGAGCAGCACCTTTCTCAACGGCAAAAGCAGGAGAGAACCATACTGTGCTGACTTTTTCATTGAGTTTATAGTCTTCAACTTGCTGTTTTGACCACTCATAATCCTCACGGTTACAAATTACAAATTTGATTTGGTCGTGCTGGGTTAAATGGTCGAGATTCGAAAGCAAATTTCGTGCAACTTCACCTGAAGTTGGGGTTTTCAAATCTAATACTTTTGAAACACGTGGGTCAACCTTATACACATCTAAAGCGCCACTGGTTTCTAAAGAGACTGCACAGCCAAGATCTGCAAGACGTTGCATTAGAGGTAATGCATTGGGCTGTGCAAGGGGTTCACCACCTGTCACGCAGACATAAGGGGTTTTAAAATCAAGCGTGGTTTGAATAATCTGATCTAAAGATTGACGTTCGCCACCTTCAAACGAGTAGGTCGTATCGCAGTAGGTACAACGTAGTGGACAACCCGTTAAACGAATAAAAACTGTTGGCAGTCCTGAGGTGTTGGCTTCTCCTTGCAAAGAATAAAAGATCTCCGTGATACGTAGACCCGCAGAAGGATCAGAAACAGGGATAGCAGAAGATCGAAGCGTATTCATAGCAAAATTAAACCACAGGTTAGAAAAACAAAAATCTCTACGGCTAGTCTTAACCGTAGAGATGAGGAACTTGAGTTCCGCACGACAACGAAAAATTATTCGTCGCGTAGTAAATCGTTCAAGCTCGTTTTAGAACGTGTTTGTGCATCTACTTTTTTCACGATGATTGCAGCATACAGGCTGTAAGTACCGCATTTAGAAGGTAAGCTACCTGCAACTACAACAGAACCTGCTGGTACACGACCATAGTGAATTTCGCCAGTTGCACGGTCAAAAATCTTAGTCGATTGACCAATGAACACGCCCATCGAAATCACAGAACCTTCTTCTACGATCACGCCTTCTACGATTTCAGAACGTGCACCGATGAAGCAGTTGTCTTCAATAATCGTTGGGTTTGCTTGAAGTGGCTCAAGAACACCACCAATTCCTACACCACCAGATAAGTGAACGTTTTTACCAATTTGAGCACATGAACCAACAGTTGCCCATGTGTCAACCATGGTGCCTTCGTCAACATATGCACCAATGTTGACATAAGAAGGCATTAACACCACGTTTTTCGCTTGGAAAGAACCTTTACGTGCAACCGCAGGAGGAACAACACGTACGCCAGCCGCTTTAAACTGTTCTTCAGTCCAACCTGTAAATTTGGTATCTACTTTGTCGTAGAATTGAAGGTCACATGACTCAATTGGTTTGTTGTCATTTAGTTTGAATGATAAAAGCACAGCTTTTTTCACCCATTGATGAACAACCCACTCACCATCAATTTTTTCAGCAACACGTAATGTCCCGTTATCTAAACCAGCAATGACTTCCTCAACTGCTGCACGAACTTCAGCAGGACAGTCCGCTGCTGTAAAATTCGCACGGTCTTCAAACGCTTGTTCAATAATTGTTGAAAGCTGAGACATGATCTTCCTTCCAGAAAAAAAATTTTCCTGATTTTACACTATATTGTGCAGAGAATAGATGAAAAAACAGCATAGGATCGGAAATAATAATGAATGATTGGATATAAGGCTTTTAGAGCCGGTTTAACTGGAAAATTAAGTAAAGAATTGTGATTTAAAACAACAAGAAAGTATAAAATGTATCAAAAAATAACAAAAACAACCTAAATCTAGAATAAAAAACAGTCAAGAGGTGTTTTATGATGGGCTCATCAAAAAATTGTAAATGATGTAAAAAAATCTTTTAATTGGAGGAGAAAAAAACATGAAATCATTACGTTTAGTTGCAATTGCAGCAGCAATGTCAGCAGTCGCAGGTACAGCTTTTGCTGATGATGCAGTCGTAAAAGATGGTTATGCTTTTGACCAAAATAAACTCATTCCTACTGGTGTTCGTGCTGAAGTCGGTACAACAGGTTATGGTGGTGCTTTGTTGTGGACAGCTAACCCATATGTAGGTTTAGCGTTAGGTTACAACGGTGGTGACATTTCATGGTCAGATGATTTGTCTATTAATGGCACTAAATATGACATGGATATGGATAACAAATTGGCTTATTTAAATGCTGAGATTCGTCCATGGGGTACAAGTACAAATCGATGGGCTCAAGGTTTATACGTTGCAGCTGGTGTAGGTTACATTGATAACGACTATGCATTAAGCAAACGTTTGAATAATTCAAATGACACAATCAAAATTGATGGTAAGAATTTCTATGCTCCATCAGGTAGTGGTTCTGTCGATGGTTCTTTAGCATATAAAAATGATATTGCTCCATATGTAGGTTTTGGTTTAGCGCCTAAGATTAATCAAAACTGGGGTGTATTTGGTGAAGTAGGTGCTTACTACACAGGTAACCCTTCTGTAAATTTAACAGCGACAGGATTACAAGAAGTCGGTGGTTCAACTTCAGGTCAAACTGCTGCTGATAATGAAGCGCGTAAAATTGCGAATGACGATAAATACGAGTGGATGCCAGTTGCAAAATTGGGTGTAAGTTACTACTGGTAATCAGACATAAAAAAACGAGCTTCGGCTCGTTTTTTTATGTCTGATTTTAGCTAAAGTCTTTAAAAATGATGGGCAAGTTTGAGTCCAAAGATCCATGCATCATTGTCATTTAGCGCTGAAAGTCCTGTAATGTTCGCAAGTGGATTTGAGTCTGAAGATGTTTTGGATTTATTAAAACGCAAATAATAAAGACCTGCTGCAACATCGAACTGAGTGTTATATGTGTACATGCTGCCTAGCCCAATGCCTTGATAACCATCACTTGGGTTAAGGGTAGATGCAGGATTATTAATCCCAGAGTCCCAGAGCAGTTCCATAGTACTCAGCCACTTTTTGTTCCATACGTGTGCTAGACCAAGTTTTGCAGACCATTGATCTTCATTGTACTGAATGAGTTTGACGTCTTTGGCTTCAGGGTAAAGTATCGCTGCAAAATCGATCACGGCTTGAAATTTGGGTGGTTGAATGACAAAGTCTTGCCAATTCACCCAGCGTAGCGTTCCATACAAGATATTTTGATAGGGAAGTCCTGTCATGAAATCAAGGTTTACCGATTGTGGTGTTTTCACCTCCATCACATTGGGTGTGTCTACGCCGATCTTGATAGACTCTGTTGTGGTCATTTCATGCTTAATCGCTGAGCGATAAGTCAAAGATGTTCTAAAATAATATTCAGGGATTTGATAACTAATACCTGCTAACCAGCCCAAACTTTCATCTTGTTTAAACTCGGCATCATAGCCATCAAACACAGAATAGGCCTGACCATTCGCTTTTAAAGAGCCTGCAAAGCTTTGATAGCTTAAGCCACCATAGACTTCCCATTGTGGGCTGAATTGGTAGCCTAAAAGCGAGCTGAGATTATGACTTTCAAAGTCGATATCGGCAGATTCAACTTCATGACTTTCACCATAAATATTTGGGCGATAGCGATAATCGATGTCTACAGCAAAAGGCTGGTCATAAATGACAGCAAAGTTGAATTGAGGATTTAGTTGGAGTTTTAACGCAGCTCCCAGCATTACTTGTTCATTGCTTAAATTGCCTGTTGAAAAGTCAGTGATGCCAAACTGTTGCAGTATCTCTGTATGTTGAACTTGGCCAGAAACATCTGGATCAATATAAGCCAGAGAAATTTCTGCATAATTTCCACGTTCAAAAAAGGGTTGTATTGTTTGACCTGACAGTTCAAAAGCAGCAGCAAAACATGATCCCGACGAATAGAAACATAAACAAAGTAATGGAGAGCCCAACAGATTTTTACTCACTGTTATTGCTCACTATTGTTTTTATCAGTTGATTAAATAATACACTATACCCATTTAAAGTATATGGATTTAAAAATAAAAAAAGAGGCTTGGAGGCCTCTTTTTGAAAATAAGAATGGTTTAGTCTTCTGGATAAGCCACTCTTTTTAGTGCTTTAATGTCTGCATCTGGCGAGCAGAGTGAGATAAATTCATAGCCATAGCCACGCAGGAGGTGACCTTTACGCACTGCAATCCATGTAGTATTAAGCCCAAAAATATCGGTTGGAATTTGTTTTAAACGATAGTCACGTTCAACGTCATAAGCCACATTATTGACAATACCAACGCCCATATTCAGTTCAACATAGGTTTTGATGACATCGGCATCTAAAGCAGACATTACGATGTCAACATCCACACCTGCATCTTCAAAAGCTTTGTCAATTTTTGAACGGCCTGTGAAACCGCCGTGATAGGTAATCAGTGGATATTCCGCCAAGTCTGCAATACTAATATTTTGTTTGCTTGCCAGTGGGTGATTTTGTGGGGTAATAATACTGTGCTGCCAATTATAGAACGGCACGCTAGCCAGATTATCTTCTGTGGTCAGTGATTCAGTTGCAATACCAATATCAGCTTCACCTTGGAGAAGCATTTCGGTAATTTCAACTGGGCTGGCTTGTTGCAAAATAAGATGAACTTTTGGAAACTCTTTTTTGAATTGGTTGACAATCGGCGGTAGTACATAACGCGCTTGCGTATGTGTAGTCGCAATCGTCAAAGTGCCTTCATCGACACGGTTAAAATCATCTGCAAGACGTTTAATATTGTCTGCGTCGACCAACATACGTTCAACAATACCCAGTAGTGCTTGGCCTGGTTCAGTTAAACCTAGTAAGCGCTTACCTTTACGAATAAAAAGCTGTACGCCTAATTCATCTTCTAGATCTTTGATGTGCTTACTGACGCCTGACTGAGAGGTATATAGTGCAGCAGAGGCTTCGGTGAGGTTGAAGTTTTGTCTCACCGTTTCTCGAATAATTCTGAGTTGTTGAAAGTTCATAGTTTTGGATCTCTTTTATGATGAATGAGGCATTCAACATGCCCCATTCAATTGGTCTTAAGCCGCAGGTTTTGCAAATAAATGCAAGTTTGATGGGCTTAACCATACCGTTTGATTAGGTCTAAATTGGTGTAATTTTGCTTCTTCAGAAGTCAGTGAGATTTCAATCAGTTTGCCTTGGCGATCGTGGAGTTCTGCAACCACTTTGCCCGCGATCCATAATTCTCGAACGAATGTTGCTTGGATAGTGTTGTCTTGCGGCTGTGCATGGATCCTTAATTCATCTGGACGGGCAAAGGCAATCACGTCGCCCGAAGGTGCATTACGTAAAGAATCTAATTGAATACGGTCTTCACCAATTTGGATCGTCCCTGCGTTATTTAGACCTTCGAAACGGTTTGCTTGACCTAAGAAGTCGAACACAAACGGCGTTGCTGGCTTTTCATAAACTTCACGGGGTGATCCAATTTGCTCGACATTCCCTTTATTCATCACAATGATTTGATCCGCGACCTCTAAAGCTTCTTCTTGGTCATGCGTTACAAAGATTGAGGTGATATGAAGTTCATCATGCAAAGTACGTAACCAACGACGGAGCTCTTTACGTACTTTTGCATCCAAAGCACCAAAAGGTTCATCCAGTAATAGTACGCGTGGTTCAACTGCCAAAGCACGTGCCAGTGCAATACGTTGACGCTGACCGCCTGAGAGTTGTGCTGGGTAACGATCTGCCAAGAACCCCAATTGGACTAAGTCCAGTAAACGCGTGACACGTTTTTTAATTTCAGCTTCAGATGGGCGAGTTGCACGTGGGCGAACGCGGAGACCAAAAGCGATATTGTCAAACACGGTCATATGGCGGAACAAGGCATAGTGCTGAAATACAAAGCCAACTTCGCGCTCACGTACGTGTACATTAGTTGCATCTTCACCTTCCAAGATGACTTGGCCGCCATCTGCGGACTCAAGCCCTGCAATAATACGAAGCAGGGTGGTTTTACCACAGCCTGATGGGCCAAGTAATGCAACCAATTGACCATCAGGAAAATCGAGAGAAATGTTATTCAGCGCATGGAACGCACCAAAGTGTTTTTCAATATTTTTAACTTGAATACTCATGAGGTCATTCCTTTAAACTGTTGAATCATTATGTTTGTTTTGCTTTTCTTGGCGAAGCTCAACCCATGTTTTTAAAACAAGAGTCACAATCGCTAAAAGCGCCAAGAGTGAAGACACAGCAAAAGCCGCACTGAAGGTATATTCGTTATAGAGAATCTCGACGTGTAGAGGCAAGGTATTGGTTTCACCACGAATATGACCTGAAACTACCGATACTGCACCAAATTCACCCATGGCACGTGCATTACACAGAATGACTCCGTAAATCAGACCCCATTTAATGTTGGGTAGGGTTACTTTCCAGAAGGTTTGCCAGCCTGATGCACCGAGTACAATCGCAGCTTCTTCTTCTTCCGTACCTTGAGCTTCCATGAGCGGAATAAGTTCACGTGCAACAAAAGGAACGGTGATAAAGATTGTTGCTAATACAATCGCAGGAACGGCATACAGAATTTTGATGTCATTATCCATAAGCCAACTACCGAACCAACCTTGCGTACCAAAAATCAGCACCAGCATTAAGCCTGCGATAACAGGTGATACTGAAAAAGGCATATCAATAATCGTCGTTAAGATGGATTTACCACGGAAGTTAAATTTGGCCACACACCAAGCTGCTGCAACACCAAATACCACATTCAGCGGAACTGCAATCACTGCGGTTAATAAAGTGAGTTTGACTGCGGAGAGCGTGTCTGGATGAACCAAGGCTTGTGCATAGACACCGACCCCTTGTTTAAATGCCTCAACGAACACCAAAATCAGCGGTAAGATCAAACAGCTCAAAAAGAACAGTAGAGCAATCGTAATCAGTGTATAGCGTACCCAAGTTGGCTCACGTGTTGCATCACGCGATTGTAGCTTTTCAGCAAGCGCATTACTGTTGATATTCATCGTGCTGTTCTCCCTGTACGACGGCTTGCCCATGCTTGTAACAAGTTAATCAGGAATAAAATGGCGAAAGACAGCACCAACATGACGACTGCAATCGTGGTTGCACCTGCATAGTCATATTCTTCTAAGCGCGAAATAATCATCAGTGGTGCAATTTCTGTTTTAAACGGTTGGTTCCCAGCAATAAAGATCACTGAACCGTATTCACCGACGCCACGTGCAAAGGCAAGTGCAAAACCAGTAATGAGTGCTGGAAATAAAATCGGCAAAATCACTTTGGTCACAATCTGTAGACGGTTGGCACCTAATGCTGATGCTGCTTCTTCTAACTCTGTTTCCAAGTCACTGAGAACAGGTTGCACAGTCCGTACCACAAAAGGAATACCAATAAAAATCAGTGCCAATGTAATACCAATTGGGGTATAGGCCACTTGAATCCCTAAAGGCTCAAGATACTGACCGATCCAACCTGTAGGCGCATAAAGCGAGGTGAGTGCAATACCTGCAACCGCGGTGGGTAAGGCAAACGGCAAGTCGACCAAGGCATCTACAATGCGTTTACCCGGAAAACGGTAACGAACTAAACACCATGCTAGAAGTAGACCAAAAACCACATTAATAAACGCGGCGATCAGGGCTGTACTAAAACTGAGCTGCAAAGATTTTAAAATACGTTCTGAACTTAAAATTTCCCATAAACCATCCCAACCAATGCCTAAAGATTTAATAAAAACAGCGGACAACGGAATGAGAACGATTAATGACAAATATGCTAGGGTAAAGCCTAGAGAAAGACCAAATCCTGGCAGCACTCGGGATCGCTGCGACATGATTACTCCTCAAAGAGAGAAAGCTGACCTAAAAAGAGTCAGCTCAAATAAAACTGAATTTCGGCACAAGTATCATTTGCAGCGTTTAAATTGCAAATTTAAATAAATACTTGCTTTCATTGTAAAAACTAATGTTTTTTAGCACATTTTCTGAAATCAAAAAATCATAAATTTCAGGGAATGGCCCAAAACCTGACGCAACATTAATATGTCCGACTTGCCCCAAGTTCTTAGGCTTAATTTTCCATGCTTTTGCCAGTTGCAGCGCATCTTGAAAATTGAGCCAAGGATCATTTTCACTGATGATCATTTGGGTGGGAACTTGTAGCTTGAGTTGGTGGAAATATTGTTGATAGTCATTTTGGCTATCACGAGCAAAACCAGCATCACCAAAGCGAGCAGGGTTGGCCGGTGCAACTAGAACTAAATTTTTGATTTTTTGATTTAGTTCAGGATGCTGTGTTAAAGCAGCGACTGTCGTTAAACAACCAAAGCTATGCGACACAATTTGAATCGGTTCCTGAATGGATTGAACTGTTTTGACAAATTGCTCAATCCACTCATGGAGTACGGGTTTATTCCAATCCTGCTGCTGTACACGAGAGCACGACTTGAGCTGACGTTGTAACCACGATTGCCAGTGGTCATGTTCACTTCCACCTACGCCCGGTACAATTACAGTATGAATCATGTCGATGCTCCCTTACAGCTATTTACTGGACTCGGTTTTATTTCGTCGTATTGGCTTTCACAATTTGGTCAAATACACCACCATTTTCAAAGTGCTGTTTTTGTACCTTGGTCCAACCGCCAAATTCTTTATCAATGGTTACCAACTTTAACGGTTTGAATGTGGTTGCATATTTTTTCAAGACAGTTGCATTACGTGGGCGATAGAAGTTTTTCGCCGCAATTTCCTGTCCAGCAGGTGAATACAAATAGTTGAGATATGCTTTCGCCAAATTCAGATTGCCGTCTTTTTCCGCATTCTTTTCAACAATGGCAACGGGTGGTTCTGCCAAAATAGATAGCGAAGGCGTCACGATCTCAAACTTACCTGGTTGTTCACGAATCGCTAAATGTGCTTCGTTTTCCCATGCTAAGAGAACATCACCGATACCACGTTCAGCAAAGGTTGTGGTTGCACCACGTGCACCTGAATCCAGCACTTTAGTATTTTTATAAATTTTACGCACGAATTCTTGTGCTTTTGCATCGTTACCTGCAGGTTGATGCTTTGCCCAAGCCCAAGCTGCTAAGTAGTTCCAGCGTGCACCACCTGATGTTTTGGGATTTGGTGTAATAATGCCAACACCCGGCTTCACGAGGTCGCCCCAGTCTTTAATGCCTTGTGGGTTGCCTTTACGAACAAGGAATACAATAGTCGAAGTATATGGTGTCGAGTTATTAGGTAGTTTCTTTTGCCAGTTGGTCGGTAAAAGTTTTGCTTTTTCAGCAATTACATCAATATCTGCTGCAAGAGCAAGGGTCACCACATCGGCACCTAAACCATCAATGACTGAACGGGCTTGTTTGCCCGAGCCGCCGTGAGACTGTTTGAAGTTGATGTCTTGTCCTGTGCGTTGTTTCCAATAAGCGCCAAACTGTTTGTTGACGTCTTCATAGAGTTCGCGTGTTGGATCATACGACACGTTAAGGAAATCTTTTGCTGCAACACCAAAAGATGTGACTGAAACTAGCGCTGCTAGTACCCCAATTTTTAACTTAGATAAGCTCATGTGAGACCTCAAATTTTAAACGTTCTTAAACATGAGGCAAGAATACTGTGAGTCTTATTGCAAAAAAAATAATAAAAAATGAATTTTATATGAATAAAAAAGAAAAAGAGTTCTGCTTAGAATTCATTAAACTAAAGCAGAAAATTGTTTCAGGGTAGATTGGCATGCATTGCTATAAAAATGCACAAGAAATCAAACAAATAGAATTATTAGATCGTGCATTTCACTATGGAGATGGTTGTTTTAGTACAGCGCGTATCCGTGAGGGTGTGATTGAGCTAGAGTCTCTACACATAGCACGCTTGAAATTGGCCTGTGAAAGACTGTTGTTGTCAGCAGATTTAGCCTTTATTCAGCACAGCATCGTGCAATTAAAACAAACCCATGCACACTTAAACGGCACTCTGAAAATTATTATTAGTCGGGGTGAAGGGCAGCGCGGTTATAGTTTGCCAACACATCCTGCTGACGTTTGGGTATTTTTCTATCCGCAAGTATCAGAGGCTTTGACATACAGCGAAATTGATTCAGGGGTGTTGCAACATGCAATTGGGTTGAATATGCCACAAATGGTGGGTGTGAAAAGTTTAAACCGTTTAGAACAAGTCCTACTCAAGCATGAGGCAGAACAACATGGTTGGTTGGAAGCTTTGGTCACAGATGTGCAAGGTTCTGTCGTTGAAGGTGTGAGCAGTAATTGTTTCATTCTGCTAAATGATCGATGGATTAGTCCCGAACTTCGTTATAATGGCGTGCATGGTGTCATGCGTGCCGAAATATTGGCACGGATGCAGCAACAAGGGATGAGCTGTGAGCTGAGAATGATTGATATGGAAGAAATTCCACGCTTTCAAAGTTTATTTTTCTGCAATGCCTTGAGTCCTATGAAAATAGCCAAAAGTTTGAATCATCAGCACTTAGATGTTCAGCCGTGTATAGATTTGTTCCATCGTCTTCAACTTAATCAGATGCAGTAGTATGTCCGCAGCCAAAACCAAATCGAAAAAGAAAACGCAACCACCCCAACGTAAAATGAAAGGGTTGTTATTGATTGTTGTGAGCATCATTGTTTTATTGATGATTGTACTGTGGTCGAGTTTATTTAAGTCCTATCCTGTTGAGGGTAAAAAGCAGTTATTGGCAATTAACTCTGGCGATACCTATTCCGGTTTTATTGACCGCTTAGCCAAAGAAGACATGGCTAGTTTTCCCATTATTTTAAAGCTTTACCAAAAAGTATTTATTCATGACACCTTGAAAGCCGGCGTTTATGAAGTTCGTGAAGGTATGAGCATTCGCCAAGTTTTGGATATGATTTCCAATGTCGATAATGCCGAGATGAACCGTATATTGGTGATTGAGGGTACGACCTTTAAACAGCTGATCGAGGCGTTGAAAAAGGATGCATTGGTTAAAAAGGAAGTCTCCAATTTACCCATGGATCAGCTTTTAAAAGCATTAGATATTCCGTATACGCATGCTGAAGGACTTTTTGCCCCCGATACTTATTTCTTCGCCAAAGGGGAGTCAGACAAAAAAATCTTAACGGATTTATACAAACGCCAAATGAAAGCTTTAGATGAAGCGTGGGCAAACCGTGCGGCAAATTTGCCGTATAAAGACAAATACGAAGCCTTGATCATGGCCTCTATCATTGAAAAAGAAACCAATGTTGACCGTGAACTGGAGCAAGTTTCGGGTGTGTTTGCGCGTCGCCTTCAACTTGGCATGCGTTTGCAAACGGATCCGACCGTGATTTATGGCATGGGCGATAAATATACAGGCAATATTACCCGCCAAGACTTGCGTACTCCAACAGCCTATAATACTTATACCATCAATGGTTTACCTCCTACGCCAATTGCTTTACCAAGTAAAAAAGCCATTGAAGCTACCATGCACCCAGATAACAGCAAAAACATCTACTTTGTTGCAACGGGCAATGGTGGGCACACATTTAGTGAGACTTTAGAACAGCACAACCAAGCTGTAAAAGAATATCTCAGCGTTTTAAAAACCAAGAAGGATGAATAGATGTTTATTAGTTTTGAGGGCACAGAAGGTGTCGGTAAAACCACACTGATTCGCAAAATTTATGAGCATCTAGAACAACAAGGTCAGCAGGTTGTTTTAACGCGTGAGCCAGGTGGTACACCGATGGCTGAGCAAATTCGCTCGCTATTATTGTCAGTCAATCATGAAGAGTCGATGTCGAATGATACTGAACTGCTACTGATGTACGCGGCTCGCGCACAGCATTTGCAACAAGTGATCGTGCCTGCTTTAACGGAACATAAAACCGTATTGTGTGACCGTTTTACCGATGCCAGCTTTGCTTATCAATGTGCAGGACGTGGTTTAAGCCAGTCGAAGCTGCAACTACTGAATGAGAACTTTGTCAGCCATATGCCTGATATTACATTTTGGCTCGATGCCCCGATTGAGACAGGCATGTCTCGTGCGCGGGAACGGGGGGCTTTGGATCGTTTTGAACAAGAAAAAGTCACTTTTTTTGAAAAAGTCAGAGCGGGTTATCAGCAGTTATGGGAGCAGTATCCTGAGCGAGTCAAACGCTTGGATGCAACACAGTCACCAGAACAGGTTTTTGCACAAGCGTTGCAATATTTAAACTAAAAAATAAGCCAGAAATGTTATTTCATGCTGTAGTGAAATGCATTTTTCTTTTATAGTCAGTGACAAAGGACTGAATGTTGAAGGAAAAATGAAAAGTAACTTAACTGAGATTGTGGCTTTTTTAGAAAAGGAATTTCCGCAAAGTTTAGAAAAATGTCGTATCGAATCTGTCACTGAGCGCGCAGCAACAGTCGTGTATCAGGTCGATGAGCGCGATTTGAGACCGGGTGGAACGGTATCAGGCCCAACCATGATGACTCTTGCAGACTATGCATTGTATATCGCCATTTTAGGGGAAATTGGGCTGGTCGGTTTAACCGTGACCACCAATTTATCGGTCAACTTTCTAAGTAAACCTGCAGCTTCAACAAATATCCGCGGTGAATGTAAGTTAATGAAAGTTGGCAAAGCATTGGTGGTTGGGGATGTGTGGTTGTATTCAGTGGGTAAGGATGAACCCATTGCACATGTGGTGGGAACTTATTCTATTCCACCCAAATCCTAAAATAATGATCGCATAAAAAAAGCCTGACGAATCAGGCTTTTTTAACTTAGTTATTCACTAAAGGGGTTTCAACTTTAAAATTTAAAGGGGTGAGTACGGTTTTACGCAGTTCATTCGACAGTTCAGGGTAGTCTAAAGTGTAATGTAGACCGCGTGATTCTTTACGCTCCATGGCACAGCGCACGATCATTTCAGAGACTAAAACTAAATTACGTAGCTCAATCAGATTTTTGCTGACTTGGTAGTCTTGGTAATACTCGGTAATTTCCCGCTTCAGCATTTCAATACGGTGTAGCGCACGTTCAAGACGTTTTGTAGTACGCACAATGCCGACGTAGTTCCACATGGTTTGACGGAGTTCATCCCAGTTTTGCAAAATCACCACATCTTCATCAGGATTCGTCACTTGTGAGTCATCCCAAGACGGGGCAGTAGGAGATTGGTAACTTGAATCAAAACTTTTTTCGATATGCTCTGCTGCACTCATGCCATACACAAAACACTCTAACAGGGAGTTACTGGCCATACGGTTGGCGCCATGCAAACCTGTGTAGGAGGTTTCCCCAATCGCATAGAGACCTGCAATGTCAGTTTGACTATGTTCATCAACCACCACACCACCACAGGTATAGTGTGCAGCAGGAACAACAGGAATCATTTCCTTGGTAATGTCGATGCCGAGTTCAAGTAAGCGTGCGTACAAGGTTGGGAAATGTTCTTTAATGAAACTTTCGGGCTTATGGCTGATGTCGAGCCATACGTGACGAATACCTAAACGTTTAATTTCATAGTCAATCGCTCGCGCTACAATGTCACGTGGAGCAAGTTCTGCACGCTCATCAAAGCGCAACATAAAGCGTTCGCCATCGGGTAAACGTAAATAAGCACCTTCACCACGCATTGCTTCAGTAATAAGGAAAGAGCGTGCTTGCGGGTGGTATAAACAGGTTGGGTGAAATTGGTTAAATTCCATATTCGCCACGCGGCAACCTGCACGAAACGCCATGGCAATACCATCGCCCGTTGCAATGTCAGGGTTCGAGGTATACAGGTAGGCTTTCATTGCACCGCCACACGCCAGTGCGGTGAAAGGCGCTAAAAAGGTATGTACCTTTTCTGTCTTTTCGTCGAGTGCATAGAGGCCTAATGCACGATTTTGTTCTTCTAAGCCGAGTTTTTGAGAGGTGATTAAATCAATGGCGATGTAATTTTCAAAAATGGTGATGTTGTCTTTTTCAATCGCACGTTCAACTAAAGTGGTTGAAATAGCACGACCTGTAGCATCTGCGGCATGAATAATACGGCGTTGAGAATGTCCACCTTCACGTGTTAGATGTAATTGCTCTTGATCATCAAGGGTAAACTGCACGCCGTGTTTCAGTAGAAAATCAACAGAGGGTTTACCGCCTTCAACGGTTTGCTTTACGGCCTCGGTCTCACACAAGTGAGCGCCCGCAATCATGGTGTCATCAATGTGCTGTTCGATGGAATCCGTTTCATCTAAAACAGCAGCAACGCCACCTTGTGCATAGAAAGTACTTGCATCGGTCAGGTTTGATTTTGCAAGAACAGCAATATTGAAATGTTGAGGCAACGATAAGGCTAAGCTCAGACCTGCACCGCCACTTCCCACAATAATCACATCAAAATGATGTGTTGTGTTTAAATTAGACATGTCCATCAGCTAATTTGGAAAAAGTTCGCTAATGACAGCGCTTTTTTCACGAAAAGGCAAGGGTAAAATCTCTACAATTGATGGGAAATATAAATAAAGAACGTATTTTTTAAGCAAATTTTAAGCTCTTGTTTATACAAACATAATAGAACATATTATTACCCAAGATAGACAAAGATTATGCTAAAAACGCTAATACATAAATTGATAACAAACATATAGGTCAATACTTGATATGAAAAGTCGCGCGATACAAACTGGTTTTTTTGCTGTTGCATGTACAATGGCTGCGGTACAAACACAAGCAGCACCTGTTGATTTCTCAAACTTGGTTGAGCAAGTCAGCCCTGCTGTAGTTAGTGTCAATGTGGTTAAAAAGATGACTCAAGAAGAGTTACTGCAGCAGCAAATACCTGAGATTTTGAAGCGTTTTTTTGGTAATCAAGTCATTATTCCGCAGCAGCAAGCGCCGCAAGAAAAAACGGCTTATGGCAGCGCATTTTTTATTAGTAAAGATGGTTATTTACTGACAAATCACCACGTCGTAGAAGATGCATCGAAAGTCACGATTATGTTTAATGACCGTCGTGAACTGGATGCAACTGTAGTAGGTAGTGATGAACGAACTGATGTGGCCTTGCTTAAGGTGAATGGTACGAATTTTCCGTCACTTCGTGCAGGCAATGTTGATCAACTGCGTGTAGGTGAACCTGTGCTTGCGATTGGTTCGCCCTTTGGTTTCGACTATTCTGCTTCAGCGGGAATCGTGAGTGCGAAAATGCGCAATATGATGGGGGAGACATCGGTACCCTTCATTCAAACCGATGTGGCTCTCAACCCAGGAAACTCAGGTGGTCCGCTATTCAACCAACAGGGTGAAGTGGTTGGGGTGAACTCGCGTATCTTCAGTGGGACGGGTGGCTATATGGGGCTGTCTTTCTCGATTCCCATTGATGTCGCAATGGATATTGCTGACCAACTTAAGAAAACAGGTAAAGTTACGCGCTCTTATTTAGGCTTCAATCTACAAGATCTAGACCGAAATTTGGCAGAGTCTTATAATTTGCCAAAACCTGAAGGTTCACTGATTACCAATGTTCAGCCGAATTCACCTGCGCAGAAAGCGGGATTAAAAGCAGGCGATATTATTTTAAAATTCAATGGAACGCCGATTTCACGTACCTCTGAGTTATTGAACTATTTAAATCGTACTATGCCAAATCAAACGGTACAGCTTGAAGTACTGCGTGATGATAAAAAGCGTAATATATCGGCAACATTAACTACTGCACCGGATGATACACCTGCAAAATCAGACACGGTCACACAAAGTAAAGGGCCTGTCTTAGGTATTGCTATCCGAAATTTAGCACCTGCTGAATTGTCACAGCTCAATGTGAAAGGTGGTGTGTTAATTCAAGAAGTGAAACGTGGCGGCGCAGCAGCACAGTCAGGCATGGCGGCTGGTGATGTGGTCACTCACATTAATAATAAAGTCGTAAAAGACACCAATGATTTTGTCCAAGCGGCATCTGAGTTGAAAAAAGGTCAGGTTGCCCGCGTTGGAATCATCCGACAAGGCACACCGGCCATTTTAGGGATGCGCATCCAATAAGCGAAAAAAACCACTCTTCGGAGTGGTTTTTTATTTTTTGCAATTTGATGATGTCTGTTATTTGCGTACACTGCCATCTTCATAAGGATATTTAGATTCAATAGAGTGTTTATGAGTAGTATTTTTGACTTAAGACTTCAGGTACAAGCAGAACATATCGACCAGTTAGGCCATGTGAATAACGTAGTTTATATGCATTGGATGCAGGATGTTGCAACAGCACATATTGATGCACTGGGTTTAGGCTTAAAAGAATATATTGAATTAAAACATGCCATGGTTGCGGTTGAGCATCATGTGCAGTACCGAAAAGCTGCATTTAAAGAGGATGAAATAATCTTACGTACATGGTTTGACGATATAAACGCATTATATTCATCACGCCAATATGTGTTTTATAGGCCCAAAGACAATAGTATTTTATTTGTTGCTCAAACCAAGTGGGCTTGCGTAGAGATTGAAACAGGACGCGCGAAACGTATGTCACCCAGTTTTACCCAAGCTTACCAACCGCTTGCAAAAGATGTGAATGCCCTAGATTTTTCAATGGATTATTCAAAAAGCCCAGTGAAAAGCGAAAACACGTAAAAAAGCGTCAGAGTTGTGAAAAGGAAGCGTATTAATATGGATACTTTAAAAAAACCATCTGTTATAATCCTTCGCAATTTCTATTCGGCTTTTGTTGTGCATCGAAATTTGTCTGCATAACGCTTCATTTTGTTCAAGGTAGCCCATGGCGCAAGCTAAAAAATCTGTTGATATTAAAAATATCCGTAATTTCAGTATTATTGCTCACATTGACCACGGGAAGTCAACGCTCGCTGACCGCTTTATTCAAACCTGTGGTGGTTTGCAAGATCGTGAAATGCAAGCTCAAGTACTTGACTCCATGGAACTTGAACGTGAGCGTGGTATTACCATTAAAGCTGCGTCGGTTACTTTGTATTACACCCATCCAAATGGTCAAGAGTATCAATTGAACTTTATTGATACACCAGGTCACGTTGACTTTTCATATGAAGTGTCACGTTCATTGGCTGCCTGTGAAGGTGCATTATTGGTTGTAGATGCGGCGCAAGGCGTGGAAGCACAGTCGGTTGCGAACTGCTATACCGCAATTGAGCAAGGTCTCGAAGTCCTACCAGTGCTCAACAAAATTGATTTACCACAAGCTGAACCTGAACGTGTGATTCAAGAAATTGAAGACATCATTGGTATTGAAGCAACTGAAGCGCCAACCTGTTCGGCAAAAACAGGTCTTGGGATTGATAGCGTTTTAGAAACCCTTGTTAATGTCATTCCTGCACCTACTGGTGATCGTAATGCGCCATTACAAGCTTTAATTATCGACTCTTGGTTTGATAACTACTTAGGCGTTGTTTCTTTGGTGCGCGTGAAAGAAGGTCGTGTTCGTAAGGGCGACAAGATGTTGATGAAATCAACAGGCCAAACGCACATCATTACTTCTGTGGGTATTTTCAATCCTAAGCATACCGAAACAGACATCCTTGAAGCGGGTGAAGTTGGTTTCGTTATTGCAGGGATTAAAGACATTTTTGGTGCACCAGTGGGTGATACGATTACCCTTGCAAGCACACCAGAAGTCAAAACCTTACCAGGCTTTAAAAAAGTGAAGCCGCAGGTGTATGCAGGTTTGTTCCCAATTGATTCAAGTGAATTTGAACCGTTCCGTGAAGCTTTGCATAAGCTTCAGATCAATGACTCGGCGTTATTCTTTGAACCTGAAAGCTCGGATGCTTTAGGATTTGGCTTCCGTTGTGGTTTCTTAGGCATGCTACACATGGAAATCGTGCAAGAGCGTTTAGAGCGTGAGTATGATTTAGACCTCATTTCATCTGCACCGACCGTGATTTATGAAGCGGTGATGAAGAATGGTCAAACGATTTATATCGATAGCCCATCTAAAATGCCAGATGGTTCAACAGTCGAAGACTTACGTGAGCCGATTGCTGAGTGCCATATCCTTGTACCGCAAGAGTATTTAGGTAATGTCATGACTTTATGTGTGGAACGCCGTGGTGTTCAAAAAGACATGAAGTTTATGGCGAACCAAGTTTCAATTACCTTTGAAATTCCAATGGCGGAAGTGGTGATGGACTTCTTTGATAAATTGAAGTCGTGTTCACGTGGTTTTGCGTCGCTCGATTATAACTTTGTACGCTTTGAAAGTTCATCATTGGTAAAAGTCGATGTTCTGATCAATGGCGATAAAGTCGATGCCTTGGCAATGATTTGTCACCGTCAAGATGCGCGTCATCGTGGTATTGCATTAGTTGAAAAAATGAAAG
Source organism: Acinetobacter sp. DL27 (assembly GCF_055810995.1). Taxonomy (NCBI): domain Bacteria; kingdom Pseudomonadati; phylum Pseudomonadota; class Gammaproteobacteria; order Moraxellales; family Moraxellaceae; genus Acinetobacter; species Acinetobacter sp. DL27. The sequence goes on along the minus strand of NZ_CM147947.1, from coordinate 2,143,049 downwards.
ATTTGATTCCACGTCAAATGTTTGATGTGGCAATTCAAGCGGCCATTGGCGCACAAATTATTGCTCGTTCAACCGTAAAGGCAATGCGTAAAAACGTATTGGCGAAATGTTATGGTGGTGACGTTTCTCGTAAGAAGAAACTGCTATCTAAGCAAAAAGAAGGTAAGAAACGCATGAAGCAAGTGGGAAGTGTAGAAATCCCACAAGAAGCGTTCTTGGCTGTGTTGAAAGTAGAAAGATAAAAAGGTAGGAATATAAGCCCATGGATTTTGATTTTAATTTGATACTTGTTCCTGTCACACTAATTTTCTTTTTGGTGTGGTTGCTCGATAAATTTGTATTTAAACAACGAGCGACGAAAGGCAAGGGAAATGAAAATTTTGTCATTACGTGGGCTTATGATTTTTGGCCAGTCCTTGCGATTGTTCTATGCTTACGTTCATTCTTTTATGAACCTTTTAATATTCCTTCAGACTCGATGGTGCCGACTTTAGAAACGGGTGACTTCATCTTGGTTAATAAGTTTGACTATGGTGTGCGCCTGCCGATTGTGAATAAAAAAGTGATTGATGTGGGTGAGCCTGAGCGTGGTGATGTGATCGTCTTCCGTTATCCACCGCAACCGACGATCAGCTATATCAAACGTGTGGTTGGTATTCCTGGCGATCACATTGTTTTTGATCATGGCCAATTAACCATTAATGGTCAAAAAGTTGCTAAGGTTCCTGTTGAATTTAGTCGTGAAAAAGACCGTTTAGATACGCCTACTTCGATATATCATAAAGAAACCATTGGCAAGCATACCTTTACCATGCGTGAGTTAGAAGGTGTTAATGTTGCACGCCAAGCACCCTATATTAACTTTGTAGAAAATGGTAAATACTCTGCTGAAAATGGTTTATATTGGGAAGTGAAAGTAAAAGAAGGTGAGTACTTTGCGATGGGGGATAATCGCGACCAAAGTGCTGACAGTCGTTTCTGGGGAATGGTTCCTGAACAGAACCTAACAGGTCGTGCATTTTATATTTGGATGCATAAAGAACCTGGCTTTAAGTTGCCGTCATTTAACCGTAACGGTAGCATTGACTAATATCGATTCGGAAAATAAAAAATGCGCAAGAATCAACAAGGGGCATCTTATATCGCCATTTTATTTGCAATCATGGGGTTTGCATTTATGGCGAAAGTGGCAATTGCAGTTTGGGCTCCCTATTTTGATGATCGGATGATCAATAGCCAAATTGAGGAAGTATTTCAAAGCAGCCCGAAAAATATTCAGCCCGCGGAGTTTGAGAGTCAGCTTTCAAAGCGTTTGGATATGAATGGCATTCGTGATGTGAAGATTAAAGAAATTATGCAAGTCACCAATACCGAAGGGTTGCAGGTGAAAAAGGAGTATGAGGTAAGAAAACCATTCTTGCTGAATATAGATTTAGTATTAAAGTTCGAGAAAAGTTTTGATCAAAGCTCAGTCCAAGCTAAGTGAAGCCCGCTTAGCGAGCCGTATCGGTTATCAGTTTAAACAACCTGAATTACTTCAGCTTGCACTGACCCACCGATCGGTGAGCCACAAATACAACTATGAGCGCCTAGAGTTTCTAGGCGATTCTTTGTTAGGGATGATTATTGCAAATTATCTCTACAAAGCTTATCCAACTGAGAACGAAGGCCGTTTGACGCGTATGCGTGCAACCTTGGTTCGTCAGGAAGCTTTAGGTAAGATTGCAAATAATTTAAAACTGAGCCAGTCACTCATTTTAAGTACAGGTGAGTTAAAATCAGGTGGACATCATCGCGAGTCCATCCTTGCGGATACGGTTGAATCTATTATTGGTGCAATCTATGTGGATTGTAGTGATTTAACGGTGTTGGAGCCGATTGTGTTAAAATGGTACGAGCCATATTTAGACCATATCGAGCCAACCGATCAACTTAAAGATCCTAAATCTCGTTTACAAGAATATCTTCAGGCACGAAAAAAAGCTCTCCCAGTTTATGATGTGGTCGATATTCAAGGCGATGCACCCAATCAGCATTTCAAAGTGGAGTGTAAAGTGGATGGATTGTCTGTTGTAATGGGTGAGGGTACCAGTCGCCGTTTTGCTGAACAAGCTGCTGCGGCGGATATTTTAAAACTTTTGGAGCAGTAATCTGCCATGTCAAATTCTTCCGATCACATCGATGCTGATCACGAGTCGCAAAGCGACAGTAATGATTTAATTAGCCAATTTTTTAGCGAACAAGGCACAGAAATCCCAACGGATTTTCGTAGCGGCTTTGTGGCAATTGTCGGTCGTCCAAACGTAGGCAAATCTACGTTGATGAATCATTTGTTGGGTCAAAAATTATCGATTACTTCACGTAAACCACAAACCACACGTCATAAAATTGTGGGAATTGATTCACGTGCAAAATCTCAAGCGGTATTTGTTGATACACCAGGGATGCATAAAAAAGAAGTACGCGCCATCAACAAAATGATGAACCGTGCTGCGTCTTCTGCATTGCGTGATGTCAACTTGGTATTGTTTGTTCTAGATGCAGACAAGTGGACTCAAAACGATGAGCTCGTTTTGGAAAAACTCAAAAATGCAGAGATGCCAGTGATTCTTGTGATAAATAAAATTGATACACTTGAAAATAAAAACCATGCATTACCTTTGATTCAACAGCGTGCAAAATTAATGAATTTTGCTGAGATTGTTCCTGTTTCTGCACTACGTGGTGCAAACTTAGACCATCTGCGCGATACCATTGAAAAATATTTACCTTTCCAGCCACCGATGTATTCATTGGATCAACTGACAGATCGTTCTGAGCGTTTCTTGGCATCAGAAATTATCCGTGAAAAGATTATGCGTCAGTTGGGTGAAGAGCTACCTTATGATTTAACCGTGCAAATTGAGTCGTTTAAGACTGAAGAAGCAACCGTGAATGAAAAAACAGGTCGTCCAAAACCAGCGTGTACATACATTGATGCAACGATTTTTGTAGACCGCCCAGGCCAGAAAGCAATTGTGATTGGTGAAAAAGGCGCTAAGCTTAAGAAAATCGGTATGGATGCCCGTATCGATATGGAAAAAATGTTTGAACAAAAGATCATGCTGACGCTTTGGGTTAAAGTGAAAGGTGGTTGGTCTGATGATGAACGTGCATTGAAAAGCTTAGGTTATAGCGATATCTAAGTTTTAAGAAAACAAATTTTTATAGGGATGGTGTTATGGTCAAAGTGTTCGCAGTAATGGCTTGTATGTTGTTTTTGCAAGGTTGTATACACAAGATCGTCACCGTTCCTGTAAAAATTGCGTATAAAACCACAAAAGGCGTGGTGAAAGGAACCGCAGCGGTGGTTGGTGCTGTTATCCCAGATGGGGATGATGAAGACAGCGAACAGAATGATAAAGATAAAAAAGATTAGTTAATTCCTCATGCGCAATGAAGTACTGCATGGTTATTTAATTCACCATAGAAAATACCGTGAACGTAGTCATATTGTGCATTTATTTACCCAAGAGCATGGGCGAGTTGATGGTATTTTAAGACAAACTCCGCCACCACAATATCAGCCGATCTGTTTACAAGCTTCGGGTAAATCTGAACTCAAAAATTTTACAAAACTTGAAATTGTCAATCAGCCGATTTTTTTCTTTGGAGATGCCTTTTTTTCAGGTTTCTATCTCAATGAGATTTTACTCAGACTATGTCCACTCGAAGTACAAATGGAGCAGAGTTTTGCTCAATATGCGCATACGCTAACGCAATTACAACAACTGGCACAACAAGCCGATCCTAATCAGTTTTTAAAACAAATTCTAAGACAGTTTGAGCACGAACTGCTGGAAGATTTGGGTTATGCCTTAGATTTTTCGACCGATGCCAATCAATTTGAAATCCAAACATCACTCAACTATATATTTCAGTTGAATGAAGGCTTTATTCCTACTGCACAAGCTTCGCGAGCGACCTTGAATGGACAGCAAATTTTAAGTATGTGCCAATATGAAAAGGGTAGGGATTTTGGTTTGGAACAGTTACAATTACTGACCAAGCTGTATCGACAAATGATCAGTTCATTGTTGGGCGATCGCCCGTTAAAAAGTCGTCAGTTGTGGATTCAGAACACTCAAACTCAATCGTAATTAGGAAATGAATATGGCTGCATTACTTGGTGTAAATATTGACCACGTGGCAACTTTACGACAAGCGCGTGGAACGTCTTATCCAGATCCAGTCAATGCAGCACTGATCTGTGAGCAAGCAGGGGCGGAAGGGATTACCTTGCATTTACGTGAGGACCGTCGTCATATTCAGGACGATGATGTGCGTCGTATGCGTCCAGCGCTTAAAACGCGTATGAATTTAGAACTTGCAGTTACGGATGAAATGATTGCGTTTGCCAAAGAAATTAAACCGCATCATGTGTGTTTTGTTCCTGAAAAGCGCCAAGAAGTGACGACTGAAGGTGGTTTAGATGTGGTTGGACATTTTGACGATGTCAAAGCGGCAACTCAAGCCTTGTCTGAGATTGGCTGTGATGTGTCCTTGTTTATTGATGCTGACTTTGCACAAATTGATGCAGCAGTTGCTTGTGGTGCACCAACCATTGAAATTCATACAGGCGCTTATGCTGATGCAGAAACACCTGAAGCTCAGCAACATGAGCTTGAACGTATTGTAAAAGGTGCTGAATATGCAGCATCTAAAGGTTTAGTGGTGAATGCTGGGCATGGACTCAACCTTGAAAATGTGACGCCAATTGCGCAAATTCCACAGATTCATGAATTAAACATCGGGCATTCACTGATTGCTGATGCTATTTTTGTGGGCTTGGAACAAGCTGTACGAGAAATGAAAGCAGTGATTAAAGCTGCACGTTAATTTTAAAGTTTTTAAGATTTGAATATGTCGAATATCAATTATGATGAACTCATGAAGCCCGTCATGGACTTCTTGGGTTGTGAAACACCTAAAGCTTGGTTGACTGAAGCACTGAATAATCTTGATGTGCTGATGCAAGACCACGCGAATTGTGAGAAGAAAGCTGCAGGTACAGCGATGAACCTGATGTTTCGTTATAGCTTTTTTACCGATTTGCAGGTCAAGCTTGCACAATTGGTTCGTGAAGAAATGCTGCATTATGAGCAAGTGCTTGAATTTATGAAAAAGCGTGGGCTAGCGTGGAGCAATTTGAGTGCTGGGCGTTATGCGGGTGGTTTACGTAAAGAAGTGCGGACTTATGAGCCTGAGGCTTTAATTGATATTTTAATCATTGGTGCCTTTGTAGAAGCGCGTTCATGTGAGCGTTTTTACGCATTAGCACCTTTGGTCGATGATGAATTAGGTCGTTACTATCGTTACTTGCTGAAGTCGGAATCACGCCATTTTGAAGACTACTTGGCTTTGGCCTTAGAGGTTGCACAAACGGGTAAATTGAAGAATCCGAAAGAAGATATTCAAGCCCGTATTGAACATATCCGTAACGTCGAAAAAGAACTAATTAGTACACCTGATGATGTGTTCCGTTTCCATAGTGGTGTGCCTGCGGAAGCGGCTTAGGGAGGTGCACGAACGGTACCGTCTTTACGCTGTTCGACGTTGCAGATTCTAAGTGTAGATAGCCCTGACTCATTAAAAAGCCCAATTTTATCGATTGGGCTTTTTTATTAAAGAAGGGTGGATATGATGTATTGAGAGCTGTAATTTCTTTCAATAAAATCGCGAAATATGAATCAGCGGAATGAGTTGTTTGAGTAGGGATGCTTAGATTTTGACGAAGATTTATTGTACTTTTTTCATATCTTCTAGGTTCCACCATTGCACCTCATGAAAAAGTGTTGCATCAGAAAGAGTATTTTGCAAAGTCTCAGAGACATGACTTAATTGGGTTGAAAGATCTATTTTCTTAAAAAATATTTTTTAATGATTGGCTGTGGTGGGTGAATAAAAATTAAAAATAAGTTGTCATTTTACTCATAACGGTTACATGCAGTAGAAATATCTTTATAAGCAGGATCACTAAAACTAAGCTGGTATTCCCAATCTTCATTGTGAATTGCAGCGATTGCGAGTGGTTGTTGATTGAATTGTTCAGCAAGATGTTGGACTAATAGTTCACCGATAATTTGTCATTCCCATTTTTTCATTTCAATTGCTGTGATCGAGAAGTGATCTGAACGAATATCTGCGTGTGTTTTAAATGTGCCCATGATTTTTCTTGTGAATCATTTTTTAGTGTTTTTAAGATAAGTTATTTTTTCGAGAGTCGTCTAGTTCTGGCTTTCTGTTGAGCTTAGCTGGAAGATTTACATCTTAAGCAGCGAAACTTTTAAGATGTAGAAAAGAAGAAAGCCCACGACGTATTGTGTGGGCTTTCCTGAATTTGGCTCTCCAACCTGGGCTCGAACCAGGGACCTGCGGATTAACAGTCCGTCGCTCTACCGACTGAGCTATTGGAGAATCTGCATGCGATTATAAGGACATTTCATAGTGGGTCAAGTCTAAAATGTCATGTTGCTGTCATTTTTATATTGGATGCTTTTTATTTGAACAAAAAAAATCATTTTCAAAAAAAATCGTATTGAAGTGCTTGCAATGTTGAAAAGTCGTTGATAGTCTGATTTCAACAACAGAGCGTTTAAGTGAAAACTTAAACAGTGTGGATTTATAACCAACTTGCCAGCACTAAAATGGCTAAACAGGAGAAAGCGAATGAATACGCTTACCATTTCCGATATTTTTGCAAACCTAGCTGATTATCAAGATCAGTATCTTTCTATTATTTCAAACCCTGAACAATACTATACCCCTGTAGAGTCAGCCTATATTGATGTTTGGCCTGTCGGTTGTACAGACTTGTATTTGGGTGATTTATTACAACTTTGGTTTAGTGAGCGTTGGCTGGTCAACAGTCCTTGTCAACTGCTTTCCGCACAGTCGACGAGTACTCTTAAAAAGACTGTGAAGCGAGAGCATGATCTGTATTTGTATCAGTTGTCAGGCAGTGCTTTATTAGGCAGTAATCATTCAAAAGTCTGGTCTGCTGCTGAAGGCAAAAGCTTAGACGTGATTTTAGACAGTGCGTTTAAATACTATTGTATTTATAAAGGGGCTGAACGTCCCGATGCCTCAAACTTGCAGAAGTTGAAAACTTTTAAAACAGCAATTTGATCTGTCGTGCTGCATTAAAGTTTTCTTTGACGTGAAAAAGGCACTGAAATTTATCAGTGCCTTTCGTTTTTAGGGGCGAATAATCATACAGGTGGCTGTGGCATGGGCGTAGACTTTACCATCTTCATCTACAATTTTACCTTCAGAAATACCTAAGTTCTTACTGATGTTGATCACGCTGCCGATGGCAAGTAGTTCTTTGTCTCTTGGAATCGGTCGGCACATTTTAATATTCAGATCAATGGTGCCATAGCCAACACCAGCTTCAAGCATAGTATGTACGGCACAACCCGTCACTGAGTCGAGTACTGTTGCTGCAAAGCCACCATGCACGCCACCAAGTGGGTTTAAATGGCGATGATCTGCTTTTGCTTTAAAGCTAATCTTCCCTTCAGAAACTTCAAAAGGCTGCATGGGAATGGTTTCACTGATACTTGCAGGTGGAATTTTTCCTGTACACATGGCTTCTAAGAGTTGTAGTCCTGTCATTTCTTTGGGATTCATCTTGTTCATTCCTATATTTATCTATGAGTTCCTTTTTGGAACTTATTATCCAATTAAACAAAATTCAGTCTTTTCGTCAATATTCAGCATTGGATTGATCAGTACAAAATCAACGAAATCGTAATCATGGATTGAGCTCATGCTATGAACATATTGTAGGGAAAAGATTTAGGATTATTCATTTTGATAATTTGACTGTTGATAGAACGGAGCAGCCTAGACGTGATCATTGTTTTAATGTGGTGCACAAAATTTATACACTCTTTTGTTTTTTATTTATATATAAGATAAACAATGTTTTAGTAATTTTATACAGTCTTCACATGAAGAAGGAACTCACAATGAACGTGTCCTGTTTATGCGGTAAAACTAAGTTCCAAGCCGCACTCAAAAATCATGATGTGCATGCTTGTCATTGTTCTATGTGCCGCCAGCAGTCGAGCGGGGTACTCATGAGTATTGATGTCGAACCCAGTAGTTTAAAGTTTGACAATCAAGAATATTTAAAATTATTCAAGTCGTCGGATTGGGGGGAGCGTGGTTTTTGTAGCGAATGTGGCACGTCACTTTTTTGGCGAACTCAGGACGGCAGCTATTGCAATATCAATGTATTTGCGATGGAAGAACAGCCAAAAGATTTAAAGCTTACAACAGAAATTTATATTGATAATAAGCCTGATTTTTACCAATTTAAGTATTCTACAGAGCAGCTCACAGAAGCGGATGTGATTGCCTTATTTTCACCAGATGATGCTAAAAAATAAGGTATTCAGGTTGAATCATCTGAGTTACACATCGAGATTATTGATAAATTGCATGAGAAAAACTCTATAGATTTAATAAGATATATTCGATATATCTAAAGCAGGCTGTTGAATAAGGATGCTCAAACATGCTGCTTAAAATTTCCATTGCAATGTTGGCCTTTGCAGCCAATTCGGTGCTATGTCGTTTAGCATTGGCTGAGCAGCAGATTGATCCGATGAGTTTTAGCTTACTTCGGGTCTGTAGTGGTGCAATGGTGTTATTTCTACTGTATGTGCTCACTACTCATAAGGCCAAAATAGAGTGGAGTATAAAAAACGGGTTTTTTCTTGCCTTATATATTGTGGCTTTTTCACTGGCCTATTTGCATATCGATGCGGGTGTAGGTGCATTACTCCTGTTTGGGACAGTTCAGTTAAGTATGGTCGGTTATGGCCTGTGTCATGGTGAAAAAATCAATTTGCGACGCGGGTTGGGGTTATCGACTGCTATTTTAGGTCTCTTGATTTTATTGCTACCAGGGGCTTCGGCACCTCCTTTGGGTTATGCTGCATTGATGGTGCTTTCAGGCATAGGTTGGGCGATGTATAGCATCGCAGGTAAAAATATGCATAATCCACTGGCCAGTAGCTTGGCAAATTTTGTAGTGGCGATTCCTTTTGTTGTCTTGGTCTATTTGTTTTTTTATACACAGAGTTTTATCCAGCCAAAAGGTATGCTGTTGGCACTCTTATCTGGTGGTTTAGCATCGAGTGGGGCATATGTACTTTGGTATACCATAGTGAAAAAAATTGACCGAGTCACAGCCAGCAGCGTGCAATTGTCCGTGCCATGTTTGGCGATTCTTGGTGGGGCATTGTTTATTAGTGAGCCTTTGAGCTGGCGGATTATTTTGTCTGCAGTTATTGTGCTGGCTGGTATAGGTTTAGTGATTTGGGTGTCGAATAAAAAGGAAATTCCTAATAAAATTGAAAATTAGAAGATGTAAATAATGAAAGAGAATAGTGTATTGATTCCTGAAATTTACGCCTCTTATCCTTATGATGGAAAGATTTTAGAATATTATCAGGGCGTTTTTGAATCGGTGTATATAGTTTTGCATCCATTTTATAAAGCGGTCACATTGGAACTGGAACGTTATAATGTTGAAACGTGGCCTGAAAAAAATGAGTTTATCGAAGGCTGTTATCCAATTTCATGGCATGAAATTTTAAATTTAGTTGGGCTGGATAATATCTCTCAAATAGATGTTGCATTAAGAACGATGATCGGCGGTATTAAACAACAAGATGAAAATATAACTTGGGAAAAGCTGGTCCTTGATTTATACAAGCAGAGTGAAATTATTAATCCATGTGATGATGGGCATATTTCTCCATTTTTAGAGAATCCTCTTTTAGATGCAATAAAAAAGCTGGGTTATGAGTTTTTGTTGACTGTTGATGAACATGGAATAAATCAACCGAAAAAAATGCATATTAATGATTTGATCGTAAATGATCTTCTTGATGTATGCAATTACACTGAAGATCATCAACTCTTATTTGCTACACATTGGGACAGTCACTGTACCTTTTTATGTTCTTCCAAAAAAATCATTGATCAAATTTTAAAAATTCATCCATTTGAAGGATTTTTCTGTACACCGAATACGGAAGTATATTGGGGGCTTCACCAAATTTAAGCCATAAAAAAAACCCGCGAAATTCGCGGGTTTCTCTAATCTAACTTTAAAGGTCAAATTATTTTTCAGCAGCAATTGAAGCAATCGCGGCATCTACGCCTTCGATTGAATCAGCCGCTTTCTTGATACGTGCAAGCGCATCTACAAGTACTTCGTCAGCAGTTGCATAAGAAATACGCATGAAACCGCCTAAGCCGAATGCATCACCAGGAACTACGGCAACGCCAGTTTCTTCCAATAACCATTCCGAGAATTCTGTGCAAGATTTTAAGCCTTTGGCACGGATTAATGGACGGATGTTTGCATAAGCATAGAATGCGCCATCAGCAGGTAAGCAAGAAATACCGTTGATGTCGTTCAAACCGCTAACAACTAAGTCATGACGACGTTTGAATGCTTCAATCATTGGCTCAAGAACGTCTTGAGGACCATTCAACGCAGCTTCAGCAGCAACTTGTGAAATAGAAGTTGGGTTTGAAGTTGATTGCGATTGGATTTTTTTCATTGCGCCAATAAGCTTTGCAGGGCCCGCTGCATAGCCAATACGCCAGCCAGTCATTGCATAAGCTTTAGACACACCGTTTAACACGATTGTGCGGTCATAAAGGTCTGGTGCAACTGTTGCGATATTGTAGAATTCGTCATCCCAACGGATTGGTTCGTACATATCATCAGAAGCGATGTAAACTTCTGGGTATTTACGAAGAACATCAGCCAAAGCTTCTAATTCAGCTTTAGTGTAGATCATACCTGTTGGGTTTGATGGGCTGTTTAAAACCACTAAACGAGTTTTGTCTGTGATCGCAGCTTCAAGTTGAGCAGGTGTGATTTTGAAACGTTGTTCTTCACCACATTTTACAATAACAGGAACACCTTCAGCGATAATCACCATATCTGGGTAGCTTACCCAAAATGGTGCAGGGATGATCACTTCATCACCTTTGTTTAACAAAGCTAATGCTAAGTTAAAGAATGACTGCTTGCCGCCGCAAGAAACCAAAATTTGGTTTGCAGCATAATCAAGGTTATTGTCACGCTTGAATTTTGCAATAATCGCTTTTTTAAGGCCAGGCGTACCATCTACAGCGGTGTACTTTGTGAAACCGTTGTTAATCGCTGCAATTGCTGCATCTTTGATGTGTTGTGGGGTGTCGAAGTCAGGTTCACCTGCGCCCAAACCAATAACGTTCTTGCCAGCCGCTTTTAATTCAGCAGCTTTGTTGGTAACAGCAAGAGTTGGGGACGGTTTGATGGCATTCACACGATCAGAGAGACGTACGTCCACGGCAGTATTCCTTCTTATAGGGTTTAAAAAATAAAAAGCACACTATCTTAGCTTAAAAAACTCAAGCAAGGCGTTTAAAAACACAGATTTTCTGCAAAAAAACATAAAAAAAATTCAATTTTGAATTAATGATTTCAAAAATGTACAGAATTAGGAAGTTTCTCGCATCTTTATGAAAAAAACTTTAAAATAAGCGCAATTTGATGAGAGTGATGGTCATGAGTAAGCAACAGCCTACTTCAAAAAAACCTTTGGTGAATCTCCCATTCCCAATGCCAAATGCAGAACAAAGTGCTGACGATGTTGCACATAATCAGGTTCGTCCAAAACCTGAACAATATGCAGATCGTACTTGGATGCCACCACGTGGTACCCGTCGTTCAATGGGTAAACGTTGATTCGCCATTGAGATAAAAAAGCGCCCTGTTTAGGGTAATGCCAGTCAGTTAAGAGATTGACTGGCTTTTTCTTGGGTATTTTTGAGGTTTTCCTTTTACAACTCTTGGGTAACTCCTCATCCGTCTCTCAGGTAAAACATATCTATCAGATTTCTCCATTAAACTTTCCAGATGTTTGGGTAGATTACCTGCAGAAGCCAAAGAGTCGAATCTGAGTAAATTAAGAAGGGCAATAGATGCAATATGAAAACTGATCCTCAACGGGCTTACTTTGGCACGTTGAGCCATATATTTCATTTGTCTTCTTAGAACATTATAAGCAATCAAGACACCCCATAATTCTTGATAAATTAAGTCTGGCTGTTTGCTCCTTAAGTGCTTACCTTCCTGTAAATTGCTTTTAATTTCTCGGTAACACATTTCAATTTCCCAACGCTGAGCATATAACTTTGCCAAGGCTATAAGTGGGTATGTCTTTGAATCTAATAATGAAGTAATGTAACGTCTGATTTTTCCTGCCTGCTCAACTTCAATTAAACGTGCTTCCCAGTAATCTCCTAATGCTGGATTAAGTTTTTTGGCTCTTGCTGATATTGGCATCCTGATATGAAAATCATGTGGGGAATTCCGTTTAATTATGTCATAACGTAAATTATCTTTAGCTCGCATAAGCCAATGGCTTGATTCTCCACGTGTTTGCCAGCCTATTAAAAAATCAGCAGAGAAATAAGCTCGATCAAACAAAGTAATACTTTGTGCTGGAGGAGATAATTGATTTGCTAATGTGAGTTCACCTTGATCCATACTGCCTATTTGGGCATCTATGATTTCATGAGTATTGGTATTCACTAGACACGTGGCTCTAACTTGTGGGTAAGGTGCTACAGCAGTTTTACCTTTAGATGAGCCAAAATGATTAAAATTCTCCTTGGTCAGTGGCATAGACCAAACCACCCCGTCAACAGCACATACACTAAGACCTTGAAAGGTTGAATATTGTTGTTGTGATTCATCAAACCATGCTTGGCTGATTAAGGAGAATAAGGCAGCTAAGGGTTCTCGACCTAAACGTTGTCGAGCTTGGACAGCTGCACTAGGAACACAATAATCTGTTGTACCAAACACGAGTTTTAATTGTTCTACCACATAGCTGATGGGTTGATTGCGAAACAAGGCAAGCCCAAGAACAAGCCAAACCACGTGCTCAGCAGGTAATTTTCTCCTTCTGATCGATGCCTTACCTGTTTGATGCAGAGATGTTTCAATCCAATTTAAGTCAATAAGTTCACAAAAATGGCTAAGTGATGGGAGAGCATGTTCAAGAGTGGATTCTAAATGTTCAGATAAAGACATAAAAAAAATGAGCGTATTTACATACACTCATTTTTACTACATTTTTCTAATATTTGCTTAACTGACTGGCATTACCCTGTTTAGGGCGCTTTTTTATTGATCATTCGCTGAGTTGTAATTGCTAACCCGTCGATCATTTTCTGCATAGTAGGTTTTTTTGTGTTCATACATCGCAGTGTCGGCACGTTTAAGCATATCTTCAACCCGCTCATTTGGCTGGCTGGTGGCAGTGCCAACTGACACACTAATCGGTTGATGATTATTAAATTGGTTATCTACCATTAAAAGCTCATGCAGACTTTCAATACAATGGTTCAATGCGGCTTCATCGGCGGCAGGTAATAGCACCACAAATTCATCACCACCGATCCTTGAAGCAGAGTATTGGGTATTTTCAATTAACTGATTCAGGGTATTCCCCATACGGCGTAATAAGCTATCGCCTTGATCATGACCAAGGTTGTCATTGATAGCTTTTAAGCCATTCATATCTAGGAAAATACAAGACACAGGGCGTAGGTTATTGCGCTCAAGTCGATTAATTTCGGTGCTGTAGAAAGAGCGGTTATAAAGTTTGGTTAAGACATCATGTTTGCCTAAGTACTCAAGATAATTCTCGGCTTTTTTACGTGCAGTAATATCGGTGAGCGCCAGTTGAACCATACCCCAATCGTCTTCGAAGCCTGGAAACACGGCAAAATGTAACAGCACATGGCGAATACTGCCATCAAGCGCGTAGTTGACCGCTTCGCAGTTATGTTGAATATTGCCATCCCATAGTTCGAGCAACTGATGTCGAAAGGTCTGTTGGGTTTCGTTCTGAAAGACTTTATGCAAATTTTTAAGTAAATGGTCTTTGTCGCGTGCAGCAAACAAATCGAGCGTAGCTTGGTTGACATCGGTAACCATGATGTCTCTGAGACACTCATTAATAAAGTCATTGTGGACATCAAGGAAAGTTTTAAAGTCACTGATCCCCAAACGACGTAAATGATCTAAACGTGCTTTGACTCGGCTAAAGTCTTCAACCCAGAGCGAAGTAGGCGAGTATTGAAAACGTGCTTCAGCAATTAAACGACTTTTTTCTTCTAAACGTTGTGCATTGGCATAAGGCGTGATGTCTTCCGTGGTGATCAAAACCAATGAAAGATCGTGTTCATGACCGGGGAGCACTGTCCCTCGCAGGCGAATGTCAAGGCGATGACCTGTAAGCGTATAATTTACAGCAGTATTTTCAAATAAGGTCTCACCATTCCAAAGTGCGACCAGCTCATTTAAATGAGTGCTTGACATATCTGCTTTAAAAATTTGCGCAAGGTTCGCGGTTAAGTCTTCAAAACTTTGGGCTTCAAATTGTTTTAAGGTTTGCGGGTTGACATGCAGGACTTTAATTTTATGCGCACAACTTAAAATACGTGATTTGTCTTCCAACAGAAAAGACGCAATATCTTCAACACCTTGACTCCGCCAAAGATCGAATTGTTTTTGTACTTCGCTAAAGTCTTCTAACCACATGGCAATGGGAGATAATTCAAAAATAGGAGAGTCCAATAATTGCATTTATATCTCGTTTTTATGTTGGAATTGAAAGCAGTATAAGCGCTAAAAAAACTTTTTAAAATAATGTGATAAAAAAAGTTATTTTTAAAATTTATGTGAGTTTATGGGGTGATTTAGTCAAAAAATGCATATTTATTGCTCATGGAAAGTGCATAAGCCCCAATGGTTTTGAAGCTTAAAGAGTGTATATGCTGATATTGATAAGCGCTAAATGCTTTGAGGTCGATAGCGAAAAGTTTGTGATTGTTGATATTGATGGTCGCGCCAAAATAAATTGATCACCAATAGGTTTGGAATCAATACCATGAAGAATAAATACATCAAAAAATTGCTTCGTTGTTGTTGGTAAATCTGCATGAAGTCTTGGCTGCTGATGGTTGTATTGTCCGCTGTGATCGATAACACCAAAACTTCTGGGTAGATAAACTGACGGCTGTCTGAGTAATAACGAATACTGACTTTTTGTTGTTGAAAGTTTTCTAAGAGCGGGCAGCTCTTAAAGCGATCCATAAAATTACAAACCAGTTTTAGTGGTTGCTGCTGAGAAGGTTTATTTAACACAACATCTTCATAATGTGATTTATTGCGCCCAGAGCCCACAGTGTAGCTATTTAAGAGAATTTGGCCCTCGATGTGTTTTGGGTTGGATATATGGTTTGCAATACGCACAGCCGAATAGTCAGTAAATTTGCTGAGACTGGAAAGTGCAAAAACATTAATGATGAAGAAGGGCGCCGTCATGAATAAAATATTTAACAGGAGGTTATTCTTTTTCGGTTGTTCGTTATTTGTCTTTTTGAGGAAGGATAAGCATACAATGAAGATAAAGTAGACTGGGGATAGATTTATAAAACTGAAATCCTGAAATTGAGGCAGTTGATAAAATGCAATCAGCATGACAACGGCAACCACCATACTAAAAACGGCATGCTTATTTCTTTTAGATTTTAATACCTCGATGTGTCGATTGGTTCGTATAATGTATTTAAGTTTATGAAAAATATAATTATGATTTGCAGTGTAAGTCTATTTACATCAGTCGAAAAGAAAAAAGCAGAAACAGTACCGTCACATTTTTTTTGTATTAGTTGGCGATTGGGGAATAGGGGAGATTCTAATAACTCTATTATTTTTAACGAAAAAAGCCAATCTGATGGATTGGCTTTTTTGAGAAGACTGGATTTAACGTGAGGCTTTCCGCGCACGATGTTCAGGCTTCGGTGGTGCGATTTCTCGTGTGCCTTGCCAAACCTCAATGAAGTCTTGTTCATTGATATTATAAAGTTCCAACAGCGCTAGAATGGCACCACCAAAAAGCATGCGCCCCTCAGCGTTGGTCTCAAAATCAAATATCTTCCCAGACAGCGCATGTAAAATATCTTCAATTTCAAACACACGATCACGGCCATTACTGTCGGTTGGATACATACGCGTGTTGAGAATAATTTTGGCTAAGCTTTTTTCATTATCGGTTAAGGCCAAATGCTGAATCAGCATGTCATCATTTTGAGTGCTGAAAATCACGGCATCATTAAAAATGGTATGCAAAAACTTTTTATTTAGACGTGGTAGTGTTCTTTCCACAAATGGGCGAAATGATGCGGGGAAAATAACATTATGAGAAATGCCTTTAAACATAGGAGCAATTTCTTCAACTTTATAACCTGCAATACCACAGCCGATAGAGGTTAGAAAGTAAGTCATTTTAGGGTGATTTTTGGTATAGATTTTAAAGTCATCAATATAGTGTTGAATTTGCGAGAGCGGCATTTGCTGTAAGTGTTCGTTCATGGTGGGAATGGCATAACTTTGCCCTGACCAACCACGTCCGACGCCTTTTATTGCGCCAAAGTGTTCAAGTGCAGTTCGGGCAGCACCATCCGCATGTTGACCTGCCATGTTACTACCAAACACAAATACGGTATGTTCATCTAGGTTTTTGACGATGCTTTCGTCATGATATTGGTATGTCATAGGCTCTGATTTTTCGCTCTTCTTCACTTCATGTTGCCCTTGAAATACGGGGGGGTCAAGTGAAAAATCTTTGTAATATTTTCAGTAAATTACATTAAAAATCTAAAAGCAAGAATTGCTCGGGATTGAATCTGTTAAAATAGTCGGTTGAAGAAGCAAATCTTGGGATATGTCTGTGAGTGAGAAACAACCTTTTGATTTAGTCACCAATTACCAACCCGCAGGTGATCAGCCGCAAGCCATCGAAAAGCTTGTTGCTGGAATAGAAAAGGGCTATCACGACCAGTTGTTACTTGGGGTTACGGGTTCAGGTAAAACCTATACCATGGCCAACGTGATTGCGCGGACGCAACGTCCGACCATTGTCATGGCACATAATAAAACCTTAGCCGCACAGCTTTATGGTGAGTTCAAATCTTTCTTTCCGAACAATGCCGTCGAATATTTTGTCAGTTATTATGATTATTACCAACCTGAAGCCTATGTG
Organism: Acinetobacter sp. DL27; assembly: GCF_055810995.1. Taxonomy (NCBI): domain Bacteria; kingdom Pseudomonadati; phylum Pseudomonadota; class Gammaproteobacteria; order Moraxellales; family Moraxellaceae; genus Acinetobacter; species Acinetobacter sp. DL27. The sequence continues at coordinate 2,125,872 of NZ_CM147947.1, read as the reverse complement.
CCATCTTCCGACACCTTCATTGAAAAAGATTCAGCGATCAATGACCACATTGACCAAATGCGTTTATCTGCGACGCGTTCTCTCTTAGAACGTCGCGATGCAATTATTGTTGCTTCAGTTTCTGCTATTTATGGTTTGGGTGATCCCAATGCTTATATGAGCATGTTGCTACATATTGTACAGGGCGATCGTATCGCACGTGATGACATCATTCGTCGTTTGGTGGAAATGCAATATAGCCGTAATGAGCTTGAGTTTTTACGTGGTACCTATCGTATCCGCGGTGAAATTATTGATATTTTCCCTGCCGAATCGGATCAGCATGCGATTCGAATCGAGTTATTTGATGATGAGGTCGATTCGATTCGTTGGTTCGATCCACTGACAGGTAAACTGGTCCGTAAAGTTCCGCGTGTGACCATTTATCCAAAAAGTCACTATGTAACACCGAAAGATAATTTAGAGCGCGCCATCGGCACGATTCGTGAAGAGTTAAAAGAGCGTTTAGGTTTCTTTCGTGCACATGACAAATTGCTTGAAGCTCAGCGAATTGAGCAACGCACTCGATATGATTTGGAAATGATGCAGCAGTTGGGCTACACCAACGGTATTGAAAACTATTCACGTCATTTATCCGGTCGTCCTGCGGGCGAAGCGCCACCGACCTTGTTTGATTATGTTCCTGACGACGCCTTACTGATTATTGATGAGTCACACGTCACTGTGCCGCAAATTGGCGCGATGTATAAAGGAGACCGTTCGCGTAAAGAAAATTTGGTGAATTATGGTTTCCGTCTTCCTAGTGCTTTAGATAACCGCCCAATGCAGTTTGAAGAATGGGAACGGATTACGCCAGCAACGATTTATGTCAGTGCTACACCAGCCAAATACGAGCTTGAAAAAGCCGAGCAAATAGCTGAGCAGGTGGTTCGTCCTACAGGGTTGATTGACCCCGAAATTGAAGTACGTCCGGTATTGACTCAAGTTGATGATGTCTTGTCTGAGATCAATATCCGTAAAGATCTCGATGAGCGCGTTTTAGTTACCACCTTAACCAAACGTATGGCAGAAGATTTAAGTTCGTACTTAAAAGAATATGGCGTCAAGGTTGCCTATCTGCACTCAGATATTGATACCGTTGAACGTGTGAAAATTATTCATGACTTACGTTCAGGTGTCTACGATGTTCTCGTCGGGATCAACTTACTACGTGAAGGCTTGGACATGCCTGAAGTATCTTTGGTGGCTATCTTGGATGCGGACAAAGAGGGTTTCTTGCGTTCTGAGCGCTCTTTGATTCAAACCATTGGTCGTGCAGCACGTAATGTAAAAGGCAAAGCGATTTTATATGGTGATCGGATTACCGATTCGATGCAAAAAGCCATCGATGAAACAGCCCGTCGTCGTGAAAAACAAATGGCCTTTAATGAGCTGCATGGCATTATTCCGCGCAGCACCATCAGACAAAATAAAAAGGATATTGATACAGGCGAAGTGCTGACAGATGATCAAGTTGAAAGTGGTATCACAGACCAACACCAAACGCTCAGTGCAGATGAGCAGCACTTGCTGTCCGATCCGAAACTTCTTGCCAAGCACTTAAGCAAGCTGGAAAAAGAAATGTTAAAAGCTTCTAAAGAGCTACAGTTTGAGCAAGCTGCACGTCTGCGAGATGAAATTTTGCGCTTAAAAGCACAACTTCTAACCTAAGTTGCATTTACATAACGCTACAGTAATTTGGGCAGAAAGCATTATTTTTTAAAGAGATGTTTATTTTTAGATCATAAATTCTGAAATATTAAAGGTACAGTTTATGTCTGCAAATCTTCCAAAGGCGGGTTTTACGCTTGCCAAAATTGCTGTAGGTGGTGCTGTTTTAGTCGGGTTAGGCATGGCAACCATGGCTTATGCCCAGAGCAAACCCTTAGCCGTGGTGGATAAGGTTGAATTAGACCGTTATTTGGGTGTTTGGTACGAAATTGCACGTAAGCCCATGTACTTCCAAAATAAATGCGGAAGTAATGTCTCGGCTACTTATACCCTGAATGAAAATGGCAATGTGATAGTAGATAACCGCTGTTATGCTCAAGATGGTAAGCTGATGCAGTCTATAGGTGAAGCATTTGTACAAAACCCACCTTTTAATAGTAAGTTGAAAGTGAGTTTTTTACCTGAGGCGGTGCGTTGGTTACCTGTGGCACGCGGAGATTATTGGATTTTAAAAATTGATGATGACTATCAAACGGTTTTAGTGGGGGAGCCACGACGTAAATATATGTGGGTGCTTTCTCGTTCGCCACAACCAGACCAAAAGGTCATTAATGAATACTTAGAATATGCAAAGTCAGTGGGTTATGACTTGAATGATTTGATTCATACCAAACAATTGCAAAAATAAAATCTATTAAGCCTTGAAAGCCATGCTGAAGCATGGCTTTTTTAGTTTCATATACGTATTTTAAAACTTGAATAATAAAGCTTTATACAGTCGAACGCTTTATAATCGGAACCTGGTAAAAAATTGCGTAAATCAATGTGGAGTGAAGGATGTATAAAGGTGTTGCACTATCGGTTTTAGCATCCGTCACTTTTGGGGTTTTGTATTTTTATACCTTTTTTTTAAAGCCTTTGGATAGTGAACAAACTTTTGCTTGGCGTATGCTCTCGACTTTACCCTTTTTAACCGCATTCATGTGGTGGAGTGGCGATTTAAAACTCATTTCGGAGTTGTTTAAGCGTATCTTTAAGCAACCTTGGATGTTTGCTTGGTTATTGTTTAGTTCGGTTTTATGTACCACGCAGTTGTGGCTATTTTTATGGGGGCCCATGAATGGTCGCGGCCTACAGGTGTCGCTCGGCTATTTTTTACTGCCTTTGGTCATGGTGTTGGTTGGTTGCATCCTTTACAAGGAAAAACTATCCCGCTGGCAAATGGCTGCGGTAGCCCTTGCTGTGCTTGGGGTAGGACATGAAATTTGGCGTATTGGTAGCATGGCATGGGAAACGGTTTATATCGCTTTGGCTTATCCTTTGTATTTCTTCCTGCGTCGTGTTTGTAAGACGGATCATTTGGGTGGCTTCTGGTGGGATCTGTTTTTAATTTTACCTGTCGCGTTTTATTTAGGCTTTGTGCATAGCGATAGTTTGGCTTTGATACAACAGTTTCCACATCTGATTTTGGCGGTCATTGGGTTGGGATTCTTAAGTGCGATGGGACTTGGAAGTTATATACTTGCGAGTCGTTATTTACCTTTTGTGATCTTTGGTTTGCTGAGTTATTTGGAGCCTGTTTTATTAGCAGGAGCATCAGTTGCCATGGGGGAGCGTATAGAGGCAGGTGAGTGGTTTACCTATATTCCAATTTGGTTCGCAGTCTTATTGCTTATTATTGAAGGTGTGTTGCATTTATATAAGCAGCAACAAAATAAAAAACAGCTCGAACGAAATATTAAGAATTTTGAAAAACAGCAACATTCAGACTAATTTGATGATATTCGGAGCTGTCATTGCGCTGGAATTTGGGCGATAAGCAAGTTTCTGATTTGTTTCTTGCCCTTTTAGAATAGTTGACTGTTTGATAAAACATCATTTGTGTAACTGTTTATTTTTTATCTAAAAAAATATTTTTTTAATTTTTATACTGCAAAATCATAAGACTTAATGCAATCATTTCTTAAATTAATAATGGATATACGACAAAAAACATCATGCATTTACAGCTTTCGATTCAAACTTGGCGCTAAATCCTTTACAATTGTTGGGTTTTAAAATTTACGCTTAGATTAAATTAATTAGAGGACGTATCTGTGAGCAAAGAGACTATCATCGCCCTACACGCAGAACACCAAGGTCGCTGGAAAAACCGTGAAGAAATCGCGGAACAAATGATCGCTTTGATCGGTCAGCTTTACCGTGAAAAAAATATTGTGGTTTCAGTGTTTGGACGTTCTTTAGTTAACCGTTCAGTTATCCAAATTTTAAAAGCGCACCGTTTCACTCGTATGATGGACGTTGAGCTTTCAGTTGTACACACGTTCCCAATTCTTGAAGCGTTGGCTAAAATTGAAAATATAGGTACTGCTGAAATTGATCTAGGCAAATTAGCCGTTGCATTTAAAGAGCAAGGTGGCGATGTTGATGCATTTGTTGCAGCCGCTGTTAAATCTGTAGAAGGTCGTGCGACTTCAGTAGAAGGTCGTGACGTTGTCCTTTACGGTTTTGGTCGTATCGGTCGTATTCTTGCACGTTTAATGATTGGTCAGTCTGGTCTTGGCCGTGGCTTGAACCTAAAAGCGATTGTGGTTCGTAAATCATCTGATGGTGATTTGGAAAAACGTGCGTCTTTATTACGCCGTGACTCAATCCATGGTCCATTCTCTGGTACGATTTCTGTTGATGAAGAAAACGAAGCAATCATTGCAAACGGTCAATTCATCAAAGTGATTTATGCGTCGAACCCAACTGAAGTTGATTATACCGATTATGGTATTAGCAATGCATTAGTGATCGACAACACGGGTAAATGGCGTGATGCGGAAGGTCTTGCTCAACACCTGAAGTGCCCAGGCGCTGCACGTGTGATCTTGACTGCACCAGGTAAAGGCGACATGAAGAACGTAGTGTTTGGTGTGAACCAAGCTGACATTCTTGATGAAGATACCATTATCTCTGCTGCAAGCTGTACAACCAACGCAATTACACCAACACTTAAAGTTTTGCATGACAAATACACAGTGTTGAATGGTCATGTTGAAACAGTTCACTCGTTTACAAACGACCAGAACTTAATCGACAACTACCATAAAGCAGACCGTCGTGGTCGAGCTGCAACGTTGAACATGGTGATTACTGAAACAGGTGCGGCTAAAGCGGTTGCTAAAGCACTTCCAGCACTTCAAGGTAAACTGACAGGTAACTCTGTACGTGTTCCAACACCAAACGTTTCACTTGCGATTTTGAACTTAACTTTAGATAAAGAAGTTGATCGTGATGAAGTGAACGAATACATTCGTAAAATCTCAATCAGCTCTAGCCTTCAAGGTCAGATCGGTTATACCAACTCGACTGAAGTTGTATCATCTGACTTTATTGGTTCGCGTACAGCAGGTGTATTTGATGCGCAAGCAACAATCACTTCGGGTAACCGTTTAACTGCTTATGTTTGGTACGATAATGAAGTAGGTTATAGCTGCCAAGTGTTACGTATTGCAGAGCAAATGGGCGGCGTAAGCTATCCAAAAATTCCAGCTGAAACAAATGCATAATTTGTAATAGCGACTAAAAAGAGCCTCAATTGAGGCTCTTTTTTTTACGCTGTTGTATGTGTTAAAGCTGATTAGGGGCATTGGGGTGACATAAGTATTCGCTTGAGTGCTAAGAGTTGCCAATGTTTAATCCCTACTAATTTACTTAGAATAATCAAAATGTACTGTGTAAAATAGGACGATAAAAATTAAAGAGTCTGGTTGGTATACCGTCCCCAATGACTTTCTAAGCTGACAAAAGGATGATATTTGTCAGATAAAAGAAAATAAAACAAAAGGAATTTGAATTTGCAAGTTAAGCATGTGCTAAGTGGATTGGCATTCATTGTGTTGGCATCTGTATGTGGTGTATTTATCGCTATTTGGACGTTTAAACACTTTAATATTTATATTCCCTTAGAAAATCAAAAAGTTAGTATTGATCTGCAAGAGCCTTTACAAGCCGAGGTTAAAATTCATGATGCCTTAGAGGTGGATGTGACAGGGCGGGTCAATGCAGAAATTCCGATTCGTGAAAACCTGAATATTCCCCTGACCCAAACTCTGACTCCACGAGTGTATTTTGATAATCAGGTTCCGATTAAAACCACCATTCCAGTGCGTGAAACCTTAAAAATTAATCAGAGCATGCCTGTGGATACCAAGGTACAGGTGAAAGTCATGGGGCGAGATGTGACTTTGCCTTTAAAAGGAAATATTCCCATTCAACTGGATGTGCCGATTCATATCGATGTGCCACTTGAACAGCAAGTACACCTCAAATTTGATGCGCCTGTGAAAACTGTACTGAAAGAAAACCTGCATATTCCAGTCAATACAGTGGTTAAAACCAATATTCCCATACAGGGACATTTAAACGTTCCAATTAAAACGACATTGGAAGCGTCGGTGGATGTACAAAATACATTACCAATTGAAATCAAGCAGGGTGAGTTGAAAATTCCACTGAATAGCTTGCAATTACTGCGTGAAAAACCTCTACCTCAAGAACACGTGAAGCCATAGGAGGGAGTATGTGGATATTCCAGTCTGCGAAGCGGCTTGTATTGAGTTTTGTGTGCGTTGTAATTTTAGTGGGTGCGCTGTTTTGGTTGTACCTGAATATTCAAGCAGTATGCAAGTGTCTGCGAGTGAAGCCCAAATTCAACTATCAGACTCCTTACCGACAAAAATCCAAGTGGGTAATTATTTAGAAACCCAATCCGTTGGGATTTTGGATACGCAACTGAAAATCGATCAGAAAATCGACCTACCTTTGACTGGGAAATATTTGGCAAATTTAGAGTTTGAAGTAGAAGTACCCGTTTCAGTATCTGTTGATTATCAAACCGAGGTACTTATTGATGAGAACATGCCGTTGGAGACAACTACAGATCTAATTTATCAGAATAAACTGTTGCCTAAGTTTCCACTCACTTTAGATATTCCAATTGAGCTGGCTGTGCCATTTCACTTAAAGCAAGACTATCAGCTCCCGATCAAAATTATGTTTAATGGCTTGGCCTATTTTGAGTTTGATGGGCAAGTGCGACTGCATGTATTGTATCAGTTTGCACCACAGTTAAATTTGAATGACCCAATGACTATGCGCAAAATAGCAAGCTTCAATGCGACCATGTATAACACGGAACGGACTACGACTGCGAATTTGAAGATGAATATGACACTACCCGTGAAGAACATTCATCCATAAAAAACACCACCAATCATTGGTGGTGTTTGAATGTGAAGATTAAGTGAGTGGCTTAAAGTGCGGCTTTGATCGAATCTTGAATGCTGGTGGTCTTGTGTCCAATCAATTGTTCTAGGTCTTTACTGTTGCTGTACATCGCGCCTTTGGGGGTCTGCACATCTGCATCCACAATCACATCAATCAAGTGTGATGGGAGGCTGGCTTGAATTAAGCATTGACGCAGGTCATCGGCAGACAAATTTTGATAGATAACTGGCTTATGAGTTGCCTGACTGATGAATTGAGCCAAATCAGCTCTAGTAAAACTTTCTGAACCTGCTAGTTCATAGGTCTTATTCTCATGACCTGTTGAGGTTAAGACTTTTGCTGCAGTTTCAACATAATCTATACGCGATGCTGAGCTAATTCGGCCATCCTGAGCTGCGCCAAAAAGCATCCCAATTTGAATGGTATGAGCAATACCTGCAAGGTGGTTTTCGCTATACCAGTTATTTCTTAAGAAGGTATAAGTGATTCCACTGTCTTGAATCAGTTTTTCTGTTTCACGGTGTTCTTGGGCTAAGCCGAGTCGAGAAGTATCTGCACGAAGTAAGCTGGTATAAGCAAGATAAGGTACGCCTGCCACTTTCGCAGCATCAATCACTGCTTTGTGTTGAAGTGTACGGCGACCAATTTCATTGGCTGAAATCAGTAATAACTTATCTACTCCTAATAGAGCAGGAACTAATGTTTCAGGGCGGTCATAATCAAACTCACGCAACTCAATACCTTGTGCTTTGAAATGTTCAGCTTTATCTATATTACGAACCAGCGCAACAATATTCTGGGCAGCAGTTAACTGCAAAAGTTGCTCTATAACGAGGTTGCCGAGTTGTCCTGTTGCGCCTGTGGTTGCAATTTTCATAATTTACCTAAGTTGGTTGTTTTCTATACTTGATGGTTGAATCTTAATCTGTTAACTTACTAAATGTAAGTACATACTAAAAAGTAAGTAATAAACGAAATGGAGAGAAATGATGCACACCTATGCGACAAGCAAATTGTTAGGTCAAGTTTTATCCACGGAGTGTCCATCTCGTGAAATTTTGGAGCATCTTACGAGTAAATGGTCGGTACTGGTGTTGCGCTGTTTAACTGATGGCGTACATCGTTTTAGTGAGCTTAAGCAGCGTATAGAGGGAGTGAGTGAGAAAATGCTTTCTCAGACGCTCAAAACTCTTGAACATGATGGCTTTATTCTACGGACGGTTTATCCTGTGGTGCCGCCTAAAGTAGAGTACCAATTGACGATTTTGGGTTCACAAGCTGCTGAGAAAACCATGTATTTGATTGGTTGGATTGAAAAAAGTTTGCCTGAAATTATAGAAAGCAAAGAACGAGTGGCAGCTTTAAAATAAAAGATGACAAGTATTGTGGATTGGTTGTGATAATTCCTAATTGCATTTTAAGAGTGAATTCCTCATGCGTGCTGAAGTGATTTAGAGCTTATTCAAATTTCAGGGTGTGAAAAGTCTTGTTATCAAACAAGCTATTCTTTTAGTGCGCTATTTTGATGTGAAAATCCTTTTTGAAAGTAAAAGTTGAGTAGGATTGAATAAAATGAGTCGAAGAGCGATCTAGCGACTAAATGGTCAGCACATTTAAATTAAAAAATGAATAAAATCAGGTGAAAAGTGTCGAAAAGTTAGATTTTGGTATTTTTGTGACTAAATTTCATGTTTCGCTGAATAATTCTATTCGAGAAATTTTGTAAAATATGGCAGAATATGCGGTTTTAAAGTATTTAGAGGATTGGCAGCATGCGCTTTGTTGATGAAGCAGTCATTACCGTAGAGGCTGGCGACGGTGGCAATGGCGTAGCCAGTTTTCGCCGTGAAAAATTCGTACCTTTTGGTGGTCCAGACGGTGGTGATGGTGGTCGTGGTGGTAGCGTATTTATCGAAGCTGATGATAATACCAGTACCCTTGTAGACTTCCGTTATACTCGCCGTTTCCGTGCGGAACGAGCTAAAAATGGTCGTGGCGCGAACTGCGCAGGCCGTGGTGGTGAAGACACCGTATTAAAGGTTCCTGTAGGTACAACCATTGTTGATACTGACTCAGGTGATATTATTGGCGACTTGGTTGAAAGTGGTCAGCGTGTGCTTGTTGCAGCGGGTGGTGATGGCGGTTTGGGTAATACTCACTTCAAATCATCGACGAACCGTTCGCCACGTAAGTGTACCCACGGTTTTAAAGGCGAATTCCGTGAAATTCGCTTAGAGCTAAAAGTACTGGCCGATGTTGGCTTACTGGGTATGCCAAACGCAGGTAAATCGACGTTTATTCGTGCCGTATCAGCAGCAAAACCTAAGGTTGCAGACTATCCGTTTACTACGATGGTTCCAAACCTTGGTGTGGTTGATGCAGACAGTCACCGTTCATTTGTAATGGCGGATATTCCTGGCTTGATCGAAGGGGCTTCTGAGGGTGCAGGTCTTGGTATTCGTTTCTTAAAGCACTTGGCGCGTACGCGTATTTTACTTCACATTGTGGATGTTCAGCCGATTGATGGTTCTGATCCTGCATACAATGCAAAAGCAATCTTGGCTGAGTTAGAGAAATTCTCTCCGACTCTTTCAAAGTTACCTATCGTTCTAGTGTTAAACAAAGTTGACCAACTTTCAGAAGATACGCGTGATGAATGGTGTCAGCATATCTTAGATGAAATGCAGTGGGATGGTCCTGTATTTAAAACTTCAGGTTTGATGTCTGAAGGGACAAAACCAGTTGTGTATTACCTGATGGATCAAATTGAGCAACAACGTGAACGTGAGCTTGAAGATCCTGACTATGCAGCAGAAGTGAAAGCATTCCGTGAGCAGCTTGAAGCTGAAACACGCGAACAAACGATTGCCGCTAAAGAAGCATATCGTGAAATGCGTCGCCAACAACGTCTTGCAGGTCTGTTGGCTGATGATGAAGACGATGATGAAGATGACGGCGAAATGCAAGTGTTTTACGTACGTTAAGCTCATAATGAGTAACTGAGGACAAGATGATAGAAGTGGTAGATGGGCAACGTAAGCTCGAAGCTTGTAAACGAATCGTTGTTAAAATCGGATCATCTTTACTCACAGCAAATGGGCAAGGTTTAGATATAGATGCAATTTCGCATTGGGCGAAACAAATTGCAGATCTACACAATGCAGGACATGAGATTATTCTGGTGTCGTCAGGAGCTGTGGCTGAAGGTATGGTTCGTATGAAGCTAGACAGCCGACCCACCGATCTACCCAGTCTTCAGGCGTGTGCCGCCATTGGTCAGATGGGCCTTATTCATACATGGTCAAGTGTGCTTGAAAAACATCACATTCAGACTGCGCAAGTGTTATTAACCCATGATGACTTGGCAGACCGTCGTCGTTATTTGAACTCATGTGATGCTTTACAGAACTTGATTGAATGGCATGTCATTCCTGTAATCAACGAGAATGACACTGTTTCGACCGATGAAATTCGCTTTGGTGACAATGATACGCTGGCCGCAATGGTTGCAGGTCAAGTCCATGCTGATTTGTTAATTATTTTGACAGACCAGCAGGGTATGTTCGACTCAGACCCACGTTCAAATCCAGATGCAAAACTGTTCCATACCGTGCGTGCTCTAGATGAGAGTTTATTTGATATGGCTGGCGGTGGCGGTAAGTTTGGTCGTGGTGGTATGTTGACCAAAGTCCGTGCCGCACGCTTAGCTGCAAAGTCTGGCTGTCCAACGCTGATTGCCAGTGGTGAAAGTGACAATGTGCTTGCACGTTTGATGGATGGTGAAATGCTGGGGACATTGTTTATTACTGACAATGACCGCATTACCGCTCATCAACAGTGGTTAGCGGCTCACTTACAAACTGCAGGTCGTTTAGTGTTGGATGATGGTGCTATTAAAGCCATTAAAGACAATCATCGTAGTTTACTTCCAGTTGGTGTGAAAGCTGTGGAAGGGCATTTTGAACGCGGTGACGTGGTTGAATGTGTTGATATTCAAGGTGGCCGTGTTGCGGTCGGGCGTGTCAACTTTAGTTCGCGCTCAGCGGAGCTGGTAAAGGGCTTGGCGTCGGATAAAGTTCACCAAGTTCTAGGTGAAGCACGTTCACTTGAGATGATCCATCGCAACCACATGGCAATCTACTAATTTAAACGCATTAAAAAATCCCGCTTTCGAGCGGGATTTTTTGTTTTAAAGCAAAAGTTATTTGATATAGCCTTTTTGAATGAGGGGCTTAAATAAGTAAAAGTGAATGGTGAGTGCCCATTGCATGATTTTCTCTTTATAGAGATTCCAAAGCTTTAATCCAAAGAAGTTTAAGGCAAAAGCCAATAGAAAAGCGCCGAGCATATCTAAAGGGAAGTGCACACCAAGATAGACACGCGACCATGCAACCAGCCAAGCCATGATCAAGAGAAAGACTCCCAGTTTACGCTGTGCAGAGAATAGATAAGAAAAGGCGATACTGCTAAAAATCAACATATGGTCACTTGGGAAAGAGCCATTGGGTGCATGGTAAATGAGAGTGCGTCCGACCTCCATGACGAAAGGCCGTGGGTGATAATACACATGAGAAATACATTGGCTGATCAAAATGGCGATACTGGTAAAAATAAACGCCTTCAATATCTGTTTTTTAGTGTCATAGTTACCACGTAGCCAAAACCAAGCAAACAGTAAAATCATACAATAGAGCAGGTCATTGGCGATGAATATGCCAAAATTAATGCTGGTATTACTGGCTTCAGGAGAAGCATTAATCCATGAAAAAAGCGATAAATTAAGTTCTGAAAGAGTCATGAAAGTGGATTGTGTTTATCAAGTACGGAAGAGAGTCATAATTTTGTCATATTGTTAAAATAAAAAAGACCACAAAAATGTAGTCTTTTTTAACAGTTCAATGTAGTTGAACTAATTAGCTTTCAGTTTTAGAAATCAAATGACGTTTGAAGGTAGAAGGTACGTGGTTGCCCTACATATTTTCCGCCTGTTGAGTCAGTAGAACGTGTGAAATATTGTTTATCAAACACGTTTTTAACGCCACCCGCAATTTTTAAACCGTAAAATTGCTCACCAAAATCATAGGCTGTACGCATGGCAAAAGTGGAATAACCTGGAATATTTCCATATTTACCATCAGCTGTTTCATGAGTTTGGTAATATCCTGCAGGCAGATTTTTATCTGGATCATTCGGAGAATGCTGCTTAGATTGCGCAAACATATCTGCATTGACAGTCCATTGATTCACTTTATAGCCTAACCCCACATTTGCTGTGTGACGCGAATAGAAAGGAAGATCCTTACCTTCGAATTCACCTGCTTCAGCCACAGCTTTGGTGAAGGTGTAGTTGCTATAGAGTTTTAAGCCCTCAAGTGCATCGCTCAAATAAGCAAAGTCATAAGCTAGACCGAGTTCAACACCTTTGTGACTGGTTGCGCCTAAATTCGTCCAATAACCATTTTGTAGTGCATCACGTTCTAAAGTGAGTTCTTTCTCAAAGTCTAAATAGAATGCGGTTAATTCAGCATTTAAGCCATTGCCTAGATATTTGGTGCCGATCTCATAGTTATTGGATTTTTCTGGTGCAAGACCGTCTAATGTGGAAATTGCTAAACCTGTAGTAGAATTTGTAGTCGCTAACTGGTTATATTGCTGTGGGCCGAATGAAACGCCCGCATTGGCAAAAATGTTCCAATTGTCTGTCGCTTTATACATGACCGATAGGCTGGGTAAAAACTCATCTGAATCAATTTTTGGTGAAACGGTATTAACTGCTACGCCTTGGTTATAGGCAGTAAAATTGTTATGCGTTTCAATAGATTCAAAACGTAGTCCCGGTGTGATGACCCAGTTCCCTAAATCGAAGCGGTTATCTGCATAAATCGCATGTGCTTTAGTGCCACCTTCACTCGTGGTACGTGCTTTAATTTCGGTCACAGGTGCATTCAATGCATATGTAGATGAGCGACCTGAGAACTCAGAACTATCTTCATCTAAATAACGATAGCCGATAGTAAATTCGCTATTTGAGTTACCTAATTGGTATGCACGAGACCAGCGCGGTTCAATGGCAAAAACTTTATAGTCGCGTGGAGAGGTATCCATACGCGAAGTGGTCGCACTAACATCTGTCTCTAAGTCGCTCGTGCGAAATGAGTCAATATAATAGGTCGGCAATTCAAAGTTGTTTTTTTCATCTTGATGTGTATAGCGGAATGACACATCTGAGCGGCGACCAGAGAAATAATTACGTGACTTATTTGACTGATAAGGGTTTTGTACATATTTTTCGGCAGTTAAGCCTTCAGGCATTTCACCATAACCTTCATAGTGATGTAGGTTTAAGGCAATCGCATCAGCATCTGTAATTTGATAGGCCGTTTTTAACATGACATCGTCAATGTCAGTTTTATTATTGGCTTCACGGTAGCCATCACCCTTTGTGCCTGAATAAAGCAGAGCAAGGCCTAAACCATTATCTAAGGTTCCGCCTACAAATAGGTTCGGGCTGTATTTAACTTGATCTGTACCCGAAGCATATTCGGTCGTTAGGCTGACATTACCTGCAAACTCTTGAGGAATCGCACGAGTTGCAAAGTTAATGATACCGCCAACGTTCTGCGGCCCAAAACGTACAGAGCCTGCACCACGAACCACATCTACAGATTCAATATTGCCTAATGATACTGGTGCTAGAGAAAGCTGAGGCTGTCCATAAGGCGCAAATGATAGCGGGATACCAATCAAGCAGTACTGTAGAGCGAGGAGATAAACGAGAGGCTAAACCACGGACCCCAATATTGAGTGAAACATCACTGCCACCAGTACCATTATTTTCTTGGACTTGAACACCAGGCACTTGCTTCAGGGCATCTTTAATTGAAGTCGCAGCAACTTCATCTAAGCGATTGCGATTAATAATCGTACGAGCGCCTGCATGCTTTTGCACTTTCTCTGCATTGGCATCTTCTAACCAGTTGCCTTGTGCTTCAAGTTTGATGGTCGGAAGCACATTGTTGCTCGTTGCTTCAGTGAGTTCCTCCGCTTGTGCATAGGTCAAGCAGCTCATAGAAAGTCCAATCGCAATACTGAGTTGTTTGGCTTTGAATAATCTGCGATCCTGCAGATGAAGACGTGATGAAATCATTCTTTTGCGCGCAATCCATAATAAAGAGCGCGGCTATCATATGCTGAACTTTGTTGAAATCAAATAATAACCATTATCACTTATTGCAATTAAAACACTAAAATTAATAGGCGAATTAAAGTTTTCTTGATGGACACACAATAAAAAAGCCACGTTTAACGTGGCTTTTTAGATGAATTTGAATGAAATCTGTTATTTAAGTTGAACAGTACCATTTGCATTCACAGTGATTTTAGATTCACCGCCAGCTACATCTTGCATTGGCGCATCAGCTGCTGCAAATTTTGCACTTTCTGCACGCATCATGACTGGGCGAGGGTAGTAGTTGCTGGTATTAATGTTTAAGTTAACCAAGTTATAACCTGACTTACTCCATGCTTGTGCTAATGATTGCGCACGCTGTTGAAAGTTTTTCGATGCTTCTACAATCAGCTCATTTTCCACTTTCTTACGTTGTGTGTCGGACACACTAAAGCCAATTGACTGCGTTTGGAAGTTTTGCTGTAGCTCACCAATCAATTGGCTCGCTGCTTTAAAATCGGTACTTTCTAAATTAATTTCAGCACGACCACGCCATTCTTTTAACTTTTGGTTGTCATCGTTGTAAATTGGGTAGGTGGTTTGAGAACCTGTTTCGACTTTTACGCTTGGATATTTACGTGCTAAAGCTGTGGCTTGATTCATGAGCTGCGTAATTTGTGTTGCGAGTTCGGCAGGTTGTTTGTTACTACGTTCAATGTAAAGTGTTGCATTCATTAAATCATTGGATACTTGGCGTGTTGCCTCGGCCTGAACATTGACAATATTGTAGTTTAATTGGTTCTCAGACTGAGCAAAAACTGCTGAGCTAAATAAAGCACTAAGAGCGATTGCTGGGATGAAGAATTGACGCATTTTTATTCCTTTTTTATTTAGGAGGAGTTTTGCAACATTTGTAAAAAGCTTAAAGCTAATTTGTGGTGAATTTGCGAAAATATTGTGGTTCGATTGTAAAAAAAGGTACAAAATATTTTTCATAAAAACCTAGATAAAGTGATTTATTTCAAAAACTTATTTTTTAACCAAGGTGAGTATTTTGAAATTTTGTGCCGAAGTTGAAAAATAAATAAATTCATCGTCTTTTCTTTACGTTGTCACACTATAAGAGGATAATTTAAGCTATGGTTTGGCATGATATATTTTTTTAGTAAATTTCTGGCAGATAATGTCCAAAAGCTGTTTATTTTATTGAAAATTTCTGTATCATCCGCCTCCTAGTTATGAAGTATCCAAACTCATCTGACTAGATTTATAAAGCGCCGAGTCAAAGGACCAAAAGTCACCCGACTTATTTCTTTCAACCCATATCAGAGATGGTAATTCGATATGAGCGTTTCTTCTGTAAACCCTGCCACTAATACTACTAACGAATACTATTTGACTCGCCAAAGTCAGATGGAATCCAATGTTCGTAGCTATCCACGGAAATTACCGTTAGCGATAGCCAAAGCATTAGGCTGCTGGGTTACTGATGTTGAAGGTACAGAGTACCTCGATTGTTTAGCTGGGGCAGGAACATTGGCTTTGGGCCATAATCATCCTGCGGTAATTCAAAGTATTCAAGATACACTTGCAAGTGGTCTTCCTTTACATACTTTGGATTTAACGACACCTTTAAAAGATGCATTTACTGAAGCATTACTTGAACAATTACCAGGCGGTAAGGAAGAGTATTGTTTACAGTTCTGTGGTCCATCTGGTGCAGATGGCACGGAAGCAGCAATTAAATTAGCGAAGACGTATACCGGTCGTAGCACAGTGATTAGTTTCTCTGGTGGTTACCATGGTATGACGCACGGCGCTCTTGCAATGACAGGTAACCTGTCTGCGAAAAATGCTGTAAATGGTTTAATGCCAGGCGTTCAATTTATGCCGTATCCGCATGAATACCGTTGCCCACTTGGTTTAGGTGGTGAAGCGGGTGTGGATGCTTTGACATATTTCTTTGAAAACTTCATTGAAGATGTTGAAAGTGGTGTAACCAAGCCAGCTGCTGTCATTCTTGAAGCAATTCAAGGTGAAGGCGGTGTGGTAACAGCGCCAACCAAATGGTTGAAAAAAATCCGCGAAGTGACTGAAAAACACAACATTGTGTTGATTCTTGACGAAGTTCAAGCAGGCTTTGCACGTTCAGGCAAAATGTTCGCATTTGAACATGCGGGTATTGAACCTGACGTAGTGGTGATGTCTAAAGCCGTTGGTGGTAGCTTACCGCTTGCTGTGTTGGGTATTAAACGTAAGTTTGATGCTTGGCAGCCAGCAGGTCACACGGGTACTTTCCGTGGTAACCAATTGGCAATGGGTACTGGTCTTGCAACGATCAAAACCATCAAAGAACAAAACCTTGCGCAAAATGCACAAGAACGTGGTGATTTCTTACAAGCTGAATTTAAAAAGCTTGCTCAAGAGTTCCCATGTATCGGTAACGTGCGTGGCCGTGGTTTGATGATTGGTGTTGAAATTGTTGATGAGCGTAAACCAGCAGATCATATGGGGTCTTTACCTGCAGATGGTCAATTGGCAGCAGCGATTCAAGCGGCATGCTTTAACAACAAATTGTTGTTAGAAAAAGGTGGCCGTAATGGTACAGTCATTCGTTTACTTTGCCCACTTATCATCACTCATGATGAATGTGTTGAAGCGGTTTCTCGCTTCAAGAAAGCAATTGCTGAAGCACTTGTTGCAACTCGAGGCGCGTAATCATGGTTGATTTTGCAGAACACCGTAAGGCGTTACTCTGCAATGATGCTGCATCTATTGCTGACTACTCGTCAGCAATGGATCAAGCGACTAAAGCAGTTGCAGCATGGTTGCAAAACGACAAAATGTACACAGGCGGTAGCATTAAAGAGCTCCGCAGTGCGATTGCATTTAATCCTTCTAAAGAAGGTTTGGGTGTACAAAAGTCACTTGAACGTATGGTTGAGCTTTTCTTAAACAAAAGCTTAAAAGTCCATCACCCGCACTCGCTCGCGCACTTGCACTGCCCAACTATGGTGACCAGTCAAATTGCTGAAGTGCTGATTAATGCAACGAACCAATCGATGGATTCGTGGGACCAAAGTCCTGCAGGTTCATTGATGGAAGTTCAGTTGATTGATTGGCTTCGTCAAAAAGTGGGTTATGGTGCAGGTCAAGCTGGTGTGTTCACTTCTGGTGGTACACAGTCAAACTTGATGGGTGTACTGCTTGCACGTGATGCATGTATTGCGAAAAACTGGAAAGACGAAAACGGTAATCCGTGGTCTGTACAGCGTGATGGCGTGCCGGGCGATGCGATGCGTAACGTCAAAGTCATTTGTTCTGAAAATGCACACTTCTCTGTGCAAAAGAACATGGCGATGATGGGCATGGGCTTCCAATCAGTCGTGACCGTTCCTGTGAACGAGAACGCGCAGATGGATGTGGATGCACTTGAAAAAACCATGGCACACCTTCAAGCTGAAGGTAAAATCGTGGCATGTGTAGTTGCAACTGCAGGTACAACCGATGCAGGTGCGATTGATCCACTGAAGCAAATTCGTGAAATCACCAAAAAATATGGCGCGTGGATGCACATCGATGCGGCGTGGGGCGGTGCTTTAATCCTATCGAACAATCATCGCGATATGTTGGATGGTATTGAGCTTTCTGACTCCATTACGCTGGATTTCCATAAGCATTACTTCCAAACCATCTCTTGTGGTGCGTTCTTGTTAAAAGACGAAGCGAACTATCGTTTCATGCACTATGAAGCTGAGTATTTAAACTCTGCTTATGACGAAGAGCATGGCGTGCCTAACCTCGTGTCTAAGTCACTTCAAACAACACGTCGTTTCGATGCGTTGAAGCTTTGGATGACTGTTGAAGCGCTTGGTGAAGAACTGTATGGTTCTATGATTGACCACGGCGTTACTTTAACTCGTGACGTTGCTGATTATATCAATGCAACTGCCGGTTTAGAGATGTTGGTTGATCCACAATTTGCATCTGTATTGTTCCGTGTGGTTCCAGAAGGCTACCCAGTAGAATTACTTGATACCTTAAACCAAAACGTTGCAGATGAATTGTTTGCACGTGGTGAAGCGAATATTGGCGTAACTAAAGTAGGTCAAAATCAATCATTGAAAATGACGACTTTAAGTCCAGTTGCGACTTTAGATAACGTGAAGAACCTGCTTGGTCTTGTCCTTGCAGAAGCGGATCGTATCAAAGGTCCAATCGCAGATGGAACCTATACACCTGCAATTGCTTAATCGATTGTTTGTGTTAAAAAAGGAGCTGATATCAGCTCCTTTTTTATGTGTTGCAAATATTAAAATGCATAATAACTACTAGCTAAGCATCTAATTTTAATTATGTTGGAGATGCTTTGCTTTTCTGTGAGGTGGTTTTCGATATCTGCTTGAACTATGATTTTCAGGAAAATGAACTTCAATAGTTAAGACTAAAGCTAAATATTCAGGCTTTTGATTTTCAACAGGCAAATAATTTTCATTAATGGTTTTAATATCAAAAAATAACCTTAAGTATAAGCAAATCTTTCTCATCATTGATGATGTATGTGCATCTTTTGAAACAATTAACTCATGGCATGGTTTACTTAATAACCAAATGCATTTCTGACAATAAGAGCAGAAAGAGAAGGGCTTACTATAATTCCGCACTCAGTGATAATCAGATATCAATAGTCTACTGAAAGATGCAATCATATTTTTAAAATCTTGCATAGATGAGAAGATTTGGGTCAAAAGATGCGATCTGTTTACACTTTGGTTTCTTAAACTGCTAGAAACTTCAATTATTCGGACGTGATTTTCTAAAGAATATAGAGAGAAAGCCTTTATGAACTTTCTCCCTCGTGGAATTGGATGCTCAGACCATAATAGATCACAGCTTGATTGATTTGAGGTGATAGTAGCTTGGTTAGAACTGATAATTTACAGTGAGTTGGTATGCTTCACCTTCAGGGCGGTTTTTAACATCAAACTCGTAAACGCCACGAAACGATGCAGAAAGTGCGGTGGTTTCACTTAATTTCTTCTCATAAGTAAGGATAGGTCCAAGACCAAGGGCTTTACCTTTAAAACCGTCAAAACGATCACCTAAGTTACTTTTGTCATCCGTAGTCTGTTGAATCCATCCAAAAACTGCTCCAGCGCCTAATCCATCACTACCTACGTCACCAAAACGTTTTAGACCGAGAATGTCCATTCGGAAAAGATCACCATTTTCATAGTCTGTGGCATCGTTTTTAGTATAAATCTCGTAGGCAATGTTGGTGCTGATTTCAGCATTTCCAGTTGGGAAAATTTTAGTAAATGCAACATTAGGGACAAAGGTCCATGTATTTTGTCCTGCGTTGCTCACGATATTTTTATCATAACTTCCAGTCGGTGCGTAGATAGAAACTCCAAATAAACCATGCATTACTGGGCTGAAGTGGTAGTTGAAGGAAACTGGAGAAAAGACCGCATCTCCAATTTTGGTGGTTGACTGTTCCGCATCTAAATTATTGATTGAGCCACGGATATCGGTATATTGGACGGGAATTCCAACAGTGGTAGCGACAGACCATTTATCTGTACTGTTCCATACGAAGATACCATTAATCAAGTTATAAGAAACCTTGTAGTCTAAACCCGCACTAAGTTGACCAATAATCGGTACCTCTTTAGATTTTGAAATCCCCCCATCATAATAAATACTAGAGAGAGTAAGTACACCGCCATTTTCAGCGGGAAGGATGGCATTGTAAGGCTGCACTTGCATGCCTGTAATGGGCCGCCCAATACCACCCTCAACGGCGAGGGCATTTTGGACCATGCTAGTGGTTAAGAGTAGAGCAAAAGATAATCTATAAATCATGATGAACCCTCTAATTGTAATAATGAGAATGATGGTGCTGTACGGTATCTTTTTTTTGTATCTGTATAATATATATACACACTGTCTGGTTTGTCAGCAACGCCTTTTGATGGGTTTTTATATGAAATTAAATATTAAAATCAGTAAGATGGGAATATTGATGCCTCATTTATTGATAGTTGATTTTAAACAGTTTTTTGGTTTTTTTTGGTTTTTTAAGTGGTGTTGTAATAAAGTGGTCTTTAAAAAAATGAATTATTAAATCATGTGCTGTAGTGTGATATTTATCGGTATGTTTATAGAAAATGTCACACAACAAAGTGTAACGAATCATGGACAAATAAAAATAAACATCATGAAAGTGTCACAATGCTGTAACTTGCTTGTCATATTCTGAAATCAAAATGCAGTTATCCAAAAAAGTACAAGACTGAATAAAAAGTGGCGTACTCCAAAATGTTTAATATGTGAGATAACAAATATGCGCTTAAACCATATCGCACTTGCAGTAGTAGTTTCTGGGGCAGCTGTAGCAACCACGGCAAACGCAGCTCGTGACACAATCCAAATTGCGGGTTCTTCAACAGTTTTACCGTATGCAAGTATTGTTGCTGAAGAGTTTGGCAATACTTTCCCACAATTTAAAGCACCAGTTGTTGGTTCTGGCGGTTCTTCAGGTGGCTTGAAACAGTTCTGTAATGGTGTGGGCGACAACACCATCGATATCGCAAACGCATCTCGTAAAATTAAAGATACAGAATTAGCAGCTTGTAAAAAAGCTGGTGTGAACCAAGTGATTGAAATCAAAATTGGTTATGACGGTATTGTGTTCGCTTCAAATGCAAGCAAAGCAGCCTACAAATTACGTCCACAGCACGTCTATGCAGCTTTAGCAGCGCAGTTACCCTCTAACGGTAAAATGGTTGCAAACCCATATACACGTTGGAACCAAATTGACAAAAGCCTTCCAAATGAACCAATCACTTTAGTGATTCCAGCATCAAACCACGGTACACGTGAAGTGTTCCAAGAAAAAATGGTTGATGCAGGCTGCGAAACTTATGCAGCAATCAAAGCAATGGATAAAGATGCACAAAAGAAAGCATGTTCAACTTTCCGTAAAGACGGCAAAGTGATTGAGATTGCGGGTGACTACACTGAAACTTTAGCGCGTTTAAAAACGTCGCCTAGTGCAGTGGGTGTGTTTGGTTTAGGTTTCTATGACCAAAACCGTGACAAGTTACGCGTAGCTACAGTGAACAATGTTGCACCATCTGAAAAGACGATTTTGAATGGTTCATACCCAGTTTCTCGCCCACTATTCTTCTATGTGAAGGGTGAGCATTTGAAATCAATCAAAGGCTTAAAAGAATACACTGAATACTTCATCAGCAAGAAAGTATCGGGTAAAGGTTCTAAGCTTGAGCGAGCTGGTTTGATCTCAATGTCAGACAAAGAGCGTGCAGCAGTTCTTGCGAACTTCAAAGCAGGCAAAGCGGTTAAGTAATTAAGCGTAGAAACAGTCAACGGTAGGCAAGTCCTACCTTTGACGTTTTTTACTAGGATTAAGTTTTTTCAAATAATGAAAATTGAAAGAACCGTGGAGAATACATGAATCTGCTACTTATAGGTGTGTTATTGGCACTGATCGCCATAGCCTATCAAATGGGCTTAAGTCAGAGCCGTAACTTAGCAGGTAAGGGAAATAATTCTGCAAAATTACACTCACGTCCGGGGTATTACGGTGCGTTAGTGGCTTTGTGGTGCGGTATCCCTGCTTTTTTAATTTTGATTGTTTGGAATATTGTTGAACCAAATGTTTTGAACCATGTGGTACTAAATCACGTGCCAGCACAAGTCGCTGCAACTTTAGATGCTGCTAGTACGGATGTGTTGATTAACCGTGTAGAAGCGATTGCCTCAGGTTTTGGTGTCACAGACACACCAGCCGCGTATGAGCTTGCTGCAGCGGAGCAACTGGCGAAGTTTCAAAGCATTGGTACATTTGCAAAAATTGCAGTGGTGATTTGTGCGGCACTGGCAGGTTTAGTCGCTGCGAAAAAGCGCATTGCAACTCAGTTCCGCGCGCGTAACCAAGTTGAGAAAACCATTAATGTTGCACTTGCGCTCTGTTCTGGTGTCGCGATTCTAACCACGATTGGTATCGTGATGTCGATGTTCAGCGAAGCGATGCGATTCTTCCACTTCGTGAGCCCACTCGACTTTTTCTTTGGCACAGAATGGAACCCGGGCTTTAGTACTTCAGGTAGTGCAGACGGCAGCTATGGTTTGCTTCCGCTACTTTGGGGCACCTTAATGGTCAGTGGTATTGCGCTCTTGGTTGCAGTCCCTGTGGGTTTAATGATCGCGATCTATCTTGCTGAATATGCATCTTCTGGTTTCCGCTCATGGGCAAAACCAACCATTGAAGTGCTCGCAGGGATTCCAACCATTGTTTACGGTGTATTTGCACTGATGATCATTGGCCCATTCTTTAAAATGCTTGGTGAATCCGTTGGTTTACACATCAACGCAACTAGCGCACTCACTGCTGGTTTCGTCATGGGTATCATGATTATTCCTTTCGTTTCATCGCTGTCTGACGACATTATCACGCAGGTACCACGTGCATTACGTGATGGCTCATTAGGTTTGGGCGCGACAAAGTCTGAAACCATTCGTCAGGTGGTGATACCAGCAGCACTTCCGGGCATTATCGGCGCGTTCTTGCTTGCAGCGTCACGTGCCATCGGTGAGACCATGATTGTGGTGCTTGCAGCAGGGAACAGTCCTTTATTGCATGCCAATCCACTTGAAGCCATTTCAACTGTGACCATTACCATCGTAAACCAATTGACAGGTGATACTGACTTTGCAAGCCCGCAAGCTTTGGTGGCATTTGCACTAGGTCTGACACTCTTTGTAATTACGCTTGGTTTGAACATTGTTGCACTGTACATCGTGCGTAAATATCGTGAGCAATACGACTAATGACGACTTCTAATAGCACAGCAGATCAAGTATTTGATCCACAACATGCGGCAGAATTACGAGAAAAGCGTAAGCAAACGATCAGTAATTCATTGGCAAAACGTCACCGTAAAGAAAAAACTTTTCGTTTCTTTGGTTTCTCAGCAGTGATTGCAGGTTTATTCTTTGTCGCGCTACTTTTTGGCAGTATTTTATCGAAAGGCTTACCTGCTTTTTGGCAAAGTAGCATGAGTTTACCCGTGTACTTTGACCCTGCCATTATTACGACAGGTGCAAAACCTGTACAACGTGCAGGTGAATCTCCAGCACAGTTTGAAGAGCGTTTTATTGCTTGGCAAACTGAAATGGGGATGGTGGATTGGGATGCTTTAATCGTGAATGCCATGATTGCAAAAGATCCAGCACTTGGTTCTAAACGAGATGATTTGGCTTCTTTGTACACCAGTTCTGAAGCATATCGCTTACGTGATATGGTGATGAAAGATCCATCATTGGTCGGTAAGAAAGAAGACATTAAAGTGCTTGCCGATGCAAACGTTGATGTGTGGCTCGCAGGAAATATTGACCGTAGCTTGCCTGATGAACAGCAACAGTTGAGCCCAGAAGTTCGTCAACTTGCCGATGAAATGAAAGCTTCAGGGGTCATGGAAAATACTTTCAATACCAACATCTTCGTCAGTCCAGACTCGCGTAGTTCTCCTGCAACTTCAGGTTTAGCAGGGGCATTCATGGGGTCGCTGTTCATGATGCTGATCGTGATCATTATTTCGATTCCAATTGGTGTGGCATCTGCAATTTATCTTGAAGAATTTGCGCCTAAAAACTGGATCACTGACGTCATTGAAGTCAACATTAACAACCTTGCCGCTGTACCATCGATTGTCTTTGGTTTGCTCGGTGCTGCGATCTTTATTGGCTGGATGCATTTACCGCTTTCTGCGCCATTGGTCGGTGGTTTAGTGCTGAGCTTAATGACTTTACCAACGGTGATTATTACGACACGTGCATCGTTGAAAGCTGTACCACCATCAATTCGTCAGGCCGCTTTAGGGCTAGGTGCTTCACGTGTACAAACCGTATTCCATCACGTTTTACCACTTGCACTACCGGGGATTCTAACGGGTGCAATTATTGGTGTAGCACAAGCATTAGGTGAGACTGCACCGCTGTTATTAATTGGTATGAGTGCATTTGTTGCAAGTGTACCTACAACTCCATTTGATCAATCGAGTGCTTTACCTGTACAGATTTTCTTGTGGCAAGGTAATGAGCTGCGTAACTTCTTCGAAGGACGTACAGCGGCTGCGATTATTGTTCTGCTTGCAATGATGATTGGACTCAACAGTATTGCAATTTGGTTACGTAAGAAATTTGAAGTCCGTTGGTAAGTGAGGGCAAAATATGAATACCGTTGTTAAAAATTCCTTAGATCAGGATCAAACAGTGAATCAAGAACACACTCAATTTACAAACCCGAATACGACCTCAGGTCAGCAGGGTACTTCTTTTGTGTCGCAGTTTGATACACAGACTTCTGCTAAGAAAGATCAGGCACAAGGACAAGTCAAACTCAGCACTTCAGATGTACATGTTTACTATGGCGAAGCTGAAGCGATTAAAGGGATTGATCTGAATATCTACGAAAATGAAGTGATTGCATTTATTGGGCCATCGGGCTGCGGTAAATCGACCTTCTTACGTACTTTGAACCGTATGAACGACACCATTGATAGCTGTCGTGTGACGGGTAAAGTGATGTTGGATAATCAAGATATTTATGACCCAAACCTAGATGTGGTACTGCTTCGCGCTCAAGTAGGTATGGTATTTCAGAAACCAAACCCATTCCCAAAGTCAATTTTTGATAACGTGGCTTATGGCCCTAAACTGCATGGTTTGGCGCGTGATAAGTATGACTTAGAAGAAATTGTAGAAAACAGCTTACGTAAAGCGGGCCTTTGGGACGAAGTCAAAGACCGTTTAAACCAACCGGGCACGGGCTTGTCGGGTGGTCAGCAGCAGCGTTTATGTATTGCACGTACCATTGCGGTAAGTCCAGAAGTGATTCTGATGGATGAGCCATGTTCAGCGCTTGACCCGATTGCAACAGCGAAAGTGGAAGAGCTTATTTCTGAGCTTTCAACGCAGTATACGATTGCAATTGTGACGCACTCGATGCAGCAGGCTGCACGTGTATCAGACCGTACCGCTTACTTCCATTTAGGTGACTTGATTGAAGTGAACTCAACCGAGAAAGTCTTCACTCAGCCAGATCATCAGTTAACTGAAGCCTATATTACAGGTCGTTTCGGTTAATACGCACAACTTGAAATATTTGAAAAAACAGAGCCTAAGTGCTCTGTTTTTTATACGCGAGCATTTGGTTTGGTGATGAAATAGCCACGATAATGGGCATTGTGTATTGCAGTTATATTGGACAATAAATGCGAAGATGTGCTGTCTGTGGGATTGACTCAGCTTATAAATGATTAAATGTGAAAGATAACGCATTACAGAATAAAACAAAAAATGGCTATTGAAAAAAAATGCCATTGACCTAATCTAGGTCATATACCGACGTATTATTTTAGAGAATATAATTTCTATGTTATTTCATTTACCGAAACTTCCCGCTGAAATTCGAATTACACATTTAAATGCGCGTATTAATGAACAACGTAAAAAAATTGCGCAAACTACAGCCTCTAAATTGGAGTTACTGCAACTGACTCAGCAGTTAGCGAAAGAGTCTCGTCACCGTAAAAAAGCCAATCAAAAAGTTTATATTCTAGATTTTAAAGGTGATACTGCGGCAACAGCGGTAGAAAGCTTACGTGAAGAAATTACTTTGATTTTAGCGACAGCCAAAGCAGGGCGTGATCGTGTTGTGGTGCGTTTAGAAAGCCCAGGCGGTATGGTGCATGGTTATGGTTTGGCTGCTGCACAATTGGTACGTTTACGTGATGCAGGTTTCAATCTCACTATCTGCGTCGATAAAGTTGCAGCGAGTGGCGGTTATATGATGGCATGTATCGCCAATCAGATTATTGCTGCACCTTTTGCGGTTGTCGGTTCAATTGGTGTGGTTGCGCAAGTCCCTAATTTTAATCGTCTGCTAAAAGAACACAATATCGATTTTGAACTGTACACAGCAGGCCAATATAAACGTACAGTGACGATGTTTGGTGAAAATACAGCAGAAGGTAAGGCGAAGTTTGAAGAAGAGTTACAACAGACGCATGTGCTGTTTAAACACTTTGTTGAAAAATATCGTCCACAGCTCAATGTTGAGAAAGTGGCGACAGGTGAGCACTGGTATGGACAAGATGCTTTAGATTTGAATTTGGTCGATCAGTTACAAACTTCAGATGCTTATTTGCTTAATTTGCTGACCGATCATGATGTTTATGTCATCTCAACGCGTAAGAAACCGACTTTAGGTGAGAAGTTAGGCTTACAAGCTGCGCAAATGGCAGATGCCTTGGTACCAGCAGTCATGAATAAAGTGATAGAAACCTTAACTAAAACCAATGCAAGTTTGGTTCAAATGCGTGATCCAAAACTTTAATATTTAGTTGGCCGATTCATTTCAAAAAGTCTGGTTCCGAAATATGCAAAAAGCAATTTTAGAACCAGACTTTTTTGTCTTAAGCCAAGTACGCTTTAATCATTTTCACTAGACGTTCAATCAGTTGATCCGCCTGATCTTTGGTAATATTCAAGGTCGGCAGTAAACGTACTACAGAACCCGCAGTAACGTTAATAATGGTGTGGTATTCATCACGAGCGATGTTGACCAAGTCACCACATGCTTTTGGTAGCTCCACACCAATCATCAAACCAAAGCCACGTACAACCACATTTTGATCGGCAAGTTGGTTACGCAGTTGTTCTACGATGTAAGCGCCTTGTTCAGCTGCATTTTGTACAATGTTTTCTTTTTGCATAATGTCGATGATGGTATACACCACACGCGAACCCAATGCTGAACCACTGTACGTAGAACCGTGGTTACCTGCGGTCAGCACACCTACACCACGGCCTTGAGTCATCACCGCACCAATGGGGAAGCCATTGCCTAAACCTTTGGCAGTGGTAAGTACATCAGGAATGATGTTGGTGTGTTGGTAGGCAAAGTATTCGCCCGTACGACCATTACCTGTTTGAACTTCGTCCAACATCATCAGCCAGTTGTGTTGATTGCAGATTTGACGAATCTCTTCCAAATAGCTAAAGCCTTGCGGAGCAGTGTTGACACCACCTTCGCCCTGAATTGGCTCGACAAAGATTGCGACAATGTCTGGATGGTGAATTGCAGCTTCTTCAATGGCTTCAATGTCGCCGAATGGGACACGAATAAAACCTTCAACCAATGGGCCAAAGCCTTCTTGGACTTTTTTGTTGCCTGTTGCCGATAAAGTTGCCATGGTACGACCATGGAAAGAGTGTTCTGCAACAATGATTTTTGGATTGGCAATGCCTTGCATGTAGCCAAATTTACGAGCAATTTTGATTGCACCTTCATTGGATTCTGCACCACTGTTTGAAAAGAATACTTCTTCCATGCCAGCAACTTCAGCAAGTTTTTGTGCTGCAGCCGTTTGCCAAGGCACTTCAAACAAGTTACTGGTATGAATGAGCGTTGAAGCTTGTTCTGCAATCGCTTCTGCAATGACAGGATGTGCGTGGCCTAAACCACAAACTGCGATCCCCGTCAGTGCATCGAAGTATTCAGTACCATCCTCAGTGTACAGATAAGAGCCTCGACCTCGGACAAAGCTGATCGGCTGACGGCCAAATACTGGCATCAAATGAGTGGGTTGATCAGTTTGTACAGGAGCAAGGGTAATGTTATTCATGACTAACTCTTATCTGTTAGAGGGTAAGTGAAATCCAATATTAAGCAATTATGCTTGTAGTTTTAAAGCCTAAATCTAAATAAAAGTCGAAATATTGCTTTAGGCATACTGTTTTTCTACGTTTTGGGTATAATGCGGGTTAGATTAGTTGAGGATTGATCAATGACTGAACAAGCACGCGATACCGAAGCGTTAATTCGTGACCAAATTGCAAAACACGCTGTACTTCTTTATATGAAAGGCACCCCACAGTTTCCACAATGTGGTTTCTCTGCACGTGCTGTAGAAGCGCTTAGTCAAATTGGTCGTCCGTTTGCTTATGTGAATATTCTTGAAAATCCAGATATTCGTGCTTTGTTACCACAAATTGCAAACTGGCCTACATTCCCACAGTTATGGATCAACGGTGAGTTGATTGGTGGCAGTGACATTATTCTAGATATGTTCCAAAAAGGTGAATTACAACCTTTAGTTGAACAGCATAGTCCAGCACCTGAAGCTTAATCTTCAGTTGTAAAAAAAGCGCCATTGAGGCGCTTTTTTTGTTTGAGGGAAAGGGTTAATCCGCTGTAGTTGCTGTGCTTATGGCTTCAGGAGTGTGTTCTGCTGCATTTTCAGTTGCAACTATCTTCTTTTCAGACTTTGCCTTTTTTTTGTCCTTCTTCTTTTTTTTCTTTTTCTTTGGCTCTTCTTCAAACTCAGCACCATCTTCAATGGCTTGCCAATAATCTAGCTGATCCATCACAGCCGCATAAATAGACTTCTTGGTATAGCGTCCTTTCTTGTCTAAAGTGCCGACTGGTCGAGCCATAAGTAGTTCAAGCGCTTGATCAATTGTATCTATAGCATGAATGTGGAACTGGCCATTTGAAACCGCTTCAATCACGTCTTTACGTAACATTAAATGTTGCATGTTTTGACGTGGAATAATCACACCTTGCTTACCAGTTAAACCTTGAAGTTTACATGCATCAAAGAAACCTTCAATTTTCGCGTTGACACCACCAATCGGTTGAACTTGACCCAATTGGTTCATTGAGCCAGTAATCGCCCAAGACTGATCAATCGGGAGTTGGCTAATCGCTGAGATTAAAGCGGAGAGTTCAGCAACCGTAGCACTGTCACCATCGACTTGACCATAGCTTTGTTCAAAGGCAAGTGCGGCAGAGAAGTGTAGCGTTTGCTCACGCCCGAAATGTGCTTTTAAGAACGAGGACATTAATAGCACACCTTTCGCATGCAAAGAGCCACCGAGTTCGACGCTACGCTCAATATCTAGAATATCACCACCGCCTTGATACACAGAGGCTGTTAAACGTGATGGTAAGCCAAACTCGACATCCGCATAGTGAATGACAGAAAGTGCGTTAATTTGGCCGAGGCGGTGTCCACGCGTTTCGATGAGCTGTGTACCACGAGATAAATCCTGCCAATAGAGCTCACGTAAATAGCCTAAGCGATATTTACGATGATCTAATGCCATATTAATGTGTTGATCCGAGACCATTTTATCACCTGATTGGAAGGCGTGATGATGCGCCTCACGAATCAAATCACCCAAAGTGAGGGCATGTAGAGATAAGGAGCTTTGGTCTTCGGCTTGACGACTAGAGTCAGTCAAAAGTGCAGAAAGGGCAGATCGATCAAAAGGAAGTAGTTTATCGGCCTGTACATAGTCTGCAATCAGTTGCATATAGGCTTGTTCATTTACTTCATTACGCTGCAACGTATCAGTAAAGTCGGCACGGATTTTAAAGACACTGCCAAGCTCAGGTTCTACTTCAAGTATTTCATAATAAATTTCAGGTTCAGCCAGTAAAACCACTTTCAAATTCAGTGGGATTGCTTCAGGTTCAATTGAGATACTTCCTGTCAGTGTCAACATATGCTCAAGTGAAGAAAGTTTTAACTGGCCTGATTTTAAAGCACGTTTTAGACCTTGCCATGCATAAGGCTGTTCAAGCAGTTGTTCTGCTTCTAACATTAAAAAACCACCATTGGCTTTATGCAATGTCCCCGGGCGGATTAAGGTAAAATCTGTAGTGATAGTGCCATGTTGAGTCAGTTGCTCTACATGGCCAAGTAAATTGTAGTGAGTGGGGAAGTCTTCAAAAATAACCGGTGCACCAGCATTGGGTTTATGCGACACAATCACATTGGCTTGGTAGCGCGAAGGGATACGACTAAACAGGCCTGGGGTAAAGTCATCTTCTTCTTGTTCGAGTACCACCTCGACATTGTTAATAATGTCTTCAGCATAATATTTTAAGTAGTCTTTTAAGCCTTCAACCTCAGCAAACTTAGTCAGTAACTGTTCGACTTTAGGCAATAAAACTTGCTTGGCAATATCGCGGTTCAACACTTGAACTTTATCGCGGGCATCTTCTTCCAAGTCGCCTAAATGCATGCCTAAACGTTCAAGTTTTTTATCCATGTGGCGTATATTGGCATTAATTTCAGAACGCTCTTTAGAGCTTAAAGCATTGATGTCGGCCTGCGTCATTTCCAATACTTTATCGTCTACATACTGGACAGGGATAAAGCAGTGCTCATCATTCCGAGAGACCAGTTTGAGGTCGAGTTCTTCGCCTTCTTGGGTCAATTCAATCAAGGCTTGTTGCTGAACGTCACCCGTTTGTTGGCGAATGGCTTCTATACGGTTGTGGTAGGTTTCAGCAGTAAAGCGGCGCTCGAGCTGCTTTAAAGTGGTTTGCCATGTTTGATGTAACATGGTTTGAAATTTTACTGCTTGACCCGCAGGCAACTCTAAAGCAATCGGTTGACGAGGGCTTTTAAAATTATAAACGTAAACCCAATCGTTCGGTGTCGGCATATTTTTGGCGTGTTGCTGTAGTAAACGCTTGACCATGGTGCGTTTGCCCAAGCCAGCTGTCCCTACGGCAAATATGTTATAGCCAGAATAAGGTAAGGAAATTCCTGCTTCAACTGAAGCACGTGCGCGGTCTTGCCCTAAAAAATTATTGAGCGGTTTAATACGACGCGTTGAGGCTGGAATCTTATCCAGAGCAGGGGTGTGCGTCAGTTGCTCTGCTTGAAGTTGTGTCTTTGCTAAGGTCGTTTGAATTTCGGGTTGGTCAAATGCTGAACTAAGGTTGTTTTCTGGATTTTCTTGACTATTTAATGCGGGCGGTACAGATAAAGAAGAGCTCATTTGATCGTGTTTTTGGGTCACTTTGAAATCCGAAACTAAAGATTGCGTTAGAAACTTAAAGGTATACAGGTTTAATGAAAAAGATCAAGCAAAGTAGCAGTGTTTGTCGACAAAAATAGAACATTGATTTTATAAATCAGGTTGAAACAAATTGTATTAAGGGTTTGAATAGCAGCATTGGTTTTAAGACAACAAAAACGTAATGACAACACAATCTTCAGGATGGAAATCCGCCTTTACTGCATTTTTAGATCGCCGTGCGTTGATCATGCTGTTTTTGGGTTTCTCAGCAGGTATCCCAATCCTGTTAATTTTCTCGAGCTTATCTTTATGGCTAGGGGAAGCAGGTATTGATAAGAGCGCGGTGACTTTTTTTAGTTGGGCAGCTCTGGGTTATTCATTCAAATTTGTTTGGGCTCCTTTGGTCGATGAATTGCCTGTACCAGTGCTGACCAAATTATTGGGTCGTCGCCGTGCGTGGTTATTGATCGCACAACTCTTAATTATCTGTGCC
Source organism: Acinetobacter sp. DL27 (assembly GCF_055810995.1). Lineage (NCBI taxonomy): Bacteria > Pseudomonadati > Pseudomonadota > Gammaproteobacteria > Moraxellales > Moraxellaceae > Acinetobacter > Acinetobacter sp. DL27. The sequence goes on along the minus strand of NZ_CM147947.1, from coordinate 2,094,319 downwards.
ATTTCTATCATGGCTTTTTCAGATCCGTCTCTTGGTCAGAGCTATCTTTACCAAATGGCTGCGGGTGCTGTGCTTTTAGGTTTTTCTGCTGCGACACAAGATATTGTGATTGATGCCTATCGTATTGAGCTTGCAGAAACGCAAATGCAAACAGTGTTGGCTTCAACTTATAACGCAGGCTACCGCATCGGCATGATCGTTGCGGGTGCAGGCGCGTTATTTTTAGCGGCTTATTTGGGTACAGCCAAGGGCAACTATATTTATGAGGCATGGAAGTGGACGTATTTGGCAATGGCGGCGGTCATGTTGGTCGGGATTGCAACCACATTATGTATACGTGAGCCACAAGTTGATCGGGTACGTAAAGAATATAAACGAGTAGATTATTATCGTTTAGTGGCAGTTTTCTTTGTGTCTGTGGTGAGTTTTGTACTGAGCTATATTTATTCAGGCAAGTTAACTGAAATGCTGATTCAGCTCTGGTCGATCAAAGATAGTTTTGCACTGTTTTGTTTTGAGGCTTTACGTTTTATTGGCTCTGGTGCGGTTGCATTTGTGGTAGGTTCAAGCCTTGTTAAAATGGGTGCTGTGAACAAACAAATGGCCTATGAAACATGGGTGAATCCTGTTGCAGACTTCTTTAAGCGTTATGGCGTGAAATTGGCGTTGGTATTGCTATTGTTGATTGGGTTTTATCGTATTTCCGACATTATTGCAGGTGTGATCTCCAATGTGTTTTATCAAGACTTAAACTTTACCAAAGAGCAGATTGCTGAAGCAGTGAAAGTTTATGGGGTGATTTTTAGTTTGGTTGGTGGCTTTTTAGGAGGGCTACTGGCACAGCGCATGAACATCATGAAGTTGATGTTTGTCGGTGCAATTTTAGCTAGTTCAACTAATCTTATTTTTATTGGTTTGGTCAAATCAGGACAACCTCTAAATGATGTTGTGATCAATGTTGGTGAGCAAAGTTTCAAAGCGCAAGCGGATGAGACAGGTGCATGGACAATTAAGGTTCTTGTCGAGCAGCTTCAGGCAAATGAAAGTCTAACTGCAACGGCTAGTTTTCAAAATGATACTTCACAGCCTGTCTCGGTCACATTGCCTTATATTAGTCAACCGGGTGCATCTACGGCATTGCTCTTGCTTCCGATCACGGCTGATAATGTGATTGATCAACGAGAGTCTGAAGGAAGTATCGTGGTACGAGGTCAATACCTTGCTACACTGGCTGAAAACCAAAGGATTCAATTGAGCTTAGATGGTCAAAGCTTTGATGCAAAGTTAGACAAAGAAGGTGTGTTTAGCGCAGCAATCCCTGCTCAACTGCTTCTTGATTCAAACTCTAAAAAGCTGAATGCCATATTGATGCAAAATGAGCGTGCGCAACAACACACTGCGCTGAATTATCAGGTGGATCCTGCAGCTGCAAAATCTGTAACTTTAGATGTTGATCTTCAACCGATTAATTTGAATAAAGCAGTTGATGGACAGTTAGAAGTTAAAGGGAAGGTGATTAAAGAATATAGTTCAAACTGGCTGTATTTTGCTATTATTGTCGATAACTTGGCATCAGGTTTAGCTGGTGCTGCATTTATTGCATTTCTATCAAGTTTGACCAGCGTATCTTTTACTGCGGTTCAGTATGCGATTTTTAGTTCATTGATGACTTTAACACCCAAAATTCTAGGTGGTTATTCAGGGACAATTGTGTCTAATATTGGCTATCCAAATTTCTTCTTGCTGACCACACTCATTGGGATCCCAATTTTAATCTTAGTGGTCTGGGTAGCGAAACTTCTACGAGAGCATGCCGCTGAGCAAAGTTAAAGCATCGATTTGTCTCGAATTAAAAAAGTAGCCCTTGTGGCTGCTTTTTTTATGGTGGAGGTTTGAAATATAGGACGGCTTTGCCTATATTGGGTGGCTGAGAATAAATAATGAGGAAAATTCAATGCGCATGCTACATACCATGCTACGTGTAGGCAATTTAGAACAATCTTTGGCGTTCTATACTGAAGTGCTTGGTATGACTTTACTTCGTAAGCGTGATTATGAAGAAGGTCGTTTTACTTTGGCATTTGTGGGTTATGGCGATGAGGAAAATCATACGGTTTTAGAGCTGACGCATAACTGGGACACGGACAGTTATGAATTGGGCAATGCTTATGGTCATATTGCCATTGCAGTAGACGATGCATATAAAGCTTGTGAGGAAATTAAAGCGCGCGGTGGCAATATCGTGCGTGAGGCTGGACCAATGAAGGGTGGTGTAACGGTTATTGCCTTTGTAGAAGATCCAGATGGTTATAAAATTGAACTGATTCAACAAGATAATAATGCACGCAATAACTAAGCCGTTATTAGGTCATATGCAGCATATATGCACAGTATTAATTAAAAAAATATTGAACATATCCTGTAAATGCTAGCTTTATTTATATAGCTCAGTAAGATGAATTTACCCAAAGGTAAATGAGTCACTGGGCTTTTTCATTTTTAGAGGAATGACAGGATGTTGGTATGTTGAAACTATTGGCACTCGATCGGTTTACATTATTGCTATTTGTTATGGTGCTCTTAGCCAGCTTTGTCCCTGTTTCAGGTCAAGCGGCCAGTGTATTTGGTGTACTGACGACGGTCGCGATTGCGATATTATTCTTTTTGCATGGGGCTAAACTATCCCGTGAAGCCGTGATTCAGGGCATGATGCATTGGAAACTCCACGCGTTGGTTTTTGCATTTACCTTCATCCTTTTTCCCATTTTAGGTTTGCTTGCAAAACCTGTATTGGTACCACTACTTGGGCAGGAGTTGTATTGGGGCTTTTTGTTTATGTGCTTTTTGCCATCGACAGTACAATCTTCAATTGCGTTTACTTCGGTCGCACAAGGCAATGTGGCTGGGGCGGTATGTAGTGCGTCATTCTCGAATTTGATCGGGATGTTTATTACCCCTGTGATGGTGGCCTTTTTCATTTTGGGGCAGGCAGAGCATGGTTTTGATCCAACCTCGTCTATTCTTCAAATCACCTTATTGCTGTTGGTTCCCTTTGTCCTTGGACAGCTACTTCGACCATATGTATTTCCGTATATGCAAAAAATGCCAAGCATCGTCAAAGCATTCGATCAGGGATCGATATTAATGGTGGTGTATGGTGCTTTCAGCGGTGCTGTGGTAGCGGGTCTGTGGCAAGAGGTGAGTGTCGGTACTTTAATTCTATTGATTATTGTGTGTTCGGTCTTATTGACGATTATTATGTTGCTTGGATTGTTTTTACCACGTTGGTTGGGCTTTAACCGTGCCGATCAGAAAACCATTTTTTTCTGTGGTTCAAAAAAGACTTTGGCTAGTGGTGTTCCAATGGCACAGATTCTCTTTATTGGTCAGCCTTTGGGGATGATTGTTCTACCGATTATGATTTTCCATCAAATCCAGTTAATGGTGTGTGGGATTATTGCTAATTATTGGGCGAAAAAAAGTACGGATGAGTAATAAAATTTACAAAAGCTAAGTTCGGAACTTAGCTTTTGTAAATGTCTAAACACAATTGATTAATTTCCTTATACTAAATATTTTAAAGAATAACCTTATGAAAATAATAAAATCTTTAATCTTTTGTTTACTTGGTTATAGCAATATCAGCCTTGCAAATGAAGATTTAAACATGAGAACAAATCGAGATATTTTTGAGAAAATGCCATTAATATCGCTACAACCCATATTAAATTTTTGTAGAGAAAAACAACCACAGCTGAATGTTGAACTGGAGCAAGCTTATTCAGCTGTGAAGCAGAAGCTGCTGAATACTGCAAAAGTGGGAAAGGATATCAAATATAATGGCGTAAGCATTTTTCAAGAGACTGAAATGGATTAACCGATTGATCCTACGTTCAAACAAGAAATACAAAACATGCTGGAAGTGATGTCTTCATCCATGCGAACAGTGAATGCTGAAAAATATTGTCCTTTCTTGATTAAACGACTCAATCATTTTGATGAGGCTGAATTTCAACGCATGGTAGAAATGCAATACTTCGATTATATGAATAGAGCAACTCAGAAGAAAGCTCGAAGCCAAGAATGATGTATTTATTAATGCATCTATTTCAGTTATAATCGTGCCCACTTGTTGTGCTTAGCTCTGACGGTATCCGTCTCGGTGGGCCAAAAGAATGGTCTGTTATGGTGTTGATCTGCAACTTAATTTAATTAAGCGGCCCTTTCCTCAATTTTGAGAGTGATCAATTGCGATGACAGCAAAACCTTCTTTAATTTTTATGGAGTAATCGACGATGCGCGCCGATATTCACCCAAAATACCAAACTTTAGTTGCTACATGTTCTTGCGGTAACGTAATCGAAACTCGTTCAGCACTTGGTAAAGAAACTGTTTACCTAGACGTATGTTCAGCTTGCCACCCATTCTATACTGGTAAGCAAAAGAACGTTGACACTGGCGGTCGTATCGACAAGTTCAAACAACGTTTTGCTGGCATGTCACGTTCTATCAAACGCGACTAATAGCAAAAGAAAAAAACGGGCATTTGCCCGTTTTTTTATGCCTATGGTTTTGATAAAGAGTCATAGGACCGATAGCTAGATCATAAATTTCAAGACCCCATATAGGGGCCTTGAAATTTAGAGGCTAGTATCTAAGGTCAAGCTTTTACTGATCCTGCACGTCAATCAGATGGTCGAGTTTCTTCTGGAAATAATCGCCTTGAATAAAGCGGGCATCGACATTCCACGCATTGGCAAACGAAGTCATATCATTCAGATCACGCAACATAATTTGAATGTTTTTCAATTGATGATATATCGCAACTTTTTCTTGCAGCTCTTCCGTGTTAGCGTCGCTACTGAGCATGCGAGTTAAGTTTTCATGTAAAGTGAGATTGTTGATATCGAGCTGACGTAGAATAGATTCACTATAAATGCTATTACCAAAGTCACGAATTGAAACTTCAGCACCATATTGGCGAAGCTGGGCAATGTATTTTTGCGCTTCAGCAATGTTTTGGCTGATATCATCCTCAGAGAACTGAAGGATAATTGGGTGACTTAACTTACTGCGTACAATGGTAATCAGTTTGGCGATAAATTCAGGGAAAGAGCGGTCATTCAACAGTACGGCTTTGTTTAAGTTTACAATCAACTTTGCTTCAGGATACTGTGTGATAAAATTGTGTAGCTGTTTACACGACTCAACTAAAATCCAGCGGTCAAGTTTAATAGATAGTTCGTGGTCTTCACTTAACTCTTTGAGGCTCGATATATCTTTCCATGTATTACCATAAATAAAGCCACTGGTAACCTCATATGTGTATAAATTAGTGTCTTCTTTGTCGTAAAGCTGTTGATATTTAAGATGAATCTCGCCACGCTCTAATGCAAGATGTAAGGCTTTAAGTACTGTAGGTTCATTTGCTGTTTTTTGAGTGTCTAAAGTATCGCTGACTGTTGGATTAATCAACTCAATCACAGGCATGTCAATACTTGCTTTTTGCTCAATTTCGCAATCGTCTTGATTGGTCGGTAAAGCGGTTTTAAAGGCTGAGCATAACAAGTGTTCAAACTGATCTTGATTTGAAATTTCACCTTTCAGTAAAGTGTAGCCAATGCGCAAATTTACTGGATAGCTACTGTTTTCTACCGTGATGAGCTGTGGTTTGGTGAGCGCATTTAACGCAATCAGCTTAGATTCGAGTTTGGCCTGTGATTCCGCTTGGAATAAGCCAACGATGGTTTGCCCACCCGCCTTAAATAGAGGAATATGGGTCTGTTCATTTAAAAAGCTGTAAATATTGTTAAAATAATCACGCGTGGTTGCCCAGTCGGTTTTAAAAATTTCATCTGGACAAGAGCTGAGTGCAAAGCTAACCAAAGCATTCTGATCAGAAGGCTGTTTGGTCATAGCGCGGTTAATTTGTTGATACGTATTAGGTTGTATAGCATGCTTTTCAGTGTTGACTGATGGAGCAGCAGGGCGTTTAGATTCGACTTCAATCGTTAGTTGGAGCGCATCATCTTCAGGTGCAGCTAAAAACTCAACTTTTAAAGGATTTTTAGTTTGGGCATTGCTATTGAGAGTAGCAACTTCAAAAGCGCCTAAATCAAACTGACCTTGTGAAATTTTCTTAAAACGTGATTTGAAATCGTTTACATCTTTAGGCTGGAGAATATCGAGCAGAGGTTGACCAATAATATCATCTTCAGAGCTTAGGCCGAATAGTTGTAAGTATTCAGCATTGGCTGAAACATGAATCCCTTCTTGAATTAAAGCGATGGCTTTATTGCTTTCTTCAACTAAAGCCTGTGCTTGGCTTTGAGCCGTTTCAAGCTCATTCATGAGTTGTTGTTGGCTTTGCAATAAACGACTTAATGACAGCGCACGCAATAGACCTAAGTAAAAGTTATCCGCTTCTTCTAAGTCCAAAATATCATAGACACCTTTACGAATAAAACTTGCGTATTGGGTGGATTGATATTCATCTGGCTTTAATAAAACCAGCGGTAAATTGACTTGGTTAGAGTTGCGAATCAAAGTCAGTGCTTGTTCATACTTTAGGTCATAAGCGCGACCAAAAATCACGACATCCCAAGGCAGATGAAGCTGTTTTTCAAAGTTTTGTAAGTCATCCAATAAGGTGGCATGAACTTGATGATCGCTAGAAGTTAAAAGGTCACGAATTTGGTTATAACGGATCTGATTATCATCAATAATGAGTAAACGTGTTTCCGTACGTTTTAACTTTTTAGATAATAATGGATTTCTCACTTCAATGCTTCCCATAAATCGTGATTCTTAATAGCATTCATTTGCTTTTGAATAAAACTTTGAACCAATGGTTCTTGTTGGTCATTCAACAATTCATAATCAAAACGAATAAAACTTTGTGTAATTAAATGTGCTTTTACTAAATAAATTTTAAGATCTTCATCGCCGAGGCGTAAGTGAATGGTTTGTTTTTCTCGGTACATATTCGAACCCGGCACAATGAGGCTGGTTTGTACTTCATCTAGCTGGGACGTTTGCACCAATAATGCAGGTTGATAGTTCTGAGTGGTTCGGTCTGTTTTTACCATAACGGCACATGGGAAAAGATCTTGCGCTAAGATTTCTAGCCCTAGTTCCAAGCTTTTTTCACTTGATTGTTTAATCCAGCGAATCACACCACCGCGCCATTGGCTATGCGCATTTTCTTGGACCAAAATAAACTCGCCTGTTTTTAAATGTGCAGGTGTTGGTCCAGTCCAACGAATGCGGTAACCATTCACGCTAATATCTAAAACTTCGGCAGGGTAGATTTGTTTCGACTCACGATCAATCATACGAGCAGAACTCGTCTCCACAGGAATATTACTGTTCATGGAGTTGATCACGTGACTTTCATTCTGAAAGTTATAGTTACCTTCTAGCTCTAAAGTTTCATTAAAGTTCTTGCCTTTAGACAAATAGAAATGTGCGACCGACAGGCCAAAACAAATTTGTAATTGGGCAGAGTATTCATACCGTTCATGCTTACGTTCAATATTATTGGTTAATAAGTTATGAATGTGAAAATGCAAAGCAGGGGTAAGAAAAATCTTCTCATCGCGCGACAGTGGCTCAGCGCGTTTGGTTTGCATTTCTGAGAGATGATCAAGCAGGGCTTGCGTCGAGATAAAAATATTGGGTTGAATATGACTGTTTTTTTGAGAATTATAGGTCGGCGGATAGTCTTTTGATGCATCGACAATATAGCGAGATAATGTGGTTTCTTTAGGTAAAATTTGAATCAATTTCGCCCAATCAAAACTACACAAAAACAGTCCTTGAATCTCACCTGGACGAATTTGATGGGTGTTGAAAATATCTAATAGAATGAGCTGCGCATAGGCTTGGCTAATATTGTTCAGTTGATGCTGTGTGCCTTGTATTTGATTAATGTTGGTCAAATAGAAGTTATTTTGAATAGCAGAATCCAAGAGCTGATGAGCCGCTAGCCACTGCCCCGGAATCGGTGAGCTATAGAGCAAGTGTTGTTGGTACAACAACAGGGACAGTTGTTGTAAAGCGTAATAACTCGATACGGTTCGAGCCGTTTGTAGGTTCTTTTTTTGGTTAAAAGCAAATAAAGAAAACTTGTTTTGAGTGATTTGCTGAGAAACACGTTTTGCAATGTCGATATAGACTTTTGCAAAATGGCTACGCATTAATAAGGCAAGCTCAATAATATGGTCATTGCGATCAGTGGTGATGAGGCCCTGATTAAAAAAATGTTTCTCTAAGCTGGTAAGTACATTTTCCAAATTTGGATGCAGTCCTTGAACCAAATCAAAACGAAGTGTTTCACTGACTTGAAGCTCGGAGACTTCAAGTAATGCTTGAAATAAGGAACGAGAAGAGTCACCCAATTGTAAAATGGATAAGTTTGCCAACCATTCTTGTAAGCCTTTGACTGTGCTTGGGCAAAAACTAAGCTTATCCAACTTTAATTCGGTTGGTTTTTGGAAGATATCTGAAGTACTCGTCGTCATCATCGTTATTATTTAACTCAAAAAGTTGAAACCCCGAAAAGTGGTGTCTTATTCTTTTCTCCCGCAATTTCCCTGACCAGCTTGGGAACCAGATAGCCGGGTAGATTCGCCAATAATCCTTGATATAGACCATCAATGTCTTGCGGGTTTAAATCAAAATGGTGAGCCCCTTTTACTTTATCTAAAACATGTAAATAGTATGGCAATACACCTGCATCGAATAAACGGTAGCTCAAATCTGTCAAAATTTGAACGTGATCATTGACCCCTTTCAACAAAACCGCCTGATTGAAAACGGTGATTTTTTCTGCGACTAATTGCTGTAATTGACGGCAGGTAAAATCATCCAATTCCGATGCATGATTTGAGTGTACCACTAGAATAATGCGCAGCCTACTGTTTTTTAAGATGGAAATTAGCTCATCATCGACACGGTTAGGCATTACGATGGGAACTCGTGAGTGAATTCTCAAAAAATTAAGTTGGGGAATACTTTCTAAGCGTTCAATCCATAATTTTATTTTACGATTAGACAGCGTTAAGGGGTCTCCGCCACTCAAAATGACTTCATTAATGTCAGGTTGGGACTGAATATAGTGTTGAATATTGATCCAATCTTCTGACTTTGGCAGGTTCTCTTGATAGGGAAAATGTCGACGAAAACAGTAACGACAATGAACGGCACATGCCCCAGTCAGTGTAAGTAAGAAACGAGTTTTATATTTGTGCAAAACACCGGGTTGTTGGTTGGCTTGTTCCTCCCCCAAGGGGTCGGTCACGAAGTCGGGATGTTCCTCAAGCTCAAGATGATGGGGCAGGACTTGAAGGAGTAAAGGATCAAGCGGATTACCTTTTTGCATTCTTGTCACAAAAGCACGGGGAACACGGAGTTTAAATTGGGTTGATGCAAGCAGTGCACCTGATAGCAGTTGCTCAGGAGAAAGCTCTAGAATGTTAAGTAATTCTAAAGGGTCAGTAATTAAATCACTGAGTTGGGCTTGCCAATTTTGCTCTTGGTACAAATAATGAGTCATGCAATAAGGGGTCAAATACTAGGTCAAAAGAAAGTTAGGTCATCAAATCGGGTGATGTCGAAACGAGTTGTTCGGATGTGTGCGGTCTAAAAAGCCTTTTTCAATACACAAAAACACGTGGAACAGGGCTATTTTATCAAGATCTTCGGCTTATAGGCAGTGGATTTTCATTGCTTCATAACACCTTGCTCATTTACAATACGAGGCATCAAAAAAGATGCCCTATCATTATGGCCCTGCTTTTTCAAAGCTATGGTGTCTAAGATAAAGACATAAATATTTAAGTTAGTTAGTTTGGAGTGCGCCAGTCATGGCCTATTATTCTACGAATGATTTCAAGTCAGGCCTTAAGGTTATGCTTGATGGTAACCCATGTTCAATCATGGAAAATGAATATGTAAAGCCAGGTAAAGGTCAAGCATTTAACCGCGTAAAACTACGTAATTTACGTTCTGGTAAAGTTTTAGAAAAAACATTTAAGTCTGGTGATTCTTTAGAAGCGGCTGACATTGTAGAAGTAGAAATGGAATACTTGTACAACGACGGCGAAATGTGGAACTTCATGGATCCTGTATCATTTGAACAGATCGCTGCTGACAAAACAGCAATGGGCGATGCTGCAAAATGGTTAAAAGATGATTCAAATGAAAAATGTACCATTATGTTGTTCAATGGCGTGCCTTTAACAGTAAACCCACCAAACTTCGTAGTTTTGAAAATTGTTGAAACTGATCCGGGTGTACGTGGTGATACTTCTGGCGGTGGTGGTAAACCTGCAAAATTGGAAACAGGTGCTGTAGTACGTGTTCCATTATTTGTACAGCAAGAAGAAAGCGTTCGTGTAGATACTCGTACTGGCGATTATTTAGAACGTGCATAATGGTTTAAAAATAGACTATTATCGGAAGGGATGATGAAAATCATCCCTTTTTTTATGCCAAAGTATTAGATCAAAACAAGGAGATGCAGAGTAAAGTCGCAAAGGAAAACAGCAGTACCTCGAATAATTAAAGACGCTGATTGAATGCAACAAATATGAGGGATTGAAATGGAATCTGTTCAGCCGAAGTCAACCCTGACTTCAAAAATCATCTGGCTACTGGTAGCCATCGTCGGTGCAGTCTCTTTTGGGATATTGGCACTAAGTCGTGGTGAGCATGTCAATGCCATCTGGCTCGTACTTGCTGCGGGCTGTATTTATAGTATTGCTTATCGCTTCTATAGTTTATTTATTGCAAATAAAGTTTTTGAGCTTGATGAACGTCGCTTAACTCCCGCGCATCGTTTGAATGATGGTCTGGACTATGTTCCAACCAACAAAAGTGTTCTATTTGGACATCACTTTGCAGCGATTGCAGGTGCAGGTCCATTAGTAGGGCCTATTTTAGCAGCGCAAATGGGCTATTTACCTGGCACGATTTGGTTACTTGTCGGTGTAGTGCTTGCAGGTGCAGTACAAGACTTTTTGGTGTTGTTTATTTCTACCCGTCGTGATGGACGTTCACTCGGTGAAATGGCAAAGCAAGAGCTTGGAACTTTTGCAGGTATTGTGGTCATGCTTGGTGCATTGGGGGTAATGATTATTATCCTTGCAGTTTTGGCACTGGTCGTGGTCAAAGCACTTGCACACAGCCCGTGGGGCGTATTTAGTATTGCGGCAACGATTCCAATTGCGCTCTTTATGGGGGTTTACATGCGTTTTATCCGCCCGGGTAAAATTGCAGAAGTATCTATTATTGGTTTCGTTTTGATGATGCTCGGTATTGTCTACGGTGAAAATATTGCACAGCATCCATATTGGGGTGCGTTCTTTACACTGTCGGGCACTCAGTTGACTTGGGCGCTGATTATTTATGGTTTCGTGGCTTCGGCACTGCCTGTGTGGTTATTGCTTGCACCACGCGATTACTTATCAACCTTCCTAAAGATTGGTGTTATTGCAGGTTTGGCAGTCGGTATTATTTTCGCAATGCCAGAAATGAAGCTGCCAGCATTCACGCAATTTATTGATGGTACTGGTCCTGTGTTTGCAGGTTCAATGTTCCCATTCTTATTTATTACCATTGCCTGTGGCGCAATTTCAGGTTTCCACGCTTTAGTGTCGTCAGGCACCACGCCGAAACTTGTGAACAATGAACGTGATATTCGAATGATCGGATATGGCGGTATGCTCATGGAGTCATTTGTTGCAATCATGGCTCTGATCTGTGCCGCAGTGCTTGATCCGGGTGTGTATTTTGCGATTAACTCACCAGCCGCTTTACTGGGTACAAGTGTCGACACCGCAGCTGAAGCTGTTCGTAATTTAGGTTTTGTTGTTACTCCAGAAACATTAACTTTACTGGCTCAAGAAGTGGGTGAAAGTACCATTCTTTCACGTACTGGCGGTGCGCCAACTTTTGCCATTGGTATGGCCCACATCATTACGGAAATTTTCAATAGCCGTGAAATGATGGCGTTTTGGTATCACTTTGCCATTTTATTTGAAGCACTATTTATTTTAACGGCAGTTGATGCGGGTACGCGTGCATGTCGTTTCATGGTGCAAGATACAGTGGGTATTGTGATTCCTGCGGTGAAAAACTCACATAACTTCTTCGGAAACTTGTTGGGTACAGCGGTTGCGGTTTCGGGTTGGGGCTTCTTCGTTTACCAAGGTGTCGTCGATCCGCTCGGGGGGATCAATAGCTTATGGCCACTGTTTGGAGTGGGTAACCAAATGCTTGCGGCAATGGCATTGATCTTAGGTACGGTTATCCTCTTCAAAATGAAGAAAGAGAAATATGTATGGGTCACGATTATCCCGACCATATTCTTGTTGGTAACCTGTATGACCGCGGGCTGGCAGAAAATTTTCCACGAAAATCCAAAAATTGGTTTCTTGGCACAAGCTGAACGCTTTAACAATGCAATTGCAAACAATGAAATTTTAGCACCAGCAAAAACGGTTGCTGAAATGCAGACTGTTGCGATGTCGAATCAGATCAATGCTGCACTGTGTGGATTCTTTATGATTGTGGCGATTGTAATGCTGCTTGCTGCAATTAAAGTGATTCGTCGTGCATTGGCAAGCCCTGTACCAACTGTAAATGAAGCTGAAGCAATTTACCGTGATCCTGAAGACATCCAGCCATCAAAAGCTGGACATTAAGGAGAGTCAGATGAATCTAAAATTTGCTAAAAGTGGAAAGACGATGATTTATAAAATCATCAAAATGACCGTGATGTCGCAGAAAGATTTGATTCTGAACCCTAAAAATTGGTCTCGAATTGCGACGTTGTGGCAACGTTTGCAGCAAAGTTTTCGCTTGATGGTGGGGGTGCCTGATTATCCAAATTATTTGGAGCATATGAAAAAGCACCATCCTGATTTAGAAGCGATGGATGCTAAAACTTTTTATCGTCATTGTGTGGATGCGCGTTATCCATCTGCAACGAATGGTATGAAAAAGTGCCCTTGTTAATGTAATTAATCAGTTGAAAGACGGCACTTCGGTGCCGTCTTTTTTTGTGAAAATATTCAATCACATGCGGTTGCTCGTGTTAGATTCGACAGTGTACTTTTTTGCATGAAGCAAGTTGTTAGATTATGGCTTAGGTCATAAGGCAACACGGAGTATGAGGCATAAAAGGTTCATGTCGTATATTTGACAGCTTTTGATTGTGATAGCTCTTAAAATACTGGAATGTTTGCAAAGGGAAATTGAATGAAAATATATATTTATGGTGCTGGAAGCATTGGATGTTATTTGGGCGGAAGATTGGTTGCGGCAGGTAATGATGTTACTTTTATCACGCGTCCACGTATTCATGCAGAGCTTTCCCAATTGGGTTTAGTCTTAACTGATTATTTAGGCGAAAATATCAAACTTGCACCCCATCAACTCAAACTAACGACCGATCCTACTCAGGTTGTGGATGCCGATGTTATTTTTATTTGTGTGAAATCGGCAGCAACCGAACAAGTTGCACATGAACTCAAAGAATATTTAGGGGCTAAAACACCGCTGATCATCAGCTTTCAAAATGGCTTAAGTAATGTCCCTATTTTAAAAAGGGTTTTGAAAGGGCAGCTGATTTTAGAGGGGATGGTTCCTTTTAACGTCGCTACTCAAGACGCTGGGCATTATCATCAAGGTACCTCTGGTGCATTAAGTGTTAAGCAATATCCGAATCAAAATTTGCTTGAAAATGCATTTCAAAAAGCAGGTTTAGAGATTGTTTTTGAAAAAGATATGCTGGCTGTGCAGTGGGCCAAGCTTTTACTTAATTTAAATAATTCAATCAATGCATTGTCAAAAAAAACGCTAAAGGAACAATTGTCGATTCGTAAATATCGCCAATGTGTGGCAATGGCGCAGCAGGAAGCTTTAGCACTTCTTGATTATGCACAAATTACACCTGCAAAATTAACTGCAGTTCCGACGCATTTGATTCCCAAATTGCTGAGTTTACCCAATCCATTATTTAAATTATTAAGTCGTAAAATGTTGGCAATCGATCCATTGGCTCGGTCGTCTATGCAAGATGATTTAATTGCAGGTCGCCCCACAGAGGTCGACTGGATTAATGGTGAGGTTTTAAAACTCGCAGAACAATGCGGTAGACAGGCTCCAATCAATGCACGACTCATAGAATTGATTAAGCAAGCAGAGAAATCATCGCCTTCATTTTCAATGAGTGCAGATACTTTAAAAGATCAGTTGAAATCTGCAGCGAAACAGTAGCTTGCGGTGACGTAGGTCATTCATACGCAAATCATTGAAGATTTATAAGGATCGCCTTTGAGTATGTCTGAAAAACCTGTATGTTAAACCTTGATTTATATTTTGATTGGGGAGAATAAGGTGTTTTGGGAAAAAGAAAGAACGGTAGAAACACAGCAACATGACATGCTCGATGAATCACAGTTAAGTGTTTTTTATCCAAAAATCCAAGAATTTCTCAATCAAGTTAATCAAATCGTTTTAGATAAAAATCAACAAACCCAATTGGCCTTATGCAGCCTGTTAGCAGGTGGGCATATCTTGTTTGAAGACTTGCCCGGTTTAGGCAAAACCACATTGGCCAGTAGCTTGGCCCATTTGGCTGGTCTTCAATTCAAACGGATTCAGTTTACCAATGACATGCTGGCAAGCGATGTGATTGGGGTGAATATGTTTAACCAAAAAGAACATCTGTTTGAGTTTAAGCAAGGGCCAATTTTTACTCAAATTTTACTCGCAGATGAAATTAACCGCTGTAGTCCGAAAACGCAGAGTGCACTTTTAGAGGCGATGGAAGAGGGTGTGGTGACGATCGATGCAAGTCGTTATGTGCTACCGCAGCCTTTTTGGGTGATTGCAACGCAAAACCCACTTTTTCAAAGTGGAACTTATGCACTACCAGAGTCACAGCTCGACCGTTTTCTTATGCGGCTATCTTTGGGTTATCCATCCCGTCAGGCAGAAAAGGCTTTATTGCAGCAGCAATCCCGTCATGACTTAATTCAGCAGTTGATGACCGTATTTTCCGAACAAGACATTCTGGCCTTACAAACTTTGGTGCCACAGATTTATTTGTCTGAGGAAGTCTTGGACTATATTTTAGATTTGGCGGCTGAGACCCGTAAAGGTCGACATGGTTTATCTACACGTGGCGTGCTGGCTTTGAAGAAAGCAGCACAAGCCTATGCTTTGGTTAAAGCCCGTGCATTTGTTACACCGGATGATGTACAGGCTGTATTTGTCGCAGTGACCGCGCATCGAATAGGACTGGGTGAAGCTGAAACTGAGCAACTGATGAAGCAAGTCAAAGTTCACTGATAGGAAAGCTGACGCATGCTGTGGCAAAACTGGATAAATAAACGCTTTCAATTTAAGGCTGAAAAACAACTGACCCAAAAAGATGTACTGGTGTTTATTTATCAGCAAGGATATGTGTATGTGGTGCTGATTTTAATTACCTTTATTGCTGGGGTGAATTATGCCAATAATTTAATTTTAGCGTTTTGTTTTTTAATCAGTGCCGTGCTGTGTATGAGTTTTTATTTGACCTTTAAACAGCTACATGGGGTAAGTGTTGACCTTGTATTGCCTGAAATAGGGCAAGTTGAGAGTGCATTGCAATTACAAATGCATTTCAAACAACAGCATTCACAACCTCGATACCTTTGGATTACTTATGCTGATCATATAGAACAGTTGTTTATTCAAGATACCCATCAGGCGGTCGATTTAAATTTCTTTCCAAAAGAGCGCGGACAGTTCAGTTTCCCAGAGATTAGAATATATTCGACTTATCCATTTGGTCTTGTTCGCGCTTGGAGTTATTTTTTCATTCAGAAAGCCCTGTGGATCGCGCCTAAAGCTAAGTCTTTAGCGGCAGAAAATAAACAGCAACAGCACAGTTTTGAACCGGACATGGATGAATTTCGAGAATTGCGAAATTTTAAAGAGGGTGACTCTTTACAAGCGGTTTCATGGAAACAAGCGGCACAAGGACAAGGTTTATTTATTAAAGTCTTTGAACAACATCAGGATCAGCACAGTTTAGACATCCACTATGCACATATGCCGAGTCCTTCACATGAAGAAAAATTAAGCTTAATGATGGGCTTGGTTGAACAATGTGAGCAGTTGCAATACGTCTATGCTCTGTATTTACCTCATACTGAACTAGCCAAAGGGATAGGGCGAGAACACTACCTTCAAGCCAAATTACTTTTGGCGCAGGCATAGCGAGAGCAGTATGCATTCTTCTATTCGTATTGCAATTGTACTGACACTGAGTTTGATTTGGATCACACAACTAAGTTTTAGTCCTGTGCTATTGAGTGTCATTTTCGCCATTTGTATCGGCTGTCTATGGTATTTCATGAAATCCATGGGAAACCATTTCCCGAAATGGGCAATTTACATTTTGACCCTTGCTGCTCTAGCGGTCACTTTTTGGAGCTATCAAAGCTTTTTAGGGGTGGAAGCGGGCGTAGCTGTTTTAAGTATCTTTCTCTTTGCGAAAGCCTTAGAAACAAAAACGCAGCGTGATGTGATCATTTTGTTTAACTTTGCATTATTCGTTGCGGCAAGTATGTTTTTACATAGTCAGTCATTTATGATGGCTGTGATGGTTTTACTCTGTTTATTGAGTTGTTTGTTGGGGCTGTATCGAGTGCAAACCTATTCTTTTGCATCTGAAAACTCGAATCGTACGGCATTAAAGCAAGATGCAAAACACGTCATTAAATTTGTAGGTCTCGCACTGCCTTTTTTTGTGCTGTTGTTTATCTTTTTTCCGCGTTTACCCCCACTTTGGCATATTCCAATTCCGGAAAATAAAGCAGTGACAGGCATGAGTGACACTATGTCACCTGGAGATATTGTGCAATTATCCCAGTCCAGTCATTTGGCTTTTCGTATTATCGGTGATGTCACTCAGCTCCCAAATCGTTCAGAGCTTTATTGGCGCGCGATGGTCTTAGATCAATATGATGGGCAAAAGTGGACCAGTAGTTTTATTAACCAACAAGGCATTTCGGATGAGACATTAACGCAAATCTCTACATCCAAAAATTGGAACTATCAATATTTATCCGCTGATGTTGCGATTCCGTGGATTATGGCATTGGAATATTCACAACCTTTAGAGCGACGTTATCAGCTACGTCAGGATTGGAGTATTCAGGCTTATCGTCAAGTGCAGCGTGTAGAACCTATTGCGTTGCAATGGATGGGAAATGTTCAATTTTCCCAAAGTGAATTATCTAAGGTACAACAAAGCATAAATTTAAAAGTACCTGAGCAAATGGACTTAAAAGCACAGCAATTGGCACAGCAGCTGTTTAAGCAAAGTGACGAGAACCCGAAACGTTATATCCAAAATGTTTTGCAATGGTATCGTAATAATGGTTTTAGTTATACCTTACAACCGGGCTTGTTGGGGCAACATCGCATTGATGAGTTTTTGTTTCAATCCAAACAAGGTTTTTGTGAACATTATGCTTCTAGCTTCGTGATGCTGATGCGTTATGCGGGAATTCCAGCGCGTATTGTGGTTGGGTATCAAGGTGGTCAGCCTTCACCAGATGCAAAAAGCTGGGAAGTTCGACAGTTAGATGCGCATGCATGGACGGAAGTCTTTGTGGATGGGCGCTGGAAACGATATGACCCAACAGCGATGATTGCACCACAGCGTATTGAACAAGGTATGCAAGATTTAATAAGCCAAGATGCCAGTGTTTGGGGTGAGAGTAGTCGATGGAATATACAGCGCTATTCGGTATTAAACAAAATGCGCATTTGGAGCGATTACGCAAGCTACCAATGGCAAAGTAAGGTGGTTGGCTATAATGCAGAGACTCAACGAGGTTGGTTACAGAAGCTAGGACTCCAATCCAGTTATTCATTGGTATTACTGATTATGATTAGCATCGGTGGATTAGTTTTACTGTACTGGTGCGTTATATTTTGGCGTAAACGTGCTCAAACTTCTGAATACGACATTGTCATTCAGTCTTTTTCTCGTAGCTTAACAACTGAGCAGCGTAAACAAGATGGCGAAACGGTAAACAAATGGTTGTTGCGTTTAGCTCAAGACGTTAACCCTGAACAGCAAGTTTTATTTAAGCAGGCGGGTGATTATTATCAACAAATGCGTTATTCCAATACGTTGAATTCAAAAAATATTCAACAATTTAAACAAATGCTTAAAACTTGTGCATCTGCTTTAAGAAATAAGAAATAGCGCTTGTCATACTTTTTAAAAGTGAATATTATGCTTTTACTTCAGGTGTATAGCTCAGTTGGTTAGAGCGCTACGTTGACATCGTAGAGGTCTCCAGTTCGAGTCTGGATATACCTACCAAGATATATATTGAGTAAAATCAATATCTTAAGGGGGATATTGTAACGATATTTCCCTGTTTTTATTGTCAAATAGGTCAGCTTTGGGTAATCAAAATACCCAAAATTTGCATTAAAAACTGCTTTATATTTCGCTTTCGGGCGCCATTTTGAGATGGTCGTATGTATCTCAAGATGGATGGCGCCCGTTTTCGGCACCAAATATTGAGAGTTTATTAATATGCAAAAACCTGTCAAACGCGGCAATGCATGGCGCATCCAAGTTAAATACAAGCATCTTCGTGATGCAGCAACAAGAGATACCTCACAAGAATGTATTCAATGGGCGCACAAGCGACTCATGGAGTTACAGCTTGAGTATGAAAAGCAGCTCAAAAATTTAGATAAACCCCAATACACTGTAAAGCAGCTATTTAATATCTATTACGAAAAAATTGGGCAGTTTACCAAAAGTAAAGTCTACATCAAAAATCACATCAAATATTTAGAACGGTATTACGGCAAACTCACCGAATACTCAATTTATGATCTCACTCCAAAGCTAATCACTGAAAATAGAGAAAGACGATTGCAGTATGTGAAAGCAGGGACTATTCATAAGGAAATGAGCCTTGGATCTTCTGTTTTCACATTTGCAGTACGTGAACTATTTTTACTGCCTTCAAATCCATTCAATTTGGTTAAGAAGCCAATTAAACCACCTGCACGAAAGAACCGTATAAGCCAAGATCAAATCAAAATGGTTTTGGTGGGTTTAGATAATTATGAAGAAGGTATGGTGCCGAAAACACCAGCGCACTATGTAGCTTGGAGTTTCTTATTTGCATTGGAAACTGCCATGCGTAAAGGCGAGATATTAGGAATTGAGAACCAACATGTCTTTCCTGATTATGTTCATTTGCCTGATACTAAGAATGGTACCTCACGAGATGTCCCACTAACGACAAAGGCAAGAGCGCTATTAGATCTACTGCCTAAGCGCGAAGGGTTACTGGTCAAACACAACTCCAATTCGTTTAGATTGCTTTGGCAGCGTAATTTAAAGCGTGTCGGACTTGCTGGAGCATTTACGTTCCATGATTCACGTCATGAGGCCATTACACGCTTTGTGAATAAACAAAAATTGCCTGTTGAGATATTAGCTAAATTTACTGGGCATAAAACCATTGGGGTTCTTGTGAACACATACTACAACCCAACGGCTTCTGAGATAGCAAAAATGCTAAATGCTGCTTAAGATATGCCCCATTGAATGGGGCTTTTTATTATGCAAATTTCTGATTTATCATTAAATGAATTAACAACAGTAATTTTGCGTGAATTTTCTTCAGAGAGGAGATCGGGCTCTGATATTGTAAAACTATTTAATTATTTAGGGTTCAGTGATGATTATTGGTAGTTGAATAAAAAAGGGGAATTTGGTAGTAGAAGGGACTTCACAAAGGCTTTGTTGCACAAAGATTTAAAAATTAAGATTTCCCATATCTACTCAAATTTAAGTGGCAACTTGGGTGTGAGGTCGGCCTAACTCTGTGAATTTATTTAATACTGCTACACGTGCATGCATCTCATTGACTTGGCTTTGAAAGTTTCTCGAACTGAGTTTATCCCCCAATAATTTGATGCAATGCATCTTAGTTTCGACCAAACTTCGCCGATGATAGCCTGACCATTTTTTCCATAGTGTCCTGCCTAAACGTTTAACTGTTCGAAGTAATTCATTTCGCTCTAGCGAGCTGATCTTTGTATCTTTCCAAGGTTTCGCATTTTTTCTTGGCGGAATCACCGCATGCGCTTGCCGATCTGCAATGACCTGACGGCATTGCTTGGTGTCATAAGCTCCATCGGTATAAACAGAGTCAATCTGATCATCTTGTGGAATCTGATCGAGTAAATCACCAAGCACTTGTGAATCACTCACATTATTTGTAGTGAGTTGAATAGCGCGTATTTGAAGGGTTTCAGCATCTATACCAATATGAAGTTTACGCCATTGGCGACGATATTCAGGTTGGTGTTTCTTACGCTTCCATTCACCTTCGCCTAGAAACTTTAAGCCAGTAGAATCGACGAGTAGCTGGAGACCATTACTGCTTTTTTGATAGTTAATTGCAATATCAATATGCTTTTGTCTTCTGCAGATGGTGGAATAGTCTGGTGCTGTCCAATCTAATCTACAAAGATGAATGAGACTTTGCACAAAGCCAGTGACCATGCGTAAAGACAATCGAAATAGGGATTTGATCATCAGACAGCATTGGATGGCTGTATCTGAATAAGTTTGATTTCGACCATGTTTACCTTTGGGTTGAGCGTACCATTGAGTCTTGGGATCGAACCAAATTGAGAGATTTCCTCGATTTATTAATGCACTGTTATAAGAAGACCAATTGGTTGTACGATAGATTTTAGGTGTGGGCTTATTCATTTGCGAATTATATTGCCGAATAAGACTTTATCGGTAGGTTTGTGCAACAAAGCCGTTTTGAAGTAACATTATTTGTAGATTTTAACTTTTAGCTAAAATCTACAATTTAACATTCTTCTAGTGAGTAGTATTTAAAAATTAGGTTATTCAGTTCAACTGGCTTCGTGTAAAAATATCCTTGCAAGAGATCACAATTTTGACAATGAAGTATTTTTGCTTGTTCTAGTGTTTCTACTCCTTCCGCAACAACCTCAAGATTAAGCTGATGAGCTAAATGAATTATAGATTGAACTATAGATGCATCTTGAGAATTATTTGTTAAATTATCTATAAACTCACGATCTAATTTAATTTGATTAATTGGTAATCGACGTAAATAGCTAAGACTTGAATAACCTGTTCCAAAATCATCAATTGAAACTTTTACTCCTAGCTCACGAACTGACTTTAATATCTCAATTGCTCTATCTGCACCATTAATAATCACGCCTTCTGTAATTTCGATTTTAAGAAGATTAGCTGGTAGTTTACTTTTAATCAGTACACTTTCCAAGCAACTAAGGAAATTACTGCGACCGAATTGTAGGGGAGAAATATTGACAGAGACCGCAATTGTAGCGTTATTTTTTCCATTTATATGGGAAATATCAAAACACGCTTGTTCAAGAACCCACTGACCAATTGCGACAATTTGACCAGTTCTTTCGGCTAATGGAATGAAAGTATCAGGAAAAATAAAGCCTTTTTGAGGATGATGCCAGCGAATCAGTGCTTCTACACTGTGAACTTTTCCTGTTCGTGGATCCACCAAAGGTTGATAAAATAATCTAAATTGTTTTTCCTTTAGTGCAGTCATAAGTTCTAATCGCAAAAGAGCATAATCTTTCTCTGGGAAAAATTTGTTTGGATCTCTTTTATATAAATACCACGTGTTTCTTCCTTGTTTTTTTGCTTCTTTCAGGGCATTCATGGATTCATATAACAGCTCTGAAGCATATCGAGTATTAGAGTTTCTTACGGCAATTCCAATACTAGCTGTTAAATGTAGAGTTTTATTTTCAATCTGAAAGTTTTGAGAAATAAGGTCAAGTATACTTTCTGCCAAAGTAAATAACTGGTTATGATTTTTAGAATTTTTTACTAATAAAATAAACTTATCTTCAATATATCGACTCAGTAAACCATCTTTTTTTAATAAGTCCTGTAAACGTGAGCCGATATCTCTA
This sequence comes from Acinetobacter sp. DL27, assembly GCF_055810995.1. Classification (NCBI taxonomy): domain Bacteria; kingdom Pseudomonadati; phylum Pseudomonadota; class Gammaproteobacteria; order Moraxellales; family Moraxellaceae; genus Acinetobacter; species Acinetobacter sp. DL27. The sequence continues at coordinate 2,072,269 of NZ_CM147947.1, read as the reverse complement.
ATTATTTTATCACCGATCAAATAGCCTAGACTTTCATTCATAGATCTAAAATCATCAAGATCAATGTAATATAATGCCAGACTAGCTGGGGATTGATTTTTTTGTTCAAATTCTTTTTCTAAAAATTTATTAAATGTTCTCTGATTTGGCAAACCAGTGATTGAGTCACGGGTATGTTGATACTTAATATAACTTCTGTTCTTTTCATCCTCAGTTATATCTTCAATATTACCTAAGAAGTGAGTACAAATATTATTTTGATCGAATACAGGTCCAAACATTAAACGACACCAAAACCAAGTTCCATTTCTACGGTACTTTTTTAATTTAACTGTTGTTTCTTTTAGTTCCTTTATTCCTGTTTTGATTTTTTCTACCTGAATTAAATCAGTTTCAGGTCCTGACAAGAAGTTATAACTTTTTCCTAAAATTTCTTCTGGGCTATATCCAGTTATAGATGTAAATGAGGGGTTAACAAAAACTATTTCTAAATTGTCAGAGATGTCAGTTATGAAGATCCCATTTGGACTCGCATCTACCCCGCGCTTTAATAAGCGCAGGCTTTCTTCATTTTTTAAACGTGTAGAAATATCACGTGCGATGGCAAATACACCAGTGACTTTTTGATTTTGAATAATGGGTAAATTTGTAAGATCAAGCCAAATGAGTTTGCCAGAAGAATGATATGCAGGAATTTTATAATGTTTAGCAATACCTTTTAATGCATCTTTAAATGCTAAGCTAATAAGTTTATGATATTTAGTTGGGATAAAAGTCCAAAAATGTTTTCCTAATATATTTTTTTCTGAGAATCCAAGAATTTTATTACAAGTAATATTTGAATTTAAAATATAACCATTAAGGTCAATTTCAATAATTAAATCAGGATGATGCGTATAAAAAGAGCTATATTTTTCATTAATAGCTAGTCTCTGTTTGTATTCATTTTCTCTTTCAATAGCTAACGCAATTAATGATACCGCTTGATTTATAAATTCAAAGTGCTCTGATCTGGGCGTCTTCTCTTCACGATAGTAGGTGCCAAAAGTTCCATATAAGATACCTTTAGCACTTATAATAGGCACAGACCAACAACTAATAATATTTTCTTCTCTAACAAACTCTAAATAATTTTTCCAATTAGGATCAAGTATCAAATTACGACTAATAATAGTTTTTCTAGAAAAAGCAGCTGTACCACAAGATCCATTCTTATCCTTAACTTTTAAAGGACTGATTGAACGACAATATTTAGAAGAAAAGTGATGTTCCCCATTTACAAGTGTTAATGTTTGCTCCACTTCTGAATAAAGCATAATTGTGACTAAAGCATCTGTAATATTTGATTCAAGCCAAGAACATATCGAGTTAAGTATAAGTTGAAGATCTGTACTTTTATCAATAGAATTTAAAACATACTCAATATTTAGCTTTCTAAAATCACTCTTCACTTTTCAGACCCTCCTTGGCTCCAATACATTTTATGCGAAATAAAAGTAATTTTTTATTTAATTTAAGTATCAATAGTCTATATTGAAAAACATTTGAAAGTAAAAACAACTTTATGAAAAATATGTTTTTTTTGTGTATATTAATTTATCTGCTTTATATATTTTTTAATTTTGATAGGCTTTGTTGCACAAACCTACCGATAAAGTCTTATTCGGCAATATAATTCGCAAATGAATAAGCCCACACCTAAAATCTATCGTACAACCAATTGGTCTTCTTATAACAGTGCATTAATAAATCGAGGAAATCTCTCAATTTGGTTCGATCCCAAGACTCAATGGTACGCTCAACCCAAAGGTAAACATGGTCGAAATCAAACTTATTCAGATACAGCCATCCAATGCTGTCTGATGATCAAATCCCTATTTCGATTGTCTTTACGCATGGTCACTGGCTTTGTGCAAAGTCTCATTCATCTTTGTAGATTAGATTGGACAGCACCAGACTATTCCACCATCTGCAGAAGACAAAAGCATATTGATATTGCAATTAACTATCAAAAAAGCAGTAATGGTCTCCAGCTACTCGTCGATTCTACTGGCTTAAAGTTTCTAGGCGAAGGTGAATGGAAGCGTAAGAAACACCAACCTGAATATCGTCGCCAATGGCGTAAACTTCATATTGGTATAGATGCTGAAACCCTTCAAATACGCGCTATTCAACTCACTACAAATAATGTGAGTGATTCACAAGTGCTTGGTGATTTACTCGATCAGATTCCACAAGATGATCAGATTGACTCTGTTTATACCGATGGAGCTTATGACACCAAGCAATGCCGTCAGGTCATTGCAGATCGGCAAGCGCATGCGGTGATTCCGCCAAGAAAAAATGCGAAACCTTGGAAAGATACAAAGATCAGCTCGCTAGAGCGAAATGAATTACTTCGAACAGTTAAACGTTTAGGCAGGACACTATGGAAAAAATGGTCAGGCTATCATCGGCGAAGTTTGGTCGAAACTAAGATGCATTGCATCAAATTATTGGGGGATAAACTCAGTTCGAGAAACTTTCAAAGCCAAGTCAATGAGATGCATGCACGTGTAGCAGTATTAAATAAATTCACAGAGTTAGGCCGACCTCACACCCAAGTTGCCACTTAAATTTGAGTAGATATGGGAAATCTTAATTTTTAAATCTTTGTGCAACAAAGCCTATCAAAGCTATAGATTGGTACTCTTGGTATTTTAGTTATGAAATTTTTTCAGCTACTGAATTATCTTCACCTATCATTTATGGGTGTTTGGTAAAGCTTGATTAAATGCGAAATGATGGAGCTGTTAATTTAATTATTTTGACAAGAAATAAGATCTATGACTTTTAATATTATTTTATAAAATATACACTTAACTAAATTTTGTTTGTTTGATTGTTGAAGGGGCTGAAGTGAAAAAGAATAATAAAAACAATTTACTAAATCAGTTTGGCGGATTGTTTATTGCGATTATTATCTTGGCTATATTTTTCTATAAAAATGATGAGAAGAATCTTATAAATTTTTCGAAACAAAATTATATAAATCAAGATTCTGGAAAAGAGACAATTAATGGATTGAAAGAGGTTCAAATATTTGATCAAAAAAGAAAGGAGTCTGAGACTCAATATGCACAACCGTTTGAAAAAAATATTATGATCAAGTTTCCTAGTGATGGTGCTCAAAAAGGCACTTTACAATTTCAAACAAGTGACAAAGATGCTGTATTTTTGGTAAGAGATAAGTTTACGAATATTCTACAAGCAGTCATTCAACTTCCAAAATTTAGCAATGCAGAAATGAAGGCGCCTCTAGGCGAGTATATAATTGAATATGCAACAGGAGATGGCGAATGGCAAGGCTTAGAGCGGTTATGGGGATACTCAACTCAATTTTATAGAAGTAATACTCAACATCGGGTCTACCGTAATGACCATGAAAATGGTTATACAATTCATGGAACTGGAATTGTTCTAAATGCTCCAAATGGTTATACACCTGAAAGAATAAATAAGAATGAGTTTATTCATCCGAATTAATTTATTTATCTTAATGAATGGAAAAATCAAATCGTTATATATTGATGATAATTATTAATTAAAAGAGGAGGAAGAATGGATAAATACTTACTGGTGGCCTTGGTGGTTGGTGCATGCATACTGTTGGTGATTTACACCCAACTTGCACCAGCAGGTGGACAGAAAAATTTTAAACAAATCGTACAGCAGGCATTTAGTCGCTATAAAGTGATCGAAAAAAACTACACTATTATGATTTGTGAGATCAACCATCGCAATGAGCCAGAAGAATTGGTCTTTATACGTATCGATCCTGCTCAAAAGAAAAATTTACGCATTTCGGGAAGAATGCTGATAGCGACCTATCCCAAAGCACCATCGGTACGTGAAATGCGTAAAGACTTTAAAAACTATGTCACTTAACGCTTAGCGTCGACGAGAGCTACTACGGCTGCGTCCGCGCGCCATACCGCCTAAAGCATTGAGTACAGCAAGCTTGGTCATACTGCCTGAAGCATGCGCATGACAGATGGCAGCAGCGAGAGCATCGGCAGCATCTTGCTGTGGTTTGATGCTTAAATTCAAGAGTCTCATCACCATCATTTGTACTTGTTCTTTGTCCGCAGCCCCATAACCGACCACAGACTGTTTAATCTGGCGTGCCGTGTATTCTGCAACTTGTAGATCAAGGTTTACCAGTGCAGTAATAGCAGCCCCGCGTGCTTGCCCCAGCTTCAGTGCGGAGTCAGGGTTTTGTGCCATAAATACTTGCTCAACTGCGGCTTCGGTTGGGCCATGAAATTTTACAATACGATCAATCCCTGCAAAAATACGTTTTAGCCGTTCAGGCATATCAGCAGCTTCGGTACGAATGGTGCCAGCATCGACAAAAATTAGTTTTTGACCTTCTTTTTGAATAATACCGTAGCCTGTGAGGCGAGAACCGGGGTCAATACCAATAATTAATGACATGCTTGCCCTTTAAAAAAAATAATATGCCCATATTGTTACATAAGCGTATCAAAAAAGCTTGATGTAGATTGAGCACTTGATTCTTGCACCTTATTCATTTTGTTGAGATTAGATTAATTTTCATGAAATTATTTCTTTTTATATTAGCTGGTGTCATTCTCGAAGTCTTCGTATGGATTGGCGTGGGTGACCTCGTTGGTAGCATGTGGTACGTGTTCTTCTGGTTTATTGCCGCTTTCTTTATTGGTATGAGCCTGATTCGTAAGTATTCAGCAGGTTTAATGCCACAAATGCAGCAAATGCAAGCGGGCCAGATGGGTGCAGATCCTGCATTAACAAACAATCTGCCAAAAATCATTGCGGGTTTTCTTTTATTGATTCCTGGCTTGGTGACAGACGTGGTTGCTGTGTTATTGCTTATTCCTGCGGTGCAAAAAGCCATGACAGGTGCACTGATGAACGTGATGATGAAACGTCAGCAAGCGATGATGGAAAAAATGATGGGTGGCATGATGGGAGATATGAATGGCATGGGCGGTGGTGCTCAAGGTCAAAACCCATTTGCAGATATCATGCGCCAAATGCAAGAAATGCAGCAACAGCAGGGCGGTTCAGCTTATCGTGACTCGAGTATTATTGATGGCGAAGCACGAGAAGTTACGCCAGATGCGAAAAAAATTGAAATGAAAGATGTGAATAAATAATTTCATGCCTAATTTTAAAGCCGAGTTCTAACTCGGCTTTTTTTATCTTTATGAAAATGTTTTAAGTGCTTATGATTTAAAATAAATATAACAAACGATATAATTATTTTTTTAAATTTATGCCGCTTTTTTATGTCATTGCTTTTCACGATTTGCGCTTTGCATTTTGTTGCGCAGCTAAGTCCTGGTCCTGATGTTTTGCTGATTGCTAAAAGTTCAGCTTCGACTACACAAAAAAACACTTTAAAAACTATCTTAGGTATTTCCGTTGGTATCGTAGTTTGGGTGGTTTTAACCTTGTTAGGTTTTACCGTACTCATCGACAAAATGCCGTGGATTCAACAAGTATTGATGGTGATTGGTGGGGTGTTCCTTGCACGTATGGGTTGGCTGATGTTAAAAGCAGGCCTCAACACAATGCAGCAAGAAGCCTTGCTAGATGATGGTCAAAAACTGCCTACACCCAAGGCCAACCATTATTTCATATCAGGTTTGCTGACTAACTTGTCTAACCCGAAAACACTGATTTATTTCAGTAGTGTGTTTTCACTAGCCTTGAGCTCTAGTGCAAGCCCTTATTTAAAAATGCAACTTGCGGTGATTATTCCAATCCAAACTTTTATGACTTTTGCACTGCTGATGATGCTTTTGTCATTACCTAAAATTAAGGCGGCATATCAGCGTTCAGGAAGTTATATCGACATTTTTTCTGGCGGGCTGTTCCTGATTTTTGCTTTATGGCTTTGGTACGATGCTCTCGCAATCTACATCTAAGTCATTTTTAAGCTCTTTAGATGATGAAGTCTGTTCCAAGGTGGACGCCTCATCTTTTTTACTTTGCGCATAGCGGTTGGGCTGTAATGTCGCTTCGGTATTTTCTGAACCTTTATAGCTACGGCTGCGGTTGGCACGTTCACGTAAACCGCCTTTTTTAATCAACTGAACCATTCTTTCTTCCTCATCATTGCATCTTATTTTAATAAACAATCGTTAGAAAACTAAAGGGTTTTAAGCAAATATGACGGAATACGTCAAAAACTATTATGTTACAAAATGAAATTGTCATGATTCGGTGTTATAAAGAGGAATATGCGTTAAATCAATTGATTAATCTTTCAGTGTAAGCCGTTGCTGACATCACTTCAGGTGAATGGCGCTTGAGTCTCAACAAATACTCACATAAAATAAATGAATCTAACATTCTGTGAGGCAGGGTGATGGACAATAAAAACAAGAAAGGACAAAAACAAGGGGGTAAAGCGATGCTCTATCAATACCACTGCGCATGTTGTGAAACAGTTGTCGCATCAACAGATAAAGATTGTCCAAACTGTGGATCACATAATATTCGAAGTCCTTTTGGATTTTGGATTTTCTGTATTGTTGCATGTCTCGCAGCAGCGATTATCGTTAAATCTGTACAAGTCTATTTGGCCGACCGAAACAGTGAACCCGCTGCGGTAACATCATTGTTTGATGTGTTGAATCATGAAAACAAACCCAAGTAGTGAGGTTCAATGACTTCACGACTGAACTGATGGGCTATTTTCCATCAGTTCAAATAAAAAAACCCGCATTAAGCGGGTTTCTTTTAGGATCAAACTTATAGACCAGCTGAAGCTTTAAGCGCTTCCACTTTGTCTGTTTTTTCCCACGTAAATGCTGTATCTGAACCTTCACGACCGAAGTGACCATAAGCAGCAGTTTGCTTATACATCGGTTGAATGAGGTCAAGCATACGAGTGATCCCGTATGGACGTAAGTCGAAGTGTTCACGGACTAATGCAATGATCAGCTCTTCAGATACTTTTGCTGTATTGAAGGTATTGATTGAAATAGACGTTGGCTCAGCCACACCAATGGCATAAGACACTTGAATTTCACATTTGTCTGCAAGACCCGCCGCTACGATGTTTTTCGCAACATAACGACCTGCGTAAGCAGCAGAACGGTCAACTTTAGATGGATCTTTACCAGAGAACGCACCACCACCGTGACGTGCCATACCACCGTAGGTGTCTACGATGATTTTACGACCTGTTAAACCACAGTCGCCCACTGGACCACCAATCACAAACATCCCTGTTGGGTTGATGTGGAATTTGGTGTCTGCATGGAACATTTCAGCAGGGATCACTTTTTTCACGATTTCTTCAATCACAGCTTCTTTTAAGTTGCTTTGAGAAATTTCAGGATCGTGCTGAGTAGATAATACGACTGCGTCTAAACGAACAGGCATGCCATTTTCATAAGCAAAAGTCACTTGGCTTTTTGCATCTGGGCGTAACCATGGTAAAGCGCCACTGCGACGTAGCTCAGCTTGCTTTTCCATTAAACGGTGTGCATATGAAATTGGAGCAGGCATAAGCACGTCAGTTTCACGGCTTGCATAACCAAACATTAAACCTTGGTCACCCGCACCTTGATCTTCAGGCTTTTGACGGTCAACACCTTGAGCAATCTCTGGTGACTGTTTACCAATCATATTGATCACGGCACATGTTGAACCATCAAAACCAAGGTCAGAATGGTGGTAACCAATGCCATTTACGGTTTGACGAACAATCGCTTCGAAGTCAACATTTGCAGTTGTTGTGATTTCACCTGCAAGTACTACCGCACCCGTTTTTACAAGCGTTTCACAAGCAACCCGCGCATATGGGTCTTCTTTTAAGATCGCATCCAAGATAGCATCACTGATTTGGTCAGCCATTTTATCTGGATGGCCTTCGCTTACAGATTCCGAGGTAAATACAGCGTACTCGCGCATAAGTCCTATCACAGTTAATTTAAAAGACGCAATATGGTACATCGACTTAGCCGTTTGAGCCAGTTCTACACGACCAAAATGACTGAATTTATTTCAATTCAACGACTTTTTATCTGATATAAGCATCTAAAAAATTGATATAGCGTTTATTTTTGGTTCGAAATGACAAAATAACGGGTTTTGGTTCAAAGTATACAGGTACCTATTATGAGAAGTTTTACTTTGGTTATATCTGAATACAAAACAATAGCTTGTGTGAGTTTTTTTTGGCTTGGGTGTTAAGTCGGTAAATAAAAATGCTCAAAATAAGTATCAGAAAATAATCGATAATCTGTAGTAATTCATGAGTAATTTAAAAAAGTGAATAAAATTCACCATGAATGTTTAATTGTATGTAAAAAATACAAATGTATCTTATGATGTGTTTGATACTCAAGGATAACGGTTTGTTCTGATTAGTGAATAGGGTGGCCGAGCTTTGTTTTTAAAAGTTGATGATTCTATCGTGTAGAATTTGACCCGGAGAAAAGCGAGAGAGACATTTCTGAGTGAAATTGTTGTGATTTTAGGCAATGCCCGCATTTATTAGACATTGATGATGAATAAATAGCGAAATATTGTCCATTAGGCTTTACCCATTCCTCTTTTTTTAAGACAATACACCTATCTTTGAATTCTATTCATCTTACTCTTTAAATCATTTGTTTGGACTCTGACCTATGACAACCCCGCTTAACGAACGTCGTATTGCAAACGCAATTCGTGTATTGGCAATGGATGCTGTGCAAAAAGCAAACTCTGGACATCCAGGTGCGCCAATGGGGATGGCTGATATCGCTGATGTGGTATGGCGTGAGTTTTTCAACCATAACCCGACTAACCCTCAATGGGCGAACCGTGACCGTTTTGTACTATCAAATGGTCATGGCTCTATGCTGCAATATGCGTTATTGCACCTTACGGGCTATGATTTATCAATTGAAGATTTAAAAGCATTCCGCCAACTGCACTCTAAAACGCCGGGTCACCCAGAATTAGGTTATGCACCAGGTATTGAAACTACGACTGGCCCACTTGGTCAGGGGATTGCAAACGCAGTTGGTTTTGCTCTAGCTGAAAAAACTTTAGCAGCGCAGTTCAACAAAGATGAGATGAGCGTTGTTGACCATTTCACTTACTGTTTCTTAGGTGATGGCTGTTTAATGGAAGGTGTTTCTCACGAAGCATGTTCACTTGCAGGTACTTTAGGTCTAGGTAAACTGATTGCTTACTATGACGACAACGGTATTTCGATTGATGGTGAAGTAGAAGGTTGGTTCTCTGACGATACAGAGCAACGTTTCTTGGCTTACGGTTGGCAAGTACTTAAAACTGATGGTCATGATGCAGATGCATTACGTGCTGCAACTTTGCAAGCAAAAGCTGAAACGAAAAAACCAACGATCATCATCTGTAAAACGATTATTGGTCTAGGTTCACCAAATAAGCAAGGTAAAGAAGACTGCCACGGTGCGCCGCTAGGTAATGACGAAATCGCATTAACACGTGAAGCATTGGGCTGGACTGAAGGTCCATTTGAAATTCCTGCTGACGTTTATGCAGCATGGGATGCAAAAGCAAAAGGGACAGCTTCTGAAGCTGCTTGGAATGAATTATTTGCTCAATATGCAGCAAAATATCCAACTGAAGCAGCTGAATTGAAACGTCGCCTTTCAGGTGAATTGCCAGCTGAATTCCTTGCTCAAGCAGATGCGTTTATTGCTGATACCAATGCAAAAGCTGAAACCATTGCTACACGTAAAGCAAGCCAAAATACACTGCAAGCTTTCGGTCCATTATTGCCTGAATTATTAGGCGGTTCTGCGGACTTAGCGGGTTCTAACTTAACACTTTGGAAAGGTTGCCAAGGCGTTCAAGACAATCCAGCAGGTAACTACGTACACTATGGCGTACGTGAGTTTGGTATGACTGCAATTGCAAACGGTGTTGCGCTTCACGGCGGTTTCATTCCTTACGTTGCAACATTCCTTATGTTTATGGAATATGCGCGTAATGCAGTACGTATGTCTGCATTGATGAAACAACGTGTAATCCATGTATATACACATGACTCAATTGGTTTGGGTGAAGATGGTCCAACGCACCAACCTGTAGAGCAAATTGCGTCTTTACGTGGTACACCAAACTTAAATACTTGGCGTCCATGTGACACAGTTGAAGCTGCTGTGTCTTGGAAATCTGCACTTGTACGTTCAGAAGGCCCAACTGCGTTGATCTTCTCGCGTCAAAACCTACCATTCCAAACACGTACAGATGCACAAATTGCAAATGTAGCGAAAGGTGGTTATGTATTGGCTGAAGAAAAAGGCGAATTAAAAGCGATTATTATTGCGACGGGTTCTGAAGTATCTTTAGCAATGGAAGCACATGCACAACTTGAAGGTGTGCGTGTCGTGTCTATGCCATGTGCTGAAGAATTTGTGAAGCAAGATGCAGCATACCGTGAAGCGGTTCTTCCATCAAACATTCGTGCACGTGTTGCTGTTGAAGCAGCACATGTAGACTACTGGTGGAAGTTTGTAGGTTTAGACGGTCGTGTAATTGGTATGACGACTTATGGTGAATCTGCCCCTGCGAAAGACTTATACCAATACTTCGGTATTACCACTGAAGCAGTTGTTGCTGCGGTAAAAGAATTGACGGCTTAATTTTTAAAATTAACTGTTTGAAGGACGCTCCAGTTTAGGGGCGTCTTTTATTTTGAATGGCGTATATAATATGCAAGCTGCTGCTGAAGTAGCTGCATAAATTTTAGGTGATGATATGAGCTTGTACGATCAAATTCATGATGAAGTTGTATTGATGGATGCGGGCGAACAGAAGTGGATTGGACCAGATCTACCTTTGGAGGCGATGGTTGCTGTTGAACTGTTATTGCAAGATTTAGCAGAAGATAAGCAAATTAAGATCCGTCGTAAAAACCATGAAAAGCAGACAGGTATGAAGTTGATTGATCGGATTCTGATTGAAAAACTATGATGGTTGTCACGTCTAAAAGAAGCCTTATTGAAGCGATTCAATAAGGCTTTTTCTTTGTGGTGATTTTAGCTTAAATATAAGCCTTAAAAAATAAATAGTACTTTGGGAACAAAATGGAAGTACTAAATATTCATATTGTGCCACTGACAGAAATCGATCAGTCGATCTGGACTACATTATGGCAAGCTTATCAGGCATTTTATCAGGTTGATTTATTGCAGATGATATCTAAAAACACGTGGCATAAGTTGACTGATTCTAAGCATGAGCATATATATGGTTTTGCCGCACTTATGGCCGGTCGGGTTGTAGGCATTGTGCATGTGATAGAGCATGATAGCTGTTGGACGTTAAAGCCTTACGTATACTTACAAGATCTATTTACACATGAGGACTATCGTGGGCTAGGTGTTGCAAGAGCTTTAATCGAACACGTCAAAATGTATACCGAAAAGCGAGCATGTGATCGGGTCTATTGGCTCACCCATCAGGATAATTTAGTCTCACAGCAAATCTATAATAAAGTCGTGAAGAAGACTGGTTTCATTCAATATCGGGCGTAGCTAAGTTGCTACATTTAAAAACAATTATATCGTTCTAAAGTTGCAACATATCGTTTTATCTTTATAGATGTATTCGTTGTAGAACTCTATAGACTAAGCAGTATTCCAATGTGAGATAAAAACATGAACTTTAAAGCTTTAACAATCGGTTTGGCTGTTGCAACTGCGACTACATTTGCTATGGCGAAACCTGTGGCATATCAAATTGACCCTACACATACAGCAACAGTTTTCACATGGAGCCACTTTGGTTTTTCAACTCCATCTGCTAACTTCAGCGACATTCAGGGTGTAATTAATGTTGATAATGCAAAACCTGCAAATTCATCGGTGAATGTAACGATTCCTTTATCTAGCTTAAACACCAACGTAAAAGCTTTAGATGAGCACTTGCAAGGCGGGGATTTCTTTGATGCAGCAAAATATCCAAAGATCACTTTCAAGAGTACAAAAGTACAAGCGGTTGGTGCAAACAAATACAAAATCACAGGTGATTTAACCATTAAAAATGTGACAAAGCCTGTCGTTTTAGATGCCGTGTTGAATAAGCAAGGTGAGCACCCAATGACCAAAGCACAGTCAATTGGTTTCAATGCAACCACTTCATTTGACCGTTCTGCTTTTGGTGTAGGCGCATACGTGCCAAACGTGGGTGATAAAATCACTGTGAATATCACCACTGAAGCATCAGTTCCACAGCCTAAAGCTGCTGCAAAATAAGCGATATCTACCAAAAAAGCACCTCATAGAGGTGCTTTTTTGTGGCTGCTGTGAACTTAAAATTTAGAGCAAAATACGCATTGAGCGGATTATGGCTGAATTATTAAACCAGTGCTTTTAAATACGCTGCCAAAACTTGTCCAGAGACATGTTCTAGGTGAGCTGCAAAGCGTTGGTTGTCTGCACGCAGTGCTGGAATGTTGATGTTCGCTTGACGAAGTTCAGCAGTATGCCCAATTAGCCATTTTTCTAAACCATCCGCTGCGACTTCGGGATGGAACTGTAAGCCTAGAATATTTTTGCCTACACGAAAAGCTTGGTTGGGATAATCTTCTGAGCTGGCCAACAGTTCAGCTTGAGCAGGAAGTTCAAAGGTGTCGCCATGCCAATGTAGCACTTCAGTTCCTACCAGTGCTTGTAGTGGGTTGTGTTCAACAGTATTGAGCTGTAACTGACTCCAGCCAATTTCTTTGCTATGACCTGCATATACTTTTGCACCGAGTGCATGTGCAATTAATTGTGCACCTAAGCAAATGCCTAAAGTGGGTAAATTCTTTTCTAAACGAACTTTGAGTAAGTCTATTTCTTTTTGTAAGAAAGGGTAGTCTTCAGTTTCATATACTCCAATCGGTCCACCTAAAATGACGGTTAAACCTGTGTAGTTTAACGCTTTAGCTAAGTCATCTTTGCCTGCTTCGAAATATCGTACCCGATAACCCAATTGATATAACACATCTTCCCATGCACCCAAATCTTCAAAAGCAAGATGCTGAATCGCGTAAATGGTATCGGGTAGTGTCGTCATAGCAGGCTCGTTCACAGGGGGGGGTAAAGGAGTGTAAAAATGTACAGGGAAATGCGCAGAAGTTGAAGGCAAAAAATCAGAAAATATTTAGAAAAAAACTATAAATTCAATCCAAGATTTTACTTGAGCTGTAGCATATTTTTAATCATCCATTTGCTTGAGCTTAAAATTTCTCGTTGTACATGTTCATCCGCCATGCTGCGCGCCATGACGATTGCACCGACCAGTTGACACAGTACCGCCCAAGCTTGTGTTTCACTGCCTAGATGTTGTGTAAAGAGTGCGTGACCACGAAGCATTTCCTGTTGAAAACACAGTTTTGTTGTTTCACTACTACGTGCTACCTCGGCTGCAAGAGAGGGAATAACACAGCCTTGATCTGGGCGTTGCACATGAGACAGCGCTAAATAACGTTCAATTTCGAAGTCAATCCACTCTTCGAGGTTGTCATGCGGATTGGCTTGCCATGCTTGAAAGCTGTGTTGCAACTCGGACTGGATCAGTGCTTCAAATAATTCATGTTTTGATGAAAAATGCGAATAAAAAGCACCGCTGGTCATTTGAGCCGCTTTCATAAAACCGTCGACACCAGTATTGGCAAAGCCTTGCTTCTTGGCCAGTTGAGCACTGATTTTAAGCAGTTCTTGACGTTTTTCTTCTTTATAGCCTGTTTTATAGCGCATAGGAGTTTCATCAAAATAAAATTGACTGACGCTAAAAACTATAACATAGTGATCGTTATGATAACGATCGTTATTTTATGAAGGGAGTGTATTTATGGATGAATTACAGCCAGAACAGCAGTTGCAAAAGACTGATGCTAAAAAGAAAGTCGCGTTAGTGATTGGCGCAGGAGATGCTACAGGGGGTGAAATTGCGAAACGGTTTGCACGTGGTGGATACATCACCTGCATGACGCGAAGAAATGCCGAAAAACTCCAGCCCTTAATTGCAGAGATAGAAGCTGAAGGTGGCCTTGCATATGGCTTTGCGTCGGATGCACGTAAAGAAGATCAAGTCATCGCTTTGGTAGAAGAAATTGAAGCCAATATTGGTGAAATCGATGTTTTAGTGTTTAACATTGGGGCGAATGTGCCATGTAGTATTTTAGAAGAAACTGCACGTAAGTATTTTAAAATTTGGGAGATGGCATGTTTCGGCGCGTTCTTGACAGGGCGTGAAGTGGCGAAGCGTATGCTCGTGCGTGAACATGGGAGCATTATTTTCACGGGTGCAACCGCAGGCATAAGAGGTGCAGCAAACTTTGCCGCTTTTGCAGGGGCGAAACATGCACTGCGTGCTTTAGCGCAAAGTATGGCACGTGAGCTTGGCCCGAAAAATATTCATGTGGCACACGTGGTGGTGGATGGGGCAATTGATACCGATTTTATTAAAGACACTTTTCCTGAGATGTACGCGCGCAAAGAACAGGATGGCATATTAAATCCCGTGCATATTGCAGAAAATTATTGGCATTTGTCGCAGCAACCGCGCGATGCATGGACGCATGAGTTAGATTTAAGACCTTGGATGGAAACGTGGTAAAAGGACAAAGCATGAAAAGCGTAGAATTTTATTTTGATTTGGGCAGCCCATATAGCTATTTGGCCTACTATCGTTTACTGCAAATAGCAGAGCAGCAAGAGATTCAGATTGTGTATAAGCCTATTTTATTAGGCGGGGTGTTTAAAGCAACAGGTAATCGTAGTCCGATAGAGATTCCTGTCAAAGGGGTTTATTCAATCTTAGATATGCAGCGCTGGGCGGAGTATTACCATATCCCAATGCAAATGAATCCGCATTTTCCAATGAACACTTTAACCCTAATGCGCATTTTGACAGGCGTTCAATTGTTGCATCTAGAAAAGTTTGAGCAAGTTTTAAAACTTTTATTCGATGCGATGTTTGGTACACCACAAAATCTGAATGAACCTACTGTCTTGGCAGAAGTGCTAGAACCAAGTGGCTTTTCTGTAGAAGATATTATGAGTATGGTTCAGTCGGATGTGGTGAAACAAAAACTGATCACTGAAACAGAACAGGCCATTCAACGTGGCATTTTCGGCGCACCGACATTCTTTGTGGGTGATGAAATGTATTGGGGCCAAGATCGCCTACATTTTGTAGAACAAGCGCTGAATAAAGCAAGCTAAAAAAACTAAATCAACATAACATGCTATTTAAGATCAGCCGTAAAATCACGGCTGATCTGCTTCAAATTAAAATAATCGTTTAGGCGTATGTTCCGTGTCTAGACTGACCATTTCATGTTCATCTTTTAAGTCTACACCTGAGTAGCCGAGTTTCTTAGAGCCACGCATCAAAGACATTAGTCGTTGTACTGCAACAGGAATGCTTAAGCCTGCAGGTCGAACATTTGAAATACAGTTGCGTTTAGCATCCAAAGTGCCTGAGGCTGCTTTCCATGTATAGTAAATGCCCATACTATCAGGTGAACTCAGACCGGGCCTTTCGCCAATCAGCATCACGAGCATAGTCGCCTGTAGGCACTCTGCAACTGGATCACCCAAAGCGACTCGGCTTCCAGTAGCAATCACCATCGGTGCAATGCTCCAGTGTTCCGCTTGCAGCTGCGGGATAAGGTGCTGAATAAAAGGCACTGCATTTTCTTCAATCGCCCGTGCAGATAGTCCATCACCAATCACAATGCAGACATCATAGTTTTGCGGGTTGCTGGCTTTAAAAACCTCTAAGCCATGTTGTGAAGCTGGACTTAACAGGCGACCTAAGTCAGGACGTTTTAAGTATTCTTGTTTGTTTTCAGTTTGACTGTGTACCGTCAGACTATCCAAACCTAGTGTATTAAAACTCGCAACTAAGTGTTCGACATCTAAAGCTTGATGTACCGCATCTTGTGCTTCCGCATGCGCCAGTTGAAATTTCAGCAGTTCATGGGTTGGGATGCTACAACCAGCACGACCAATGGCGATACGAGCATCGGTAAATTTCTTTAAATTTTCCCAAACATCCTGATGCTGTTCAGATTGATAGTTTTCTAGAGGAACAAGTGACATAAGTTGCTCCTTATATATGCAAAAGTTTTTCAAATTGTGGCGGGATATGTTCCGGCCAGAGAATGTGCTGCTGCTGTTGTTTAAAGATGCCTTGTTCCGCCAACCACAGATCAAACTCAGGTGCGGCTTTTAAGCCCAAAAGTTGCCTTAAATACAGCGCGTCATGAAACGATGTAGTTTGATAGTTCAGCATGACGTCATCCGAACCCGGAATGCCCATAATAAAGTTCAAACCTGCTGCACCGAATAGGGTGAGTAGTACATCCATGTCGTTTTGGTCGGCATCGGCATGGTTGGTATAGCAAATGTCGCAGCCCATAGGTAAGCCTAGGAGCTTGCCACAAAAATGGTCTTCCAAGCCTGCACGGATAATTTGTTTACCATTGTATAAATACTCTGGGCCAATAAACCCAACCACAGTATTTACCAGTAGTGGGTTAAATTTACGAGCCACAGCATAGGCACGGACTTCTAAGGTTTGTTGATCTACACCGTGATGTGCATTACTAGATAAAGCACTGCCTTGACCTGTTTCAAAATACATCACATTTTGTCCCACAGTCCCACGCTTGAGAGCCAGTGTTGCTTCATAGCCTTCACGTAATAATTCAAGGTTAATGCCGAAACCTTCATTGGCGCGCTGTGTGCCTGCAATCGATTGAAACATTAAATCAATCGGCACATTTTTCTCAGCCAGTTGAATCCCCGAACTGATATGCGTCAGTACACAAGACTGGGTTGGAATGTGATGCTCTTGGATCACATGATCGAGTAGTTTGAGCAGCTCCGATAAATTTTGTAGGTTATCGGTTGCAGGATTAATCCCAATGACGGCATCACCATTGCCATACATCAAGCCATCTAAAATACTGGCCGATATCCCCAAGAGATCATCAGTCGGATGATTCGGTTGTAAACGGGTTGAGAGATGACCTTTCAATCCGATGGTGTTGCGAAATTGGGTGATGACTTCACATTTACTTGCAACCAAGATGAGGTCTTGGTTGCGCATAATCTTACTCACCGCAGCCACCATTTCAGGGGTTAAACCGAGCGCAAGTTGTTGTAATTTCTGCGTAGTCGCATCTTCACTGAGTAGCCAGTTACGAAAGTCTCCTACGGTAAAATGTGAAATTGGTGCAAATAAATCACTACGGTGCTCATCGATAATCAGGCGGGTTATTTCATCCTGTTCATAGCTGATCAGCGCTTCAGTTAAAAACTGCTTCAATGGAACATCGGCCAATGCCATTTGTGCGGCAACACGTTCAGTGGCATTTTCCGCCGCAACACCTGCAAGTTGATCACCTGAGCGCAGCGGGGTTGCTTTTGCCATTAAAGTTTTTAAATCATTAAACACATAGTGCTGATGTCCAATCAACGTTTTATAAGCCATGTCATAGGTCCTTCTATAAGTCTTGTTCGGCCTTACGAATACTTTCAAACTCTTCTTCAGGTGTACCTTGAACGAGTCGATGGCGACTATGGAAAATAAAGTAGGCAATAAAGACCGCATAAATAGTGGCAGCCATAAACCAAACTTTAGGATCCACCACAAAACCAGCTATCACCGCAATACTGGCTAAAACCAAAGCAATCGATGAGGTGAGAATCCCACCTGGGGTTTTATAGGGACGATGTAATTCTGGACGGCTGATACGCAGTTTAATGTGAGAAAGCATCATCAAGACATAAGAAATGGTCGCACCAAATACCGCCATCAGGATAAGCAGATCACCTTCACCTGTCAGGGACAATAAAAAACCAATGATGCCGGGAATAATAATTGCTAAATAGGGCGCTTTGTTTTTATTGGTCAGTGATAACGAGGTCGGTAAATACCCCGCACGGGATAAGGCGAAAATTTGACGTGAATAGGCATAGATGATGGAGAAGAAACTCGCAATTAAACCTGCCAGACCGACAAAGTTAACAAAACTGCCTAACCAGCTGTTTTGACCATAGACGGCTACCAGTGCATCAACTAAGGGGGCGCCTGATTCTTTAAGCTGTTCTGCGCCAGCAGCACCAGCTCCTAAGAACAGAATAAGCAGGGCAAAAGCGGCCAAAATCAGCATTGAACCGATCAAACCACGTGGTAAGGATTTGGATGGATCTTTGGCTTCTTCTGCTGCCAGTGGTACACCTTCCACCGCTAAAAAGAACCAAATCGCATAGGGCACCGCAGCCCAAATGCCGATATAACCCATCGGTAGGAAGCTACTTGCTCCGATATTTTCAGTTGGTGCAATGTTAAATAAGTTGGCGCTATTAAAATGTGGTGCCATTGCGATGATAAAGACAAAAAGAGCTACGGCTGCAATGGCGGTAATGACAAACATGATCTTGAGGGCTTCACCTGCACCTTTGAGATGAATACCCATAAAAACCAGATAGCAGATGAGATAAATGATCCATCCACCGACACCAAATAAGGACTCGCAGTAGGCACCAATAAAGCATGCGATAGCCGCAGGGGCGATGGCATATTCAATTAAAATCGCCGTGCCTGTGAGATAGCCGCCAAATGGACCAAATGCGGTACGCGCAAAGCTATAGCCACCTCCCGCAGTGGGCAGCATGGTGGCCATTTCAGACATCGACAGGCACATGCATAAGTACATGATGGCTACGACAACCGTTGCGATAAACATACCGCCCCAGCCACCTTGAGCAAGACCGAAGTTCCAGCCAGCAAAGTCGCCTGAAATGACATAAGCCACGCCTAAACCGACTAATAGTAGCCAGCCTACAGCACCTTGTTTCAGTTGTCTTTTTTCAAAATAGTCGTCAGATGTGCTTACAGTTGAAGTAGAGAGCGGAGTCGTTGAGCTGCTAATGGGAGAGTCGGTCATGTGAAGCTCCATATCTTGAGTTTTTATAGATGGCTTGATGAATGCAATATTTATGCAATTTCAGTACCAAGCGACTAGACGTCCTGTCTAATGTTTATATGACACAGTTTTGAATTATTGTTTTGATGGTTGATGGTTGATGGTTGATGGTGTTCAGGGTAACGAATTACCCTAAACACATAGAGAACAGAATACGAATAAGCTAAGTGCTTAGAAGAAGCCCATAGGCTTGGTTGCATAGCTCACAAGTAAGTTTTTAGTTTGTTGGTAATGATCGAGCATCATTTTGTGGTTTTCACGGCCAATCCCTGACTTTTTATAACCACCGAAAGCGGCATGCGCAGGGTAGATATGGTAACAGTTGGTCCAAACTCGACCCGCTTGAATTGCACGACCTGCACGGTAAGACGTATGTGCTGAACGTGACCATACACCAGCGCCTAAACCATAAATAGTGTCGTTGGCAATTTTAATGGCATCGTCAAAGTCTTTGAATGTTGCCACTGAAAGTACAGGCCCAAAAATTTCTTCTTGGAAAATTTTCATGTCATTGGTGCCTTTGAAGATGGTTGGTTCAATATAGAAACCAGAACCTACTTCATTACGCTCACTACCGCCTGTCAGTACTTGTGCACCTTCACCGCGACCTGTTGCGATACAGCCCAAGATTTTCTCTTGTTGTTCCAGTGAAGCTTGTGCACCAATCATCGTTTCTGTATCGAGCGGGTGACCCGTTTTAATGCGTTTCACACGTTCAACTGCCATTTCAAGGAATTTATCTGCGATACTTTCTTGAACTAAAGCGCGTGATGGACACGTACAAATTTCACCTTGGTTAAGGGCAAACATGGCAAAACCTTCAAGGGCTTTGTCTAAGAACTCATCGTCTTGATCCATAATGTCTTCAAAGAAGATGTTTGGAGACTTACCACCTAATTCCAAAGTTACAGGAATCACGTTTTCAGTGGCATATTGCATGATCATTTGACCCACAGCTGTTGAGCCAGTGAATGCAATTTTAGCAATACGTGGATTGGTTGCGAGTGGACGACCCACTTCAACACCATAACCGTTGACGATGTTTAAAATACCAGGTGGTAGCAAGTCTTGAATGAGTTCAATTAAAACCAAAATGCTCGCAGGCGTCTGTTCAGCAGGTTTTAAAACAATACAGTTACCCGCAGCAAGTGCAGGAGCAATTTTCCATGTCGCCATCAAAATTGGGAAGTTCCATGGAATGATTTGCCCTACCACACCCAATGGTTCGTGGAAGTGATAGGCAATGGTATCTTCATCAATTTCAGAAATGCCACCTTCTTGTGCACGGATACAACCTGCGAAATAGCGGAAATGGTCAATGGCTAAAGGAATGTCCGCTGCGAGCGTTTCACGAATCGGTTTACCGTTGTCCCATGTTTCAGCCACAGCCAATTTTTCTAGATTTTGTTCTAGACGATCTGCAATTTTAAGGAGTAAATTTGAACGTGTAGTAGGAGAAGATTTGTTCCATTGTTCTTTGGCTTTATGCGCAGCATCAAGTGCAAGTTCGATGTCTTCGACAGATGAGCGAGGGACTTTTGTAAAAACTTTACCGTCGACAGGAGATATATTTTCAAAGTATTCACCTTTTACTGGAGCAACCCACTCGCCACCAATAAAGTTGTCATACTGTGCTTTAAATTCTACTTTAGAACCAGATTGGTTAGGGTCTACATAGCGCATATTGAAGTTCCTTTGCTTATTGATTTTTTAAAAGCATCTACAGCTTTGGTATAAGGTACATCTGTACAATATTTAAGTAGCATACCTAATATAAGGTTGGAAAAAGGTTGGAAGGAAGGAGGTTTACAAGCCTTTGACAAATGTTTACAACCAAGTAATACAGTGGACGTATATCAGGAATTGTTTTGAGAATAAGGAATGATGGCAATGCAACATTTAATACAGAAAAGACAAGAAATAGAAAAGCTTAGAACCAGTAGCAGTATTTCGACGGTACAAGCTGAACAATTGGGAAAAAGTATTGCAAGTTCATGGCAGCGCTCTAACTCCGCAGAAATTCCAAAAGATCGCTTTGCTGCACCCATTTCTGAAGGTTCTATGTCGCAAGGTTCAGCGCTACAACATGCTTTGAGTTATTGCGCAGATGAACTGAGACATATTGCACAGCAGTCTTCGATGGTGGTCGCTGTAGGCGATATTGGTAGTACGATTATTTGGAGTGCGTCCAGCAGACAAATGCGTAATGCGGCAGAAAGTGTACATTTTGTTGAAGGTGGGCAGTGGCGAGAGGAATTGGTGGGGACCAATGCATTGGCCTTATCCTTAAAAACACAACAGTCGAGTTGTGTCTTTTCAAATGAGCACTACATGAGCTCCATCCATGATTGGGTCTGTTATGCTGCACCAATCATCGACCCTTACTCAAAACACGTCCTTGGGGTAATTGATTTATCCACCACATGGAAAAATCATAATAGCCTTGGTCTACTCGCAGCAGAGCGCTGTGCATCTATCATCCAAACGGCACTGTTAGAATATCAGCGTCAACAGTTGTATATCCGTGCTTTTGGTGTGCCACAAGTACATTTCAATGGCAAAGTGATGGTCCTCACACCGCGACAAATTGAAATTTTGACCATCTTGGCGCTGTGCCCACAAGGTATGACTTTAGATACTTTGCATCAGGCCTTATATGGTGAGCGCAAGGTGAGTGTGGGAACACTTAAGGCCGAAATGTCACAATTGCGTGACTTGCTCGGTGGCATGTTGGGATCTCGTCCCTATCGGATTTTGGCGCATATTGAGGCCGATTTTTTACAAGCCGAGCAGGCCTTAGATGCTGCCTATATCGAGACCGCATTAAAACTTTGTTCAGGGGTTTTACTGCCTAAAACAGAAAGTCCATTTCTATGTGCATGGCGCGACTGCTTGGAGTCACGTTTAAGCAGTGCAATTTTTAAAGCCAATGAAACTGATATGTTGTTTAAACATGTTGCACGTTACCCAGAGGCAATTGATGCGGTTGAGCGACTCATTGAGCTGACACCGAATGGACATCCTGCGCATCAGCTACTTGAAAAGTATAAAATTTAAAAATTACGAATTGTGTTGGACGGGTGTATTACGTTAATTTTTGCTCGAGCCACTGGAACAGCTCAGCATAGACTTCGGCACGAACTTCAGGTGCTGAGAGGACTAAGTCGTGTAAACCATTTTGAATGGTCACGACACTGACGTCACCTTGTAAATTTTTGGCCTGCTTTTCAATGTCTTTAACATCTAAAATCACATCACTGGTTTGCGCGGCTGCGCCCCATTTCTTTGGGTTGAGCGTTTGATGTGAATGCATGATGAGTGCAGGGATAGAGAGCTTCAAACCACCACGATGAATTTCTTTCTGTGCTTCATGAATTGCACGTACAAAGCTGATTCGAACCATAGAATAGCTTGGTTGTTTCCACTCCAAATCAAAGTTCCATTCACCATGCTCGTTTTGATGTAGGCTCGATACATACCATTTATTCAGTTCGCTTGGAAATTTGAGGTCAGGAAAACGCTTTGCGAGTCGGCTGAGCTGCGGCACGCCAAGTTTGCGCTTAATGGGATGCATATTAAAATCATAAAAAGGGCTATTGGCCCACAGTGCTTTGATCAGTGGATGCTTAGGATTGTTTGCAGCGTATAAAGTCGTGATTAAGCCTCCAGTAGAGTGTCCTGCAAGTAGCACCGCAGTATGGCCTTCATTGCCAATGATCTCTAAGGCTTGGGTAATTTCAGCATCGTATTCGCTTAAATCATGGACGTTGTAGTATTTTTGATGACTTAAATAAGAGCGCCCGTATTTACGTAAATCCAGCGCATAAAAATCATAACCATGCTGATTAAATTGTTCAGCCATTTCGGTTTGGAAAAAGTAGTCAATAAAGCCGTGGATATACAACACAGCTTTTTGAGTATTTTGTGAGGCTTTTTTGCGCACGAGGGTTGCGCAGACTGCACCTTCATAATCGTCTGGAAAACTGAGTTTTAATTGTTCATAGCCTTCGCCGAGGACATCGGGTGTATACGCAAGATGAGTTTGATTTGCTGACATAATTTGCTCTGGTTGTTATTGTCATGAGTTTTCTTATCCTTGATGAAGTGCAAAACTTTGTCAACCACAAATAAAAAAGACAATTTAAGTGCACAGGTAAGCAAGGATTAGGCTTACCTGAATGAAACAGTATGGACGTCTGTTTCATTCCACTTAAATTGTCAAAGCAAACTAAAAGTTAAGGAGAGAACTTAGACCGCTGCTTTAAAATCGACCACTGAAGCACCTGATTTGAGTGCAGCTTTGAAGATGTCGACCACTTGAGCATGGTTTGCTTTACGTGGGTTAGTCAGCATGCAGGCATCCTTTTGCGCATTTTCAGACATAACACCCAAATCTTGCTCTTTCACACCCAGTTCAGATAAGCTCGATGGAATACCAATCGATGCAGATAGTTCACGAATCGCGTCAATGGCAGCATATCCAGCTTCTGTCACAGTTAAACCTGTGATGTTAACTCCCATCAGTTCAGCAATTCGTGCATAACGGTCAGGGCAAGCAATTAAGTTGAATTCACAGACGTGTGGAAGTAGGACTGCATTACATACGCCGTGAGGTAGGTTATAGAAGCCACCGAGTTGGTGAGCCATAGCATGGACATAACCTAGAGATGCATTGTTAAATGCCATACCTGCTAAATATTGTGCATAACTCATGGCATCACGCGCTTCTAAATTTTCACCGTTCGCAACTGCTGGACTTAACCATTCGCTAATCATTGAAATGGCTTTTTCAGCACAGGCATCAGTGATTGGGTTTGCTGCTGTTGAAACATAAGCTTCTATTGCATGGGTTAATGCATCCATACCCGTTGCTGCCGTTAAACTTGCAGGTTTTGCAATCATTAGTTTAGGGTCATCAATTGCAATCAGTGGAGTGCAGCGCCAGTCTACAATCGCCATTTTTACGTGCGTATCTGTATTGGTAATAATACAGAAACGTGTCATTTCTGATGCTGTACCTGCCGTGGTGTTGATTGCAATAAGAGGGGTCATTGGAACGGTACTTTTATCGATTCCCTCGTAGTCACGAATATGGCCACCACCTGCAGTAACGAGCCCAATACCTTTAGCGCAGTCATGCGAAGAACCACCACCTAAGGAGACAATAAAGTCACAACCTTGTTCGTTATACGCAGTCACGCCGTTGTGGACATTGATGTCAGTTGGGTTCGGTTCTGCACCTGGGAAGATGTGGCTATCAACACCTGCATCTTTGAGATATCCTGCAATGGTGTCGGCTACGCCAAATTTAAATAAACCTGCATCGGTTACAATCAGTGCTTTCTTTGCACCGAGGTTTTGTGCTTTACCACCAATTTCTTTGGCACAGCCTGGGCCAAAAAGTGAAACACAAGGGATATAAAAACCGTTGGTTTGATCTGCAATATTTTTAAAAGCCATGGTGCGATTCCTTCTACCATTATTTATGTTGTTATCGGTGCTCATTACCGTTTTTAGAGTATTGAATGATTCAAAAAACTTGTGTACCTACCAAATACCTACCATGAGTAAGGGAATGAGGAGAAATGGCTTCACCGAACAGAATAGCTATCGATAAAAGGCATAGCCTGTGGTTCAGGATTTGTTTATATTGGTTTTGAGGTTGTGGTGAAAATAGCCAAATTCAAAGAGGGCCAGCCGTGGAGCAAAACGATAAGCTTAAGCAATATCAAAGTCTTGCTATACAGTTAAGACAAGTTGTTTCAAGTATTCAGCAGCTTTATCACGAGCAGTCCGCTTTTCTTTCCACACTCAATGTACAAAACGTTTTAAGTGTTGACGTAAAACAACAACGGATTCAAATTTTAAATCATTGTTTTCATATTCAGTTTTATGCGCCAGCTGAACAGGCGGAGTTGTGTCTCCCGCAGTTTATCTATCAAGGACACTATGCAGAAGCACTCGAAGAGTTTTGTTTACACGACATTGTGTTTTTAGTGGGCGATCAATCCCCACAACATTCTTTGTATTTGCGCAATAAAGTTAAACAGCTGCGTCAGCTGATTCTACAACAGGTGTTTGTTTTACTCGATGGGCCGAGTCGCGTGCACACGATTTTGACTGAAATACGAGAAACGCAATCAGAACTCTTTCAACAGCTGTGCCAGCAAGTTGAATTAAATGCAGATGATCCAACCTCTGAGCGAAATCTGCTGTCCGAGTTGCAGTGCTTATGCTGCTTAGATGCAGATCAGGTGGAAGATATTTTACCCTTACAGTCGTTGATGAATAGTTATGATGAGCTGTGTTACAGTGCCAATCAATTATTAGATCCATATGTTTATCGGATTGTACAAACGGCATTTCCTGAACGGTTTTCTTTACAAGAGTTGATGGATCATACGCACGACATTCACTTGTTATATCCGCATGCTAAAGAGCAGTCCCATCTGCTTGGCTTTGTGCGGCTTATGCATCGGGATCTTTGGACATCGCGTGATTTGTTGGCAAAGCGGCATTTTTTAAAAGCTGAAACTAAGACATGGCAAAAGAAGGTCGCCAAACTCCCTATTTTTGATGAAAGCCGTACCATAAATTGGTTATTCAAGCAAAAAGCGGTGGTGACAGACTGGGTTAGTCAAAATATTCAACACAGTAGTATACGCGTTGCTGTAACAGCTTTGAGTTATCTCGATACACAGTCTTATCATCCTGAAATTATTGTCACGACTTTAAAGTACTTCCAACATGTAGCGGCTCGCTTATTTATACAAAGTTGCTATGAACATGCCTTACAACAGCATTGGTTTGAGCTGGAGGCCAACCAGCATGTGGTCTTAAAAAATAGACGCCAAGATATGGATGATCAGCGTATAGCGATCAGCCCATCTATTTTATATTTAGATGAATGGCTCGAACTGCTGCACCGTGTGGTCGAACAACAACCTGAATGGGGGAAACGGGTCTACACAAAATTGAGTCGTGTAATGCAGGCCTATATTCAGCATCTAGATAAAATTGCGCAGAAACTTCCTGAAGACTTAGTGGTTTATTTTAGCGAAGACAAGCAACAACACCGTGATTTTTATCTTCAGTTAAAGCAACATAAATTGCATATTGAAAGCTTTCGACAGTTGTTTTATTTAAATCGGCCTCCTTTACGAGTTTCGGTGTTTGATGCTTATGTGCGAGATTATTTGCCAGAACATTTTGAGACGCAAAAGGAGGTTTTAAAAAATGTTACATGGAAGAGCCTGTTTCATCAGGCCGTGCAGTGGCATGATCAATTGCATAGCCAAGAGCTATTCGCTGAACTGAAACGAAAGCTTGGTTGTGTCTCATGGCAACCGATCAGCCATGAAGCTTATTATTTTATTGAGAGTTGGGTGCTTGAGGAGCTCAAAGATATTGATCGCATCATTGCTGAATCACGTCGCTTTCAACATTGTTTAGCAGCCAGTTTTGCTGAGCGAATCATTGTACGTGAATATGCTGCATTTCATATGAGTCATACCGACGCACAGCGGCACTTGACGCTCGGTTGTCACTATATAGCAGGACAGCTGTTATTTGATCAGCTTGAATATCCAAATAACCAAAAAGCACTACCCGATGATGTTGTCGTCGCTGAACAATTCATTGCCATGCTGAATCAAACCGAATAACCAAACCCTTAAAAATTAAACAACAATGGACCTAATTTGTCGCACATCATTTACTGTGTGACGAGATCTGCTTAACTTTTTAGCAAAAACTCGGTAGGCTATAGCCGTTCATTAATGGTATAGGTCTTATGAAGCAAGAAACTGCACTCAAACTCTTAAAAGCGGGCGAAAATGTCTTTTTAACCGGTTCCGCTGGTGCAGGAAAAACCTATACGCTGAACCAATATATTAACTATTTAAAAGCCCGCAAAGTGCCTGTGGCGATTACAGCTTCTACAGGTATTGCTGCAACGCATATGAATGGCATGACCATTCATACTTGGGCTGGCATTGGAATTAAAGATGCGTTGGGGGAAGATGAACTCAAACGCATGAAAGAACGTAAATACTTAAAAGAGCATTTAGAAAATGCTCAAGTTTTAATCATCGATGAAATTTCGATGCTACATGCCAAGCAACTCAATTTGGTCAATAAAGTCCTTAAGTTTTTTAAGGAAAGTGAAGAGCCATTTGGCGGAATTCAAGTGATTGTTGCAGGTGATTTCTTCCAGTTACCGCCAGTCGGTAAAAATGAAGAGCGCAATCGCGATAAATTCTGTTTTATGTCTGATGCTTGGGTCGAAGCCAAGTTTCGTGTGTGCTATTTGACCGAGCAGCACCGTCAGGGCAATGATTATCTCAATGATATTCTAAATGCTATTCGCAGTCAGAGTATTAAATCTGAGCACTTACAGGCTTTACAAGCCACACGTCAGCAAGATATTGGGGAAATCTTTACACGTTTATATACGCATAATATGGACGTGGACACTATCAACTTCAAACATTTGAATGAAATTGAAAATGAAGGTCGCCAGTTTGAGGCGGTGTGTGATGGCAATGAAAAGCTTATTGAAACCTTAAAGTCTTCTGTGCGAGCACCTGAAAACCTAACCCTCAAAAAAAATGCCAAAGTGATGTTTGTAAAGAACAACTTCGATGTGGGCTATATTAACGGTAGCTTAGGCGAAGTGGTGGGCTTTGAAGAAGATGATGACTTTGGGATCTTGCCGAAGGTCAAACTGACTGATGGTACGGTACTGGTGGTTGAGCCTGAAACCTGGTCAGTGGACAATGATGCGGGGAAAACCATTGCCAGTTTTCAGCAAATTCCATTGCGTTTGGCATGGGCCATTACTATTCACAAGTCACAAGGGATGACTTTAGCTGCAGCAGAAATTAACCTGAGTCATACTTTTGAAAAAGGGCAGGGCTATGTGGCTTTGTCGCGCTTAAAGACTTTGGAAGGTTTAAGATTGTTAGGTTTTAATGAACAAGCGTTGGAGTTAGATAGTCTTGCCATTAAGGCAGACCGCCGCTTCCAAGAACTGTCCGATGAAGCTGAGACTCACTTTGAAGCCATTGATCTAGAGCCACAACACAAGGCCTTTATTCGTCACTGTGGCGGAACGCTCAATGAAGTTGAGATTGAACGTAATGAAAAGAAAATTGCCCGTAATGCAGGTAAAGCCAACTATGCTTCTGCAACACTCGATGAAACACGTGAACTTTTTGAAGGTGGTTATGAAATTGCAGATATCGCACAAGAGCGCGGGTTGACAGCTGCAACCATTATCAACCATTTGGCAAAGTTGCATAAAGAGCAGGGCTTGGATATTTCCGTGGCGCATCCTGGAGAAGAAGTGGTAGAGCAAGTGCGGAAAATTTATAAACGTCTCATGAAACGTCAGCAAGCTGAACACTTTAGTGAAGATGGCGCAATTAAACTACGTCCGATTGTAGAGTTAACCAATCCGCGTATGGGCTATGACCAAGTGCGCTTGGCCTTACTCTATATTGAATAATGCTACCGCAGTTGTACGATTCGTACCGAAATTTCTTACTTACTTTGCTATTAAGTTCGGTTAAACTGAATTTTAAGGGATAAGAATAACGTAAAATCGTAATGAAATTGACAGCTTGGTACATGTTACGCAAATTTGTTTATAACAATTTACATAATGAAGACTATGAGACACGCTTAAGCCGAGGGCTGAACTATTTCCTCATTGTACTGATTATGAGTAATGCTGCTGCTGTGCTGTTGGAGTCGGTACAGAAGTACTATGTGTTGTATCAAGACTTTTTTTATTATTTTGAAATCTTCTCGATCATCGTTTTTACGATTGAATATCTCTTACGTTTTTGGTCAGTTGCTGAAGCTAATAGTTTTGAGTCGGATTGGAAAAACCGCCTAAATTGGGTCAAAAGTGGTGGAGCGATTATCGACCTCTTGGCTATTTTACCTGCGTATTTAAACTTCTTTGTTCAGTTCGACTTACGATTCTTAAGAATTGTTCGTTTGCTTCGACTTCTCAAGCTCACCCGCTACTTTGTGTCTCTACAAATTTTATTACGTGTCATTGAGCGCGAAAAAGGCTCATTTCAAGCGGTTATTTTCATCTTAATGATTATGATCATTATGGCGGCTGCAGGGGTGTATTTGATTGAAAGTCAGGCACAACCTGAAGTTTTTAGCTCTATTCCAGCTTCAATGTGGTGGGCCGTAGTTACACTGACCACCGTGGGTTATGGCGATGTGACACCTATTACGCCGCTAGGACGCTTTTTGGGTGCGATTATTACCATCTTAGGGGTAGGTTTAGCGGCATTGCCTGCGGGTATTTTAGCCAATGGTTTAGCCAATGAACTTGAGCAGCGTAAAGAAAAACTTGAACTCAGATTTCGAGAACTAATCCAAAATAGCGATATTGATTTTGTTTTAGAAACAGAAAAAATTGAAGAAGTTCGTAAAGAAGTTGGGCTGACCAAAGAGCAAACACACGATATTATTTTACAGCTCATTCGTGAACAAAAAGAAGAATCTTTAAGGCAAGAGCGTGAGCAATATGCCTATTGTCCACACTGTGGCAAGAAACTACCTGAATAAATTGGTGTAAAAAGGCATGTGATCAACGTTAAAATTGTACGTTTATACACATGCCTTACTTTATCTGAATAGAAATCTAGATTGGTCTAACAAGTCTGATTTGCATCATTTTTACATGCGGATATCGACTTTTTCTCATGCTGAAAAGCCAGTAGCAAAATAATCAGTCCGCCCAAACTCAGTAAAACCCCGACCCAGATCGGGGCTAACCAACCTAAACCTTGGTTAATTAACCAGCCGCCTAGGAAGGCACCAAAAGCATTGGCAATATTAAATGCAGAATGATTCAGCGAAGCGGCTAAGCCTTGTGCATTACCAGCGACATCCATTAAGCGGGTTTGTAGTAAAGGCCCCAAGCCTGCAATACTGAAGCTGACCAAGAAGAGTGCAATAAAAGCAGTGGCAAGGTGATCCATAGATAGGGCACAAAGCACATAAGAGCAGGCGTTGGAAACTAAGACCCAAATAATCGCCTTGTTTAAGTTTTTATCGGCAAAGTGTCCTGCGACAACACCACCAATGACCAACCCAAGCCCAATACACGCCAGCGCAAACGGAATGACTTGAATGCTAGCATGAGTATATTCAGTCAAAATAGGCGATACATAACTATATACAGAGAATAGTCCACCAAATCCAATTGCACCGACAGCAAGCGTGATCCACATTTGTGTATTTTTAAGTCCACGCAGTTCATTTTGAATACTGGCTGTGTGATCCAGCTGCATTTTAGGTAAGCCAAAACAAATTGCGACCACGGTCAAAAATGCGATAGATGCAGAAAACTCAAAACCTGCACGCCAACCATACAGCTGACCCAGCCATGTCGCAAAAGGCACACCAATCACGGTGGCTACATTCAGCCCCATCATGAGCATTGCGACAGCGGAAGTGCGCTTTTGTTTTCCTGCAAACTCTGCAACCACCAAAGCGGCAATACCAAAGTAAGCGCCGTGAGGGAAACCTGCAATAAAACGTGAGACCAACATAGACTCATAGCTGTTTGCGAGTGCTGTACTGGCATTGGCGATACCATAAAATAGCATGAGGCCAATTAAGAGCGTTTTACGCGGAACCTTTGCGGCCAAAATGGCAATTACAGGCGCGCCTATAGTCACACCTAAAGCGTAGGCACTAATGAAATGCCCTGTGACAGGAATACTGAGCTTGAAACTTTGTGAGATCTCTTGGATGAGTCCCATCGCAACGAACTCAGTAGTCCCAATACAAAAACCACCGAGTGCCAATGCTAAAATAATGACAGATAAGTGGCTTATTGGAGAGATGCTATTTTCTTGAGAGGACATAAATAGAGGAGAAAATGAAAAGTATTATACGTTCTTTATCACATGAAAATTTGGTTGTTCAAAAAAGTTATAAGTGAACTAAGCAAGCATAATATTCATATGAACTCTGAAGATTCTGCACGATGAATATCTATTCATAGCGCTACGATGAGTGATTATTCTATAAAAGAAGTCAAATTTAAACGCAGCAAATACAGATTAATTCGACCTAGCTTGAGAATTTGGATTTGTTAGGCTAGGGCTGTCCTGTACCAATGATTAGGGTAAGTAAACCAGCCGCAATGAGTGGGCCGACTGGGACGCCACGTAGTAAAGCCACTCCTGCAACGGTTCCAACCAGCAAGCCTGCCATAACATCGGGTTGATTTGACATCAGTTTTACGCCGCGCCCACCTAGCCATGCAACCAAAACGCCAATCGCGATAGCAAGTAACGATTTGATACTTAAAAAAGATTTAAAAATACTTTCACCGCTAATTCTACCACTTGCAATAGGCACTAAAACTGCAATGGTTAAAATGATGATCCCGATATTCAATCCATGTTGTTGGATGAGTGGGAAGTATTCGCTTAGCGGTGTCATCCGCAAAATAATGAGGACTGCCGCAGCAATCGTTACCGCAGAGTTGTGACTGAAAATACCGCAAGCCAGTAGGATCAGGAGGACGATCAGGTTTAAATCTAAGTTCGGCATAGGTGGGGGGCTGGTCAAAAAAACATGTGCATTGTAACGTTTTTT
Source organism: Acinetobacter sp. DL27 (assembly GCF_055810995.1). NCBI lineage: Bacteria > Pseudomonadati > Pseudomonadota > Gammaproteobacteria > Moraxellales > Moraxellaceae > Acinetobacter > Acinetobacter sp. DL27. Next base: position 2,040,624 of record NZ_CM147947.1, on the reverse strand, counting down.
TAGCCACTCTGCCGTATGATCCGAGTCCTTTGATTGATGTTCCTGTATTTCAGTATAAAATGAGCCTTTATTTAAAAATGTGGTGTGCTGATGCTGTTGGAAAAAATGTTGCAGTCGCAAGGATTTGGTTCGCGAAAGCATTGCCAACAGTTGATTAAAAATGCAGCCATTGAAATTGATGGGCAGATCATTACTGACCCTAAACATAAACTCAAATTGGATGCTCTGCACTACAAGGTACATGGGAAGAGCTTTGAATACCGCGAAAAAGTCTATATCGCCTTAAATAAACCTCAAGGCTATGAATGTTCACATCAGGCGACGCATCATTTTAGTGTTTTTGATTTGTTTGACGATGTGCTCTTGAATCGTGGTATTCAATGTGTAGGTCGTCTAGATCAAGACACCACAGGTTTATTGTTACTCACCGATGATGGTCAGTTTTTACAAGCGCTGACACACCCTAAAAAGCATGTGGCAAAAGTGTATCGGATGCAAACGGCCGACCCTGTTACAGATGAACAAGTCCAACAGCTGGAGCAAGGGGTGGAGCTGCGAAATGAAAAAGGGAGTTTTGCTGCAACAGATGTAAAACGCTTAGCCGAATGCGAACTGCAAATGACCGTGCATCAGGGGGTATATCATCAAGTGAAACGTATGCTTGCGGCAGTTGGAAATAAAGTTGAGAGCTTGCATCGTCAGCAAATTGGGGCGCTCGACTTAACGGGTATGCCAGATTTAGTCGAAGGGCATTGGATCTATTTAAATGCTGAACAAGTGGCTTTAGCCAAGACACGTAATGATCTTGAGAGTAAAGGTAGTCTTTAGACGCTGAATACTATAGAAAGCAATGATAGGTCTTAAACTCATTATCCGCTACAAAGCCCATGGCTTCATATAAGCTGTGGGATTGATAATTATTCTTTTGCGTTTCAAGCGTAATACGAATGGCTTTTTCGTGTCGCGCAAACAAAATCGCGGTATCGATCAATTGTTTTGCTGAGCCATGGCGACGATGCGGTGGAGAAACATAAACATCATCTAAAATATAATAAGTTGCACAGGCCACAGAAGAGAAACCTAAATACAGCAGCACAAAACCTGTAATCACATCGTCTTTGACATGAATGAAGATGACGCTTTGTTCGTTTTCAAGGCGAAGTTTAAGGAACTTTTGGGAAAGTGTTAAGTTGGAAGATGCACCATAAAATTGGCGATATTCATCAAATAATACAGCAAGTTTTTCTAAGTCTTTTAAAGTGGCACGTCTAACGATCATGTATTACTCCATGCTGTATTTATAGTGTTTACATGAAGCATACCTAAGTTTTGAAAGAGATATTTCTAAAATTTGTTTAGAAATGCAACACTGTTAAGTTTTGTCACTTTCTCCCAAGATTGCAGCTAATTCCTCAAATAGATCAATATGTTCATCGTCTGCAAATAAATCATTAGTAGCCGTTGAGTCTGCACTGGTGATGTGTTCAACTGCTTTTTGTTCTTGCTTGAGCTTACGTAGCTTAATCAGTTGTTCAATATTGATGTTCTGGTTTTCAATTGAGAAAGGGATGGATTTGGTTAAAACCACTTGTTTGAAGAACAAACGAACGGCTTGCGCAGGCGTAATTCCCAGTTGTTTAAACACCGCAAAAGCTTGTTTCTTTTCTTGGGAATCGAGTCGAATTTGATAGACTTCTGTTTTTCTCATGATTTTTTAAATAATTTGAACGACTTAAGGGTAGAAGTTATTTTAATCAATTCCATTGTAATTTCAATATTCATACAATGGAATTTTAAATTATTTTGTAATGACAAGCAGATTACAATGTCAATTCAAGATTGGAGCTAAACTGCATAAGCTGTTGAGTTACTGGATCTTTAAATGAAAGATGCTTAGCTAAGAGCTGTAAAGGCTGACTAAAATCATCGTCGGCTTTATGTACAACTTTAGGATAGAACGGATCATTTTTAATCGGAAGACCTAAGAAGTTGAGGTGTACACGGAGTTGATGTTGCTTCCCTGTCTCGGGTTTAAGCTCATATTTTGCCCATGTTGCATCATGTTCTAAAAGCATGATCTCGGTTTCACTGTTCGGTGCTTTGTCCAAAACCTGCATGGTGTAGAACGGCTCACCTTTTTGCATATGCAACTTTACAGTATGTGGAAAGTTGAGTTCACGGTTAAACGGTGCAATCGCATGGTAGGTTTTTTGAACCTGTCGATCTGCAAACATTTGCTGATACAGCCCTCGACTGTGAATACATTTGGAAAACATCACTAAGCCAGCGGTTTCACGGTCAAGGCGGTGGATGGGCGTTAAATGCTCAATACCTGTTTGTTTTTTCAGGCGCACCAATAGGGTTTGTTGAACATATTGCCCCGTTGGACTGATGGTCAAAAAGTGCGGCTTATCCACGACTAAGAAATGATCGTTTTCAAATAAAATGTCATGCTGAAATGGCACTTCAATTTCGTGCGCTAAAAAACGGTAATAAAACACATGCTGATTTTCAAGATATGCCGAATCTGTATGGAGGATATTACCTACAGCGTCATAGACCAAACCATCATGAAAACGTTGCTGCCACTCAGTTGCTTCAATATGCGGAAATTGGTCAGATAAATAAGCCAATACGGTGTGTGGTGCTGGCTTTAATTTAGGCAGAAACACTTTACTTGCGCTCACGCCATTGAGCAAAGGAGGGCAAAATTCAGCAGGTTTTATGTTGAGCATGATGTGCAGGCAATATCTAATCGGTTGGTGCAGTTAAATACGAGATTTCAAGCTTGTGGCTTGGGCATTTTGTGAGTCCAGTGCTATCATAATTGTTCTTTTGTCACTTGTCGTGAGTATTATGCAGTATTCATTTAATTTAACGCTCAATAATGAACAAGATACCCAAAATTTAGCGCAAATTTTGGCACAGCATTTTACGACGGGTGTAGTGTATTTAATTGGGGATTTGGGTGCGGGTAAAACTACGCTAACACGCCATTATTTACAGCATTTAGGCCATCAAGGTTCCGTGAAAAGCCCAACTTATACCTTAGTTGAGCCGTATCAAGTTCAAGGGCGTGATATTTTCCATTTTGACTTGTATCGTTTAAACGATCCGTATGAACTGGAGTTAATGGGTATCCGTGACTATTTGGAAACGCCCAATGCATTGTTTTTGTTTGAATGGCCGTCTAAAGGGGGCGATGAGATCCCTGAGGCGGACTTAATTATTGATATTCAAAAATCGGAAGATGAACTGACACGGTCTGCTACCTTAAGTTTCCATTCAGTAGCATTATTACAAGCATTAGAGAGCCAATTAAACAATGCGTGATGATTTAAAGATACGTCGTATTCATACTTTGAATCCTGCTCTAGCCAACCAAATTGCAGCAGGTGAAGTCATTGAGCGTCCAGCGTCTGTGGTCAAAGAGTTACTTGAAAACTCGATTGACGCAGGTGCGACAGAGCTGATTATTCGGGTAGAGCAAGGCGGCAGTACTTTAATTGAAATCATGGACAATGGTCGAGGGATTCACGCTGAAGATCTCCCTTTGGCGGTGATGCGACATGCGACCAGTAAAATCCAAACCGCTGAAGATTTACATGCAATTGTCAGTTTAGGCTTTCGTGGAGAGGCTTTGGCTTCTATTGCAGCGGTGTCGCGTTTAACCTTGACCAGTAGTCAAGCGGATGATGGAATTGGCTATCAAGTTGAAGTCAATGGAACTGCATTTGACCGTCAAGAGATTCAGGCTGTAGCTGCACCGAAAGGTACGCATATTCGGGTACAAGATTTATTTTTTAATGTGCCTGCGCGTCGAAAATTTCTCAAAAAACCTGGCACAGAGTTTGGTCATATTGAGGAAATCGTCCGACGTTTAGCGCTGACGCATTTCGATATTCGTTTTATGCTTGAACATAATCAAAACATTAAATTGAACTTGCCGATTGCAGACAGTGGTGAGCTACGTTTTCAGCGTGTACAGCAGTTGCTAGGGCGCGCATTTACTGAAAATGCTTATTGGATGGATGCACATAGCATCAACATGCGTTTAACAGGTTGGTTGGGACATCCCTCCGATGCGCGGGCCCAGGCTGACTTGCAGTATGTTTATGTGAATGGTCGAATTGTTAAAGATAAAACCATCTCTCATGCGCTGCGTATGGCTTATGATGGTATTTTGCATGGACATCAGCATGCGGGGTATTTGCTTTTTCTGGAAGTCGACCCTGAAAATATTGATGTCAATGTACATCCGACCAAACATGAAATTCGCTTTTTGAATCAACGTGAAGTACATGAATTTGTACGTCATTATGCCAAAGAGACTTTATCGCAGTTTCAAACGGCAACCGCAGATTTATCTGATGCAATGAAGGTTGCAGAGAATCAAGCTTCGATGCCTGTGCAGCCTCGCTATCAAGAGCCTTTGCAGTTGCATCGTCATGTTGAGTCTGCACAAACTGGTGAGCAAGCTCCATCGGATGTGCTTACTGACTTTAGTTCAAATCAACCGCAAGGCGTCCATTATTCGGCGCAACCTTCACGCTATCAGGGCTCACAACAGCTCAATAATGCCTTGCAAAGCTATTTATCACCTCTGCGTGATACTTCATCTGCTGTTGATCAAGCTCAGCCTTTGGCTGATGTTACAGTGCAAAGCCCTAAAGTCGATGAATATCCGTTGGGAATTGCAATTGCACAATTGCATGGTATTTATGTGCTGGCTCAAAATACAGAAGGGCTAATTATTGTTGATATGCATGCAGCGCATGAGCGTATTCTGCTACAGCAAATGAAGTCCGCATGGGATAAACCAGAGTTTTGGACTTCTCAGCAGTTACTTATTCCCAAAGTGATTAATATCACGCGAATGCAAGCTACGCGAGTGGAAGAGCTCAAAGATCAATTGGTGCGTTTAGGTCTTGAAATTGATCAGTATGGCGATGAACAAGTGATTGTTCGTGGTGTGCCTGCGATTTTACATAAAGCCAATTTTGAGGCGCTGGTACCTGAATTACTGAACGATTTGGATCCAAATGATGAAGCGCAGGGCTTACTGCAAAAGCGTGATCAAATTCTAGCGGGTATGGCCTGTCATGGTGCTGTTCGCGCGCATCGCATTTTGGGTCTTTCTGAAATGAATGCTTTGCTTCGTCAAATGGAACAAACTGAATTTGCCAGCCAATGTAACCATGGTCGCCCAACTTGGCGTGCGTTTCCATTGGCTCAACTAGATAAGCTTTTTGCTCGAGGAGAGTAGTTGTACATGTCAACTCAATTGCCGGTCATCAATTTAATGGGGCCAACTGCAAGTGGTAAAACTGCTTTGGCATGTCAGCTCTATGAGCAAGGAAATTTTGAACTGATATCTGTAGATTCAGCATTGGTCTTTAAAGATATGGATATTGGTACTGCAAAGCCGACCAAGGAAGAGCTGCTGCAATATCCACACCACCTTATCGATATTATTAGCCCATTAGAAGTGTATTCGGCTGCAAACTTTGTTGAAGATGCATGTAGCTTAATTGATGACATGCATGCACGAGGTAAAACCCCGATTTTGGTGGGTGGAACCATGCTCTATTTCAAGGCACTTTTAGAAGGCCTTTCAAGCAATTTACCGAGCGCAGATTATGCTGTTCGTGCTCAAATAGAAGCCAAAGGTGAAAGTGAGGGTTGGTCTGCGGTCTATGCTGAATTATGTAGTGTGGATCCACTGGCGGGCGAAAAATTTAAAGTGAGTGATAAACAACGGATTATTCGGGCTTTAGAAGTTTACAAATTGACAGGGCAGCCCATTACTAAACTTCAAGCTGAACAACCTAAAAACGTGCCTTATCGCTATAATTTTCATAATTATGCTTTGATGCCAGACCGTGCCGAATTGCACCAAAGAATTGCACAACGCTTGAAAATTATGTGGGACATCGGATTTTTGAATGAAGTGGAAGCACTTATGAAAAAATACGATTTAGATGAAAATTTACCCTCTATGCGCTCAGTTGGGTATCGACAAGCACTCGAATTTTTACAGAAAGGAGATAAAACTGTCGAAAAACAACGTGAAATGGAGGATAAAGCACTTTTTGCGACACGACAACTTGCCAAACGTCAATACACTTGGTTAAGATCTTTGCAAGAGGCACATAAATTTACAACGTATTCTACTATCACGCAGGCACAAGAAGACTTGCGAAACTGCTACGGATAAAGCAAAATTTAGCTACTATCTTTTTTATAATTTTTAATTGAAAAATAAAGATAGTTTTTTGCGCTGATTTTTAAATTTTTTTGGAGTTATAACATGTCTAAAGGTCAAACTTTGCAAGATCCGTTCTTAAATTCTCTCCGTAAAGAACGTATTCCTGTCTCTATCTTCCTTGTAAACGGTATTAAGTTACAAGGTCATATTGAATCTTTCGACCAATATGTTGTTTTATTAAAAAATACAGTAAGCCAAATGGTTTACAAGCATGCAATTTCTACAGTTGTTCCTGCACGTAACCCACGTCCAGCTGGTGCACCTGCTGGCGCTGGTCAACAAGGTAGCTTTGGCGGTCAACAAGGCGGCTTTGGCGGTCAACAAGGCGGCTTTGGCGGTCAACAAGGCGGCTTTGGCGGTCAACAAGGCGGCTTTGGTGGTCAACAAGGTGGCTTCGGTGGTCAAGGTGGCTTTGGTAGTCAAGGTGGCTTTGGTGGTCAAGGTGGCTTTGGTAGTCAAGGTGGCTTCGGTGGTCAAGGTGGCTTCGGTGGTCAATCAACTGGTTTTGATGGTGAATCAAAATTTGAAGACACTCAAGATGACGAAAATAATCGTTAATTGATTGTTAAAAAAGCCTCTCACATGAGAGGCTTTTTTTATGCCAAATTTTTAGTTTTAGTCTAAGCGGAAAATAAAAAGACCAGCATGAATGCTGGTCTTTTTATTTATCCAAACTTATGACTTGTTGTTCTTACGGTCTAAGTTCGGATCTTTGATTTCAACATAAGCTCTGTTGCGTGTTTCGCGTAACCAGCTATCAAGCTCTGCATCAAATTGACGCTCACCTAAAATTTGACGGGCCATACGTTCTTGGTATTCAGCAGTCATGTCTTGTTGACGTGTTTCAGTCACTTGAAGAATATGCCAGCCAAATTGGGTTTGGAAAGGTTTACTGGTTTGACCTACAGGCGTATTTTTCATGGTTTCTTCAAACTGAGGAACCATCACACCTGGGCTGACCCAACCCAAACTCCCGCCATCACGTGCTGAACCTGTGTCATTAGAGTAGGTGGAAGCCAAAACGGCAAAGTCTTCACCTTTTTGGACGCGGTTATACAAACTTTCGATCATTTGTTTAGCATTTTCAGGGCTAACCACTTCAGACGGTTGGATCAAAATATGGCGTGCTTTGTATTGAGGCACAATCGCTTTTTGCTCAGCCCCTTTGCGTTCAACTAGTTTTAAAAGGTGTACACCATCTCGTACTGTAATTAAATCTGTGGTTTGTCCCACTTGGAGTGGACTCACACGTGCTGCAAGCTCGCTAGGGATGTCAGAAAGTGCTCTAAAGCCCATATCTGCACCTTCAACTTTGGTGCCAGCAGTACTGAACTTTTTAGCGATTGCAGCGACATCGTTGTCGTTTGCTAGTACCGTTTTAACTTGCTTAGCCACAGCGTCAGCATTGTCACCTGAAATACGCACATGTAGCACATGCACTTGGTTACCGAGTGCTGCTTGGCCTTGTGGTGTATTTAAGAAGTTTTTAACGTCTTGATCTGAAATCTGGATACGAGAGGTAACGATTTGCTGGCGTAAACGATTGATTGCTAAATCTTCAGCAACGCGACTACGCAAAGAAGCATAGGTTCCGGGTGCCATTTTATCGAGCTTTTGTTGGAATGCTTCTAGGCTTGTGCTACCAGATTGTTTTGCAACATTTAAAACCGCTTCATTCAAGCTTTTTTCATCAGGTTGAATGTTGTAACGCTTCACTTGTTCAAGCTGAGTCTGACGAATAATCAGTTGCTCTAATGCTTGTTGTGCCAAATATTGCTCTGGTGGGACTTGTTTCTTTTGGCTCTCAAGTTGATGTTTGAGCTCAGCCATACTTGCTTCTAAGTCACTCTTCAAAATGACACTGTTATCGACAACAGCAACAACTTCATCCGACGCATGTACAAAAGTTGGAATAGCGGTTGCGAGAGCTAAAGCCAAAGCACTCGCTTTAAAAAATTGTTTGAACTGTTTTGTCTTCATTAACGGTCTGTCCAAGTCTGATTAATATTGTTAAAGCCTAGAATACGATTTTCTAGTAATGATGAAAGTTTACTGTTGAGTCCGCCTAGGCCTTTAAGTGTAATTTCGGCCATAATTGCACGTTTAGGCTCTACACCTGCAGCATTGACGTCATCCAAGTCGTTATAGTACTCACGACCATAAACGGAGATCCCCCAACAGCAAGACTCGTAATTAACACCAAGGAGGTATTCACGAGCGACATTGTTGTCTAAGTCATATTGAGCATGGCCCATAATACGCCAGTTGTTATGGATCGGTTGTACAAAAGATGCAACCACTTGGTCGTAATGTTCTTGACGATCTGCAATTTCTTTACGATAGAAATAGCCAACGTTATAGAGGTTGCCCTTATCACCCGTAAAGTAAAGTTGTAAGTCGCGTTGCGCATTATCGCCATTTGCCATCCATGCTGAGTTTGCACCGAGGGTAAAGTTTTGCGAGAGCTGGCTAGATACGCTGACAATCGGACCAGAGTGATTTTCTGTGTCAAAGACATCTGCTGTTTGGTCAAGTGTTACGCGGCGATCTTCGAAGTAATAGCTTTGTCCCACACTGGCTTTTAAGCGTTCTAGCCCCACAGTATCAAATAAGCTATAGCTTAAGCCCAGTGACAAGAAGTTATTGTCTTCTAGACGGTCATGGCCATAGAAGCGATTTGCACTAAATAACTGATCATAGTTGATCGATGCTGTTGCAGAGTCAAAGTTTGGTGCGCCATCTTGATTTTTATAGGGTGCATAGGCATAGAACATGCGTGGGCTTAACGTCTGTAAGAAAGTGCCTTCTTTTTCAAAAGTTAAACCTGCATCAAAAGTCACCTGTGGCACGACATAAGATTTGTCATTCGATGAGCGGTTGGTGTTGTCAAACTCATTGATGGTATCTTGATCGTAGAATGTGTTTACATTACGAATAGATACTTCAGGAATGGCGAAAGCCCACGGTGTACGGTAGTTATAGCGTACAGAGAAGTCACTGTAGACACGGGTACCGCTTGGTTCAAAGCTATCGTTGGTATCACCGTCGATAGTCCCAAAATCCTTTTTAAAGTAAGCTGTATCGTTGTTGAACTCGTATTCTAAACCTAGCGCATTACCTGCTTTATAGTTGAGTAAGAACTGTGGTAAACGTGCATACGGACGGTCAACGTAGGGTGTGGTTTCATCTAGTGTTTGGAAGTCTTCAACTTTCAGTTGGGCTTTTAGGCCTGGGATCCCATTTTTATAGTTTAACTCCCATGCACGACGCAGGTTTAGGTCTGTTTTGGTGTTTGGGTTGTTGCTAAGGTCTGAAAAATAGTCTTTGTCTGAAGCATAGTTGTATTCAAGGTTGGTTGAGAACTGTTCATTGATTTTCCAGTTATGTAAAAAGTGCAAATCTTTACGGTCTTCATCATCATACATTCGATCAGATGATAAGAATCCACCCCAAATTTGCCCCGAACCAAAGTTTTCAGTCAGATAGCGAAATTCACCCTCAAACATTGGGCCGCGGTCGCTGATATAGCGTGGCGTAACGGTCGCATCGTAGTTTGGTGCTAAGTTGAGATAAACAGGTACTGCAAGCTCGACACCACCATCATTGGTGAAGCCAAAACTTGGTGTCAAAATACCGGTAGTACGGCGGTCATCAATTGGGAAGTTGAAATAAGGAACAGCGAGAACGGGTACATCTTTAACATAAAGTTTTGTACCACGTGTTTCACCACGTCCAGTTTCTTGATTTAACTTAATTTCGTCTGCTTGGATTTTCCACGTTGGCGATTGCTCTGGTGGGCAGGTGCTATAAGTTGCATTTTTTAGCGTGGTGGTCGTTTGTGACTCACGTAGGATTTGGTCAGCCCGCCCATGCGCATGTTGTTCTTCTGAAATATAGAAGCTGTTTTTCAGATCGCCTTGCTGGGTTTTTAGGTTGTAATTGATTTGGTCGCTTTGCGCTAATAAACCACTTTGCGCCATTTGCACACGACCTTCAGCATTGGCAAAGGTCTGAGTCTGGTCAATGGTGATTTTATCGGCACGAATTTGACGACCCTCTTGATCAATCAGGACATTACCTTCAAGAACAGAGTCACCTTGTGGGTTGTAGTGACCATAGTCCGCTGTAATGGTAGATGTCGCATTGGCTGCGTCAGCAGCTTTGGTTTCAGGGCTTACAGGGGTTAGCCATGTGCCTTGGCAATACGCGGAGCTTAAGTAACGACCTTGGCGCTGTTGAGCTTCAGGAGATGACTTATCGACATAGTATTGTTCGAAAAACTTTTGCCCAGGATAACTCTCTTGTAGTGCTTGTTTTAGCGATTGTTGTTCGTCTGAAATAGACGTGGTTGGTATTGCAGCATAGCTTGTGATTGAGCTACCACAAAGAAGGGTAAATATCGCAGTCGCTAAAGGATTAAATTTAAACTGATGCTTCATGTGTCTCATTTACCAAGTATGCTTAAAACGCAATTAATTATTGTCGCATCATAGAGAAAAAGTTGATAAGTGGCTACACTTAGCACTTTAAAAACTCAGCCTGTATTAGAATTTATCGCAAATGAATACACAACGTGAACAATTGATACAAACATGGATTTCATCTGTACTTGGTTCAGATCAATTTGAAATTAACTTTTTAGCAGGCGATGCAAGTTTCCGTCGTTATGCACGAATCAAGTTGAATAATAAAACATTTATGCTGATGGATGCACCACCAGAAAAAGAAGATTGTGTGCCTTTTGTGACGATTGATGAATTTTTTGATACGAACGGTGTTCGTGTACCACATATTGTGGCGAAAGATTTGGAGCAAGGCTTCTTATTGCTTGAAGATTTTGGTGATGTGCTACTGTCAACCCAGCTCGATGACAAGACTGTCGATGGACATTATGAGCAAAGTTTTAAGCAGTTGATTCAATTGCAATCTATTGATGGTGAAGGTCGTTTCCCCGCTTATTCTTATGAAAAGTTAATCACTGAAATGTCGCTATTGACAGATTGGTTATTGCCAAGTTTACAGATTCAACCTTCTGATGACGAGTCTGCGCTGATTAAACGTACATTTGCAATTTTAGCCAATGCTGCTTTAGCTCAGCCTCAAGTGATTGTACATCGTGATTTCCATAGTCGTAATCTCATGCTTTTGGTAGATGAGCAAGAGCAAGGCGTAATTGACTTTCAGGATGCTGTGATTGGTGCAGATACTTATGATCTGATCTCAATTACACGTGATGCGTATGTACAGTGGAATCCTGAGCGCGTTTATCGTTGGTTTAAAGTGTTTTATGACTTATTGCCAGCTTCTGCCAAAGAAGGGCGTGACTTTGAACAGTTTAAGCAAGACGCTGACCTGATGGCCATTCAACGTCATATTAAAATTCTAGGCATTTTTGTGCGTTTATTTGAACGTGATGGAAAATCAGGTTATCTGAAAGATTTACCACGTGTGATGTGGTATTTACTCGAAGAAAGCAAACCTTATGCAGAACTACAACCTTTCATGCAATTTATTTGCGATAAAGTGATGCCAAAATTTGAAGCAAAATATGGCAAATATGAGGTTGTTGCAGCATGAAAGCAATGATTTTGGCAGCGGGACTTGGCAACCGCATGCGTCCTTTAACACTCTATAAACCGAAACCTCTGCTTGAAGTGGGTGGTAAACCACTGATCGTTTGGCATATTGAAAAACTCAAGCAAATTGGGGTCACAGAAATTGTGATCAATTCTGCATGGTTGGCCGATGTCTTGATTGGTGCACTTGGCGATGGTTCGCAGTTTGGAGTGACTATTCGTTGGACGCGTGAAGAAGAGGGGCTTGAAACAGCGGGTGGTATTATCAATGCTCTACCACTGTTGGGGACAGAACCGTTTATTTTAGTGAATGGCGATGTGTGGACCACTTTTGATTTTGCATCTTTACTTGATGTGCAATTGGACGCCGATTTTGCGCATCTCGTATTTGTACCCAACCCGACACAACATCCCAAAGGCGACTTTATCTTAAATCAAGGGCGTGCTTATACCTTTGAACAAGAGCAGTCAGGCGAAGCACTGACTTATAGTGGTGTTGCAGTTATACATCCACAGATGTTTAAGGGATTGGAAGCAGGTAAGCGTCCGTTGGCTCCATTGCTAAAAGAAGCGATGTCTGCTGGAAAAATTTCTGCCGAGAAAATGCAAGCCGCATGGGTGGATGTTGGCACACCTGAGCGATTAAGTGATCTAGATCTACAGATTCGTCAAGGTATGTACGTTTAAGTGCATAATCACTAAGCGTTAGCTACTGTTCCACGGCTGAGAAATCGGTATACTTCAGTTTAATTTTATTGAGATGTCTTCTTTATGCATCCATTTTTTCAAGACTTAAAGCAAGGTAGTCAAAAGCTTGGCTTAGATTTGAGTGAAGAAGCATTAAATTTATTGCTGAAGTATCAAGACGCACTTGTGCTGTGGAACAAAGCTTACAATTTAACAGCGATTCGCGATCCTAAAGAAATGCTGGTGAAGCATTTATTAGATAGTTTAAGTATTTTAAAAGATTTGCCGAAAGGTCGTTTGCTGGATATTGGTACAGGCGGTGGTATGCCGGGCATGATTATTGCTCTATGCCAACCTGAGCGCCAATGTGTTTTGCTTGATTCCAATGGCAAAAAAATTCGTTTTTTAAAACAGTTTATTGCAGACTTAAAATTAACCAATGTAATTGCAGTTCAAACGCGTGTTGAGAATGAAGATAGCATCCATGATTTGGGTCAGTTTGATGTGATTACCAGTCGTGCATTTGCTTCGTTAACCGATTTTATCAATGCATCGAAGCCTTATATGCACCAAGACAGCATTATTGCATCGATGAAAGGTTTAGTTCCGCATGACGAAGTTGAAGCGTTCAAAAACGAATTTAGTTGTGACATTATTGCGTTAAAAGTTCCACGTTTGGACGAACAACGACACTTACTTTTATTAAAACGTATCTAAAAAAATTCAAAGGATTGGGCGGGTCATGGCACAAATTATTGCGATTGCGAACCAAAAAGGTGGTGTAGGTAAAACCACAACCGCAGTAAATTTGGCTGCATCTTTAGCAGTACTTAAAAAGCGTGTTTTATTGGTCGATATGGACTCGCAAGGCAATGCGACCATGGGTTCAGGCATTCAAAAAAATGACCTACTGTATTCAGTGACCGATGTTTTACTGGGTGAAGTACCTATAGAAACTGCAATTACCAAAGCGGAAGTGGGTTATAAGGTCTTGGGTGCAAACCGTGATTTGGCAGGAGTTGAACTTGCGATTGCTGAGCAAGAAGGGCGTGAATTTATTCTGCGTGATGCGTTGCAAGAAATTGAACAAGCATATGATTACATCATTGTGGACTGTGCGCCCAGCTTAAGCTTGATCACGGTTAATGCATTGGCAGCGGTGGATGGTGTGATGATTCCAATGCAGTGTGAATACTATGCTTTGGAAGGCTTGGCAGATTTAACACAGACCATTGATCGCATTCAACAAGCATTGAATCCTGAGTTAAAAATTATTGGTGTTCTACGCACCATGTATGATGCACGTAACGCACTGACACGAGATGTGTCTGAAGAATTAGAACAATACTTTGGCAAAAAACTCTATGACACGGTCATTCCTCGTAATGTGCGTCTAGCTGAAGCACCTGCGCATGGTTTGCCAGTGATTTATTTTGAAAAAAGCTCGAAGGGTGCAGTTGCTTATTTACATTTAGCAGCTGAAATGATTAAGAAAAGTAAAGTGAAAAAAGGAAGTAACGCATGACCGTTAAAAAACGTGGACTGGCAAAAGGTCGTGGTTTAGATGCCTTACTCGGTTCCATTCAAAAAGAGAAATTACAACTTGAAGCACAAGCTCTTGATCACGGTCAGCTAAAACAAATTGATGTGCATCTATTACAACGTGGTGAATATCAGCCACGTCGTTTTATTAATGAGCAAGACTTACAAGAGTTAGCGGCATCGATTGAAAAACACGGTGTGATGCAGCCGATTGTGATTCGTCCAATTGATAATGAAAAGCACCCCTATGAAATTATTGCAGGTGAGCGTCGTTGGCGTGCGGCTCAACTTGCTGGGTTAACGCAAGTTCCAGCTATTGTTCGTGATTTAACAGATCAAGTTGCAATTGCACTGGCGTTGATTGAGAACATTCAACGTCAAGATCTCAATCCGATAGATCAGGCGATGGCTTTACAGCGCTTCCATGAAGAGTTTGGTTTAAGTCATCAAGAAATTGCAGACACGGTAGGCAAAGCGCGTACCACGGTGAGTAATTTATTACGTTTATTAAGTCTAGCTGAGCAAGTTAAAGACTTTATGCAACAAGGTTTACTGGACATGGGACATGCTCGTGCCATTTTGACGTTGAAAGGGAAAGATCAACTGAAAGTCGCAGAATTGGTGATAGAGAAGAGCTTATCTGTTCGCCAAACTGAACAATATGTTCGTGATCTCAATGTGCCGAAACAAGAAAAATCCAAAACGGAAATTGCACCAGATCTTCAACAATTGACACAGCGCTTAACAGATCGTTTTAGTGCAAATGTCAAAATTGATCATAATAAACAAGGGAAAGGCAAGCTCACGATTCATTATCATTCACTCGACGAGTTGGATGGTATTTTGAATATTTGCTTAGCTGAATAATTTTATTTTCTATTTCTAAATACTTGGGGAAGTGTTATGTGGGAATTGGTCAAAGCAGGTGGGTGGCTTAAGCTGCCCCTTGTGCTCTGTTCGATCTTTACTGTTGCGATTAGCTTAGAGCGTTTTATTCGCTTGAAGAAAACTACTATTTTACCGAAAGATTTGCTATTAAACCCAGCGCAAAGCGTACAAATGGTTTTGCCTAAACTTAAACAAAATCAGGATTTACAGGCAACGACATTAGGTCGTATTTTGGAAGCTGGTTACCAAAGTAAGGCACAAGGTGAACAGTTTGCACGTGCGCAGATGGAAGCAACGGCTTCTCAGGAAATTGGTTATCTTGAAAAAAACATCAATTTTTTGGGAACATTGAGCGCTGTCGCGCCTCTTTTGGGATTGTTGGGAACGGTACTGGGGATTATTGAGTCATTCTTAGTGATTGATATTGGTAATAGCAGTAATCCAACACTGATGATTCCAGGGATTTCTAAAGCGCTGATTACAACTGCGGCAGGAATGTTCATTGCGATTCCCGCATTATTTGCTTATCGTTATTTTCAGCGTTTGGTTCAAGAGTATGTTGCTGAACTAGAACAGCAATCGACTTTATTTCATGCGGCTTTATTTTATAAAAAAACAGAAACTGTGCTTGAAAACCATGATGATGATGTTGTTGTGAAGCAAGCGAGCTAAGGTGAAGTATGAAATTCAAACGTTCACAAGTTGAAGATGTTCATATTAACCTTACACCAATGATTGATTGCTTATTATTTATTTTGGTGTTTTTATTGCTGACCACCACATTCAATCAATTTAGTCGTATGAATTTAACCTTGCCTGATGCGCAAGGGGTTCCACCGAAAACATTTGATCATAAAATCGAAGTGGTGGTAGATTCCACTGGGCATTATTCAATTAATGGTCAGTCTATTGCATCGAAAGATGTTTCAGAATTAAATACCGCAATTAAACAGATTTCCAATGACCGTCGTGATCTAATGTTTGTGATTGCTGCGGATGCAAAAGCAACCCATCAGGATGTGATCCGTGTGATGGATGTGGCCGGTCAGTTGGGGTTTGTAAATATCAATATTAGTACCAAAGTGCCTTCTCGAGGTTATTAGTGAAACACGATTTAAAAGTTTATCTACGTCTACTGAGCTATTTAAAACCGTATTGGGGCGTAGCGATTCTTGTGGTGGTTGGTTTTGCTATTAATGCGGCGACAGAGGTTTCTGTCGCTAAATTACTTGAAAAAATTATTGAAGCGATTCAACATCGTGATCGAGGTTTCACGACTTTGTTCCCGCTTTTAGTCGTCTTGGTGATGTTCTTCCGTGGAATAGGTTTGTTCATGGGAGGCTACTTTACTGCGGTCATTTCCAGAAACTTGGTCTTTAATATCCGCCAAGAAGTCTTTGCAAAATTATTGCGCCTTCCTTCACAGTACTATCTCGATAATAACAGCGGTCATATCACTGCGAAAATTATGTTCAACGTGGAGCAGCTTACTGCCGCATCGTCAGACTCACTCAAAACTATTGTTCAACAAGGTTTAATTGCCATTGCGTTACTGGGTTACCTGATTTATAGCAACTGGCGTTTGACCTTATGTATTTTGATTTTTGCACCGCTGATTGGGCTGCTTATCCGCAAAGCTGCAAAACGCATGCGTAAGCTTTCTATTCAAGTTCAAAACACCATGGGTGATGTTAACCATGTAGTACAAGAGACGGTCAATGGCCACTTGGTAGTGAAAGGCTTCGGTGGACAAGTTTATGAACAGCAACGTTTTAGGAATACTTCTTTAGAAAATTTGCGTCGTGGCTTGAAAATGGTGATTGTGCAACAACTCAATAGTCCGATTGTGCAGCTCATCATGTCGATTTCACTGAGTATTGTGATGTGGATTGCACTGCGCCCAGAGATTATGCAGGATACCAATGCAGGACAATTTGTGGCCTACATTACCGCAGCCGGCATGTTGAGTAAGCCCATTAAGGCGCTGACTGATGTGAATGAGAAAATTCAACGGGGTATGGCGGCCGCACATTCTGTCTTTGAGCTTTTAGATTTACCTGAAGAAAAAAATACTGGGACTTTAACTCCCGTGCTTAAGGGTAATATTGACCTCAAACATGTGAATCTGGTTTATGTCGATGGACATCAAGCACTGCATGATTTTAATTTAAGCGTCAAAGAAGGTGAGACCATTGCTTTAGTCGGGCGTTCTGGTGCTGGTAAAACCTCTTTGGTGAATTTGCTGGTGCGTTTCCAAGATGTGACTTCGGGTCAAATTCTCTTTGATGGTATTGATATTCAAGATATTGAAATCAATAGCCTGCGTACCCAAGTGGCAATGGTCAATCAGCAAGTGGTTTTGTTTAACCGCACTGTACGTGACAATATTGCCTATGGGCAGCTTGAAAATGCCTCTGATGAAGAGGTGATTGCAGCAGCAAAAGCAGCTTATGCACATGACTTTATTATGGCTTTACCACAAGGCTACAACACCAAGTTGGGGGCACAAGGTCTCAATTTATCAGGCGGTCAACGCCAACGTATAGCCATTGCTCGTGCGATTTTGAAAAATGCGCCTGTACTGATCTTAGATGAAGCTACCAGTGCGCTTGATAATGAATCTGAGTACTTTATTCAGCGTGCCTTCGATGCTGCAATGCGCGATCGTACCACGATCGTAATTGCGCATCGTTTATCCACCATTGAGAATGCAGACCGTATTGTGGTGATGGATAAAGGGCGTATAGTAGAGCAAGGTACACACGCTGAACTTATTGCGAAGCAGGGTGCTTACTATCAACTCCATAAGCGTAATTTTGAGGAAAACTAAGTCATGTCAGGTGCACAGTTTATTCAGGATGCTTGGAACTCGCAGGCAAAGTGGTTAATTGTGCTTCGTCCGCTGTCTTGGTTATATCGAGGCGGTTTTCTTTTAAATCGTAAGTTATATCGGTGTAATATTAAAAAAGCGTATACGGCTCCTGTACCTGTCATGGTGATTGGTAATATTACCGTGGGGGGGAGTGGTAAAACTCCTCTGCTCATTCACTTGGTGAGTTATCTGCAAAGTAAAAATATTCGAGTGGGAGTGATTAGTCGTGGTTATGGTGCTAAAGGCCCATTTCCAACGATGGTGGATCTCAACTCATTGCCTGAAAATGTAGGTGATGAACCAACACTCATTGTGCAATCCACTGATGTACCGATGGCAGTGGGTCCAAATCGCCAAGAAAGTATTGAATTGCTTTTATCTCACTATCCCATTGATTTGATCATTAGTGATGATGGGCTGCAACATTGGGCATTGAATCGCCAAATTGAATGGATCGTCCTAGATAATAATCGTGGACTAGGTAATGAAAAGTTATTGCCCGAAGGTTATTTACGAGAGCCGAAGTCTAGACTGGATCAAGGTACAGTCATCGAACATGCAGATCAGCCTACTCGTACTATGCACATGCACTTAGAAGTTGCAGAGCCTTACTTGTTGAATAGTACTGAGGCAAAAGCTTTCAATCCGCAAGATGATTATTATGCTGTCGTGGGGATAGGGTTTCCGCAACGTTTTTATCGTACTTTAGAGCGCATGGGAGTGCAGCAGTTCCAGTGTCATGAGTTTGCCGATCATTATGAATATGAGTTAGAGGATTTGGTCTTTGATGATGCCAATCCCATCATTACCACTGAAAAAGATGCAGTGAAAATTTTAGCGCTGCTCAAACAAAACCCTAGTTTTGCCCGCGATATTTGGGTTGTTCCTGTCGATGCGGTGTTATCGACGGCGTGTTATGACACCTTACATCAACAGCTCGCCGCTGTAGGTATTGAAATTTCTTAAGGTCTTTTATGAAGCATATTGTTATTCCTGCGCGTTTCGCAAGCACACGTTTATCTGGAAAACCACTCCTTAAAATTCATGGCCGTGAAATGATTTTACGGGTCGTTGATCAGGCGAAGAAAGTGGAAGGTTTTGATGATCTCTGCGTCGCAACGGATGATCAGCGAATTTATGATCTTTGCATGGCTGAAGGCGTGGATGTAGTGTTGACCTCAGCAGATCATCCTTCGGGAACAGACCGCCTTAGTGAAGTGGCGAAAATTAAGGGCTGGGCCAGCGAAGATATCATTGTGAATGTTCAAGGTGATGAGCCTTTATTGCCGGCGGCTTTGGTTAAGCAAGTTGCGCAACTTTTAGAGTCACAAGCAGATTGTTCAATGTCGACCTTGTGTGAACCAATTCAGCATTTAGATGAATTTAAACGTGACAGCATTGTTAAAGTGGTGATGTCGAAGTACAAACAAGCACTTTACTTTAGTCGTGCCACTATTCCATATGACCGAGATGCTGCAAAACAAGTGGAACTAGTGTTGCATAAACAAGCCTTCCGTCATTTGGGCTTGTATGCTTACCGCGTGAAATTGCTCCAAGAGTATGTGACATGGGATATGGGTACACTCGAAAAGCTCGAAAGCCTAGAGCAACTGCGTGTTTTGGAGAATGGGCACCGTATTGCCATTGATATCGCAGAAGCAAACTTACCACCGGGTGTGGATACACAAGAAGATTTAGATCGTTTAAATGCCATGGATGTGGCTCATTTTGCATAATAGAACTTAGGTCGTCTACATGAAACAAACGCTGCCTGAGCAGATTTATCCGTGGCATCAAAATGTTTGGGAAACTTTAACCACGCGATTTCCGAATATTGGTCATGGCTTATTGTTTTATGGAAAAAAAGGTTGTGGTAAAGAGACTTTTGCTGAGCAGTTCCTTGCTTGGGTCTTATGTGCGAAGAGGCAGCCAAATCATTTGGCCTGTGGGGAGTGTGGGAGTTGTCAGTGGTTAAAGGCGGATACACACCCGAATTATGTGCACATCACTACCGATGAAGACAATAAGAAACAAAATGCCAAGATCAAAATTGAGAAAATTCGTGATCTGCTGCCTTTTGTGCAGCAAACGGTAGACGGTTGGCGCGTCATCATTATTGAACCAGCCGAAGCTTTAAATACAGCTTCAGCCAATGCTTTATTGAAAACGCTTGAAGAACCAGGTGATCGTGTTGTTATCATTTTATTGGCAGATCATTATTTAAAACTGCCTGCAACCATTCGCAGTCGTTTGCAACATTTTGCTTTGGATCGCATAAATGAACAGCAAGCAGAGCAATTTTTAAATCAGCATTTGTCCCATAGCGATTTGGCACAACAACATTTGTTGATGAATTTGTCCAATCATATGCCGTTGCAGGCAATTACATTGTCCGAGAGTGAATGGATTCCTCAACGTGCTGAATTTTTAAAAGATTGGCAAAAGTTGGTGATGGATAAAAATATGCCGATGGCAATTGCGACCAAGTGGAATAAAGTGCTGACATTTAGTGATTTTAGTCAAATGTTTGAGTACTTGTTGTCAGATTTGATTTGTGTCAAGCTAAATCAGCAATTAAAAAACACTGATTTGGATTTCAGTGTGCTGGCAGAACGGTATTCACTTGAAACTTTATTTTCAATTTATGCCGAGCTGCAACAGTCAAAACAATATATTGAACAAAACGTACAAACTAATTTAGTGCTCGACCAATTGTGTATTCGGTTGATGGATGTTTAAAACAGGGGAATTTTATGCAACCACGTATGGGCGGAATCATTCAAGCCAATATTCCAGATAAAGCAACGTTATATGCAAGCTACATGCCCTTTGTGGTTGGTGGCGGTTTATTTATTCCATCCAAGCAACCTGTAAAAATGGGAGAAGAAGTCTTTGTTTTGGCAACATTGCCAGAGCAAGCACAGAAAATTCCTCTAACAGGTAAAGTGATTTGGATTTCACAAAAGCAAAATGGAATCAAACTCCAAGGATTTGGTATTCAACTTTCTGGGGAGAAAGGGGTTTATTACAAATCAGAAGCGGAAAAGTTGCTTGCAGGTCTTAAGTCTGAAGGGCGAACTAGTTACACTATGTAATTAAGTATATGAAGTAGGAAACGCCTGTGTTTGTAGATACGCATTGCCATTTAACCATGCTAGATTTAACCCCTTATGATGGGGATTTGGATTTAGCATTAGCGCAAGCACGTGCAGCGGGCGTTCATCGCTTTATGAGTATCTCGGTTGATCTTGATGATTATATTGAGCTAGCAAAAATTGCGGCACGGCATGACGATGTGGGCTATAGCGTCGGGGTGCATCCTTGTGAAGATCCTGAAACCATGGCTCGTGCGACCACAGACTATTTAATTGAGTTGGCGCAGCCTGAAAAAGTTTGGGCAATTGGTGAGACTGGGCTTGATTATTTTCATAGTGCAGATTTCATTGCTGAGCAAAAAGACTGTTTTGCACGACATATTCATGCTTCACAAGCCGTAAAAAAACCAGTTGTTGTGCATACCCGTTCTGCCAAGCACGATACTGTCGATATTATTCGTGCTGAAAAATCGACCCATGGAATTTTGCATTGCTTTACAGAAGACTGGGAAACCGCCAAAGCTGTCTTAGACTGCGGTTATTATGTGTCATTTTCAGGGATTGTATCTTTTAAAAATGCGCAAGACCTGCGTGATGTAGCGAAGCAAGTTCCTTTAGATCGCTTATTAATTGAGACGGATAGTCCTTATTTGGCACCGATGCCATATAGAGGAAAGTCTAATGAGCCAAAGTACGTTCCTTATGTAGCCAAAGCCTTGGCAGATGTATATGATAAGTCCTTGGAAGAGATGGCTTTCATCACAACACAGAACTTTGAAAACCTTCTCAACATGAAGTAAATAAATTGAAACGATAAAAGCGTATAAGAGAGTACTAGGGTGAAAATGGATCGTCAGGCTCAGTTTCGAGCAAGAGAAGCGTTAATTTTCCAAGTGGCTGAACAGTTGCTTTTAGAAAATGGCGAAGCAGGGATGACCCTTGATGCATTGGCTGCAGAATTAGATCTAGCAAAAGGTACGCTTTATAAGCATTTTCAAAGTAAAGATGAACTCTATATGTTGCTCATTATTCGTAATGAGCAAATGTTGCTTGAAATGATTAAAGATACAGATAAACAGTTCCCTGAACATCTAGCTTTTTTTATGTTACATCATTTGCATCATCCTGAACGCACGGTGTTGTTTCATCAAATAGAAGAGCGACTATCGACCACGGGTGTTGGGATCTATCATTTATTTACTGAACTTTATCAAATTCGAAAGCAACGTCTACGTTTAATTATCCGTATGACCGAGCGGTATTTGGAGTCGATCGAGAGTCAAATGACAGTACGTGATTATTTGGCATCGATTTGGTCTTTGACGCATGGTGCCGCTGCGATTTTGAACTCTAGTTTTTATCAACGGTATTTGGGTTCGCGTGATACTTTGCGCGTGGCCTACATTGACCAAGCTCTGGCGATGCCTAAACAAACGGGCGCAGCAGGATATCTTGCTTAGCGGATAGGATGTATGAAACAGAAACCACCTTCAAGGATTCAAGGATTTACACTGGTTGAATTGATGGTGGTTATTGTTATTATGGCCATTATGGCGTCATTGGTGATGTTGAATATCAATGGGGTCGATCAACGTAAAGCAGCGCAAGCCCGTGATTTTTTTATCATGGATGTACAGAAAATTGCACGTGAGGCAAATGATCAAGCACGTGTTTTGGCACTAGAAGTTCATCCTGCGACCGATGTGGCTGATTTTTCTTATGCTGTTGTTGAATATAAAAATCCTCAATTTACCATACCCACAGAACAGCAAAATAATGCAATGCTGAATCATCAAAAATGGCAAAAATATAATGAGTTCCCGCAGCAAGTGTTAGCTAAAAATGTTTCTTTTGCTGTGCAATCCTTAGACTATGATGTTTCCCAAGCCCGAAACGAGGATTTAACCCAAGAGAATGCGCCTAAACTGATTTGGTTGGGGAATGGTGAAGCCAAACCTGTTCGTATTCAATTTTATTATGCCAATGAGCCTGTGGGTGCAGAAATTGAAATTGATCATTTGGGTAAAATAAATGCGAGCTAAAGATTTAAAGAATAGTCTGCCAGCTTGCGCTCGGATGAAACATTATTTCATTAATCCTCACTCAGGATTTACATTGCTGGAAGTGATGGTGGCACTGGCTATTTTTGCTACAGCAGCGGTCGCTTTAACCAAAGTGGGTATGCAATATACTCAGTCTACAGCCCACGCCATCTTGCGTACCAAGGCACAATTTGTTGCCTTGAATGAAATTTCGATGATGGAAATCAATCGTGATTGGCTACAAGGCACGGCCTCTAAACAAATCACCCAACAAGGTGAAACTTGGCAAATTGATAAATCAGCGCAGGCAACGATTAGTACTAATGTGCAACGCGTCAATGTACAAGTGAGCTTGGTGAATACAGAAACTGGAAAAGTAGATTCGGGTGTTACGAGTTTAGTTTTTTTCAACCATCGTGATGGAACCCAACCATGACAAAACGCTCAGGCTTTACTTTGGTTGAGTTATTGGTGGCAATCGCGATTTTTGCTGTGCTTTCAGCTCTGGGTTGGAAGGTTTTTGATTATCTGATCAAGATTAAAGAGCGAAATACCCAACATGAACAACGCTTAGGTCAGCTACAAGAAGCATATCAGCAAGTGTTACGTGACACGGTGCAAATTGTTCCAATTACTGCCAATGTTGCAGGGCAGGTTCAACCCGCAGTCATGTTGCAAAATGGTCAGTTAACCTTTAGTAAAACTGGCGTGACTGATCCTTTGATGCAAGGCATACCGCCTGAAGAGCGAGTTGAATATATTTATAAAGCAGATGAAAAAAAACTGTACCGTTATAAATATAAAAATTTAAATCAAACCGGTAATGATCAACCTGAAACCAGTGTTTTACTTGATTCAGTTGATCAATTTCAAATTATGTTACTCAATCCCAATGAAATGGCACAATGGCCTGAGGTGGCATTGAGTGAAAATGATGTAACTCAGGCAAAGATACTACCGCGCGGTTTAAAAATAAACCTCACTGTCAATGAAGTGAGTTATGAATGGGTGTTTAGTTTGTTAAATACCGACTTTTTAAAACAAAAAAATTAAGTTGCAGGATATGAAACTCACGGACTCTATGCAAAACCATTTTTCCTTAAATGTCTTCGTTGTAAATAGGTGGATGTTTTGAAGCGCTCTCAGCATGGCATTGCATTGATCACCATTTTGGTGATGGTGGCTTTAGCAACCATCCTTGCGGCTACGATTGCGAAACATCAGCGCAATACCGCAGAGAGTACGGCTTATTTAATGCGACAAAACCAAGCTCTGTTATACGCAAAAAGTGCTGAAGCTTTTTTTTCTGAGCTGTTGGTGGATGATGCTCAAAATGCAGCAGAGGTCGATCATCTACAAGAAACGTGGGCGAAGCCCATGCCTGCTTTCCCAGTGGAAGATGGTTTTGTTTCTGGGCGTTTAGAAGATGAGTCAGGAAAATTTAATTTAAATGCTTTAGTTAAGTCGGATAAAAAGCCGAATGAGGCTGCAAAACTTTGGTTTGAAAAGCTATTAGTACGTGTTGGGTTGCCTGCGCAACTTTCAGAAGCAGTGATTGATTGGCAAGATGAAGATGATGAAGTCAGTGGGCCGATGGGTGCTGAATCTGCTTATTATCAAAGTTTAGCTCAGGGGTATTTGGCGCCAAATCGTGCTTTTTATAATGTTGAACAGTTGAAGTTGGTGCGTGGGTTTGAGGGGCGTAATTATCAACTGATTGCACCTTATGTGAGTGCTTTACCGAGTAATGAATTAAAGGTGAATGTAAATACTGCACCTGCGCTGGTGCTGGCCAGCATTGATCCTAAGTTGGATGTATCTGCTATTCAAAATTTACAAAAGCAAAGACGGGCCAATTTGGAGCATTTTTCCAATGTTAATGAACTGTGGGAGGTTGATCTGTTTAAGCAAGTGGACGAGGCTCAGCGGGCTGCTGTTAATGATTTTCTCGGGGTACAATCGAACTATTTTAAAGCGAGAATTGAAGTGTTGCTGAGTGAGCGTAAGCGTCAGTTTAGTAGTGATTTGGTGCGAAAAGATCAAGCGGCATATGTGGCTTATCGGAGTATGTCACCTTTTTAAAGGCTAAATGTAAGGCTGATATGATTTACCAATTGGATTGAACAATAAAATAAATGAGCATAGGTTTACTTTTGCTTTATAATTAAAGTCAATTCTCAGAAAGTTTGATTGCATTACGGCATATGTTAATTCGTAAGTTATTTAAGTTTGAAAATGCCCATATTGTACGCAACTGTACATCGGATCGTTGTAAACGCTCTATTCATGGTCATAGTTATAAAGTTGAATTATTCCTCAAAGCATCGAAATTAGATCATGGTCAAATGGTTTATGACTTTGGCTTGCTGAAAGGGGTGATTAAAGACCTTTATGACGCTTTTGATCATGCGATTTGTTTTTGGCAAAACGATGATCCAGAATATATCCAAGCATGTAAAACATTTAGTGCACGTTGGGTGTCGCTACCTGTTTCGCCATCGGCTGAACAATTTTCACGTATTTTCTTTTATCTTGCACAACAAGTACTCGCATCGACCGTGACTCAAAACGGTGAAGGCGATGTAGAGGTGTACTCGGTGATTGTGCATGAGACCGATACGGGCTATGCGCAGAGTTTTATTGAAGATATTGAAAATGTACAGATGGGGCTTTTAGATTTAAGCCAGATCGAGTTTTCAGAACAAATCCAAGCGGAATGGACGGACACTGAAATGTATACCAAATTAAAAGAAGGTATCCAATTTCACAATCCGAATGTAGAATTGCAAGTCAAACTGTGAAATTTGTCACGGAATATACAGTAAGGGAATAAGGCGCAAGTATGTCTTTAACAGAACAACAGCAAACCAAGCTTGATAAAATTCAGCTGGATGCCAGTTGGAAACATGGATTAAGTGACTTTTTGCTTAGTACTAAGATGGATGCGTTAAAGCAGTTTCTTGTTACGGAAATAAAAGCGAATAAAGTGATTTATCCGCCAAATGCGCTGATTTTTAATGCATTTAATACGACGCCTTTGGCGAATGTAAAAGTGGTAATACTCGGACAAGACCCATATCATGGACCGAATCAAGCACATGGGCTCAGTTTCTCTGTGCAAAAGGGGCTTGCTTTACCACCATCTTTACGTAATATTTTCCATGAGTTAAATAAAGATTTAGGAATTGATATTCCTAAACATGGGGATTTAACTCGGTGGGCGCAGCAAGGAGTTTTGCTGTTAAACAGTGTATTAACCGTTGAAGCTGGTCAACCCACATCACATCAAAAACAAGGTTGGGAAGACTTTACCGATCACGTGATTGATGTTTTAAATGAACAGCGCGAGCATATTGTTTTTATTCTTTGGGGAGCATATGCGCAGCGGAAAGGACAACGGATTGATCAAGAAAAGCATTTGGTGTTAAAGGCGGCGCATCCGTCACCTTTGGCAGCAAACCGTGGTGGATTCTTCGGTTGTAAAGTTTTTTCAAAATCCAATAATTATCTTAAACAACATGGCATTGAGCCTATAGATTGGCAGCTGGACGCATGACATATTCTCCCGTTTCTAAAAACTACCATCCAGATTTGATTGTAGAAGAAGCAAAAAATGGTTGGCGCATTGTTCGTCTAAATAGACCAAAATCACTTCACGCTTTAGATGAAACGATTGTTTCAGCTTTATTTGAAGTGTTTCAAGATTTTCATAGTGATGACGCAGTAAAAGCCATTTGGTTGGATTCAACCACACCAAAAGCATTCTGTGCGGGTGGTGATGTACGTAAACTTCGTCAACTGGTTATTAACGATGAAGTTGAAACAGCCAATCAGTTCTTTGAGCAAGAATATGCTTTAGATTTATTACTACACAACTATGCTAAGCCTGTCTTGGTCTGGGGTGAAGGTTATGTCATGGGCGGTGGTTTAGGTCTGTTTATGGCAGCGCCATTCCGTTTGGTGACACCGCATTCACGTTTAGCGATGCCTGAAATTAATATTGGTTTGTACCCAGATGTGGGTGCAACGCGTTTCTTGGCGGATCGTGGGGCGATTGGTTTGTTCACAGGCTTAACGGGTTCAATCATGACGGCTGCGGGTGCATATGGTATTGGTTGGGCAACACACATCTGTGATGCGCAGCGTAATACGGTACTTGAGAAAGTCATCAATATTGACTGGAACCATTATCCTGCGGGTGATTTTAGAGCCATTGATGACACATTAAACAGTATGCATCGTCCGGTAGGTCCAGGTCCATTGCAGAACTCTTTGGATGTCATTCATAGTGTGTGTCGTGGTGTGAACTTCGAGCATGATTATGATGCTATTGTTGGTTTAAGTGATGCACGTAGTGATTGGCTTCGTCAAGCCAGTGAAAACTTGCAAAAAGGCTCACCAACAACTGCTGCATTAACATGGTTGTTATGGCAGTGGGGTAAGCAGGTTCATTCTTGGAATGAAGTGTTTGAGCTTGAAACGCAAATTTCGGACTGGAAAATTCGTCATGCAGACTTTGTTGAGGGTGTGCGTGCGCGTTTAGTAGATAAAGACTTGTCACCAGCATGGAAACAAGGGGCTAGTAATAGCTTAAAGGGTATTTTCGCTGGTAATCCACCAACAACGAGTATTGAAAGCTGGAATGAACTCCTTAAACATTACGATGTAATCTAATCTTTATGACTGATGTTTTAAAAACAGATAGTGAATGGATGCAGCTTGCTTTAGAGCAGGCTGCTATTGCAGCGTCAAAAGGTGAAGTCCCAGTTGGGGCGGTCATTGTGAGTCAAAATAAAATTATTGGTTCGGGCTTTAATGCGCCTATTACGCTAAATGACCCTACCGCACATGCTGAGGTTCAAGCGCTGCGCGATGCCTGTCAAAATATACAAAACTATCGTTTACCTGATGATGCGGTCATGTATGTAACGCTTGAGCCTTGTACCATGTGCGTGGGCGCTTTAGTACATGCACGCGTTTCAAAAGTGGTATTTGGTGCGACAGAGCCGAAAGCGGGCTCTCTTATAAGTGCACGTAAATTATTTGAAACGGGCTATTACAATCATCAGTTCTTGGTTGAGTCAGGTTGTTTACATGAGCAATGCTCACAGCAGCTCAGTCACTTTTTTAAAATGCGCCGCGAACAAAAGCGACTATCCCGTCTACAAGAAAAGGGATGAATCCATTCGTAAAATAATAATTTCATGTAAAATGAAATGACAATAATTATTGTCAAATAAGGCGTTGGAACCACCATGAATAATATTCAGATTAAAAAAGAATTTAATGCACCCGTAGAGCAGGTGTTTGATTTACTTTCTAAGCACTCGACCTATAACGTTGCTTTTGCACCAGTTCAAGTGGTGCGAGTGAAAGATTCAGCAGATCCAGAACGTCCAGATGGACTTGGTTCTGTACGTCGTATGGGTTTTGGTCCAATTAAGCCACTGCAAGAGCAAATCACATTAATGAATGTGAATGAGCGCATTGAATACAAGATTATTAAAAATCCACTCATCAAACATCATTTGGGTATCATTGAATTTGAGCCGATTGACTCGAATAAAACTTTAGTGACCTATACGATTGAATTACAGGCACGTGCACCTTTTGTAAGTAAATTAATCCTTGCACAGCTTAAATCTGCGATTAAACTAGGTTTTTCAAAACTCGCTAAATCTGTATAACAAACTTTGGGTAAGCAATGACAGTTCAAATAATCACAATTGATGGTCCAAGTGGTTCGGGTAAGGGCACACTGGCTGCGAAAATAGCAGCTCATTATCAATTTCATTTACTTGATTCGGGAGCGTTATATCGCTTGTTGGGCCTGTCATTGCATCAACAGGATTTGTTGGATGCTTTGTCAGGCGAACTGAGTCAGTGTGTCGAAATTGCTAAACATTTAGACATACAATTTTTAAGTTCTGCACAAGGCACACAAGTCTTGCTCAATGGTGAAGATGTTAGTCAAACCATTCGAACTGAACGAGTTGGTGAGTTTGCATCAAAAGTTGCAACAATTCCTGAGCTTAGAGCTGCGCTGGTCGATCGCCAACATGCTTTTGCACAAGCACCGGGCTTGGTTGCAGATGGCCGAGACATGGCAACATCCATCTTTCCAGAGGCCCAAGCCAAGATTTATTTAACCGCTTCAGCCCAATCTCGTGCTGAACGCAGAGTAAAGCAGTTGCAGGGTATGGGGCTGGATGCTAAAATAAACGATATTTTAGCTAATATTGAGGCGCGTGATAAACGTGACATGGAGCGAGAAGTTGCTCCGCTCAGACCAGCGGCTGATGCTTACATCATTGATAGTTCAGAACTGAACGTTGATGAGGTGTTTCAGCTCATGACGGCTTATATCGATAAGCAATTAGCAATCTAACGAATTTTTATATTCAGCAGAAGCATAGCTTGATCAGTTCAATATGGACTATGTAGACGCTTAACTAAACCGGCCTTGTCTGATCCAAGACCGCTGACTTTATCAGGTATATCATGACCGAATCTTTTGCAGCCCTCTTTGAAGAAAGCGAATTAAACCTCAACGTTGAAAAGGGTGCTGTCATCCAAGGCGTTGTAGTAAACATCGATTCTGATTGGGTAACAGTTGACACTGGCCTTAAATCAGAAGGTATTGTTGACCGCGCTGAATTCTTAAATGAACAACGCGAACTTGAAGTTCAAGTTGGCGACACTGTTGATGTTGTTGTTGAAGCGCTTGACAACGGCATGGGTCAAACAGTTTTATCACGTGAAAAAGCGAAACGTGCTGAAACTTGGACTAAACTTGAAAAAATCTTTGAAGACGGCGAAATCGTTACTGGTGTTATCTCTGGTAAAGTTAAAGGCGGTTTCACTGTTGACATCGGTCCAGTTCGTGCGTTCCTTCCAGGTTCTTTAGTTGATACTCGTCCTATTCGTGATACTACTCACTTAGAAGGTAAAGAGTTAGAATTTAAAGTAATCAAACTTGATGCTAAACGTAACAACGTTGTTGTATCTCGTCGTGCTGTTATGGAAGCTGAATCTTCAGCTGACCGTGAAGCTCTTCTTGCTCAGCTTGAAGAAGGTCAAACAGTTACTGGTACTATCAAAAATCTTACTGACTACGGCGCATTCGTTGACCTTGGCGGTATTGATGGTCTTCTTCACATCACTGACATGGCTTGGAAGCGTATCAAGCACCCATCAGAAGTTGTTGAAGTTGGTCAAGAAGTTACTGTTAAAGTACTTAAGTTTGACAAAGAACGTAACCGCGTATCTTTAGGTCTTAAGCAATTAGGCGAAGATCCATGGTTAGCGATCATGAACCGTTACCCTAAAGGTTCAATCGTTAAAGCTCGCGTAACTAACTTAACTGACTACGGCTGTTTCGCAGAAATCGCTGAAGGCGTTGAAGGTTTAGTACACGTTTCTGAAATGGACCACACGAACAAAAACATCCACCCATCTAAAGTTGTTCAGATTGGTGATGAAGTTGATGTTATGGTTCTTGAAGTTGACGAAGAGCGTCGTCGTATTTCTCTTGGTATCAAACAAACTCGTGCTAACCCATGGGAAGAGTTTGCTAAGAACCACGACAAAGGTGAAAAAGTTTCAGGTACTATCAAGTCAATCACTGACTTCGGTATCTTCATCGGTTTACCAGGCGGTATCGATGGTCTAGTTCACTTGTCTGACATTTCTTGGAACGAACAAGGCGAAGAAGCTATCCGTCGTTACAAGAAGGGTGACACAGTTGAAGCGGTTATCTTGTCTGTAGACGCTGAAGGCAACCGTATCAGCCTTGGCATTAAGCAAATGAACAGCGATCCGTTCAACGATTTCTTAGCTGCTAACGAACGCGGTGCACTTGTAAAAGGTACTGTAACTGCTGTTGACGCTCGTGGCGCAACACTTAAGTTAGCTGACGAAGTTGAAGCGACTCTTAAAGCATCTGAAATCAACCGCGACCGCGTTGAAGATGCAACTAAGTTCCTTGAAGTTGGTCAAGAAGTTGAAGCGAAAATCATCAACGTAGATCGTAAATCTCGCTCTATCAACTTGTCTATCAAAGCGAAAGACGAAGCTGAAGAGAAAGAAGCAGTTGCTAACTTGAAGACAGCAACTACTGGTCAAGACAATGGTCCTAAGACTATTGGTGATTTGATCAAAGCTCAAATGGGCAACTAAGTAGATGTTTGAATTGTATTGTTAATGTAAGTTAACTAATACTTTTTACACAAATACAATAAACGGTAGCGTAGTATTCACTTATTACGCTACCGTTTTGTATTTAAACAGGTTATTATCAATCTATCTACAAGGTAGCTTGATAATTAAAGAGGTCGCAGATGACTACTGAAGCACTTAATAAGTCTGACTTAATAGAGCGTATTTCTCTTAAAAACCCGCACTTAGCAGAGCCATTAGTGGAAGAAGCTGTTAAGATTATGATTGATCAAATGATTGCATCTTTGTCTTCAGATAATCGTATTGAAATTCGTGGTTTTGGTAGTTTTGCACTCCATCACCGTGAGCCTCGTGTTGGGCGTAATCCTAAAACGGGTAAGTCGGTAGAAGTGGCTGCTAAAGCTGTTCCACATTTCAAACCAGGTAAAGCATTACGTGATGCAGTAAACGAGACTGCAGGCGAATAAAATTTATTGGGGTGCTTATGCGTTACGTATTATTCGCATTATTAATTGTACTGTTTGGCTACTGCCTAGCTTTGGTACTACAAAACGGAACTGAGCTAACCGTTGATCTGTTGTTTATACAGGTTCCAGCAATGCGTTTAGGTCTATTGTTATTATTAACAATGGCTTTAGGAATTGTGTTGGGTTTGTTAATTGGTGTTCAGGTATTTCGTGTATTCCAGAAAGGTTGGGAAATTAAGCGACTACGTAAAGACATTGATCACCTTCGTAAAGAGCAGATTCAATCCGCTCAGCTGGCTGCTGCTGAAGCTGCAGCACATACAAGACATGAGAAAACGGTGTTAGATATCAATCCTAATGATCGTCCATCTACACCGCTTTAAGCCACAATATGAATTAAGGTTTTTATCTTACCAAGTATTGAAGCAAGTTTGATTTAAACGCCTTTGGATATATAGCCAAAGGCGTTTTTTATTGTGATTTAAAATATTGATAACTATATAAAAAGTATATGAATAAAGAACTTAGTTTGAATTTTAAATAGTTTTTAGAAAAATAGTCTTGGTCGTTTTAGGCTTAATCCGTATAATGCCATAATTTTGTGAGTTTGAAGGGTCTCCCCATGAGTATTATTGTTGCCTTAGATGCAAAAAGTCATTATGACGCAATGACGATTGCTGGGCAATTAGACCCTCAATTATGCCGTGTAAAAGTCGGTAAAGAATTATTTACCCATGAAGGCTCATCTATTGTTAAAGCTTTACATGGTGAAGGCTTTGAAGTCTTTTTAGATCTAAAATTTCACGATATTCCAAATACGACTGCGCAAGCGGTATGTGCTGCTGCAGATATGGGGGTTTGGATGGTAAACGTCCATGCTTCAGGTGGCCGTAAAATGATGGAAACTTGCGTTGAGCGCTTAAAGGCGGGTAATTATAACACTCAACTGATTGCAGTAACGGTATTAACCTCGATGGGCCGTGAAGATTTAGCCGATATTGGTCTGGATATTGAACCATTTGAACAAGTCAAACGTTTAGCAAAATTGACTAAAGACAGTGGTTTAGATGGTGTGGTATGTTCAGCGCAAGAAGCAAAAATGTTGCGTGAGGCTTTGGGTTCAGAGTTTGCTTTGGTGACGCCGGGCATTCGCCCTGAGGGTTCAAGTGCGGATGACCAAAAGCGTATTGTAACGCCAAAACAAGCAATGTTAGACGGTGCAACACATCTAGTGATTGGTCGACCAATTACGCAGTCTGCAAACCCGTGTCAGATGCTCAAAGATATTTTAGCGACGCTTTAAGCGACTAGAAATTTAAAAAGCCTTTCTTTCGAAAGGCTTTTTTTATGGATTAAATTTTTTTAAAAATTGTTTGTAATTTACGTGGAAATAGCAAAATAAAAAGACGGCATCGAATAGAGCGCTACGCTTTATAGTGCAGCCAATACGCTGACGACAATTGGTGCCAAAACTGACAGAATGAAACCGCTCACCATGGCATGTGGAATAAAGTCATTCCCACAGGCTTGTTTGACCATTGGCAGTGTGACATCCATTGCTGTAGCGCCTGCAGATGAAATCGCAGAGCGAGGGTAACGCCAGCCAATGATGTACATAAACACAATCGCAAAGATTTCTCTGAACAAATCATTCATCAGTGCAATACTGCCTAAATGTGCATTCTTTAACTCTGTGACCACAATGCCAGTCATAGAGTAGAAACCATAACCTTGAGATAACATAATCAAGTCTTTTAGTTGAATGCTCGGCACAAAATAGGCCGTTACAAACGCCCCGATAATTGAACCCAGAATACAACCAAGTGGAACGAGCAGGATTTGCCAGTTCAACCATGAGCGATCTAGTGGCGAATAGGCTAAATCAAGCCCAATCAGGAACATGAAAACCAGTAACAAGTTCCATGTACTGATATGAAGCGTATAGCCGAAAATTGAAGATAGCTCTGCCAAACCATAACCCAAGGCCAGTGCGATAAATGCATAACTGATATTGATTAATGATTTGCTCACAATGCTCATGGACACTTTGCCATGACTGGGTTGGTAGCCCAAAAGTTTAAATAATATGTAACAACAGACAAAAGCACCGATACTGGTCATAACTGCTAAAAGCGCTGCATGATTGAGTATCTGCCAAGGTTCGGCAATGCTATGCAACGTCGTTGAAAACTCAATCGCAATTGCGATTAAGAGAATATAAGTAAAATAGGGCAGGATTTGAAAGGCAAGTCGTTCAAGCCATTTGGGTAAACGACGCGCCAAAACAAATCCAAGTGCTAAACAAATAAGAAGCTGAAAAATCAACCAAAACGATTGCATGTCAAATAAAGTGTGAAAAAATACTAACTTATTATGACCGCGATCTTAATTTATTGCTTGACTATCTTGCTTAGAATTTAAAAAACGATAGTCCGCAGGATTGGCTTTTCGTGTTTTTAGCCAATACTTCCATGTATAGCTAGGCCATAAAGAGAAATTTTTCCCGTCCGCTTGTTGATACCAACTGACGCAGCCAGATTGCCAAATGGTATCTGTAAATTGACTTTGTAAATGCTGATTAAATTGATCTTGAATATCTGCTTTCACAACGATTGCTTGAGATTGGGTTTTTTCTGCCATCTCGATGAGCTGTAAAATGTAATTGACTTGTGACTCAATCATAAAAATAACCGAGTTATGACCTAAGACTGTATTGGGCCCTAAAAGCTGAAATAAGTTTGGGAAGCCTTTGGTGCTAATTCCATAGAAGCTTTCGGCTCCATCTTTCCACGCGTCTGTAAGCTCAACATGATTCAGCCCTGTACAGCTAAAGGATTTAAGATAAATACGTGGGTCAGTCACAAAACCTGTGCCATAGATGAGGCAATCAATCGGACGCTTTTTTCCATCTTTGGTGATGATACTGTCCTCAGTTAATTCCAAAATATCATTGGTAACCAACTCCACATTTTTACGGTTAAAGCTTGGATAATATTTGTTGGAGACCAAGATGCGTTTACAACCCATAATATAGTTGGGAATCAGCTTATCTGCAGTTTCAGGGTCTTTGACTTGATGGTGAATATACGCTTCTGCTAGTTTTTGTGCATATTTCATGACCTGTGGTTTCATAATGGGAACTACACGAGATTCATTTGTCCAATACAGACGAGCTCGATGAATTTTTCGAAACCAATCAAATCGATGAAACAGTCTTTTCTCAATGGGTAAATAACGACGTTCATCCCGAGGAATAACCCATGCAGCTGTCCTTTGTAGTACGTAGAGTTGCTTCACTTTTTCTGCAATTTCAGGAATATATTGAATCGCGCTACCCCCAGTGCCAATAGAGGCAACATTTTTATTGCTGAGGTCATAGTTATGATCCCACTGTGATGAATGGAAAACTTTGCCTTTAAACTTCTCGATACCCGCAATATGCGGAATTTGCGGTACATGCAACGGACCAGATGCGAAAATGACAAATTGAGCGGTCAGAGTTTCATTTTGATTGAGGGTGAGTTGCCATAAACACTGATTATCTAAGTAATGTGCAGCACTGACTTCGGTGTGAAAGCGGATATAAGGCTGCAATTGATGCTCAGCGGTAAGTGTTTGCATGTATTGATAAATTTCAGGTGCTTCAGCATAACGTTTAGACCAGTCGGTCTTGGGTGAAAAAGACAAGGAGTAGAGATGTGACTGTACATCACAAGCAGCGCCCGGATATTGGTTTTCACGCCATGTGCCACCTATTTCACTGGCTTTTTCCAAAATGACAAAATCACGAATATTATTTTGCAAAAGGCGAATAGCCATCGCTAAACCACCAAAGCCTGCACCAATAATGGCGATTTTTACCTGCGGGGGTGTTGAATTTGCTGCCTGCATTTGTTTTTCCTTTTTGTTTTACTTTATTGTAGAGCAACTATCCAGAAGGTCTATGATAGCCCTGACAAGAAAATTGATAGATTCGGCAATTGTTGTACGCTAGGTGGCTGTAGTAAAACATAGGCCAATATTTTGCTTTTAATTGATTATGAAACGTTCTGTACTTGGCTTGATGTATTTGATTCAAGGAATGCGTAAAGCAGGAGTCGCAGTCGATCAAAAGTTACAAAGCATTGGCTTACGTGTGGAGTCGCTTGATCCGAATGCGATCATTCATCCTGCTCTAGAGTGGGATATTTTGAAAATCATTGCAGAGGATATTGAGCCTGAGCAAGGCTTGTTCATTGGTCAGCATTATGTTTTGGCAGGATATGGCCCTTTATTGATGTTGTTGATGACCAGTCCAACGACACATACCGCGTTAGAACAGGGTATTCGCTATCAAAGTTTGACGCATTTGAGTGGCTTATTGGGTTTGAAAAAACAAAATGATCAAGTCGCACTATGTTATCTACCGCGAGACCTACAAACGTCTGTGGGACAGTTGCGTGCACATTCTGAGATAGCGGGAACCTATAAGTTTTTACAAGATATTTATAAGATGATTGGGCTGGAAATGCCTGGGATTCGAATTACTTTACCTGTTGCACGACCTGAAGATGCGAAAAAACTGGCGCTCTATCAGCAGGTTTATGGTCAACAAGTGAGTTTTGGTACGCAGCAAGCTGAATTTTGGTTTGACGAATGGGTTTTAAATGTACCAATTCCTTCAGCAGATTTGATGACATTTAACGTTTATGCAGGCAAATGTCAGGCGGAATTACAACGTTTGGAAGAAACGGCAGAGCAACCGAGCTTGATTCAGCGGGTGCAGGATTATTTGGAGTTGCAACGAGGTTTACTGCCGACCATGGCTGAAACCGCGCAAGCGTTGAATTTGCCAGAGCGAACCTTAAGACATCAGTTGCAACAGTTAAATAGCAGTTATAAACAAATTCGTGAGCAATTAATGAAAGACCGTGCACTACATTTGATGGAATATCAGGAATACTCCATTGAAATGATTGCAGAGTTATTGGGTTACTCGGAGCCTGCAGCCTTTAATCATGCATTTAAACGGTGGTTTGGTTACAGTCCACGACAATATGGGAAATAGCCTAAGCATAATTATGCCAAAGTGTTATATATTAACTTTTCCACTCCGCTATAATTGATATAGCCTAAAAACAGTATTAAATGATATGTCAGATTTTAATTCACCTACCGCATTCAGTCCTTTATCTCCTGCAGAGCGCTATGCGCAAGCCTTAGCATCCGGACAGTTCATGTCTGATGAGGCACAAGCTCAGGCCGTTCATGAGTTGGATCGCGTTTGGCATGAATTAATTCAACGTTTTAAGGCATCTAAAAAAGCATTCCGTCGTTTCCGTCGTCAAACTTCTCCCCGTGGTGTATATATGTGGGGTGGTGTAGGCCGTGGTAAAACATGGTTGATGGATCAGTTTTATGACTCAATTCCATTTCGTCGTAAAACACGGATGCACTTTCACCATTTTATGCAACATGTACATCGTGAGCTCAACAAGCTTTCAGGTCAGCGTAACCCTTTAGATGCGGTTGCGGATCAAATTTATAAAGAAGCAGTGGTCATTTGTTTCGATGAGTTCTTCGTCTCGAATGTGACGGATGCCATGATTCTTAGTGATTTGTTCCAAAAGCTTTTTGCACGTGGCATTACCTTGGTGGCAACCTCAAACATTGCGCCAGATGGTTTGTATAAAAACGGTATTCACCGTGATCGTTTCATTCCAACCATTGAAATGGTGAAGCAGCAGTGTGTGATTTTAAATGTAGATGCAGGCGTGGACTATCGTTTGCGTGTTTTAAAGCAAGCGCAACTCTTTAAATCTCCTTTAACACATGAGCACCAACGTTGGATCGCACAGCGTTTTAGCGCATTGACCCAAACTCAAACCATTTCAGATGAGCCGATTATTATTAATAATCGTATTGTAGAAACGGTCGGGCATACTGAAGATGTTTTATGGTGTGAGTATTCAGAGCTGTGTTTAAAACCACGTAGTCCTGCTGACTTTATCGAAATTGCAAATATTTATAATACGGTGTTGGTGAGTAATGTTCCGCATTTGACCGATTATCTTTCTGAAGGGACGCGTCGTTTTATTTATCTGGTCGATGAGTTTTATGACCGTGGGGTAAAACTGATTTTAACCTCAGAAGATACAATTATTGATTTGTACTCTGGTGATAAATTAGCCTTTGAAATTGAACGCACGCGTTCACGTTTATTGGAAATGCAATCAGATGATTACTTGAATGAAGCGCATCGACAAATACAAGCTGAAGCAAGTAAACAACAAGAAGAAATTTAAAAATATAAGCACCCAAAAGGGTGCTTTTTTTATGTGCATTTTCATCGATTAATTTATCGACTTTTTTGAATAATCATGGCTTAATCAGGATTGAAAATAGGGAGAATATTGGTTTTAAGTGTAAAAAATATACAAAACTGCACTTAAGTCTAATTTCGGCATTTCAAAAACTTAATAAACTACTAAAGAGCATTTTGTAAATTGATAATGCTTGTGCCTTGAGCAGTATTTTATTTGGTAGTTTGTATACTTTATTAAATAAAAAATGATCACTATTTCGCACGGTGATATTACTATTCAGCCAAGTTTAAATCGGTATACTAGAATCTCTTGTATAAAAAGTAGCAATATCAGGAAAGACAATGACTGCACGTATTCAAAAAGGCAAGTTAGCGATTGCTAAAGAACTTTACGATTTCATCGAAAATGAAGCACTTCCAGGTTCAGGTTTGGACAGTGAAACTTACTGGAAAAACTTTGAACAAGTCGTTGTCGATCTTAGCCCAAAGAACAAAGCACTATTGGCTAAGCGTGACGACATTCAAGCGAAGATCGATGAATGGCACCGCAACAACAAATTTGAACTTGGAGCTTACAAAGCTTTCCTTACTGAAATTGGCTACTTAGTACCAGAAGTAGAAGATTTCCAAATCAGCACAGAAAATGTAGATGAAGAAATTGCATTATTGGCTGGTGCGCAATTGGTGGTACCTGTGCGTAATGCACGTTACTGCTTAAATGCTGCAAACGCACGTTGGGGCTCTTTATATGACGCACTTTACGGTTTTGACGTGATCCCTGAAGACGGTGGCGCGGAAAAAGGTAAAGGCTATAACCCTGTACGTGGTGACAAAGTTATTGCATTTGCTAAAAACTTCTTAAATGAAACCTTCCCATTAGCAAATGGTTCGCATGCTGATGCGACAAAATATGCAGTTGAAAGCAAAAAGTTAGTTGTGACGTTAAAAGACGGTTCAACATCGACTTTGGCTAAAGAAGCACAATTTGTGGGTTTCAATGGCGAAGAATCTGCACCAACAGAAATCGTACTTTTAAACAATGGCTTACACGTTGTGATTGAAGTTGATGCAAACAGCCCAATTGGTAAAACAGATGCGGCTGGCGTAAAAGATTTAGTACTTGAGTCTGCTTTAACCACAATTCAAGACTTAGAAGATTCGATCGCTGCTGTAGATGCAGAAGAGAAAGTTGAAGGCTACCGTAACTGGTTAGGTTTGATGAAAGGTACACTTTCAGAGTCTATCGAGAAAAATGGTAAAACCGTTACGCGTACTTTGAATAAAGACCGTACGCACAAAAATTTGATTGGTGGTGAAACGAAACTTCATGGCCGTTCATTGATGCTTCTTCGTAACGTGGGTCACCTCATGACCAACCCTGCGATCCTTGTAGATGGCGCTGAAATCTACGAAGGGATTATGGATGCATTAATCACTCCACTATTGTCTTTCGCAGACATTAAAGGTGAAAACGAAAACAAGAACTCTCGTAAAGGTTCAATGTACATCGTAAAACCAAAAATGCATGGTCCTGAAGAAGTTGCTTTTGCTGTTGAGTTGTTTGAGCGTTCAGAACAAGCGCTTGGCTTGCCTGCAAAAACTTTAAAAATCGGTATTATGGATGAAGAACGTCGTACATCTGTAAACTTGAAAAACTGTATTGCGCAAGCAAAAGACCGTACGATCTTTATTAACACAGGTTTCATGGACCGTACAGGTGATGAAATCCATACCTTTATGGAAGCAGGTCCATTTGTTCGTAAGGGTGAAGTGAAATCACAAATTTGGTTCCCTGCATATGAAAACCGTAATGTAATGATCGGTCTTCAAGCGGGATTACGTGGTAAAGCGCAAATTGGTAAAGGCATGTGGCCAAAACCAGACATGCTTTTAGACATGTACAACACTAAGATTGAACATCCAGAAGCGGGCGCAAGCTGTGCATGGGTTCCATCTCCATCTGGTGCTGTTATTCACGCGATTCACTATCACCAATGCAACGTGTCTGAGCGTCAAAAAGAATTATTGAATACTCAGCCTTTATCATTAGATGATTTGTTAACACCACCTTTAGCGACAGATACCAACTGGACTGATGAAGAGAAAACCAAAGAGCTTGAAAATAACCTTCAAGGGATCTTGGGTTATGTTGTGCGTTGGGTTGACTTGGGTGTAGGTTGTTCGAAAGTTCCAGACATCAACAACGTTGGTTTAATGGAAGACCGTGCAACTTTACGGATTTCATCTCAACACGTTGCAAACTGGTTGCGTCATGGCATCGTATCTGCAGCGCAAGTTGACGAAGTGATGCAGCGTATGGCGAAAATCGTAGATGAGCAAAATGCAAACGATCCGCTTTACACACCTATGGCGCCAAGCTTCGATGGTTATGCATACAAAGCAGCGTATGACCTAGTGTTTAAAGGCGGTGAGCAGCCATCAGGTTATACAGAGCCACTTCTGCATGCTGCACGTTTGAAGTTAAAAGGTTATACAGGTGACTAATCTGTAAAGCTAAAAAAGCCTCTTCGGAGGCTTTTTTATTGGCTGAAATAAGTCGCACTATGTCTATGGAGGAAAACAATAAGACTGATTTAATTTTGGGTAATAGTGATCTATAGATTGGCGCTTGCTTAGAGCTATGAATGGGTTTAAGCATAGGGCTAAACAAGTATTTCAGCTAGACGCTGCGGATAAAAGCCTTATACAATTCATTATATAAAGCTCGTCATACTATTGTTAACCATCAAGTTGGATGAAAATCCATGTGCGCTAATTTTAAACCTCTAACCCTTGCTCAAGTACAACAGTTTGGTCTACCTGAAATTCCGTTTGATTATGTCGAAGAAGTCTATCCTGGTTATGAGCTGCCTTTATTGTTCAAATCAAATATAGGTTTTGAGTGGCGAAAGGTACATTTTGGCTTAATACCAAAATGGGCAGAAGATAAGAGTATTGCAAGCAAAACCTATAATGCTCGAAGTGAGACACTTCTGCAAAAGGCCAGTTTTATTGAGGCCACTTCCAAATATCAGTTTGGGGTGATCCCAGTTTTTGAATTTTATGAGTCAAAATATATAGAACAAAAGCCGCAGAAATGGGGTGTTAGACGACAGGATGGACAGGTTATTTTTGTTGCTGCACTTTATGAAATCTGTCGTATAGCAGGCGAGGTAGTCCGTTCAGCCACCATGCTTACAATGGATGCTATAGACCACCCAATGATGCGGGAGTTTCATGAGCCGGGGAATGTGAAACGCTCAGTGATTGTGATTCCACATGAACGCTTAGAGGAGTGGCTCAGTTGGAAATCACCAAATATTCAATCTTTTGTACAAGGCTTTCCTGTTGAAGAGTTTGAATGTTCACATGTGCCGAAAATAAAAGTCGAAAAAGTGAGTCCCCAACTCAACTTTTTCGACTTTTAAACGGTTTAGCGAGCTAAATTTTTAAACACGTGTTTTAAGCTTTCCATCATTTTTTCAATTTGCAAAGGTGTTAAGCCTTCAAATGATTGCTCAAGTACAACACTGGTGAGATCATTAATCTTATTGGTCATTTCAACACCTTTTTCAGTGAGAAGGACGCGGGTGATGCGTGCATCGTCTTCACAAGAATAAGTTTCAACCAATCCTTCATCTTTTAAACGATAGACAATTTTGGTGGTTGTCGACATTTTAGAGACCACCATGTCAGATAAATCAGAAACACTGGCATGTGGCTTTGAGTCTAGAGCCAGTAAAATACGACGACGTGAGTTATCTAAACCATACTTTTTTAAAGCGTGATCGACATTGAGTACATACTGTGCATGTACTTGCGTTACCCAGTAAAATGGAAAACTTTCTAAAGAAAAATCTTCAGAACCTGGTAGGAACTTACTGTACTTTTTGGTCATGTGAGGGATTCCCCGTGAATCGTATTTTTATTTTATAGATCATTTGAACACATTTTATGTGAACGCTCATACACTTATCAATAAAAAATTACTGGATTTATCACCATAAACGAAATTTGTTAATAGATAACCTTGGCCTGTAATCAAGAAAAGTTAAGCGTGGCTGTTTAGATGAGACTGGGTATAGCCGTCTTTATCTTGATGGAAGCTCACAATGCTTTGTGCAAATTGTACAACTTCATCTTCGACTTCAGCATTCTGGTGAGAATCTAAAGAGAGTTTAGCCATGGGAACACCGTCCTGTAGAACGATAGGCAAGTGCATTTCAAACTTTTGGTTATTATGCGAAACCACAACTTTAATTTGATGCTGATCAAATGAGGAGTCTAA
Source organism: Acinetobacter sp. DL27 (assembly GCF_055810995.1). NCBI lineage: Bacteria > Pseudomonadati > Pseudomonadota > Gammaproteobacteria > Moraxellales > Moraxellaceae > Acinetobacter > Acinetobacter sp. DL27. Next base: position 1,998,417 of record NZ_CM147947.1, on the reverse strand, counting down.
ATGCAGATATGCGCCTTCATAGCTAGTATTGGCAAGCATTTTTGACGTCTTACTGAAGGTCAATGCTTTTTCATTGTTCATAGCGATGAATCCTGTCTTCAATTATTTTGATCGGACTATCAATCCGTGCATCCTTGGTTCGAGCAACTGACCAATTTTACAATAATGCTGGTCGTGTTTCATTTTAGTGAAAAAAATGGATTTGTGAACTAGCGTTTTTAACAAAAAGTGTCATTCATAGGAGCCATAAATGTAGTAAATTGATGTTTTTTAATTATTATTAAAATAAATAATTTAATAAAAACAATTGTTTGTTGTTTATTTTAAGGTGCGTTTAATTAGAAAAACTAAAAAGTGACCGCCGCGTCTAATCTTTATTGAATGTGACAATTGGCATTAAGTGACAAAATTTCGAACAGAGATTTCGATATTTTTATGTATTTTTTGCATAATAAGTGGTCGAATATTAAAATTTTGTTAAAAACCATAAAAAAATTATTACAAGCCAAACATCTCAGGCATAATTATTTCATCTTTAGTTGAACAGGTCACAAATATGGATCCGTCGCCGTGCAGGTCTATGCTTTTAAAACAGAAACATAATTCTGGGGTAATAAAATAATGGAATTTTTATTAGATCCGGGAATATGGGTAAGTTTACTTACGCTGATTATATTAGAAATTGTTTTAGGTATTGATAACCTAGTCTTTATTGCCATTTTGGCTGAAAAACTTCCTCCTGAGCAACGCGATAAAGCGCGTGTCATTGGTCTGTCGCTTGCACTTTTAATGCGCTTGGGCTTGTTGTTTATCATCACTTGGTTAGTCACGTTGACTCGACCGCTGATTACTGTCTTAGATTGGACATTCTCTGGGCGAGATCTCATTCTTTTATTTGGTGGCTTGTTCCTAGTCTATAAAGCCGTTACCGAATTGCATGAAAAAATTGAAGGTAAGCCCGAAGTTAAGCTGACCACCAATGTAGTCTATGCAGGTTTCACCGCAGTTGTGGCACAGATTGTGATCCTTGACGCGGTGTTCTCACTGGATTCGGTGATTACAGCGATTGGTATGGTCGACAACATCAATGTGATGATGGTGGCTATGGTCGTTGCCATGGTGGTCATGCTGTTGGCGTCGAAACCATTAATGACTTTTGTAAACCGTCATCCGACTGTGGTCATCTTGTGTTTAAGCTTCTTACTGTTGATTGGTATCAGCCTGATTGCGGAAGGTTTCGGCTTCCACATTCCTAAAGGTTATATCTATTCGGGTATTGGTGTTGCCATTGCGATTGAAGCCTTTAACCAATTTGGTGAGCGAAATGTGGCAAAACATGAAGCGAAAATTCCTCTGCGTCATCGTACTGCGGATTCTATTTTAAAACTCATGGGTGGTAAGCTCCAAGCTGAAGACCCTGATCAGCTTCAAGCGCAAGAAACTTTTGCGGATGAGGAGCGTTATATGATTGGTGGTGTATTGACGTTGGCTGAACGTTCAGTCGCTTCGATCATGACACCGCGTAGTCAAATTTCGTGGGTCAATCTTGATGATTCACCTGAGAAAATTCGTGAACAGGTATTGTCTGTACCGCACAGTTTATTTCCAGTGTGCCGCGGTAGCTTGGATAAAGTGATCAGTATTGCGCGCGCCAAAGAGTTGCTTGATGTCTTAGATGATGAAGAGCAATTGAAAGACTTGATCAAACGTCATCGTCCAATTTACATTTTTGAAAAAATGAAAGTCATTGATGCGATTAATACGTTAAGAACGTCTAAAGGTTCATTGGTTTTGGTGAGCGATGAGTTTGGTAATGTGCAGGGCCTTGTTTCACCGCTTGACGTATTTGAAGCGATTGCTGGTGAATTTCCTGATGCCGATGAGCAACTTGATTTGATGAAGATAGATGAGCAGACGTGGAAGGCGACAGGCATGCTGGATTTATATCAGCTTGAACTGGAACTTGGGATGATCGATTTGGTTGAAGAAGATGCAGGCTATATCAGTGTTGCCGGTTTAATCCTAGATAAAACCCACGGTGATGTACACGTTGGAACTCAACTGGACTACCGTGGTGTTCACTTTGAAGTGCTTGAATTAGATTCAAACCGAATTAAGACCGTGAATATTAGCTATCGTACTGCTTAATCATTGCAAAACTAGATTGTGAGAAAAATGTCAGCTTCGTGCTGGCATTTTTTCTGCTTATAAAATAAGCGCTATGCACTTAAATAAAAAGCAGTTATTCTATGCCCACAATTTGGCTGTCGTATTTGGCCCTTGACGTTATCGGTTTTGTGAAGACAGTTTTTTCTATACAGATGCTCATCAAAGCATTGTATTTAGACTATAGCAGTAAAACAAGTGATCAAAATAAGAACGGAAACACTTCATGCAACTTATGGAAAAGGTCGTTGATTTTAAAAAGCTTTCAGTAGAGAAAAAACAAGTTCTATTTGAAGAGCTTGAAAATTTTGATCGACAAATTTTCCCAAATGCAATCCCAGCAGAACTGCATCAATTGTTGTATAACCCTGATGTAGTGGCATTACCTATTATTCGTTTTTATCATCGCGGAAAAATAGTTGGGCAAAATATTATTGCCATCTTGAAGCTTAAGACAGCGCATCAACCTTTATATATTCTTAGCTCGCGTGCAGCTTTTTTACCTGACTACCGAAATCAAAACAGAACACTCTTATCCGCAATTCGAGTAACTTTAGGTTATCGTTTAAAATATCCCACGCGTCAGTTATGGTTTGTTTCGAGTTTGATGCAGCCAAAAGTATATCGGCTGTTCGCGTCACGTTCAAAACGCTTTTATCCGCGTGCAGAAGTGCCAATGCCTGAGGATTATTTACAGGTTCTTGATCTAATGCAAAACCGTCATGTGAATGTGCAACAGCGCAGTGATGATGTGTTTGTGCATCCATGTGTACTGCCGCAGACCACGCCTGAACAGTTGATTCGGCTTCGAAATCGAGCCAGTCGTCATATCAACTTTTATATGCAACATACGCCTGATTATTTTATTGGCATGGGCTTGATGTGTATCTGTAAATTAGATGTGCTGACTCTGCTAGAAGCGGCGATGAACGTGTTTTTAGGGCGAGAAGTTGCCTAAGCAGAAACTCTCGCCATACTTTATTTAGGCTGAGGTACGGATAAGTTGTATATCCGTATATTCATAAATGGTTTCAGCTTTCATTTGATGAATGTGATCCATAAACGCTACATTAAAACTTCCTGTGTTTTGGCTTTGGGTATAAGCAAGTTGCCCAGCAATGGCAAAGTGGACATGCGCAGAAAGCGCTGCAATGACAGGATTGGTGACTGCGCTATAGGCAGCAATTAATGCACCAAGGGCACAACCCGTAGCAGTAACTTTGGGTTGTAAATGCGAACCACCATTGACTTGAATTACAGCATCAAGTTGTTTTGAGAGAATATAGTCAGACTCGCCAGAAATCGCAATGACTTCAGCCTGCGCTAAAAGTGTTTTTGCTTGATGGTAGACATCGGCACTACTTACTGTGCTGTCAACGCCTTTGGTTTCGATCTGGTTTCCCGCAAGTGTGCTGATTTCAGATGCATTGCCACGAATAACCGTGGGTTGAAAAGCTAAAAGCTGATCTACCATTTCAGAGCGCCATTTTAAAAATGGACCATATCCCACAGGGTCTAATACCCACGGAATGTTTTGCTGCTGTGCGGTTTGTGCCGAGATTTGCATGGCTTGCATCTGTTCAGAGGTTGGCGTACCTAGGTTAATACTGAGCGCTGCACTAATACGGGTGAAACTTTCCGCCTCAAAGGGATTATCAATCATGGCCGGTGAGGCGCCCGCAGCCAATAAAACATTGGCTGCATAGTTGGCAGCAACACTGTTGGTGATACATTGCACCAAAGGTTGTTGCGTTTGCAGGGCAGTCCAAGCTTCAGCAACATAGGCCACCAAGACATCGGTTTGGTCTTGAATCGATTGTTTTGTGTTAAGCAAGGACAGGTCTAAAAGCTGGGTCATAGTGGGTGCCCTTATTTGGTGAAATAGTGGTCTTGATGCTTACATTTACGACAAAATAAAGTCACATATTGGTCAGCATCATAATCTACTGTGAGCTCATTTGACCCACAGTACATACAGCGTTTTTGTGAATAGAAGCTTAAACGCGGCTCAATTTTTTGCCATGAACGAGAGACAGGCTGGAAGAAAATGGCTTCGTCATAGCCTAAAAATCGGAAAAATAACACTTCGCTCATTTTGCTGAATGGTAAGTTATGCGGTCGCGGCAGCGTTGAGGTTTCCCATTTTTCAGCGACACTGCGTTCACGGTATTGTTGTAAAGTTTTTTTCAACAAGTTGGTGTTGATGAAGTTTTCATTTCTGGGTTGTAAGGCTTTCCGTTCATATAAATACTCCAATGCAGTTTGGATTAAATAATAAATTTGTCCGACTGCGAGTACATCGAGTAAACGATAACAAAACACTTGGAAACTGTTATTTCCTGCAATTTGAATGCCCCAAGTACGGCAGTAAAATTGCATAAATTGGATAATTTCTTGATAGAGCAATTGGTACAAGGCATTTTTGACTTCATCCGCGGTCTTAAAAGGCACACCAAGGCTAAGATTTTCATAAAACCAATAACGTAACTGCTGCGTAACACTAAATAGGCTGGGTTCAGAATAGCCGTCCAAACGCACATTAATATAATACTGGTGGGCTTCACTGGCAAAATCTTTGGCAACGAGTATCTGTTCTTTTACCAGTTGTTTGACGAGGCTATTTTGAAAGAGATAATTGGGAGTGATGCTAAAATATTTGATCTGTTCCCAATCAATAAACTCTTGATGCTGTGTATGTTCTTGTGCGTAGTCATCTAACAGGGCCAATAAAAATAATTTATGCATAAAACTGAGTTGACCCAGTTCAAACTCATAAATGTCCTTGGTTTTGGTTTTACGCTGTTCTTGCTGACGAGTTTCTTTCAATATTTTTTTGCGCTGCGCTAAGCAACTGTCGCAGTGGCAATTTAAATTTGAATTGCTAAAAACACGATGTTGGCAGTGGCTACATTCATGAAAGTTAATTTCTTTGTCGTATTGTTCAGCATCCACCCAAAACATGGCCGCCTGACAAAGTGGACAAGGCGTGCTTTCATCAAGTTGTTTGTGCAAAATTTGAAGCGACATAAGATGAATTTGAAACTCAGGATTTTCTCAAATTATACACGCTAAAATTTTATAAAGGCGTTGTAAATTGCAGTGTAATTGAACAAGCAGAGGTGCTTTGTAAACGCTAGACGGGTGAAGCAATGCATTGGTGAATATAGGGCGAAAAAAATACGGCATGCACCGTATTTTTTGTAGAAGTAGAATTTAAACGGGGCAAGGTAGAGAGTCATCTTCCATACCTAATTTTTTAGCTTCAATCATGGCTTGAACTTTTTTGCTTGGCAACTTTTTACTCCCCAGTGTGTCGTAGTGATTTAGAATGCTGCTGACATCGTGTGCTTGTAATGGCATCCCTTCACAGCTCATGAACAGGGCAATGACTTTATGATCAATTTTTGCAGCATTCATTGCTTGCAGCATTTTTATATTTTCGACGCGGACGATATGGTCTTTTAAGTACATCTCACACCTCTATTTGTTTTGCTTAAGTTTTATCATGCGCTATGCATATTTAGATACAAGCAAAAACTGTGCACAAAATGTAGCCGATTTGAAAATTAAGTTAGATATTTGAAAAGAGCTGGCTTTATATCTTATCGATGTTTTTAAGTTTCTCAGCGCTAGAATGGTAGAGAGCTAATGGCACTGTGTAAGTGTAAAGGCTGGTGCAAATATTGCTAAACAAGCACGGCACGATAAGGGCGTTGACTGTTTCTTATTCACTTGGTGCAATCATATGAGAGGGATAAGACAAATAGAATTGAAAAGCCTATTCAACGTGCCCATATAAATATCATTCAACATACACAGACAGCATGGCAAACTTGTCGTATGATCAAAACATACACAATATAAAGCTGTAGACCAATAGCATTAGGACATGACATGAATATTGCGGCAAATCCAATTATTGAAGCAGATCAAACCGTCTATTTAAAAGACTATCAAAAACCATCTTTTTTAGTAGACAGCATTCACCTCGATATTCAAGTCTATGATGAGCATAGCCAAGTTGATGCTGTACTGGAGCTGATGCGCCAAACTGAGGGTGATTTGGTTTTACTTGGGCGTGATTTAGAGCTGAAAAGTTTGGTGCTGAATGGTCAGCAACTCAGCCAAGAGCAATATGTGCTTGATACTGAGCAGTTGGTGATTCGTAATGCACCAAATCAGATCAAGCTTGAGACATCGGTGATCATTCATCCTGAGTCAAATACACAACTTGAAGGCTTATACCAAGCCGCATCAGATTTGTTTGTTACCCAAAATGAGCCTGAAGGATTCCGTAAAATTACCTTTTACCCAGACCGTCCTGATGTCCTTTCAGTTTTCACCACACGTGTAGAAGCCGATAAAAAATATCCAGTGCTCCTTGCCAATGGTAACTTGATTGAAGCGGGCGAGGCAGGCGAAGGTCGTCACTATACCATTTGGCAAGATCCAACCAAAAAACCAGCGTATTTGTTTGCCTGTGTGATTGGTGATTTGGCTGTTTTAAAAGACCGTTATGTGACCTCGGAAGGCCGTGATGTGGCTTTAGAAATTTATGCCGAAGAAAAGGATATTCCGAAATGTCATATTGCAATGGAAGCCTTAAAGCATTCAATGCGTTGGGATGAAGAACACTATGGTCGTCCCTATGATTTAGACAACTATATGATTGTGGCTACCAGTGCTTTCAACATGGGGGCGATGGAAAATAAAGGTCTCAACATTTTTAATACGTCATGTGTTTTGGCGGATGAAGAATACACGACAGATGCCGCGATCATGCGTGTACAGTCGGTGATCGCACATGAATACTTCCATAACTGGACAGGTAACCGCATTACTTGCCGTGATTGGTTCCAATTATGTTTAAAAGAAGGCTTAACGGTTTTCCGTGATCAATCTTTCTCAGAAGATTTACAGTCGGCTGCGGTTCAACGTATTGACGACGTTGCGGTACTCAAAGCGCATCAGTTCCCAGAAGATTCAGGCCCATTGTCTCATCCACCGCGTCCAGACCATTTTGTGGAAATCAATAACTTTTATACTGCAACGGTCTACGAAAAAGGTGCGGAAATTAACCGCATGATGGCAACCTTATTAGGCAAAGAAAAATTCCGTAAAGGAACTGATGAATACTTTGAACGCCATGATGGCCAGGCCGTGACAGTTGAAGACTGGGTAGCCGCTTTAACCGCAGGTTCAGGCGTAGATTTATCCAATTTCTTAACATGGTATAACCAACCGGGTACACCCAAGTTAGAAGCGGAAGGTCATTATGATGCTGCTGCACAAACTTATAGCTTAAACTTTAAGCAAAGTTTAAAAGCACATCCTAAGTATCCGAATCTAAAAGCTGTTCCAATTCCTGTCGCTTTAGCACTGTTCGATGCTGCAACAGGTGAGCAATTGGTTTTAAAATCTGATAGCTTATTTGAAAATGCAGTCAAAGACGGCGTGTATCTTTTTGATCAAGACCAAGCCAGCATTGTGTTTAGCGGTTTAAGTGCGAAACCTGTCGTGTCATTACTGCGTAATTTTTCTGCGCCCGTCAATTTAGAATTTAACTATACCGATGAAGATTTGGCGTTCCTGATTCAATACGAAACCAATGGTTTTAACCAATGGCAAGCGACGCAAACCTTACTTGAGCGTATTTTACTCAATGGTCATGATGCGCATATTTATATTCAAGCCATTAAAAACACGCTACCAGATCTCGTTGAACAAGATCCACTCTTGGCATCACGTTTATTTGATGTACCAAGCGAAGGTTATTTGGGTAGTCGCATCGACACTGACTACGAACCAGCGAAAATTCAAGAACAACGTAATGCTTTGATTGAAAAATTAGCACGTGAGTTAGGTGAGTTCTGTAAAGACACTTATTTAGCTTTAGACCCAGATTTGCAAAAAGAGTTCTCACAAGCCATGGGTGTCCGTGCGCTGAAAAACATTATGCTCAGTATGATGGCACGTCAAGGCGATGAAAGTGCTTTTGAGCTGGCATATCAGCAATATGAAGCCACAGGCAATATGTCTGAACGTTTAGGCGCATTACGTGTCTTGGTGTGGAATGATGCACCGCAAGCAGAAGCTGCTTTATATGATTTTTATCAACGTTTTAAAGATGAGGCTTTGTCACTAGATCAGTGGTTCACACTTCAAGCGGCACATCCTTGTGCTACAGAAGACACCATTCAATACCTCACTTCACATGCCGATTATGATTTGGGCGTACCGAACCGCATTCGTTCAGTGAGTGGCGGCTTAAATGCAAACCCAGTGAATACATGGAGTTTTGGTGTGGATCATTTTATTGGACTAGCAAAATATTTAGATGAGAAAAACCCAATAGTTGGTTCTCGTTTACTTCAGGTTTTGTCACGTTGGTACACATTGGCAGAGCCACAGCGTAGCGAAGTGAAAGCGAAGCTTGAGGCTTTAAAACCACAAGTGAAATCTAAAAATGTCAGTGAGACTTTAAGTAGTATGCTGAGTATTTGATAAAAAACTTTCTAAATTTTAAGCATTTTCAGGCTATTTTTCAGTAATGGGAAATAGCCTTTTTATTGATTTCATTAAAATTAAAAATACAGTCACTGAATAAATGTAGCGAGATAAAGTATTTATTTACTTGAATTTTTTCTGATGGAAAACAATTTAAGGAGGAATTTGGCTAACTTAGCCACAAAAAATGATCAATTAACTGTTTCTTCTACATATTTTCTTCATAATCTATTAACTTTCTGTTACATTTCGCCAGATTTCTTTAAAAGAGTAATAAAAATGAATAAATTATTAGTAGCTTCTATGATTTCTGCAACAATGCTGATGACAGGTTGTGCGAGTATTATTAAGGGGTCGACTCAAACGCTAACGTTTACCAGTGTTCCAGATTCAGCCAAAATTGAAATTAAAAACCGTGCAGGGCAAAGTGTACATGTTGGGCAAACACCTACAACAGTAAGCTTGAAAAAAGGTGCTGGTTATTTCAAACCAGAAGAATACCAAATTACTTTTAGTAAAGATGGGTTTATGTCGAAAACTGTGACAGTCAAAGGGACAATCAGTGGTTGGTATTTTGGTAATATTATTTTTGGCGGACTGATTGGCTTACTGGCGGTAGATCCAGCGACAGGTGCAATGTACAGCTTCACACCAGAGGATATTAACGCTGTATTAGAAGCTAATAATACAGAGAAAATGCCTAAAAATGACAAAGCCTTAGCGGTGGTATTTACAGATCAAGTGCCTGAAGATGTAATGGCACGCGCGATTCAAATTAAAAACTAATGACGTAAGTTCTGCATTTTGCCGAATAGATACATAAAAATCCCTCGGTTTCGAGGGATTTTTATAGACATTAAACTTTTACGATCAGCACAGGTATCGGAGATTGTGTCAGAACATTCTGCGCCACACTACCTAACATCATCTTTTTAAAACCTGTACGGCCATGTGAGCCCATCAAAATCAGGTCTGCACCGACTTCATCGGCCACATGAATAATACCTTCAGAAGGAGAGATGCCGCGGATCACTTTGGTATCTACCTCAATTTCATCACGGTCAAATGAGAGCTTTACTTCGGCTAAACGGTCTTGAGCGACTTTTTCAGCATGTAGGAAATAGTCGGTGATGGCTGGTGCAACTTTATAGAAGTCGACACCGACAAATGGATCGACTGCAATCACGCTCATGAGTGTCACACGACTATTTAAATCTTTGGCTAACTCAAGTGCTTGTTCAACAGCAGCATAAGACATCGGGGATTCATCGACGGCAACCAAAATGTGTTTGTAGCTCATTATCTTCTCCTTAATGGTGCATCTTTATGCGGATTATTTTGCAGTACATGCGAAATCAATTCATATAAAGACGCGTTATAGTTGATTAAGCTTTAACAATGAGAACTGGGAGCTCAGTAGACTTGAGAACATCTTGAGCAAAGCTGCCTAATAGGAATTTTTGAAAGCCTTTACGGCCATGTGAACCCATCACAATCAAGTCATTTTTTAGTGAAGCGGCCGTTTCGACCACAGCATCTTCAGAGACTTCACCTTTGATGATTTTAGACTGTGCCGTTACACCTTGTTCTTGTGCAATTTGAACCGCATCCTGAAGGGCTTTCTCAGCATTGTTGTAGGCTTGTATGAAATAGTCTTTCATGATTGGAGAAGTATAGTAAAAATCAGCATCTTTGAGAGGGTCTTCAGCAACTAAGCTAATCAATGTGAGTTGACTGCCAAAAACTTTGGCAATTTCAGCCGCTTGCTTAACCGCAGAAAAAGAAATTTGTGAACCGTCAACAGGGACTAAAATATGTTGGTAAGCCATCAGAGGGACTCCTTTTTGTATAAGATTTAGTTCTTGATTTATTGATAACACACTGCCATTAAATGTTCAATTTTGATCGGGCTAAAAATTGAAAATTCATGAAATTTAAAGAAAATAATTCAAAAAAAAGCCGATTTACTTGTCCAAAATCTTGAGTGAAAAACTCAAGTTTTAAATTTAAAGCGATATTCTTTAAAAGTTGCTTCTAGTGTTTAAATGGGGCTGAAATGAGACCTGTTTAATCATGCGGTGTGATAGAGATTGTATTAGAATCATTTGAAAAAAGGGTGGAGCCGAACAGTATGATTTTTCAATCAATAATAAAAGTACTTAGTACTGTTTTCATGATTGTGCTATTGAGCGCGTGTCAAAGTGTAGAAAAGAACACCAAACTGATTGCGGGTACATTTAATACAGCAACTAATATTCAAATGAAAATGCTGGATCGCTTTGCTCCTCCCGATGTCATCGTACATAATAATATTCCATATCAAGCTAGTCCTGAGCTGAATGTTGACATCTATCAACCCCAAAATATTGAACAATTAAACGCAGTGCCCACGGTGGTTTGGATTCATGGCGGCGGATGGGTTTCGGGGTCAAAAGAGCATGCGCGAGGTTATTTCAAACTTTTGGCTAATCAAGGCTTTAACGTGGTCTCGGTAGAGTATCAGTTTGCGCCTGAGGCTATTTATCCCACTCAGTTACAGCAAGTCGATCATGCACTGAATTTCTTACAATTGAATGCTGCTCAGTATCATATTAACCCGAACCAACTGTATTTAGCAGGAGACTCTGCTGGAGCCAATATTGCCAGTCATTATGCTGCGCTTTTGACGAATCCCGCATTTGCTCAAGCATCCAATTTTAAGCCGAGCATTCAGCCGAAACAGCTTAAAGGACTAATTTTGCATTGTGGTATTTATGACTTATATCGCTTTGTAAACACCGCTCCTGAGGAACTCAGGCTCATTGAATGGGGCGTTTATAACTTGGTACAAGCTTATACAGGGGAGCGTAAAGAGGATGCAGCATTTTTAAAGTCGATTTCAACCAGTGAACATATTACATCACAGTATCCACCTGTCTTTATCAGTGGGGGAAATAAAGACTTTTTAACCAAGAGCCAGTCATTACCTTTTGTTGCGGTGTTGAAGCAGCATCAGATTGCAGTCACGGAGGCTTTTTATCCAGACTCTAAGGAGTTTTTGGTGCATGAATATCAGTTTATGATGAGTAAACAAGCGAGTCAGATCACCTTTGATCGAACCATTGATTTTATAAAACAGACCTTAAAGCCGACTGAAACAAAATAAAAAAGTATGCAGAAAGCCTTGTTTAATTTTTGCTACTTTATTAACATACCGACCGATTGGTATGTTTATTATTGAGTTTCTGATGAATCCTATATTAATGGCTTATGCTTTGCTGGCGATGGCAATTATTTCTGAAGTGATTGGTTCAACTTTTTTGGTAAAGTCGGAAGGTTTTACCAAGCTATTGCCTTCACTGGCGGTGGTAGTTTTATTTTCGTTGGCATTTTATTTACTGTCTCAAGTGATTAAAGTGATTCCATTGGGTATTGCTTATGCGATTTGGGCGGGTGTTGGTATTGTTTTAACCGCTCTGATTGGTTACTTTGTTTTCCGACAAAGTCTAGATTTCGCAGCAATGATCGGTATTGCACTGATTGTTTCTGGTGTGGTCGTAATTAACTTATTTTCAAACTCAACAGGGCATTAACTTCGATGCAACAAGCAAGTCCACGTAAAAAGGCGCCGGAACAGGTTCGCCAAAGTATTCTACAACATGCGATCTGTTTGGCTGCTGAAAAAGGCGTGACTGGGGTTTCCATACAAGCTGTGGCTGATTTGGTTGGTGTGAGTAAGGGCGGGGTTTTCCATCATTTTCCAAACAAACAAAAGCTACTTGAAGCGATGGTTGTGGAACAGCTTGAACAATTAGATCGTGTTGTTGATGAGTTGATTAGCCAAGACCGTGATCGTTTTGGTTGCTTTACCCGAGCCTATATTGAAATTACTCTAGAAAAGCAGGTGCTAGGTTTAGAGCATTCTTGGTCAGCTATTTCGATGATTATGCTGACGGATCGTACCTTTAATGAGTATTGGATTGAGTGGCTGGAAAAACGTTTAGCGCGACATCAGGATACAGATAATGATTTGGAGCTTAAAATTTTGCGCTATGCTGCAGATGGCATTTGGCTTACAGCATTTACTGAGGTGGAAAATCTGTCTGAGACCATGCAGCTTAAGCAAGAATTGATTCAACGAAGTTATCAGCATTAATTTTTCAAGTTGGCAATATTTAAAAATAAAAAAACACCCGTCGAGGGTGCTTTTTTATATGAGGGATTAAACTTTTTTGGCTTTAAACTTAAATATAAGCATAACAGCAAAACCAAAGAGTAGTCCCCAAAAGGCAGAGCCAATACCAAAGAACTGTACCCCAGATGCGCTAAATAAAAACGTCATAAGCGCTGCCTCGCGGTCTGATACCGTTTCAAATGCAATCGCGATGTTATGACTAATCGTGCCAAACAAAGCAATACCAGCCAAAGCGGTAATAAAGATTGCAGGGAAAGACAGTAAAAGGCTGGTCAGGGTGGCTGCGAATAGTCCCATTAAGATATAGAAGAAACCGCAGCTCATGCCCGCAATATAACGTTTTGATGGATCAGGGTGAACTTGTTCATCTAAACTGACAGCTGCACTAATTGCTGCGGTATTGACACTATAACAGCCAAAGGGTGCGAGTAAGGCTTGAGCGGTACCCGTCCATCCAATCAGTTGATTGACGTGGGGGTTATAGCCATAGCTTTTAATCATGGCAATACCCGGTAAGTATTGCGATGCCATATTGATCACAAACAAAGGTAGCGCTAAACCTAAAATAGCAGACATACTAAATTCAGGCATCATCCAAACAGGTTGCGCTAGGCTCCATGTGATTTGAGGCGTATGGAAGTCTAAGAACAACGGGCAGAGTAACAAGCCTGCAATCACTGTAATGACAATGCAGTAACGTGGAGTAAGTCGCTTAGAAACAATATAAGCCGCCAGCATGGATAAAATAAAACCCCAATGGTCTTGCATACTGGCGAACAATGAAATACCAAACTTCAATAACACACCAGCTAGCATGGCACTGGTTAGGCTTTGCGGGATATACGTCAGAACTTTTTCAAAGATACCGAAAAAGCCCAAAATGGCAGTAACTAAACCACAGACCAAAAATGCACCAATTGCTTCATGCAAACTATAACCACTGCCTGTCGCAATAATTAAGGCCAGTGCTGCCGTAGACCATGAGGTCGATACAGGATATTTAAGTTTCCAAGATAAAAGCAGGCCACTCAAACCAATACCCAGACCTAAAGCCCAGAACCATGAGTTGATTTGCGCGGTATTTGCACCTAAGACTTGGGCGGACTGAATGACCAAGACTGAAGACACACTAATGCCAATGAGAAAGGTAATAAAACCTGCGAATACTGCTGGAACTGAGAAATCTTGAAATAATTTTTGCATGAAGATCAAAACATAATTTGAATGAGTGAAAATTACTATTGTTCAAGGATCATACGCTGGTTCTTGAAAAAGAAAACAGCACACTATGGATTTTTTATCGAAAATAATGAGATTATTCACGAGAATTACAGTGTGGAAAGTGCCAGTTTTAAGCCGAAGCCACAAAACAGCAGACCGACGGTCGCCACCGCAACGGCGGCAACTTTAAACTGTCGGTTGAAATAGCTCGCCAGCTTAATACCTGAAAAAATCAGGATACTAAGATAGGCCATACTGATGATTTGCAGAATAATGGAAAGTAAGGCAAAGCTTAGTGCTGGATAAGCATAATTTGGGTCGACAAACTGCACAAAAAAAGACAGATAAAACAAAATGGCTTTTGGGTTTAAAAGGCTAATGGTCAGCGCTGAGCGAAAAGGATGCAAGCTTTGTAAAGTACTCTGGCCTGTACTTGCAGCAAGCTGTTGTGGGCTGGACTTCCAGGTTTTGACTCCTGCAATCAAGAGTTTTATACCTAAATATGATAGATACAGTGCACCTACAATTTTTAATAAAATAAACAGCCAAGGAAAAGCATGTAAAAGAGATGCTGCACCCAGCACGGTACATAGAATGAGGATCAAATCGCCAGTGAAAACACCTAATGCACCCCAGTAACCTGTCTTAATACCAAATCGTGAGGCAATGGACATCACATAAAGAGAATTTGGGCCTGGCAAAATCACAATTAGAATTGTACCGATGATATAAGTACCGATGTCGATAATACCAAACACAACGTATTCTCAATAAAAAAGCCGATGTTGCATGATAACAAAATCGGCTTTTAAAAGAAGAAAAATCAAGTTAAGCCGAAATTTCTTCATCTAAACCAAAAGACTGACGTAACAGTGTGTTCAGTTGTTGACGAGCTTTAATAAATCCATCAATCCCCCCTTGTAGCAGTTGCGTTGCCATGAGGTCATGTTCAATTTGATCTCTAAACTCAGTTTCACCGAGTGCGTTAAGTGCAGTTGTCGCTGGTGCAATATCACTTGCTGACAGTTGTGCTTTGACTTCACGCGTGTCTTGTTCAAGTGCAGCCAATAAATTAGGTGCAACAGTCAGCAGGTCACAGCCGGCTAGTCCCAACACTTGGTCAATACTCCGGAAGCTTGCGCCCATAATTTCTGTTTTAACCCCATGTGCTTTATAGAACTGGTAAATTTGCTTCACAGACAGTACGCCAGGGTCTTTTTCAACGGGATAGCTGTCCACGCCTTCGGCCTTTTTGTACCAATCTAAAATACGTCCAACAAAAGGTGAAATTAAAGTGACATTCGCCTCCGCACAAGCATGTGCTTGATGTACACCAAACAAAAGCGTTAAGTTGGTATGGATTCCTTCAGCTTCCAGCACTTTCGCTGCTTGAATGCCTGCCCATGTCGAAGCAATTTTAATTAAAATACGATCTTGATCTACGCCGTAGTTTTTATATAGCGCCAGCAGCTCTTTGGCTTTTTCGATGGTGGCATTGGTATCATAAGACAGCGCGGCATCCACTTCTGTGGAAACACGACCTTCAATCAACTTGAGAATTTCAACACCAAATTTGACGGTAAGAATGTCAATCGTACGTTCAATAAGTAAGTCATCTTCGAAGCCTTCCGCTTTGGCTTGAGCGAAAGCGTCTTCAATCAACTCTTTATTTTCAGGTTGACTTGCAGCTGCTGTAATTAGAGATGGATTAGTGGTTGCATCGAGCGGACGAAATTGGTTAATCGCCGCTAAATCGCTACTGTCGGCAACAATGGTGGTTAAGCTTTTTAATTGGTTTAATGCGGTTTGTGTCATTGATCGTTCGTTCTTAAAGTTATTACCCGTAAATTATTTATAACACAAACTGCTTTTAACCCAAGTGGATTCGGACGTTTTAACAGCAGTTATTATACTTTTTTACGCTGATTTCTAATGTATTGGATTAAAAAACGTGCAGCTGCACCCAATTCACTTTCACGACTCCAGACCAAGTCTACAAAATATTCAAACTTCGGTGTGAAATCCAGCAGATCTAATATTTTGAGCTGCTTTTTGAGCTGAGGATTTTCATTCAACATTTCTAAGGGTAAAACACCCCAGCCAAAATTTTGCATGATTAAGGCGCAAGCCGAGTGATGGTTGTCTGTCCGCCAATACTGTTTGGAATAGAGCAATTCTGGCTTAATGCTTTTATCGCGACTAGCAACCACAATTTGACGACTGTGTTGGATTTGTTCAAAGCTGACTTGTGGAAATTGCGCCAGAATAAAATCTTTATTGGCGACGGGAACTAAAGTCTCGAGTTTTAATTCTACAAACTGTTCGCTACTTTCAAGTTGTTCACGTTCAAACATCAGTGCCAGTTGTGCTGTGCCGCTGAGTAACATTTTCTGCGCATCTTCTTGAGGTGCAGAAAAAATATTAATTTGTAGACTGGGAAATTCGGCTTCTAATATTGCGATGTAGTCGATCCATTGCATATGTAGCAGTTCAGATACCACTACAATGTTGAGCGAGGACTCCAAACCGTGGCTTAGGGCATGGGCATGCTGTTTCCATTGGTTCATTTCGGTCAGTAGTTGCTCGGTCTTTTCATACAAGGTTAGGGCTTGCGCTGTTGCTGTGGGCTCACGTCCTTCACGTAAGAAAAGTTGTAGGTTTAAGTCTATTTCCAAGTTGGCAATTGACATACTCACGGCCGATGGCACTTTGCCCAATTTTCGTGAGGCAGCTGAAAATGAGCCTGACTCAATCACGGTTTTAAAAATGATCAGTTGCTCTTGATTGATATTCATAATTTTCTATCTTTCAATTTTATTGAAAGAACCTAACTCGATTAATCAATATTATAAAAATAAACTAGCCAACATCCAATTATGAAAGAGTAATTAAAAATGTTGATTTCCAAAAGAAGGATTATTCATGCGCTCAGCTATGAAATCATCCTATTGGTGATCATTGCTGTAGCTTTAAGTTTCATATTCCATATGCCTTTAGAAGTCACAGGTGTACTTGGTATTGTCATGGCTGTCACTTCGGTCATATGGAATATGGTGTTTAACCATTTTTTTGAAAAGTTTGAAGCGAAAAGAAAGCTAAAAAGAACCATCGGCGTGCGTGTTCTTCACGCGATTGGTTTTGAAGGTGGTTTGATGCTTGCAACCATCCCAATGGTCGCATATGCAATGCAAATGAGTATTTGGCAAGCCATCGTGCTCGACTTCAGTTTAACCATGTGTATTTTGGTTTATACCTTTATTTTCCAGTGGTGTTATGACATGCTGGAGGCGAAATTGGGTATTCAACCTGAAGCGCAATATTCAAATTAAAAAAAAGCCACGCAATGTCGTGGCTTTTTTAATGTGCAGCGATTCTTATGTGAATTTTCTAACATTGAAAATATAAGGGATCATCAAGGCAAAAAGAACCGTGAGGGCATAGTGTAAGCTATTCACTACAGCGCTAATATACGGATGAGCAAAGCCTTTTAGATAGACCATGGTTGCGCCTTTCTTTGTACTGGAATCTGTGTATGGGATTTCATCACTGATCAAAAACCAGCTTAAGCAGAAAAAGAGCAACATAAAAATAAAAAACAATAAGCCTAAGGGGTTAAACATTGAACGTTGCTGTGTATTCAGTTTTGCGTAGTGTTGTTTAATGTGCTGGATTTGTTGTCTGTTGAGCTGTACGCGAAAATAATTGATAAAAATAATGACAATACATATGAAAGTACATATACCAAAAAAGTCATTGAGAAATTTATGTGGACTGGATAAGTTGGATGCGATGGTGCTTGGAAACATGCCTTGAAAGTGAACATCAAAACTGACCACAAGGAGGGCTAGTCCTAAGGGAACGAGGTAAAAATAATAATAGCGAATGGGTGTATTGAGGTAAGCCAATAATGGGAATGAATTTCGCATAGTTTTGTATTTGGTTATTTTATATTTTTATCTATAGGGCAAATTGATTGTTTTGACCAGTTAAAAAGCACCTCAAAAGAGGTGCTTTATCATGGCGAAGGCGAGATTATTTTTCAATAATTGCCGTTACACCTTGGCCGCCAGCAGCACAAATTGAAACCAGTACGCGACCTGAACCTTTTTGGTTAATCAACTTCGCAGCAGTAGCAATGATACGACCACCCGTTGCAGCAAATGGGTGACCTGCTGCAAGTGAAGAACCTTTTACGTTAAGTTTAGTGCGGTCAATTGAACCTAGTGGAGCATCTAAACCTAAACGGTCTTTACAGAATTTTGGATCTTCCCAAGCTTTCAACGTTGAAAGAACTTGCGATGCAAATGCTTCATGAATTTCGTAGTAGTCGAAGTCTTGAAGTGTAATGCCAGCACGCTCAAGCATACGTGGAACTGCATAAGCAGGCGCCATCAATAAGCCTTCTTTTTTCTCAACGAAATCAACAGCAGCTGTTTCTTGGAAGGTTAAGTAAGCAAGTACTTCGTGACCGTTTGCTTTGGCCCATTCTTCTGACGCTAAAAGCACACAAGATGCACCATCCGTAAGTGGGGTTGAGTTACCCGCAGTCATGGTACGCGCATCGCCTTTACCAAAAGCTGGTTTGAGCTTAGCAAGTTTTTCAACAGTAGAGTCAGCACGTAAGTTGTTGTCACGCTCTAAACCTAAGAATGGTGTGATTAGGTCATCGAAGAAACCTTCTTCGTAAGCCGCAGCCATTTTTTGGTGTGAAGATGCAGCAAGTTCGTCTTGTGCTTCACGTGCAATACCCCATTCAAGTGCAGTAATAGCTTGGTGATCACCCATAGAAAGACCCGTGCGTGGCTCACCATTTTTTGGCGCATCCATCAAGTCTTTTAGATTGATTTTAGTCAAAGCTTTTAAACGGTCTTTACCTGTTTTTGCAATGTTGAGCTCAAGCAATGCTTTACGTAAACCATCACCAAACGCAATTGGTGCATCAGAAGTCGTATCTACACCACCAGCAACACCCACTTCAATTTGGCCCAGTGCGATTTTGTTGGCAACTAAGAAAGCTGCTTGTAAGCCAGTGCCACATGCTTGCTGAATATCGTAAGCAGGTGTTTCTGGTGCAAGTGCAGTGTTTAGTACACATTCACGGGTCATGTTAAAGTCACGGCTGTGTTTAAGTACCGCACCAGCAACCACTTCACCAAGGCGTTGACCTTGAAGGTTAAAACGTTCAACAAGACCGTTTAGCGCTGCTGTGAACATATCTGTATTCGAAGCGGTGAAATATGCGCCATTTGAGCGAGCGAAAGGAATACGGTTACCACCGATAATAGCCACGCGGCGAACAGTGTTTTGACTCATGGTTTGATCCTGTTGAACAGCAGTTTGAGTTTTTGATTTTGAAGCATTTGTAGAAGAAGCGGGGCTTTTACTACGAGTTGACGCAGCACGGGTGCGAGTCGGCTTAGTCGTGTTATTTACTGATTGGGTTGTTGTGCCAGTACTTTTAGTTCTACGCGGTGTACTTTTTGATGTATTTGACACAGTTTCCGTAGCAGAATTTTCCACTGCTGGATTTTCTTGAGTTGTTTTGCTCATAAGGCTTTTCCAAGCATGTTAATCTATTCTTAGGGTGTACATTAGCATATTATAAAAAGGGCTGAATTGACTAGAATGACATTGCAACAGGCTTTCAGGTCAAGACATATCATCTATAACTCAAGTATGATTCTATAGAAACCGATGGAACTATTGAAATATAAGACTCTAGACATCACTTTGAAGTTAAAAGGATATCTTTGAATCCATCAACAATTCATTTGTATGAGAGATAAAAACATGACTGATCAATACCAAACTTTTGCAAAATCTCCGATTGGTAAATTTGTCATTAAAAATTTGGGTTTACCTGCACCAACTTTTTTAGACCGTTTTGAGTCAGCAACACCTGTGATTAAAGGTGCTGTTTTACTGGGTGCAGCAGCAAACAGTTCATTATCTGGTGCAATTGCGCAAGTGTTGGCCAATGTTCACGCCAATAGCTATGCAGGTAACAATGCACAGTTACAGCAAGCTGCGGCTCAAGTGGGCTTAAATTTAAGTGCATTTAATGCAGGCGACAAAGAGTCTAAATTCAAAGTTGTTATTTTTGATGCATCTGGCATTGAGTCATCAGAGCAACTCAATGAGTTATATAACTTCTTTAATCCTATCGCACGTCAAGTGGCTGCTTCTGGTCGTGTAATTGTAGTAGGTACGACACCTGAAACTGCGGGTAGCGTGAAAAAAGCGATTGCACAACGCGCGCTTGAAGGCTTCGTGAAGTCTGTCGGTAAAGAATTTAAAAAGGGGATTGCAGCACATTTGATTTATGTGGATGCAGGTGCAGAAGCAAATCTTGAGTCAACTTTACGTTTTGCAGCATCTCCACGTTCTGCTTATGTTTCTGGTCAAGTGATTCGTGTTTCTAAAGCTGCTGTTGTAGATGTAGACTGGGCTAAACCACTGGCAGGTAAAACTGCTGTAGTGACAGGTGCGAGCCGTGGTATTGGTGAAGCGATTGCGCATGTCTTGGCACGTGATGGCGCGCATGTGATTTGTTTAGACGTACCACAGCAGCAAGCAGATCTTGACCGTGTTGCAGGTGAGATCGGTGGTTCAACACTGGCAATTGATATCACTGCAAATGATGCTGGTGAGAAAATTAAAGCTGCGGCAGCTGCTCAAGGTGGTTTAGACATCATCGTGCATAACGCAGGTATTACTCGTGACAAAACTTTGGCAAATATGAAGCCTGAGCTTTGGGACTTGGTGATTAACATTAACTTGTCTGCAATTGAACGTGTAAATGATTATTTACTTGCCAAAGAGGGTTTAAATACCAATGGTCGTATTGTATGTGTATCATCGATTTCAGGTATTGCGGGTAACCTAGGTCAAACCAACTATGCTGTGTCGAAAGCAGGTGTCATTGGTGTGGTTAAATTTACTGCTCCAACTTTGACGAATGGCATTACGATCAATGCGGTTGCACCAGGTTTCATTGAAACGCAAATGACTGCTGCGATTCCATTTGCAATCCGTGAAGCGGGTCGTCGTATGAACTCGATGAGCCAAGGTGGTTTACCTGTAGATGTTGCTGAAACCATTGCTTTATTTGCAGCGACAGCATCGACTGGTTTAAACGGCAACGTGGTACGTGTTTGTGGTCAAAGTTTGTTGGGTGCTTAATTTAAAAGCTTGAATTTATCTCTCCTTTAGGGAGGGATAAATTCTTTATATTATAAAAGGGAGGGAGTTTTCCCTCATCCCAACCTTCTCCCTGCGGGAGAAGGAGCTTTCAAAAATATTGAAATAAAAACTTCTCAAAGGTTCAGTATGAAGACTCGCCATTTTAGTCAACTTCCAAAACCATATATGGCTTATCCGAAAGTCATTCAAGGTTTGATCTTTAAAAAGCCAAAAGGTGAAAAAGTCTTACCGCAGGTTGAGTATGTGGTGGATTCTTTTAACGTCGATCAAAAGCATTTGAAAGCCTATAACCAAGTATGTGGCTTTAAAAATAATGGTTATATTCCTGCGATTTATTTGGCCGTATTATCGCAAAGCCTACAAATGCACATGATGGGGCAAGAGCCGTTTCCATTTCCTGTGCTAGGTTTGGTACATATTCGCAATCAAGTCAAACAAATGCGTAAAGTTGGCGTCAATGAAACCCTCACTTTATCATGTAAATATGGCGCGCTTGAGCCACATGATAAAGGTGTTCAGTTCGATTTTATTACCACGGTGAAAGTTGGCAATGAAGTGGTGGTTGAAGCCTTAACCACGTATTTAGCACGTCAAAAGACCGATGGTAAAACAGCACCAAAATTAGTTGAAGCAACGACTCCAGATTATCAGCCGAATGCAGTCTGGGAAGTCTCTGAAAACACAGGTCGTCGTTATGCAATGACCTCGGGCGACTTCAACCTCATCCACATTCATGCGGTGACAGCAAAAGCCTTTGGTTTCAAACAAGCCATTGCGCACGGCATGTGGAGTAAGGCGCGAGCGTTGGCTTCGATCACATTGCCTGATGCTTATGAAGCGGATGTTTGGTTTAAACTGCCGATGTATTTGCCTTCAACGGTCGATTTTATGACCACGACAGAAGGTGTAAATACCGCTTTCTTCATTCGAAATAGTAAGAATCAAAAACCGCATGTGACGGGACAGGTCAAAGCACTATAATTTTAAAAAGCCCAGTTTAGATTACACTGGGCTTTTTTATGTCCGCTTAAAAATACAAGGACGTGTAAATGAAAATTTTAAAACAATATTTACAAGCGAATCCGAACCATTACCAAGGCTATGTTGACCCACGTTTTCAAAGTGTTGCCCATCTCTTTAGCCGCTTACAGGATGCTCGTTTAGCATATGGCGGTGCAGCTTGTGTTTTATATTTTCAAGGTGAAAAAGTTGTTGATATCTATACTGGTTTAGCAGCGGTAGATTCTCCTTGGCAGGCCAATACCATGTCGGTGTGTTATTCGACGGGCAAAGGCGTGCTTGCAACCTTGGCGCATATTTTAGTCAGTCAAGGTGTGCTGAGCTACGACCAACCGATTGCGGATTATTGGCCTGAATTTGCCCAAAATGGTAAAGGAAAGATGACGCTAAGACATGTGCTAAGTCATCAAAGCGGATTATTTGATATCCGTAATAACATTGCTGATGCGACAGAAATGTTGGACTGGACGCATATGTTAGACGTATTTGAAAAAGCGCAACCACGTTTTGCAATTGGTCAAGATGCTGCCTATCAACCTTTGTCATTTGGTTGGATTGTCGGTGGTGCTTTGGAAAAAGCAACGGGCAAACCTTTAACTGAACTCTTCCAAACCTATTTCGTTGAGCCACTTGAGCTAGATGGGGCTTACTTTGGTGCACCCAGTGCTGAATTAAAACGTATCGCACGACCCATTGTCCGTCCTGTATCTGTCCAACCAAATCAAAAAAGTCCAACGAAGGTACGTAAAGTTTCATTGTTTGATAAAGCGATGCAGTGGTCAGGGCAAGATCCACAAGATTTTCAGGATGGCATGATTCCCAAAGGCATGAAAAAGGTCAGCTTTTACCATGATGATGCGATTCAGGCGATCATTCCCGCAGCAAATGGTGTATTTACAGCCAATAGTTTAGCCAAAGTGTATGCGATGATATCTCAAAAAGGGATTTGGAAAGGTCAGCAGTTGATTCGTCCAGATGTGTTTTCTGAGTTGAGTCGAGTGCAATATACCTATCGAGATCGGGTGATGCCGATACCTATGCATTGGCGCTTGGGGTATCACCGTATATTAACCTTAGGAAAAACCGCAGAGCAAGGTTTTGGTCATATGGGCTTTAATGGTTCAGGGGCTTGGGGCGATAGTGAGCGAGGCTTAAGTTTTGCTTATACACATAACTTTGCTACAGGTTCTTTAACTGGGGATTATCGACTTTGGGCTTTGAGCCAAGAAAGTTTACGTTGCGCAGATGCGGTTTTAAAAGGCAAAAAAGGCTGGTTTTGATAGGTCTGAGATTTAGTCATCGTCTAAAATATGTTATGTTCGTCGCGGTTTAGGTTTTGAATATTTGTGACATGAAGACTCCCATTCTTATCCCGCTGGTTGCTACAGGATTATTGTTAGGTTGTTCCGAGGCGAATCAAACGCAACATGATCAGTCTAAACTTCAAGTGGCAGAACAAAAGCAGATTATTCCTGCGTGGGTTGGGAGTTATCAGGGGACAACGCCGTGTATGGGGTGTTTGTCCCGTTGTGAAGACTGTCCGGGTATGGCAGTTGCACTAGAGTTGCATGAAAACAAGACCTATACCCTAAAACGAGAAAGTTTGAGTGGGCATAACGAAATCGAAAATTTGACTGGAGCACTTCGTTTTAATGCTCAAGATCAGCACAAGGTAGAGTTGATGAACGTGACAACGCGAAACTTACTTTATATCGATTTAGAAGATGGTGTTTTAGAAATACGTGAAGATGTGACTGGAAAAAAATACCAAATGCAGAGTGATTTTGTTTTGGTGAAACCAGCTTGATTTTCTAAATAGCTGTATTTTAGAAATTCATTTTAATATTTACATCTTTTGCTTTTCCAAAGCTCTCACTTTATTTCAAATCTATAATCTAAATGCATAAATAGCTTGAGATAGAGAGTGGGATAAAAATGGAGCTAATGGTTTTTGAATTATTGATCTAAATCAGCTTTATAGCTTAGAAATGCGAGAACGGAGTGAAGTAACTCATTCACTCTTTGGCAAAAAAACAGTATGCTTAGGCCTATAAAAAGGAGCATACATGTATCAAGTACTTGCACGGAAATATCGTCCTCGCAATTTTAATGAGCTAGTGGGTCAAAACCATGTTTCTCGAGCGCTAACCAGTGCTTTAGAGCGCGGGCGTTTGCACCATGCTTATTTATTTACAGGAACGCGTGGGGTCGGAAAAACCACCATTGCCCGTATTTTGGCGAAGTGCTTGAACTGTGAAACAGGTGTGACTTCGACGCCATGTGAAGTTTGCCCAACCTGTACCGCCGTGAATGAAGGCCGTTTTATTGACTTGATTGAAATTGATGCGGCATCACGGACTAAAGTTGAAGATACGCGAGAGCTTTTAGACAATGTTCCTTATGCGCCGACGCAAGGTCGTTTTAAGGTCTATTTGATCGATGAAGTGCATATGCTGTCTACGCATTCTTTTAATGCTTTACTCAAAACATTGGAAGAACCACCTGAACATGTGAAATTTCTTTTTGCAACGACAGATCCGCAAAAGCTCCCAGTTACAGTGATTTCGCGTTGTTTGCAATTTACACTACGCCCGTTGGCTGTAGATGAAATTACCGAGCATCTAGGGAATATTTTAAATAAAGAAAGCATCCAAGCCGAACAAGATGCGATTTGGCAAATTGCAGAGTCTGCCCAAGGCTCATTACGTGATGCACTTTCTTTGACAGACCAAGCGATTGCTTACGGTCAGGGCGCCATCCAGCACCAAGATGTCAAAGAGATGTTGGGTTTAATCGACCGTACCATTATTTATGATCTGATCCTTGCGATACATCAAAACCAAAAACACCGGGTAAGTGAGTTGCTGATGCAATTTCGCCAGCAAGCATTAGATGTATCTTTAGTTTTGGATCAGCTGATTTCGACTTTACATGAATTGGCATTACTACAATATTTGCCAGAACTTAGTCTCAAATATAGTGCTGAAATTAATAAAAAGATCATGCAATTATCTCAGCAAATTGCTGCGCAAGACTTACAACTTTATTACCAAATTGCATGTAAAGGGCGTGCTGAATTACAGCTGGCAGTCACGCAAGAGCAAGGCTTTGAAATGTCGGTGCTGCGCATGTTGGCGTTCCGTCCATTACAACCAAATGAAGTGCTGGTGGCTCAGACGAATAGCGCTGTAGTTGAATCTGTACAACAAGCGGCAATACTGAGTTCTGATCCAGAAACGGCTTTACAGCAAGATGCTGAAGGTACAGTTGTTGATGTGGCATTTGAAGACGCTGCAATAACTCAGGATGCAGAGCCTGAGTTTAAGCCTGAACTTGATGATGTCGATCTTTCAGAAAGCGTTGAAGATAATAAACCACCAGTGGACTCATCTCAGCAATCTGATCAAATCGTTTTCGATCCTTCCAGTGATGAAGTGTTGTTTGATTTAGATGAAGCAGACGAATTTAATGCGCAAAGCAATGACGATGAGCCAAATAGTGATGATTTCTTATTTGATGAAATTGTTCCGCTAGAAACAGAAACTCAAAATGACGCATCCGTTGAACCTGCCGCAGTAATAGCTGAACCTACTGTGCAAGCGGAGTCGTTTGATTTATCAAGTGGAGTGCTCTCTGCTGATAGCGTACAGGACACCCAAGTTGTAGAAAATGAAAGCCAACAAACTGTTGCTACTATTGTAGAGTCTGCTCAACTTGAACAGATTTCATCTGCACCAGCCGATTTAATGCCGCAAGATATTTTACAACTACAACCGCAGCAGTTAGTCGGTGAGTGGACGGTGGAGAAGTGGGAGTACTGGTTCAGAAGCAGTGGCTTATCACCCGCGGTACAAGAGTTGGCTCAGCAAGGTTTAATGGCTGGGCAAATTAATGCCGAGTCTGTGTTTATGATTCCGCAGCGTTATGAGCAGCTCCTCACCCAATTACGTCATGTCTTAGAAGATGCGCTTAAAGCTGAATGGCCTCAGACGCGTTTTGATGTGAAATATGCAGAAGTTGAAACGATTACGCCGTACACTATGCAGGCGCAGCGCAAGCAAAAAGCATTTCAACGTGCGCATGAGTTACTGCAAAATGAAGACACGGTCAAAGGTCTTGTACAAACTTTTGATGGTGAATTGCAGAATATCCAACTTAAGTAATGCCATGGCTTAAGTAGTGGCGCAAAGCACTCCGCATTTCAGATGGAATCGGGGTGCTTTTTCGTGTTTCACGGTCTACAAAAACATGAACAAAATGTCCTTGAGCTGAAGCAGTTTCTTGACCAAATTTGAAAATGGCAAGTTCGTAAGTGAGTGAAGAGTTTCCTATTCTAGAAATAGTCACACCAACGTCAATAATCTCAGGATAAGACAACTCATGCAAGAAACTACATGCTGAGTCGACCACTAAACCAATAATAGGTGATTGGTGGATATCAAAATTTGCTTTTTCAATCAGTAAGGCATTTGCGGCAGTATCAAAATAACTATAGTAGGTTACGTTGTTGACATGGCCATAGAGGTCATTGTCCGACCAACGTGTTTGAATCGGTAGAAAATAATGAAATTGGTCACGTGTCTTTGCAGCTTGTCTCATCGTTATTATCCTTAAAATCGTCTTATAAATAGCCTAAGTTAATTATATGGCTTAGCTGTAAATGGCTTGATAAATTTCGCGTGCCTGCTGCCACTCTAGTTCTCTTGGGTTGTTTTGTAGTAGGCGTGTTTGCAACATGGCATCGGTTGCAAGCTGGTCTAGACTATGTTCAGAAATATTCAATTCTTTGAGTTTTAAGGTTAAACCACTACGGTCTAAATGGTTTTGCATATGGTCGACAAAAAGATCAGAAAGACCATCGGTACAGCCTGTACTTTTTGGGTCGAGCCAGCAGATCAGTTCCGCATAATGTTGCTTAGCTAGCGGAAGATTAAACTTTAAAACCTCTGTCAGCACTAAGGCATTACTGTGTCCATGAGAAATGTGAAAATGCCCACCCAATGGATAAGCAAGCGCATGAACAGCACCGACAGGGGCATTGGCAAAGGCTTGTCCTGCCAACATTGAACCGACCAACATATTTTGTCGAGCTTCTAAATTTCGACCATCTTCTAGCACCAGACTGAGGTTTTGATTCAGCAGTTTTAAAGCCTGTTTCGCCAACATGTCAGCATAGGGGTTTTTCTTGATTTTAGAAGTATAGGCTTCAATCGCATGTACCATCGCATCAATGCCTGTAGCAGCACTAATATGACGCGGCAGATTTTCAGTAAAAGTTGCATCCAAAATCGCGACATCGGCAAAAAGAACGGGTGCTACGATGCCAGTCTTTGTCGTTTCACCTGTGGTGACGATCGAAATTGGTGTGACCTCAGAGCCTGTCCCTGCAGTGGTAGGGACTAAAATTAAGGGTAGACGAGGTGCTTGGGCATTATTCACCCCATAAAGATCTGATAACTTTTGCTGCTGTGCAGGATGGCTGAGGATGGCAATAATTTTTGCAACATCCATAGAGCTGCCGCCACCAAAACCTAAAACGATATCTACCTTTTGCTGTTTGGCATAATTAGCCGCATTTAAAACAATTTGCTCACTCGGATCTGCTTCAACCTCACTGTAAATACTATAAGTGAGCGAGAGATCTTCTAGTATTTCTAAGATGGGAAGGTGAAGCTGATGCTTTAACATGCCTGCATCTGTAACCAATAACAGATGCTGATAAGGACGTACTGTTAAAATGTCTCTGAGCTGTTGAATGCTGCCTAAGCCTGAAATAATATTCGGCACAGTTTGAAATTGAAATTGGTTCATATCAGCATCCTTTTTTATATCTTATCCAACAATATTGTTTTGTACTTCTATAGGATTCATCCTCTAAATAACTTAACATAAGACACTTGAAAATAAAGCTGTTTCGAGGTGGTTATGTCATTCACAGCGCCCTATAAGGTGTTATGTGTCTGTTTAGGAAATATTTGTCGTTCTCCCACGGCAGAAGTGGTTCTCAGACATTTTTGTGATGCACATCAGCTCAATATCGAAGTCG
Source organism: Acinetobacter sp. DL27 (assembly GCF_055810995.1). Classification (NCBI taxonomy): domain Bacteria; kingdom Pseudomonadati; phylum Pseudomonadota; class Gammaproteobacteria; order Moraxellales; family Moraxellaceae; genus Acinetobacter; species Acinetobacter sp. DL27. Next base: position 1,970,080 of record NZ_CM147947.1, on the reverse strand, counting down.
ATTCGGCGGGAACTAGTAATTACCATCCCAACAAAGCACCTGACTTGCGTAGTCAAGAACATGCTTTAAAGCGGGGCTATGACTTATCCAGCTTACGCGCACGACAGTTACAGACCCGTGATTTTGTCCATTTCGATTTAATTCTGGCGATGGACCATCGTAATTTTGACGATATTCAAGCCTTGTATCAAACAGCGCAAACTGAATTTGGTATTCAGCCTCTCCGCGCTAAAATTGCACTGATGTCTGAACATGACGCGCAGTATCCGCAGCAAGCATTACCTGATCCTTACTATGGTGGCTCTGATGGTTTTGAACGTGTTCTTGACCAATGTGAGTCAAGTAGCCAAGCGTGGGTCAGTATTTTTAAACAACAATTTGAACAGTAATTAAGGTTCGTGCATGCAAATTGAAACACAAAAACAGCTTAAACCTTTTAATACGTTAAGCTTAAATGCGATAGCCTCTCATTATGTTCAAATTCACAGTCCAGATGAGCTTGTAGAAGCATTGGATTATGCACAGCAACACGCTTTGAATGTCATGATTTTATCTGGTGGAAGTAATATGCTGCTTCCTGCACAAATTAATGCTCTGGTTGTGCATATGAACATTTTAGGCGTAGAAAACCTGTCTGAAGATGCGAATACCAAAACTATACGGGTCGGTGCTGGTCAAGTTTGGCATGACTTTGTGCTTTGGACGACAGAACACCATTTATTTGGCTTACAGAATTTGGCATTGATTCCAGGCCTCGTGGGCGCATCTCCTGTACAAAATATTGGCGCTTATGGTGTAGAGGCCGGCGAGTTTATCGAAAGCGTGCAAGTCTATGACCGACAGTTGAAAACATTTAGCGATATTCAAGCTGAAGACTGTGCATTTAGTTATCGTCATAGTATTTTTAAAGATGATCCAAATCGCTATGTGATTACGCATGTGACCTTCAAGTTGTTGAAAAAAGAAGATTTGAAAATTAGCTATGGTGACTTAAAACAAGCCGTAGGTGATGAGCTAACAGCTTTTAATTTACAACAACAAGTGATTCAGATTCGTCAAAGTAAACTGCCTGATCCGAAAGAATTTCCAAACGTAGGCAGTTTTTTTAAAAATCCAATTATTAGTCAGCAAACTTATGACCTTTTAGCCGAACAATTTGAAAAATTGCCACATTATCCGCAGCCGAATGGTGATGTTAAAATTGCAGCAGGTTGGTTGATTGATCAATCAGGCTGGAAAGGTAAGCAGCTTGGTGTGGTCGGGATGTTTGCCAAACAAGCCTTGGTTTTAGTGAATTATGCCAATGCAGATTTGAACGATGTACAGAGCACATATCGTGCAGTACAGCAGGATGTGTATAATAAATTTAAAGTTCTGTTGGAACCTGAGCCTGTGCTATTTAATTCAGCGGGTCTCATCCAATCTCATCAGGATCGTTAAAAGTATGAGTAAAACCCATAAAATGGTACGTTTAATGCAAATCACTTCGGTGCTGTTTGCATTTTTCGGCTGTTTAATGATTTTTATTTATACGCCTTTTTATTCTAAGCTGATTGTGGCGACATTGAATGCCTTTGTTCCTGTAGACGTCAATGAAGTCGCAGCACAAAGTCAAAAAATGGCAGCACTCAGTGAGCAAGAAAGCTTAGAACCGGGTTCTGATTTGTGGATTGCCCGTCAAGCGTACTTACAGTTGATGGAAGAGCAAATCAAAGAACATAATTCGCAAAACCTAACCACGATTCAGGCACGTTATAAAGCACTACAACAGTTAATTATTTCTGAACAGCGTGAAGAGCAAGAAAAAGAGCAAAAGCCTCAAATTCCTTTGGTGATTGAGACAGCAAGTTCTGAGGTTGACCCGACTGAAAATGTCAAAGAACTGCTAGAGCTGAATAGCAAAGAAAATAAAGCCTTGATGGAAAATTATCTCGACTTTTTAAAAACGCATAAAGTAGAGACTGTAGAGGAAGAGCCGATAGATGAACAAATCTATCAGGACATCGCACAAATACATGCACAAAATGAAGAGAGAAAAGCGGCATTAAACATGCCGAATGCCATAGTCGTTTTGGGTGGTGGATTAACTTTAGATAAAAACCGTAAAGATATTGTGGTGAATGAATATACGCGACTACGTCTTGAAACCACATTGCAGGTCGAAAAACAGTTCAAGCTGCCCATTGTGCTTAGCGGTGTCGAAGCCCCGTATATGCAAAAATGGTTAAAGGCACGTGGAGTCGATGCGAAACTATTGGAAGATCGTAGTATGAATACCTGCGAAAACTCGCGCTTTAGCTCTTTGCTGTTGCAGAAAAAAGGTGGTGCGCCTAGAGTGATTTTAATTACAGATCAATATCATATGCCACGTACACGCCGTTTATTTGCTTTAAATGGTATCGAAACACAGCCGATTGAGGCGCCTATGCCGACTCAATTAACCCAATGGCGTCCAAGTGAACAAAATTATGATCATAGTCGCCGTGCCAATTATGAAATGCTCGCAACGATACGCGATGTACTGTTGGGTTCGAGTGACTGTCGGGAGATTCCATAATGCCTGAACTTCCTTTTTTAAATCCGTCGGTACTCAAACAGCTTGAACTTCCTGTCCCTAGCCGTGAGACAACACCACAGCTTTTAATGCCTTTGAATATAAACCAGCCGTATGAAGCATCGGTGGAGATGGTGTCTTATCGTCGTTTATATGGTTTAGATGCGTTGGACTGTGATCACTGGCAAGGTTATGTTCAAATGCCATTATTTAAGTTGCATGTCCAAGTTTTTGCACCAAAAATTGAAAAAATCAAAGGTTCAGTCTGTCTGTTGCATGGTTATTTAGAGCATAGCGGAATTTATCAACCCATTATTAAAGAGTTGCTTGAACAAGGCTTTAGTGTACTGACCTATGATCTTCCGGGGCATGGACTCAGTGATGGATCACCTGCGAATATCCAAAATTTTGATCATTATCAAGATGTGTTACATGCTGTGGTGCGCTATGTCAAACATGCTGAGCAGTTGCCACAACCATGGCTAGGCATAGGGCAGAGCACGGGTGGTGCAATTTTGATGCATCATTTGCTTGAGTTTGCCGAACGCCGTGAAAACCCTTATGTACAACGTGTCTTGTTGTTGTCGCCACTTATTCGACCTGCTAAATCCGCTTGGTGGCATAACTCGGTTGGATTAGGCATTATTCGTCGAATTAAACGTCAAGTGCCGCGTCATTTTAGGCGGAATAACCATAACCCTGAGTTCTTACGTTTTGTCCGTTTAAAAGATCCGCTACAACCTCGTATGATGGGTATGGATTGGATTTTGGCTATGTCCAAATGGATGTTGGAAATGGAGCAGCGCCCAGCCTGTCGCATTCCAGTTTGGTTAGCTCAAGGTGCACTGGATCAGACGGTAGACTGGCGTTATAATATTGAGTTTATTCGTGAAAAGTTCCGCTTACAAACCTTATTGATGTTGGAAGAGGGTTCGCATCAATTGATCAATGAGCGTTCGGATATTCGTGCGGCCTTAACGGGTCTAATTCCAGCTTTTTTACATGCACAGGGTTCATCGAGTGGATATTACTAACATTCTGTGATTCTTTTATCGAAAATAAAAAGGAGGCTGATAGAGCCTCCTTTTTATTTAGAAATGTTCTAATTTGGACATATTCCACATACGGAAATAAAAGTTCTCTTCATCTTTATTTTCACAAGACAGCAGTTCACCATCTTTTAACCAAAAATGTAGCTGCGCATAGTTTCGAATTTCTCGGTCATTAATGCGCTGCGCTAAATGGCGTGCTTTAATTTCTGCTGGATGTTTTAAGCCCGCTGAAGCAATCATTTCTGAAAGTGCTTTTAATGTGTTGTCATGAAAATGAAGTACACGTTCGGCTTTGGTGGGCACATGTATTGCTTTTTGACGCTCTTTGTCTTGTGTCGCAACACCGACAGGGCATTGGTTGGTATGACAACTTTGCGCTTGAATGCAGCCCACCGCGAACATAAACCCTCGTGCAGAGTTCACCCAATCTGCACCAATTGCCATGGTACTAGCAATATCAAAGGCACTAACCAATTTGCCACTGGCACCAATTTTGATCTGATCACGTAAACCCGCACCGACCAGTGTGTTGTGTACGAAAAGTAAGCCTTCACGTAGTGGTACGCCCATATTGTCTATCAGTTCGATAGGTGCTGCACCAGTCCCGCCTTCGGAGCCATCTACCACAATAAAATCGGGAATAATTTGAGTATGCAGCATGGCTTTGACAATGCTCATAAATTGCCAAGGCTGACCAATACACAGCTTGAAACCGACAGGTTTGCCTTCAGATAACTCACGCAGTTTTTGAATAAAATGCATCATCTGGATCGGGGTTTTGAAGGCAGAGTGACTTGAGGGAGAAACACAGTCATGATCACGACTGACGCCTCGTATTTCAGCAATCTCTTCTGATATTTTATCTTTCGGTAGAATCCCGCCATGACCGGGTTTTGCTCCCTGAGAGAGCTTGATTTCGATCATTTTGACTTGAGGTCGTTTGGCTTGAACGGCAAATTTTTCAGGGTCAAATTGACCATCGAGGGTACGGCAGCCAAAATAACCACTGCCTAACTCCCAAACAATATCGCCTCCATACTCAAGATGGTACGGACTTAAACTGCCTTCGCCAGTATCATGGTAAAAACCACCCATTTGCGCTCCTTTGTTTAAAGCGCGAATGGCATTGGCACTCAGGCTGCCAAAACTCATGGCTGAAATATTGAAAATAGAAGCACTATAAGGTTGTGAGCATTGCGAATTGCCCACCAAAATACGGAAGGTTTTAGGGTCAGCAGGTGTGCATGGGCTCAGTGAATGAGTCATGAAACGGTAATTATCTGCATAGACATCGATAATAGAGCCGAATGGTTTATCTGCATTTTGGTTTTTTGCACGTTGATAGACCAGACTGCGTTGCATACGTGAAAAAGGCAGTGCGTCTTGATCGGCCTCAATAAAATACTGGCGAATTTCAGGGCGGAAATCTTCAAAAATAAAACGAAAATGCCCCATGATCGGGTAGTTCTTTAAGATTGAATGTTTATTTTGTACAACATCATGCAAGCCAACAAGACTCAGTAAACCTGTAATCAGCCAAATACTGTTCAGTAAAGTGTCCGAAATAAAATAATTAATATAGATGGGAGTATGGCTATAATGAAAAAATGAAATGCTCAAAAAAATAAAAATACACAATAGCCAAATGGAGTGCCGTGAAAAGAAAGTATTGAGTAATTTATGACGTATGGATTGAGCAGGGCTAGACATATGGCTGGGCATCCTTCCAGATTGTTTAAACCTAATGTGCCAAGTCTCTGTTTCATCTACAAGTAATAAATTGTTGTTACGCCCGTTATTATTTGCTGTGGGAATCCAATATTAAAATTATGGATAAATTTTGTACAGATTGATATCTTTCAGAATTTAAAGTATATAAAATGAATGTGAATAAGCACTTATTGTTCAAAAGAAAAAATTATAAATTACTTACTTCTAGGGATAGGTTAGGCCAAGCTTGCATCGGTATAGTGTGGTTCAAGAATGATAAGAAAAAGGGGAAGCTTCAGTGAAAAATAAGGAAACTGTTTTGCCTGCACCTGTTTTAATCGTGGAAGATGAAGCCATGATTCGCTCACGTCTAGATCTGATTCTGTCGGAACTGGGCTATAGTCAAGATATGCTGATTTTTGCTAAAAATTTAGCTGAAGCCATGCAAATCATTGCCTCACAACCGATTTCTTTAGCCTTAGTCGATTTAGGGTTGCCTGATGGAAATGGCATCACTTTAATTGAAAAACTCAGAGACATAGATGAAAGCGCATTAATTTTAGTAATTTCGGCATGGAGTACACAGCAAAGCTTATTTGCCTCGATTAAAGCGGGAGCGAATGGCTATGTATTGAAAGAACGTGATGATGCCGAAGTGCTGATGTCCATACGGAGTATTTTGCGCGGTGGTGCACCGATTGACCCCTTTATTGCTCGCGAAATTTTAAATCAAATCTCAACCTCAAATACCCCCCAAACTGAGCGTGTAGAGCAGTTGGATGGTCAGGACTATGACCAACTCACTAATCGAGAAACTGAGATTCTCAACTTGGTGGCACAAGGCTTGAGTAACCGCGAAATTGCTGAGCAATTATTTGTTTCGCGCTATACCGTTGAAAGCCATATTAAGCATATTTACCGAAAGCTTTCTGTTTCAAAAAGAACCAAAGCTGTCAGCACTGCGCGTTCTTTAGGTATTTTATGAGAAATGGCTGGCTGAGCATTTTTGTCACACTGTGTTTGTGTGTGCTTAGTTTTGCCAGTTCCGCACAAACGAACTTTGCTGTTAGTCCAACCTGTAAAGTGAATGTGGATAGAATTTCTGCGGTGAAAACAAGTTCTATCGATGTTGTTCCGAAGACGGGATGGATAGAGGTCAAAAACCCTGATGTGTGGACAGAACGCTGGCCACATTACGATGGTGGCGTTTGGTACCATTTTAATTGGCATTGGAGTTGTAAGGATAGCGATGAGTTAAAACAGCCTTTAGCATTTTCTGTGGAAGGCATGAGTAGCGCAGGCGCTGTTTTTTTTAATCGAAATTTACTTTGGAAAGATAAGCATTTAGTTGAGCCTCTATCCAAAAGTTGGAATACCCCGCGTTTTTGGATCCTTCCTGTCGAAAGCTTAAAACAAAAAAACAATGACATTTGGGTGTATGTGGTTGGTAATAGTTATGAAAGTCCGGGTTTAGGTAATCTAGAATTTTCTGATATCACAACAGCATATGATAAACAACAAAAACGACTTTGGAGTAAAAGGGCACTCTTTCAAGTCAACTTAGTCATTTCCACCACATTAGGTTTGGTATGCTTTGTCATTTGGTTTTTTAGACGCAATGAAACCACTTTTCTGTGGTTTTCTATCAGCTGCCTGTTTTGGGTATTGTTTATTTGGAATGTCATCAACCGAGAAGTGTTTCCATATCCAAACTCTTTATGGGTCATGAAAACTAACCTGACCTATTTTGTTTTATACAATGTCTGTTTTTGCATTTACTTGCTACGTTTTGTGAAAACAAAGTTTGCTGAATTAGAGAAAACCTTATTTTTAGTTGCTGCAGTGTGTATTGTCACCATCTTGTTTATCCCAAGTTTGATGGTCAATATCGTATTTGCTGTGATTTTCCTGTTGTGTATTGCATTATTTATCGCATCATTCTGCTTTGTGATTTATCGTGCTTATAAGACCAAGCGCCGTGATTTTATTTTGTTGGCGGTTTGTTTAAGTGTGATTCTTATCGTCATGCTTTACGATATTTTAATACTTTTTGATGGGCATATTAATGACCATCAGCCTTTGTCGCCGTATACCTCACCAGTGATCACTTTTTTCATTGTGATTATTCTTGCAACGCGGTTAGATAAAAATATCAAGAAAATACAAAGATTTAATAGTGAGCTTGAGCAGCGAGTGAGCTTTGTGACCAGTAATCTGTCCTCTAGTTTATATGCTCGACACCAATTAGAGCTTGAAAATGTCCGCTTACAAGAGCGTATTCATTTAGCACATGATTTGCACGATGGTTTGGGGGCATCTTTGGTTCGTTCCATGATTTTGGTGGATCAGAGCTCCAGCACCATGTCGAATCAACAATTTTTATCCATCCTCAAATTGCTTCGAGATGATTTAAGACAAATTATTGATAGTGGGTCTTTAACCAATAACAAAACGCCAGATAATCCTGTGTTATGGATTGCTCCTGTTCGGCATCGGTTTAGTCAGATCATGGATGAGTTGGACATTGAGGCGACTTGGAGCATTCCAGAGGCATGGGAAATACAACCGACAGCACTACAATGTTTGACTTTAATTCGTGTGCTTGAAGAAAGTTTGACCAATATTATGAAGCACAGCCAAGCACGGCATATTGATGTAAAAATGTATTATCCAAGTACAACTCACTTGGTCATGATTATTCAGGATGATGGCGTAGGTTTTAATGTGGAGTGTGTGCTTAACCACGGGATGGGCATTGGTATGCGCAGTATGAAAATGCGTTTAGAAAAAATTGGTGCTGAGCTCAATATCGAATCTGAAAAAGGCTGTACCAAAATTATTGCGAGTTTAAGGTTTGGTGAGGGAGAAAGTGCTGAGTAGATTAGATTCCTCAGCACTTGGTTTGCTTAAGCTTCGTCAGGTGGGAGTAGCATTAAGACGGATTCGTTCATCAGCATTGCAATGTCTTCTAGAATATCGGCATCATATAAGCTTTCATCAAGTAACAGTGCTTCACCATCTGCTAAATTCTTGAGTAATGGTGCAAATTGCTCCGAAATGCATAGCCCTTCACCATTGGCCCAAAATAAGAATTCATCTTCATCGTGAGTATAAAGTAGGCGAGAAGCGGGTTCTAAGATCAGCTGATAGCCTTGGTCTAAAATACCTTCTAAATCTCCTGTGCCAATTTCTTCAGCTTCAGGAATATTTTCAGGGTATTTCGGCTCTGACATCAAGGTCATAATAGCATCTTCAAGCAAAGTTGAGTTTTGTAGCTGAGCCAAAATTTCTGCTTTTAAATAATCCAATTCGTTTTGTGTTAATTGGCCGATCGGACTTTGTTGGTCACGAACAATATCGAGTAAAGGATTACGTAGCAGAGCGTTATCAGACAGTTTGTCGCCTACACGGTCTACCATGTCGGTGACGTTTGGCATACGGAAGCCAAAAGAGAAAGTCAGGCAGTCATCTTCGGCTACACCAAAATGTGATAAACCTGGTGGTACATAAAGTAGATCACCTGGCGCTAATACTTCGTCAAAATGTACGTCAATTTCAGGCAGTAATTTTAAAGGTTGGCCTGCAACAATCTCAGAGTCAGCATCGCACATTTGACCCAACTGCCAACGACGATGACCATAACCTTGAACTAAAAAGACATCGTAAAAGTCAAAATGCTTTCCGACAGAGCCACCTTTAGGCGCATAAGACACCATGATGTCATCACGGCGCCACTGCGGAATAAAAGGAAATTTTTTCCACAGTGCTGCTAAGTCAAAAGAGTAGTGATCTACGGCTTGAACCAATAAAGTCCAGAGTTTTGGCATCTTTTGGAAGTCAGCTTTTAACAGCGGTGAAGACTTTACCGACCACTGATTTGGGTCACGGTCTTTTTGTTTGATGAGACGAGCTGTGACATTTTCATCTAAAGCCAGTTCCATAATATCGCTAGGTTCTAAAATATTGATAATTTCAGGCAGCGCGTTGCGGACCAATAATGGTTTTTTTTGCCAATATTCGGCAAGGAATTGTTCAGCTGTAATACCGCCAAGAACATCAAGAGATTGGGACATGAAAATAGCCTAAGCAAATTTAAAACAATATTGTGACTATTGTCTTATGATCGAAGGCCTATGCGCAAGTACCGTTAGATTTATTTAAATGTGCTTGGTTGATTTAAATAAATTGAGTTTGTCTGAGTCGTTATGATTGCAGGCATCAAAATTTTTACAGCATAATAGGTCTAAAATATAGTGAAGAAAAATAATGTTAAGTAAAGAAGATGCCGAGAAAATGGCGAATGAGATATTGCAAAAAAGAAAGAGAGAAAAGTCAGTCCAAATTAGCGAAAAAATCATCCTCAATCGATAGGATATACAAAACAAAAGATTTGGCTAAGGTGCCGCAATATCAGCATATCTTACTTTTTAGACAAGCCAAAAGTCTTGCTGAAGATCATCCGCTATATAATAAAATGTGGTATGGCTATTTGGTATTGGCATTGTTATTTGTCAAATATCTCTTTAGACAGAGGGAAAGTGTGAGTAGCTTTGACCCTAATAATATTGGTCTATTTTCATTTCTTATTCTTTTTATGGTCATTACGCTAACCGTAGTTTATTAATTCGAATGTACTTTAAACGACTCATTCAAGCTTATCTCTCAGCAAATTCGTTTAAAAAGCTTTGAGCGATTGGTCATATATTATATTAATGCTGTTGTTACATTTAATGCTCAAAATTGAACAGCAACATCTGCTGCTGTTCAATTTATTGAGGAACCAACTAAAAATACTTCTAATAATTATGGCACAAGCACTTTTAATTCACGCAGAATATGACACAACTGAATCATAGGCATACCCATCAACGTAGTTTGATCTTGTCCAATCATTTGTTCAAATAAGCTGATACCAAGGCTTTCACACTTGAAGCTTCCTGCACACATCAGTGGCTGTTCAATTTCAACATAACGCTGAATTTCAGGTAGTCCCAATTTACGGAACTTAACTTTATAATGTTCAACCAGACTACGCTCAAAACCTGTTGAGTGTTGCTGCACGCTGAGTGCGGTACTGAAGTAGACAATTTTGTCCGAATTGGCCTGTAGCTGTTTAATGGCTTTTTCAGTACTCAATGGCTTACCAATAAAAATATCGGGTGCACCTTCACGCCATGCCACTTGATCTGAACCAATCACGATTGCTTCAGGATTTTGTGACGCAATGACATGCGCTTTTTCAAAAGCAAGTCGCTTGGCTAAATCATCGGCATGGCTTTCACCACGAGGCGATTCGTCTATATCAGGGACAACGCAGCGGTAGTCTAGACGTAAACGGTTCATGAGGTCTTTACGAGTTTGACTGCTTGATGCCAAGATAATTTCTGAAGTATTCATTCGACTGCATATTCCATAAGCACATTCAGCGGGACATAGGACAGTACAGCTTGATGGCAAGCTTGAACTTTAACAGGAGGCGCAAAACCGGCCTGATAAGCTTCTACCCAACGGGTCACACAGATACACCAAAAATCACCAGGTTGTAGACCTGGAAAGTCAACTTCAGGCACAGGGGTAATGAGATCATTACCTACACGCTGCGAAAAATTTAAAAACTCAGAGGTCATTTCGACACAGATCGTGTGTTGTCCCAAATCGGAAGGTGCTGTATGACAAAAACCATTACGGAAATATCCCGTGATTGGGGAATAACAACAGCTGGATAAAGGTTCACCCAAAACGTTTAAACGGTTTAGATTTGGATCAGGATGAATAGACATAAATGCTAAATCTAGTGAGACTTTTCACTATGATAGCAAAACTTTGCCTTTCGTTTGCTTTTCTGCAAAAGAAGCTAACCTTTTTCTGCATAATCATTTAAAATCTACGCGATTTTTATATATAGAAAGAGAGCTCTACATGAATTTTCAGCGTATGACTGACCTCGATTTAACGGGTAAACGTGTTCTTATTCGCGAAGATTTAAACGTTCCTGTTAAAAATGGTGTGATTACAAGTGATGCACGTTTACGTGCCGCTTTACCAACAATTAAAGCAGCGTTAGCACAAGGCGCAGCCCTAATGGTTTATTCTCACCTTGGTCGTCCAGTTGAAGGTGAGCCAAAACCAGAACAATCATTAGCACCTGTTGCTGCATATTTGACTGAAGCATTGGGCCAAGACGTTCAATTAGTGACGGACTATCTCGATGGCGTTGACGTTACAGCAGGTCAAGTGGTACTCCTTGAAAACTGCCGTTTTAACGCAGGTGAAAAGAAAAACAACCCAGAACTTGCAGCAAAATATGCGGCGCTTTGTGATGTATTTGTGATGGATGCATTCGGTACAGCGCACCGCGCAGAAGCATCAACTGAAGGCGTGGCACGTTTAGCAAAAGTTGCAGCGGCTGGTCCTTTATTGGCGGCTGAGTTAGATGCACTTGGCCGTGCATTACAAACCCCTGAAAAACCAATGGTTGCTATTGTTGCGGGTTCCAAAGTATCGACTAAGTTAGATGTGTTGACATCACTTTCTGATATTTGTGATCAATTGATCGTGGGTGGTGGTATTGCCAATACGTTCTTGGCAGCAGCAGGCTTCAATGTAGGTAAATCATTGTGTGAAAATGATTTGATTGACACCGCAAAAGCAATTGCGGCAAAAGTTTCTGTACCGCTTCCAACGGATGTTGTAGTAGCAGATGCTTCTGAAATCGATTTTGCAGACTTCTTAGGTTCATTGGCTGCTGCTAAAGCTGTCGTGAAAAAAGTTGAAGATGTGACTGACAATGACATGATTTTGGATGTAGGTCCAGAAACAGCAAAAGCATTTGCAGACATTTTAAAAACGTCAAAAACGATTCTTTGGAATGGTCCAGTGGGCGTATTTGAAGTTGATCAATTCGGCGAAGGCACAAAAACTTTATCTTTAGCAATTGCAGAGTCGGCTGGCTTCTCTATTGCAGGTGGTGGTGACACTTTAGCTGCTATTGATAAATACGAAGTTGCAGATAAAATTGGTTATATCTCAACCGGTGGTGGTGCTTTCCTTGAGTTTGTCGAAGGTAAAACGCTTCCAGCAGTTGCAGCGCTGATAGAGCGTGCACAATAATTATTGTGTGCTCATGCTGTTGTAAAAAGGTTGACTTCGGTCAACCTTTTTTTATGAGCTTAACAAATCTATTCATCATTCAGTCATGAAAATGAAATAATGCTGAAATAAACTACAGGGCATTAAATCATCTGTTCTAGGAAAACATTATGAATTTAAAAATGACCCTTGCTGCACTTTTGTTAGCACCATTGGCACTGACTGCTTGTAAGAAAAATGAAGCACAAGAGCAAACTGCTGCGGCATCTGAAACAGCAGCAGTTGAAGAAGCTGTAACGGCTGAACAACAAGCGGCAATTGATGCGATTGATCAGCCAGAATTGGATGAAAAGAACAAAGACATTCCTGCTGAAGTTGCAAATGCACCAGCAGATGCTGCAACAGCAGATCCTGCGGTAGAGGCTTCGGCAGCTACAGCGCACTAAATACACGCGAATTTCGTAAAAAGTCCCTGCAATTGCGGGGATTTTTTTTAAATAGTGTTATTTGTTGCTGAATTGAAACCTTTGAGCATGTAGAATATGTCGCATCAACTGGGAGGACATTATGGCTCTTATTTCATTGCGCCAGCTCTTGGATCACGCCGGCGAACATGCTTACGGCGTACCAGCATTCAACGTAAACAACTTAGAACAAATGCGCGCAATCATGCTTGCAGCAGATGCGACAAATTCACCTGTTATCGTACAAGCATCAGCGGGTGCGCGTAAATATGCAGGTGCTCCATTCTTACGTCATCTTATTTTGGCTGCAATTGAAGAATGGCCACACATTCCAGTGGTAATGCATCAAGACCATGGTACAGATCCAGATGTTTGCCAACGTTCAATTCAATTGGGCTTCTCATCAGTCATGATGGATGGTTCATTAGGTGCAGACGGTAAAACACCGACGACTTATGAATACAACGTTGATGTAACACGTCGTACAGTACAAATGGCGCATGCATGCGGTGTTTCTGTAGAAGGTGAAATCGGTTGTTTGGGTAGCCTTGAAACAGGTATGGCGGGTGAAGAAGATGGTGTGGGCGCTGAAGGTGTTCTCGATCATTCTCAACTTTTAACTTCAGTTGAAGAAGCACGTCAGTTTGTTGCAGATACCAATGTAGATGCGCTTGCAATTGCAGTAGGTACTTCACACGGTGCATACAAGTTCACGCGTCCACCTACAGGCGATATTTTGGCAATTGACCGCATTAAAGAAATTCATGCGGCGCTGCCAAATACCCACCTTGTGATGCACGGTTCAAGCTCTGTTCCTCAAGAATGGTTAGCGATCATTAACCAGTACGGCGGCGACATCAAAGAAACTTATGGTGTTCCTGTTGAGCAATTGGTTGAAGCAATTAAGCACGGTGTTCGTAAAATCAACATCGATACAGACTTGCGTTTAGCATCGACTGGTGCAATGCGTCGTATGATGGCTGAACAACCAAGCGAATTTGACCCACGTAAATTCTTCGCGAAAACTGTAGACGCAATGAAACAAATTTGTGTTGACCGTTATGAAGCATTTGGTACAGCGGGCAATGCCGACAAGATTCGTCCAATTTCTTTAGAGAAAATGGTTGATCGTTATAAATAATTCTTTTTGAATAATTTATATTGGAAAAGCCCACCCTGATGTGGGCTTTTCTATGTGTGTTTATATTCGAGGCGACAATAATAAGAGTGTGCTATGGAACTGATATTTGCTGCGGCCTGTTGTAGTGTGGTGGTCTCCATTCTTTTAAAATGGGGCAAAAACAAAGGATTTGATCCGATCCAGATGATCAGCTGGAACTATGCTTCAGCCAGTTTACTGTGTTACTTCTGGTTTAAACCTGATCTAAGTCACGTTTCTATTTCAAATACCCCGTGGTGGCTGATTGTCGCGCTTGGTGTTTTGTTGCCGAGTGTATTTTTATTTTTAGCTAAATCTTTACAATATGCAGGCATTGTCAAAACAGAAATCGCACAGCGTTTGTCGGTGATTTTATCTTTATTGGCGGCTTATTTTATTTTTCAAGAACAGTTTAATCAGCTCAAAATTGTCGGGGTAGTCTTGGGGCTTTCCGCTGTGATGTGCATTTTATTTACCAATGCCTCTGGTGGTGGAGAAGGTCAAAAACAGGCTGTGTGGTATTTAGCACTAGTCTGGTTTGGTTATGCGCTGATTGATGTCTTACTCAAATATACAACAGGGTTGGGTGTGCAGTTTTCCGTTGCGTTAAACCTGATGTTTATTTGTGCATTTTTGCTGTCAGTCAGTTATGTTGCCGTGACTACGAAAAATATCGGCTTAACCAAGAACGTCGTGGCAGGTTTATGTCTTGGTGTGTTGAACTTTGCCAATATTGCACTTTATGTCAAAGCTCATCTGCTACTCAAGGATAGCCCAGCGGTAGTCTTTGCAGGCATGAACATTATGGTGGTGCTGCTAGGCGTATTCAGCGGACTACTGTTCTTTAAAGAGAAGCTCAAACTCGCAACAGCAATCGGATTGGTGTTGGGTATTACAAGCGTGGCTTGTTTAGCTTATGCAATGTCTGTTTAAAATAGTTCTGCACAAAGGAAAAAGGGTGTTTGAGCAGATCTTTAATCACTGCAATTCCTAATAACAGCCCTGGTTGCTCACATCTGGGGCAATCGGGATAGTGAGGGCGCATGATATGTTGATACTGACCTAAATAGATTTTATTGCAGCGTGTACATTCAAATTTCATCGGTATATTGGGCTTAATAGACATCAGCAACCTCACTTTTTTTGTTTTTGACATTGAACATGATGAAGCAATTTTCAGGCCCAAAATATAAAAGGGACTGAAGTCCCTTTTATATAAAAATAGCATTACAGCTGCGTGAAAATATCTTCTTTGCTTAAGCGAGACTTTGGCAATTTTGCATTGAAGTCGGCATCACTCCGATAGCCTAGTGTGAGCAATACAGAAGGGATTAGACCTTGTTCGGCTAAACCTAGCTCTTCACTAATAATGGATTCATCAAAACCACCAATTGGCGTCGCATCAATTTTTTCAATACCTGCAGCCAATAAGATTTGACCTAAAGCAATAAAAGTTTGGTTTTCAGCCCAACGCTGCACATCACCTTTTTCATTGCGGTAATAGTTGACATAACCTGAACGGCTGTCTTTTTGGCCCTGCTTAGTTGCCTCATCTTTAAAACGACCATGTAGGTCATCTTGATGCAATAAATTTTCCAAATGTTGCTCAGAAATATCGGCTTTGGTGCAGAATAAAATCGTATGTGATGAATCTAGTACTTTGGGAGCATTGTATGCGTATTTACCCACCAGTGCTTTTGCAATTCGTTCTTTGGCGTTTGTGTTTTCTGCAATGAAAAAATGCCAAGGTTGGATGTTGATAGACGATGGCGTTAAGCGGAGAATTTCTAATAATCGAGCAAACTGTTCATGAGGGATCTTTCTATTCGGGTCATAAGCTTTGGTGGTATAACGACTTTTTGAAATATTTAGCAGATCCATAATCGCACTCGATTTATTGTTGATGTTTCATTCTAACCGATGAAAGGAGACTTGTGATCACGCTACAACTCGAACAGACTTAGATTTTAGTTGAATATGTGTGCCGGGTGAACACGCATTTAAGCGCCTGTGAATAAAGTATTTATATGAAAAGTTTTTTATTTCAAACAGATAAAATAATAAAAAAGTCATTCTATTAAAAAATGGGCTACTTTTGCTTAAATCTTGACAACCTAGTATAATGCAGACTACGAGTAGGTATTGTTCCTATTTTTCTATGATATAGCTGATTGTGATCTATCTGAGTTCAAGCATGTGACTTGAATATCATCATTGTAACTACAGAATTATTATTCAAAACCCGTTTTATTAATCTCTTTGTTCCATCACAAAAAGCTCACTTAGTGAGTTAAAATTTTGACAACTTTAAATACATGGCGTGTTGCTACAGCCGTAAATGGTAGTGAAATCAATGTAAAATTGGTGCCACTTAAACGTCAACAGAATACAAATCACGGTTTAATTTGGGTTGAAGTGGGGCATATGATTCAACTTGAATCTGGCGAAACTCTTCCAATGAACTTAGATGGTTTGAGCTTTTATACAGGTGTTAATCAATTGTATCGTCTAAATGAGTTGAATTAAGGCGGTAAGTACTTGAGTTAGCATTATGTATAATATTGATTGGTATAGAAAAAAAATGGCATTAATACTGCCATTTTTTTAATGCCAAATTTTGTAGATGATCATTCGCATTAATTTCTAAAATCTTAGCTGAATCTTCTTTCCAGTCACCAAGTACAATTCTCTTTTTCCCATCGACATCATGAATATTGGCGCGGTGGGTGTGTCCATGGATGAGTAAATCGACATTTTTTAGTGCTGCTTGAACAGCATCTTGATTCACATCCATCACTTCATAGCTTTTAAACTGTTGAGCTTGACGGCTTTTTTTACGGAAACCATTGGCCAGTTTTTGTCTAAAACCAAGAGGTGTACTTTTTAAAAACTTCAGCAGAAGTGGATTACGAATAATTTTACGAAAACGCTGATAGGATACGTCGTCCGTGCAGAGCAGATCACCATGTTCAATACGAATGGTGTGATTTGAAAGATTGAGTGTGCAAACTTCAGCTAACAGTTGACCGTTAAATTGATCGAGGAACTGCTGTCCTAGGGCAAAATCACGGTTACCTGTTAAGAAATAGATGTGATTGCCTGCATTTGAAAATTGTTTTAAGGCGCGAATGATTTCATCTAGCCAAGGGGCTGTGTAGTCGTCGCCAATCCATGCATTGAACCAGTCGCCTAAAATATATAGCTGGGTATTCTTGTTTTTATAAGCATCTAATAAATCTAAAAACCCCCGAACGAGTCGAGGGTGATCGGGTGACAAGTGTAAATCAGCGATAAACAAATACGTCACGGAAGTTTCCTTTTAAAAATCCCTCCCGCGACCTCCCTTTAAAAGGGAGGATAATCTCATGTTCGAATGAGAGTCTAGCTCCCTCCTTTATCAAAGGAGAGCTGGGGAGGATTTAAAATTACTCAGCAATGATCTTAGCAGATTCAATAACAACGTTTTCTAGTGGAACGTCAGCGTGGTAGCCACGGTTGCCAGTACGAACGCCTTTAATTTCGTTTACTACGTCTAGACCTTCAGTTACTTTACCGAAAACTGCATAACCCCAACCTTGTGCATTTTTGCCAGAGTGGTTAAGGAACGAGTTGTTACCCACGTTAATAAAGAACTGAGCAGATGCAGAGTGAGGTGCTTGTGTACGCGCCATTGCAATTGTACCAAGGTCATTGGTTAAGCCGTTATCAGCTTCGTTTTCAATTGCATCACGTGTTGCTTTTTCTTTGAAGTTTTCATCCATACCACCACCTTGGATCATGAAGCCATCGATCACGCGGTGGAAAATTACGCCGTCATAGAAACCGTCACGTACGTATTCTAAGAAGTTAGCAACAGTGATTGGTGCTTTTTCGTTGTTAAGTTCAAGAACAATACGACCTTTATTGGTGTTTAATTCGACTTGAGGAAAACTCATTGTGTAATCTCCTAATCATGGACATCAAAGCCATGGGTTTTTTGGTTGTGAGAAGCATAAGCAAACTGTAAACTACAAGGCAAGTAAAAACGTTATTTTCTTTGTAAAATAGATCAAATATCGTTTAAGGGGCTGTAAAATATTCATAAATCGACTGATAGATCAGTTAGAATTATGCTCGTATAGCAGGACCCTATTTTTCCTTAATTTTTTTCATCAAAGTGATTTTTAAACTATGAAGCCGAATGATGTTGTTTCAACACTGCCAAATAACCCGACACCAAGTAACAATGCCTCTGTCGCAGCGCAGCAAGAACAACAGCCAGGCTTAGATTTTGTTCGCCAAGTGATTACCGAAGATTTGGCTGAAGGTCGTACGCAAAAAGTAGTCACGCGTTTCCCGCCAGAGCCGAATGGTTATTTACACATTGGTCACGTGAAAGCAATTTGCTTGAACTTTGGTATTGCCAACGAGTTTGATGGTTTTTGCAACCTACGTTTTGATGACACTAACCCAGATGCAGAAGAACAAGAATATGTAGATGGGATCGCCAATGACGTTAAATGGTTAGGTTTTGAGTGGAATGGCGAACCACGCTATGCGTCAAGCTATTTCGATCAACTCCATGCATGGGCGGTTCAACTGATTAAACAGGGTGATGCTTATGTTGATTTGCAGTCACCTGAAGAAATTCGTTTGAACCGTGGTAACTTTATTGAGCCGGGTAAAAACTCGCCTTACCGTGATACTTCAGTTGAAGAAAACCTTGCGCGTTTTGAAAAAATGAACAATGGCGAGTTTGCAGAAGGCGAAGCTGTTCTGCGTGCCAAAATTGATATGGCATCTCCAAATGTGCATATGCGTGATCCTATTTTGTACCGTGTACTCCATTCAGAGCATCACCAAACAGGTGATAAATGGAAAATGTACCCAATGTACGACTATGCGCATCCATTATCCGATGCAATCGAAGGCATTACTCACTCATTATGTACTTTGGAATTCCAAGATCACCGTCCGTTTTATGACTGGGTGGTTGAGAAAGTACACTCGGAAGCAGTACCACGTCAGTATGAATCTAGCCGTTTAAATATCGACTACACCATTACCTCTAAGCGTAAATTGCGTAAATTGGTTGAAGGTGGTTATGTTAATGGGTGGGATGACCCGCGTATGCCAACTGTTGTAGGTATGCGCCGTCGTGGTTTTACCCCAGAAGGCCTACGCGACTTCTGTAAGCGTGTTGGTGTGTCGAAGTCAGACGGTATTGTTGATGTTGCAATGCTTGAATATTGCATCCGTCAGTCTCTAGAAAATGTTGCGGCGCGTGGTATGGCGGTGTTGAACCCACTTAAAGTTACGCTCACCAACTTGCCTAATGATATGGATTTAACCCATTCACGTCATCCAAATGTAGATATGGGTGAGCGTGTGATTCCGTTAACATCTGAAATTTACATTGACCGTAAAGACTTTGAAGAAGAGCCACCAAAAGGCTTCAAACGTTTAATTCCTGGTGGTGAAGTGCGTTTGCGTCATGCTTATGTCATTAAGTGTGATGAAGTAATTAAAGATGAAAACGGTGAAGTTGTTGAGTTGAAATGTTCAATCGACCCTG
Organism: Acinetobacter sp. DL27; assembly: GCF_055810995.1. Lineage (NCBI taxonomy): Bacteria > Pseudomonadati > Pseudomonadota > Gammaproteobacteria > Moraxellales > Moraxellaceae > Acinetobacter > Acinetobacter sp. DL27. The sequence goes on along the minus strand of NZ_CM147947.1, from coordinate 1,950,498 downwards.
AAACTTTGGGCAAAAATCCAGAAGGTCGTAAAGTTAAAGGGGTGATTCACTGGGTATCTGCGACCAAAGGTATTCCTGCAGAAGTCCGTATTTATGATCGCCTGTTTACAGAGTCGGACCCTGAAGTGGGAGATGATTTCTTAGCGAACTTGAACCCTGATTCGTTGAAAATTGTACACGCGGTGATTGAGCCTGCATTGGCGCAAGCACAGCCTGAAGACCGTTTCCAATTTGAACGTGAAGGTTATTTTGTTGCAGATCAATACGACCATACAGCAGAGAAGCCTGTGTTTAACCGTATTTTAGACTTAAAAGACAGTTTTAAGCCTAAATAAGCGCTGTTTGCTTGATGTGGATATAGATATAAGGCTCAACCTCGGTTGAGCCTTTTCGTAGCGAAACCAATAGGAATACACTGTGATCGTTCGAGATAAAACCAATAGCTTTGCATTACTCTTTGCTTGGCGTGGCACCATTTTACCGAAAGTGTTTCCTGCGCTGATGGTCGGTGTTTTAATTTCAACTCTGTTGGTTTATCTAGCGACTCAACATTACGTGACTGCTCCTGCAGTGCCTGTCATTGGTTTTACTGTATTTGGTGTGATTCTTTCGATTTTCTTAAGCTTTCGAAATACAGCGTGTTATGACCGCTGGTGGGAAGGGCGTAAGCTATGGGGCGCAATGATTGCCAACGCACGGCATATGATTCGTGACAGTTATGTCTTAAATGATGCAGAGCGTACAGTTTTGATGTATCGCGTCATGTTATTTAGCCACTTGCTTCGAGATCGTTTACGGCGGCAAAGTCATACCTATGACCACTATCAAGCCAAAGTACAACTGACAGTAGAGCAGTGGGAGGTATTGGCTACGCATATTAATCCACCGCAATATCTATTAGAGCTTACGCAGAAAGATCTGGCGGCGTTGTATAAGCGTGGTGAGATTAGCGATATTATTTACAGTATGTTGACTAAGCATACGGTGGCAATGGGCGATATTCACGCAGGTTGTGACCGTATTTCATCTACACCTCTGCCATTTTCTTATTCGGTTTTGTTACACCGTGCCGTGTATTCTTTCTGCCTCATTTTACCTTTTAGTTTAAGTTCCAGTCTTGGTTTTTGGTCACCGGTAATCGTGGCCTTAATTGCCTATCTCTTATTGGGTTTAGATGCGCTAAGTGCAGAGTTAGAAGAACCCTTCGGACTTCAAGAAAACGACTTGCCTTTAGATGCTATTGTACGAGGCATAGAGCGCGAAATGCTCAGTTCTTTAAATGAATCTTTGCCAGAACCAGTGAGTGCGCATAGAGCCAATTTAAGTTAAAGCAGTGAACAAATCCATAACAGAAAATCAGCGTATTGCCTGAGCCATAACAAATTTTCGATATGATTGGTTTATTGAGATGTGCTATCACTAAGTTTAAAAGTGATAGGGATATAACAATGACTACCGTGATCGAAACTCAGATGTTGATTCGGCGTTCTGTCAATATTGTGTTTAACGCTTTTGTTGATCCACTCATAACCACCAAGTTTTGGTTTAGTCAGTCTTCCGGCTATTTAGAAAAAGGCGCAATGGTCGATTGGACATGGGATAAATACCAAATTACACATTCGACTCATGTCCTACAAGTCGTTGAAAATGAGCTGATCTGCATCGAATGGGGCACGCCTAAAACTAAAGTTGATTTTGTATTTGAAAAAATCGACAGCATGAATACCTATGTGATCATTCGAAACTATGATATTGAGTTACAAGGTAATGAGCTGATTCATTATGTGATGGATGCAACAGGTGGCTTTACTACAGTGCTAGATGGTGCCAAGGCGTGGCTTGAATACGATATCCAGCTCAACTTGGTGGAAGATAAATTCCCACCTTTTCAATTACGTTCACATCAGTGATCTTTTTTAGAGCGCTCTTCTTTAAACTCAAAATAGTTCCCAAGCTGCTGTTTGGCCTTATCACGTAATTTCTTTTTGATATACAGCACCAAGGCAAAACAGGTGGTGGTTAGGGTTAACATGAGACTGTTCATAAAACTCATCATAGAGCTGACATAGCCAATGGTGGTGAGTCGGTTCATCATCTTGATGACTTGTGGGCTACTTTCAACGCCTGTAATGGCCCACGTACACAAGTGTTCACAGTTATTGATAATAAGATGGTAGTTATTTTCATGCATGCGTGAGCGCATACGGCGAACCACTTTACGGCCTTTATATTTGGGGTCTTGGTACTGATTGACTGTAATCTTACGTCCATGGCTAAAGTTCTCGATGGAAGTTATTTCAATCGGATGCTTTTTAAAAAGATGTGCAAAACCTGAATAATGAATCACACGTCCACGCCCAGCATATATGCCGTGATGCGTATAGCCAAAATGTTTGACTATAAGATGAGCCCCCAAGGGGTAGTGGACTTTTTGTTGTTGCATGCCTAATACGTGCTAATTCATTACAGTTGTCTTTTATCTGTATTTTAAAGCTTCTGCTGGGAATTAGCGACTGTTTAGTGGCTTTCGGTTATTTGAGTTTACGATGATAGAAATAAAAGAGACCGATTGAAAAGGAGTGTCTAGCTTTTGTGATCGCATTAAAAAGGATGCAAGCATCCTTTTTTTAGAAGCGATGTTTATTGATCCACTAGGCCTAAAAGTGAGTTTTGGGTACTGCACATGCGTGTTGCTTCTTCAGTGTTCATCGCTTTCACGTCTTCTTCAAATTTCTTTTTTTGTTCTTTGAGTTGTTCTTCAGGTAAACCCATCTGCTCGGCAAGTTTTTCCATTTTTTCCCAAGACTCAACACAAGCTTTCGGCATCTTGCTACATGCTGTTAAAGATAAAAGGGTAATACATGTGCTGACCATAAGTAATTTTTTCATTGCTTAAACCTTTAATTTTCAAACATTATTGATTTTTATATTGAGCCTGTAAGGTAACAAAAAAATTAGACTTTGTATAATATTTAAACGTGCAAAGTGTACTGTGCTTCATATGCTTTGGTTTTTTTATAGGCAGAGTGACGTACAGACATTAAAAAAGGCACTTAGATTGATCTAAGTGCCTTTTTGATGAATATTCAGTGACTCTACTACTGTAGAGGTCGATGCTGAAGTTCATTTAACTCCTTACGGCCATAGCCACGAGAAGCTAATACTTTTTTAATCCCAACAATCACGTCTTCATCGGTCGCTGTTTTAAGCTTTTCGATGAGCTGTTCATTGGTTTTACAAGAGCAGTCATTTTCAACACAAGCAATTTGATTTTTATGCTCGTTTTGCTGTTCATTTGAAAACAGCTTTTGCCAAAAACTCATATAGACTTCATTTACAACCTAACATAGGGTGAAATATAACCAATCTGTAAAATAATGCAAGTCAGCGTGAGAGATAAAAGCAGCGATCGATGTCGAAAAATTCCGATTATAGCGCAAGGTATTTACGTTATTATGACAGTTGAAATACTTGCATTTTATATAAGCTTATCTTTTTTCATGAAAATTAAAAAAGAAGCTCATTTGAGCTTCTTTTTTATACGGTTTAAGTTGCAACAAATTGTTTAAATTTTTTCCAGCAAAACACCCGACTCGACATGGTGGGTATAGGGGAATTGGTCAAACAGCGCAAACTGTGAAATTTTATGGGTTTGGCTGAGTGCTTTTAAGTTGTCATGCAAGGTATCCGGATTACACGAAATATAGATAATCCGTTCAAAACGTTGAATTAACTTTAATGTTTCATCATCAATACCCGCACGCGGTGGGTCAACAAACACCGTATCGAACTCATAGCTGCTCATATCGATATTTGCCTCTTGTAAGCGACGGAATTCGCGTTCGCCGTTATAGGCTTGTGTGAAGTCTTCTGCTGATAAACGCGCGACTTGAATATTATCGATGTGGTTTTGTTCGATATTCCACTGTGCTGCATACACCGAGGACTTAGCCAGCTCAGTGGCTAAAACACGGTTGAAACGGGTTGAAAGCGGTAGGGTAAAGTTACCATTACCACAGTAAAGTTCTAACAAATCTTTGTTGGACTGTTGTGCAGCATTGCAGGCCCATTCGAGCATTTTTTGGCAGACTTGCGCATTGGGTTGCGTAAAGCTGCTTTCAATTTGTTTGTACTGATATTTGCGCTCAAAAACTTGTAGTTCTTCCACCACAAATTCATCGGTGAGTACCACTTTTTGACCACGGCTACGACCAATCAACTTAATATTTAATTTTTCTGACAGTTGTTTGGCTAAAACCTGCCATTGTTCATCGAGTGGGCAGCGATAAATCAGGGAAACCAGCATTTCACCCTTTAAGGTTGCTAAAAAATGCACTTCAAATAGGCGTTTTGAGAGGAGATCATTGCTTTTCAATTCTGCCAATAAAACAGGCATGAGCTGATTAATACTGGCATCAGCGATTGGGAAGTCATCAATACGAATGACTTTTTTTTGATTGTCTTCATCGCGTTCAAACATGGCATAAAACATATCATCTTCGGTATGCCAAATACGGAATTCTGCACGCATGCGAAAGTTTTTTTCAGGAGATTGAAAAACTTCAAGCGAAGGTGGAGTGAATTCAGCAAATTGAGCTGTAATTCGTTCAATTTTGGCGTCAAGTTGTTGTTGATAAGAAGAAGTCATATGCAGTAAAAATCGCAAACATATTGAAAAAAGAGATGGTAACAAAGTTTGCCGAATTAGCCTAAAGATATTCAGCAAAAGCGTGGGGTTTATTCATGTTACAGATGGTTTGATGCTGTGCTACATCGGAAATTTTTGAGCAGATTAAGTCAAACCGAGTCGCATAAAAAATGCCAAGTAAACAGACCAGGAGATGTTGACTTGGCAATAGAGGAAACACAGTAATAAACCTGCAGTCCCGATGAGGACTACAGGTTTAAATTGGGCTTAATTCAAAGTCATGAGACTTGCATTACCACCTGCAGCTGCAGTGTTAACACTGATCGCGCGCTCAATTACAAAACGTTCCAAAGGAATGGCAGTTTGTGATGGGCTAAGGTGAGTAATACCTACAATCGCACCTTGACGCTCAGCAATCTGTTGTTGCAGCGCTACAAGCTGCGCCGTTGTACCATGATGCAATACCGCATCAAAAACATCAGTTTTGATGTCTTTAATGACATGGAACGCTTGCGCCAATGCTTTAGGCATGCTTGGCATGTGTTTTAACACAAAGCTGTTATCTGCAAGCACCGCTGGACGGCTACCAACTGCAAAAATCGCATTCAACTGTTGTAACTGATCCGCTTCTTGTTCAGCTAATGACAACACTGCATGACGCGGAATCACCATGTATTGGTTGCTTTCACCTGTCGGACCTTGCAGCTCGTAATGATGACCTGAACAGAAGTTCTCAATTTTTGCCAATTTCACTGCTGGGAAGGTTTTAGCTGCCCACTCAAGGAACAATGCAGAGTTGCTGAACTCGACTTGAGGGTTCAAATCAGCACCTGTTGCAAATGGTTTATTCAAATTTTTCGCAGAACAGTTTTGCATTAGGCGATATAGATAAATTGGACCACCCGCTTTAGGGCCTGTACCTGATAAACCTTCGCCACCAAAAGGTTGTACACCGACAACTGCACCCACGATGTTACGGTTGATGTAGAGGTTACCTACTTCAGCATGGGTCATGACAGTTTGAATGGTTTCATCAATACGGGTATGTAGACCCATCGTCAGGCCATAGCCTTTGCTGTTGATGTGCTCAAGTAACTGTTTGAGTGAACCTTGGTTAAAGCGAATCACGTGCAGCACAGGACCAAACACTTCGCGCTCTAAATCATTGAGATTTGGCAGTTCAATTAATGTTGGTGTAATGAACGTGCCTGCATTTAGTTCAGTGTCTTGAGCATCATTACGCATCAACTGATGTACGCGATGACCTTTTTGGCGCATCTTGTCGATGTGCTTTTGAATATTTTCTTGCGCTTCAGCATCAATCACAGGACCAATATCTGTTTTAAGTAGATATGGGTTGCCCACTTGAAGCTGCTGCATTGCACCTTTAAGCATTTGAATCACAGCATCGGCATTATCTTCTTGTACACATAGTACGCGAAGAGCAGAACAACGTTGACCTGCGCTGTCATAAGCCGAACTTACAACGTCGAGTACAACTTGCTCAGTTAGTGCTGATGAGTCAACGATCATGGCATTTTGACCGCCTGTTTCAGCAATCAGAGGAATGCTTTCACCAGTTTTGCTCAAACGTTTTGCCACAGTTTTTTGCAAAATCTTAGCAACTTCAGTAGAACCTGTGAACATGATGCCTTGAACTTGCTCGGCTGCACTGAGTTGTGCACCCACAGTTTCACCGCGACCTGGCATCAGCTGTACAGCCGCTTGAGGCACACCCGCTTGCCATAAGATTTGAATTGCTTGAGCTGCGATCAATGGTGTTTGTTCAGCTGGTTTAGCAATCACGGTATTACCCGCAACCAATGCAGCAGCGACTTGACCTGTGAAGATGGCCAGTGGGAAGTTCCATGGGCTAATGCATAGCATAGTGCCTAAAGGCTCAACTTCTGCGTTTGCATCTAGATCAATCATTTGCGTTGCATAGTAGCGTAAGAAATCTACAGCTTCGCGAACTTCTGCAATGGCATTGGCATACGTTTTACCACTTTCACGGCAAAGTAAAACCATTAGCTCTTCTAAGCGAGCTTCCATTAAGTCTGCAGCACGAAGTAGGTAACTTGCACGGGTGTCTTTAGCTGTACGTGCCCAAATGTCTTGAACAGCCTGTGCATTGTTTAGTGCTTGCTCAACTTGCGCTGATGTCGCTTCTTGTACAGAACCCACAACATCTGTGCTTAGCGCAGGGTTGATAATATTAACTTGTACAGCGCTTTCATCAGCCGTGATGTGCTCACCCATTGGTGCAGCAGACCATTGATGCTTAGCAAACTGTTGAGCTGTTTGGTTCAGCTGAACTAGGGCAGAGTCATTTGCAAGGTCTAAACCTTTAGAGTTTGCACGCAGTTGGCCGTAAAGCTCTGCAGGAAGTGGAATCGAAAGGTGTTTTTGACCTACGATATTTTCACGTTTTGCACTGCTTAAAATGGTTTGAGTTGGGTTTTCAATCAAATCATCAATTGCGAGTGACTTGTCTGCAATACGGTTTACAAAAGAGGTGTTTGCACCATTTTCAAGTAAACGACGTACAAGGTAAGCCAATAGTGTTTCATGGTTGCCCACTGGCGCATAAATACGGCAAGGTACACCCAGTTTTTTATCTTGCTTTTCACCGACTACTTGTTCATAAAGTGGCTCGCCCATGCCATGTAAGCATTGGAACTCATACTGACCCACATAGTATTTCTCTGGGTTAGCCATTTCATAAATGGTTGCCAAGGTTTGCGCATTATGTGTTGCAAACTGTGGGTAGATTTGTTCTGGTGCAGCTAATAATTTCTTCGCACAAGCGATATACGACAAGTCTGTATGTACTTTACGGGTAAATACAGGGTAGTCAGTCATCCCTTCGATTTGTGCTTTCTTGATTTCGCTGTCCCAGTACGCGCCTTTCACTAAACGAATCATTAAGCGTTTTTCGCTACGTTTAGCCAAGTCTACGATGTAGTCAACCACGTAGAAACAACGTTTTTGATACGCTTGGATAACGAAACCAATGCCTTTCCAGTCTTTGAGTTCTGGTTCAAAGCATAGGCGTTCGAGCATTTCTAAAGAAATTTCTAAACGCTCAGATTCTTCTGCATCGATATTTAAACCGATGTTATAGCCGCGTGCTAATTTAGCAAGAGTAAAGACTTTGCCGTACAACTCTTCATGCATACGTGCAACTTGCGCGCGTTGGTAGCGAGGGTGTAGAGCAGATAATTTAATTGAAATACCTGGGCCGTCATAAACATCTTTGTCTTTTGACGCTTGACCAATGGCATGAATGGCATCGGTATAGTCTTTCATATAACGATCAGCATCATGATCGGTCAGTGCTGCTTCACCCAACATGTCGTATGAATAACGGAAGCCTTTTTCTTCAAGACGTTCAGCGTGTTGTAATGCTTCACCAATGGTTTCGCCAGTCACAAACTGTTCGCCCATCATACGCATAGCCACATCAACTGCTTTACGGATGATGCCACGCCCACTACGTGCCAATAAGCCTGTTAAAGTGCCTGATAAGCTATTTTGTTTTGGTGTTTCCATCAGTTTGCCAGTCAGCATGAGACCCCATGCTGCCGCATTGACAAACATCAAGTTACTTTGACCAACGTGCTCTTTCCAGTTGCCTTGGTTGATTTTGTCTTTAATCAATAGGTCACGTGTCGCCATGTCTGGAATACGAAGCAAAGCTTCAGCTAAACACATCAACGCGATGCCTTCTTGAGAAGACAGTGCAAATTCTTGTAAGAGACCCTGTACAATACCTGCTTTACCGCTGCCGCTTTTACGTTCACGTAAAGTATGAGCCAAATCAAACGCAAGTTCATGAATGCGTTGATTCATCTCATCAGAGATTTTGCTGTGGTCTAATAAATTTTGAACACAGTCAGTTTCGGCACGTCGCCAAGCGGTATTGATTTCAACTTCAAGCTCACTTTTTTCTTTGAATTCGGTAATATATTCAAATTGAGTTTGAGCGTCGTTGAAATGCGTATTGCTTTCCATCATATTCATGCCTACATCCTGTGCATACAATAATGTGTTGAGAGATCTATAGTAATTAATTTATGATTACAGAAAGAATGCCGAATAACTCACTATAATTTGTATGCTATTTAGAGATTAATTCAGATGACGAGCCCAATTTTTAGCTTGGACCGAACAGATATCAAAATATTAGATATTCTTCAAAGAGATGGAAAAATATCGAATATTAAACTTGCCGAAGAAGTGAACTTATCAGCGACGGCTGCTTTGGCTCGGGTGCAAAAATTAACCAAGGAAGGCTTTATTCTGAGTTATGAGGCACGCTTAAATCCAAACATGCTAAATGCCAGTTTTGTAGTTTTTGTTGAGATACTTTTGGATAAAACCACACCACATGTCTTGGATGATTTTCGCCATGCCGTGCTACAGCATGATGAAATTGTGGAGTGTCATATGACCAGTGGGGGCTTTGATTTTGTGGTGAAGATTCGTTGTGCCAGTATGGATGAGTTCCGAAAAATCTCAGGTCAAGTCTTGTGGCAACTGCCGGGCGTTAAAGAAACGCGCAGTTATCCCGTGATGGAAGTCATCAAAGAAAGCTCACGTATTCAACTTAAGTACAAACCATTGTCGAAATAATTGAGTGCATGAGATACAAAAAAGGGGCTTTTAAGCCCCTTTTTTGTTGGTCTACACGTTCAATTAACGTTGAGTAGATTCTTCTTTCATTTCAGCCATGGCTTGTTTGTACATGCTGTCTGCTTGTTCAAAGCGTTGTACCACTTCTGCTTCAGGGGCTTTACCCATTAAGCTTACAACTACAATGCTGATCCAAGAGAAGATGAAGCCTGGAATAATTTCATATAGACCTAAGTGTCCTAATGCATTTTTCCACACAATCACGGTTACCGCACCAACAATAATACCTGCAATAGCACCATTCAAGGTCATGCGCTTCCAGAACAAAGACAAGATAATCAGTGGACCAAATGCCGCACCAAAGCCTGCCCATGCATAAGCGACAAGGCCTAGAACTTTACTGTCAGGGTTGCTTGCTAAACAAATTGCAAGAACAGCAACAGCAATAACCATGAAGCGACCCACCCAAACCAATTCTTTTTGAGAAGCGGTTTTACGGATGAAGGCTTTGTACATGTCTTCTGTCAATGTTGTAGAACAAACCAGTAACTGACAGCTTAATGTACTCATCACTGCAGCTAAAATTGCAGCTAAAATGATACCCGCAATCCAAGGGTTGAATAAGAGTTTAGTCAGTTCCATGAACACAGTTTCAGGGTTTTGAGAAACCACAGCCGCTAGTTCAGGGTGTTGTTGGAAGTACGCGATGGCAATAAAACCAGCACCTACCGCACCACCTAGACATAAAATCATCCATGTCATACCAATGCGACGCGCAGCAGGAATCGTTTTCACAGAATCCGCAGCCATGAAGCGCACTAAAATGTGTGGCTGACCAAAATAGCCTAAGCCCCATGCCAATGATGACAGGATGGCAACAGTGCTGAGTTCAGAGACAATATGCATCGCTTGTGGGCGAGCCGTTTCAAGTAAGACGGTGAACTGTGCAGCATTACCATCAATCGCAAGGTAAGTCATGATTGGGGTAAGCAGCAGAGCAAAAATCATTAGGCCTGCTTGGAAGGTATCTGTCCAGCTAATTGCAAGGAAGCCGCCGATACACACATAACTGATGGTTGCAATTGCGCTAATCCAAAGTGCAGTGGTGTAGTTCCAACCAAAGATACTTTCAAATAGACGTGCGCCTGCGACCATGCCTGAAGCACAGTAAATCGCAAAGAATACTAAAATAACGACAGCTGAGATCATACGTAAGATACGTTTGCGATCTGCGAAACGACCTGTGAAATAATCAGGCAGGGTGAGGGCATTGTTTTGGACTTCAGTATGCACACGTAAACGTCCTGCAACCAATAACCAGTTGAGCCATGCACCAATTATTAGACCTACGGCAATCCACGCTTCAGACAAACCAGACAAATAAATTGCACCCGGTAAGCCCATCAGTAACCAGCCACTCATGTCTGATGCACCTGCAGAAAGCGCAGTAACTACACTTCCTAAGCTACGACCACCTAAGATGTAATCATCAAAGTTGTTTGTGGACTTGTATGCATACAAACCGATGCCAACCATGGCAATGATATAAACTAAAAATGTGACGAGGGTGGGGTTAATTTGACTCATAGGCATTCCTTGGCAAAATCCGACTTGGGAGATTTTTTAATCGCTTTGTTTGAGACGGCGATTCAAGCATAAAAATAAAATTACACTCTGTAACAGTTGTGAGGTGTTTTTGTATATTTTGTGTAATTATTAATTGTTTTTTAAAATTAAACAATAAGTTGTTGAAAATATGCTGTTTATTGGTTAATTATTATTCTTTTTTTATAGGGTAAATGAGATTCTAAGCTTTTATTTCGTAAAATCAGCAGACTAGTTATAATTTTTGATTTTTTATTACTTACGCAAAATTACATTGCCTGCAGAATAGGCACATTTCCATATAAAATGTTTCATTTATGAAATGTATTTACAGCAATAAAATAGGTGAAAAAGACGAATATTTCACCATTAACCTAATTCGGTTAGAGCATTCTTGCTTTGAGAGCATTGGAAAACTTTTAAATTTCTAATTAGAAAATAAGAATTCAATGGCATTTTCTGCATGCTTTGGCGTAAATAAAAATAGAGTCGGCATAAATTAACTGCACATTGGGCAAAAATCTCTCCTGAAATTATGTAGGCCATTGCAGTGGCATGTGAGCAATTGAGCCAACCACCTGAAAGTTGGTTATACGCTTTTCCCTTGCATCTAACCATAGATGCCTATCAAGGTGGAGCGGGTACTTCAATTAAATGAATAGCAACGAAGTGCAGGCCAATCTTGCATTGGAACATCTATCACTTCCTCAAGGTAAATATGATTTTATATTTCAAAACGATCATATCACTTAATCTCAATCGAATAATGATGTCTATCCAACGGCGCTGCGTTTTAGTCACTTATTAATGGTATTGCAGCCTTAAATACCAAATGCATTAAAGCCAATGAACAAGTATGCTTTGATGCAGTTATGGCTAGTATTGTGACTTTGTTTGAGCTATTTTAGGTCATGCGAAATGTGGTGAAATGGGTAAACAGTGTATCGTGGAAAATAAAAAAATCAGTAAGCGGTATTGGAGTAAGGGTTACTTACTCAAGAACCGTTAGGTCGCATTTTCTCATTTGAAACTTGGCTGCTGAGGTGACGCCTACGGTTGTACCTTTAGCATAAGTTAGCTAGAACATTTATAACTATATATAAGTATAAAAGCAGTCAGTCAGTTGCTTTTATACTTTTAAACCAATCCGTGCTAACAAAATGTGGCAGTTAGAATTACAATAAGCCTGAGTGAAGAACCCTGTAGATGTCTATGCTGAATAAATTGAGCCAATTATTTAAATTAAAGAAAGATGCACCAGAACAACTTTTCTTGCAGCAGCACCAGATTGAATATGATGATGAAAAAGGCTTTATTATTGAGGGTATCGTGCTAAATGCCATACATGCTGAACGCTTAACCTATTTTTCAAATCGTAGAATTAGTCAGTTTGATGACCTCAATGCACTTTTTTATAGTGCGATGTTAATCAATGAAAAAATTGACTTGGAAATTGCCAATGAGCGATTTGTCGCACGTTTAGGTAATACTCTAGAAAACTTAACTGAGTTTAAGCGAATGATTAAGCTACTCAATGACTATTATTACCAGTTTATACGTGACAAAAAATAAGTCTTTTAAAAACTATAAATTCGAGTTGTAAAAAGGACTTAGCGCTAGATTGATGTTGTTCTTGTCGTGAAAAATAACATGCGGCGAGAGGACATCATGCTAGTATATGACGCATGTTTTTAAACGCTAAAGTCATGTCCATGTTCCAAGAAGAAATCTCCCAACTGAATGTGCAACAACTAAAAGCAGGCGAAAAACGTTGGCTGGGAAATTTGCTCGGCTCTTCAGCTGCATTATTTATTCAAACGTTAAGTACACAAAATAAAAAGCTCTTTGTAGTTGTGGCAAAAAATAATCAACACTTAGCACAACTCGAAAGTGAATTTGAATTTTACGGTATTCGACCGACCATTTTTCCAGACTGGGAAATTCTGCCTTATGATCGTTTATCTCCTCATCAAGATATTGTATCTGAGCGTCTCGCAATTTTATCCAATATGCCGCAAACAGGCGTCTTACTGATTTCGGCTTCGACCTTGGCGCAGCGTGTAGCGCCGACTTCGTGGGTGTTGGGAGAACACTTTGATATTCACGTTGGTCAAAAGTTTGAATTGGAACAGCAAAAGAAGCGTTTGATTCAAGCAGGCTATCATTTGGTCGATACAGTATATGACCATGGTGAATTTGCGGTTCGGGGTAGCATTATGGATATCTATGCCTCAGGTCAAGCTGCCCCAATTCGCATAGATTTGTTTGATGATGAAATTGAAACCCTCAAATTTTTTGATCCTGAAACGCAGCGTACTACGCAAAACTTAAAACAATTTTCCGTATTACCGGCTAAAGAGTTTCCTTTAAAAGAGGCACGCAGCATCTTTCGTGATCGTTATGCAGAAATGTTTCCGACGGCAAATCCAAAGAAAAATCCAATTTATCAGGATGTGTTAGAAGGGATTGCATCACCAGGTATCGAATTCTATTTCCCACTCTTTTTCAGTGCTGCGCAGATGGAAGCTCAAAGTACACTGCTTTCGTATTTACCAAGTCATTCCATTGTCATTACAGATAAGCAAGTTGATGATGGTTTAGACAGTTTTTGGAAAGAAATCGATCGACGTTATGAAGACCGTCGTCATAATGTTGACCAGCCAATTTTAGCCCCTAACCAGCTTTTTATTTCGACCAATCAAGTTTTAGAACAGCTCAATACCTTTCCCCGCATTATTGCCTCAGTCGAGGCTTTTGATCTAAAAGCGGGTGTGACCAATTTAAACACTGAGCTTCCACCACGTTTAGCGGTCGATCCTAAACATGAAAAGCCCTTTCATGCGGTTAAACAGTATATTGATGCTGCTAACCATCCAGTATTACTGGTTGCTGAAAGCGCGGGACGTCGTGAAACTTTAAAAGATGCCTTGCGCGCCACATTGGGAGAGATTCCTAATGTTGAGAATTTTGCTGAATTTCAAAAATCCTTGCATGCCATTGCAATTACCAGTGCGCCATTAGAGCGTGGCTTGGTATTAAAAGACAGCATTAGTATCATTTCTGAAAATCAGTTGTATGAACATCGTGTTGTACAGCGTCGTCGTAAACGTCAGCAAGAGGTTTCCGAAGAGTTTCTCATCCGAAGCTTGACTGAGTTGAGTATGGGCGCGCCAGTGGTGCACATCGACTATGGTGTGGGGCGTTATGCGGGCTTAGTTACTTTAAGCATTGATGATCAAGACTACGAGTTCTTGCAGCTCGATTATGCGGATGCTGCCAAAGTTTATGTTCCTGTCACCAATTTACATTTGATCAGCCGTTATAGTGGCGGCGACCCAGACCTAGCACCCTTGCATAAACTGGGTACTGATGCTTGGAGCAAAGCAAAGCGTAAAGCGTTGGAGCAAATCCATGATGTAGCAGCGGAGTTATTGCATATCCAAGCCCGTCGCCAAGCCAAACCAGGTTTTGGTTTTGAGCTAGATCAAGGTCAATATATGCAGTTTGCTAGTGGCTTTGCCTATGAGGAAACACTCGATCAAGCCAATGCCATTGAAGCGACTTTGTATGATATGCAATTGGCTAAACCGATGGATCGCTTGGTCTGTGGCGATGTGGGCTTTGGTAAAACCGAAGTTGCGATGCGCGCAGCATTTTTAGCGGTACAGAACAACAAACAAGTGGCTGTTTTGGTGCCGACGACGTTGCTGGCCCAACAGCATTATGAGTCTTTTAAAGACCGTTTTGCAGACTGGCCTATTCGTATCGAAGTTTTATCACGTTTTGGCAGTAGTAAATCACATACGAAAACGATTGAGGATTTAGCTGAGGGCAAAGTCGACATCGTGATTGGTACGCATAAAATTTTACAAGAAAGTGTCCAGTTTAAAGACTTAGGCTTGATGATTGTGGATGAAGAACACCGCTTCGGTGTACGTGATAAAGAGCGGATTAAAGCCATGCGTGCAGATGTGGACATGTTGACTCTGACTGCAACTCCAATTCCACGGACTTTAAATATGGCCTTTAGTGGCATGCGCGATCTATCGATTATTGCCACACCACCTGCACGACGTTTAGCGGTAAAAACTTTTGTGCAAGAACATACGGGTGATTCAGTTAAAGAAGCCATCTTGCGTGAGTTACTGCGTGGTGGACAAGTTTATTTCCTACATAATGAAGTAGAAACTATTGAGCGTGCAGCGGAGACTCTTCGAGAGCTGGTCCCTGAGGCACGTGTGGCTGTTGCACATGGTCAAATGCGTGAACGCGAGTTAGAACAAGTCATGCAGCAGTTTTACCATAAAGAATATAACGTGCTGGTCTGCTCAACCATTATTGAAACAGGGATTGATGTTCCGAATGCCAATACCATTTTAATTGAGCGGGCAGATAAGCTAGGTTTAGCGCAGTTGCATCAACTACGTGGGCGTGTAGGGCGCTCGCATCACCAAGCCTATGCCTATCTGTTGGTGCCATCCATCAAAGGATTAAAAGGCGATGCTGAAAAACGTCTAGATGCGATTCAGCGGGCATCGACATTAGGCGCGGGTTTTATGTTAGCGACGGAAGACTTGGAAATTCGTGGAGCGGGTGAGTTACTCGGCGAGCAACAAAGTGGATCCATGCAAGCGATTGGCTATAGTTTATATATGGAGATGCTTGAAAAGGCGACCAAAGCCATTCAAAAGGGCAAAACACCGAATTTCGATGCGCCACTCTCACTGACCGCAGAAATCAATTTACATATGCCGGCTTTGATTCCAGATGAATATCTGGGAGATGTCCATCAGCGTTTATTGTTCTATAAGCGCATTAGTAATACGGACAGTCAGGAAAAACTCGATAACATTCGTATGGAGTTGATTGACCGTTTTGGGATACCACCACAACCTGTGAAGCAGCTTTTTGCTGTGCATCAGATGCGTTTGAAAGCGGAAACACTGGGCATTACCAAAGTCGATATTGCTGCCAATGGTGGTGCGATTGAATTCTCACCAGATACTCCCGTTCAGGCGATTAGTATTATTCAGATGATGCAGAAACATCCGACCTTTTTTAGGATGGAGGGTGGTCAGCGCTTAAAGGTGATGGTAATGCTAGAGGAATATGAAAAACGGATTCAATTTATCAATGACTTATTGGAAAGTTTGTTGAAAGAATTGCATTAAAATTTATCTTTAATTTGCTGTGATTTCATACAGATATCAGGTCTTTCTTGCCGACTTGCGCTATAAAAAGAAAGACTTGATTTTTTGATGAAATTTATTAAAGTAATAAATGTGATGTAGTTCAAAGTAAAACGTAGTTTATTTGTGTTGAAACACATTGCTTGCAATATTCACCTCTGATTGGATGTGATAGTATTAGCCATTATTCTAATTTGCATCATTTATAAAGATATGTTTAGTTTGCATCCACAACTTGCTCAAGATACGTTTTTTGTAGGCGACTTTCCACTTTCAACATGTCGCTTAATGAATGATATGCAATTCCCGTGGCTAATTTTAATTCCACGCGTGCCAGGCATCACTGAGTTATATGAACTCAGTCAAGCCGACCAAGAACAGTTTTTACGTGAGTCAAGCTGGTTATCAAGCCAATTGGCTCGTGTATTCCGTGCTGACAAAATGAATGTTGCTGCTTTAGGTAACATGGTTCCGCAGCTCCATTTCCACCATGTTGTGCGTTATCAAAACGACGTCGCATGGCCAAAACCAGTTTGGGGTACACCCGCTGTTCCTTATAGCAATGAAGTGCTTGCGCATATGCGTCAAACTTTAATGCTTGCACTACGTGGTCAAGGTGATATGCCATTTGATTGGCGTATGGACTAATACACGTGAGAAATCAAATCAGGGATGATTTGATCGTGCGCATAGTGGGGAACGAGCAGTGCCATTAGACGATTGGTTATCTAAAGAGCCCAAACAATTTGAGTATTTCCATCGTGTGATGGGATATGGCATGCTGTCTTTAATAACCATCGTTTACCATTATACGATGGCAGATACGCAATATCAGATTTATGTGCCGCTGCTGTTGCTCATTGTGTTATTGATCACACCACCATTTTCAAGGTGGTTAGGTTATCGCTTCAATAATACGATGCGACGCGGCGTGATGTTTGTTATAGATATTGTCATTACAGCGATCATTTTAGCCGCTGTACATCTCAGTATTGTCCTCACATTTTTAACCATTTTTGCTATGCTTTACACGGCTATTAGCAATAAAATTTCTTTTTTGATGGTGTCTTTGGCCAGCCTGATTGGGGTGGTTGTCTTTTATATCTCGATTATCTTTGTCTTTGGTTTTGGTGAGTATTTCGAGGCTACCAGTACCGAACTGATCGTATTGGGCTTTTTGTGCCTCACCACTTATTTTGGCGTGGGTAGCTATTATCAGCGCAACCAAATGCAAGACATATACCGCCGGAAAAATCACTATTTTGATCAGATGAACCGTTATATGGAGTTTGCCAATCAGTTGAGTCGCTATGCACCAGTTCAGTTGTGGCAATCGATCATGAAAGGTGAGTCTGAAGCGAAAATTGAATACAAACGTAAAAAACTGACAGTTTTCTTTTCAGATATTCAGGGTTTCACCGAGCTTTCTGAAAGCTTAATTCCGGATGATTTAGCATTCCTACTCAATGATTATTTAAAACACATGACCGAGATTGCCAAGCAATATGAAGGTACTGTAGATAAATTCATGGGCGATGCAATTTTAGTGTTCTTTGGTGACCCTAATTCCGAAGGTGTGGAGCGTGATGCTCAAAACTGTTTGGAAATGGCCATGGCAATGCGTCAGCAAATGAAAATCCTGCGCGAGCGTTGGGTGAAAATGGGTTATCCACCATTGCATATTCGTATGGGGATTTCTACAGGTTATTGTCACGTAGGGAATTATGGCGCATCGCACCGTATGGCTTATACTATTGTTGGTCGTGATGCAAACCTTGCTGCACGCTTACAAAGTGCAGCACAAGTGGATGAAATATTGATTTCGGACGATACGCATAATTTAGTAAAAAATGACTATCTTTGTGCACCGAAAGCACCAATTTTCCTCAAAGGGATTAAAGGTGCTGTGAAGACGTGGCAAGTCGTTGAAAAATATACCTCGCAAAAATCAGACTATCAGCGCTGGTTTGATTATGAATATAAAGGGTTTCATTTACTGCTGAACTTAGATGAAGTGCAGAATTTTGAATATCCGCAGTTGATTCAAGTCTTGGAAAAAATGATTCAACGCATTCAAACTCAACAGAAGATGACCAACTCGCAAGGTATCGTCAAACTCAATCTTGAAGATGAAGTAATAGAGCCTGTTCAGAAAAATGAATATCATTAATTTAATGGTATGAGATATAAAAACGAGAGTCATAAAAAAAGCCACTACAATGAGTGGCTTTTTTACACTTTGAAAAAATTAGTGATTTTCAGATGCGTGGTTAATCGTGTATTTAGGAATTTCAACTTCTAAGTCTTCATCCACTAACTTTACTTGGCAAGACAAACGAGAGTCAGGTTCTAAGCCCCAAGCACGATCCAGTAGATCAGCTTCAACATCATTCATTTCTTCTAAACTGTCAAAGCCTTTACGTACCACAACGTGACACGTTGTACATGCAGCGGACATATCACACGCATGTTCAATTTTGATTCCATTTTTCAGTAAGCTTTCACAAAGATTCGCATTCTGTTCAACTTCAAACTCAGCACCTTCTGGGCAGATTTGCGCATGTGGGAGAACTTTAATACGTGGCATAGTCTTTACCTATCAATTAGTTTGAGTTTGACCAGTCGTCGAGTTTTGTGCCTTTCAGCGCTGCATCGATATGCTGATTCATACGTGCTGCTGCAAAAGCATCACTGTGTATTTTAAGCTGTTCAACAGCAGATTCAATTGCTTTGATTTCTGTTGTTTCAAGTGTTGCTTCTAATGAAGTTTTGGCTGCATTTAATGCAACTTGTTGTTCATTCGTGAGCAGGTGAGCATCCACTTTTAGGGCTTGCTCTAAAGCTTCGAGTTCGCGTTTTGCTTCAACTTTAGTTTCTTGTAAGTGACGAAGATTTTTATCTTCTTCAGCAAACTTATAACCATCGAGCAGTAAGCGTTCCATGTCACTATCAGCCAAACCATATGATGGTTTGATGTCAATTTTTGCATGTACGCCAGAGGTTGTTTCTTTAGCTGAAACCGTCAGTAGGCCATCGGCATCCACTTGGAAGGTCACTTCAATACGTGCTTGACCCGCAGTCATGGGTGGAATGCCGCGAAGGACAAAACGACCTAAGCTACGGCAATGCTCAACCAAATCACGCTCACCTTGAACCACATGAATCAGCATCGCGGTTTGGCCATCTTGGTAGGTGGTGAACTCTTGGCGACGTGCAACTGGGATTGCGGTATTACGTGAAATAAGACGCTCAACCAAGCCGCCCATGGTTTCTAGACCGAGAGAAAGCGGAGTTACATCAAGCAGTAATGCGCCATCGGCTGTGTTTCCAATCAACTGATTGGCTGTAATCGACGCACCAATAGCAACAACTTCATCTGGGTTGATGGTACACAATGGCTCTTGAGCAAACACATCACGTACAGCGTTTTGTACAGCATAAGAACGAGTTGAGCCACCGACCAAAACCACGTTTTGAATGTCGCTGAGTTCAAGTTTGGCATCGCGGAGGACGCGTTTGCAGACACTAATCGTTTTATCTAAAGCAACTTTGATAATGCTTTCAAATGTCGTGCGATCAAGAGTCAAACTGTGCTCTAGGACTTGTAAATGAGCGCTTTCTGCATCGGTTAAAGCTTCTTTGGCTTTACGTGCAGCAACTAAAACGTGTGCATATTCAGTGTCATCGAACTGTTCGATGTTGAGTTCTTTTTTTGACCATTTTACGATTAAACGGTCGAGATCATCGCCACCTAATGCGGTATGGCCACCCGTTGCTAACACTTCAAATACGCCTTGTGAAAAGCGTAAAATTGAAACGTCAAACGTACCGCCACCCAAGTCATAAATCACATAGTTGTGATCATGCGCAAGATTGGTTTCTTGGTCCAGACCATACGCAACCGCAGCAGCAGTAGGCTCATTTAAAAGACGCAATACGTTTAAACCCGCAAGTTGCGCAGCATCACGTGTCGCTTGACGCTGAGCCTCATCGAAGTATGCAGGAACAGTAATCACTGCACCATTGACTTCATTTTTTAAGCTCACTTCAGCACGATCTTTCAGTTGCTTTAAAATTTCAGCGGACACTTCGACAGGAGTTTTGCGGCCCTGAGCAGTTTCAAAAGCAGGCATTTGATTATCTTCACCCACTAAAGTGTAGGGGTGTTGAAACTTAATGTCGGCTTTAGAGCGTCCCATAAAACGTTTGACTGAAACGATGGTGTTTTTAGGATCGGCAGTCAAAAATGGTTTCGCTTCGTCGCCATATTGGGTTTGGTTTACACCATAATGCGCGATCGATGGGAGTAAGACACGACCTTGTTCATCATGCAAAACCTTTGCTTTGCCTGAAAGTACAGTTGCAACTAGAGAGTGAGTTGTACCTAAGTCGATACCAATGGCAATACGGTGTTCATGTGGCGCACTTGATTGTCCAGGTTCTGCAATTTGCAAGAGAGCCATGTGTTACATCCTTTGAGCGTCAAAAATTAAAAATAAGTTAAAATTCATCATCTAAATCAAAGCTATCGTCATCTTCAAAACGATCTTCAGTTTTATCAATGTCATGCATGACTTTTACAAAGAAGCGAAGTTTCCGGACATCATCACGTGCCTCAGCCCAATCTTCCTCTTCAAAATCAATTTTGAATTCGCGGACTAAACCATCAATCCATTGTTGAACGTCTAATTTGAGTGATTGTAATTCATCTGCTGAACGAGCTTCATCAAGTTGTTCACGGATTTCTAAGGCAGACTGGAGAAATTCAAAATCATTGATGGATTGATCAAGATGATAATCTTGTTTTTTTAATCCTAATAAATATCCTGCACGGCTATCAACCTGAGATAAAACTTTAAATGCTTGATTGATCTCGCTTGATTTTATGAGGGCTTGATCTTTATCGAGAGCTTTATCTGGGTGATATTGTTGCTGCAACTTTAAAAATTCTGATTTTAAGGTTGCTAAATCAATATCGAGTGCTACTGGGAGGTTAAACAACTCAAAATGATTCATAGGAGAGGGATTCCGCGCTAAATTGGGGGTCATTGCGAAAGCAAAAACACTCTATGTAAATGCAATTAAAACAGTGTGATACACACTGTTTTAATGTTGAAAAGCAAGTTAATGAACTGTTATACGGTGAAAGATTCACCACAGCCACATTCGCCTTTTTTGTTTGGGTTGTTAAACTCAAAGCCTTCGTTTAAACCATTTTTCACGTAGTCCATCTCCATACCATCGAGATAAACCAAGCTTTTTGGGTCTACAAATACTTTCACCCCAAACTGCTCAAAGGTGGTGTCATGTGCATCAATTGAATCGACAAATTCAAGCACATAAGCCAAACCAGAACAGCCTGAAGTTTTCACGCCAACGCGAATACCTTCACCCTTACCGCGATTTTTTAAATAATTGCTGATATGAGTTGCAGCATTTTCAGTTAAGTTGATCATGAAAACTCCCTAATCTTTCTTTAAAATGCGAAGCAATTAAGCTTTAGATTTTTTGCTGCGGTAGTCTTCAACAGCAGCTTTAATAGCATCTTCAGCCAGTACAGAACAGTGTACTTTTACTGGAGGAAGAGCAAGTTCAGTTGCGATATCAATGTTTTTGATCGCTTGAGCTTGATCTAAAGTTTTGCCTTTTAGCCATTCAGTCACTAAAGAGCTTGATGCAATAGCAGAGCCACAACCATAAGTTTTAAAACGTGCTTCTTCAATCACACCGTTGTCATCTACTTGAATCTGTAAACGCATAACGTCGCCACATGCAGGTGCTCCGACCATACCTGTACCTACGTTTTCAGCATTTTTGTCTAATACACCTACATTACGAGGGTTTTCGTAATGGTCAATTACTTTTTCGCTATAAGCCATGATGCGTCTCCAAACCTCGGGGTCAGCGTTAATATTAAATATGGGGTCAAAACTTGATTTTTCAATGAAGCCATCCAGTATGTGAATGACTTCAATGGGAAAAATTAGTGTTCAGCCCACTCAACTGTAGAAAGGTCGATACCGTCTTTGTACATGTCCCAAAGTGGAGAAAGTTCACGAAGTTTTTCAACCGCGGAACGCGTCACTGTAAGTACATGGTCAATGTCTGCTTCAGTGGTGTATTTACCAAAACTGAAACGAATTGAACTGTGCGCAAGTTCGTCAGACAAACCTAGTGCACGTAATACATAAGAAGGTTCTAATGTTGCTGAAGTACAAGCTGAACCCGAAGATACAGCAGCGTCTTTCAACGACATCATTAACGATTCACCTTCAACAAAGTTGAAACTTACGTTTAAGTAGTTCGCAACGTTTTGTGTTGGGTGGCCGTTTAAGAAAATTTGTTCTAAGTCTTGTAAGCCATTCCAAAGCTTGTCACGAAGTACGCGAATGCGTGCTTGTTCAGAAGCTAAGTTTTTACCTGCAAGTTCAAATGCTTCACCCATACCAACGATTTGGTGTGTTGCAAGTGTACCAGAACGCATACCGCGTTCATGACCGCCACCATGCATTTGCGCTTTTAAACGAACACGTGGAGTACGACGTACATAGAGTGCGCCAATACCTTTAGGGCCATAAATTTTATGAGCAGAGAAGCTCATAAGGTCAATCTTCATGGTTGAAAGGTCAATTTCAACTTTACCTGCAGCTTGCGCCGCATCGACATGGAAGAAGATCTTGTGTGCACGAGTAATTTCACCAATTGCCGCAACATCAGTCACAGAACCAATTTCGTTGTTTACCATCATAAGTGAAACAAGAATAGTGTCTGGGCGAATAGCTGCTTCAACCATTTCAGGAGTAATTAAACCCGTGTTTGGAAGTGGCTCAAGGTAAGTGATTTCAAAACCTTCAGACTCAAGCTCACGGCAAGTATCTAAAATAGCTTTGTGTTCAATTTTACTTGTAATAATGTGCTTGCCTTTAGACGCATAGAATTGTGCTACGCCTTTAAGAGCTAAGTTATCTGATTCAGTTGCACCAGAAGTCCAAACGATTTCGCGTGGATCTGCTTTGATCAAGTTCGCAACTTGTTCACGTGCATATTCTACTTTCTCTTCTGCCTGCCAACCGTAAGCATGAGAGCGAGATGCTGGGTTGCCAAATGTGCCGTCAAATGTCAGACATTCCATCATGCGTTCAGCGACTTGCGGGTCTACAGGAGTTGTTGCTGCATAATCAAGATAAATTGGACGTTTCATGTCAAATACCTGTTACCGATAAAAGGGCTGAATCTGAAGGTGCTGTATTTTGGCGAATGGCAACTTTTTGAACGTTGTCACGTGCTACAAGGTCAGCAAGAGTGATTTTAGCGAGATAGTCGGCAATGTGATGGGAGAGTTCTTGCCATAAATCGTGAGTTAAGCACATTGCGCCATTTTGGCAGTTGCCTTTATGGTCACAGCGAGTGGCATCAACTGTTTCGTTTACAGCTTCAATAACTGCTAATACCGTGATTTCATCAGCGCGACGAGCTAAGTGGTAACCACCATTGGCACCACGAATACTAGAAACTAAGCCATGGCGCTTTAATTTCGCAAATAACTGCTCAAGATAAGCAACAGAGATAGTTTGACGAGCTGCAATTTCTGCAAGCGTGATCGTTTGTTCAGTTGGCTGCAAAGCTAAATCAAGTAGAGCAGTCACTGCGTAGCGTCCGCGAGTTGTTAAGCGCATGATTCGATACACATGATTAGACTAGATGTGCCGATTTTAAGAATCCTGACTAAAATAGTCAAGTTTTTTTAATAGGGATTGTGCGTATTTAATTTGCTTGAAATATTATGTAGTTATGCAAGCCAAATATTATATACCAATAAGCTAATCAAAAGTATAGAAAACACAAAAAATGTGACATTTATACGTTTTTGACGTTGCTCGATACGGCGAATACGATTTTTATATTGTTTTACTTCAATCTGTAGAGTGTTGATTTTAGAACGTTGTTCTTCAATTTTCTCTAAAAGTGGCGCAATGCGCTTTTTAGATGCAACCACATTTTGTGGATCAGTTGGTTCAGTTAACCAGTTTTTCCAATCGGCAAGAACTTTAGGTGCACTAAAATGTAAAATTAAATCTCGGAACTCATCTTTTAAGGTGATGTCACCATCAATACGCATGGTTTTAATACTACGACGGTTTCCAAAGACGAAAATTTTAATTAAATCCATCAATGTGGTGCGTACATCTAGGTCGACCGGTTTTTCAGGTGCTTTGGCGTCAAATAAAACACCTTGAGCGGTAAAGGTGATATAGAAGTCAAAATAAGGCAGGTAGCTATTTATTTTAATCGCAATATTTTGCTCAACAAACTTTTTACAGTGAAGTGCAACCACGCGGTCGTGTTTTAAAATAAGAGAAAAGATCGTCTCAAGAACAATCATCACCATAGTGAGTAGCATATGTGTTTGATTGTGTTCTTTTTGAGAATCACTCATAAGTAGTAACCTAAATCCTGACCTGAAATGAGCATCCTGCTCGCAAAAACTTCAGACTTAAAAATAAAAATGTAATAAAGATGCTTTGTAGAACAGTTTTACAAATCGATCAAGTCTAATATTTGCTAGTATAGTGCAATCTATAAGATTTTTTGGATGTTTTTGCACATAAATCATGCAGGAGATGGTGCTAATGGAAAAAGCAGATATAGAGTTAGATGATATTTCGCAAGAAGATGAAACACTAAAGAAAACAAAAACTAAGCATCATTTTCACCGTAAAAATAGTTTGGATTTTAGAAAGTATACCAAGCAAATCTGGTTAGCTGGTTTGGGCGCTTTTTCACGTGCAGAGGAAGAGGGGAATAAATTATTTGACTCGTTGGTCCAAGTCGGCGAAGAGTTAGAATCTAAAACCACTGAGATTGCTGACCAAACGGTTGAAAAGGTATCTGAAAAAGCGCGTGAATCGGTGACGGATACTAAAGACAAGGTTGAGAAGATTGTAGATCGCGGGGTAAATCACTCCTTAAACCGGATTGGATTGGTCACGGTTAAAGATATTCAGTACTTAGAAAACCTGATTCTTCAACTTAATGATAAAATCGATGTTTTGATTGAAGAAAATAAGAAGTTAAACGAAAAAGTGAATAAAAAGTGATCTGGTTGTGCTTTTGTACCTTTTTCAACGTTTTTTTGTGATTTATTTTCCAAAAAAGCATATACAGAGTATTGCGTTTTCACCTAAAGCATTGCTATAAAGGCGTTACGGTAATTTATACTAAATTTTTGGACCTTAAATAAACGATATTAAGAGGACGCGATCCACATGAATAAATCAGAATTAATTGATGCAATTGCAGAGAAAGGGGGATTGTCTAAGACTGATGCTGGTAAGGCCTTAGACGCTACAATTGCTTCAATCACTGAAGCGCTTAAGTCTGGTGATACAGTTACACTTGTTGGTTTTGGTACTTTCAACGTGAAAGAACGTGCTGCACGTACTGGCCGTAACCCACAAACTGGTGCTACTTTAGAAATTAAAGCAAGCAAAGTACCAAGCTTCAAAGCTGGTAAAGGTTTAAAAGATTCTGTTGCTTAATCTTTTAAATAAATACTAAACGCGCCTTTTCGGCGCGTTTTTTATTAAACATTAGAAAATGTGTCGATAACACATTCATTCATTGCTGCTTTTCAGTTAAAATCTCGGGCAAATAAAATATTGGAATACTTATGGAATCTTTTCGTAAAGTTATTAAGGGTTGGTTGGGCAAAGCTTTGCTCATTTTGTTTTTGACCCCTTTAGCACTTGTAGGTATTGAAGGATATTTTAGTAGCGGATCAAAAGACGCTGTGAAATCAGTCAATGGCCAAGATATTTCTGAAAAGGAATTAGAGACCTTAACCGCTTCCTTTAAAGAACAATTCTTAGCTTATGCCAATGGGGATGAAACTTTACTCAACCAAAGCTTTATTAAAGATAAAGCGATGGACCAACTGATCGCAAATACTTTGTTATTACAACAGGCTGAAAAGCTGGGCATTTCACTCAGTGATACTCAAATTGAACAGATGATTGCTCAACAGCCAAGTTTTCAAGAAAATGGAAAATTTTCAGAAACGCGTTATTCAAGCTATTTGCAGTCTGTGGGTATGAGTAGTGATGCGCTCGTTGCAAACTTACGTCAAGACCATGCATTAAAAATGATGCGTTCGACTTTTGTTGATTATGCATTGGTGAGTAAACTAGATATTCAACAAATTGCTAACTTACAAACAGAACAGCGTACTGTGCAGTTTGCCAATGTAAATCTTGATGAATATAAAAAGAACGTCAGGGTTTCAGCACAAGAGATTGAAAACTATTACAAGCAACACCCAACCATGTTTAAACAAGTGGCAAGTGTAGATGTTGACTATGTGTTGTTAACGCCAGCCAATGTACCTGCTGCTGCTTCACCTGTAACTGATGCTGAGTTGCAGCAAGCCTATACACAGTTTGTTGAAGCACAAAAAGATAATGTTGCGCCTTTGGTTAAACATATTCTGATTACAACCGATGCACGTACAGATGCTGAAGCGAAAAAACGTGCAGAAGAAGTTGTTGCAAAAATTAAATCAGGCACAAGCTTTGCAACAGCTGCGGCTCAATACTCTGAAGATACTGCATCTAAAGCGAATGGTGGTGCTTTAGCCGTTTATAACAAAGGCACTTTTGGTGATGCTTTTGACCAAGCTGTAGCATCGCTTAAATCAGGTCAAGTGTCAGTGCCTGTAAAAACTGAATTTGGTTACCATGTCATTGAAACTGATGCGCCAGCTGTGAAGTTGCCATCTTTTGAAAATGAAAAAGCACGTTTGACTGTGGAAGTTCAAAAGAATAAAACAGCCAATGCATTTTCTGACACTGTAAACAGTCTAAATGAACTGGTTGTAGACTCAGATGCTTTAGACGTGGTGTCGCAAGAAGTTAAAGGTGTACAAGTTCAAACTGTGAAAGGTATGACCTTATCTACACAACACCCTGTCTTAAGTAATGCTGCGGTAAAAGTGAAACTGTTTAACGATGACGTTAAAAACGGTGATCGTAACGCGACCAGCAGTATTCAACTTCCGAATGGGGATGTGGTTTGGGCAAAAGTACGTGATTATCATGCGGCAGGTGTCCAAACGCTCCAAGAAGCAACACCACGTGTGAAAGCAAAATTGGTTGAACAAAAAGCTTATGATGCTGCTAAAGCCAAAATTGCTCAAAGTTTAAAAGACTTTAAAACTCAACCAGCAGTATCAGTTGTTGCCAAGAGCGGTTTGACCTTTACTGCACCGCAAGTGTTTATTCGTTCACAAGGCTTACCACGTGCAGTTGAGCGTGCGGCGTTTAGCCAAGCGGCACCAAAAGCAGGACTGTGGTCTGTAACAACAGCATTATTGCCAACAGAAATGGTGGTGGTCGCGGTATCAAACGTAAACAAGACGACGTCTAGTGCATTGACGGATGAGCAATTGGCTGAGCTTTCGAAGTTATATCAACAACTTCGTGGTCAGCAAGAAGCTGAAGATTATGTGCAATACTTAAAAGCACATGCAAAAATTAAATAATCGCATGTCATAAAAAAACCTGCATTCGTGCAGGTTTTTTTATGTGTGTAGATAAACAAATTTTATTTAAGGATAAACAGGCTTAGGCACGAATTTTGAGTTCATAACCTGAATATTTACGAATATTAATCACGCCTGTATCTAAAATCAGGTACTGACCTTTAATCCCTTGTAACTTGCCGCGAATCACGGGAGTTTTATCCAGATTGTGGGATTTAATTTTCTCAGGATATTGCTCAACTGGATAAACAAACTCGCGCGGCAGTACAGTTTCCAAAAGCTCAACCGTTTCATTGAACTCAAGGTTTTGACTAAATTCCTCACGAATGGTTTGGATTTTAGGTGCAAACTCTTCGATGAGTTGTTCGCGAACTTCAATCAAGTCGAGTGGTTCAGCTTCGCCTTTGAGTAATTTGCGCCAATCGGTTTTGTCTGCCACTTGTGTGCCAAACATAATTTCGAGCTGGCCTGAAAGACGACGCGAACCGACTTTCATAATTGGAAGGGCTTGGGTTGCACCTTGATCGAGCCAACGGGTTGGCATTTGGCTAATCCGTGTAATCCCAACCTTTAGAGCACTTGAGTTGGCTAAATAAACAATATGTGGCTGGAAACAAACTTCATGCGCGAAGCTGTCTTCTCGGCAAGTGCCTAAGTGGTAGTGACAGGTTTCAGGTTTCATAATGCACATGTCACAAGAGGCTTTGGTTTTAAAGCACTTGAAGCAATGGCCTTGTGAAAACGATTTAGATGTTTTCGCACCACATGAAACACAGAAGATTTTACCAGTCCATTCAATCTCGATTTCTTGACCCAAGTTAAAAGGAAGGTCAACTTCTGAACGATCTAGGATAAATTTATATTCAACATTTGCCTTGTGTGTATGTTGATCAGTTACACTAAGGTCCTTAAGACCTGCATGCATTTTATGGCAAATGCCTTGAAGTTCCATACAGAATTACTCACTCAATATTAAGGATGCGGTTATGGCTGAACTGAACGTCATTACTTCTATGCTAGACGATTTATCTCAAGAACAGCCTATTACAACTGCATTGTGCATTGGGCAGGATCTCAGCCCAAATCATCATCAATCTATTCAATGGCAATATTTTAGCGTATCTGACTTTTTAAGTCTGCCTTTTACCCAGCGCTATGATTTAGGTTTTGTGCTTTTTGACACGGCAGAAATGCAAAATATAAGCTCACAACAAAAATCACAACTATTGGTGCGTTTAAGAGATTTGATGGCAAAGCGTATTGTGGTGGTGAGTCAATTGCAGGATGAACAACTACTTCGTGCTTTAGGTTTTACTCAACTAATCGATAAAACGACGCATGGTAAAGACTTTGCTTTATGGCAATTTAATATTTTGACCTATAAGCATGTGCCTGACTGGTTTAATTCAAAGTTTTGGGCGAATCCTGAAAACTGGAATAAATTCCGTTGGTGATTTGACTGCGACTGTATTTTTCCATTCATAGCAAAAATTAACAATTTATCTCTATAGGGTTTTTTTAAACATCGTATGCTGTTTAAAAAACCTAAAAAGGATAAAGTGATGACGAACCTGAATAATATTATAGAAATTTTAGCAAAGCAGGCCATGGGCGGTCAGCAACAGTCAAACCAACAAAGTGGTTTGGGTGGAATTTTGGGTTCGGTGCTTGGACAACTCGGAGTGGGTGGTACAGGCCAAACACAACAGGGTGGTCTGGGTGATATTTTAGGCTCGGTGTTGGGTGGTTTGACTGGTGGGCAGTCGCAGCAGGCGCCAAACTCGCAGAACTCAGGATTCGCAGGCGGTGGAAAAAGTTTATTGATTGCAGTATTGCCTTTGATTTTGGCATGGATTCAACAGCAAGGTGGTTTGCAGGCAGCTTTAGATAAACTCAAAGGGCAAGGTTTAAGCAGTCAGGTTGAGGACTGGGTTTCTACAGGACCAGGAGAAAAC
This sequence comes from Acinetobacter sp. DL27, assembly GCF_055810995.1. NCBI lineage: Bacteria > Pseudomonadati > Pseudomonadota > Gammaproteobacteria > Moraxellales > Moraxellaceae > Acinetobacter > Acinetobacter sp. DL27. Next base: position 1,920,930 of record NZ_CM147947.1, on the reverse strand, counting down.
GCCAGTGTAAATCCAGAGCAAGTGCAAAACTTGTTTGATGATGCCGCGGTGGAGCAAGTTGCAGAGCAAGCGAATGCACCTAAACAAGATGTATATAGTGCTATTTCACAAGTATTACCGCAAATTATTGACTCACTCACCCCGCAAGCCGGACAAACCAACCCTCAAGAAGCCAACGCGGATATTCAACAGGTATTGAACTTAGTTTCGGGTTTCTTAAAACGCTAAATTCACAATAAAACAGCCGTTCTAGAATGGCTGTTTTATTACTTAAAATTCTAAATTAAAAAACACGCCGAAGCGTGTTTTTTAATTTTTAGGGGAGCGTCAACTTAGAAGTCGTAACGGAAACCTAAAGAAAGTGCTGTAGCATTTTCGTCTTTTTCACCACTAATAGAGTATGAGCGACCTTCTTTCCATGGCGTAAGATTAGCATTCTTATCATTTAGCATGGTTGCAAGGTTGGCATAAACACGTACTGCTTTATCCAAACGGTGCTCAACACCAATTGCAACTAAACTTGAATTTGCATCATCAGCATCGACATCACGGTAGAAGTATTCACCACGTAGAGCTGTTTTTGGCGTAAGTTTGTATTCACCTGCAATACCGAATACTTGAGCATCAAAATCACTTAGATCATCATGATCGTATTGAGCAATTTGATACATCGCACCTAGGTTGAAATCAGGTGTGATTTTGTATGAACCAGCTAGTCGGAAAGCATCGCGTTCAGCTTTAATTCCTGTTGATGAAACATTTTGCGATGTCGTTGCAGAGTTATCTTCATATTTCTCATATGCTGCTGCAAAGTCGATGTTACCTTCTTTATAGGTTAAAGCTAGATCGTAAGCTTTATTGTCTTCAACGCCTTCTTTTGTTGTTCCATCTTTAGCGATAGATGTACCCTTGTGCATTGAAAGTGCTGCAAGTACATTGAAGCCACCACCAAATTTAGGTGATTTATATTCAATAGTGTTGTCATTACGCTCATCAAACTTCAAATCACCAACACGTGTTACGTTACGTACGTCACCAACCATGTCACCAAAGAAGTTGATTGGACCGCGTGCAGCCTTGAATGGGCTGTCAAAACGACCTACACGTGCTTGACCGAAGTCACCTTTTAAACCTACGAAAGTATCACGTGTTGCAAAATCTACGCCTTTATCATCAGCAGAGCCGCTTGCGAAGTTAACTTCTTGCTCAATTTGACCAAATACAGTCATGCCATTTTCAAGTTCTTGCTCTACTTTGAAACCTAAGCGTGAAGAGTTTGAAGAGATTCCAACTTCGTTATAGTCAGCGCCATCATCCAGATAGTCTAAAGAAATATGCGCACGGCCATAAATTTTTACGTCAGCAGCCATCGCTAAAGCTGGTGTAAGTAAAGTTGCCCCAACTGCTAATGCGCAAAGTGTTTTTTTCATGTGTAGCTCCAAGAAAGACTTTTTGTTGATTCGTCTATAAAAGGTTATTCAGTCGTCTTTTTATTCATCAGACTTCTGTCTCTTGGCGCTCATTATTGATTACAAATAAGTCACTAATATTAAGGGAATATTACAAAAATATTAAACAACTCAATGTCAAATGCATTTCCGCGATAAATTGTTAAGCTTGATTTTGAGAACTTATATTATTGATCTTATTTATTTTTAGGCCTAAAAAAAGGAGCCGAAGCTCCTTGATTGAATGGATGGAATTACAAAGCAGCACGAATTTTTTCTGCTTGTGCTTTGATTTTTTCTTGATCACCCATTTGCAAGGCATGCTTACCTAGCTCATGTACCGAACTCGGAATGAGGTGGAAATGTACATGGGGAACGGTTTGCCCAGCAGCAGCTCCAGACAGTTGCATGAGGACAATGCCTTGGGCATCCAAACCGACTTCAATGGCTTTTGCTACTTTTTGTACCACTTGAATGGTGTAGGCAGCAGCATCGGCAGGGAGGTCGAGTAAAGTCACCGCAGGTGTTTTGGGTATGACTAAAGTATGACCGTCTGCTTGAGGCATAATATCCATGAATGCAAGAACTTGGTCATCTTCATATACTTTAATGGCTGGAAGTTCACCACGTAAAATTCGTGCAAAAATGTTTTGCTCATCGTAAGCCATGTCTATTCCTTAAGTTTCGCTTAAACTGATTTACTTACAGTTTAATTCTTTTTGACGTTCTTTAATCGCGTCAAGACGTTGTTGCTCTTTTTCAGAGAATTTCGGTTTAGTGGTGTAGCAATTATCATTGCCAAATTTTGCTTTCGCTTCAGGGTCCTTAAAACAGAAACCTTTAGATGCATAAATGACATCATGATCATCTTTTAATTTTTGACACTCTTGCTCAGGCGATGCCGCAAAACTTTGCGCCCCGATTAATGTTGCAAGACTGGTAAAAACCGCTACAGTCAACTTTTTCATGAGAATTTCCTCAGTTTGTAACATTGTATGTAGTCACGCTATTACTTTATAGGGGTTTGTTCTGTTTATTCAATGGTGAGTTCTTACTCAATTGTAATTTTACTTCATAATTGCTGCATATAATACATAAAATTTATATATATCAATAGCTTTTAAGATGGTAGATAGAAATGGATATTTAAGTTTTTTATGTAATTTAGTCTATTTTTTACAACTTTTTTTAGGCTCTAACATTTTTAGATTTCATTGAGAGGGCCACAGTGCTTCGGTGCGTCAGCTTTTTTAACCTTTAATATTCGCCTCATCTCAAATTCTATTTCAGGAATTTTTTACGATTAGCAATGAATTTTTTTAAGTTATTCATTATTGGAGAGCTGAGTATGCAAAGACTATTAGAACAGACGCCGATTTTAGATTATTACCATCCATCGATTAAAAATTTGATTGAACAACGCAAATGGAGAGATCTTGATGAAGTTAATAAGGTGAGGAATATTTATAACTTTGTTCGTGATGAAGTTCAATTTGGCTATGACACGGGAGATACGATACAGGCATCTCAAGTCTTAAGCGACGGTTATGGTCAGTGTAATACCAAAGCAACGTTATTGATGGCGTTACTCCGAGCGGTGGTTGTAGCCACTCGGATACATGGGTTTACCATCGATAAAGCCTTACAAAAAGGTGCAATCAAAGGCATTTGGTATAAGTTATCGCCCAAGAATATTTTGCATAGTTGGGTCGAAGTTCATGTGAGTGGACAATGGTATATTTTGGAGGGTGTAATTCTTGATCGACTTTATCTAGAAAAATTACAAAGTATAAATAAGCATCAAACAAAAACTTTTTGTGGTTTTGGGGTGTTTACCGAGAACTTTGAAAATCCACCTATCGATTGGAATTTGAATGATACTTTTATCCAAGACAAGGGGATTAACCAAAATTTCGGTTTATTTGATAGCCCAGATGATTTTTATAATATGCACCAACAAGAACTTAGTCCGATACAACGTATGGCTTTTAAATATGTAGTCAGACACTTAATGAATCAAAATGTCAATAAAATTAGAAATATACAAAAAGCCTCTTTATGAGGCTTTTTGTTCGGCCATAGAAATAGCTTAACTTATAATTGAAGTTAAAGTATGACTGACTATGATAAGCATTACTCTAAAGTAATTTTGCTCCATGACTCATATAGTTTAACTGCGGAAGAAAAATCGCTGTCTGCTTCAGATAAATCACTGGCAGTTTGAATTAAACTTTGAGCCAGTCCAATCACAGGTGCGGATAGTTTTGCTTCGCGGACTAAATCAACGGCAATGCCTGTATCTTTTGCTAATAGAGGGAGTGCAAAAGTAAGCGGGAAGCTGCGGTTCAGAATACGCTGTGGTAAAACAGTTTCAGTTACGCCACTTTTACCACTCGACGCATTAATGCAATCTAATGCTTCATTTAAGTTTACGCCATGGGCTTTTAGGGTGGTAAACCCTTCGGCAACAGCACAGAGGTTCACAGCCAAAAGCATATTGTTTACGGCTTTAACTGCAAAACCAGCACCCGATTCGCCCACGTGTTTAATCAGTTTACCAAACGCTTGAATGGCTGGTAATGCGCGTTCAAAAGCAGCTGTATCACCACCGATCATAACCGTAAGGGTTGCATTATCAGCGCCAATAGTTTGACCACTCACAGGTGCATCTAAAAAGTCCACACCGTGTTGTTTAAGCTGTTCAGCTACTTTTTTTGCAGAAGAGGGTACACCGCTGGTGCAATCGACCCAAATACTGCCTGCTTTAAGCTCAACTTGCGCAAGTAAGTCTTCAATATCTTGACTGGTTGGAAGGCAAGAGAAGACTACATCGGCCTGAACTGCTTGCGCAAGTTCCACTGCCTGCGTGCCATAGGCTTCTGCATGTTGTTTTGCTTTATCAAAATTGCGATTCCATACCCACACGTGTTCAAAGTGTTTAGGTAAGTGTGATGCCATGCGATAACCCATGGCGCCTAGACCGATAAATGCAACTGACTGAATCATGTCAAACCTTAGTATTTAAATTTTACTTGAACGTTCACTTAACCACTGAGCCAACTGTGGCCAAAATTCATCGGCACTACGCTTACTTGACATCAGTCCTAAATGTCCCCCTGGGATAAGAGTAAACGTGACATCGGTGCTACTTGTCAATTGGGTTAATGGCTGAGCTGCCTCTGCAGTAACAAGTTGGTCTGTTGTGCCCGCAGCCACAAGCAACGAGCACTGTATATTTTTTAAAGCTATGCTTTTCTCATTTAATGTGATTAGTCCAGTTTTGAGTGGATTACGCAGCCAAACATTAAAAAGCATGTCTTGGTTGATGCCGCCGGGATAATCAATCATACGATTCAGAAAACCGCCAATGGTGGCATGTTCATACAAGGCTTCATGGTCATCTAAATTAAGCAGTAGGTTCTTATGACTTTGAAACCAACCGATAGGATCAATGATTTTAAAACCAAAAGTATTTAAGCCCCCAGAGGTATGAAGCAGACGCTTCGGTATTTTACCCTGATAAATTTGTTGTTGTAATGCTTTGCTTTTTGAAATGATTCGATTGAGATATGCAAAGAACTGTCCATTTCGACCAGATTTATAACTGTCAATTGGACTCCCCAAAACCATTAAATTTTTCACAAAATTAGGTTGATGCAGGGCGGTATACAAGGTCACGAAAATGCCAGCCATACTCCAGCCATGCAGAGAAATTCGCTCGCTATCACTATGTTTTAAAATGCTTTGTATACAGAGTGGAATATAATGATCAATAAACGTCAGAAAGTTAAAATGACGGTTATGAATATTTAATTTCCCCCAATCAATCACATATACGGCAAAACCTTGCTGTTGGAAGTACTTCACCAGTGAGCGATAAGGATAAAGGTCGTAAATAGACATATTGATGGCTAGCGGGACCACAAAAACTAAGGGCTCTTTATACTTACGCACTTCAGGTGCGTAATAGCGAATTTGGGTCAGATCAAATGTTTCAATCACTTCATAAGCTGTGCTTTGTGACAAAATGAGTGACTTTCCATTAAAAATGCGCGTAGAAAGATTCTTTAATTTATTTTGATGCGTTGAAATTTTAGTTTTTAAAGAGTGCATATAGGTCTTAGATCTCAAATAAGCAGAAAGTTTGATCGAAGTCTAATCAATATTCGCGTATTTTACCTTGACCTTAAATAGCCTAGACGCTCAAAATGTTGGCAATTCTTTACAAAGGCAGTCTGTCGACTGAACCAGAGCCATGAGCCTACAAGACGAATTTGAATACCAATTAGATACCTTAGCCATTCGTACTGGGCATACGCGTAGTTTCGAGGGAGAACATGGCGAACCTATCTTTCTAACTTCATCATTTGTCTATGAAAATGCAGCAGAGGCCGCAGCAAAATTTTCAGGTCAAGAGCCAGGGAACATCTACTCGCGTTTTACCAACCCAACTGTTGCAATGTTTGAAAAACGCCTTGCTGCTTTAGAAGGTGCAGAACGTGCAGTGGCAACCAGTTCAGGTATGGCCGCAATTATGGCCGTGGCAATGTCATTTTTAAAACTGGGCGATCATGTGATTTGTTCACGTGCGGTATTTGGTTCGACCGTATCTTTGTTTGAAAAATATGTGGCTAAGTTTGGTGTAACTGTCGACTTTGTTGATTTAACAGATTTAGATGCATGGAAAAATGCCGTTAAGCCTGAAACTAAATTGCTCTTTGTTGAGTCTCCGTCGAATCCTTTGGCTGAAGTGGCAGACGTTCAAGTACTTGCTGATATCGCACATGCCAATGGCGCACTTTTAGCAATTGATAATAGTTTCTGTACGCCAGTATTACAGCGTCCAATTGAGTTTGGTGCGGACTTGGTGATTTATTCAGCGACGAAGTATTTGGATGGTCAAGGTCGTGCTCTTGGTGGTGCAGTAGTGGGTAGTCATAAACTACTCGAAGAAGTGTTTGGTTATGTGCGTACTACAGGGCCTTCAATGAGTCCTTTCAATGCATGGGTATTCTTAAAAGGCTTAGAGACTTTACGTTTACGTATGCGTGAGCATTCAGCAAGTGCGCAAAAGCTAGCAGAATTCTTAAATACACACCCGAAAGTCGAAAAAGTGTATTACGCAGGCTTACCTGAGCATATTGGGCATGAGCTTGCAGCGAAGCAACAAACAGGCTTTGGTGGGATCGTTTCTTTTGAAGTGAAAGGCGAGCGTGAAGGGGCTTGGACTGTTATTGATAATACCCAATTTATTTCAATTACAGGCAACTTGGGCGATGCGAAATCGACCATTACCCATCCTGCAACGACTACCCATGGCAAACTTTCACCAGAAGCGAAACAAGCCGCAGGAATTCGTGAAGGTTTAATTCGTGTTTCTGTTGGTTTAGAAGATATTGATGATATTATTCGCGATATCACACGTGGTTTAGACTTAATCTAATTTTTTAATTTTATGTTCGGAGATTTTAATGAACATTAATATGTTAATGCAGCAAGCTCAACGCATGCAAAAAGACATGGAAAGCAACATTAAAAAAGCTAAAGAAGAGCTTGCGCAAACTGAAGTGCATGCTGAAGCTGGTGGTGGTTTGGTTAAAGTGACGATGACTTGCCGCAATGTGGTAAAACGTATCGAAATCAATCCTGAATTATTGCAAGATGATGCAGATATGATTGAAGACTTAATTGCTGCGGCAATGAATGATGCTGCACGTCAAGCAGAAGCAATCACTGAAGAACGTATGAAAGCTGCGAACTCAGGTGCAGGCTTACCACCGGGTCTTGCTGGTTTATTCTAATTAAGGAATACGTATAGTGTTTAGCGATCGTTTTGATCAATTGGTACAAGCTTTACGTATTTTGCCAAGTGTTGGGCCGAAATCGGCTCAGCGCATGGCGCTTCATCTGATTATGAAAAATCGTGAAGGGGCTGTGGGTCTTGCACATGCTTTGAACGAAGCCACCAGCTATATTCACGAATGCAGTTTGTGTCACTCACTGACTGAAAACGAAGTTTGTGATATTTGCATCTCGCATGAACGTGATGATCAACTTCTCTGTGTGGTTGAGTCACCCGCAGATGTGATGGCGATTGAGCAAAGTGGCAGTTTCCGTGGTAAGTACCATGTATTGGGTGGGCATTTATCTCCACTTGATGGTGTTGGGCCTGAAGAGATCGGCATTCCTTATCTAATCCAGCGTTTAGGCGACGGTAAAGTAACAGAAGTGATCTTGGCGACCAATGCAACGGTAGAAGGTCAAGCCACAGCGCATTATTTGGTTGAGGCAACGAAACATTTACCGATCCAAATGACGCGTATTGCACAAGGCGTACCACAGGGTGGTGAACTTGAATATGTCGATAGTCATACCTTAAGCCAAGCTGTACATAATAGAATGCGAATGAAATAAGTATTTCGATACTTGTTTCATTTTTTAGTTGAGCTACAAGATTGAAATCTTGAGTAAGATAAAAAAAATATTAATTTGAATCTAGTTGTATAAAAAAATCACAAAAAACGGCAAATAATTAAAAAACCCTTAGAAATCTTGATAGCTAAATCATCTTATTCAGGTAAGATAGCCCAAAGAGCATCTAGCATTAGACGCAGTAGGATATGTTTCAGTTTATTCAGCAGCAACAAGACTTAACACCAGTCTTAGAAAAAATGGATCGTAACGAAGTCTATGGACTCGATACAGAATTCATCAAAGTCGATACCTTATGGCCAAAGTTAGGCGTATTTCAAATCAATGTCGAAAACAATGTCTATTTACTCGATGGTACGACACTCGATTTATCTGAATTTTGGAATAAACTTTTTCGTGCACAGCAAAATGTCTTTCATGCATGTAGCGAAGATATCGACCTGATTTATCACTATGCACAGCATAAAACCTTAAACAATGTATTTGATACCCAAGTGGGCATGTCTTTTTTAGGACATGGTCTACAAGTGAGCTATCAAAATGCCCTGAAACAAATGTTGGATGTCGATATCGATAAAGGGGAAACGCGCTCAAACTGGTTGGCGCGACCATTAAGCCCTGCACAACTGAGCTATGCGGCAAACGATGTGCTGTACTTGATGAATCTTTCAGAAAAAGTTAAACAAGAATTAGATTCAAAGTCACTCCTAAACTTTGCTCTTGAAGACTGTCAGCATCTGACGCAAGAAATCGCGATAGAAACGCCTTTGCATTTACTCTATCAAGATATTGGTAACTATCGACATTCACGTCGTCAGTTAATGCAGTTACAGCAGTTGGCAGTGTGGCGTGAACAGATGGTAAAAGCGCTTAATACGCCACGTAGTTTCATTTTGAAAAACTCAAGTATGATTGATTTGGTTGAGAAAAATCCAAAAAATGCTTTTCAGTTATCGGGTGTAAAAGACATACGTCAAAACGTTGTCCGCGAGCATGGCAAAACTATTTTAGATTTAGTGAAGTTCTTGCCTGAGCAAGCAGATTGGCCGCTACGCATGGCACGTCCCATCCGTCATTCTTCAAAAGATGTAGGGGAGAAGATTGATCACTTAATTCAAAATGTGGTCAATGAAACCAGCATTCCTAAAGAAGTGTTGATGCGCAAAAAGTGGATGAATGCGCTGCATCAACATGTAGTTTTTCATAATGATGAGCAAGACTTGCCTGATTATTTATTAGGTTGGCGCTATGATTTGTTAACCCAACCTTTAATTCAACTCCTACGCCGTGATGAAAGCTATCTTTCGACGCAAATGAAAGTCATGGATTAATAATTAGTCAATTGGTCTGAAGTTTGAATATTTATACAAAATCACGACTGATGCGTTAATCATGACTAATGTCAGCTGCTTTTATTTGATGTATCCTGTGGCTTGAGTTATTTGAGTGCTGTTTTAGATATGCAATGTTCTATTTATAAATCAAGCAAAAAAGATGAAATGTATCTTTATATTGCTTGTCCAACTGAAGCTGATCAAGCCGCTGAAGATTTTAGCCCATTGAATGTTTTACCTGAAGCTGTTCGTGTTGCATTTGGTCGAGCGACTTTTGTGATGTCGTTAGAGCTGAGTGAAGCGCGTAAATTGGCCCGTGTAAATGTATTGCATGTCATGGATTCGATTCAAACTCAGGGCTTCTTCCTACAAATGCCGCCAGAAGGATTAATCAATCCGAACGCTGCGGCACCAGAAGGCCTTCGTGGCGCATAAAGCATAATTCAGGAGTTGCACCGTGGATAGTTTTCTTTCAATGCTCGATTCAATTCCTGAAGACAGTATTGCTGTCACAGTTTACCTTTTGGGCAGTTTGCTAATTTTGTGGTGTTGGTATTCGATTGCCACACGCCTGCCGAAGCTATTGGGTGGCATCACATGGATGATGATCTTTGCCATTTTATTGACACCAACGGTTTCCGAAGGTCCAAACTCATCGATTGCACCCGCTATTTTTGGCTTGCTTTTCGGTGTGTTAACGAAAGAATCAGCACTCATTTGGTCAAATTTGTCACTGATTCTCTTTGTCATGGGGGTGGGGCTTGTGATCGGTTTCTTTTGGTCAAAATATGTGGCTAATAAAACCAAAGCAGTTGTCAGTAACAATCATTCACCGCTGTAATTAATAAAAATAAGGTTTAATCATGTCTGTTGAAACACAACAATTTACGGGTACAGATCAGTACATCGCTACCGATAGTTTAAAACTTGCTGTAAAAGCTGCACGTAGCTTACAAAAGCCTTTATTGGTCAAAGGTGAGCCGGGTACGGGTAAAACTTTACTGGCTGAACAAGTTGCTGAGAGCTTAGGCTTAAAATTATTGACTTGGCACATCAAGTCAACCACAAAAGCCCAGCAAGGTTTATATGAGTATGATGCGGTTTCACGTCTACGTGACAGCCAACTGGGTGACGACCGTGTTTATGACATTAAAAACTATATTAAACCGGGTAAATTGTGGGAAGCATTCACCAGTGAAGAACGTTGTGTTTTATTGATTGATGAAATTGATAAGGCGGACATTGAGTTTCCAAACGACTTGTTGCATGAATTGGATAAGATGTCTTTCTATGTATATGAGACGGGCGAAACCATTACTGCATCACAACGTCCTATTGTGATTATTACTTCAAATAATGAAAAAGAACTTCCAGATGCATTCTTGCGTCGTTGTTTCTTCCATTATATTGAATTTCCAGATGATGCAACCATGCGTGAAATTATTGATGTTCATTTTCCGCAAATTTCAACGGCATTGGTCAATGAAGCATTACAAGTTTTCTTCAAATTACGTCAAGTTCCGGGTCTAAAAAAACCACCATCAACCTCTGAGTTGATTGACTGGTTAAGCTTGCTGATGGCCGATGATATGCCAGAAGATGTACTGCGTAATCATGATAAGTCTAAAGCCATTCCACCTTTATATGGCGCACTCATTAAAAACGAACAAGATGTACAGTTGCTTGAACGTTTAGCCTTCATGTCTCGTCGCTAAAGGAGAAACACGCATGTTTGTGCGCTTGTTTTATACCTTACGCAAATACGGTGTTCCCGTCTCGACGCGTGAACTGATCGATCTGAATGAAGCTGTTGCTTCAGGTTTGGTCTTTGCCGATCAAGAAGAGTTCTATCAACTCGCCAAAACGATTATGGTGAAAGATGAACGCTTCTTTGACAAATTTGACCGAGGGATGAAAGACTACTTTGATGGGATTTCAACTTTTGATTTGGATGATCTACTCAATAAAGTTCAAAAGTTACCGAAAGACTGGTTCGATTTAGAACTCTTAGAAAAGCATCTAACTCCTGAGCAGCGTGAAGAATTAAAGAAAGCCGGTTCATTAGAAGAACTCATGAAAATGCTGGAAGAACGATTACGCGAACAGCATAAGAAACATCAGGGTGGAAACAAGATGATCGGCACTGGAGGAACGTCTCCATTTGGTGCTTATGGTGATCATCCTGAAGGGGTGCGTATTGGTGGGCCGGGACGTAAACGTTCTGCTGTAAAAGTTTGGGAACAACGTAAATATCAGAATTTGGATGATGATCAAATTCTCGGAACGCGCCAAATGCAAATGGCATTGCGTCGTTTGCGTAAGTTTGCCAGACAAGGTGCGGCTGAAGAGTTAGACATCGACGGTACAATTCGTGAAACCGCGAAGCAAGGCATACTCGATGTGCAGCTCGTGCCTGAACGTCGTAATCGCATTAAGGTGCTGATGTTGTTCGATGTGGGTGGATCGATGGATTCACACATTGCGCAATGTGAAAAACTTTTTAGCGCGGCGAAAACTGAGTTTAAAACTTTAGAGTATTTCTATTTCCATAATTGTTTATATGACTATGTTTGGAAAGACAATGTACGTCGCTCAAGCACCCGGATGAATACATGGGATTTATTCAATACCTACGGACGCGACTATCGTGTAATTGTGGTTGGAGATGCGTCTATGGCACCTTATGAGCTCAATTCTGTGGGTGGTTCGGTTGAATATATGAATGATGAAGCAGGCAATGTTTGGCTACAGCGTTTACGCAACCATTTTGAAAAAACAGCATGGTTGAACCCAGAAGAAGACCGTTATTGGCATTACACTCATACGATTGGTTTGATTAAGCAAATTTTTGAAGACCATATGTACCCAATGACCCTCAAAGGCGTTGAGGATATGACTAAGTATTTAGCACGATAAAGCTGGAAAGAAAGCACATTTTAAGAATAAGGATCATAAAAAATGGATCATCAAATTAATGGTATTGCTTTGCCTAATGAAGCGGGCTTTTTTGGGAAATATGGTGGTCAGTTTATTCCACCTCACTTAAAAGCGGCAATGGATGACATTAAAGTCGCTTACGAGCAAATTCGTGTAACAGAAGAATTTCAAACTGAACTTGCTGAACTGTTTGCACACTATGTTGGTCGTCCAAGTCCGTTGTTTTATGCAAAACGGTTATCTGAACAGTTGGGCGGGGCAAAGATCTATCTAAAGCGTGAAGACTTAAACCACACAGGCGCACATAAAATTAATCACTGTTTGGGTGAAGCGCTGCTTGCAAAATATATGGGTAAAACCAAAGTGATTGCAGAAACGGGTGCAGGTCAACACGGCGTTGCATTAGCAACAGCCTGTGCTTTGGTCGGAATTCCGTGTGAAATTCATATGGGGCAGGTGGATATTGAAAAAGAACATCCCAATGTCGTCAAAATGAAAATCCTTGGAGCAACACTCATTTCAGTGACACGTGGTACTGCAACATTGAAAGATGCTGTGGACAGTGCTTTTGAAGAGTATTTAAAAGATCCAACCCATTATATCTATGCTATTGGTTCGGTTGTTGGGCCACATCCATTTCCAATGATGGTGCGCGACTTCCAGTCGATTATTGGTAAAGAAATTAAAGAACAAACCCATGAGCGCTTTGGTGCGAACCCAGATTATGTGGTTGCATGTGTCGGTGGCGGTTCAAATGCTATGGGGGCTTTTACCGCATTTTTGAACGATGCAGATGTGAAATTGATTGGTGTCGAACCAGCAGGTCATGGTCTAGATACCGACATGCACTCGGCAACCTTAACTTTAGGTAAACCAAGTCAGATTCATGGTATGGCGTGTTATGTACTTGAAAATGATCAGGGTGAACCGTTACCAGTACACTCGATTGCTTCAGGTCTAGATTATCCTGGCGTCGGGCCTCAGCACAGTCTGCTGAAAGACTTGGGTCGTGTCGAATATACCACTGCGACTGATCAAGAGTGCTTGGATGCGTTTATGCGGTTGTCACGTGTTGAAGGGATTGTCCCTGCACTTGAAAGTTCACATGCCGTAGCATGGGCGCTTCGTGAAGCTCCAAAGTTGGCCAAAGATATTAAAATTGTGGTGAATGTATCTGGACGTGGCGACAAAGATGCAGACTATGTCGCTGAAAAATTAGGTCTGAATTAAGGTTTAAGTTTTTCATATTTACATATAAAAAATCCCTGTTTAGAGCAGGGATTTTTTATGATCTTGTTTTTATCATTAATAGCCAATGCTGAGTATATGTTTAAACACCTAAACATTAAAACTTAACCTGAAATATACTGTTGTAGTTGCTCAATCAGTTTCTTTTGATCATCCATTGCCGCTTTCACCAAGTCACCAATAGAAATGAGTCCCAATAATTTATCTTGTTCAACCACAGGCAAGTGACGTAGGTGGCGGTCTGTCATCAGGTCTAAACATTCTTCAACCGTAACGGCTGTTGTGACTGTCAGTACTTTGGCTGTCATAATTTCATTGACTGTGGTTTGCTTCGAACTACGTTCCATCAACATGACTTTGCGCATATAGTCACGTTCGGACAATATACCTACAACGCGTTCTTCGTGTGTGACCACAAGTGCACCAATGCCTTTATCTGCCATAAGTGAAATTGCTTCAAGAACCGTGGCTTCAGGGCTGATGGTGTAAATTGCTTGATGTACTTTATCTTTTAATACTTGAGCAACATTGGTCATAGGGCATATCCTCGGTTGTGGTTATTGTTTTATATTTAAATTAGCGCGATTTTAAAAAAAAGCAAATACTTTACAGTCATAGCTCTCAATAAAATAATAAGTTAATTACGTCTTATTGTTCTTAATGAGCCTTAAGCTGGCGACAGAATACGGTCATTGAAAAAAAAGTGACGCATTTGAGACGTACTGAGCTTCATACGCTTTGTGCCATTACATAGCGCAGGGGTGACTTTTAAGCGTGACAGAGTAGGCAGTAATGCGCTTTGGAAATCTTGTGGCGTGATTTTTTTAGGAATATAGTTTGGCCAGTGCAATTGAGCATATTGGTGTGCGTGTAAACCATTGAGCCAAAAAGGGAAAACATAGTCATCGTGATCTGAGGTCATCGCCCAGCCTTGCTGTTCAGCGTTGTAAAGCCCCCAAAGAATACCGCAGTACATCATGCCTCTTAGAATATTGATTTTTAAATATAAATGATTTGAAATCGGTTGTAGTTTCAAAATTTTGTACATAGCGTTATGTCATTAAGGAACATGACGCTATTTTAAATAATTAAGATGAAAGTTCAGTGTAAGCTTTGCATAACTATGTAAATAAATATGTCATATCAAAATGTTAGGCTCAAAAAAAACGCCACCTAGGTGACGTTTTATTATGCTTTCATGGTGGCAAGCTGTTGCCAGTATTGTGCTTTAAGCGAGTCGCGTTCTACGCGGAAACCTTGATAATAAAGTTCTGCTAAAAACAGTGCTGCTTTACCGTGGCCTGCACGTGCAACGCTTTCTAACTGTTGTACTGCTTCTACGAAGTTCATTTGTGATTGAATGGTGTTTACTGCATCCGCATACGCATGTTCTAAGTCATGATGAGAGATTTGTTGAATCATATTAAGCTCCTTATTCTAATTATGATCACTTAAAGGTAATTTTACCTTTAGATATAAATATCACGCTAATGTTAAATATTTATTACAAATTGCTGGAATTGTCAAATATATTGTCGAGTATTCTTCATCTTATTTCGTTTACATGATTAAACAATGAACAATCAAAAGATTGAATATGATAATAAAACAGGAAACTGTATTTTATAAGGAGAATAACATGACAAATACATTAGACGGTTTTGATTTTGATATGCCTCCAACTGTTTCTCAAATTGTAGCGTTGGCGCAATATCACCGAACACTATTAGATGAAGCAGTTTTCCATCAAGAAATTCATCTTGGGGATTTTTGTTTGGCACAACGTAAACGAGTTTATGATTTCACACGTCAGCTTGATGAAAATCAACGGGTTGATTTTTATGAAACATACAATGGGGAGCTAAGACGTATTGCAGATGACGATCCTGCACACCCTGCAGATGCAGAAAATGGTGTTGGGGCTTTCGCCATTATGATTGCATTGGGGGTAATTGCCTTGGTGCTCTATTTTGCAGTTATTCGTAGCATTGTTGGTTAGACTTCTGCTTTACAAACAATCTGACTTGCTGAAATTATGTCCTCTTTAGCATTAATGGGGACATTTTTCAGCATTTCAACTTGTGATTATGCAATTCGCTACTTACACTAGTTTCACTAGAGGTAGGTTATGCACATTGCGATCCAAAAAATTCTTAAATTAAAATCACAGATTACGCTTGTACAAATTTATAATGGTCTGATGGCATCGATCATTATACTTATTGTCATTTTATCGAGTATTGCTTTATCTCAGCCCATTTCTCCAAACCAATTTGAAAATGTAAGTCGCTTATCTCATCAAGCGACTTTCCCAGAAACACAAGTAATGGCACAAGATCTGGTTTTGGAAAACCAGATTTCCTATATTGATTATTTTAGATTAATGCAGGCTCATCAGTTTGAGCAAAATCGGGCGAAGCAGCTTCCGGCATTGGCTCCGGAGGTTCAATAATCGCAGGAATTTGATCAGGATGAGGTATGCTTTGCTTAATATTCGGATCAAGATTTAATTCTAGAATATGTCGAAGTTGCTCTTTATCTAAAGCGTTACTGACAATCACAAGGGTAAGACTTTCAGGGTGAATGTGTTTACGTATCGCATTTTGGACATCTAAAGGTGTGATCTCAGCTAAACGTTTTGGGTAGTCGGCTAAATAATTCGCATCTTGTTGATAAAACCCTATAGATCCGAGTTGTGCATTGATGTTTGCATTGCTGCTATAGCTGTTAGGTAGGCTGCGTAACATACCGGCTTTAGTTTCTTCTAACTGCTGTGCATCAATTGGTTGATGGACAAAGTCAACTAGGGCTTTATGCGCCACTTGTATGCTGTCCATGAGCTGATCTTGCTGGGTTGAATAACTTAGACTAAAACTTCCAGCCGCTTGGCTAAATGTAAAAGCACTGTTTGCTCCATAGGTGTATCCACGTTTAACGCGCAGTTCTTTCATTAAAATGGAGCTAAATCCACCACCACCCAACATACGGTTAGCCAGTTCGAGCGCTAAACGATCCGGATCATCCCGTGTGGTTGATAGATGTCCCATGGTGACATGGGCTTGAGTTGAATTAAACAGAATGTGTTGAATATCAAAGTTGGGTTTATCTTGTGGTAGAGCAAGTGGCTTTGCCGTTTCACCTTCTGGGAGGGCTGCACTTATTCGTTCAGCCAGTTTTTGTGCTTGTTTCACACTGAGTTGGCCTGTCAGTGCAATATTCATATTTTGACTAACTAGAAATTCATCTCTGAATTTTTTTAAGTGCTGAGTCGTAATTTTTTTAATACTGCCATTGGTGCCTGTAATCGGTTCCGCATAAGGGTGCGAACCGTAGAGCGCGCGATAAAAGCGAATACTCATCAATCGACTCGGGCTTTCTTTCAACTGTTTCTGACCCACTTGGGTATTACTTACCATCAAACTAATACTGTTATTTTTAAAAGTAGAGTCTTTTAATACTTCAAGCATCGTACTTACCGCAGCATCTAGTTTTTTAGGGTCAGACAACGAACGCAGTCGAACCACAAACATGTCACGGTGTGCAGCTACACTAAAACGAGCCCCGACTTGTTCAAAGGCATTCGCGATTTCAACTGCATCATGTTGCGTAGTGCCTTCATCGATGAGTTGTGCCGCCATATTGGCAACGCCATATAGTCCTTTTTCTACTTCTATATCTCGTGCAGAGCCTGCATTAAAGGTAAGTTGAATATCCACCATAGGTAAGGCGGGTGACTCAACAAATAGACTTCGAACTTTGTATTTGTTCTTAAGTTCATGTACATGTGGTGCTGTATAAAGGTCGCTAGTTTGAACTTGTTTTAAGCTTTGTAGAGAAGCAATAGACTGTAATGTACGTGGGTCATCATTGCTAACACTACTTGTACTTACATCTGCAATTACATTGGTAGTGCAAAAAGCAGACATGGTAATAAATAGCAGGCGAAAGGCGGTCTTTTGATTTTTCATTATTTTGCGGCCTTCTTTTCTGGTTGAAGGTACAACGTACTTAAGTTATCTCTGATAAAAGCAGTTTGAGCAACGTGCTGAATATCTTCAGGTGTAACCGCTTCAAAATGCTGTGGAAGCTGATCCATTAGTCGATAATTCAAGCCATTCACGGCTAAGTTTCCAATCATCTTTGCTTGCCCGATAATGTCATCTTGGCCATAAATTAAGTTTGCAACAAAGCGTGTGCTAATCCGTTCAAGCTCTTGTGGTTGAACAAGTTCTGTTTTGAGTCGCTCAATTTCATATTCAATGGCTTTTTGTAGCTCAGGAAGTTCCACGCCAGTGACTGGAAGTGCAGAGATACTAAACAAACTGTCTCCACGGTTATAAGGGTCATAACTGACACTCAGTGCGGTCGCTAATTTTTTGTCGCGTACAAGGTGCTGTTGTAATCGAGAGCTGATCCCGCTATCTAACAAGCTTCGAATAAGTGTAAGCGCGTAAACATCTTCTGGATTGGCTGTTGTTGCAAGTGATTTCACATTCCAAGCCATATATAAATTTGGCACTTCAACATTGGTATTTTGTTCCATGTGACGGTAACCAATGTTCTCAAACTCAGTCACATCATTGCGTACAGGTGTTGGATGACTTTTGATGTCGCCAAAGTATTTTTGAACTTGTCTTAGGGCTGATTCTGCATTGACATCACCCACAATCACCAAGATCGCATTGTTTGGGCTATACCATTTTTGATACCACTGTTTCACGTCATCTAGACTTATATTTTGCAAGTGTTTCATGTGCCCAATGACGGGTTGACGATAGTGACTCGTGGGATAAGAAATCCATTTGAAGCGTTCGAAAGCGAGTGAGCGGGGGTTGTCATCGGTACGCAGGCGTCGCTCCTCCATCACCACTTTAATTTCAGGGTCAAAGTCTTGTTTCCGTAGTAAGAGATTGCGCATACGATCGGCTTCAAGTTCTAAAGCCATCGGAAAGTAAGTTTTGGGATAAAGCTGATAGTAATTGGTGTAATTGGTAAATGTTGCAGCATTTACTGTACCGCCATAGATTCGACTTAAGCGACTGAATTCGTCATTGGGAACCTTGGATGTGCCTTTAAACATCATATGTTCCAGTACGTGCGAAATACCCGTTATATTCCCAGACTCATCAGTGCTACCGACTTTGTACCAAATTTGGGTCATGACCATTGGGGAGCGGTGATCTTCACGGATAATCACCTGTAAGCCATTGCTTAAAGTGGTTTCAAAACTACTGCGGGTAAGTTCACTGCGTATTTGTGCATGGGTAGTTATAGGTAAACAAAGTAGAGTTAAACCCAGTGCAACTAAACTTTTTTTATAAGAATGCGTGACTAATAAGTGATGCATATAAAATTTGGGCTCAGGTTGAAGTGAAGTTAAAGCATTTCAATAAATAACCATTCTTAAGAAAAATGCGAAGTAGATCAAGCGCCAGAAGTATTGATTTGTTAAGTGTTTACATAAAGTATTGTTGCTAAGCGAAAGCCTATCTTTTATGGTAGAATCCGTCTTTTTTAACGCAGTGCTTTTCAAGGATTCGGCATGCAACAGCAATCTAATGAGCAGAACAAATTTTTGATTGATGCTGATATCGGGGATGACGATGTCACACTACCAAGTTTACCTGTGGTCAATGTGCCAATCGTTGAAACAAAAGAGCAAACAGTTGTTAGTCCAGTTGTGGTTGCTGAAACAAGCGCAGAAGAAGCAGATGCATCTGCAAAAGGTGGTTTCTTTAGCCGCATGAAAGAAGGGTTAACCAAAACCCGTAAAAACCTTGCCGATGGTATGGTCAATATTTTGATCGGTGGTAAGGAAATTGATGATGAACTGCTTGAAGAAGTTGAAGAGCAGCTTTTAGTCGCAGACATCGGTGTTGATGCAACGAAAACCATTATTACCAACTTAACTGAACGTACTGCACGTGGCGATTTAATTTATTCGCACTCACTATATAAAGCGCTTCAGGAAGAGTTGGTGGCTTTACTAGCACCACGTGTGAAACCTTTACACATCGATCCGAACAAAACGCCTTATGTAATTTTGGTGGTGGGTGTAAACGGTGTGGGTAAAACCACAACCATTGGTAAATTGGCAAAACGTTTACAAGGTGAAGGCAAGAAAGTAATGCTTGCTGCGGGGGATACTTTCCGTGCGGCAGCGACTGAGCAGCTTCAAATTTGGGGTGAACGTAATAATATTGCCGTAGTTGCACAAGGTCATGGTGCTGACAGCGCTTCCGTAATTTTCGATGCGTTTGAAAGTGCACGCGCGAAAGGTGTTGATGTCTTGATCGCAGATACCGCAGGTCGTTTACATAACAAAGGTCATCTCATGCAAGAGTTGACCAAAGTAAAACGTGTCATGCAAAAAATCGATGCGACTGCGCCACACGAAGTTATGTTGGTGGTCGATGCAGGAACAGGTCAAAATGCGATTAATCAAGTAGAAATGTTTGATGAGGCAGTTGGTTTGACAGGCCTGACGATTACCAAACTCGATGGCACTGCGAAAGGTGGTGTACTATTTAATATTGCCAGTCGTACGCATGTTCCAATTCGCTTCATTGGTGTTGGTGAGAAAATTGACGATTTACGTCCTTTCTCTGCAAAATCCTTTGTTGCTGCTTTGTTCGAAACAGAGAAATAAGATTGAACAGCATTGTTTTAAAGTGTTAGATCAGTCACATAAACTCCGCTAAATGCGGAGTTTATTTTTTTATTCAATTTGTTTGTTTTAAAAACAAACATTTAGGAATCACTTAATGAATATAAGTGATTCTCCTGAGATTACACTAACGCCTAACACAATAGGCATCACTGTACATTTTGGGGAAAACGGTATGGCTTTATTACATAAAATTGGACAAGTTCTAACAACGGATTTAACCAAAGATTTAAAATTTAAAAAAAATCACGAAGAAGACCTAAAACAAATCACATTTATCGATCAACTAAAAAAGCGACGTAGTATTTATGTTTTAGGGAAGCGTGTGCATTTAAGTCAGGTGTATTTAGCTGAATTGATCCAAGAGGCTGTGCGAAGTTGTCCTTCGGCACATAATTCACAAAGTACTTGTATTGTGATTTTAATGGGCGATTCGCATCATCACTTTTGGAATGTCGTAAAAGAAGTGCAGCGCAAGTTAGTCCCCGCGCATATTTTTGCTGGTGCAGAACTGAAGGTTGATCAATGCTCGGCAGGGTTTGGTACAGTTCTATTCTATGAAGATCAGCAGATCATTCAACAATTACAAAAGAAAATTCCTTTTGATGCGGCAGAATTTCCAGTTTGGTCAGAGCAAGTTTCAGGTATGGCCCAATATGCTGTATGGACCTGTTTAGCAGATGCTGGTTTGGGTGCTTCATTACAACATTATAACCCGAGTATTGACGCTGACATCTCAAAGGTTTTTGAGATTCCAAAACATTGGCTGTTACGTGCGCAATTGGTCTTTGGTTCGATAGAGGAAAAAGCCGCTGAAAAAGAACATTATAAGGATGAAGAGCGCTTTATGATCTATGCATAATGACACGAGATAATCTTTAGTAGTTTCTAGGTCAAGTTTTGTAATGTTATGGCATATTGTTCTATTTTTAAGACACTATGTCGCTGAACTAAGCATGTTCAAATTCAAAATATTAGCTATGATGAATATGAATCTGTATATAACAAGATCGTGAGATCGCTGAGGAAAATAACATGTCATTTTTAGACCACATCAAACAACGTCGTACCATTTATGCTGTTGGTAAGAACGTAGCATTAACACCAGAACAAATTGAATCTGTAATTAAAGAAGCGGTAAATCACAGTCCTTCTGCATTTAACTCACAGACTTCTCGTATTGTGACTTTGTTTGGTGAGTCGCATTTACAGTTTTGGAATGTGGTGCGTGAAACTTTACGTAAAATTGTTCCAGAAGCTGCTTTTGAAGGCACAAATGCAAAAATTAATAGCTTTGCTGCAGGCTATGGTACGGTTTTATTTTATGAAGACCAAGATGTTGTAAAATCATTGCAGGAACAATTTGCGCTTTATGCAGATAATTTCCCAGTGTGGTCTGAACATTCTTCTGCAATTGCTCAATTTGCCGTATGGACTGCGTTATCTGAGCAAAATATTGGTGCGTCATTACAGCATTATAATCCAATCGTAGATGCTGAGATTGCAGAGATCTTCGATATCCCTGCGAATTGGAAACTTCGTGCACAACTTGTTTTTGGTTCGATTGAAGCACCTGCGGGTGAGAAAACATTTATGGCGGAAGCGGACCGCTTTAAAACATTTAATTAATAACTGGTTTTTAAAATGAGAAAGAGCAGAGTAAGTCTGCTCTTTTTTTGTTTTGAGATTTATCTTTAAAATATCAAAGCTTAGCACTATATATTGTAGTGCTGAGTTGGTTCTAAGCTCAGAAATTGTCATAAAATTGTCATTTATACACTGCATAGTGCAACTAAACTTTAATAAACCATCGATAGAGTGTAAAAATGACCTTACGCATAACCCTTGCAACAGCAGCATTGATGTTGAGTACTTCAGTATTTTCAGCAGTGACTATTACTGCTCCAGAGGAAATAAAAATTGAAGGCTTAAATGGGCAAGAGGTTAAGAGTCGTTTATTCAGTTCTGACAACAAATATAATATTGATGCTGGTGAAAATATTATCAGTGTTCGCTACACTCAGTTTTTTGAAGAGCATCCGGGTATTGGCTCACACGATATCGTTCGCTCAGGAATTGTAAATATTAAGACCCCAATTTTACAAGACCAACAGACTTACCGTTTGGCACTGATCAATCCTCCGCAAAACCATGATGATGCCAAGGCTTATGCCAAGCAGCCGATCTTTGGTCTATATAATGCCAAAAATCAGTTACTGGTTGAGCAAAAGGGCAGTAAAACTCAAAATGCAGGTATTCTTCAAAATCTATTTACTGATGCACCAACCGATCTAACACAAAAAGCAACGACAGTGGTACAACCTGCACCGGTCTATACGTCACAAGCTGTTGTTGCGAAAGCTGGGACAGATAAACAAAAAGATTTAACAAGTTCTGGCAATGCTCAACAATTAATTAATACTTGGAAAAGTGCATCTAAATCTGAACGCCAAGCCTTTATGGCTTGGCTTGCTGAACAAGCACAGTAGCTGGTACATTCTGAAAAAACAGCGTTAGCTGTTTTTTTTATTTAGATAGCGCATTTATATGGTAGATAACTTGACTATAATTTAACCTAAAACGTATGTTTTGCTTTAAAAATAACCAGTCGAATGGGTTTTTTGAATTATTTATTTAAATGCACTTGCGCTGCAAATAAAATTGTATAGAATACGCAGCACACCAACGCAATGTAGTGAATAGCTTAAAGCGAAGGTCTTGCTGATGACGAATCAGCAAGAAGATCATTAAGAGATTATGAAGAACAACTTGTGTGGATTTTTACTGATTGATCGATCGAAAATATTTCATTGATTGAATGGTAAAAATTACTCGAAGTTTATTTGAGAAATATTTGTCAGAAAATTGATGAGCCAAGATTTGTAGCCATAAGCTACTAATGATTTTAACTGAAGAGTTTGATCATGGCTCAGATTGAACGCTGGCGGCAGGCTTAACACATGCAAGTCGAGCGGGGAAGGGTAGCTTGCTACCTGACCTAGCGGCGGACGGGTGAGTAATGCTTAGGAATCTGCCTATTAGTGGGGGACAACATTCCGAAAGGAATGCTAATACCGCATACGCCCTACGGGGGAAAGCAGGGGATCTTCGGACCTTGCGCTAATAGATGAGCCTAAGTCAGATTAGCTAGTTGGTGGGGTAAAGGCCTACCAAGGCGACGATCTGTAGCGGGTCTGAGAGGATGATCCGCCACACTGGGACTGAGACACGGCCCAGACTCCTACGGGAGGCAGCAGTGGGGAATATTGGACAATGGGCGCAAGCCTGATCCAGCCATGCCGCGTGTGTGAAGAAGGCCTTTTGGTTGTAAAGCACTTTAAGCGAGGAGGAGGCTACTGAGATTAATACTCTTGGATAGTGGACGTTACTCGCAGAATAAGCACCGGCTAACTCTGTGCCAGCAGCCGCGGTAATACAGAGGGTGCGAGCGTTAATCGGATTTACTGGGCGTAAAGCGTGCGTAGGCGGCTTTTTAAGTCGGATGTGAAATCCCTGAGCTTAACTTAGGAATTGCATTCGATACTGGGAAGCTAGAGTATGGGAGAGGATGGTAGAATTCCAGGTGTAGCGGTGAAATGCGTAGAGATCTGGAGGAATACCGATGGCGAAGGCAGCCATCTGGCCTAATACTGACGCTGAGGTACGAAAGCATGGGGAGCAAACAGGATTAGATACCCTGGTAGTCCATGCCGTAAACGATGTCTACTAGCCGTTGGGGCCTTTGAGGCTTTAGTGGCGCAGCTAACGCGATAAGTAGACCGCCTGGGGAGTACGGTCGCAAGACTAAAACTCAAATGAATTGACGGGGGCCCGCACAAGCGGTGGAGCATGTGGTTTAATTCGATGCAACGCGAAGAACCTTACCTGGTCTTGACATAGTAAGAACTTTCCAGAGATGGATTGGTGCCTTCGGGAACTTACATACAGGTGCTGCATGGCTGTCGTCAGCTCGTGTCGTGAGATGTTGGGTTAAGTCCCGCAACGAGCGCAACCCTTTTCCTTATTTGCCAGCGGGTTAAGCCGGGAACTTTAAGGATACTGCCAGTGACAAACTGGAGGAAGGCGGGGACGACGTCAAGTCATCATGGCCCTTACGACCAGGGCTACACACGTGCTACAATGGTCGGTACAAAGGGTTGCTACCTAGCGATAGGATGCTAATCTCAAAAAGCCGATCGTAGTCCGGATTGGAGTCTGCAACTCGACTCCATGAAGTCGGAATCGCTAGTAATCGCGGATCAGAATGCCGCGGTGAATACGTTCCCGGGCCTTGTACACACCGCCCGTCACACCATGGGAATTTGTTGCACCAGAAGTAGGTAGTCTAACCGCAAGGAGGACGCTTACCACGGTGTGGCCGATGACTGGGGTGAAGTCGTAACAAGGTAGCCGTAGGGGAACCTGCGGCTGGATCACCTCCTTAACGAAAGATTGACGATTGGTAAGAATCCACAACAAGTTGTTCTTCATGACGATGTATCTGAGGGTCTGTAGCTCAGTTGGTTAGAGCACACGCTTGATAAGCGTGGGGTCACAAGTTCAAGTCTTGTCAGACCCACCAAATCTGACTAACAAGCATTGTTAAATGCTGAATACAGAAAACCAGAAACATTGACTTATTGATAAGCTGGGGACTTAGCTTAGTTGGTAGAGCGCCTGCTTTGCACGCAGGAGGTCAGGAGTTCGACTCTCCTAGTCTCCACCATAGATTATAGAACTTAGTAAGTTAAAGCTTATTAACTTCTGTGATTTATCGCAGTTTCCTGACCTGACGAAGGCTGGAAAAATCATTAACAGAATATATTTGAGTTGAAATAATTTGTTCATACTCGTTTTTAAGATCGACATTAACAGTGATTTATTACTGATTGATGAAGATTGAAGAAATGAGTTACTAGCGAAATTAACTGAATCAAGCGTTTTGGTATGTGAATTGAATTGAAGCTGTACAGTGTTTAAGTACACAGAACAACAAACTGTATGATCGAGCAATCGATCTGTCCTAGTACTACTTGTAGGTACTACGACTGTTTGGGGTTGTATAGTCAAGTAATTAAGTGCATGTGGTGGATGCCTTGGCAGTCAGAGGCGATGAAAGACGTAATAGCCTGCGATAAGCTCCGGGGAGGCGGCAAATATCCTGTGATCCGGAGATTTCTGAATGGGGAAACCCACCTGTCATAAGGCAGGTATCGTATGATGAATACATAGTCATACGAGGCGAACGAGGGGAAGTGAAACATCTCAGTACCCTTAGGAAAAGAAATCAATTGAGATTCCCTCAGTAGCGGCGAGCGAACGGGGAAAAGCCCATTAAGTCATATAAGTTCTAGTGGAATGCTCTGGGAAGTGCAACCATAGTGGGTGATAGTCCTGTACACGAAAGGGCTTATATGATGATGTCGAGTAGGGCGGGGCACGTGAAACCTTGTCTGAATATGGGGGGACCATCCTCCAAGGCTAAATACTCCTGACTGACCGATAGTGAACCAGTACCGTGAGGGAAAGGCGAAAAGAACCCCTGTGAGGGGAGTGAAATAGATCCTGAAACCGCATGCATACAAGCAGTGGGAGCCGACTTGTTCGGTGACTGCGTACCTTTTGTATAATGGGTCAGCGACTTACATTCAGTAGCGAGGTTAACCGCATAGGGGAGCCGTAGAGAAATCGAGTCTTAATAGGGCGTTTAGTTGCTGGGTGTAGACCCGAAACCGGGTGATCTATCCATGAGCAGGTTGAAGGTTGGGTAACACTAACTGGAGGACCGAACCCACTGTCGTTGAAAAGCCAGGGGATGACTTGTGGATAGGGGTGAAAGGCTAATCAAACTCGGTGATAGCTGGTTCTCCCCGAAAGCTATTTAGGTAGCGCCTCGGACGAATACCATTGGGGGTAGAGCACTGTTTCGGCTAGGGGGTCATCCCGACTTACCAAACCGATGCAAACTCCGAATACCAATGAGTACTATCCGGGAGACAGACTGCGGGTGCTAACGTCCGTAGTCAAGAGGAAAACAATCCAGACCGCCAGCTAAGGCCCCAAAATTATAGTTAAGTGGGAAACGATGTGGGAAGGCATAGACAGCTAGGAGGTTGGCTTAGAAGCAGCCACCCTTTAAAGAAAGCGTAATAGCTCACTAGTCGAGTCGGCCTGCGCGGAAGATGTAACGGGGCTAAAACTATATGCCGAAGCTGCGGATTTGCAATTTATTGCAAGTGGTAGGGGAGCGTTCTGTAAGCCGATGAAGGTGTATTGAGAAGTATGCTGGAGGTATCAGAAGTGCGAATGCTGACGTGAGTAACGACAATGCGAGTGAAAAACTCGCACGCTGAAAGACCAAGGGTTCCAGTCCAACGTTAATCGGGGCTGGGTGAGTCGACCCCTAAGGCGAGGCCGAGAGGCGTAGTCGATGGGAAATTGGTTAATATTCCAATACTTCTATGTAATGCGATGAGAGGACGGAGAAGGTTAAGTCAGCCTGGCGTTGGTTGTCCAGGTGGAAGGTTGTAGGCATGTATCTTAGGCAAATCCGGGGTACTCTATGCTGAGAACTGATAGCAAGCTGTACTTGTACAGTGAAGTGGCTGATACCATGCTTCCAGGAAAAGTCTCTAAGCTTCAGTTACATAGGAATCGTACCCGAAACCGACACAGGTGGTCAGGTCGAGTAGACCAAAGCGCTTGAGAGAACTCTGCTGAAGGAACTAGGCAAAATGGTACCGTAACTTCGGGAGAAGGTACGCTGCCGACGGTGATAGGATTTACTCCTTGAGCTATTGGCAGCCACAGAAACCAGGCCCCTGCAACTGTTTATTAAAAACATAGCACTCTGCAAACACGAAAGTGGACGTATAGGGTGTGATGCCTGCCCGGTGCTGGAAGGTTAATTGATGGGGTTAGCGTAAGCGAAGCTCTTGATCGAAGCCCCAGTAAACGGCGGCCGTAACTATAACGGTCCTAAGGTAGCGAAATTCCTTGTCGGGTAAGTTCCGACCTGCACGAATGGCATAATGATGGGGGCGCTGTCTCCAGCAGAGACTCAGTGAAATCGAATTCGCCGTGAAGATGCGGTGTACCCGCGGCTAGACGGAAAGACCCCGTGAACCTTTACTGCAGCTTGACATTGAACTTTGATCTTACTTGTGTAGGATAGGTGGGAGGCTTTGAAACCGAGACGCTAGTTTCGGTGGAGCCAATCTTGAAATACCACCCTGGTAATATTGAGGTTCTAACTCTGTCCCGTTATCCGGGACGAGGACCATGTCTGGTGGGTAGTTTGACTGGGGCGGTCTCCTCCTAAAGAGTAACGGAGGAGTACGAAGGTGCGCTCAGCGTGGTCGGAAATCACGCGTAGAGTATAAAGGCAAAAGCGCGCTTAACTGCGAGACCCACAAGTCGAGCAGGTACGAAAGTAGGTCTTAGTGATCCGGTGGTTCTGTATGGAAGGGCCATCGCTCAACGGATAAAAGGTACTCTGGGGATAACAGGCTGATACCGCCCAAGAGTTCATATCGACGGCGGTGTTTGGCACCTCGATGTCGGCTCATCTCATCCTGGGGCTGAAGCAGGTCCCAAGGGTATGGCTGTTCGCCATTTAAAGAGGTACGCGAGCTGGGTTTAGAACGTCGTGAGACAGTTCGGTCCCTATCTACCGTGGGCGTTGGAAATTTGAGAGGATCTGCTCCTAGTACGAGAGGACCAGAGTGGACGAACCTCTGGTGTACCGGTTGTGACGCCAGTCGCATCGCCGGGTAGCTATGTTCGGAAGGGATAACCGCTGAAAGCATCTAAGCGGGAAGCCTACCTCAAGATAAGATTTCCCTAGGACTTTATGTCCTCTAAAGAGCCGTTGAAGACTACGACGTTGATAGGTTGGATGTGGAAGCATAGTGATATGTGAAGCTGACCAATACTAATTGCTCGTGAGGCTTGACTATACAACACCCAAACAGTTGGTGTTGTGGTTCAAATCACTGCAAACAACTTGATTTAGTTATAAAGCTAAGTACAATGTGCAAATTAAATTAACTCAGATATTCTGTTAATAACTCATTTGATGAAAGTTAGGCATACACAATGTGTAAATAAGACCAAACGAATAGTCATAAACAGTTGTGCTGGCGACAATAGCAAGAGTGAACCACCTGATCCCTTCCCGAACTCAGAAGTGAAACCTCTTAGCGCTGATGGTAGTGTGGAGTTATCCATGTGAGAGTAAGTCATCGCCAGCTCATTAATTCAAATCCCCCTCCGCTTAATGCAGAGGGGGATTTTTTTATGCTTAAATACTAGAGAAGAATAAGCTATCTATAAGTGGCTAGATGGTAAAAAGCCAGCATTTGCTGGCTTTTATGTCTTATCTAAAGATGCTACAGAGCACC
Source organism: Acinetobacter sp. DL27 (assembly GCF_055810995.1). Lineage (NCBI taxonomy): Bacteria > Pseudomonadati > Pseudomonadota > Gammaproteobacteria > Moraxellales > Moraxellaceae > Acinetobacter > Acinetobacter sp. DL27. The sequence continues at coordinate 1,892,462 of NZ_CM147947.1, read as the reverse complement.
TTTTAACGTTTCTTGATGTTCTTTAACCTGTTTGGCGTATTTCTTACCTTGACGCTTCATTTTCCAGCTCGAATGATAGCCTGTTGGACCGACATTATAATAAGCCAAAGCTTTGGGCCAACTTTCTGCTTTCTGGTTATAGTTGGCAAGAATATACGTACCACAATTAATATTATTAATTTCTTCAAATAAATCGCCAGGGCAGGTTTGTTGCCAATAGCGTGGGATAACTTGAGTAAGTCCAATAGCACCAGCAGGGGAAACAGCATAATTTCTATAGCTAGACTCTTGTCTTATGACTGCTGCAACTAGTAATGGATCCACATTATAACGATCTGCACTTTGTACAATCATAGGTGCAATACGTAGTGCTGTAGTTGGTTCAACAGCATATGCTTTTTGAATGCCATTGGCTAATTTTGCTGAACGCTTTTCAACGGAACCGCCACCAAGTGATGAACAACCAGTAAATATTAAAGTTGTTGTTAAAATTAAAACAGATTTAGCTTTAATATGAGATGTTGGCAAGTATCGTTGATAATTCAGCAAACTGTATATCCATTGGTATAATGTCTGAGAAGATCATATTGAGCTGTGCAATTACAGTCAAGCTGAGACAGAAGGTACTATTTTATGGTTTTGTTAAATCCGTACTTTATTTAAGCGAAATAGAGGCGACGAACCAAAAGTCTAGATTTTTATGCGGTGAGTAGAGCTACTTGTAAATACAGTTTTGTCATATAAACCCACCGTATTTAGCTTTTTTATAGGTAATTGCATGGACAAGTCAAAGAAATTCCTCTTGCTTATAGTAAAGAGCCTAAGTAGCATCCTAGTTGGTAAGACTAGCTATTCTCCAAATATTATGGTGGAAATTAGGAGGATATAAGGCCTAATGTAAAGACATGGTTGACGACTTATAAAAACTTTTAAATTTCAAAAAAAAGTGATTTACATATAACAGAAAACAGCATTGAATATTTATTTTTATGATGATAATTATCAACTCTATTAGAGAACAGAGCACGGATATGTGAAAAATTAAAAGCGTTTAATATTAAGCTTACTCAATAAAATTAAGTTCTGTAATTGTGGTACACTTTTGAAGTGTAGGAAACAATTTAAGCCGTTGTTAGTTAACATTAATTTAAGTCGAGCGATTTCTTATTTTGTATTACTTTCAATGTGAAGCCATAATTCTTTATTTAGAGAAACCATAGCTTCAACATATCTGAATGGGACGTTTTATATTATTTCAATTCGCTCGATGACTTTCCGAGTTCACGGCGTGCGATAATGAGTTGCTGAATTTGTTGCGTACCTTCAAAAATATCTAGAATTTTCGAATCTCTTGCCCATTTTTCTAAAAGTTCATCTTCGTTGTAGCCGACTGTTGATGCAAGTTCGACGCACTTAAGGGTAATTTCATTACAAATTCGACCAGCTTTGGCTTTGGAGATGGAAGCTTCTTTTGAGTTCGGTTTCTTGTTATCTGCCATCCATGCGGCTTTTAAGGTCAGTAAACGAGCCGCTTCCCATTCGGCTTCCATACGATAAATTTGGCTTGCAATATGAGTCGTTTGTAAGTATGGGGTTATATATTGAGGATCCAAACAATCGCTGAAGATCTTTTTAATGCGTTCTAGTGAGGCCTTGGCACAGCCTATAGCCATCGCTGCAACGAGCGGACGAGTATTATCAAAAGTTTCCATCACGCCAGCAAAGCCTTTAGCAATGTTAATTTCCGCATTTCCTAGTAAGTTATTGGCTGGCACACGGCAGTCGATTAAACGAATAACTGCGGTATCAGAGGCTTTGATTCCTAGCTTATGTTCTAAACGTTCTACTGTCATACCAGCAGTTCCTTTAGGAATCACAAAAGATTTGATCGCTGAACGACCTAATTTTTTATCCAGAGTTGCCCAAACGACGATAGCATCGGCACGTTCACCTGAAGTCACGAAAATCTTTTCACCATTTATGATGTAATCATCATCATCTTTTGTTGCTGTGGTGCGAATAGCGGCAGAGTCCGAGCCACAGTTTGGTTCAGTGATTGCCATAGCTGCCCATGTATTTTTGAATCTCTCTAACTGCTCTTCATTGGCAACAGCTGCTATCGCTGAGTTTCCCAGCCCTTGACGAGGCATTGATAGGAGTAAAGCTGTGTCTCCATAACACATCTCAATTACACTTAAAGTGGTAGAGAGATTCACACCATTTTTATTGCCTTGTTCATTGGTGCCCCGCTTACCGACAGCAGCACCCGCGTTCATACCTTCACCGCCTTCATTCATACCATCGACCAAAGATGCCAACATATCCAGTTCTTTAGGATAGCTGTGTTCAGCTTTGTCGTATTTTCGGGAGATAGGGCGAAGTACATTGATGGCCACTTGGTGGGCTTGATCAATCAGTAATTTAAATTTTTTAGGGTTTTGTAAATTCATGCCAGTTTTCCTTTTTATTATGCATGTAGACCAGAGTGAACAATCGCTGTTGCACGTAAATCACGATACCAACGCTCAACAGGATGTTCTTTGGTGAATCCGTGCCCACCTAAAATCTGTACACCATCGGTGCCAATTTTCATGGATTTTTCGGCACAAAGTAAGCGTGCTAAATAGGCTTCACGGTGAAATGTCTGCCCAGATTCAGCTAGACTTGCGGCATTTAGAATGAGCATACGCATGGCATCAATTTCGATGGCCATATCGGCAATCATAAAAGCAACACTTTGGCGATGTGAAATTGGTTCACCAAAGGCGGTGCGTTCATTGGCATATTCAATACAATATTTTTTGACCGCTTCACATGTGCCAACCGCCATTGAACACCACATTAAATTGCCGAGGTCTAAAAATGCCGTGTAGTTGAAATCTTCATCACCTAAGCGTAAAGCAGGGGTTTGATTAAAAATTAAACTTGCTGTTTCCGTTGCTTTGAGCCCCATAGCGGGAGATTTTTTAAACTGAATACTTTCATCGCGTCTGAGAATAAAAACTTCAGCTTGGCCATTAAGTTCAGCACTGACAAGGAAAATATCTGCACTTTCAGCCAATAGTACTAGTGTCTTTTCACCTTGAATAAAATATTGACCATCACGTGAAATGGCTTTGGTTTTTAACTGGTAAGGATTAAAAGCAGGCGTAACTTCTTGAATTGCAAAGCTAGCGCGAATGCTACTGTCTTGCGCAAAACTATTTAAATATAAAGCTTGTACTTGCTCAGCACCCCATTGTGTAACGGCATTAATCACACTAAAGGTAGAGAGCATACCCGCGGCTAAACTAAAATCACCTTTGGCCAGATGTTCTGCAATAAGTACATTACTCAGAATATTTTTCTCAGTAGCGACACCACCAAGCGCCTCAGGTAAAGCATAAAAGTTCAGACCTAGCTCTTCAATATATTGCCAAAGTTCTGTTGGAAAAGTTTCATTTTGATCGGCACTTGCGGCTAATGGGTAAAGTATATCGGCGGCAAACTGTGACATGGTGTCGATGGTCATTTGCTGATCTTCTGAATAGCTCAGATCAAACAATGATTTTTCTTGATTATTGAGTCGTTGTTTATGCAAATCTTTGTTGGTTTTAAAGGCTTTTTGTGTTTTTGATAGAGTCTTATAGCCCGCTTTTGAGCCTTGATATAGCGATTTCTCGATAAATTTTCTAAGTTTTAATTGGTCAAGTACGTCGCTACTTGCCATTTTTGTGATCAGTGATAAGCCAAATCCCTGAGCCTTATTTACCATATTTGTCATTATTTTCATCCAGCAGAATTATTCTGTGGTTTTATGCTGACATAGCGGCACACGAATAACTATGTCATGACTGACATGATGTATTGTCAAAGATAAACGGTATGTGGTGTATTTTAAATTATTCTAATATTTTGTTTTTTAAGTTTTTTATTGAATCGTTTGGAATTGAAATGATTGATCAATTGACCAAAATGACATCGCGTCATTTTGGTCAATGTACTTTTAGATAAATTTTTTCACCATTGCACGAACATTGGTTTTCGCTTCAATCACAGTCATAAAGGTATAAGCACCGATGAATTTACGGCTGATAAACATAAACTCTTTCGGAGGAACACTGAAATATCGAGATGCCATTGACTTTGAAGCTTGCTGCATTACACGGCTATGAAGCTGGCTTGCTTTCCAGTCATAAGCAAAGTGTTCATCCATAACACCAGCAGGTAAGTCTGAGTTATTGCTTGGACTGCTGAATGCTTCAGTTGCAAGTAAGAAGACTTTAGCCATATCGGGTTTAATGCTTTGAGGGATAGAGTCAAAAAATTCATAGCCTGTCATTGCTTGAACCATTTCTTCACTACTATGATTAAACCCAGCATGAATGAGCTTACGTGCAACGCCAAGTAAATGTTCATCAAACTGTCGTATTGCACCAAAATCAAGCAGAACGATTTTGTCCAAGATGTCATTACCATTACCTAAGCGAACGAGGTAATTACCAAAGTTCGGGTCGGTCTGCATTTCACCCCATTCAAAAATCTCGCGTACCGCAATTTCAAGTGATGCTTCACCAAGTTTGTTGCGACGTTCTTGCGGCAAAGATAGCATGACAGGGCTGTTAATCGGCACGCCACGCTCAAATGTCATACACAATACTTGGTCTGTGCAGTAGCCATCTATAATTTGCGGCACGATGTAGCGTGGGTCTTCTTTTAAGCGAGCAGCAAAGCGGCGTGTGGTTGCAGCCTCAATTTTATAATTGACTTCACGGTGCATCATCTCACGAACTTCATCGAACCATTGGTCGAACTCGCGTGTTTGCGGCACCATTCGTGTCAGTTTAAGCATGTTTTTAAACAGGCTCATGTCTGAGTCAATAGCTTCAGCAACGCCTGGATATTGAATTTTCAATACCATCTCTAAACCATCAGACTTGCGCGTTGCACGGTGGACTTGTGCCAGTGATGCAGTGCCCAGTGGTTCATGATCGATGGTCAAATCATCCAGTTTAGAACCCAACTGGCTGTGCAGTTGCTGTTTAATCGCAGGCCACGCTAAAGCGACCGTTTGATTATTTAAAGTATTTAAGGCTTGCGTGATTTCTTCAGGTAGAAAGTGTTCACCATAAAGCGCCATCATTTGGCCAATTTTGACGATAGAACCTTTAAGTTTGCCTATTTCAGAAACAAGATAATCGGCCTGTTCTTTCATTGCTTTTTTGCGTTTCTTTTCTTTTTCTTCTTCGCTAGAAAACATAGTTGTCGCATTAGAAGCAGCCCAACGTGTTCCAGCAAGCAACGAAGCTTTGGCAATCGATAAACGACGATCCATAGAGGAGGTTTTCAGTTGTTTAAGCTTATCGTTGTGATCTGACATAATTCAGTAAAATCCTTTCATCAGCAAGGGCAGCATTTTAGATTGTAACGGATAATATCGTGTATTCACGTATTAAAAAAGTTCAACTTACTGAATCTCGAGTTAAAAAAGGCCATAAGTGTTAAGCAACCATCTAAATATAGCCTAATCGGGATTGTTACATGCGAAATTTTACTTTAAGCGTATTTTTCTGAATCAATTCATCTTTATGCGTTTGTATGTGTTGCAGGATCATCTCTTGTACCGGTTGGTGCATAAATCCATGTGCATAACCTTTAACAATGATGATGCTTGGTAGACTAAAAAAGAAGTATCGAGCATCTTCAAGGGTTGCACATTCATAGATCCCTTGCTGCTGTAACAGTTTCTGAAAGAAAGCTTTTTCAGTGTCGACATGATTGTTTTCAGTGTCATTCCAATAGCGTTCACGCATCGCCATTAAGTTGTTGTGTTTATAACTCATAAGTTTGGGGAAAATTGGCAGAAGAACTCACTTTATAATAAGGCTGTTTGATCAGGTTTCAATGCCAAGCCTGTGAGTTCATGTAAAAAGCTGTGAGGTGGAAATTTTATAAGAGGCTAGTATGTTCATACAAAATAGGATGTTATATTAAAGCGCTGCAGCACGTAGATGCTGTGAATGATTAGACTAAAAAATCAATGAAGAAAATTTGCTTTGGGGAAAGGAATTGAAACAAATATTCAGTGCGTTGCTTGTTGTGGGATTATTCAGTGGTTCAGCCTATGCAATGGGCCCAACTAAAAAATATGAAGCATGCATGAAACAAACTGGCAATGTGTTGAGTGAAATTGATGCATGCATGAGTAAAGAATATAAAGTACAAAAGAAACGCTTAAAGAAAGTTTTTAAGCCGTATTTAGCCAAGGCTCCTGCAGAAGAGCAAGGATTGGTTAAACAGTCTCATCAGCAATGGCTGGCGCAGCGTGATCAGATTTGTAATAACAAACCTATCGTGAAAAATGAAAAGACTGAATTACAGCGTATTTCGTGTCTGATGCAAATGACACAAACCCGTGCAGATATGTACGAAGCACGTACAGGCCGTATAAGCAAATAAGAGCAAAGCGCATGAAAATGTATTTGCTGTGCATCAAAACATTATAAATCATAGAAAAACAGGGTATCATAAGGCGTTTTTATTATGACCTTGGAGACGCCTTTAGTGGATCGCCCGACTATTAGCCCTGAACATATACAGGAAGCCGCTGAAAACTTAAGCACAATTCGTGATTTTATCCGTTTTGGAGTGACAGCATTACGTCAATACGATGCACATTTAGGTCAAGGTACAGAAGACTATTTTGCTGAAAGTTCAGCTTTGGTTTTACAAACTTTATCTTTAGATTGGAATGCGGATGTTGAAATCTTAGAGTCGAAGCTACTACCAAGCGAAAAGACAGAAGTTTTAAGCTTATTAGAACGTCGTATTAATGAAAAAGTACCGACTTCATATTTGCTTAATTTGGCATATTTTGATGGCAAGCCATATTATGTCGATGAACGTGTACTGATTCCACGTTCACCGATTGCAGAATTGATTCAAAACCGTTTTGCGCCTTATTGCTTAGGTGAAAATGGCCAAATGGGTGAAGCAGTCAATAACTTGCCAGAAAACCCGAATCCAAAAACGCCACAACGTATTTTAGATATGTGTACGGGCTCAGGTTGTATCGCGATTGCTTTGGCTTATGCCTACCCAGATGCCGAAGTAGATGCAACGGATATTTCTAAAGAAGCCTTAGAAGTGGCTCAAATTAACTCAGAACACCACGACAAGCAGTATCAAGTCGCTCTACTTGAGTCTGACCTGTTCTCCAAAATTCCTGCTGAAAATCAATACGATCTTATCGTGTCTAATCCACCTTATGTGGATGCTGAAGACATGGCAGATTTACCTGAAGAATTCCACCATGAGCCAGAATTGGCATTGGCGGCAGGTCAAGATGGCTTAGATTTGGTTCGTAAAATGTTAGCTCAAGCGCCAGATTACTTAACTGAAGATGGCCTCATCGTGATTGAAGTGGGTAATTCTGAATGGGCAATGCGCCAAAACTTTAATACTGTTGATTTTTACTGGTTACAGTTCCAAAAAGGCGGTACAGGAATCTTTGCATTGACCGCTGCTCAATGCCGTCAATTCCGTGATTTATTCATTCAATCTGTTCAAGCATAAAAGGAGTCGTTAGACATGGCAGGTAATAGTATAGGGCAACTCTTCCGTGTAACGACTTGTGGTGAATCTCATGGTGTAGGCTTAATGGCGATTGTGGATGGTGTTCCACCGGGCCTTGAGCTTACAGCAGACGATTTACAAAAAGATTTAGACCGTCGTAAGCCGGGAACCTCTAAATTTGCCACGCAGCGCAAAGAACCTGATGAAGTTGAAATCATTTCAGGTGTGTTTGAAGGTAAAACAACAGGCACACCAATTGGTTTATTGATTCGTAACACCGATCAAAAATCCAAAGATTACGGTAACATTGCACAAAGCTTCCGTCCGGGACATGCAGATTATACTTATACACAAAAGTACGGTTTCCGTGATTACCGTGGTGGTGGCCGTTCAAGTGCGCGTGAAACGGCTATGCGTGTGGCTGCGGGTGCAATTGCGAAAAAATACTTGGCTGAAAAGTTTGGTATTTTAATTCGTGGTCATGTGACCCAAATTGGGACTGAAATTGCGGAAAAATTGGATTGGAACGAAGTACCTAATAATCCATTTTTTTGTGGCGATGTCGATGCCGTACCGCGTTTTGAAGCACTGGTGACTTCATTGCGTGAACAAGGTACCAGTTGCGGTGCAAAGCTTGAAATTTTGGCGGAAAAAGTGCCTGTAGGTTGGGGTGAGCCTGTTTTTGACCGTCTAGATGCTGACATTGCCCATGCCATGATGTCTATTAACGCGGTCAAAGGGGTTGAGATTGGTGATGGTTTTGCCGTTGCTGGTCAGTTTGGACATGAAAGCCGTGATGAGTTAACTACTGATGGCTTCCTTGCGAACCATGCAGGGGGTATCTTGGGCGGTATTTCGAGTGGTCAAACTATTCGTGTTGCAATTGCGTTGAAACCGACAGCATCTATTACCACACCAGGTAAAACGATTAATATTAATCGTGAAGATACTGACGTATTAACCAAAGGTCGTCATGACCCTTGTGTAGGTGTACGTGCGGCTCCGATTGCAGAAGCAATGCTTGCGATTGTTTTAATGGATCACTTTCTGCGTCATCGTGCTCAAAATGCAGATGTCGTTGCACCATTTGCACCGATTGAATACTAAAAAATTCTCTTTATATTTAAGAGAGTACATTAAAGTCAGACTTCGGTCTGACTTTTTTATTTGCGTATGAAAGCTAATCTTAAATGTAAGAAAAGAGTTGTTGGCATATTATGTGCGCTATGGCTATCACGATACTCATCAAACGGCATCTTACCTATTTAGTGCCAATGTAGGTCAACCGTTGATGAATCTTCATTCGGTCTTACTGAGTAAGAAAATTTAGAGAGTTCATTTTTAAAAGAAAAAAGGAAGGGGGATATGAATAAAAAGATAAGCACAGTCAGACGAGGCACCATTATATTTTTATCATTACTCACAGTTTTGGTTATTTCATTGTTGATATACGGCTATGACAGTATGCATGACCCTGAAAAAGTTAAAGCGCGCTTATATGCTTGTGGAAAATTTGGTGATCGGCACATGCTCATTGATAAGCAGTATTTATATTATGGCAGAGTGACTTATCAAGGTGTGAATTATTGGGGGAAAAATATCGAAGAAGAACACGAGGCTAAAGGCTGTGATGATCAAATTCAAAGTATTGCTTTGAAAGTGAAATGGCCTGAAATGAAAGCATCTAGAGAAGGCTTTAAACTAGATTCTGAGTTTAAAAATGATATCAAAATCGCATTAAACCAACGTTCCGTTTGGAAAGAGGAGTGGGGAAGTAAAGACTTCTTTAATTATTTTGGTCAGTTAAAAAGAAAATTAAGAAAAGGAATGTTTTCTTCTAGTGGAGAAGAGGTGAGTGAAATATGGGTAGATGAAACAAAAACATTTAACTCAGATTTAGGGCTCTATGAAATAGAGGTAAAAAGTGATGACGGTGTTAGAAAAAAGGTGTATTGGCAAGAGCGTAAAGGTAAAGGGGTAAGTCTCACTATTGTATGTCTTTATTTTAAGAGTGGGGCAACAAGTTGTGAATTTAATACACATCAGCCCAATTATGGGTTTAATACGAGTTATATCACTATAAGCTTTCACAGTGAGTTACTACCGCATTGGCAAGAAATTTATCAAAATGCAGAACAACTCATTCATTCTTTTAAGGTTGAGTAAAAATAAAATGAAACATCCGAAGAGTATAGACCGTACCCATGCTCAAAGATGTTTAGATGACCTCAGGATAGCGCTAATGTCGGACAGCATGCGTCCTCTTTTGAAGCAAAAGATAGTCATGTTAGCCAGTATAGTGCAACGCTTGCCCTAAGCTGAGGTTGTGCTCTATAAAAATAAACGAAAGATAATACTTTAAGAGCAGTTTCCAATCGGGTGATTACATGGTATATAAATTGCTCATAGAATAATAAGCATTATTGCAGGAGAGAAATGTTCTGCATTCGCCGAAGGAGCAACGACCCCGGAAACTCTCAGGCAAAAGGACTGTAATAATGAAAAAACTCTGGAGAGAAGTGTTCAATCACTCACCGAAGGGGATGGTTTAAAACATCATGGGATGTTTTAGGTCGAAGCTCTCAGGTACACATGACAGATGGGGTTGACATCAAACAATAAAAAGGAGGTGTCTATGTGTCATGTCGTTGTCATTGGTGCTGGAATTACAGGCGTCACAACTGCGTATGAATTAAGTCAACTGGGTTATCAAGTGACAGTTGTGGATCGGCATTTATTTCCAGCCATGGAAACTTCTTTTGCAAATGGTGGACAACTGTCTGCATGTAATGCTGAAGTTTGGAACCAAAAATCGACAGTGCTGAAAGGCATGAAATGGATGTCTCAAAAATCTGCTCCTTTATTGCTCAATCCTGCGTTTAGTGTGCATAAATATGCATGGCTGATGGAATTTCTGGGCAATATTAAACATTATGAGGCCAATACCCACGAAACAGTACGTTTGGCTTTATTGGCTCGTCAACGCTTGTTCGAAATTGCGGATAAAGAGTCAATCGACTTTAATTTAGAAAAACGTGGCATTTTACATTTTTATTATAATAAACAAGACTATGACGTTGCTATTCGCGTCAATGATATGTTGAATAAAGGTGGACTTGAACGTTGCGGCGTAAGCAATGAAGAAATTAAGCAAATTGAGCCGACATTGACCGGCGACTATTATGCTGGATTTTATTGTGAAGGCGATGCGACCGGTGATATTCATAAATACACCACAGGTTTGGCTGAAGTCACCAAAAAGTTAGGTGTGAAGTATCGTTTTGGTATGGATGTGACAGATATTCAGCATTTAGCCTCAGGCGTTGAAGTGAAGTTACAACCTAGTTCTGAGAATGTAGAGCTTGCACCAGCGGAAGTTGAAATGCTCGCTGCCGATGCTGTTGTGGTGTGTGCAGGGGTGGGTAGTTATCAATTGGCCGAATTGGTTCAAGAGCGCGTCAATGTTTATCCTGTAAAGGGATATTCGATTACTGTCATGCTGAATGATGAAGAGAGTCAGCAAAATGCGCCATGGGTGAGTTTGCTGGATGAAAGTGCGAAAATTGTAACTTCACGCTTAGGCAAAGATCGTTTCCGTGTTGCGGGCACTGCTGAGTTTAATGGCTATAACCGTGATATCCGTGCAGATCGGATTCAACCTCTTGTAGATTGGACCAACCGCAACTTTAAAGTCTCGACAGAGCATGTTGTGCCTTGGGCAGGTCTTCGCCCCATGATGCCGAATATGATGCCTGTAGTTCGCCGTGGAAAGCTAGAACGTGTGTTCTTTAATACAGGACATGGGCACTTAGGTTGGACGCTATCTGCAGCAACTGCGGCAATGATTAGTCAGGAAGTCGCGACAGCGTATCCTGTTTAATTCGAGTGCATTCTTGGATAGATAAAAACAAGTTTGCTTCGAGCTTGTTTTTATTATTTCTGTTTAATGATGTTATAATTCTGCCTTAATTTCAAAAGATTGCTCACAAATGAATACTTTAAACTTGAGCAAAAATAAGTAGTATTGTTTCAAGCAATTGATGACTAATGTGAAGGTGAATAATGATTAACATGAAAATGGCTTTGGTGGTTTTAGCTTCTGCAACAATGCTGTCGCTTGCTGCGTGTAGTGACAAAAAACAAGAGACTGAACAAACGCCAGTGGAAAGTTCAGCGGCTGAAACACCAGTAACCAATATTGAAGTTAGTCCAGAGATGATTGATGCTGCACCTTTAGAGTCTGAAGAAGCAGGTGCATCAGCACCAGCGGCAGCGTCTGAAGCAAAATAAGTCCAAAGATGATAAAAGCCTCCCGATGCGGAGGCTTTTTTTATGGATGAGAGTGAAATCAGCATTTAATCGTAAATATCTAGATTCAGGATATAAATCAAAAAATCATATTGAAACCATAACGAACAATCGATAGAGTTTATTTAGTAAATATTGTCAATCTGTGATGGTTTTCATCAACGCATCGTTTGCAAGCAAATAGACAGTAGAAAACATGATGTTTAATCATAACTCATGTAAAAATGAGGGAATATTTTGTACGCAGTTAAGCTCACAGAAGTATCGTTGAATTTTAAACAGCATGGCCGAGCATGTTTGATTGTTGCTGCGGTGATTTTTGTCTGCTGCTTGCTTGGGATATTCACTCGACCGATTGCATATTTCGCTTATTTTTGGCCAGCTAATGCTGTACTGATCGGCTTATTTTTACGGTTTAGGCCACTTAGAAATGTCGGCGGTTGGTTGGGCGCTTTTCTTGGTTATATGTTGGCAGACTTAGTCACAGGGAATCATATTGAGCTGACTTTGGCTTTAACGATCGCCAATTTTATGACGGTAGGCGTTTCGTTATTTTTTATCCATTATTTACAAATTGATTATCGTGCATATAACAAAGGCTTAAATTTTCTTTATCTTTTCTTGGTTTGTGCTTTTCTTGGATGTTTTTCCAGTGCGATATTTGCCGTTGCGGTCGTTCCGTATGTGCCACACACCTTCATGAGCACGCAAGACTTGTGGGCTGATTTTTATATTTGGTGGACAGGGGAAGTACTAAATTGTATTTCACTTTTACCCCTCATTTTAACCTTTCCGGCAGCGAAGAAATTAAAGTATCTTTGGAATAATCGTAGACAGTGCGAAACCCAGTTTGTCGATGTTTTACCCTTACTCTCAGTTTTAATTTCTGTGGCATGTACTCATCTTTTCTTTGGTCCAGGCGCCTTACTTTTCCCTCTAGCAGGGCTCATTTGGGCGGCTTTAAGTTACAACTTATTTTATGTGAGTATTATTAACAGCTTGGTTTGTTTTGTGACTTACCATAGTTTAACGACCTATTATATTTCACGTACAGCAGATAACTTCTTGGCCACTTCTATTTCGGTGCGTATAGGGCTGTGCATGTTGATGATTGCACCTTTGCTTTTATGTATTGTGAGTCGTAATCGTCATGATCTGTATAAAGAAGTGCTTTATCTGGCCAACCACGATCCCTTAACTCATGTGGGAAATCGCCGTTTTTTCTTCACTCAAACTGAAAACTTATTGAAGGAAAATTTGGTTAAATCGATGAGTATCATTGTGCTAGATATTGATCACTTTAAGAAAATGAACGATCAATATGGTCACTATATTGGTGATGTATTGCTACAAAGCTTTGCCACGACGGTGAAAAGTAATTTGCGTGAACAGGATTTATTTGCGCGTATGGGGGGGGAGGAATTTGTGGTGGTGTTAAATAATACCACTGAAATTGAATCGCAAATCATTGCAGAACGTATCTGCTGTGCTGTCGCTACTTCAAAAACTCAAGTGGCACATGCTGTTTTGAGCATGACGGTGAGTCTTGGGGTGGTGCATCAAGTTTTACCAACGCAAAATAGCCTACAGAGCTTGTTAAATCGTGCTGATCGGGCGTTATATCAAGCCAAAACTTTAGGACGTAATCAAGTACAACTTGCCTCATAGGTTAAAATTTAGTAAAAGTATAAAACAATAAAAACTATATACTTGGATAAAAATGAATTTTTCTGAATACCTTCGTTATGATGGGCTGGGTTTGGCTGAGTTGGTTGCACAAAAACAAATCCATCCCGCTGAATTATTACAAATTGCAATTGAGCGTAGTCAGCAAACCAATCCTGCTTTAAATGCGATTATTATTCCTATGCATGATTATGCCAAGAACAGAGCACAAAATGCATTGTCTGGTCCATTTGCAGGGGTGCCATTTTTAGTAAAAGATTTATTTCAAGAATATGCAGGTTATCCAACTTCTTATGGATGCCAAGCATTTAAACGTACGGGCCATATTGCAGAACATAATGCAGAAATTGTAAACCGTTGGGAAAACACAGGCATTTTAACCTTTGGCCGTACCAATACTCCTGAGTTTGGAATCAAAGGCATTACGGAATCAGATGCTTGGGGAGCCTGTCATAATCCTTGGAATTTAAAACATAACAGTGGTGGCTCATCGGGTGGTTCCGCTTCTGCAGTGGCCGCAGGGATTGTTCCGATTGCAGGTGCGGGTGACGGCGGCGGGTCGATCCGAATTCCTGCATCGTATTGCGGTTTATTTGGTTTAAAGCCAAGTCGTGGACGTACGCCGTGGGGCCCAGATATGAGTGAAGCAATGCATGGCGCTGCGATACAGCATGTATTGAGTAAAAGTGTAAGAGACAGTGCAGCGATGTTAGATGCAACGCAGGGTGCAGAGCATAGTTCATTGTTTAAAATTGAACTACCCAGCCAAAGCTATTTGGCCTGTCTACAGCAGCCTGTAAAAAAACTTAAAATTGCATTTAGTACTCAGTCACCTATCGGAACCACAGTGTCTAAAGATGCAATTGATGCTGTGCACCATACTGCACGTTTGTTGGAGTCTCTAGGACATACAGTGGTTGAAGCACAACCTGAGATAGATGGTATGTCTTTGGCCAGAGACTTTATCACGACGTGGTTTAGTCAATTTTCTTATATGTTAGAGCAGATCAAGCAACACGTTCCGACCACAGCAGGAGACTTTGAGCTAGATTCTTTAGCTTTGGCTGCCTTTGGTGCGAAAACGACTGCGTTAGAATATATTCATAATCTGAATAATTGGGGCGTGTATGTCACTAAAATGAACCAATTCTTTGATCATTATGATCTTTATCTGACTCCTGCTACAGCTTCAGTCGCGCCCAAAAATGGGCAAATTTCTACCCCATCATGGCAAAAACCAATTTTAAAAAGCTTACTAAAAGTCGGCAAAGCACATTTGCTGGCACAAGGAAAACTGGTCGATAAAATTGTGAAAGATAATTTGCGTTGGGTGCCTTTTACCCAGTTAGCCAATATCACAGGCTTACCCGCGATGTCTGTACCTTTGTATTGGAATGCTGACAATCTTCCGCTTGGTTCACAGTTTATTGCGCCTTTTGCCCGTGAAGATCGGCTCTTACAGTTGGCTAGTCAGCTTGAACAGGCCCAGCCATGGTTTCATAAATATAGTGAAATCAAAGTTTAGAAAGCTGATTAATGAAACTGCTGCAATTTATGCGCGCAGATCAGAAGAGAACTTTTTAAGCTTGAACTTCTTTGGGTAAGTAGCGAATAAAACCCAAGCCCAGTAGCACAGCACAGCCTGCCAGAATAAAAATATGTTCGCCTGACAGGCTGTGCCAATAATGTCCTGCAAGAATACTTCCAGACGCTACACCCAGTCCCCACATAGTGCTATATAAGGCTTGACCGCGTCCTTGTTGTCCTAAGCTAAAGTTTTGGAAAATGATACGCATGGCGATGAGATGAAATAAACCAAAGCTAAAGGCATGGATGGTTTGTGCGAAGAACTGGATCGCGAAAATTTGTGGAAAAGAACCCACCATAAACCAGCGTAGCGCCGTGAGGATCAGACAAATAGACACCATTAGTCGCCATGAAAAGCGTTTGAAAAAAATGTGCGCAATGGCAAACATAATAATTTCAGCTATGACACCGACAGCCCACAAAAAACCAATTTCTGTGGTTGAGTAACCAGCTTGTTTTAAGAAGTTGCTATAAAAACTATAAAAGGGCGCATGTGAAAAAAGTAGAATAAACTCGATACCGAAAAATGCAGCGACAACGGGTTTTTTTAAAATAGGTAATAATGGCTCGAGCTGCCCTTGTGAATTGGGTGCAGTGGTCGGTTCTTTGATGCTAAATGACCAAATAAAGGCCAAAAAAGAAATACACAGCAATAAAACTGGCAGCATAGAGATGGGTAAAATCTCTAATAAGGCTCCGATACCAAAAACCCCGACAATAAAACCGACAGAGCCCCATTTTCGAACTTTTCCATACAAAGCACTGCGTTGTTCCGCGAGCCAAAATAGAGTTACGCCTTCGAACTGAGCCAGAATGGCATTTTGAAAAAAGCTAAAGATCAGCATGAGCAGGGCGATCGCCTGAAATGAGTTTGGAATGATAAAAATCATGAACCAAATACAGGCTTCCATCCACGTTGCGACTCTGACCAAGAGCATACGTTTCCCTGATTTATCTGCAATCCAGCCCCAAATAAAAGGAGCAAAAAAGCGGGTAATGATCGCAATTGAGGAAAGAATACCGATTTCACTGTAGTTAAAGCCTTGATCTTCGAGATACAGGCTCCAAAACGGCATGAAGGTGCCCACAATGGAATAATAGAAAAAGTAAAAAACTGCCAGTCGGTGCCGAATGGGGAAAGAAAGCATCGTACTGTATTCCTTGGTTAAGGTGAGCAAATTTTGAAGAAGACTTGAATCTAAATAAAGCTTCAAGTCGATGAAGCTTCGAGAATTTTAAAAATGGAATTGTTTAATCATGCTTATTTAGTGCTCAGGGATTAAGGTCAATTAGCCTTTGACTAAACCACCATCTACAATCAAGTTTTGACCTGTCACAGCACAAGAATATGGTGATAAGAACATTAAAATGGCTGAAGCAAATTCCTCAGGTGTAACTACACGACGCAGTGGTGTTGCACTCGCGATGTAATCAAAAACTTCATTGGGCGTGCTTTTACTAGCATCAGTGGTTTGCAGTAGACCGCCAGAGAGCATATTGATATTAATGCCGTATTGACCAAGTTCATGCGCTGAGGTACGCGTAAACGCCAACAGTGCTGCCTTCGCCGTGGTGTAGTCATGATAAGGTACCACAGGGTTCTGCACCAGATTGGTTCCGATGTTTACAATGCGTCCAAACTGACCTTGTTTCATACCGTCAAGCGCCGCTTGGGTTGTATTCAAAGCGGCTTTAACAGCACCTTCAAATTGTTGTTGCATGGTTTCCCAGCGTAGCTCATGAACTTTTGGGCGGGCCTCACCATTAAACTCGAACTGAATCAGCGCATTATTAACCACGGCGTTGATATGCTGTCCAAAATGCTGAAAGCTTGCGTCAAACATACTTGTGACTTGTGCACTGTCTGTAACATCAGCTTGGTAGATAAAAACCTGCTTTGGATACTGCTGGACTAAGGCTTGAGCTGCAACGTGGCTGTTCAAATAGTTCACGACTACACGAGCACCCTCATTGATTAAGGCGTGTGTAATTGCAAGACCTAAACCACGTGCGCCACCTGTGACCAGTACAACTTGATTTTTAATGTGCATGATGTTTCCGAGCAGATAAATGCATGTATTCTTAGATAAAACAAGTATATCAAAACCTTTCCGTACCTTAGGCTTTACAACCACTGCTTTTCAAGTTTTCGATGCTCATTTAGCTGGGTTAGAGTATTCGGATAAAAATCTCCAAGTAGTAAACATTTTTAGTACTGTTGATCATTGAGCCTGAGTTTGCTCAAGATGTAGCCTCAAAATACGGCGCAATTCTAATAATGTTTCTGCTTCCTCATGCACCGAGTGATTGCCTTTAATGATTTTTTCAGAGACAGCCTGTTCTAAATGTGAACTTGAATAGGGCACAATACCATCGCTCATGTCATGTGTGTCATTGGTCTGACGGTGATTGCCAATAATAGAATGATAAGGAACTCTGGATACAGGCATGATGTTACTGGTCAAAGCCATAAAGCGCGACTTTGGACTTAAGTCATCTGGGCCTGATTGCACCATGCCTTTAGTGCTAGAGCTACCATTGAGCTGTATATCCACTTGGTTAAAGAAAGTGATCGGCAACTTCACCATTTTCTTCACTAATTCCATGTACCAGCGGTCAGATAGTTCACTGCCACGGTGAGGCGCGGCAATAAAAATGGCACGTCCAATGGGTAAATCAGAATGAAATTGAAAACGTTCTTTGATTACGGGGTATTGTTGTAATCGGGTGTATTGCTCATAGTTTAACAGTGGAATCACTTGCTCAGAAATATCGTGCTCACTAATCAGTAAGCGACTTATGACGCCGCCCATACTATGTCCAATCAGCACGGCGTCACTGGCCGAGCGAGAGTTGGGTTGAACTTGTGCAAAGGCTTGTTTAAGTAGTGTATGAATCTGATAGCGGCTTTCAACAATCGGCATATTGGTTGAATAGAATACCTGCCATACTTGAAAGTTTTCCCGTAAAACTTTATCCCCCAAAATGTTATTGGTCAGATTGACCCAAGTTTCAGGGCTGCTGGCGAGACCATGAATAAGTACAATCACTTTTTTATGTGGTTGGTAGGGTTCAAGCATATAGACATGTGGCATACGCAATCGCTCAGTTTTATCGAGCAAGGTTAAGTAGCCTGTAGAGCCCAGTTTATTTTCTGCCAGCCAGTAGGCAAAAGGCACAGAATAATTCGCCGTGAGGATATATTTTTGTTGATGTATGTCTACATACTTTTGCGTATAAGGATTAAACAGCTCAATCTCAAAAATGGCTTTGCCATTAAGCACATCTTCAATGCTGCTTTCAGGGTTTAATGGCTGTGCCGCTGCGGTTACGGACAAATAGCGTGCAGGATGGATATTGGGATTGGTTTGATTTTGATAAAACGATATCGGGTCAAGGATAAAATCATTTTTATGAATAGGATCCGCTTCAGCCACAACCACAAACTCTGCGCCCAGACCGTCTTGACGGTTGACTTGATAAAAACCCGAGAAGTTTAAATTATAACTGGATTGAACTCGGTCAATGGTTTTACTTTTCAGTTCAGGATAGTGTTCTAAATTTACAATATATTGACGTTGTTGAACGTTGAGTTGCGCGGGAACTTGTTGAAAAGGCTGCGTACGGTACGCCGTGGTAATTAAACGTGACAAAGCAACATTGTAAAAAGTGCGGACATGCATTTGTCTTTGATCAAAAACCCGGGTACTTGGGCTTTCTTGCATTTTAAATAAATACACATAGCTATAACGTAAACTCTGGTCGAAGGCCTCAAGGCTTTGTTCTAAGCAGTGATTATTTTCACTATGTGGCTGTGCGTGGGTACAGTTGCGTTGTTTTGAGAGCTCTAAAGCTTGAGCTAAATACAGTTCACTTAACGCGGCATAGCGTTCATCTGCAGCAATATCCGTTTGTGTGTTTAAGCGTTGCAAACATGTTTCAAATTCAGCGGTGCATTGCTGTGGCGTCAGGCTGAGTAATTTGAGTAAGCTGGTGGTTTCCGCACTCAATTGGTCGTGGGTTAAGATATTTTCGGACTTGCTACGAATAGCCTGATGGATATTATTTTCTTTAACTTTGACCAACTGGCAGGCCGGCAGTAAAACAATCGTTAGCCCTAAAATGATTGGTCGCGTGAAAGTATGATGTCTCGTTAAAAGCATAGTTTTTAGCACGGACGTTATCTATATAGGCTAAAGATGTCTTTCATTTTAAGATAATTTCTAACGAGTTACATCCAAATTCGGTCTGATCTTTTGTGTCCCTAGACATAACTTAAGAACACTTATATTCAGCTCAAGCAATTTGGCGAGCAAAGGCTTTGCCCAAAACATGTTTATGTATAAATCGTAATTTATCGAGGACTGGTCCTGAGAGCGTAAACGGATAAGCATCTTCTAAACCCATACTGCGATTTAACGCATTTAAGTTAAAAGTCAGTGTCATCCACTGTTTGAGTAGTACATCAAAATCTTGAGCGCCGATTGGATTTTCGTAAAAGCTTAAGTCATGCGTATCTTTTCGATTATTACGCACAATTAATCCTGCATAGTAAGCGGTTTCCAATGTGTCCATCATGTGTAAATAGTGTGCCCATGTTTCTGCCCAGTCTTCCCAAGGATGTGTACTGGCGTAAGAGCTGACATAAAATTGGTCCCAGTTTTGTGGTGCGCCATCTTCATAGTGACGTTGTAGTGCTGCGCTATAATCTTGACGTTCATCTCCAAAATACTGACGGAATTCGTCGACCAGCTCAGGATGTAGCGATTTAATGAGGTCAAAATAATAATGACCACTTTCATGACGGAAATGTCCCAAAAGCGTACGGTAGTTTTCACCCATTTTAATACGGGTCGTTTCTCTATAGATGACATCTGCTTCACTAGCATTGAGTGTAATGACGCCATTAGCATGTCCTGTCAGCACAGGGTGCTCTGGTTCAGGCATGAGAAAATTAAAACGGAGTCCGTAGCGATCATCATCGTTATATTTGGGCCTTGGCATAATATTCAGGCGTTGCATTAAATACAGAAAACGCCGTTTAGCATGTTCGAGCCGTGACCAATAGACGATATGATCTGGGTTATCGAGAGTAGGAATGGTATATGTGAGTACACAAGACTCACAGTAGATGTCGTTGCTCTCTGCGGGAATAACCCAATTACAGACTTGATGATGCTGATAGTTATAACAAGGCTTATAGCGCTTCGTCTGGTATTTTTCATTTAGCGCTAACCAAAGAACAGGGCTATGCTGTTCAAAGCTCCCCATATCTTTTTCTGATGCAATATAACCGAGTGTAGTTTGGCAGCTCACACATTGTGAGTTGGCAAAAAAGACTTGGTTTTGACAGGATGCGCAACTAAAGAATTTCATCGGCGGCTATGTCTTTGGTGAGCTTTTAAAATCAGTATAAAGGATGTTGATTCCCTTCGTCATGTTCTGTCATCTGTTTTGATAGGCTTGCAAAGTTGAGTATTCATTGAGAGCATATTAGAAAGAATACATGTGCTTGGTTAGTAGCGAACTTTTCAGTGGGTTCTTTTCTTTCATATTTGTATAAAGAGATATAAATTTTAAAATTTATAACCTGAATGAACGAAAAAGCTTGATTTAGGTGCAGATTCGTCAAAAATAGGGACTGGGAAAAATCAAAGCTTCATTTTAGAATTTCAAAGCCTTTTAAGTTTCTGGGAGTAAATATAATGATAACGAACGTATCGCCAAAAAAATGGCTACTCATGAGTTTGGGGGCGATGTTGCTTTCAGGTTGTGCGACAACCTCTACAGACCCAAGTCGTCAAAATGTGGGTACCACAGGTTTACTCATTTGTGCGCAGAATGAGCTTTGTCCAGTGGTTACTGTGAGCTGGAATGAATCGAACAAAGAGTTGCTTAAGTTAAAAATGCATTTGAGCAGCACTTATAATAAATACGACATTCAAAAGGTCGTGTTTACCAATGGACAAAAAAGCCAAACTTTTGCTGTCACTGGACCAACAGAGCATGATCATGTGTTAGGCACCAACCGTTCGACCAATTATATTTTAGCGCCTGTAAATTTGATGAGTAAGTTAAAAGGTACAGATTCGATCAAGATGAATATTTATACAGATCAAGGTATTATCTCTCGATATGTGTATAAAGATGGCGTCTCAGCTCCAATTTTGGGTGAGTTCCAAAAAGCTTATCAATAAAAGAAAAATCGCCATCTGGCGATTTTTTTTGCTTATAAGTGAGAGAAAACTAAAAGTTGTGAGGACATACGATCTTATGTCTATAAGGTGTTTTGCTTCTAGGGATGTAAACATTCGGCCTTTGACGGATGAAAAGTCAAGCTGAATAGCCCGAAATGCACTTTGATGTATCAATTTTAAAAATATAAATAAATTTTGCACAAAAAATAAACTTTTTAATGCGCTGTTGCTGTCAATCTAATCAAAAAAATTGGCATGTATTCTGCTTAGTTCTAGGTATTACAAAAACCTTTTTTGGTAATACCGAAAGGAGCAGCAAATGTCTAAACAATTCAAAGATGACTTAAATGTATTCTTCACCGTATTTAAACAGTTCGTGGTCGCCATCTTAAGCGCTAGAGCGGGCATTTATATCAAGCAAGATCCATCCAAAAAAGGATAAGCGCGTGCCGAAATATAAATTGGCACGGATCAGCATCACTGTGCCCGAACTAACTGTCGATGCATTGGATCAGAAAATTGTCGATCAGCACTATGAAAGCCGTTCTCAAGCCATTGTCGACATGATCAATAAACATTTGATTGCGGATCAGGAGCAACGTAACGCCGTGATGGTGGGGACGTTTACCTTGCTCTATGACGCCAGTGTTACGCCACTTAGAGTCCAATTGCTGGACTTACAGCAACAGTTTTTAGAACAAGTGGTCAGTTCACTGCATATTCAGTTAGATGAGCAAAAAATTCTAGAAGTGATGATTTTGCAGGGCTTAACTACAGAGTTAAAAGCGTTGAGCCAGCAATTTATTGCTTTGAAAGGTGTGATCAAAGGGCATTTGGAGCTGATGGATGCGGTGATGCCGCCGATTCCACAAAATGAAAAACAGAGAGCGTTGAAATCGTGACCATGTTCACCGTCCTCAATGACTCACTCCATACATAGCAAGTTTAAACATTTACAGCATCGGGAAAATTGCATCATGATTAAAAAAGCGTTCTTATCAGTCTCTATTGTTTCGACTATTTTATTGGCAGGTTGTGATAACACCGCCAAAATTCCTGAAACAAAAGACAGTGTATCTGAGAGCTCAGCCACCAAAACCATCACGATTGGCTATAGTGATTGGCCGGGTTTTGTTGCATGGCAGGTGGCAATTGAAAAAGGTTGGCTCAAAGAAGCGGGGTTGAATGTTGAATTTAAATGGTTTGATTATTCATCATCGCTTTCGGCTTTTGCAGCCAATCAGCTAGATGCAGTACTGGTGACCAATGGAGATAATCTAGTTACAGCTTCTGGTGGCACTCAAGGTGTCATGATTATGGCGACGGACTACTCCGCAGGTAATGATGTGATCATTGCAAAAGATGGAATTAACAGCATTGCCGATTTAAAAGGCAAAAGTATTGCCACTGAAAAAGGCTTGGTTGACCATTTATTGCTAAGTACAGCACTAACAGATGCAAAAATTAAGACCAGTGACATTAAATTGGTCAATTCCATGACCAATGAGCTTCCACAAGTTTTTGCCAGTCCAGACATTGCTGCAATTGCGGTCTGGCAACCTGTAGCCAATCAAGCGTTGAAGTCTGTTGCAGGGTCTAAAATTATTTATAGTTCTAAAGATAAGCCTGGTTTAATTTATGACACGCTGACCGTGAATATGAGCCATCTTTCTGCCAATAAAGAAGATTGGAAAAAGATGATCCAAGTGTGGGATAAAACAGTCAAATATATTAATGACCCTGCAACACATGAAGACGCCGTGAAAATTATGTCTAACCGTGTTGGAGTTGATCCGAAACAATATGAACAATTTATTGGCGGGACGCATTTACTCGATTTGGCAGCCAATAAAACCGTCTTTAAAAAAGGTTCAGGTTTTGACTCGATTTATGGCTCAAGCTACCACGTAAACAAATTCAACGTTGAAAATGGCATTTATAAAAAAGAAATGGATGTTGATGGCGCAATTTACCCAGCTTTGGTTGAAGAGTTAAAGTAAGACTCCGTAGAAACTAAAAGCCCAAGTTAACTTGGGCTTTTTTGTATGAGTGTGTTTAAAAAGCAAAGAAAGATCTAATGTTAAATAAAGAGTAGATTTTAAGGTATGTATTTATAAATGAGTACTTTTAGAAAACACATGAATAATCACGATGCCGATAATCATAAAACTTAAACCAACAACCGCCGCAAAATCGAGTTGCTGTTTAAAGTAAATCCAACCGACTGTAGAGATCAGGATAATGCCTGCACCTGACCACAGTGCGTAAGCTAGCCCCATAGGGATGGATTTAAACGTTAGACCTAAGAAAAAGAGCGCAATTGCATAACCAATAATAGTTAAAACAATAGGTAAAGGTGCAGTGAAACCATTGGTCGCTTTTAATGCAGAAGTTGCGAGGACTTCTGCAATCACGGCAATCAATAAATAGAGAAAAGCCATAGCTTATTAAAGCTCCCTTACGCAACCACAGTTGCATGATGCATGAGGTGATGTTGTTCTTGTTTCAGCCAATGCTGACTGTCCGCCGTGGTAGGTGTTACATTTTGAAAAGTGTATTCAGGTTCATACACATCCAAGACAAACACCAACTGATACGCTTCTCCACCGATCAATTTATGCTGTATGAGGGTTTCAGTATCAACGACTTCAAAACCATCTAGAATGAGTTGTTGTTGAGTCATTTGGGTGCAGCTTGAATATTGAATGAGCTGATCCTGAGTTGAAACTGATACTTCATAGCTTTCAATTTGATTTAAGTCAGAAGGACTTTGCTCCACATAAGAAAGAACCCCTAACGCGTCTATATTCTGTTGAATATGGGGTAAACGTGACTGTGCATATGCCATATACTCACCGCAGATGATGAGACCGCCATCAAGCGAAATTTCTTGCTGCGTGGCAACATGTACGGCTTTGACTAAGCGGAGTCCTAAAAATAAACCCGTACTGGCGTGTTGACGCCAGTCTTCAACATAGGCATTACTGGGTGAAAACTCCAAAATACAATTGCCAATGCTATGTAGGGTTGCAGGCTCAGGCCACTGGGTATGGTTCTGATAATTACTACTTAACACCCATGACAGTGATGCAATTTGTGTATCCCAATGCGTATAACCGACCCATGCTTGACGCTCTGTGATGGGGGTATCTGTTGCTGATTTGAGACGTAAGTCGATGGTGAAGCTCTTGGACTGAAACCAATACACAATCGTATTTTCATCTGTCAGGCCATTGTAAAAGCTAATACTCTTACGCCGAAATGCACCCATTAAATAGGTTGGTACATTGCCTGAAGCAGCTGCGATAGGTTTTAACTGACCTAAAGTTTCGAATAAATTCATGGGGTGTACTCCATGTTTGACTCAGTCAGACCAAAAGAATAAAGCGGAACGGCGTTCTTTAAGACCAGTTCACCACTGGCTACACGTTGTTTTAAATAATGAAAGGTTTGAGCTGTTTGATTAAACAAATGTTCTCCACCTGCCAGTGGCGCATATTTAGGTGGCTCATTTGTATTAATCGGTTGGATGACATAGTCATAGTCACAAGAAAAAAATAAAGGAAAGGAGTAGCGTTCTTGTTGGACTTTTTTGACCCGATGCTTGGTGGCTAAATATTTGCCATTGGACAATATCTCCATCATGTCACCAATGTTCATCACCAACGTATTTTCAAGTAGGGGAATATCAATCCATTCACCTTGCTTAGTGAGGACTTGTAAACCGGGTGCTGTCGGCAATAATAAAGTAAAGCACTCATAGTCGGTATGCGCCCCGATGCCTTCTGCATCCGTCGCTTGAGGGTTATATGGATAGTGAATGAGGCGTAACTGGCTTGGTGCATGTTGAATATGGACATCAAAAAAGTCTTCTTTCTGCTCTAAAGCCAGTGCAAAACAGCGAAATAGTTGATGACCAATGGCTTTTAAGTGTTGATAGTACTGTGATACATGGCGTTTAAATGCAGGATCATCCGGCCATTGCGTCGGGCCTAGTAAGGGATAATTTAATGCAGACCCTTGATAGTCATAATTCACATCATAAGATTCTTTTACATCGTAGCTGTTACTCGAAAACTGTTCTTCACCTATAGGCACATAGCCACTATGGTTGACCGATTTGCCAATATAATTTTGCATTTTGAGTGTGTCATCTTGGGCAAAATAATGCTCCGCGATGTCACATAACTGTGCAAATAATGCAGGTTGAAATTGATCACCTTTGAGGTAGAGAAAACCAACTTCTTTACAAGCCTGATCAAGCGCTTGAGCAACTTGCATACGGTCATCTAGATTTGGGCTATTTAAAAGGCTGATATCCACCAGTGGAAGGACATATTTATCTTGCATGGTAAATCCTCGTGTTGGCCGTCCAACAGTGCATAAAACCTAAGGGTCGTCCCTCAGGCTAGATCAATGAATTATTTATGCGTACTAACTTGGGTCATCCGTGGAATTTTGGGTAAATCTTCCAGTGCTGGGTCAAGCTCTTCTTCTTGTGTATGTACTAAGAAATCGACTCGCTCTCGAAGTTGCTTAAAGGCAGGGCTGGACATCAGTTCAGCGCTTCGTGGGCGGGGTAAATCCACCTCAATAATTTCTTTAATTTCACCCGGATTGGCTTTCAGCGCTACGATACGATCAGCCAGTAAAATAGCCTCATCCATATCATGGGTTACAAAGATGATGGTGATATCAATGTTTTGCCATAAGTCCATCAGGTGTTTTTGCATTTTCTGACGGGTATGCGGGTCAAGCGCACCGAAAGGTTCATCCATCAGTAAAATTTTCGGTTCATTGACTAAAGCACGGGCAATCGCAACACGTTGCTTCATCCCGCCAGACAGTTGATGCGGATATTGGTTTTCATACTTCTCTAAGCCAATAATATTGATCCATTCTCGTGCAGCCGCTTCGGCTGAGGCATGACTTGCACCTTTCATCAGTGGACCAAACATCACATTTTCTTTAACCGATTTCCAAGGAAATAAGGTATAGCCTTGAAACACCATGCCTCGCTCTGGACTAGGGCCTAAAATGGGCTGTCCATCTACTAGCAATTCGCCACTGCTATATGGGTCTAGACCCGCAACAACACGACTAAAGGTCGATTTTCCGCAACCAGATGGACCAATCACACAAATAAACTCCCGCTTATGAATTTTCAAATCGAGCTGATTTAAAATCGTACGAGAGCTTTTACCATGCTGAAAAACTTGACTAAGTTGTTTGGCCTCTAAAATGACAGGACGTTGATAAATGTGATCAAAATACTGACGAGCATTGAATTCCGTCGTTCTTATATCTGTGGTTTTCATTATTTTGCTCCCGCTTTCCATTTAAACAGATGTTGTCCGAGCTTCATTAAAATCACATCACAGACCAAGCCAATCACGCCAATAATTAAAATCGCAGCATAGACATTGTCAAAGTTCTGGTAGCGTGCTTGCTGGGTAATAAACCAAGTGATCCCTGTGGTGGTGCCAATTAGTTCAGAGACAATTAAGTAGGTCCAAGCCCAGCCCAGCAAAACACGTAAATCACGGTAAATATCGGGTAACGCCGCTGGAATGACCACGTGAAACAGACTTTTTGCTTTATTCGTCCCTAGGGTATAACCCGCTTCAATCAGCCCGCGGTCCACCATACGCGTAGTATTGGCAATAATCAGAATTTGCTGAAACAGCGTCCCAATCACGATGATGGCAATCTTTGGTGCATCATTAATGCCTAATATGGCAACAGCCAATGCACCAAAGGCAGGCGCAGGTAAGTAGCGAAAGAACTCAACAAAGGGTTCAGTGAGCTGGGAAATTTTGTTGGAAAAACCACATAAAATCCCCAATGGAATACCAACGAGTGATGCAATAAAGAAAGCACTAAATACAATCTTGATACTGTGCCAAAGACTTTGATGAAACCATGGTGCATCGGCTTGAGCTGGTGGTGTAGTAAATGCCGTCACTAAGGCTGTCGCAACTTGGTGGGGTGCTGGTAAATAAATTGGATTGACCAAATGACCTTGTGGTGGTTCTGTGCCTGCATTGACGGCATTTTGTGCTTCTGCATAGAACACACTTTTGTCTACACGGCTACCGACTTGTAAAAAAGAAACACTGCCAGAGTTGGTGATTTGTACCTGCGGATGCCAAATAAAGGGCAAATAACTCACAGCACACCAAATGAGGATTGGTATTAGAAATGATCCAAAGCCCAGCAATATTTTGCTTTGAGGACTGAGTTCTCGCGCGACATAACCCATAGTTGCTTAGCCCCGATATTACTTTTTTTATAAAACGTAATACTGTTAAGCAAAATGAATGCCACATTTGTAATGATATTGAGTGTTCACCTGTGTGCTAATTGTTTAAATAAAAACAGCCTTTGACCTAAATATGTTTTAAAATGCGTTATCGATAGATTGACGCTCAAAAGGGGCAGCATCGCATGGCACAAAAGTCACAACAATCTGCATTGAATGAATTGATTGCAGAACAAAAACTACTGTGTGAAGAATTTGACTCGGCTTATGTTGAAGTAAAAGGTGATGATGTCGTTGCTGTTGCTGTACAGACTTTAAATCAAGAACCCATTGTCGGTTTACGTAAAAAGCCAGAAACTGAAGAGAATGTCGCTTGGTTTATTTATGGTGGTGAATTGGGTGAGGGCCAAGACTTTTTTACAACCATGACTGTACGTGAATTACAAGATATCTTACCTGATGTACTTCCATATTTGGCTTTAAGTGAAGGTTATCGTTTTATGATTGATGGCGATGACTATGAAGACGTATGGAAAGAAGGCGATGAGTCTTAATACATGAAAAAACAAACATGGACGTTGCTTAGCCTTTCGTTATTTTTATCATCATTTCTATCAACCCTGAGTTATGCAGAAACAACGAAGCTAACTCAGGCACAGTATGATCAGAAGATGGCTGAATATACAGCAACTGTGAATTCAACTAAAACCGTTTTAGATGCAAAAGATAATCCAGCGACAGCAACAGAAATGAAAACCGCATTTTGTCAGCGTATGGCTGCATATCATCAAATTGCTGCGCTATCTAAGGCCAATATTGAATTAAGTACCGCTTCCGTGATGCTGATGGTGGCCAACCGTTATCTTGATCAGCAAGAAAAAAGTCTGACCGATGCAGGGATGAATGAAAGTGCCTTCTGCCCAACGGCGAAAGCTTTAAAAGTTGAAGATACGAATCGAGTAAACAGTAAAGTAACCCAATAAGACAGTACGGATTTAGAGTAGGCCTTAAGATCTAATTTATTGTTTCAGGATGCTGTATAAATAGACAATGTCCTCGATTGTGTTAAGATAAATAAAAATCAACCATCGTTTGAGTAGGAGTTGGTGTATGGCAGCTTATACCGACATTAAAGTAGGCAAATATGAGGATGATATGATTCCTAAACTTGCCATTCATGCTTTTCATGATGCTTTTCAAAAAGCAACCACTCGTTCGTCTGTGGTTTATGCAAAAGCTGAACAGTTGGTTGAACGCGATATTCATGGCAATGAAACTGTTTTACAAGACTTAAGTCATGCTTATATCGATGTAGGCGTTTTACCGACACTGACACGTAAAAAGAAACACGCAACCGTATAGATTGATATGCCACCTCGACAACCTAGAATAAGAATGTTTGCAGGGCCGAATGGTTCTGGTAAAAGCACTGTTAAAGATTACCTTTTGCCCCAACATATTGGGGCATATTTAAATGCAGATGAACTGGAACAAAACTTAAGACAGAGTCAATGCCTTGATTTATTACATTATCATCCTTCCTTAAAAGCTTCAGAGTTGGTCACTTTTCTAAAAAGTAAGAAGCGTCCTCAAGCGGGACAGTTCGTGGCCCTACTTACGCATGAGCCGATGGTACTAGATGAATGGAAGATCGAGTTTAAAACCAATGAAATCGATTCTTATCTCTGTGCACGCATTATTGATTATATCCGGCTTGAGTTTCTGCGCTTAAAAGTCAGTTTTACTTTTGAGACGGTAATGTCACATATCTCTAAAGTTGAGTTTCTCCGAGAAGCGAAACGACAGGGTTATAAAACCTATCTATATTATGTCTCAACAGTCGATCCACAAATCAATATTGCTCGGGTCAAGTATCGCGTCAGTGTGGGCGGCCATCCTGTTCCAGAGCAGAAAATTATCGAGCGTTATTACCGAAGTATGGATCTGCTCATGCAAGCTATAGAGTGCTGTGATCGAGCCTACTTGTTTGATAACTCTTCCGATGGTATACAAGCGTCTTTTCTTGCAGAAATAGAAGTAGCTGAAACCTTAAAAATGAATGCCGCCGTGTCTAAGCTCCCAAGATGGTTTGCAGAGCGTGTATTATCAGAATTCCAATAAACTGCTCAGAAAAAGAGCTGGCTATTTCATCACTTTTCAAGTGTCTACCTGCATAAAAATATATTCAAAAGTTGTAAATGTGTTTCATAAACTGAGAATAATGATCATGATGTAGAGATGTACCTCTAACTCTATTCAGGTTCTTTAAATGCAAACTATAATGAAATAAAATGAGATAAGTTAAGTATTTCTAATCTAAAAAAGAGCTGAATACAAAATTCCTCGGGAATATATTCAATATTTTTGCATGATTGTGAAGAATAACTATGTAAAAAATGCTTTAAGGTGTTGCCTAAACGACTAAAAGCTTCGAGAACGAACAGGTAGTGTCTATTCAAATATCTAAACCTAGATGAAAGGGCCCGTAAACACTGGTCATAGACATGTATAGCATCGATAGATACAAAGGGTGCTTGATTATTTTTTAATTAGATATATTATAAAAACATATATTGTTTTAAGGTGCTTACCAATGCATGATTTTGCGTGGTCTTTTATAGGTGGAATATTACTCGGCATCTCCGCCGTTGGATATTTATATACCAATGGACGAATTGCAGGAATCAGTGGTCTGGTCTCTCAAGTTTTAAACTTAAAAGGGATCATAAATACGCCTGCACTGTGGTTTTTATTGGGCCTGTTCATTGTTCCGTTTATATATGCCGCTTTTGTTCAGCCAGAGATCTATATTGAAGCTACACCTTTCATGTTAATTATTGCGGGCGTATTAGTAGGCTTTGGAACTCGCTTAGGCTCTGGTTGTACCAGCGGGCATGGTATTTGTGGTATCAGTCGTTTATCCAAACGTTCAATCATCGCTACAATGAGTTTTATGTTCGCAGGCTTTTTTACTGTGTATGTTGTCCGTCATATGCTTGGAGCAATCTAAAATGAAAAATGTTTGGGCATTCATTTGGGGTGGATTATTTTCAATTGGTCTCATGCTTTCAGGAATGTCGAATCCTGCGAAAGTGATTGGCTTTTTAGATATTTTCGGGCAGTGGGATGCCAGTTTGGCTTTTGTAATGATGGGTGCAATTGCGGTTGCATTTATTCCTTTTCAAAAAGCTGTACGTCATACACATCCAAAAACGGTTTATGGTGAAGCTATACAACTGCCTAAAAATACGAAAATCGACAGAAAACTGATCTTGGGAAGTCTGCTATTTGGTATAGGCTGGGGAATTGCGGGAATTTGCCCTGCGCCGAGTTTTACTTTGATTGGACTGGGCTATTATCAAGCGATCTATTTTATAATTGCGATGTTCGTCGGTGTGCTGCTACATCGTAAAGTGATGGAGAAAATGCCATGAAGCAAACCGCGCAAGTAAAAGCATTTTTTGATACACAGACCAATACGTTTAGTTATGTAGTGAGCGATCCTGAAACTCAGCGCTGCGCCGTGATTGATAGTGTGTTGGATTATGATGCAGCATCGGCAACGACCAAAACAGAGCAGACCGATTTAATCATTGCTTATATTCAGAAAAATAGCCTAAGCGTAGACTGGATTTTAGAAACACATGTGCATGCAGATCATTTAAGTGCTGCTCAGTACTTAAAGCAAAAACTAGGTGGAAAAATTGCGATTAGTCATAAGATCGAGATCGTACAACAAACTTTTGGTGAGATTTATCACTTAGATATTAAAAGTTTAAACGCTACGCAGTCATTTGATTATCTTTTTGCAGATCACGAGACATTTTTGATAGGCAACATAAAAGCATATAATATTCCGACACCAGGGCATACACCTGCGTGTCTCAGTTATGTCATTGGTGATGCTGTTTTCGTGGGGGACACGTTGTTTATGCCTGACTATGGGACGGCACGTTGTGATTTTCCAAATGGGAGTGCGGCGGCTTTATTTGACTCAGTGAAGACTTTGTACACATTGCCAGATCAAACGAGGATGTTTTTATGCCATGACTACTTACCCGAAAGTCGTGATCAATACCAATATGAGACATCGGTTTATTCGCAAAAGCATGAAAACATTCATATCAATACTACAACGGAAAGGGTCGATTTTGTCGAGATGCGAAACCGCCGTGATGCAACGTTAAGCATGCCAAAATTGATATTACCCGCAATTCAAATCAATATGTTTGCAGGCAAGTTCCCTCAACCAGAAGACAATGGTATTTCTTATTTAAAAATTCCGCTGAATTATTTTTAAAACAGAAAAGTAGCAAGACTTAAAGCATTCGGCATCTTTTCACTTGCTTAAAATCTGATCTTAAACAGGCATGTACATCATGCCTTTAAATTTAGCCTAAGCAAGTATTTCACTCAAAATAGCCTAAGCATAATTGAACTTAATCTAAAAAGTCTTTTGATTTATTCCCATTAAAAATTCAATATCTATAGAAATCAAATAAAGTAAGTTTCATATGATCCTAAATCATCAATTTCATCAAAATGAGCAGTCAGCTGCAAAAACACTGGTCTTTGTTCACGGTTTATTTGGCAGTTTAAGTAATTTAGGGATGTTGGCTCGGGAGTTTTATTCAAGCCACCATGTATTACAGGTAGATGTACGTAATCATGGGTTATCTGCACATTCAAATGTGATGAATTATAAGGCTATGGCAACCGATCTAATTGAAACTTTAGATGAACTCAATATCGAGTACTTTTCTTTGATCGGGCATTCGATGGGGGGAAAGCTGGTGATAAAAGTGACCGAACTCGCAGGAGATCGACTAGATCAACTGGTGGTATTGGATATTACGCCTATTGCTTATAAAGAAAATCATCATGAGCAGATTTTTAAAGCGCTCTTTGCGGTACAAAAAGCAGATATTGAAACACGTCAACAAGCCATAGAAATCATGCGTGAATATCTCAAAGAAGAAATGGTGATTCAGTTTCTCTTGAAATCTTTTAGCAAAAGGAAGTGGTTGTTTAATGTAGACGCACTGTATCAGAACTATACCCAAATTCTGTCATGGGAAAATATAGAAACATGGCATAAGCCTGCATTATTTATACGTGGTGGAAACTCACCATATGTAAAAAAGCCAGAATATATAGAAGCTATCCAATCGCAGTTTTCTCAAGCCCAGATTCAGACGGTGGCAGATGCTGGACACTGGTTACATGCAGAGAAAACTGAGCAAGTTCTGCAAATCATTACTCAATATTTGAGTCAGCCTTCAACCTGATTAACTCAAATTTGCAGCTGAAAGTTGTCCTTCAGAGGTCAGCTTTTCAGCCATTTCCGCAGTTTTCTTTAAATTCGGCATTCGATATTCAGTATGGCCATAGTCTTGGATCGACTTCCAACGCCCGCCCCAAGTTAAACCTACAGATTCTGCAACTTCACCATAGAGCTGATAGCCACGCATCGCCCATGGATCTCGTTCAGAAATAACGACTTTTCCATCCCGCTTAAATGCGACATCCGCCGCCAATCCAAATTGGTGATAACTCTGATAACCCCGTGCCAAAGTCGTATTTTTATTGCTGGCTAAAGAATTCTGACGCTGCGGGCTACGATAGCCTTCAAGTAAAACCAGTTCATATCCATGCTGCTCACGCATTATTTTAAATACCATCAGTAAACGTTGTTTATAGCGTGGGTTCATTTTGTGCCACTTACGATCAGCCGTTGCTAAATTGTCATGTGAATGAGTTGAATGTACATCCTGAATACTTGGATCGTAATTCAAAGCACTGGCTTGAATAGAATTATTATTAAGATCCGCTTGCTCAAGCAGACTTGCTTCAACTATGGCCGCCGCAACTAAGGATTCTTCGATCTCTGGTGGTGGGGACAAAATTTGTCCATCAAGTAGGGCATAAATTTGTGGATCCGATTGTTTTAAATAATCGGCTTCGATTTTAGTGGGTGTGACTGGACTGGTAAAAGCAAACATTAAGATGCTGGCAAATAGAAATAGACCTGCAACCAATATCCACCACTGCTGAATATGCCAATGCGACTGCAATTGCTCGGGCGCAGCAGCATGATTTATATGCTGTGCAAAATGACGAGCGGATTGAAATCTTTTTTTTCCTTGAGGAATTAACCCGACAAAAAAGCCTGCTAATTTTACTCTGAGTTCATAGGACAGTGCTAAACCTAGCCCTAGTGACAAGATTAGAAAAAGCGAAAAAAGAGCATAAATCATAGTCTGATAGTAGCTGGAATTGGGGCTTCGACGGTACGAGTTGTAATCTTGGTTTGTACACTCCCTGTGGGAGATTCTTCGGATTTTTCCACTGCCTGTTCTGCTTTGGCTACTTTGTCGTGATTTTTATCTTTCGGTGCGGCCGAACTTTGCGTTGACGAGTTTTGTTTCTTATTTTCTTTTGGTAAGGGCTGCGAACTAGCACTCTTCATCGATGGTGCAGAAACTGTTTCAGCTGGACGAAGAAATGCTTTGCTTAATTCATCTTCTTTGGGTTGAGGAAAATCAGAAGGCGGCTCAGTTACATTTGAAGGTTGAACACTTTTAGAAGGGATGACTTTAGTCGTTTCAAAAATAGCTTCGGGTTCCCGCGTCGGGGCTTCATTATCGACTGAGGGTTCAGTGACATCGACGCTAGAACTTTGACTAACCTGTATTAAATCATTTTTTTGTTGTGTAAAAAAGTAAGTAAAACCAAGAGTAGCCATTAATAAGACACCACTCAAAAAACCACCAAACGCATAGAGCATAGGTGAAATATTTTTCTTTTTTGTAGACGTCAAAATTTTGACTGAAGTCCGTTTTTCATGAGCCATGGAGTTAGTTCTTAGGGTAAATGAATAGTAATATGTGCCTGTTCTGTTGGCGTAGAAATGACATTTTCATATGTGGCCAAAGAATTCGTACTTTGCTTTGATAACATATAACGCAAGCCTGCAAAGGATAAGAGCGCGAATACGATTAGAAAAAGTAAAATCCAGTAAAAAGGAAGCTCACGGTGAATCATGTGTTTAATTTGATCGGGGAGCGATGCAAAAGGAGAAAAGGCCGCCTTTTTCCCTTTCAAATAGTCAATTTCATCGCCCACACGTGCGACCAAATGGTTTAAATTTTCTATAGATTCAATACGATATCTACCATGAAAACCCAGAAGCATGCAGTAATGATAAACTTCAAGTGCGGCTAATCGACTATTTCCTTTACGACGTAGCTCTTCTAAGATTTCGAAAAAACGATAACCCGCAAGTTGCGAGCCAAATAAACTAAGCTGTAAGGGACTGATTAACCAACTATTTTGTAGCTCGAAAAATTGTGCATCTTGCTGAGTCACAATGGTTTCATCTAATAATGCACAGTAAGCATATTTAGCATCTTGAATATCATCTGATGAAAATTGTAATTTTCGGGCTTGGTTTTCAAAACGGTTGAGTAGGGCAATGATTTTTTCGCGAAATTCAGTCGAACTACTCGGTATATATTTGTTTTTTAATAAAAATACAATATAAAAACCATCATGGAGTAAGTCGACCAAGTTGGTTGTACTGGTGACTTTGGTGGTCATGGGCTGAGAAATTGAACCAGTTCCAATTTGTCCATCATCAAAAAGTGAAGGGGCATTATTCATGATTCATTTCCTTAGCCATTCATCACAGCAATCAATTCAACAGCAATATCTTGGAAACCTGCCGGAATATAAATACAAATCGACTCGGCATCCAACATGCGTTGGTATAAGTCATTATTTGGTTCAATTTCAAAGTAACTCACACCAGATCGCACTGGAATAGCGGTTGGAACCTGCATTAAATGATGCAAAGGAACTGCAGGAAGTGCTGCAATGACGCGTTGTTCAACATCTACGGTGTTGCCGACTTTAAATCTCAATGGAACCAATTGAATTAGTTCGTGACTTTGCATCATGCTGCTAGAAACAGCCAAGTAAAGTCTTGAATCTCGAGTAATTTTGTCTGACTCTAAACTGCCTAACCAATAAGATGGTCGCGTTTCTTTTAATTGGATACTGATGTAGCGGTTTGAAATAATCGTATCTAATAACTCACGTAGAATGACATCAAGCTGACTAAAACTTTCTTGTAAATTATGATGTTGGTAGCGAGGTAAATGATCAACCTCATGAGCCGTTGAAAAAGTCAGCAATGAGCCAGTCAAACGTAATAATTCAAAGAATAGCCGCTCTGGATGGATATGCGGGTATTGCAATAAATGATTCAACGTCGCGTGTGCTGTGTTGAGTGCATTAACCAGCCAAAATGACACAATGTCGCCAGAGCGAAATTCAATCAGTTTTTGCTCGTTTTCTCGATTATTACTTTGAATAGTTTTAATTTTCGCTTTGATAACATTTAAGCTGCGTTTCAAACTCGAGATAAGATTTTCAGAAGATTCAATATGCAAGATAGGCGGAATAAAATGACGATCAAATTCAAATTGACCTGAGCTTTGACGTTTAATTTTTGCTAAAGCTAAATACAAAAAGCCATCAAGCTCTTGATTCGGTTCTGCGTTGACCTCTAACAAGCGAAACTCTGCACGGCGGCGCAATAAGGTGATATCTGCCGCAGTAGCATCTGTAAATAAATCATGAGTTGAGGTTAGATAAGAATGATAGCGACCGAACTGTGCACTATTTTCAGCGCTCACATTTTTCTTATTGGCTTGTACAATCGGCAAGGCTAAATAAACCAGGATTTCGCCACGTAAATTCAGTTCATCTAATAACACTGGCTCAGGCAGTAAATCACGTGTCGGCGCTTGATAGATTTCACCATCTTGCCAAATCATACTAATACTTTCAAGTGCCAAGATATGCGTGTGTAACTGGGCCTCATCAAATTGAATATTTTGAATGCCATAGGCAAATGGAATCGTGGAACGAATGGTATGATTCAGACGTTGTTCATGATACGCATCTTGTAATTGAAAATGTTGAGGACGTAAAAATAGACCTTCACCCCAAAGTATTTTTTCTGCTTTAAACATTTAGATTACCAGTCGCTTGATTCATTTGCTTGTTGTACGCCCAGTAGTTCTTGGACGTTATGCAGTGGATTTTCGTTTTTAATCACTTGATTTAACCATTCATGTAGTGGCATCTGACTCCACTTGATAGTTTTCTGTAACATATAACTTACGGGACTATGCGGTTCATTGGCTTGGAAATAGTCAGAAATTTCTTGTAATACCCGCATGGCTTGTTCACGGTTTGCTAAGTGATTTTGCGGTTGAACCTGAAAGCCTTTGGATGGATGGACGGTGTTCATGTCAATCTCTTGTTCTTTGTGCTGGGTAAATGAAAGTGCCTGTGTTGTTATCGTTGCGGCAGCAGAAGACTCAGATGTTTGTGTCGCCATTACAGGTTGGGTAAAAACATCGGTTTTGTAGAGCTTTTTTAAACTGGTGTGGATGTTTTCAAGCTGAGTATCAATCGCAGCAAAGCTTGGTGCGTCTAAGCCCATTAAGGTATCTAACACACTTTTCAAAATTGACCATTCAGCCAGAATCGCCGAAAAATGTTGATAGTTCTGATATTGAAATGATTTTGATGTGTTGAACAGGCTCTGCTCAAATTGTTCC
Organism: Acinetobacter sp. DL27; assembly: GCF_055810995.1. NCBI lineage: Bacteria > Pseudomonadati > Pseudomonadota > Gammaproteobacteria > Moraxellales > Moraxellaceae > Acinetobacter > Acinetobacter sp. DL27. The sequence continues at coordinate 1,855,236 of NZ_CM147947.1, read as the reverse complement.
AAAATCTGAGAGCTATTGGCATCATCTGTATAACTTTCTACTTGTTTCAACAAATGGTTTTTTTGTCTCAGTAAGGCTTCATAATCACTGAGTGAAAATGCAGGAACATTCACGATAGCGACTTGTTTTATCAGTGGAATCAAATGATTAATTGAACCTTGTAATAAACCTAGACGTTGATCTAAATCTTCTTCTTCAATTTCAGGATGAAGTTGTGTCCAATACTCATTTAGTGTCCGGTGCATAAGCTCTAGGGCTTTTGCAGTGCCTTCGAATCCGTATAAATTTGACCACGCTTCAAGTAACCAGCCCAATAAGCGTAAATCCTTCGATTTTCCCGTGAGGAGCTCGATAGATTTTTGTTCAACGAACTGCCAGTCTGCTTGCTTAGGTTCAGCGACCCAGTCGCCTTGATCAAGTAATGGATCATCCTGAGTTTTTGCAATTTTGATAGCGTGGAATTCATTGGAAAAAGATAAGTCTTGTCCACATGGTTGATCGCTTGAGATAGGAGACAATAAAGGCTCGATTTCTAAGCTCATAATTTTACACTCTATATATTTTATTAAACTTGATTCGCTTTATTTTTAGCAGGATGTCGTTTCTTTTTAGCCGTGGTTTTTTCGCAGGGGTCTAAAATATAAGTAATTTCATCATCTTTGACATCGATCTGAATAACTTTGGGAAAATGACCGGCTGCCAGAGCCATCAATATTTCTGTGGCTAAAGCAGGCAATATACTGGCATTCAAAATGTGATCAACATTCCGTGCGCCGCTATCGACTTCCGTGCAGCGACTTAATAACAGTTCTACCAGTTCCTCTGAATATTGAACTTTGCTTTGGTACTGCTTCTCAAGGCGAGCGGTTATTTTCTTGATTTTATGATGGATAATTTGAACCAGTAAATCATCATGCAGTGGGAAATAGGGAACGATACGCATGCGCCCTAAAAAAGCAGGTTTAAATTGTTTATATAAACTTGGTTTTAACTGCTCAGCTAGGCTTTCTGCTGTTGGCCACTCCTCAATCGGTTGATTCAAACACGCCTGCATAATGGCATTCGAACCTACATTCGAGGTCAAAATAATGGTGGTATTCTTAAAGTCGATGATTCGTCCTTCACCATCTTCAAGCGTACCTTTGTCAAAAACTTGATAAAAGAGTTCTTGAACATCGTTGTGTGCTTTTTCAATTTCATCCAGTAAAACCACGCTATAAGGATTGCGGCGAACCGCTTCAGTCAGCACACCACCTTGACCATATCCCACATATCCAGGTGGAGCACCTTTTAAAGAAGAAACGGTATGTGCTTCTTGATATTCAGACATATTAATGGTGATCAGGTGGGATTCTCCACCATAAAGCTCACTCGCCAGCGCAAGTGCGGTTTCGGTTTTACCGACACCACTTGGCCCCACCAACATGAACACGCCTTGCGGTTTATTAGGATCATCCAATTTTGCTTTAGATGTTTTAATCCCCTGAACCAGTTGATGTAGGGCAGAGTCTTGTCCCATAACACGCTCAGCCAGTTTGCTTTCTAGGCTGAGAATCTGTTTTATTTCATCGTTCACCATATTGCCCACAGGAATACCGGTCCAGTCTGAAATAATTTCATTAATGATTTGTGCATTAACGCGCTCAAACACTAAGGGATTCTGGCCTTGTACATTGCTTAATTCTTCACGAAGCGCAGTAATCTCTTCTTGAGCATTGTTAGCCGTTGTATCTTGTTGGAGTTGTTTTATCTGTTCAACAAGCGCTCTTTCTTTTTGCCACTGCGTTTGAGTGTATTCAATTTCGCGCTCAAGCTGCGCTAGTTTTTGCTTCAAATCGTGCAAGCGCTCATGATGAATCGGTAAATTTTTATGTTCATTTTCTAAAATCTCATATTCAAGTTTGAGATTATGTTGTTGAGCAAGTATCTGATCTAACTTTACAGGTTTTGCATTCTGAGTGAGTGCTACACGCGCTGCGGCTGTATCCAGTACACTAATTGCTTTGTCTGGGAGTTGACGACCACTAATATAACGATGTGAAGAGTGTACGGCTGTGATGATAGCTTCATCATCAATATTTAAATTAAAATGATTGGCCATGACTGGTAGCATGGCACGTAACATATCGATGGCGACATCTTCGGTTGGTTCTTCAACGTTAACGACTTGAAAGCGTCGACTGAGCGCTGCATCTTTCTCAAAATATTGTTTATATTCAGCCCATGTGGTTGCTGCAATGGTACGTAACTCACCACGAGCCAGTGCGGGTTTTAATAGATTGGCAGCATCATTTTGGCCTGCTTGACCTCCCGCACCAATCAAAGTATGTGCTTCATCAATAAATAAAATTATAGGATGAGTGGCAGACTGAACCTCTTGAATCACTTGTTTCAGGCGATTTTCAAATTCACCTTTTACACTGGCACCTGCTTGTAATAGTCCCATATCAAGCGTATGCAGCTGAACATTTTTTAAAGCATCAGGCACTTGGTTGTTCACAATTTTTAATGCCAAACCTTCAACGACAGCCGTTTTTCCTACACCCGGCTCACCAGTTAAAATGGGGTTATTTTGGCGTCGACGCATCAAAATATCGAGCATTAAACGTATTTCAAACTCACGACCAATAACAGGGTCGATAAGGCCACTTTGTGCCTTTTGGGTTAGGTTAATTGTATATTGATCAAGTGCTGGCGTTTTGTTTTTAGCCAAATGCTGTGCAGGCTCAGTGCTTTCACTTGGCGCTGTTTCCTGTAAAACGTCTTGTTCGATACTGTTTGAGCATAGGTCTAAAAATTTATGCTTCATTGTATCGATCGGGAACAGTTCAAATTGGCTCGAAGCGCGTAATGCCATTTGATGCAAATCTGGTGCTGTTAAAAGTGCTACCAAAATATGACCTGTTCGAATGACAGGATTTTGTTCGGCTGAAGCAAGTAACCACGCTTGCTCCAATAAACGAATAATGGATTGAGCAAATATCGGGGTACGGGTATTTCCTTTAGGTAACTGGGAAAGACTGAGTTGCAAATCCTTAACTAAGAAATCATGGGAAATTTTATATTTTTCAACTAATAAGTGGAGATCATTTGGTTCTGATTGTTCTAATAATTCAAGAAAAAAATGCTCAATTTCGATTTCATAATTTTGTTGATTAATACAACTATTTGCAGACTTCTCTAGAGCAACACGCGCATGATTAGATAGCTTCTTAATTAATATTTTAAGGTTATTCATATGTAACTCAGTCATGCTTTATAGCAAAGTTTTTACAAGACAAATATGCCAATGGCTATCTGTGTTTTTAGTGTAAATATAAAATTATTTATAAATTAGCATTTTACAAGTCATTATAAATGCTATTTGGCGAGTATTTTATATATATGCCATCATAATACACAAATGAAATTTAGATAAAAAAGAAGATATATTACAAAAAACAAACATAGTTACTTTTGAGTAACATTTCTTTCCTTGACTTTAGGTACCATATTTTTGTTAAATCCAAGCGCATTATATAAGCAGAAATATTTACCTAGGGTGTGTATATTTTAAATCGAAGTTACTGATAATAATTTTAATTTTTTATTCATAAAGATTTGAGGCAAGTTTTGAAAAAATATTATTTAATTTTACCTACATTCGTTTTATTAACGGTGACACCATTTGCTTTTGCAGCGGCAGAAGAGGGTATTAGTTTAAAAAAGAAATGTATTAAAAATTACCCATTGGTAAATGGTGAAACTGATCACGATTTACTAAGTTTATATGCACAGATTTGCGATAGTAAAAATAAAAAAAATGATGAGCTAAAAAATAAATTATTGGTTCAAGCTGCTAGTCGATATCAAGAACTTGGGAAAAGTTATAAAGCACTTCAACTGGTTGAAGAGTTAAATGCGCGAAATATTAATCATACATCATTAACAGATACTCGGTTTTTAGCTGGCGTTTCGATTGCAAATACGGCGTTAAACCATATGCGTCAAGAAGAAGTGCGCTATTTATCTGCAGATTTAACTTATCCACCTGCTAAAGAGCTGTCTAATCTCGTTCGTAATTCTTTGCCTGCGCCAGATACGAGTGATGCAAAGGCCGTGGTGATCAAAGCACCAAAGAAAACCACGCGTAAGACTGCGAGTTCAACCAAACAAACCACAAAGAAAACAACGGCTCAGGTGGCAAAACCCAAAAAAGTTGAGAAAGCACAATCAACTGAAGTGGCGAGCAAGCCGAATACAAATCCCTTTAATTCACTTTAAAAACTTTCATTTTTGAAATAATAAAAAACAGGATTTTCATATGGCTAAACGTGAAAGCGTCCAAAAAAAGTTACAGCGTATTCGACCACCTCGGGTACAACTGACTTATGATGTTGAAGTTGGTGATGCTAAAGAAATCAAAGAATTACCATTTGTTGTTGGTGTTTTAGGTGATTTCTCAGCGGCATCTGAAATAGAAAAAACCAAGCTCAAAGACAAAAAATTTATTAATGTTGATTTAGAAAACATTGATGAAGTCATGGAGTCCTTAGCACCACGTGCTGCCTATCAAGTTGAAAATACATTGACTGAAGATGGTGGACGTATGTCTGTTGATTTGACCTTTAAGTCGATGGAAGATTTTCGTCCTGAAAATGTGGTTCAGCAAGTGGATCCTTTGAGAAAATTGGTGGAAGCTCGTGAACGTTTGACTGATTTGCGTAACAAAATTTCGAATAATGAGCGATTAGAAGATCTACTTGATCAAGTTCTGCAAAATACAGATCAAGTACGCAAAATGAGTGTGGAGGCTGAAAATGAATAATGCCCAATCTGCAGCAGTTGCTCAAGATACCACTGAAGAATTTACGTTATTAGATTCAATTGTTGAACGTAGTCGAATTGCTCGAAATGAAGAAGAGCATGATCGAGCGAAAAGTTTAATTGGCGAACTTGCTAAAGAAGTGATGGCGGGAACGATTACTGTTTCAGAAAATATGACATTATCGATTGATAAGCGTATTGCTGAAATTGATGCGCTCATTTCGACGCAGCTCAGTAGAATTATCCATGACGAACAATTTCAAAAAATTGAATCGACCTGGCGCGGTTTATATTACTTTTGCCAAGAAACGCCATCTAATCCATTGATTAAGATTCGTATGTTGAATACAACGAAGAAAGAATTAATCAAGGATTTTCAAGGCGCAACGGACTTTGATCAAAGTACATTGTTTAAAAAGATCTATGAAGAAGAATATGGGTCATTTGGTGGTGCGCCATATGCCACATTAATTGGCGATTTTGAGTTTGATCGTACACCTTCAGACATGTATTTGCTGGAACAAATTTCACATGTTGCTGCAGCTGCACATGCACCTTTTATTTCTGCAGCAGATGCCAACATCCTCGGATTGGAATCCTTTACAGATATTGACCGTCCGCGTGAAGTATCTAAAATTTTTGAAACCGCTGAATATGTCCAGTGGCGTTCTTTCCGAGAAAGTGATGATGCGCGCTATGTTGCATTAACAATGCCGCGTGTATTGGGTCGTCTGCCTTATCACCCTAAGGAAGGTACAGCGACTGAAGGCTTTAATTTTGTGGAAGAAGTCTCTGGGCAAAATCATGATGAATATTTATGGATGAATGCAGCCTATGCTTTTGGCACGCGTTTGACCAATGCTTTTGATATGCATGGTTGGTGTGCTGCTATTCGTGGGGTTGAAGGTGGTGGTTTGGTAGAGGGATTACCTGTTCATACCTTTAAAACCAGTGATGGTGAAGTGGTCTTTAAATGTCCAACTGAAATTGCGATTACTGACCGTCGTGAAAAAGAGCTCAGTGATCTTGGCTTTATTCCTTTAGTACACTGTAAAAATACAGATTATGCAGCATTTTTTGGTGCGCAATCGACGCAGAAGCCTAAAAAGTATAATAGCGATTCTGCCAATGCAAACTCTGCTTTATCTAGCCAAATTCAGTACATTATGGCCGTTTCACGTATTGCACATTATTTAAAAGCCATGATGCGAGATAAAGTCGGAAGCTTTGCTTCGGCTGGAAACATTGAAACATTTTTAAATGAGTGGTTGGCTCAATATATTTTGCTTGATGACGGGGCTTCACAAGAGGCGAAAGCGCAATATCCGCTGCGTGAAGCATCTGTCAAAGTTGTAGAGAACCCAGCACAACCGGGGCACTACAAATCTGTGGTTTTCTTGAGACCACATTTCCAGTTGGATGAATTGTCAGTATCACTGCGACTTGTTACTGAGTTACCTCAGTCCTCAAACTAATTTGAGTGCCAACACATAATAACTTTAGAATAGGAAAAGATTACAAATGAAAGACATATATGTACAGTTCAGAGGTAAATATAAGGTCGATGGCGAGTCACGCGATACAGAGCACCAAGGCTGGTTAGAAGTGAACTCTTGGTCGCACAATATTCGTCAGCCAAAGTCTGCAACATCATCAAGTGTTGGTGGTCATACAGCGGAACGTGTTGAACATTCAGATATGCTATTTGTTAAAGATTTGGATGCAACCAGTCCAAAACTTTGGGAAGCATGTTCAGCCGGTTATACCTTTGATGAAGTACAAATTGATTTTTATCGCGCAAATGGCGATAAGCGCATCAAGTATCTACAAATTAAATTGAAGCATGTTTTAGTTTCAAGTGTTACGCCAACAGTCAGTGAGGAAGGTGTTCCGCTTGAAGGGTTTGGTTTGAAATATGCTGCTGTGGAATGGACATATAATCAGCAAGATATTAATGGCACGCAAAAAGGTGCTGTGACCAAAAAATGGTCTCTATCAAACAATACTGCATCATACGCTGCATAAAAATAACTGAAAAAATAAAGGCTAACCAACGTTGGCCTTTATTTATGCGAGATGATTTTAATCAACATGAATCTAGATCAGCTTTATCCCTATGGGTTTAGAAAAACGCTATTTGACCGATTATTACCGACCACTGAACAGGACCGATTGGGCATGTCTCTTCAGGAGCTACGTGAATCCGTCGCGACCGACTTAGAAGATTTGTTGAACAGTCGTATGGCCAATTTTAATGATTCAATTGATGCTTTTCCGTTGGTAAAAAAGTCCATTGTTCAGTTTGGAATCATTGATTTTGTTGGATTATCGACTGCGAATCCGACCGATCGCGATAAAATTTGCCAATCGATTGCTGCGTCTATTACAGCGCATGAACCGAGACTAAAACAAATCAAAGTCGAAATGTTGCTCGATGGACAAAATATGGGGGCTCTGTGTTTGAGCATTCAAGCCTATTTAAATATTCATCCTTTATATGAACCCGTGATTTTTGATGCTTTGCTCAAACCGACAACACAACAATATGTTATTTCTGCAAGAGCTTAATGGGGCTGATTTGTGATTGAAGAATTATTACCGTACTACGAAAAACAATTACAAGAATTTGGGCAGCAGTCTCGTGAATTTTCGCAAAAATACCCAAAAATCGCTCAGCGTTTATCCTTAAACCAAGAGCAAGTAGATGATCCACATATAGAACGCTTAATTCAGTCCTTTTCTTTAATTGCAGCAAGAATCGATAAGAAGCTGGCTGACAGTTACGACATTTTTACTCGGTCTTTGTTTGAGGTAATGTTTCCTCAATATCTCAAACCTTTTCCTGCATGTACTGTGGTCAGTTTTGAAGACTTAAATAAGTGTAAACAATTAACTGAAGCTCATCTCATTCCTAAAAATACTGTAATAAAATCAAGAAGTTTTAAAGGTGTACAGTGTGAATTTAGCACCACACAAGAACTAAAGTTATTACCCATTGAACTGAGTCATCTCAATTTTAAAACGAATCCTAGTGCTCATATGCATTTAAATCAAAATGCAACGCTTAGCTTAGGATTTAATATTTTTAATCAGGCACATCAAATTTTAGAAAAAGAAAATTTGCCTATTTATTTGGATGCGATATCCAATTTTCCACTACAAGTTTTGGATGCTGTTTTCCAGTCGAGTACAGGATTTTCATTAAAGGTTGGTCATCGCGTCATCGACATCCCAAATCCGTTTAGTATCATGGGTTTTGCTGAAAGTGAAAGTTTGTTGCCCTTAGATCAACATACACATCATGCATACCGGCTGTTGATGGAATATTTCTGTTTTTCTGAAAAATTTAATTTCCTCAATATGAACTTAGGTTTGTTAAAACATTTAGAAAAAGAGCAAAATCAGTTTGAAATTTTGATTCATCTTAAATTAAATTTAAATGATCAGGTCAATATTCGAAATTATTCTGAGTTGAATATCGCAAATTTTAAATTATATGTCGTGCCAGTTATCAATTTATTTAAAAAACAGGCTGAACCTCAAAAAATTAATCATCAACAACTCGAATATCCTTTAATTACAGATGCTCATCATCCTGAGTTTTATCAAACTTATTCGATTACTAAAATGCAAATGATTCGTGAAAAATCGAATAAAGATCAAACTACCTTTGAAATTTATCCATTCTTTGCGATGAGTCATTATCAAAAGGATGAGACTCAGTTTTTTTATAGTTTGAATTCGGCACAGCTACAAAATAAATATGTTGAAACAGGTTATAGTATTATTTCAAAAAATTTATCGCCTGAAACAACAAAATCTGATTTTATCAGTATGCAATTATTATGCTCCAATCGTGATTTACCGCATGAGGCATTGAGCCAAGCCAACAATATATTAAATTTGAATGATAGTAGTCTGGCACGGCGAGCTGTGGTTTTAAAAAGACCGAATAAACCCTATTATTTTGAACAAAATAAAAAAGAGCAATGGCGGATCATTTCGCATTTATCATTAAATACTTTATCTCTCACAAAGGGCGATGCTTTAAGCCATATTCAAGAACTACTTGAACTCTACAATCTGCCTCAGCTTAAAGAAAACCACCTTATTATTAATGCGATCCAGTCGGTTAATTTTGAATTAAAGCAAAAGATGGTGGATGCAAAACCATTCCCACTTTTTATACGAGGGTTGAAAGTAAATCTAGGGATTGATTCGAAAGTGTTTCGAGGACATAGCTTGTATATTTTTAGCCAGTTGTTGTCGCATGTCTTTAATTTAAAAGTCCAGATGAATAGTTTTGTCGATGTTGTTATTTCAGATGCTCAATCTCAACAGGAGTTATACCAATGCGTGCAGAACGTTGGTGGCAAGACACTTCTATAGTTGACGTACTGGTTGAACAACCGAACGCTTTTGAGTTTATTCAGGCGACGCGATTATTACGTCATGCGGAAGCTCCCGATGCTCAAAAAGAAGAGGATTGGGCAAAGCAGTTTAAGTTTTATAGTTCACTGAATCTCAATTTTCCGAATGCAGAAATTGAGAGTTTGACTCTTGACGAAGAAAAAATTCACTTAATCAACTTAATGATTGGTTTAACTGGGATTCAGGGCACCTTACCGTATAGCTATACCAATAAAATTAAACAAAGTGCGCGTATACAAAGGAATGAAACACTTCATTTTTTAGGTTTATTTAATCACAAGCTCACGGCGCAATATGTGGATGCATCTTTAGCTTACCATTTACCGATTCGCTATGAGATTGAGCAAGAAAATCATTACCTCGATATTTTGCATGCATTAAATGGTTATGTGAGTGCTCAACATGAGCAACAAGACTTAGATCATTATTTTGCTGAATTCGCTGGATTAATGCAGGGGCAAAATAACACATCACATGCGCTAAAAACCATGCTGAGTTGCGTGTTTAAGCAACCGTTTATAATTAAAGAATTTGTGGAAGAGATCTTTCACTTGTCCCCTGAACAAAGAAGCACACTTGGGGGTAGTGCTAACCAATTGGGCATTAATACCTTTTGTGGAGAAAATATCCGTCAAATAGATGGAAAAATTGAAATAGAAGTTGGTCCCATCTCATACGCCGAATATTTAAAATTTTTACCCGATCAAGCTGAGAGTATAAAACTTAAACGATTACTTGCAAGCTGGCTCAGTCCAACGCTTGGGGTGGATTTAAGAATCATCCTGAGAAAAGAGGATATTCAACCGATTCAGCTGAGTTCAACGATGACCATTGGTTTATCACAAGGTGCTTTTTTAATGCCGATGCCGACCGAACACAATCATGAAACCTGTTATACATTGATGGGGATGGGGCATGCTTAAGCTCTTTATTGGTACTGTGAGCAGCTTATTGTTGCTTGTCGCAGGAATCGTCATTTTTTACTGGCGTGACATTCAGTATGACCCAACTGGGGCAGACCTGCTTAATTATTTACTTCTATTTCCTCTGATTCTGTGCGTAATTTTATGGTCTCCAGTATTTATTTATCATGCAATTAAAGCCCACCAAAAGCGCAAAGAGCAGCAAAAACAAGCGCAAGTAGAACAACATCAGGATGATGACAACCAACAGGCTGAACCTGTTGAAATTCAGTGGTTGAACCTGAATATTTATTCATCTTCTGCATATAGTGCCTTTGGGGAAAATGACGAGATTCTTGACGAGATTAAAAAATTTAAAAGCCCAGAGCTCGATACGCAATTACAAAATGCCTATGGCTTACCGATGCTGTCTTATCGCATACATGCACTAGACCATGTCATTACAAATCAGGATGATAATGAAGTCATTGATCATCCGCGCCATCTGCGAATTCAAGCCCTGATCGAGCATCAACTAGAGCAACATGCAGAAACATTGTGGCAAATCTCACAGCATTTAAAGCAATCGGCCTTATTTTATGACAGTGAATTGGCCTATGAGTATCGTATGCATCCGGCATGGATTGATCCTACGAGTGAATATGATAGCAATGAACCAGAGGAACAACCTGATGTGAAGCAGGTTGCTAAATTAAACCGTATCAATATACATATGCTGCTGCCTGAATCGATGTTACATGTTTGGAATGAAGAACAAAGCAGTGGCGTCGTACAGGATTATTTAAGTTCACTGGGCGTGATTACGCAGCAAATTCATCTTGAGCACCATTATTTCAGTCAAGAAACAGCCTATAAAGATTGGATGCTGTTATTGGAGCAAATTTCTCAGCAGTCAGAGGAAATTACGTTCATCCTGAATGTAGATTCTGAAATTGACCAAGAACTGCTCGATGAAAAAACATGGTTAACCGACCATTACTTGCCTGCTGAATATGCCTCTAGTTGGTGCTTAGCATCATCTTCTTTACCATTACTTGATATCAAACCCTTAAAACAACTCAAGATTGCGCTAAACGAGGCCAATCTTGCCAATCAGTTTGCATCCTCAGCGATGAAGCAATTAGAACAATTTAAGGATATTCAACCTTTTGTACTGATGCTCGATGATATTACAGACATTCAAACCATGAAAAAACTTAACCAAATTTTCGATCAAAGTGGAATTGAATCGCATCACTTCATTCATACCAAACAAAGCTTTGGACATACGCAGCATTTGGCCAAAGTATTTGGATTTATGTTGAGTATGCATTTGCCTGATGAGTTGATGGCGATGATTTATAGCACTGATCAATTGTCTACACATTGTTTTCTACATGCGTGTGAAGACAGTAATATCCCTGTAGAACCAACCATTTAAATTAAAAAAGAATAAGAGAGTACTGTGAATTCTTTATTTTATAACGTCTTAGGTTATGTTTGGCAGTATGTGAGCAATCCTAAAGCCATTATGGCTATATCGGGTTTTGTCGCACTAATGGCCATGTATAACGTCATTCCAGCCAAAATCTTTTGGCCATTGATGATTTGTTATGTATTCGGGTTGATGCTGTGGGGGATTTATTTACTCATTGTACGTCGTCGACATGCAGCACAAGGTGAAGCTCTTGCCGATGCCATTGCACATGACACCAATGCAGAATATGGCAAACAAAAAAACAAAGATGAACTTTATTTGATTCAGCAACAAATGAAAGAATCTATTCAGTTGATTCGAAAATCAAAACTGGGGGATAAAAAAGGCAATGCTGCACTCTACGAGTTGCCATGGTATATGGTGATTGGTAATCCTGCTGCGGGTAAAAGTTCGGCCATTTATAACTCAGGTTTAAAGTTTCCTTTTGAAGAAACCCATCAAAAATCAGTTTCTGCTGGACTCAGCGGAACGCGTCATTGCGACTGGTTTTTTTCAACAGAAGGTGTGTTATTAGATACTGCGGGTCGTTATTCCGTTTATGCGGAAGATCATTTTGAATGGTTAGGTTTTTTAAATATTTTGAAAAAAAACCGCTCAAAAGCACCAATCAATGGCTTGATTGTGATTGTCAGTATTGCTGAGTTGGTCAGTAACAGCCCAGAAAAGTCGATCAAATTGGCAAAGAATTTACGTGCACGGATTCAAGATCTCACTGAGCGCTTAGAGGTTTTTTCGCCTGTTTATTTGGTCTTCTCTAAAATGGATCTGATTGCAGGCTTTACTGAGTTTTTTGAATGCTATGAGGTCAGTGAGTTTGATCAGGTTTGGGGGGCAACACTGCCTTATACAACCGATGGGGCCAATAATGCTGTTGAATTGTTTGAAAAACACTATTCCATCTTATATGACGGTTTAAAAGGCGTTAGTACTACACATCTCAGCCGCCGACACTCGCAGAATATTTCTCCAAGTGTCATGACATTTCCTTTAGAGTTTAAAAGCTTAAAGCCTGCATTAAAGACATTTATTGGCACGCTGTTTGAAGATAACCCTTATCAATTTAAACCTGTTTTCCGTGGCTTTTATTTCTCCAGCGCACTTCAAGAAGGCATTATTGAAAGTCCAATGACCGAGCAAATTGCTCAAGACTTTTTATTGCAAAAAGGTTTAGACAATGAAAATGGCATTCCAACACGCTCTGTTTCGCAAAACCATGGTTATTTTTTAAAAGGTTTATTCTCAGACATTATTCTGAAAGACAAGAACCTCGTTAAACAGCATATTAACCCTAGCCGAAAGCGTCAGCGTTATATTGCCTTTGTTGCCGCTTTATTTGGTGTAGCCATCATTTTAAGTCTATGGGTGTGGTCTTATCGGAATAATCAGCAATTGATTGCAGACGTACAAGCCGATTTAGACAAAGTCGTTTTACTTGAAAAGCAATCGGGCCAAGAGTTGTCTACACAACTGAGTGCACTCTTGATTTTACAGGAACGCATGCAGCAGTTGGACCAATTTGAAGAAGATCGTCCTTTAAAGCTAGGTTTTGGTTTATATCAGGGAGATGAGCTGCGGGAGAAGTTAAAAACAGAATATTTAAAAGGTGTTGAGCAAATCGTCTTGATTCCAACACAACAAAATATTGCCCAATATCTACAGCGGGTGAAAAGCAATGAAGAAAAATTGCGCACAAACCATGCAAATGTAGAGCTGACACCTGTTGCAAAAACACAGCAATATTTAGAGCCTAATGATGCAAATCCACAAGATGCATACAATGCTTTAAAAGCCTATTTAATGATGGGTAATACTCAATATATGGATGCAAGCCATTTAAGTGATCAAGTCACACGTTTCTGGCGTTCATGGTTGGATAATAATCGTGGTCAAATGCCACGTGGAGAAATGATCCAAAAGGCAGAGCAAATTTTGTCGTATAGCATGACTTTAGCTGGTGATCCTAAATTTCCTGTACTCAGCTCAGACAGCTTGGTGGTGGATCAAACGCGTCAAGTTCTCTTGTCTGTTGTTCGTGGAATGCCTGCACGAGACCGTGTTTATAATGAATTAAAAATGCGTGCGGCTGTCCGTTATCCAGCATTAACCATAAAGCAAATGCTTGGCGATGCCAATCAAAATGCAATCTTAGGCAGTTATGCCTTACCGGGTATGTTTACACATGCTGCATGGTCAGAATATGTTGAACAAGCCATCGATGAAGTTGCAAAACGTCCTACGGATACCAAAGACTGGGTGCTCAACAGCACACAGTCAGATGACTTATCATTTAGTGGTAGTCCAGATCAAATCCGTAAACAACTCACAGAACTCTATAAAAAAGAATATATTGCAGAGTGGCGAAAATTTTTAGGTGCGATACATTATGCAAAAGCTAAGGATTATGGACAACAGGCGAGTTTCGTTCAAGTTTTAGGTGAGCCTGAAAACTCACCCATTCGAAGTGTTTTTGATCGCGTTGCGAAAGAAACCAGTTGGGACAATCCAGTCGTAATGGCGGAGTTGGCAGCGCCACAAACAGGTTTTGTGGCTTGGTTCAAACGCAAAGTATTAAGACGAGATGAAACTCAGCTTGATGCCAAAGTCATGAATCAAGCGCAAGGCCCGATTTCTAAAGAATTCCAGATGTTTTATCAGCTGGTGCGTAAGCGTGATGATCAACAAAATAAGTCTTTGCTTGATGAATACATGCTATCTTTAGCGCAAGTCCGAAGTAAATTCAATGACTTGAAAAGCTCAGGGGATATTGGACCATCTGCGATGAATTTGGTTAAGTCGACCATTAATGAGCAAAACTCTGTTTTTAATACAACGCAGAAGCTGGTCGATGAAAAAATGTCCGTTGGTTTGTCTGAGGTTGATCAGAAACTGCTCCAAAAGCTGTTGATGTCGCCACTGACACAATCATTTGAAAGTTTAATTCTCCCCGCACAAGATGAGATGAATAAGCTATGGGTTATGCAAGTCTACCAACCTTTTAACACGAATCTGAGTAAAAAATATCCATTTAATTCTTCAGCGACATTGCAAGCAACCAGCAATGAAATTAGCCAGATTCTTGGAGAAAATGGCAGTATTGCGCGTTATGTCAAAGAGTATCTTGATCCACTGGTCATTCGTCGTGGTTATACCTTGACCTCTAAGACGTGGAAAGATTTAGGGATTAGCTTAAATCCACAGTTTGTTATGAATTTTCAAAGCTATGTTGCGCCAAGTAATGGCATGGCAACTGGAGCGCTAAATCAATCTTCATCTGCACCTGTTGCTACGGCTCAATCCAATTTTCAATTTTACCCAATTGAAAATCCTAAGTTTTTATCCTATACCATTGATATTGATGGACAAAGAATGCTTTATGAAAACGGCATTCAACAATGGGTGAATTTTGTATGGCCAAATGCTGGAGCAATTCCAGGCGCACGTATTACAGCCATTGATTTAGATGGGAAAACCCATACGATTTTTGAGGCGCCCGGTGAATATGGCATTAACCGTTTAATTGACGGTGCTGAACGAACGCAACGTGGCGGAAGCTATGAAATGATTTGGAGAAATCAGCAAAATCCAGAGCTTGCAGTAAAAGTCAATTTCCGTTTAATCAGCGGCGACGCAAATGGTGGAGTAGGCGGGCAGCGCAGTTACAATGGCATGCAACTGGTCGATCAAATTGTCACCAATAAATCCGTACGTGTGGTGGCAGCGCAAACCACACCTTCAGCAACAGTTTCAAGTCCTAAAGCTCCAACACCGGGGATACAGGAGTCTCGTTTATGATTTCTCGAAAGTGGCTAGGTTGTAAGGAGTATTGCGATGGATGAACTGCGGACCTTAGCTTTATATTATGGAAAATGTCCTGCACGTGGTGATTTCTTAAAAACACGCGGCCAGTATGCCTTAATTCAACTGATTGATCAGTGGATTACTGAAGCATTAGAACATGCCATGCAATCAGAGGGATTTAGTCAAGCGTATGAAAATCTACCTTCATTAGACTTTTTTATTGCCAATCCACAAGAAAATAATTTTCTTGTGGCAAATTTGATAGCCAGTCACGATAGTTCTGGTCGTCAATTTCCAATGGTTTTGAGCCACTTATTAGAGGTTGAAAATAGTTTTGATAATCTTATTTATGCGCCATATCGCTATAAGCAAACTTTAATCGATTTATTCCAAAAGAATCGTGTGGTACGTTCGATACGTGACCCCAATATCGTGTTTGATAAATTATCTAAATTAAATAATGAGATACAAGTTTTTAATAACAGCGAAGTTTCGGCATTTTATGAACACCATACGATACATTCATTTGCTCAATTACTAAGAATGAGCAGTTACGAGCTTGCACAAAGCATGATTGGACTCGGATTATTGTTACAGCCCGTCATTCAACATGGTACTAGTCGCTTAACTAAAGTGTTGATTTTACCTATTAATAACTCTAGCTACTGCTATGAAATTGCAGCTTTTTGGGTCAATCTAATCAGTTTTTTTATTCAAAATCAAAATGCTGAGCTTCTGATAGGGATTTTACATAGCGAAAAACCAGTACTTCTTTTTGGCTTTCAAGGGGCAGATATTATGACCTTAAGTGAAATTTTCACGCAAAAGTTAGATTCAGATCACTGGGTTTCATTGGTTCAAGCCAATTGGATTGATGCATATTTAGAGCAAAATGCCGGTTTGGCAACGCTGGAGCAAGCTTTGTGTGAGCGGCAATTGAGCTTAATACAAGCTGTGAAACTTTTTAAAAAAACTTTTATAGATTAGTAAAATATGAAAATAAATCATAGATTTAAGTCGAATAAATGGCTGCTGACTTTAACGTTGGTTTTGAGCGTGAATGTCTGGGCTGAACCGATTATTGTTGAAGGTGTTGTTCCAAATGATACCAGTAAGCAAATCATTTTAAACAAGATGTATAGTGTTTATGGCGCTGACCAAGTGATTGATAAAATAAAGGTTAAAGCGGTTAATGCTCCAAATGGTTGGAGTGAATCTGTTGCGAATATGGTGGTTCCAGAGTTAAAAAAAGTTCACCAAGGTAAACTTTCTGTACGTGGTACGCAAATGGAACTTAATGGAAAAATATCGAGTTCAAATGAAGTTCAGCCTACAACAAGCTTATTCCAAAGTTTAGTAACGCCACCATATCGCTTGAATGCGCAGCTTTCTGTCAATCAGGCTGAACAGCAAATTGTAGATGAAGCACTTAAAAACAGAATTATAGAATTTGAATCTGGCAGTGCAGTTTTGGCTATGAGTGGAACTCAGATCTTAGATGAAATGGCAGTGGCTCTAAATAAGGTCGGTGGAAAAAAGGTTAAAATTATTGGACACACAGACAGCTCAGGTGACGCTGCAAAAAATCTTGCTTTAAGTAAAGAGCGTGCTGTAGCTGTTAAAAACTACTTGATCAATAAAAGTATTTCTGCAGAACGTTTAAGCGTCGAAGGATTAGGCTCGAACAAACCTGTTGCTGATAATGCGACTGCAGATGGCCGTAAGAAAAACCGTAGAATTGAATTTGATGTGATTTAAGTTATTTATGAGAAGCTACATAATCAATTGTAGCTTTTTATAAACAACTTAAAGTTCGTATAATTTACGTGATTATGTTACTTCGCCCTCAATTTTATAAACAAAAAGCCTTATGTATCAATAACTTAAGGCTTTTTATTTGTCAAATTTGCGATAATCGTAGATGCACAGAGGGCGATTTAACATCAATCTGCATTATACGAAATCAGTCTGGCGAGGACTGAGGAGGAGGGGACGACGACGCAAGGACGTAGCCTGATCTGATTTTTAAGAGGTGGCACACTACTGTCTAATAGTGTGCCTGACTCTCGAAAGTTTTTAGTAATTTGCTCTATGAGCTATATATATCAAGGGTTTTAGACTTATTGAGAATGGTTCGCATTAATACTCTATTTTGATTAAATATTCATCTATTTTTACTTTCAGCAACCATCATTCTGACCATGTATAGAATTCTTTTTTTATCTTCTTTTTCTAAACTTCTTACATCATTTAATATTATTGTCATTTCTTCATCTATATTTTCCTTTTCCCCAAATACAATACTATCAATGCTCATTCCAAGAGCAATACTTAACTTTTTCAACTGTTCCAAAGTTGGATTTGGATTCTCTATCGTCATTGTTCTATGCAATGTTTTGTAGTTGATTCCTGATATTTTTGCTAAATCAGTAATGTTTATTTTTAACTCCTTGCATTTTTGATCAATTCTTTGACCTAATGTGTTCATTTCAAAAATCTCTTCCTAATTATCAATATCTTATTCGAATATCTCTCATTTAATAGATTATTTTTGTTTACCTGTCTCATTTAATAGATTAACATCTCGTATATTAGATTTTAGCTCTATTAAATGAGATAAAAATAACATGCTCGATTTCCTCCGTTTAGCGATTCCAATCAATCTTGCGTATGTACGCAGTTTTGATAATCACCATACATTTAATGGTGATATTCGTGACTTCGGAATTCCTGCTGCAACTCGACATGTAAGTAAGACAGATGACGGGCAGACCATAACAGGGGATTTGTATCACCCTTATGAAGCCCTCCCAAGTGATTACACCGACATGGCGGTAAAGTTTTATACCAATACTATGAACACTGTGCCTTATGTTGAATTGAAAGCATCTCCACTTAAGCTTTTGCAAGGGCACAATGTTTTTGGTTTCGAGTCTATAGAACTTGGCGCATTTCACATGCTTGGTATGTTCTTTGAAGCATTTCCAAAGCTTTCAGGTATTCTCGATGTAGATAAGACAGAAGTCCTTTGTCTCGATACCACATATTTATTTAGATTGCCTCACCAAAACATGGTTCAACCAGTTTTAGATTACATGGCAAATCTTGCATCAGGTCACCGTAAAGCACGTCAAGTTAAATACGAAAATTACATTACGTGGGGTAACGATGCTGCCAGTGTCCGCCCTAAAGCTTATGGCAAATTTGAAGAAGTAAAAAGCCAGTTAAATAAAATCCAAAAACAGGCTGACAAGGGCTGTCAACGCTCTAGATCACTCGTCATTGCTATGACTAATGCTTTGCCTTTTGCGAATGCTGTTTTACGTCTTGAGGGTCGTATTTGTAAAACCTATATGACTAAAAATGGCATCCCATCGAATTTATTTGAGCTAATCAAGCTCCAACATGAACGGCCAGACTTATTGCTACATCTCTGGCGTGTAGCTTTCGATCCTATCTTAGACACAATGAAGGGTAAATATATGAATTTTTCATCTGATGGAGAAATCTTGGATTTACTCAAATCCAAGTTAGTAACTTATACAAAGACTAATAAGCCTAGTTATACCAAGGCTAACAATGCTTTTAAGTTTTATTCATTAATGCGTCAAGTGGGATTAGACGCTACAAAAAAGCTTTATAGCGAAGCTCAATTTTATAAATGTCTAAATTCACTTTTAGAGTGTGGTGTAAGTAAATCACACCTACAAAACCTCAATAAAAATCCAAACGGCAAAGTCATTCCATTCGTACGTATGTTCGAACTCAAGATGTGCGATCAAATGCCATCTGATTATCAAATTCCAGTTTCGCAGTATCACAGCCCACAGTCGGGTTTATATCTAGTGGCTTAATTGCCTGATTAATTAAGGAAAACATCATGTTAAAAGTTGCTCTAAATACAATGACCATTATGCCTACAGCCGGTTCATTTGAAACTGAAGACCCAAAAACAAAAGAAAAAGGTATTGGTCACTGGTTTCAAACAACGATGCTTGTGCCACAAGTACATGTACTTGCTCCGAGTTCTGTTGGATCTATGCCTAAAGAGCAAATTATTGCTGTTTTGCATCAATGTGCTCAAAACAGCCAAGAAGTAGAAATTGAATATTCAGCAGATGGTAAGGATGGCAAAGGACGTCCAAAGTATTCGATTTATTCAGTTAAGCCAGTACCGAAGAAAAATCCATGAGATTCGTATACATGCCTTATGAATTTGTAGATGTGCCATTTACTGAAAGCTATTGGGAAAATCTTGGCTGTGAATGGTGGTATGACAAATACTTATTGTAAATCAAAGGCTTAATATACTTAATTGCGTATAATTTACGTGATTATGTTACTTCGCCCTCAATTTTATAAACAAAAAGCCTTATGTATCAATAACTTAAGGCTTTTTATTTGTCAAATTTGCGATAATCGTAGATGCACAGAGGGCGATTTAACATCAATCTGCATTATACGAAATCAGTCTGGCGAGGACTGAGGAGGAGGGGACGACGACGCAAGGACGTAGCCTGATCTGATTTTTAAGAGGTGGCACACTACTGTCTAATAGTGTGCCTGACTCTCGAAAGTTTTTAGTAATTTGCTCTATGAGCTATATATATCAAGGGTTTTAGACTTATTGAGAATGGTTCGCATTAATACTCTATTTTGATTAAATATTCATCTATTTTTACTTTCAGCAACCATCATTCTGACCATGTATAGAATTCTTTTTTTATCTTCTTTTTCTAAACTTCTTACATCATTTAATATTATTGTCATTTCTTCATCTATATTTTCCTTTTCCCCAAATACAATACTATCAATGCTCATTCCAAGAGCAATACTTAACTTTTTCAACTGTTCCAAAGTTGGATTTGGATTCTCTATCGTCATTGTTCTATGCAATGTTTTGTAGTTGATTCCTGATATTTTTGCTAAATCAGTAATGTTTATTTTTAACTCCTTGCATTTTTGATCAATTCTTTGACCTAATGTGTTCATTTCAAAAATCTCTTCCTAATTATCAATATCTTATTCGAATATCTCTCATTTAATAGATTATTTTTGTTTACCTGTCTCATTTAATAGATTAACATCTCGTATATTAGATTTTAGCTCTATTAAATGAGATAAAAATAACATGCTCGATTTCCTCCGTTTAGCGATTCCAATCAATCTTGCGTATGTACGCAGTTTTGATAATCACCATACATTTAATGGTGATATTCGTGACTTCGGAATTCCTGCTGCAACTCGACATGTAAGTAAGACAGATGACGGGCAGACCATAACAGGGGATTTGTATCACCCTTATGAAGCCCTCCCAAGTGATTACACCGACATGGCGGTAAAGTTTTATACCAATACTATGAACACTGTGCCTTATGTTGAATTGAAAGCATCTCCACTTAAGCTTTTGCAAGGGCACAATGTTTTTGGTTTCGAGTCTATAGAACTTGGCGCATTTCACATGCTTGGTATGTTCTTTGAAGCATTTCCAAAGCTTTCAGGTATTCTCGATGTAGATAAGACAGAAGTCCTTTGTCTCGATACCACATATTTATTTAGATTGCCTCACCAAAACATGGTTCAACCAGTTTTAGATTACATGGCAAATCTTGCATCAGGTCACCGTAAAGCACGTCAAGTTAAATACGAAAATTACATTACGTGGGGTAACGATGCTGCCAGTGTCCGCCCTAAAGCTTATGGCAAATTTGAAGAAGTAAAAAGCCAGTTAAATAAAATCCAAAAACAGGCTGACAAGGGCTGTCAACGCTCTAGATCACTCGTCATTGCTATGACTAATGCTTTGCCTTTTGCGAATGCTGTTTTACGTCTTGAGGGTCGTATTTGTAAAACCTATATGACTAAAAATGGCATCCCATCGAATTTATTTGAGCTAATCAAGCTCCAACATGAACGGCCAGACTTATTGCTACATCTCTGGCGTGTAGCTTTCGATCCTATCTTAGACACAATGAAGGGTAAATATATGAATTTTTCATCTGATGGAGAAATCTTGGATTTACTCAAATCCAAGTTAGTAACTTATACAAAGACTAATAAGCCTAGTTATACCAAGGCTAACAATGCTTTTAAGTTTTATTCATTAATGCGTCAAGTGGGATTAGACGCTACAAAAAAGCTTTATAGCGAAGCTCAATTTTATAAATGTCTAAATTCACTTTTAGAGTGTGGTGTAAGTAAATCACACCTACAAAACCTCAATAAAAATCCAAACGGCAAAGTCATTCCATTCGTACGTATGTTCGAACTCAAGATGTGCGATCAAATGCCATCTGATTATCAAATTCCAGTTTCGCAGTATCACAGCCCACAGTCGGGTTTATATCTAGTGGCTTAATTGCCTGATTAATTAAGGAAAACATCATGTTAAAAGTTGCTCTAAATACAATGACCATTATGCCTACAGCCGGTTCATTTGAAACTGAAGACCCAAAAACAAAAGAAAAAGGTATTGGTCACTGGTTTCAAACAACGATGCTTGTGCCACAAGTACATGTACTTGCTCCGAGTTCTGTTGGATCTATGCCTAAAGAGCAAATTATTGCTGTTTTGCATCAATGTGCTCAAAACAGCCAAGAAGTAGAAATTGAATATTCAGCAGATGGTAAGGATGGCAAAGGACGTCCAAAGTATTCGATTTATTCAGTTAAGCCAGTACCGAAGAAAAATCCATGAGATTCGTATACATGCCTTATGAATTTGTAGATGTGCCATTTACTGAAAGCTATTGGGAAAATCTTGGCTGTGAATGGTGGTATGACAAATACTTATTGTAAATCAAAGGCTTAATATACTTAATTGCGTATAATGTATATTATGTTAAATAAATAACACCTGCTAATTTGTTCATTATTTCTGATATAGATTAAATCAGGTTTTATTATCTGTCAAATTAGTAATGCACTTTTATGTTTGCTTCAGTTAAATAGGTTTTCTTTAAGGTCTTATTCTATAAAAAGAAAGGTCTACATTTTAAGACACTAAATCAAATGGCAGAAGATTTTTACAAGTCGGCTGACTAGAATCTCACAAGTGAATGTCTCCTGCTATTTCAGCACACATCAATGTTAATTATGTTTAAATTTCAACCCTCCCATTTTTCAACTAGCTCAGGTTATAATGATGGCCTCCAAAAATATGGTTTATCTATTATGAATGCCTCCAATGACCCTCTACACGGCAAAAAACTTGCTGACATTTTGGATGAGTTATTGGATTACTATGGTGGCTTTGAAGGCTTAAGTCGTAAAATTGAAATTAGATGTTTTTGTATAGATCCAAGTGTTAAGTCATCATTACGGTTTTTACGTACCACACCATGGGCACGTGAAAAAGTTGAAAGCTTATATTTGTATGTCTTACGTCAAAAAGCCAAACAAAAATCGTAGCTATCAAAACTCAGCATAATATTTTATACCAAACAGTAAACTAAACTTATTGAATAGCCAATGATTTTGTAGACACCTTTTAATTAGTGGTGGACTGCCACCACTCTCCTGGCAAAATTTAGTCTATATCCCTATGGTTTATTTAAAAACTTATTTTCTATCTTTACTAGGCTGTATGATCAAAATCATACTGGCACTCAACACTGTAAATTTGAGAATGAATCTGTACGTACAGACTCATTCCCTATCTATAAAGATATTAGAAATAGCTACATAGAGTTTATTTCTAGCTTATTCAAATTAGGCTTTACTATGGATGCACAATAATTTTTACAGCCGATTCATTATTATGAATCAACGTTTCAAAGCCTTTAGAAACAAGATCATCTAATGCAATACGTTGGGTAATAAAAGGTTCTAGATTAATCTTACCTTGCTCGACTAAACGGATAGTTTCCTTATGATCATTTACATAAGCAATCGTGCCACGAATATCTAGCTCTTTCATCACCACACTATGCACATTAATTGTGGCAGGATGGCTCCAAATAGAAACGATAACGACTACACCAGTTGGTTTCATTGCTGCAACGAGTGTATCCATGACTTTATTGACACTACTACATTCAAAAGCGACATCTACACCGCGGTCTTCTGTAATTTTCATTACCTCAGCAACTACATCAACCTTAGATGGGTCTAGTACATAATCGGCAACACCCGCTTCTATCGCTTTTTCTTTACGTTTTGCACTCAGTTCAGTAATGATGACCGTGAGACCTTTAGCCTTTAAAATAGCAGATAAAAGTAAGCCTATTGGGCCTGCTCCACCAACCAGTGCGATATCGCCAGCTTTTGCGCCACTTCTGACATAGGCATGATGACCGACAGATAAAGGTTCTATCAACGCTGCTTGGTCTAAAGGAATATCATTTGAAATAGGATGTACCCAACGCCGCTGAACTGCAATTTTTTCAGAAAGACCACCACCGCGTCCGCCTAAACCAATAAAGTTCATATTTTTTGATAAATGATACTTATCATTGGGGCCAGTCGGGACATCATCCGCAATAATATAGGGTTCAACTACGACATGTTGTCCAATTTGGATATCGTCTACACCCTCACCAACTGCATAAACTACGCCTGAAAATTCATGTCCCATTGTTACAGGTGCAGATTCTCCCGAAATTGGATGTGGATGACCACAAGGTGGAATAAAAATAGGGCCTTCCATGAATTCATGTAAATCTGTACCGCAAATACCGCACCATGCAACTTGAATTCCAACTGTGCCTGGAAGTACTTTCGGTTCAGGGATATCTTCAATTCGAATATCCCCTCGATCATAAAAACGAGCTGCTTTCATTGTGTATTCCTTATGTTGATATTAACGGTAAACCATTCCACCATCTGTCAAAATAGACTGACCTGTAATATAGTTTGCATCCTCGCTGGCTAAAAATGCAACTAATGCAGCCACGTCATCTGGTGTTTCAGCACGTCCTAAAGCAATACCATCTACATATTTTTTATACGTTTGACCAATTGGTGCACCTGTAATTTCAGAGAACCGCTGATCTATTTCGACCCACATGTCTGTACCAACAACACCCGGACAATAACTATTTACAGTAATTTCAACACTGGCATATTCTTTAGCCGCAGCTTGCGTCAATGCACGAACTGCAAATTTAGTTGCCGAATAAACACCGAGTAAAGCAAAGCCTTCATGACCTGCTATTGAGCATGCATTAATAATTTTTCCAGCCTGTTGGCGTTGTTTAAATTTATTTGCTGCGGCTTGAATCCCCCAAAGTACACCACCGACATTGATGTTCATAATTTGGTTAAATTCACTCGGCGTTACTTCTGCCAAAGCTTTGACTTGTGCAATACCTGCATTATTAATAATGATATCAAAACCATTAAGTGTCGATTCTGCATGATTAATAGCGTCACTGATTTGTATTGGATCTGAAATATCCGCAATAAATGTGGTGGCTTTTACGCCAAAGGCTTCAACCTCTTGTTGAACAGTATTTAACTTTTCTTGGTGAAGATCGACCAATCCAATATGAACACCTTCTTGTGCTAAACGTAAGGCAATACCGCGTCCAATACCTTGTGCCGCACCCGTAATTAATGCAACTTTATTGTTTAAACCTCTAGGCATGTTGCGACTCCTTAAATATGGATTGCACGTTGCATCGCCGACAAGACCGACTCATGCATCGCCTCAGACAAAGTAGGATGAGGGAAAATGACCTGCGCTAAGCTTTCATCTGTAGCTTCTAGGTATTTCGCGATGGCAAACCCTTGAATGTGTTCGGTGACTTCATATCCAACCATGTGAGCACCCAACAATTCACCTGTTTCCTGACTAAAAATGGTTTTAACAAATCCTGCGCTATCGCCCAAAGCCAATGCTTTACCATTCGCTTGTAAAGGAAACTTACCCACATTGATATTCAAGCCCGCAGCTTTCGCTTTCTGTTCTGTCAAACCAATACTGGCCACTTGCGGATGGGTAAAGATACAGCCCGGAATTTGTGAACGATCTAAAGCATGTACATGACTTAGGCCTGCAATTTTCTCCACACAAAGAATGGCTTCATGACTGGCTTTGTGTGCCAAACACGGTGCGCCTGCGACATCACCAATTGCATAAATGCCCACTACATTGGTTTTACACCATGAGTCGACTTTAATAAAACCATTCTCAAATTCAATTCCCAAAGCTTCTAGGCCAAGATTTTCAGCATTCGGTTTCACGCCAATAGCTGAAAGCACCTTTTCAACAGTAATTATTTGCACACCTGTGGCAGTTTCAATATGACAATGTACTTGAGCCTGATCAGTTTCTATTTTTTTTACAGTCGCTTCGGTTAAAACCTGCATACCCTGCTGTTCAAATTGCTTTTGTACATACTTCGCAACTTCAATGTCTTCGCTAGGGATAATCTGCTTTGCAATATCAACCAAGGTGACTTGGCAGCCTAAGTCTTGGTATAGACTTGCAAACTCACTGCCTATAGCACCCGAACCAATGACCAGTAAAGATTTTGGTAATTGGTCTGGAACTAAAGCCTCTTTATAACTCCAGACCTGATGGCCATCTACAGGAATATGAGGCAAATTGGCCGCACGTGCACCTGTTGCGACAATAATATGCAGTGCAGAAATCTGCTGTTTTTGACCATTCGCATCTGTAAGCTCTAAATGCTCTTTGGCAATAAATTGGGCTGCTGCATTAAAAACAGTGATTTGATTCTTTTTCAATAATTGACCGATACCTTGTACCAGTTGCTCAGAAACCTGTCTGCTATGATGGACCAGTTTTTGAATGTCAAAATCAACCGCGTTAAGAGTAAAGCCAAACTGCTCTGCATGTTTGAACTGCTGCGCAAGCGCAGCCCCGCTCAATAATGCCTTGGTTGGAATGCATCCCCAATTAAGACACACTCCGCCTAAGTGTTGTTTTTCAACAATTGCCGTTTTTAATCCCAGTTGCGCTGCGCGAATCGCAGCGACATATCCTCCAGGACCAGCACCAATAACCACAAGATCAAATTGTGTATCTGACATGGCTATTCCTCCTACACCAAAATTAATGCAGGATTTTCGACAAACTGCTTCAATGCCGATAAGAATTGAGCACCCAACGCACCATCAATGACACGATGATCACAAGACAATGTTGCAGTCACCATTTCACGAACAACAATCTCATCATTTTCGATGACAGCACGTTTCTCTGCTGCACCTAAGGCCAGAATTGCACCTTGAGGTGGGTTAATAATGGCATCAAACTGTTGAATACCCAGCATTCCCAAATTGGAAATACTGAAACTGCCACCTTGAAACTCATCAGGTGCTAGTTTTCCAGTTTTGGCACGTGTCGCCAGATCGCGCATATCATTGGAAATTTGCGCCAAAGATTTACGGTTCGCTGATTTAATAATTGGCGTGATCAGTCCATTTTCGATGGCCACAGCAACCGAAATATCAGCCTGTTCAAACTGTAAAATCTGCTGATTTTCTTCATCAAACTGAACATTGACCTGTGGAACTTTGATCAGTGCGGCAGCAGCAGCTTTAATCAGCATATCGTTAATGGACAGCTTGACTTGCGGTACGGTACTGTTAATTTGCTGACGCAAAGCCTGAACCGACTCAACATTTAAGTCTATCGTTAAGCGAAAATGTGGTGCATTGCGTTTTGCTACTTGTAGCCTTGAAGCGATTGCTTTACGCATACCATTCATAGCCACAGTGGTGAATTTTGCTGACTCTGCTGGATGTGCATGCTCAGTATGTTGAGCTTGTACAGGGCTTTCACGTTGATATACAGCCTCAACATCTTCCTTACAGACTCGTCCACGTGAACCCGATGCACGACAATCATGCAAATTAATGCCCCATTGTTTTGCCAAACGGCGGGCAACAGGTGTGGCTAGAACCTGACTATCATCTGCTTTAGATTTCGCAGCTTTCGTACTGGCTTGATGACGCACATCTGGCCAAGAACCACCAGCAGCGTGAACTGCGGCCTGAACATCTTGAACACTAATACGACCTTCACGTCCAGAACCCTTAATCTGAGACAAGTTTACATTATGCTTTTCAGCCAATTTCAAGGCATGTGGCGTTGCAAAAATATCATCGCTTTGTTGGTAGCCTTGTAACGCAGCAGGAATAGAATATCCGCCCTGAGTCACCGCTTTTGATCCATTACCAACACTGTTCTGTTTAGGAGCAGCTTGTACTTTGGTTTCAACTTGAGCCACAGCTACTTTTTCAGGAACCGCAGCTACCGCTTTATTTTCAGTTACAGCAGGTGTTCCACCTAAGGACTGTGCAAATGCTTCAACTTCTCCATCGGAAACTTGAGCGTCTGCACAAATTGCAATGACTCCTCCTACGACAAGGGTATCACCATCTTTAGCAATAATTTTTCGTAGCAAGCCATCGAAAGGCGCTTCTAGAACATTGACGATTTTTGTGGTTTCAATTTCACAAATTTCCTGTCCTTTACTAAATTGCGTACCTTCCTGAATCAGCCATTGGGCAATCGTGCCCTCTTCCATGGACAAACCCCATTTTGGGATTTCTAAGGTTTTAATTTCGCTCATCCTAAGCCTCCAACGTCTTACGTACAGCCTGTTCGATGCGTTCTACACTGGGTAGCCATTCTTTTTCTAATACTGGCGAAAATGGTACGGGTGAGTGTGGTGGAGTGACTAACTCGATTGGTGCTTTAAGATAATGAAAGCCTTTCTGGGCAATGAGTGCAGCTACATCATGCCCGAAACCGCAACGCGCTGCAGATTCATCTACAATCACTACGCGACCTGTTGAAGCCACGGACTCTAAAATGCCATCTTCGTCTAATGGAGAAATAGTTCGAGGGTCAACTACTTCAACCGAAATGCCTTCTTTTGCGAGCTTGTCAGCAACTTCATTAGCACGATGCACCATCAGGCTTAAAGCAATAATGGTGATATCTGTGCCTTCACGGGTGTAATTTGCGACACCAAAAGGAATGGTGTAGGCCTCATCTGGTACTTCGCCCTTAATGTCATATAACAACTTGTGTTCACAAAAGACTACTGGGTCATCATCTCGAATGGCTTGAATCAACAACCCTTTCACATCATAGGCGCTCGAAGGCACCACCACTTTTAAACCAGGCACTGAGGCAAATACGTTATATGGCGACTGAGAATGCTGTGCTGCTGCAGAAAAACCTGCACCAATCATGCCACGTACAACGAGTGGCGCTTTGGCTTTGCCACCAAACATATAGCGGAATTTAGCCGCTTGGTTATACAGCATGTCATAACACACGCCGTAAAAATCCATGAACATTAAATCTGCCACAGGTCTTAAACCCGTTGCAGCAGCACCTGCCGCCATACCAATAATCGCAGATTCTGTAATTGGAGTATCAATGACTCGCTCAGAACCAAATTCAGTCCATAAGCCTTTGGTCACGCCAAGCACACCGCCAAAACCTTCCAGTTTATTGTCATCGGTATTTTTGCCACCATGCCCACCACGAACATCTTCACCAACCACAATGACACTTGGGTCTCGGCGCATTTCTAATTCAATTGCTTCTTTAATTGCGTTTCGATAACTTTTATTTGGCATTTTTCTACTATTCCTTTAGTAAGAGACATAAACATCAGTAAGTAACTGAGAGACTTCTGGGTACTTAGCTGCACGTGCTTTTGCAACGGCATCGTCTACATTGGCTTTAGACTGGGCATCAATCGCATCTAGCTTGGCTTCGTCAATTTTGCCTTTGATTTTTTCACGGAATATTTTCAATGGGTCTTTATGTTCTTTGACATAATCCAGTTCTTCTTTGGAACGGATAAGCCCCGGATCACCTTCAAAATGTCCATAAAAACGGTTTGTTACCGTTTCAATCACACTCGGACCTTCACCACAGCGGGCACGTTCAATGGCTTTTTGTGCAACTTCATACACAGCAAAAAAGTCTGTTCCATCTACTTTTTCAGCGGGTAAGCCAAAACCTGCTGCTCGGCCTGCAATGTCTTTACTGCCTACGGCATAGTCGTGTGCAGTGCCTTCACCAAAACCGTTGTTTTCAAAAACAAAAATGACAGGGAGCTTTAACACGACAGCCATATTAATGGCTTCAAAAGTTAAGCCCTGATTTGATCCGCCATCACCGGTAAAAGATAGACCAATCCCACCATTTTTCAGTGTTTTAGCACTTAAAGCTGCCCCAATAGCCAAAGGTGGACCACCACCCACAATACCGTTTGCACCGAGCATGCCTTTATCTAAGTCCGCAATGTGCATTGAGCCGCCTTTACCACGACACAAACCATCATCTTTGCCAAAAATTTCTAACATCATGGCATGAATGTCACAGCCCTTGGCAATACAATGTCCATGACCACGATGCGTTGATGTAATGAAGTCCTTGTCTGTTAAATTTTCACAGATCCCTACGGCAACAGCTTCCTCGCCGCTATATAAATGGATGAAACCGGGAATATCACCTGTATTATTTTCATCGTGAAGTCGATCCTCAAATTCACGAATGTCGCGCATTCTTTTGTATGCTGCTAGCAATTGCTCTTCCGTTAATTGCATATCTTTGTTCCTTATTAACTACGCTTAAAAGAAAATCCAAAAATTAATGGTTGAATTTTTAAACCGTATATTTATATAAATATATTTTTATTTAATTTCATATTAGACTAAAAAAAAATAATGCATAAAAAGATGAGAAAAATATTAAAAACAGAAGGTTGAGAACTTAAAAAATTTTTAAAAATTTTACAGTAGTTCAATCACATATGAAAACAAACCTTTAACCAACCTTTATTTTATATGATAAGTTTTTTGCACTGTTTTAATTTTATTAAAGCACCTAAAAGAGCTTATTTAATATCGGGATCTATATTAATTATTTTAAACGATGGAGTGTTTGTAATGGATTTAAATAACACAGTATTAACTGGAAAGAAGCTACGTGGCGCTGAAAAAATGGCGCGTATTCCAATTAAAGTTGTTCCAACGGAAACAACACCGAAAAAGCCAGAATGGATTCGGACTAAAATTAGTCAACCTGAGGAAGTTCAAATCATTAAGGACTTATTACGACAACAGAAACTACATACGGTTTGTGAAGAAGCGGCCTGCCCCAATTTGCCACAATGCTTTAGCGGAGGGACTGCAACGTTTATGATCATGGGAGATATTTGTACTCGACGCTGCCCATTCTGTGATGTCGCACATGGTCGTCCTAATATCCTAGATCCTAATGAGCCAAAGCATCTGGCTGAAACAGTCAAGAATCTAAACTTAAAGTATGTCGTGATTACTTCTGTTGATCGAGACGACTTAAAAGATGGTGGTGCACAGCATTTTGCAGATTGCATTCGAGAAATTCGTCAAACCAGTCCAGAGACTCTGATAGAAATTTTAGTTCCTGATTTTCGTGGTCGTGCAGATATTGCCCTGAAGATTCTGAGCCAAAACCCACCCGATGTTTTTAATCATAATATTGAAACCGTTCCACGTCTGTATAAAGCCATGCGACCAGGCGCTGACTATAAGCACTCATTGGATTTACTCAAAAAATTTAAACACTACTGTTCTGAAATTCCAACGAAATGTGGTTTGATGGTCGGTTTAGGAGAAGTCGAGGCTGAGGTTATTGTCTTATTAAATGATTTGAAAGATTATCAAGTAGACTATGTCACAATCGGTCAATACTTACAGCCATCTAAATCTCATGCGCCAATTCATCGTTTTGTTACGTTGCAAGAGTTTAAGCATTATCAAACACATGGAGAGCGCTTAGCGTTTAAAAATATTTGGAGTGCGCCATTAGTACGATCAAGTTATTTTGCAGACCGTCAGTATCATGGTGAAGCTGTGCCTAACCCTTACATGAGCGAATGACTTTTCATCCTATTTACGTTTATTAACATTTCAGATGGAAATAGTCATTTTCAGCTCATAAGAACACTTTTAAAGTAGCTCAAGGACTGGTAAAGCCAAAAGATCTAATTTAACCAAGCAAAGAAAAAAGCATTTAAAATCGAAGCAAGAAGAAATGACGTAAATGACCATAAATTTTGAAGCTCATTTCTAAAGTTTAAAAATATTACAGTCTCATCATAAAGGAATATGATATGAACCTGTTCAATACCGCATCTGCAAAACAGCTGCAAACGACGCATTTAATTAATCAAACTACTGTACATGCTGCCCCTGTTTTAGCATTGCCTCAAGAAGATCAAACGTCTTTATTCCGCCGCTCTATTCAGCATAATTATGCTGACTTACTCAAAATAGCGGATGATTCAGATATGGCGATTGGTCTTACAGATCATCACGGGACTCTCTTATGGACATGGAGTAGTTCAGCCATGCTTTCTTCTGCTGAACAGGTACATTTTATTGAGGGCGGACATTGGTCTACACAGGCAGTTGGAACCAATGCGATTGGTATGACCTTGAACAGCCAAATTTCAAGTTGCGTCTATTCTCATGAAAACCAAATGGACAGTGTTCGTGATTGGGTTTGTTATGCCGCACCGATCTGGGATCCAGCATCAGGTCAATTTCATGGCATTATTAACCTTTCCACAAAATATAAAAAACATACGCCTTTAGGGCTGCTTGCAGTTGAACGCTGTGCAGATTTAATACAACGCGCCATAAAACTTGAACAGCAAAATTTTTTATACATTAAGGCACTAGGCTCGCCTTGGGTTCAATTTAATGGGCATACATTGAACTTGACTCACCGTCAAATTGAAATACTATGCATTTTAGCTTTGTATCCCCATGGCATTTGTTTAGAAGAGTTACACTATGCCCTTTATGGTGAGCGTAGTGTCAGCCTAAAAACCCTAAAGGCTGAGCTTTCACAACTTCGTAGCTTATTACCCCATTCAATTGAGGCTCGCATTTATAGGCTTAGCTGTGAAGTTCAATGTGATTTTTTACGTGCTGAACAATCATTAAATGCAAATCTTATATCCAGTACATTCTCGCTATATAAAGGTAGCTTTTTATCTAAATCAGAAAGCCCATTACTCAGCACATGGAGACATTGTTTTGATGCCCGTTTAAGCCAGTTGATCTATCAAATAAAGGATATCGATCAATTATTACGAATTATTGGGCAAACACATGATCGAATTGATGCAATACAACGCTTATTAGAACTCTTACCACAAGATAGCGCCCACCGTAATTATTTTTCAAACCTAATTTAAATATTATTTTTGGCTTCAACTCTAAAGTTTTATTGTGTAGAAGATTGAAAAGGAAGTATGACTTTCATACTTCCTTTAATAAAATTTAAAATTGAGAACTAACTACAGTGAAGTCTAGTAATTCACTTACCTAGCTTTGACACCCAGTTTGTCGCTGGATGGTGTACCCATGCCATTACTACAGCTTTAATAGTTAAAGCCACCAAATCTTCTAAGTCTAAGTTATGTAAGTGTGACTTACCATAAGCGCACGTCTATGCCGTGATGGTGACGATAAATATTTAAGAATGCTGACAAGCTTCATCCACCGTTGGTGATATAGAGGATCGGCATCCCCTTTCTTAAAGGGGTTTCAATGAGGTGTGAATAGCCCCCACTCTTCTAGACAAATTTAGTCTATTCTTAAGACCTTTTTAGTAGGAAAATATCTATTCATAGCTAGGTTCATGAACCAAATATTTTACAAGTTATAACTTTAGTACTCTAAGTAATTAAATTTGTTGTTTATTAAACATAAATTTAATTGTGAACTATATTATAGGTGAACATAAGTTAAATAGCATATCCAAGACTGTAGCCTACGCAACTTCAGTTGGTGCTACAGCTCGACATCGTGAATCTCAGTAAAATTATATTCACGATGCCGAGTACGCTAATGAACATAATATACGTTATGCCGAAATCCGTGAGCTTGATATATTTTGCCAATCAGGTTTTTTATCTAAAAATACTAAGTTATTGTTTTTATGTAATTAGTGTTAGCCAGGGAAAACTCCGCTGGATTAACCAGCTGTGTAATAAAATGCCTATAAAAGCCCTATTGTGATTCAAATTTAGTCAATCGTAACCCGCATGTTATAAGCCGCTAGTTCGGCATTACAGCCTGTTTATTGTATGATCTAACTTAATAAAAAGCTGTTTTAAATCATAAATTTGCTGTGAATAGTCAAAATCTGATAACTGCATGTTTTCTAAATGCTTTTCTAGGCATTCACGCATAAAAATATAGTCTTCTTTGCGTAAAACACCTTTATTTCTATTGTAGAAAACAGTGCCGTACATATGTCTATTTGTCATATCAGTTCGCGCCATACGGACGCTCTACCCCTACCGATCAAGTTTAAATGGGAGCCTGTAATCAGGGAAAGAAGGTTTTTAAATTTTAATTACCTAAATCATTTAATGCAGGTAAATAATCGATCTGCATAAAATGCATAGGAATATCCAAGGTAAATCCCCATAACAAAGATAAAGAATATAAAAACGAAAACAGCATCTATAGGCCATGGATAACGGCTCTTTAATCGCATTCGCCACAAATATTCTCTTACATGAGCATCATGTTTTCTCATAGCGAATGCGCTCCAGTAATCGCATTAGGCTGTTTGACATTTAAAGGGATTGGTTCAGCTTTGATTTGTGCATCTACTTCAGGAATCGTCTCAGGTTGCTGATTAGCCTGAATATGTTGTTCAGGAGCTGGAGAATCTTGTTTAACTTGTTCATATGATTGTTCTGTTTTGAAATAGTTGTAAGGACGATCACCATCCTCAATGAGCTTTACACAATCAGATTTTGAAACAGGTAGCTTTGTACCTTGTTCCGTATATCCGTAATACTTACCATCAAATTTGGCACATCCTGAAAATACAGGCTTTGACGTTATCTCATAGGTCAAATTTTGGCTTAAATCGTCATAAGGACTGCTCGGATTGTATGAAACAGTTTGCACAGATGGATTTACGCTTTTTGAACCACTGGACACATTCAGGCTTTTCAACATTGACTGCTTTACGACAATCTTGATCTAAATTTGTTTGAGTAGCGTTTAGATTTGAAGCTTGTTTGTTTACATCTTGATGATTGGACGTTTGCGTTTTAACGTCCTTTTCGTCTGAACCGAAGAAATGTCCTAAAAAACCTGGACCACCCGAAGCACCATAGCCGAAAACAAAAACACCAAACATGATGAATAGTGCAAAGCCAATTAAACCTTTGGGTGTACGTTTTTTACTGGTATCAATTGATGTTGATTTATATAGCTTAAATATAGAATCAGCAGGCTTAAAAGAAAACTTAGATTCGCAATTCAGTTTATTCACTAACGTATTTGGATATGCACGCAATGAACCAAATTGATAAACTTTTGGAGTTCGCCAGTAAGGACGTGTGATATGCAAATGACAGCTAATTAATTCTTTAATCGTAGGATGCAAATAACTCGGACTTTGGGTAATGAACCAAAAATCAAAGCCTCTATGACGGTGAATTGTCAATTCCTGAACAATGTCATCATTCTTATTTTTGTTCTCATTGTATGGCGGGACTAATTGAACTTCATCAATGGCGATAATTGAGCCATCAGGACAAGCTCGCCAATCAATGACTAAATTACGCACATAGTCAATTTTTAAGGCTTTAATGTTGGAATAGATGGTTCTAACAGGCTGAAAAAACTCAAAACTCTCAGATTCACCGCGATCACGGATACGTTCAATAATTTCATTGTATCGAACAGAACGAAGATAATAATCATCTGGACGTAAATCATCATAATCCTGACCCAAGATATAGAAATATTCAGGGGGTAAAACCTCAAGATGTTTTTTTAATTCATGACCTGAACCAGTTTCATATTCATAATATGAAAAGTCATCTTTAAATTTATCAAAACATGCTTTGTTATGCTCGAATACAACAATATTCTTTTTTAAATTGACTTTGTTTTTTCGTTCAACATTCAATAATTGGGTAACAACATAGGCGGTTTTGGATGCACCCGGTACACCAGTAACACAGTTCAGCATTTTTTACGCTCCTTTGTTCCGTCGCTCGTCGAAGCTCCTCGCTCCGTCACCGAGTCGCTTTTGATAAGAAAAGTTTTGATGAATTTTGGACATAACGAGCTGTAATAGCGCCTAACACCAAACTAAAAGCAACGTCAAAACCAGCAAGGCCAGCAAACTGAACCAAGGTTGTAGCCATGTCTCCAAGTGAACTTTTAAACTGATCTATCGCTGTATTTAAAGCAGTTAAAGTAATACCCGCTGTTGACAGTGTGACACCCCCACCAGTGAGGACATTTTTTAAGAAACCTTTTTGTAGGCTAGAAAGAAGCGTAGAAAGACTACTCATTAATACGCACTCCACTCACAATCAGAACAGCAGAAAGTGCACCCATTGATATAACAATCGGTCTGATATAGGTCGTAACAGAATCACACCAATCTTGAAAATCAACTTCCCAATTTTGTTGATTACCGTGATAGTTGAAATTTACAAGTGTAATTTTTGCAGGGCAGGAATTATTAAAACTAATATTTGTATCTGTTTCTTGTTGTTCTTGTTCTGGAAATTCTAGCTCTGTATCTGTTTCTTCTGATTCTTTTACCCATTCGCGAGCATCTGTAATTGCTTCCTGAACCTTATCTGCTAAAACACACATAGACGGTGCCCATGAACAGAACACTGGAAAGTCTAATGAAATAGAGCCTGGCTTGACTTCTCCAGTATCAGGATTAGTCGTTGGAGGAGCAATTTCACCTACCGCAGTTTCATCAGTTGGGATAGCAGCAGATTTATCTAATTCAGCAACGATCGGACGTGCTTGAGGTTCATCTTTTGCAGCTTCACCAACTACGGCAGCAGCAGCAGCTTGCGTTACTGGTGTTGCAATTGGAACAGCAGGATTACCTGTTTTGACTTCTGTTTCAGCTTGATCTATTACCATTTGACCAAGAGAGGTTAAAGTTAAAGGTTTACCTTCCTTATCATAAACTGGAACTGTTGGAGGAAGTGGAGCTGATGGATTATAAGTAGAGTTATTTACACGATTAATAGACCACCCGTTATAAAAATTCGTAGCACGACAATGTCCATAAT
The DNA here is from genome assembly GCF_055810995.1 of Acinetobacter sp. DL27. NCBI lineage: Bacteria > Pseudomonadati > Pseudomonadota > Gammaproteobacteria > Moraxellales > Moraxellaceae > Acinetobacter > Acinetobacter sp. DL27. The sequence goes on along the minus strand of NZ_CM147947.1, from coordinate 1,818,734 downwards.
CCCCAAAAGAAGAATCATAATAAGCACGACCCGCCCAATCTGGCATAGTTGTAGCAAGGCATGCAGCTTCGGGAGTGGATCTCTGAACTGAACCAGAAACCTGAAAAACATATTGATGCGATGGATAAACAGTACCATCGTCCGTAGGATGCTTTGTGACCTTACCACCTTCATCAATGACCCAATCAACACCATCGAGCAGTAAATCCATTGCTCCAATAACAGCAGCAGTACCTACATTTTTCCCAATGAATTTTCCAACTTGACCAGCGGTAGGCGTTACATTCGCCACACCAGTAACAGTTTTTTTTTGCGCCATTGATCAAAACATCTTTAGCACCGTTTACTGTAACTCCGATACCATTTGTGATAGTCGATGTAACACGCCATCCCGATCCGCCTGCCAAAGTGGATGCATTCGCAGAATTAATAAACATCACTGGAGACAGTGCAATAGAAAACGATAGTAAGACTTTTAAAAACTTCGAATAACTAACCATGCTGCCCCCAAGAGAATCAAAATTGGAATCCAATTTAAAATACTGGCTTCTTCCATTGTGTATACCCCTATGAAGTAAGCCCCACTTAGGGGGCTTATTTGTAAGTGTAAATTAAGCTGAATTTGCACCACGTTTTAGGTAACGCCAACCCGCAAAGATACCTAAAATCACTAATGCGGTACCGAATAGAGCAATGATGGTTGCTTTACCGCCATCAATTTCACCAGTCAAACCTGTAGCATCAATTGAAGAAGCAGCAGATGCATGAGTTACAACTACAGTTGCAGTTGCAAGACCTAGAGCTTGTTTTGCATATGTTTTAGTACGTTGCCAAAGTGATGGCTTTTTTTGTACTAAATCGATTACATTTTTTTCCATGGTAATATCCCCATTGGTTAGAGTGAGTTCACCGCTTTGGCAATAATTGCGTACGCAATGAAAACCGCAGCGACTGCTAGTAAAGAGCCTCCTATTTGCACCATTTCAGCTTTTGTAATAGCTAAAGGGTGTGAATACTCGACCCATTCAAGGCATGTCTGTAAACCTTGTTCATTTGCAGTGGTAAGTGTTTTACAGACATGCATTGCTTGAATTCCTTAAGATTGTTTAGGCAATGTTTTTTCAGGGACTAGGTCAAGCATAACGGTTGTCGAACTCTTACCATTCGATACAACTTGCATCTTTGCTTTTGCTGAAAATGGGAAATCAAGCCCTTTAATACGTTCAAAGTTGAACGATGTGCCCCACGTGTATTCCGTAGAGACAAACCCAGCAAAGTTTTCACCTCGCTGTAACTCAGCTTGTGCAAAGACTTTGGTCGAATCGAAAGGACGACCGTTAAATTCGCCTTTTGACGCTTTAGCACCTAATACGATGATTTGTGATTCATATTGCATGGACAAATTCCTTATAAGCAGACATGTTCACCAGTGGTTTACCGACAAAAAGCGGCATCTCTTCCAGTGATGTTGGTTTAGTTTCAAAGTGTTGATTTAAACGAATTGACTGCATGACAGCAGCGTGTGAAAACTTGAGACGTTTTGGGACTTCATCTTTATCTGATGAAATCATGGTGATTAATTCTTGAGGTTCGACCACTTTGGCAAATTGACGGATGTATTTTCCGAATTGCACTTTAAGAACGTCGATTGCTTTATCCCAACTAATTTCAGACTGTTTTTTAACAACTTTTGTCTTTTCAGGGGTGCAAAAATCTTTTTCTAGTTGCTTGGCAAGCCACTCAAAGCAAGGGTAAGCGCCTAAAAAGTACTGTGACGGTGAGAGCAAAATATCAAGCGGGATATAGCGGTCTTTAGACTTAAATTCGACTTCAGCACGTACCCAAGGGCTTAAAGGACTACCCTCTTTTTTACCGCGTTCATAGAAACGGCAATATTTTCCACTGGTACGATCACCGACAGCAAAGGTACGGCCTTTACCGTTTGGACGTTTCCAAGGGCCAATCTTTTCAATTTTAGGTTGACGACCACCACACCAAAATCCGCCTACATCATCCCATTCATCTGCCTGATCTACAGTGATGTATTGCCCCTCAAAGTCATCATAGGCAAGGTCTACACGGGTTAATTTAGGTTCACGTGGGCCAGTTTCTCTTAAGAAACCCGTTTGAGGATCATAGAATTTTTGGTAAGAGGTCAGGTATTGATATAAACGGACTTCCCAACCTTTGCGGGCTAGAGCACACCCAGTACCATTGATTTGAATTGAGATACGACGAGAGCTATGACCGTATAAAACCATGCCCATTTTGTCTTGTAATTCGTATGCAAACTTGTAGTTATGCATACCGTTTTGACGTTTTTCACCAAGACCGAAGCCGAATATTTCATGCAAATGGTGATCTAAAAACGTTTCTATTCCGTAGGTTAGCTCTGAATCAGCGGTCATAGGATCAAGTGAGTAATATTCTTATCCTAAAGTTGACTGACAAAATCCAAAAGTAACCCAATCGTGCGATGCAATCCCATATTCATCACATGGTACAGAATGTAAAACTGGAACATTCCCTTTCTCCGTGAGAACCATTTTCAAATTGTCTAGGCGACGAGGAAAGGTGAATTCATCGTATTGGAGACGAGAATCCAATGTCGTAACCCCCATATTATAAACGGGGGTAGAAAAATCAGTCAGGCGACTAGATTCTGCTGAGAAGAATTGTGCAGATTTAGGGCTTTCCACCGTGTTTTTACGGGTTTGGGTTGTTTTTTGTACAGGTTTTTTCTGATTAGTTTTATTAGTCATTAGAGCTGTACCCCATAATAATTAGTAAGACGGTGAACAAAATAGACATAAGACACAAAGATGAAAGCTACGAAAATCCAAACGTACCAAGGTATTTGATCTTGAGGCTCAAACATGAATCAGCCCTCACACTTAGACATATGAAATGGCAAATACTGGTGATGAAATCTTGAGAAGCACTTTGGGCACTCAACATCAACAGATCCTAGAACGATGCTTTGAATTTTCATCTTGCTGGCCCGTCATAAAAAACAACTGCAATAATCAGAAAGCAGATAAATCCAAAAAACCCGAGGATAAATAAACCTGCGAGAATATGATCCATCTAGCAATCCCCCATTTCTTTTAATTCAGCGTTTGTTTTTTTGTATAAATCTGCATGAACATCAATCAGCGAATAGTCATAAGCCATTTCAGACGCAACAAATGCCAAGTGCTCTAAACACTGCTCTGTGGAGAAAGCAGGTACAAAGTTATCTAATGCACATTGGCCATGTTGAGAAACAAGCTCTGCCACCCTGTTAAATGCTGCTTGGGTGAAGTCTTGAGGATTATTAAAAGTTATTAGCATATTGACACCCTGACACAGGGAAACATAATTTAGCGAAAGTTACCATGAAACACTGTGTCAATGCAACAGGTTATATAATAATGCCTCATTGACACGGTATGACAGTGGGACAGACATGGCTTCAGTACAGATTAGAGTTCAGGAAGATTTAGCAGACAAAATTGAGAATGCTAAATGGGAAATTAAATACAAGCTCAGATTGGAAATACAAAACACCGATGTATTGAATGCGCTCATTTACCATCACTTAAAAAATCTGACTGAAGACGAAGTGTTGGAATATCGCCGAAAGATTCTAGGGAAAGACGAATAATGGGATTAGCAATCTTTTGTCTTATTCTGGGATTTATTGTTGGTTATTTGCTTAGGGATTCTAGGCAAGAAAAACCAAAAGAGACCCCACAAAAAACAAGAAATGTGTACCTGAACTACAATGGAAAGGCAGCGCGAAAAAATCCGCTATCACAATGATGCGGACAGAATCAGACAACTAAATTTACTTTCGCCAAACGAAAGTAAATTCATGAGATTGCTTCAACACTAATTTGAAGACCATAAACTGATTGTAAAAGACAGACGTTTTTATATAGCAGATCGGGACAACTACCCTGTTGCTATATTTGAATATCGAGATGGAACAAAGCAGCTAAAAGTAGAAGATGCCGAAGAAGGAACACCAGTGTTTCTATACAAAGCAATTTTATCTAGCGAAGCAATTTTAGAAGATAAAGCAAAGCTCAGAGCCGAATGTCGCATAACGTAGGATTATGTTAAATAGCATATCCAAGACTGTAGCCTACGCAACTTCAGTTGGTGCTACAGCTCGACATCGTGAATCTCAGTAAAATTATATTCACGATGCCGAGTACGCTAATGAACATAATATACGTTATGCCGAAATCCGTGAGCTTGATATATTTTGCCAATCAGGTTTTTTATCTAAAAATACTAAGTTATTGTTTTATGTAATTAGTGTTAGCCAGGGAAAACTCCGCTGGATTAACCAGCTGTGTAATAAAATGCCTATAAAAGCCCTATTGTGATTCAAATTTAGTCAATCGTAACCCGCATGTTATAAACGGGGGTAGAAAAATCAGTCAGGCGACTAGATTCTGCTGAGAAGAATTGTGCAGATTTAGGGCTTTCCACCGTGTTTTTACGGGTTTGGGTTGTTTTTTGTACAGGTTTTTTCTGATTAGTTTTATTAGTCATTAGAGCTGTACCCCATAATAATTAGTAAGACGGTGAACAAAATAGACATAAGACACAAAGATGAAAGCTACGAAAATCCAAACGTACCAAGGTATTTGATCTTGAGGCTCAAACATGAATCAGCCCTCACACTTAGACATATGAAATGGCAAATACTGGTGATGAAATCTTGAGAAGCACTTTGGGCACTCAACATCAACAGATCCTAGAACGATGCTTTGAATTTTCATCTTGCTGGCCCGTCATAAAAAACAACTGCAATAATCAGAAAGCAGATAAATCCAAAAAACCCGAGGATAAATAAACCTGCGAGAATATGATCCATCTAGCAATCCCCCATTTCTTTTAATTCAGCGTTTGTTTTTTTGTATAAATCTGCATGAACATCAATCAGCGAATAGTCATAAGCCATTTCAGACGCAACAAATGCCAAGTGCTCTAAACACTGCTCTGTGGAGAAAGCAGGTACAAAGTTATCTAATGCACATTGGCCATGTTGAGAAACAAGCTCTGCCACCCTGTTAAATGCTGCTTGGGTGAAGTCTTGAGGATTATTAAAAGTTATTAGCATATTGACACCCTGACACAGGGAAACATAATTTAGCGAAAGTTACCATGAAACACTGTGTCAATGCAACAGGTTATATAATAATGCCTCATTGACACGGTATGACAGTGGGGCAGACATGGCTTCAGTACAGATTAGAGTTCAGGAAGATTTAGCAGACAAAATTGAGAATGCTAAATGGGAAATTAAATACAAGCTCAGATTGGAAATACAAAACACCGATGTATTGAATGCGCTCATTTACCATCACTTAAAAAATCTGACTGAAGACGAAGTGTTGGAATATCGCCGAAAGATTCTAGGGAAAGACGAATAATGGGATTAGCAATCTTTTGTCTTATTCTGGGATTTATTGTTGGTTATTTGCTTAGGGATTCTAGGCAAGAAAAACCAAAAGAGACCCCACAAAAAACAAGAAATGTGTACCTGAACTACAATGAAAGGCAGCGCGAAAAAATCCGCTATCACAATGATGCGGACAGAATCAGACAACTAAATTTACTTTCGCCAAACGAAAGTAAATTCATGAGATTGCTTCAACACCAATTTGAAGACCATAAACTGATTGTAAAAGACAGACGTTTTTATATAGCAGATCGGGACAACTACCCTGTTGCTATATTTGAATATCGAGATGGAACAAAGCAGCTAAAAGTAGAAGATGCCGAAGAAGGAACACCAGTGTTTCTATACAAAGCAATTTTATCTAGCGAAGCAATTTTAGAAGATAAAGCAAAGCTCAGAGCCGAATGTCGCATAACGTAGGATTATGTTAAATAGCATATCCAAGACTGTAGCCTACACAACACAGTTGTTGCTACAGCTCGACATCGTGAATCCCAGTAAAATTATATTCACGATGCCGAGTACGCTAATGAACATAATATACGTTATGCCGAAATCTACGCGCGCAGCCTATTGATGTGATGATAAAAATAGCTTCAATCTTAAGTTTTTAATCACTAGATGGCTGAATAATCTTGTGAACGATATGCTCATGTGTCGGTACGAGGCCGGCTTTTAAGCCAAGTGGTTTAAACACCTTATCTAACACGACCTGAGTCAGTTGACCTTTATCCTGTTCAATGTCTGTTAAAGTACGCCGACTGATTCCGACAATTGCTGCATATTTTTCTTGAGATAGCCCCAATACATTTTTGCGCAAGTGGCTCAGCAGTTGCCCCAAGGTAATTTTACCGAATAAATATTGCGTATATAAATCAATGAGCAATTGCTGACGGTCAAGTGGCTGATTTTCCTTTTTCATAATAGTTCCCATCGACTCAATTTGGCTTCAATAAAGTCATATCCTAGACCTGGCATATCTATAATCGTTTGGGGAACACCTCTATTGATTAATTGCTGTTTGAGACCAAGAAGTTTGCTCGCCAATGTTTTCAATGTACTTAAAGATATTTGTGGTTCACACCAATGTGCAAGATTTCGGCTAATACTTTCCCAGCGGTATTCCCCTCCTTCTTCATACGGACTTCCCCATGTTGTTGATCTCGTTACAACTTCTGGATCGGCTTTCATTGGGGCAAAGTCGTAAATTGGAGCAAGAAATATTCGTCCTGATTTTTTTAAGAAAGACGTATTACGACCGTGATTATCTGAGTTACCAAAAATGATATTAAGCAGATCCCTTTGTAACCACTCACAAACGAACTGCGAAGAATCAAAGTTTTTGTCCACCGATTTTAATAAAGTACAAAGCGCGTCTATGACTTCAAAATGATTCAAATGGCTCCCTGATGCTTTATTCAATACTGAATAAACCGACTCAAGCCCGAGTCGATGCCATTGTTGATTACGCCACTCTGTGTCAAATCTCGGCAGCCATAACGAAGGGTATTTCTGACCTTCAATCAGCTTCATCTGAGAAGTTTCAATTGTTGTAAATCCAAGTTCATTCAGGACAAGATAAAAATGATATTCTGCTCTCAATATGTCGCAATCTATTGCACTACGCTTATTTCGAGGGAATTTAACTAGATAATGCTGATCTGGTTCATCAAAAGAATTTTGATAGGTATCAATCCAAACTTGCTGATCCTTTGACACGCGAATTAGTAGTTTTGGAGCCTCACCTCCTGCACCAGTTGCACCGCCACTAATTGCACCCATTTGTTGTGCGTATTCGAGAAAATCAATATTTCGTTCTGTAACATCATCAGTAGTGAACTTGCGTAAGTGTAATGTTGATTCTAGATTTATTGGTGGAACTGATTCCTTAACTCTTAGATTCCCTACAGGAGCAATTGTGCCTTTTTCTAATAAAGTAAAATCTTGTTCTGCTAGTGAAAGTTTTTGCAGACCTAGATATTGCACTAAATAACGTCGAGCAGCACCAGATGGAACAATATCATCTAAAAAACTAAACCAGACTTTCGATTCATGTTGAATAAGAATCTGAACAGGAAGTGCTAAGCTACAGGCATGTTCATCTCTCTTATCTAGATAAGAAATGGCATATTCTAATTCGTAGGATAACTCACTCGCACTTGCAGAACCTTTATGTGGTTCTAATACCTTGAGTTCTGCTATATCTAGCCATTCTGTACCGAGAAGAGCTTGGATCGTTAATTTTTCCATAGATAGAAGTGAGCAAATATTTTCTCAAAAATATCATAAAATAAAAAAAATGAGAATATATTTGCGCATTCTCATGGTAATTTAAATTAAATGAGCAAATATTTGCTCGATCAATAACTGCAGCTTCTTCCAATACTACAAATATAGAGCTCGTCCACATCAGACAGTAAACAAAACATGTGCCTTAAGATCTCTAATAGTAGACTTGATCTGGTAATGGTTTATACGAGTGCGATTCCAGATGAAAAATGAAGCCACGTTGCTGGCGAGCTATTCTGTGAAGTAACCATTCTTGGCTTCAATTGTGAATGAACTGAATAGTTACCAATTTTATAGACACCTTGAAGTTAGATAAAATGACTAATAAACGAGGTGCTTATGAGCAGTAAAAGATATCCTGAAGAATTCAAAATTGAAGCAGTTAATGTCGCAGAAAGTTTCTTCCAGTTATTAAAGCGGGAACGAATTAAAAAGAAAATTTACACAACTAGGTCTGAAGCGAGGACGGATATCTTTGAATATATTGAGATGTTCTACAATTCAAAACGCAGACATGGTTCTAATGGTCAACGTTCTCCATTAGAGTATGAAAAATCCTATTTCAATCCGGCTCTGTGTGTCTAATTTTTTGGTGGCTATTCAGATAATGGAATCGACCAAGTTTCATAAAAAGCAGTAAAGACTAAAAGTACGACCAACATTGACAATGCCAATAAGAAACTAGCTTGGGCTTATGACTGCTTTTCTTGTAACGATTGTCCAGTCCACACATAACCCATTTCCTCTGTTAATTGCTCCATTACTGTTATTTACTTAAATCAATGCTTCATCGGTATAGACTTCTCTAAAATTGAAGCCTTTGAAGCAACTTCAACATCTGGCTGCCTCATGTCAGGATACTTGGAGCAGCCCAAATTTAATGGGTACATTTATCTATTGGATACACATTCAAGCAACCGAACCGTCATTTAAAATATTTATTGAGCTATCAATAATACCTTTAGCTTGTAAAGAAGCGAGTTCTTCTCGGGTTTTATACTGTAATAAAATCTTTAGCGTATGTTCACCCAACTGTGGCGCAGCATGCTTATATTCAACCGGCGTATTGGATAACTTTATCGGTGAACCAATCATTTTAAATTGATCATTCAACGGATGTGCAACATCCACCACCATATTCCGAGACTGAATTTGTGGTTCATGCAGTGCATCTTCTATCGAGTTAATCACCCCGACCGGCACTTTTACTGCATGAATTGCCGCTACCCAATCTTGTGCATTTTTAGTCAAGAAGTACTCTGACAGCAATGGAATCAATTCATCACGATGCTTAACCCGATCCTGATTATGTTGGAACTTTTTATCTTCTAATAATTTAGGAAGCTCAATGGCAATGCACAAATCTTTAAACTGCTTATCATTGCCACAAGCGATAATAAATTCTTTATCCTTGGCTCTAAATGTCTGATAGGGAACAATATTCGGATGATTATTCCCCATGCGCTTTGGAGCAACACCAGAAGTTAAATAATTCATGCCCTGATTGGCCAGTGTAGCCACCTGTACGTCTAATAAGGATAAATCGATATATTGCCCACAACCAGTGTGTTGGCGAGCCAGTAAAGCCGCCTGAATGGCAACGGTTGCATACAGCCCCGTTTGAATATCGACCACAGCTACACCGACTTTTTGTGCACCGCCACCGGGTAACTCATCTTTTTCACCTGTAATACTCATTAATCCGGACATACCTTGAATAATAAAGTCATACCCCAACTCTTCTGCACGCGGTCCAGTTTGACCGAATCCGGTAATCGAGCAATAGACCAAGTTCGGATTAAGCTGATTTAAAGATGCATAATCTAAACCGTATTTTTCCAATGAGCCTGCTTTATAGTTTTCAATCACTACATCGGCAGTTTTAGCAATTTCACGAATCAGTTCCTGCCCTTGTTCAGTTGCAATATCGATAGCAACTGAATATTTGTTGCGGTTGGTACACTGGTAATAGCCCGATTCACGGGTGGCAGCACCCTGATTATCCAGCATCCACGGTGGTCCCCACATACGGGTGTCATCTCCCACTTTTGGACGTTCAATTTTAATCACTTCAGCACCTAGATCTGCCAAAATCTGTCCGCACCATGGACCTGCCAGTACGCGGCTTAAATCCAGTACCCGTATTCCTTGTAATGCACCCATGTTCTACTCCAAAAGCCAGCAGAGAAAGCTGCTGGCCATTTTTATTATTTAGCGGTAATTGTTTTGTTGATTACTTCCACACTACTCGGCGTTTTCTCTTCCGTATTTGTGGCCGTCACTAATGAAGATTGCTGTGGATCATACTGACGTTCACGGATAAACAGGCCTGGAATAACACCCGCAATAAAGTAGGCTGTACCCATTACAATAAATGCCATAGTGAATGAACCACCTGCCGCAATAATCCCGATGGTAGCAGGCGCAATCGCAGCACCTAAACGTCCCATGTTATACGCACCGCCAATGGCTGTACCACGAACATCGGTCGCGAAGGTTTCCGCCATATAAGTTGCATTTACACCGTATGGAATTCCATAGAGGAAACCAAAGGTAATTAATAAATAAGCAATATTGTTTGGTGTATTGTAGAAAATAATCACTGGTAAAAATGCGGCTGTCGCAACTGTACCAAAGACAAAAGTTACCCGACGACCCAATTTATCTGCGGCATAGCCTGCAATAATTTTCCCTAGAATCATTGCTGTATATGCACCCACCATATAGCCTGTTAAAGCTTTGAAGTTCATATTCAGTTCTGTTTCTAAATAGGTTGGCATCCAGTTATTGACACCGTAGTAACCAAACTGTAAGAAGGCAGCCGTGGTCATCCACAGCAAAAACATTTTGCGGTGTTGAGTATGGCCAAAAATACGTTTATACACACTTTCAGAGGGAGCTTTTGCAGTGATTACTTCAGTTGTAGGCTCAATTTTCAATTCTTTACGTTTAAATTGTTCTATTTTTGCTTCCTGCCAAGATGCAGGTTCAGGTACAAAACGCATGAAAATAAGTGCAAATGCTGCTGGAACAATCGTGACATAAAACAGCATACGCCAGCCATGGTCAGGGATAATTGCGCCCGCCAACAACGTCGCCACGATATAACCAATGGTTTGACCTGTCTGTAATGTGCCTAAAACGGTGGTGCGATATTTTGTTGGTACATATTCAGCCATCAGCGTATTACACGCCATGTATAACGAACCTAATCCAAATGCGCCAATAAACCGCAAAATCATGAACTGCTCATAAGTTTGAGTGAAGCCCAAAATACAGGTCATAATTGAAAAGAAAACCACAGACCAGGCGATGGTTTTGACACGACCGAATTTGTCACATGCCCATCCACCTGTAATTCCACCAAGTGCCATCCCTGCTAGTGATGAACTTCCCAGCATACCGGCTTGAAATGAAGTTAGACCGAACTCAGCCTTTAAACTGGTCAAGCTGAATGACAACAGCATGATGTCGACACCATCAATTACCAGAGAAATAAATGCAAAAACAAATGCAATTTTCCAGGTGTTTTTATGAATACGGTGCACTGTACCTATATTGGATGGTAATTTTCTGCTGAGCGTTCCTGCTTCAGCTTGTATATCATTATTCATTTCCATATCCCTCATTTTCCCAAATGAGTCATCGGCAGTCCTATTATTTCTCTACATTTGCCTTAGGTTCTTTATTATTTTTCTATCGTTCCATTTGAACTTTAAGCTTGAAAACGCACAGATTTACAAGAATGTTTCACGATGAATCCTTTAATTTAAGTTAATTGTTGATTTTTGATTTTTGATTTTTGATTTTTGATTTTTGATTTTTGATTTTTGATTTTTGATTTTTGAGACAAAAAAGTCTCAAGGATGCCTATAAATAAACATCCTGAATTGAAGAACTAAATTAGTTACCGAATGCGGCAATTCCAGTTTGTGAGCGTCCTAAAATTAACGCATGAACATCATGGGTACCTTCATAGGTATTGACTACTTCCAGATTAACCAGATGGCGTGCTACGCCAAATTCATCAGAGATCCCGTTACCACCCATCATGTCACGTGCCAGACGTGCAATATCTAGAGCTTTACCACAGTTATTACGCTTAATTAAAGACGTACCTTCAACTGATGCGATACCTTCATCTTTCATACGACCAAAACGTAAAGCCACCTGTAAACCGAGTGCAATTTCAGTTTGCATATCGGCCAGTTTCTTCTGAATCAACTGATTGGCAGCAAGTGGCCGGCCAAACTGTTTACGATCCATGGTGTATTGATGTGCCGTATGCCAGCAGAATTCTGCTGCGCCCATGGCCCCCCAAGCAATCCCGTAACGCGCACTGTTCAGACAGGTAAATGGACCTTTTAAGCCACGTACTTCTGGAAATGCATTCTCTTCCGGTACAAACACGTTATCCATCACAATTTCACCGGTGATCGATGCACGTAGGCCGACCTTGCCATGAATCACAGGCGCTGAAAGCCCTTCCCAGCCTTTTTCCAAAATAAACCCGCGAATGTCACCGACATTTCCCTCAGCGGATACTTCCTTGGCCCAGACCACGAATACATCTGCTATCGGACTATTGGTAATCCACATTTTTGCGCCAGTTAAGCGGTAACCGCCATCGACTTTTTTGGCACGGGTAATCATGCTGCCCGGATCAGAACCATGATCTGGTTCAGTCAAGCCGAAACAGCCAATATATTCCCCTGTGGCTAATTTTGGTAAATACTTCTGTTTTTGTTCTTCAGAACCAAATTCATGAATCGGGACCATGACCAGTGAACTTTGTACGCTGGCCATTGAACGATAACCTGAATCGACTCGCTCAATTTCACGTGCAATCAGGCCATAGCTGACATAATTCAAACCAGCACCACCGTACTGTTCAGGAATGGTTGGACCCAGCAATCCTAATTCACCCATTTCACGAAAAATAGCTGGATCGGTTTTTTCATGGCGGAACTGCTCTAAAACCCGTGGCATCAACTTGTCTTGACAGTAAGCAGCTGCTGCATCACGAATCATGCGCTCTTCTGAACTGAGTTGCTGTTCTATCAGGAACGGGTCTTGCCAGTTAAAATTTGATTTACTTACTTTCTTAGAATTTACCATTTGATTCATAGTGTCCTCACCAGCCTTTAAGTCCATGTGTTGTATTATTCTTGGATTGACTGTATGCGTGAATCGTCTTTCTTTCAAACAATAAATATGCATGCAGTTATGCGTTTTCGGCATACTTTATTTAATTTAAAATTCTTAAACTGAAATTATCAGGATGATTGAAGGTTTTTACACTTAAGTTGTATAGTCATAACATAATGATATTTAATTTATTGATATCTTAATATTTTCAAGGATGAAATATGCGCCGTAAAATTCCTTCTTTGCAAGCACTTTTATGTTTTGAATCGGCAGCACGTCATGCTAGCTATACGCATGCATCCCAAGAACTGTTTTTAACTCAAAGTGCTGTTTCTAGACAAATACAACAATTAGAAAACTATTTAGATGTTCCCTTATTTACCCGAACACGGCATGGCGTAGAATTAACATATGTAGGCCAACAATATTTCAAGAGTATTACGCCCTATCTAAAGGGATTAGAACAGACCACACTAGATGTTATTGCGCACAAAGGACAAGGAGGTACTTTAAAACTCGGGGTAGTGCCTACATTTGCTACACGCTGGTTGTTGCCAAAGTTACAAACCTTTAATCAGCTCTATCCTGAAATTACTGTCCATTTAGAAACTAGTACACGACCTTTTTTATTTAATGACCATATTCTAGATGCTGCTATTTATGCAGGTACACCTCAACAAGTTGAACAATGGCCTGGCACATGTAGCCACTTTTTAATGCATGAAGATGTGGTTGCCGTATGCGCACCTAGCTTAATTACACGCTATTTTCCTGATGCTACTATGATTAATATCAATAGCTTTGATTTAAGTGCACAACAATTAATAGAACTTCCGTTGTTACAACAAACAACAAGACCTCATATTTGGGAGGAATGGTTTAATCTCCATCCAATAAAGCACCCTAACCCTAACCATGGTCAACGTCATGAATTATTTTCAATGTTAGCTGTTGCTGCTAATCATGGTATGGGAATGGCGTTAATTCCACAAATGCTTATCAAAAAAGAATTACAAAAGAAGGAATTAGTTATAGTTTCGACTAAAAAACTAGAAAAAAAGCGAGCATATTATTTAATACATTCCAGTCAGGAAAACTCACCACTTATTGAAAAATTTGTTGGATGGATACAACAAGAAGTGAAAGAATAAATTGAAGATTATGGAAACTGCATGCATTATAAAAAATACTCTGTATCACTCTGAATTTTAGGTGAAATATGCTGCTCAACCCAGGTTAACCATGCTCTTGTTTTAGCATCAATAAAATGACGCGATGGGAGTAAAGTATAAACACCAATATCAGGTGATCTCCAATCTGCTAAAACACGGCGCAATCGCCCAGTACGTATAGCCTCAATCACAGCAAAAGTTGGAAGTAATGCTATGCCCATATCTTGCTGCACCATGTCTAATAATAGTTCTGGTGTATCTGCAATCAATTGGCCTGTAATATCGATTTGATATGAACAACTATTTTCACTGACTAGATGCCATTGCGGTGTAATAGATGGATTCACCAATCTTAAACAGGCATGTTTTTGTAGATCATCTAATGATTTTGGTTCGCCATATTTTTCTAAATAGGCTGGCGATGCGCAAAGTAATGAAAATATTGTTCCAATTCGGCGAGCAACAAATCTTGAGTCGGCCAAAGATTCAGTGAGATATAAACTGACATCAATTCCTTTGGCTAAGAGGTCTGGTACATTCTGCGAAGTACGGTATTCAACCGTAAGGTCTGGATAAGTTTGACAGAACTCGGCCAGCATCGGAGAAACATAATGATGGCCAAAACTACCCATACTCAAAACACGTAATCTGCCCTGCGGTTTGCTTGCCATTCCCATGGCTTGAGCTTCGGCTTCTTCCACCATTGCAAGCACTTGACGGCATTGCTCTGCATAAGTTGCACCAATATCGGTCAATGCATGCTGTCTGGTCGATCGTTGTAGTAATTTTGTACCTAAACGCCCTTCTAACTCGCTAATCAGTCGAGACACTTGCGCTGTTGTCAGTTCCATCTGCTCTGCGGCAGCCGTAAAGCTTCCACTATCAATGACTTTTAGGAAAGCATGCATTGCGTGGAGTAATCCACCCTCAAGATTTTTGCGCATAACGTAAATATGTTTTTCTTAATTACGCATTGTTGCACCAGTCTGGATCACCCACAATGACATTAATGTACATACATTGAACAGTTTCATTGTCTTAAGTTGAACTGATCAATCTTTTTTCGAGTATGTCATTTACTCCAAATATTCAACGGGATGTTGAGAAAAGAAAGTAGCTCGATCTACAAAATTCAAAGGAGATATAAATGAATATAGCGACAAAATTTACCCCAAATAAAATTCCAACCAAGGATGTGTCACTTGAAGATAAATATCTCAGTGATGACGGTACTGCTTACATGACTGGTATTCAGGCTATGGTGCGTTTACCACTCGCACAAACACGGCGGGATACTTTAAACGGTTATCATACTGCTGGCTTTATTTCGGGTTATCGTGGTTCCCCTGTAGGAAACTATGATAATTTTCTCTGGCAAGTTGAAGGCATACTCAAAGACCATCATGTTGTTTTTCAACCCGGTGTAAATGAAGATCTCGCTGCTACTGCAATTTGGGGTACCCAACAAGCCAATCTCGCAGGTCAAGGTAAATATGATGGTGTGACCGCATGGTGGTATGGCAAAGGCCCAGGGGTAGATCGTTCTGGAGATGTTCTCCGTCATGCCAATCTTGCAGGAACATCAGAACGAGGTGGTGTGGTTGCCTTTTTTGGTGATGACCACTCTTGTAAATCGTCAAGTATTCCACACCAGTCAGAACACGTGATGATCGGTTGTGGCATTCCAATTTTTTACCCGACTTCAATACAGCAAATTCTTGATTTAGGTGTACATGCGGTCGCCATGTCACGCTTTTCGGGTGTATGGACTTCGATGAAGTTAGTCAGTGAAATCGTCGAAACCTCGGCTTCTGTTCATGTGGATTTAGATCGAGTCACTCCTGTTTTACCCCAAAATATTCAAATGCCTGAAGATGGTGTTAATATTCGTTGGCCTGATCACGGCATTCAACAAGAACAACGTCTTTATCAATATCGCTTACCCGCTGTATTGGCTTATGCACGTGAAAATGAACTGAATCAAGTGACATGGCATTGTGCTGATGCGCGTATTGGCATTGCAGCAAGTGGTAAAGGTTATTTAGATACGATTGAAGCGTTACGTATTCTCGGAATTGAAGGTGAAACAGCTCAACAGCTCGGATTGAGAGTGTATCAAGTTGCTTTAATTTGGCCCTTAGAACCGCAAGGTCTGCGTGAATTTGCCGAAGGTTTAGAAGAACTGATTGTTGTTGAAGAAAAACGCCCGATTCTTGAAGCACAGATTAAAGATGAACTCTATGCGCTTCCAGATGGCAAACGCCCTCGTATCATTGGTAAAGCGAGTGATGGAAAAGGTGAATGGAGTACATCGATTGATGAAGCGCCTTTGATTGGTCACTATGAATTCCAACCTGAACCGATTGCAAAAATGTTGGCCGCTCGATTCTTAAAATTAGATCTTCCAGAAAGTTTAAAAACACAAATTCAAAATAGACTTGAGCTATTGCAAAAAGCAGAGTACGAGTCACGGCATGTTCTGGATATTGCAGAACGCAAACCTTTCTTTTGTAGCGGTTGCCCTCACAATTCATCAACAGCATTACCCGAAGGCAGTCGTGCACTGGGCGGGATCGGTTGTCATTATATTGCCGTGTTACAGAATCATGGCACAGAAACGTTCACGCAAATGGGTGGCGAAGGCGTAAGT
Source organism: Acinetobacter sp. DL27 (assembly GCF_055810995.1). Taxonomy (NCBI): domain Bacteria; kingdom Pseudomonadati; phylum Pseudomonadota; class Gammaproteobacteria; order Moraxellales; family Moraxellaceae; genus Acinetobacter; species Acinetobacter sp. DL27. Next base: position 1,802,017 of record NZ_CM147947.1, on the reverse strand, counting down.
TGGGCTGGTGCTTCCCATTTCACCAATGAAAAGCATATTTTTGCCAATCTAGGCGATGGAACCTATTTTCATTCAGGTTATCTGGCTATCCGCCAAGCGATTGCTGCAAAACTCAATATGACCTACAAAATTCTCTATAACGATGCAGTGGCAATGACGGGTGGACAGCATGTCGATGGTCATCTGAGCGTGGCACAGTTAACACGACAATTGGATGCTGAAGGAATCACAAAACAAGTCATCGTCACGGATGAACCTGAGCTGATTCATGCCGAAGAAGGTATTGCGTCTCATGTCGAGATTTACCATAGAAATGAATTAGATGATGTCCAACGCAAATTACGAGAGATTTCTGGCGTTACGGCGTTAATTTATGTTCAAACCTGTGCCAGTGAAAAACGTCGTCGTCGTAAACGCAATGCATATCCTGATGTTGCAGAGCGAGTTTTTATCAATAGTGATATTTGTGAAGGTTGCGGTGACTGTTCTAAACAATCGAACTGCTTATCTATCGAACCTGTTGAAACGGCATTAGGAACGAAACGTCAAATCAATCAAAGCAGTTGCAACAAAGACTTCTCTTGTGTGGATGGTTTCTGTCCAAGTTTTGTCACCGTTCATACCCGTGATATGAAACGTCCAGAAATATTCAAAGGAATAGAAGCTGGCTGGCCAGAAAAACCAATCCTTCCTGAATTGGATCAACAACCCATCCGGATCATGGTTGGTGGTGTTGGCGGTACAGGTGTGGTTACAGCAGGTGCTTTATTAGGAATGGCTGCCCATTTAGAAGGAAAAGCAGCACGTATTATGGATATGGCTGGGCTGGCTCAAAAAGGTGGTACGGTTTATTCCTATATACAACTCGCGACTGAAGATGATCAAATCTCGGCAACCAAAATCCCTGCGGGTCAATGTGATGTTTTAATTGGTGCAGATGCGATTGTTGCAGGCAGTAATGCGGCACTGTCTCGTTTAAAAGCTGATGCTGTTGTCATCGTCAATGAAGATGGTTCCCCTACTTCTGATTTCCTTCAATCTCGTGATTGGTATGCGCCAATTGCAGATTTGATTCATCGACTTCGTGGTAAAACGACTCAAGGAAAACTCACATCTTTATCTGTAACACGTATTGCCACACAGGTTTTAGGTGATGCAATCTTTGCAAATCAAATCTTACTTGGCATGGCTTGGCAAGCAGGTCAGATTCCGCTTAAACGCGAAAGTATTGAAAAGGCAATTCACCTCAACGGTACGGCTACTGAAAAAAACCTTGAAGCTTTCCGCATCGGTTGCCATCTGATGAGTGATCCTGACTTAGCCAAACGCATTATTGCAACGATCCCAACGATGCCTAAACCAACCACGTTGGCTGAACTCATTGAAGATCGTTCTGCGCGTCTGGTCGAGTATTGGAATCAAGATTATGCAACGCAGTATCGAACTCTGGTGGAACAAGCTGCCAAAGTATTGCCCGAAGAATTAACTGGAACCATTGCGACACAGTTATATAGAGTCATGGCGTATAAAGATGAATATGAAGTTGCACGCTTACTCACAGGAAAAAGTTTTAAACAATCGATTGAAACCCAATTTGGTCAAGGTCTACGTTTAACCTATCACTTAGCCCCTCCTGCTTTGGGTGCTCATGGCACCATACGCAAACGTGCTTTCGGATATTGGATGCGCATTCCGATGATGATTCTTGCTCGCCTACAGTGGCTCAGAGAAACTTTTCTTGATCCATTTGCTTTACAGCAAGAACGTCAAAAAGAACATGCTTGGCGTGATCGTTATATCGCATTTGTGAAAGCCATTAGTTCTGCACCTGAAAGCTATGACTTATCTGTAGCTGAGCAAATTGCTAAATTACCAGCAGATGTACGAGGTTTTGGTCATGTCAAAATGCAAGCGATGGATGCAGCAATACAACGTTGGGATGAGCTTTCATTGAGTCTTCGTAGAGAACATGAATAAAGGAAGTCAATTGATCTAAATAAGTAGCTGATACAGGATTAAACTGAAGTTGTATTGATACTCAGGTTATAGATCAGGTTCAGCTACTTCTGTTTCTTTACGATGAACTGTTGATAATGGTTCAATTTTTTTGAATTAAGGTAAAAATCTCAAATTTGAGACTAGAATCCACCATTAGATAATGTGGGCTCTTTTGCAAATTATTTTTTGATAGGTCCTTTTTTCTTTCTAATAGCTTTTGCTAGTTTATTTATATCAGCTTTAGAATGATATAATTCACTCAATAAATGACTCATTAACTCATAGGCATCAAAGACATCATCCTGTAATATTTCAGAATTAGCATGACTTCCTGCATTACCAAGCCATTTAATGGCATATAGAATATTTTCAAGCTCACCTAAAACTGCATTTTTATCCTTTGCTTTCGCAATTCTAGAATCTAAAGTTAACCTGTTATTTTTCCCATTTTTTCTAGAATATCTAGGAACACCATATTCTGTTAGAATATTTTCAATGGCGGCTCTAACTTTATTTGCTGCTGAGCCTGGGGATTGAAGTGTCAAGGAAAAAGCTTCAATTAATAATGATTTAACGTTATCAGGGCATTTTTCTGGAATATTGAAAAAATGTATTGTAGGGATAAATATTTTTGGAAGATAGTACGAATAGTATTGTTGTTCCATTTCGCCATGTTCATTAGGTTCTGGCTCCCAATCCACGGATCCAATACCAGAACATATAACTGATTCAGCACAATCTGAATTATTGCAAATAAGTACAGTAGTAAAAACAGAAGTTAACCATTCCGGTTCCCAATAGTCATCATCTGCCTTCATTTTTTTTGACGATGCAGTATCTTCTGCAAAAAATTTATCCTTATTTAATTTTAAACTTAGATTAGTGCAACTAGGGCAAGGAAAAGTGACGTTATCTGTCTGTTTAAAATATCTTTTATAAAGCTGTCTATCCATATTAATTTAATTTCAAAAGTCATTCTGAAGTCGCATAACTTCATTTTATGTTAAATAGAATATCTGAGACTGTGTAGCCTACACGACACTGCTTGTTGCCACAGCTCAGCAACGTTAATCTCTACGATCATAATTCACGTTGCTGAGTATTCCAAGTAACATAATATTAGCTTTGAAAAATCTATCTTTGTCGTGAATTATTCAGCATTTCTATGATCAAACTAAACGTATAATATTGGACATGCTTTAATACTTACTTCTGATATGAAAAACCCGTTTTCTGACAACGCCCAAATTAGTGTAGTTTCTTCTTTCTCTGAACTTGTAAACTCCAAATTTCAAGGAGAGATGAATGCACTTTGCTGGCATAGAGATTTGATTGGTGATTTTAAAGAAATTGTGGCTAAACTTGAGTTAAAAGAGAATATTAAAGAAGTTTCTATTGAAGATCTTTTAGGGCTACATCTTTCAGAACAAGGAAATTTAGCAAGGGAAATTATTTTAAAAGATATTCAGCTATTAACTGATTTTGGAGCATCCCCTACGCTTAATTTACTAAAATATTATGAGCGTGATGAGGAGCTAGATTTTATTTCAACGGATGTATATTCGTTTCATATTGATCGCTCACCCATAGAAACAGATACTTTCTTATGTACCTATCACGGTGCTGCGAGTGATATCGTGGCCAATGATCAGGTAGAGCAAAAGATTTTGATTCCTGAAATCAGAGAAAAACTCAAAGAACTACATGACGGCCCAGAAGCAGAGTTTGAAACTTTCCTAGAAGAATATTTTTTTGATTTACATTATCAGCCTAAACCGAATGCAAAACCTGTCAATTTGGGCTTAGGCCATCTTTGGCGTTTGGCTGTAGATCATCCTACGCAACAAGCCTTGCCCTGTGTGCATAGAGCACCAGTTGAAAAGGATGGTGAGTATAGGTTGCTATTGATTTGTTAAATATTGATTCGATATATAGAGTCGATGAATTTGATCTATTTATAGACGTTAAATAAGCACCTTAAATTTTTAAGGTGCTTAGGTGAAAAGCGTTACTATGCGAGTTCACAGTTATTGAGTTTAGTAATCCCAAAAAATGCGTTGAATTTCCTTGGCATCTTTGGTTTTTGTTAAAGCAAGTGCAGCAAGTAATTTGGCTTTTTGCGGGTTAAGATCATGTGCGACGACCCACCCATATTTGTCATCTGGTTGTTCTGCATTTCTAAGAACAAAACCTTGAGGTACGCGAGATGAACGAATAATTTGCACACCTTGTTTTTGTAAGTCAGTTAATGTTGGGACAATATAATTGGCTACCGAGCCATTCCCTGTACCTGCATGAATAATAGCTTTTGCTCCTGCTTTAGCATAAGCCGTGTATGCATCAGGCAACATATTGCCTGAACCATAAACAATTTGTACCAGCGGTAAGCTATCGCCTTTAATATTTTCAATATTAAATTCGGAGCTCTTATTATGACGTTTCGCTGTATTTCTGAACCAGTATGGTTTTCCTTCGACTAAGGTTCCAAGTGCTCCCCATTGGCTCATAAATGCATTGGTATGGATATTAATTGTTTTTGAAACATCTCGTGCTGCAAAAATGTCGTCATTCATGAGCACAAAAGTCCCTTTACCTTTTGCGCTGTCATCGGCAGCAAGTGCAACCGCACTATAAAGGTTCAACGGGCCATCAGCAGAAAGTGCAGTACTTGGACGCATTGACCCGACCAATACAATCGGCTTGTCTGAATGAATCACTAAATTTAAAAAGAAAGCTGTTTCTTCTAGGGTGTCTGTTCCATGTGTAATCACGACACCATTCACATCAGGCTTTTTAAGCAAATCATTGACTTGACGTGCAAGGGATAATAATTCTTTATCCGTAATACTTTCTGATGCAACTTGCATTGCCTGCACACCAGTTACATTGGCTAGGTTTTGAATCTGGGGAACCGCATTTAATAATGCATCTACAGGAACTTTTGCCGCAGTATAGGTTGCACTATTGGTAGAGCTTGCACCAGCACCTGCAATCGTTCCGCCAGTAGCGACAACAAAAACATTATTTTTGGCAAATGCTGCACATGGGAGTAATAGGCTTAAACTGAGTGTTAAAGCTGAAATCGTTTTTTTCATAGGTCATCCTTTTTGAGTCATCTTATTCTTAGCATTTTTCATACCATAGTAAAATTACTGGAAAAAGATCGGATTGTATAGATCTAGAAATTGTATTTTGTGTCGATCACATTTCTTAAATACGATCCATCAGGTTCATCATGAATGATCTGACCTATGCAATCACTCAGCAGCTATGAATGGCTGATATTAGCGGCTGAGTAAAACACAGACTTTAATCTACAAAATTTGAGGTTTTATCTTTTAATAAATCGTTGCTTGTCTTAAGGTTTTGATCAATAGCTCATAAAGATGATCGACAGCTTTTGAACCCTGTGAGGAGCGACTACGAAAGATAGCAACTTCCATTGGTTCTAAAGGACCTAAACCATGTTCAGCGCCTAAAATGTCCAAATGAGCAGGTACACTACATTTGGCCAGCACAGCCACAGCGAGGCCGCTTTCAACAGCCGCAATTTGCCCGACTAAACTTGAACTATGGTACACAACTTTGTAACGGCGTCCTTGTAAAGCCAGAGAGTGAATCGCACTACGTTTTGCCAAACTGGTACTTTCATAAACGGCTACAGGCAAAGGGTCATTTTTCCAAATATCAAATTGGGCTGAACCCACCCAAACCATTGGCTCATGGAACAATAATGTGCCCTGCCGTGAATCATCACGTGAAATAAGCGCTAAATCTAAGTCACCTCTTTCTATACGTGGAATCAAAGACGTAGATTGCTCGCAATAGAGTTCAATTTCAACGCCACCATAGCGTGGAGCGAAACGTTTCAAAACTGGTGTGAGGTATTGAGCAGCATACTCATCGGGTACACCAAGTCGAATTCGGCCCACCAGTTCATCTTTATGAAAAGCTTGTTGTGTTTCATGATGTAAATCTAAAATTCGTCTGGCATAACCTAAAAGAAGTTGCCCTTCTGCGGTTAACTCAATTTGTCTATGTGATCGAATTAAAAGTTGGCACTGTAGCGCTTCTTCTAATTTTTTGAGTTGCATGCTGACCGCAGACTGTGAGCGATAAAGTTCAGGAGCTGCCTGCGACAAAGTTCCCATGTCTACCACAGTCACAAAGCATTTTAACCAATCTATGAGGTTCAAGTCAGTCTACTTGTATTCGTTTTTCGAATAGTATACTTGAGTTTTATGCGTTTTTCATTTTTTGTTATTGAGCGCATAATTTATATCTTACATATGCTACAACGTATTTATTTTACTTTGCAAATAATAATTTCGTGTGAATACTCAACCAATAACGAAAGGGAAATTCTTTTGAGTAATACAACTCAAGCGCTTTATAGCCTCAATTCTTCAGATATTTGGTCTGGTTTTAAAAGCCTACTACCAATTTCACTTTTCGTTGTTATTTTTGGTGCTGCCTTTGGACTTGCTTCGACGCATACAGGCCTAAGTAATGACTCTAGTCTGTTAATGAGTACTTTGGTCTTTGCGGGAGCATCTCAGTTTGCCACTTTAGAGTTATGGGGAGAAAAAATTTCTCTATTTCCTCTCATCATTACCGTCTTTTTTATTAATGCACGTCACTTATTAATGGGCGCTTCGCTTTACCCTTGGTTGCGCCATCTTTCCCCAATGAAAAGATATAGCATCCTTCTGGTGATTTCCGATGCAAACTGGGCGTTATCTTTGCAAGCCTTTAACCGTGGTCAATCTGGCTTTGGGTTGTTATTCGGCGGCGGTTTGGCCCTTTGGGTAGCATGGATTATTGGCACATGGCTTGGGTTATATTTTGGCAATACCATTCAAAACCCGAATGCTTTTGGCCTCGATATGGTTATGTCTTGCTTTTTATTAGCGATGGTGATTGGTGGGAAAAAGGATATTCGTATTGTTTTAATTTGGATCGCATCGGCCTGTATTTCATTATTGGCATATTGGTATCTACCCAAAAATAGCCATGTTGTTATCGGTGCACTTGCTGGGGGCGTGATTGGCCTACTTTGGAAAGAGAAAAAAATATGAATATCGAGCTAAGTACCGCATACCCATTGACCATTATTCTAATTATGACCATAGTCACTCTTGTGACCCGTTGGGGCGGCGTGTTTATTATGTCGTATGTCCCTATCAGTGATACGGTTCAACGGTTTATTACCGCTATGTCTGGTTCCGTATTGGTTGCACTTTTAGCACCTATTGCAGTTGAGGGAGATAACGGTGCACGTTTGGCTTTAGGGACTACTTTATTGGTCATGTTATTTGTGAAAAAGCCGTTAGTTGCAATTGCTGCTGGTATTATTTCAGCTGCGTTATTCCGTCACTATTTTTCATAACAAGCTAGTAAAAATAAAAAAGGCATATTCTTCAATATGCCTTTTTTATTTAAAACTATTTATTAGAAGTTCACAGTCCATGAAAATTGTGCTGTACGTGGTGTACCCAGAAATAAATAGTCATCCCCGAAAAAGCTTCCTGCATCTCGCCAGTATTTTTTATTGAACAGGTTGTCCACATTCAGGCGAAGCATATTGTCATAACCATAAGCACGGAAGTTATAAGCTGCACCCGCATCGAATACGGTATAGCCTGAAACTTTAACCGTCCCCGTTTTGTTGGCATATTTACTGCTGCTGTATTGCATACCTGCGAGTAAACATAAACCTTCTACTTGAGGCATTTGATAAGACACATGACTGGCAAAACGAACCGTCGGTACGTTTTGAGTTTGATGCCCTTTATAAGCATCTACCTGTATATCTTCCAAACGTGAACGGGTCAGTGCCAAAGTCGATGTCATATCTAGATTTTCAGCAACGCGACCTTGCAAGCCCAATTCCAAACCTAGATTATGCTGTTCACCATCGGTGACATAGTAATTGTCTAAGTTGGTATATTGATGGTCTTGTGTTAAGTCAAACAATGCGGCAGTAAACAGTAGCTCTTGCCATTGTTGTTTAAGACCTAACTCATACTGGGTTGAATGTCTTGGTGCTAAGGTAACATAAGCGTTATCTGTATATGCAGGTGCTTGACTGCCGTCGCTGATTCCTTTGGCATACGAAGCATACAGATGAGTGTTCTGCCAAGGCTGATACATCAGCGCGAGCTGTGGCAAGAAGCGATTAAAGTCGGTGTCACGGATACTGTTGCCATCCGCAGCATAGGCACTTTCATTTAAATGTAAAAGCTTACCACCCAACAAAACTGACCAAGCATCATTAAATTCAATTTGATCCAACACATTGAGAGCCGTTTGTTGACTATCTAAAGATTTGTAATGATTACCTAAGGCTTTATCCGTAGGCGTATAGGTAATAGGATCATTATAAATATTTCCTGTAGATTCAGAGTCCTTAACTACTGGTAAGTATATAGCATCATATTGAGTATGGCGTTTATAAGCATGGGATAGCTCTAAACTCAGGTTATGTTGCCATGCTCCAGTGTTAAATTTTCCGTTTAAGCCTGTTTTAAATTGATTGGTTAAATAACTGTCATCTGGACTGCGGAAATCATAAATGTCATAGTTCCCATTTTGGTCAAAACTATTACCTAGACCAGAAGTTTGACACACACTGCTGTAACACCCCCAAGCAAAGGCTGAGTAATCATCTACGACTACACGGCTCTGTGAAGCAGACAGATTGCCACTCCAGTTATCATTGATTTGATAGCTATATTTCAGACTCGTATTTAGACTTTCATTGGTGATCGGTTTGCTCCAGCTTTGATAGCCCAGTAAACGATCCCATTTCACTCCTGTCGGTACAGTTTTACCATCAAGTAGCTGATAACCGGGTACCGAACGCTGTTTTTGATGCTGTGATTCAAGATCAAATTCAAGTTTTGAACGATCTGAAATTTTCCAGTCTAAAGCCAAGGAACCAAACAAACGTTTTCCATCGGCATGTTCAACATAGGGGTGAATGTCTTCATAAGCTGCATTCAGTCGATATCCAAATTGTTGATTGTCTCCAAGCCATCCACCAAGGTCAGTTGCCACACGACTACCGCCATGACTGTCTGCTTCAAGGGTTAAAGACTGGACATCTTTGGGACGTTTGCTCACATAGTTCACGACTCCGCCCGGCGTTGACATCCCACTTTGAATCGCACTCATGCCTTTTAGGATTTCAACTTGCTCTTTGTTTTCAAGCGCTACATTTTGCTCACCGCGTAGCAAATTACCGTTCAGTAAATAACTGGATCCCGCATTTAAGCTAAACCCACGCATCACAAAGTTGGCATAGTAACCAATGGGTGCATAGCCCTCCCCAACGGACGCATCGTTCTTTACCACATCGCCCAGTGTTTTCGCATGTTGATCTGCGATCAGTTCAGCGGTAACGGTGTGAATCGATGCAGGAATTGCTACAAGGTTTTGCTGGCCAAACCCAGACAAATTAACTTTGGGCTGATAATAAGCCAGTTGTTCAGTTTGAGCCGTGGCTGTAATGGTTGCGAGTTGTTCTACATCACTCTCTTCTGCCGCATGTACCCATACCGAGTTCAGCCCTAGACATGAAAATGAACCAACCGCCAATAATGCTTTTTGTAAACGAGAAAATGGATACGTTTTCACTGTCGTTGCTAACCCCAAAAGATAATTTTACAGCCTGAATTTTGCGGCATGAGTATTCACAATTTTCGTAGAATGAACAAGCACATTATTCAACATATCTCAGTTTTTTTAATTATTTCGATACAGACTGTACCTAAAGATATTGGGGGTTCATTTATTGCAGATCATTCACATTTAAATGAAAGCGTGGGGTGATGCTACAAAGACTGAAGCAAACCATGTATAGATATATGAAAGATTTTTCACTATACATAGTTTGCTGCATTGTTTTAAAAATTACTCTAGATTCATAGCCATAGTATGGTTTTTGCGACGCTTTCTAGTAACAATTAAGCTGCAGAATACAACCACCAAGGTTACACCTAGTGATAAAGATGTTTCATAGCTATAAGTTGGTGATAAGAACATATAAGCTAAAACACTCATGATCACGATAATCACAAACCATGTGAGCCAAGGAAATAGCCACATTTTAAATGAAAGTACCGCCCCTGATTTTTCTAACTGTGTTCTTAACCGCAGTTGAGAAAATGCAATCACCAAATACACCAACAGTGCAATTGATCCTGTTGTAGAGAGCAAGAAACCAAATACTTGACCTGGGAACATGTAATTGACTGCACAACAGATCAAACCAACTACTGTCGATGCAAATACAGAGATTGCTGGTACACCAGATGTATTGATTTTTGTCGCAATTCTAGGTGCTTCTTGACGAGAAGCCAAAGCAAATAGCATCCGTGAAGAAGTATATACGGCTGCATTCATACAGCTTGCAACGGCAATAAACACCACAGAATCGATAATCAGCTTCGTTTGAGGAACATTTAAACTCGCCAATACATATTGGAAAGTGCCTAATTTTTGTAAATCTGGCGAGCGCCAATCCACCAAAGCAACGGCTAGAAAAATCGAAACCACGAAAAATAGAATAATGCGATATAGCACTAAATTAGTGGCACGTTTAATTTTTTCTTCTGGATTTTTAGATTCTGCCGCTGCAATTGAAAGAATTTCAATCCCAAAAAAGGAAAATGCTGAGATTAAAATGGCAGATAAAACACCACCCATACCATGTGGCATAAATCCACCATTGGAGAACAAATTGCCAACGCCACTCACATCTTTTGCTAGCGGCCAAACACCGAAAACAGCCAATGTCCCTATAGCAATAAAGACAACAATCGCAACCACTTTAATTAATGAAAACCAGAACTCAAACTCACCGAAACTTTTGGTACTGAAAAAATTCGCTAGACTCAGTAATATGATAAAGGCAAACGCAAATATGCCACTTGAAACTTCTGGAAACCATGCATGTAAAATTTCAGCACCAGCAATGGCTTCAATTGGAATAACCAAAACCCAAAACCACCAATACAACCATCCGATGGTAAAACCAGCCCATGGCCCAATCGCTTTGCGCGCATAGGTTGAAAAAGAGCCTGTGTCTGGCTGTACCACAGCCATCTCACCAAGCATTCGCATAACTAAAAAAACTAAAATACTTGTAATTATATATGCAAGCACCGCTGCTGGCCCTGCTTTAGCAATTGCTGCAGATGACCCGACGAATAATCCTGCACCAATGACCCCACCAATACTAATCATTGTGATATGTCTATTGGAAAGTCCTTCACCCAATTTTTCTATTTTGTCACTGTTCATATCTTATAATTCCCTTTTTTAATTAGCTCTAAAAATTAAAAATAAACATCTCCAACATCACGAAAATAAAAAGGGAAAACATGATGTTTTCCCTTACTGTATATCAATTGAGTGTAGGCATAGCAAATTGTTTTGCTTCGCGAACTTGCGTAGATGGCCAACGCTGAGTGACCGTTTTACGACGTGTATAAAAACGAACACCATCTGGCCCATAAGCATACAGATCACCAAATAACGAGCGCTTCCAACCACCAAAACTATGATAAGCAACTGGTACAGGCAATGGTACATTAACGCCAACCATACCAACCTGAATATTATTGGTAAAATAACGAGAAGCTTCACCATCACGTGTATAGATGCAGGTCCCATTACCATATTCATGGTCATTAATCAGCTGCATCGCTTCTTGCATTGTCTCCACGCGTATCACTTGCAACACAGGGCCAAAAATTTCCTACTGGTAGCTAGTCATATCAGGTGATACATGGTCAATTAAGGTTGGACCAACAAAGAAACCCTTTTCATAGCCTGTAGGTTGAACATTCCGCCCATCGACAATAATTTTAGCACCTTGCTGCTCTGCACTGTAGATATAAGCTTGCACTTTATCTTTATGTGCTTGACTAATCAGCGGACCAAAATCATTGCTATTATCTGCATAATGACCAAATTTCAACTGCTGCATTTCTTGTTTGAGTTTTTCCACCACCGCATCAGCAATTTCATCACCAATAGCGACTGCAACAGATAGCGCCATACAGCGTTCACCGGATGAACCAAATGCAGCACCCAATAGTGAATTTACGACATTATCTAAGTCTGCATCTGGCATGATAATGGCGTGATTTTTAGCACCACCTAAAGCTTGGCATCGTTTACCTTTCGATGTGGCCGTGCTGTAAATATATTCTGCAATCGGTGTCGAACCAACAAAGTTAACGGCTTGAATTTTAGGATGATGCAACAGCGCATCAACCGTTTCTTTATCGCCATTTACCACATTAAAAACTCCATCTGGCAAGCCTGCCTGTTTTAACAATTCTGCTAGATATAATGCAGCGGATGGAGTCTTTTCTGATGGTTTGAGAATAAAGCAGTTGCCACAAACGATTGCCATTGGGAACATCCACAATGGCACCATTGCGGGGAAGTTAAAGGGCGTAATGCCTGCAACCACACCTAAAGGCTGAAATTCACTCCACGAGTCTATGTCAGGACCAACGTTTTTAGAATATTCCCCTTTTAGAAATTCAGGTGCGCCACATGCATATTCTACGTTTTCGATACCGCGCTGCAGTTCACCTTTTGCATCGTGCCCAATTTTGCCATGTTCTTGACCAATCAACTCACAAACTTTTTCGGCATTTTCCTCTAGCAGCTGCTTAAATTTGAACATAATTCTAGCGCGCTTAATGACTGGAGCATCACGCCATGCAGGAAAGACATCATTGGCCATTTGAATAACATCATTGACTGTTTGCGTATCAGCGATTATGACTTCTTTGGTTTTTTCTCCTGTGGCTGGGTTATAAACAGGTACTGTTCTCGTTCCCTTGACCACAAGGTTGCCATCTATATAGTGCCCTAACACTTGATGAGCAGGTGCTATTTCAGATGCAGTTCTAGTCGGTTCACCATGGCTGAAATGTTCTAAATTGTTCATGTATCTATCCTTTATTTATTAATTCGTCATCAGTCCAATTTGATTTAAATGTGAGTTAAGCCTATTTCACTTGATAAAGTGCTTCACCTACAGCATTCATCAAGCGTTCTAGCTCAGCTGGCGTACTATTGAACATAGGTCCAAACTGAAGTGTGTCGCTGCCAAAGCGAACATAGAAACCCGCCTTCCATAAATGCATGCCTATTTCAAAACTGCGAATTGTTGCATCGCCATCACGCGGTGCTAATTGAATTGCACCAATCAGTCCACAGTTGCGAATATCTACAATATTTGGTGCACTTTTTAACTGATGCAAAAGCTTCTCAAAAGTTGGTGCTAAAGCGGCAGATTGATCAAGCAGATGTTTATTTTCGAGTACATCTAGTGTCGCCAAAGCTGCCGAACACGCTACGGGATGTGCCGAATAGGTGTAGCCATGAGTGAATTCAACAGCATGCTCGGGTAAATCTTGCTGCATGAAGGCAGTGTAAATTTCACGGCTAGCAACAACCCCACCCAGTGGAATAGCACCATTGGTAATCTGTTTGGCAAAATTCAAAATATCAGGTGACACACCAAAGTATTCGGCAGCGGTCCATTTGCCCATACGGCCAAAACCAGTAATGACTTCATCAAAAATAAGTAAAATATCATGCTGATTACAGATTTCTCTTAAGCGCTTTAAATAGCCAACTGGCGGAACAATACAGCCAGCCGAACCTGAAACAGGCTCGATAATCACGGCGGCAATATTCGATGCATCATGCAATTCAATAAGCTTGAGCATTTCATTGGCCAATTCAATACCGCCCGTTTCTGCACAGCCTTTGGTAAAGCTGAGGTCTGGCTGTAAAGTATGTGGTAGATGATCTACATCCATCAACTGACCAAACATTTTACGGTTACCACCAATTCCGCCTAAACTGGTTCCTGCAACGTTTACTCCATGGTAACCGCGTGCTCGACCAATCAATTTTGTTTTGCTTGGCTTACCTTTTATGCGCCAATATGCTCGCGCCATCTTAATTGCGGTATCGGCAGATTCAGAACCAGAGTCTGTAAAAAATACATGCTGCAAATTTTCAGGCATGTGCTGCACAATTTTTTCAGCCAATTGAAAGGATAGCGGATGGCCAAATTGAAATGCCGGAGAATAGTCTAGCGTGGATAATTGTCGACTCACCGTCTGCTGTATTTCAGGCAATGTATGTCCTGCACCGCAAGTCCAAAGCCCAGATAAAGAGTCGTAAATTTCGCGTCCAGTACTGTCAATCAGGTGTGAACCTTTCGCACCTACAATAATTCTTGGATCTTTTTGAAAGTTGCGATTTGAAGTAAATGGCATCCAATGCGCTTGATAGTTTAAGTTCATTTTCGTATCTAATTGAGCAGCTTCCGATGCGCATTCGTTATCATTTATAGTGTCTAAATCAAACATTATTAGCCTGCTTATCATGAGTTATATTTTGAGTGTACAGAGCAGCATAGTTTTGATAAATTCAAATTATCTTGTGTTTAGATTTAAAAAAGAAAAACTGAATGAAACCCAAAAAATTAAATCAAGTGACTGATTTTGATATAAAACTTCTAAAAATATTTAAAACAGTATGCGATTGTCATAGTTTTACATCTGCCGAAAGCATTTTAGGTATTAGTCGTTCAGCCATTAGTTTACATATGAGTGATCTAGAGAATCGACTGGGGATCCGCCTTTGCCAGCGAGGACGTGCTGGTTTTGCCTTGACAGATGAAGGGCGTGAAATTTTAGAATATATCGAAGTCCTTAATGCTTCGATTGAAGATTTTCGAGCCAAAATTAATAAAATGCATAATTACCTTAAAGGTGAATTTAATATTGGAATCATTAACAACCTAGTGACCATGCCGCGCGGCTATATCACCAAGACTTTGGCGCAATTGTCCGAAGAAAATTCGGAGGTCGTGATTAATATTAGTATGAGTACTCTATCCGATATTGAATGCAGAGTGTTAGATAACCGTTTACATGCAGGTGCAATTCCACTGGTTACTCCTTTATCTGGGTTGGAGTACTATAATTTATATAGTGAAAGTTCACTTTTATTCTGTGGCAATGAACATCCAATATTTGAACATTTGAATGATATTAAATTAGAAGACTTAAAAAATTGGCATGCTGTGCAGCCGAATTATGCTATGACTCCTGAAGCGACCCAATTCCATCAATTTCTAGATTGCTCTGCAACCGCAAGTGACCGAGAAGGCATTTCTTTTCTGATACTTACTGGAAAATTTGTCGGTTTTCTCCCCGATCATTATGCAAAAAAATGGGTGAGCGAAGGTTTGATGAAACCTATTTTACACGATACTTTACAGTACAGTACCCCTATTTGCTTAATTACGAAAAAAGGGAAAAATCCCAATATTATTTTAAAAACGTTTATGGATATGTTGAATAATAAAGTAAGTGCAGCATAAGTCTGTTCAAAAATATTTAAATGCAGGTTGAGACATTTAATCTTTGGTAAATTTGTGGAGTTAGTATTTTACATAATCTATTGGAAAAACTGAAAAGAGCTAAAAATCGTTTTTAGCTCTTTCTATTCTATCGATAGGTTTTACAAATGCTATGCAGTTCTAAGCGAAGTCATTTGCTACTTTAAAAAGTATTCCCAAATGATAAATCCAAGAAAAAATCCAAGAAACGAATATAAAGTAATGATAAAGAATACAAACCAAGCTCTATTTTTCTTCAGTAAAAAGTTCATTTCCAATACCTCAACGCTCTATCTATATTCATTATTCTAAGGTTTCCTATACGAAAGGACAGATACAGTTCTTTGTGAAAAAAATATAACAGACTATAACAGATTTGCCATTTTTAACTCTCCAAAGCGATCAGACTGATATCAAGTAGTATAAAAAAGTATGAGGAGACTATTTTGCCTCCCCATGCTTCAACTGATTAAGGGATTAAACTTTCGTTTCTTTTTTTGCATTCATCCAACGATACAACACTGGTAATAGCACCAAGGTCAATAACGTCGAAGAAATAATTCCACCAATCACCACGGTCGCCAGTGGACGTTGAACCTCTGCTCCTGTGCCTGTGGCAAGCGCCATCGGCACAAAACCTAAGGACGCCACACAAGCGGTCATTAAAACAGGCCTTAATCGCAAAATCGCTCCCTGCCAAACGGCTTCATGTAAGCGGTATTGCCCTCTTAACTCTTTAATGAAGGTCAGCATGACCAAACCATTTAAAACGGCAACGCCAGACAAGGCAATGAAACCAATGCCCGCCGACATTGACAAAGGAATGTCTCTTAACCACAAGAAAAGCACACCACCAGTTAGGGCAAATGGAACACCCGTGAACACCAGCAAGCTTTCTTTGATGTTATGGAAAACGGCCATCAGCAAAATAAAGATCGTCAATAATGCCAGTGGAATCACAATCTGCATTCGAGCCTGTGCCGAGGCCAAATTTTCAAACTGACCACCATATTCAATCCAGTAGCCACTTGGAAGTGGGTATTGTTTAAGCTGACTTTGTACTTCTGTGACAAAAGAACCTAAATCGCGCCCTTCCACATTCGCTGTGACAATCACACGACGTTTGCCATTTTCACGGCTGACTTGGTTGATGCCATCCATCATTTTTACAGTGGCAATATCGGTGAGTAAAATACTGCCACCATTCGGAAGCTGTATTGGCAGTTGCGCGATCCCACTGACACTACGGTCTTGTTCACTAAGTCGAATCACAAAGTCAAAACGGCGGTCACCCTGTAAAATTTCACCAACATTTTGTCCGCCAATGCTTGCTGATACATAGTCTTGTATGGTTTTGACACTTAGGCCGTATTGCGCCGCCAAGCTTTTATCAATTTCCACATTGAGCAAAGGTAAACCCGACGTTTGTTCAACTTTAACGGCGGTACTGCCTGAAACCTGTTGAATCAATTTACTGATTTTTTCAGCTTCCGTATTTAATACTTGCATGTCATCGCCAAAGATTTTGACACCGACATCGCTACGTACACCCGATATTAACTCATTGAAACGCAGTTCAATTGGCTGAGAAAACTCACTGTTGTTACCGGGCAATGTTGCTAAATAGGCCTGCATACGGCTACGCAGTTCATCGAGTGTTTCTTTTGGATTTGGCCATGCATCACGGGGTTTCAGCATGACGTAACCATCTGAAATATTCGGTGGCATCACATCGGTCGCCACTTCAGCCGTGCCTGTTCGCGCAAAAATAGCCTGTATTTCAGGGAATTTCTTCAGAAGTAGCTTTTCCGTATTTTCCTGAATACGAAGTGATTCTTCTAAGCCTGTGCTTGGAGAGCGCAGTTGCTGTACAGCAAAGTCACCTTCACTCAGTTGCGGTGCAAACTCACTGCCGATACGTGTTGCAAGTAATCCCGTCAACACCAATAAGCACAGTGCGAAGGTCAAAACCACCGCTTTATACTGATAGGTACAGTCCAATACTCGCTGATATCGCTCTTTTAGCCACAGCATCCAACGGCTTTCAGTTTCTTTAATGTCACCTTTGACAAAAAGTGCGACAGCCGCAGGTACAAAGCTGATCGACAAAATAATGGCTGCAACGAGTGCAAGTACAACAGTCAAAGCCATTGGGTGGAACATTTTTGCCTCTACACCAGTCAGTGCAAAAATCGGTAAATACACCACTAAAATAATCAGCTGACCAAAAATGAGTGGACGGCGGGCTTGACGCGCTGCCAAAAACACTTCTTTAAAACGTTCCGACTGAGTCAACGGTCGTTTGAGTAACTGCTGGGCATGGGCTAAACGGCGAATACAGTTTTCAACAATTACCACTGCACCGTCGACAATAATCCCGAAATCCAATGCCCCTAAACTCATCAGGTTGGCACTGATGTTCTGCTGTGCCATACCCGTTAAAGTAAACAGCATAGACAGTGGAATCACACAGGCTGTAATTAACGCCGCACGAATATTACCTAAGAATAAAAAGAGGATCACAATCACCAAGATTGCGCCTTCAACCAAGTTCTTTTGCACCGTTTTAATGGCTTTTTCCACCAAAGTCGTGCGGTCATAAACCGTTTCTATTGTGACACCTTGCGGTAAACTGCTTTGCACCTCCTGAATTTTGGCATCTACAGCTTTAGACACCGTTCGACTATTTTCCCCCATCATCATCATAGCGATGCCGAGTACAGTTTCTTCGCCGTTATAGGTTGCTCCTCCTGTTCGGAGGTCATGGTCAATTGAAACCTGCGCAATATCCGCGACACGAATGGGGTTCCCATTTGGGCTGGCAACCGTTGTATTTTCAATGTCTGCAAGACTGTTGAGTGTCCCCGGAACACGGACTGTGAGCTGCTGACCATTTTCCTCAATATAACCAGCGCCACGGTTTTCATTATTTTCCTGTAAAGCAGTTTGTAGTTGGCTTAAGGAAATATTCAACTGTTGCATACGGTTTAAGTCGGGAGCAACCACATAGGTTTTGTTAAACCCACCAATACTGTTGACCTCGGCAACCCCCGCAACACGTTGCAATTGTGGACGAACGATCCAATCTTGGATCTCCCGCAAGTCCATCGCGCTATAAGCCGTACCATCCACTTTTTTGGCATTCGGTTCAGCTTTAATGACCCATTGATAAATTTCACCTAAACCCGTCGAAACTGGTGACATGGTTGGGGAAACATCGCTAGGTAAGTCCGCTTTGACCTCTTGCACCCGTTGATTAATCTGCTGACGTGCCCAATAGATGTCTGTGCCATCCTCAAATACAATAGTGACTTGGGACAAACCATAGCGTGAAATAGATCGAGTCAGCTGTAAATCTGGAATACCCGCCATTGCAGTTTCAATTGGATAGGTAATCCGCTGCTCAACCTCCAATGCGGTAAAACCATTGGCTTGGGTATTAATTTGTACTTGCGTATTGGTAATATCGGGCACTGCATCAATCGGCAGTTTTTGATAGCTATAAACCCCGACCGCAATCCATGTACAGACAAAGAGCATGACCCAAATTGCATTTTGAATAGAGAACTGAATAATTCGTTCAAACAAACCCTCAGGCTTGGGTAAATCATGATTAGTGTGCATGATCAGCCTCGCCTTTTTCGAGTTCAGACTTAAGAACAAAGCTGCCTTGACTGACATAGCGTTGTCCTGCTGTTAGGCCTGAAATCACTTCCACCCATTGAACATCATTTGAAGCTTGCCCAAGTTGAACGGGCTGCGCTTTCAAATGCACTTGTCCTTTTTGTTCAGCGTCGACCACAAATACCGAAGTTTGACCTTCAATGTTTTGAATAGCACTTTTATGGACGCGAAGTGCTGTTTTTGAACTGGTATTGTCTAAAAAGATATTCACTAAAACATTTGGACGTAGTTCAGCCGCTTGGCTTTTTAATTTAGCACGTACCACCAAGCGTCCTGTTTGTGCATCGGCTTGAGAGGTTAAGCTTTGGATAATGGCTTCATATTTTTGTTCAGAAGCATTCGGCTTAAATGTTAAACTCTGATTGGCTTCTAACTGACCTGAGTACTGAGCAGGCAGATTAAACTCAAGCCATAACTCTTTAAATTGTTCAATCACAAAAAGTTGATCGGCCAATTGTACGTTTTCACCCACTACGATATCTTTTTGGCTAATCACACCTGAAATGGGTGCTTTAATGGCAAAACGACCATTTACCCCACCTGTTGCCCCTAGGGCGTTTAAACGGCTTTGCACCGATTGCACAGTAATCTGCGCTTGTCGGTAAGCATTTTCTGCCCGTTGGTAGTCTTGCTTGGCAGAAATGCCCTGTGACCATAACTGCTGTTCACGTTGATAATCTTGACGTGCCAAATCCAAACTGGCTTGAGCCATCCGCAAATTGGCTTGTTGATCAATCAGTTCAGGGACAGACAGTACAGCTAAGGTTTGTCCTTTTTGTACGTTTTGACCAAGTTCAACATTCACCTGTTCCACATGCCCACCAAAGTTTGGCGAAATGTGTGCTTGCTGATCGGTATTGACCACAAGCTTTCCGGGTAGAACGGTAACTTGAGACACCACACCTTGTTGAGCTGAAGCGATTTGAATGCCTTGCTCTGTCAGTTGCTGCGCTGTTAGTTGAATTTCGCCTTCTTCAGCATGTCCTTTTTCGGCCTCGGGCTCATCCGAATGTTCAGATTCTTCATGCGCATGTTCATCAGTGGTTGTATCTTTCGAGCTAAACCAAATTCCAACAGCGATGAGAAATGTAATGAGGAGCAAAAGCCCAATCATCAATGGCTGTGATATTTTTCCAAATTGGTTTTTTAGTTGCATATTATTGTGCTCCGCCAAGGATGAGGTCTTGTATTTGTGCGATTGAATTTTTATTGATTTGGCTATAAGCATCTGAACTACTGATCTGTTCATAGCTGGTACCGAGGCTGAGTGCTTCTGCGCTCAATGCAGTCTGCCAAGCTTGACGTAATAACTGCAACTGCCCAAGGCGTATGCTTTGCAGCTGTAAGTTGGCTTGTTGAATGTCGGTAATGGACAGCTTTCCCGCTTTAAAACCTTGCAGCGTGCGGACTTGCACTTGTTCTGCCAAAGACGTTTGTTGACTCATCGAACTAAACTGTTTATTTAGTCCTTTGAGTTCATGCATGGCATTGGCGATATCTAAAATCTGCTGTTTTAACTCACGCTGTTGCTGCTGATTCAACAGGCTTTGCTGACGCTGGGCCATCGGAATGCTGTATTGCTGACGGTTAAAAATATTCAGCGGAATATCCACGCCGACACCTAATGTGGTATCGCTACTTTCATTCGGTGCTTGGCTCCGTTTCATGCCGACATTTAAGGTCGGATTGGGACGTGCCTGCACTTTTAAACTTTCAATGTTTAAATTGGACTGTTGAATGTTCAGTGCATATAGCTTTTCCAACCAACCTTCAGCAATATAGCGCTGTACTGTGGCATCGCTTTGATCTGGCCATGGCATTGAGGTCGCATTGAGTTGAATATCGGCTTTGGTTTCGCCCCAAAGGTTTGAGAGTTGACGCTGTGCTACTTGTTCTGACAGTACCGCTTGTTGGTATAAGCGCTGCATATCCAAACTTTCGATTTGCGCACGTTCATAGTCAACCAAAGCAATACTGCCCGCCTGATAACGTTTTTTGGCACTGTCTAAATTGTTTTGACTCACTTTGAGTTGTGCTGCGTACAGCGATTTTTCAACTTGTGCCAAAGCCAACTGAGACCATGCAAATTTCACCACCAATTGGCTTTGTGCTGTCCACAGTTGTTGTTGTAACTGTCCTTGTTGCTGCGCTGTTTCTGCGAGTTTTTGATTAAGCTTACGCTGTCCAAAAACATCTAAGGGCTGACTGATGGCAATACTGAGCTCTTGATTGGTATTTGAACCCAAACCATCTTGATTGATATTTAAGCTAGGATTTTGCCATAGGCCACTGTTTTTGATGTTCAGCTCTGAAATGCTTTGACGCTGTTGCCCAATGTCGCTTTGGTTTTGATAGCGCTCTACTTTTGCTAAAGCTTCATCCAAAGTCTTGATCGGTTCGGCAAAACTCCATTGCATCGCGGCTGTTGTTATGCCCACAGCAAGGGCTTGGCGTATAAACGCCTTAAATTGATTCGACATGTTTTTTCCCACTAATTTTTAGAAGAAGTGGTGGGAAATGTTTTAGGCTACCCCACCATTAGCGGGGAAAGTTCAGGAGGAGGATGTTGCCCCAATAAATCAGGGGCTTGATAGGCATTGTGCCAAAAAAACTGCGGACGCTCACGAACTTCAAACGCGAGCGGCATTTGATAGTTTATTTCTTTCGGAATAATCAAATGTGCCATTGAAGGCAAATGATCTTGATGGTCTTGATGGTCTTCACCCAATTCAAACTGATCATTTGCCGTTTGAGTATGGCTATCGGCACTGCTTTGCTGGTGTGCCTTATCATCAGACACACACAAGGTGGTTTGATGGTGGCCAAAATGAAAATTTTGTTGCGTCACGACTTGAGTTTTTTGTTCTTCATGGACGCAAAAAGCTGCCGCCACGTTCCAAAGACTTTGGAACATGAATAAAGCAACTAAGACGCTAAGCCACGTGGTAGAACGCATAATGTCGTACTGAAATAAAGTGACGCTATTGTAAAGCCTAGACTAAGTCTAAGGTCAAGTCTTTTTTAATGACTATGTTCATGTTGGTGTGGATGGCATTCATCTTCTTCAATCTGCAAAGTCACTTGCGTAATCCCATGCTCATGCCCCAATAACTCCACAGCTTGGTGGTATAAAGCTCTCTGATCTACATCAGGTGCAATCAAATGCGCTGTTAAATGCACATTCTTAGAGGTAATGGCCCAAACTTTAAGCTGGTGAATACCTTGTACACCCTCTAAAGCCAGCAAATCATTGCGTAAAGATTCGATATCAATTTCACTTGGTACACCTTCGAGCAAAATATTGATACTTTGTTTCAGTAGCACCCAAGTTCTAGGTAAGACCCAAAAGCCAATCAACACCGCAATAACGGTATCTACCCACATCCAACCTGTGAAATAAATCACCAGTGCGCCAATGATCACACCCACAGAGCCCAAGGCATCACTGAGCACTTCAAGATAAGCCCCTTTCACATTTAAGCTGTCTTGACTGCTCGACACCAAAATCTTCATTGAAATCAGGTTAATGATTAAACCCAGAACCGCAACAACCAACATACCCAAGCTTTGAATTTCAGGTGGCTGACTAAAACGCTGATAGGCTTCATATAAAATGTAAATGGCTACCACAAACAACATCATGGCATTAAACAAAGCTGCCAAGATTTCAAACCGTTGATAGCCAAAAGTACGTTTATCATCGGCAGGTTTTTGCCCAATTTTGATGGCTGCTAAAGCAATCGCTAAAGCAGCGGCATCGGTAAACATATGCGCTGCATCGGACAGTAAGGCCAAGCTTTGCGTGATAAATCCTGCGACCACTTCTACAATTAAGAAGGTAAACGTCAGGGCAAGTGCGATGGTTAATTTCTTGGCATTTTTTGCAGTCACTTCAACATGACTGTGATCATGGTTATGAGAACCACTCATGTAGGACTCCTTATCATTTTATTTAACGGAATGCTTTAGCATTGAAATCGAAGCTTTTTTTAATTTAAAAATTACTCGATTTAGTATACTCGGTTAAAACAATAAAATCATCTTTCATGTGAATACGTCTTTATTTACGGCGTTTTTTCCCTGTCAAAAAGCTCATGGCCTGCGTATAGCCTGTTGGTGTAATACGCTGTACCAGATCGATAATTTTGGCATCTGTTCCAATTAAGACACGGCGCTCGTCTTTTTTTACAGCCTTTAAAATGGCCTGTGCTGCTACATCTGGCGGGGTTTTAAGCATTTTATTGAAAGAACGGCTGGCACGCTCTGGGTTCATACCCAGCGCACGAATACTGTCACTCATTCGAGCACTATTGGCAATATTAGTACGTATACCACCAGGATGAACACAAGTTGAACTAACGCCACAGTCTTGTAAATCTAACTCTTGACGTAGTGCCTCGGTAAAACCACGGACAGCAAATTTTGTCGCATTATAGGCACTCTGAGTGGGTTGAGCCGTGAGTCCAAATAAGCTTGAAATATTCACAATATGCCCAGAGCCACTTTGTTTTAAGTAGGGTAAAAAAGCTTTGGTTCCATACACCACTCCCCAAAAGTTTATGTTGAAAATCCACTCGGCATCTTCATAGCTTAAGCCTTCAACAGTACTCGCTAACGCGACCCCTGCATTATTAAAAACTAAATTGACCTGTCCAAAGTCTTGCTGACACTGCTTTGCCCAATCCTCTACTGCCTTACGGTCTGAAACATCTAGTTTTGTGAGCGTGACTGAAATAGGATAATCTTTGACGTGGTTTAAGGTTTCCGCTAAACCTTGTTCATTGAGATCACTGAGTGCCAAATGTGTACCTTGCCTTGCCAGTTGAATCGCCAATTGCTGCCCAATGCCTGAACCTGCACCTGTGATCGCAGCCACTTTATTTTCAAAATTTTTCATAATACTCTCTAAATATCGTTTTAAACTTAAACGCCTGGTGAAGGTTCAAGTACTTTGTTCTACATAGACAAAGCCTATTTTAGTTAATGTACAAAAATTACAGTCATGAATGAAATGATCATTTCTAATGATTCAGTATGTATAAAATTCATGAGTGGTATTTTAAATATAAGATCATTTTTAATTTTCTTGTATTTTCAAGTGATAGGACTCTGAAAACAAGTTACTGATATCTACATAGTGTGTCACACAGGCTTTAGACTATAACAGCCCTAAGCAATTCTGCTTCATCTGTTATATTTTTTTAATCTTGTTTTTGTATCTGTTTCATCAGTCCTTTGCTTTGCATAATGTACTCATCACCTCAGTTGAGTGCAGTAACCATGAAAGATCTAGACTCAAAAAAACCAGCAAAATATGCAGATAGTTCAATTTCAGATAAAGCATTTAAAAACATGATTATCTGGTTCGCGATTTACTGTGGGCTTTTTTGTATAGGTGTGATTTTCTTTGTCGGTGCAGATCAAAACTACCTTCTTTAGTAAAAATCTGAAGCTTGTTGCACTGATATAGACATCTAAATTTTGGCCACAGAATTAAATCTCACGAGAAAAACACACTTTGGAGATTAAACCTAGACATGGGTTTAATCTCTATTTTTTTGAGTTGAATACTAGTAAAACGGCAGTTAAATTATGTTTTGAATGGTTAATGTCATTACAAGTGAATGACATAGGCTGTGTAAAGATCAGACTTCAAGCCCAAATCACTAAAAATGCAGCAATCACCACTAATACGATACCGAGATGTTCAGCACGTGCCAGTTTTTCTTTAAAGAAGTAGGCTGAAATCAACATACTAAAGATAATCTCAACCTGCCCCAAAGTTTTTACAATGGGCACGGACTGCATACTCATGGCACTAAACCAACCCAGTGACGCCAAAAAACTACAGAGGCTGACACGAAATGTAAGTCCAATACGTTGCCACATGGCCCATAATGTTGCGCGGCGAAATATACCCAAATACATTAAAAGTAAACAGCACTGTGTCGCAATCACCATTAAAAGCACCCAAGCTGCACGGTGAATAAACGGTAAATTATCTAGTTCTAAACTGGCCTCACGTACCAAGAGCGAGGTAATGGCAAAACATAAACCACTACCGATACCTATACATAAGGTTTGTACGGAAAAATCAGAAAAGTCCCGCCCTTTGGACATTAAAAATACTGCGAAGCCTCCGACAGCAACCCCTAACCAGCCTAAAAGGCTTAAATGATCAGATAAAAAGACTACAGCAATAATCGCAGCAAGTACTGCTTCACTTTTAGCAAGACCCACCCCAATCGCATAATTTTTTTGCTTAAAAAGCTGAACCATCAATGCTGTTGCTGCAATTTGGCTCAACGCCGCAATAAGCACATAGATAGCAAAACGGAGATTGAAATGGACGGACTCTGTCACAGGTTTGAAATGGTAAAGGCAACTGATGTAAATCAGTGCTAAAGGTAAAGCAAAGATGAACCGCGCTAGAGTCACTCCATAAACATCTACAGTAGTACTGAGTTGCTTTTGAAAAGCGTTGCGCCAAGCCTGCATGAAAGCGGCCATAAGCGTAAAAAGAATCCATGTTATTGTCATCAAGTACTCTATATACCGTTACTTACCTCACCTAATGTAACCCGTTGATGACAACACATGTGCTTTATTTTCATGACTTATTCTTATGTGATAAATAACTTAAGTTCTGATGAAACTTCTACTATTGCATTACATGTGCAACATCTTTTCAAAACTGAGTATCGAGTAAATTAAACGGCAATACATAGAAGCCGAAGGAGTTATCCTTCGGCTTCTATGTGAAATTTCACTTAAAGTATTAGAAGTTATAAATCGCAACCAAGTTCACACGGTTATCTTCACCTTTTTTACTACCATTTGCCGCAGGTGCAAACGCTTCACGCTCACCGTAGACATACTCTACGCCAAGGCTAACAGGCTGAACTGGGCTATAGAATAAATTACCCCATGCCTGCCATAAGTTTTTATTGATTTTGGTATCATCAGCTACAGCATCAAGGTAGTCCTGATTTTTATCAAAAGTCATATAACCATAAGCTAAAGTACCGCGTAATTTGTCATTAAACTTTTGTGTTAAACCGACAGTAATTGAGTCAAATTCATTTTGTTCAATACTTGTGCTTGTTGCAACTACACCAGGGTTTGTAAAGGATACAAAGCTGCTATCACCTTTGACATGGTAGTAGTCCGCTTTCACAGAAGTCACAGGGGTGATGTCAAATTTGGCACCAACACCTACGCCATACGCCCACTCTTCTTGATTTTGAATACGTTTTTCATGCGCCATTGCACGTCCACTGACTGAAAGGGCATCATTAAACTTATGATTCAGTCGTCCCGTAAATGCAGGCATACGTTGGCTCATGCTGGCATCTTTCGGGTCTTCCACTGCCGCGACTAAGTTGGTATTTGGCGTGAATTTATGGGTATAACGCACTTGAGGGGTACGTTTAATTGAAGCACCCACATAAGCCAAAGCATCAATCGTTTCAGGGATGTAGTCTGGAGTCGCAAAGTTTGACCACGTTTGACCAATTAGCCAGTTACCATAGTTTAAATACGCATGACGAATACGTAAATTATCAAGGTTTGCACCGCCTAAAAAGTCGACCTCAATTTTAGCATTTAAGTTCTGATCGGCGACTGGCGCTTTAAAGTCCAAACCTAATCGCGTTGCTGAAAGAGTTGATCTTAAACGATCGCTATTTTCAGCATTTCCTTCTAAAGGTACGCTATTGATTTGGTTATAGGGCATATCACGAGCACCACCTTCAGCCTGATACGATGCGTCCGCGCGAACATTACCGTATAAGTTGAACTCTGCCCCACCTTTGGTCAAACCTAACCCCGTTTTTTCAACCGTTTTTGGCGTCGTCAACACTTGACGTTCAACAGCGCTCAATTGAACAGCTTGCTGCTGTTGTTGCTGAGTATTCTGTTGAAGCATTTGTTTTAACGCATTAATTTCATTTCTAAGTTGTTCAATCTCTGCCGTCGTATTGCTTTGTGCATGTAATGCTGCACTACTTAACATGGATAAAGTGACAACTAAAACGTTCTTCTTAAATTGTTTCATTTAACACGGGTCCTGTGTATTTAAGTCTGTCCTGACTTTTACTCTTTAATATTTAGCTCTCTTTTTCATCGCTGTTTTCTAACGCAATGCATTTTTTTTAATACTTTAAAATGAAACTTTTTATCGCATTAAAAATCGCGTTAAAAAACAACTTATAAAAAGCAAATTGATTTTAACAGTTCATACAGTTTTTGAAATGAGCCTACTACTAATGCACTAGACTCATGGGTTCACTATTATTTAATTCGCTGTCGATTTAACCGCATCAAACACTTGTTTTGATTTGGTTTTTTCACCATCCACGGATACTTTTAAGTTGACCATAAACACTGCCAAAGCTGCAATCACACCAGGTATCGCAATCACGAGAAAATTCATTTGATGTGGCAACTCAAAAGTTAACAATGCACCTGTCAGTACAGGCCCAACAATTGCGCCAATGCGTCCAATGCCTGAAGCCCAGCCCATACCTGTAGAGCGCACAGCAGTTGGATAGAACTGTGCGACAAAGGTATACAGTAGAATTTGTGAACCAATAGTTGCTGCGCCTGCAATCGCAATTAAACCGTACAGCACCATTTGTGGACTGTTGAAACCGAGTAGAATCAGTGCAATTGCGCCCAAGGTGAACATCGTCGTTAAAACTGGTTTTAAGTGGAAACGGTCTGCGAGCGCACCACCGCCAATCGCTCCAACCATACCGCCAATATTTAAAGCAAATAAGAAAATCATACTTGCACCAAGCGAATAGCCCGCTTGAATCATTAGTTTTGGTAGCCAGCTTCCAAGCGCATAGACCATGAGTAAGCACATAAAGAATGCCACCCAAAACATCATGGTGCTAAAGGTACGACCTTGTTGGAACAATGCCTTTAATGGAGCGTCATCACCAGCAACAGGTTCGTTGAGCTTAAATGTCGTGTCAGGCTGAATCGCTTGCTCAGGTGCAATTTTTTGCACAATTTCACGGACTTTTTCAGTTTCACCCTTTTTAGTCAGGAACATTAAAGACTCAGGTAAAAACTTCCAAAGAATCGGCAAAGCCAAAAATGGAATGATGGCGATATAGAACATGATTTTCCAACCATAGTCTGTTACCAACCATGCACCCAATAAAGCTGATGTCATGCCACCAATAGCATAACCACTGAACATAACCGCAACGAGTGTGCTACGAATACGCTTCGGAGCATATTCAGTCATGAGTGCGACCACGTTTGGCATCACTCCTCCAATGCCAAGTCCCGCAAGAAAACGTAAAATACCAAACTCGATAGGATTGCTTGCAAATGCGCCTAAAAAGGTGAAGCCACTAAAAATAGCCACACAAATCATAATGGTCTTTTTACGGCCTAATTTGTCGGACAACGTACCAAAGCTCATCGCACCGAACATCATGCCAAACAATGCTGTACTCGCAAGTAAGCCTGCTTGTACTGCACTGAGTCCCCACTCTTGCATCAGAAGTGGCAATGCCACGCCATAGATGACTAAATCATAACCGTCAAAAATAATAATCAGTAGACACCAAATGAGTACACTCCAATGAAAGGGCGTAAATTTGGCTTCATCGACCACCGTGTTGATGTTAACTGGATTTGTATTCACTTTAAGCCTCCTGCTTGCGAATGTTTGTTGCTGTGCACATTGCAGCAAAAGTAGCTTTCTTGTCCAAAACCGAATAACTCTATATTTATACCTTTAAGGTCGGTTAAGGTTTTTATTGTTTTAAATAAATAGCTTATATAACCAATGATTGCAGCGAGAGACAAAAAATAAGCAAAACCAAGCGAAAATGACTATAAAAAAAGCCATCCCCAAGGATGGCTGAAATGGCTCGTTTTAAAGTGTAGACGTTAAAAGTATCGTGGAATTTAAATCCCCAAGTTTAGATAAATGCGCGGTCATATTTGATCGCTTCAAGGTCATAGACCTGATAAATACAATCAAATAATGAACGAATATCTTCGCTTTCATCCATGGAACGAATCGCCAGAAAAATGGGGCTAGTCGCTGCATCATCTAAGATTGGAATATAGTTCAAATGCGGCAGTTGAATAGTTCGTGCACTTTCTGGAACCACACAAATTCCTTCTCCAGCGGCAACTAACCCCAGTGCCAACTGTATTTCACGAACTTCTTTTAAATGTTTGGGTTCCAGTCCATATTCTGAAAACAGCCCTTGGACTTGAGTAGAAAAGTTTGGCTTGGGATGACTTGGATAAAGAAATAAGTTCTGATCGACCAAGTCCGACAGGTACACACCTTGTTTTTGCGCTGTCAAAGGATGACTAGAATGTGCCGCCAACATCAACGGCTCTTCACGCAGTAAAACCCGACGCACAGCAGGATCTGAAATACGTAAGCGTCCAAAACCAACATCAATCCGCCCTTCTTTTAAGGCCTGAATTTGGTCTTTGGTACTCATTTCAATCAATTCTATTTTTAAATGTGGCTGCTGTTGGCGAAATAAATACACAATTTTAGGCAATAATCCATATAACAACGATCCCACAAAGCCCATGGTCACCGTTTTTTCAACCAAGCCTACACGCTGTGTCATGGCTTTGACTTCTTCGGCATTAGACAAAAGTTTAACCGCGTGCTGATAGAAGAACTGCCCTGCTTCTGTGGTCTTGAGTGGACGGCTGCCACGTTCAAATAATTGTACCCCCAATTCAGCCTCTAGATTTTGTATCTGGCGGCTTAAAGGAGGCTGCGCAATGAATAATTTTTCAGCAGCTTTGGTAAAACTCTGCTCTTCTACAACAGCTACGTAGTAGCGGAGGTGTCTCAATTCCATGACTATTTATACCTTTAAGATATATTAAAATGCTAATTTGATCTTCGACAGTTCATATTTATTCTTTTAAGGTATATCACATCAGGTACACAACGCAAGGCTGCGCAGAGTTAAGATGTATAAATCTATAGAAACCTTACTCGTCGAAATCCCCACTATTCGCCCACACAAAATGGCGGTAGCGACTATGCAAACGCAAACGCTTGTCTTGGTGAAAATCAGCACTGAAGATGGCTTTGTCGGTTGGGGTGAAGCGACAACGATTGGTGGACTTGGCTACGGTGAAGAAAGTCCAGAAAGCATTAAGACCAATATTGAAACTTATTTTGCACCTTTATTGAAATCCCTTAAAGCTCCAAACATCGCACAAACCATGCGTGCTTTGAAAAAGAGCATTAATGGTAACCGTTTTGCCAAATGCGCAATTCAAACCGCCCTGCTAGATATCCAAGCACAACGTTTAGATTTACCCCTGTCTGAAGTATTGGGCGGGCGTTTGCGTGACAGCTTATCTGTGCTCTGGGTATTGGCATCTGGTGATACTGAAAAAGATATTGCTGAAGCTCAAAAAATGATTGAGGCAAAACGCCACAATATTTTCAAACTTAAAATTGGTTCACGCCGTGTAGAAGAAGATGTTGAACATGTTCTTGCGATTAAACAAGCACTGGGTTCAGACATTTCCATCCGTGTTGATGTGAACCGTGCCTGGTCTGAGCTAGATGCGATTAAAGGTATTCAACTGCTACAAAATGGTGGCGTTGACCTGATTGAACAACCCTGTGCAATCGACAACATTGATGCGATGCAGCGTTTAACACGACGTTTTGATCTTGCCATCATGGCAGATGAATCGCTCATGGGACCAAGCTCAGCCTACCGTTTAGCCAAAACCAATGCGGCCTCTGTTTTTGCAGTGAAAGTGGCTCAGTCTGGTGGACTAATCGAAGGTCATGAAGTCGCGAAGATTGCCAACTTAGCAGGCATTGATTTATATGGCGGAACCATGCTTGAAGGTGCAGTCGGCACGATTGCTTCGGCACATTTGTTCTCGACCTTTGAAAATTTAGCTTATGGCACCGAGCTATTCGGCCCACTGCTGTTAACCCAAGAAATTTTAAAAACCCCACTTCAATACACTAACTTCGCTTTGCATCTACCTCAAGGCAAAGGACTCGGTATTGAACTGGATGAAAACAAGATTGATCAGCTGCGCCGCGCTTAAGCGACGTCTTAACCGTTTAGGAGTTATACATGCTTTTTCACGTACGTATGGATGTAAACATTCCACTGGATATGCCTGCTGAAACTGCCAGTGAAATTAAAGCAGTCGAAAAAGCATATTCGCAAGAGCTACAAGCTCAAGGCAAATGGCGACATATTTGGCGTATTACAGGTCAGTACTCAAACATCAGTATTTTTGATGTAGACAGCAATGAAGAGCTACACAACATTTTGCAAGGTTTACCCCTGTACCCGTATATGAACATTGAAGTGATGCCTTTAAACCGACATCCATCGTCTATTCGCGAAGATGATCGTTAATTGAAAAAAGATTTTATGCAATTTAATCACTGGAACCTAATGAATGATCTAGTGAAAGAAATTAACAAGGAACGTGGCAGCTAAGCTTTTAAATCGATCCATAAAGCTAGCCACCACACAGCAAACATACTTAAGGAGCAATAGTATGAATCGTCAACAGATTGATGCATTAATCAAAACAATGAATGTGGATACAGCAACAGGTTCTGTAGACGCGCGTACTCAACAAATTGTGGTTCGCCTATTGGGTGACTTATTCCAAGCGATTGAAGACTTAGATTTGAGCCAAACTGAAGTTTGGAAAGGTCTTGAATACTTTACCGATGCAGGCCAAGCCAACGAACTTGGTTTACTTGCGGCAGGGCTGGGTCTTGAGCACTACCTCGATTTACGTGCAGATGAAGCCGATGCCAAAGCAGGCATTACAGGCGGAACGCCACGTACCATCGAGGGTCCTTTATACGTAGCTGGCGCACCTGAATCGGTTGGTTTTGCGCGTATGGACGATGGTTCTGAAGAAGGCAAAATTCCGACTCTGATTATTGAAGGGACAGTAACTGACACTGATGGTCAGATTATTGAAGGTGCAAAAGTTGAAGTGTGGCATGCCAATAGCTTAGGCAACTACTCTTTCTTCGATAAGTCACAATCAGACTTCAATCTACGTCGTTCAATCATGAGTGACCAAGATGGTAAATACGTTGCTCTCACTACGATGCCTGTCGGTTATGGTTGCCCACCAGAAGGGACAACTCAATTTGTTTTGAACAAGCTAGGTCGTCATGGCAACCGCCCTTCACATGTACATTATTTTGTCTCTGCGCCTGGCTACCGTAAGTTAACCACCCAATTTAACATTGAAGGTGACCAATACCTGTGGGATGACTTTGCATTTGCAACACGTGAAGGCTTAGTGGCTACCGCTGTCGACATTACCGATGAAGCCGAAATCGCACGCCGTGGTTTAAGTGGTCCATTCAAACACATTCAATTCAATGTTGAACTGGTGAAAGACCAAGCGGCTGCACCATCAACTGAAGTTGAGCGTCGTCGCGCTAGCGCTTAATTACCCTTGGAACCGAAATAGCCACTGCAAAGTCGCATTTCGGGGACTTCCTCACTTTTGGAAAGTCGGAGAACGGACATGCCACGTATCCCAGTTATTAATACTAGCCATCTCGATCGTATCGATGAATTACTTGTCGACAACTTTGAAACAGGCGAATTCAAACTTCATCGTTCAGTGTTTACTGATCAAGCCCTTTTTGACCTAGAAATGAAGTATATCTTCGAGGGTAACTGGGTTTACTTGGCACATGAAAGCCAAATTCCAAATAACAATGACTATTACACGACGTATATTGGCCGTCAGCCTATTCTGATTGCACGTAACCGTAATGGTGAACTCAATGCCATGATCAATGCCTGTTCACACCGTGGTGCACAGCTTTGTCGTAATAAACGTGGCAATAAAGCAACCTATACATGCCCTTTCCACGGTTGGACATTTAACAACTCTGGCAAACTTTTAAAAGTGAAAGATCCAGCAGATGCAGGTTATTCAGACTGTTTTAACCATGAAGGTTCACATGATCTGAAAAAAGTTGCACGTTTCGGCAACTATAAAGGTTTCTTGTTTGGTAGCTTAAATCCGGATGTTCCCTCTTTAGAAGAGTACTTAGGCGAAACCAGCAAAATCATTGACATGATTGTGGATCAGTCTGAACAAGGTCTTGAAGTTTTACGTGGCGCATCTACCTACACTTATGAAGGCAACTGGAAACTCACTGCAGAAAATGGCGCAGATGGTTATCACGTTTCTGCGGTGCACTGGAACTATGCAGCGACCACTCAACAACGTAAAGAAAAACAAGCGGGTGACAACATCCGTGCCATGAGCGCAGGCGCTTGGGGTAAACAAGGCGGTGGTTCATACGGTTTTGACAATGGTCACATGCTGCTTTGGACACAATGGGCGAACCCAGAAGACCGTCCAAACTTCCCGAAAGCCGACGAATATTCTGAAAAATTTGGCGAAGCAATGTCGAAGTGGATGATTGAGCGCTCACGTAACCTTTGTCTTTATCCAAACGTCTATTTGATGGATCAGTTCGGTTCACAAATTCGTGTACTGCGCCCGATTTCAGTCAATAAAACCGAAGTCACCATTTACTGTATCGCGCCTGTAGGTGAAGACACAGAAGCACGTACGCGCCGTATTCGCCAGTACGAAGACTTCTTCAATGCCTCAGGTATGGCAACACCAGATGATTTAGAAGAATTCCGTGCATGTCAAGCGGGCTACGCAGGCATTGAACTGGAATGGAATGATATGTGCCGCGGTTCAAAACATTGGATTCATGGCCCAGATGATGCTGCTAATGAAATTGGTCTAAAACCAAAACTTTCAGGTGTAAAAACTGAAGATGAAGGCCTCTACCTTGCACAGCACCAACACTGGTTAGACATGATGAAAATTGCAATTGCCAATGAAAAGGCACTGGCTGTTGAAACTGCAAATGAACAAGGAGAAGTGGCATGAATGCTCCTACAACACTCAATACCGTTAGTATCGAACAAGTGAGTCAGTTTCTATATCAAGAAGCGCGCTTTTTAGATGATGAGCAATGGGACGATTGGCTTGCATGTTATGCCCCTTCAGCATCGTTTTGGATGCCTGCATGGGATGACGACGATACCCTGACTACGGATCCGCAGTCTGAAATTTCACTGATTTACTACCCAGACCGCCAAGGTTTAGAAGACCGTGTGTTCCGCATTAAAACTGAACGCTCTTCTGCGACCATGCCAGACACACGTACTTGTCACAATGTGAACAATATCGAAGTGATTGAGCGTGATGGCGATAAAGTTACTGTCCGTTTTAACTGGAATACGCTGAGCTTCCGCTACAAAACCAGTTATAGCTACTTTGGTATGTCGCGTTATGAAATCGACTTTTCAGGTGAAAAACCACAAATTCTAAGTAAATATGTGGTACTGAAAAACGATTATATCAACCAAGTGATTGATGTTTATCACCTCTAAGTTAGCCACACATCCTTAGTATGCTTTCAGCCAAATGGAGTTTTGGCTGAAAGTTCCAAGTTTCAACGTTTTTAAAGGATATTCAGCCATGTCAAACCACAATGTTGCACTTCAATTTGAAGATGGCGTAACACGTTTTATTACAGTGACTCAAGGTGAGTCTTTATCAGATGCCGCTTACCGCCAAAAAATTAACATTCCGCTAGACTGCCGTGATGGTGCATGTGGGACTTGCCGCGCTTTTTGCGAATCTGGTAGTTATGACATGCCTGAAGAGACGTATATTGAAGATGCATTAACTCCAGAAGAAGCGGAACAAGGCTATATTTTAGCGTGTCAGTGCCGTCCAAGCTCGGATGCCGTATTCCAAATTCAAGCTTCATCTGAAGTCTGCAAAACCGAAATTCATCAGTATCAAGGCACTTTAGTCGCTGTTGAAAACTTATCAGAATCAACTATTACTTTTGATATTCAGTTGGATGAAGGTCAACCCGATATTCACTTCCTTGCTGGTCAATATGTCAACGTCGGAATTCCAGAGACAGCAGAAACTCGCTCCTATTCATTTAGCTCAAAACCGGGCAACCGTTTAACGGGCTTTGTGGTCCGTAATGTGCCGAATGGCAAAATGAGTAGCTTTTTAAGTGGTGCTGCCAAAGCGGGCGACAAAATGACTTTTACTGGCCCATTTGGTAGCTTTTACCTGCGTAATGTGGTTCGTCCTGTTGTCATGCTTGCAGGCGGTACAGGTATTGCCCCTTTTATGTCTATGCTACAGATTTTAGAAGAAAAAGGCGCTGAACACCCTGTTCGTTTGGTGTTTGGTGTTACCAATGATTTTGATTTAGTGGCTTTAGAACAACTGGATGCACTTCAAGCTAAACTTCCATGGTTTGAATATCGTACAGTGGTTGCAAGCCCAGACTCTGCACATGAGCGTAAAGGTTATGTGACAGGTCATATCGACAATGAATGGCTTAATGGTGGTGATGTTGATGTCTACCTTTGTGGTCCTGTCCCTATGGTTGATGCTGTTCGTGGTTGGTTAGATAGCGAAGGCGTAAAACCTGCGAACTTCCTGTTTGAAAAATTCTCTGCAAACTAATAGATAGCCCAATATTTAAGTCATAGAAAAAATGATACGCGAAAATGTCATTCGCAAGTGTTCGAGGCAGGACAACTTGGTAAAAAGCCTTTTCTGTGAGAAAGATATCAAGTAATCGGTTTCTGACGAGTTTTGCGAATGACAATGGTTTTGCTTACTTTTCCCAAAAGAAAAGTAAGTCCAACCGAAGGTTAATCCGGTAAGTGATGTTCAGATGTTAAGACTCCGGCGTGCCAAATTTATAAATTTAAAACTTCATCTTTATATTTGATGATGAGCGAGATCAAAAATGGCGTCGAATCAAAGATTTTTAAACAAAGTAGTGATTGTGACTGGTGCCGCTCAAGGCATCGGTCGTGGGGTTGCACTCCAAGTGGCTGATGAAGGCGCACAAGTTGTCTTAGCCGACTTATCTGACTATGTCGATGAAACATTAGCAGAAATTGAAGCGCATCAAGGCGATGCAATAACAGTCAAAGCTAACCTTGAAACCTTCGCAGGTGCTCAAAGTGTTGTAGACAAGGCACTTGAAGTCTATGGCCGTGTCGATGTGCTCATCAACAACGTCGGCGGTGCAATTTGGATGAAACCTTTTCAAGAGTTTTCTGAAGAAGAAATCATCAAAGAAGTGAATCGCTCATTATTCCCAACGCTGTGGTGTTGTCGTGCTGTTTTACCTGAAATGATTAAAAATCAGAAAGGTACGATTGTAAATGTGTCTTCTATTGCGACTCGTGGTATTAACCGTGTGCCCTATTCGGCTTCCAAAGGTGGGGTAAATGCCCTTACTGCATCATTGGCTTTTGAGCATGCCAAAGATGGGATCCGGGTGAATGCAGTTGCGACAGGTGGAACCGAAGCGCCACCACGCAAAGTGCCACGTAATGCAAATCCACTGTCTGAAAATGAAAAAGCGTGGATGCAACAAGTGGTCGATCAAACCATTGAGCGTAGTTTTATGAACCGTTATGGCACGATTCAGGAACAAGTGAATGCGATTGTATTCCTTGCTTCAGATGATTCGTCATATATGACAGGTACAGTTGTTCCTGTCGGCGGTGGCGATCAAGGCTAATTGATCGTTACATTACTTTTATATACAGGATCATGTCTGCATGGAGGCAAATGAATGGCTACCCTGTTTAAAACTTTGAAAGAAGATTGGTCTATTTCAGCCACTGTCGCAGGATTTTTGGCGGTGCTGATTTCCTATTCAGGACCACTCATTATCTTCTTTCAGGCTGCGCAACAAGCTCAGGTTTCCCCGACCATGATGATTTCGTGGATTTGGGGTATTTCTATTGGGGCAGCAGTGGCAGGAATCTTTCTTTCCATTAAGTTCAAAGTCCCTGTGATTACAGCATGGTCTGCACCAGGTACGGCTTTATTGGTCACCCTGTTCCCGAATATTAGTCTGAATGAAGCTGTAGCCGCTTATATCACCTCAGCTGTGGTGATTTTTCTGATCGGGATCAGTGGTTACTTCGATAAATTATTGAAATGGATTCCGCAGTCGGTAGCCGCAGGGATGATGGCAGGTATTCTATTTCAGTTTGGGTTAGGTCTTTTTAGTGCAACGGACAGTATGCCGATTATTGTGTTTAGCATGCTGTTTGTCTTTTTAGTCGCAAAACGAATTTCACCGCGCTATAGCATGCTTTGGGTACTGCTTTCAGGTGTAGCCTTGAGCTTTGGGCTTGGTGAAATGAATGCAGTGAGTTTAGATGTCCAACTTGCTGTTCCTCAGTTCATCAGCCCTGAATGGACTTGGCACTCCACCTTAAACCTTGCCCTGCCTTTGATTTTAGTCAGTCTAACGGGACAGTTTTTACCGGGCATGGCTATCATGAAACTGAGTGGTTATGACATGCCTGCCAAGCCGATTATCACCACCACCAGTATTGCGTCTTTAGCTGTTGCATGTGTGGGCGGTATCACCATTGTTTTGGCGTCGATTACGGCTGCACTGTGTATGGGCAAAGATGCGCATGAGTTAAAAGAAAAACGTTATATCGCAGGCGTTGCTAACGGTATTTTCTATATTTTAGGTGGTTTGTTTGCAGGCAGTATCGTTCTGCTCTTCAGCTTGCTGCCAAAAGAGCTTGTTGCCGCTTTAGCTGGCTTGGCTTTATTGGGTGCGATTTCAACCAATATCGCTGTAGCCATGAAAGATGAATCTCAACGAGATTCCGCACTCATTACCTTCTTAGCCACGGCTTCAGGTATGCACTTTTTAGGTCTAAGTTCCGTTTTTTGGGGTATCGTAATTGGTTTAACTGCGCATCTGATTTTAACCAAACGCAGCCCTGACGTTTCAGCTTTAGCTTCAACTCCAAGTTCCAAAAGTTAATAGGTACGCTGTGCCTAGGACAATATTATGATTGATAAAAGTTCAGCTTCTTTAACAGAAGCACTTTCGCAAATAAAGGATGGCTCAACCATCATGATAGGTGGTTTTGGTACCGCAGGACAGCCTGCTGAACTGATCGATGGCTTAATTCAACTTGGCATCAAAGACCTCACCATCGTCAGCAACAATGCAGGCAATGGCGACTATGGTTTAGCCAA
Source organism: Acinetobacter sp. DL27 (assembly GCF_055810995.1). Classification (NCBI taxonomy): domain Bacteria; kingdom Pseudomonadati; phylum Pseudomonadota; class Gammaproteobacteria; order Moraxellales; family Moraxellaceae; genus Acinetobacter; species Acinetobacter sp. DL27. The sequence continues at coordinate 1,763,763 of NZ_CM147947.1, read as the reverse complement.
GCTGCTGAAAGCAGGTGCCGTGAAAAAAGTCATCTGTTCGTTTCCGCGTCAGTCCGACTCTTGGGTCTTCGATGAACTCTATCGTGCAGGCAAAATCGAATTGGAATTGGTGCCTCAAGGCAATTTGGCTTGTCGTATTCAAGCAGCAGGTATGGGACTTGGTGCAGTTTTCACCCCCACTGGTTACGGTACCTTATTGGCTGAAGGCAAAGAAACCCGTCACATCGACGGTAAAGATTATGTACTGGAATATCCAATCAAAGCTGACTTTGCTTTGATTAAAGCCCAGCAAGGCGACCGTTGGGGTAACTTGGTTTACCGTAAATCTGCACGTAACTTCGGCCCGATTATGGCGATGGCCGCAGGTGTAACCATTGCCCAAGTGTCTGAAGTGGTGGACTTAGGGGCTTTAGACCCTGAACACATCATCACCGCAGGTATTTTTGTTCAACACGTGGTGCAGGTTCAACCTGAACCTATTGCTGTGTAATCGGGAGAACATCATGAGCTATCAAAAACTCAGCCGTAACCAAATTGCAGAACGTGTCGCACAAGATATTCCAGATGGTGCTTATGTGAATCTTGGGATTGGCTTACCAACTAAAATTGCCAGCTACCTGCCTTCAGACAAAGACGTGTTCTTACATTCTGAAAATGGTTTATTGGCTTTTGGTCCACCGCCTGAAAAAGGTCAGGAAGATCCTGAGTTGATCAATGCGGGTAAAGAATATGTGACCATGCTGCAAGGTGGCAGCTTTTTCCATCATGGGGACTCTTTTGCCATGATGCGTGGCGGTCACTTAGATATTGCGGTTCTTGGTGCGTTCCAGATTGCAGCCAATGGTGACTTAGCCAACTGGCATACTGGCGCACCCGATGCGATTCCTGCTGTCGGTGGTGCGATGGACTTAGCTGTTGGTGCCAAGAAAGTCTTTATCACCACTGACCATACCACGAAACAAGGTGAACCAAAGATCGTGGCTGAACTGAGCTATCCCGCGACAGGTTTGAAATGTGTGGATCGTATTTACACCGACCTGTGTGTGATTGATGTCACTGCAGAGGGTTTAAAAGTGATTGAAAAAGTCGACGGCTTAAGCTTTGCAGAATTGCAGGCGATGACGGGTGCTCCGTTGGTGGATGCGACACAGTAAATTTCAGAAAAATTTGCTAGAGCTTATAGTCATCAACAACCTGTCGAGTGCTTTAAAAGTATTGTTTTTGCAACAGCAGTGGATAATTGCTGTGAGTGAACAGGTTTTGTTGATGACAAAGTTTTTGGTCACTTTTTTAAAAAAGTGACGAGAACGAGCTACTGCTATTTGACTGAACACGATAAGACTCCGTCGTGAATAGATACAGTTGATCTATCAGCAGAGTCCCGTTTAAAAGGACAAGATTAAAAATGAAAAACGCTTACATTATTGATGCCATCCGTACCCCATTCGGACGTTATGCCGGTGGACTCGCTCCAGTGCGTGCCGATGACTTGGGCGCCGTGCCGATTCAAGCCTTAATGCAACGTAATCCCAGTGTGGATTGGACCCAAGTCGATGACGTGATCTATGGCTGCGCCAACCAAGCAGGTGAAGACAACCGTAATGTCGGTCGTATGTCTGCACTGCTTGCAGGTTTACCCGTTGAAGTTCCTGCCACGACAGTGAATCGCTTATGTGGTTCATCCCTAGATGCCATTGCGATGGCAGCCCGTGCAATTAAAGCCGGCGAAGCAGATTTAATCATCGCAGGTGGCGTCGAAAGTATGTCTCGTGCACCTTTTGTGATGGGCAAATCAGAAAGCGCTTATGGCCGTAGCCAGAAGATTGAAGACACCACCATGGGTTGGCGTTTTATCAATCCTAAGCTCAAAGCGATGTATGGTGTAGACACCATGCCGCAGACCGCTGAGAACGTGGCACAACAATTTAATATTGATCGCGCAGATCAAGACCAGTTTGCCTTGGCGAGTCAACAGCGCACCGCAACCGCGCAAGCTCAAGGCTTTTTTACACATGAAATCATCCCTGTGAATATTCCACAGCGTAAGGGTGATCCGATGGTGATCGACACGGATGAACATCCACGTGCATCGACCACCTTGGAAGCTTTGGCAAAACTCAAGCCAGTCGTCACAGCTGAAGGCACCGTCACTGCGGGGAATGCATCAGGCATCAATGACGGTGCGGCTGCTGTACTGATTGCTTCAGAACAAGCCGTTGAGCAGTACCAACTTAAACCACGTGCCAAAATTATTGCCTCAACAGCAGTGGGGGTTGAACCTCGCATCATGGGCTTTGCCCCAGCGCCAGCGATTAAGAAGCTCCTCAAACAAGCAAATCTCAACATCGAACAGATGGATGTAATTGAGCTGAATGAAGCCTTTGCGGCACAGGCACTGGCGGTTACCCGTGATTTAGGTCTGGCAGATGACACCACACAAGTGAATCCAAATGGCGGTGCGATTGCGATTGGTCATCCACTGGGTGCATCGGGTGCACGTTTAGTCACCACGGCCTTAAACCAATTAGAACAAACGGGTGGAACCTATGCGCTATGTTCAATGTGTATTGGTGTCGGTCAAGGCATTGCAATGATTATTCAGCGCGTTTAATCCTCCTTCTAATCTGACGTGGTGTTTCTGCTCATAACGCTTTTTGCTGAGAATAACAGTGGAAACACTCAAAATTTTTAATGAATTAAGGAAAAGCATATGCCAAGTTTTACTTCAAATAATGCCGAAATTCACTATCAGACCTTTGGTGACCCCCAAAATCCCGCGATCGTTTTTTCAAACTCGCTAGGCACAAACTTCAACATGTGGAAACCACAAATTACTTTTTTCCAGAAAAACTATTTTGTGATTTGCTATGACACTCGCGGGCATGGTCAGTCTTCTTCGCCTCAAGGGCCTTACGATATTGAACAACTTGGTCTAGACCTGATCCATTTACTGGATCATTTAAACATTGAGAAAGCCATTTTTTGCGGTATCTCAATGGGCGGACTTACAGGTCAGTGGTTAGTCATTCATAAACCTGAACGTTTTCACCGTGCCATTGTATGTAATACCTCTGCCAAAATTGGCAATGAACAGGCATGGAATGATCGCGCATCACTTGTACGTACCCATGGTTTAGAACCAATTGCATCAACGGCTGCGAGCCGTTGGTTTACCGAACCCTTTATCCAAAGCAACGCAGCAACTGTAGCAGCGCTTTCAAACGACTTAGGTGCTGGCAGCCCAGAAGGTTATGCGAGTTGTTGTGAAGCTTTGGCTAAAGCGGATTTACGTGAAAAACTCGAAAGCATTCACGTACCTTTACTTGTTATTGCAGGGCGTAAAGACCCCGTAACAACAGTCTCAGATGCACAGTACATGGTGAATCACATCCGAAGTAGTGCCCTATTTGAAATCGATGCCTCTCATATTTCAAATATCGAACAGCCCAAAGCCTTCAATCAGGCCATCTTAGACTTTATTGCTTAATACTCTAGATCTGATCCAATAACAGCCCAACATGGGCTGTTTTTTTTTCTTACCTATTTAAAGAAAGAGATAGGAATGCGTAAAACTCAGTATTAGAAATATGCTGGCTTTGGCTCATTCTACTTCCATCTTAAAACTCAAAAATTGTATATAAAACAAACTGAAAATTATTATGATTTCAAAATCATATCTTCGGAATTTCACTTATTGCCAATCCTAAACTCACTAGATCCCACCATGTAAAGCCGAATCTACCCAGTTAAAATGAGCAAAATAGCCAATTCTTTTCTTTTATAAATTTTCTCGCACAGCAAAAGCCCTGACGCAATAGGAGGATATTTTTTCAATACATTCTGCTACTCAGCAATTTTTCTACAGTCTTTTGCTTATTTAACGGCAAAATTTCTCAACCAAGAGGATGCTGAAAAGCACCGTTAGAAACCTGAATTTTCCTCTTACTGTTCCAAGTTTTTCAGTTTTTTTCTAAAAGATCATGGCATCAGCTAGATAGACTTTAACAACAGACAAAAGCCTCCATCTACATTTCAATGTAACAAGTTGATGTTTTAATTGATGAAAGTGATATTTTCCAGTTCAATGTTGATCCAATAAAGCTTAGCAACTGAATTGATCATGGTCGTCAAGCCAGCCAAAATAGATAGAATAAATTGATCAGATCATCTCCAGATACAAACCATATCAGACTTCAGTTTTATTTTGATATACAGTTTAGCCATATAAGAATTGATCTAGATCTGATGCAGAGTGAGCTATCGACTCAGAAGTCTGAGTTATCCTCTTTTCAAGACTTGAGTTGCACCTGTGGCACAAAACGAAAACAAATCTGCTGCTTTTAGTCAATTTGGCTTACAATGTAAAAAAGAGTAATAATCCGAAAATTTGTAATCTTTTAACATTGTCAATTCCTTGCAAAATTTACATTATATTGCCGAAGTTTGGCACTAAGCATCTACGTCAATTCAAACAAACTATAAAAAAAATGTAGAACTTTATGTCATAATACGCAAACTTTGCAGCCATCTTGCAAAGATTTATTGCAATTTATAAATGGAGCAAGCTAAATGAGTTCGACCATTTTGGTTATTCATGGACCGAATCTAAATTTGCTAGGAATGCGCGAACCAGAAGTCTATGGTTCTCTAACGCTGAACGATATCAATCAGCAACTCATTGTACAAGCTGAAAATGCTTCAATTTCTATCGACGCTTTCCAAAGTAATTGGGAAGGTGCCATTGTCGACCGTATTCATCAAGCTCAAGCGGATGGCGTCCAATTTATTATTATTAATCCAGCTGCACTCACGCATACCTCTGTTGCTCTACGTGATGCCCTGCTTGGTGTAGCCATCCCATTTATTGAAGTTCATTTATCAAATGTTCATGCACGCGAAGCATTTAGACATCATTCATATTTATCAGATAAAGCCGTTGGCGTTATTTGTGGCTTAGGTGCTCAAGGTTATAGCGCTGCGCTCAATTACGCTCTCACTAAAATTCAACCCTCTACGCAATCATAATTAGGAATACTGTCACATGGATATTCGTAAAATCAAGAAACTCATCGACCTGATGATTGAATCTGACTTACAAGCGATTGAAGTTAAAGAAGGCGATCAATCGATTGCATTGACTCGTCGTAGTCCAGTTGTTGCAGCTGGTGCTCCCGTTGCTATGGCAGCTCCTGTTGCTCAAGCACCAGCGGCTAAAACACCACGTGGTGCTGTAGAAACATCTCCAATGGTTGGTGTGTTCTACGCTGCTCCAAGCCCAGGTGAAGCGCCATTTGTTAAAGTCGGTCAAACCATCACTGCTGGTGAAACACTTGGTATTATCGAAGCAATGAAAATCATGAACCCGATTGAAGCAACGCAAAGCGGCGTGGTTGAAGAAATTTTAGTGAAAAACGGCGAAGTGATCCAATTCGGTCAACCATTATTCCGCTACCGCGCGTAATAGACGGGGACTTATAATGTTGCAAAAAGTTTTAATTGCAAACCGTGGTGAAATTGCCCTGCGCATCACCCGTGCCTGCAAAACTTTAGGGATTAAGACTGTAGGGATCTATTCAGATGCCGACAAAGACTTAATGCACCTACGTTTTGTAGATGAAGCAGTATGTATTGGACCGGGTGCAAGCAGCGAAAGCTACTTGAATATTCCTGCCATTATTACAGCAGCTGAAATTTCAGGTGCAGATGCCATTCACCCAGGTTATGGCTTCTTATCAGAAAATGCTGAATTTGCTGAAATTGTAGAAAATTCTGGTTTCATTTTTATTGGACCGCGCCCTGAACACATCCGTTTGATGGGTAACAAAGTTTCTGCAATTACTGCAATGCGTAAAGCAGGTGTTCCAACCGTACCCGGTTCTGCAAATGCGGTTACACCGCAAAATGCGCTGGCTGAAGCTAAAGAAATTGGTTTCCCATTGATCGTGAAAGCTGCTTCTGGTGGTGGTGGTCGTGGTATGCGTATTGTGGAACGCGTCGATACTCTACTTGAATCTGTTCAAGCCGCACAGCGTGATGCTGAAATGTGGTTTGGCGATGACACGGTGTATATGGAGCGTTTCCTACAAACACCTCGTCACGTTGAAGTCCAAGTTCTTGCCGACGGTAATGGCCACGCAATTCACCTCTATGACCGTGACTGCTCTTTACAGCGTCGCCATCAGAAAGTGTTAGAAGAAGCGCCAGCGCCAAATTTACCTGAACAAGCACGTGCTGACATTTTAGAAGCTTGCGTAAATGCTTGTAAATTAATGCAGTACCGTGGTGCTGGTACATTCGAGTTCTTGTTTGAAGATGGTGAATTCTTCTTTATTGAGATGAATACACGTGTTCAAGTTGAGCACCCTGTAACTGAAATGGTGACAGGTATCGACATTATTGAACAACAGCTCCGCATTGCTGGTGGCTTAGGTCTTGAAATTGAACAAAATCAAGTTGAAGTCAAAGGCCATGCGATTGAATGCCGTATCAATGCTGAAGATCCAACGACCTTCTTACCTTCACCGGGTAAAATTGAGAATTTTTATGTGCCAGGTGGTGCAGGTATTCGTCTTGATTCACATATCTATCAAGGCTATAGCATTCCGCCATACTATGACTCGATGATTGCAAAGCTGATTGCACACGGTAAGGATCGTAAAACATCACTTGCTCGCATGCGCCAAGCACTTGATGAAATGATTTTGACAGGTATTAAAACCAATATTCCATTGCATAAAGATTTGATTCTTCAAGATGAAAAATTCTGTGAACAAGCAATGGATATTCACTACCTTGAAAAGCACTTGTTAAAGCAAATTGAAGGCAATCAAGATAAATAATTGTCTTGATCCTTAAATAAAAAAACCGCGATAAATCGCGGTTTTTTTATTTATAAAACAATTAATTAAGGAAGTACACGACGTAGCGTTGCAAAGCATTGTTGTGCTTTATCATTGGCACAAAAATTAATGGTCGATGGACTTTGCCATTTCACAAAATACTGAGACATTTCACCTGTCTGATCTTCTTGAGATCCAGAGCAATCCACTTGGTTATTATCAAATTTGACTTGTAAAATCAAAGCAGGCAGTTGCACATTTTTATCGGTAGATGGCTGGTAATCATAAATTCCCGTGGACCATTCTTCCCCACTTTTAATCACAACATCACTATTACTTTTAAAATTATAGTATTCAACGCATTTACGATTATTTGGAATTTCCATTCCCCATAAGCCCACAATTTCAGGGCGAGTCGTTACACGAATATTATTTTGATTTGATGCTTGAGTATCCTCAGCCTGACTTGGCGTATTTGCCATAAGCACTGATGAAGTTAACATGAATAACATGCCGAGTAATGTTTTTTTCATACAAGCCATAATGTTTTTAAGCGTCTCACTAAATTAGCATATTTTGATTCAAAACATCATTTTATAACCATTTCATAACAATCTATTTTTTGTTATGGGTTGCAATCTCGATTTAACAAAACGATTTATTGTCAGCACTAGATAAATTCTCCTTTCAGAATCGAAAAAAGACCGCTTAAGCAGTCTTTTTTTGTATGTCGTGATATTTGAATTTAAGCTACAGGTGCCAGTGTAAACAGCACCTGACCTGTTTTTACCGTTTGCCCTTTTTCAATGGTAATGGCTTCAACCTTCATTCGCTCAGGTGCAATAATGGGAATTTCAATTTTCATGGCTTCAATCACGGCCAAAGTTGCCCCTTCTTCCACAATGTCTCCAGAGGTACATTCAATTTTCCAAATAGAACCCGGCATATGCGACTCTACTGCACAACCACCTTCAGGAATTTGAATTTTACTGTCATCTAAAACCGCATCTAGACTTTCAGAAACATATTCAGCCAAACCAGCCTCATGCCAGCGACGGCGTTCACCCTCAAAGTTCGCTTGCTGTACCGCTTTAAAACTTGAAATGGATGCTGCATTTTCAATGAGGAAGTCATTATATTCTTTTAGGTTTAAAACCCCATCTTCTACACGAAGCTTTAAGCGTCCCGCTTTAAAGTCTTCCCGCATTTGCATCAGTTCTGTTTCAGACACTTCATAAAATTTAATTTGATCAAAGAAGCGCAGTAGCCATGGTTTTCCTTGTTCAAAGTCTGGATTTTTGCGGTAACGACTCCACATTTGGGTTGTACGCCCAACAAACTGATAACCACCCGGGCCTTCCATGCCATAGACACACATATATGCGCCACCAATACCGACTGCATTTTCAGGCGTCCAAGTGCGTGCAGGATTATATTTGGTAGTTACTAAACGATGACGTGGATCCAGCGGCGTTGCCACAGGTGCCCCCAAGTACACATCTCCCAAACCCATCACCAAATAATTGGTGCTGAATACGATATCCTTCACTGCTTGCTTTGAGTCTAGACCATTGATACGACGAATAAATTCAACATTGTCAGGACACCACGGCGCATCTGGACGTACTGTTTGCATATAACGTTCAGTCGCCAACTGAGTTTGAGAATCCTCCCAAGCCAAAGGCAAATAGACTGTGCGCGACGGGACTTCCATTGCGGTCACATCAGGCAATTCACTTTCCGCTTGCTGTAAAAGGCACAATAAATGTTTTTGATCTAGCACTAATGAATCAAAATGAATTTGCAGTGAACGAATACCCGGCGTTAAGTCTATAACCCCTTCGATATTTTGATCTTTAACCCATTGCATTAAAGCATGAATACGGAAGCGTAAGTTGAGGTCTAAAACCAACTCTCCATATTCAACCAACAGATAACTATTACCTGCAGGACGATAAGTCACATCAGGTCTAGCGTTCTCACCTTTTAATGTCGCTAAAACTGTGTCTGTGAGGGTTTCCATTTCAGCATGAAAGCTTGGGGAAAAGTCTACATTTTCAGTCGTACCCGCTGTTAATGCTGCGCTATATTTTTGATTCAATACTTGCGCTTGATCATAAGAAATCGGGACAAATTTAACTTTATCGCCCGCTTTAAGCTGACCAATTTTCCAAAGTTCCGAGCTAACCACCACCGCCGGGCAAACGAAACCGCCCAAGCTTGGACCATCGGGTCCTAAAATAATTGGCATATCTCCAGTGAAGTCAATCGCGCCAATGGCATAAGCATTATCATGAATATTCGAAGGATGTAGTCCTGCTTCACCACCATCGGTACGCGCCCATTCAGGTTTTTCACCGACTAAACGAATGCCTGTACGACTTGAGTTAAAGTGAATTTCAAATTCTTGCTCAAAGAAGCGCTCAATATCTCGTTTGGTGAAAAAGTCAGGCGCACCATGCGGTCCATACATCACTGCAATGTTCCAAGTATGGCTAAAGCTTGGCACCTGTGCTGCACTGAGTGCAACAGTTTCTACCGAGCTATAAGCCGTAATAGGTAACATATCTCCAATGAGTAAATTGCGTCCTGCATGACCACCAAACTGACCTAAAGTAAAAGTTGCTTGTGAGCCTAAGTATCTAGGTACATTAAATCCGCCTTTAATGCCAATATAACTGCGACAACCTGTGGTGATTTTACCTGTTTTAAGAATTTGCCCTTTTTTAACATTAAGGGTCTGCCACATAGCAACGTCGACACCATCCAATGTCGCAAGCATGTCGCCACCCGTAATCACGATTTGGCTATCACAATGAAACTTTAAAGTTGGGCCTTGTAATGTACATTCTAGCCCTGCGGTATTAAATGGATTCCCCAATAGTTGATTGGCTACATTTAAAGATAAAGGATCAATCGCACCCGATGGTGGCACTCCAACGTCCCAGTAACCCAAACGACCTGTGACGTCTTGTATTGACGTTTGAATACCGGACTGTAACACCTCAATTTTTTGGGTTTTCCACTCAAATGTATTTAAGAAACGTGTAGTCTGTGTCCCTGCTTTAAACACTTCACAGTCAATAATGTTTTGTAAATACTCAAGGTTGGTTTCAATTCCTGCCACTGAGGTTTTTGCCAAAGTATCGCTCATGGCTTGAATTGCACTTTCTCGGTTTTCGCGGGTCACAATGATTTTGGCAATCATCGGGTCATAAAAAGAAGATACATTTGAACCTGTTTCTACCCATGTTTCATTGCGGGCCTGCGGGTCAAAGTCAACATAAGTCAGTAAGCCAGCACTGGGTTGAAAGTTTTTAATTGGATCTTCAGCATATAAACGGACTTGGATCGAATGGCCTTTAGATCTATGCGCCTCTGTTGGTACAGTCCAGTCACCACTACCTAAAGTGACCATCCATTCCACAAGGTCTACACCAAATACTTGCTCGGTCACGCCATGTTCAACTTGCAACCGTGTATTCACCTCTAAGAAATAGAAGTTCTGAGTGTCAGTATCCATCACAAATTCAACCGTGCCTGCCGAACGGTAATTCACTGACTGCATCAATTGAACCGCGACACCTTGAATATAAGCACGTTGTTCATCATTTAAATGTGGTGCTGGAGTTTCCTCGATTACTTTCTGGTTACGGCGTTGTACTGAACAATCCCGCTCTCCCAAAGCCAGAACCAAACCTTGGCCATCACCAAAAATTTGGACTTCAATATGACGCGCATTCTCCACAAACTTTTCTAAATACAAACCTGCATCTTTAAAATTCGCTTGGGCCAAATAAGATACCGTTGCATAAGCATCTTTAAGCTCTGCTTCGTTCCACACCAAACGCATACCAATACCACCGCCACCTGCGGTACTTTTCAACATGACGGGATAGCCGATACGATTTGCTTCAATCAATGCTTCAGCTTCGTCTACTAAAAGTTGGCTACCGGGTAACAAGGGTACGTTCGCCTGAATGGCTAATTCACGTGCAGTATGCTTTAAGCCAAAACTACGCATTTGTGCAGAGTTCGGCCCCAAAAACACAATGCCCTGTGACTCGCATAAATCACAAAACTCCGCATTTTCAGACAAGAAACCATAGCCCGGATGAATAGCTTCAGCACCTACTTCTTTCGCGACCTGTAAAATTTTTTCAATATTTAAATAACTTTGACTGGCTGGACTATCACCAATAAATATCGCTTCATCGGCTAAAGTTACATGTAAGGAATCACGATCTGCTTCTGAATACACCGCAACAGACTGAATGCCTAAATTCTTTAATGTCCGAATTACTCGGCAGGCAATTGCACCACGGTTGGCAATGAGAACTTTTTTAAACATGCTGATTACTCCTTGCCTTCACGTACAATCAGTTGAATTTGGGTCGGGTTATAAGCATTACATGGATTGTTCAACTGTGGGCAGTTAGAAATCAGCACGATGAGATCCATCTCCGCTTGAATTTCAACATATTTACCCGGCGCCGATATTCCATCGTCAAACTTGAGATGCCCATCACTGCTCACGGGTACATTCATAAAGAAGTTAATATTCGGCCCAATATGACGGCTATTCAGTCCATGCTTTTTCGCGATTGGGTGCAAAGCTAAAGCTGTCATAAAGTTATTACGGCAACTGTGCATCGGAAATGTGTCATGTGCATAACGTACGGTGTTACTCTCACATGAACAAGCACCGCCTAAGGTGTCATGGCGACCACAGTTATCATCATGGATCGTGGCGATTTTGTTGCCATAGTTGGTATATAAAGCTGTGCCTTTTTCTAGATAGATCTGCTGATTAATGGCTAGAGTATCGGTTGCGCTGTAACGTTCTTCAGGATTGTTCGCAGAAATCAATAAAGTATCGACTGCTTGGTTGCCTTCGAGGTCAATAATGCGGAAATACTGCCCTTTCTGGACTTCACACATCCATGCCTCACCCGCTGGACAGACTTCATTTAAAACGGTTTGATCAAATGCTAAACTGGTCATATGTATTCTCCTCGGGCTTAAGCAGCATCAAATGCGTAATAACGTGCGTTGTTTTGAAAACCGCGTTGGTTTTGTGGGCATGAATCACGACAAATATCGTGTGTTGCTAAAGCGGAGGCTTTGAATAAGCGCATTTGAATATCGGCTGGCTGATACTTTGCTGCTTGGCTTAAACCATGTGGCGCGGCAGATAAGAACACTAGACAGTCCATCTCAAAACGCAGTTCAATAGTTTGATGGGTATTATCGACATCGATATAAGATAAGTTGCCTGCATCATTAGGGCTAACTTTAGAGAATAGGTTGACCGTAGCTGACAGGTCGGCTTGACCTAATGAGAACTTGGTCATTTCAATTAACAGGCTGTCGCGTCCACTCCGATACATCTCATTTCGTGTATCTTGAAAAGTATGAGTGCCGAATTGTTTTTGAATTTGTTCTGTGCGACTTGGACCACACAAGGCATCATTCCAACCATGATCATCGTGAACAATTGAGGCCATAATCCGACCTAAGTCCGAATACAACACATGTCCTGTACTTAGAAATGCCGTGTGCTGTGCCTTTAAGCTATCGGGCATATTAAAGCGCTCGAGCTTGTCTTCGCTGTTGACACAGAAAAGTGAAACGTTGGCTTGTGCTCCCAATGCTTTGAACTGTAACACTGTGCCGCGTTGAATACGCCCAGACCAGTGGTGCCCACCCGGTAAAAGTTCAGTCCATAGTGCGTTATCGTCGTGATAAGTTATTGTGCTCATGCGCCTCTGCCTAAATCGTAACTGTTTACCTCCCGGGCTTTTATCCCTCCGTGTAGCTCTTTCGAACCGTGAACTCTCGGTCGCAGACATACATAAAATAGATATGTATCGGAACCCTAGATCACTCTTTCAGATTAGACGATGCAAAGGCTGTGCCAATTTAGTATTACGATTTTTAAACTTCGTAATACTATTTATGAGCAATAAATGGGCACTTTAGATTTCAAGCACGCATATTTTTGCTATGCGCACTAAAAAGCATCAAACTTTAAGAATTACTTCATTAAAATTTCATGGAACATGTGACGCAGCCACTGATGACTGGTTTTGTGATGACAAGACATATGCCAATACTGTTTCACACCATAACTTGGGAAGGCAATTGGCGCATTAAAGATTTTTAAATTGCCACGTGAAAGCAGCACTTCACTCAAATAATACGGCACTGTCGCAATCGCGTCGGTTTCTTGTACCACCAAGCCGACGCCCAAATAGCTCGGTAAACGCATCAAAATGTCACGTTTTAGTTCTAAATTAAGCAGTTCGTTTTCAATATGGTAATGTCCCATGCCCGCATCAATATCGATATGTGACTCAGCCAAATACTGCGCTGTGCTGATACTGTCACCTGTCAAACGTGGATGATCTTTGGCGGCAATCACCACATAATACTGCTCGAACAGTTGCTGTTGATAAAAGCCATTTTCCAATTGTGGTAAAAAACCCAGCGCCAAATCAATCTCACCATTTGCCATCTGATAACTGGTTTCAGAGGTGATTGGACGGATATTCAGACGAATATGCGGCGCATGTTTCTTTAAGTATTGCGAAATTTTCGGCAACAACACCAAATGTGATACATCGGTCATGGCCAAACTAAACTGTTGCTGCGAAGTGGCTTGGTCAAAATCAATCGTAAAGTTATTGATGATTTCAACCTTGTTTAAAGCCTCACTGACCAATGGAAATAACTGTTTCGACAACTCAGTTGGCACCATTTCATTGCCAATCCGCAAAAATAGCGGATCATTATAATGTTGGCGAATTTTATTCAGAATGTTACTCACCGTCGGTTGACTCATTTCTAAATGATCAGCCGCCAGTGACACACTTTTAAACTTATAAACGTAAAAAAAGATACTGAGTAATTTACAGTCCAGTTCAAACACGAAAAAAATGTTCCTTATATGTATGTGATGGTAGACGATCCATCATCTACCCATTATAGCGATGATCCAATGCTCAAAACTTACTTTTACAGGCATCTAGGTCTAATATCAGACATTTCAGCAATAAAAGCACATTAATTATACCTTTAGCTGTACTGAACAATCGATGCTTTCCCTGAGAAAGTTATGTCGCATGATCTGCATGTATTTTACAAAATAAAAAAGGCCCGAATCAATCGAACCTTTGATGAAATCAACCATGCCGAATTATAGCTATTTAAATCATTTTCTTCACAGGCATAGCTAAGAATATTTACAGTTTTAGTCCAGCAGCTCGACGGCAATAGCAGTCGCCTCACCACCACCAATACATAAAGCAGCTACACCCTTTTTCCCACCAGTACGTTTCAAGGCATGCAGTAAAGTCACGATAATACGTGAACCAGATGAACCCAATGGATGACCAAGTGCACAAGCGCCACCATTCACATTGACTTTTGCAGGGTCTAAATGAAAACCATCAATTGCAAGCATTGTGACCATCGCAAATGCTTCATTGACTTCCCACAGATCAACATCATCCGCAGACCAGCCTGCTTTGGCTAAAACTTTCTCAATGGCACCTACAGGAGCAATGGTGAACTCAGATGGATGCTGAGAGTTGCTTGCATAAGCCACAACTTTTGCCAATGGTTTGAGACCACGTGCATCAGCAACTTCGGATGAAGTTACAACCAATGCCGAAGCACCATCCGAAATAGAGCTCGAATTTGCCGCAGTAATCGTGCCATCTTTTTTAAATGCCGGACGTAAAGTTGGAATTTTATCAACTTTGGCATTAAGCGGCTGTTCATCCTGATCAACCACAACATCGCCTTTACGGCTACTCACCGTCACAGGCACGATTTCATCTTTAAAGAAACCACCTTGAATCGCAGCAACGGCTTTATTTAAAGAACCAATGGCATACTGATCTTGCTGTTCACGGGTATAGCCTTTTTTATCTGCCATTTCTTGAGCAAGTACACCCATCGACAGACCTGTTTCAGCATCCTCTAAACCTTCTTGGAACATGTGATCGGTGGTTTTACCATGTCCCATACGGTAACCCGCGCGTGCTTTTTCAAGTAAGTACGGCGCATTTGACATTGACTCCATACCACCGGCCACCACAATCTCAGCTGAACCCGCTTTAATCGCATCCGCCGCTTGCATGACGGCTTTCATACCAGAGCCACAAATTTTATTGATGGTTGTTGCACCCGTTGAGTCAGGTAGGCCTGCCATACGCATTGCTTGACGTGCAGGGCCTTGTTTTAAACCTGCTGGAAGTACACAACCAAAGATCACTTCATCCACATCGGTCGGTTGTAAGCCAGAACGGTTTAACACTTCTTTAATTGTCACCGCACCCAGTTCAGGCGCGGTACAGCTCGATAGTGAACCTTGAAAACCACCCATTGCTGTACGTACACCGTCTACAATAAAAATCATTTTCTATTTCATCCTTTTTTGCGGTTTATTTGCTTTAAGCCCAATTAAGAGACTTAAAGACATTCCCTATCTGTTTTTTCATATTACAAACGGGTTAATCATTTCAGATCTTATTTTAGTGTTTTTTATAGTGCTAACGTCTCAAAGCGAGTCATCTATAAAGACATTAAAATAAACACACATGAATAATAAGACATCTATTCATACGACAGATGATTCATTTTTATCAACCCGCACTGCATTCGAGGCTTGAGCACTAACGGCTCTCGTCTATAGGAACACAGTGGCTATACTGACAATAGTGTAAAAATCACGAAAAAGGAATGCAATGGCCCAAATGTGATCTCTAGAGATCAAATTTATTGACAACCAAGTGCGAAAATGCACCTGTATTTATTTCTATTGTTGAACAAGTGGATATTTTTAAAACGATTGTAGTAATATCCAAGACCTTAGTTGAATTTTCATTTTCAACCAAGTTCAATAGCCTCTCTATAGTTCTCATGGAATACACTGGAATAAGCCAATGACTTCAGTACGCCAACAAAATTTTCTATTACGCAAAGAGAAAATTTTAGCCATGGCTGAGACTTTATTATTAGACAATAATCAAGACATCACCTTAAGCGAATTAGCAACGGAACTCGATATTGCGAAGGGTACGATCTACAAGCATTTCAAAAGTAAAAATCAACTTTATTTAGAGCTGATTATCTTGAATGAAACTCGCCTGCTAGAAATTTCTCAAAAGCATAACAATGATATTAAAACGTATGTTTCCGAATACATGCTTTATAATATGTTGAACTCGAACCGTACGATTTTACTGCACGTTATTGAAGAACGTTTAACCAATAACGAACGTAAACTCAAAGAACTTTTTGAGAAGCTCTATCAAATACGTGAGCAACGTATTATCGAAATTAAAGACATGACTTCTGACTACTTAAAGTCTTTAGACAGCGCAATGTCCATTCGTGATTATTTATCTTATGTATGGACAGTGACCTACGGTGCGTCATTGTTACTCAATTCAACGCATTATCAAAAATCAATCGGTTCACGTGAGCGTCTGATTAAACTATATGTCAACCAAGCCCTCATGACACCTGATAAAATTTCACACGCAGCCCTTTAAACTTCTAAACGGCATAAAAAAAGCTAAACATTTTATGTTTAGCTTTTTTTCATACAGTAAATTAATCAGTAGAAATATCTTCAAACAAAACCGAAGATAAATAACGTTCACCACCATCAGGTAAAATCACCACAATGGTTTTACCTGCATTTTCAGGACGTACAGCAAGTTCAGCTGCTGCTGCCATCGCTGCACCACTTGAAATACCCACTAAAATACCCTCTTGACTTGCTGTTTTACGTGCCCAATCAATTGCTGTTGCTGCATCAATTGGCATCACTTCATCGACCAAGTCGAGGTCTAAGTTTTTAGGAATAAAGTTAGCACCAATCCCCTGAATCTTATGTGGTCCAGGCGTCAAAGCTTCACCACGTTTGGTTTGACCAATAATCGGCGACTCAGCAGGTTCTACCGCAACTGAATACAAGGCTTGTTTTTTTACTTTTTCAAAATAGCTTGAAATCCCTGAAATCGTACCACCTGTCCCCACACCTGCAACTAAAATATCAACTTTACCACCTGTTGCTTCCCAAATTTCTGGGCCAGTGGTTGCTTCATGAATAGCTGGGTTTGCTGGGTTTTCAAACTGTTGTGGCAAGAAATAGGTTTCTGGGTTTTCATCTAACAAACGCTGTGCTTCTTCTACTGCACCACGCATCCCTTTTGCAGGGTCGGTGAGAACCAAGTTCGCACCCAAGGCTTTCATTACTTTACGGCGTTCGATACTCATGCTTGATGGCATAGTCAGGGTTAACGCATAACCTTTTGCAGCAGCAACAAATGCCAAAGCAATACCTGTATTGCCACTGGTTGGTTCGACAATGTGCATTCCCGCTTTCAGCACACCGCGTGCTTCCGCATCCGCAATCAGCGCAGCCCCAATACGACATTTTACTGAAAATGCAGGATTACGGCTTTCAACTTTGGCTAAAACGGTGGCTGGACTTTGTATAATTCGGTTAATACGAACCAATGGTGTGTTACCAATCGCTTCTGCATTATTACTATAAACCGCTATCCCTAAATTATTAGGCGTTGGAAAAGCTGAGTCAGTACTCATACCAATGTTTCCTATGTTGTTTTTAATGATCCACTCATTATCATACCCTGATTTTTAAATGCAAACTGACATTTGGTCAGGCTTATGTTTTTATTTGATAAATAAATCACTTAAACAGAAAAAGCATGAGTTTTCTCATATTTTTACTTGAAGAAAATAGCCGCTTTTACCAAGAAGCCAGGCGATAAAACCACATAATCAGCATCTTTTGTAGGAGGTGGAAAAATTTATACACTCATCTCAAAGTTTGCTTTTTGTTCAAAAATATTATCCAGTAACAATTATTCCTTTAGTAAATGTGTATATTTTTTATTTTTATAATGCTATCTTAAAATAGCTGTGCAATTATGATTTAAAAAAACACTATATGATAAAATATTCAAAGCTTATTATAAATATTCATAAAGAAAACTATTTTTAATTCATTTTTTTGCTTAATTTATATAAATATCTGGAACTTAAGCTGGTTTTCGAATAACTAATTTTGATGTAAATATTAAGTATATATAACTTTAGCTAATATTTTATTTCACTAAAAGCCATGCATATTGGACTTGAAAAGACAGCATTATGAACGGCTTGGTTTTATACTAAGCGCACAGTTGTTTTGTTTTATGAGTAGGTTTTAAATGAACACAGGACTTGAAATAACGTCTATGCATGACTCTGCTGAAGTTGTTGTAAGTATTTTAAAATCTCTAGCCAATACTGATCGTTTATTAATTTTGTGTCATTTGTCGCAACAAGAACTTAATGTTTCTCAAATTGAAGAAATTACCGACATCAAACAGCCGACTCTTTCTCAACAATTAATGATGTTACGTAAAAGTGATGTGGTAAATACGCGCCGTGATGGTAAGCAAATTTATTACTCCATTAAAGATGAACGCATGATTGAAGTTTTAAATACTTTGTATAGCTTGTACTGCCCAAAACCACGTCTCTAAACCAATCACTGCTATATTTTCTGTGCTATGAAAACGAATGCTAAGACTTCTTAGCATTTTTTATGCATAATATATCTAAATTTGTGATTTAGATTTTTTTTATGTCTGATTGGAATCGTCGTCTAAGCCATTATCTACCCGCATGGCAATGGCTCAAGCACTATGACACGCCTACGTTTAAGTCAGATTTACTTGCATCTTTTATCGTCATTGCCATGTTGGTTCCTCAAGGCATGGCCTATGCCATGTTGGCAGGCTTACCGCCAATCACCGGGTTATATGCCAGCATTATCCCAATGATTATTTATGCCATCATTGGTGGCAGTCCGACGCTTTCTATTGGTCCTGTTGCCATCATTTCGATGATGACCTTTGCGACTTTGAACTCGATGTTTGAAGTTGGTTCACCTGTGTATATACAAGCGGCATGTTTATTGGCCCTGATGGTTGGTATCATTTCCCTGCTGTTGGGTTTATTTCGCTTTGGTTTTCTCATCCAACTGATTAGCCACCCCGTCATCCAAAGTTTCATTATTGCGTCTGCTTTGCTGATTGCTTTGGGGCAGTTGAAGTTTATTGTCGATCTGCCTTTAAAAGCTAATAACATTCCCGAGTTTGTGGTAAGTGTTTGGCAATACATCAGTTTAACTCACATAGGTACGCTGTTGTTTGGACTGTGTGCAATCGCATTTTTAATTTATGTACCAAAGTTGCTGAATACTAATGCCTTAAAAGGTTGGTTCGGATCGACCGTATTACTTTCGCGTACTATTCCTTTATTTTTAGTGGTTGCCTCGATTGCCTTGGTCTATTTTTTCCAACTGCAAACGCTTGGAATCAAAACCGTCGGAATCATTCCATCTGGTATGCCTCCACTCGATATGCCATATTGGAACTGGACTTTAGTTCTGCAACTTTTGCCAGGTGCAACCATGATCGCCATGATCAGTTTTGTTGAATCGCTTTCCATTGCTCAAGCTACGGCGTTACAAAACCGAAGTCAACTCAATAGCAACCAAGAACTTATCGCTTTGGGGTTAGCCAATATCAGTGCAGGTTTCAGTTCGGCCTTTCCTGTAACAGGCAGCCTTTCTCGTACTGTCGTTAATGCAGATGCAGGCGCTCAGACCCCTATGGCTGGCGTCCTCTCTTCGCTGTTGATTATTGTAGTGAGCTTATACTTTACAGGTTTCTTTCAGGATCTTCCTTTAGCTATTTTGGCTGCAACAATTATCGTCTCCATATGGAAACTTGTGGACTTTAAACCCTTCATCGAAGCATGGAAGTATTCCAAAGCAGATGGTATCGCGATGTGGATTACCTTTTTTGGTGTTGTCTGTATCGATATTTCAACTGGCCTGATCATTGGCATGATCTCAACCTTTATTTTGTTGCTTTGGCGGATTAGCCGACCACATATTGCTGTGATTGGCTTGGTCGAGGGGACTCAACATTTTCGCAATGTTGAACGCCATCAAGTTCAGACGACGGCACAAGTACTGTCAATGCGTATAGATGAAAGCCTAACCTTCTTAAATGCCAACATATTGAAAGGCGAGCTGATCAATGCCGTGAGCCAACAACCTGAGTTAGCTCATGTCGTGATTAATTGTTCCAGTGTGAGCAGTATCGACTTGAGTGCTTTAGAAATGCTGGAAGATATTAATCTAGAATTGGCCAAGCAAAACATTCAGCTGCATTTGTCCGAAGTTAAAGGCCCTGTGATGGATAGACTGCAAAGCTCAAAGCTATTGAAACATTTGAGTGGGAATGTCTTTTTAACTCACTATCAAGCCATTCAGACCCTTTCACCTCAGCTGCTTAAAACTTCATAAGAGACTGAATGCATGCTTGTACTTTTTCAATTTAGTGAGAAATATCAAGCAGGCATTTATGATAAAAATCCGTTAAATATGTCATTTTAATGAATTAAAATGAATAATAAAAACTGGAATTACAATAACTTAATTTTTATATTTAAATATTTTTCAGTCAGTTAGCAAATTAGGTATAAAATGGCGCACTTAAAATCCGTATTTTGTCCTCGTAATTTCAACAAGGCGCCTCTATGTTTTCTGTTTTAGCGCGAATGAGTCTAGTTACTCGAATTATTATTGCCATTATTTTGGGTATTGGTGTAGCCCTTGTTTTCCCAGGCGTTGCACCTTATTTGAGCCTGCTAGGCGACTTATTTATTAAAGCGTTAAAATCTGTCGCGCCTGTACTTGTATTTGTCTTGGTTCTTGCTTCTATTGCAAATTTTAAAGTAGGTCATAGTGCGAATTTACGTCCTATCATCATCATGTATGCCGTGGGTATGCTACTGGCTGCTTTTTCAGCAGTTGCTGTCAGCATCGCTTTCCCAAGTACTTTGTTCTTAAACTTACCTGCGAATACTGACTTACAACCACCAAGTAGCTTGATTGAAATCTTTAAGAACCTACTGCTGAGCTTTATTGCTAACCCTGTAACTGCCATTAGTGAAGCAAACTTCATTGGTATTTTAGCGTGGGCTGTGGCCTTGGGTGCTGCATTCCGTCATGCCAAAGACTCAACCAAAGACTTACTCAATGATACTGCACACGCAGTAAATAGCGTGATTCGTTTGGTGATTAACTTTGCGCCTATCGGTATTTTCGGTCTAGTGGCGGTAACCTTTGCAGAAACAGGTTTAAGCACATTAGCAAGCTATGCACACTTATTGGCGGTCTTACTCGGCACAATGGCTTTCGTTGCCTTAGTCATCAACCCGCTTATGGTTGCTGTGGTAACACGTAGCAATCCATATCCTTTGGTATTTCAGTGTTTACGTGAAAGTGGTATCACTGCTTTCTTCACGCGAAGTTCTGCTGCGAACATTCCTGTGAACTTAGATCTTGCAAAACGTTTGGGTGTTGCTGAATCTACAGCGAGTGTAGCCATTCCACTCGGTGCGACCATTAACATGGCCGGCGCCTCAGTGACTATTACCGTGCTTACACTGGCAGCAGTCAATACACTAGGTCTTAATGTTGACTTTACCACCATGATGATTTTATCTGTGCTTGCAACAGTTTCAGCTTGTGGTGCTTCTGGTGTCGCAGGTGGTTCTTTGCTGTTGATCCCTGTTGCGTGTGGACTGTTTGGTATTTCATCTGATATTTCAATGCAAGTGGTTGCAATTGGTATGGTGATTAGCGTACTACAAGACTCTACTGAAACCGCATTGAACTCATCAACTGACGTATTATTTACTGCAGCAGTTGACCGCGCTTCAAAATAATATATTGTAGAATCAGTATATTATTTCTTTTTTGAAGTTATGCCATTTCAACACTTACCACTTTGGATTCAACTGGGGGCATTCTTTCTTGCAGTCAATGCAGGAATGATTAATGTCTTAGGACTGGTGACTGTTTTACACCAGTCTGTTTCCCATATGACTGGTAATGTAAGTGTTTTGGCGATGTCGCTTGTACACTGGCAACCCGAAAGCATTTTATATTTGCTATTAGTAACTGTCTGCTATGTCATCGGTTCATTTTATAGCGGTGTAATTCTGGGAAATAGTCACTTTCGATTGGGACGCCGCTATGGCGTACCACTCACGTTAGTGGCTTTTTTTATTTTTCTGTGTTGGTTCTTTCTGCCTTATTTTCCACGCTATGCTTTACTCTGGGCCTGTGTCGCAATGGGTGTGCAAAATGCCATGGTGAGCCATTATAAAGGCACCATCATTCGCACTACACATTTATCGGGTGTTCTTACCGATCTCGGCTTAGCGCTTGGTTATCGTGTGCGCGGACTCGTGGTTGAGCGTCGGCGTGTAGTTTTACATCTTTTGATTTTAAGTGGCTTTTTGATCGGCGGACTCTGTGCAAGTTGGATGTATCCCTATTTAAAACTCAATTCTTTTTTAGTTCCAACAGCATTAAGCTTGATCCTTAGTGTTGTATATTGGATCATTTACTTTCGTTATCGTCGTTTTTAAACGCAGTTGTGGAATTCGCTATGGTAAAAAATGCATTACAGGCTCAGTTACTCAAAGCCGGTTTAGTTGACAACAAAAAGGCCAAAAAACTTTCTAAACAAGCAGTGCATGAGCAAAGAACAGGTCAAAGCAGTGAAGCTGAGATCAAGGCAAAAATTGCACAAGACAAACAGCAAAAACAGGCCAAAGATCAAGCTATTGAACTTGAGAAGAAAGCGATATTGCAAGAAAAAGAGCTCAAAGCGACGATCATTCAAATGATCACGCAGCATAAAATCAGGGATACCGATGGTGACGTGGCCTATCAGTTTATTGACGATGGCAAAATCAAAAAACAATATATCAATCAACAAATTTATAATGCCTTGGTTGCTGGTAGCCTCGTGATTGCACGGGATCATGAAAGTTATGCCTTCTTACCTAAAGCTTTAGCTGATCGTATTAATGCCAAACTTGAAGGCTTTATTATCGTAAATACCTCAGAGAAAAATGAGGCAGTCACAGATGAGGAAGATCCATACGCTGCGTACGTGATCCCTGATGATCTCATGTGGTAATTTGAACCATCAGAAGCTTCCATATTGGAAGCTTCTTTTTTCCTAATTCATTATAAAACTAATTTACCATTCCACTAACCTGACATATCCCAACCATCAACGAGCTATATTTCACGACATCCAAATCACGACTTAAAAGCCGAATCTAAGAGAGTAAATAAACAAGTCGTTGAAAACATGTATAAACTTAGTGACACAATTTGCTTAATTCGTATAGCTGATTACACTATTTGCAGTGTTTTAATCAAAAGAAGATCGCATTTTGGATAATTTTCATTTTATACAGAGTTTAAAAGACTGGTCGGATCAGTATCCTTGGATCGAAATGCTGACAGGATTCTGCATACTCATTCTAGTGGCTATACTGGCATATATTATTGCCAAGCATGTTGTCGTTCGTGGTATTCGGCATCTCATCACTAAGCTAAAATTTGCCAATCACGACATCATGTCGCAGCATAGTGTGATTCGTCGAATTGCGAACATTGTCCCAGCAATCGTCGTTATGAATGGTATCGTTACCGTTCCTCACCTGTCTGCGAAAATGGTCAGCTTTGTCCAAATGGCGGCACAGGCCTTTATTTTCTTAACCATTGCGCTCGCGATTGGTGAATTACTGAATATCTTCAATTTAGTTTATCAACGCAATCCGAAGTCTAGAAATAAACCCATCAAAGGCTATTTACAGCTAATCAAACTGATTATTTTCATCGTTTGTGGCTTGATGATCTTAGGGACTTTCCTGAAAAAAGATGTCTTCACCTTGCTAGCGGGTTTCGGTGCTATGGCGGCAGTGCTGATGTTGGTCTTCCAAAACACCATTTTGTCTTTGGTGGCTTCTGTTCAGATTTCATCCTATGACATGGTCCGCATTGGAGATTGGATTGAAATGCCATCCCTGAATGCAGACGGTGATGTCATTGATATGTCATTACATACCATCACTGTACAGAACTTTGATAAAACCTTTACCACAATTCCAACCAACAAATTGGTCACAGATACTTTTAAAAACTGGCGGGGTATGTCACAGGCAGGCGTACGTCGTATCAAACGCTCACTTTATATTGACCAAAGTAGCGTTCACTTTATGTCTGAAGCAGAGCAAAGCAAACTTAAAGAGTTTTTATTATTAGACCAATATTTGGATCACAAAAGCACAGAGCTGGTTGAGTTTAATCAAAAACTGAGCAATACATCTCCTTGTAATCAGCGACGTTTAACCAATATCGGGACCTTCCGTGCGTATGTTGAGCTGTACCTTAATCAGCATCCGAACATTTCAAAACATCAATCTTTAATCGTACGTCAGCTACAACCGACTGAAAAAGGCTTGCCACTGGAAATTTATGCATTTAGCAATCAAATTGCATGGAAAGATTATGAAGCAATTCAGTCGGATATTTTCGATCATTTAATTGCCATTCTTCCCGAATTTGGTCTCAAAATTTACCAAGCACCATCGGGATATGACATGCAAATCGCAATGTCAAACACGTAATTTTTTCACTTGGGTATGCTAAAACTACTCCAGTTTTGGCATACCCAAAGTCTTAAAAATGCAAAATAAGCATTTTAATATATATTCAAAACTACCTACTTAAGAATAAAAATTATGAAAATACATAGCATTAGTTTTTCAACAACTGTGTTATTTACGTTGCGTATTATGTAAGTTAATTATGTGATTATTTACATGAAATATACCGCAATATCACAATACCAGCCTTTTCTCTTCATTAAATTAGCCACTCCTTTTCACTTTGTAAGACTTTCTAAAATGAATACTTTAAATAAATCTTTATGTACTGCCCTTTTAGCTGTAGCAGCGACATCTTCTTTTGCAGCAGAAACTCAAGCTGTAGAAACCACTCAAGCTGCTGTTGCAACTGAAAATGCAGCACCTGCTTCAGAAGCTGCTGCATCTGATGCGGTTGCGACATCAGAAGCTCAAGCAAACTAATGCTTTAAGTATCTTGGGGGATTCATTTGGTTGGGTTCCCTTTCATCAACCATCTCTCTCAGACTTTTTATATCTATTCATCTACATTTCTTGCTATCCATACTGCTACAACATCGTTTAGTCTCTCGCAATTTACACAGACCACTGAGGTCTTTTCATGCTAAAATTTTCAAATTCTGCTTATTTATAAAACAAGCCATTACCATTATAAATGGCTTATTTTTAGAAGGTTTTATTCATGTTCAAATGGTTTGAAAAACGTGTTGATCCCTATCCAGAAGAAGGTTTAAACCAACCTTTACCGACCACGTTCTTTCCGTTTGTATGGCAGGCCGCTAAAGGTGTGCGTGGCTATTTGCTGATTTTGGTTTTATTCACGGCTGGTGCTGCCAGTTTTGAAGCCTTGTTTTATGCCAAAATTGGTGACTTAGTAAACTGGCTCAGTAAAAGCCAGCCAGAAACATTTTTAGCAGAACATGGTTCAAATTTAGTCCTGTTATTCTGTATTTTATTGGCCAATATTTTATTTGCCAGTTTACAGTCGATTATTAAACACCAAATATTATTTAGCACTTTTCCGATGCGTCTGCGCTGGCGCTTTCATAATTTACTGCTGAAGCAAAGCCTCGACTTTTTTCACAATGATTTTGCAGGAAGACTCTCCGCAAAAGTCATGCAAACCGCACTGGCAATACGTGAGTTCTGGGTTATTTTGGGTGACATGTTGGCTTATGTGCTGATTTATTTTGTCACGGTCAATTTGGTGCTTGCCGCTATCTCCCCGCTCCTAATATTACCTTTACTGGTCTGGTTAGCTTTGTTCATCTGCGCAGCGTATTACTTCATCCCACGTTTGAGCAAAGTTTCAAATGAACAAGCCGATGCCCGAGCTGTGATGACTGGCCGTGTTACCGATGCTTATACCAATATTCAAACAGTGAAGCTTTTTGCCCATGCAGGTCGAGAAAGCTTATATGCCAAATCCTCGATGCAAGAGTTCATGGTCACCGTCTATAAACAAATGCGTTTAGGCGCTAAGTATGAAATCAGCATCCTGTTTTTAAACATAGTGCTTTATGCGGGTGTATTGGGTACTGCAGTTTGGTTGTGGATGAATGGGCGAGTTGAACTCGGTGTTATTGCTGCTGCAACGGCTATGATTTTAAAACTGAGCAGTATCGCAGAATTTATCATGTGGCAAACCTCAGCACTTTTTGAAAGTGTCGGTACCATTCAAGACGGCATGAAAACTTTAGGTCGTTCGATCACGATTCAAGACAAACCTGATGCCAAAGACCTTGAGGTTAAACAAGGCGTGATTGAATTTAAAGACGTCACTTTTGCGTATAACAGTAAAAATGTCATCGACAATTTAAACTTACGCATCCGAGCTGGTGAAAAAATTGGGATCGTGGGTCGCTCTGGTGCAGGAAAATCAACACTGATTCAACTATTGCTACATTTTTATCAATTGAAACAGGGTGAAATTTTAATTGATGGACAAAATATTGAAGATGTCACCCAAGACAGTTTACGTCGTAATATTGCCTTAGTGACTCAAGACACCTCCCTGCTACACCGTAGTGTTGCAGAAAATATTAAATATGGCCGTCCAAATGCTAGTGATGAAGAAATGTATGCTGCTGTACGTAAAGCCAAAGCCGAAGAGTTTATTCCTCAGCTGACTGACTTACGTGGTAAATCAGGTTATGAAGCCTATGTCGGTGAACGTGGGGTGAAACTTTCAGGTGGCCAACGCCAGCGTATCGCCATTGCTCGTGTATTCTTGAAAGATGCACCAATCTTAATTTTAGATGAAGCCACCAGTGCCCTAGACTCAGAAGTTGAAGCTGCAATTCAATCTAGCCTTGATGACTTAATGCAAGATAAAACGGTGATTGCGATTGCTCACCGTCTTTCAACCATTGCTCAAATGGATCGTTTGATTGTGCTTGATGAAGGTCGTATTGCAGAACAAGGGACACATGAAGAACTGATTCAAAAAAATGGTATCTATGCCCACCTTTGGCAGCGTCAAACAGGTGGATTTTTAACGGAACAACATCCGATTAAAAAGAAAGAAGCCTAATTTTACTTTCCATTTTCAGCACGCATAGATCATTATCATCAATGATTTTAGTGTGCTGATTTTGAAAAGATTTTACTTAACTTTTAGCATCATTTGCTGAGCCTGTATTTTTATCGAGAGTCTTATATTTTTGCTCAGAAATTTATGATATTTATAATATCGTTCCACTAAATCAAAAATGTAAAGGATACTGAATTGATATAGGCTCGGAACATATTGTCCAACAATATGCTCCATGAATTTGAAATATTCATGCCAATATAACTTCAGTCAGAAAAGAAAGAAAAATGCAATGGATCGCGCATGAAAACAGTTTCACTTCGCCAAGATCAAGGAATTCCTGGTGTTTATGGCTTATTGTTGTTAGATGTTGTGTCTCGTTGGGGCTATAACGCAGAGACGCTATTTTCCCCTTTTCAACTCACGAGCGAACAACTCGCAGAGCCTGACTTTCGCATACCTGTTCATACTGCCAATGAACTTGTGAAGTTGGCCAGCCGTCTCACTGGTGAGCCCACGCTTGGCTACCATCTAGGCACGCAAATGCGTATTTCAATTCATGGCTTCATTGGCTATGCCATTATGACCACCCATGATATTGGCGAAGCCTTGGTACTTGCTAACCGCTTTATTCAACTGCGCATGCCTTTTTTGCAGCTTTTCTTTTCCACCTTTGGCGAAAAAGCGACTTTACAATTACGCTGTGATGTCGATATAGAACCGTTGCGTACCGATATTGCGATCAGTATTATTTTTGGTATTGTTTCTATGAGTAAGGCGCTCACTGGCATTGAAAATTTGGCTGGGGAAATTGATTTCGATTTTCCAGAACCAGAAGGTTTTGATCGCTATCGAGCAAAGCTGCCAAACCATAGTGTTCGCTTTGATCAACCACATTTACTTTTGAGTTTTGATAAGCATTATCTTGGCTTTAAAATGGTCAATGCTGACCCACTTGCAAGCCAAATAGCCATTAATCAATGTGAAGCTGAGCTCTCAGCCATGGGCGAACGCCGAAGATTATCGATGCGTGTTCGTGACATTTTAACGCGCTCAGAACAACACTATTTGAGCATCGAGCACGTGGCTGACCTCTTACACATGTCTGATCGCACACTGAAACGCCAACTGGCTGCTGAAAGCACATCTTTTTCCACCATTGTGGATGAAGTGCGTTACCGTCATGCCACGTCACTTTTGTCACGTACAGACTATAGCTTAGAGCAAATTGCGGATGAACTGGGATATAGTGATGTGGCAAATTTCAGCCGAGCCTTTAAGCGTTGGAGTGGACGCAGCCCGAGTAATTGGCGTAAAGATCCGTATTTATAGATCTTTTGTTTTGATAGAAAAACATGTATAAATCATGCGAAAAATGATTTTTGTATTTTAAGGAGTTATTCATGAATCATCCTTCAGAGTTGAAGTATGCAAGTACACATGAATGGGTGCGTATTGAAGGTGATCTTGTTGTAACGGGTATTTCAGACCATGCACAGGATGCCTTAGGCGATTTAGTCTACGTTGAAACACCAAAAGTTGGTCAACAAATCACTGCGGGCGAACAAGCGGGTGTGGTTGAATCTGTAAAAACGGCTTCTGATATTCATGCACCAGTTTCTGGCACTGTAGTAGAAATCAATGACAATCTGGAAGATGATCCTGACTTCGTCAATGATGACCCTTATGGTAAAGGTTGGATTTATAAAATCAAACCAGACAATATCGCAGATGTAGAACAACTCCTTTCAAGCACAGCCTATGAAGCGGGTCTATAAGCCTAGTATTCATATTTACGGCTCAAAAAAATCAGTCTGCGGACTGATTTTTTACACCTATACTCTTATTCTGATAAATTAACTCGATATTTACATATTCATCTCGCTTAAACACCAGCATTTATTACTATAATTATACTTTTCACGTGCATTATCTTATAATTTGATTGTTTAAAATTTCACAGCCGTGACCTAGCTTCTGCATAAAATAATAGCAACAGTTCACGCCTTGTGGCCTCATCTTCGAACCAAAGGTTCTGCATGTCTGCTCTTAAT
Source organism: Acinetobacter sp. DL27 (assembly GCF_055810995.1). Lineage (NCBI taxonomy): Bacteria > Pseudomonadati > Pseudomonadota > Gammaproteobacteria > Moraxellales > Moraxellaceae > Acinetobacter > Acinetobacter sp. DL27. The sequence continues at coordinate 1,734,721 of NZ_CM147947.1, read as the reverse complement.
ACATCATCGCTATGGAATAAGTCTTTTATTCTTTGTTTAGCGAACAATCTGTTTTTGTTCATCTTTTACTTTGCACAGACCTCAATCCTCCCAATCTATATTTTGAATGATTTGGGTGGTAACCTTACACAAGTAGGCTTAGCCATGACTTTGTTCATGGCATCGTCTATCGCAGTTCGTCCTTTTAGCGGACTCATTATTGAGAAGTTTGGCAATAAGAAAACGCTTTTTATCGCAGAAGCCCTATTTTGTTTGTTTTCCTTGGCCTATTTGTTTGCTGATAATTTACAACTGTTACTACTAATTCGTTTTCTACATGGCATTTGGTTCAGCATCGTCACCACAGTTGCCGTACCTATCGTCAATGAGTTTATTCCAGAAAAACGTAAAGGTGAAGGCATGGGCTATTTCGTCATGTCCATTAATCTGGGGATTGTACTTGGGCCATTCCTCGGTTTAACCCTGATCCAGTCTGTATCCTATCCAATGGTCGCAGGGATTTTAGCGTTTAGTGTCTGTCTCGGTTTCTTGTTTTGCTTCTTTATCCCAATTCAGCAGACCACTCAAAAATTGACACCCGCCGTGAAGCGCAAGCTCAGTATCCATGACTTTGTTGAAACTAAAGCCTTGAATATTTCAATTATGGGCATGATCATTTCTTTTTCCTATGCCAGTATCATGTCGTTCATTTCAACTTATGCAGAGTCTAAACATCTGCTGAACTACGCGAGCTTGTTTTTTATCGTCTTTGCGATTTCCATGATGAGTCTACGCCCGATTACAGGCAAAGTTTATGACCGTCGTGGGGCAAGTTATGTGATTTACCCAGCGATTATATTATTTAGCTTAGGGCTTGTGATTCTCAGTCAGATTCAATCTCTGAGCGGTTTATTGGTTGCGGCAGTATATGCGTTGGCATGGGCTTTGGTTCTGCACAGCCTTGTCTACAAACTTTAGCTATTCAAGGTGCCGAAAAGCATCGGATTGGCCATTCGACCTCTACATTCTTTACCATGTATGACTTGGGTATTGCACTTGGTTCTGTATTGTTGGGCATACTCATTTCTAAGCAAGGTTATAGCTTTACCTATTTATTCTGTGCACTGACAACCGTTTTAAGTTTATTTTTCTATGCCTTTATCACGAATAGAAAGAAAACCGCTTAAAACATCAGTCCGTATGTGCATAGCAATGAACATACGGACTCAAAAAATTAGGCGTCCGCCTTCTCTTCTTCAGCTTCTTTGGCCTTTTCGGCAACCGCTTGATCAAAAGACAAAGCACTACTTGAGTTTAACTGTGAGTTAGCACGACTACTCTTTAATTTAATCTGTAGACGTAATTCATTGACCGAGTCTGCATTTCGTAGCGCTTCTTCGTAAGCAATTGCACCTTGATTGTATAAATCAAACAAAGCCTGATCAAAGGTCTGCATACCGAGCTCTCGTGATTTTGACATCACTTCTTTGAGTTCGTGGAAATTCCCTTTAAGGATCAAGTCTGACATCAACGGTGTACTAAGCATGATTTCTACTGCTGCTCGGCGACTACGCCCATCTTCAGTTCGCACCAAACGCTGTGAAATAATCGCCTTCATATTGGAAGATAAGTCCATCAAAAGTTGATTGCGACGTTCGTCCGGGAAAAAGTTAATAATTCGATCTAAAGCCTGATTTGCATTATTGGCATGCAATGTCCCTAGACATAAATGACCTGTTTCTGCAAAAGCTATGGCATGCTCCATCGTCTCCGTGTCACGAATCTCACCAATTAAAATGACATCGGGTGCTTGGCGCAGAGTATTTTTCAAAGCATTGTGCCAAGAATGACAGTCCACACCCACTTCCCGATGAGTAATCATCGATTTCTTATGTTTATGTACATACTCCACAGGATCTTCAACCGTAATAATGTGCCCTGCCGAGTTTTCATTTCGATGATCAATCATGGCTGCCAAAGACGTCGATTTACCCGACCCTGTACCACCGACAACAAGTACCAAACCACGTTTTTCCATAATCACGTCTTTTAAAGACGTTGGAAGTTGTAACTTAGTGAAGTTGGGAATTTCCGCGGTAATCGTACGAATCACCATCCCCACATGCAGTTGCTGCTGAAAACATTGACACGAAAACGCGAAACATTGGGAACGCTAATTGCAAAATTACACTCCAGCTCGGTTTCGAACTCCAATCGTTGCTTTTCGTTCATTAAACTATAAGCAAAGAGTTTGGTCTGATCAGATGGCAAATTTTGTTGACCCAATGGCTTCATAAGGCCCTGATGCTTAATACTTGGCGGAAAGTCTGCAGATATAAATAAGTCTGAACCACCATACTCAACCACTTTGCTGAGCATGTGAAACATCATCCGACGGGCTTCTTCTAAAAGTTCTGCAGAATACATAGTGTTCTCTAAAATTAGTGCAAATAGCTGACTTTAAAAAGCATTTCTTTTATTCAAAATACAATTTTTTATCGTGTTCTTTCAGGCTTCTGATTTTGCATAAGTTTATGCTCTAGCTCAACCTAATTTATCGTTTGATAAATAACTTTTAGCTTATTTTTCAATTTATTATCTTCATTTATTGAACTACATCACAAAAAAAGACCTTTCAATGAAAGGTCTTTTTGGCTGCGTTGATTAAGCACTACGTTGAACGGCGTGGCTACGTAATGTGTCGGCAACCTCTAAAAGGACTTGCTCGGTTTTTTCCCAGCCTAAACAACCATCGGTAACAGACTGACCATAGACCATGTCATCTGAAATTTTCTGGTTACCATCAACCAAGTGACTCTCAAGCATGACACCACACACATTGCTTTGCGTGCGTTCCGCAACAATTCGACGCAGTACATCAGGTTGATTGAGTGGATTTTTACTACTGTTACCATGACTACAGTCAATCACCAAAGCAGGTAATTCACCTTTGACTTTATCTTGCATATGACGAATATCGGCTAAAGCATAGTTAGGCCCCGAGTTTGCACCACGTAAAATCAAGTGTGGCTTCGGATTTCCTTGGGACTGAAGCATACATGCCATGCCTTGCTGCCCAATTCCCATGAACTGGTGAGGGTTTGATGCAGACTGAATCGCATCCAGAGCAATTTGAATTGAACCATCTGTGCCATTTTTGAAACCAATGCTGAATGGCATATGACTCGAAATTTCACGATGAATCTGCGACTCGCTGGTACGCGCACCAATAGCTCCCCACGCCAACAAATCATCGAAATAAGCAGTCGCCATCGGGCTTAAAATTTCTGTAGCAATCGGTAAACCCATTTCAATAATCGCTAAATACAATGCTCGAGACTGCTCTAATCCCAACTGCATATTGGAAGATCCATCAAGTAAAGGATCGTATAAAAAACCTTTCCAACCCACTGTAGTCCGTGGTTTTTCAATATAAGCACGCATTACGAAGAAAATCTGATCTGAAACTTTGGTTTGTAATTGTTTTAACTTTTCAGCGTATTCTAAAACTGCAATAGGGTCATGGATGGAACATGGGCCAGTAATAACCATTAAACGATGGTCTTTGCCTTCTAATATATTTTGAATGGTTTGACGCTGTTCAGCAATTTGTAGTTTTAATGGCGTTGAAAGTGGCAACTGCGCTTTGAGTTGCTGCGGCAAACTTAAAAGTGTTTCTTGAACTGTCGTTTGAGTACTTTGTAGTGCAGTATTTAGAGCATTCATTGGTTTGTATCCTTTGGACTGTGGTCTTCAGTCCGATCTTTTATTTGAGCGTTATGGGTCTAATGGATTGCTGGGCTAAAGTCATAAATTGACTAAAGTAAAACCAATAAAAGTTGCTAAAGTATGAATAATTAGTTGTTTTCATGAAGTACTCCAAAATTTATTAAAACAGCAGATATAAAAAAACCTGACCAGGGTTGCCGATCAGGTATTAACTAGGTGGGCAACCTTTTGATGCCCGAACGCGTTCAGGCAATTATCTAAATTGCCAGAAGTAATAATTTGCGTTAGAGATTACAGGTTGCTTTAACATTTTTATATCTTCAAAAAATATGTTATCTGAAATTTAAAATACGCTGATTTTTTTGCTTTTACAACACTTTTTTATGCAAAAATTCAGTTCTATTCCGTTTAAGCTACTGCCTTCGCCTTTAACTCAATGGCCTAATCATGTTTGAGTTCATGAGAACAGTCGCTATGAAGCCTAGTGTAGTTTTAGCAACTGCATTTCTGCCTGCTGAGCACAAACAGGTGGACTAAACAGATAACCTTGCCCAATATGACAGCCCATATCTCTTAAAAGCTGCAATTGCGTTTCAGTTTCAATCCCTTCAGCAACGATATCCATTGATAAAATCGGGCCAAGTTTGGCTAACCCTTCGACAATGGCGTAAATCGATTTATCATCACTTAATCGTTGCACAAAAGAGCAGTCAACTTTAATAATATCAACTGGATAGTCACGTAAATGAGTAAGCGAAGAATGCCCAGTACCAAAATCATCCAACGCTATTCGCACACCATTTGCTTTGAGTTTTTTTAAGGCGCGAACCACGTATTCATAGCCACGTTCAGCCAAATGATATTCAGTAACCTCAATTTCAACAAATTTCGAGGGTATGCGGTAAGCTTTGAGACGTTTTAAAAAGATCTCTGCAAAATTATCACGCATAAACTCAACAGGTGCTGCATTAATTGAAATAGGCACAATCTGTAAGCCTTTTTCCCGCCATTCAGTAATCTGCTTGAAAACCTGATGCTGCATAATCTCACCAATACGGCTGGATAACTCATAATCATTAAAAGCTGCTGCGATTCGTGCAGGGCTTTGAATGTTATTTTGATCATCACGCCAGCGTAATAGCGCTTCATAACCAATAATTCGTTCTGAGTCTAAACAGACTTTCGGTTGAAAGAAAGCCTCGATTGCAACATTACGAATAATTTGATGCGCACAATTAAGTTGTTCAGATTGCTCCCGTACCGCATTAAACATATCCTGATCAAACATGCGCATACCACCGCGGCCTTGTGCTTTAACATCATTGAGTGCTGTGTCAGCACACTTGAGTAACTCACTGAGGTCATTGGCATCATCTGGATAGAGGCCACATCCAATGCTCATGCCACCATTGATGTAGTTACCCGAAAACGTAATGGGGATTTCTAGTTGTTGCAAAATCTGTTGAGCAATTTGATTGAGCTCGCCTATATCCTGCACGTGCGGAATAATCACACCAAACTCATCCCCACCAAGACGCGCCAAGAAAGCACGTCCTTCTAAAATTTGTTTTAAGCGTTTTGATAAAATTCTTAAAAGGTGGTCGCCTGCGGCATAACCGAGTGTGTCATTAATGGTTTTAAAGTGGTCTAAATCCATCAGCATCACGGCTAACTTTTGTTTTTTATCTCGCGCACTACTATACAGCTTTCTGATTTTTTCTTTAAACGCACGTCGGTTATTTAAACCGGTTAATTCATCACGTTCGCTGCCTTGTTTTAATTTTTGTTCAGTCAAATATTGCAGCGTGATATCACGTGAAACACATAAAATGCTCTGGGTCTTTCCGTCAACATCAAGTACAGGCGTCAGAACATTATCCCAATAATAAACTTTTCCATCCGATAAACTCATGCCATTAAAACGCGAAATTTGGCCTTGGCCCGCATCATGCAATGCTTTTTTGGCTTTTTTACGCACCGCAGGAGGTAAAAGTTCGACCCAAGACATGCTGAAGCCTTTAACATCTGCACTTCCTAATAGTATGACACATGCCGACTTATTCATATGTGTGACCGTACCATCTGGCTCAACCACAATAATGCAGTCTACACTGGCATTTAACATATCCGAATGGGCACGTAACAGCGCCAAAGACTCGATATAAATTTTCATGCCCTGATGAATATCAGTGCAACTCAGTTGAAATCCAGCGGTAGAGCGATCCATTTCACCTTGGACTAAGAACCAATGATACTGGCCCTGATGATTACGAATACGGCAGGTTTTTTCAAATGTGAGCTCAACAATTATCGGTTGATGCAAAAATTCATCTAATGCTGGCACATCTTCTGGATGAATATATTCGACCAAATTGAAGCTATCTGCGGATAAATCCATTCCTCCCACATACTGACGTAAGGGTAAATTTATATATTTGCAGACGTCATTATGAATCCAAAAAAGCTGAGGAATAGTATCAATCAGATGGTGGTCTTTTTTTAAAGTAGAACGCTTTCCTGCCTGTTGATCATAAGCAATATTTTTAGATTTATTCTTAGGCTGTGAATGGATTCGCGACATAATAATTATCTGCAACTTAAACTTGCTGGTTTAGTCCATAACCAGACATATTGTTTAAAAAAGAAATCAAGCAAAGTCATGAAAAACAATAAAAAAAACAAAAAGTAAATAATAAGTATAATGACGCTGCGTGATTACCATCACAATATGCATCATATACAACTTATATAAGCGTATACCAATGAAAAATTGCAACTATTACACAAATTAGACAAATAACTGAGAACTGTTTTCAATAGCAAATGAGTATTCATTTGAGCAACACAAAGAAGCTAAACTATTTTCAATGAAAAACTAATAATAACAATAATTTATTTTAAGTAAATATCGACTATTCACATAATAATCATATTTAATCCTACTTACATAAAGACATCATTTAGAGAAATTTTGCGCCCTACTTTTGTGCAAAAAAAGCTGAAGCCTGATTGGTCAATATTATCCTATTAGGCTTCAGCTCTGGTACATGCTTGTGAGCTATGATTTAAAGATTTTTTTCTTCAATAAACTCAAATTGTGTTTCAGAAAAGACTGTGTAGGGTCACTTTTTTCATAACATTCATTTGGCAGCGAGTATTTAGCCAACTTCACCCAAACAGATGAAAACTGTTTGATAAAGCTCGCTTCATTGTAATGAATTCCATACTCTGCACACAGTGCTTTAATTTTGGGTGCGACTTGTGCGTAGCGATTGGCTGGCATGTCCGGGAAAAGATGATGTTCGATTTGATGACTCAAGTTCCCGCTTAAGATATGTAAGCCCTGTGTCCCACTAAAATTACTTGAGCCTCGAATTTGACGCAGATACCACTCGGCCCGTGTTTCATTGTCGATATTGTCCATTTCAAAGTTTTCAGCGTCTTCGGTAAAGTGACCATTAAAAATCACCGCAGATGCCCATAAACTACGAATAACATTGGCTACTGTATTTCCTGCAAAGACTGGCAGTGCATTTGGCCCAGCAATGATGGGGAAAAAGATATAGTCCTTAATCACTTGGCGTTTCATTTTCTGTCTAAAATCATATGACTCTACCCAAACCTCGCGCCAAGTTTTTGTTTTATAGGCCACCACATCTTCTATATGCAGATTTTGTATACCAACATACCACTCAAAAAACACCATCAATTGTGCAGCTAAAGGCAGATTCAACAAAAAGCGCGGTTCCCAGACCTGTGCATCGCTCACACGGACTAAGCCATAGCCGACATCATGGTCCATACCAACAATATTGGTGTAGGTATGGTGGATATAATTATGCGTATGTTTCCAGTCAGGGCCTGTGGCCATAGTATCCCAGTCATAATTTGCCCCATTGAGACTCGGGTCATTTAACCAGTCAAACTGACCATGCATGACATTATGCCCAAGCTCCATATTTTCTACGATTTTAGATACCCCCAATAAACTTGTGCCCAAGAGCCATACTGGAGGCAGCCATCCTGCAAACATGAGCATTGCACGTGCGCTTATTTCGCTATAACGCACAAAATTTCGGATTTTGTAAATATATTGAGCATCTTTTTCATTAAGACTTTCCATCACTTCACGACGGATCGCTTCAACTTTCGCACCAAACTCTTCGACTTGTGCAGGACTTAAATATTTGGATTTACTACTTTCACTAAAATAAACTGGAAGATTCATATCTATACCTTCTTAAAGGTTGATTACAACAGGACTGACGGCCTGTGAAATGCATAATTTAATTTGCGTGTTATTGTTTTGATCAAGCTCGCCTGTGAGCAGATTCCGCACCACACCTTGAACTTTGGTACATGAACAAGTATTACAAATGCCCATACGGCAGCCATGCGCGGGACGTAAACCCGCCTGTTCTGCACTGTCTAATAAATTACTTTGAGCTTGAAACTGTTGCTGCGAACGTTGAAACGTGACCACTTGAGCGCTCTGAGTGCGATCGATAACAATTTGAAAGTATTCGGTATGGAGATGGTCAACTAGGTCTAAAGCCTGATAAATTTCTGTCAGGCTTTGCATCATATTGGCAGCACCACAGGCATAGCATTCACGTTGTTCAAAACCTTCAATCTTTTGGCTAAGCAACTCTAGGCTCAAATGTTGTTTATGGGTCAATGTATTGAAATGGTGGTATTTAAACTGCGGATAATGTTCCGTCAGAAGTTGTAGTTCTGCATGAAAGCTATCATCCCGCGTAAAGTAAATTAAATCGATATTGGAAACTGTTTGTGGTTGTTTTAATGCAGCATTAATCAATGCGTAAATTGCGGTAATACCACTCCCCGAGGCAATCATCAATGCAGAGTGAGACTGACTTTTTAAAACAAATTCGCCCTGCGTTTGGGAAATTTCAACTATACTTTTTACAGACTGTTGAGTAAGTGCATTTGAGACTTTGCCCTGTTGTTTGACAGCAATCACAAGATTGCCATTTTCTATAATCTCGACAATCGAATAGCTGCGCTGCCAACGTACACCACCAATGAGCACCGTCACTAAAATGCTTTGCCCAGCTTGATAGTCAGTTGCTTTAAAATGATGATTTGGCTGTAACTGCATGTGCACGAAGTCATCTGACAAATGATGCTTTGCAACAATCCGCGCTTTGGCTTTTTTCCATGCCCATAGCGGATTTACTTTTTCAGCCAGAAAATCAATGAAATCTTCACGTACCCATTCAGGACGGTATTCAACATGCTTTCCCATAGTCACCCTCTGCTTTAGTTTATTTTTATACAAGTGTGCATTATTGAGCCATCAAGATAAGGTGAGAACCTATTTTCGACTATGTCATAAAGGGACAAAATCTAACGAATTGACATTTTTTATCATTTTTGTCTAACAACATGAACAGTTCTGCCAATTCATTTTTCTTCAAGCCAAAAACAAAAAACCAAGCCGAAGCTTGGTTTTTTAAACATATTACAGAAAATTAGTCTTCAAAATGAATCACTGTACGGATTGATTTTCCATCATGCATTAAGTCAAAGGCTTCATTGATTTTATCGAGACCCATGGTATGGGTGACAAATGGGGCTAAACGAATGTCACCAGTCATGGCTTCTTCAACCATACCTGGCAGTTGTGAACGACCTTTTACGCCCCCAAAAGCTGTCCCTTTCCAGGTACGGCCAGTGACCAGTTGAAATGGACGTGTTGAAATCTCTTGGCCTGCACCCGCCACGCCAATAATCACAGACTGTCCCCAACCACGGTGTGCACATTCAAGTGCTGAGCGCATGACATTAGTGTTACCAATACATTCAAATGAGTGATCAACCCCCCAACCCGTCATTTCAACAATGACTTCTTGTACAGGACGGTCATGGTCTTTTGGATTTACAAAATCAGTTGCTCCGAATTCTGCTGCTAATTTATATTTGTCAGGGTTCGTATCAACCGCAATAATACGGCTGGCTTTGGCTTTTTTTGCACCTTGTACAACAGCTAGACCAATACCACCTAAACCAAAGACTGCAACAGTATCACCCTCTTGTACTTTGGCTGTATTTTTGACTGCACCTAAACCAGTGGTCACGCCGCAACCCAATAGACAGACGTGTTCAGGGTTAGCATCTGGATTGATTTTAGCCAAAGACACTTCTGCGACAACGGTATATTCAGAAAATGTTGAACAGCCCATGTAGTGATAAATCGGTTGTCCATTATAAGAAAAACGCGTTGTACCATCGGGCATCAGACCTTTGCCCTGCGTAGCTCGAACTGCAACACATAGATTGGTCTTTCCTGACTGACAGAATAAACACTCGCCACACTCAGCCGTATACAGTGGAATAACATGATCACCTGGCTGAACGCTAGTTACGCCTTCACCGACCTGAACTACGATACCCGCACCTTCATGGCCTAAAACTGCTGGAAAAACACCTTCGGGATCATCACCAGATAGAGTAAATGCGTCGGTATGGCATACACCTGTATGGGTAATCTTGACTAAGACTTCACCTTTTTGCGGTGGAGCAACATCAATTTCTACAATTTCTAGAGGTTGTCCAGGTCCAAAGGCAACAGCTGCACGTGATTTCATTTTCGCTATCCTTAACAGGTCTTTAACAGATGCGCTACAGTAACCGCTTTTTATTCTCTGTTTCAACCTATAACATGTGAAATATATAACTTATAAAAATTAGGTCTTTAAAAGAAATATGGCGATACTAACTCATTGTCGACCGCTGATTTTGCTGAGCACCGTATTGACACTCGCGGGATGCCAACTCGCCCCCAATCAGGCTAAGCCTTCAGCCCCTGTAGGAGTATATGCAGAGCATTGGCTTGATGGTCAAGATGTATCTGCACAGCAAAAACAGGGTCTTACGGCTTATTTGACGCTAGACGAAGCGTTTATGAGCATTGCCTCACGTCTGCACTTGATCCGAGAAGCCAAGCATAGTCTAGATGTTCAATACTATATTTGGGGAGATGACTTTATAGGCCATATGATGTTGCATGAACTGTTAAATGCTGCAGATCGTGGTGTGAAAGTACGCTTATTGATTGATGACCAAAATGGTACTGCACTTGATGAAACCTTCAAAAAGCTAGCCGCTCATCCCAACTTTGAAATCAAATTGTTTAATCCTTACAAATACCGTCATTTACGTGTGATTGATTATGCTTTCCGCTTCAATCATATTAACCATCGTATGCATAACAAACTGATCATTGCTGATGGTGCAATTGCGGTAACTGGTGGTCGTAACATCAGCAGTGAATACTTTGATGCCAGTGAAAAATTCCAATTTACCGATTTGGACATTTTGTTTTATGGGCAAGCTGTAGAACATGCGAATAGCGTATTTCTAAATTTCTGGAATGATGATCTCAGTTATACAATTCCCCAATTGGTGGGTCGAGGAACAAAAGAAGAACTGGCTCAATTAAAACAGCACTATGAAGCGGATGCCTTAGATAAAAATGTGATTGAACAGAAAATTGATTTGGCTCGGATACAAGTCGATTCAGAACTAACTAAACATCCTGTTAACTGGGCAAAGGCTCATTTCATTGCCGATTCTCCCAATAAAATTCGCGGCGAAGCAAAGCCTGATGAAATCATTGTCAAACAAATGTTCGATTTGATGGGCAAGCCTGAAAAGCATATGGAGTTGGTCTCCGCATATTTTGTTCCAACCACAGCAGGTGCGGACTACCTTTCCAATTTAGCAAAAAATGGAACTCGAGTTCGGGTCTTAACCAATTCGTTATTGGCTAATGATGTTGCCATTGTGCATGCATTTTATAAAAAATATCGCCGTGGCTTACTCGAAAATGGCGTCAAATTATATGAATTTAAACCCTATATCGAACGAGAAAAATACACATGGTATGAAGTAGCAACTGGTCATGTGATTCCAGCTAAAGGTCGAAGTTCCTCACGGCTCCATGCCAAATTTTTTGATATAGATGGAAAAGTCTTTGTCGGTTCGTTTAACTTTGACCCGCGCTCAGCCCATTTAAATACAGAAGTAGGCTTAGTGGTAGAGTCAGATCAATTGCAAAATGCAATCTCACATAAGTTAGATGAATTTCTACCGCATATTGCATATGAGTTAAAACTTAATCCTCAAGGCGATATCATTTGGCTTGAACATCAAAAAAATGGCAGTGTCATTGAACATCAAAAAGAACCCGAAACTACAAAATTTCAGCGTTTCATGATGAAAGCCGTATCATGCCTACCAATTGAATGGATGATGTAATTACAGGTGAATGACGTTATCCATATTCCCTAATGTATGATAGCTTTCTGTTTAGGCTGAGTTGTTTTTTTAAGGCTCAGCTTAAAAATGCTTTATCTATTGCTATTCTTAATAAACACCGTTGAATATAAGACTTAAAACAGAATAATTAGATCTGATACCTAACTTCATTCAAGGGCTTGAAAGGTTTTACTCAGTACACACTTTGATTTAACATGCAGCCCTTCTTTTTTATCTCTCCTCTATAAAGTTTAGTAATGCAATTTTTTGATTTAAGTCGTCAGTTTAATCTCAGCAATATTTTAACCCCCTACAAAACACTAGAAGATCTTGCTCGACAAGAATGGTTTCTAAGTAAAGTGCGTGTTGAACATGACTGCTTGAGTGACAGTGACATGGTTGAAGGGCAAGTCGTTTTAAAATCCAATCAAAATATCCAAATTGAACTGGAGTGGCTGATCCAAGATACAGGCCATGAACTTTTGGTTCAGTTTAAAGGGATCGAAACAGCTGCAAGCGAAGAGACTTTTGTTTTGGTTAAAGGTGCACAATTGATCGATGAATCGCTACAGCCACTTTCGGCAGGTGCACTCAGTCTATGGATTGATGGAACATTATTTCCTATGCTGCCACAACTACGTAAACAGATTAAAGTACGGCTTAATCTCTGGGACTATGTTGAGTACGAAGGCTAAAGCAGACCAACTATCTACAAATGGCTGGAACATTCAGTCATGTGGATAATCCAAATAGTTACCTAAAGTAAGCCTATTTCAGAAAATAAGTTGTAATAAGCTTCGGCTTTTTTCTCTAAAGCTAAAGGATAGGCACGAGAAGAAGATGGCATCCGATAAAGCATCAGGTCTCGCCCAGCAAAATGTGTCTCGGACTTCATGCCAATTTGTGGTTTTAACGTACCTGTAGGCATAGACAGCATAAGCGTATCAGTGGCTTTATCGCCAGTGGTCATCACACTATGACATTCGGGCATTTTTTCAAGTAAATGTTGCACATTGGTTGGGTTAATAATGTGCAAAAACTTATCTGAAGCATTGCCTTTTTGGCGAATCACTTCATAGGCCGTATCAAAAATCGCAATGCCCCGTTCATTTAAAAATGTACGGATCTGTTGTTCTTTAAATGTCTTCTGCTCGATATTGAGAAAATAATTTTTATCTTGGAAAAAACACAAGCCAAATATTTTCCACATATCATTTTGAAAATTTGGATAGTAAAAGTCCATTTTCCAGCGGGCCTTGGGCGGTGGAAAGCTGCCCAGCATCAATAATTTGGCATTAGATGGCAGGAACGGTTCAAGTGGATGTTTTTCAATTTCAACTGAATGTGTCATAAGCTATAAAAAATTTGTCTTTATTGCATTTTAAAAAGATTGGCGTATTTTTTCAGCCACTTGTTTACCCCAATACTGATAAATTTCTTTGCTGGGGTGGAAACCGTCTTTGGCCATAGCTAAGTTTAAAGCCAAAAACTTCTTTAGATCGTACTCTATCCACTCCATCTGATTTTGCTGTGCGACAAATTGGCCTAATTCTAAGTTCATCGCTTTAGCATATTGACCGAACAACCATGCAAGTGGGTTTGGAAGTGCGGGAAACTGATCCATCGGGGGGACACCAGATGCAATCGTTAGTTGTGGACTAAACTTATGTTTGAGTATGTGATAAAGCTGCTTCTGTTTTGCGATCCAAGCCTGCGGCGATGTGAATTTTGTAATGTCATTTACGCCCACAGAAGTAATGATGACATCAAAATGCTGTGTCTCAAGCGTTTGGATGGACTGAATGACCTGATCTGTGGTGAATCCCGTCGTTGCGTGTAAATAAAATTGAATACTAAATTCAGATGACAGTTCTTTTAAAATTGAACCCAATAACGCATCATCTTGAGCATTTACACCGACACCTGCCGCTGCTGAATCCCCCAAAATGAGCAAAGCAAGCGACTTACCCACGCCCTTTTGTCCAATGCGCTCTCCTTCAGGTTCAGCCAATCTTGGTGTATTTTTTTTGACGGCATAACCTTGAAAAAGAATGACTGGAATCAAAGCCAGCGTATAAATTTTTAATCGCATATTCAGTGACTGGGTCTAAGCTAGCTGAGAGATGAAAATAGTATACGTTGAATTGCGTCTATACACTGACTTAAATAGTCTTCAGAAATATTGCTTCAAAGTTAATGATAAAAAATACATATAATCATAAAGTTACAAGAGTTAATGTTATTCTAGCCATTTTAAGTCTTTGTCTTCGGCTATTTTTCCAAGTGACAAATATAATCTACGACTTCACTTGCCATCATACTAAAGCGGCTGTTGGCAGGAACATCAAAACTTTCACCTGCATGATATAGCCTCATTTCAGTCTGTAGCCCAATTTTAACTTGGCATTGACCTGAAACAATTTCAATATGCTCCGCGACATGCGTTTCAAAAGTCAGTGGTTGATCTGTAGGCAAAATAACGCCAAGGGTCTTTTGTGAACCATCTTCACATTGAATAACATGGCTAATTGAGCGCCCACCAAAATGGACATTGGGCTTTTTTCTAACTGAAACAAAGTCGAATTGTGTGGACATCTTAATCACCTTTTTCTTCAATGCTACCTCGGTTTTGTGACCAACTCATGAATGCACTCAAATGATCATCTGGAAATAGCAACATATGTTTAGAAGGCACTCACATAGTTAAAAATAAAAAGGCTGATTGATAGCCTTTTTATTTCAATCATTAGCCCAGTTTATTGACCAATTTCAGCGGTAAAATTTTCATTGCTAAACCTAGTGGTAACCACGGCCATTTAGGGACATAGGCTTTTACAGGGGCTTTTTCAATTTCTGCTGCCAACAGTCGTGAACCTGTTTTTTCATCCACTTCAAAAGGTAGTGGTTTTGCACCCTCATTGATTTCTGTACGAATATAGCCAGGGAAAATCGTGGTAACTTTGATTGGGGTATTAAGAAGTTCTGCACGAATACCTTCGGCCAAATGTGCAACGCCCGCTTTACTTGCACCGTACGCTGTCAAATGTTTTGGCATCCCGCGAACTGCACTCATAGAAGAGATAACAACCAAATGTCCTGCATTTTGTTCACGGAAAATTTCGACTGCGGCTTCACACTGCGCTAGAGCCGAAATAAAGTTGGTTTCAACTGTAGCTTTATTAATCGCAAAACTGCCTTTGCCAATTCGACGCCCATCTCCAATTCCAGCATTCACAATCACACGGTCTAAATGACCAAACTCTTGTTTAAATGCACGAAAGACTTCAAACACTTGATCGTAATTGGTCACATCTAAAACTTTAGGGATGACTTTTATTCCGTACTTGCTCTCAAGTTCCTGTTTTAGGCTTTCGAGGCGATCTAAGCGTCGTGCACAAATTGCCAAATTATAGCCTTTTTGTGCAAATTCGCGCGCCATACCTGCACCAATGCCAGAACTTGCCCCTGTAATTAAAATTGTTTTAGCCATGTCTTAATCCTGTCCTTAGATCCATGTCAGTAAGTTTGAGTTTTCGGCTTTAATAAAATGATGTTCATTTAGACTTAAAAGCTGAGGTTCATTCCCCACCAGTCGTAATGTGGTCATACTACTGTTGGCAATGGCCCAATTAAGCGCAAAGGTTTTATTTGGACTTAAACCCAAGAGTTTGCCTGCAACCACTGAAATCACACCGCCTGAAGTAAATACCACAGCATAACGCGGTTTGCTTTGAGCCAGTTCATCACACAAATCTTGTAAAGCACTTTCAATTCGGCTTTTAAATTCAGGCCATGATTCATCGTATTCATGGTGATAATCTCCACCTGTCCAGCGTTCAATTGCCCCTTCAAATATCTTGGCCAAATATGCACGTGGATTGGATTCTTTAGCCACATCAGCTTTGAGTAAATGTGGCTCATTAAAACGCGGTTCGTAATGAGCAAAGACTTGCTGATGATTGAACTCATTCCATGCAGAATTTGTTAAGACATTTACTTCAGGAAAGCACTCAGCCAAAGAAATACATGCCGTTTGCTGATGCCGCTGCATGGAGCCTGACACCACCACAGGCGCTTCTTTTAAGATCTGATCAAAATATTGACCCAAAATTTTGGCTTGGAGTTCACCATTGGGAGAAAGTTGATCATAACTTTCTGCACCAAAAGATGCTTGCCCGTGGCGAATGAAATAAATAGTGGTCATTTGCCTAATATTTCCTTCATTTTAACAATGTATTTTTGAGCAACTTCATTGGCTTCAATTTTCTGCAAACCAATCAATTTAAGTGCGCGAATATGGAGAGCATGAATTAAAATCCAAAAATCTTTGAAGGCAGGGTTATTGGTCTGTTTATGGTGATAGCGATAATAAATTTGCTGGGCAATCACGGCTAAACGGAAAATACCAAAGACTTCATAAAAGGTCCAATTCTCTACTTCTAAACCCGTTTTTTCTAAATAATAATCGACCACTTCTTTACGTGTGAACATGCCTTTAAGATTTGTCGGTTGGCGACGTGTCGCTTTAAAGAGTGCACTATCCGACTCTTCAACCCAATATGCCAAAGCCGAACCTAAGTCCATGAGTGGATCGCCAAGCGTTGCCATTTCCCAATCTAAAACGCCAATAATTTGCGTCGGATGATTCGGATCTAAAATGACATTATCAAAACGCCAATCGTTATGAATCACACAGGTTTTTGAGTCTGCTGGAATGTTATCCTTCAACCACTTTCGCACATATTTAAATGAAGGGACATTAATGGTTTTGGCTTTTTCAAAACGAGCGTCCCAACCTTCCACTTGACGACGGCAGTAACCATCACCTTTACCAAGGTTCTCAAGTTCTGTGCCTTGGTATGGGACTTGATGAAGTTCGATCAGTTTATCAATCACATTGATACACAACTCACGAACTTGGGCTTCTTTAAAATCTAGCTCTCTCGGTAAATTGGCACGTGGAATAATGCCTTCTACACGTTTCATCACGTAGAAGTCACAGCCAAGAACAGTTTCGTCCTGACACAATGCAACCATTTCGGGAAGTACAGGATAAAAAGGGGTTAAATTCTTTTGCACTCGATATTCACGTGCCATGTCATGTGCAGATTTAGCTTTGGTACCTTTGGGTGGGCGGCGTAGAATTAGATCGACATTGTCGTATTTCAATCTATACGTCCAGTTAGATGCACCGCCTGAATATTGCGTGACTTCAACCTGCCCTTGTAGATCGACACCTTGTGCTTTGAGCCAGTTTTCTACGGCTACAGCATCCAGTTCTTCACCCGCCCGAACTGTTCCACCTACATCAATCGCTGACATTCTTTTTTCCCAAACTATCAATCTTTTCTTTATAACTTAGAAGATCATCTATTCTTATTTCAACACGATGAATTAAAGAGATGATCTTCTCCTCTATTATTTTTTACGACGCGTACTATAGCCGCGTTTTGCCAGTTCTAATTTTGCAATCATGCCTTTATGGACTTCATCTGGTCCATCGGCCAAACGCAGTGAACGTGCTTGAGCGAAGAAACCTGTCAAAGGTGTATCACGCGACACACCTGCTCCGCCGTGAATTTGAATCGCCATATCGACCACTTTTTCAAGCACACTTGGCGCAACAACTTTAATGGCAGAGATTTCAGTTAACGCTGCCATATTCCCTAAAGTATCCATTTTATACGCAGCATACAAGGTTAATAAACGTGCTTGATCAATTGCAACACGTGCATCAGCCACGCGCTCTAGGTTTCCACCTAATTTTAAAATTTCTTTGCCAAATGCAGTACGACTCATACCACGATCGATCATCAACTCTAAAGATTTTTCCGCAGCACCAATACAGCGCATACAGTGATGAATACGACCCGGGCCTAAACGACCTTGGGCAATTTCAAAACCTTGACCTGAACCACCAATAAAGTTGGAAACAGGAACACGAACATTACTAAAGCTAATTTCGCCGTGACCATGTGGTGCATCGTAGTCACCAAAGACTGGTAACATTCGTTCTATTTTGACTCCAGCCGTTTCAACAGGTACTAGAACCATCGAGTGTTGATGATGACGATCTTTGGTTTCATCTGGTGTATGTGCCATAAAAATAATAATTTTGGCATTGGGGTCGCCTAAGCCTGAAGACCACCATTTACGGCCATTTAGCACAATTTCATCGCCTTCGATCACGGCTGTTGCTTGCATATTGGTCGCATCGGATGAAGCAACAGCTGGTTCTGTCATGCAGAAAACAGAGCGAATTTTTCCATCTAAAAGCTGCGTAAGCCACTCTTGCTTTTGAGCTTCAGAGCCATAACGCCACAATACTTCCATATTGCCACTGTCAGGCGCATTACAGTTAAACACGGTCGGCGCAATGAGACTCCGACCTGTAAGTTCTGCAATATGAGCATACTCTTGAACCGATAGACCTTGACCCAATTCAGGACAAGGCAAAAACATATTCCATAAACCCGCAGCTTTTGCTTTGGCTTTTAAGCCTTCAAGTTGTGCGGGCCACTGCCATTTGGTCCAGTCACCACCTTGGTTCAGTTCATGTACCTCATGCCAAAAGTCGGTTTCGATCGGCTCAATTTCGTTTTGAATAAATTGTTTGGTACGTTCTACATAATCTTGAGCACGTGCTGAAAGTTCAAACATGGCTGCTTCCTTCGATCTATTTTGATATTTTCGCTTTACATCAACATAACCTGAAAACTAATATGAACAAAATGATTTTATTTTATATATTAGCATGAACAGTATTCATAGTAAGTCACCCATTGATATGGGGCTTTTTCATCGCATCGATATCAATTTATACCCGCTTTTTATTGCAATTTATGAGCAAAAAAGTATTTCTAAAGCAGCTCAAATCTTGTCGATTACGCAGTCTGCTGCCAGTCATGCCTTGCAGCGTCTACGCAGCCATTTAAAAGACGATCTTTTCGTTCGTTCAGGCAGTCAAATGTTACCGACACCTTTTGCAGAACAAAATTACCTGATTATTAAAAATGCTTTAATTGCAATTCAAAGTATTTCCATGCAGCAGCAAAGCTTCGACCCGAACATGGTTCAAAGCCTAAAAATTGCGATTCATGATGAAATCGAACCGATTGTTTTCCCAAAGTTAGTCGCTCACTTTCAGAAACTTGGATTAAGTATTCAGTTTATGAGTAGTAAGCTGGACCGTAAAACAGTAGATGCTGATTTAGTTTCTCAACAAATTGATTTTGTGATTGATTTGGAACAAAACTTTGGCGATAAAATTCAATTTGAGAGCTTGGTCAAAGACCAGTTTGTGGCTTGTACTCAGCTCCAGCAAATCAATGCTGAATTGTATTTGGCTGCACCGCATATTGGTGTGTCTTCGCGGCGTACTGGTGTTTTGGTTGAGGATGTTCATTTAAATCGTAAGCAACTGTCTAGGCAGGTTTTTTTGCGTTGTCAGCACTATTCCACTGCGCTACAAATTTTAGAGCAATATCCAAATGCAATTTTAACGATTCCTCAAAATATTTTGAGCCATTTGCATGTTTCCCCTCTACTCAATATTTTTGATGTTCCTGTGAAACTGCCGCAAATGAATATTGGAATTTATTGGCATAAAAATTTAATGGAAAATAAAAGACATCTTTTCTTAAGGAGTGAAATTTATAAAATTTTTGCTTAGGCTATTTTGATATCTCATAAATTTGCTTAGGCTATTTCTAAATAAACTAGCTATTTACTTTTTTATTTCGCTAAAACTTTGTTCCTGTTTACTTGTTTAATTAAACATCTATTTTGTTATGAAAAATAAACACTTGAGATCACTTAAAGCATTTTAAATAGTGTATCTGCCATACAATGGCTTTTTTGATATTTTTATTGTCCATTGCTCCCTCTATGTTTGATCACCTGCCCAATAGCTGGCTCATCGGTATTGGCTTCGCCCTTTGCCTGATACTGGTATTTACTTTTTATAAAATACAAAATGCTCTCAGCCAATTTCTCCATCCCTTTAAAAAAGGTAAAACCTATTGGTGCCGAATTACAGCTATAAGTGATGGTGATACACTAACATGCTATCGGTTTAACTTTCGACGCTCTGAAACCAAATTACGCTTTGCCTATATTGATGCGCCTGAGTCGACTCAAAGCTATGGGCCTGAGTCCAAACGCTTAATCAAAAAAATGGTTTATCGGAAAGTGGTTCGTGTTCGCATTACAGACATTGACCGTTATGGTCGCTGTGTAGGTGAAATCTATCGTTTTCGGAGAAGTATGAATGAGGAGATGGTCAAACGTGGTGCGGCATGGGTCTATGAGGACTATATTAAAGATAAAAAGCATTTGAAACATATGAATGCTTTACAAAGTCATGCGAAAAAGCACAAGAAAGGTTTATGGCGCGGCACCCGCCCTATTCGCCCGAGTGACTACCGCAAAATGAAGAAGTAGTCGATCTGTAAAGACTAAGTCTAAAAAGCCGCTCCATATAAAGCGGCTTTTTCATTAATTATTTGAAGACTTTAAAGCGTACAGCATCATCCACAAAGCCTTTTTCTTTAGCTTCGCCCTCAACCGAACCAAAGACCAGTTGTGCACGCAGTTTCCAACTTGCAGGCACATCCCACTCAGCATGGACTTCTTCATCTACAATTGGATTGTAATGCTGTAAAGATGCACCTAAACCTAAGGTATGTAATGCAGTCCAAGTTGCAAACTGCGCTATTGCAGTTGAATGCTCTGCCCATACTGGGAAATTTTCAGCATAAGATGGAAATTGCTCTTGTAAGTTCTGAATTACATCTAAATCTTCAAAAAATAAAACTGTACCTATACCTTCTGCAAAACTGGCCATTTTTGCCGTTGTTTTAGCCGCGCTTTCTTCATCTTTAGCATAAGACTTCAGTTTTTCAGCCACAAAAGTCCAGAACTTTTCATGTTCCGCATTAAACAAAATCACTGCCCGAGATGACTGTGAGTTGAACGATGATGGGCTTTGTTTAATGGCAGTTTGAATCAAATCAGTTAAAAATTCAGGGCTGTGCTCGACCTTTTTACCAATGGCATAAATGGTACGACGCTTTGTGATTAAGTCGATGAACTGATTTGACATATTATAAAATCCTTACGGTTATACTGTGAATGATGACGCAATGTATCAAGCAATATTAATTCCAATATTTGACCAAACAATAAAATTTAGTGCTTTAGATGCAGTTTAAATACTTTCTTGTGCTCGTAAATACATAGTTTTGCTATCGATATAAAAAATCCTCCATTTGGAGGATTTTTTGAATGACTTAAAATTTGGCTTCTAAGACTTGAGTTGGAATTTTATTTTTCCATAAGTCGCGAAGAATAGGTAAATAGAACTTTTCACCCAGTTCAACCAATTCTGCATCGATCAATGCATGAATCTCATGCATAAATAAATAATCGAGTTCAACTGTTTTCAACTGTTGCTGTGCTTTTGCAAAGTCTTTGCGCTTTTGTTGTGCACGTTTCACTAGAGTATCTGCAAAATCTTTATCTTTAAACTGTTTGATCGCGTTTAAGCGTAATTCAATCACGCCCCAGCCACTCAATAACAGTTTAAAAAGTTCAAAGTCAGTCGTGGTTGATTCCCATGTCATTTCTTCAAGATTTTCATTTTCAGGTAGAACAGGAAGTAATAACTCCATAACACTTGGAAAAATCTTTTTGAAATTTAAAACAAATTTAACAGGATGTTCACCCGGATAATCGTTAAATTGCACGTTTTTCTGAACATCTGTCAAATAAATATCAAGCATGGTAACTCATCAGCAGTTTATCTTTAGTCGACCATTGTACCGACTTCGCCCAAAGATAAAAACCGCTGATGTTCATTTGCTCTTTAGTTGAGCATCTGAACCAAGGGCTATTTTACATTTGGTGAAATCATTTGCTCTGGACGTACCACTTCATCAAACTGCTCAGCAGTGACTAAGTTCAACTCTACGGCCACCTGTTTTAACGTTTTCCCTTCTTTATAGGCTGTTTTGGCAACTTTCGCTGCATTTTCATAGCCAATCACTGGGTTTAAAGCCGTAACTAACATCAATGAGTCATGTAAGAAGTGGTCAATTTTTTCACGGTTTGGCTCAATACCTACTGCACAGTGATCATTAAAGCTATTACATGCATCACCCAAAAGCTGAATCGACTGCAACAAATTAAACGCAATCACTGGCATGAATACATTCAGTTCAAAGTTACCCGATGCACCCGCAACATTAATCGTGGTGTCATTGCCTAAGACTTGAGCCACCACCATGGTCATCGCTTCACTTTGAGTCGGGTTCACTTTCCCTGGCATAATACTTGAACCTGGCTCATTTTCTGGAATACGTAACTCGCCAAAACCACAACGTGGGCCACTGGCCAACCAGCGAATGTCATTGGCAATCTTATTCAAGCTTACCGCAAGTGTTTTTAATGCACCTGAGGCAAACACTGCTGCATCGCGCCCGGCCAATGCTTCAAATTTATTTGGTGCAGTCACAAAAGGTAATCCTGTCAACTGTGCCAGTTGCTCCGCTGATTTTTCTGCATAATCAGGATGAGCATTCAGTCCTGTTCCTACAGCTGTTCCACCTAAAGGTAGTTCATACAAACCTGAAAGTGCTTGTTGTAACCGCTTTAAGCCGTGATCGAGCTGAGAAACATAACCGCTAAATTCTTGACCTAAGGTTAAGGGTGTCGCATCTTGTAAATGAGTTCGGCCAATTTTGACGATGTCTGAAAATGCTTGAGACTTTGCCTCTAAAGTCTCTCGAAGCTTTGTCACCGCAGGAATCAATAATTCATTGATCTGAATACTTGCTGCGACATGAATCGCCGTTGGGAACGAGTCATTGGTCGACTGTGCACGGTTGACGTGATCGTTCGGGTGTACAGGTTTTTGTGCACCTAAAGGATTGCCAAGTTTCTGATTAGCAATATTGGCAATCACTTCATTACAGTTCATGTTGCTTTGTGTGCCTGAACCAGTTTGCCATACCACCAAAGGAAACTGACTATCCCACTGCCCTGCAATCACTTCATCCGCAGCACCGACGATGTATTGCGCCAGTTCTTGTGGAATTTGGTTGAGCTCAGCATTGGTTAATGCTGCTGCTTTTTTCACTAAGCCCATGGCACGAATCATTGGACGTGGTAGATGTTCACTGCCAATTTTAAAGTTTTGCAAACTACGCTGAGTTTGAGCACCCCAAAGTGCTTCGCTCGGTACTTCAACTTCGCCCATCGTGTCATGTTCAATACGTGTTTGCATTTTAACCTCTTCCTTTTTAAGTGAATTGCAAAATGATTATTTTGCGCTTGTTTTCCTTATCTTAATGATTAAGCAAAAATATGTAAATGATAATTGTTATCAGTAAATTATTTAACGGCCATCTAAACTTTGTCGGTAGAAACGCCATCCATCTTCAAGGGTCTGTTCTAAACTGCGCTTCGCTTCCCAGTGTAAAACGTTTTTCGCTTTACTACACTCTGCTGCGACCTGATCTAATTCCACGATGTGCGAATCCACAACATCGACTGTAGCAATGTCACTTTGCGTCACGCTTTCAACTTTTTCAACCAACTGTTGTATCGACACACTTTGACCTGCAATATTAAAAGCTTCACAAGCAAACTGTTGAGTACTTAACCATTGTAACGAAGCGGCAATCGCATCGCAGGCATCGAGGATATGTAAAAAACTACGCTCTACAGTATGGTCTGTGGTTTGTGCACTTTTTCTAAGTTCAAGGTGATCACGCTGTTTTGCAGCAACTTGCATCAACAGTGGAATAATATTTTTCGGTAAAGGTGGGAACAGTTCTCCGAGCATCGCATTTTCAAATGCACCTGCGACATTGCCCATTCTTAAAATTGCAATTTTCCATTCATTATCCGTTTTTGCTGTATCCCGAATAATTTCTTCGACCATTTGCTGCGACTTGATATACGGGTTTGGATAGCCGTAATTCAGTTCTAAATCTTCTTCTAGATGTAGGCTCGATTCACCATAGACCGCAAGACTGGAAAGATGAACCAAAGTGCGTACACCTGTGCGCTGCATGGCACGCAGTAAACTCATGATACAACTGACATTGTCATTATAGTATTCCAAAGGCTTCAGTACAGATTCTTCAAGCGATTTAAAGCTTGCTGCATGCACCACCGCATCGATGGAATACTGCTCAAAAACTTTGTTTAAAGCAGGCGTATTTCGTATATCAATTTTGACAAAAGGCACATACATGCCACTAATAAATTCTAATCGTTCAAGAGTTTGTAAGTTCGCATTGGATAAATTGTCTACAATAATGACCTCTTGCCCATGCGCCATAAAGCTCAAAGCAATATGAGAGCCTATAAAGCCTAAACCACCAGTCACTAAAATCATTGTATACTACCTTTTTATTATGAAGTCCGAATGTACCAAGCAAGATTTGGACATTCCTCTAGTGAAGTTTGATGAGTACTTTATTACTAATTACCTCCGCACCGAGTTCAATTCATGCATGGCATGCTCTAGGTTTAGCGCAAGCACTGCATGGGAAAAATGAACCCTTTCGAGTGTTTTTCTACCAAGATGCTGTTCAAGTTGCCAATGCCCTGCAATGGGTACCTGACGACCAACGGAATCTATGTTCTGAGTGGCAAAAACTCGCCATTCGCCTACCCGTTTGTGTAAGTGCAGCCTTAGCCCGAGGAATTACCGATGCCGAAAACGCACAGCGTCATCAGTTAGCACAGCATAATCTTGCTACAGGTTTTGACTTGGTAGGCCTAGGGGAACTGGCCGATGCTGTTCAGTCTGCAGAGCGCTTAATTCAATTCTAAGTGCTAAGTTTTCAAGAATTTGTTGCTTTTAAAAGGTATATTGTGTGAAATCTGTACTGGTTATTTTAACCCAAGCCAATTTGAACTCTTTGCAAGTGCATGAAAGCCTGTCTGCAACGATGGTTCTTGCGACTTTTGGCTGTGAAGTCAAAGTCTTATTACAAGATGCTGCCCTCAGTTTATTAAACAATACTCAATCATTTAAACCCTTAAAACATGCGTTTAAACTGGCTTCAAATATGGTTGATAGCTTTGAGTTTTATGACCTAAGCCCAATTTGGATTGAAACCAAAAATCAAGCTTCTGCCTTTGTTCAACAAACCGAGCAAGAAATAGAATGTGTTGAACTCAATGCCAATTTAATACAACAGTTTGACCATGTATTGTATTGGTAAGGAAACAATTATGAGCAAAACACTTTATCTCGTGCAGTCTCCATTTTCCGCGACGGAACAAGCGCTGAGTAAATTACAAAACCTCTATCAATCAGGGGATGATGTGGTTTTAATGGGAGATGCAGCCCTTTATATAGAGCATACTTTTATTCAGCAGTTGCCTTGTATATTTGTGCTTGAGCAGGATGCTGAAAATATAGCTGCTGCCCATCCGAGCAACCTAGAAACCATCAGCTATGTTAGGTTTGCTGAGCTATGCTTAAGCCATAGTCGTTGTATCAGTTTAAAATAATTTTGAGTGTTTAGATGAATTTAGAATTAGACCAAGATGGCCATTTAGTCGATTACACCATTTGGAATCGAGAGGTTGCGAAAGAGTTAGCAAAATCGTTAGAGCTCGAATTGACCGATTGGCACTTTGAAATCCTCATGGCAGTGCGTCAGTTTTACCAACAGTTTGGACACTCACCTGCAACACGTCCGCTGATTAAGTTTTTAATGAAAACAGTCAGTGCAGACATCAATAATGCCATACTGCAAGAAAAGTTTAATACTGGTCTTGTAGCGCGCCATCTGAGCCGTTTGGCAGGTGTGCCAAAACCTGCAAACTGTTTATAAACTTAAGCTTCTTTAACGTCTGATTGAGCTGCTAAAGCATCGACATAAACCTGTGTCGGTATCGCTTTGATGTCTTTCGCATGTATCGCATCACCGCATTCGTTACAAACCAAATGTGGCTGAATGCTATGCCCACAGGTTTTATGGATAAATTGCACGGGACGACCTAAGCCTTCGTCCATCCATTGATCGGCCCATGTTGCCATGGACATCAGCACTGGGTATAAAGCCAAACCTTTTTCAGTCAGACAATATTCAAAGCGCTCTTGGCGGTCTGTATAGGGTCTTTTCTCCAAAATATCATGTTCAACCAAGCGCTTTAAACGCTCAGAAAGCACATGGCGAGTGACACCTAAGTTTTGTTGAAAACTTTCAAAACGGCGTGCACCCAAGAATGCATTTCGTAAAATCAACATCGTCCACCGATCGCCAATCACCGACAGCGTTCGTGCAATTGAACACGGTTGTTCCCCGATCTCATCCCATTTCATTGTAAAAAACCAAGTCTCTCTTAGGTCTAACGTTAAAAGATTTAAGACCATAAGAAAAGCTCTTTTTATCCAGCTTTTCTTATGTTGCTTTAACATTTTAGACGGCTCAAAGACATTTGAACGTCATGAAGTCTTAAGCACAGCTCATTTCAGTATTTTGAGGTTGGTCAGGGATCATAAAGTCTTCCATTCCTAGCTCACCTTTTTGATATTCATTGAGACGTTTTTGAATAACATAAAACAGCGCCTTTTTGTGCGCTTTTGACAGGTTCATTTGTTGAAGTTGCTGCTTCAAATGCCCTAACAACACATCCACAGGCTGGTTCTCTTCTTCCATCAAATAGAGATAGCCAAAGATCGCACCACTTAATAGCGCTTCAAAAGAAAATCCATTCGAAACATTGTACGCTACCGATGAAAATACACGTTCAAATGCACTCAACTTACGCAGTGGATCACGCCCAACTCGACGACATGGGTCTTTATAGGCATACTGACAAGATTGATCAAAACTTCGTGCTAAGCGCGTTAAATCATTTTTGCGTTTTGGCAGGTAATGCGCCAGACCCTGCATCACTTCTGTAAGCAGTTTTTCAACATAATACTGCACTCGCGGATCGCCCATCGCTACACCAATGGTCTGATGCCCGAGTAGGCTTGCATACCACGCAGTCATGGCATGTACGCCATTCCATAAACGGTTTTTAATGAGCTGAATATCTGAAATTTGATCTACCAAGATCATTTGACGCATTTTACAAAGTAAGGGACTTTTGTTTTCCACATAGATCGGCATATCCATTTCAGCATTGAAAAGAATTAAATCCATATGCTGTAAAATATGACTCGCTTGAAAATTTTGTCTTAAATCTTCTACATATTCGCTGGCACGGCGCTCTTGTTCAGCGCTGAGTTTACTGACATCCTCAACTTCAATTTGATTACTCTCATCATCAAGTTGATATTGCTTAAAAATATTGTATTTAATGCACAGTTGACGATATAGATTTTTATCGCTCAACTTAGACACCATACGGTTCACTACAGTATCGCAGAAATAGTGCTGCTCTAAAATAAAATCAGCAACAGCATGGTCTGTTAATTCCACCAAGGCTTTACGTACCTGCTCTAGAACCAACTGCTTAGCGCCTATTTTATTTAAGATAATTAACAGCGTCAGTGGAGTTTGAACTTGCTCATCTTGTGCCAGATAGCGTGCATAGAGGCCCTGTGCAATGGTTGCTGCTTCACTGACTAAAGCATTTTCCGCTAAACAAATCGCAATTAAACTCGACTCGACGTACATGGTATGCATTTGCTGTAAGTCTTCAGTATCAATAATATGCATATTTTCAATACGTTCATCATAAGACACTTGCCCATAACGTATACAATACGCACCAAAAGCATTTACAGCTGAACGGTACAAACTGTTTCGTGTAGACGCATAGATTTTCTTAGGACGCGTATAACCATCCCAATGCGACAAGATTTGTGCAATATAGCCTCCACCAATGGCACCAAATCCATGAATCCCCACAGTTAGTTGATTTAAAGTTTGAGGAAAGCTTTCTTGTAAATTAGGCATTTCCAGATGCGAGCTATAGATATCTAATTCCGTCAGATAGTCATACATATTTTCAAAATAATAATTGGCATGTGCCAACATGCTTGCATTGGGTTCTTTAATATCTTTAAACAGTACACAGATGCCCCCAGCATCATGTGCCGAGCGGATACCATTTTCAGAGTCTTCAAACATGAAACACTGCGCAGGTTCGAGGTTCAGTTTTTGCGCTGCACTTAAAAAAATTTCAGGATGTGGTTTCCCTTTTTCAACCTCATCACCACAGACCAAAACATCAAAAAACTTATAAACATTGGCATTGATTAAATACTCTTCAGCAATCGCTCTTCGACTAGAGGTCGCCACAGCCATACGTAATCCTGCTTTACGTAAGCGTTCGAGAACTTGTACCAAACCTTTTTTAATCGGCACACCATATTGGCGCACTATTTCTAATTCTAATTCGTCTGCTCGCTTACGAATCTCTGCATAAGGAACTTCCTGTCCATACTGCTTTTGTGCCAAGGCTTCCGCACTTCGAGCGCTTAAGCCTAAACATGCCATAAGATAAGCATCTGAAAACTCAACCCCAATCAGCTCTTTGGATGCCTGTTTCAAGGTTTGAAACCGTAAACGTTCGGTATCAAACATTGTTCCATCCATGTCAAAAAGCGCACCATGCACAATATCATTCTTAAATTTAAACATTTAGCCTCCGTTTTTATGTTTGCACTTAGACTATACAAAAATCGGGCACAGAGACTTTGATCTGATTTTATGAAACATTTTTGTTTGCTTATTAACCAATAAATTGGTATTTAGACATTTTTTTGTAAGCATAAGGTAACACTAGGTAATCAAAGCGTAACCAGAGTGATCATTTTTTAATAAAGCGTGTCTGAAGATGAAACATCTAAAAATGAATTTGATCTTTATATTCATCAATGATCGATAACCATGCACGAGTTGCAGGATTCATCACTACGGTTGAATTCCATGCCATATTTAAGTTCCAACGCAAGCTGGGTTGTTCCACTAAACTGACACTGAATTTCGTGCGATCTAACTGCTCACAATAAATTTGCGGCAATAAAGCAATACCGACACCTGACTCAACCATTTTGGCAATAAAGTCCCACTGGCTACTTTTACATAACACTTTGGGTTCAAAACCAGCCGCCATCGCCGCATCTAGAATCACATGATTTAAAGTAAAAGTGTCTGCATACAGTAAAAACGACTCTTCTTTAAGTTCAGCAAACTGCACCACATCGCGCTTTCTCCACTGTGAATCGTAGTTGGAAAGCAAACACAATGGTGAATCGATAATTTGAATGCCTTGAATGCTGGGTTTTAACTCGCCCAATAAAATCCCAACGTCGATTTTTTTGGCCAAAATGGCTTCTTCAATGCCTGTCGCACCGACTTCTAAAAAGTTCAATTCAATGTTGGGATACAATTTGTGAAATTTAACGATTAAGGAACTCAACAATACTGAGCCTAAAGGTGGCAAACCCAATCTCAACACACCTTGTTTCAACCCACGAATTTGGTCTGCTGCTTCAAAGATCTGTTGCTCCTGCTGCAAAATCTGCAGGGCATGCAGATAGACTTGTTCTCCCATATAGGTCAGTTTGACTTCTCGCTTTCGCCCTGCTTCACCTTTATGAAATAGAGGCAGCCCTATCTCGTCTTCTAACTGTTTTAAAGATTTACTAATAGTGGGTTGAGTCACAGATAGTTCCTCCGCAGCAAGACTAAAACTGTGACTTTTCACCAGTTGCACAAATATTTTTAGCGCTTTAAAATCCAAAATTATTCCAATTAAGCATAATTATTATTTTATTATTCATAATTACATGATCAGGTCAAACTTAAAATAACACCAACAACTTATACTCTGTGGCCTTCCAATGCGTTCGTTCAAATTGCCTTATCGTTCTACTCTTCAAGTAGGTTTACTGATTGGGATTTGGTATATCGGAACGCTGATACAAGTCGCCCTGTCTTTACCGATATCAGGTGGAGTCGTGGGTCTAACGCTTTTACTTATTTCTCTGTTAGCGGGTCTATTTAAGCTGGACTGGATTAAGTCGGGTTCGGATTTACTTTTAGCTGAACTGTTGTTGTTTTTTATTCCTTGTATTATTGGCTTAATCAAATATAAACATCTTTTTCTTACCCAAGGTTGGCAACTCGTTTTATCTATTGTCCTTGGGACCATTTGCGTGATGACCTGCACTGCATACTGTGTTTTCTTGGGCTTTAAGCTTGAAGCCAAGTTTCAAAAAAAGCCCAAGCAGTCACATCAGTTGAAAAGTCAAATTTAAGGAACGATCATGCATATTCATTTCGTTGCCTTGATCTGTTTTATCGGGACTGTACTGGCCTATCTTTGGGGTAAAAAGTTTTATCAGAAACATCCTTATGTATTGCTCTCACCAGCGGTTTTTATTCCCTGTCTGATTATTTTATGTCTGGTGTTTTTCAACATTCAGTATGACAACTATATGTACTACAGCAAATGGTTAGTCTGGATGTTAGGCCCTGCAACGGTCGCGTTTGCCATCCCGATCTATGAATATCGCAAAGTCATTCAGCAGCATGCTTTTTCGATTGCTTTAGGGATTATCGTGGGTATGCTGGTTGGCGTAGTCAGCTCTTTTTACTTGGCACGGTTGTTCCATTTCGATGCCGCAACCAGTTATAGTTTGATGAGCCGCTCTATCTCTACCCCTTTTGCCATGGAAGTCACTCAAGCCGTCGGAGGCTCAGTCGAGCTGGTGATTTTATTCACTGTGATTACGGGGATCGTTGGTGGACTCTTGGCCAACACCGTATTACTTGTTCTAAAATTGGATTCTAAATTTGCTCAAGGTGCATCCTTGGGTAGTGCCGCACATGGTTTTGGTACCAGTACTGCGTTCAAACGTCATAAAGAAGAAGGTGTCGCGGCCTGCCTCAGTATGGTTTTGGCCGGTATTTTCATGGTGCTGTTTGGCCCAAGTTTAATTCACGCTGTCGTTTATCTTCTTGGTTAAACATTCTCAATAAAGAATCTCATACCACACTACTGAGATCCTTGTTGGCTTGTATATGTTTAAAGCTAAAGTACATCATCAGCCCCGTCATCAACGCCAATAAAAAATAATAGGGTAAATGTTGATTCCATTGATATAAGCCTGTACTTAGTAAAGGTGCAAAAACGAAACTCAGTGCTTGCGTAGCTGTGCATAAACTGGCAATTTTAGTTTGTAGCGTGGCTGGTGCGGTTTGCGCTGCCCCCGTGGTAAAAGCTGGAATTAAACAGGCCACGGCGATACCATAAAAAATATAAGCTGCTTGGAAAGTCCAAATCTGACTGGCACTCAGTGAAAGTAATAAACCTAAAACCATCGTCACAAGACCGATCCAAAGTAATTGTTTAATTGACCATTTAAACCATTTTGAAATCGCCAGTTGCATCAAAACCAGTGCTATCCCCACAATCAATGAACACTGAGAAAAATACATTGCACTTTGGTAGGTATCAAAATGGAATCGATCTTGGATATAAAAACCCGCAGTTAAATTCAGGGTAACAATAGCGACATATAAGCTAAAGCCCAGCAATAACCAAATCCCTAACTTTGACCATTGTAGCTTTTCCGTAGGCACGTCTTGTAATTTAGCTATGGTTTCATCCCGTTCTTGTGTCTGTGATGCTTGTTTACCTTGAAAGCCTAGTACAATCCAAGCCGCCATAGCCGTTAAAATAGCCACCGCACCCCATAACGGTGTCAACATACTCCATGTCAGCAATAATGTCGTCGCTAAAGGACCAATCACCACGCCTAAGCTGTTTAGTGCGCCAAACTTGGCCATGTTTTGGCTACGTTCCTGCTCACTTTGAAAAGCCGTCATAACATAACTTTGCAGCGCAATTTGTGGCATCGCCATAAAAAAGCCAGTACTGGCACGGGTCAATATCAGTAAGCTAAACAAAACAATAAACGACATGGAATAAATCAGCCCATAGCTGAGTACCGCCGCAAATAAGCCCCAAGTGATCGCCATACCGATAAAACCGATACTTAACAATTGATAAATGCTGAATTTTTGAGTTTGTTTAGAAATATAAATAGCTGAAATGGCCATCACCAAAGCACCAGCCGAAACCAATGCTCCACCTTGCAGTTCAGTCAGCCCCAGTTGCCGAATAAACGGTGCAAGTAAAGGTAAAATCATCGAAAAACAAGCGCCATTGGCAAGGCTGCCTGCAATAAAGATTTTGTTATTGCTATTCATTTTATTATTTAAACCATTTCTTAAAGCGAGATTACAAAGCAAAGAGGTAGCTGAAAGCTACCTCTGGTTGTGCAATTAATATTTTAATGTATAGCTCAGACCATAGGTTCGACCTTGAGCTGCTAAGCTTGAAATGGCGCCATAGGTTGGTGCGACAGCCTGACTAAATACAGTTTTATAGTCTGCATTCCATACGTTATACACACCAAAGCCCACAGTACCAGAACCTGCTTTGGCATTGGCTATAACGTCCATTGTTGCGAAACCTTTGATTTCAGCAGGAAGCGTTGAACCATACTTTACCGCATCTTTTTTGGCTTTATCTGTACCACCGATAGCAAGAGATTGAACGCGCAGGCTCATATCGTTGTTAAACTGCCACTCAGAAAATGCCGTGCCTTTCAGTGGTGCAACACGAATTGCGTCTAGCTCTTGCCACTTTCCTGCGGTATTTTTAAACTGTCCGCGGGTATAAGCCATGGTTCCACCCACTGTCCAATTCGGTTGTAGTCGATAGGATATATTTCCTTCAACCCCATAAACGCGCTCGTCCGTATCAATTACTTCAATGTTGTAGTTTGGAATACCGTTGAACTTAACCACCTTGTCTGAATCATTATAGAAAGCTGTTAGCCCCAAATTCGAACCTGATTCACCTTGCAAACGCCAACCCAACTCATAGTTATTGACTTTAATCGGCTCAATATTATTGCTCGTTACTACAAAACTGGCTGGTACATCGCGAAGCATACGTTGTACATCTGGTAAGCTAAAGCCCTGTGAAAAATTCGCAAAGACTTGCTGAGCATCGGTTAAATGGAAAACACCACCGATATTAAATAAAGTTGCATCGTGCTTAATCTTTCCACCTTTTAGAGCCTTAGCATCATAGCCATAACCTAATTCTGCCAAAATATCGGCAGGAATAGCTTCTCGATATGGTGTTGAATCAGAGACTTCACTATCAATTCTTTCATGGCGAATACCCGCTTGCATGTTGAAGCGATCTGTCAGGTTATAATCACCTTGCAAGTAGAAACCGAGTTTATTATTTTCAAAATCAGGTCCAAATTTATAATCTTTGACTGCGGTATGCTTTAAACCATTACTATTATAGAAATCATCAAAGTCATAACGGGTTACATACGCTTTGTTTTTTTCATTTTCATAGTCCACACCATAATTCAAGTTTAAAATACGGTCATTGAGCGTAAAGTCTTTACTCAACATCAAACGTGTACCAGCAACATCAATTTCATTAGAGGATTGCACTACACCATAACCATAACGAATTGCATTTAGAAAATCTGGTGACCTTGGGTCTGCATAGTTCGGATAAAGTTGTGCTAATGCACCATTTAAAGAGCTATTACCAAGTGGTGAAACTGTTGGGAACCAACGGCCTTTTTCTTTACGGTAATAAGCCTCTGCATTTAAAGCATGTCCCAAGATATCCTCATTTTGATATTGAGTATTAACACCCCATCTTTCAGTCTGTGGCTGCTCAGACAATTCTAGACCTTTGACTGCTTTTAAAGACGGCGCTGTTCTAAAAATAAGATTGGCTAAATTATAAGGACCGTATGTACCATAGTCTGCCCCATATTCGCTGTCTTGTTCATCTTTAAAATATTGCGCACCAAAACTTAAGCTTTGACTATCTGAAATATTCCACGTCAAACGACCATTGAGGTCTAATGTGTCCGTATCTTGGCGGTCTGTCTGTGCAACCTCAGGTCCTATGCGATTGCCATGGCTATCCTGAATTTCACCGCGAGTGGTGTAACTTGCACCGAAAGCTCCTTGCAATGCACCTTGATTAAATAAGACACTTTGTGATGCTTCATAAGCCATAGCATCTGATTTAAAGTTATTACCCGCCGTTACCCCAATTTTAGTTTCAAAGCTAATTGGGTCTTGACCACCACGTTTAGTAATAATATTAATAATCCCGCCTGTTGCTCCAGAGCCATAAATACTGGTCGCCCCTGAAACCACCTCAATACGTTCAATCATAGACGGTTGAATGCTATTTAGTTGGCGCGAACCATCACGTGAACCCGTTTGTGGCACCCCATCAATCATATACTGCACCACACGACCACGCATGGTCATGCCATAGTTTGAGGTTGTTCCGCTACTCGGTGTAAGGGATGGAACCAGTGTTCCCAAAATATCGGCAATGCTCTTGCCAGCATTGGCCTGTTTTTCAATTTCAGCTTGATCTATGCTATAAACAGTGCCTGCAATGTCCGCAATACTCTTTGCAGAGCGGGTTGCTGTCATCACAATCGGTGCAAGTTGTGTGGTTTCTTTTTGTTGGGCTTCAACACCGCTTGTCTGACTTGCTGAATTTGTTAGAACGTTATCTTGAGCATATAACTGTGTACATACAGCCAGTGTTAAACAAGTCAACTGCATAGGTAACATAAAACGGTTCATTTCTTTTTCCTTTTATTAAACTTCTTGATTCAACAGTTTTTGTTGAGTTTTTTGATGACGTGTAATGATGTATTGGCTCAGTAGTACACTGACTACAGACGCAACCGCCAACACCACATAAAAATTGCCATAGCCAAGTGCTTTGGCTAAAAAGCCCGATGCGGCTCCCCCGATGAAATAAACCAGTAGCTCAAAGCACACTAAAATGGTGAAATCAGTGCCTGCCTGTTCTTTGGAACTGCTTTGCATGAAATAGGCATATAACGAAGTCATCGCGACATAACGAATCGCAAGCATGACAATGACAAATCCTCCCAAGAGCAGATGCCACTGGTTTAACCAACCCAAAATAATGGCTGCGCCAATCACCCCATACAATGCTGTTCGGCACCACCCCGCCCAAATGAGCAACTGTGTAGCCTGAATTTTTTTTAATAAAAATGCGGCACTCACAGCAGCGAGCAACCCCACACCTGCTCCAATCACAGACATCAGCACCCCAATTTGGGCAAGCGTCCATTTCTGGTCAATCAGCATTGGATTGAGCATCGCCATTGCCGGTGCTTCTACCACGCGATAACACAGGATCAGTGCCAAGGCAGATAAAATTTCAGGGCGTTTAAAAGCACGGACTAAGCTTGGAGCTTGTTTGGCAATATTTGTCTGTTCATTTGCATTTTCTTGAATATAAAAAACAGCAAACATCGTTAAAGCGGTCATGAGCGCTAAACATACCAATGCGCTTTCCCAGCCATAGTACTGGTATAGCCACAGTGTAGCTGCGCCCCCCAACATACTCCCCAAAGCGACCCCTATACTCTGAGCCATACTGCCTAGACGATATTCAGACGCTGAAAAGGTTTCTACGGTATAACCATCTATGGCAATGTCTTGAGTCGCCGCAAAGCTTGAAATCCACAAGCCAATCACAACAAACACCACCAGTCCGTAAGAGAACTGGGTAAATGCCAAGGCCAATACCCCAAGTACTAGGGCTACTTGTGTAAA
Organism: Acinetobacter sp. DL27; assembly: GCF_055810995.1. NCBI lineage: Bacteria > Pseudomonadati > Pseudomonadota > Gammaproteobacteria > Moraxellales > Moraxellaceae > Acinetobacter > Acinetobacter sp. DL27. The sequence goes on along the minus strand of NZ_CM147947.1, from coordinate 1,699,079 downwards.
GAGCAGCCATGTTTTTCGTTTACCTAACTTCTTGATATAAAGTCGGTCAATGAGTGGCGCCCATAAGAACTTAAACGCCCATGGAATATAAAGCAGCGAAAGCATTCCAATCCAACGTAAATCTACCCCCTGATGTCGCAAAATAGCGGGCAATGCCACATTGTAAAAATACAAAGGCAAGGCATGTGCCAGATATAAAACAATGACAACGGCTAAGCTCAAAGCTGAGATTTGGCGTGTTGCTCTTTGTGTATTTAGGTTTTGCATATCCACCTCTGCACTGCCCATTGCAGTGCATCAGAATGATCAAGTGTGACGTAGTAAGGCACCCGCCATGCAGCATGCAGTGAAGGTGTATTCAGTCGTTGTTGATCGGTTGGGTCTTGTGCAATTCGAACCAAACCCAAGCAGTATTGAAAAAAAAGTTGTTTGTATTTTTTGTACCAAACCGCTTGCAGTTGACGGTATTCCTCAGGAAATTCCGTACCGACTTCGGTTTGCATGACCAAAACAAAGTGCTGTTTTTTTAAGAAAAAACGTTCGACTTGACTGAGCCATTGTTCAAATTCGGCAACAGTGACATGCGCTGAAAAGCGCATGTCCATGATTTGTATATGTTCTGAGCTATAGCTCATGTAAGTTCCTCAGTCCTATTGAGTGGGTTATGGTTTTGCATAAATGCATTTGAATCAGTTAAATACCCTCCAAATTTTTCATAGAATTTTTGTTTAAAGCAGTAATACAACATGGCCGTTTTTTCAGGCATCGGGATCAAACGCTGCGCCTCATAGCACATTTCTTCGACCACTGCGGCATAGGGTTTAACAGTGTGGTCAGGCTCCCCGACAATTTTGTCGGAGGGTGCATTTTCAAAAATATAAAACCCTAATAGCCGCATCACTGGACGCAAATAGCCTTTGCCAAAAGCCGACTTTTCACCAAACAGTAAGTGCCACCCGAGGTCTAAATCATGACCATCGTAATAACGTCCTAGACGGTCACGCTTGCCTTCATAGATTTCGGTATAGCCCACATCCTGCCCATCCACCCCAACGATCAACAAACGATGATGGTCATCGGCCAGCATTTTTTCAAAATACACCGCGAGATCAATTTCAGACTTATTCAGTTGCCACTGTGGAATAACATGAGGCTCATGCATCCATTTATGTAACAGTGCTAAATCCTGCGGATACTGTACTTGGCGCAAGTAAAATTGCGTCTCATTCTCATAGTATTCGTAAAAATCGGGAAGTTGTTGTGAAAGTGTTTTCATGTGGAAGCCTGCTAATTTTTTGGTTTTTTATGATGCGATACGCTTTGTCGTTGTATCGTCAGTTGACTTAGATACCTGCTCTGACCATCGTTTTAAAGTTTCAGGGCTGACAGGATTGGCAATTGGATCTAAAAATACAGGGACAGGACGTTCTGCTTCATCGTTATAACTTGTTGTAAATAGACGCACTCGGTTTAAACAAATTTTTTCAAATTCGGCTCTAAACATGGCAAATTTTTCAATGCGTTCTGCCAACTCTGGATGTGCCTGATGAAAAGCATCAATGACCGATGAAATGGTTTGCCAAAATTCAACTTCACTATGCTCAGGGTAGTCTTGTAGGAATACATTACAGATATAACGGTAATGCACCATAAATAGCCCAGTGAAAATAAAATGACTGAGTTCATGCGCAGGATGACGCAGTAAAATTTGTCCTTCGATCGGTAAACTGGCCAATTCTGGAAAGTCTTCATCAACCAAATTGATATCATCAATAAAGTCTTTCAGCACCATTTTCTGCGGTACGCCATTGGCATGAATGAGCATGGTATTTTCCCCATGTGGAGAAAAAGCCAAGCCATATTTGTACAAGCAGATTAAGAGTGGAGTGACCGATACCTCGGCAAAGCGTTTTAACCACTGCAACGGACTCAAACCTGAGGCCTGAATCAACACAGCCAATATTGACTGTCCGTTGATATCTCGATGTAATAAAGCCGCTTGAGAAAGTGCCTGTTCACCTGTTCCAATCACTGGATCTACACTTTCACGCCATAAGCATCCAAACAGTTCTTTAAACTGATACGGCGCACCTTCAATCTGATCAAAACATGGCTGATGAATAGTCAAAGTTGCCACTTCACCTAAAAATGCAACGCCTGACTGTTTCAAGTCTGAATCTTGAGATTGAATCTGCTTTAACCAAGCTGTGACGGCTGGAGCTGCTAAGTTTCGTTTAGACGGCAACCCACGATACACCGCAGTATTGAAGATACTGACAGGTAATTTGACATAATGACGCTCAGGCTGACTGATATTGCAAAGCGTGCGAATCGACTGCATAGGTACATAGTCATCTTGCCCAACGCCTAATTCAATAATGCGCTGATCCACGATTTCATTGGCATAAGTTGGCACTAACCATTGATGCCACTGCCATGCATGTACTGGAATAAGGAAATAGTCACGACAAGAGAAGCCTCTCTCATGTAACTGTTGTTCAAAGCTCTCTAACTCTTCTGCATCCAACTCATATTGATAAAGTCTCCCTGCTTGCCACTCCTCGGTAGAACGGAACTCAGCCAAATCACGATGCACCGCGAGCCACAGCACTTTTACCGTTGGGGAGCGTTCAGGAGCGGCACTTAAGTAGTCGTCATAACCAAAACCCATACGACCTTTGCTCATAATCAACCACGGATGACCACGGAGCATACCTTCAATTTCATGATGCGATGCGGTCAATGCTGCTTCACTGCTTAAACGACTTTCATCAAATAAATGCGCCTCGGCTAACCATGTATTGTTCATTTCTTTGATGAGATATGCCTTGGTAAAGGGCTTAACTTCGGTTTGATTTGAAAACGCACGAATAAAAGTATGTAAGTTCCATGCAGGCAGGTCTTCAACCGCGCTCAACTCACGTACTGAACCCTCCTCAATCTGCCAATGTCCCAATAAGTAGTTTTGTGCTTTAAAAGTATAGGTTTGATCATCCAACGTCAGCTGGTAACGATTGTCCTTTAAATGAGTTACTTGAATAATTTCTTCATATAAAAATTCAGCAATCGCCATTTCAATTAAGCGCTGTCCTGCCAAACGCCACTGTTTCTGATTCACTTGAAGTTGTGCAAAGCTCATATGATTTTCTCGAATGTATAAGGCTGCATAGAGGGATGTGACCCTGTTTGTATTTTGCGCTGCTCAATATTTTTTGATTTAGGACTCAATGGTGTTAAAGCTGCTGTTCGTGTAGTGGATGTGTCATGCTGCACATACATTTCGGGGTTCTGCTCAGCTCTGAAATGTTGAAACGTCTGTTCATTACCTCCTATTTCATAGAGCTGATAACCCAGTAGTTGATTGGCAATGGTTGCAGCACGAAATGCGCCTAGGCCTAAATCTGGTGTACCTACGCCATGACTGTGCATTTCTTGGTTTTGCACATAAATTTCCCCCATTGCTGTATGTTGCAAACGATAGTCTTGGCTCACCTTCCAACGTCCAGCTTGATCTGTTGCAATCAAGGGTTTTAAGTATTTAAAAAATGAAAACTCAGGGCTGTAATAACCTGTAGATGCCACAACAAAATCAACATCCATATAAAAACGTTGCTTGGTTACCGTATGTTCAAGGCTCAAGCGAATCTGCTGTCTTTCCACTAACTCAGCATCAAGCAACTGGATTTGTGCATGCAAATGTGTTGCTTGTGTAGCAGAGGCAATACTACGGTGGTAAAGTTTTTGGTAAATCTCACGTATGGTTTTGGCACTAATGCCTTTGTATAGCAATGCTTGATTTTTTAACTGCGCTGCTTTTTGTGTTTCTGAAAGTCTATAAAAATGTTGGGTGTAGTTCGGACTAAAATGTTCCAAGCCCAATGGTGCATATTCCATCGGGAAAAAGCCATTGGAACGAGTCAGCCAATGCAACTTGAATTCAGCTGTTGGTACACCATCATGTTGATACTGCTGATCAAACAAATCTAAAAAGACTTCAGCCGAAGACTGTCCTGAGCCTAAAACTACGACATTGCCTTTGAGCTTGTCCTTTTTATGGATTAAGTAATCAGCTGAATGAATACATTTTTCAGGGACTTGTTGTTGTAACTTACGCAGACATTCAGGCAAATAAGGCTGGTTGCCCGAACCAATCACCAAGTTTCGACACAAGTAACGAATAAAACGGCCGCCTTGCTCAACCACCACCTCAAAACCTTCGTTCTTGGCATAAATGGCCTTCACCATTGACTGGTACTGTATATGACCTAGTTGATCTGCCACCCACTGGCAATAATGGTTATATTCACGGCGTGGAATATGGGGCTGCTCAAGGAAGTAGAATTTATATAAGCGTTGCTGTGATTTTAAGTAATTCAAAAAACTCAACGGACTGGTCGGATCGACCATCGATACCAAATCCGCCATGAATGGAACTTGCAAGACCGTATTGGGAAGTTGCATACCTGCATGCCAGTCGAACTGCGCTTTTTTTTCAAAAAACAGATAGTTCAGTTCAGTCTTTTCATGCAACAAACTGGCTAGGCTTAAGTTAAATGGCCCAAGGCCAATCGCAATAAAATCAAGCATAGAGGGCATCCTCTTGTTTGATATATAGCGGATTGGCTAACTGAATATAGACAGACTGATTTTCAACGGGTGCAATCAATTCATCCAGTTCATATAAACGAGTCAGTAAATTACCTTTATAAGGCAACGTCGGTTGATACAACCGACTTTGAATCAAACTACTGTCTGGATACTGCTTCAACAGGTCAAAGAGGTGTTGCTGTAAAACAGACAGTAAATCTTGCTCACTTACAAAACCTGTTGCACCGATGGCATTGATGATGCCAAACAAGGTATTGCCAAAGAAATAATAACTAAAACGTTCATCGACAAAAGTCTTTGAACCTACCGCATGGGCTTTATCATGCAGTTCTGGAAATTGTTGTAAAATTTCATCTGCGAATTCTTCGATATAATAAAAACCTTGATTGTCCCGTAGCCATAGCCACTGTGGCCAGCCATCTTTCAACTCAACCAAGACATTTTGCTGATGCGACTCAAAGGCCATACCATAACGATGGTAAACATACATTAGCGGGGTCAGACTGATGTTTAAAAAGGTCTTAAACCAATCAAGAGCAATTTTCGCTTTATCATCTAAATTTTGTTGAGATGCAATCTGATCAAATAATGCATTAAAACGATTCCGTTCTTCTACGGGATGATCCTGACACAATGAAGCAATACACGTGACCTGCTGTTCAGGAGTAAACGGCTGATCACGTACAATACAAATCGTTTCATCGATGATTTCACCATCCAACTGAAGAGCAATCCATGCAGGATCATTGACCGCTTTTAGAGTTGGACATTGTTTTAAAATACTTTGCCCTAACTCACTGTGCCAAAGTCGATGGGTCATTTCACCGCGGTGACATTCTTTTGCTAAATTGACGCGGATAGAGTTGGTAATCATCACTGAAAGCGATGGTTTTAACATCCACGGCGCGTTAAAGCTCGCCAAAGTACGTACAGAAGTTGTTGGAGAAAATATCCATGCTTTTTCACCCAAATCGATGATTTTCAGTTTAGCTCTTAAACTTTTAAACCACGCTTTGCTTTGTAAATAGCGCGCTTGCCACGGATGCAGTGGTAGCAGTTTGTAATGTGCATATGCAGCTAAGGTTTCAAGTTCCGATTCAGACAAATGCCATTTGATTTCTTGTTTAAGTTGTATTGAAAAAGCCTGCTCTAGCGCTGTTCCTTCTGCAATATATTCAGGTGCCACCAGCCAATAATGCAGCTGGGTCTGACCACAAGCTTCAGGTGAATATTTTTGCCAGTCCTCATGGACAAAACCTGTTCGGCTTTTCGGTGCAGGATGCATGCTATGACCTAAAATCAAAGCCTGTTCAGACTCTATAAAACTTTGCTTAGCTTGTACGAGCACATCAAAATCCACTGCCCGAATATTTAAAAACTGTTGTAATGCATCACGACTTTGAATCCAACGCTCAACTAAGGATGCAGCATCGACATGGCCTTCGGATTGTTGCACTAACTCTTCTAGTAACAGACTGACCATGGCTGCTGCGCTAAAGTTAAGCTTTTGGCCTTTTTGAAAAATTTGCGGTAAAGCCGCAATACGATGTCGCCCAACACGACTGACATAGCTTAACGGAACAAAAAGCTGTGCCTGGATTAAACTCAGTGGCAAAGATAACAGCGTCAAACCTTGGCTAAACGCGAGTTGAGTTGAATTTTGTTGATACTTCTCAAACAAGCTCGCCTTGCCTGTTTCTTGCGAGTATGCATTGACAAGATGCTGCATCGCCAAGCGATTGGCTAGCTCTTTCATCTGACCATTTCCTCTTTTTAAAGCTTATTCCAAGCTCATTTCATGTAATTATGTTTCTTAAAGATGTTCACGATGGCCAACGCTGCAGAAAGCATGTTAATGGTAATTATTATCATTTATCTTTGCAATTTTGTTTACTTTTGAAAAAATACGCACCACACCAACATATATTATTGTTTTTTAATACTTTTAAAAAATTAATCAGTTTTTCTAATAAAGCCTATACGAAATTACACCATAGCTTTAAATGATAGTTTATGAATTTATAATTGATTCGAACTATAAAATTTCCCTATATTTCATAAGGAAAAGCCCATTCAGTCCCCTGAATGGGCTTTCATTTGTGCTCGAATTAATACTCAAAAGAGCTCAAGGCTTAAATCAAATAGGGATGAAACAGTGAAGACATCACTGTTCTTTATTGATCCAGTACATCTGCAAAAGTGGCTGAAAGTACTTTTGCTAAATCCTGCGGTTTTAAACCGATATCTAAGCCGCGCTTCCCCCCACTGACATAGAGTTTTTCCAACTGTACTGCGCTTTGGTCAATCACGGTTTTTAACCTTTTTTTCTGCCCAACAGGACTAATCCCACCGACCAAATAACCGGTCAGTCGTTCTGCATCTTTAGGGTCGGACATTTTTAGTTTTTTTGCCCCCACTGCCTGTGCAACTTTTTTCAAATTTAACTGATGGTGTACAGGAAGAATCGCAACAAAATAGTTTTTTTCGTCGGTCACCAACAGTGTTTTAAACACCTCTTCGACACGTAGATTTAATTTTTCCGCGGCTTCAAGCCCAAAGCTTTTTGTATTGGCATCATGTTCATATTCATGAATAGAAAAATCGATTTTATTGGCTTTTAAAAGTTTGGTTGCAGGTGTCATTTCTGTTCAATATTTTCACTACATACCCAACATTATATGCCTATTCAAAAAGAAAGTTTAGCGGTACGCCTATCATGATCATCGAACTTACAGGCACTCAACGAAACAATGGCTGTAAGTTCGATGTCAACTATGTATTCAGCTTGTTATCGCTGAAATATCCCAGTTTAGTCAGCACTTAGTCCAAATTTTTTGAAGATTTGAGCACGGCGCTTTGGCAAAATATTGGCTTTGGTCAAATCACCTTCGTAGTGATCAAACACTCGTTGATCCATCATTTTAAACCACAGTTTTGGAATTAACGCTGGAATCAACATAGTGGCATAACCACTCGGTAGCTCTGGGGCTTCATCAAAATGTCTTAAGGCCTGAAATGGGCGGGTTGGATAGGCATGATGATCTGAATGGCGTTGTAGCTGGTATAAGAATAAGTTAGTCACAATGTTGTTATTATTCCAGCTGTGTTCAGGCATGGTTCGCGCATAACTTCCATCTTCTTTTTGGCTACGCTTTAAACCATAGTGTTCAATATAATTAATAATTTCAAACAGACTCACGCCATAAAATGCTTGTGTCACCAGATATGGCGTCACTTTTTTACCAAACAATTTCAACATGGTTGCATGAAAACCAGCACTCATCGCCCATCCATGAAACAGTTCATTTTCTTTGGAGAAGAAAGACAGACCTTTTCGTTTTAGGCGTTTATGTTCAATTTCAACAGCCGACTTCAACCCACCGAAAACGGTACGCGGCCAAAACTCATAAAAAGTCTCGCCCATTTTCGATGAAGCAGGATCTTCTGGTGTTGCAGCACGTTTATGATGCCCATAAGGGTGCTCAATGCGGAAATGGTTGTAGACCAACGGAGCTAAAGTCATATGCGACCAATAATGATCTGATTTTTTAGGACGATGGCACAATTCATGTGCTGTATTTACTGCTACTCCATTAATTGCCCCCATGGAGACACCCAATAATATTTGGTCGAGCATCGATACATTTTTGCGGGTCACCACATAACCTGCAAACAAATTGGCTGCCATTTGTAGCGGAATGAATAATTTCACAATACGGTCATAGTACGGGTCATTCACCAAGACCTTAATTTCATCATCCGAAGGGTTATTTTCATCTGCACCGACCAGACCATCTACCGCAGGAATAATGACATGCAGTAGTAACGGCCCACCCAAAGCGAAGATTTTCTTAGTGGGTTTCGGACCAAAATGATAGCCCGCTAAAATGCCCATACCAATCACAGGAAGCCCAGGACTCAATAACCAGCCAAAACGCTTTTTATCGATCCCTGCTGCATTTTTGACGACCACGCTAGCATTCGTCATTTTCACTGATGCATTCATTACCATTCTTCCAATTTTCTTGTTATGCCTTTATATTTCTAGAAATGGGACATAAAGAACAGTTGCTAACGTCCAAGAAAACAGCGTAATCGTCCTTGGCCTGAAATGACTTAAATTGACCCTAAATCAAATATTAAGCCCAAGAAATAAAGACTAGAAATCGTAAAGTATGGATGCTTTAAGTAAAATTTTTGAAGATATACATCTCAACCAATCTGAGTACCTCTACCTTAAACCGCACGGTGAGTGGGCTTTTCGCTACACCGAGCAATCCACCATGATGGCCTATGCGGTACTTCAAGGACAATTCACCATTTGTTTAGATTCTAAACAAATTATTGTTGCTGAAGTCGGAGACTTGATCTTACTCCCTTCGGGGCCAAGTCATGAGTGTCGCTCATCAACCACCGACCAACTATTGGAAGTATTCGATATTTCTGACTTATTTGCCCAAAACCAACACAAAGAAGTCTCTTTTGGTAGTGATGCGACACAACAAAAAACCGTGATCTTGGCCTTACATGCACATATGGACCCAATTATGGCGCGTCCGTTGGTACAGGCCTTACCCGCGTTTATTCACCTTCAACACAAAGATCTCAGCACGGTTCCTGAATGGTTGCAAATTGGGCTGCAGTTTCTCGCTCTAGAAGTCCAACGCATACGCCCGGGTCGTGACAAAATTTTGGATCATTTGGTGAGTATTTTATTAATTGAATGTGTGCGTGATTATATTGATGCGCTGCAAGACTCGAACAATTGGCTGAGTGCTTTATCTCATCCTGAACTATCCAATGCACTTGCAAAAATTCATGCGGAACCTGCACAACCTTGGACAGTTGAGTCCCTTGCAGAACAGTGTTGTATGTCACGGTCTAAATTTGCCACATTGTTTAGCCAAATTTTAGGCACTAGCCCTTTGGCTTATTTGCAACAACACCGTCTGCGTTTAGCCGCCCAATACCTGCGTAATGGACAAGGTACAATTCAGCAAATTGCACATCGGGTAGGATACAACTCAGAAACGGCTTTTAGCCAAAGCTTTAAACGACAGTATCAAATGAGCCCAAGCCAATATAGAAATAATCAAAACCCAACTTAAAATGCTCGTCCGTAATGGTTTAATAGCAGTCCTCACTCTGCTTATGTCTTTGTGCACCGAGATAAATACCTTGAACTTGCAGACAAAGATTAGCATCTTGTGAAAATCACACTATAATATCCCGCATCCTTGCTAGAGATGGCTTCAAACCACTGCTTGTTTGTTCTTTTTCGCTCTAGCCACACTTTTTTAAGTCCAATTTTCATCCGTGATTCGGCTTATTTTTCAATATTTTATCTCTTGTATGTCCATGCTGACATATAAGAAAATTTAGGTGCCAGCATGGAAATCAAGGTTAATTATCTCGATAATCTTCGCCAAGAAGCGAAGTTCGATGATTTTACAGTCATTGCCGATCAACCGATTCGCTACAAAGGTGATGGCTCTGCACCCGGTCCATTTGACTACTTTTTAGCATCTTCTGCGCTTTGTGCAGCTTATTTTGTCAAAGTGTATTGTTTAGCACGTGACATTCCAACCGACAACATTCGCTTGTCTCAAAACAACATTGTTGACCCTGAAAACCGCTATAAACAAATTTTCAAAATTCAAGTTGAACTCCCAGCGGACATTTCGGAAAAAGATCGCCAAGGTATTTTGCGCTCTATCGACCGTTGTACGGTTAAGAAAGTAATTCAAACAGGGCCTGAGTTTATTATTGAAGAAGTAGAAAGCATTGATGCTGACGCTCAAGCCCTGCTTATTCCAAGCCTTGCTTCTGAAACTAGCACGATTATTCCGGGTAAAGACCTACCTTTAGAAGAAACCATTGCCAATATGTCAGGTATTTTGGCTGGTCTAGGCATGAAAATTGAGATTGCCTCTTGGCGTAACATTGTGCCAAATGTATGGTCTTTACATATTCGTGATGCTCAATCGCCAATGTGTTTTACCAACGGTAAAGGGTCAAGCAAAGAAAGCGCCTTGGCTTCTGCGCTGGGTGAGTTCATTGAACGTCTGAACTGTAACTTCTTCTATAACGACCAGTTCTGGGGTGAAGACATTGCCAATGCCAAGTTTGTGCATTATCCAGATGAAAAATGGTTCATGCCAGGTCCAAATGGTGAAATGCCAGAAGGCGTTCTGGATGAATATACACTTGAAATTTATGACCCTGAAGAAGAACTGTTAGGTACGCATTTATACGACACCAACTCAGGGAAAACTGAGCGCGGTATTTGCGCTTTACCTTTTGTTCGCCAGTCTGATGCTGAAGTGGTTTACTTCCCATCAAACTTGATTGAAAACTTGTACCTTAGTAACGGGATGAGTGCAGGAAACACCTTAGCTGAAGCACAAGTACAGTGTTTGTCTGAAATTTTTGAGCGTGCCGTAAAACGTGAAATTTTGGAAGGTGAACTGACCCTGCCAGATGTGCCGCAAGAGGTTTTAGCGAAATACCCAAGTATTTTAGCGGGCATCCAAGGTTTAGAAGAGCAAGGTTTCCCTGTACTGGTGAAGGATGCTTCTCTAGGCGGTCAATACCCTGTAATGTGTGTGACGTTAATGAACCCACGTACAGGTGGTGTATTCGCCTCTTTCGGTGCACATCCAAGCTTTGAAGTTGCGCTTGAGCGTAGCTTAACTGAGCTACTGCAAGGTCGTAGTTTTGAAGGTCTGAACGACTTACCTCGCCCAACATTTAGCTCAAATGCGGTCACTGAACCCAATAACTTTGTTGAGCACTTCATTGACTCAAGTGGTGTAGTGTCATGGCGTTTCTTTAGTACCAAATCGGACTATGACTTTGTCGAGTGGGACTTTACCAATCAAGGCCAAAACTCAAATGCTGATGAAGCTGATGAACTGTTCAGTATTTTGGAAAATATGGGCAAAGAAGTCTATATGGCCATTTACCAACATTTAGGCGCAACGGCGTGCCGTATCTTGGTACCGGGTTACTCAGAAATTTACTTGGTTGAAGACTTGGTTTGGGACAACACCAACAAAGCACTGCTTTACCGTGAAGACATCCTCAACTTACACCGTTTAGACAACGAACAACTCGAAACGCTGGTTGAACGTTTAGAAGAATGTGAGCTAGATGACTATACTGAAATCAAGACTTTGATCGGGATTGAGTTTGATGACAATACCGAATGGGGTCAATTGACTCTGCTTGAACTTAAACTACTCATCTATCTTGCATTAGAGCAGTTTGAGGAAGCGAAAGACTTGGTTGAGACATTCTTACAATACAACACCAATACCGTTGAACGTGGTCTGTTCTACCAGTGCATGAATGTCGTGCTCGAAGTGATGTTAGATGACGACATGGAACTGGAAGAGTATGAAGCCAACTTCCGCCGTATGTTCGGTGATGAACGTATGGATGCGGTAATAGGCACAGTTGAAGGTCGTATTCGTTTCTATGGTTTAACAGAAACCAGTATGAAACTTGAAGGTTTGGACCGTCACTTACGTTTAATCGACAGTTATAAAAAGTTACACGCTGCTCGTGCTAAAGCCGTTGGATTAAAACCTTAAAATAAAAAGAAACAACCCAAATACGTTTGGGTTGTTTCTCACTGCACCTATCACGATGTCTTAAAGAGAATTAATCTAAAATATTTAAAATCGCCTCAACAGGATTTTCACTATTACCTGCAAGTAATTGTTTATGCATGGTAATGTGCTGCATAGCCTGAATCTGTGCTGTTTCTATATTCATTAATTTTTCAATTTCAGCCGCCAATTTCTCAGGTGTTGCATCTTTTTGAATTAATTCTTGTATCACTTTCTTGCCCGCAATAATATTCGGCAATGAATAATATTGAATCTTGATCAAGAATTTCACCACATGATAGGTGAGCCAATTCAACTTATAGAAGGTCACCATTGGTCGGTGTAACAGCATAGCTTCCAAAGTTGCTGTACCTGAAGCCAAAGCTACAATATTAGCGGCGTTCATAACTTGACGCCCAATCTTCGACTCGGTGCCTGAGTTTTCAAGCAAGTCTATTTGATCGACCAATGCTTTTGGATACTGAGTAAGCAAAGCTTCGATTTGTTGCTTACGTGCATCATTGATTGCTGGTATCACAAAGCGATAGTTTGGATATTTGGCGTAGAGCAATTTTGCAGCATCTAAAACCAGTGGACCGAGCTTTTCAATTTCACCACGTCGACTTCCCGGCAATAAGGCAATATGCTTTTGGGTCAGATCTAAACCCAGTTCTTCTTTGGCTTGTAAAATTGGGTTTTCCAAAGGCAATTGGCTCGCCAAGGGATGTCCTACAAACGCAGCAGGAACATACCATTTTTTATAAAATGCTTTTTCAAACGGAAATAAACACAGTACCAAATCAATTGAGGCTTTGATGCCATGAACCCGTCCCTGACGCCATGCCCAAACGGAAGGACTAACATACTGCACGGTTTTTATGGGCAGTTGTTTTTGCTTTAAACTTTTTGAAAGGCGCAGATTAAAGTCTGGCGCATCAATCCCAATAAACACATCGACAGGATGGGCTGTCCACTTCTCTACCAATCCATCACGCACAGCAAAAAGCTTTTTAATGTCTTTAAGAACCTCAACCAGCCCCATGACAGACAAAATATCCATCGGATAAAAGCTCTTGAAACCCTCTGCAATCATTTGCGGGCCACCAATACCCTCAAATTCTGCATCAATTCCTTGCTCACGAAAACTGCGAATAAGTTTAGCACCTAAAGTATCACCTGATACTTCACCCACTACGATTCCAATTTTAAGTTTCCGATTTTGCAAAGCATTATTCCTTATTTTTCAACCCATGCATCATAACATAGCGTCTTTTGGGATGGGTATTGGTCGAGTCTTTCTATTTATGCTGCAGATATAAAATGAGTGACTTATTTGATTCATATGAAGAGCACAAAAAAAGTCGAGTTAATTTCAATTTTCGATCATTTAAATATTGCATAAGATGCCTATTAGAACATAAAATTACTGAGAATCATTATCGTTAATTAATGTGCACTTTGTTGTTCAACTCACGCTGCCTAATCCCAGTATTTTGGCTACGTAGATTGCTCATACGCAGAATAGAGATGATTGTGTTTTACTTAAATATTAAATTTAGGTTCAATGCTTAGTGAGTACAACGTTAAGCCCCCCTTTATGACTTCATTCATGTGATCTTTATGTCCCTAAGTCAGCTTAAATACCCTATAACTGTTATGTTCCGGTTTTTGATCGCATTTGGCTTAGGCTATTTATGTACATTCATGTTATCAGAACTGCTTACCCTTAGTTTTTACCCTCACTTAGCTAAAGCAGAATCCATTTATTTGGCGGCTTTTCTATCTCTTATTTTCTTTATCATTTTTGTCATTTTGAGCTTTTGTGTTCAATCCCTGAAAAAGTTAAGCGCTTCAACTATTTCTCTTTCCCTTTGCTTTTTTCTATTGCTGAAGTTCGTAGGTTAAACCATGCAAAAATCTGTTCGCCAATCAATGGCATGGCTACACTCTTGGCTTGGGCTAACACTGGGATGGTTATTATTTGCCATTTTTTTAACAGGTGCTGCGACCTATTATCGTCATGAAATAAATTTGTGGATGCAACCGCAATTTGCCACCATACAAGTCAAACAAGACACTGCGATGAAGTCGGCATATCAATACTTACAAAAAAATGCTGCAGATGCGCAAAGTTGGTATATCGGCGTAGCTAGTCCTAGTTCACCTGTTAATAAAATCTACTGGCAAAAGGCCGATGGTGGCTACGAAAATAAGACTTTGGATGCGAACACAGGTAAAGAAGTCACCTTGTCTGCAACCCAAGGAGGTGAGTTTTTCTATGGCTTTCACTATCAGCTGTATGGTGTGCCCTATTTCATCGGTAGGCTTTTAGTCACGATTGCTGCCTTCTTAATGTTGATCATCCTCATTTCAGGCATCATCACACACAAAAAGATATTCACCGAATTCTTTACCCTAAGAGCCTTCAAAGGGCAACGTTCGTATCTAGACTTTCACAATGTTACCTCTGTCATTGCTTTACCTTTTTTCCTGACCATTACATTCACTGGTTTAGCCATTTTCTTTTATCTCATTCTTCCCAATGGCATGAAGAGACTTTATCCAGAGCAACCGTTCCAATATTTTGATGAAATTAGAAATATTAGTATCAGCTCTGAGGCTAAACCGACACCTGCTACGATGCGACCAATTGAATACTTCATACAACAATCTGAGCAGCGTTGGGGTAAAACAGAAATTGACAATATTACGGTCAAATACCCCAATACCAATATCGCTCAGGTGAACTTGGTTGAGTCAACTGACCGAAGCATCACGCGAAACCAAGCCCAACTCAGCTTTAACGGTGAATCTGGTGCCCTGCTCGGTGACACTCGGAATAAGAGTGCAATCGCCACGCTCAATAATGGAGTCTATGGTTTACACATGGCACACTTTGCACAGCCCTTATTACGCTTTGCTTTATTCTTCTCAGGGCTTTTAGGCTGTGCCATGATTGCGTCTGGACTTTTACTCTGGTGCTTAAAACGTCAGCTACAAAATAAGAAACAAAGTTTCCACTTTGGACATTATGTAGTTAACCGCCTAAATACGGCTGCCATCATTGGCTTGCCGATTGCCATGCTCAGCTATCTTTGCACAAACCGTTTACTTCAGTTAGAAGTAGGTCAACCCAACTACGAAATCTACGCATTTTTCGGCACTTGGTTACTCAGCTTAGTCATTGCATTGCTCACTCCACAGCAACACCTTTGGAAAACTCAACTGAAAGTCTTCATTTTACTGGCTGTATCTTTGCCTATTTTCAATATTTACTATTTAATCAGCCACCAATATGTGCATGACTTACATGAATATTGGTTATTCTTGCGAGTTGATCTTATGGTCTTCATCCTTGCGATATTGGCTATTTTCTTACATCAAAAAATCCAGCCCATTCAACAAAAAGCAGTACAAAAAATTCAGAAAAAATATGCCAACCCTACAGTTCAGGAGTCCAATTCATGATCTACCTGATTTCAGGACTTCTCATCACTTTCGCGTGCTATGTATTATTTCTGGTGGGCGATAAGCAGCGTCCAAAAACTCAAAAGTCACGTTGGGCCAAATGTGCAGAACATTATCAAATCTGCCGATATTTGGCTTTTGGTGTACTGGCCGCGACATTAATTTTATTGATTCAATACACGGGTCGCGGTGTGGGAAGTGTCAGTTTATTTGTATTTGCAACCCCGATACTTTTTATACTGATTCTGAGCATCAATGACTTAAAACCCAAAAAAACAGCTCAATCTAAGTAAGCATTTGCCCTACAACTCACACACCTTTTTATTTCGATCATGAGCCAAATAAAAAGGTGTGTAAATATAGAGCCAGAACCATCTCAACAGAATTTTAGCGAGTGATCAAAATCATTTAAGTTGAAACACCGTGATTTTTAGTTATAACACGCTTAATAATAAGCACTTTTATAGATCATTTCTCGGGACAAACATTGCGTTCAGCTTTAGATTGGTCATAACAAGAAATCATCATACCCTTTCGACAGCTCTGCAGTTGGTCGAAGCATCATTTTGGCTGGACACTTTTTATTTCCCTCATTTTCAATTTGCTTGTATTTATTTGTTTCCCGAGCAGTTGGATCCCCACTCAAATTCAGAGTAAAACCTTTGATGAAATCACCATTGAAGTTGGTAAAGGACGAATTAGCACGTTGAAATTTAAACAACAACATCATTTATGGATCGCAAACTGCGCATTGATGGGAGAACCTGTTCAAACACTATGTGACCAGTCATCATATCGTCACCAATTTACGGCAAAGCAGGTCGAGGTTTACTATTTAGAGCGTATTTTTTGGAACCAAAAAATACTAAAAAGGAGGTGTTTATTCAACAGATCACATTAGCTAATCCACGTCAGCAGCACTTAGATATGACCTATAACCTATAGCTCGACCGCAGCGAATTTTGAGCAATGGAAAAAGCATCAGCTAGCCCCTCTTTATGTTCTACGAACACTCATAGGTTTCAATCTATGGTGGTTGCTGACAATTGTAGGCTTAAAAATAAAAGCACGGATACAGTTCAAACAATAGCTCCTATATCTCTTTTTAGAATAAGTAAATCAACAATCAAGACAACGACTTATATAAAAACGTCATAAGATATGCACGTTTTTTGATATTTTGGCATATAACAATGTTTGGTCCACTCGAATTTATTCTCGCAGGTGTTTTAGTCGGTTTTTGTGTGGGAATTACTGGTGTGGGTGGTGGTTCATTAATGACACCGATCCTCATTAGCCTTTTCAGAATTGAACCTCACATTGCCATTGGTACAGACTTGCTCTATGCCGCAATTTCAAAATTCTGTGGTTCATTTGTACATGCCAAAAAGCTAAATATTGTGTGGCCGATTGTGCTTTGGCTTGCAATTGGCAGTATTCCTGCTTCCTTTGCAACACACTGGGTACTCGACAACTATTTGAGCCAGTCTACCCACTACAAAGCCGTGCTCACC
Source organism: Acinetobacter sp. DL27 (assembly GCF_055810995.1). Taxonomy (NCBI): domain Bacteria; kingdom Pseudomonadati; phylum Pseudomonadota; class Gammaproteobacteria; order Moraxellales; family Moraxellaceae; genus Acinetobacter; species Acinetobacter sp. DL27. The sequence goes on along the minus strand of NZ_CM147947.1, from coordinate 1,681,876 downwards.
ATGGTTTTAGGCTTCATGTTGACCATTACAGGTTTATCGATCGTCTTCCGTAATCAAATTGAAAAATTTTTCAACAAATTACGTAAAGATGAACTCCCAGACATGACTGAAGACTTAGAAAAAGTTCAGCTTCAAACCAGCAATAAACGTAAGTACATTGTGATGATGGGTGTAGTTCTTGGGGTCTTCGTGACACTATCATCAGTCGGTGCAGGTGCTTTCGGAATCATGGCTTTGGTCATTATGTTCCCCAACCTACCAATGATTCGTATTATTGGTTCTGACGTTGTTCATGCGGTGTTACTTACGTTTGTTGCAGGTATGGGCCATATGACTTCAGGCAACGTGGACTTCCACCTCCTTATGTGGTTATTGGTGGGATCTATTCCAGCAATTATTATTGGAACACTGATTAGTTCACGCCTTCCTGAAAAGATCATTCGTAAAGTGTTGGGTATTACCCTGTTTGCGTTAGGTGTGAACTTCATGTTGAATCCGATCAAAGCCAAACCTGTGAAGCCTGCCGAAACTGCTCAAGTCGTTCAAATTTCAACAGTTAAGAATGCCTCAGTGTAGGCATTCTGATTTAAAATAAACCTAAGATTCATCACTTTTTTTTCAAAGATTCATTCGACTTTTTTATAACCTTTTATCAGCTAAACCGTGTTATATTCAGCTTATAAAGCAACTTAATACGATCGAACCAGTGACGGCAATGAATACTCTACAGTCAAACTCTATTACCCAAAACGACATCGATGACGTGAATTTACAAAGCATTCATCCGCTAGTTACCCCAGCGGAATTAAAAACTGAATTGCCTCTCACTGAGTCTGCATATCAAACTGTACTTCACGGTCGTGAAACGATTCGCAATATTTTAGATGGTAAAGACAAACGCATTTTTGTGGTGATTGGCCCATGTTCAATTCATGACCCTGTCGCTGCTCACGAATATGCAGACCGTTTAAAAGTTTTAAGCGATAAAATTAAAGACTCAATCTATATCGTAATGCGTGTTTATTTTGAAAAACCACGTACCACTGTGGGTTGGAAAGGTCTGATCAATGACCCTGACATGAATGACTCATTCAATATTGAAAAAGGTTTACGCATTGGCCGTAAACTTTTGGTTGAGTTAAATGAAAAAGGCTTACCGTGCGCGACCGAAGCCCTCGATCCAAACTCGCCACAGTACTATCAAGACTTAATCTCTTGGTCAGCGATTGGCGCACGTACCACTGAAAGCCAAACACACCGTGAAATGTCTTCTGGTCTTTCTTCACCAGTCGGTTTCAAAAATGGTACAGATGGTGGTTTAACTGTTGCAACCAATGCCATGCAGTCGGTGAAACATGGTCACCACTTCTTGGGCTTAAACAACCAAGGCCAAGTTTCTGTGATTCGTACTTCGGGTAACCCGTATGCACACGTGGTACTTCGTGGTGGTAATGGCAAGCCAAACTACGACGCTGGTTCTGTAGCAGAAGCAGAAGCAGCATTGGCTAAAGCGAAAGTCAGCACCAAAATCATGATTGACACCAGTCATGCAAACTCAAACAAAGACCCGTTCCTTCAACCGCTTGTTCTGAAAAATATTACCGAACAAATTATTGATGGAAATAAATCTATTATCGGCATCATGGTTGAAAGTCACCTGAAAGGCGGTCGTCAGGAAATTCCTGAAAACCTATGCGATCTTGAATACGGCAAGTCAGTAACCGATGGTTGTATTGACTGGGATACCACAGAAAAGGTATTACTAGAGATGCACGAAGCACTCAAAGACGTTTTACCGAACCGTTAAGTTTTTAAAACGCCATCTTCGGATGGCGTTTTTCATTCTAAGATTAAGAAATAATTATGAACGCTATTGAAACACACTTAAGCCAAACACTTAACTTTCAATTTATCCACGAGCATTTGTTTACTTCTGGACAACCGACTGCTGAGCAATTACAGCAAATTAAAGAGTATGGCGTAAACACAGTCATCAATCTTGCGCTCAGTAATAGCAATAACTATTTAGCGAATGAAGATCAAATCTGTTTAGAGCTCGGTTTGAACTATATACATGTGCCGATTTCATGGGATACACCCTCTGATGATCAGTGCTTATTGGTCTTAGATATGATTGATCATTTGGTGCAAGAACAAACCATTTGGGTCCATTGTTCAGAAAATTATCGCGTCAGTAGTTTGATGTATTTATATCGTCAATATTATATGAATATCGATATGCCAACCGCACATGAAGCCATGCATCAAATTTGGGAACCGAATGACACTTGGACAGGTTTGGCGCATGCTGTTGCCTTACAACTTCAAGGTCGTAAAGCAACACAAGAATTAAAGCTGGCTATGATCAATCCTGATCATTTTGCATGAGAAATCAGCACTGTTGCTGTAGATAAAATACCTTCCTGACGACCCGTAAAGCCCAGTTTTTCCGTGGTCGTTGCTTTAATGCTTATCTGCGTGATTTCAACATCAAGAACGTCTGCAATGCTTTGGCGCATCGCTAAATTATGCGGTGCCAACTTCGGACGTTCACATGCCACAGTAATGTCTGCATTATTTAACTGATAACCACGATCTAATATGAGTTGATAGATATGTTTGAGTAATACACGACTGTCTGCCCCTTTAAAGCGAGGATCGGTATCGGGAAAATGCTGACCAATATCCCCTAAAGCCAACGCACCCAATAATGCATCTGTTAAAGCATGCAAAACCACATCACCATCTGAATGTGCTTTTAAGCCGTGTGTATGTGGAATTTGAATACCTGCCAGTGTGACAAATTCACCCTCTTCAAAAGCATGTACATCAAGTCCCTGTCCAATTCGAATATGTGCAACCATGCTCAGTTTCCTTTAAGAAATAAATGATTGAAATCTTGTATTCACGCTTTCTCTTTCGCTATAGTTACAAGCAGCGCAACATAGTGAAAGTATAAGCGATCATGCTGTTGAAAACCGACATAAAACTTATGAAAAAATTTAGTATTTTAGTGTGTCTAAGTTGTCTTTGTACCAGCTTTAGTTATGCTCAAGTCATTGACTGTGATGATCCGACTTCATCTAGCCTTAAAAAGATCTGTAGCGATCAATTTAAAGACATTCGACAAAAATTAGACACGCAATCCATGACTGCTTTTTTAATCAGTGATGCGCCTCAGCGTTTATTGGTCGATACCCATCAGCTATGGTTAAACCGCCTACAGCAATGTAAATCCTTAGCATGCTATCAGCAGCAGATGGATTTTAGAATTGATGATCTCAACTTCTATACATCGTTAAATCAAAGTTTGACGCAACACTATTTAAAGTTTGAACATGGGACCATTGCCAAGCAACCTGTGCACCTACAAGTTCATCAGCTATCCAAAGATAAAATTAAGATCGAAGGTATTGCATATCGTAGCCCCAATAACCGCATAGAAACCCAAACCATTTCATTTTTGGCCTACACTACACCCGATCAAAAGCAAAACATTACGGATAATGAAAACAACTGTCACTACCAGTTTAACTTTCAAAAAGCCATTCTTTCTGTAAAAAGTGAAAGTAAAGCATGTAATCGTTTTGTCGGTGTGTACCGTGTTTATGACTAAGCTGTCAAACAAATCAAAATAATGGACATCGGGAGGCTAAAGTCGTGCAAGTACTCAAGCAATGCTGCAACCTCCTAGAACAGAAAAAATTGACCATTGCCTTTATCGAAAGTGCCAGTTCAGGTTATCTATCCAGTCAGTTTTCGATTTATAAACATAGCGGAGCAGACATTTTGTTGGGCGGACTGGTCAGTTATGACCCCAGTATCAAATGTGAAATTTTAAAGATTGATCCTGCACTTATTCAGCAATATACAGCGGAGTCGATTGAAGTCACTGAAGCTATGGCGCTTCAAGGTCATCGACTGTTTCGTCACGCCGATATTATTGTCTCGTGTACAGGGCTGCTCAAACCTGGTGGAAGTGCCACACCTGAGAAACCTGAAGGCACCTTTTATATTGCTATTCATTATCAAAACACTTTAAGCACTTACCATTATTTACTACTGGGCAGTGCGCTCGAGCGACTTGATCAACTTACGAATAACGTAGCTCAAATGGTCATTCAACGTGTTCAAAATGCTTAAATTTTTACACTAAATTTGATTTTTCTACATTTAGAACCCTTAAACTGAACCATAATCAATAAAAATGTGAAGCTCTTTATGATAATGAAAATAATCCATCCTCTACTTTTCAGCACCTTATTTTTTTCAAGCCACAGTTTTGCAACTGTAGGTGGACCACAAAATATTGAAGTTTTAGGACTCGACCAAGCTGATCAAAAAATTTATGTGATGCGACATTATTTAGATGGTCGTGGTCGTTTGCCACAATTGTATTATTATCAACTTAACAGCAAAACACCCTCCAAACTGATTGAAGTAAAATCTTTATATATCAATCCAAAAACTCAAAAAATTGACTATGATCAAGACAGTCAAAAGTTTGACCGTGACATTGCAAAAATAAAAAAACGACTCAAAGCTTTAACGCCGATTCCACCCAAGCAGGTTAAAATTCAAGTCATCAGTAAAAAGACTTCAAAAGAACCCTCTTGGTATGACCCTAAAGTCTCCATCCCGAAGTTTAGTTATCAATATCAAGTGAAATACAGCAATTTGAAAAGTCCAATTCACAAGGCAGTGGACTATAAAAATGGGCTGCACATTTCGCAAAGCTATAAAGTTCCTAATCAACAAAAAGCACTGGTGACTGTTCAATATCTCGGGATTCCTTTTGAAACAGGTTATAACATTGAAGATCCTGTTTTATTGATGCCTAAAAAATAAAACCTCAGAAGAGGTAATGCCAGTCAGTGAAGAAGTTGCCTGGCTTTTTATTTTTTAAATTCATAATGTTATTCGATACACGGAAACGTCATCCGCAACTGTTCGAAGCAAGACTATTTTAAAAAAGTAAGGTTTCTGCGATTAATTAATCAATAAAAGGGATTTGGCGAGTTTTGCGGATGACAAATGCTTTTGATTACTTTGGGCTAATCCAAAGTAATAGATGAGCTCCAAGTATATGATTTAAAAATATAAGACTCCGTCGTGCATAACTAAAAAGCTAAGGGCTTTATTTCAAAAACCCTTAACTGACTGGCATTACTCCGAAGAGGCTTTTTTATAATGTATCAGAACTTCATATTAAGCCGCTGAACGCTCCTCAATCGGCACCACTTTACGCAATTCAGGCCCCGTATATTCCGCACTTGGGCGAATGATACGGTTGTCCGCACGTTGTTCCATCACATGCGCCGCCCAACCTGTGACACGGCTCATCACGAAGATTGGTGTGAATAATTTGGTCGCGATGTCCATGAAGTGGTATGCCGATGCATGGAAGAAATCTGCGTTACAGAATAATTTCTTCTCGCGCCACATCACTTCTTCACAACGTACAGAAACTGGATAAAGAACCGTGTCACCGACATCTTTGGCTAAGCGCTCTGACCAAATTTTAATGATGCCATTACGTGGGTCATTGTCTTTGTAGATTGCATGTCCAAAGCCCATGATCTTTTCTTTACGTTCCAGTTTACCCAACATTTCACGTTCAGCTTCTTCAGGTGACGTCCAGTTTTCAATCATTTCCATCGCTGCTTCGTTTGCTCCACCGTGTAATGGGCCACGTAGTGAACCAATTGCACCGGTGATGCATGAATGCATATCGGATAAGGTTGATGCGCATACGCGTGCGGTGAAGGTCGATGCGTTGAATTCATGCTCTGCATAGAGGATCAGTGATACATTCATCACTTGCTCATGCAGTTCATTTGGTTTTTCGCCACGCAGCAGGTGTAGGAATTGAGCACCGATTGAATCGTCATCGGTATTTTCTTCAATGCGTACGCCATCATGGCTAAAGCGGTACCAGTAGCAAATGATTGCTGGAAGCGTTGCGAGAATGCGGTCTGCAACATCTTGCTGTTCTGCAAAAGATTGTTCTGTTTCTAGGTTGCCCAGCATTGATACGCCCGTACGCATCACATCCATTGGGTGTGAGTCTGCTGGGATACGCTCAAGTACTTCTTTAAGTGCTTGTGGCAGTTGGCGCAGTGATTTAAGTTTAGCTTTGTAAGCGGTGAGCTGTTCTGCTGTGGGTAGTTCACCAAAGAAGATCAGGTAAGCCACTTCTTCAAACTGGCAGTTTTCAGCGAGGTCTTGAACATCATAACCACGATAAGTTAAGCCTGCTCCGCTTTTGCCCACGGTTGAGAGTGCTGTCTTTCCTGCGACTTGTCCGCGCAATCCTGCGCCTGTGAGGACTTTTCCTTCAGCCATTTTTAATTCTCCTGTTTAAACAGCTTGTCTAATGTGTTTTCAAAGGTGTGGTAATCGAGAAATTCGTAGAGTTCTTTGCGCTGTTGCATTTTGTCGAGGACGTTGACTTGGGTGCCGTCATTGCGAATGGCATGCATGACTTCCAGTGCTGCCTTTTGCATGGCACGGGTCGGTGACAGTGGATACAGCACCATCGAGATGCCTTGTTCTGCCAGTTGTTCTTTGGTGTAGTATGGAGTATCGCCAAATTCGGTGATGTTCGCCAATACTGGGACACCGACTGCATCACAGACGGTTTTGTACATGGTAATGTCAGTCATTGCTTCGGCAAAAATCGCATCAGCACCGGCTTCTACACAAGCACAGGCACGGTCAATCACCGCTTGTAGGCCTTCTTTTTGTAGAGCATCGGTACGTGCCATCACCACAAAATTTGCATCGGTTTTAGCATCGACTGCAGCTTTGACGCGATCGACCATTTCTTGTTGGGTGACGATTTCTTTGTTTGGGCGGTGGCCACAGCGCTTTTGGGCCACTTGGTCTTCGATGTGCACTGCGGCTGCGCCTGCGGCAATCATTTGTTTAACGCTACGCGCAATGTTAAATGCCCCACCCCAACCGGTGTCGATATCGACCAGTAACGGGGTGTCTACGCGTTCGGTAATGCGGCGTACATCTTCCAAAACATTATCCAGACTGGTCATGCCTAAGTCAGGCAATCCATAAGAGTAGTTGGCTACACCAGCACCCGAAAGGTAGATGGCCTTGTAGCCCACCTGTTTCGCCATCATTGCTGCATAAGCATTGACAGTACCGATAATTTGTAATGGTTTTTCCACTTCCAGTGCTTGTCTAAATCTTAAGCCTGCAGATCTTTGTTCTGTCATCGTCCTTTCCTTGAAGCGTTTTGAATGAATGTGAAGTGCTGTTTATTGCACTGCAAGTAAAATTGAGCCATAGGTTGCTCGTAAATCTTTTTTCAGGACTTTGCCTGTACCGCCAACAGGTATGCTATCGACAAAAACCACGCGATCAGGGATTTGCCATTTCGCAATTTTGCCCGTGTAATAATCTAAAAGTTCAGCTTCAGACACCTGACTGACTGCTGCCTTTTTAGCGATGAGAATAGGTCGTTCATCCCATTTTGGATGGGTCGCAGCAATGACTGCCACCATGTCGATTTCAGGATGCGCGATGGCAATATTTTCCAGCTCAACAGAGGAAATCCACTCTCCGCCTGATTTGATCAAGTCTTTAGAACGGTCACTAATGACCATATAGCCATCTGAATCAATCGTTGCCATATCACCCGTATCGAACCAGCCATCTGCGGTGAGTGCATTGCTAAATTGATCGAAATAAGACTCTACAATCCAGTGCCCTTTAATTTGCAAATGTCCTGTAGTTTGTCCATCCGTAGCCAATTCGGTACCACACTTTTCAGCGTCACAAATTCGAATGCTGACCCCAAATGGTGGGCGACCTTGTGCGTAACGTAAGCTCGATTGCGCCGTGTCATCCAACTGCAAATGTTTGGCCTTGAGTTGATTCACTACACCCAAAGGACTGGTTTCCGTCATGCCCCATGCATGAATGGTTTCACACTGAAAATCATCTTTAAATGTTTTCAGCATTGACGGTGGGCAAGCCGCGCCACCGACGACATTACATTTTAAGCTGACGAGTTTGCTGCCAGATTGCTTCGCTGCTGTAAGCAAACCTTGCCAAATGGTTGGTACACCTAAAGCTGTCGTCACTTTGTATTGATCAATCAGTTGAACCAAACTTGCTCCATCTAACATCGGCCCCGGTAGTACCATACTGCAACCCACCATGGCCGCTGCATAAGGCGTGCCCCATGCGTTAACATGGAACATAGGAACAACAGGCAAAATACAATCTTGCGCAGAAAAATTAAATGAATCGGGCAAGCAGGTGGCATAGCTATGCAAAATACTTGAACGATGGCTGTATAAAACCCCTTTAGGATTCCCAGTCGTACCCGAGGTATAACACAGTGAACTGGCTTTAGTTTCATCCAGTTCAGGCCACTCAAAATGTTCACTTTGCTGTGCGATTAACTCATCATAAAACAGCACTTCAGGTAAGGCTTTTTGAATGTCTTCATCATAAGCATCGAGGCAGATAAAATGCTCTACATAGGGAATGGATGGTTTAATTGACAACACTAAATTTAGAAACGTTTTATCAAAAATCAGTGCCTTATCATTCGCATCATTGATAATATAACTGAGCTGCTCAGGAAAAAGTCGTGGGTTAATGGTGTGGCAAACCAACCCACTGCCTGATATGCCGTACCATGTTTCTAAGTGACGATGATTATTCCATGCAATGGTGGCCACACGGTCGCTGACCGCAAAACCAAACGACTGCAATACATTGGCAAAGCGCTTTGAGTTTTTGGCAATTTGTCCCCAGTCTGTATGCAGCATCGACCCATCAGTATTTTTGGAGATAATGGCTGTATCTGCATGATAACGAGCGGCATGTTCAATCAGGCTGCTAATCAACAAAGGTTGAAACATCATATTTCCAATCATCAGAAACTTCCTTTTTTCAAATCTTTTTAGACTTATTGTTTAAGATCCGCATATGATCGGTCTTGGTCATTTGTTTTTTAAAATACTGTCTTTTTCTATCTTCATTTTGTCATTTGGTTGCGTTATTTAGTCATTTGGTCACTTATGCACAAAAAATTTAAATCATCTAATTTATTGTTTTAATTCATTATTTATACAAATATTTAATATTATAAAAAGTGATAATTAACTCAAAGCGAAGATGTGGGACATGCACCTGATTTCATATGATTTTTTAAAACTTGAATGAAAAAATATGCTGAGTAAGGTCAGGCTTTAAAAAGAAAACTGTAAAAATATAGAAAAGACGAGGCGGAAAATTGTTGTGACTACTATTACTGTCCTGAAGTTTAATTTATTAAACTTTGGATACACGAGTGTGGCAAGGATGCTACACGTTACCCATCAGAACAGGGACGTTATGTATGGGTAACAAAGGCTTTTGCTTACTTTTGGCCTATCAAATTAAGGTACTGCCTACACAAGCGTCTTTTCAGCTTTGATTGAAAAGTTAAGGCAATAGACGTAAATGACTTTACCAAAATTATGGAAAAACAGTGCTACGATTAATTTTTTAATAGGGTAAATAAGCTGGATCGAATGATTTTAAACACTGATCAAATGACAAAGATATGGTTTGAGATATACAGGCTGAGTTTTATCTGCACACTTTAAGCATGCAGATTCATACGTCTCCAATGCCCAGGCGTGATGCCATACCAACGCTTAAATGCGCGGGTAAAATTAGCTTGGTCGTCATAACCCACTTGATTGGCCACTTCAATAATCATAAGTTTTTTGTTTTTGAGTAACTCCGCTGCAATTTTCTTGCGTGTGGCTTCAAGCAAGGCTTCAAAGCTAGTCTGATGTTTATTTAAATAACGGTACAAAGTAAAACGGTGAATCGAAAAATATTCAGCCACACGCTCGATATTACAACTTCGGTGCGGCAATAATTCCTCGATAATTTTACAAATCTGACCAATCAGATCGACACAATCATGGCTTTGCAGTTCAGACAAATGCTGACGTAGAAATTGATCCAACTGACAGTCATGCCCTGCTCTTTTTTGATCCAGTTGTTCCTGCGGAAATAAAATTTCGTGCTGTGACTGACTAAACCACACAGGACAGCCAAATGCTTTTTCGTACAGATGCGCACACTTCGGCTTCGGATAAGAAATGCGCACCAATGCTGGACGCCAAGATTTCCCCAAAATCAGCTCGATAATAGACACCATCGCAACCAAATAAGCGGTTTGATATTGTTCTTTCCCGGGAATGTCACCATCGATATGCATACAAATACGTGCATAGCCATCATCTTCTTTCAAATCTAACTTTTGCCCTCTGTACCACATACTGCCGTATTGAAATAAGCTCTGCATGGCATCCCGCATGGTTGCGGCATTCAGCACCAGAAAACGTAATGGCCCAATATTTGAAAATTGTGCTTTTTTTCCAATCACTAAACCCAAATGATCACAGTCCGTTAATGCTTCAACGGCTTGAAAAATACTACCCTGTGTTTGTAGAGAAATGGGCAATAAATTGTTTTTTAAGTCTTCGCGCTGAATCCCAAAATGTTCAAATACGGTACGTGCATCGAAACTGTGTTCTTCTAAATAGTTGGCAATCAGGTTCAAAATACCAATGGGATTGGACTGTGGTTGTCGTGTTAAATCGATGCTTTGCATAGTTCCCTCTATATATATTGATATATTCAGCACATGGCTGCCTGATATCCCTCTTCATTTTGAATATTTAATACTTCAAACATGCTTTCAAAATTCTAATTGCATTGCATTTCAATCCAGTGCAAATGTAACGAAATCATGGTCTGTTTCGACCATGATTCAAATGAACAGGCGATACATTTGGCTAGCAAAACGCGAAGTTAATTTAAAAATTCATTTTGAACGCGAGCGAGGCAAAATCTCGGTCATCAATAGTACTGAAATCATTTGAACCAAAGAAACTGGTATAGGCCATTTCTGCGATATATCGTTGGCGGTATGTCGCAGACACCGCTGCGGCAACACTCATTTGACCTTGCTGAAAGTTTTGGCTAAAGCCATCGACATCATGACGGAATAGCACGCTCGGGGTAATCACAGTTGCAGGCAGTAAATCTGTGTAAGTTAAAGCGCCGCGTAAACGGTATCCGTATGACCATTCCGTAAAAAAGCCTTCGGTATTACAAAAGCGTTCATTTAAACGGTCAATTTCATCATTGGACAGATGTGCCGTTCCATAAGGCGTACATTGGTTTGCTTTTGTTTCTGGATCATAAGCACCCGATGACAACTCGCTACGACCAAAAGCACCGACACGACCAAAACGGTGATTGCCAATATCTCCAATATGATTCACTGCCAATTCGGCAGCCCAAGTAAAAGTATTGGCTCCGAGGACATTCGCTAGACTATTACCTGCACCGAGTGAAAACTGTGTTACAGGCGCACGTGCATAACCTTGCAAATATTGCCCAAACTTTGCCGATGTTCCTACATCTGTCAGCGGGGTATTTTTGTCTAAGACTTGTGCATAGACAATATCTGTCCCATTAAACTGCAAAGGCTGATTGGGTTTATGAGTTAACTCACTAAACACTGATGTTATACCGATTTTGCCTGCCAAGCTGAGTCCATACATTTTGATGTCTTCAGGATAGATCGAAAAAAACTGTGCAGTACTAAAGTTTGCCGGCCCTGCCGCAGTGACGGCCGTCCCGTCAAAATTCGCGGTTCGATTATGATAATTTGCAAAATACAGCCCGAGCTCAGCATTGTTTAACTTGGGCAACGTTTGCTTTAAGGAAAAACCATACTGTCCGCTGTCTTTGGCATAACGACTTTCACTACGCGGAATATAAGATTTGGCATCTAAAGCGGTATCGGTAAGTTTATCGCCCGGCATCACGGTAATGACGATCGGCCCACAGTTTTCTGGCACAAAGTCTGAAATTGCAAAGAATGTCCCACAGCCATCGACCACAGACGGTCTAAACTTAAACTGATAGAAACCTTCAAATTTTAAATGTTCATTGATTCCAGCTTCAAAGGAAAACATTTCGGTTGGGATCACGCGTTCTCTTGCATCACCTCCAGGACGATTCATCGCAGCATAATCCAAAGCACTGACACTATTGAGTCCATTTTGGAAGAACTGTGATTTTCCCCACTGCAAGGTATGTTTGCCCAGTTTAATATTGGCACTTTGCCCATTATCTAAAGCAAAGTTTTTCCAAACATAGGCATCCCACAGGTCAATGCCTTTAAATTTCGCCAGTCGGGGCCATGCCGAATCATCAAAAGCTTTTAAATCGCCTTCACCTGTTTCATAAGCATGGTCATACCAATACTTTGCGCTGATCACTGCTCCCTGCTGTTTTCCTTTTAAGTTCAGCTCGGTAAAGCCTTTCACCACTTGTGAAATCACATCGCCTTTATTAAAGTTGACGTGCCCATCATCACCATTAACATCGATACTGGAACCCTCTTTTCCAATATGGTTTGCATCGGGTTTATACACCAGTGAACGAGACGCCTCTTGGGTACTCCAGTTTGTCCCAAAGCTAAGTGCGGTTTTGGTTTCAAACTTCCATTCATCGTTTAATTCAAAACTCGCTGCTGAAACTTCCGAGATTACCAAAGCAAGGCTTAAACAAAGAACCGTTTTTTTCATCAATGAAATATGATGATTTTGTCTGTTTAAAGACACAAATTGACCGACCATATCATCTCCATATCGATATGATTTATTTTTAAATACTGTGTTTTATTTCCATACAAACGCTGAAGATTTCTGGCGCTTACACCGTCATCTTTCACAAGGAATGTTTCTTTAAACTCAACATTTTCTCTCCACATCTCTATTTATTCTGTAAAGCCATCCTTTGGCTCGGGATTTAAATTAACTGTTTTAAAATGTTCAAATTTGTCTTTTAGTCATACAAATTAGTCATTAGGTCATTTGCATGGATTGATTTTTTGAGATTGAAATTCAAAGCTGAAATCTGTATCTCGACTATGAAACTTGCTCTATGGACAAAGCATCCAACTGTAAGATCAAGTGTTCCGCCTGCGGCCAATCGCCAAAACCCGCTGCTGGGTTCAAATGCCCTACAGCACCCGCATTGACCAACTGACTGCCCCATGTCTCTGCCATCGCTTCAACGGCTTGATATTGCGCTAAATGGTCATTGGTACTCGCCACCACAATGCTTGGAAATGGCAGTTTTTGAGTCGGTAATGGGCTCCAGCCTTCGTTTTTAAGAATCTCAGGACTTGGATAATGCTCAGGCCAGCTTTCCGCCAAGTCAGGTGGTGTAACCAGCAATGCCCCTTGAATATCATGCTGATACAACGCAGCCCAATGCACAGTCATCAACACGCCCGCGCTATGAGCCACCAAAATAACCGGCCCTTCGATTTTTTTCAGCTCTGCTTCAATGCGTGCAATGCGGTTTGCACAATTCAATTTATCTGTTTCTGCTGGCGGGACGGAGCGAACTTTTATGAGCTTCGACTCAAGCAAAGTTTGCCAATGTGCAGCAACGTGATCGCGCAAACCCGGAATAATGAGAACCGTTGCCTGTGTAAATATTTTTTCCATGGATACACCTATTTAAGCCTGATGCTTTTTAATCAATGCGATGCATTGTTGTATCCAACATAGAGGGATGGTCACCAATTCGATATACATGGGACGACAATGGCTTATCATTTGATGACAAATCATCAAATCTATAACATTTTAGAATATGCTCAATAAATAATTTAAATATTTGATTTTAATAATATAAGTGAAGCTTTTAGTTTGATTTATGCAACACATTTCATGTTTTTCTTCAAATTTTGCCGATTGCTTAAAAAAATAACTGACTCAATAATACGCTTGCGTTTCAGAAAGGATCCGCTGAAACCATAAAAAAAATAGCAAATGAAAAGGAAATTAAAATGAGTCAAATCTGTAAAATAGTCGTGCCTTTTGCATGCCTATTGTCAGTAAATTTTGCTTATGCGGATTCTACAAACTTTAAACGCTGGGCCGTCAGTGCAGGTTGGATGCATGTCATGCCTCAGGGGAAAGCCAATTCCACCCATGTCACAACCGCAGTTGAAGAAGGCGGCAGTTATGGTGTTGGATCTTTATATGGGACTGATCTTGCCAAATATGCAATCAACAGCAAAGAGCTGACAGGAATGGGCAAAATCATGTTTGATGCCTTTGTCAGAAATAGTCAGAAAGATCCAAACTATAAAGTGCCTGATGGTTTTATGAATGGTGCGAGAGCTGATATCACGGGTATTTCAGACTATACAGCCGAAGGTGGTATGGAAATTGATGATACTGACACACTGGGTTTGACTTTAAGCTATTTTGTTAATGACAATGTCTCTTTAGAGTTGGTGGGTGGTATTCCTCCTAAAGTCGACGTAAAAGGTGTGGGTGAAATTCGTGCAACGGCTTTATCCACGTCGAATTCATCTCACCTACCTGCACATACACCACCCACCTATTTTGATGGTTTAGAGCTGCTCAAAGACACTTTAATTACAGACCTTGGCGCGCATGGCACGGTGGCTGAAGTAACTGCATGGACACCTGCGGTGACAGCAAAATATCACTTCGGCACTTCGGATAAAAATAAATTCCGCCCATTTGTAGGCGCGGGCGTGGTGTATGGACATTTCAATAAATTAAAGCTCAATGGCGGTGTCGAAAATGATCTCATCCAAGCGGGCTACATGATTGATAATATTTTGAATGGTCGCGCAGGCGAAGCCCTACATGGCGGCAAAGGCAGCTCTACAGCGACACCTGAGGTGAAAGTCAAAACCAGTGATGCCTTTGCACCTGTGTTAACGGCGGGCTTTACCTATGACTTTACCGACCGTTGGTTTAGTACAGGTTCACTCAGCTATATGCCTAACTTTAATAATGTCGCAACTGTGACTGTCACTGACACATCTACGGGCCGACAATTAATTAAGTCCACCACCAAGATTGATCTCGATCCATTAGTGACTTATGTCGGGGTTGGCTATCGCTTCTAAGTGGTAGAAAATACTGAACACCTCAAATGCAACATCAAACTCAGATTTTTAGCCGCTCAGGCAGGTATTTTGCCCACCCAAAGCAATCTCTGAAAATACTCTCGTTTGAGACTTAAGTTATCGCATTTTATTTAAAGGCTAATTCTTATTCGATATAGGAATTAGTCATTTTTAAATCTGAACTGTTTCTTGATAAAATAAAGCCTATTTTAATCAAAAATCCGCACTACTTAAGTGCAGAAACTGATACTTTTATAGTACTGGATATTGCTTAAAAATAAATTCAGTCAGGACGACTGAAGTAAAAATAGGGAGCTTAAAGTGATTCCACTTGCCCATACAGCTGTGCTCAAAAATTATTTGAATGTTAGCCAACAATTCAACTTCAATCCTTATTATTTGCTTTCTAATGCAGGGCTTAATCCTGCGCAGCTCAATGACCCGAAACAACGTATCCCTGTCGACAAAGCCATCGCGCTGTTAGAACAATCTGCTGAAATAAGCGGCTGTGAAGTATTCGGACTGCTTATGGCGGAACAACGCCAAATTGCCGACTTTGGTGAATTGAGCCTACTGTTAAGTTATCAGCACACTTTGCGAGATGCACTACAAACCATTGTTATGTATAGAAACTTCATTAACAATGCGCTTGAGATGTATATCGAAGAAGCTGGGAATACGGTGATTATTCATTTGGAAGTTGTTGGCGCATCAACCGAATACAGCCGCCAAGCCATCGAATTGGCTTTGGGTGTGACTCATCGTTTTTGTGCCATGTTGCTTTCGCAAAAGTGGCGTCCTCTGGGTGTACATTTCACCCATAGCGCACCACAAAACTTGGCTATTCATCAGCGTGTTTTTGGTTGTGCTTTGGAGTTCGGTAGCGAATTTAATGGCATTGTTTGTACTGTAGCAGAGCTAGATAAAGCCAATCCACAAGCCAACACTGCCATGGCAGATCATGCGAAGCGCTATCTTGATATTGATCTGCTGCAAAATGAAAATGAATCCTCTATCATTTTCGATATTCGAAAAAGTATTTATCTTCTTTTACCTATGGGGCGTGCCACGATTGATCAAGTGGCAAATCTACATGGAATCAATGTCCGGACCTTACAGCGCAGATTAGAAGCATCTCAAACCAGTTTTAGTATTTTAACCAACGATGTGCGTCGGGCTTTAGTCTTCCGCTATCTGCAAAATATGAACTATTCTTTGGGGCAAGTCTCAGACATTTTGGGCTATTCCATGCCAAGTTCTTTCACCCGTTGGTTTATTGGTCAGTTTGGCGTTTCACCCCTAGTTTGGAGAAATGACCATAAGGGCTCTACGCATTAATAAGCGCGTGAAATAGATCTACTTCAAATTAAAGCTGATTCATCCTATTTGAATGAATCAGCTTTAATCATTTAAAAGTCCGTGTAATACATAGCATTTTGCCAGTCAGTGCGTTGATCACTGACTGGCAAATAACATACCGCTTAGCTCAATGTTGTAACGTCATTAGAACATCCAATGCATCAGTAAAAGTACCAAAACCACAAGGAAAATACTCTCTCCCACCATCAATAAGATCGGTTTGATACCCACTGTCGCGAGTTCTTTAAACTGTGTTTTCATGCCCAACGCACTGATGGAAATAATCAAACACCAACGCGATAGCTCATTCATACCACCTTGAACCACCATAGGTACCCAGCCAGTACTGTTTACACAGGCTAAAATTAAAAAACCAACAGCAAACCATGGTAATAGTGGCGGACGCGGCCCCCTAGACTCTACGCCTTGCATACGTGTAATCATGGCTGCGCAAATAATCACAGGCAATAACATCGCTACACGCATCAGTTTGACCACTGTTGCGGTATCGCCAGTTTCAGTCGACATGCTATAGCCCGCACCGACCACCTGAGCAACATCATGAATGGTTGCGCCCAAGAATACTCCGGCTTCAGTCGGTGACAAGGCCAACCATTCTGCAATCATCGGATACACAATCATGGCAATGGTCGACAGCGCCGAAACGCCAATCACCGTAAATAATGTCGCCTTTTCTTTTTGTGGATGGTTCGGTAAAGCAACCGATAAAGCCAGTGCAGCCGAAGCGCCACAAATGGCTGTTGCACCACCCGTCAGCATACCAAACAGTTTTTGAAAGCCTATTAACTTGGCAACAACGATTGAGACTGAAATCGTGACAATAATTAAGGTGATCACGAGTGCAATAGGCTGCCAACCCAGTGCGGTGATTTGCGCTAAAGTGATCCGCATTCCGAGCAGTGCAATGCCGATACGCATTACCGTTCGTGCGGTGAACTCAATGCCTGCTTTACAACGGCCTTCAACCGACAAAAAACTCAACCCCATACCCAGTAATAAGGCAAACAACATGACAGGAGCACCATAGTGTTCCGATAAAAAACTTGCTGCTGCCGCTGCCACCAAGCTGATACTAAAACCAGGTGCCAAGGCTTGAACTTTTTGACGAATATTGTCTGCATAGCTGAGGCTAAATTGGCTTGAACTATTCATACTGTTCTCCGCTATCTAGCATGATCAACACCTGATCACCAACCTTCTGTACAGGATAAGATGCAACACGGAGTTTCGTGGAATTGAGTAGATAGCCACTGGCCAAGTCAAAACGCAGCCCGTGCGCACAACATTGGATGACTTTTCCTTCTAACTTGCCGCCACATAAGGACGCACCTTGGTGTGGGCAACTGTCATCAATGGCATAGAGCTGATGCGCAACGTTAAACAAAGCCAATGTCTTATCACCAACTTGCAAGAAGCAGCGTTCACCTAAAGCAGGGACTTTGGTTTGAGGGACTTCAAAATGTGTTGTCATGCTATTTCTCTCCGTTCGACCAGAGCATCGAGCATGGCTTGATAAAGTTCATCCGCAGGACGGGCACCGACCATGGCAAAGCTACGATCAAAAACAAAATACGGCACGCCTTTCCCGCCCGTATCACCATTAAAAAATGGCATATGCGGTTTCTGTAAAAGTGCATCAATCAGCTCTTCAGAAAAACCACAATAAGTGGCAATTTTACGCAACACCTCAGTGTCACTAATATTTTCTGAATGATGAAAATAGGCTGAATATAGCCCTTCGAGCAGTCGATCACTCTGGGCTGCATCACATATTTTGTTTGCATTTGCATAAAAACTATGTGCTTTGGCTGTATTTGGCATACGTGGAATACGCTCAAAGTCGAGATCAATTGAAACCGCTTTAGCCGCCTCACGAACTTGTGCTTGGCGCATGCGGACAGCAGTCATACTGCCCAGTCTTTGTAAATAAAATGCATTAAAAGGAAGGCCATCTACAGGGATATGTGGCAAAAGCTGCACGCCCCTCCACTGAAGTTTCACAATGACATCGGGATGGCTGTATCGTAATTTTTCTATTGCGACCTGTAACTGACGTTTCCCGATCATGCACCACGGGCAAATAAAATCAAAAAAAACTTCAATATTGATTTCACGAGTCATCACTTATCATCCGTATCTAATGCTGGGTTGTGTTGAATATTCAGCGGTATTGCCTGCGCATTAAAACGGGCAACATCGCGTACATAATGTTGTTTTGCATAGAAAAATACCGCCGCAGCTGCAATGCTCATCAGCGGCATCAGTTGAAACGCACTATGTAGTCCAATCAGATCTGAAACTTTGCCGACCACTAAAGGCCCCAAAGCTAGACCGAGGAAATTGTTGGCTAAGGTTAATGTTGCAAAAGCGGTACTATGAACCGAGTTATGTGTGAGGTTTGCGACCATAGCGCTTGATGGGCCATTGGTACCTAGTGCAATAAACATCCCAAGGCAGATCATGAGTAACTGTGCATTACCCGCAGGCATAGCAAATGCAATGGATAACAACACACAGCCAATCAAACAAAATGCGCTGGCTAAAGTCACTTTGCGAACGGGACGATCTCGACCTAGGCGGTCACACAACATGCCGCAAAGAATGGTGCCAACTGCACTACTGAGTACGATAAGGGCTGCAATTAACCCAGCTTTATCGGTGCTCATACCGTAGTAACGGTTGAGATAACTCGGGAACCAAACGATCACCGTTCCACCCACAAACAACTGCAAACCACTGCCAATATAAGTCGCAATGACTGAGCGGCTAGAATAAATAGAACGTAATGGATTGGTCGATTTATCGTGTTTTTGTTCTGCGCGAAGTTGACGGCAAGTCTTGCCAATTTTTGTTTCTTTCACAATGACTGGATATAAAAAGGCCAGAATCAGCCCAAATACAGCCATGCCTGCAAATGCCCAGCGCCAACCGAAATGCTCGGCCATCACACCACCCAGCGCCATGCCTAGAAATGACCCGAACACGCCACCCGCCATAAAAGCACTGGCTAAAGTGGCACGCATATCGCGAGGGAAAACCGCAACCACGACTGCAATACCGACGCTGCCATACGCTGCTTCACCCACGCCCACCATAAAACGAGCCATGAACATTTGTTCATAGTTTTCCGCAACGGCGCAGCCTAAAGTGGCCAAACTCCATAGCACAGCCATGAGAGTTAAGCTTTTCACCTTGCCAAATCGGTCTGCCAAAATGGATAAAGGCAACGTTAATAAGCCCACCATTAAAGCCACAATGCCACTGAGTAAACCCAGCTGGCTATCGCTTAGCGTCCATTCACTTTTGATCAAAGGAAAGACCGCATTGAGCACTTGGCGTGACATATAGTCAGAAATGAGCAAGCCAAAAGTTAAAGCAAAAACCAACCACGCATACTTACGTGGTACGTCAATCGATGTATCTAAACCATCTGTAGAACTTGCATATTGATGCGCACCCATACGACCTCCTTGTGTTTCTTATACGTTCTAATTCTCATTCTTCATAAAAATTGCACTTGATCCGCAGCACAATCATCTTTGTGACTCAGTCCGAGTCAACATTCCATTTGACTCGGCTTATGTTCATTTACTTGTTTTAATCGTGACTTGTTAACCGACTTTACGATTCATTTCATATGAGTTTTGCTCAGATGTCACTTCATGAATACGTTGCGGAACACCTTTTTGGCCCACTTTACGGTTCGGCGCCATACCATTTGCCAGCAAGGTTTCTTCAATACTGTTGTACTGCACACCAATACGGTAGATCTCACGCGCTTCTTTGCCAGTCGCCACTTCACGACCCAATTCATGGGCAATACGAACAGTTTGTTCAATTTGCTGCACTGAACCAAAACGCTCACCGCGGTGATCAATAATCGTATCTTCATTCCCCACGCGTGCATGCAAACCCATGGCCATCGACATGGTGTTGAACGGCAATACATTTTTCAGTAATGACTCTGAGGTTAAGGTGCAGCCGTCTGGAACACGGTGAATAAAGTTAAAGAAGTTAAATGGATTTGGACCATCAAAACCGCCACCAATACCAATCCACGTCAGGTTCAGCGGCCCCATGTATAAGCCTTTACGCACCATGCGCTCTAAGGTTTCAAGACCATGCATACCAGTTAGCTGAAAGTGTGGCTGAATGCCATTTTGAGTGAGACGCTTTAAGTGTTCAGTCAACCATGCAGGTCCTGCGGGTACTGTCATTTCTGCATAAGCTTCTTGAATTGCAGGATGCTCAAGTGACGTGCCTTTTAAGTACTCTGGGTACAACAGCTCCATAATATTCATTTGCGTGGTGTTGACTGCAACCGTCACCTGATCAGGTTTTGGAGTCAGTTCTGCCAACATATGACGGGTATCATCACTGAGCCAAAGCGCAGCTTCACCTTCGCTTTCAGGTGAAAATGAAATTGAACCACCGACCTGAATAATCATATCAGGCACAGCTTCACGCACGCCTGCGATTAGCTCATTGAACTTAGACAAACGCTTTGAGCCTTTGCCATCCAGTTCACGTACATGCAAGTGCAGTACAGTTGCACCCGCTTCATAGCACTCCACTGCTTTTTGAATTTGCTCGTCCATCGTGACAGGGATGTCTTCTGGAAAATCTTCTGGCATCCACTCTGGGCCATAAGGCGCAACCGTAATAACCACTTTATCCATATTTTCTGGGTGCAAAGAATCGTCAAAGAATTGCATGTGCATCTCCCTTTATAGTGTTCAAATTGTGAATTTAATTAAATGTTTTAATGTTCAGACTTAGTAAGTCTGGTCGCCAATAATGCCTGCACGTTCCATTTTGCGATGGCATGCAGGATAGTCCATCACGGCATAATGCTGTGTGCTACGGTTATCCCAAATAGCAATGCTGTTAGGCTTCCAGCGCCAACGAACTTGGTATTCTGGAATTGAAGCTTGTGAAATGAGGTAGCGTAGTAAATCAGCTGCGCCTGGATTGGCATCTTGCCCAAAACGAACGCGCTCTTTGGTGTGGTAATTGGTAAAATGAGTGGTAAATGCATTCACATACAGGATTTTTTCACCTGTTTCTGGGTGAGTACGTACCACGGGATGTTCGGCATCTGGGAACTGCGCTTTCAATGCTAAACGCTTTTCAATTGGCATTGCTGCACCAAAGCTCGCTTCGATACTATGACGTGCACGTAAACCCTCAATTTTAGCTTTGATCTCTTCAGGTAAGTTTTCATAAGCCAAAATCATATTGGTCCACATGGTGTCTCCACCGACCTGTGGCGCTTCGACACAACGTAATACGCAACCCATTGGGGGAATTTCACGCCAGCTGGCATCGCTATGCCACGCATTTTCATAACGATCGATCGGACTATCTGGGCTTTTATAAATTTGCACCAAACCCGGATGATCTGGATGACTCCCTACCGCAGGATGGTCTTCCAACTGCCCAAAACGCTCTGCAAATGCCACATGTTCAGCTCGAGTTAAATCTTGATCTCGAAAAAACAACACTCGATGCTTAAGAAGGTTCGAGCGAATTTCACTAAATAAATCTTGATCGTGAATCGCATCTGCCAAATTTATGCCGCTGAGCTCTGCGCCAATATTGCAGCTTAATTGTTCAATTTGCATAAGAAATCCTTTCTAATAACAAACTTAAATAACGAAAATAGATGAACCTGTTGTTTTACGTGCCTCTAAATCACGGTGTGCTTGTACGGCATCTTTAAGTTCATAACGTTGATTAATTTCAATTTTGATTCGACCACTGGCGACATGGTCAAATAGCTCATTGGCCAAAGCTTGCTTTTCAGCAGGGTCAGCAATGTAATCGGCCAATGCTGGGCGAGTGATATAAAGCGAGCCTTTCATGGCAAGCAACACTGGATTGAAATCTGGAATCGGCCCTGATGCCGTACCCACGCATACCATTAAACCGCGACGCTTTAACGAATCTAATGACGATATAAAGGTGTCTTTGCCCACACTATCAAACACCACATTGACACCGATGCCATGCGTTAATTCGCGCACACGCTCAGCTACATTTTCATGGCTATAGTTAATGACATGGTCACAACCATAAGCTTTTGCAATCGCCGCTTTTTCGTCAGATGACGTTGTACCAATCACGGTTAAACCCAGCAACTTCGCCCACTGTGAAACGATTAAGCCCACACCACCTGCCGCGGCATGTAATAAGATCGTGTCACCTTTTTTAAAATCATAAATACGACGCATGAGATAGGCAGACGTCAAACCACGCATGGTCATGGCAGCCGCAGTTTCACATGAGATGCCTTCAGGAAGTTTGATCAGGACATTTGCGTCAATTAATCGTGATGTGCTGTAAGCACCCAAGGTATTTAAAAAGCCGGTATAAGTGACACGGTCGCCCACTTGAAAGTCGGCAACCCCCTCACCTACGGCCTCAATCACACCAGAAGCCTCTACGCCCATGCCATTTGGCAGTGGAATTTGGTAGGTACCGTCACGGAAATAAGTGTCAGCATAATTTAGCCCTACTGCCACATGACGTAGAAGAACTTGCCCTGCGGCTGGCTTTCCTACTTCGATATCTTCGTAGCGCATTACTTCAGGAACACCCGATCCATAGAATCGTATTGCTTTATTCGACGTCATTTTTCTATCCATGCTATATTTTTATTCAGTGATTAACCACACATCAAAACTACAACACTCAATAGAGCAACACTTTACATAAGACGACATTCACTTAGCATTTTACGACATCGCTATGTAGCTAGACTATCCAACCAGCTTAAGACCTTTTACACATAAATAATTTAAAATCAATTACTTTTGTTATAACCATTATTTATTTAAATACTTATATGGTTACATTTGAAATGAATGCTTTGTAGAAAAAATTTATTAACTCATGCTGCACTTTAAAGTATCCAGCAGCTTACCGAATTTGAGCAACGGCAAGTCACCACTAAACTCCGCCTGTCTTTTTATTTTAAAGATATTCTTAGATCTCAATAGTAAAAATAGAGATACGAATGAGATGATTTTACAGGTATGATTCTCGACAATGCACGAGGTGCAGATTCTCCCACGTGTTGGACTAATGTGGATTAAACAAAAGCTCATGGTATACGAAGACCGAATGTTTTAAACAATGAAACATCGAGCTGGAACCTACTGGTATTGAAACAGTTCCATTTTAAGTACCATTTCAACATGGTGCTTAAAGGAATGCTGATCTAAGCCCTTTAAGCCGAGTTGATAGATCCCTTCTAAGCCACAAACAAAAGCTATCAGCCGCCATGCAATATCTTGACTAGAACTTGCTGTCGAAACTTTAAATTCTTGCTGAGTAATCCCCTGCTCAATGGTGGCCACTAAAGAGTTATGCCATTGTTCCATTGTCACGTTATAAGCTTTTTTAATTTCCAGATCTTGATCAATTAGTATCTCAGCCTCATTCCATAAACGTAAATAAGGTTGTGTTTGTTCAATATTCTCAATACCCAGCAATAAAAATAGGCGGTCAAGACTACTATTGGTTGTGATTTGATCTTCTACTTGATCGAGCTGATTCATCAACTCAATAAATACTTCAGCTTTTAAGTGTGAGCTTGATTGAAAATGATGATGCACTTGTCCAGTCGAAACTTGGGCTTCAGCGGCAATCCTACGCACAGTTAAACCATTAAGACCTTCTAGTAGTGCTACGCATTTTGCTGCATCTAAAATCATCGTACGACGCTGTTCACGGTTTAAATAGTTCATTGGATTAGTATTCAACAGAGTTTACAAAACAGATATTAAACAAAGTTGGACACTTGTTCAAGTGTGGATATAATAAGCGGACTTGAACAAGTGTCCAACTTTAATTTAGGTGTTTTATGTCCCGCAAATGGGTGATTTTGGCAATCATCGTACTCATTTATTTACCTGTTTCAATTGATGCAACAGTACTCCACGTTGCGATCCCGACATTGAGTTCAACACTCTCTTTGTCAGCCAATGAAATGTTATGGGTCATCGATATTTATTCGCTGATTATGGCTGGTCTAATTCTGCCAATGGGCGCGTTGGGAGATCGCATTGGCTTTAAACGCCTGATGTTAATTGGTGCAAGTATTTTTGGTGTGGCTTCATTGATGGCGGCCTGTGCAAATTCAGCTTATATGTTGATTGCAGCCAGAGCCTTTTTAGGTGTCGGGGCAGCCATGATTTTACCAGCAACTTTGGCTGGTGTTCGAAACACCTTCTTAGATGAAAAACAGCGAAATTATGCTTTAGGAGTTTGGGGAACCGTTGGCGGCGGTGGTGCTGCTTTTGGTCCGCTTTTAGGTGGCTTTATATTGGAACACTTTTCATGGGGTACGGTATTCCTCATTAATGTTCCTATTATTATTCTCGTACTTATATTGACTATATGGCTGGTCCCAAAACAAACAGTACAAACCAAACAGCCTTTGAACCTGTTACAAGCACTAATCTTAGTGATCGCAATTTTAATGCTGATCTATTCGATTAAAACCTCGATCTACGCTTTTAGTTTTTGGATGGTGTTGGTTTTTGCTGTTGGATTATGCTTATTGGTAGGCTTTGTTCGGCATCAACTCCGTGCAGTTCAACCGATGATTGACTTTAGCTTATTTAAGAATCCAGTCATCTCAACCAGTATTGTGATGGCAATGGTTGCCATGATTGCACTGGTAGGTTTTGAATTATTGCTTTCTCAAGAATTACAGTTTGTGTATGGCTATACACCGCTTGAAGCGGGTCTCTTTATTTTACCGTTTATGATTGCTATCAGTATTGGTGGGCCTTTCACCAGTGTTCTGATGAATCATTATGGTTTACGTCCTGTAGCGACAGTGGGCATGTTGATGTGTGCTGTAAGTTTCTTTGGTTTAGCAATGACCGATTTTCCGGCGTGATGTTTTTAATTCTCTCTATCTTTGTTTGGCGAGCTTTACCAGATAAAGTGAAATCTGCTAATTTATAAAGTATTAATAATATTCAACTATTTACACTTAAAAATAACGGGACTTTATGCAATCACAGTGATTTAAAACCAGTTATGACTGGAAATAGCGTTTAACTGATATTCGAAATTTGGTGGGAGCTTAGCTCCCCTCTTTAGTGTCTTTTTGTTTTACAGACCCAAGTAGCTCTTTACCCTCATATACCTGAATGTCACTAATATATTTCACTGTATTATTTAAAATATCTTCAGTGTTACAGCTTTCAACATAATCACATGAACAATACTTTCGTATTCTAATGCCCACAAAAACATATTCCCTATTAAAATATAGAACTTTCGGAAATACTGTATATTGGGATGACTGCTTTATTTTTTCTTCAAATACTTTGAAATGGCTTTGTTGCACAAACCTACCGATAAAGTCTTATTCGGCAATATAATTCGCAAATGAATAAGCCCACACCTAAAATCTATCGTACAACCAATTGGTCTTCTTATAACAGTGCATTAATAAATCGAGGAAATCTCTCAATTTGGTTCGATCCCAAGACTCAATGGTACGCTCAACCCAAAGGTAAACATGGTCGAAATCAAACTTATTCAGATACAGCCATCCAATGCTGTCTGATGATCAAATCCCTATTTCGATTGTCTTTACGCATGGTCACTGGCTTTGTGCAAAGTCTCATTCATCTTTGTAGATTAGATTGGACAGCACCAGACTATTCCACCATCTGCAGAAGACAAAAGCATATTGATATTGCAATTAACTATCAAAAAAGCAGTAATGGTCTCCAGCTACTCGTCGATTCTACTGGCTTAAAGTTTCTAGGCGAAGGTGAATGGAAGCGTAAGAAACACCAACCTGAATATCGTCGCCAATGGCGTAAACTTCATATTGGTATAGATGCTGAAACCCTTCAAATACGCGCTATTCAACTCACTACAAATAATGTGAGTGATTCACAAGTGCTTGGTGATTTACTCGATCAGATTCCACAAGATGATCAGATTGACTCTGTTTATACCGATGGAGCTTATGACACCAAGCAATGCCGTCAGGTCATTGCAGATCGGCAAGCGCATGCGGTGATTCCGCCAAGAAAAAATGCGAAACCTTGGAAAGATACAAAGATCAGCTCGCTAGAGCGAAATGAATTACTTCGAACAGTTAAACGTTTAGGCAGGACACTATGGAAAAAATGGTCAGGCTATCATCGGCGAAGTTTGGTCGAAACTAAGATGCATTGCATCAAATTATTGGGGGATAAACTCAGTTCGAGAAACTTTCAAAGCCAAGTCAATGAGATGCATGCACGTGTAGCAGTATTAAATAAATTCACAGAGTTAGGCCGACCTCACACCCAAGTTGCCACTTAAATTTGAGTAGATATGGGAAATCTTAATTTTTAAATCTTTGTGCAACAAAGCCGATTTATGACGGAAGTCTATTAAAAAAGCCCTACATTTCTGTAAGGCTTTCCCCTTGGTCTTTTGCGCCGAAACAAGGAATCGTTGTTTTTATTTACAACAAAATAATTAAATCATTAATCGAATAAAAAATGAAGAAAAAAAACCTGCAACTTGGGGAAGGTGCAGGTATAAACTGATATTAACTACCATGGAGAACTTAATACCAAATAATATACTTGGTTTATATTGAGATCTCATTCACATTTTTTATATCAAATTATCTAGTAACAAAAAAAGCCCATCAAATGATGAGCTTTTTACGGTAATTAAGTGAATTTCCATATGTACGTCCACTATAGAAGAAATATGCCATATACCTTGATCAAGGTCAAGTGAGCATATTCTCAATTTGCACTTATAGCTTTGCTTTAATACTATTCATCTAAGCACTTAAAATAATTGACCTAATGTCTGAACCTCAGTTTTCTCTTAGTGATTATCTATCCACAGTACAGGAAGTAATTCAAATTACTTTCAATGAGCCTGTATGGGTGAAAGCTGAGATCCGTAATCTAAATATTAAGGGCGGACATTACTATCTTGAGTTAGCTGAAAAGGATGAAAGTACCGACAAAGTTATAGCGAGTTGTAAAGGCACCATCTGGAAATTTATAGCTCAGAAAATGGTGCTTAAGTTTGAAAGAGAAAGCGGTGTAGAGCTTTCAAAGGATTTAAATGTCTTGGTAAAAGTCAGGGCCAAGTTTGATCCTCAGTATGGCTTTTCAGTGAATGTTGAAGATATTGATTCAAGCTATACGCTTGGAGACATTGCACGGCGCTATCAACAAATTTTAGAAAGACTTACCTCTGAAGGCCTTTTAAACAAGAACAAGCTCATCCCTACCCCTTTTGATATTCAGAATGTCCTGGTAATTGCTCCTGAAAATGCTGCAGGTCTAGGTGACTTCAAAAAAGATGCTGATGCTTTAGAAAAATCTGGTGTATGTCATTTCAAGTACTACTCAGCAACATTCCAAGGGAACACAGCTGCGCAAAGCATTATCACCTCTCTCAGTAATGGCCTCAGACAATGGGCTACCGATTTCAATACACCACCTGATCTCATTGTGATTATCCGCGGCGGTGGTGCTGTAAACGACCTTGCCTATTTAAATGATTATGAACTGGCAGCATTGTTGGCCAAACGAACTGTTCCAATTTGGGTCGGTATTGGTCACGAAAAAGATCGTACGATACTAGATGAAGTTGCAAACCGTTCATTTGACACACCTAGTAAGGTAATTGGTGGGATTCGTAATCTAATTGCTGATCGGACTCAGGATGTCTTAGATTCATTCCAAACCATTAAGCTATTATCCCAACATCAAATCACAGCGTACCAAAGCCAAAATGATCAATACATGAGGATGATTAAGACGCTTGCGCATGGGCAAATCAATGAAGCAAATAAGAGCGTAGATTTGATGAGAAGCACCCTACATTACTTAGCCCAGCAACAGATCAAACTGGCAACGAATCAAGTCGAATCACTGCTGCGTGAAACCTTAATTCAGAATCCAAGAAACGTGATGGCTAAAGGCTACGGAATTGTTCGTAATGAAGGAAAAGCTATTCGCTCTATTCAACAGATTTCAGGTGATAAAGTCCAAGTAGAATTACAGGATGGCACCATTCAAGCAAATGTAACGAAGGTAATTAGTAATGATTAAAAAAGAACTCTCTTTCAAGGAAGGCTATGAAGTCCTTAAAAAGAATGCGGAGCTATTGGAGTCGCAGGAAGAACCAGACATCGACAATTTAATGAAAATCGTTGAAGAGTCTATGGTTGCATACAAAGCCTGTAAAACACGTGTGGATGCAGTTCAACAGGCTTTGAATGAGACATTTAAGGAACAATAAGTTAATAATATGGGAAAATTTGATTTTACTTTTTTGGTCTACATTAGATGAAATAAGGATTTGATCATTAAACAACATTGGATGGATTTGTTCGAATAAGTTTAATTTCGACCATGTTTGCCTTTGGGAGGAGTCTACCACTAAGTTGTAAGATCAAACCATGCGTTATAGGTACTCCCTCTGAACTTTCTGATTTCAACATAAGCCCAATGTCGTGCTGTATGAAATATATAACAATTGCGACCTAAGCCTGTTGCTTCATCTTTTGCAATTGGCTGATTTACTTCTTTCCAGCTTAGATCTAAGTTGAGTGCAAGTTCATTTAAGGAGTATGGTCTTGAACGCAACGTATATACATATACACGCCATTCGCTCGAGAACGGATTCTTAGTGATTAAGCCAGAGTATCCTACGTCAGCATCAAAAAGTTCCTCTAAGCGCTTAATAATCGCATTAGCGTAGATAATCGGTTTTGGCCGACTTGCATCAGTTTTATAGATAGGCGTTTCTAATTGAAATAGTAAATGAGCTTTACCATTCTCAGGATTTTCAACGAGAAGATTTGGCAGAGGAATTCAAACTTTGGAATATATAATTTCAGCCATCGCTGCTTCGTAATCTAAATCGAAAATTAAGTAATGTTGATAATATGGGCTATTGGCTTGTAGATATTTGAAATTAACATCTATTTCTTTGGGACGTATTAAAAGTCCTTGTCCAAGGTCATTGGAGCAATATGGTTTTTTAGGTAAATTGTTTGTAAAACTATCTAGGTGTTTAGTCCCGGCATTTGATGGATCGGATCAATCTTAAAAAATTCAGGTTCATCTGTCCACTGTTTGCAGATGAACTCGTAGGGAGTCAGGCCACTGAGTGTTTTGAGTCTGCGGCCGAAGTTGTATGCAGCAATAAAATCAGCAAGGTGAATACATAGCTGAGTTTGATCGTCGTAATGGAACCGTTTGACAGTAGCTTCTTTAATCGTTCGGTTCATCCGCTCGACCTGTCCATTGGTCCATGGATGCTTGACCTTGGTAAGACGATGTTCAATGCCACATTCAGTACAAACCCGATCAAAGATGTGCTCAGAGGCGTAGCGATCACAGGTGCGGTTCGTAAACTGGATGCCGTTATCTGTCAGCACCGTATGGATTCTATAGGGCACAGCCTTAACCAGATTGCGCAGGAACTCCGCGGCTGCCATCTTACTGGCTTTAGTATGCAATTCTGTGAACGCGAACTTGGAAGTGCGATCAATGGCAACGAAGAGATAAAGCTTACCCTGTGCTGTTTGCATCTCAGCGATGTCGATATGAAAGTAACCAATGGGGTAGCTCTTGAAGCGCTTCCTGACAGGGCGATCACCTTGTACCTCAGGCAGTCTTGAAATACGATGCCGCTGCAAGCAGCGGTGTAACGACGAGCGTGTCAGATAAGGAATACTCGGCTGCAATGCATAAAGACAATCGTCTAGTGGCAACAAAGTGCGTCGAAAAGCAACAATTGCCGCCTAATCTTCAGGCGATAACACGCTTGAGCAAGGATTCTTTGGCCCGGTTGTAAGATCATCTACTGAAGTACGTTTCTTCCATTTTGCGACGGTCTTTTGATTGATGCCGTAACGCTTGGCTAGTGTTCTTAAGCTCTCTTGACTATTTTGTATTGCTCGACGCACTGCCTGTGTCGTTGTGGCGCTGCTGTGTAGAACTTGTCCCATAGTGCTTCCTTCCATTTATCTGAGAATATTGCACCATTAAAATCTGGGACTAAACACCTAGTTAATTCTGTTAATAGAGAAATTGAAAAGAAGTAAATTAAATTGACTAAATTTTTAATGCTTTATAAGATATAAATTATGGTTAGCATACTTTTTGAAACACCACTGTATACTTTTTGATAAAAAATTAGTACCCTATTGTTAATGATAAATTAAGTAAAAAAGATAAGGTATGAAAATACGATTTTTTGTTCTCTTTACCTCTATTTTAGCGGGTACATCGGCATTTATTTATGCAGCGAATCAGCAATCGACTCAGCTTAATGTGAGCATTATCATTAAAGAAACCTGTAATATTACGACCGCAAACAGTTCAGATCTTGATTTTGGAAGCATTAATCGTGCCTCAACAGGATCCAATCAGAGTAGCCATTTAGCAGTCAATTGCACACAGGGAACACCTTATAGTATTGCATTACAAAGCCAACGCGAAATGACGAATGTCGCTTTAAATAACACTAAAATCCCTTACACCCTCTATCAGGATGCCAATCGTACAACGCCCTGGGGTGCAGATACTCAAAATGCATACAGCAATACGGGCACTGGAAACACACAAAAAATTCCCGTTTGGGGACAAGTTAACCAAGCAAATACCAATGTTCCTGCAGGTCAATATACCGACAAAGTAACTGCTGTGATTACCTATTAATAGGTTAGAGTCACAGTAATGGTATCCTGATATTCTCCTGCTGGTACAGCAGTTGCACTTGGCCCAGCCTTTCCATAAATAGGAATAGTTTGTGTGCCATTGTTGCCCATTCCCTGTGATGTGCCACTATTGTTCCAAAGCTGGCTGTACTGAGCATCACGATATAATTCATAGGCAATATAGTCCGCACCTTTACGCATACGACGCGTCGTACCATCGTAGTTCATTCCCTGATCTAAATTCACTTTCCAAGACGTATTCAAAGGACAGGACAACGCTACCGCTGTCGAACTGGTCACTGCCTGAGATAAATCATTCATTTGACCAAAATTCAGATCATATGCAGAAATCAAATTACAGCTGTTTTCATAGTTTGTCGTGACACTCAAACTGTTGCTTTGATTACTTGACTGAGATGCCAATACCTCTTCTGTACTTGGCTGCTTATACTGACTAAAGGCATACAGCAAAGTTACTTGTGTATTGTTATTGTTGTCATAACTTGCTGCTCGAACATTTTGCCCCGCATAAACATGACCATAAATAGGTAGATCGAAAACTTTCTCGTTTTCATTCACGGTAAAGGTTTTATAGGTACATTTTAATGTCGATAAATTGGCTTGCGTATCAATTCGCTGGGTCAAAGCGGGATCATAAAACAAGTCATAAGTGAGGTAAGAATGTGTTGCCCCATAAGAAACCATTTGCCGACGGTTATTAGATAAGCTTAAACCACCCACGGTCGCATAAGGGCACAAAGCGACATTGACCGTTTTAGTATGGCCATATTGGTTACAAGTCACTTGCCAATTGGTGTAGCTGGTTTTTCCTTTACCCGATACCGAACCGAAATTCAAAGCGGGGCCTGACAGCCAGCATGAACCAGATGCTTGAGCAGATGCGCTGACACCCATTAGAGCAAAAGGCAGCATTAGGGCAAAAATCCAATACGCCAGTAACAACCATGAACGTTGCACACGGTGAATATTCATCATTATTGGCACTTTAAATTCCCCAAGTCTAGAAAACCATATTGCGCTGAAAAATCAGGCAAGTCCATACGGCACACCCGCCCCATTTGCTCGACAAAAACTGTTGACGCAGCTGGATTTTCTAAATAAATCATACCATCCCGCCCAACAATCGTATGTTCAACATTCTCTAAATGAGGTGTAGTTTGCTGTACCCACACTCGACTGCCCATTTTTAAAGGTTGATTCTGCTCGTCGACCGCGGCCCATTGTACCGAACGCATTTTATACACTGGAAAATTCAGATATACGCCACTGGAACTATAGGGAACCGCATCTATTTGTGTTGACTCAATTTTATATTCTAGTGGTAAATCCAGTGTATCTATAGAAACCGCATTATGTTGATATGAATTCAGTGAATCAATTAACAACAAGCCCTTGCGATTGGTTTTACCTACGAGACGATTTTCCAGCCGCACAGGAATATCGGCCACACCTTCTGTAGACACTACTGCAAATGAATTCAATGATTGACGCATAGCAAAAAGATTGCGGTTCATCATCACTAGACTGCCACGTGCTGAACCGATGACAGTATTATAATCCTCATCGTTAATCTTAGCATTTTGAAAACCTAGATCCCATTGTCCCACTGAAGTTTCACGCTGCAACTGTCCCTGTAAACTATAATTGCTTGGATCACTATATTCGATGTTGCTTTGCCAGCCCCAATCCGCTTGATTTTGCAAAGCTGTTTTACGCACACTTGCTGACACTTTATTGCGCTCTTTATTTTTTTGGGCATTCATGGTGGCATTAGTCTGACGATCTAGTGGAATATTCAATGACATAAAAAAAGTATTACTTTTTTCATTTAAATCGCGGGTCATATTCAAGGTTAAATAGCTTTTCGAAGGAAAATAATAAGACCAATTGAATATCAAATATTCATTATCAATTCCCTGATATTGCTGCGCTGCATAACTACTACCAAATTGGCCAAGAGGCGTATTCACTCCTAAAAAAACATGATCAGAGCGATCAATATAGGCATAACCCAAACCACTAGCCAAATCACCAAAATTACCGTCACTTTGCTGATGGTGCATAGAAAAGTTGATCAAGCGGTTATTCCACTCATAACCTGCTGAAAAAGCCTGCCCTGCCTGTTGGTTTAATTCGCTATAACTATAAGAGCCATTCAGCACCCCTAAAGTGTTTGGCAAGCGGTGTACAATACCGAATCCTACTAAAGCCACATTATTTGAATATTCAGTATGGCTTTCCAATGTCGTGTCATTGCTGAGACCATGCCGGAAAGTGGCATTCATTAAAAGATCATGCCCATAACTAAATGACTTGACTGCATAATTCAGTTTATTCACTCCTAGACTCACGTCCCAGTCGGATAAACCTTGCTGCAATAATTGTGAAGTACCGAATAAGGAAAAATTGACAACCCGTTGCTGCCCATTCAAATCGGTAATTAATAGCTGCGCTGTTCCTGCACCTGTAATTGACGGTGCAGTCTGAATATTAAACTGCCCCGGAAGCACTTCACTGCTGCTTTGCTGAATGCCATTAATTAATAGATCTACCGTTGACGGCAATAATACTGAATCTTTAAATGAGGCTAACGGTGAAGTCACTTGGTACGGCTGTAAATTATAGTTTTTTGCAAGTTTAATGCCTGAAATTCGTGTCGAACGGCTCCAATCTAGAGCACGCGACTGACTATCGCCTAATGTTAATGTCAGCGCTCTATTGGCAAAATCCTTTTGCCAATAAGTATCTAGAATCTGGCTATTCAGTTCTTCCGATATCTTCGACTTAGTATAAGCATGGTTGGCAGAAATACTCAAAACACTACCTGCCCCAAAACCAAAAAGACGTAGCTCATTCCAACCACTTAAAGACCAAGCATCTTCGGTCGCTTGGGCATAAAAATCGTAATTGAAAAGCACACCTGGCTTAATCTGCTGGGCATTCACTTTAGCGGCCTCTATCGGAATAAATCCTGCAACGGTATTGTTTTGCAAAAGAGAGACGGCTACATCCAGATGGATATTTTGCGCAGCGGCATTGTAATCGTAGTTCAAACCAGAAATTTGAGACAAACTGATAAAACCTGCGTGCTGAGGAGCATCAGGTACACCAACTTTTAATTGCAGTTCTTGTAGGGTCGTTCGTGAAATCAGTAAATCATGCGGTGTTTGAATAAAGTGCCCAAAAGTTGAGCTAGATGCCTGATTCAACACAATACTTAAATACAGCTCCTGCTGCTCAATACCATCATCCTCTAAACTGACGGTTTCGCTGGCAATGACCAAAGTACTGGATAAACAATACGTACACAGCAATGCTTGAAATAATGGGCCACAGTAAGCGAACTTTTTTATCATTAATACTTATTGAATGGGAAGCAGCTGTGCTAAACCATCACTATTGATTCTGGCTTCAAACTTGCCATTTGGGAGTATTTTTTTAGACTCGGGAATATCCCAACGCATGCTCTGACCAGCAAGCGCATAGCCTACCAAGCCATTGATTAACGGTAATCTTTCACCATTTGGATTGATATAGGTTAATTCACTGATCCGAATATGGCTTTTCGCATTGTTCTTCACAATCAACTGATGAGCCTGATATTGAAAATTCACTTGATTTAACAGGGTTAAACCATTGCGCATAGCAATACTATCAGTAGGCTTGATAAAAACTGGAATAGAATACTGTAATAATAACTGCAAGCCAGTTTGTGCATCGGCTTGTCCTGAACTTGGCAGTTCATCAATCAATAAGCGATAAGTCTGTTCTACCGCTGTATTTTGTGGCGCAATACGAATAATTCGGATCAGCTGTTGCTCACCCGCTTTAATTTCTGTAATCGATGGGCTAGCAACCAAGTCTCGTGTAGTATTTACTTGATCCTGACCTGCAACTTGCGACCAGATCAACACGCGAGTTTGTGCCCGAATAGGTCGCTCACTGGTATTGGTCAGCCATATTTCTTTGGCTTTTTCCTGCGGGGAGAATGCAACAGAAATTGGAGCAACTTGTAGACTGGCTGCCAAACTGCTGAGCGAATAAAGTGAAACGATAGAAGTACAAATGAATTGTCTCAATTTGTTCATATTCTACGTCACTCTATTCGTATAGCTCTAATCAATTAGTAAGTTACAGTTGCAACCACTGTATCCACATAAGTACCAGCTTCAACGTTAGTATTGCCCGCTAATTTAGCATAGACAGGGATTGCTTGATCTTTACCATTACCTGTTTTTGATAATAAGTTGACAGCATCCCACTCAGTTGTACGAGTAGAGTCCTGATACAATTTATATGGAACTTTACTAGTTGAAGAGGTATTTGTGTTACTCATTTCACCTGTACCTGCTAAAGCAATTTTATAAGGTGTGTTTAAAGTACAAGTAACATTTAACTGACC
The DNA here is from genome assembly GCF_055810995.1 of Acinetobacter sp. DL27. Taxonomy (NCBI): domain Bacteria; kingdom Pseudomonadati; phylum Pseudomonadota; class Gammaproteobacteria; order Moraxellales; family Moraxellaceae; genus Acinetobacter; species Acinetobacter sp. DL27. The sequence continues at coordinate 1,646,344 of NZ_CM147947.1, read as the reverse complement.
TTTTGCATTGCTTGCAGATTTAGTAGAACGATCAACAGAAGCAAACTCCACGTCTTGAAATGCAGTAAACTTACATGATTCATTTACTGTAAGCTTAACTTCAAACTGAGTAGAATCAGTGCCTGCCGCATGAGCTAAAGTAAAAAGAGAAGAAAAACCTAAAACCGCCGAAACAATGACTTTTTTCATGAAATGCCCCATACAATGTGAATGATTACACACTAAATAAAAATATGGCGTGGATTATAGCCTATTTTTTGATCTTGTAAAGAACTTTAATAAAAAATAAGTACAAATTTCACCCAAATATTTTCCTCGTTTTTTCACATGTCTTTGTTGCAAAAAGTCTTTGATGGCAGAGTTTTCCTAAATTGCTAAAATTTAGGTTACAACTTGGGTGATGTGTGCTGAAAAAACAGGAGGTTTTAACTTGGTAAACCATACATACTCATCAGGAGTTTACCATGAGCAAGAAACACAAGACGTATACGGCAGAATTTAAAGCTGAAACCATCAAAGCAATAGAAGCCATTCAAGGCAATGTATCTAAAAACAGCTAGAGAACTCGGCATTTCCATGCAGACCCTTTCGCATTAGAATAATAAGGCAAAGGCAGGGACTTTAGCTGGTACTAAATAGTATTCATCTGATCTAAACGCTTTGCTCGAAGAAAATAAGCAACTTAAACAGCAGCTTAAATCCGCTGAAATGGTGAAATGGAAAGTGAATTTCTAAAAAAGGCAGTAGCGTACTTTGCCAAATAAAGTCAGTAAGGTACGCCTATGTGAAATCCCAAAACACTTATTTCCGATTATTTTGATAGCACGATTACTTCATGTATCAGTTTCACGCTTTTATGATTGGCTAAAACGAGGTGTGAATAAACGATTAGTTCAGGTGGCCTAACTTAAATAAAAAGTCTCAGACAAACCGGGTACGGTTCATCTTGTGGAAAGTACTCATGCTGACCTAGCCAAATTGTAAAACTCATGTATTGATAGCATTTAAATGAATCGTTCAATCGGTATATTTAAGGTAAAAACTAGTAATCAAAAGTTACTCTTATCTCCATATAAAACAAGCATCAAGCTAAAACAATAACTTAGAAATTTATTCTTCCACTTTTTTTATATTTAGTGTTATCAATTGACCTGTCGACAGTAGACAACCCATCACATTAACTCTTTTTGATCTCACTGCATCAACTTGTTTCGTCCACGCATAACGATTGTCGGGACTGGCTGAAAAACCTGTTTCATCAACATAACCCAATACGATTTCACCACGTGAAGCCTGCTCTCGTAATAATTCAATCTCCTGTTGGGCTTGTCCAAATGCCATCTGGTTTCTTTTTTTTCAAGCTATGGCGAGTACGTTTAAATACCATACCTGATTGTCTTAAAAATTTACGTATACTGTTGGCATTGACTGATATACCAAATAGTTCATGTAATTTAACACGGATCTGCTCTGCATTAAGTGGGTTGACATTAACCCACTCTATAATCTGTTGTTCATGTTCATTTGTAAGAACACTTGGCCTACCTGAACGATGACCTTCTTGAATACATTCAAATTGGTAGAGTTGCCAATGGCGACGTTGTAACCGTATAGTTTCAGGTATTCGACTTTGAAGTTTAGCTACTTCTGCTACAGTTTTACCTTCGGATAGCCACAATATGGTTTGTGCGCATTGTCTTTCTCGCCAATGTGCAGCGTGTTTGGTGAGATCAATAAGTTGTTTTTGTTCAACTGGGTTGAGAGGGATTGAAACGATACGTGGCATAGTTGAGCAGCAGCTAATCAAACATACCTTTTCGCATGGTTAGTTTGATTAATCAACTTATGGCATCATCTATACAATTAATTTTTGGAAAAATTTAAAAGAGAAAATGGGAACATAATTTATATGAAAAACTTATATTTAGTGATTTTATTGGGATCAACTATATCACTGATAGGATGTGTAACAGCTCAATCGATTAAACCACAAGATGTTAAGTCTTATAAGACACCTCAAAGTTTAATTGAAGCAAAACGTCTCAATGGAAAAGATGGAAATGGAAAAGAATATCTGCATGAATATTCTGTACCTGAGGCATTAATTCCTTATTCTTATATGAAAAATTTATGTGCTAGCCAAGATGGAGATTTTGTACAATTTGCTAAAAGCACATTAAATCAAATAAAAGGTACAGCAATACCTGCATTAAAAAATAGAAATTTAATGGATGCTATAGGTACATTTAAATGTGTGAAATACGATAGTTGGGATGTATCAATTGAACCTGTTTCATCCCGTATAGGTGGAATGCCGGGAGACCCTTTAAATTTTGTAACGCTCAAAACCTCTGTTATTTCTGATAATGAAGCATATGACAATATGAAAGCGTACAGTAATTATAAAAATGCAGAAGAGACCAAAGAAAAACGAGCTATTGAACAATATAATTTAGAACAACAACGAGTAAAAAATGAATACGAAAGAAATTTAATAGTGAATGCCCCGAAGCCTAGAGATATAGGACAAACTTTTTGCAAACAAACTGAATTATCCGAATTTACTGGAACTATTGTTCTAGGACAGCCTACGTATCGATCTGTGAATGGAGTAGTGATAGCCAGTTTAGAAGCCTTTTCTAATGATAGTCAAAATTTAAAAATCAATATAAAAGGCTGGTTAAATACTCATAATTTAATTTCATCAGGCTCAAATGTTATATATAAACAAACACCACTAGAATCTGGACGTGTTATTTGGGATAACAAACAAGGTTGGTATAAGTGCGCGTATTAAACGCACTTACCCCTTTAAACCTATATTACACACCAATTTCGCATAAGAGTTTTGGTGGTGTATCAAAAAGTATGCTAAAAAAAAGCAGGTTGAATTTTGATAAAATAGAGAAATGCAAATAACTCTAGAAATCAAATGTCCAACCTGCCTCAGTGACAGTATAAAGAAAAATGGTATCAAAGTAGATGGGAAACAAAACTACCAATGCAAAGACTGCAAACGTCAGTTTATTGGTGACCATGCTCTGAGCTATCTAGGATGTAATTCTGGCATTACTCGTAAAATATTACAGTTAATGGTCAGAGGCAGCGGTATACGAGATATCGCTGAAGTTGAGCGCATTAGTATCGGTAAAGTCTTACGGACTTTAACTGAATCGGCCTATCAAATTCAGCCTAAACAAAGTCATTATGAATCTCTCGAAGTAGATGAATTCTGGACTTTTGTTGGAAATAAAAATAATAAACAATGGCTTATTTACGCCTACCATCGAAAAACAGGTGAGATTGTTGCTTATGTTTGGGGTAAGAGAGATTTAGCTACAGTCCAAAGGTTGAAGACAAAGCTTAAACAATTAGGTATTCACTACACCCGAATTGCAAGTGATCATTGGGACAGTTTCATCACTGCTTTTAAAAACTGCAAGCAAAGTATTGGTAAGTTTTTTACTGTAGGAATTGAAGGTAATAATTGCAAAATAAGGCATCGAATAAGGCGTGGTTTTAGAAGAAGTTGCAATTTCTCCAAAAAGCTTGAAAACCATTTTAAAGCCTTCGACTTAACCTTCTTTTACATCAATAATGGCTTCATTTAATGTCAGCATACTTTTTAAAACACCACCAGAGTTTTTATGTTAAGTGTATTTTTATATCTATAAAAAACTTTCCATATAAATGATTTATATGAAATATATGTGATAATTTGAATCTTAAAAATATCAGAGAAGATAAAATGGAAAAAAGTCTAAATTTAGCAAATTCAATTTTCGCAGGCTTTAATGATAAAAACGGATTAATGATTTGTGGTTATGAATGGGGTGAAGAATCACAAAGTAAGGGGCAAGAAGTTATAATAGATATGACTAAAGAATGTACCTTTTCTAATAAATCATTGCGATATGGTGATGTTGCTAAGACATGGATTAAATACGATAAAAGAATTAGAACTTGGTTTTCTATGTGGGGGCATCCTCTAAATGAGGAAGGCTTAGGCGATGCTTTCGACAAAATGATTGTACAAACTAATTGGGCTGTAGAATCAAAAAAATCTCGTTCTGCAATTTCTTTCTACAAACAAGATGAAAATGTTGATAATTTCATAGCACATATAGAAGAACTTAGACCTAAAGTAATTCTGTTTATGGGAAGTGAGCTTTTAACTAAGGTACTAAAATTTTATAAAGTAAGGGATAAATTCACTACAATTATGGGCAATGAAATTGAAAAATTACAAACATTAAGAATGCCTGATTATCATGGCTCATTGGCTTATATCAATAAATTTGAAAACTGCACTGTAGTTGGGTTGCCACATCCTTCTAGTGGTCGTGGAATTACAAATGAGTATATTGAATTCTGTGGATCTGAATTAAATCCTATTATTTCTCAGTTTAAAAAAGATCGCGGTATTGCATAAAATTTATGAAAAAAGTCCATCTCACCCAAGCAGATATAACAACCTTTGCTGTACACGCCATTGTTAATTCAGCAAACAAATCATTGCTTGGTGGAAGTGGGCTTGATTATGTCATTCATAAGAAAGCAGGGCCATTGATGAAAGCTGAATGTATCAAGCTGAATCAAGAAAAAGGTGGGTGTCCAACAGGTCAAGCGGAGGTAACTACCGCTGGTAATTTACCTGCAAAATATCTAATTCATGCAGTTGGTCCGAGATGGTTTAATGGTGAGCGTAATGAGCCACAGTTACTTTGTGATGCTTATAGTAATGCGCTTTTTAAGGCAAATGCACTTCATGCATCTACTGTTTCTTTTCCCAATATTAGTACAGGTGTGTATGGTTTTCCTCGACAATTAGCTTCTGAGATTGCCATAGGCACAATCTTATCTTTATTACATAAATACGAGTATGTCGAAGAGGTATTCTTTATTTGTCGTGAAGAAGAAAACTTTATAATTTATAAAAATATTTTGTTAAATATTGAGGATCCAAATATTCAAATCATAATTTCTTAGTTTAAATCAATGTTGAGCTAATCAAACTCATTTATAAGCAAGCTCTTGAAGTTCAGCTTTATGCTGATTAATAACTGGTTTAGCACTGTGCATCACAACACGTTTTGTTGCTTCATCATTGCTAAATTGAATTGGTAATACTTGACCTGAAACCTTTTGGCGATTTGAAACTTGATCAAGGCTATAGTCTTTTAAGCGTTTTCTCATATTTATAGCTCCATTAATAGAGATGTCTATTTTAGCTCAAATTTTACAATTAGGTGCGATAGTGAGGATCTTTTCTAGGAATAGCTGACTCAGAGTCTATATCAAAGAAATCATAAATCTTAGATGCGGTTTGGGAAGTAAATAATGTCTTATCCATATAGACAATTACTTTATCTTTGTTCATATCGTAAATTACCCGACCTCGTGGAATCTGCTCATATTCATAGGCTCTAAGCTCTGGATATTCACTTTGTACATTTTTCCAATACTCGATATGCGTGTAAGGACTATCAATTAAGCCAATTGAATCAGCATCACCTAAATTAAACACATGAGCTATACCGATGACTTTATTATTCCAATACCAAAAAATTCCTATGTTCATTATCAACCTTTATAGTCAAACCGCTTAATTACCCATACACTCGTTAAAGAAACGACTAAAAAGCTTATCTATTGAGTTAACCAACCATTTTTTCCTTTTTGCTTTCACCCATGCCCACATTTTTTCAATAGGATTAAGGTCAGGGCTATAAGGTGGTAACCAAAGTATTTGATGCCCATGTTGGCTTAATAGATCTTGTATATCTTGTCGTTTATGGAAGGCTGCATTGTCCATGACAATTACACTATTCGAGGGTAACTCTGGTAATAAAAACTTATCTACCCAAAAATGAAATACATCAGAATTTACTTTGCAATCAAATAAACCCACTGCAAATAACTTACCCTCATGGATTGCTCCTATTGCATTGGTTTGATTTTTTAATTGCCAATTATATTTTCCATAACAAGGAGTTCCCTGTTTTGAATAACTGATATACGCTGAATTATCAGGAGACTTTCCCTTGGGAGATTCTAGGCAGCCAACTTATAAAAGTCTTCGGCCATTTGATTTGGTGTCTTAAAACCCAAACCCTTTTGAATTCTTCGATGATTATAAAATAACTCAATGTATTTTATAATATCTGCTTTGGCTTCTTCTCTGGTTTGATAGTTGTAATGATGCACTAACTCATTTTTCAGTATTCCCCAAAAGCTTTCAATCGGTGCATTATCGTAACAGTCTCCGCGCTTGCTCATTGAACCTTGAAAACCATATTGCTCAAGTATATTTCGATATTCATGGCTGCAATATTGACTTCCTCTGTCTGAATGCACAATCAGTTCTTTGGTTGGTTTTTGATTGTGAATAGCCATATTTAGCGCATTACAAACAAGCTGTGCTGTCATGCGCTCATTTAAGCTCTAGCCAACCACTTGCTTCGTGTAAAGGTCTTTTACCGCTGCTAAATACAGCCATCCTTCAACACTCCATATGTACGTAATATCACTTGACCATGCTTGATTTGGTCTAGTCATTGAGAATTGTTGCTCCAGCAGGTTTTCATAGATCGCTCGATTATGGTCACTATTCGTAGTCCTTTTAAAACGCTTGTGTCGCTTACAATACAGCTGGTTCAGCGCTTTTATCTGACGTACAGCGTACATACTCATTTTTATACCCTGAGCTTGTAAGTATTTGGTTAATCGAATATAACCATAGCTCTGCCTTGTCTCCTCATGGGCTATTTTCACCAATATCGTCTGTTGATTTCGTTGAATCGTTCTTTTGCTCACGCCTCTCTTGAGCCAATCATAAAAACATGAAACTGAAACATGAAGTAATCGAGCCATTAAGGTAATTGGAAAAGAATATCTTTTTTGTTTCATATAGGCGTACCTTACTGACTTTCTTTGGCAAAGTACGCTGCTGCCTTTTTTAAAAATTCACGTTCCATTTCAGCTATTTTGAGCTGTTGTTTGAGTTTTTTATTTTCTTCGAGTAGAGCGTTTAGATCAGGTGAATACTGTTTTGTACCTGCTAAAGTTCCAGCCTTTGCTTTGGTATTCCAATTTGAAAGAGTTTGCATTGAAATGCTAAGTTGTCTAGCTGTTTCCGAGACATTGCCTTGATTGGCTTCAATTAATTTGATGGCTTCAGCTTTAAATTCTGTGGTCTAAGTCTTGTGTTTCTTGCTCATGGTAAACTCCTGATGAGTGTGTTTAGTTTACCAAGTTAAAACCTCCTGTTTTTTCAGCACACATCAACCAAACACGTAGTGTTTCAGGAGTACAGCCAATCTTAGGAGCTATTGCTGTGATTGCAGCCCAAGTAGAAGGATAATCTTTCTCGGATTCAATCAATAATTGAACCGCTCTTTCTCTGATTTCAGGGGTATATTTTAATTTTGTCATCGGGATAGTCTCTCAGAATATTGACTCTCCGACAAACCCGGTACGGTTCAGCGCCTCACGGCGCCCTATCTTTTAGAAAAACGTATCTGCCGATACATTAAACCGCTCAGACAATGCCTTAATATGACGAATATTCAGTTGGCGTTTTCCACTTAAAATCTCAGAAATCACAGATTGGGTTGCAACCTCTGATAAGTCAGACTGACCTAAACCATGTTGCTCCATTAGAAAAGCCAAAGCAGCACGGCCATCCCCTTTAACCATAGGAAGATGCTCATTTTCATAATCAGCAACCAAATCACCAAGCTGATGAATAAGCCCCATTAAAGGATGAGACTCGTCATCACCAACGGTATCTAAAAGTTCATCTAAAGCTTCAACAAGTGTATGAAAGTCGTCTTCATTTTCTGGCTTGCTAAGCAATGGTGCAACGTAGTGCCAGTGGTCTACGGCCTGTTTAATCATCGCGTTCATACTAACCTTCCTTCCAATGACCTTGGTCATATTCTTTATGGGACAAGACATGACGAATATACACACGTTTTGCGTGATACATCACGACGGCAATAAGTCGGATCTTGTTCCCGCCAATATCGAATACATGGAACTTTCTAACTTTATCGACCGCTGGAAAGAGCTGTTTCATCTCAGCAAAATCTTTCGGATCGTTTGCCTTTATGATTCGATACCAACCATCTAATGCCGTTTCAGCCTGTGGCCACTTGTGAATTGCTTCTATAATTCGAGCGTGGGTGATCACATGCATAATATTTTATCGCATTTTGCTATAAATCAAGTATAAACCAATTATCGCATTTTGCAATATTGAAGAGCTAGGATGAATAAAGCGCCAAACGGCGCTTTATTCATTATCAGAATACACTTAATCTGATGACCTTAAAAATTCCTGTTCATTAATCTGACTTTTCCCCGTCACATGCAGTTCATAGAATTTACGACTCACATGGACCATGCAACCCAAGTCAATGACTTGATTTAAAGCATGCTTTCCATCTCAAAGGTTTCAGACAACTTAAGCAACCTGTTGATTTATTTAGATCTCTTCTAATGCTGTTACCAATTTAGTTAAGTTATGCTCCGGATCCAGCCACCAATCAACTGTCCACACTGATAATACCTTCCAGCCTAACCCATTTAATACTGTTGGTCTGAGCTGATCACAGTCTCTTGCTGTAGCTGCTTTTGCATAATTTTCACCATCGACTAGAATACCTACAATATAGCTATCTGCATGCAAGTCATCTTTAATAGCAAGATCTACACAGCTATCGCCCTGACCTATTCCGAGGTCAACGCTCCAATATTTTTCTTGAAGCCTATTTTGTAAGTACTTTACAAATTCTTTTTAGTCTGCTGTTTGCTTTGATCAGCATAATTTAAATGCAGCTGACCACTACGAGCAAAAACCAAGAAATCTTTTAGATCCCTTACACCCTCACTATTGGTGCGTGCCAAATTAATTTCTTCTGGAATTAAGGCCGAGACAACATGTAATCCTTGACGAGCACTAGTAATTGCTACATTTAGACGGCGCTGACCACCTTGACGGTTAAGCGTACCAAAATTCATAGATAAGCGGCCATCACGGTCTTTTGCGTAAGTAATTGAGAAATCGATAATATCGCGTTCACCCCTTGCACATTCTCTAAATTTTTAACAAATAAATGCTCAATGCCTACTTTACTCAATGTCGACCCACATTCACCATGGCAGAAAGGCACATGCGAAAATATGAATGGTTTAATAAGGCAATATTTACCTAAAGGGATTGATTTAAATCAGGCAGATCAGCATTATTTAAATCAAGTTGCCATGTCATTAGACTTCCGTCATAAATCAAAAAACGTACAATTTATTTGATCTTAAATTAATCAGCAAAATTATTTAATCCAAGGGATAATCCTTGGATGAAATTCAAAGATATTCAAAAATTATCAGACGTTAAGTTTCGTAGGCTTACCGGTGTTAGTTGGGCTACATTTAACCTCATGTTGGCCGAGCTAAATAAGGAGTTACCTTGTCATATTGGTAAAGGACGACCGCATAAATTACCGTTGGAAGATCGTTTGCTCTTATGTATAGAATATTGGAGAGAATATCGAACATTTTTCCATCTTGGTATGAGTTACGGTGTATCTGAAACGAGTGCAATTCGTATCACACGCGTTATTGAAGATACCTTAATCCGTTCTGGAAAATTTAACTTGCCAAAACAACTTCCTAATCGAGATGAAGTGGATTGGGAAGTTGTTGTGATTGATGCAACTGAAATATTAGTTCAACGTCCAAAAAAAACAGAAGAAATGGTATAGCGGTAAAAAAAAGCGACATACCTTTAAATTTCAGCTATCTATGCACTATACAACAGGTGAAATACTGAGTGTATGTGGAAGTCATGGAAGCATGCATGATTTTAAAATATTTAAAAAAAGCATGAGGAAATTAAAATTTAAGCCCTTTTTTTATCGTTGATAAGGGGTATTTAGGGATAAAGAAATTGGGTTTTGGATGCCTCATGCCATCTAAAGCAAAGAAAACTGAAAAACTAGATTCTGAATTAAAAAAGTTAAATAAAGAGATTGGTCGTAGACGAATTCAAGTAGAGCATGTATTTGGAAGGATGAAATGTTTTAAGATTTTATCTTGTGTATATAGAAATCGTCGTAAACGATTAAACCTGCGGTTTAATTTACTTGCTGGCATATACAATTTAGATTGGGTGAAAGATAAACAATTAAATTGGTTGAAAAATGATTTATGAAGGAAGTCTACTGAATACTCGTCCTAGAAAAGAGTTAGATTGGCTTACACCATTAGAGAAGTTTGCTCAAATTTTTGATTATCATAAGGCTTTTGAAACTGGCGCTCCTCATGTTTGAATTCGCCTGTTTGTGCATTTTCATTAGTTTTAGTACGTGAAGGACAAAAGTTCACGACTCTTGATTTGTTGCTTATAGTCTGTCTAATTGTATTTTCTTACCTATCATTCAAATATTGGTACATTCCGTTATGGAATTTTAAGGCAAATAATTCGAAATGTGACACTTAAAGGTATGATAATCATGTGCTCGAATTACCTATTTCCAAGTAAAAGAAATTTGATGCTTTTGGGTGTCGATACTAGCCAGTTCGATCTTGAGCTTAAGGATCATGTCTTTCCTTCTTATCACGCTCCAATCATCTTGAATGGCTCAGAACATTTGGAACTTGATATCGCAAAGTTTGGATTACTTCCGAGTTGGGCGAAAGAATTGAAATTTAGCAGCCACACTTATAATGCACGTACCGAGTCTGTAGCTGATAAGCCCAGCTTTCGACACGCATGGAAATACAGCAAGTTCTGCCTAGTCCCTGTGCAAGAGTTCTACGAACCCAAATACATCAATGGCAAGCCATACTGGTACACCATCAAGCGTAAAGATGATCAGCCTTTCACTGTTGCAGGGATCTATGATGATGTGGTGATTGATGGCAATAAGGTACGTTCCTTTTCAATGTTGACCATCAATTCGGATCATCACCCCTTCATGAAGCAATTCCATGCACCGAAGGATGAAAAACGCTCCATCATCGTTATTCCAGAGCAGTACAGAAAAGACTGGCTGACTGCAGATCATGAACACGCGCATGAATATTTTTTTCAAATGCCCGATGAATTCATCACTTTTCCACGCGATAAGCAGAAACAAAACGTCTTATTCTGACGCATCCTTGTTTATCCACAACTTTTTAAATTTGATTTTCAAACGTTGTTAGTAATATCCTATTTAGACAAATTCTACTTCCAAACACGCCTCGTAGCGTAGGAGTATCACATGTCTAAGAAGTTGCCTATCTACTTCTCTGACGACGCATGGTCATCTTTACAAGAGCTCATGGGTCCAGAGGGTAAGCCAAGCCCTACCATCAATACCGTGCTTGAACAAATCGCTGTTCAAAATGAACTGGTTGCGCAGTTAGGGCTTACTGCAGTTCTACCCAAATCCAAAGTCTCAATTCCCGTCTCTCTAGAGCGCATCCCTGCAGGTCCAGCCTTTAGTACCAAGGATGAGCAAGACAAAGCGCTCGATCTGAATGAGTTCCTGATTCACAACCCGATTTCTACGTTCATTGCTTATGTAGACAGTGAATCCATGCTTGATGCTGGCCTAGAGATTAATGATCCAATCATTATTGATCGCAGTATTGAAGCCAAGCATTACGATATTGTTATTGCCCTGATTGATAACAATGCCTCGACAATTAAGCGGCTGATGATCACCAATAAGATGTCAAAGTCCGAAACCAAAGAGATATTTGGCGATGAAGATTATCCGCTTCCAGAACTTTGGTTGAAGGCTGAAAATCCTAACTACAATCACATCATCCCTGATGACAGTCAGACCATCTCAATCTGGGGTGTGGTGACTTTTAATTTAAAACGTATTTATCACCGCTCATAAAAAGAAGAATAACCATGCAAAGTGAAAATGAAATATTCGCGTTAGTCGACGTGAATAATTGCTACGTCTCGTGTGAACGTGTGTTTAATCCTGCCTTGAATGATCGCCCTACTATTGTGCTCAGTAACAATGACGGCTGTGCCGTGGCCAGAAGTCAGGAAGCGAAAGATCTCGGCATCAAGATGGGTGTTCCTGTATTCCAAATTCAGGACCTGATCAAGCAACATGACATTCAGGTGCTATCAAGTAATTTCTCCTTATATGGCGAAATGTCCAAGCGCTTTATGGAGCTGCTTGGGGACTATGTTGCATCAGGAGACCAAGAGGTCTATTCCATTGATGAATGTTTCCTAAAGCTCACAGCTTATGAGCATCTATTTGACCTGACCGATTATGCGCAAGATATGAGAGTTAAAGCTTGGCGTTGGTTAGGACTACCCTGCTGCATTGGAATCGGCCGCTCAAAAACTGAAGCCAAGATTGCCAATCATCTCGCCAAAAAGAACAAGTTCTTCAATGGGGTCTGTAATCTGGCCCATATGGACCCGTGCTCTACAGAGATGCTACTCGCACAAGTGAATGTATCCGAAGTTTGGGGCGTTGGCAGGCAGAACTGCAAGAAGCTCAATGCCATGGGTATTCAATCTGTTCTAGATCTGATCAATGCCAATCCTAAAGAAATCAAAAAGCAGTTCAGTATCGTGATGGAAAAGACGGTGCTTGAGCTACAAGGCCTTTCTTGTATTGACCTGAGTGATGATGCGGTAGCGAAGAAGCAAATCATCAGCAGTCGTTCATATGGGAACCCAGTCTATGAAATGGATGACATCAAAGCATCTGTCCGGCTTTATGTTGCTCGAGCCGTAAAGCGAATGCGGGAAGATGGCTCAATCTGCAAAATGATTGGGGTCTATATCCAAACCAGTCGCTTTGATAAGTCCGAGCGCTACTCGCCATATATCGTGGTTCAGATGCATGAGCATACAGACGACTTATTACTCATCACCAAGGCAGCAATGAAGGGTATCGATAAGATATTTAAGAAGGGTTTTAAGTATAAAAAGGCGGGAATCGTGCTGCTCGAAATTACAGATAAATCCAAATTTGTACCCGATCTATTCACGGACTATTCACATAGGCATGAACGCGAAAAACTTTCAGATGCAATCGAAGCCATCAGTGAAAGGTTTGGGAAGAATCTCGTCACATTGGGAATTGCCAACAATCAAGAAGCCTCATGGCACATGAATCAAAAGCTTAGATCACCATCGTATTTAACCAAATGGTCAGACTTACCAAGAGTAGGATAAAAACATGCACTTATTTAAATTAACTGATGAACAACTCGCACAGCTTCTTATCCCGAAACGTTTTGTACCACCTACTCCAGTTGAACATGAAGGAAAGAACATGGTTTATGTTTTTGATAGCGAGGATAAGTTTGAACTGACTTATGCTGAACTGGTGGAGATCATTAGCAAAGCGAGAATGGCTGGACCGAAGTTGATACCTGTTTTAGGTACTGTGAATTAGATTCAGCAGTGGCCGCACGCCACTTGAATCATTATTTGATTGGAAGCGGATTTGGGCTGAGAATAATTTAGTTCAAATTTAATCTGACAGACACATTATAAAATGGGTAACTGTCATATCGAGTTTGGACTACAACACTTTAGCTCAGCGATTTACCAATTTACACTATTGTCTAAAATCCAGGGCGAATTCAAACATGAGGTGCGACAGTTTCAAAAGCCTTATGATAATCAACAAGCTGAGCAAACTTCTCTAATGGTGTAAGCCAATCTAACGCTTTTCTAGGACGAGTATTCAGTGACATGGCAACTTGATTTAAATAATGCTGATCATCCTGACCAACTGTGGGTAAGTGACTTTACGTATATTCAAACTCACTCAGGCTGGGTCTATACCGCCTTTATTATTGATGTGTTCTCACGAGCAATTGTTGGATGGAAAGTATCTACACGGATGAATACAGATATGGTGCTCGATGCACTTGAGCAAGCATTGCACGATCGAGGCATGCCAAAGAATGTGATTCATCATTCCGACAGAGGTGTGCAATATCTTTCTATTCGCTATACCAATCGTTTAGAAGCAGCAAATTTACGAGCATCAGTCGGTACGACTGGTGATTCATACGATAATGCTTTGGCTGAAACGGTGAATGGCTTATACAAAACAGAGGTGATTGAATATTTAAAAGCAGATTGGCAAGGTTTAGCGGATGTACAACTTGCGACACTAAACTGGGTAGATTGGTTCAATAAAAGCGTGTACACAGTGCACTGGGTTATGTATCGCCTTTTGAGTTTGAAGCAATGTACTATGATAAGATTAACCCGTTAGGTCAGGTGGCCTAACTTAAATAAAAAAGTCTCCGACAAACCCGGATAGAGGTGTTCAATATCTTTCTATTCGCTATACCAATCGTTTAGAAGCTGCAAATTTACGAGCATCAGTCGGTACAACTGGTGATTCATACGATAATGCTCTGGCTGAAACGGTGAATGGCTTATACAAAACAGAGGTGATTGAATATTTAAAAGCAGATTGGCAAGGTTTAGCAGATGTACAACTTGCGACACTAAACTGGGTAGATTGGTTCAATAAAAAGCGTGTACACAGTGCACTGGGTTATGTATCGCCTTTTGAGTTTGAAGCAATGTACTATGATAAGATTAACCCGTTAGGTCAGGTGGCCTAACTTAAATAAAAAAGTCTCCGACAAACCCGGTACGGTTCAAGGGGATATGCATAACGGTACTTGGATTGACCAAGGTAATAGAAGCTACATCGTCGAACTTGGCTTTCTTTGAGTTTGCGAGATAGTTCTTGATTTCAACTACACGAGATTCTGGAACACGCAAAACTTTTGTAGGTTCATCATAAAGAGCTTTACGTCCTGCCCCTTCTCTACTTCCACCATACTGGTTTACCATCTATGTCTCTCCCTGTATAAACTTGATATTGTAACAAAATCAAGTTTATTAATTAGAAGAAGCTAAGACAATGAAATTACGATAAATGGTTAGTCACTTTTATATTAGTATTTCTGCGAAATCAATCTCTAAAAATATAAGGGAAACTATTTCCCTTATATTTCAACCAATCGTGAGAATCAGGTTATCTTATATCCCTAGACCACATATCTTTTACTTAATCCCCATTCTGCCAATATCCGTCTATATGTCGTTGAAGATTTGTCTGCTGCAAAGTGCGCCTCCATTGAAACATCTAATGGAAGTTCTTCCGGTTTTTGACTCTCAACAATATCCTGATCCTCTGCAAAAATTTGTGCATTGAAGTCATATACAGCCTGTAGGTCACCCGTCGTATCAAAATTACGTGTCAACGGAACAAATAGCCTGGTTTGATTATGCGAAACAGGACAACAAGCATTCAAAATTTTTAAAATCCCATTGTTAGGAAAATAGACAGTAAGTGTTGCCGAGAATGGAGGATATACATCAAATTCTCGTTTCCATAAGAAATTCTCTGGCTCTAAATGTCTCAAACTATGAGGAAAGTTACTTACTGTAGAGATATAAATCGTTTTAAGTCCATAATCTGTTCTTTCAGTTTCATATTTTGGCACTACTGGATTATCACGATCAGCGAATGCCTTGTTATGCACCCAGGCAAAATGTGCCACATCGATAAAACCTTCAAGCTGACGACCACTAGAACCTGCTATATCAACAAATGGTGGGAGTATTGATTGATGTTCATCTGAATCCCAAGTTTCAAGAACTGGAAAATTAGCTTCACTTTCATCACGGCTAAATAAGCTGGTCCAAACTAGTCCATATTTCTCAACTACAGGGAATTTAGTTAAGGTGAACCGATCTGAAATTTGGGTAAGTTCTGGTTGAGCAGGGATTTTTACGCACTTACCTTGTGCGTTATAGTTGAGCCCATGATAGGGACAAACAATATTTTCACCTTCTACCCATCCTTTACTTAATGGCACTCCTCGATGTGGACAGATATCTCTTACCAGATGAATTTCTCCACTTTCAGTTTTATAAATAGCCATTTTGACATCAAGAAGCTGAACTTGCTGCGGTTGAGTCGTTACATCCTGGATTTGAACTACCGGATACCAATGCTGCGCTAGAATATTCCAGTCATTTGGGTCAAATTGACTACATTGTGGCTGAGTGAATAAATTGAGAACTGGTATTGCATTCATTTTAGCGCTGCCCCTCTTATAAGTTATTGATTAATTCAAACTTCTTAGCATTGCTGCATCATGACTTTTTCTTTTCTATCTGTCTATTAAAGACTTTAGGAATGGTATTTCTAATTTTTAGAACACTTTTCTTATTATTATTCTTCTTATCTAAACTTAACGAATAACTAGCATTTTATAACTCATCACAATTCTTAATTGATGCTGAATTACTTGGACTCCTATTACTACTCTGACTTTATTTAGTGTTGCCTTTTTGGCAACGAGTTGAGCGAGATTCTCTGCTATGCACGGAATTAAATTGTCATTAAGTTGATAACAACAAAGTTCAAAGAGCCACAAAAATGTTGACATACACACCACCTTCTACGGCTAAAAGTATTCCAGTAATCGACTTAAGCGACAGTTTTTCCGATAACCTGGAAAACCGGAAATCTGTTGCGTGGGAAATCCATAAAGCATGCAGAACAACAGGTTTCTTCTATATTAAAAATCATGGTATCGCTTCTGAAGTTCTCCAAAAACAATTAGACATTGCAAAACAGTTTTTTGACCTTCCGATTGAAAAGAAACTAGAAGTTGATTTCAAAAACTCCAAATGCCTTCGTGGTTATGAACCAATGGCAGCTCAAACACTTGATGAAGGCTCTCCTCCTGACTTAAAAGAAGGGTTCATGTCAGGGAAAAATCTAGATTCAAGTCACCCATATGTCCAAAAAAGCTATCCACAACATGGGCAGAATCAGTGGCCTGAAGATCTTCCTGAAATGAAGACCCAGACCGAAACCTATATTCAACAGACTTTAAAACTGGGTAAGCATCTAGCTGGCCTATTGGCACTTTCTCTTGGGCTTGAAGAAAACTACTTCGAGGCAGGCTATGATGAAACTGTCATTATTACCCGTATGCTTCACTATCCTCCTCAATCTGAAAAAATTGTAAACAATCAGCTAGGGTGCGGTGCGCACACTGATTGGGGGTTACTGACGCTCTTATTGCAAGATGAAGTAGGTGGACTAGAAGTACGCAATAGTGAGGGTGAATGGATACGTGCACCTCACATACCAGATACTTTTATCGTAAACCTCGGTGATTTAGTCCAATTCATGACTAATGGACTCTACCTCTCAAATATGCACCGTGTTTTCAATAGTAAAGCAGGTGTCTCACGTTATTCGGTTCCAACCTTCTTTGACTTGGATTACGAATACAAAATCAAAACGCTGCAAAATTTAGGTGATCAATTTAAGGCTGAACCTAAAGAAATGACTGTAGGTGAGTACCTAGCCTATATGTATCAAAAAACTTACGCATCGAAAAAAGAAGCCGTTTAATTTATTCAACAGTTGGTATCAAAATTATGAAAAAAATGTTTCCTCTAGGTTGTGCTGGTTTAGGCATTCAAAACTCATCAAAAGAACGACCAGTAAGCCTGAATGAGCCTACTATTCTCGAACAGTTCGAAATGCTAAAAGCTGCGGAGGTCTTTGATTTTCTGGATCGTATCCCTCTTGAAGATAGTCAAATAGATGCTTACATCAAGGCAAGTCAGAAAACAAATATCCCTATTTATTCTGGTTGTGGCTTATATGTCATTGGCAAGGATGAGGAAGCATTCAAACAGGATATTAATCGTAGTGCCGCTGTAGGGGCCAAATTCCACAACATGATGATTTGGGCAAAACATGCAGATGGTCATTATGTAACGAACGAAGAAGTTGCTAAAACTTATATCGATTTCTACACCTACGCTCAAAGTAAAGGAATAACGGTTACCTTAGAGTGCCACGTTGATAACTGGTCTGAAGATTATCGTCGAGTAATTCCGGTGGCAGATCTTATAGAAAAAGAAGGTGTGCCGTTTGAGTTTGCAATGGATTACAGCCATTGTATTTTTAAAATTGAAAATGAAATTGAGCTTGCTGTATCACAAATGCGTGATGATCCTGAAGCTATCAGAAAGTTAGATCCTTTTAATAATGATAGTTTTGCAGATGATTGGCTGAATCGAAATTTAGTTACATGGGGGCAGATCCGTCCTGCAGTCCCGAATAATCCAGTTAACTGGTTAGCATTTGAAACAGGACCATATAATGGCTTAGGAACAAATCGTCCTGGCCGAGGAATTCAGTATCCATTTAATCAACCTACGGAAGGTGAATGGCATACAGACTTCTGGCATGCATATAAGCTTGCACCAACCAAAGAAGTCATTCGTAAAATCATTGATAGCTACTTGAACAATCCAAATTCTAAAGTTCAACTTATGACTGTTGATAATATCAATTTAGAGTCGTATGGTTTAAATTGGAAATACAACATGTTTGCCGACAGTTGCAGTGTTGCCCATTATATTCGTGAGATTTATGAGGAGCGACTGGCAATATTTATGGCAAAACAAAATTCAACTGATACTCTTCAAAGAGAATCAGCATGAATAACCTACTTAATTTAAAAAATATTTTCGTAAATGCCAGTCTTTTAGGACTTTTACTCATCAGTGGGGCCAATCCAGCATTGGCCGCTGATCAAGCGGCTTTTGTCTATGTCGCTCATAAAAACGATTATGGTTGGTCTTATTCACACGATATAGGTCGTCTGAAAGCAGAAAAGTCCTTACAGGGTAAATTTAAGACCTCTTATATCGAGAATATTCTAGATAATGCCGACTCTGAACGTACATTTCGGAGACTCGCACAACAAGGAAATAAGGTTATATTTGCTACTACCTTCGGGTATATGAATGCCATTGAAAAGGTAGCTAAACAGTTCCCGAACACCATTTTTATGCATGCGAACGGATATAAAACTGCAAAAAATGTGGGAGTCTATGATATCCGAACCTATGAAGGCTCTTACTTGCAAGGGGTATTGGCAGGCTATAAGACTAAAAGTAATGTTTGGGTGTTGTAGCACCATTCCCAATTCCTGAAGTCATTAGAGACATCAATGCCTATACACTTGGGGCTCAATCTGTAAATCCAAAAATTAAGACCAAGATAGTCTGGATTAACATTTGGTTTGATTCAGGAAAAGAGCATGAGGCTGCACTTGCATTAATATCGCAAAATGCTGATATATTATCACAAGTCACCAACTCACCCGCTGTAGTTAAAGCTGCTCAGGAAAAAGGGAAATTTGGCTTTGGCTGGAACTCAGATATGAGTAAGTTTGCTCCTAAAGGTCACCTAGCTGCATCAGTGTTATATTGGGAAAAAATCTATACTCCTGTTTTGCAGCAAGTGCATAACAAAATATGGAAGTCGGGATCGACATGGTATGGTGTCAAGGAAGGTGCCATCGATATAGCAGGTTTTGGTCCAATGGTCTCTAACAATGAAAAAATGAAGGTTTTGGCAGTCCGAGATAAAATTCGTAACGGTCAATATATTGTGTTTAGTGGACCACTTTACAAACAAGATGGAACATTACTTTTGGGAAAAGGTAAACATCTCTCAAATACGCAATTGATGAGTATGAATTATTTCGTTAAAGGCGTGGATGCTGCTTATCCAAAATAAACAAAGCTAAGCCTTTATTGAGGGATTTCGATAAGGGCTTAGCTTTTTAGTTGTACTTTTCAGGTTATGTTTATTGTCCAGCTTCGCCTCTTTGTAGGATTTCATCTGTAATAAGCCTGGAGAGAGCGTCTGTTGCTGTAGAAAGATAATGACCTTTACGTGCATACAGACCTAAATCACAGTAGATACCATTGTTATCATTAAGCGGAATATAGCGAAGGCGATTATTAATTATTTCATTTTCCAACCCAAAGAATGTCTGAAAACCAATTCCCTTATTCCTGAGTATTAACTGTTTCATTAATTCCAAAGAACTCGTTTGCATTTTAAAATTTGGAATAGCATGTTGTGCACCCGCAAATAATGGCGCCAACTGTTGATAAATAGACAAATTAGGTTTTGGCATAATCACATCATAGTCGAGGCACTGATGGAATGACACCGTCTTTTGAGAAGCCAGCGGATGGTCAGTCGATACAATTGCACCTAATTTAAAATGGGATATTGCTATTTGGTGCAAATCATTATGCTTTGGCAAGGCAAAAGCCAAGCCTAGATCCACCCGATTTTCAATGATTTCATTAGGGATATCTTTTGAGCCTAAAATTGTAACCCCTACAGTTATATTAGGATATTTGACCTGGAATTTTTCAATAATCTCTGGCAGGAAATTAATCGCTAGTGTTTCAACACTCGCAATTTCAACATGACCTTTATAAAGCCCTTTCAGTGCATCCAATTCATTCTGCAATCGCTTAGTATCTCTCAGTACTAAACTGATATGTCTTGAAAACAACTCACCTGCATGAGTAAGCACCATACCCGAAGGCACCCGATTGAATAATGGTGCTCCAATTTCATCTTCGAGTTTTAAAATTTGCCTGTTTACAGCAGAAGATACGACATTTAATTGTCTGGCTGCTTCCCTGATTGAACCGCACCGGCGTACAGCATCAAAATAATGAATTGCTGCTGAGTGAAAGCGAAGACCACGTGTACTCATTTTAACATCACATCCTATTCCAATTTTAAAGCCCCAATCCATTTATAAATTTGAATGAGCTATTGAAATAGAAGCAAAAAACTTGCCATTAAGTAGCAGCCATTTTTTGGACCTAAAGCATTATTTTCAGTGCATCCCGTTGCTTTTTCAGCATCATCACTCATTAAAAAAGTTTAAGCAATTGTTTTTATTTAATTAATTAAGAATAGCTCTCTTTTTGGCATCAGCTTGATCGATATTCATTGCTATGCGGTCTCATGATTATTTTATAAAAAAAAGAAAACATTATTTTTGAGAGATTGCTACATGACTGCGCTGGAAAACAATCAAAACATTACCTCTATACCCATCATCGATATTTCTGGACTTTTGGATAATGACATACAAACGCACCAAAACATTGCTTCAAATATTCGGAAAGCATGCTTAGATAAAGGTTTTTTTTACATTACGGGACATGGAGTTTCTAAAGCATTACAAGATAAGGTTTTTGAATATTCCAAATTATTTTTCAGTCTTCCCCTAGAACAGAAAATGCAATGGACCATCGAGCTTTCTGAAGCAAACCGAGGTTATGAACAATTAAGAGCACAAACCCTTGAACCTGATTCTCCACCTGATATCAAGGAAGGCTTTTATATCGGGAAGGAACGCTCAGCTTCAGATCCTGTTGTCATCCATAAAGCTTTTAACCAAGGCCCAAACCAATGGCCAGATATTGATGGATTCAAAGAGGTTATGGAGGAATACCAACTAGAAATGATCAAAGTCTCAGAAAGGCTCATGCATGCTATCGGTTCGTCACTAGGTCTGGAAGAAGATTATTTCTCAGAGTTCTGCAAGGATGCAGATTTAGTCACCTTGCGTTTATTGCACTATCCTCCACAACCCTCTAATGCTCAACCAAATGAAAAAGGATGCGGGGCACATACTGATTTTGGAGGGTTAACCCTATTACTTCAGGATCATAACCGCGGTTTACAAGTGTGGGATCAAACTCAAAAGCAATGGATTTGGGCAGAGCCAATTGAAGATAGTTATGTCGTTAACCTAGGTGACCTAATCTCTATGTGGACGAACAATACATATAGATCCACCCTCCATCGCGTCATCAACATCTCAGGTGGGGAACGATATTCTGTTCCATTCTTCTACAGCGGTAATCACCAGTATCAGATTGAATGTATTCGAGAGTGTTTGGAGGAAAACTCAGAACCGCTATATCCACCAATCAGTGTTGAACAGCATTATCGTGACATGTTCAAAAAAACATATATCTAATAATAAGGAGTTTCCCATGAAAAAATTACCAGTTATCGACATTGCACCTCTTTATGACGTTAACCATCCTGATTATGCAGATATATGCAACCAAATTGACCAAGCATGTCGTGAATGGGGGTTCTTCTATATCAGTGGTTATAAACCGAATCACCTTGCAGAAGTTCAAAGTTTAGCTAAAGAGTTTTTTAGTAAACCACTGCTTGAAAAACTAGAAATAGACATCCAAAAACACAAAGCCTCTCACAGAGGATATGGTGCATTGGGTGTTGAACAACTTAATCCTGACCTGCCCAATGACTTTAAAGAAGTATATGACATGGGTGTTCACCTAGAAGCAGATCATCCTGATGTAATCAATAAAGAACCATTACGTGGTCCTAATGTATATCCGAATATCGAGGACTGGAAAACTGTAATGGATGGCTACTTTGAAGAGATGTTGGACTTAGGAAAAGTTCTTCTAAATGCCATGTCTCATGCCATTGGTCTTCCACAAAATTATTTTGATTACTGCCTACAAGAAAGTCTGTGTGCACTCCGCCTCATTCATTACCCACCTGCATTAGACAATACGCAATCAGAGAGTTTCAATGCTGGAGCACACACTGATTATGGCTGCGTGACTATTCTTGCTCAAGACGATGTAGGGGGATTGCAGGTTCAGGATGTGAATGGGAATTGGATCGATGCTCCGCCTATTCCTGATACTTATGTTATCAATATCGGCGACATGATGGCCCGTTGGTCCAATGACATCTACAAATCTACACCACATCGTGTTTCAAGTCCTAAAGGCAAACAACGTTTTTCTTTCCCATTCTTCATCCAGCCGAGCCCAAAAACTGTAATCCGTTGCCTGCCTAACTGTTACAGCGAATCCAATCCACCTAAATATTCACCAATTACTAGCATGGAATATCTACAGTCACGCTTTGATGCTACTTACAAACATCGTGCTGACGTTTAAATATCGGGGACATTCAAATGAAAAAAATTATCACTTCATTACTATTAAGTACCTGTGCAGTCAGCACTTACTCTTTTGCAGAAAAACCTTGGTTATATTGGCAATCCAATAGTATTTCTGCACTTTATGGTAAAGGTTTCGAAGTAGAGCCGGATACACATGAAACGATTACTTTTGAACATGCGAGCAGTTGGAGATGGGGAGATCTCTTTCTATTCGTCGACACTTATTGGTTTGACGGTGAAAAGACTGCTTCCCAAGGACATAATGCTGTCTATACAGAAATAGCCCCACGCTTTTCAATAGGAAAACTAACCAATACGAATTTGAGCTTTGGGCCAGTGAAAGATGTCCTAATAGCTACGAGTTTTGACTTAAGTATTCAAGATCAGCCTGGCTATGACGATATGTGGACTTATTTAGTTGGTCCAGGTTTTGACCTAGATATCAAAGGCTTTGATTATTTCACCCTTAATTTTTACTATCGCATTCCAGACGATGGAAACACCCCAAGTGGACAATGGCAAATCACTCCTTCCTGGTCATATACCGTCCCATTTCTTAAATCATCAATCATTTTTGATGGATACATTGATTGGGTAGTCAATTCCAAAGGTAATAACTCTTCCGACTTTCACTTTAACCCACAAATCAAATATGACCTTAGCCCTCATCTAGGCTTAAGCCCAAAAAAATTAGCAGCAGGTATTGAATACGACTATTGGAAAAACAAATTCTTAATCGAAGACACTCCATATTTTAAAACTAATCAAAATGCTACTAGTTTCATCGTCAAATATACCTTTTAGGCTGAAGGAGAAAAACATATATGACTAACACAATCACAGCCAATAACTTAAAACCAAGCTCCATGATTTTTCTCAGTATCCAGCACGTCTTGGTAATGTATGCAGGTGCTGTTTCAATTCCCCTAATTGTTGGAGGAGCTTTAGGGTTAAGCACTGCAGAAATTGCTTTCTTAATTACTGCAGATCTATTTGTTTGTGGCATTGCCACCCTCATTCAAACTATTGGTTTTAAAAATGTAGGTATTCGCTTTCCCATTATGATGGGAGTTACCTTTACTGCAGTAGGCCCAATGATTGCAATTGGGACTAATCCAGATATGGGACTACTAAGTGTATTTGGGGCAATCATTATCGCAGGGATCTTTGGCTTCCTGATTTCACCATTTATTGGAAAGTTAATACGATTCTTCCCTCCTGTGGTGACAGGAACTCAAATTCTTGTGATTGGTCTATCTCTCATTGGTATTGCAGGCACATGGTCCGCTGGCGGATATGGGGTAAAAGACTTTGGAAATCCATTGTACTTATCTATCGCTGCCTGTGTTCTATTAAGCATTATTATCATCAGCCGTTATGTTAAAGGCTTTTTGGGCAACATTTCAGTTCTAATCGGGATGGGAATTGGTTATATCATCGCTGCATTTTCTGGCCTCATCTCTTTAGACAAGATAGATGAAAGCCCATGGTTAGGTTGGGTGATGCCATTTCACTTCGGTATTCCAGAGTTTAACTTTTGGGCTGTCTTGACTATGTGCGTAGTCATGCTGGTTATTTTCATTGAAACAGCTGGGATGTTCATGGCTGTAGGTGAAATTGTTGAAGAAGAGGTGGATCAGGAAAAATTGACTCGCGGTTTTAGAGCTGACAGCCTTGGCACAATGATTGGTGGGATTTTTAATATCTTCCCGTATACATCCTATGCTCAGAACATCGGTTTGCTAGCGATCACAGGTGTTAAGAATCGCAGTGTATGTGCTTTAGCTGGTGTGTTTTTAATCCTTTTAGGTCTATTTCCTAAAATAGCTTACTTTGTTGCGTCTATACCCTCATGTGTTCTAGGTGGAGCCGCATTGTTTATGTTTGGGATGGTGACATCTAATGGTATCAAAGTACTGCAGCGTGTCGACTTTCAAAATGTGAATAATCTCTACATCATTGCAGTCAGTGCCGGCATAGGTATGTTGCCTGTATTCTCACCTACTATTTTCTCACAACTACCATCTTATCTTTCACCTCTGTTAAACAGCCCAATTTTGCTAACGGCTTTTTGTGCTGTGATTTTGAATGCTGTTCTCAATCGAAAACAGCGGATATTGGATGAATAGTATCTTCAGAAATTGAAAGATGCATAAATATCAGATACACAGGGCTTTGTTGCACAAACCTAGCCTATAAGGTTTATTCAGTCCTATAATTTCAAAATGATCAAATCTTTATTTAGACTCTCTTTACGCATGGTCACAGGTTTTGTTCAAAGTCTGATTAAACTTTGTGGATTAAATTGGACCGCACCAGATTACAGTACGCTTTGTCGAAGACAAAAACATATTGATATTGCGATTAGCTATCAAAAAAGTAGTGATGGGCTACATCTACTCGTCGACTCAACTGGCTTAAAGTTTCTAGGTGAAGGTGAGTGGAAACGTAAGAAACATGGACCTGAATATCGTCGCCAATGGCGTAAGCTTCATATTGGCATCGATGCTGAAACCTTGCAAATACGTGCAGTACAGCTTACTACAAATAATGTGAGCGATTCGCAAGTACTCGGTGATTTACTTGCTCAAATTCCCTTAGATGAACGAATTGATTCGGTCTATACCGATGGTGCTTATGACACGAAGCACTGCAGACAAGTCATTCTAGATCGAGATGCACATGCGCTCATTCCGCCAAGAAAAAATGCAAAACCATGGAAAGATCAGAAATTGAGATCTTTAGAGCGGAATGAGTTACTGAAAACAGTTAAACGTTTAGGAAGAACGCTTTGGAAAAAATGGTCTGGTTATCATCGTCGAAGTTTAGTTGAAACCAAGATGCATTGCATCAAACTATTAGGTGATAAATTAACAGCAAGGAGTTTTTCTAGTCAGGTGAATGAGATTCATGCACGCATAGCCGTATTGAACAAATTTACAGAATTAGGTCGTCCTCATACCCAAGTTGTCACTTGAATTCTGTTCAAATGAGCAGAGTGTTATCTTTTAAATCTTTGTGCAACAAAGCCATTTTAAACTGTATAGCGTTTGCTCAATCCCCACTCTGCCAAAATTCGGCGGTAAGTGGTTGATGAACGATCTGCCTCAAAATGTGCCTCCATTGAAATATCTAAAGGAAGTTCTTCTGGTTTTTGGCTTTCCACCATGTCCTGATCTTCAGCGAAGATTTGTGCATTGAAATCATAAACTGCCTGTAAGTCTCCTGTAGTATCAAAGTTACGAGTTAAGGGAACGAATAATCGCGTTTTATTGTGCGAAACTGGACAGCACGCATTTAAAATTTTAAGTAAGCCATTTTCAGGAAAGTCGATAGTCAAAATAGCTGAAAATGGTGGATAGACATCGAAAGTACGTTTCCATAAAAAATCATCTGGTGCTAAATGTTGTAAGCCATGCGGATAGTTACTGACATCACTCACATACTCTGTATGTAAGCCATAATCCGTTCGAACGGTCGAATATTTTTGTACTTTAGGATTTTCACGATCAGCAAAACTTTGGTTATGTACCCATGCAAAGTGCGCAACATCAATAAAGCCTTCAAGCTGACGGCCACTTGATCCAGCAATATCGACAAATGGAGGGAGAATTGACTGATGTTCTTCACTGTCCCACGTGTCTAAATCTGGAAAATTGGCTTTCGATACATCGCGGTTAAATAAACTGGTCCAAATAAGTCCATATTTTTCTACAACTGGAAATTTGGTCAGTGAAAAACGATCTGAAATTTGTGTAAGTTCCGGCTGTGCAGGAATTTTTACACACTTTCCTTCACCGTTATAATGTAGGCCGTGGTATGGGCAAATAATTTCTTCGCCTTTCACCCAGCCTTTGGTTAATGGCACACCACGATGCGGGCAAATATCACGCACGAGATGAATTTTTCCACTTTCAGTTTTATACAATGCCATTTTCACATCAAGTAATTGTACTTGTTGCGGTTGTTCTGAAACGTCCTGTGTACGTGCAACTGGGTACCAATGCTGCGCTAAAATATTCCAATCGTTTGCATCAAATGAACTGCATTGTGGTTGGGTAAATAAATTCAGTACAGGAATCGCATTCATTTTTAAATCTCTACATTCGCATTATTTGCAGAACTTTTATGCCATGTAACTAGGGCTAATTCGTTCTTTTCTAAGTCAAAAATACGTTTGGATAGCATTTCTGTCTATTAGAATGATTTGCATACAATGTTCTGCTTTTTAGAACACAAAAGCAGAATGAATTGAAAAAATCAAAAGTTATGGCATGAAAATCGCTTAAGCATGGATAAGTACTTTGTAAACTGCCCGTGAGATTGAATAGCTGTATGTCGATTACCTTTTCCCGATTTTCTGAATATTTTATGGCTGTTGCCCGTACTGGCAGTTTACGTAAAGCCGCAGAACAGCTTTTTATTTCAGTCTCTGCAGTGCATCGGCAAATTGTTCTTGCTGAAGAAGAGTTAGGCGTTGCTTTATTTGAGCGTTTACCGCAGGGGCTGAAGCTAACGTTAGCAGGTGAATTACTTTATGCTGATTTGCTTAAATGGCAAAAAGAATATCAGCTGACTCGAATTCGATTTGATGAAATTCAAGGATTAAGTCGCGGCAATATTGAAATGGGTTTTATTTCTGCCCTAAATGATGGTTTTGTCGTGGATTGTATTCAACGCATGGCTGAAAGCTATCCATGGATTAATCTCAATATCAGTATGAATAGCAGTGAAGAAATATCGAGAAAAATCATTGATGCAGAATTAGATTTTGGCATTATCTTAAATCCTAAAAGTCACAATCAATTAGAAATCTTATCCTTTATTGAAATTCCTTTAGGCTATGTTTTATCACCACATCACACCTTAGCCGGCATGGATAAAATCTATTTATCTGACACTTTAAATGAGCGTCATATCATGCCAAGTGAGCCCTTAGTCATCAGTGATTATGTACATACACTCTATAAACATCACAAATTTAATCCTATACAAAAGATAGAATGTAATGACATTAGAATGATAACATCATTAATTCAACAACAATTAGGCATTGGCTTAATGTCATATATGGATGCATTACCACTTTTAAACTCAAAAAAGATCGTATTTAAGCCCATTCGTGAAAAAGGTATGCATCGTTTAACCATTGCACTGTGCGTCGCTTCAAAACGTCAAACATCTCGTCTTTCACAAATAATGGTAAATTTATTGGTCGAAAAAATGGAAGAAATCAAATTGCAATTAAAGCAACTTCCTTAAACATTTAATCCTTTGCTCTTCAATCTAATGTTTCTAAATAGCTAAAAAAAGCCAGTGTGAATATTCACACTGGCTGCTGAAAGCTAACCTTTTAGTTTTACATTTCTTTTTGTGTCTTACAGCTTAGTCGAGTGGATTACCGACAATGTTACTAATAATTCCCTTCATAATATGATTGCCTTGTTCTTTACGTAACTCTTCATACCACTCTCGGGTCACCGCTTCATCTTTCATATGTGTCACATCACAGCGCTTACGGGCACGAAGTACCAACTCATTGGCACGTTCATTACGCTTGTTCTGATAGCGACGTAAAGAATCTTGTAAACCTAAGGTATTAATTTGCAATGAACGTGCCAAATAGATAGCATCTTCCATCGCTTGGCAGCCGCCTTGACCAATATCAGGTGTTGTACTGTGCGCTGCATCACCTACAATCACCACTCGACCTTTGTAAAAATTGGCAAATGGTTCGATATCGTGAATTTCTACACGATTGGTCTTTTGCACATCGACTGCATCAATTAACTTTTGGACAGGCTCACACCATCCTTTAAAGTATTGTTTGAATAAAGCTTTGTATTGGCTACGATCATTTTCAAGACCAACAGCTAACGGCACATCAAAAAAGAAATAGAAACGATTATTCGCCACTGGCATCAGTGAAACACGTTTGCCTTCACCTACAAACGTTGTCCATTGATCTGCTGCGGCATAATCGTCTGAGACATCAACGAGACCATTCCAATTGACATAGCCTGCATAGCGTCGCTCAACTTGCTCACCTAAAACATAGGCACGAGTAATTGAGTGTGTACCGTCTGCACCCACCAATAGATCAGATTCTATTTCGCTACCATCTGCAAATTGAATTTTTACACGCTCGCCTTCTTCAACAAAAGAAATCATTTTCTTAGCTAGATGAATATCTTCACGACCAAATTCATCCATTAACATATTCTGAAGTTCCGCACGTGATACCGGATATGGTCGTTGCCCGACTTCTTCAATCAATGGATAAAGGCTAAACTGGGTCATCACATCGCCCGTCAGACCATCAATATAAGCAAGGTTATCCATTTTGCCGCCAAGCTTTTCAACTTGCTCTGTCAAACCCAAATAATTTAGACATTTCACACCGTTAGACCATAACGAAATAGCAGCACCCACCGGTAAAATTTGTTCTGCCTGTTCATAGATGGTTACTTGGTGTCCGAATTTTTTTAGTGCGATGCCTGTAGTTAGACCCGCCATACCTGCACCAATAATTGTAATTTCCATCTATAATTCCCCTGTGTTTTATAAGTTTCTAAGTCATAAAATGCTAAAAGCGTGCCATTTTTTATAAAGCGCCCTGAAAAAAATCTAAAGTTGGCACACGCTGTGCATCTAAACGCGTGTAAATGCTTGTTTTTATCGTTTGTTAAATTTTTTGTAGCACGATAGCGCAAAGCATGAATTTTGAAAGAAAATAGCGAATGGATTTAATATATGGCGACTTTATTAGCACCCGATTTTGATATTCCTGCACAATTACAGACACTTACCAATTTGGCAGATGACCGTATTGGTGCAAAAATTATTGAATGTTCAGATGAATTTTTCGCAGAAGCAAAACGTATGCTTCAATTTGACGCGCCAATTTTTGTTGAAGATAAATTCGATGACCATGGTAAATGGATGGATGGTTGGGAAACGCGCCGTAAACGTCACACAGGTTATGACTGGGCAATTATTCAATTGGGCGTAGCTGGGCATATTAAGGCTTTAGATATTGACACTACCTTCTTCACTGGGAATTACCCTGCTTCAGCTTCAGTTGAAGCCTGCTACGCCCCTGATGGCGATCTTGCTCAAGCTGAATGGTTGAACATATTAGAGAACAACGTACTTGGCCCAAGTCAGCATCATGTTTTGCCGATTACAGCTGACCAAGTTTTTACTCATGTGCGTTTAAATATTTTTCCTGATGGTGGTGTTGCTCGTTTTAAAGTGTATGGTGAAGTGAGCGTTCAACAACAAGATCACACTGCAACAATTGATTTAGTTGCTTTAGAAAATGGTGGACGTGTAATTGCTTATAGCGATGCACATTTTGGTCATCCACGTAATCTGATTAACCCAGGTCGCGGAATTAATATGGGTGATGGTTGGGAAACCAAACGTCGTCGTGCACCGGGCTTTGATTGGTGTATTTTGGCTTTGGGTCAAACTGGTGCAATTGAAAAAATTGATATCGATACGGCACACTTTAAAGGCAACTTTCCAGCCCAAGTCTCTATTCAAGCCGTATATGTTAAAGATGCAACTGATCCACAATTAATTCCACAAAGTATGTTCTGGCCATTTTTGCTTGAAGCACAAGACATGCAAATGGATCATATTCATAGCTTTGTAAACGAAATTTTGCAACATGAAAAGATCTCGCATATTCGCATTAATATGATTCCAGATGGTGGTATCAGCCGTATTCGTTTGTGGGGTAAAACCAAAAGCTAAATTGAAAGCTTGAATACTTTCTACATCGAGAAGGATAAGTACTGTGGTTTTATCCTTCTTCTCCTACACTTGATATAGACAATAAAAGAATTACACATGGTTCAAACAATTCAGCTACAGCCCCTGAGCATTGAAAACTTTGCCCCTTTTGGTGAGGTGATTTGCTGCGGAGGACAGGATTTTTTTCATATCAATGATGCACATACCGAGCGTTATCATGCCCTTGTAACCACTGAAATCTTCGGTGAAGCACATGCAGGTATTAGTATTTTTCGTAATATTAAACAGACAGAAATTCCTTTTTCGGTTTCGATGCTTGAGCGACATCCGAATGGCTCACAAGCTTTTATCCCGATGCAAGGTCAGGCTTTTTTAATTGTGGTGGCACCTGCATTGGATGATCAAACGCCTGATATTTCAAAACTCTGTGCTTTTATTTCAGATGGTACACAAGGTGTTAACTACCATGCAGGTACATGGCATCACCCTCTATTAACTTTAGAGGCGCCAAGTAACTTTGCCGTGGTTGATCGTATTGGTATTGGACATAATTGTGATGTTTATCAGTTTAATGAAGTACTCAATATCGTGGCATAAATTTAAACTATCATTGAAATTGAAACCTCAATTTAAAATTGTCTCAGAAATTAAAAGCCCCATCCGTGGGGCTTTTAAGTCTTGTGCAGTATGTTGTGTAACGATGTACGGTTTTAACGAATCAATTAGAAGTGATATTTCACTAGCGCACTGACGTTATTTTCATCTTTACCTTTAATATTATATTTATTATTCCAAACTGAATGCTCAACGCCTACATACAGGCGTGTATCTGGGGAAATATGTTGCCCCACATTCCATTTATATTGACTGGTCCAGTTCATCTCACTGGCTGAGCCTTTTTCCGCAGTTGACCAATCCAGAAAAGCATCTGCTAAGAAAGATTCTGAGCCAATTTTAAAAGGTATGGCATAGGTAAGCGTCATTTGATAGTCATCAGCTTTAGTATCATTATTCACTTTATATAAATTTAATTTTGCATATTGAAAATATGGCACATCAAAGTCTAAGCCAATACCATAGAGAAAATTATCCATGTTGCTACCCGCTTCCCAAGTGGTTGCAAGCAATACATCTTTTACAGGGCCAAATTTAAGTTCTTTACCCGTTACAGCGCCTAAACTCAATCGTGGTGATGCTTCAAAATAGGTTTGATCGCCGACGTCATTATGTGTACGGTCGGCAAAAATGAAGAAATCACCATATTTAAGCTTTGACGCGTATTCAAATGTCACAGTGGTTTGTTTGTCTTCTTTTGCAATGAGCTGATAGTCGGTGCCATATAGACCGGTAATGCTGAAGTCTTGCCAGATTGGGGCTGCAAAGATAGAGTTGGCTGAAATAGTGCATAGAATTGCAGCTGAAAGAGGCATAAATTTCATTAAATTGTTTTTCCTAGCGATAAATACGTTTTGAGTAATTTATTTAGCAAAAACAAAGCCAATATTAGATTTTTTAATAAAAAAAACCCACATTAATGTGAGCTTTTTTTATTTATTTTGAATAGCTTAGTGATGACTATCTATAACAATATTGCTGGTTTTATTCACTTCTTTACTTTTAAAAAAGTTTAGATGGTTAAACACAATATTTAATACGATGGCCATGAGGCACGTTGAACTAATACCTGAATGGAACAGGGTTTGTACCCATTTTGGGAAGTTCGCATAGAATGAGTGATCAATAATTGGAATCATACCTGCGGCAATTGCTGTAGCAACAATGATTAGGTTCTTTTGCTCACTATAATCAATTTTAGCTAAAGTACGAATACCACTTGCAGCCACTGTACCGAACAATACCAAACCTGCGCCACCCAATACCGGTACAGGAATTGCAGCAATCAAACGGCCCATAATTGGTAAAATACCCAATACAACTAAAATTAAGCCACCCGCTGCAACAACAAAACGGCTTTTTACACCAGTAATCGCGACCAAGCCTACATTTTGTGCAAAGGCACTTTGCATGAATGAGCCAAATATTGGTGCTGCTGCACTTGAAAGCATATCGGCACGTAGCCCATTGGTAATACGTTCAGCGTCGACTTTGGTACCGACAATTTCACCAACAGCGATAATATCAGCTGTAGTTTCAGTCATAATCACCAATGTCACAATTAGCATGGCAATAATGGCACTCAGTTCAAATGTTGGCATACCAAAGGCAAAGAAACTTGGGAATTGAATCCAATTGCCATTTGCGACTTTTGAGAAATCGCCAAAGCCCATCGCATATGCCAGCACTGTACCTAGCACAATTGCTAATAAGATGGATAAACGACGAATTGTAGCGTTTCGAGTAATATTCAGCACAATGACAATGGCTAAAGTTAGAAAAGCCAAACTAATATTTTCAGCACTGCCCCAATCAGGCGCTTTGCTATTTCCACCCATCATCCAACGTACTGCGACAGGTAGCAATGACAAACCAATCACGGTAATCACGCAGCCGGTCACGATTGGCGGGAAAAAACGAATAATTTTTGAAAAATATGGTGCTAAAAAGAAACCGATTAATGAAGCAACAATAACCGCACCATATACTGCCGAAAGCCCACCACCTGCAGTGACTATGGCAATCATCGTTGCCACACCAGCAAAGGATACGCCTTGAACTAGGGGTAATTTTGCACCGATGTATTTCACACCGACCGTTTGTAAAATCGTGGCTAAACCACCGACAAATAATGCTGCTGCAATTAATAAACCAATTTGTGCAGGTTCAAGTCCTGCGGCTGTACCAATAATCAGTGGCGGCGCAATAATACCGCCATACATCGTCAATACATGTTGTAAGCCATAAGCTAGGCTTTTCCCTGCACCTAAATATTCATGTTCTGGTGAAACTGTTTGATTTTGTTCTGTCATTTTTATATCCCCCGATCCGTTTTATGATGCTGTTTTTAGCTACCGCGATATGTTGAATAGGCAAAAGGGCTAATCAACAAAGGAATATGAAAATGCTGTGAGGCATCTTTTACTAAGAAATGAATCACTGCTTTTGGGAAAAAAGTTTCGGTATTAAGACTTTCAAAATAGTCCGCTGTGGCAAACTCTAAGCTATAGCTACCCGTAGAAAATTCGCTTAAACCAAAGTCGGTCACACGGCCATCTGCATTGGTTTGCCCTTCACCAAGTAACATACCGTCTGCATTGAATAATTTAATCAAGACATTGGCAGCAGGTTTCCCCAGATTTGTATCTAAAATATGTGAGCTGATCATGCACTTAGCTCCTGTTTTAATCTTAATAAGGCAATTTCAGCCAATTGATGATGGACAATACGCTTTTCAGTTTCTGGATCATTCAGCAGACGGTACTGCAATGCTTGTAATACATTTTCACTGCTTAAGCCTGAAGCTTTAATTAAGAAGATATAGCCGTACTTTTTTTCATAAGCGATGTTGCCTTTGAGCAATGCCATTTGTGTTTCTTCATCGGCTGAAATAGCGGATTGTTCACGGTTGGAAAAATTCTTTTCTAATTCAGAAAGTTCAGCTTGGGCTTTTTTTTCACCAATACGCGGGTGATTATCTAAAGCAGATTTAATTTCTTCCCACGACCATGTACGAGCAGCTTGAGCCGCGTATTCCAAAATACTGTCTAATGATGCATACGGACGCTGACTGAGCAGCTCATTCGCCCAGCTTTCAATTTGCACACAGTGCTTTAAAAATGTTTTTACATCGGCTTCGGATGCTTGATTAAATTCAACAAGTTGCACTATTAAATCGCCTAAAAATATTTAATGTTCGTTCAAAACATGTTTTGCAATATCAATGCCAATCCCTTATTTCTTAGACAAATTGCTTTTTATAGGCACAAAAAAAGAGGCGCTAAGCCTCTCTTTCTTCTTTATTTTTTTTATTACGGTGCATGGTGTTTTATCCAATGTTCTGCAATATCGGCACGACGACAAACCCATACTTTTTCATGCGATTGCACATAATCTAAGAATCTTTGTAGTGCTTTAAAGCGTCCTGGTCGCCCTAAAATACGACAGTGCATACCAATAGATAGCATTTTTGGCGCAGTTTCACCTTCGGCATATAACACATCAAAGGCATCTTTAAGGTATTGATAAAATTGCTCACCACTATTAAAACCACCCGGCGAGCAAAACTTCATATCATTACTTTCAAGTGTATATGGAATGATTAAATGCGGACGTGTTGCACCATCTACATTCGTCACTGTGCTCCAAAATGGTAAGTCATCGCCATAATAGTCACAGTCATATTGAATCTGAGGAAATTCAGCAAGTAATTTTCGAGTATTCGGGCTATCACGTCCGGTATACCAACCGATTGGTGTTTTACCAAATAGCGTTTCAAGCACGCTAATAGCTTGATCCATATGTTGGCGTTCTTGTTCGATTGGCATATCTTGATAATGCAACCAACGTTGACCATGCGATACGACATCATAATTGGCTGCTTTAATCGCTTCCACAATGTAAGGATTGCGTGCCAAAGCCATACCCACACCGAAAATGGTCATGGGGAGTTGGCGTTTTTTAAACTCTTGGTGAATGCGCCAAAAGCCCGCTCGTGAGCCATATTCGTACATGGAATCCATCGACATGTGTTTGTCTGGAAAACTGGCCGCGCCAATAATATCTGACAAAAACTGTTCTGAACCTGCATCACCATGTTCTACATGGTTTTCACCGCCTTCTTCATAGTTCAATACAAACTGAACCGCGACACGAGCACCATTTGGCCATTCCACTTTGGGTGGTTCTCCATGATAGCCAATCAGATCTCTGGAATAGTCTTGTTGTTGAATCTGGTCTATCAGATCTTGCCCACGTAAATATGTTGCTGTCACATCCACTTCCTAATTTGTTATATCAAACAGTCAAAAAATAGAATGAATTAAGCAATTAGTGCGCCAAAACTTAGTATACAAGTTTTATTTCCTTTCTAAAGGAACGACAACTGATGACGCGTGCATATTGAGCATCTAACTTTATAAATTTAATATCTAAAAAATATTTTTTCTTTGGACTGTCTAATGAATACAAAACATAAAAAAATTATTAATATTTTTACTTTAGAATGGCTTTGTTGCACAACGATTTCATAACTATATGATTTTAAAAGTTTTGATTATTTTTTGATCCAAAATTAAATTTATTTAAATCAGATGCTTACATATTTATGCAACAAAGCCTATTTTAAAGATTATTTACTTTTCAAAAATACTAAAATTTAAAAAAGAGAAGCCTTTCATATTCAGAAAGGCTTTGTGAAATAGTGTTTTGGAAATGATTAAAATAAGAAGTAACGCTGCGCCATTGGTAACACTTCCGCAGGCTCACAAGTCAAATGCACACCATCTGCACGTACTTCATAAATCTCAGGGTCAACCTCCATTACAGGACAATAAGTATTTAACTTCATATCTGCTTTCGAGATATTACGCGTGGCTTTACAAGGACTAATCAACTTCTTTAAAGCCAATTGTTCATGTACGCCTTGCTCTATTGCCACTTGCGATAAAAAGGTAATGCAGGTGTTATGTACGCCACGAGGGTAAGCGCCAAACATCGGACGATAATGCACAGGCTGTGGCGTTGGAATTGAAGCATTAATATCACCCATCGGCGCAGCTGCAATCATTCCGCCTTTAATAATCATCGAGGGCTTAACACCAAAAAATGCAGGCTTCCATAAAACAATATCGGCTAATTTACCCACTTCAATCGAACCAACTTCATGGCTTAATCCATGGGTAATGGCAGGATTAATCGTATATTTAGCAATATAGCGCTTCACACGATTGTTATCGTGATTTTGATTATCACCTTCGAGTGGGCCGCGTTGCACTTTCATTTTATGTGCTGTCTGCCAAGTACGTAATATTACTTCACCCACACGCCCCATCGCTTGCGAGTCGGAAGACATCATGGCAATTGCGCCCATATCCTGCAAGATATCTTCTGCAGCAATAGTTTCACGGCGAATCCGACTTTCAGCAAAAGCAACATCTTCAGAAATTGCAGGGTCTAAATGGTGGCAAACCATCAACATATCTAAATGTTCATCAATGGTATTGACGGTATATGGACGTGTGGGATTGGTTGAAGATGGTAAAACATTGGGTTGACCAATTGCTTTTAAAATATCTGGTGCGTGACCACCGCCCGCACCCTCAGTATGGTAAGTGTGGATGGTCCGGTTATTAAATGCTGCTAAGGTTTCTTCTAGAAAGCCACTTTCATTTAGTGTGTCTGTGTGAATGGCAACTTGTACATCGTATTGATCCGCCACACTTAGACAGTTATCAATCGCGGCTGGCGTCGATCCCCAGTCTTCATGTAATTTTAAACCCACCACACCGGCTTTGATTTGTTCAGCGATTGGTTCTGGCTGACTCAAGTTGCCTTTACCTAACAGACCAATATTCATAGGTAAATCATCAATAGCTTGTAGCATGGTCGCAATATGCCATGGGCCTGGAGTTACTGTGGTTGCAGATGTTCCTGCGGCGGGGCCTGTACCACCACCAATCATTGTAGTTGTGCCTGACATTAGTGCTGTTTCAACTTGTTGTGGGCAAATCCAATGAATGTGAGTATCAATCCCTCCCGCCGTTAAGATTTGTCCTTCACCTGCGATGACTTCAGTTGCTGCACCTAAAGGAATTGTAATGTCAGGTTGAATATCAGGGTTACCTGCTTTACCTATTTTCCAGATACGACCATTTTTAAGTCCAACATCGGCTTTGACAATACCCCACCAATCGACAATTAAAGCATTGGTAATGACGGTATCAGCGACCTCATCAGACAATAATTGTGACTGTCCCATACCATCGCGAATGACCTTGCCACCGCCAAATTTAACTTCTTCACCATAAGTCGTGAGGTCTTGTTCAACTTGAATAAACAATTCTGTATCAGCTAAGCGAACTCTATCACCTACTGTAGGGCCAAACATTTCCGCATAAGCACGGCGAGACATTTTCATTAATATATTTCCTATTCTAGATTTTTTGGCTTTAGCAGCTTTTGCATCGGAATAAATTGAATACCCCATTTCTCCGTTAGCGCACCGACCACTTCAAATCCATATTTTTTATAAATATCGAGTGCATAATGACTTGAATTTATTGTGATTATATCGGGATCATTTTTAAGTATTTCTTGCTCTAAAAAGTCCCACATTTGTCGACCATAACCTTGACCGTGATATTCAGCTTTTAAGAAATAATGCATGACATGAGATGGAGCGATATACGCCAAATTCCCAACGATTTCTTCATTAATTTCTGCCACAAAATAATGAATAAGTGGTTGTTGGAAGATGTTTTTCAACATATCAGGTTTAAAGCGTTCACGTCCTTCTTCAGTCACGACAACATAATCGACAAAAGGTTCAATAACAGCAGCGATGGCTTCAACATCATCAACAGTTGCTGGGCGTATTTTCATTATTAACATTTAATTCTCTTATGCTTTTTCATGTACTTATTGAACTTATTACTAACAATAATTTAATTGTTCAACAAGACACTTGAGCATAAAAATAGTTAATCCAATTTACCCATAACACGCCCTGCAAACCCATACACCTCACGTTTACCTGCAAGTGCAACCAATTCGATATCTCGACTTTGGCCCGGTTCAAAACGAACTGCTGTTCCAGCAGCGATGTTGAGTCGATAGCCTCTAGCTTGCTCTCGATTAAATTGCAAAGCATCATTGGCTTCAGCAAAGTGAAAATGAGAACCGACTTGAATTGGTCGATCGCCTGCATTAGCAACACGCATTTTCAGTGTTTCTCGTCCGACATTCATTTCAATGTCTGAATCAGGCGTAATAATTTCACCAGGAATCATGGCTTACTCCTTATTTTTATTAGACAATGGGTTGATGAACTGTGACTAACTTTGAACCATCTGGAAAAGTAGCTTCGACCTGCACTTCTGCAATCATTTCCGCGACACCATCCATGACATCTTCACGACTTAACAAGGTTGTGCCGTAATGCATTAACTCGCTCACGGACATGCCATCGCGTGCGCCCTCAAGCAGTGCTGCTGAAATAAATGCAATTGATTCTGGATAATTCAATTTTAATCCACGCGCTTTACGACGCTCAGCAACAAGGCCTGCGGTAAAAATTAATAATTTATCTTTTTCAGTTGGATTAAGTTCCATAACAATTTCCTAATCTTCTAAAATGTAGAATGCAAAATGCGTGCAAATTCTTCTTTCGCTCTCGCACGTTTTGATTTTTAGTGTCCTAACCCAAAGGTAAAATGAACACTTAATCTATTAATCTTGCTAGACCTATCTACTTTCCAATGATGGCAAAACTTAAGTGCGCCAAATCCGTGGGAATTCTTCTGCTAGGTCATACCAATAGCGTCTTAAACGGGCACGGACTGCTGCAAAAGCATCATGGCATTCACGTACATCATCGCCTAAATAACGTGCACAAATCACATCATCTAACAGGGTTAAAGTCACCGCTAGATTCATCCGCATAATCAATTCACGGATTAATTCGATATGTTCAGCCAGTAATGTTGTTTGCCTTAAACGCGATGGTGCTACTGCCCAGAAACTTCCCATCACAGCATGTCCATTCATACCTAAACAGGATGTAAGCCACCGATCCTGCCCCTTAAAATTTAAACTATCTGCAACCAATAATTTGTCTGCACGATACAGCCTAAATTTGCTTTGGTATTGCCCTTGCTGAAAAATTTCACCACGTGCTTGTCGACCGATGACCAACATATCCCACCCAATAAAACTGGCCATTTCATCTAGATGAATATGTGTTTCAGAGTCTGCATTGGCACCATCAAAAAGCATGGTTTCTTGCGGTAACCATTCAAATGTCGCCTGTGCTGCGACATGTATATGAATATGCTGATAGGCTTGCTTGCCATTGGTTTTGTACCATTTTCCTGCACCGGGCGTGGTAACTAACGCATGCGCATTCGCCTCAACTTTCATATCAAAAGTCAGATGGTCTCCGCCAGCAATTCCTGCTGGTGGATGCACAATAATTGCATGGCAAATACCAGTTTTTTCAGGCCACAACATCTTCTGAACGCGTACAGGCCCATGATGCTTGCGATGCTGTAATACGGTTCGATTTGACTGTACTTGATAGGCAAAACCAAGTTCCAAACAGGCATACCACAGTTGGCTGTTATGCTGCTGTTGTGTCGATATAAATTTTGTTTCGCTTAATACCAGATCATTCATTTGCATCTCCCTATTATTTGAGATGAATGAGGCATCAAGCTAAACCAATTACAGCAACAATAGCTGTCAAAGCACCAATCATTTGCTTACCATAAGGCACATATTTTTGAATAAATGCGCCGACGAGCAAACCGAATACGTATATAGATGCCATCGCTGTAACCATACCAACGACCAGTAAAACTGCCTGACCGCTTTGGCCAAGTTCCGTACCATGTGCGATGCCATGAAAACCGGCCAAAAGTGCAGCAATAAAAGGAACGGCTTTATTGGTTTTGGTCCAAAGAGCAACAGCCAATACAATTAACGACGCAATAATGCCGTTTTCAGCAATTGCTGTTGCTAAGTTGAATTGTGCACCGATCATAAAACCGACAATCATTGCGGCAGATAAACCGAATAATCCGGCCCATTTCCAGCGCTGGTGTGCAGTCCAAATCAATACGCCAAATGCTAACGCCATCATTAGATGATCAAGCCCTGTAAATGGATGCACAAAACCGCTGATAAAACTATTATGGCTATGCTCATGGCCTGGATGCGCCATTGCTACCAAGGGAAAGAATGCCAACGATGTGAAGGTAATTCTTTGCAATAATAACTTCATAGTGGATGCCCCTTATGCTTTAAACAAACCTTGTTTCTCAATAAAGCTGATGATGTCATTTAAGCCATCTTTAGTTTTCATATTGGAAAATAGAAAAGGTTTTTCACCGCGCATACGTTTCGCGTCT
Source organism: Acinetobacter sp. DL27 (assembly GCF_055810995.1). Classification (NCBI taxonomy): domain Bacteria; kingdom Pseudomonadati; phylum Pseudomonadota; class Gammaproteobacteria; order Moraxellales; family Moraxellaceae; genus Acinetobacter; species Acinetobacter sp. DL27. The sequence continues at coordinate 1,605,671 of NZ_CM147947.1, read as the reverse complement.
TGATCCATCACATCTAAATTTGCTCCAACCATTGGTGCAAGGTCGGTTTTGTTTATGATTAACAAATCAGATTTGGTAATACCGGGGCCACCTTTACGCGGAATTTTCTCCCCACCCGCCACATCAATTACATACAGGGTTAAATCTGAAAGTTCCGGGCTAAATGTTGCTGCCAAATTATCACCGCCACTTTCAATAATGATCAGTTCAAGGCCATCAAATTTTTCGCACAGGTCATCAATAGCCGCTAGGTTAATGGAGGCGTCCTCACGAATTGCGGTATGCGGGCAACCACCTGTTTCTACACCAACAATACGCTCAGGTGACATAGCTTCATGGCGTGTTAAAAAGTTGGAATCTTCTTTGGTATAAATATCATTGGTCACCACCGCCATATTGTATTTTTCACGCAGTGCCTGACATAAATTTAAAGTAAGCGCTGTTTTACCTGAACCAACTGGACCGCCAATACCTACGCGTAATGGGCTACGTTCTGTCATGTGAAATGTCCTTTATTTTTAAGATCTAAATAATCGTGAATATTGTGTTTCGTGTGCCATACTGAGCATGGCGTAATTAGGTAAGGCGCTACTGAGTTCAGCATCTTGCAGTGCTAAAGCACGTTCAATTGCCTCTGGAATCAGCCCATGCACATGCCATAAAATCCGTTGTCCACTCATCTGTCCAAGTGGTACAGTTTTCACGGCAGCCAACACCTGATTTTCAAGTACGGTAAAGGTATAAGCAGTCAAAACCTCTGCAACATCAAGTTCGAGTTGCCCACAAAGATGCGCATAGATGGGTACGAAACCGATCTGCTTTTTTAATTTCACAGGCTTTTTCAGCACATCACGAATCCACGCATTTAATGAAAATGCCAATTGCTGTGATTCAGCCAATAACTCTTTGCTTTCTCGACTTGCTCTATATAACTGCGCCCAGTATTCAAACTGCTCAGGCTGATCAAAAAATATTATTAGGCGTTTCAAAACGGGCAGCTCAAACCGTACCAAAAGCATTTCAAGCACTTCTTCAAAATAAGTAATGCTCGAGGTTTCATCAAAAATTAAGCTCTGATCAATCGCACTTTCTACCCCTTGAGAATAACAGTACGCCCCAATTGGTAGTGCCGTTGAGGACAAAGTCAACAGACTTAAAAGCTGTGAAGCATTAGGTGTGAACATGATGCAAAGCCTTAATTGGGCTTAATCTGTGATCATGCTGATGCTGTGCATAAGCACCGCTTTCAGGCTCAAATGGATGCATGGTTTCATATACCGTTAAACCAAGTCCAATTATCATTTCAGCCAATACATGATCTGGCTCAAAATACAGCGCCGTTGGTGTGAGCATTAAAGGGACGTGACGATTACCTAAGTGATACGCTGCTTTTAATAAATCAAAGCTGCTTGGTGCTTCTACTTTCATGAGTTTTTCTGCTTTGGCATCGACACGCAGTACATCACCCTCTTGAGTTGCGATATATGAACCGTGCCTTAAAATGCCGGTACGGGGTAAATCTGCACCAATATCGTGCCCGTTAGCTAAAGTTGCACGAAAACGGCTCTTTTGTCGTGTATCAAATGTCAGTTCAACTATCTCAACATTTTCTTGTACGACATTACCCTCAAGTCTTTCCGTATAGATTTTCATAAATACCCAATCTCAATTTCTTTTATCGTGATTCGTGAACTAAATTGATGCTAAATTCAGCATTAAATGAATGATTTGCATTAAAATAATGCACTATTCATGCCAATCTTATTTTGCCAAGCGTTTTATTTTTGCCGTGTCTATCTAATTATTTTGAAATTTGCTTCGTGCAAGACATCTTAATTATTAAAAAATATGTGATTGCCGATAATTATTCAGATGGCCATAAAAAAATCCCCCCATCGATGGAGGATTGTAGAAATAGAATTTATGCCAATCTAGCTAAGCATTAATACACATCTCGTCGGTAGTGACCGGCCTTACGTAAGGCATTAATTTGTTTAGCACCTAAAATTTCTACTAAAGCATCATCAATACCTTGGGCCATATTTAAACTACCACAGAGATAAATACATGCCCCTTGTTCAACCCAATGGGCTTTGTTGCACAAAGATTTCATAACTATATGATTTTAAAAGTTTTGATTATTTTTTGATCCAAAATTAAATTTATTTAAATCAGATGCTTACATATTTATGCAACAAAGCCGTATAGAACTCAAACAGCTCTTTTTCTGTCGCTGGTCCCATGGCCGAGAATAGGTCTTGGGTGAGTTGGCGTGCCTGTTTCAACACCTGATCATCAGTCTGGCGCTTTTTAATAATGGAAACATCACGGCGACGGCGACTGTTTTGTAAAGGCTCAAAGGCATCTTTTAACTGTAAGCTGCCACCATTTAACTGCAGTGAAATCCGCCCCATTGCCGCCAGCTGACCCACCAGCAGTAAAATCTCGGCATCCGGCCAGCCATAAGGACGTTTGGCAAAACGGTCTATCACATCTGAGACTAGAATACGCTCTGTACCAGTGGCCCGCAGTGCAATGTACTGCTCCACTTCCTGTAGGGCTTTCGGATTGCTCTGACCGCCATCCAGAGACAAGCCCAGCTGCGCCATATCATCCACAGTCAAGACGGCGTTCAGTTCACGCCAAGCATCCTGCTGATAGACCTGCAGATAGCTCAGTTTGGTATAAGTGTTTTCCAGCAAATAACGACAAGCCTCATCCAGCTTGGTGGTTGGACTTGAAGATGAAAGTTGTAGATGTTGACCCAAGGCATAACTTTCCGCGTCCAGCAACATTTCTTCGACCCGGACACGCAGACGTTTTTTACGTTCCTGGTTCTCACGGCCACGGTCTGCCAGAATACGGGTGATATCGGACTGAGTGCCATCATCATTTAAGCGGATGAATTTATTGGTTTTCAGCCAGGTGCGAAGTTCATTAAAGAACTGTTTATCGTCTGCCAGTTTAAACAGCACTTGTCCTTCGGCCTGAGTACTTTTACCAATACAGTAAGCTTCACTGTAGAGGTTGTATTCCGTATCCAGCGGAGAAATGATTTCAACTTTTAAATCGCTCTCATACTTGCCATCCAGGCTATGACCATCCAGGAAACGACCAATCTGATAGTCCATCTTGTTGGCTTGATGGCGGTATTTGTTCTGATCGCGCAGTAAATCTTTAAAGATCAGATTGGCTAACTCTTTATTTTCTTCTGAAGCTGCTAAGTCAGTGGCTTTAATTTTTCGAGTGATATCCCGCTCTTCATTAGTCAGGAACAGGAACTCATCGCCATTCCTAGTAATCAGGCTTTCTTTTTCCAGACGCTGCAGGCTCTCTTCAATCCGCTTGCGCAATGCCAGCTTATCTTCATCAATTTTCTCAATCGACAAAGTCACCAGGTTATCCAGCGTACCTTTGATGATATCGACATAGCGGATCATGAACAGGGTACGCAGCATCTGCACATCAAAACCATCCAGGGTCTTATTCTGCCCTGCCTGGTCGATGGTACGCTTCACTGCTGTATCCAGAAATCCTTCCACTGAAGTATAGAAGCGGTGGAAAGGAACCAGGGCACCGACTTCATCTGTGGCAATCGCATTGGCGGCCATCTGGAACGCATCCAGCATGGACCGCTCACCATAGGCCAAGTGTGCACCGGTCGCACCGACCTTACGAATTTCTTCAAATACTTTTTGCACCAGCTGGAAATGGTACGGCGCAAAAGGATAGTTATGGATAAAGCTGTCTGGACCCTCATAGTTCTTGAGGGTTGGGCCTGAACGGTCAAAGGTAATCTGATTTTTTAAGATATCACCCTTTTGCTCAAACACTGATCTAAGCAGTGCTTCAGCTTCCGGAGTTTTACGTAATAAACGTTTCTGGATGACTTCATCGGTATTTGAACTGGACAGCGATAAACGGGTTTTAAAACGTCCAGCAATCTTGGAGAAGTCATTGGCTTTGGAAGAAGACATCTCACCTAAAACAGCATCGATGTCTGCCTGTGAGGTCACGATAATCCAAGCGCGGCCTTTACAGATCGTACCCAGGTTTTCAGTAATGGTTTGCAGTGTCAGCATCAAGCGGGTATCGCTGCCAATAAACTGCCCCACTTCATCGACCAAGAACAACATGCGTTGCTGGGGTCCTTTGCTGTCCAGGTATTCTTTCACCCACTGACAGAAGTTTTCGACCGAAACACTAAAGGTCTGCTCAGAATCCTCAAACCATTTATGCGCAGCTTCAGCAGATAAGTTGAGGGCTTGGGAAATCGCGGTTTCGACATCATCCTGATAAAACTGAAAGCCGTCACGCTCCTCTAGCCAGGACATGCCACTGGATTCCTCAAACGCCTGTTTAAAGCGTTCGTAGACCCCTTTCTGGCTCAGGTGACGTTCCATATGGGCAATATGTGGATGATCCGCGCTAAACCCCTGATACTCGTTAAACACACGTAAAAACACATTCAGGATCGGATTGCCGTCATCATTGGAACTGGCTTTACTGTCGATGTTAAACAGGATGACATCGGCATGATGGCTGACCGCCTTGCCAATATCCGCACGGATAAACGCATCACGAATTTTGCTTTCATCAAAGAATTCGGCTGCACTGCGCTCATTACCTTCAGCATCGCGTGCCACTTTATTGGCCAGAATATACGACAAGGTTTTCAGAAAGTGCGATTTACCTGAACCAAAGAAGCCTGAAATCCAGACGCCTACACGGTTGGCAATCGAAGGATCGCTCAGGTCTGTGCCATAAGACTGGAAAAAGTCCCGAAAATGCTTTTCCAGCTCATTGGTCACCACATACTCATCGAGTTCCTGATAAACCGTGGTATTGTCATTCTGGTCTGCTTTTACCACCCCGTTAATCGCACGATCTAATGGCTTGTAAAAAAGCTCTTTAATGTTCATCTCAATCAATTCCCCCGAATTCTTATTTCTATTTGCCATGTTAAGGCACTAATCTGAATGCTCTGTAGTAATTATTGCTTGGAATTTTTCCAAATAAACTCATCGCTTGACCGTCGTAATAACCTGGGTAAAACAGCACCACTGGCTTATGCCCCAGTAACGAATGCAAACTGTTCAATAAGTGATGGGCACGTAACAGTGGCCAAACCGACCCTACCCCAGTCATCAACACAATATCTTGTGCATTGGTGGCATATTTACTCACCAGATAGGGCGCGAACTTATCCATATGTAGTGGGCCTTTCAGCGCTTTGAGCAGCGCCTCATCGCCTTTGGCTTTTTGCATTTGAATGGCTTTATCGATGAAGTTACGCTCAGCCAGATAATCCACCACGGCTTGCAGCAGGTTGATATTCACCACCTTCAGCTGACTGTGTTTTTTCTCCAGCATCCCGTCTAGAAAATGCAGATATTCGCGCACTTTCAACTCATCTTCAGGTGCATAATCAAAAATCCAGAAGCCAATTTCATTGCCCAATCCTTGACCGGTGAGAAACTCGGTTGAAAGTATTCGCTCTGGAATCTGATTCAGACGCTCATGTATTGCTTGACTCATTGCTGCCCCTCTACAACTACCGCGTCCATAGCGACACTTCCATAGATCTTTTAATGCGTTGTTTATAATGTTCTTCCAACAGGCTACGCAGCTCTGCTCTGACGATCACACGCTGCAACTCCAGCTTACGGGTACTTTTTAAGTAACCGGCTTCTGCCAGCATGCGAAACACCACCTGCCCCATTTTTTTCTTGCTGGACTCTTTCCATTCGCAGATATCCGGATCGCGTTGCGAACGCTCCTCCAGAAAATCTGACCAGATATAACTGTCCAGGTATTGAGCTTGAGAGATATAGGCCTCTCTCATCACCGTTTCCATAAACTCAAGTAGCAAGAGATTGCGTTCCAATGCGCCACAAAAAGCCACCTGGGTCGCCAGCTCATCATCCCCATCCCGCAAAGCTTTCCAGAAATCAGGCTCTAAGCGCTCCAGACGCTTACGAATAGCGGTGGCATTGCGTTGAGCTGAAGCAGGCGTTCTTTTTTGCAGAATATTGTCAACCTGAATGGCCTGATGCCAATGTTCTGGAGTCGCTTCTCTTAATAACAGATCCGCGATCAGCCGGCTTTCACGCACCATCAGGGAACCGCCAATCAGGTCACTGTCATAATGAAATTGTTCTAACATAGCCAATCTCCTATGAAGCTTGATCAAACAGGTAAGATGACAGCTTTTCGATATCTGAACCTTGTAACACCAAGGGATATTTCAAGGCATCTTCCGCCTCAGCCAGCGTGATCGCGGCCTGATAGCGCTGCAAGGTATAGTGAGCCAGGGCTTTTTTGACCGAAATCTGTAATCTGCCATCAGGCATGCCGAAGTCTTTTTCGACCAGCGCTTTTTGAGCTTCATTCAATTTTGGATTAGGGATCAGCGTCAGTACAATTTCTTCATGCCATTGCTGATCCTGAGCAGGGTCTACTGACTCAATCGCTACCACTACAGGTGTGCGATCAATTCTGGAGAGTAAAAAGTCCTTAAACTGCTTGCTCTGATGGCAATAGGCACGGACATGCCAGCGAAAACCGGTATACACCAGGGTATGTGGGGAAATCATGCGTTCATGCCACTGCGGATTCTGCATGGAGGCATAAATCATTTTTAAAGTACTTTGGTTGCGGCAGGCACGCAAAACTTCCCGAATCACTTCAGGACGTACACTGCGATCAGGTAATTGAACTGCTGCAAGATTCGGTTCTGGTGTCGCAATCAGGGCATGTGATTCACTGACCAAGCCCGAGAGCATATTGAGATATTCATTGATATGCGCTGTAGTCAGTACAGGCTGGAAGCTGGCTTTAGGCACATAACCCTTGACTGAGGGATCATGAATCAAGGCATCGGGGTTATACAAAGTATTATAGCGCTTGATATCCGCAGAAGCCTGCTGTCGACTCAGTCCAAACCAACTCATCAAACGATTGGTAACCAAACGACCTTCCCAGTATGCAAGGAGTTCAATGGCTCTCATTCTGAGAAGGACTTCATGCTTATCTGTCGTCATATACCAATCAGTCAATAAATAGTAGTTTTAAGATTACCCCATAGCAAATATACAGTAAACATTTTTTACGGTATTTTTAAAGCAATTGGATTTTTAGTCTAATCTCAGGGGAGCCATGATTTATTTGCTATTTTCACCCATCCACATTAAATAATTATTTTCTTTCCCTTGAGCATATGCCCACTCCGCCACTTTATGTGACCGCTCTTTATCTGTTAAAAAACCAAGCACAGATATTCGATCCACAATAATCAAATCCTGTTCTTCATTACGCTCCTGCCATTTATGCAAAAATTCATCAGATGCCAGTAGATTACTTTTCTTAGAATTACAGCTTGAATCTGCCAATACGAAGTTATGACCTGTATCCGATGGGTACATAGACCATGGAATGAAATGATCAACGGCGTAATTGCCATTGCGCATCGGTTTATTGCAGTAGAAGCATTTACAGTCCTGTAGATCGACCAATACATTTGCTACCGCATTCAACTGGTTTCTACTCGGCTCAAACATGAATTGTTCAAGATTCGGCAACTGATTCAAAATAGGTGCATTGCTGCTGTTCTTACGGATATAGTCAATCCAGCGTTTCTGGCAAAGCTCTTCGATGATTTCACTGAACTGTCGTAAGCAAAACATGACTTGAGGCAAAAGGATGAGCTGCTTTCCACACCGATCAAGCTGATATAAAAACTCAAAATTTTGACCATTGATGTTTTGCAAGTAGCGGACTGGCATGTCTTTTACAGTGCGAGCGACATCTTTAACTAGCTTCAACCACACCAATGAATCTCGTCTCAATAACCCCAAAGAAGAGTAGCTTTGCCGAAGCTGTATAATGCGATTCACAATGGCAGCTTGTTTACCATTGTTCTGATTTAAAATCAGCTGCCCTTCATCATTAAAGGTATAGGGTACTGCTTGCTTCCAATACAGCTCGATAAACTTCTCAGCGATATCCGTATATTCGAGTGATAGACTCTCACCTGAATCTTCACCTTTTTCAATAGCTAATCGACTTAGGCTAATCAGCAATGCAAATTTATAGGTGCTACTAAAACTACCCGACTGTAAAATCAGCTGAATATTTTTTAGAAATTTAAGTTGTTCTTGTGCAGTAGGAATAAAGTCAGGCAAGTTTTTTCCAAAGTACATTCAGCCATTTTTCTTGTCGATCAGGTCGCTGATCTACTGTAATCCACTGTTTTAATACCCTAACCCCATTCAACCGATCTAACAATTCCTGAGCCTGTTCTTCATTTAAGTCAGTAAATGCTCTACCGCCTTTTACTCTATCTGCTGTTCCATATTTAAAAGACATATAGCACACACCGCCACGGCGTAACGCAGCATGAATACGTTTTAAAACATCAGGGAGACTGTTACGAGCACAATGTAGTAAAGAGGCACATGCCCATACCCCATCATAAACATCGTGCATATCAAGCTCATAAAAACTTTGCTGCTTAACAGGTACTCCTGTCAATTGGGTCGCTCGTTCGACCAATACTTCAGAATAGTCGATAGCATCAACTTGATAGCCTTTATTTTTAAAAGCCAAACTGTCACGCCCTGAGCCACAGCCTAAATCCAGGATGCGTGCTGAATCTGGCAACTCAGCTAAAAATGGTTGGTATAGGCTTTCCATATCCACATACAACGTGGCTTGTAAAAATTGATCTGCGTATTGGTTGTAATAGTCTATTGTTTTCATATTGGTTGCTTAGGCTAAATACTAACCCCAGTCTACTAAAAAACAAAAAAATAAGGGAGCATTTGCTCCCTTATCTTTTTAGTCAAATAAATCTGCTCTTACTTCTTCCAAAGCACGATCTGACTTAAAACGATTACATATCGGGTGAATAATTGCTCCATTTTCTAAGACACCGTAACCACCTTCTGCTTTCGATTCACGATGATCTACTTCAGTCGATTCAAGGTATAAAGCACTATCACATACTTCGCAATAGCTCCAAGTTTTCCTTTCCTCACGTTGATACAGGTTTCTTTTGGCCGCTAGTGAAAAATTTAGAGGTTTTTTCTTCTTTGATGATCTTACTGATTGCACAAAGCTCACAACATCATCAACAATACTCTCATCATAATCACCACCAAAACGGTCAAGGTAAAAATCATTAAAATTAATATAATCAAATGATTGACTCATCGAAAGAATGACGGTGTTCAAACAAACTTCATCTTCAAAATCTAAATCCATATTCAGTCCAATACAGATAAAGGCCTGATACACGTTCTTCAATCGCTCATGTGATTTGATCCCGCTACCAAATTTACCGACAGTTTCTTTAATCGCCACAGGAATTTTTTCAATTAAACTTTCAACACCACGGCGTGCTCGAGTAAATCCAATAAAATCTAACTTCTTATTCTGTATTTCAAAACAGTCTTGTTCAATTTCACAGACGATAGAGAACCAGGCCAAAAAGGATGTCACTTGAAAACGATTATCTTTATAAAAATATAGTTTTGGGTGTAAGCCCAAACTTGGAATCCGAATACTAATTGGTGGTGTAGCGATACGACACAGCACAACTCTAAGTTTTAGCATTAAATTTTCTACACGCTGACCTTGGTCTATATTCACAGTATTCTGACTAGTATCACCAAACATGATATTCAGGAGTTCATTGACCAAGCCGATTTTTTTACCGTGTGTTAAATCCGGTTCTAAAAGTATTATCTTAAAAAGATGATCATGAATTTGCTCACCCAAAGTGATCACTTCATTTATCCGCTCGTAATTCAGTTCAGCCAAGTTGGATTTATTATCGTTTATATAACAACACGCATAAATCACATAAAAAGCATCACTTCCCCTATTTTGTAAATGATATTCTTCATCTGGATCTAATCGTTTCGTATCCGAATTGATTGAACAAAAGGCTTTTCGAGCTTCCTCAGGTGTCCCAATCACTTCAATAAAATTAAGTTTGGTTGATTTTAATTTTTGCTGAAACTCAGAATCGCTACATAACTCTTGAAAATCAGCTAATCCACCTAATCGATTACGAATCTGACGAATATCTCGTTTTTGTGGTGCCGTGAATTTTGGGGCTCCTATTACTTGCTCATCAATAAAGTATCTTTTGATCCAAGCATAGATAATTGAAATCCTGTGTCCACCATCGATGATATAAATATTACCAGCAGCATCTTTCCAATAGCGAACGCATAAATTGACATTACGATCATTCAAACAGTTTAGAATAAACTCCTGAATTTCAGCAGGGCTCCAGCACTCTGTGGAGCGTTGATTGTCTGCTTTATATAGTTTTTTTAGGATCTCATGGTTGGCGAAGTCATAAAGTGATATTTCAAAGTTATGGTGCAGATTTGAGTGCGACATTTCGTCAGGCACCATCATTTTTCTTTGAATAATATTGGTTAAAAGCTTAGTACGGGCCATTTTATTTTCTCTAGGCAATACTTCTCTATATCTCGTAAGATTACGAAATTTATAAAAGTAGAATTAATTAAACATGACGAAAATTTATTTCGAAAATTTTATTCTTTAAGAACAGAAGAAATAGCTTTGAGAAAATAAGGGATATTATAGAAAGTGTTCATGTCTAGTTCCTGTAGTAATTAATTACAAACAAGCTTCCAACTTTTCCACGAGATGGAGGCAAGCCAAACAGGGGTGGAAATACCGTACTACAGAAGACGGCCAGTCATAGACTGCCCTGCTTGGCCTACCATTACGATAGACTAAACATATTTAACGCAAAAAACCGCCAAAGCGGTTTACTGCTTCTGTAGTAAATTCAGGTTTCCACGCCTGGTCACAGATTTTGCTGTAACATCTTTATCTTATGTGCATAAATTCAATTGGTCAAATTTTATGATCAATATTTGATCAATCAATTCAAAAATAATTCCCTATATTTTTAGAGGCTTAAGAATACAGATAAGTATCTTATAATTTCTACAATATTTAGTTGATGTAAACTGATTGGAATAAAGCCGTGTATATTTGACCAGCGTATTTTAATAAAGGAAGTAGATTGAAACTGCATATTTTATCGGATACTCACAATTCAAAATATTCAATATCAGAGCAAGCTGATGTCATTATTCACGCTGGTGATTTTTCTAATCGCTTAAGTGGTGCAATTGAATTTGCCGAAAAATGTAAATCTCTAAATAAAAAATTTATCTTTGTTTTGGGCAATCATGATTACTACAACTCTAACTACAATTCAGTCGTAGATTTTTTAAAAGAAAATTACCCTGAAAATGCGCTACTTGATGATAACCATATCAAAATTCAAGATAAAATATTTGTAGGTGGCACGCTGTTTACGAACTTTCGCTCCAATTCACCACTTACATCTCCTGAGGTACTTTTACAGTCCCAAAAAGATGCTGAACAATCGATTTACGATTTTGATCAAATAATGATTGGCAGTGATAACCGAACTATAACTACTAATGACTACATAAAACTATTTAAAAAATATCATCAAAATATTATGCAGTTTAGAGGGCAAGATCATGTGATCGTTATTACGCATTTTCCACCTCATTTAGCTTGTCTTGATCCATATTGGGGTACGCATCCTGTCGCATCAGCCCTTAATCCCTATTTTATTAATGACCTAGATGTAAAAGGCTTTAAGTTATGGATTGCAGGACATACGCATACATCAGTGGATACTGTAGTCGATGGATGTAGATTAGTGATCAATCCTTTGGGTTATCCACCAGAGCAAGGTAAAAATGGGTTTAGAGAAAATTTGATCATCGAAGTTTAAGTAGTCATACTCGTATTGAAGCAATTTAAACCAACTCTAATATCATACATCCTATAGTATTGTTGATTTAGCTTCTACACCATGAACTAGGAGAAACTCATGTCGAATCCTTTAGACCCAGAAAATGATTGGAAAAATAAAATTGCAGATCAAATACTTGACGATTTAATCGAGATTGCCAAGCTTGAAGGTATGACTATAAAAAAAATGAAAGCAGATCAAAATGGTATTTTCTATGTGGAAGAGGAAATATCAATTGACGACGTACTCAAGCAATTTTGAACTCTGCTCATTGAAACGATATAAAGCGCTTGAATTTTATATTTAAAAGCTTAACCAAATTGTATCACCTGTAGATGCGTACATAGCTTCGGCAGTTTCTTTCAACACATCACTCTCATCCGTTTCCATTGATAGTTCATCACATGCATGATACCTACTATCGCTTGTGGAAAATAAGCTAGATTGAGCCGTAGTACTATGCTGTATAAATCTAGTTCTATCTTGCTTTAAAAGCTGCACACCACGGTAGCTAGCACGCATTTGATTTAATACTTGAAGACGTCTTTCATTTGTAGTCATTATTACCTTTCTCGACATTAATTTTTTCCTTGATTTTTATCTGAAATTAAGATTAATAAATTATGACATAAATTAAAATTGAGTAATGATCCCGCAATACTTCATTAAAATCACAGCGATCAAATAAAAACAAAACAATGTCTTAAAAATCAATCCTCTAAAAAATCCATGACATCTTTACCAGTTCTGACGATTTTCATAGGAGGTTGATTAGTTGCGTTTAGTATAGACCTGAGATCGTCAAACTTTATTATTTCATCTTACTAATTTTTTGCTGCGGATTTAGCGAATATTTTCGCATTATCTTTAGAAATAATTTGATCTACCATAATATGTACCTCACTTTACAAATTTTTCAAGATCTTGCTCTTCAACACGCTGATATGAAGACGAACTATTAATTAAAGAATACCCTCTTCTGAGTGCCAATTCTTTATTAATTTCTTGCTCAGCTATACTTGTCTCGCCGTGACTTTTTATGTATTCAGCGCGTTTTTGTATAAATGCTCGCTCACGCTCTCGAACGTTGGAATTCACCGCTGTATTTTCTATTGGGCGAGTAGCTACATAATTATAGCTAATCACTCCGAAAAGTACGATTAAAAAGAAACTGAGTTGCTTCTTTACACTTCTAGTGTCACAAATCATCCTTTTATATCCAGTTCAGACTGAAGTTATCGTGTACTCACACTAATAAATTTAAAAATTAGAATGGATAAGACACTATAAGGGTTAATCACTCATCTCTAGGATTGAAATCTTTAAATTCATCAGCATTGCTAGCAAATTCAATAAAAAAGTTATGCCATGCAAATAATGACTCTAATTCCTGTTTATTTTGAATCGGCTTAGGCAACTCATATCCAATGATCCAGTATGGTGCTGTACAGCAAACATGCTCAGGTATAAGGACTTGCTGTAAGGCTGTTTCAGCACTTTGAAAATATAAATTATCGTTTAAGTGGACAATACTCCCTTGCAAAGCTTCTTGAATACAATGATCTGCCTCTATATACGTATCCTTCATTTAGTTCGCCTCCATTTTTCAATTAATGGGATTTCTAAATCTGTTAAATTATTTAACGCTGAGATTACTATTTCAATTGCATCACACCATTTGACAACTCTTGTATACTACCTAAAAATTCAAAAAATTGATTGATTCAAAATTTCAAAATACGTAAGTTGAGTGGAAACGTTATAAACATCAACCTGAATATCAATATCCATGGCGCAAGCTCCACATTAGAATATTGCTACAACCTTCCTAAAAGGCACTGCTCACAACAAATAATATCAGGTACTCCCCCCTGGTGATTTACTAAATCACATTTCATCTGAGGAGCACATTGAATCCTTATATACCGATGGGGAGTCTATGATACGAAATGCTACAGACAAGTCATTTTAGATCGACTGGCACATACTTGTACTCTGCTAAAAAAATATAGAATCATGGAAAGATAAAAAATAGAGATCTTTATAAGTAAATGAATTCTTAAAAACATTCAAACTTCTAGGAAGAACATTCTGAAAAAGTAGTCAGGTGATCATCGCAAAAGTCTGATGGAAACCAAGTTGGGTTGCATCAAATTATTGAAAGAGTTATATCTCTAATTTATATTTTTTAGAGTAATTCCATCATTCTATTCTTTATGTAACCACAGCACTTAGGTTTTAAATAACATCCTACTAAATAAATTAAAAGCAAGAATCATCCTTTTAAAAATACCAAAAATTTTCAATCAATTAAAATCAACTCCTAAAATAGATTTTCACAACCATAAAAACTCCATTTACTATAAATTAACACTTAATCCAATTGATCACATTAAAACCAATAAAATACTTTTTTAAAGGAACAATAATTTCGAGATACCTCTATTAACTTTAACAAAGATTAAATATTAAAAAATTTCTCAAAAAGATTTGCATTTCTGTCTAAAACCACTCAAAAAAGCTAATAATAGGGGTGAAATCCCCCCCCTAAACGTCCCTATTTTTGAACACCAAAAACAGATTATCTGCTAAGAAATACTAACAAAAACCAATTTGCAAAGTTAAAAAACAATATCCATATGTTTTCAATGTATTTTTTTTGATAAATTTCCGTTGATATCGTCAACCTCTGATAGAACCTCTCAGCACTCTTTTTTGATACCATCAGCACTCTTTCATCTTGTAAAAGACGCTTTGTAACAGCATCTTTTGAATAAAATTATTATCTTTTTTATTCCATATTTTATATTTTTTTATTTTCACCTCGCCCTTTTTTACATTATTAAATTCACTCGGATTATATTCATCCCATTCAAAATTATCTGAATCTTTTGAAAAATTATCTGAATCTTTTGAATAAAGTTTATAGATAAAATCTAAGAATCTTTGATAGTCAATCAAGTCATTTTTAGATGATGCCTTAAAGTTCAAAATAGGACGATCTTTTTCAAGTGAAATTTTATTTTCTAAACAATCAAAAAAATGTTTAAGATCTTTTTGGGTTACATTTTTATTTAAGTTAAAAGGTTGCTCAATCTCATAGAGATTAGACCATTTCACCATTTTATTCCAAGTAAAACCGATAAGATCCTCATGATTAGCATCATTTTTGACGTGACTTGTATAGAGAGAAAACGGCTGGCTGATCGATTGAATGAATTTCAATACTTCAGGATCGATCGTTGCTTTTTCTTTTTTTTCCCGCCACTTCCGGTATTCGTCTAGAAACGTTTCACGGTATAAAAATACGTCCTGTTGTTGAGGCTGCTTCTGCTTTTTCTTGCTCTTTAATGCAGCAGTTTGAGAATTATTTTCTGTGTGTGAATGAATCTTCTTCATCAATTTTAAAATATCTCTTTCATTCGACTGAAATTTAACCTTGAAATCGCGATGCATCAACTGACTATCGCCTAATAATGCCTTGATCAATTGAGGTGAATATTCACGGTTTGCTTGATAAAACATGTCAGCAATCAGGATATTCAGATGATGCAGATAATGTCTTGCAGTGATCCGAATGTCTTCATGCCCCATCAGATGCGCAAGTCGAGACCAGGCTTGGGCACTACGCGATGAAGCATCCTTCATATTGGGTAAAATGTGCTTTTTAAGCTTACGCCCAAACTCGGAATCATAGTCAGTAAAACAACGTACCAGTGCTATGCTGCCTTTTAAAAGGATAGCCAAATGTGAAGCTGTACTATGCCTGAAAGCGTGAAAGGTATATTGATGATCGTTTGTCCCTAATACAGTATTAAACAGCAACTGGGTAATTTTTGATAAATTTGTACTGGATAAAGGTTGTTCACCCAGCATAAAGAGCTGTTTGATTTTTCTATTGCAGACTGCTGCAGTCGCTTTAGAGCCAGGTAACTGGTTTTGATAAAAGCGACAAAATCCTGTGAACTCGTCCGGTGCTAAAAAATAAGCTAAATCAAACTGACGCGTGGCATTATCACTTTTCAGATCACGCTCAGAATTTAGACGAATCCTAAGGGTGAGATCATCAATATCACCCATTGTTTTTCTCATTTTATGGTGAGATCGATCGTCTTTCTGCTGATCTAAAGCGGATTCAAACACATAATAGAGCTGTCGATTGTCAGGATGTTTTCGTAACTGCGGAGATACAAAATCATCGATACAGATCCCGGCAGCTTCATCAATACGCAAGCCCAGTCTAAATGCCAATGTATAGACCCATTCTAAACAGGTTGCATCCTGCTCAGTCAGACCCAAAGCTTCTGGGTATTCTCTAAGAATCCGTATCATCAATTGAAACATCTGCGGACTAATGAGTCTGGTTTTTAAAAATAAACCGTCACTTTGACGTTCATATAAATATTGCACAATCGGTGCACGATGATTCTTGACTAAGTATTGGTGAAAGGCTTTCAGCCGATCAAAGGCATAACCCGAGGTATTGTATTTTTTATTGTTGTTGGTTT
The DNA here is from genome assembly GCF_055810995.1 of Acinetobacter sp. DL27. Classification (NCBI taxonomy): domain Bacteria; kingdom Pseudomonadati; phylum Pseudomonadota; class Gammaproteobacteria; order Moraxellales; family Moraxellaceae; genus Acinetobacter; species Acinetobacter sp. DL27. The sequence continues at coordinate 1,589,321 of NZ_CM147947.1, read as the reverse complement.
GTGCGGTCGTTTTATGATTTTTCTGATCATTCAGCAGTTTTTCTTCAACAATCGTGCGATACATTTCCTCAAACTGCTCTTCAGTGGCTGTATCTAGATTGATCTGCTGTTCTAGAACATAACAAAGTAGGTCAAGCACAAAACTACTATAGTAACGCTTGATTGTTGAGACTTTAATCGCTGCTTTCCCATGATAAGCAAATTCGTTTTCTAACCACTGACACACGCGTAAATGTGCAATAGCCACTACATAATCTAGGTACTCGCCATTTCCAGCCTCATACGCAGATTTATAGTCCTCAGATTTTTGGATGCTTTTTTGGAGTTGATCCGCAAGCTGTTTGGGTTTGATATCCTGATGAAAAGATAAAAGCCAGGATTTCAGCTCATGACGTTGACCGGTTCGTCGATCATGAAATGTTTTGACTGTAACTGTAGGCATATCCAAGTCTAAGACTTGAGGCTTTTTTTCAAGATTTTTGATTCTAGCTTGAATAGTTTTCCAGCAATCGGGTTGATCATAGAGCTGTGTATACTGCTCATAGATTAAAGGCGAAGTGATGATCTGATTGTTCAGTACACTGGTACTTAACACATCCAGATTAGGAATCTCTTGCCACAAGACATAATCCATATGCTTAAAAATGGCAAAACCGGTCTTTTCCAAGCCTTTTAAAAATAGCTTCACGTGATTAAGCTGTGTAAATGGCTGCTGATCCTCACGTGCTTTTCTAGAGTCCCCCTCCTCCGCCATATTCAGTACAATGTTTAAATGGATTTTAAGTTTTTCTAGCAGTAAGGCTTCAGGCTGATTCCCCGTTTCAATTTCACTCTGTTCTTTTTCCCAGCACAGCAATGGCGAAGTGCTTTGTAATTGATGCCCTTGCGATCTATTGATTAGCTCCTGAATCCGTCGATAACATAGCATCGCAAAGGCATTGAAATAAATATTTTGGGTTTGCCATAACTCCGCCTCTTCTTCGCCATCCTGACGATAGATGTTGCCATACTTTGTCGAGGGCAACGTGTATGAAAAGACATAAGCTTTTTGAACCTTTTCGTCACCTGAATAGATCGGAAGCAAGCCACTATCCAGGTTCATTTTAAAAATTGCATCATGAATCGCCAGCAACCGTTCAGATTGAATACATCCTTGATCAAAAATTAATGAAATACACATACATTCAAACAAGGTATTCACTAATTTTTGTTGCTCTTTATCTGTAGATTCTAAAAGGATGCCTTGGGTTTGTTGTGCGAGATAATCCCCCCAATTTAAATAAAGTTCTTCTTTTACCTTGGCGAGCATAGTGCCCTGCTGTAGTTTGTAAACAGAAAAAATATTGTCCAGACGTTTAGGTGTGTAGACGATCCAATCGGGCAACTTAATCTCATAGCTCTCGGCATAGGAAGGGTAATCCTTTTGCCACTGCTGGTTTTTCTCCTTACAAATCTGTTTCACTTGTTTAAAACAGAATTGAAGGTAATCTGCAGCATTGTCCTTAAATTTGGATGTTTGGCAGAGCTGCTCTAAAACTGCTCTATGGATATTGAACTTGTCCAGAATTTGCTGATCAAGCCACTTAAAATCAATTTGAGCAAGGTCAGAATTTACATTTGTGTATGTAGCAGTGATCAGCTGAGAAATTTCTTTAAAAATGTCTGCGATTTCTCTTTTAATGGCATTTTCTAATTGCGTAACGAGTGATGTATCAAGCACAAGATGGTCCTTTAAAGCACTTCAAGCTTTGCGATTTCTAGTTTGTTGAGCAAGCTTTTAACTTGCTGCTGAATGTCGTGTTTGTAGAAATAAGGGCTTAATCCAGAAATGTGACTGAATCCCATGCTTTGCTTATCATGGGTATATAGCGTATTGTGAATGTCACCACTCAAGGCGAGATGATTTTTAGTGAAATGCCTTGGCCAGTTTTTATAAATCTGCACGGTCTCTTTAAGGTAATTCGTGACAAAATCAGCAGACATGGGCTGTAACTCCAAATGCTCCACGACTTCCGCAAGATTCACCTGACCTTTTTGGGACTTGATCCGAGGATGTGAGATGACATAGAGCATAAAACCATCATTTTCCAATTTCACTTTAAAACTAGTTATCCCGAGTGTCTCGATGGTTTGCGTCAGATATTTTCGATATGCATTGAAATGATCCTGCCAGTAGCCTGTAACAGGAACAGGACGTCCTACTTTTCGTGAATCAGTTTTTTTATCATGCACATAAAGCAGTTGTGCCTTAGGATCGTAATGTTTGAGTAACCCCGGCATGCCGACTATTGGACGTACCGTCAGGCAGATTAAGGAAAGATGCCACATCCAAATGCTGTAAGCATTTAGCTTCTCGATCAGATTCGCTTGAGTATTGGCTAATGTGTTTTTGACAAAATGATAAAGCTGATTAAAAAATTCACTCGCGGCCTCTACAGTCCAGCATCGCTGACTACCAATACGTTCCTCACGATGAAAAATATGACCAGGGTGTTCATTCTCAATCCATGGATCACCTTTTCTACGGTCTAATAGAACATTAATATAGCCTTGAAAATGCTGGTCGATTTGATCGATCTGACGCCCTTCATAGTTCCATTGCACGATATGATGAGTATCTCGATTAGCCAACAAGTGTGCGACTAGGTTATCACCAGTCTCCATATCCAAATGGAAATAGATTTGTCGCTCTAACATCCCGCAGGTGATTTCACCAATCTGATGCTCTTTAAAGACTTCCCGCAAAAAATTATTGTACTCAATCACACAAAATTCAGGTTCCTCTAAAGCCTCTAAACTGGTGATCCAGGGTGCTGGTATGCGCCATTCCAGGGTTAAGGCCCGATTATAACGCTGTGCTTTATCTTGCATGGCACCGGAATGATTGGCATTCAGCTTGGGATCGATCACCCAATAATAACGGATGGCTTTTTTGACTGATTTTTTTTTAATTCTACCAATACCAATCAAATACTTGATCTTTTGAAAGACCGTTGGACTCAGACCGGTCAAGAGACACATCAGACCACACACAGCTAAAGCCGATTGATATGCATCGTTTCTCGTATTTTCTTGATAACTCTCGTGCAATCGCTGATATACCTCAGTTAATAAACTGGGTTTCAGATAAAGCGGATTAGTTTTACAGGCTAAGTCACGTCGCTGAATTCGCTTAGCTTGCTTTTCAAGCTGTTTCTGTTTGTCATCAGCGAAACTCCCCTTCACCCGCTTGGCGATCTCATCCTGTTCAGGATCAGAAATATTGACGTCTGTATCTTGTCCAGTATCCTCATTCTCTACATCCAACGATGATGTGCCTGAATCAGATTTATAGGTCATACCCTTTTTAATATCGTTAATTAAAGCCTGAACATTAATTACTGTTGAATTTAATCTACTATTGGCAATCTCGTTGAAAACAATAATAAATTGTTGAATATAGCGGCCAAGATTAAGCTGTTCAAAATCATTTTTTATTGTTTTACGCTCTAAAAGAATTTTTAACTCGTTGGCATCAAATTCATCCATAGCTTGGAGTTTTCGTGTAACTTTTTTATACAACAGTTTATTTTTCTCAGTATTCGATAACTGCTTTTGCAAAAGAAGTTTTAAATTATAAGATACTGTATTGATTTTATTGTTGTTTTTACAATTATTTAGAATAACCTTTTTTTCATCCTTTTCATCCTTTTCATCCCTTGTAATCTGAGGCTCTAACAAGATGATTCCCTTCAGCATTTCGCACAAGACTGCAGTCAAAAGATAGGAATAGATGAATGCTGCTTTTTGTTGGTCGCTTAGTTGTCCTATAGATGCACTTTTAGTCCATTGCGTTAAGCCTGCTAATAATTTCTGTTGTGTCACTATCCGATTATTTTTAATCACCACATGTATTTTGTGAGCAGCAGCATACAGTTCCTGTGCCTGCTGATCTTGCGCAAGGAGCTGATTCAAAATTTGTTTTTTTTCGCTCAGGGACTGATTGACCCATTCTTCCAATAATTTGGTTTCTTCGTCTAACACTGAAGATTTATCATTTTGACTCATAAAATCACCATAATTTTTTAGGGTAAAAATTGAAAATTTGGTTTTGCTCTAACTTGAGGTTCAAGTCTTTATGCAACTTGAAGTATTTTTTATAGGTGCTGGCACTCAATTGAACATGACGCTGCAGATTTGGATCCGATCGCATATGCTGTGATAACCGCAGACCTAAGGCTTCGGACAATTGAGTAAAAAAACAGGTAAACAGCACAGCATGCACATGTTTCTGTTTGTGCTTTGGAATCTGTTCCAAATCTAAAGAAGTTTTATCGACTAACCATTTTAGGACCTCAAATTCATCAACGGCTTTATTCGATTTCGCCCCCGTGTTAAGAATTCTTTTGATGTAAGCATCCAACTTGTTTTTAAGATTCAAGATAAAACCTCGAATAAAGTCTGGTAAATCTAATATCAAAACTGCTCTGAGTTTGATCAGAACTTCAAATGATTTTTTTTGCATGTTGAAACCTAGTAAATAGGTATGAGCAATTAGTCCATACCATCTTCAAAATTAGTCTTCTTTCACCCGGGCAAATTTATAGACTTCTGCCTTACTCCAGCGAAGAGTACGTCCATATCTAATAGGATTAATTGGGCCATTTTCATATATAGCCCACTTACGTAAAGTTTGTTCTGCATACCCTAAGAGCCTAGCTGTCTCTTTAGTAGTTAGTACAAGTCGATCATCTGTAATCGGCCTATGTTTATGCTTAAATGACATTTTTTTGTGTCCTTGTTGATTTAGAGTCATAACACCACAAATCAATTTGGAATAATACTTTGCAAAATAATGTTTTTCTTTCTAAATTTTCAGTTAAGATAAGTTGTACTTTAGTCAGTCAGAGTGATACATGGGCCGCCCGCGAAGAACTAGGTTAGATTTTGCAAAAACAATAAGTTGGTATGACTTTTTTTATAATCAGTTAGTAAGCTTTGGGAAATATAAAAATGATTATGATATGGAGAAATTTTTTTATGGATACCACAAAGATTACAAGGTACAGAACTTATTTACAAAGTATAAATGTGGGTTATCCACACCACAAAAATACCAGATAAATAATGTTGAATCTAAATGTACTGGCTCATCTAATATTATTAACCATCCTCTATGGAAAATCTTTAAATATCAAACATTTGATGAAGATCTTATATTATCAGTATTAGCTACTTTACCTCACCATATCGTAGAATTCATTTCATCCAATGGACGTATTAAAGACTTTGATAAGAGTTGCTTAAAACATATAGCAAGCTATGGCTCACTCGACAGCCTATGTGCATTGTATTTATTGCATCACTGGGGAGTAACCATTAATAGTACCGCTCTTTCTAATGATTGCTGTTCACTCCTCATCAATTCATTAGAGTTATTACTAAAAAGAAATCCTCACTTCCATCGTTCACATGTCTTTTTATTTGATGAATTATGTGATCAGATCTTCCTTATAGAATTAAAAGGATACAGTCGACCACTCAAAATTAAATTAAATTGGCGAGAATACAGAAGGAAAAACTGGTCTAGTGAAGTTAAAGAGATATCTACAAAAGCCGAAGCAGATTTCCGCATTCACCCGAAACTTCAAGACTTCATTCCAAGCACAGATCCAAACCTAGAAGAACTATACAAAAAACTGTTTGTTTAAGTTGATTTCATCTGCTTACCATTTGCTTACTAGCTTGCAAAAACAAAAAAACCACTTACGATTAGTACACGTAAGTGGTTGTTTTATATGGTGGGCCCAGACAGACTTGAACTGTCGACCAACGGATTATGAGTCCGCTGCTCTAACCAACTGAGCTATAGGCCCTATAAGATTGCAAAGCGATTATATTCAATAGCTTGGCAGTGCAGCAATACTATCTAACATTTTACTATTGAGCAAGTATTTTTTACTTGTAGTCCTATAGTAGACGCTAGAAATTATTGTGCTATATTGCAAAGTATTGCAATTGGTAGTGATTCTAGCGATGTCATCATCCAGAGTAAAGCTCACAAAGACACTTATTGACCAACTCGAAATGACTCCTGCCATTTATCGTGACATTGAACTTATTGGTTTTGCTATTCGTGTCAATTCAACCTGTAAAACATATATTGTTGAAAAGAAGGTTCTTGGTAAGACAGTACGGTCTACAATTGGTCTACATGGCAATCTAACACTTGCACAGGCGCGAGACATTGCCCGGGACAAGCTTGCTCAAATGACGCAAGGCATCAACCCAAACGAAATGAAACGCAAAGCAATCGCGGATGAGAAAGCTAAAACAGACCTATCAAGAAGTAAACCAACATTAAAAGCAGCTTTTGATAATTATTTGTTCCATAAAACCTTAAAACCAAGAAGTATTAAAGATTACAACATCGTGATTGATGACTATTTAAAGGATTGGAATAATTTAAAGCTGGATGATATTTCTCGCACTATGATTCAAGCCAAACATATAGAGCTATCACAACGAAGTAAGGCTCAAGCTAATATGGCAATGCGCGTTTTTCGTGCCATTTATAATTATTCAGTTGAGCATTATCTGGATGAAAATGATAAGCCAATTCTTGATGCACACAATCCGATTAAAACCTTAAATGCTAAAAATGCTTGGAACAAAATTAGACGACGTAAGACTTATATCAATGAGGACCAAATACCTGATTGGATTAAAGCTGTATTTCAGTATAAAGATCGTGGCCAACAATTAGAAACTAACCGTGATTTTTTACTGACTTTAGTTTTGACTGGATTTAGGCGCGAAGAATGTGAGTCACTTCCTTGGTCCAGTGTTGATTTAAAGTATGGCCGCATTACATCTATAGATCCTAAGAATGGTGAACCCCACACATTGCCGATGGGTGATTTTCTACTTCAATTAATGAAAAAACGCCACTCTCAAGCGACTACAGAATGGGTATTCCCTTCTGCCAAATCGACTTCTGGTCATATTGTTAATATTTCCAAAGTACGTCAGAAAATCAATAAATCCTGTGGTATTGAATTTAGTTTTCATGATCTACGTCGAACATTTGGCTCTATCGCTGAAAACTTGGATTATGGTCGATACACAATTAAGCGCTTACTCAACCATAAAGAAGAAGATGACCGCGATGTAACTGCAGGTTATGTGCAAGTTAGCGAAAGAAAATTACGTGAAGCAATGAATGCTATTGAGGACATTGTTTTAGGTGAATATAAATCAATAGTTGTTAATAATCAAAAATATTGCATAACACACATAGAAAAATGACAGGATAAATGTGCCTTTTTTATTCTTAGATTGTATGCTTAAAATAATTCGAAACAGTGCTTGCTTTCCCCGTCCTAAACCTGATTAATTAGATTTTCCAAATAATTTTTTCTTTTTTACAACTTTAATGTAAAGCAAATAAAGACAAATAATTAACGTGGTCATCAAGATTCGGCCATATATTCTTGGATAACTGAACATCACTCCCAACTAGACTGTTTCTTCTACATATCCTATCCATGCTCAATAACTACATGAGCTGGGGCTGTATCCTTTTCTTTGGCTCTAGGTAACGGTTTAGAGCACGGCTTTTAGATGGGTGCTTTCCCATTCACATCCATAAATTACTTCCATTAAAAAACCACCTATTACAGTGGCCTTTGTTAAATTCATAATGCTAAGCAAGAAATTATTCCTTAACAGCTTCATCGCTGTCTTTATTTGATTTTCCACATTTGACTAAATTTTTACATTTAGATTTTTGTGGATCCTTTTTATAAGACTGGTAGCAGCATCCGATTGCTATACCAGCTCCTATCAGAGCTACGGTTTTTAACATAGTACTATCCTTTGAGTTAAAAATAGAACTCCATATTATGGTCACGTTCAGCTGTTACATTCCAACCCAGCTTTTTATTAGTTTTGTTATTTCAACTTACACATGGTTTCATGCATAAATTATTGATTTATGAAAACTTCATATCCAAGTATTATTTCGCTATAGTTTGTCTATCCTATAAAACCAAATAATAAAAGCCCCACTAATAATACATCTTAAGCGAGGTTTCATATGTCGTAATTCATTCGGCAAGCTATTCAACTTTTTTCAAGCAATCACGGCACTCTTTTACATCACCATCAAACTCAATTGCACCATGAAATCTAAATAAACACATTAATAATCGGAGCATTACGTTCTCCTATCATCATTTATTTGTTGAATATTTCTTACACATACTAGCTGGTGGAGAATGCCTGTAGCACAGCTTTTTGAACAATTTTATCAAAATTTGATTGTGATAAATTTTGTGTAGCAGTCCGTTTTGCTCTATAACAACAACTCGCCACAACTCCAATACCTAACAAAGTTAATAGCTTCATTGCTTATTCCATCCAAGTAGAATATTTAACTAAAAAATATCACTTAGGTTTGTATCTATCCAACCTTGTTTTGATAGATTATTGTTCATTAGGTAAACAAAAAGCTCATCGCCCACAATGTATTTTTGTTTGATGTAATTTGATGATTTATTCTTATCAACCTCACTCGCATTGAACCGAAATTTACCTGAAACCACTACCTGACCATCGAGGTCGCCACCAATACAGATATTCATATTATTCTGCCTGTTATGGGTAACGACTTTACTATAGCACAAACAAAATAGCCAACTATATGGTGAGCCTTTCAGGCTTGCTCTCGCACAACCATATTCGCTTAAATGTCACTCGTGCTGTTCAACGCTACTCTGCTGACTTGACAAAACTGCTGGATAAACACAATATTTTTTCGGCTTTCACATTTCGTTTCAATAGTATGGCAAGACATCACTCTCAAAACTGAATTCCCCAGAGTTCATTGCACTAACCTTTCATATACCTCAAGTTTGACTACAAACGAAATGATGTGAAGAAAATAGAACTCCTTTCTCTAAGTCAACAGCTAAAACTGTGTTTTACACAAAAAGGGCTTTGTTGCACAAACCTACCGATAAAGTCTTATTCGGCAATATAATTCGCAAATGAATAAGCCCACACCTAAAATCTATCGTACAACCAATTGGTCTTCTTATAACAGTGCATTAATAAATCGAGGAAATCTCTCAATTTGGTTCGATCCCAAGACTCAATGGTACGCTCAACCCAAAGGTAAACATGGTCGAAATCAAACTTATTCAGATACAGCCATCCAATGCTGTCTGATGATCAAATCCCTATTTCGATTGTCTTTACGCATGGTCACTGGCTTTGTGCAAAGTCTCATTCATCTTTGTAGATTAGATTGGACAGCACCAGACTATTCCACCATCTGCAGAAGACAAAAGCATATTGATATTGCAATTAACTATCAAAAAAGCAGTAATGGTCTCCAGCTACTCGTCGATTCTACTGGCTTAAAGTTTCTAGGCGAAGGTGAATGGAAGCGTAAGAAACACCAACCTGAATATCGTCGCCAATGGCGTAAACTTCATATTGGTATAGATGCTGAAACCCTTCAAATACGCGCTATTCAACTCACTACAAATAATGTGAGTGATTCACAAGTGCTTGGTGATTTACTCGATCAGATTCCACAAGATGATCAGATTGACTCTGTTTATACCGATGGAGCTTATGACACCAAGCAATGCCGTCAGGTCATTGCAGATCGGCAAGCGCATGCGGTGATTCCGCCAAGAAAAAATGCGAAACCTTGGAAAGATACAAAGATCAGCTCGCTAGAGCGAAATGAATTACTTCGAACAGTTAAACGTTTAGGCAGGACACTATGGAAAAAATGGTCAGGCTATCATCGGCGAAGTTTGGTCGAAACTAAGATGCATTGCATCAAATTATTGGGGGATAAACTCAGTTCGAGAAACTTTCAAAGCCAAGTCAATGAGATGCATGCACGTGTAGCAGTATTAAATAAATTCACAGAGTTAGGCCGACCTCACACCCAAGTTGCCACTTAAATTTGAGTAGATATGGGAAATCTTAATTTTTAAATCTTTGTGCAACAAAGCCGTTCAGCATTAAAAACTACAAATCTGGACTACAAGTAGATGTATAGTAGGCGCATGATTATTTTCATAGCTTGTGATAAATCGTCACATATTTCAATTTAAACAAAAATCCAACTCTCAAAAAGCTGAATCACATACTAAGACTCAAAAACGCTTATAAATACTGGAATAATAAAATTTAATTCAATTGGATAAAAAACTAAATACCAGCTTCTTCTTTTTTTCGTGACTCAATAAAAAACTCAATAATTGACCATACAACAACCAAAGCAAAGAGGCCTATTGCACATAAAAAAGTCGAAAGATAAGCCATTTTAACAATCCTGAACTTTGTTAAACCAAAGTGAAAGTGTGAAAGTGCACACTTTAGTCTTAGACCAAAGTCTAATCTGTCATTTCGTTTATGAATAGTGGTATTTTCATTTTCATCATATTTATTTTCTATTCGATTAGATTTAAAACATCTTAATGCTCCATTTCCACCCTTCACTTCTTCAACTACTTAGGATTCAAGCCCATTCATAAAAGCGGCAAGTGCAATAAAGTAGGACTTGACTCAAACCGCAAACAAGCAGACATTAGCCTCTTTAAAAAACACTTGTATTTTATGGTTATGTTAAAAAAATTCATTGGTGAGTCTGCGTTTAAACTCGCAGGCTGGAAATATCATGTAGAACCAAATGTTTTGGAAGACAAGCAAGTCATTATTGGATTTGAACATACTTCTATGATGGATGCTGTGTTGTCACTGGCGATTTTTCAAATCTACGATATGAAAATCCACACCCTGATTAAAAAAGAATTATTCAAAGGGCCAATGAAGCCCATACTCGAAGCCATTGGTGGTATCGCGGTCGATCGTAAGTCAAATAAAGACATTGTGTCTCAAATGGTTGAACACTTTAGCCAAAATGAAAAATTCAATTTAGTCATTGCACCTGAAGCAACACGTGCCAAAACAGGTGAAGTACGTAAACCTATTCGTACTGGGTTTTGGCATATTGCTAAAGCAGCAAATGTCCCTATTGTACTGATGTACGCGAACTCAAAAACCAAGCAAGGCGGTATTTTTGGAAAAATCTATCCAACAGACCTAGATCATGACTTAGCGCTTATTAAAGCACTTTATAAAGAGCATGTTGGTTTAGATATTGAAATTCCAGAACCTAAAACTGCTACACAATAAGGTCGTTTAACTAACCTAAAAGAATCTGAAGACGCTATTCTTTTAGGTCTCTGTGAGAGTTTCCCAACAGTTAATTTTTAAAGTGAACTGCCTCACACGGTAAATTTTAAATAACTGGCTTTATTTCAAACAATTTTAATTCTTTTTTTGTTTGTTCAGGCGATTTTCAGAAAAACACCTACTTTCGCATAAAAAAGTGCTTATGGTAGAATTTGCACAATTTGATAGGCACAAAGCCAATCTACAAGGAGCATATTTCGCATGGCGGGTCATTCCAAGTGGGCCAATATTAAGCATCGTAAAGCAAAACAAGATGCTAGCCGTGGTAAACTTTTTACCAAATTTATTCGTGAATTAACAACTGCTGCAAAGCTTGGCGGTGGTGATGCTGCAAGCAACCCACGTCTTCGTGCAGTTGTAGAAAAAGCACTTTCTGTGAATATGACACGTGACGTCATCAACCGTGCAATCCAACGTGGTGCTGGTGGTGAAGATAACGACGATTTAAAAGAAATTACCTACGAAGGTTATGGTGTTGGTGGAGTTGCAGTTATTGTAGAAACCATGACTGACAACTTAAACCGTACTGTACCGGATGTCCGTCACTGTTTCTCAAAAACAGATGGTAACTTAGGCACAAACGGTTCAGTTGCTTTCTTGTTCACAAAACGTGGTGAGATCACTTTTGAAGATGTATCTTTAGAAGATAAAATCATGGACGTGGCACTTGAAGCAGGTGCTGAAGATATCGAAGTAGATGAAGATGAAATCTTAGTCATTACTACACCTGAATCTTTTGGTGATGTGCAAGATGCTTTGACTGCTGCAGGTTTAAAATCGGACAATGCTGAAGTGGTCATGAGCCCTTCAACTAAAGCCGAAATCACCGATATCGATCAAGCGAAAAAGATTATGAAAATGATTGATATGCTTGAAGATTTAGATGATGTACAAAACGTATATACCAACGTTGAATTCTCTGACGCGGTATTGGCAGAATTAGACGCCTAATCTACTGCTTTAAAAAAATGCGTTCTCAAATATAACTTTGAGAGCGCATTTTTTATGGCTGATTGAATACACTTTCAATAAATTTTGCTTTTTTAAATCGATATTCATCGTTAAATGTTGACTGTCTTGCTTTAATTGGTTACACGCCGCCACTAATTTTTGATTTCCCAACAAGCGATCACGAAAGATCAGAAAACTTTACCACCGAGCGTTTTTCACGACCAATTGAATAGTAACATCATCCTGCTGTAGCTAGCACCTCTAACATACACAGCTCATGTGCTCTTCATTAGGACTAAAAGTTATGTCTGATAATATGCAAACTTTTGAATGCAGGAAGCCTAATACTCATTAGGCTCATATAAGTTCAGCGTGACTTAGACTTTGCTCAACAAACCACTACAGTTAAAAACGTTATATTCTTTAATCACAAAGCTTGAGTGCAGTGCCACCACATGTTCGATTTTACCAATGCGTTTGAGTAAAATATCACTGTAATTTTCCATATCTCTTGCCACAACTTCAACAATAAAGTCTGCCGACTGCCCTGTCACTAAAAAGGCATTGGTCACTTCAGGAATATTTTCTAGCTCTTCTAAAAACTTGGAAAAAGTGTCGGTATCGTGCTTGCTCAAAGATACTTGTAGCAAAACATGTAGACTAAAACCGAGCTTTTGATAGTTAATATCACGCTTAACTTTGGTCATAATGTCGTTATCAATGAGGTGCTTAATACGACGATGTACTGAACTAACCGATAGATTAATACGCTCTGATAATTCGTTTAGATTGATATCTTCATTACTTAAAATTTCTAAAATTTGCTTATCAAAACGATCTAATTCCATTATTTAACTCTCATGACAACTTATGTTTATAGGTGTTTATTTCATATTAAGCATTTCAAATGAAAGATAAAGCTTATTTGCAATTTTTTTCATATATTTTCAGATTAATAAAAAGATATCAGCTTTTTTAGATAAAGAGTGCCATGATCTTTTACAAAGTTATAAATAGACTGAGAAAATTTCTATTTAGCTTATATAAATCATGATATTGAAAATACAAGAAAGGCAAAGGCTGTCTGTGTCACACATCACCTTTGCCTTGTTTGGCTTAAGCTTATTTTAAACGCCGCGCCAGTCGACTCGAGCATTGCGCTCGGTTTGATAGACTCTTAAAACATACTGCCCCAAGGGTAAATTGGTTAAATAGGTTTTATAAGTACTAAATTCTTCAGATAGACTTTCCTCATGGTCTTTTTCCCAAGGTGTCCCTTTAATCTCCAGCACAGGCGCCAACATCGAACACACAGCAATATCCGCCAAACCTAAACGATCCCCGACAAAGTAACGTCCATGATTAGCAATTAACTTATCATTCAATACTTCAATTAAACGCTGCATTTCAGCTTTGGAATGCTCTATTTTCTCTGCATTCAACTCATAGCCTTTCGACATCAATGTTTTCATTAAAGGTTTGGTGTATTTTTCAAATTTACGTAAATACCCCTTTTCGCCCAACATAATCTGTAACGATTGATCGTTATCGGACAATGCATGTGCCAATCCCCAACGACGCACATGCAATCCCAAGTCATTGGCTAACGCATTAACATCTAAAGCCTCTTTACGAAGCTGTGCTTCATTACGTAACAGTCGATGTTCTGGATAACGCTCATCAAGATATAGCGCAATCTCAGTGGTATCAGCGACCCATTTGTCCTGATCACGCAAAATAGGCAATTTATTTTGACTGGTCTTTAACTGTGCAAAAGCCCGGTGAACCCCAGGCACCACATTTTGTGCGACAAAATCTAGCTCTTTATGATCGAGCAACCAGCGAGCTTTCTCACAAAAATGAGATAAAGGAAACTGGTATAAAGTTCTCATAAATGCTCCACATTTATTTTTCTATTTTGGCTTTTCAGAAAAGCCATCTATTTCAGTTGGATACTTTAGTCACTGTATTTAGGATTTACAATGTACTTTTTACTCAAAACTGCCTAGCAAATGTTCAACAGCCTTTATCAAATTTATACGTTTTTTTCTCTACAATATCTCAAATCTTGATAAGTAAGACTTTAATCATACTATTTACCCCACCGTTAAATTAGTTATTCCTTATTTTTCAAATTCTTAACATATCTTATAAATGATTAAACTTAGCATATTTTATTTTTAACTTTTTAGCTGCTAAGTAATTCAAAATCCTTCATTTAATCATTCAAGCAATCCCAAGTAGCGTATAGGCATTAAGTAAAGGTGCTTTTATGTCTCATACACTCTCTAAAAATATTCACGTGATACAAAATGATCAGGATGCGATTAATGCAGCCTATCATGTCGCTGACTTTGCCTTAGAAGGTCGGGATCAACGTGATCAGAACCGTCAGCTTCCTTTTGCTGAAGTCGAGTTATTTAGCCAAAAAGGATTAGGCGGTATTCGTATTCCTCAAGCTTTTGGAGGCGCATTTGTTTCCAACAAAACCTTAGCTCAGGTTTTTCGCATTATTAATAAAGCCGACTCAAGTGTTGGCCAAATTCCACAAAACCAAATTGCGCTGCTCAACATGATTGATATCTTGGGCAACGAACAACAAAAACAGTTTATTTTTAATGAAATATTAAACGGCAAGCGCTTGGCCAATGGCGGCCCTGAACGAAATACCAAAGACACTAAAACTCTGAGTACAACATTAAACATTGAAAATGGTCGTTACTATGTCGATGGTGAAAAGTTCTACTCTACAGGCAGTAGCTTTGCGCATTGGTTAGCCATTAAAGCCATTCACCCTGAAGGATATGTGGTACTGACGCTTGTTGATGCCACAGCACAAGGTGTGGAAGTCATCGATAACTGGAACGGTTTTGGTCAGCGTACAACTTCAAGCGGCACAGTAAAATTACAACGGGTTGAAGTCGATCCACTACTTATCTTTGATGAGCGGAAACTGGCTGAAGACGTCAATTATCGCGGTGCTTTCTCGCAGTTAATGCAAGTTGCGATTGATGTCGGTATTGCAGAAGCCGCATTTGAAGACACTTTGTCAGCAGTTAAAAAAGCCCGACCAATTGTCGATGCACAAGTTGAGAAAGCCAGTTTTGAACATTACACCTTACAAGAAGTCGGCAAATCCGCTGTCCTGTTGGATGCCGCTATCCTACTGCTCGATGAAGCTGCTGAATATTTAGATGTGCTCGACCGACTGAGCGTTGTCAGTGCCGAACAAGCAGCTAAAGCTTCCATTCTAGTCGCCGAAGCTAAGGTCTATGCCAATGATGCTGCACTACAAATTTCTGAAAAACTCCTAGAGCTTGGCGGCAGTCGTTCGAGCCTAAGCCAACATAATTTAGATCAACATTGGCGCAATGCACGTGTGCATACCTTACACGACCCGATCCGCTGGAAGCTGCATGCACTGGGTAACTACTATTTGAACAACACTTTCCCTGCTCGCCACGCTTGGATTTAAGGAGAACGTCATGACTTCATTTCAACCTATTCTTCCACTTCAATCCCAAAACGCGGCATATGCACATATTATTCAAAGCGATGCCGAAGCCTTAGAGATTGCCAAAAATTTAGCTGAGCAGTTTAAACATCAGGCCATCCAACGTGATGCGGAACGTATTTTGCCTTTTGAGGAAATCGAAGCCTATAGCCAATCTGGGCTTTGGGCTATTACTGTTCCGAAGGAATTCGGGGGCGCAGATGTTTCCAGTTATACGGTCGCGCAAATTATCGCACTAATGAGTGGTGTAGATGGTTCGATTGGACAAATTCCCCAGAACCATTTCTATGCCTTAGAGGTTTTACGTAACAACGGTACTGAACAACAAAAGCGTAAACTCTATGCAGAAGTGCTCAAAGGGGCACGCTTTGGTAATGCCTTGGCAGAGTTTAAAACTAAAAACGCAACACAAAAACAAACTGCACTCAGCCAAACTGAACAAGGCTATGTGGTCAATGGTGAAAAGTTTTATTGCACAGGCAGTCTGTTTGCAGACCGTATCCCCACCTTAGTCAAAGATGCCGATGAGAAAGAGTTTCTGGTCTTTATCCCACGGAGTAGCTCAGGACTCGAACTGATTGATGATTGGTCTGGTTTTGGTCAACGCACCACAGGCAGCGGTACAGTCAAATTCAATCATGTCGCTGTAGATGCCGAAGATATTGTTCCTTTCGATACCGCTTTTTCTAGGCCGACTCTGGTTGGGCCTTTCGCCCAAATTATGCATGCCTCCATTGAAACAGGCATTGCACGTGCTGCTTTTGAGGAAACACTGGTTCGTGTGCGTCAGGCTCGTCCGTGGATTGACTCTGCTGTTGAACAGGCAACCGATGATCCTTTAACACAGTTTGAACTAGGACGCGTGGTTGCCGATGTACGCGCCAGTGAAGTCTTACTCAAACAAG
This sequence comes from Acinetobacter sp. DL27, assembly GCF_055810995.1. Taxonomy (NCBI): domain Bacteria; kingdom Pseudomonadati; phylum Pseudomonadota; class Gammaproteobacteria; order Moraxellales; family Moraxellaceae; genus Acinetobacter; species Acinetobacter sp. DL27. Next base: position 1,572,692 of record NZ_CM147947.1, on the reverse strand, counting down.
CAGCTCGCTCAATCGATGCAGCACGTCCTAATCCAACCATTGATAGCATTGCAAAAGCTTCTCTCGATGTAGCGAAAGTTCGTGCACACAGCACAGAAACCGCTTTAAAAGCCGCTTCGAAATTAATTGAACTAGCAGGCAGTCGTGGTAGTCAGCGTGAAGATGGCTTAGACCGTTTTTGGCGTAATGCCCGTGTTCACACGCTACATGATGCGTCACGTTGGAAATATTACTTCATTGCCAATTATCTTCTTAACGGTGTACTTCCGCCACGCAGAGGGACATTGTAATGACACTATCATCTCAAAATAAAAACGCGAAACATATCATTCTGAATGCTTTTGATATGAATAGCGTAGGTCATATCAATCACGGTTTGTGGACACACCCACGTGATGAATCACATCGTTTTAATGAGCTCAGCTATTGGACAGACTTGGCGCAAACTTTAGAGCAAGGTTTATTTGATGGTTTGTTTATCGCCGACATTACAGGTGTCTACGATGTTTATCAAAACGGTCTGGATTTAACCCTAAAAGAGTCGATTCAGCTTCCAAGCCATGACCCTAGTACACTCGTTTCTGCTATGGCTGCTGTAACACAGCACTTAGGTTTTGGCGTCACTGTGAATTTGAGTTATGAGTCGCCTTATCAGTTTGCACGGCGCTTTGCGAGCCTCGACCATTTAACCCACGGTCGTATTGGTTGGAACATTGTCACGGGTTACTTAGACAGCGCAGAACGGTTAATTGGTCAAAAAGGTTTAAAAGATCACGACTTGCGTTATGAACAAGCTGAAGAGTTTCTCGAACTTTGCTATAAATTTTGGGAAGGTTCTTGGGAAGACGATGCCGTACAAAAAGATAAATTAAACCGTGTCTTTACCGATCCTTCAAAAGTTCATGCCATCCAGCATCAAGGCAAATTTTTCCAAAGTCAGGGCATTTTTCAAGTTTCTCCATCTATTCAGCGGACGCCTGTGCTTTATCAAGCGGGCGCTTCAAGCAAAGGCTTAGCTTTTGCAACTCAACATGCTGAAGCCATGTTTATTGGTGCTGACACGCCTGAAAAACTGAAACAGCAAGTCGATAAAATTCGTGCGCTTGCATTAAGCCATGGACGTGATGAACAGGCCATTAAACTCTTTGTTGGCATTAGTGTAGTGACGGCAGAAACGGACGAACTCGCACAAGAAAAACTGGCCGAATATATTCGCTATGCCAGTCCAGAAGCAGGTTTGGCGCATTTTTCCAGTTCAGTCGGAATTGATTTAGCGCAGTTCACAGATGATGAAGCGATTCCTTATAAACAAACCAATAGCATTGCCTCGGTCAATAACAAATTTAAAGAGCAAAAAGTTACCCGAGCAGATTTAAAAGCCCAGCATGTACTCGGTGGGCGCTATCCACTGATCGCCGGGAGTGGAAAAACTGTAGCAAAAAAACTCATTCAGCTCTTAGATGAAACTGGCATAGATGGCTTTAATCTCACACGAACCGTCGCCCCAGAGTCACATCAAGACTTTATTCGTTGGGTTATCCCAGAATTACAAGAGCGTGGCCGTTATAAAACCGCCTATGAAACAGGTAGTTTACGCCACAAATTATTCGCTCAAGGTGACCGACTGGCCGCAGACCACCCTGTACAGCAGTATCGATGTCAAAGCTCGAGCTCTCATCCTAAAACACAGCAAAAACAAACCGCATAAATTTTAAAATACGAGAAATATCATGGCTCAAACTGCAAAAACAAAATTTACCGTTATTGGGGTAATTGTCGCCGCTATCGTCATTGCACTAGTGGCTTGGTCTTATCATAAAAAATCGAGCAACACTGAACTGGTGATTGGCATCAGCCCACCCTTTGCCAATCCATTAAAGGTGGCTGTGGAGGAAGCGAAACAGCAAGGCATCAACGTCAAACTAGTCGAGTTTTCGGATTGGAATACCCCCAATATTACTCTCAACCATGGTGATATTGATGCCAACTATTTTCAGCATCAGCCCTTCTTAGATAACGCCATCAAAGAAACTCAATTTAAACTCAAAGCACTGGATAAAGGCGTCACTACACACGTCGGTTTATATTCAAAAAAATATGACTCGATTGCTGCGATTCCTGAAAATGCACGTACAGTTATTCCAAATGATCCAGTGAATCAAGGTCGTGCGCTTTTACTGTTACGACAGGCTAAATTAATTAGCTTAAAAGACCCAAACAATCATCTATCTAACCTGCAAGATATTGTGAGTAATCCTAAAAAGCTTCAGTTTATTGAAGTTGAAGGTCCACAAACTGCACGTGCCATTGATGATGCTGACTTGGTCTTTAGCTATCCACATTATTTACGTCTTGCAAAAACCATCGACCCAAATGATGCGCTGATCTTAGATGACAACACCAATACCCACTCAAGCACGTGTGGTCATCCCCAATGACCCAGTGAATTCGGCACGTGCTCTGATTTTACTGCATCGTGCGGGTTTGATTCAGCTCAAAGACATTAACAATGAACTGTCTACCGTAAAAGATATTGTGAGCAATCCTAAACAGCTTCAGTTTATTGAAGTAGAAGGCCCACAAACTGCCCATGCGTTTAATGATGCCGATTTAATTTTTGGCTTCCCGCATTATTTAAAAATGGCCAAGGTCACAGATCCGCATCATGCCCTTTTTCTTGATCCTATAGACAAAAAATACGCCATCTTATTTGTGACACGTAAAGACTATCCAGACCAAAACCAAAAACTTGCGACCTTTGTGCAAGCATTCCAAAACTCAAAACACGTTCAAGAAATTTTAGACCGTGATTTTGGCCAAGGTCTGTGGTTTGAAGGCTGGAAATAAGGAGAAAAAGAATGGTCAGCTTTGGTTCTCATGTGGATTTTTCAATTCCACATATCAAAATTCGTAACTTAAACAAACACTATGCAGTACAAGGGCATACTGTACATGCACTCAAAAATATTGACCTCGACATCCCGACAGGTAAAGTGTTTGGCATTATTGGCAAAAGTGGCGCAGGTAAATCTTCCCTGCTCCGCACATTAAATGGTTTAGAACGTATTAGTGAAGGTCATATCCATATCCATCAGCAAGACTTGGCAACATTGAACCATGCGGAGCTGATTCAGCTCCGCCAACGCATTGGCATGATTTTCCAGCATTTTAATTTAATGTCTGCCAAAACAGTTTATGAAAATGTCGCACTGCCCCTCAAAGTGGCCAATTATCCCAAACAAGACATCGAACAACGTGTCAACGAGGTTCTCCAGTTGGTCGGGCTAAGCGATAAAACTCAACATTACCCATCACAACTGTCTGGCGGTCAAAAGCAGCGCGTGGGCATTGCTCGTGCATTGGTTCACCATCCTGAAATTTTGCTCTGTGATGAAGCGACATCTGCTCTCGATCCAGAAAGCACCTCTGTGGTGCTGTCCTTACTCAAAGAGATTAATCAAAAGTTGGGTATTACCATTGTATTGATTACCCATGAAATGCAAGTGATTCGGGAAATCTGCGATCAGGTCGTGGTCATCGATGCTGGTGAAATTGTGGAATCAGGCGAAGTTTGGTCAGTGTTCTCTCAACCCCAACAAAGCATTACCCAAGAACTACTGAATCTAGAACAACTCGATTTGCCCTTTCGCTTAAATGCTGAACCTACGCAGCTCGATACACATGCCATTTTCAAAATTCGCTCGACTTCAGATGCGCATCATCCCCCTGACTTAAAACATATTTTGGATCATTTCCCACAAACTGTGCATTTGTATCAAAGTCAGTTCGACACCATCCAAAACCATTTAATTGGAACATTGGTTATTGCTGTCCCCACACTGGGCTTAGAAATTCAATCGCTACTACAAAAACTAAAAGCGCATGTGACACATGTAGAGGTACTGGGCTATGCACGACCAACTCATTGATTTATTACTGACAGGCACTATCGACACCTTAATCATGGTCGGTGCATCTGCATTTTTTGCCTTACTCATTGGTCTGCCAATGGCAGTAGTTCTAGTCAGCACCTCTGAGCATGGCATTTATCCCTCTAAAAGTATTAACCATAGCTTAGGCTGGTTGGTGAATATCACCCGTTCCGTTCCCTTCCTGATTTTGATGGTGGCCCTGATTCCACTCACACGTTGGATTGTAGGCACCAGTTATGGTGTTTGGGCAGCAGTTGTCCCTTTAACCTTAGCAGCAACACCCTTTTTTGCACGAATTGCAGAAGTCAGTTTACGCGAAGTGGATCAAGGGTTGATTGAGGCTGCGCAAGCCATCGGCTGTAACCGCACTCAAATCATTTGGCATGTGTTGTTACCTGAAGCTCTACCAGGAATTGTCGCAGGTTTTACCGTGACCATTGTGACCATGATTAACTCCTCTGCCATTGCAGGTGCCATTGGTGCAGGTGGTTTAGGCGATATTGCCTATCGCTATGGTTATCAGCGTTTTGATATGCAAATCATGTTGGCCGTGATTGTCGTGCTCGTGATTTTGGTGATGTGCGTGCAAGCAATTGGAGACAATCTGGCAAATCAACTCGATAAGAGGAAAGTTTAATCCCATCTCCCCCATAAAGTAGAGCACTATACTGTCCACTCACGTTTTCTAGCTCCCTCCTTTTTCTAAGGAGGGTGTTTCAATATGAAGTTCACTACCCATTTATAATGGCTTTTGATTTATGACAGCAATCTAATCAACTGAATCAACACTGTTTTTCTTTCAAATTCACATAAAAAATATGGCTCTCAATATACAGATAGAAATGAATAGGTTATAAAACATAACCAAAAAAGATTAAGGAAAATCTTTCCATTATGAACCATTATCCAAAAATTAAAGTACTCGCTTTCGACATCTTTGGAACTGTTGTGGACTGGCATTCTTCAATCGTCCAAGAAGTGGAACGTCTAGCCTTGAACATCGATGCCAACCAATTTGCATTAGACTGGCGAGCAGGCTATCGACCTGCAATGGATCAGGTTTTGTCAGGTCAGCAGCCGTGGATCTCCATTGATGATATTCACCGTCTCATTTTGGATGAGCTTTTAGCGAAATATCAAATCTCCACACTGTCCGAAGCACAAAAGAATGATTTAAACTATATTTGGCATCGTCTCAACCCTTGGCCAGATACAGTCGCAGCACTCAATCAATTAAAACAAGATTATATTATTTGCACCCTTTCAAATGGCAACATTCGCTTATTGGTCGATCTGGCAAAGTACGCAAATTTGCCTTGGGACACTATTTTCTCTGCTGAAAATTTCAAAGCTTACAAACCCTCTCCCCAAACCTATTTAGGTGTCGCAGACTTACTTAATGTTGCACCAAGTCAAATGATGATGGTTGCCACCCATCAAGATGATCTTGCCGCAGCGCGTAGCTGTGGACTTCTGACAGCTTATATTGAACGCCCCTTTGAGTATGGTGTGGCCCAATTAAAAAACTCCAGCCGATGTATAGACAATGATCTACATGCAACTGACCTCTTAAATCTGGTTTCTTTATTAAAAGAAAAGGCTTAAAAGGCTCGTACATAGGGCTTAAATGAGGAAGTTCTGCCCACAACATGATTTACAACTTTGATTCTTCTCCCCTGACACCTGACTTTGTCATGGCTTTCATGTAAAATCACTGGCAATTTTTATATAACACGTTGTGAGTTATTTCATGGGTTTTAATTGCGGTATTGTCGGCTTGCCGAACGTTGGTAAATCTACACTTTTCAATGCATTGACTAAAGCTGCTATTGCTGCTGAAAACTTCCCATTCTGTACCATTGAACCAAACACAGGCATCGTTCCTGTGCCAGATCCACGTTTAGACAAACTTACCGCTATTGTAAAACCTCAGCGTGTCATTCCTACAACGATGGAATTTGTGGACATTGCAGGTTTAGTTGCTGGTGCATCTAAAGGCGAAGGCTTGGGGAACCAATTCCTTGCAAACATCCGTGAAACGGATGCGATTGCTCACGTTGTACGTTGTTTTGAAGATGAAAACGTCATTCACGTTAACGGTAAAATTGACCCGCTTGATGACATCGCAACCATCAACACGGAACTTGCACTTGCTGACCTAGAAACTGTGACAAAAGCAGTGACTCGTTTAGCAAAATCTGCAAAAGGTGGCGACAAAGAAGCACTAGCAACCAAAGCGGTTTTAGACAAAATTTTACCTTTACTTGATGAAGGTAAACCTGCTCGCGCAGCTGACCTAGACGACGACGAACGCAAACTGGTTCGCGGTTTTGGCTTAATGACTTTAAAACCAACCATGTATATTGCAAACGTTGCAGAAGATGGTTTTGAAAACAACCCACATTTAGATGCTGTTAAAAAACTTGCAGCTGAAGAAAATGCAATCGTAGTTCCACTTTGCAACCAAATCGAAGCTGAAATTTCACTGCTTGAAGATGAAGACCGGGCTGAGTTCCTTGAAGCTTTAGGCATGGAAGAGCCGGGTCTAAACGTGGTAATTCGCGCTGGCTACGGTCTTTTAGGTTTACAGACTTACTTCACGGCAGGTGTACAAGAAGTTCGTGCTTGGACCGTTAAAGTGGGTGCAACCGCACCACAAGCGGCTGGCGTGATCCACACTGACTTCGAAAAAGGCTTTATCCGTGCTGAATGTGTTGCTTATAACGACTTCGTTCAATACAACGGTGAAGCAGGCGCGAAAGAAGCAGGTAAATGGCGTTTAGAAGGTAAAACGTACATCGTTCAAGACGGTGATGTTCTACACTTCCGCTTTAACGTATAAGTCGTTCCGAGTATAAAAAAACCCGATACCAATCGGGTTTTTTTATAAGCTTAAATCAAGCTTAAAAATAGCATTAAATAACATATGAACACCTGATCCGTTTGGATCTCACACAATATTCTAACTTCTATTCTTTTACATTATCGCTAATTTAATCACAGGCACTAATGCCTTCATTGAACAAACGAAAATGAAAAAAATCAGCACATTTATTGCAGCAGGTTTATTCACAACGCTTAGCGCTACAGCATTTGCATGCCCACAAGGAACAACACTGTCGGGTGGTACAAGTGCAAATCATAAAGGTGGTAAGTGCGTCGCAACCATGAACGTGACGAAACATGATCAGGCAATGAAACAAGACAAAACAGCCAAACATGATCCAGCCATGAAGCAAGATAAAATGGTGAAACATGATTCAATGAAAGCCAATGATATGACCAATAAATCCCATAAAGATGCTCATGCTCCAAACCCGAATACACCCAAAGCTCAACCAGATATACATAAAGTCGCGAAGACATCTTAAAACAGCATAAAAAAAGCCAGTGAAATTCACTGGCTTTTTTATCGATAAAATAATTCAGTTAATGTGATGTCACAGAGGCATGTTTATTATCCATTGCAGCACGCTGTTTACGCGCTTCATCTAACATGCGTTGTTCGATGTCTTTTCTAAAACCAAGCATAAACACCATTTCCGCCAAAACAAATAATGGACCTATGGCTAGGCCAACCACATCATCCATAAAGGCCGGTTTTTTCTTCTCATAGAAATGCCCGACAAACTGGAACGCCCAGCCGACGACAAAAATACCAATACTGAGACCTAACCAAAGACCCAAATCAAACTGTGCAAGTTTATACGCCAATGGATAAGCTATGGTATAGATCACCAGCATGATCACACCGAAAATTCGATCTAGGCTTAAGTAGTAAACAATACTCGCTAATATCAAAACCATCGCCAAGGTAATTTCAAAACTGCCCACAGCCATACCAGCTCTCGCGGTTAAGCACATAATTGAAAACACAATCAGCGGAATACCCACAAAGTGAGTCACGATATTTTTATGATCAAGATGATAAGCTGCATACTGACTTAATAATTTTTCTAATTTACTCATACTGTATTTCCTTATTGCATGATATTGATCACGATATAGAATAACTTTAAAGGAAAACAGCCCATCAAGTTGTCGTCGATCTGACAAGTTGCTCGATCAATCACAAAAGGACGCGGAATGCTGGAAGTTCAACATCAACAACAATTACTCAATAACAATTGGTTTGCCAAACTACCACAAGCCTATCAACAGTATATTGTGCAACATGCCAAATATATTGAGGTTGAAAAAGACCAAGCTGTTTTTCGCTCTGGGGATTTATTTGATGGCATCTATGCAGTCTTGAACGGTGCAATTCGCTTAGGTCATGTCGACATTGAAGGTAAAGAAGCAGTTGCAGCAATTGCTGAACCGATTATGTGGTTTGGAGAAATTTCATTAATAGATCAGCAACCGCGTTCGCACGATGCGATTGCTATTCAAAAAAGTACCCTTCTCCATCTACCTAAACGCGATGTTGAAGAATTTATCCAAGCCACCCCAGAATTTTGGTTTCATATTGCCCAACTTGCTTCGCAGAAGTTACGTCTCGCCTTTTTAGAACTGATCGCAATCCAAAGTCAAAATATCAGTCAACGACTGGCTCAACGCTTACTGTTTATTTTAAGCGGTTATGGCAACCATCTCGCGATTACCAATGATGAAATTCATTTATCACAGGAGCAACTGGCTCAAATGCTGATGTGTTCACGCCAAACCATCAACCAAGAACTTCAAAACTTAGAAAAACAAGGGATACTGGCAATTGCTTTTAAAAAAATAAAAATTTTAGATCATGCAAAGCTGCATAAAATGGCACATAGCTCAGAATAGACAATCAAGCTTGCTCCTTAAGAGCGCAATTCATATAGAAGGACTTTATCAAAATATTGCTACTCAATTCTTATATTTTAGTGCATAGGAATATTTTTATTATGTCATTCATTAAAGCTATAACCATAAAAAAGCGAGTTTTAAAAACTCGCTTTTGGTCATGCTATATCGGTCTTAGACACCTACTTTTTTAGGGTCTGTATTGCCTAAACTTGGGTTATCAATTGCGCCCCGACATTGTGCTTTATCACGCTCATAATCGCTCTGTTTCTGTGCAACACTCGAAGAGCCATCTAAGGTCTCACGTGCCCATACTTCTAAGCTGGTCAAGGCTTTACGACACAGTGCGTATTTTCCTTCGGTCACTGAGTCTGTCATTTTGACATTGATACGCCAGTCCGTACTGAGTTTACGTGCAGGATGACGGACTTTAGCTTCAATCTGATCCAGTTGCTTGTTATATACCAAGCCATCTACTTCATTGATAAACACCCAAGCACGCTGGGCATATTCCGTAGCGTCATTGGTAATTTTTGGCGCAGCCTTAATTTCTACTTTTTGTTCAGGAGCCTGCTCTGACTGCCCACAAGCTTGCAAAAGTAAACTGCTTACAATGATTGCAGTCAGCCCTAAAGTACGTAATTCGAGCTTCAACATGGTTAAACGCCTCAACAAACAATTGGGCACTATGCTAGTGAATTCAGTTACAATACACAATCAATTTTGACCTATTGATAAAGTCTTCTTCAAGGTGTGTTGTGTCCGAACTTAATCCCACTCCTGCGCAAGCTGCTGGCTTTTGGCAAGGGGCTAAGGATAGCCAAGCGATTATCTTTACCTATCTGCCTGTTTCTTTTGCCTTTGGTGTCTCTGCAACCCAGTTTGGTTTTAGTGCATGGGAGGCTTTATTTCTATCCTGCTCTATGTACGCAGGCGCAAGCCAATTTTTAGTGGTTGCCCTATTGGGTAGTGGTACGTCTATTTGGATGACTGCCCTCACTGTGATTGCCTTAGATATTCGTCACTTACTCTATGGCCCTGCGCTACAAAACTTAATTCAAGATAAACTAAACCTAAAGAAAACTGCTATATGGTCATGGGGGCTAACCGACGAAGTTTTTGCCTCAGGCATGATTAAACTGTCGCAGCGTCGCCAAGAGTGGTCCGAGTCTTGGATGCTCGGTTTAAGTCTGTTTAGTTGGCTCGCATGGGCTACAGGTTCTTTTCTAGGTGGAATGTTTGCAGACCAAGTCAGTCATTTACCCCAGTTTTTACAAGCCGCTCTAGACTTTCTATTACCTGCCCTGTTCTTAAGTTTCTTATTGGCAGCATTTGAAAAGAAACACACTTTTGTGGTGGCTGTGACCATTCTTGTATCTGCCATTGCCTGCTATTTTATTGACTTATCTGCTGCAATTTTTATTGGTATCAGTTCGGGTATATTTGCAGGTTTGTTTAAACACTACGTACTGAAAAAACCAGACCCTGAACATATGGGAGATCAAGCATGAATATTGAAATTATCTTGGTCGGCATTGTAGTGGGTATTGCAAATTTTGCTTCACGCTTTGGCCCATTCTTCGTCATTCAAAAACTCCAGCAAGGTTCACAAAAGCGCGGTGCTCTATGGTTAAAGATTGCATTGGGTTCGATTGGTATTGCGGCGATCAGTTCAATGCTCGTGGTTGCGACTTTGCCACCACTGTTAGATACACCCAATAAAAGTTTTGCCATGTTAGTCGGCTTCATCGTATTAGCTGGACTTTATTTCAAGTTTAAGCAAATTGTCCCTGCTACTCTCACCGCAGCGCTTAGCTACGGCTTGGTTTACACCTATATTCCTATGCCTTTTTAACCCATATCTTACGTTCATCAAAACTTGAAGTGCTGAGCTGTGCAAGTCATTTCCAGCTTGATTGGAAAAAGTTATTTAGCATCCTTTTGCATAAAAACTTTGACTTTGGAATACACCGCTTTATAAAAAAAATTGTTGGACAATATCATTAATTTATGTGAATGAACCCTGAACACTTTTAAGAGTTCTGCTATGCTAAAAGCCCATAAAATCAAGCATGGATGATTTACATGAGCGTTACTATTGGTACTCCACTCCAGCCTTCAGCATTTAAAGTCCTGCTATTGGGTTCTGGAGAGCTTGGGAAAGAAGTTGTGATTTCTTTACAACGTTTAGGTGTAGAAGTTCATGCTGCTGACCGTTACGATCATGCTCCTGCAATGCAAGTGGCACACTATGCCTATACCTTAAATATGGCAGATGCGACTGCGCTTAAACAACTTATTCAGGACGTTAAGCCGAATTTAATTGTTCCCGAAATTGAAGCCATTGCGACACAAGTATTAGTTGAAATCGAACAAGATAATATTGCAACAGTCATTCCCTCTGCAAAAGCGGTCAATTTAACCATGAACCGTGAAGGTATCCGTCGTTTAGCTGCGGAAGAACTGGGCTTACCGACATCGGCTTACCGTTTTGCAGATACCTTAGAATCTTTTCGTGCTGCATGTGATGACATTGGTTATCCAAACTTTGTTAAACCTGTCATGTCCTCTTCTGGTAAAGGCCAATCCCGCGTAAAAGAATTCTCAGAAGTAGATGCTGCTTGGGAATATGCACAAACAGGCGGTCGTGTAAATCAAGGGACAGTGATTGTAGAATCTCAAATTGATTTTGATTTTGAAATTACGCTATTAACAGTACGTTCAAAAAATCCTGAAACAGGTGAAATTGAAACATCGTACTGCGACCCAATTGGTCACCGCCAAGACGCGGGCGACTATGTGGAAAGCTGGCAGCCTCAAGCCATGACACCAGCGGCCCTTGACGAAGCAAAGCGTATTGCCAATAAAGTCACCATCGCATTGGGTGGCTGTGGTATTTTCGGTGTAGAACTCTTTGTCAAAGGCGATAAAGTGTGGTTTAGTGAAGTATCGCCTCGCCCACATGACACAGGTCTTGTGACGCTCGCCTCTCAGTTCCAAAGTGAATTTGAACTACATGCACGTGCGATTTTGGGTCTACCTGTCAATACAGCACGTCATAGCGTTGCTGCGAGTGCCGTGATCTATGCAGGTGTGGATGCAAATAACTTATCTTTTTCTGGCTTAAATCTTGCTTTGGCAAACCCAAATACTGATTTACGCATTTTTGGAAAACCAGAAGGCTTTACACGTCGCCGTATGGGCGTTGCAACAGCACGTGCTGAAACAACCGACCAAGCGCGTGAACTAGCGGCCCAAGCTGCTGGACTGGTGAGCGTTCATCAAAATTAAGCGTTGTTAAAATATACGGATACGGTTCATGATCAATACTTCTCCACTGCTTAACTATGTCAGCAGTAATCACGACATCAAAGCGATTAATCAATGGCGTAGTGATGTCGAAAATCAATTACAAGAAAGTTTTGATCATGGCCAATCCATCCGTGATGTCATTTTAACGCGTTCAAATATGATCGATGAAGCACTTATTTTCTTATGGAAATACGCAAAACTCGATCAGACAGACTTAAGTTTATTTGCTGTCGGTGGATATGGTCGCCGAGAGATGCTGCCTTACTCAGATGTAGACATCATGATCTTGTCTGAAGATGAGTTTAGCGAAGAACAAGAAAAGCTCATTTCTGTCTTTATTTCCTCACTTTGGGATGTCGGCAATTTCAAACCCGGTATTAGTGTACGTACCATTGCCAACTGTGTTGAACAAGCAACCTCCGACTTAACAGTTGCCACAGCCCTCATCGAATCTCGTTTAATTACAGGCAATGAACACTTAGCCAAATGGCCACGACGCATTGTTTCACAAACATGGACAGACAAAACCTTCTATGATGCAAAAATGGAAGAACAGGCCAAACGCTATGCACAGCATAACTTTACGGAAAGTAATCTAGAGCCCGATATTAAAAACGCGCCGGGTGGCATTCGGGACATTAACCAAATTGGTTGGATTGCTAAACGGCATTTCCGCGTCAACCGTATTTATGACTTGGTGCACTTAGGCTTTATTTCGGAGTTTGAGTTAGGTGTATTAGAAGAAGCCGAAAGCTTCCTCTGGGAAATTCGTCATCACCTACACCGCCTAGCCAAACGTGATGAAAACCGTTTACTGTTCGACTATCAACGTGATATTGCCGCGATGTTCGGCTATGTCCGTGAAGAAGGTAAATCACCGAATTATCCAATTGAACAATTCATGAAGCGTTATTATCGAAGCGCTCAACAAGTCACCACGCTGAATGAAATGCTGTTGGCTTATTTCAATGAATCTGTGATTACCCCACGCCTACCGAACTATGAGCGCAACATTGAGGAAATCAATGAAAATTTTAAGCTGGTTGATGGCAAACTAGCAGTTCAACACCATAAAATTTTCTCTGAAAACCCAAGTGCTATTTTAGAAATTTTCTATATATTGGCCAATCGACCTGAAATTACTGGCATCCGAGCACGTACGCTACGTCTGTTAATTTTGGCAGCTAAACGTATTGACCAAAAATATAGAGATAATCCTGCGCATCAAGCCCTCTTTATGGCCATTATTCGCTCACCCCATCGCTTGTACGAAACCATGGTAGCAATGAAACGTTATGGCGTTTTAGGTAACTATATTCCTGCATTTGGACAGATTATGGGGTTGATGCAATATGACTTGTTCCATATCTATACCGTTGATGCACATACTTTATTATTACTGCGGAACTTAAACCGTTTCAAAGAACCTGAGTTTGCCAAAGACTTCCCTGTCGTGAGTTCGGTGTTCCAACGTCTAGCACGTCGGGACATTGTCTATTTGGCTGCCATTTTCCATGATATCGCTAAAGGCCGCGGTGGTGACCACAGTGAGCTAGGTGCAACCGATGCGATTGAATTCTGTCGTAGTCATGGTTTTACTGAACGTGAATGCAACCTTGTCGCATGGTTAATCCAAAACCATTTGCTCATGTCTGTCACTTCTCAAAAGAAAGATATTTCTGACCCCGATGTGGTTAAAGCTTTTGCTGAGAAAATGGGCGACATGGAACATCTCGACTATCTATATACGTTGACTGTTTCAGATATCAATGCAACCAATCCTTCTCTTTGGAATACGTGGCGCGCTTCTCTCATGCGTCAGCTCTATACCCATGCACGTGACGTGATCCGCTCAGGTTTAGGCCGTCCTGTGGACTATCAAATGCTCATCGAGGACACCAAATTTTCTGCCAGCGAACAACTGGTCGAAGAGTTTGCACTAGATGATGTCGAAAAAGTCTGGCAAGAACTGGGGGATGAATATTTCCTCAAAGAATCTGCCGATGAAATTGCTTGGCATACACGTGCTATTTTACAGCACGGTGACAACCCTGAACCGCTGGTTTTAATGCGTGCACAGCGTAAATTTGCTCAAGATGCAGTACAAATCTTTATTTATACCCAAGATCAGCCCAACCTGTTTGCAACAACGGTTGCTATTCTCGATCGTATGAACTTGGATGTACAAGATGCGCGTATTATTACCGCAACCAAAGCATTTAGTTTAGACACTTATGTCGTGCTTGACCGTTTTGGTACGCTGCTAACCGACCCTGAACGTGAAGCCAAAGTGCTTTCAGCGTTAAAAGATGCCTTAGCGAATTCAGATAAATATCCTGGGCTCATGCAGCGTCGCATCCCACGTCAGCTACGCCATTTCGACATAGAAAACACTGTTGATATTACGCTGAATGAAGCACTGCAACAAAACATGGTTGAAATTGCAACACTTGACCATCCCGGATTACTTGCCAAAGTAGGCGGACTGTTTATGATGCAAGGTCTAGATATTCACTCTGCTAAAATTGCCACCCTAGGTGAGCGTGCCGAAGATATTTTCTTTGTCACCAAAAAAGATGGTCAACCCATGACCGAAACTGAAGCTGAAACTTTTGCTGCACAACTAAAATCAGCCTTAGATGAAGCCTCTAGTCAGGTCTGTGGTCAACATTAACAATACACACTGGTATTTTGTTTCATGAACTCGAGTTTATCCCTTTTACATCCTTATCCTTTTGAAAAGTTGAATAAACTATTTCAGGATATCACTCCCGCAGACTTACCCCTCATTCCACTCTCGATTGGTGAGCCAAAGCACCCTGCACCCGAGTTTGTGAAACAAGCCATTATCGATAATTTTCAGCATTTATCGACCTACCCAAACGGTAAAGGTATACCCGAGTTACGCACCAGTATTGCAAACTGGCTAACCCGTCGTTTTCAACTCAATCAGATTAGTGCAGAAAACAATATATTGCCTGTTTCGGGCACACGTGAAGCAATTTTCTCTTTTGTGCAGGCATTGGTAAATCGTGAAGATGCACCGTATGTGGTTATGCCTAATCCGTTCTATCAAATTTATGAAGGTGCAGCCTTACTTGCTGGGGCAAAACCTTATTTTGTAAATTGCACCGAAGAAAATGGTTATCTCGGTGACTTTGATGCTGTACCTGCTGAAGTCTGGGAGAAAACAGCCCTGTTATTTGTCTGTACACCGGGCAACCCGACGGGTGCTGTACTCTCAAAAGAGCAGTTTAAAAAGTTAATCGCACTTTCAGACCAATATGGCTTTGTGATTGCATCGGATGAATGCTATTCAGAGCTTTGGTTTGATACTGCACCTGTGGGCCTACTCGAAGTTTGTGCTGAAATAGGCAGAGACGACTACAAAAATTGCGTCGTATTCCACTCACTATCTAAACGCTCAAACTTACCAGGTATGCGCTCTGGCTTTGTCGCAGGTGATGCGGCTTTACTCAATCCTTATTTACAATACCGTACCTATCATGGCGCAGCTATGCCTGTACAGCACCAATTGGCTTCGATTGCAGCATGGGATGACGAAGCGCATGTTGAAGAAAACCGTGTGCAATATCGTGCAAAATTTGATTTATTTCAAAAGGAATTGGGTCATATACTGCCCCTACAAAAACCAGATGCAGGCTTTTACTACTGGTTAAAAGTAGATAATGACGAAACTTTTGCAAAAATGCTCATGGAAAAAGCACATGTCAAAGTGCTTCCAGGACGTTATTTGTCACGCGATACTGAGCAAGGGAATCCAGGCGAAAACCATGTGCGTCTTGCTCTAGTCGCCGATCTTGCACAGTGTGAACAAGTCATTGCTCGCTTAAAAAAAGTTTTATAAATAAGCTCATCTAAAAAAGAAAACCTCCTATAACGGAGGTTTTCTTTTAAACAATTCTAAAAAATAAGAGCCCTAATCTATGTCCCTTATTTTTAATCATCCTGATACCATGAGTATGATTGCAAACCCAAGAAAACAAGCCCCTGACATCTTATAAAGCCAATTCAGGCGCTGATTTAAAAAATGATTCCAGCGCTGCCAACTAAATAACTTAAGCACCAACAGATTCCACACCAAGACCACAACCACCATCCAGAGACTCATTAAAAGCAAGGTATAAACATCAAATTTAGAATAAACCAGCAATATCAAACTACTGTAGAACATCATATTTTTAGGATTCAGCAAACTTGACTGTAAACCTTGAGTAAAACATAGAATTCTATTTTGATGAGGTGTGGAGTCATGCGCTTGAACTTCAACATTTTCATGATGCTTATAGCGAAAACACTCCATAGACAAATACAACAAATAAGCAACACCTAATCCGTGTAGCAACATCAGAACAAAAGCATGAATATGCCCAAGCCACCCCAGTAAAGTAAAAATCAGCGCTAGAATAAAAGCATTTCCAACTACAATACCGAAAACTGTATATCGTGCCCTTCTTTGACCACTGTTTAATGCCGTCATCAGAATCAAGAAAAAATCAGGGCCAGGAGAAAGCAAAGCCACAAAATGCGTCACAGCAATAACAATAAAAAGCTCCATCACTTGTCTCTCTTTAAAAGTGAGACAAGCCTAACGACTGATTAAGATCAACTCTTGGATAAAATTGCGCGATGTTGCTTTTGATAGAGCTTAGGCGTGGTACCCGTTAAACTTTTAAAAACACGATGAAAATGACTTTGGTCACTAAAGCCCAGCGTATAACTCAGTTGCGCTATATCCATGCCTTGTTTTAAAAAGATGCGTGCATCATTAATTTTATGATTCAATTGATAAGCGTGCGGCGTCATGCCTAAAGATGATTTAAATAGCCGAATAATGGCATACCGACTCAATTGGACTTCTTGCGACATTTGCTCTAATGATAAAAACACGTCAGCATCCTGAATCATCGATAAAAGTTGCTTAAACTCTTGCTGTGCATAGTGTTGAGGAGCAAGCCATTCTAGCTGAATATATGGAAATAAAAGCTCAGTAAGTGTTGTAATTAAGCTTTGTTCTTTTTCCCAATACGACAGTGCAGCATCAAATAATTGACTATTAAGATAACTAAAGTCCTGATACATCTTTGACTGTTTATACAACACAGGTTTGAACTGCGGAATGTCATGACAAGTATATTCGTGTCCAGTTTCTTGTAATAACTGGTTCAACCAATGTGCATCTAAATGCATCATTTGGTAGCTCCAAGCCTGATCTGGAACAGGATTACACGCATGTTCTACATGTGCAGGAACCAATACCAAGGTACCCGCGTCTATTTGTTGCGTTCCACCGAAGTGGCTTGTGAAAATACTGTTGCCTTGATCCACCGCACCAATTGAAAATGTCGGATGACTATGGGCTTTATAACAAGTACGACCCGCACATGCCCGACGTGTTTCCACATAGGGCATGTGCGGGTCACTCCAAAATTCAACTGAAGTACCTTGCGCTTTCATCACTGACGACACATCAACAGATTATTGTTGTAATGCTTTTTCAATATCTGCCTGAATCGCTTCAGGCTTGGTGGTTGGCGCATAACGATTAATTACTTTGCCATCTTTACCAATCAAGAATTTTGTAAAATTCCACTTAATGCCGCTGCCGAGAATCCCTTTGCTGTTATTGGTTAAATAACGGAATATGGCGTGGGCTTCAGGGCCTTTAACATCGACTTTGGAAAACATAGGAAAAGTCACCCCATAGTTTTTCTGACAATACGTTCCTATTTGCTCATTACTTCCCGGATCTTGCCCCCCAAACTGATTACAAGGGAAGCCTAACACCTCAAACCCTTGTGCATGATATTGCTCATAAATTTTTTCTAACCCAGCAAATTGTGGTGTAAAACCACATTTACTGGCCGTATTGACGATGAGCAACACTTCGCCCTCATAGTCGGCAAAAGATTTATTTTTTCCATCTAACAATTCCGCTTCAAACTGATAAATGTTGGTCATGGATAAGTATCCTCATCACTTTTTTCTTGTGTTTCTAGTTCTAATGAAGCCGAGTTTACACAGTAACGTAAACCTGTAGGCTCAGGTCCATCTGTAAAAACATGGCCTAAATGAGCATCACAGTGATGACATACAATTTCAGTACGCACCATGCCATGTGTTGTATCTTGATGCTCTTCTATCACAGTCGTATTGAGTGGCTTATAAAAACTTGGCCAGCCGCAACCACTGTCATATTTATTTTCAGAATTAAATAATGGCGTACCACAGCAACGGCATACATAAGTGCCGGCTTGTTTAGTATTCCAATATTTCCCCGTAAAGGCTGGTTCCGTCCCCTTTTGTCGCGTAATGCGAAATTCGTCAGGTGATAACTCTCTTTGCCATTCTCGGTCTGTTTTATTGAGTTTTCCCATGATTACGTCCCTTTCTATCTTGCTATTTAAAATAGGATAATCCTATATTTACGTGATTCATCTTAAAATTTCTAGTGTTTAGTTCACAATTTACAAAAGACCTATAATTCCAATAAAAGCAAAAAGAAAGCAATTTATAAAAACGGTAAGCAATTTATTTTCTTTAATGCTTTTTTGTGAGCAAATTTAGTGTTAGTCTTATTGACATTCTTGCTCAGGATTAAAAAATGTCGCAAAAAAAGAGCGTTATTTTTAAACATCTACTGCCTGTGATTAAACAATATCAACAGGTGGGATTTACGCATGAAAAAATTGTTGCTTTACTCAGAGATGAACATGATCTCGATCTGGTAACAACTGAAACATTTAAAAGCTATTTATACCGTTATGCAAAAGTGACCTCCACTCTTTCCGAGAACATCAAAATGCCGAACACTCTCCAAACCCCACGCGAAATAAAAAAATCGTCTAAGCTCGAGCATGTATGCTACGACATCCGTGGACCAGTGTTACGAGCGGCCAATGAAATGGAAGAAGCCGGCCATAAGATTATCAAACTCAATATTGGTAACCCTGCACCGTTTGGTTTTGAGGCTCCTCAAGAGATTATTAATGATGTAGCTTTAAACCTGCCAAATGCAGTGGGCTATACCGACTCAAAAGGGATTTTCCCTGCGCGTAAAGCCATCTGTCAGTACTATCAGCAAAAAGGCATCTTAGATATGCATGTCAATGACGTGTATATCGGCAATGGTGTCTCTGAATTAATCGTGATGGCCATGCAAGGCTTGTTAGATGATGGTGACGAGATGCTCGTGCCGATGCCTGACTATCCCCTTTGGACAGCTGCGGTAAACCTTTCAGGTGGGACTGCCATTCATTATAAATGTGATGAAGAAAACTTTTGGTATCCCGACATTGCAGATATGGAGAGTAAAATCACACCACGTACCCGCGGTATCGTGATTATTAATCCAAACAACCCAACAGGTGCAGTTTATCCACGCCATGTACTTGAGCAAATCGTCGCATTGGCTAAAAAGCATGATTTGATTTTGTTTGCAGATGAAATTTACGACAAAATTGTTTATGACGGTATTGAACATGTTTCTGTAGCCGCATTATCTGGCGACCAACTCTGTATCTCTTTCAATGGTTTATCTAAAGCATACCGTATTGCGGGTTACCGTTCAGGCTGGATGGCAATCACAGGCGATAAGTCTCGTGCAGTCGACTATATTGAAGGTTTAGACATGCTCGCTTCTATGCGTTTATGCGCTAACCACCAAGCACAGTATGCCATTCAAACTGCTTTAGGCGGCTACCAGTCAATCAATGATTTAATTCGTCCAGGCGGTCGTTTATACGAACAGCGTAATATTGCTTGGCAAATGTTGAATGATATTCCGGGTGTATCTTGTGTTAAGCCTGAAGGTGCAATGTATTGCTTCCCGAAATTGGATCCAGAAATCTATCCAGTTCAGGATGACGAAAAACTGATGCTTGATCTACTTCGTGCGGAAAAAGTACTTCTGGTTCAGGGCACAGGCTTTAACTGGCCAACACCAGATCATTTCCGTGTAGTGTTCTTACCTGCTGAAAATGAACTACGTGAAGCCATTACACGTGTAGGACGTTTTCTTGCGAAAATGCGTTAATTGATCACTTAAAAGAAGCCGTACTTTATGTACGGTTTTTTTATTTACAAAACTGTAATACTTCACTTTTTAAGTTTGGCATAAGTTTAAATTAAGCAGCCACATTGCTGTGATTCCATGTAAATGATGGGGAGTCGCTTATGGGGACAATTGCGGTAACATCTTGGAAATATAATGCTTCCACACGCTATTTAAAAATTTTCTATGCCGATGGTTCAGGCGAGCTGTACCACCCTGTGCCTGAATTTATTTATAACAACTTAGTTCGATGTAATAATAAAACAGCCTTTGTTCATAAATATTTAGAATATGATTTGCACTTTACGCGCTTAAGTATTCATTAATTTTTGAAGCTCAAACAATCAGGATTTATCCTGATTGTTTTTCATGATCCCATGTCACCACCAACAAGCCCGCACCAATCGCCAATGTAGACAGGTTAAACCGCTCGTCCTGCTGAATAAGCGCTATGAAGTCCGTGACTTGATCTGCATGCGATAGAACATTATCAACCACCAAAACTCCGCGTGAAACACACATCAGTCGTTTCAAATCTGGCCAATAGTCGACATAAGCATCGCGCTCAGCATCTAGCAAGATAAAATCAAAGATGGCTTGCGACTGCTTCAAATATTCAGCTGCGTCCCCCACCCAAAACTCAACGCCATTGGATAATTTGAAATCCTCAAGATGACTCGCGGCTTGTTGACTTCTCTCAGCATCAATTTCCAAAGTGGTTAATCGAGCATTCACTTGTTGCGCTGCATATGCCAACCATAAGGTTGAGTAACCGGTTGATGTTCCTATTTCTAATATCTGCTGAGACTGTTGAATATGCACCAGTTGCGCCAAAAATTGTGCAGACTCAGGCTCAATATTGCGAAAGCGCGCAATACGATCTGCTTGCGCACTGTCATGTTCTTGAAAGCGATGATATAAGGCCGATACTCTACTCAAAAATTCTGCATGCATCATCAAATCCCCCTCTACTTTACTTAGCTTCGTTTATACTTCTTGAATCAGTTTAAAGCGCTCAACTTCACGATCATCTTCTAGCATTACCGTTTCAGTAAACATGACAAGTGGACGTACCCAAATCGAGTAATCACCATATAAACACTGATAAACCACCAGTTTTTCTTCGGTTTCACTATGCGTCGCTACATGTAAAACTTGATACAATTGCCCTTTATAATGCTGATAGATACCGCGCTGTAATTGCATCACTTGCTTCCCTATTTTTTAACTGTCTCGATCATACCTAATTTATACTACTTAAACTGCAAATCACTTGAAAAATCATTTAAATCCCCCATATAGCGTTATGAAAAGATTGAAGAAAATATTATTAAATCTATAAAACCGATTATTTAAATAAAAACAAACTGTTTTATCTATTTTTAGATTTACTCTATGATTCTTCTATCAAATAAATGTATAGACTGCTTTGGAGAGCTTAACCATGTTAGATCAAAATACTTCAGCTCAATTAAAAACACTTCTTGAACGCCTTGAAGGTCCGATTGAATTGGTTGCGACTTTGAATGGTTCTGAAAAATCAGACAAAATCAAAGAATTGGTTGAAGAGGTTGCAGCACTGTCTCCACTGGTGACTGCACGTTTTGATGGTCAAAACTCACGTGCACCTAGCTTTGGTGTGGCAAAAGCCGGTGAGGAGCCGCGTGTTTTCTTTGCTGGTTTGCCAATGGGGCATGAGTTTACCTCTTTGATTTTGGCATTGTTACAAACCTCAGGTTATGCACCCAAAGTATCGGATGAAGTTTTGGCTTCAATCAAAGGTTTAGGCATCCAGGCTGACTTTGACGTATTTGTCTCTTTAAGCTGTCATAACTGCCCAGACGTGGTGCAAGCGTTGAACCTGATTGCCATTTACAATCCAGGCACGACAGCCACCATGATTGATGGGGCATTCTTCCAAGACGAAGTTGAAGAACGCAAAATCATGGCTGTACCAATGGTGTTCCAAGACAACAAGCATATCGGTCAAGGCCGTATGACCTTGGAAGAGATTATTGCCAAACTGGATACCCATTCCGCAGCCAAAGAAGCTGAAAAACTCAATGCCAAAGAGGCTTTTGATGTTTTAGTGGTTGGTGGTGGTCCTGCGGGAAATACCTCTGCCATTTATGCCGCACGTAAAGGCATTAAAACCGGGATTGTGGCTGAACGTATGGGTGGTCAAGTCATGGATACCATGGACATTGAAAACTATACCTCGATTCAAAAGACCCAAGGGCCGAAGTTTGCTGCTGAAATGGAAGCACATGTCCGTGAGTACGGTGTGGACATCATGAACTTACAACGTGTCTCTAACATCAAAGGTGCGGATGAGACAGCGAATGGCTTGGTTGAAGTCACTTTAGAAAATGGTGCAAAACTTGAATCTAAAACGGTGATTCTTTCAACAGGCGCACGTTGGAGAGAGATGAATGTGCCGGGTGAAGCAGAATACCGTACTCGTGGTGTTGCCTACTGCCCACACTGTGATGGTCCACTGTTTAAAGGCAAACGTGTTGCTGTGATTGGTGGAGGGAACTCAGGTGTCGAAGCTGCAATTGATCTTGCGGGGATTGTAGAACATGTGACTTTGGTTGAGTTTGATACCAAACTACGTGCTGACCAAGTGTTGCAAGATAAATTGCATAGCTTGCCTAATACCACAGTAATCCTAAATGCACTATCAACTGAAGTTGTGGGTGATGGTCAGCAAGTGACAGCATTGAAATATAAAGACCGTGCAACCGATGTAGAACATACGGTTGAGCTTGCAGGAATCTTTGTGCAAATTGGTTTATTACCAAACACTGATTTCTTAAAAGAGACTGCTGTTGAGCTTTCAAACCGTAATGAGATTATGATTAACGATCGCAATGAAACCAATGTCAAAGGTGTATTTGCCGCAGGTGACTGTACGACTGTGCCTTACAAGCAAATCATCATTGCCACAGGTGAAGGTGCAAAAGCATCTCTGTCTGCTTTTGATTATATTATTCGTTCTGGCGTGTAATCCTCTCAGACGCTTCTCTGCTAAAGGCTTATAGGCAACTCAGCTTATAAGCCTTTTTATCACGCTGTTTTTTATAAAAAATTACATTTTTTTAACAATAATGCAGTCTGCTTTACATTCAAAGTAGATTATATTTTGCCCAACCCCTACTTTTGGGTATAAAACGAAAAGGATATGAAAATGAATAAATTACTTATTGCTTTAGGTCTTGCTGCTGCTGTTGTTTTAGTGGGTTGTTCAAAAGAAAAAGCACCTGAAACAGGTGCAACGACAGGTGAACACCTTGAAAATGCTGCTGAACAAGCAGGTCATGATATTAACCAAGCTGCAAGTGAAGCCGTATCTGACACTCAAAAAGCTGCAGATGAAGCATCGGCTAAAATTGGTGCTGCCGCTGACGAAGCTGCTGCGAAAACTGAAGCTGCTGCTGAAGATGTTAAAAATGCCTCTAAAGAAGCAACCGCTCATGTTGCTGGTGCAGTAGAACAAGGTGCTGCTGATGTGAAAGAAAAAGCGCAATAATATTTCTAAGCTTTAAAAAGCCTCCCACTCGGAGGCTTTTTTATGGGCTGTGCTATAGTAGATGAAACGTGCATTATTAAATAAATCATAACTTTAAAATTTGAGGATGATCTATCGTCATGTCCTATTCTCACCATGTTGAACCTCATTTAATTCATCGTACTGGTTGGCTACGTGCAGCGGTATTGGGTGCCAATGACGGCATCATTTCAGTGACCAGTTTGATTATGGGGATGGCGGCCAGTGGCGCAACTAGCCATACCTTACTCATCACATGTATTGCAGGGCTCATTTCAGGTGCGAGCTCTATGGCTGCGGGCGAGTATATTTCGGTGAAGTCTCAATCAGATATTGAAGAAGCCGACTTAAAACATGAAGCTAGGGAATTAGATAAAAACCCGCACTTAGAACTTAAAGAACTGACTCAAATTTATATACAACGTGGACTAGAACCTGAACTAGCGCATGAAGTTGCAGTACAACTCAGCGCACATGATGCACTGTCTGCACATGCTCGTGATGAAATAGGCATCCATGAAAATACCAGTGCTAAACCACTTGAAGCCGCGGGTTCTTCTGCCCTCGCCTTTTCACTAGGTGCTCTGTTTCCTATGCTGGCCATTCTATTAAGCCCTCAAGGTTATCTGACTCAGTCAGTTGCTCTTACAGGGGTACTATCGTTATTTGGCTTAGGGGCTTTATCGAGCTACTTTTCTGGGACATCTATGTGGACAGGCGCATTTCGTGTGACGCTATGGGGGATTTTCGCGATGCTGTTTGCCAGTTGGATTGGCTCCCTATTTAATGTGCATGTTTAACGTCAACAACACGATAAGCGATAGCAGACTACCTATTTAAAATGTAAAAAGTCCATGGATTGAATGGGCTTTTTACTATTTACAGCATCATTCATCATCGACTCTAAACTTACACATTTTTCTCTGAGCCACTACTCAAATGCACTATTACTGATGGTTGAGGTTCCATTCTACAGGTGCAACAGCTTATTTTTTAATTAGCATGAATTGCTTAACGTCTGCTCCCCTTCCCATAACAGCGCAAAACATCATAGAAAATGATGAGTCAACGCCTTACTTACATCTCGCTAGATTGTTTTTTCATTCATATAACGCCAGTAGCGTTTAGGAACATATTGCACATGTAGTTTGATATTTGCTCTTGCCTCGATGTTGATACTTTTAAAATAATCTTTCCATAACTGGTCATACAACAGCTCATCATCATCTAATTCAACACTAAAGGACTGACTGTGTCCGACTTTGTGCGCATGATCAATTTGATCTACATCCATTTCTACCTGATGCACAGCTGTCAAATCATAATAAATTCCAAAATTTCTTTTTTCATCATAAATCAACCATCTTTGATCTTGATATCGGTTTCTAAAATGCCGTTCTATCAGCGGTAAAACATTAAAATCTGGCTGTACCAGGCTTAAAAACAATCCATCCTGACATTTTTTAAAGCGGACAAAAGCTTCCATACGATGCTTTTCCCTGCCCACTTGCTTGGCCCACTGCGAAACAGCCAATACATCCGCATGCGCATAGTTATGATCTACTGCATGTGTATTTTTAAATACATAGATACAGAAATTAAAAAGATGTTGATGTGCCTGTTCCTGCTCAGACAAAAAGCAATAATAAAAATTTCGCAGACTTTCAGCCGTGATTTTTTGCTTTAATCCTCGCCAAACTCGCTCTGCGTGTTCGTCACTTGAAGCGACCTCGACACACTCATCAAACAAGCTGGCTTGGGAATTGTTAGATGCAAGCTTGACGTCAAAATCTTTAAACTGAAAGCTCCTATACACACAACTCAGTAGTCCAGTCATACTTTGATCAAAGCGATATATCGACATACTAAAAACCAAAGCCCAGCTGAGGCGAAAGCTGTTTTTGATATTTAGATTGCCCTGATTGCAAAATGTGCTGCCGAATCTGGCTTGCTTGCTGTTCTTTTTTAAACTTTGGCGTATCTGCACAGCGAATAAAATACTGTGCCCGATTGTAAGCAATGCCCATACGCTTTAGTTGATCGATATGAATCTGCCCAAAACGGCGAGCTTGCACAATTTTTTTAGCCGATTGAACACCTATACCCGGAACACGTAAAATCATACGATAGTCTGCATGTTGAATATCAACAGGGAAATGCTCAGGGTTACGTAGTGCCCAACTTAGCTTCGGGTCAATGTCCAAATCTAAATTCGGATGCTGATCATTCACAATTTCCTTCGCATCAAAACCATAGAAACGCATGAGCCAATCCGACTGGTACAGCCGATTTTCTCTTAATAATGGCGGAGCAGAACCCACAACAGGAAGCATTTTTTCCTGTTCATTGATTGGGATATAGCCTGAAAAATACACCCGTTTGAGCTGATACACTTTGTAATGATGATCTGCCATTAAAATAATATCTTTGTCTGTTTCTTGATGTGCGCCCACCACCATCTGAGTGGTTTGTCCCGCTGGTACAAA
Source organism: Acinetobacter sp. DL27 (assembly GCF_055810995.1). Taxonomy (NCBI): domain Bacteria; kingdom Pseudomonadati; phylum Pseudomonadota; class Gammaproteobacteria; order Moraxellales; family Moraxellaceae; genus Acinetobacter; species Acinetobacter sp. DL27. The sequence goes on along the minus strand of NZ_CM147947.1, from coordinate 1,546,556 downwards.
CTTCGGTACATGCTGAATCACACGCCGCTCATCCGTCAACTGAATTAAGCGATCGCGTACAATGCCTAAGTCCTTTTGTACTTCTGCATGTGATTTCTCAGGTGCAAACTGTTTTAAACCAACTTCCGTTGGCATTTCCAAGTTAATACTCATGCGGTCTACATATAAGCCCGCCTCAGTAATAATCTCTTGGGAAGCACCTGGTATCGTTTTTAGATGAATATAACCATTAAAGTTCTCTTCAAGGCGTAACTTTTTCACCACTTGTAGCATTCGCTCCATAGTGAAATCAGCTGATTTAAAAATACCTGAACTTAGAAACAGCCCTTCAATATAATTGCGGCGGTAAAAGTTGATGGTTAAATCCACCACTTCTTGTACAGTAAAAGCGACTCGTTTGACATCGTTAGAGCGTCTAGAAACACAGTAGGAACAATCAAAAATACATACATTTGAAAATAGAATTTTAAGCAATGAAACACAGCGACCATCTTCTGTATAACTATGACAGATACCGTTTCCTGTATTTCCCAAACCTTGGTTTTTGTTTTTACGATTGCTACCACTGGACGAACAGGACACGTCATATTTAGCTGCATCAGCTAGAATCTGTAGCTTTTCACGGATACGATCGGTCATGACGATCCTCGGTAAAATCTAAAATAAAAGTATAAAAAATTCCAGACTAAAAGCATTGCCAATACACATACCCAACGACATGACTTGTCGCTAAAAATCGAAAAATAAACGTGATTGCTTTAGATATTTTTCGAGAAAATACTGAATATTATTTGCCAATTTTGCAGTGCTTGGGCAAAGTGTCTATATGTAAAAGGAGCAAGTACATGTCTTTATTATTAGAACGTCTTGAAATTAAACATCCTATCTTCCTTGCACCGATGGCTGGTGTTTCTACACCAGAGCTTGCGGCAGAGGTTTCAAATCAAGGCGGGCTAGGCTCACTTGGATTAGGTGCAAACACCGCAGAAACCGCACGTAGCCAAATTTTAAAAACCCAAGCACTGACCGAACAACCTTTTCAAGTTAATTTTTTCTGTCATCAAAGTATCGAACTTGATCCAACTATCGCACAAACATGGATTGATTTTGTAAGACCTCATTTTGAACAATACGATGCAGAACCACCTACTCAACTGCACTGTATTTATCCTAGCTTTTTGGACAATGATGACTTTTTAAATGTCGTACTTGAAACTCGCCCTAAGGCCGTCAGTTTTCACTTCGGTATTCCGCATCCGCACCAAATACAGGCGCTAAAAGACGCTGGCATTTTAACCATGGTTTCTGCAACCAACTTAGCGGAAGCACGGGCCATTGAAGCAGCAGGGATTGATTTTATTATTGCTCAAGGCATAGAAGCAGGTGGACACCGCGGGATTTTTAATGAACATTTTGATAGCGCATTACGTACGATCGACCTCGTACAACTTCTGACGCAGCACTGTCGGTGCACGATTATTGCTGCAGGTGGCATTATGAATGGTACACAGGCTCAGCAGATGTTAAGCCTCGGTGCGAGTGCGGTACAGTTGGGGACAGCTTTCGTACAATGCAAAACATCAAAAGCCAATGATGCCTACCGTCATGCACTTTTCCATGAGCACATCACACAAATAAGTGCGAGTATTTCAGGTCGCCCTGCTCGCGGTTTACTCGGTCACTGGCATACCCAGATTGATCTACCGAACCGCCCTGCTGTTGCTGCATACCCATACTGTTATGATCTAGGGAAACAATTACATGCCGCAGCGACTAAACAAGGCGATCAAGGTTTTGGTGCATTTTGGGCAGGCACGAATGTTTCTCAAATTCGTGCCATGGAAGCACCTGACTTAATTAATCAACTGTTGGTTGAAATGCAACAAGTCAGTTATTAAGTCATATTATTCACTCAAAGCTCCACAAATGGAGCTTTATTTATTTGGTTTCCAACAAATTGACCTGTTCAACCTGTACGTCATTCATGGTTTCACCATGAATGAGTAATTGGTCAAAGTAGTCCGCGACCACTTTAAATTGTTCAGTTGTACTTTCCACTTTGTACATGTTCTGGCGAAACTCATTACTTGAACGTAAACCTTTGGTGTACCAAGCAATATGTTTACGTGCAATTCGGCAGCCGGAGTATTCCCCGTAAAATGTGTACAGTTCGGCAAGATGTCCAAGTAGAACTTCTTTTACTTCTTGAATGCTTGGCGCTGCCAAATGTTCACCTGTCTCCAAATAATGTGCGATCTCACGAAAAATCCATGGACGCCCTTGCGCAGCGCGACCAATCATAATTGCATCTGCACCGGTATAATCGAGTACATATTTGGCTTTTTCTGGACTATCAATATCTCCATTGGCAACCACTGGTATATGAATGAGCTGTTTAACCTCTTTAATTAAATCATAACGAGCCGTGTTCAAATACATGTCTTCACGGGTTCGGCCATGCAATGCCAACGCCGCAATCCCTGCCTCTTCCGCACGTTTCGCTACACGTAAGATATTTTCATGACCATTCAAAAAACCCAAACGAGTTTTAAGTGTGACAGGTACATCAACTGCAGCCACAACTTGATCCAAAATTCGAGCCACCAAGTCTTCGTCTTTTAAAAGTGCAGAACCTGCCAGTTTGTTACAGACTTTCTTGGCAGGACACCCCATATTGATGTCCACTATTTGAGCACCATTTGAGACCTGATATCGTGCAGCTTCCGCCAACTCTTTGGGATCTGATCCTGCAATTTGTGCTGAAATAGGCGCCAATTCACCATCAAAATTAGCACGATATAAGCTTTTTTTACTCATCCGTAACGTTTGGTCTGATGTCATCATTTCACTGACAGCATGCCCTGCACCAAAGTATTTGCACAGAGACCTAAATGGACGGTCAGTTACGCCTGCCATAGGAGCCACAATCAAATTATTTGACAGTTGATACGGACCAATATACATATGAATTCATCACTTTTTCGACCAGCACAGTATACTGCATCTACACTTTCGGCTCATCTTTTATCATGTGTTCCGCGGCTATGAAATACTCATAATATAAAAAAACCAGACGAATCTAAGAGGTAACCATCAGGTAGCCTCTAAATCACATCATTTTTTAAAAAGTATACTTTTTAAGACATTATCTTTGAAAATGAAGTGGTGAATCAATGCCGCACAGGCATGTAAACCCACGAGTGTAATAAAGAGACTCCCTAAAAATTGATGTGCATCTGCAATATAGTCACTCCCCCAAACAGTGCTCAAAAGCGGTAAATTTAACGATAAAACTTGGAAATTATCAGTAAAACTCGATAATGTCATCCAACCCGCAATTGGAACAATACATAGGCTTAAGTAAAGGAAAAATCTGACCATTTTAAATAACATTATCTGGTAAGAATTAATTATTTCAGTTTTAGGAATACTTTTTCTATACAGAAAAACAAAACTCAATCTCAAGAAAAATAGAATAAATATTAAAATTCCACCTGCAACATGAATCTGGCCTTTCCAGTATGTTATTGTGGGATCACCTGCAGTCAGATATACCATTGCAACTAAAGCAAAGGTAATCCAATGCACGATTATTATAGGTTTTGGATAGTTATTCTTCATCGCTTTTCCTAAGTTTTAAATATTTTTATAAAACGGAGCTGTTAAAAAAGCTTAAACGAAAAATGTAAAGAAAAATAGAATGCTCAGCTTTTCATTCAGGCTAGGCTTTACTTAAACCTTAAAAATCAATTACCTGCCTATCCACCATTTCCAACATCTTGTAGATTAAAGTACTTTTAAGTACAACATCCTTCATCCCTTCAAGTATTCCTTACATACTTTGTAAAACTTCTGGTCGAACATTTGTGCTACATCAACTTTTCTGATCACAATATTCTGCTATCTTTAATTTATTATTATATCCGTAGCAATAGCCCTAATATCTTTTAGAGCGTTCATAAATTCATCGATAATTGAATCTTCCAGTACATGACAAACGTCACAATATAAGTGATTTTATAGGTTGTTGATTATATTGTATAAATCATAAACCATCATTATTCATTAATTTAAAGCCTAATTTATGATATTAATAAGAACAGGGAAAACAATAAAGAAACATAGTGATTCACTCCAATATGCCTCAATATTCTGAAAACAAAAAATTAACAGCGACTGAATTCAATAGTTTAATGACTATGGCTATTCAACAATCATTTAATGCGATCGTCATTACAAATGCCTGCTTTGAGAATAATGGCCCACACATCCTTTTCTGCAATCCAGCATTTTGTGAAATGACAGGTTATAGCGAAGAAGAGTTAATTGGACAATCGCCTCGTATCTTGCAGGGGCCTGAACAGATCTAACCGTGATTCAGGAGTTAAAAGATTGCATATCTAATGGACTATTTTTCCATAACAATACGATTAATTATCGCAAAGATAAAACACCGTACGATGTAGAGTGGAACATCTCCCCGATTAAAACTGAAACAGGTAAAATCACCCATTTTGTATCCGTTCAACGAGATATCACGGAAAAAAACGAAAGTCTTAAATATCAAGCGATGTTGGTTGCAGCGATAAATACAACACCTGATACGATAGTGATCACGGATGATCAAGCTAGAATTAAATTTATGAATCATGCCGCAGAGGAACTCTCGGGCTACACCCTAGCAGATTTAAAAGATGAACCTATCACAAAATTATATCCACATGATCAAAAGCTGATAGAACTACAAAGAATAAAAAATCAGGATATTGAAAATAAAGACCACGTATATGAAAAGCATTTCTTAGAGCTCGTTTCATCCCCTCTAAAAGACCGTAATGGCACAATTACACACAATGTGAGTATCGGTAGAAATATTAATCATCATATCGAGATCAAGAGTCAACTTGAAGAGTGGGCCAATTACGACAGTTTGACGAGCATTTTTAATCGTCGCTATGGTGAACATCTTCTAGATACCATTCAAAAAGACATGTGCAATGAAGATAACTCTTGCTGCGTGTTATTGGCTGATATCGATTACTTTAAAACCATTAATGATACTCATGGTCATGCATTAGGAGATAAGGTCTTACAACAAATCATGTATGAGCTCTCCAAAAATTTGCGTAGCAAGGACACTCTCATTCGTTGGGGAGGAGACGAAATATTAATCGTATTACCAAGTATCAAACTAGATTCAGCTTTGAAAATGGCTGATCGACTACGCACAGTCATTGAATCTTGTAAGTTTCCGAGGATTGAAGAAGTCACTATGTCCTTTGGAGTAGTGACTTGGAAAAGGAAAGAGCTTAAAACAAGTGTTCTACGAAGAGCAGACGAGCAATTATATCTTGCTAAAGCAAATGGACGTAACTGTATATTTCCACACTCAGTACCTTGAGCTAAAATCCATTTAAAGCGATAAGTTACCCCAGTTAAAATTTTCGAAGCACGATATTAAAAATCTAGATACTAAATCGCGTGTAATTCGACGAGAAGTTAGTTTGAGGTATTAATCATAAAAATAATTCAGATGAGTAAAATTACATGAAAGCCATTCTAGTTCCATGAGCTCTAGAATGGCCTTGTATAAAATAATAATGCTATATGTTAAATCTTAGGAATTTAACTAAAAATGTTATCCCGATTATTTTAGATAGAATTAAAAAGTTCTACATAACATGCTTCAGGCACCATTAGTAATTAATAGTATAACTTAGTGCAAAAGTACGCCCTTCCGCTGGGATCGCTAACAATGAGTTAGCATTGGTCACTGCTGCTTGTTGGGCGAATACAGTTTTATATTGATTACCCCATAGATTATAAACACCAAAGTCCATACGGCCTTTCGCTACTGGAAAATGTGCTAATACATCCATAGTCGTATAACCTTTAATCTTTGCTGCACTGTTACTATCACTCAGTCCAGCTGCTTTTAACTCTAGGTCATCTTTATAGGCTTTGTCAGTTCCTTTGATTGCAAGCATTTGAGCACGCACACCATAGCCATCTTCATTATTCCATTCTGCAAACAATGTGCCTTTCATTGGTGAAACTGCAAAAGCATTTAACTCATGCCAATTATTGGCTCCATCCTTATACTGGCCGAGCGTGTAACCTAAAGTTCCACCCACCTTATAATTTTCCATAAATGGGTAACTTACTGTTGCCTCCGCACCATAAACTCGCTGATCTGTGTCGACAACATTTACAGAACGATCCGAGTTAAATTGAACGACTTTATCAGAGGTATTATAGAAACCTGTTAAGCCCAAATTTAAGCCTGTATCTTGGTTTAAACGCCAGCCTAGTTCATAGCTATTCACAGTGATCGGAGCAATACCAGACGTAGTTAAGGTATATGCTGCAACGTCACGTAATACACGTTGTACATCAGGATAACTATAGCCTTGAGAGAAGTTAGCATAAATTTGTTGTACATCATTTAGCTTATAAACAGCGCCTAGATTAAACAGGAATTTGTCTGAATCTGTAGAGTCTGCCGCCATTAATGTATATGGCTTACGTGCAGTTAAATAGCTGTCTGTGTCTGCCTGAACATATTGGTAACGTACACCGGCTTGAATATTAAGCTGATCAGTTACGGCATAGTCCCCTTGTATAAAGGTACCAATATTCTGAATTTCAGTATCTGGTCCTGAGCCTTGTTTTTCTCCAGTTGGGGTATAAACTAAACCATTATTGCTTGGCGTGTAGTAGTCTGCCCACTGATGGTCTTTTTCCCAATCATAGTCTAAGCCATAAGTTAGTTTTAAATCACGGTCAGCAACTACAAGAGCAGACTGTAAAGTTGAACGAATCCCAGCATAGTCCACATTAGATTGACTTTGCTTTACATTCACACCATCTGCTGAATAGCCATAAGGTACAAAGCGAGACTTCTCATTTCGATAGTATGCTTCAACATTCAAAACTTGACCTAAAAAATCCTGATTTTGGTACTGCGTATTAAAAGCATAACGTTCAGTAAAAGGCTGATTATCTAAGCTCCAACCTTTGACCGCTTTGTAAGATGGATCTGTTTTTGTGAGTAAATAAGAATAATCAGGCCCATATTCTGTATCTTGTTCATCTTTATAGTACTGAGCACCAAAACTTAAACTTTGGTTGTCAGTTAAATTAAAGTTTAAACGACCATTCACATCAATAGTATCGGTATCCATGGTGCTGCCCTGCCAAGGACTTAATGAAATACGATCCCCATTACCATCAAATTGGGAGCCTCGATTGGTATAGTCTAAGCCAAGAAAACCGTCGACTTTGTCATTTGCAAATGAAGCTGTTTGTCCCACTTGATAAGCTAGGCTGTCACCGCGGAAATTATCGGCAGATGTCACACCCAATTTGGTTTGAAAACTGACTGGTTCTGATTTATCGGCACGTTTGGTAATAATATTAATAATCCCGCCTGTCGCACCTGAACCATAAATACTGGTCGCACCAGAAACCACTTCAATGTGATCAATCATATTTGGGCTAATACTATTTAACTGACGTGACACATCACGTGAACCCGTTTGTGATACCCCATCAATCATTACAAGTACATTACGTCCACGCATAGTTTGACCATAATTACTACTCGTTCCACTGCTTGGTGCTAAAGATGGAACCAGTTGCGCCAAAACATCTGCAACTTTACGACCTGGGCCAGCCTGTTGCGCAATTTCATCAGCAGAAATGGTTTGGACAGTTCCTGCAATTTCGGAAATGCTTTTCGGTGTACGTGTTGCTGTCATCACGATAGTTGGAAGTTTAGCTTCAGTATTTTGTGTTGTAGAGTCATTTGTTGCTGTGTCTTCAGCATACAGTTGGGTACAAATAGCTGCCGTAAGTAGACAAAGACTAAAGTGTGACAAGCGCATTTTTATTTCTCTACTGTAAAATATTTTCGAGAATGATAATTATTATTATCTTTATTGTAAAACTTTTTATTATATTTTTAATGCAGTAAATTCTATCTTGAATACGAAAAAGCAGCCTTCATTTCAAGTAGGTGTTGATCGTCATACGCTAGCATTTCTATACTTACTTTCAATGAGCTCCAATACGACATAGGTCATATTGTCACGCAGCAGACACCTATTATGAATTTGATTCTTAAAAACTCATTTGCGGAAAACTTTCTGTGAACTCATTTAGGAGCGAATTGAGCTAGAAATATAACGAATAATAGGCAAAGGGCTGCTTCGAGGAACCAATTATTGGAAGAAATTTAGAGATTAAGAATTCCTCGTGAACAAGCTAACAATCCATAAATCAATAGCATTCATATAGCAAAAGTACCTAAATCCATATATTTACAAAATATTCTTTGCTAAGAATACATTTTAGCTATGTCATTAAACTACTTATTAATAAACGTGTTCTGTATACATAGCCCTCTTCAAATTATCTAAAATAACTGCTCTATAATTCAAATAGATTTGAGGAGGAATGATTGGGGTTGATTAAGATAATGTAATATTAGTCATCACGACCAAATTAAAACTAATAACGTTCAGATCAACTTGAAAATTTTATCGCTATTGAGACTTTGGAAGAACATTTCAAAACCAGGACGAATATCTTCGCCATCAACAGTGATATATCTTAAATTTGAATGCAACATTGTGCTGCAAGAGTTTTTATCTACAGTTGCCTGAATAGAGTATTCAGTACCGAATTGATCTTTGACAGTAACATTTTTCTTTAACATTTTTTCTATACCTATAATATTAATTCATTTAAAAAACAATATAATCAAATATTTAGTTAGGCAACTTTATAGTTAAATTTAAATAATTGATTTAAAGCGGTATAGAATGTTCTACCATCTAAATTTAAGTCCACTTCGATTCCAGACTGAAGCAGCACACGCTTACCCACCTCAATAGATTTCAAGCCATCACGGGTATTTTGCATTTTATTTAGAGGAATTAACGAGACTATAATTTCAGTACCATTTGAAGATTTAGCAATTAAGGTATTAAGTTTTTTCAATTTTCACCAGTTTTTTTCATATATTCCAACAAGAAATAAATATTTAATTAATAATTTTTAGTCATTAAAAAAGCACTGTTCAGTGCTTTTTTATATTTAATGCTTCTTATAAAGCAACAATATTTACAGCATTTGGGCCTTTTTGACCTTGCTCTATGCTGAATGACACTTGTTGCCCTTCATGCAATGTTTTGAAGCCTGAACTAGCGATTTCGCGAAAGTGAGCAAAGACATCTGGACCAGATTCTTGTTGAATGAAACCAAAGCCTTTAGTTTCATTAAACCATTTAACTGTACCGGTAACTGTAGTAGACATAATATATCCTGCTGAATTTTAATAATTTTAGTCAAAAATAAATGACTAGATGTAACTTTGAAAATAATAAAAGTGGAGCTTAAGATCTGAAACAACGGAGGATTATGACTAAAACTGCGATACTTAAAGAAGATTTACTAAACATTACTTTTTTCTAGTTACGCCAAGTATACATGAAAAAAATAAATATTCAAGTTATTTATAGCTGTCATAAATTTTAATTATATTAGGTGTTTCCTGCAATCAATTGAAACGTCCTTAAAAATAGTAGTGTAGCATCTAAAAAAAGCCCTAGTCGTGTGCTGAGCCTTAGAATAGCTTGAACCAAAATATTGAGGCTAGAGGTGAAATTTCAAACGTTTCGCATAAGGTGTACTATGGGTTCATTCTGGATAAATAAAATAGCCTTTAAATAAAGTTTTTTAGGATCAATAATGAATAACAAAGTTAGATTAATCTTTTGCATCGCCCTACTCTCAAATTTGGGAGCATGTGTTGGCAATATGAACCCTACAGGCGGCAATAGTAGGCCTGATTATCCCTATTACATCACGACACAACCAATGATCGTGAAAAAGATCAATGTACCTATAGGTACAAAACTAGAATATGAAGAACAACATTTTAAATCAGGCCAACAAGATTCATTACTGAACGAAAAAAAACTCATCAGGATTTCCTTCCCAGAAGATCAATCAATGAGTTGGGCTGGTGTACCCATTGGTTTTATTCACAAATATTTTAACTCAGAAATGAAAGGCTTCAGCGTTTATGCACGTTTCAACCAACTCCAAAGCAATAAGCAGACACGCTTTTCTCAACTTTGGCAGAAATGTAGTGATGACTTAGGCATCCGTGTTAAAAATACGGATGATTGGACATTCAATCTCAATAATATCGCCGATATCGATAGTTGTAGTGTGAATTATCAACGATACTTTAAAGATAACCTCCAACAACAAAATTATCTTGATCAGCTTTACCAAGAAATGCAAAAAGCAGGAACAGTGAATTAGCACTTGGGTATTCAAATAATCACAATTATACGAAATCCCACGCATCTAAGATTTTTAATACTCGCAAAATACTGTTTTGATTTAACTCAAATAAAAATAAAGCGCCACATGGCGCTCTATCTAGACTTATACTGAGGATAATATATTAAATCAGCGTTGTGTGTTTCATTTTTTCACCCCATTAAAAAAAAATGTTATAACATAAAGTGAATTGAAAAAATTATTCTAAAGGCTCTTTGTTATATGTGTAAGAGAGTGAAACAGATTTCAAAAAGAGGAAAGCCATCCTAGTGCGCTGAACCCTAGAATGGCCTTGCTCAGAATATTGATCCTAAATGTATAATTTCAAGTATTTAACTTAAAAATTAACCCACTTATTTAAGCTGAGCTTAAAAATAATTAAAAGCCTTCCAAAACAATTTTTCCTTTCGCTCGACCAGATTCAATCAGCTCATGAGCTAGTTTTAAATTTTGTGCATTAATTTTGCCTAAAGTCTGACTAAGCGTGGTTTTAATTTTATGGTTATCCACCAGTTCTGCAACCTGATGTAATAGCTGAGATTGTTGTTCAATATCTGTTGTATTGAACATTGAACGTGTAAACATGAACTCCCAATGTACAGAAACCGACTTAGACTTAAACTCACCGATATCTAGTGATTTCGGATCATCGATTAAGCCAAACTTTCCTTGTGGAGCAATAAGCTTAGAAATTTGATGAAGATACGTTTCTGTTTGATTGGTTGAAAAAATATATCGAGGTGCATCTAAACCCAATGCTTTGATTTGCGTGTTTAAATCTTCTGTATGATCGATGACATAGTCAGCCCCTAAAGACTTAACCCATGCTTTAGTCTCTTCCCTAGATGCTGTAGCAATAACTTTTAAATTTGTCTTCGCTTTGAGTAATTGAATTGCAATAGATCCTACACCTCCAGCCCCTCCAATCACTAAAATATTATCAGATTTGTCTAAATCAACATTGAAACGATCAAATAACATTTCCCACGCTGTAATAGCGGTTAATGGCAGTGCAGCAGCTTCAGCATTACTAAGGCTTTGAGGTTTTAAGCTAACAATACGCTCATCGACTGCTTGATACTCGGCATTACTCCCGTCTCGAGTTAAATCACCCGCATACCAGACCTGATCTCCAACTTTAAAATGTTGTACACCAGAACCGACTTCAATAACCTCAGCCACTGCATCCCACCCCAAAATACGCGTATTGCCTGCTGCGACAGGATTTCGTCTAACCTTAGTATCGACAGGGTTAACCGAGATCGCTTTGACTCTAACCAACAAATCCCGATCTTTTAAGCTCGGCATCACTTTTTCAATATCAACCAATGGATTTTGAAATCCATGATCCATGCCGTCAATATAAGAAATAGCCTTCATTCACTTGTCCTCTTGTTTTGTTATTTGAGTTTACTTAATATTCTTTTTTAAGTTATACAGACAAATTCGTCTTATAGTTACCAAAAGGATACTATTGAAATGGGTAAGCTAAAACATTCGCGTTTTGATTGCACACCAGGATGTTCTGTTGAAGCTGCCATAGGCTTACTTGATGGTAAATGGAAGAGTATTATCTTATGGCATTTATTAGAAGACGACGTTTTAAGGTTTAATGAACTAAGGAAGAAAATTCCAAATGTCACTCAAAAAATGCTCACTAGACAATTACGTGAACTTGAGGAGGATCAACTGATTCTACGAAAGGTTTATGCCGTTGTTCCTCCGAAAGTAGAATATCGATTATCTACACTCGGCACTTCTTTAGCACCTATTTTGGTTGCATTAAAACAATGGGGGGATAAAAATATTGGTTTATTTGGGAAACCCATTATGCCTTTAGAATCAGAATAAGACTTAAACCTGTTTTACGTCACTTACAGCTCCGACGTTTTCTAGAAATACTGTAGTTTCAATGCTTACACACCATTCCAGTGACTTGTATAAAAAGTACGTTCTTATAAACCGATACGAATGAAATTAACCAGCCATAAAAAAAGCCTAATCTGTGGAGACTAGGCTATAAACTTTAAATCTTTTTTCGTTGGTAGCGGGAGCTGGATTTGAACCAACGACCTTCGGGTTATGAGCCCGACGAGCTACCAGACTGCTCCATCCCGCACCAACGAGTTAGCTTTATACGCCCTTAACACCCACAAAGCAAACTTTATTTGCAATATAAGCAGTTATTACATAAGCAGCATCCAAAATACAAGTGTTTAACCAATGCTTGCTTCAGTGATAAAAGCTGGATGTGAGGCTCTATAAATGCTTAATCTTCTTTTTTCACTGTCTAAAAATGACTTAGGCTCTTCAGACCATATTGATTTCCTTGAATCAAGACCCGAATGACTTAAAGCCCAATCAGAAACTGTACTATATGCAAAAGTATTATCAGCAAAAACTAATTTTGTCTTCCTTCCTACACTACTTATAAAAACTTTATGTGTAGGCAATGAACCAAATGTACTCATTTGAGTGTAAATGTATTTATAGGTTTCAGACATAGAAAAAAGTACTTAAATGACAGCACTACTATACCATTTTAACTCTTGAAAAAGCCCACCATTTGGCGAGCTTTTTCTTACTGATCTTTATCCATGGAATGTGGCGTTGTAGTTTTATCCTGCTCTTTCTTATCTGTATCTCTTTTTTGGCATGCCGTTAATCCCAGCAGGCTTTGTTGCACAAACCTACCGATAAAGTCTTATTCGGCAATATAATTCGCAAATGAATAAGCCCACACCTAAAATCTATCGTACAACCAATTGGTCTTCTTATAACAGTGCATTAATAAATCGAGGAAATCTCTCAATTTGGTTCGATCCCAAGACTCAATGGTACGCTCAACCCAAAGGTAAACATGGTCGAAATCAAACTTATTCAGATACAGCCATCCAATGCTGTCTGATGATCAAATCCCTATTTCGATTGTCTTTACGCATGGTCACTGGCTTTGTGCAAAGTCTCATTCATCTTTGTAGATTAGATTGGACAGCACCAGACTATTCCACCATCTGCAGAAGACAAAAGCATATTGATATTGCAATTAACTATCAAAAAAGCAGTAATGGTCTCCAGCTACTCGTCGATTCTACTGGCTTAAAGTTTCTAGGCGAAGGTGAATGGAAGCGTAAGAAACACCAACCTGAATATCGTCGCCAATGGCGTAAACTTCATATTGGTATAGATGCTGAAACCCTTCAAATACGCGCTATTCAACTCACTACAAATAATGTGAGTGATTCACAAGTGCTTGGTGATTTACTCGATCAGATTCCACAAGATGATCAGATTGACTCTGTTTATACCGATGGAGCTTATGACACCAAGCAATGCCGTCAGGTCATTGCAGATCGGCAAGCGCATGCGGTGATTCCGCCAAGAAAAAATGCGAAACCTTGGAAAGATACAAAGATCAGCTCGCTAGAGCGAAATGAATTACTTCGAACAGTTAAACGTTTAGGCAGGACACTATGGAAAAAATGGTCAGGCTATCATCGGCGAAGTTTGGTCGAAACTAAGATGCATTGCATCAAATTATTGGGGGATAAACTCAGTTCGAGAAACTTTCAAAGCCAAGTCAATGAGATGCATGCACGTGTAGCAGTATTAAATAAATTCACAGAGTTAGGCCGACCTCACACCCAAGTTGCCACTTAAATTTGAGTAGATATGGGAAATCTTAATTTTTAAATCTTTGTGCAACAAAGCCATCCCAGCATTAAAACTAAACTTACTATTGCAAATATTTTCATCATTTTTGCCTAGCACGATTTAAAAATATAACTTATCAAAATCTAAAGATTTCAATGTTTAATTTATGAAGCAATATTATTCTCTTTCTTTACAGATTAGGCGCTTAGCGATTTAAAACTTTATGTGCCCAATGAATGAATTTGTCCTTTTCATGGAAATGCGGAATATTTAATAAATGAATATGAGTAACCTCACCAAAATTACCTGAGATTTTATTTGGTGCCAAAACAAGAAAATCCCTCTTATCCCCCACATGTAATTCCCTAAAGAATTCCATAACCTTAAAATGAAGATTCAGAGCAGTGAACCCTTCTCTTTCCATTAGAAAGTCATAGATTTGGCTGAGTACATGTAATTCAAATTTTTTATTCATGCTCTATTCTTCTCATATTTATTTTAACAATCGGTATAATTTAACCTAATTTTTTTCTTTGTTAAAGTAGATAAAAAACCCAGCCTCTGGAGAATCAAGAGAGCTGGGTTAATGAAACATCATTGTTAAATTTTATTTTATTCTTGAAATTTATTCTAACGTACAAAATCATTTAATGCAAATGATTCTCAATTGTAATTATATTAATTTCAAATATAGCAGCCTTAAAGGTAAACATTGATACGTGTTATTATCTACATCATCTATCAACAGTGGGCTTGCGATATAGATTAAGCAAAGAGAGTACGGGTATCGGCAAGTAGTTACCATTCACAGAAACCTCTCCCCCATCTTTTCTGTGCTGTTCCCAGTATTCGATTAATAATAAAGCAGCTTGTTTAATGGCAGATGGATATTCCGATCCAAAATTATCTGTAATGTAATTTTTAATTATAGCGTCAGCAGCAACAATAAAGCTTTTTAATGAAACATCATTGCTATCATCGGCATAGTGTAAGTGACGCTTCACTTCATGTAAGTCAACAATACTCATAGATCACTCCATTTTTCCGAGTTAGCTTAAAAGTTCTCATCACTAAACTCGTTCCTAGAGTCTTTTTTACCGTGTCATAACGAATATCACTATGTCACCCTCAGTCCCATTTTCATCTCAATTACATCCTCATTGAAATCCCTTTATCTAGGGATTTTTCTACTATTCTTAATGAATCATTCAACCTAAAAAAACTAAATCTTTTCGATTTGCTTTTAAATAAACTTCAGGTGCACTATATAAATCAGAGATGATTGCAACTTCTTGAGCACTTAATAAATCTTCATAAATTTTTCTCGCGAAGTTATTCACGCCTGTCGTCACCAGTACGTTTTTTATCTTCTGATTTCTTTGCAATAATTCATTCTCAACATCCTTAAGCGACTCTATAATTAGTTTTTTGCTTAATCCCAAACCTTGAAAATCTGGATGGATCGCTATTTGATCTAGTTCCAGTATCACTTCCTCTCGAAAGCCAGACTTTTGAGCCCAAAAAATATAGCCAACCGTTTTATCAGACACGATTACGTGACAAAAAAACCGAGGATAAGCCGCAAGTGTTGATGCTATCCATTGCTTAGAATCTGCTTGACGTATAAATGATTTGTGATGAATTTCTGAGATGTCTGTTAAATCATTTTGATGTGCTTTTCTAACTAATTTTTCCATGAATTCATATCGTTATCTGTTTAACTGAAGATTCTATCAATCCCTAAAGGCAGCGGAATTACAACGCCTTTACAACCGAGTAGTAAATAAGCTGCCATTAAAAAACCCGCTAACTGAAGCGGGTTTTTTAATTCACAATATTCTTAGATTACTGTGATAGAGCTTGCTTGAGGGCCCTTCTTGCCAGCTACAATCGTAAACTGAACACGTTGACCTTCATTCAACACTTTGAAACCGTTTGATTGGATTTCGCTAAAGTGTGCAAAAACGTCTTCTCCAGTATCGCTAGAAATAAAACCAAAGCCTTTAGTTTCATTAAACCACTTAACGGTACCAGTTGTAATGTTTGACATAAATATTCTCTTAAATTTTGAAAAATATAAGAATTAATCTTTTAAATCATATACATCGGATAAACCGCAGAGTTGAAACAATTGCGAAATAACTTCAGTAAATACAATAAAATAAATAATTCAGATACACTATCACTATAAGCTTTTTGGCGTGTAATAGATAGACCTTAACATATTATTTTATTGCTCCCACCAACTCCACATAAAATGCATTTTTATCCATATTGATAAGAAAATCTTCACTAAAGGCGAATAAAGCTTATTTACCCGCTTCAAGCTAGTTTTTCTTTCCTAAAATCAACTCAACTTGATGAGTAACATCCCATATTTTCATTTCTGCATGTCGCCAAAAATTAAAGACTTGATCGCCCTTAACATACTTTTGTTTGATATAGCTTGATGATTTATTTTGATCTATCTCTTTTGCATTAAATCGCATTTTATTTAAAATCACTACTTGACCATCCAAGTCGCCACCAATACAGATATTCATATTGTTCTGCCTGCTAAGTAACAATTGAACTATAGCACAAATAAAAGAGCCTAATTTTTGATAAGCTTTTTAGGCTTGTTATCGAGCCTCTGGCTGTATACAACAAACCTTAGTTGATCGAAAATTAGAAACATCGTTTGATATCTTTGCACGATGGTCACGTCCAAGAATGACTTGTAATGACAAAATAAGATCTATCCTATCTCTCAAGTATGAAGTTTTTCTATTAGGAATTAGATGCTCTTTTAAAGTTGTCATCATTACTACAGTAATCCAAGCAATCTTTTAAAATGCCTACGGCTCTATATATGTGTTCAGGTTTATCTAAAAAAACTTGACCATTATTTTGCACTTCCAATCCTGCTCGCTCTAACTCTTTTTTTCGATAGTCATCAATTGCTACTGCAAACTGAATGGTTGGTCTCTTACGATTCACATCATATCTAAATAACCAGCGATTATTTTTATTCTGAAACAGCACGCTAAAATAGCTTTCTGTATCTTTAGCAACCAATTCAACTTCAGGAAAGAGCTCTGTCACAATACGACTTAATTCCTGTTCATCAACAGTAGTCACAATTCTTTCATTTTCAGAGTTAACAATGTCAGCTAGCGCTGAGCTTTCGGACACAATCTCAATAGTCTCCTCTACTTTTTGTTCAACTGGCTGGGCAGTAATAATTGTAGGCGAAGATAGTCCTTTAACAACGGTGTCACTAATTGACTGCTCAACAGCTTGCTTTACAAAAGGCTGAATTGACTCTAAAAATTTAGTGTTTAATTGACGAGGAATACTTGCTTGTTGAGCCACATAGCGAACAAAATCAATATCAACTTCATTAATACTTCTTTTTATTACAGTTTTAAACTGCTGGATATATTGATTTTCTTCAGCAAAAAAGCGTAGCTTTTCTACATGAAAATTATCATGTTTAAACTCAGCTAGCTGTGTCAAATCCTCGGCTTTGTTCTTCGTAAAATCAACTGTTAAAAATGGCTTATCATCCATCACATTTGGATTAATTAAATCAGTAAAAAATCTCCATTCTTTACCATTTGTGATCGCGCCAATCGTCACCCCTAAACTACTGTTAAAATATCTAGACAGCTGCGGAGCATGATTCGTTAAATTAGCAACATAAGGTTTTGCTTCAATAAACATTACAGGTTGCCCATTGCAGTAAAGTGCATAATCAACTCTTTCTGTAGATTTCACACCTGGAAAATCAGCTGCAAATTCTGCAAGTACCTTGGTCGGGTCATAAGGGCTAAAACCTAAAATATCTAATAAAGGAAGGATTAAAGCCTGTTTAGTTGTTTCTTCTGTAGTACAGTGGCCCCCTACTTTTTTCACATGCTCAATATGGCTTCTTAGTCTATTAATAAAATTTTCCATATTCCCCTCATTATTATTGCAAGTATATTTTTTGATCTAATTTTAGATCTTAACCCTTTTACTTTATTTTTCAAATATTAATTTAAATTTGTTTTTAGAGTGTCATTACAGTCTATTCATTGAACTATTTTCTGTTTGATTTATTAAAAAAGAATTTAAAAAAAATGGAAGTGTCATGAGTTAAGCTCCCCTCAATCTATTGCACGAATTTTGCACCACAATAAAACCGATAACAGACTGAATACTATTCATTCGTCTTAACAACTCAACCCACCTACCATCGGAACAACAATCAAATGATTTGACAGTTGATACCGACCAATATACATATAAATTCATCACTTTTTCGACCGACATAGTATACTGCACCTGCTGTTTCGGCTCACCTTTTATCATGTGTTCTCTGTTTATGAATAAAAAGCTGTTTCTTTCTTCTGGTTTAAAAACACTAAGTGTCTTGGCCATATCTATAGGCTTAACCGCCTGCGGTGATCGTTCATGGTGGACAGATGATGAGCCTAAGCTCAATGCTGAACAAATCGCACGTATCATTCCCGGACGCGTAAATGACCGCCGTTCATGGGCTGAAGATATTTACGATATTTCAGAGCAGTTTGGTATTCCTCAAAATAAAGAGAATATGTGTTCGATCATTGCCGTGGTTGATCAAGAGTCTAATTTTGTTGCAGATCCACAAGTTTATGGTTTGGGTGAAAAAGCGGTTAAAGAAGTCCAAGATCGCTTAGATGAAAAATTTAAAGATAAGCTCGGCGATGCCATTGGTGGCACCATCGCAGGTTACTTCCAACGGGTTTTAAAAGAGCAGCCGAGTCCTGAAGATAACTATTTAAGTCAAATGCGCCGCGTTAAAACAGAACGTGAACTGGATGAACTGTACCGTGAAATTTTTGACTATATGTCAAAGCACTATCACGTCAGTGCACTCACAGGTGCAGCCAAGCTTGTCGGTCAAGACGTCGGCGAAAAAATGAACCCGATTACCACGTTGGGTTCAATGCAAGTGCATATCGGCTATGCCAAAGACAATAAACGTGAAGGTGGCAGCATGGCTGACCTTCGTACCGACCTCTATAGTCAATATGGTGGTCTGTATTACGGCATTCACCGACTGATGATGTACCCTGCTGACTATGACAAACCGCTCTACCGTTTTGCCGATTATAACTCGGGCATGTACTCAAGTCGAAATGCCGCTTTCCAAAGTATGTTGAATGACTTAACCGAAGCAGAACTTGATTTAGATGGTGACTTGTTACTTTATGGCAAAGATGGCTCACCCAAATCTGCAAAGAGTCAATCAGAGCGTGAGTTAATCAGCGTTTTTGCTCAGCACAATATTTTGGTTACTCCGCGTCAAATTCGCTCTGACCTGAAAAAAGAGAAAGAGAAAAAATTTGAAGACACAGCAACCTATCGCGCTGTGGCTAAGCTTTATCAAGAAGTCACTAAAAAAGAACCTTTCTATGCCATGATGCCAGAAGTTGTCATTTCTGGTCCAAAACTCAGCCGTGACTACAATACCAACTGGTTTGCCACTCGTGTCAATGGACGTTATCAAACATGCATGCAACGTGCAAAGCGCATAAAAATCTAGCCTTATTTGACTTTGATGGCACCCTGTATGACAAAGACAGTTTTACGGGGTTCATCTTCTATGTACATTCAAAACGGCATATTGCCCTACAAGGCTTAAAAGTCCTGCCTTATATTCAAAGTTATTATTTGGGTTTTTATCCTGCCCATCATATGCGCTCTAAACTCTTCCATGCGATGTTTAAGCAAGCTGAAGTGAGCGAAATTGACGCTTATGCAAAACGCTATGCAGAACTTTTAATCAAAGGACTCAACCCAGCACTGTATAGCCAACTAAAGCAACACCAAAGTTTGGGCGATGATGTGGTTTTGGTCTCTGCTTCAATTGATATCTATTTAAAATATGTGTGTGAAATACTCTCAATTGAACTGATCTGTACCAGAGTTGAACAAGACCAACAACGCTATACAGGGCGCTATCTGACTGCGGACTGTAGCTGTGAATACAAAGCTCAACGTATCCAAGAAAAATATGAGCTAGATAGCTATCATGCCGTTTATGCTTATGGAAATAGCATTGAAGATAAACAAATGTTGTCTTTGGCTGATTTTAGCTATTTGGTAGGGACAGATTTAAGCCTTCCCGACTTGTCAAAAACATCAAATCATCGTCAAATAAGCTAATTATTAAGAATAGATTGATAATTAATCATGTTGAATTTTTTAAAATATTTATTATTAAAATTCAGTATGTTTTATTTACCAAAAAATATATTTATGATAAATTTTGCCTAATAAAAATATTTTGAGAACCATTCCACTTAAATTATAAAAAGGCATCAGTATGGAACAGTTATCTCCACCCAAGTATGTCAAAGGTCTTTCGATCAAATTCGGTGAAAGTCCCTTTGTATTATTGGCGCAGTTCGCTTTTAATGCTTCAAAACAAAAATGGTTAAAACACGAAATCGAACATGTGCTCAATATCGCCAAACAAGGTGATTACCATCATCTGGTAAAGACCTTACGTCAATTTAGTAAATAACAAAAAAAGCCACTTCAAATGAAGTGGCTTTTTTACTTACTTTTTAAAGGGAAATGCATATTTCACAATACGTTTGATGACACTACCATACTGTTTTACTAAGCTGGCATTGTTATAGTTAATGCCATACTTTTCACACACTGCTTGTACTTTCGGCGCCATTTTACGGTAACGACGCGCAGGTACATCTGGGTATAAGTGATGCTCAATTTGATGACTTAAGTGCCCCGTCAAAATATGGAATGCTTCTGAACCCGTTAAATTCGACGAACCACGAATTTGGCGCATGTACCAGTGACCACGGCTTTCATTTTCCAGTACTTTTTTCGGGAAAACTTCAACATCTTTGGTGAAGTGACCACAAAAAATCACACTAAATGTCCACATATTACGAATACCATTTGCAACCAAATTTCCTGTAAAGACAGGCAACGCCGCAGGTCCTGCAATGAGTGGGAAAAACACATAATCTTTAAACAATTGTTTACCAATTTTGCGCTGCATAGGTTTCCATTCGGCTAAAGTCTGCGCTTTGCTTTTACGCCCCTTGAAGTATTTGCCTAATTCCAAGTTTTGGATCGCAACGCCCCATTGGAACAACAAACAAAATGGAATGCTATAAATCGGTTGCAATAAAAAGCCCGGTTTCCAACGTTGTTCTGGGAATAATCGCAGCAAACCGTAGCCAATGTCATCATCCATCCCTTTAATGTTGGTATAGGTATGATGCTTGTAGTTATGGGTCTGACGCCAGTTATCTGCTGTACCTACGATGTCCCACTCATAGTTTTGACCATTAAACTTAGGGTCATTCATCCAGTCATATTGACCGTGCATTACGTTATGACCTAATTCCATGTTTTCCATGATTTTGGCAAAACTCAGCAAGCCCGTGCCCAGCACCCATGCAGGCGGGAACCAACCTGCAAATAAACATGCACGACCTGCAATAGATGCATAACGCACCGCTGCATAGACACGACGAATATATTGCGCATCTTTTTCGCCAATATCATCCAGTACTTCTTGCTTGATGGCATCTAGCTCACGTGCAAGTTCATCTAACTCAAATGTAGTTAACTCACGATTCTTCGGGTTTTTAAAATATTCAACTTTAACAGGCATATTCATTGTATTTATTCCCCTTATAAATCAACAACAAGATCAGTTTGTGCAGTATTGACACAAATTTTTAGAAAATTTCCAGGCTCAGAATTTTGTGCACCATTGACCAAGTTTTTGGTCGAACCTTCCACTTTGTTACAGGCACATTTATTACAGATTCCCATACGGCAGCCATGTTGAGGTTTCACATTTTGCTGTTCTAAACTTGCAAGAATGGATTGACCTTTTGGAATGCTTAAAATCTTTTTCGACTTTGTTAAGGTAATATTCACGAAACCAACATCATCATTTGCAAATGGACTCATGCTAAACGCTTCAGTTTTTAAGGTGTTGGCATGAGCAAAAAGCTGCTCAACCGTAGCCACAAAACCTGAAGGGCCGCATGCATATACCGTTGCATTTTCAATCTGATCCAGCCCAGACATATGGTTTTGATTTAAACGCTCACCTTCATCTGACTCTTGGGTATAAAACATGCTGAATGTGAAGTTTGAGTATTGCGCTACCAACTGCTCAAAATATGCTTTGAACGCAGCATCAGTATGTTTTTTCACCCAATACATCAAATGTACAGGCTGCTTTTTAAGTTTGGCGGTCTTCTCTAAACGTTTCAGTAAACTCAGCATGGGGGTAATACCACTGCCCGCAGCGAGTAAAATTAACTGTTGATCATTTACAGTCAATTGTATATCACCATAAGGCTGACCGAATTCTAAAACATCGCCGATTTGAGCCTGTTCACATAGCCAATGACTTGCCTTGCCTTGGTCTACTTTTTTCACATTCAGTAAGACATGTTGCGCATCAATCTGGGTCAAACTATAGGTACGTTCATAACGTATGCCTTGAACCACGACATATACAGGATGGTGCTGTCCCGCTTGCCCCATTTGAAAGTGACGGTTGGTTTGTAGCATCAAACTCACCATATCGTGTGCAATTTGCTCTTTTTTTACCACTTTACCCAAAGCTTGGTGTATCGACCAAAGTGGGTTGATTTTTTGAAGCCAAAAGTTAGCTGTGTGTCGGTCTATAACACTCTCAGCATACTCAGTTAAAGGGGATTTAGTTTTTTCAAGGATCTGCATAGTAAAGGACCACGCCATAGATTTTGAATTATTATACACATGTATATATATTTGTATATATATTCTGATTGTTTCGTTTCGTTTCACAATGCCGACCAGTGGAGCTATAATGAACCGATTGATTTAATTGCTTGATAAATATGACACCGACCACCATTCAAACCCATACAACCAACACAGAGCATGAAGCTTCAAAAAAACATGCACCAGTGCTTGCACGTAGTGTTGGTCGAAAAGCAACGATTACAAAAGATGAACTGTTTCAAGCTGCTTTAAATTTGATTGGTCCTGAAAAAAGTATTGCATCCCTGAGCTTGCGTGAAGTCGCACGTGAAGCAGGCATTGCGCCGAATAGTTTTTATCGTCATTTTAAAGATACCGATGAACTAGCTATCGAGTTAATTGAACGTGCAGGTTTTGTGCTACGCCAAATTTTGCATGAAGCACGGATTAAGGCCATTCGCCAAGAAAGTATTATTCGTAGCTCAGTCGAAGTTTTTATTGAACAACTCGATGCTGATGATGGCAACTTAAGCCTGCTATTACGCGAAGCATATACGGGTTCGGCATCTTATAAAAATGCGGTCGAAAGACAGTTGAATTATTTTCAACAAGAACTCAAAGATGATTTAATTCGTTTAGAACGTTTAAATAATAGCAAACTCTTCCACCCTGAATTGGTGTCCATGGCAATCACCCAATTGGTTTTCAATATGGGTGCCAAAGTGATTGATATGCCAAGTGTAGAGCGTAAAAAAATGGCTGAGCAAACCATGATCATGATTCGCATGATTTTGGAAGGTTCACGTCATTTGGATGAAGCGATGATTCGCTAACCTGTGATTACACCCAACAGATTCGCTGAAATATCTGATTATTTGTTTCGCTGTTGCTCTTTAATGAGCTGGTGCACAAATTCGGCGGTCTGTTTCGGTTGTTCAAGCGGAAACATATGCCCGCCTTCAAGCACACTATAGTCGATCGCATAGGTTTTTTTCATCCCTTGGGGTAAACCTTGCTTATAGAAATGGCTATCTTTTGCAGTCAACACATGAATCGGCATATCAGGTGCTTTGCGTGGGGTACGCCACCACCATGCAGGCACTGTCCTGAAGATCTCAGCTTCAGTATGTTTGGGAATGGTTAGCGTCACCCCATTTCGAGTCGGATCACTTTTTAAACCACACGCTATAAAGTCTGCAAAACACTGTTCATCAAAGTCTTTAAAAATACGATTCGGTCTGAGCACCTGACTGGCCTGCTCAATACTTTCCCAATGATCACGCCGTTTGACGGTCACCGCAGCTGGGGTAAGTTTTTCAATGGACTTTGATCCCAGCTTTTGTAACGCTTCAAATAAAAAGGCCTTGGAACCGATCACAAACGGTGGGTCCATGATAATCACTTGCGAAAACAACTGTGGTTTTTTATAGGCCGCCATAAGTGTGAGTAAAGAGCCAAAAGAATGCCCTAAACCAATCACTTGTTGCCGTGGAAACTGCTGTTCAATATCTGAAATAACTTGATCCACCAACGCTTCCCAACGGTATTCCACGGGATAGTGAGGATCTAGACCAATCATCGGGATCGCTTTGACATCAAAATCTTGATTTAAAAATTGGAAGAATTTTTGATAGCTGCCCGAGGGAATGCCGTTTGCATGGGTAAAGTGTAAGGCTGGTTTGCTCATGTCATTCAGATCTATTGTTTTATAGCCTATTTACCATAATCGTTTTTCAAACTAAACGAAATGGCGCAGGATGAATCCTAAGTCATGGACTTTGATCACTTCGGCCAATTTTTAAAAATATTCTGGGATAGATCTGAGATCACTTTGCAGAAACAGTTAGATTTTGATTGCCTAAGAAAGTAGCGCCACAGTTGGTTTTGTCTCCTGCAATCACCACAGCACGCCCCAAGACCGTTGTACTCTGATCTGCTGCAATCGCAGAAACCACCATTCGACACTTTGGACAAAAGTGCTTCATTCCATTTAAATGCACAGCAATACCATTGATCACAAAACTGTTTTCACACTCAGTGACTATGCCACCATGTGTTGTTTTTGAACCCATTGTTACTAGAGCTTTAGACATAATTTATTGTTCGATACATTAGAGTTTTAATGGCGAAAATTCTAGCATAAGCAAGCGCTTAAAATTTCAATGAATTACTTTTCAAATACAACTTAGACATCCCTTTTTTAAGGATCCATTAAAAAAGCACCCAAAGGTGCTTTTCATACAGCAATTCCAATTATGGTTTAACCACAACCATCACTTGAATTGCTTCTGGTGTGACCGTTAGGCCATCGAGCAAACCTAGACCTTCTTTTTGCAGTTTTTGTAGACGTGAAATTTCATCTTCACGAATACTCGGATTAAACTGCTTTAAGTAAGTCAGGCGGTCAATTTCGTATTGCCACTTACTGCCGTAGACTTCTTTCGCTTGTTGCACAAAGCTCGGTAAAGCCGCGCGTGCAAGCTCTAAAGCTTGTACATAACGCTGTTCAATCACTTCACGGCGGGCTTTCACGACTTGACGACAGCTATTACCATCCAAATGATGCAAGTACGGTTTTAAAATTTCAGGTGCAATTTTCTGCGACAGGTCTTGACCCTTTTCACTCAACAAAACGCGAACCAGCTGCTGCGGTAAGCTTGAAGGCAAATTCAAAGCTTTCGGTGCAACTACATCGACCTTAAACCACACTTCTAACAACACAGAACCTTGTGGTAAAGCCGCTGACTTCAACACTGCAACGTTGGTACTACCAAAACCTTGAGTGTTGATCATTTCCATCACACTTTCAGTAAATGGATGTTCAAGGGTTAAATACTGAGCATCTTCACGTATCTGAGCTTGATCGCGGTAGAATGTCGCAGTCATACCTTCTTCGTCCAAGGTTAAACCTTGAACTTGCATTTGATCGGTTGGTTTAATGATGACTGTACCGTTGCTTTGCTCGTCAAAATCAATGTTTGTCGACGCCATAAAGCGCTTCATAAACATTGGCAAAGTGGTGTTGTCATCATAAGACTCAAGCGCTTGTACAATTTCTTGCGCCACAATTGGACGACAAGAGTTGTATTCAAGTAAACGGTCACGACCTGATTGTAACTCTGCTTCTAAGGCTTCACGTTGTACGCTAACTGCTTCGAGTAAGTCATCAAACTGCTGACCTTTATCTGTCAGTAAACAATCTTTCAATTCAACAATAAAGTTTTCTTGTAAAGTTTGAGCAGTTGGCGAGATATTACTGAAAATATTTAATGCTTCGTTATACCAACGGAACATACGTTCTTGTGCTGTACCAATCAGATACGGCACATGAATTTGAATCCGATTTTCTTGACCAATACGATCTAAACGACCAATACGTTGTTCAAGTACATCTGGGTTCGCAGGCAAGTCAAATAAAATCAAATCTGAAGCAAACTGGAAGTTACGACCTTCAGAACCAATTTCAGAGCACAGTAAAATTTGTGCACCATAAGATTCTTCAGCAAAGTAAGCCGACGCTTGGTCACGCTCAAGTAAACTCATGCCTTCATGGAACATTGCAGTACGAATACCCGCATGTAAACGGAGTACGTTTTCAAGTGCTTCAACCACGGGACCAGTACGTGCAATAAGCAACACTTTTTTGTGTTTTAAGTCTGTACGTAGTTTTTCCATGAGCCACATGACACGCGGGTCAGCTTCCATCCACGCACCGTCAAGCTGTGCTTCTTCTGGCCACATTTGTTCACGCAATTTACCGTCTTTAGACCAATTTTCTGGTGCAGGCAAAGGCGCAGGTTGACAGTCACGACCTGGGAAACCTTGAATGGCCTCACGGGTGTTACGGAACAAAATACGCCCTGTACCATGACGGTCTAAAAGCTCATGAATGGCACGGAAACGTTGTTCGGGTGCATCTTCAATACGATGTCCTAGCAAACCTTCTAATGCAGCTAAATGCCCTTCTTCAAGTGGCATATCTGACATCAGTACTTCCGCAATTTTTGCAGTTTGTTGATACTGGGTTTCTTCATCCAAGAAACGATCCAATGAGCTAAAACGTTGTGGGTCAAGTAAACGTAAACGCGCAAAGTGACTTTCCACACCCAGCTGTTCAGGAGTTGCCGTTAATAGCAAAACACCCGGTGTTTTTTCTGCTAACTCTTCGATCAAGTCATAGCGGTCATTACCACCATCTTCTTCATTCCACATCAAGTGATGTGCTTCATCGACCACCAACAGATCGAAACCAGCTTCTAGGGCTTGTTCACGCAAGTCATCATGGTCAATCATCAAATCGATTGACGCAATAATGCATTGTTCAGTCAGGAATGGATTCAGTTCAGGATCATGTTCTTTGATTGAAGCCGTACGGGTTAAATCAAATAATGAGAAGTTCAAATTGAAACGACGACGCATTTCAATCATCCACTGATATTGCAGTGAATCGGGTACCAAAATCAGGATACGTTCTGAACGACCCGTTTTAAGCTGTTGATGGATGATTAATCCAGCTTCAATGGTTTTACCTAAGCCCACTTCATCGGCTAAAAGGACACGGGGAGCAAAACGCTGACCCACTTCGTGTGCAATATACAACTGATGAGGAATCAAACCGACACGTGAACCGACCATGCCACGTAAAGGGCTCGACTTCATATTGGCTTGCATCAGCATTGCTTCAATACGTAAGTCGTACCATTCTTTATAGTCAATTTGGCTTGCCAATAAGCGATCAAGCGGTTTAGACAGCTGAATTTGAGCGCCAATGCGAGTCTCATTCAGTGATTTACGTTCTTCCGTACTATCTTCTAAGCGACGAACAACATTATAACGCACCACACCATGACGGTCTTCATGTGATTCAACCGTCCACTTGGTGCCTTCTTGATCTTGTAATTCATCGTTCACGTTAAAAATGATACGTGATAAAGGTGCATTATTCCGTGCATATACACGTGTTTCATCACTTTTAGGGAATAAGATGCTGACAGATCGCTCATCTACATCAATAAGAACTCCTAAACCGAGTTCCGTTTCAGTATCTGATAACCAACGTTGACCAATAGCAAACTGCTGCAATTTTTCCACCTTCATCTACAAGTTAGGACTGCAAATTTAATGCTCAAACATTGTTTGATATTTGAGCAAAATTATACACCTTTAAGCAATATATTTTGACATAAAGCTCACTAAAAAAGTGAGCAAATTTGATGATTCCACGTACTTAAAATGGTACTGGACAAATAAATTCGATACGTTCATTGGTTTGGGGATGATGAAAACTCAAACGCTCTGCGTGTAAACACAAACGCGGCATCAAATCTTGCTGGTCAGGCGCAGCATAGAGCGTATCTCCCACGATAGGATGACCTAAAAACTGCATATGTACACGAAGTTGATGTGAACGCCCTGTAATAGGGGTGAGCGCCACACGAGTCACGGGCTGACCCTGTATTTCAAATTGTTCAATGGCTTTCCACTCAGTCACAGCAGGCTTGTTATGACTGGGCTCTGCAATATGTAACGGTGGACGGGATGGATCATAAATCACAGGCACATCAACAGTGCCCTGACCCTCTAGATGACCAGCCACAATCGCTTGATAGGTTTTATCGGTTTGGCGCTCTTGAAACTGACGAGAAATGTTTTTTTGTCCCCAACGGCTGAGACCAAAAACCAAGATACCCGAGGTATCGCGATCAAGACGGTGGATTAGTAGAGTTTTAGGTTCTAGTTTGACTAAACGATTGATCATACAATCTTGTAAGTCTTCTGTCTTCCCCGGAACGGTGAGTATACCTGCAGGCTTATGGATGACCATAAAGTCTTCATCTCGATGAATCAGGTGTTCGGTTAGAAAATTACTCAAGGTTCCATTCCAAGCTGATCGCGAAAACAAGCGGGCAATAATAAAAAGCTTAAGCAAGAAATACAATGCAAAAATCGTTTTTTTTAATCATGAACCGATATTGATTGCATTATTTAACGTCAAATGCCTGATCACAGTCTGTATCGATAAGCGATACATAGAGATATCAATCTATTATGACAAACGATTTCGAAATAACCACGCAGCCAAAGGCAAGGTAATTATGGCTAATACCAACATCGGTACAAAGTCCCATTTCACTTGCGCAAAACTCGCACCTTCCAAATACACCCGTTGTACCAAGTCTATGCCAAAGCGTAACGGGTTGGCATAAGTCAGCCAATTCAATACTTCAGGCATATTTTGCACAGGAGTTAGTAAACCAGATAAAAGTGTCAAAGGCATGATCAAAAAGAAAGTATACAGCATGGCTTGTTGCATATTCAGTGCAATTGCTGAAATCGACAGTCCCACACCCACAACGGCAATATTAAAGGCAAATAATCCAAAATAAAGTAAGGTCAAGGAGCCATTCATCGGGATCTGGAACCAGAACAGAATAATCGCCAAAATAATGGAAGATTGAATAACCCCAATAATAATCGGCGGAATGGCCTTACCAATCATAATCTGCGTCGGGGTATAAGGTGTAACTAATAGCTGATCAAAAGTCCCTTGTTCACGCTCGCGTGCTACTGAAAGTGCCGAAAGTAACAGTGTCTGCATCATACTTAAAGTTGCAATCAGAGATGGCATGATGCCCCATCTCGACTCGACATTCGGGTTATACCATGTCCGCGCTTGTACCATAATCGCTAAGCTAGTTCCCAATCGTTCTTGATTGACCTGCCCCACCACACTACTGATGTAAGAGCCCGCCATACTTGCGGTCGATGAGTTTCTCCCATCTAGAATCACTTGAATCGGCGAAGCCTCTTGATTATTGAGCTTATCTTCAAAATCAGCAGGAATGGTGATAACGGCCAAGGCTGTTCGATCATTAATCACCTGTTGGATTTGTTGATTATTTTGCAAATCTGCTGTTCGTTTAAAAATTCCTGAACCATCTAAATGCGCTAAAACTTGTTGTGAGCTTTGGCTTCGGCTTTGATCCAGCACGGCATAATCAACATGATTCACATCATAACTTGCGGCATAACCAAACAAGACCGCTTGGATAAATACAGGCGCGATTAAGGTCACCCGATTGGCAGGATCGACTAAAATGGCTAAAAACTCTTTTCGGATCAGCACCCAAAGATAAAGAAACCAGCGCATTAACGTTGCCATAACACCATTTTTCCTTTCGTTAGCCCAAGCGCTTTTTCAGTGTACGCGCGGTCATTGCTGTGAATAGCACGATATAAATCAATAAAATGCCACATTCTTTGAACCATAAAGACCAATCATCACCACCGAGTAATAGAGTTTTAATCAAAGTCATATAGTGCGTTGCAGGTAAAACATTGCTGATGATTTGCACAATTAGCGGTAAGTTCCGTGTATCAAACACAAAACCTGAAAGCATTAAAGCAGGCATAAAGCTGGCAAGCAGTGCCATCTGACTGGCTTGAAACTGACTTTTTGATAGACCTGAAATCATCAGACCCAGCAGTAACGACACCATTAAATATAAAAAAGAGGCACTCATAACAGAGAGCAGTGATGCGCGAATGGGTACATCAAACAGAACATGTGCTGCAACTAAGCACATCACAATATCGATCATCCCAATCACGATATAGGGCGCCAGTTTTGAAAGTACAATTTCTAGAGGACGTACGGGCGTAACATATAATGCTTCTAAAGTGCCACGCTCGCGCTCACGTGCAATCAGTAAACCTGTTAAAAATGCGCCGACCAAGGTCAAAATCAAGACAATTAAACCCGGCACTAAAAACCACGTACTATTGGCGGACTCGTTAAACCACATACGTTGTTCAACCGTGATAATGCCACCCACCGAAGCTGCATTGGTTCGGTCTGCTTGTATCAAGCTGGTGGTATTGAGCGCACTGGTAATATAACCCTGCAAAGCCGAAGCAATACTGGTCGAACGGCCATTCGTAATGACCTGAACAGCACCCACTCCCTTTGCATATTGCTCCGCAAAGTTGCTGGGTATATTGACGATGGCATCAATTTCCGCATTGCCTATTGCAGCTTCAGCTTGGCTAAAACTTGGATAGTGCTTGACAGTAATGTATTTAGAGCCGTTTAGCCCACTCATCAGTTGCTGACTCTGTGGTGTGGGTTGTTGCTCCACCACCCCGACGCGTCCGTTGGTTAAGTCGAAAGACAGCCCATAACCAAACAACAAAATTAAAATAATCGGTAAAATGAAACCGATCGCCATACTACTTTTATCACGAAGCAGCTGTTTGGATTCTTTACGTGTCAAGGCAAACAGTCGTGTCCAGAAAGCTGAGAAATGATTCATCTGACGCTCCTCAGTGAGCCTGCATGTCTGCACGGGACTGTTCAACGATGGCAATAAAAGCGCCATTCATATCGTTTACACCCTCTAACTGTGCCATCCCACGAATCTGTTGAGGTGTGCCAATCGCCAGCAACTTCCCTGCATCTTGAATCGCAATCCGATCACAATATTCAGCTTCTTCCATAAAGTGTGTAGTCACAATAATAGTCATGCCTTGGTTCGCTAGCTCTCCAATGGTGTACCAAAAAGAGCGCCTTGCTAATGGATCAATACCACTGGTCGGTTCATCCAAAAATACAATTTCAGGCTGATGTAACAGTGCTGCTGCCATCGACAAACGCTGTTTAAAACCATTTGGTAGATCACCGCTTTTAGCATGTGGCTTAAGTTCAAACTGAAGCAATGCTTTATCAATTTGCTGCTTTAACTGTTTGCCCGATAAGCCATAAGCGCCACCAAAAAACTTTAGATTATCCAGTACGCTCAAATTGCCATACAGGGCAAACTTCTGCGATACATAACCAATTTTTGCCCTTGCCTGTGCACGAGCTGTGCGCAAATTCATGCCTGCCACTTCCAACACACCACTGCTGGCGGGCAGTAAGCCACAGAGCATACGAAACGTCGTGGTCTTACCTGCACCATTGGGGCCAAGTAAACCAAAAATTTCGCCTCGAGATACATCAAACGAGGTACTGGCTACGGCGGTAAAGTCGCCAAAAGTGCGTACCAAATCCTTCACCACAATCACAGGTTTCTCGAGCTGTTGTTTTACATCCTGCTTTGTTTTCACTTGTGGTGGATCAGGGTTTTCTATCAAAGTTATTGAAGGGTCTAAAGCTAAATTTTCCTGTGCCAATACCGTTTTTTGAATATGCTTCGCCTCATGTAAAAGCAACATAAATGCATCTTCTAACTCTGCTGGCCTCTGTTCCGCAACAACACCTTTGGGCAAGAGATCTACTGGAAGTATGAGGCTTTCAGTTCGCGTAATAAAACGCACTACATCTCCTTTAGGAACTGCATCGGCAATATAATGTTTATGATCAAGTAAATGTGCTTGTAACACCCGCGCCTTCATGTCAGGACTGGGTTTTACTTGCCATGTTTGTCCCTGTGCCTGAGCCGTCAATTCGTCGGGTGTACCTTGCTTTAAGACTTGCCCATCCAACATGACATAAACCTGATGACAGCGCTCAGCTTCATCCATATACGCAGTACTGAGGATGACACTCAAGTTCTCCTCCCTCACCAACTGTTCAATGATGATCCACAAATCACGGCGCGAGAGTGGATCGACACCAACACTTGGTTCATCCAACAGCAATAGTTCAGGTGAACGGACTAAAGTGCAGGCCAAACCTAACTTCTGCTTCATGCCTCCAGAGAGTTTTCCTGCGGGACGCTCTGTAAAGCGCGCCAAGTCGGTAATCTTGAGCAAACGTGCAAAACGCTCCTTGCGAACATCCATTGGCACGCCATGCAAATCCGCATACAAGTCTAAATTTTCTTGAATACTGAGGTCTTCATACAAACCAAACTTTTGCGGCATGTAACTGATACTATCTTGCACAGATTGTGGATCTTTGGCGAAATCCATTCCTAAAACCTCTAAGATTCCAGCAGTTGGCTTATATAAACCTGCGATCAATCTTAAAAATGTGGTTTTACCTGCACCATCAGGCCCAACCAAAGCCGTTAGTTGTCCTGCCTTGATCTGTATATTTATGCCTTGCAAAGCCTGCACATCATCCAAACCTTTTTGTTCTGCTTTAAATATTTTGTTTAAATCTGTGGCAATCACAATGCTCTCTACTGACATCGACATACTCCCCTGCCTTAAGGATTGTTCGTGACAGTTGAACAAGATGATTTGGCTATGTTCACCGTTACAGGTTGTCCCATTTTTAACTGGTCATTTGGGTCATCAACATAAATTCGGACTTCATAGACCAACGTTGTGCGTATATCTTCGGTCTGTACCGTTTTTGGGGTAAATTCAGCAACAGACGAGATATAACCAATTTTTCCTGTGATGGGCTGATCTGGTTGTGAGTCACGAATGACTTGGGCTGCTGCGCCCATGTTGATATGCCCAAGATCCGTTTCACTGGCATAGACACGCACCCACTTAGGATGGATCAGGGCAATGGTATAGACGGACTTGTTTGAAGTCGTCATATCACCGACTTCTTGTAAACGTGCACGAATTACGCCATTAACAGGTGCCAGCAGCTTACTTTGCGTAATTTGATAATCAATCAAATCAAGATTGGCCTTGGTCGACTCATATTGTGCTTTAGCCGCTTCACGATCTTCTGTGCGCGCACCTTTCAAAAGTAGCTCTAGGTTGGCTTTTGTTTCACCGACGGCCGCTTCCGCCATTTTCATATTGCTTTTTGCAGCATCAACCTCTTGCTTACTCACCGCTTGACCCGCAGTACTCCGATTTAAGACATTTAAACGTTGGTATTGTTTATCGGCATTTTCAAATTGGGCTTGGGCAGACTGTACTTTCGCTTTCGCTTGGGTAATCTCTTCAGGTCGATTGCCCGCAGCTTGCTCATTTAAGGTTTGCTGTTGAACGTGTAACTGCGCTTGGGCTTGCTGTGCTTGTATAGTAAGCGAGTCAGTATTCAGTTCGGCAAGAACCTGACCTTTTTGAACGCGATCGCCTTCTTGAACAGCCAAGCTTTGAATACGTCCAGCCGTTTCAAATGCCAGCGAGACTTGTCGAATATCAACATTGCCATATAACACCAGATGATCGGGATCGGCTTTGTCTCGACTGAACCACAACAATGCAGCCGCTACTGCAATGAGCAACACCCCAACCAGCAGTATGAACTTACTTTTGTTCATGCACACCAAACCTTCGCTTAGTTTTAATACAAGTTTAAATTTAATTTAAACTATAACAATTCAGTTAAGAAAGATATACTTCAAGTCTAAATTTTGATGCAGAGTAAATAATGTCTAGAGCTGGACGTAGCGATGGTGATTTAACCAAATCGAAAATTTTGGATGCTGCTGGCCGCCTAATTGCTCAGGATGGTTTTGCAAAAACCACGAGTAAAGCTATTGCCAAGCTGGCCGAAGTCGATTTAGCTGCCATTAACTATCACTTCGATGGTCGTGATGGCTTATATCGTGCCGTACTCGCCGAAGCACATACGCATTATATTGATGAACAAGAACTCTTGACCTTGCTTAACAGCTCTAAAACGCCCACTGAAAAACTGGAAGCTTTTTTTGAAAGCCTAATCGGTAAACTGGTTGAAACCGATGTCTGGCATAGCAAAGTATTTGTTCGTGAACTTTTTTCACCGACTACCCACCTATACACGTTTATGCAAAATGATGGTGCGCGAAAGTTTCTTTTGGTTAAAAAAATTATTAGCCAAGTTTCAGGGATTGATGAAAATCACCCTGCACTTTTACCTTGTGTACTCAGCACAGTTGCGCCCTGTATGATGTTGATTTTGGCAGATGCAAATGGACCAAGCCCACTTAAAAATGTCTCCAAGCTTGAACCTGCGCTTTTGGTCAAACATCTCATGACCTTTTCAGTCGCAGGTTTACAAGCCGCTAAACAACTTTATCTTTGATAAACCAACTGTCCTTGCTTATAGGTTGCAAGGACTTTGATATCTTTGATTTTAGACGGATCAATTGTGATTGGATTGTCACTTAAAACAACAAAGTCACCGTATTTCCCAGTACTTAATGTGCCTTTGATGTCTTCTTCAAAATACTGATATGCAGCCCAGTCCGTCATCGTTTTAAGTGCGATATACGGACTAACTTTTTGTGCCTCACCCAAAACTTTGCCTGTTCGCGTGGTGCGATTAACGGTTGCATCCAGCACCATCATACTTTTCGGTGGGATAACAGGGGCATCATGATGCTCGGTGAAAATCATGCCTTTTCTTAAGGCTGAACCTGTTGGTGAGATGTGTTCAGCACGCTTTTCACCTAAAGTTTGTGCTACATGCCAGTCGCCCCAGTAGTAGGTATGCAAAGAAAAAAATGAGGGGATCAGGTGAAGCTGTTTCGCCCGATCCAGTTGATCCTCTCGCATGGTTTGCGCATGAATAATCACATCTCGTCGCTGTGGGGCATCATATTTCTTTTGCGCATTGGCAATCACATTAAGGTATTGATCAATCGCGGCATCACCATTGGCATGTGCCAAAATTGGCCATTGTTGCTCGAAAGCCAAATCAATCATGTGCTGGACTTTTTTTTGCTCTGGAAATGCAGGATAGCCACGATAGTTCTTATCTTTCCCTTCAGGCGGAACCACATAGGGTTCAGTTAACCATGCTGTTTTACCTTGGGGTGAACCATCTAAGCTAATTTTCACGCCACCAATTCTAAAGTGATTGACATAGTTTTTGCTTACTCCTTTTTCAAGCATATACGCCTGTTCTGAACTGATATCAGGATAAGAGACAACATCGATGGCTAATTTGTTTTGATTGGCCAAACTGCGCCAAAGTTCTGAAGTACCACGATCAGCTCGTCCTTCTTGTACCGTGGTGTAACCATTTTTCATATAGGTCTGTACCGCAGTCAATGCCATCTGCTGCATCATTTCAGGTGGAACCGTTTTAAAAGCCTGTAACATGGCCTCAATCACAACACTTTCTTCCAGTACACCATTCGGAATATTGGTCCCGACTAGGCGTCGAATCACCCCACCACTAGGGTTACTACTTTTTTCATTAATGCCTAACAACTCTAACGCTTTATGATTTACAGAGGCCAAATGCCCTGACTGATGCAAAATCAGCACCGGTTGAGTCGTTGAAATCTGATCTAAATCTGTGGCTGTCGGATGGGCTTTCTCTTGTAGCTGGGCATCATCATAACCATTGCCAATAATCCAGCCAGAAGTCGCTTGGACAAAAGTTGGATTTTGCTTTGCCCACGCCTTCATTTCTTGGATAAGTGTGGCAATACTCACCACCTTGCCATCTGGCGGCGGATATAAATTTGCCACAGTTTGCTGCATACCGACAGAGTTTAAATGGCTATGGGCATCAATGATGCCAGGGATGACGGTCTTGTGATTCAAGTTCAAGCGTTTAGCCTGTGGCGCAAGCTTTTCAGCCTCAGACAATGTGCCTGTATAACGGATCTTTCCATCTTGAATTAACATGGCATCGACATAGCTGGGCTGCATGCCTTGCATGGTTAAAATGGGGCCACCATAGACCAATAAGGCATTTTGCGTCTGTTGTTGTGTGTTTGAAGCGGTGCTAGACGGACTGGTTGTACAACCACTCATCAGTACTACAGAGGAAGAAAGTAGAGCCGTAAGTACAAAAGAAACTTTATTAAAAAGCATGGGTTAAACACCTCATATTGCTAAATATTATATTTTGCTCCATACGAGCATTCGTTATAGGTATAAAACTTTAAATACAACACATCATCACTCTACCTTAGCACTTTAAGCCGGCTCTTGTCAGGCAGAATAAGGTGCTCAATATTCAACAGATTATTGCAATAACTTTAAGATGTGTTGCAAACGGACATTGTCTATATTTTCTTTATACACTGCATAAATCGGCGCAATACATGGGTTATTGGCCTTAAGCGTTTTATAAACAATCTGCTTATTCCAAAAGTCACGGATGGCCTCAGGCACGATGGATAGGCCAATCCCCGCGGCAATCAAGTTTAAGCTTGAGGTTAAACGTGGCGCTTCTTGTACAATTTTGGGACTAAATCCAGCTTGGTAACAACTGGCCAAAATATTATCAAATAAATCTTGCCCAGCTAAACGTCGGTACAACACAAAATCATGCGGTTCAAGATCCAGCAAATGAATCGGTTCGGCTTGTTCAGCCAAAGGATGATTATTTGGTAAAGCCACAATGAG
This sequence comes from Acinetobacter sp. DL27, assembly GCF_055810995.1. Lineage (NCBI taxonomy): Bacteria > Pseudomonadati > Pseudomonadota > Gammaproteobacteria > Moraxellales > Moraxellaceae > Acinetobacter > Acinetobacter sp. DL27. The sequence continues at coordinate 1,509,590 of NZ_CM147947.1, read as the reverse complement.
CGGCTCATCTAGTACATGTAGACTGGTTAAACCAAGGCCAATGGGTGCAGGTTTGCGTAAGAACACAATGTCATTTTTTTCATTACTAATGGAGTCAATCAGCGAGCTACTACCATCTTCTTCCAGATGAATTGAAACACGTGGAAAAGTTTCCCGAAAGTTACGCAGCAAAGCTGGCAAAAATGGATGTAAGCCAACCGAGTTGGTAAAGCCAATATTAATCTGACCTTCGACCCCTAAAGAAATATCCTGCACACGTTTAGGAATCAACTGTGCATGCGCTAATATCGCAAGGGCTTCTTTGTACAAAACCTTGCCCGCTTCTGTCACCTCAACACCACGCGGCAAACGCTTTAGCAGTTGAGTATTCAACTCTTCTTCCAAGCTTTTGATAATCCGTGTCAACGGTGGTTGTTGCATATTCAAACGAACAGCAGCATGCGAAATATTACTTTCTTCTACCACTGCAACAAATGCTCTGAGTTTATGGATATCAATCATGTCTGCCCCATTAAACATACTTTTTCAGTATATATAACGTCAAAAATAGCATTTTTCAACATATCTCTACAGGTTCATACTGAGCTCATTCAACAAAAGGTGAAAGACATGAACACTGAAGTGCTCCCTGCTGAACAAATAAGCCACCCGACTTCTCGGGAACTTTTTGCAGGCTTTATGAAGCTGGGACTCATGGGCTTTGGTGGCGTACTACCACTTGCACACCAAATGGTTGTAGAAGACCAAAAATGGCTCAACACGGAAGAGTTCACGCACTTATTGGGTGTTTGTCAGATCCTCCCTGGTGGAAACATCATTAATATGGCCGTTGCCATTGGTTATGAGTTTCAGGGGGTTAAAGGTGCTATTAGTGCTGTTCTCGGGTTGATTTTTGCACCGACGGTGATTGTGATTTTGCTGTATCAGCTCTATAGCCAATTTCAAAGTATCCCCATGATTCAGCACATGATACAGGGACTGGCAGCGGCAACAGCAGGTTTACTGTTTGCCATGGGGCTAAAAATGCTGAAACCCATTCTGAAAAGTTACCTCACGATCTTTACCATTGCGCTGACCATTGTCTTTATGCTGATTATTAAGATTCCTTTGGCATTAACGTTACTGATCTCAGTCAGCATCAATGTCGCAGTCTTAAGCTTGAAAAAAAGAGGAAAAAACGCATGATTTTACTCACCTTAGCCATCGTTTTTACCCAGCTTTCTATATTGGCCTTTGGTGGCGGCAATGCAATTTTGCCTGAAATGCAACATCAAGTGGTCGAAGTGCATCGTTGGCTTACTGCCACAGAGTTCAGTACCATGTTTGCCATGGCTCAAGCGGCACCGGGCCCCAATATGATGATTGTACCTTTGGTCGGCTGGCATGTGGCTGGACCTGCTGGACTGTTCGTGACTTCATTGGCGAAGTTTGGGCCCTCTTCTGTACTGACTATATTTGCACTCAAGTTTTGGAATCAGTTTAAGGATCACCCGCTACGTAGCATGTTTGAAAAGGCGTTGAAACCAATTACCGTTGGCTTGGTTTTAGTCAGTGCCTATATTATTGCCGCTGCATCTGCTCAGAACTGGTTACTTATCGCGATCGTTATCGTCGCTACTGGTTTAAGTTTAGTGAAAAAAATTCATCCACTGTGGGTCATGCTCTTTGGAGCAATGTCAGGCGCACTGTTTTTATAAACGGTGTGTCATAAAAGTCAGTGTTCAATAACACATACTTTCTATTTTATTGTTACCTTCAAACGAAATTAAGCCTTACATCTGGTGCCCAAGATGTAAGGCTTAATTTCGTTTGGGCAAATAATCATGTGAAAAGAAAGCAAGTGTTTAGGAAATATTTCCACCCAAAGCAGTCATTAATTGCGCTGTATTTTTTAATTGGATTTGTTGCAACTCTAATGTGCTCTGTTCAGCTTGCAGCCTTAAATTCTGCGCCGTGACCACTTCCAAATAACTGACTAAACCTGCGTTATAACGTCGCATCACCACTTGTTCATTTTCTTTAGTTAGTTGCAGTAACTGAGCTTGTTCCAGTTGCTGTTGTTTCAAACTTGAAGTTTGCATTAAGGCATCATCGACTTCCTTCCAGCCCGTAAGTACGGCTTGCTTATAGACTGCTAATTTTTCGTCATAACTTGCCTGCGCTTGGGCAATTTCAGCTTGACGTTTTCCACCATCAAAAATAACCGAAGCCGCTTCTAGTCCCGTAGACCATAAATATGTAGGGGCTTGGAACAACTGACCCAACACTTGACTATTTAAACTCGCATTAAGACCAATATTAATATCTGGCAACCAAGCTGTTTGCGCTAAACCCAACTGTGCATGTGTACTCGCAAGCTCCCGCTCTGCACGAATCACGTCGGGACGTTGCATGAGTAAACGACTTGGTAGCTGCGCGGGTACAGTAGGAATACTCAAACCTTGCTGTCGTTTTACCAATTGAAACTGAGCCACACTTTTACCCTGCAAGACTGCCAGCACATTTTCCTGTAAATTGCGTTCACGCTGCATTTCGATCTGCTGTATTTGCACTTGTTTCAACTGTGTTTCTGCCTGTATCACATCTGCCCGCGCAATCATCCCTGCTGTATATTGGTTTTTTAAAATTTGCACTGAACGTAGGTAACTTTTTTGGGTTTGCTGCAATACATTAAGTTGCGCATCCAAAACACGAATGTTCCAATAAGCCTCTGTCGCCAATAACTGTTGATTCAATTTTACTGCGGCTAAATCCGCCTGCACCGCTTCTAAATTTGCCTGTTGTCCTTCTATGGCTTTCGCCACACGTCCCCAGACATCGGGAATCCAGCTGGCCTGAACCCCTGTACTATACTGGCTGTTTGGAGAAGTATGCTTTACTCCATTACGTTTAGCAGCACCTTCTAAACTTAAACTAACAGAACGACTGGCTTTTTGCTGTTCAAGTAAAGCATTTGCTTGTCTATAACGTGCCTCGGCCTGTTTCAAATTTAAGTTTTCTGTATTTAACTGTTGCAGCAGTTGGCTTAAAACAGGGTCTTGATAAATATTCCACCATGCGATTGTCGCTCCTTTTAAGCCTGCTGTTTCTGTCCAATTGAGCGCAGCATATTTATATTGCTCATCCGCCTGAATTAGCAGTGTTTTATATTCGGGAGGACGTACGACCGCCGTAGAACTACATGCAGTCAACAACAACACACAACTTAGGCTGAAGACATTTTTATAAACCAAACCTGACATTCTATTTTCCTATTTCTTTATCTATTTGCCTAAGCTTTGAAGCACAAATTTACGTTTAAATCTCGAACAAGATTCAGCCCATTTTTCAAAGAGCAAATACAAAACAGGCGTTGTGTACAAAGTTAAGAGCTGCCCAAGCGCTAAGCCGCCCACAATGACCACACCCAAAGGCTGACGTAACTCAGCCCCCTCACCCCAACTACAAGCCAGCGGAATTGCACCCAATAATGCTGCGGTATTGGTCATTAAGATCGGGCGAAAACGCAGAGCCGCCGCAGACAATACAGCTTGATATGCCGACTTTCCTGCACGCCGTTCGTATAAAGCAAAATCAATCAATAAAATGGCATTTTTCACTACGATACCAATAAGTAAAAACATGCCCAACAATGCAATCAGGGTAAACTCAAAGTTAAATATCCATAAGGTCAACAGTGCGCCCAAAGCCACAGCGGGTATAGTCGATAAAATCGTTAACGGATGCACCACACTTTCATAGGTCACCCCAAGCACGATATAAATCAACAAAATTACCGCAAGAATTAGTAACGGTGTACTTAAGCCCGCTTGTAAACTTTCTGCTTCTACATCTTTATCCGTGGTCATAAAAACGTTGTTTGGCAACATCACTTCAGTTAAGACAGATCGGATCGCGGCATCGGCCTGTTCATAGCTATAGCCCTGTTTCACCACATAACCAATACCCATCGCGGCATATTGATTACGTCTATACACTCGATCATTGGTAATTCCATAGGACCATGACGCAAAGTTACGTAATGGCACAGCCTGCCCATCTTTATTAGGAACTTGTACATTGGCTAAGGATTCAGGATGTTCCGTGAAGTGCTTATCTACTTCCATGACCACATGAAACTGTTGGGTCTGATCATAAATGGTTGAAATCTGGCGCTGTGAAAATGAGTTATTCAGTACACTCGAAATGCTTTCAATATCGACGCCCAAACGACGTGCCACTTCACGGTCTACATCTAGTGTGACATGCTGTGCACCTTCATCCCCCATGGTTTCCACTTCCTCAAGTTCAGGCAGTTTTTGCATGGCCTGCGCGACTTTCGGCACCCATTTTCGTAACTCAGCAACATCATCCGACTGTAGTAACAGCATGTAGTCTTGCCCACTGCCACTTGAAAAAGGATCATCCAGTTCTAATTCTTGTTCCACACGGGCTGAGAAAATTGCCCCAGCCTGCCACGGCACATTTTGTTTCATACGCTCAACAATGGCATGCGAGCTTTGCCCCTCACGCTCTGCTTTGGGTCTTAAACTCACCATGAAAAAGGAATTGGTGGTTCCGCCTGCTCCCCCTGATGTTCCAACCACATCTTTTACAGCAGGGTCACTCAACAAGCTTTGACTAAAGGCTGCAATTTTGGGTTGCATAATTTGAAAAGAAAACCCGTCATCACCACGAATAAAAGCCTCAATCCGTCCTGTATCCTGCTCAGGCAATACCCGTTTAGGGAGGTGCTGATAAACATAGAATGAAGCCCCAATCGCACCCAACCAAAATAAAATCACAACATAGCCATGTGCTAACATCCATTTTAAAGATGTTAAATAAGCAAGATTGAACTGCTGCATGCAACGATGGCTAAATTGATATAAAGGCTGATGTTGGTAGCTATCTAGCGGTTTTAAACAACGAGCAGATAAGCTTGGTGTCAGCACCAAAGAAACAAAAACGGATAACACCACAATAAAAACTAAGGTCAGTGAAAATTCGCGGAACAGTCGCTCAATCACACCGCCCATAAACAGCACTGAAATGAAAATTACCACCAAAGCCAAATTCATGGCCACTAAAGTCAGCCCCACCTCCTGAATCCCTTTAATGGCAGCCTGTACAGGAGAGTCTCCCTGCTCAATATGACGCTCAATGTTTTCCAGCACCACAATCGCATCATCCACCACCAATCCTATAGCGACAATCACCGCCATAATGGAGAGATTATTGAGCGAGAAGCCTGCCAAATACACCAAACTACAAGCCCCGACCAAAGTCACCAACATGGCAATACTCGGCACAAGAGCACTTTGCATACGCCCTAACATTAAAGCAACGACAATAATGACCAACAGCATGGAAAACAACAGTGTATCTCGGGCTTCCGCTAAGCCTGCGCGAATGATTTCAGAACCATCCATTACCGTAGTCAATTGTGCATCTGCGGGTATGAGTGATTTTAATTCAGGCAGTTTTTCTTTGATTTGATCAATGGTCGCCACGGTATTGGCATTGGGTTGACGGCTGATTTTGATAATCACCGCAGGTTGACCATTATGAAAACCACTGACGTAGCGGTTTTCAACAGAGTCTTGCACCTCCGCCACATCTTTTAAACGTACGATTGCTTGAGCATTACTATGAATCACCAAGTTGGCAAAATCTTGCGCTTGTTTTAAATCATTCGACAGTGCAACTTGCCAACGAAGTTGATCGGTTTCAACCACGCCCAACGCTTGTACTGTATTACTTTTTTCAATTGCAGTACGGACTTGTTCCAATGAAACGCCCTGTGCAATGAGCCCATTTGGATTTAAAGTGATTCGCACCGCAGGCATAGATGCGCCATCAATTTCAACCTCACCAACTCCACTCATCTGCGCAAGATTAGGCTGGAGTTGATTGCTGGCAATTTCATATAATTTACCCGCAGATAAATGCTCTGAACTCAATGCCAAATAAAAAATTGGGCTTTGGCTTGGATTAACCTTGAAATATTCAGGTGGACTAGGCATTCCTGATGGAAGTTGCGACATTGCAACATTAATAGCGGCCTGTACTTCTCGTGCTGCTTCATTGATATCGGTATCTAAGTCAAAGTGCAAAGTCACTTGCGTTGCATTTTGACTACTAGATGAATTAATCGCTTTTACCCCAGAAACGCCCATCATGGCCCGTTCTAAAGGTGTTGCAACGGTCGCCGACATACTCTCAGGACTTGCCCCAGGTAAACTGGCCCGCACCACGATGGTCGGAATATCTGCCTGAGGTAAGGATGCCACGGGTAAGCGGAAATACGCCAATACGCCAAGCAATACAATCGCTAGGCCCAATAACACACTAGTAACAGGACGATGAACCAAAGCGGAGAGTAACTTCAAAACTCGCTCCTTGTTTCATCAAGTTCAACGAAAGGCAACGTCGGCTTTTGAAAAGCATGCTGTAAACGATCAAAAAACAAATAAACCACAGGCGTGGTAAATAAGGTCAGCACCTGACTTAAAATCAAACCACCAACCATGACAATCCCCAGAGGCTGACGTAATTCAGCTCCAGAACCTGATGCTAACATGAGTGGAATAGCACCGACCAATGCCGCCAATGTCGTCATTAAAATGGGGCGGAATCGCATCAACGCCGCCTGATAAATCGCTTGCTGAGGTGAAAGACCATCTTGGCGCTGTGCTGCCAAGGCAAAGTCCACCATCATGATGCCGTTTTTCTTCACCAAACCAATCAATAAAATAATGCCGATTAAAGCAATCATATCGAGTGGTCGATCTACCATAAACAGCGCCAATAAAGCCCCTATTGCCGCAGATGGTAAGGTTGAAAGAATAGTGATGGGATGAATAAAGCTCTCATACAACATCCCAAGCACGATATACATGGTCACAATCGCTGCGATCACCAACCAAAAGGTATGCTTTTGCGAGTTTTCAAATGCAGCAGCAGCCCCTTGTAGCTGAAGCTTAACTTCTGCAGGTAAATTGAGCTGCTGCTCTACACGTTGAATGGCTTGGATAGCATCTCCCAAGGCCACGTCTGTTGCAAGATTGAAAGAGATAGCATTGGCAGGAAACTGTGCTTGTTGCTGTAAAATAATCGGGACTCGTTTTTGCACAATGCTTGCCACAGAACTGAGTAAAATCGGCTCTCCACTGGCATTATGGATATAGGTTTGCTCTAAAGATTGAATACCTTGAGTTAAGTCTGGCGCAAGTTCTAAGACAATGCGGTACTGATTTGACTGGGTATATAGAGTCGCAATTTGCCGCTGTGCAAATAGATTTTGCAAAGCCAAACTAATGTCTTCTACCGTTAAGCCGAATCTCGCTGCTGCATCTCGATTGACATTAATATACGCCTGTAAACCTTGCCCACCGTCTTCGCTACTCACTTCTGCAAACTCAGGTTGTTGGCGTAAAGCATCTACCAAAACAGGTGTCCATAACGCTAAGTCTGTGTTTTTTGCTGACGTCAAACTGAGCTGATATTGAGTACGACTAACTTTATCTTCAATACTCAGCTCTTGCACAGGTTGCATCCAAGCACGAATACCCTGAACATGACCCAACTCTCCACGCAGACGTGCCATGACTTGATCTGCACCTTCTCGTTCAGCATGTGACTTTAAGTTAATAAGAATTCGGCCATTACTAAGTTTCGGGTTATTGGCATCAATACCAATAAACGAAGATAGGCTTTCAACTGCTGGATCTTTTAAAATTTCAGCCGTTAGTGCTTGCTGACGCTCACTCATGGCTTGAAATGAAATATCATCTGGGGCTTCTGTCACTACTTGGATAACGCCACTGTCCTGCACAGGGAAAAAACCTTTAGGAATCATCCAATACAAGAACCCTGCGAATAACACTGTACTGAGCATAACGGCCAGTGTCAGGGTTTGATGCTGAAATATCCATTGCAAAGCTTTTCCATACTGCTGAATGATGCCATCCAGACTCCATCTATTCGCTGAAATTTGATGCTCTGCTTCTTTTAATGACGCTTTGCCTTTGAGCAAATAAGCGCACATCATCGGCGTTAAGGTTAAAGAGACCACTAGAGAAATTGCTATTGCAGCCGCCAAAGTCACTGCAAACTCATGGAATAACCGTCCGACTACATCGCCCATAAACAACAGTGGAATGAGAACAGCAATCAATGAAATGGTTAAAGAAATGAGCGTAAAACCTATTTCCTTCGACCCTTTGAGTGCCGCTTGCATCAGGCTTTCACCAGCTTCACGATGTCGTGCAATATTTTCCAACATCACAATCGCATCATCCACCACAAAACCTGTGGCAATGGTCAGCGCCATTAAGGTCAGGTTATTGACTGAAAAACCTAAAAAATACATCAGTACAAAGGTACCAATGATCGACAGTGGAACAGCAATACTCGGAATAATGGTGGCAGATAAATTTCTTAAAAAGAGAAAAGTCACCATGACTACTAAACAGACCGCAAAAACCAATTCCTTTTGCACATCGTGGATTGAACTACGAATACTCTCTGTACGGTCGGTCAGGACTCGAATTTTGACATTTTCAGGTAAGTTCTTTTGCAGCTCAGGCAACAGCTGTTTAATCTGATCGGCCACTTGAATCACGTTGGCATTCGGTTGACGCTGTACATTCACCAAAATGGCGGCTTGACTGTCTGCCCATGCCGCCATATAGCGGTCTTCACTGCCTTCAATCACCTGTGCCACATCTTTTAATCGAATCGGCGCACCGTTATTCCAGCGTAATATGAGGCTTTCATAGTCGTCAATTGAACGAATTTGATCATTGGCATCCAGCATGGTACTGCGATAGGGCCCATCAAAACTGCCTTTGGGTTGACTGGCATTGGCAGCATTGATTGCGGTGCGGACATCTTCGGCACTCATTTTATAAGCGGCAAGCGCAGCAGGATTCATTTGCACCCGTATTGCTGGTCGTTGCCCACCAGCAAGGCTCACCATACCCACACCCGTGAGTTGAGAAAGCTTTTGTGCCACCCGAGTATCTACCATGTCATAAACCGTGGTGAGGGGTAAAGTCTCTGAACTTATCGCTAATGTAATGACAGGCACATCGGCTGGATTGACCTTTCGATATACAGCTGGCGTTGGCAAATCACTTGGCAATTTACTGCTGGCAGTACTTAGTGCAGATTGTACTTCTTGCTCCACTACGCCCAGTTCAGCACTTAACTCAAACTGTAAGGTAATGACAGATGCCCCGACAGAACTCTGCGAAGACATTTGCTTTAAGCCCGCAATTTTGCCCATTTCTCGTTCAAGCGGTGCGGTGATAGTCCGTTGTACCGTGTCGGGGTTTGCCCCAGGCTGAAAGGTATAGACCTGAATAATGGGGTAGTCGACCTGTGGTAAAGCCGACACTGGCAAAAGCCTCCAAACCAATAACCCACTAAACAGCAAAGCCAGCATCAACAACGTAGTTGCGACTGGACGGACAATAAAGAACTTTGAAATATTCATGTCTTATCCAACAGCAGGTTTTGATGTGGCCATGGCTTGAGGTTGATCCGAGACAATTTGAACTTCTTTGCCTTCTGCAAGTCGGTCAATCCCTTCTAAAACCACCTGTTCCGTACCGTTTAAGCCTGTTAAAACTTGAATCTGACCATTAGAACTTAAACCCAAAGTGAGCATCCGAATTTCTGCTTTTTTCTGCGGATTGACGATATACACATAGGTGCCTTTGGCCCCATGTTGCACGGCGTCACTTGGAATACTGATGGCATCTTGAACGGTATGTACATTTAAACGAACATTGACAAACTGATTGGGAAATAAAACATCATCACGATTATCAAAAACTGCCTTGATCTTTAATGTGCCTGTATTGGCGTCAATCTGGTTATCCAAAGCCTGTACATGCCCAACCGCAAGTTGCTTTTGTTCTGCTTTATCCCATGTCTTAACGGGTACTTGATGTCCCTGTTTCATGTTTTCACGCAAATGAGCCAAATCATGTTCAGCAACTGAAAACTGCACATAGATAGGGTGAACTTGGGTGATGCTGACCAAACCTGTCGTATCATTGGCCTGAATTAAATTGCCTGCATCTTTCTGCTGAAAACCAACTCGACCATTAATCGGTGAATAAATTTTGGTATAAGACAATTGTAATTTGGCTGCATCTACCTGTGCACGATTGGCCTGTATTTGCCCTTTCAACTGATTGACTAAAGCGAGCTGTTGCTCAACTTGTTGTTTAGCAATTGAGTCTTGCTTAAACAGCAGTTGATAACGTGCTAACTCAGTTTCTGCATTTCGTAGTTGAGCTAAGTTTTGCTGTTGTGTCCCCTCTGCTTGTGCCAGAGCTACCTGAAATGGCGCAGGGTCAACTTGAGCAAGAAGTTGTCCTTTTTGAACAGTCTGACCTTCTTTAAAATAAATCTGCTTGAGAACACCCGAAACCTGAGTTTGAACATTCACTGTATGGGTCGGAACAACTGTACCGATGGCTTTAATTTCCACCTGCAAGTCTTGTCGCTGCACAGGCACAACACGTACAGGGACAGGTTTATCCCATTGACTATATTCTTCGCTAGGTTGAGACATAGCTTTTTTCCAATACAGCCCTCCCATACCTAACAATAAAATGACAATGATGAATCCAATCCAAAGTGTTCGACGATGAAGAAAATGTTTTGTTGGGTTGTTATTGTTCAATGGCTCACTCATTACATTTCCTATTCATTACAAAAAATTCTCGCCCAACACATACTGTTAAAAATCGGAAGATCCATACATTTTTTTAAAATTTGATCAAATTAAGTATTTAAAAAATTGAAACTTCCTATCACAAATCACGCATATCTATTAATAAGACGAATGAAAACAAAAAACAGCTCACGCTAAATGTTGCGATTTGTAATTGCATTTAATAATGATTATCATTAATATTCAGCCTTTCATTTCTTTATCCCACTTTTACTGCTGAGATTCAGGATATTTTTCTAGGGTCATGAGTTAAAAATATGAACTTAAATGTCCAAAAAAAATTGTGGTTTAGTCATCTCTACAACACCCATCAAACAACCTTGTTGTCATGGTTCAAACACAAACTGCAACACCATCATCAGTCTGAAGACCTGAGTCAGGAAGTGTTTTATCGTGCTCTGAAAAGTGAATATTGTTTTGAAAAAATTAAAGAGCCTCAAGCATGGCTCATGGGTATTGCTAAACATGTGATCATTGATCACTGGCGGCATCAGCATGTTGAAAGGTTGTATTTAGATGCGTTGGCACAGCTACCAGAAAACTACTACCCTTCGGCAGAACATGAGGTGTGCATTCGAGAAACCTTGTATCAGGTTCATCGTATGCTTGAGAAACTACCGACGCGTACATCTCAAGTCTTTTTATTGTCTCAGTTAGATGGTCTGACCTATCGAGTGATTAGCGAAAAGCTGAATATTTCTGAAGCAACGGTAAAAAGAGATATGAAGCAGGCTTTTTTAGCCTGTATAAGTCTTTATAATCCAACCGACTAATCGATTTCCTTACAACTGCTATGTCACAGCCTTCCCCCCTTTCTGAAAGTATCTTAGATGCAGCCACTGATTGGCTGGTGCTGATTCATTCTGGGGAAATCACCGAAATACAACTACAGCAATTTGAGCAATGGAAGTCTGAAAGTAAGGAACATGCTTTAGCCATTTCGCAGATCGAACATTTTACACAAGGTTTATCAGGTTTACCTTCCTCTTTCCAACCTGATGCATTAGTAGTGTCTAAGCAAAAATTTAATACTTCTTTAAAACACAATATGCTGTTTGGGCTGTCGGGCTTTTTAGTCCTTGGTTTAAGCGCATATAGTATGCCTTGGGCAAAGTGGCAAGCCGACTACCACACCCAAGTGGGTGAAATTAAAACAGTGCCTTTGACTGACGGCACGAAGCTGATTTTAGCCAGTAACAGTTATGTGAATGTCGACTTTTCAAAACAAACTCGACAAATTGAATTGGTGGAAGGCGAAATTTATATTCAGACGGCAAAAGATCCCCAGCATCGCCCATTTATGGTCACTACCCAAGATGGCAAAATTGAAGCACTGGGTACGCAATTTACCGTTCGCCAAGAAGACCGACATCGCACCAAAGTCAAAGTTTATGAACATGCAGTAGCTTTATACCCTGCTGAAACAACTACACGAAAACTTTTACAGCAAGGTCAACGTACCAGTTTTGATGCCAGTTCAATTTCAGTCATCAACCCGCTTCAAAATGACCAACCCTATTGGACACAACACTTACTGGTCGTAGAACAATGGCCACTTAAAAAAGTATTGGATGAATTGTATCGTTATCAAAATGGAACTTATTTTATCAATCCTGAGTTAGAAAAAGTCCGTGTTTCTGGGGTATTTTCATTAAAAAACCCAAAGCAAAGTCTAGAGAACTTGGCCTATACCCATCAGCTTGAATTGGATTATTACAGTGCTTATTTATTAAAAATAAAAAAAAGATAAAAATTTGACCCTTTTTTTCAACTGACTCGACTTATACAGAAATACACTCCCAGTCGAGAACACCGCATGAAGGATTATCAGGCAAAAAGTAGATTAGCGATGGCTATTCGCGCAGTTTTATGGAGCATGCCACTTATGGCAGGAAGCTTCGTTACTACTGCTGTTTATGCTGCCACAACGTATCCTGTGAACATTACTCAACTCCCTTTAGATGAGGCGCTAAAACAACTCGCAATCCAAACAGGGACTACCATCAGCTATGACTCAAAGACCCTCTCAAATTTGCAAGCGAAGTCGCTAAAAGGTAATTATGCAGTCGATCAAGCATTGGCTGCATTATTACAACCTCATGCTTTGGTTGCAGTAAAAGTCAACAATGGCGGTTATAGTATTCAAGCAAAACAACGAGTTCAAGCTCAAACAAGAGAAGTTCAACTTGAAGCCATTCATAGTCAAGCGAATAACGCTTCGCGTGTAAACAGTAGTCAAGTGACCAGTGCAGATGGAACTGCTCAACTGACAACGATTTCTTTAAAAGCAAACTCAGGCAATAACTTAACGACTGAAGGCTCCGGTTCTTATACAGCCAAAGCCACCACAGCCTCGACGGGTTTGGCACTTTCACTCAAAGAGACGCCACAATTGGTGAGTGTCATTACCCGCCAATAAATGGAAGATCAAAACCTGACGCAACTGACCGATGTTGTTTCACAGGCCGCAGGATTAACCATTAGCCAAAGCGGTAACATCGGCAGTGATAATTCGCCTATTTATGCACGTGGTCAAACGGTTGATAACTATTTGCTCGATAGCGTAAAGCTGATAAGTTCATATAGCAGTATTTTCCAAAGTCAGGACACTGCTTTATTTGACCGTGTTGAGGTGGTGCGTGGTGCCAATGGTTTAATGACTGGTGCAGGCTCTGCCAGTGCCAGTATTAATATGGTAAGAAAGAAACCTTTACAAGATTTTAAAGCCTCTATTAGCGCTAGCGCAGGTTCATGGGACACTTATCGTACCGATGTCGATGTCTCATCTCCATTAAACCAAGCAGGAACCATTCGCGGACGTACCGTTTTAGCCTATCAAACGGGTGACTCTTATATTGACCGCTATAGCGAAGAACGTAAAATTGCCTATGGTGTTATTGAGGCAGACCTCACAGAAAAAACCAAAGCCAGTTTGGGGGTTAGCTATCAAAAAATGGATATTTCAGGTATTGCCCGTGGTGGTTTACCTTCATTTTATACCGATGGCACCTTAATTGATTGGTCACGTTCGGACTCAAATGCTGCCAGTTGGAGTGAGTCTGATCGGACAACAACAGCTTATTTTGCAGATATAGAACACCAGTTTAACGAACGCTGGAAACTCAAAGGTACAGCCTCCAGAACCATTACTGCTTCTGATGAAATTGTCGGCTATGCTTACGCCTATTCAGGAATTGATAAACAGACTGGCAGCGGTGCATTACTTTATGGATCTCACTGGGACTACGAACCCACTCAAGACCTCTTTAACTTAACCTTAAATGGTTCATTTGACTTACTCAACCAAAGCCATGATGTGGTTTTAGGCACCACCTATGCCAGAAGTAAAAATAAACGCCCAACCTATTCAGGTTGGAGTGTAAATACTTTGGATAATATTTTCGAATGGGATGGAAATACGCCTACACGTCCTGAAATGCCGATTGGTGGCTGGTACAGCAATGATGAGAAAAGCCAGTCTGTATTTGGTGCAATACGCTTAAAATTGGCTGATCCACTGGCAGTGATTTTAGGAACACGTTTAGAAAATTGGCAACGTACAGATAAAGACTACACTGCCTCAAGTCAAGAACTAGTTCCGTCAACTCGTGAAGAAAAGAACAAACCCATTCCTTATGTTGGCATAACCTATGACTTAACAGATCAATGGACAGGTTATGCAAGTTATACCAATATTTTCTTACCACAAGACAAGCAAACCACCACAGGTAGCTATATCGATCCACTGGTAGGAAATAGCACAGAGCTGGGGATTAAAGGTGAATTCTTTGATAACCAACTAAACTTCGGTGCTGCGATATACCAAACTCAAGAAGATAATAAAAGCATTGCAATAGAGGGGGAAACTGCACCAAATGGTTCTCAAGCATACCGTACAGAATCTGGGACAAAAAGCAGAGGTTTTGAGTTAGAAACTACAGGTAAACTGACGGACACTTGGCAACTTTCTGCAAGTTTTTCACGTAATCTTTCTCAGGACAAAGATGGTAAAAACTTAAATACCAATATTCCAAACAATACCGCTAAATTATTTAGCACTTATACTCTGCCTTATTTCGACGAAGCATTAACAGTCGGTGGCGGACTACGCTGGCAAAGTGAAATTTATCAAGATAATGAGTCAAATAAGACTCGATTCACACAAGACAGGGCGAATTCAAACATGAGGTGCGACAGTTTCAAAAGCCATATGATAATCAACAAGCTGAGCAAATTTCTCTAATGGTGTAAGCCAATCTAACGCCTTTCTAGGACGAGTATTCAGTGACATGGCAACTTGATTTAAATAATGCTGATCTGCCTGATTTAAATCAATCCCTTTAGGTAAATATTGCCTAATTAAACCATTCATATTTTCGCATGTGCCTTTTTGCCAAGGTGAATGTGGGTCACAGAAATATACATCTATGCCTAAATCTTCTTCGAGTATTTTATGTTCTGACATCTCGCGTCCACGGTCATAGGTCAACGTTTTACGCAGTTCTGCAGGTAAATATTTCAGAGCTTCAGTTAAAGCCTTGCGCACTGATTCTGCCTTTGCATCAGGTAATGTTGCCAAGATACAGAGCCGTGTATTTCGTTCAATAAGTGTTGCTATCGAACTTTTATTGTCTTTACCTTTAATTAAATCAGCTTCCCAATGACCCGGTATTTTTCTTTCTTGAACTTCGGCTGGGCGCTCATGAATAGTTTTAATATCCTGTAATATAGAATCTTTTTTAGGTTCACCGTTAGCTTTTCGCTTTTTATTTTCATGACGCAGACAGGATAATAAGTCTTTTTTCAACTCACCCTTTGGTAATGCTCGTATCGTTGAATAAATCGTTGTATGGCTTACATTCATTGTTTGATCCAAATCAGGAAATGTCTTTAAACGCTTTGCTATTTGCTGAGGAGACCATAAACAACGGATCGCTTCAACAATAAATTTCCAGAGGATTGAATCGATTTTGAGTTTTCTGTGACCACGTCTACGTCTAGCGAAGGTGTTATCAGAAGCATATCGAGCTTGATAAACGTCATTGATGCTATTTCTTTTAAGCTCACGATAGATCGTACTAGGATGTCTTTTAATGAGTTCAGCAAATTTTCTGGCTGAAAAGCCTTCTTTTCTTGACTCAAGCATTAATGCAGTACGATCTTCAAAGTTAAGATGATGGTATGACAATTTTATATACTCCATAAACCCTTTAAATTAATTA
The DNA here is from genome assembly GCF_055810995.1 of Acinetobacter sp. DL27. Lineage (NCBI taxonomy): Bacteria > Pseudomonadati > Pseudomonadota > Gammaproteobacteria > Moraxellales > Moraxellaceae > Acinetobacter > Acinetobacter sp. DL27. The sequence continues at coordinate 1,493,636 of NZ_CM147947.1, read as the reverse complement.
GGTGGTTTATGTCGCACTTCAAGTTTTACTCTGCCCCTTCTAAAATAATTTCATATTTGAATCAAAAATCAAGCCTCTCAGCAAAAGTGTTAAAAAGGTTGGACGCCCTGAAAAGTTAAATATAAAACAACAAAAAGAAGTCAAGGATAAATTTAAAAATGGCTATAGCATTTATTCTATAGCAAAAGAATATTCTGTCAATCGAACCGTTATAAATCGTGTTTTAAAGAAGTCAGAAATAGAAGAAAATTTAATTTAAAAATAAATTTTAAATATCAACCAGCTCACTGGTAAAATATTTTTATTTAATTTTTTAGGTCGATAATAGATTTATTTGATTAAAAAGTTATGCAGATAAATTTAAATATACAGTTAATGAGACTATTTATTACCTTTACTTTCGAATATTAAGGACGTAAAAATAAAACACTATTGAACATAAAATATATAATTTTATGATATAGTGTATACCTTAGTAAAGTAATTCAGAATTAAAAAAATCATAAAGAGCTTTTAGAAAAGCAAAATAAAGAAAGCAATAATTCCTATCTAATCTAAATCCCATGTGTTAGATTGTTTTGTCTTGGTTCACTTCTCTAATGCAGGAGATATGTAGTAATGTCCCTCTACTCTCTTTATTTCCTAAATTTACTCTTGCCATCTTCGACTCGTTAAAACGGACAACATACTCATAATAATGATCAACTAACTCCTTAAAGGTAAATTTCAGCGTAATCCCTTACTCTTCTGATTTTGCACTCTAAAAATCTCGTCTCAGCCCGGTACACACATTCTTTAATTGTGTTACGTATGTAAGAGATTCTTTTTCAATCAATTTGGATTTAATACTTAACTGTAACTCTCTAAAATTTTTAGAAAGTTTTTAATCACCCATTCTTTTAATTCCACGGCGGGCGCAAGGCGAATTGCTTCTTCTTCCTCAGCCTGATCAATGAGATCCGTCGGTGGGAATGGTCTGATCTGTTCCATTGAATATTTGTCTCTTTAAGTTTTTCAGCCATTGCGATGAGAAATTAGATTCAATCTGAAGCGGCCCAAATTCATCAATCTTGTAGCGATTGGCTGACTCAATACGAACAACTGTATATCCCATCGAAGCAGCGTCATCATATCGGTCTAGACTCCAAGCCTTATTCGTCAATTTCCCACGACAACCACCAGACCAAGGACCACCTGAAATCTCAACTAAGATTCAATGTTCAATTAAGTGGAAATCAAAACGCCAATGCTTAGTAGATTTAAATTGGAATGTCTTTTCGTATTTAATCCCGAGCACGCCTAAAGCATGTTCAAATTTTTCTTGTGCTTCTAAATATGCGTCTTTTGCTTTAGGTAGAGGTTTAGAGCGTGGTTTCGTTTTAGATAGACGTTTTTTGGTTTTCCAGAAATAGTCATCTGCGTTCATATATTGCGCCCATTAAAAAAACCATCCGAAGGTGGCTTTTACTCAATTCACTAGCAAGTTGGACATTACTCATTGGTTGCCTCATTGCTGCCCTTTTCTTTGACACAAGATCACCAGTAAGTGAAATTTCACTAATTTTTATTTAGATACAATAAAAGTATTATTTTTTGTTTAATTACAGTTAATTAATATTATGATAATGTATATAAAATTGGATTTTAGTGTGAGGTAAATCTCATGAATAGGGCCTTATGTATAATAATTATGGTTTGCTTGATCACCTTAATCCTTGCTTGTCTTGGGTTATGGGTTTACTCAAAAGACATATTCTTTTTGGGTATTGGAGTGTTGTTAGCAATTGCTTTGCTTTTAGTATCCCTAGAATTTAAGAAAATAAAAAAGGATCCTTTTTCTTAACACCATTCAATAAGAAAAGAAAAACCTCGCCAATAATGCATATTGCGCGGGGTTTCATGTGCCGTAATCTGTTCGGCTAATTTATTTAACTTCTTTCACTTTAAGACAATTTCTGTAAACCTTTAACTCACCATCTTTACAATGATGAATCTCCATCACACCGTGTAAGCCAAATAAGCATTTCAATAATTGGAACATTTAACACCACTCTCAATTAATATCCGCGCATATTGAATATTTAGACAAAAAAAACCTGCAACTTGGGGAAGGTGCAGGATGAAACTGGATAACCCAGTTAAAGTGGAGAATCGTAAAAACGAGAGAATATTATCATTATTCATGTTTTTAACGATCGTTATAATGTATATATTTTGTAAGTTTAATCACATAAATTTAAATATATGGCTTTTGGTTTTACTTTTAAAACTTACCAAATGGAATTATTCAGCAACAAAAAAGCCCATCAAATGATGAACTTTTACGGTAACTAAGTGAATTACTATAACTTCGTCCACTATAACAGAAATATGCCATACACCTTGATCAGGCTCAACACTCAAAGGGAAAACTATTTCAGTCTGCCATACCTTTTACCCATCAGATCATAAGCAACCGAGAAGCCCCTCAAAGATATAACCTCCTCGTATTCCTCTCCATCCCACTCATTAAATCTCGCATATTCGGTTTCCCCAACTCTCATTTGGTTAATTATTTTAGTTATAGAATTTTGCCAAATATTCCTTTCGTTTTATGGTGTTGATTCTTATCAATCCTTATGTATGAGAACTTATATAAATTTAATTTTTTAATGTCTGAAGAAACAGTTAGCATTGTTCCACTTTTAGAAGACTTAATAATACCTAATACAAACTTACCCATAACACATTACTTCTCATCAGTAATTGAGTCTATTGAGCAAGAAACTTTCCAACTATTCTCATACGGTTTTTCATTGTAATTATTCAAGACAATCGCATCATTGTTGTATACATGGAAATATTATTTGGGAAGTCTTTTATTTCGGAATAAACATCATCTTTAGCAAGATAAACAACTCTTGAATCAGAGAAAATTGGTTTTATTTTTAGTTTTGCATAATCCTCTGGTTTTACAATTACCGTAGAATCCTCATTCTGAGTAGACCTCACAAGAACATTTGAATCACGATACAAATCATTGGCTTCTGGTGAGTAAGTTGCTCAATCCTATCAGAACTATGCTTCGCTTGAGATAACTCCACAAGTTCAGCCTTTACCATTTGCGAACTATAAATATACTTAAACCGAAAGGTAGAACCCAATTAGCATTATTAAAAAATCTTTTAGCATTAGAAATCATGTGGTTAATTCATTGATTATTTTCACACAATTCTAATGCATTAATTTAAAATTTAACAAAGTGTTATTTAATTCTTATTGATATATAACTATAACGCGCATGCAACGCTGCTAAACCACATTTAACATCCATTCGCGCATTCATCTGGGTTCGCTCTTCTGTGGCCATAACTGACCATGAACTCCCATAGAAATATCGACAAATAATAGCATTCATCCAATATTTCAGACTACCCTTGCATATCTAGAATTAAGCGCTGCACAGCTCGTGCTTCATTGTCATCAATTAAACAAGTTGTTTTTGAGCGCATGAGTTTTGGTTTAGTAGCCGAAAGAAAATGGCCTGCAATAATCTTCTCCCTTTGTTCATCCGACAGCTTTTGAATTTTCTGTTTGACTACAGCCTGATCCATTGCAACCGCAATTGGATTTACACATTTTACACATATCCCAGAGACTGAATTCATCCAAGCTCCAAACTGATGCAACCAACCCTCCAAATCAAAACGTGTCCAATCTACTGCTTGCATAATCGTTACTGCAGCCGTCATCCCAAATCCCCTACCATCTTATCTATTTGCTCAATCGCTTTGCGGGCGAGCTCACTGAGTTTGATGATTTGGACCAGTTCCCTGCCACTGTTTTTGCTAAATCGGGTTATGAGTTTTGCATCAAGATTGATGAAATCACAATTAATAGTTTCACTTTCTTGAAACCTTACACGCTTGATGAGTTAGAGGAAGGACAAGACATTTTTCTAATTGGCAATACTGGCAGCATTGTAAAAGGTCAGTTTATTCCTGAATACGAAGAGCTGGTATTGGCGGTAAAAATGGTTCTGTACAACGAGATCTAACCAATGCTGAATTGCAAGCTAAAGCCTTTCAAAGTTTGCTAGGCATTGAAAACGAACTGGTTATAAAGGTCGTTGATTTTCATACATTCATGAAACCGACTACTAAACCTAAAAAAGCACCTCGTAAAAAGAGTGAGTCTCCAGTGGAACAACTTGAACCGGCTCAAGTTTCAAGTGAAAAGCTGGGTGATGAAATAGAAACGGATCCAGTGAAAATTGTTGATTCATTCACCACTCAGATCAATGAATGTGTAAAAGTTGAATCTGTTTTATCACTGCGCTACTCATTCTCTGCAAATGGTTATCTTGAGCGGGAACATGTTCAGCCTTTATTTGAATTGGTAGAAGCCAAGTTGATTGAGTTAGATCCAAAGCAATATACGCCAAAAGCTGAAACTGAAAATTTATCTGTAGAAGTACTCAAGAAATTACAACAGGATGCAGAGGGTCTGATTAAGGGCGTTAATGAACAAGCACAAGTAGATGAAAATCGTATAACGCTTTTAAATGACTTACTTGATCATAGCGTGAACGAAGACGCTGACAGTCCCGACTTTTGTAGCTTCAGCATTAACTTTTTAGTGGCCAAAACTGAAAAGCGTGAGCTTTTTATTCCAGTTCAAACCACCACAGAATTGACTGCTTTAGATGTGATTGAATCACCAGCCAATCAATTCAAAAAGACTTTAGAAAAACTAAAAGCGCTACAACCTGAACAATTTTATAGCGTTGTAAAAGACGTTAGAGATGCGTTGCAAAGCGTTAGAACTGGTCTGAATTTAGCCAAAGCAACCAGTATCGATATTCTAAGCCCAGATGCCTGGGCGACTGGCCTTGTGGATGATATTAGTCGTCTAGTTAATTTTGATTTTTCAATTTCAGCTTTATCTCAATGGCGTGATGTCATCAAACGTGTTGAGCGTTTTGATCATATTTTTGATGTAACCTCCAATCCAAAAGAGTTAAAACAACTTTGGCGTGCAACACAAGTAGCTTCCGTTGTTGGTATTACTCAGCAAGTCATTCAAAAAACACGTGATGAGATGCTGGAGCTACAAGGTAAGCCAGTACAAGACCCAACAACACAACAGAATCAAATCAGCATGACTCCGATGGATCTTGCCAAAGTTCGTGCGAGTACACGTGAAAAGATTCAAGCCGCTATTCAGGCTGAGCGTGAATATGGCAGCCTCGATCTAGAAGCTGTCTCATTGATACAAAATTACAAGCACATCGCTGATCAAATCCATTTACAGATTCAAGAGCTCATAGAAGTTCGTCCTCCGATTATTACGATGGTCATCCCTGTGCCTTGTACCTTCCATTGGTTAGCACATTATCTTTATGAAGATATGACACGTGCAGCTGAAATCCGTCGCCTAAATCAGGATATTGAAAACCCTGCCCTCCTTTTAAAAGGCATGGAGGTCTCAGTTTATGCGCGATAAAAAAGTACGTCTGATTATTGCTGGCCTTGAGATAAATACATGGGATATGGCTTCAATTGACAGTGCTATTGATACGCCTGCGGATGCCTGGTCATTTTCTCTATTTGATGAACAAGATCATGTATTGCCTGCTGGCGTTAGAAAAGGTGCAAAAGTACAACTTTATTATGGCAATGAACTGTTGCTCACTTCAGTAGCCGATCAAGTCCAAGAAAAGGTAGACCGTTCTGGTTATGCCCTTTCTATTTCAGGTCGGGACTTGGCAGGCCAATTGATCGATTGTTCAGTACCTATTTTTAATGGCCGCCAAATGACCCTTGATGAATTGGTCAATAAATATGTGATGGGTGGTGATTTAAAAGGCCTCTTCAAAGGGACAAATATTCAAAACAATGCCTGGCTAAAAAATAAAGTGAGTGTTGAACCCGAAGAGAATATTTGGGACGCAATTGTTAAAGCGGCAGCTGTGACTGGACAGCATGTTTGGCTTGAACCTGACAGTACTTTGTCAATTGGTGATCCATTTATCAATGCCTATAAAGTGGCGACTGCCCTACGTTTGAATAAGCCTGATAACAACAATAATGCCTTAAGTGCTGAATACACTGAAGACGGATCTAACGAATACTCAGAGATTAAATTGCTGGGTCAAGATGGCAATGCCAAAAACTTGAGTGCGTCGTTTAAATCCAACTCTAAGGCACACAATCGCTTAAAAATTGTCACGATGGCCGATATAGAAACACAAGCTGAAGCCACTACTACCATCGATAAAATCAAAAAAGATAATGATCTTCAAGCCTATCGCCTTTCTTCTTCTGTGCAAGGCTGGGAGGTGGACGGACGTGCTTGGTCAACTGGTTTTTATGTGAATTTTGAAAGTAATCGGATTACACGTGCTACAGCCAAATGGGCAGTTATGGGATGCACATTCACGTTGTCTCGTAGTGCAGGCATGTTGACTCAAGTCAGAATGCAACGCCAGGGCGACTGGGCTCAGCCTTTACTGCACAAGGAGACGCGTAAATGATTGATGCGATTCAAAAGCAAGTCAATAAAGGCCTTGGTCAGATCCGACAAGCCTTTTTAGGTCTCGTATCCCGTGGCGGTTCCAGTTCGGTTCAATTGGAAGGTTACACCGATGAAGTGCTGGAAGATGTTGAGGTTATTCAGCACGTAGGTTTTGCATCTTACATCCCTGAAGAAGTGAAAGTTGTGCTCATCCCTCAGCAAGGCAAAACATCTAAAGCCGTTATCGTTGCCACAAAAGGCGGTGCAATTGTGGTTGATGTTGCTACAGGTGAAACCTGTATTTATGACCAATTTGGGCATTCAGTTTGGCTCAAAGAAGATGGCACGCACATTAAAGGCGACTTATTGGTGGACGGCAATATTGAATCAACCCAAGACATTAAAGCAGACGGTCAGGTTCAGGACCACAAAGGAACCATGCAACAAATACGTGACACATACAACGGGCATGTCCACGGTAGTTCATCTGGCCCGAATAAGGGAATGTGAGGTCAGTATGGCAAAGATTGATTTTTCTAAAAAAGACTATGAGTTAGCCAGCTTGGATCAGGCTTTTACTCAGGATGAAATCCAAAGTGTTTTAATCTGTCTATACCAGCACCGTGGTAAGCATTTTGCCCGTCCTGATCAGGGTAGTTATCTATTTAAATTACGTCGTTCCAAAGATGTGGAACGCAATAAAGTTTTAGCCCGCCAATATGCTGAACAAGCACTTCAGCATTTGGTTCCGAGTCGTTTTCGTTCTATCGAAGTCAGTGCACGTCGCAGTGAATCAGGTCGGATTGATCTAAGCATTAATTTAGTCAAGCTCACAGGCCAATCACAAGTCATTCACTATTTTGTTCCTGTAGGTGTCTAAATGTTCCCGATCCTTAACTTCTATCAAGTTCATCAGATCATTGTTCAAGAAATCCGTAATCGTAAAGGCTTGAGTATTACGGCTGATTCTGATGCTTCAATACGTGCAGATGGAACAGCCTCAGTTGTTGAAGGCCTATATCAACATCAGAACTACATTCAGCGTCAACTTTTTGCACAAACTGCTGATGAGGCCTATTTATATATTCATGCTGAAGAAGTGGATGTGCCACGTGCTCCAAGTGGTCGAGCTTCAGGTTCAGTAAAGGCCATTTCTAACGTTGAAGTCACCCTGTCAGGAAATCAAAAAATAACTGATGGTAAAGGCCATTTTTATACCGTAACTCATGCCGTTCTATTGGGTGCAAATCAAGAGACCGTTGTTTCAGTTGAAGCAGATCAAATGGGTGCTGCTTGGAACTTTAGTGGCGATCAGATGATCTGGGTAAGTCCTCCAGCGGGCTTACGTGGGACTGCGGATGTCGTTTCTATTGGTGGTGGTACGGATGTTGAAGATGTAGAACTATGGCGTGAGCGTATTTTAACGCGGAAGCGTTTGGGTTCGCATCGTGATAGGCCGTTCGACATTGAAACCGATCTGAAAGAAGTACCTGGCGTAAAGCATGTTTATGTTTACCCAAAACGTCGTGGGCTTGGTTCAATGGATGTGGCTATTACTGCTGCGGGCAACCCTCCTGCCTTACCTAGTCCTGCATTGATTTCAGCGGCTCAACTTGTCCTTGATGCAACCGCTGGCTTTTGGGCTGATTGCCGTATTTACTCCCCTACACTTCAACTTGTAGATGTGACTGCGACAGTGACAGGTGCTGGCGTGGATCTAGAAGAAGTTCGCAGCATTATTCGAGAATATTTTGCAGAACTTGGTCCAGCACAGACATATCAGGAATCTGTTTTAAATGCCCGAATTATGAATGTTTTGGGCGTTTCTGATGTAGTGCTCACACCGCCTAGTAATGTAGTACCCGTGGTCAACTGGATGCACACCTATTGGCTTCGTTTAGGCAATCTTGATGTGAGATATGCCTTATGAGCTTAGAACAAACCGCTGAGCTTTATGCATCTGTTTTACGACAGCTTTTACCTGAAGGTGTATATGACACGGCTGAAATGACCCATGTTGCAGATGATATTTACGCCCATGCTAAAGCCTTGGCACAAGCCGATATTGATGCACATCGCCTGCTTCAAGTTTTGGAAACAATTCCAGTCGATCTATTAGCTGATTACGAGCGAGAATACGGCTTACCGATGCAATGTATGGTGCCAGGTAGTCAAACGATTGAAGAGCGCATTAGCGTTTTAAGATGGATTCGGCAGCGCCGTAATGTGATGAATCGTGAGTATCTTGAACAGATTTTAGCGATTTTTGGTGTCACTTTAGTCGATGTTGTTAAGCACCGTCCAATGCTGTGTACAGCCCCTTGTAACTCTCCAGTAAATACAGAGCGTTTACGTTACAAAGTTCTATTGAGACTGCAATATCCTATGACCGCTGATATGAGCTGTATTATTGAAAATTATTTGCCTGGTTATTTACGGATTGAATGGGTCGTCGATATGCCATGGGGTGAGTGGATTCTTAATTCAGGTTATGAATTGAATAGTGATAATATTCACTATACCGCATATAAAACTAATCAACGCGATTTTTATGACAGTTATGCTGATTTTGACTTAATCACTGCTTTAGTGCGTTCTTTTCATGATACTGATATGCAGCAGTGGCAAGCAATCAAAGACGCGGCCAATCAATTGACTGGGGTAACGAATTGGGTGATTGATGAGGCAAACAATCAGATTACGTATATAAACATGTCTAGTATTACCAACCCTTTAGATCCAGCATTAGCATATTATTGGAAATTTAATGGGTTATCCAACCATGTTGAGCACGATTGTACTATAGCACTCAACTATGCAAATACGAACTACTCAGCAATAGGCCCATTTGTGTCAGTATCAGAAGGGTATCTAAGCGATGCGTTCAACTATGGTTGTCGGATTAAAGCACCTAATTATCCTGTTTGGCAATACAACTTTAGAAGGTACAGTAACCCTAACTACAACCCTAATGCTAGTCTGCCAGAACAGTACATCTCATTCAGCACCATCGCCCAAAAAATTCTATCTAACACACTCAGCACGGACCAAGGCGTATCTTTACTGGCTGAAGCGTACCGCGAGAATGTAGTCAAAAGCCTGTTTAACACGGATCCTGCCAAGCAGTTTGTTAAGCTGTCTGATCTGCTCTCCCAATTTGAACTCAATAAAACATTAAGAATTTAAGGAACTATCATGAGACGAATTGATAGCGTAAACGCTCGTCCAGATGTAAATGGTATTGACAAGAATGGTTTTCATGACAACGCTGATTTATCAGGACAAGATGCCACATATATAACACCAACATGGTTGAATGTCATCCAAGAAGAATTATCCAACCTTCTTGAATTGCACGGCATTCAACTAGATCCAAATAACAATGCTCAACTCTATGGATTGCTAGCGACAGATGCTGACTTATTAGCTTTATCTGAAGCAGTTGAAAATAGTCTTACTCAACTACGTAATTTACTTGCAACTAAAACATCGTTAGATCAAGCGATTAACTATGTAATGTCAAACATCCAACAACATAAGGATGCAACAAATCCACATCCTCAATATCTACTGGCTTCAACATTTGGTGTGCATTTAAAAATGAATGCATTTTTAACCACTTCAACCATAAATGAACATAAGGTTCTTGGCTGGAATGGTGAGGATGGTATATATGATTATGTGATTGGATCTAATTGGAAATGGGGTAAAAGCGGTTATGGTACGCTGACATTTAAACCATTTCGTGCTTATGGCACATTTCTGCTTAACTGTGTTTTAGATGACATCTATGTACTACATATTACCGCTAGATATTTCAATTCAAGTGGCGTTAAAACACACGAAGAGCTAATCATTAACCACAACTCAGCAGTTCGCGCTGCAACGTTAAAGTCTCTCATCACTATTGAAAATGGAGGCTATGTAGAGTTGGACTGGGGACTTCGAATCAGTACTTCTCATATGGGACAAGCTACAATTGGTTTGTTTGTAGAGGATCGGGTGAAACGCTTTAGTCCTGTGGGCTATACCTCTGTTGTTGACTTCTCCAATTTTACTCAGGATGACAGCACTGAAGTACTCGAAGACTACAGCATCTATCCAAACTATGAATGGTTCTATTACGTTAGTTCAAATAATCAATATTTGGAACTAAACCATTTAGCTACATTTGAAAGTCCAGTGATGAGTATTCCGCACTACCATCGCAATTTACTAGCAGCTAATACTGATTTATATATCACTATAGCAGTTGGTAAACAAACTGTTGAATTACCAACAGCTGATTATGTAGAAGTACAGATCCAAGTCCTACGTGGTGCTACTGATACTGTGGGTAACATTGTAATTGAGATCCCATTCTCAATGCGTAGCATTGATAGACCAAACAATGAGAAATTAGTTTATACCATTGCTTATTATACTTCTGAACCAGACATCACTAATGGAGTTCCTAGTGGTAGCGTTGATGGCAATCACCTTTTATATGTGCCTTGAATTTAGGCAATATCAAAAGAGAACGTTAGAACACGTTCTCTTTTTTAGTGCAAAATAAGTGCAAATCTCTAAGTGCAGAATGAAATCAAAAATAGTGCAAAAAAGGCCGAAAACTTACACAATGATGACACAAAACGAGCTTTCTTTGCGATATTAAATACAGCAAGTAAAGCAAGCACTGCACCAAGCAGACATTAAAAAAGGCCTATAAACTACTGTTTTTGCTTATAAACCTTTGATAAATATATGGTAGGCATATCCGGACTCGAACTGGAGACATTTACGATGTCAAGATGAAGTCAAAACCCGACATAAGCCTTTAGAATATAACAATTTCATTGCTTATTTTTGAACGTATTTTAGTCACTTTCTTACTAAACTAGACCCAATAAAATCAATAATTTAGAGCATCATTTCTCTACAGCTTTTTTGACTTTTACTTCAAATTGCTCATAGGAATTTTGTCTTAAATAAGCCCCATGTACTGAAAATAACTATCTCGCCCTCAACATCAAAATAAAGATAAATTATGTTGCATATTAATTAATATTTGTGATGAGATTTGCATTAACCAGTTATAAATCTAAAATAGAACGAGGGGCAATAATAGAGGTTCAAAGCTATGAATTTCGATGTATTCTTTTCAGAAAAAGACCGCTTAGAAGCGGTAAACACAGCTAAACAAATGGTTTTCTTACCTGATAATTGTTATTTTATAGAAAACCAACCACTCAACATCAATTTCTATCAGAATGAAAATCATGAGATTTTTGCTCAGGTCATTGTTGCTTTCCAAAACCACGTCACAGAATTAATTACAGAACAAACGCTTATTCTTAAATTCCAAGATCGGGGTCTACGAAGTGCTTGGGAATATGTAGATAGCCAAACTAAGAAAACGTGGCTAGTCTAATAAGCTATTATCAATAACATAAGCAACCAACAAAAAAAGTCTTTACGGAATATTGAGTCGAACCAAAGAACGTTGTTTTACTGGGTAGTAACGTTAAAGACAAATAAAGCGCCTCACGGCGCTTTATCCACTTTCAAAAGTGATTTCATACAAAACTCATTACCAGCATTTTCTCAATATTTCTGCGGTAAACTTTGAAGCGACACTTCCCCACTGATTAACCACAGATGCACAAATTCCCATATAAGGTAGCGAATTATTGCATTGAATATTCAAAGGAAGTCGAACTCCGTTCAACTTAGCAACAAGATCTTCACCAGGACCTCCCCATGTTTCTGAGGATGATTGTGCAGCATCTGCAGCCACATTATCATGTTCCGTTGCCTGCATTTTCGACAACTCTATTGCTTTGGCCTTATTGCCCACCTGAGCTTTTGCTTGTCGGATTAAATCAGCAACATCTGTATTTAAAACACTATTGCGCATTTCTTGAAGCCCTGAATCTTGATAATTTTTTATCACAGGCGCAAGTTGGCTATAAGTTCCACTGCAACTGGTACTGTCTACCATTTTCTGAGTAAACTCAAGGTTTTTAAGCGTGCTTATTCTCTTAGAATTATTTGAATCAGTTAATCCCGAATAACCATATGTATTTGACATATTATTTATCGACTGATCAATAATTTGCTTACTATATTCACTATAACTGGCATTAGCCGCGTCAAATTGTATTCTAGCCTCTTTATTCGCCTTATTTAGACGCAGATCACCATTTTTTTGTGCCTGATTAAGTAAAGCATCAATATCATCTTCAGAAGCAAAAGTTTGCTGACCAATATATAGCACCGCTGCAAGTGTCAGGGCTGACTTAAAAATAACACTAAGTTGCTTGTAATTTAAGTTTTTAAATTTAAAAAACATATTGTTTACTTCTGGAAAACAGCTTTATGTTCTACGCCTGCCGTTTGAACAACGACGGTAATTGGGTCACTTGTTTTCACTTTTTCAAAAAACACTAAACCATCAACCACTTGCTTTGGCTTTAACTCAGTTGTATTGAGTACAGAAGAAGTCACTTGTTGAGTTAATGCATTCATAGTATCGGCTGTGTATTTAATTGACTGATTATAGTTATTAGAAGTCAAATTAATACTATCTACCATTTGCTGCTGTGTAGATTGGGCCAATGATGTATCTCCCGATAAAGCTCCTACTACACCAACACCAAAAGCAAGCGCACCCATTGCACCAGCTAAGATTGCATCGTTACGATCTTTCTTTTTCTGAATATCATAGAGTGATGTTGTGGTTAAAGCAGTGATAGGCTTTCCATTTTTAATAAGCTGTACTTTTCCTGGTCCAAATGTGAGCTTTTTCTTACTTAGATTAGCGACAGTCACTCGAACAGGCAAACCATATCTTGCAATTTCTTTATAATGAGTTGAGGTAGTCTCCATTTTACTAATACGGACAACATAATCCCCTTGTTTTGATTGGATTTGACCATCTGCTGTCAATGTCTGGTTAGTTCCCAGCAATGGTTTAGTCGGTGTGGTTGCGCATCCAACTAATGCTATGGTCAGCAGACCTACAGCAAAGATTTGTGAGTGTTTGAAAAAAATATTATTTGCCATGTCCATAATAATTACGTCCCTATCTATCAACCCTTTGTTGACGGCGTAATTATAAATAAGAAAAGACATCTGATGTAACATAACATGTACACAAAATTTACATATTATTAACAACAGATCAATCACTAATCATAATTTTTACTTTTTGCAATAAAGCTATCACCAATTAAGACTTCCTTAATGGCTTCAATTGAACCTGAAAACCCAAGCTCTTGAACAAGTTTGAAATAAAAATAGTACAGCCCATACCACTCTACTTTTCACCTCTCACTAGTTCAAAATTATTAAAAAAATCACAAAAATTTAGAACAATGAGCCTAAACATGTAACAAAATGCAATAGAAGTACAAAAATAATGCGATATTATCAACATAATAATAACGATGGAGATACACGATGAAACGACTTCTACTTATAACTGCTATTTCATTTTCTAGCTTAGCTTATGCTGACAACGGCTTCTATACATCACTTAAAGCGGGCATCAGCGATACAAAATTTGACAATAGTAAAGATCAAATCACATTTAATGACGTTGATTTCAAAGAAACATTACATAATAAAGATGATGATAAAACCATCTACCCAAATATCTCTGCTGCTGTCGGTTTTGATTTCAGCAATATCAGCAATATCAATGCTCGTGCTGAATTAGAATACACATACAAAGACAAAGATACATTTAATCCTGATATTAGTAGAATTCAATTTGGCGATGAATCTGAATCTATAAATGAAGAAAGCCCTTTCCTAAAAGAACTACGTAGCCAATCTTTAATGCTTAATGGTTACTACGATTTTAAAAATGCATCAAAATTTACTCCTTATGTAAGTGCTGGTGTAGGTGTAACACGCATTAAAAACACAACACAACTATTTGATTCTACAGATCAAAATCTATCAGATACAGACAATAGTTTCACTTGGGCAGCAGGTCTTGGTGTAGCGTACAAAGTGACAGAAAATGTTGCTCTTGATTTAGGTTATCGCTATGTAGACGCTGGGGAGTTTGAGTTTAATAAAACTGTTGATGAAAGTGTTAAATTTAAAACTACCGCTGATTTAGTATCACATGACTACTCACTTGGTATTCGCTACAACTTCTAAGCGTTCTTAACAACTGAAGGGGATAATTTATTATCCCCTTTTCTTTTTGGAAAAAAAGGAAACCATGATAGTGCGCTGAACCCTATCATGGTTTCATATAAAATATTGATGCTCAATGCAAAATTTCAAGATTTTTGCAGAGGGTGTATTATATTGATTTTAGGGAAATTTAAAAGTATAAGAACAAGGTGACAATAAGTGAAAATGTTCCTGTTAGTATTAGGTTTTGGGCTTGTAGCCGTTACAGCTAGTTATTTTTGGGATGAGAAAAAATCCGAGTTATATCCAAAAGAATTTGTTCTCGATTGGGGAAACAGAATGAAAAGTTCACCGAATGGTGGGCCTGGAAGAAATTGTTTTCCTACCAATTTTTCAACTTCTGAATACCCTGAATTAAAAGAAGAACTATTAGAAGCTGAAAAACTTAATATGTTTCATCCAGATCAATCAGGAAATGGACTTTTAAATGTTCCTCTAAAAAACTGTTTTAGTGAAGCAAAACTCGTTGAATTAAAGGTTGATAAGTCTGCGAATATGGCTTGGGCTGTATATCGCTGTGAGAAAGATGAAATGGGACTAGAAGTTAAATTATCTAGCTATGATAAATGGTGTAGCTATACTAGCTATTTAACAAAATGGAATTTCCCTATAGGGAAATATACTCCTATTTCTATGCCCTAGAGTTTTTACTGTAGCCGTCTATTTAACCTAATTAAGCTTCTTCGAATGTCTCCTTAAAAGATAATTCTACTCAGCTATCTATCGTTCAACCTTTTTACTGCCTCAATACTAGTCTTAAATCCAACTGATTTATCAATACTATGTGTGGCTTGCTCAATCATCCAATCTCCAGCAATTCCCTCCCGAAACCCCACAAGAGTAAGCGGCTTCTCGGCTGAGATTTCAGGATTACCTGGTAAATTTAAACTCAATCGCTCTTCACCACGGCGTGATTGATCTATTGACGCTTGAGCGGCTGATTGTGCACTTTTAGCATCTTGATAAATGTGCCTAAGTCTTTTGACTGGCTCTCCCTCACCAACTTTTACCTCATGCTTTTTAGCACCCTTTTTATCATGCCAATATGCGATTGCGGTACCTACACTATCGCTTGTACTTGACGTCATTTCCCAATCACACACCTGCTGCTTTGCTAAAGTTAAACTTGGTAATTCAATCTCACCGCGCTTAACGAATAGCAGTTTCCCACCTGCAGGTTTACACACCACATCGTATCTTTTGGCGATGCGCATTAAAAAGTTCATATCCGACTCATCAGACTGGTCAAAATGAGGAAGCTTCAAGGACGACACCGATTTACTCACAATAGGCTCTAGACCATGCTCTCTTGCGATCTTAGTCACTACAGCAGAGATCGTCGTACCTTTCGGCCATGAGCGTGTTTTTTGCGAAGACAACGAAGTCATTCCGCTTTTACTGGTCAACTGCGGCAGCGCACGGCCACGGATCACCATTTTTTCGGGTGGACCTGATAAGGATATTTCACTGACGATAAATAGTTCCATATCTGTCATGGCATAGTCATAGCCCATAGAGATTCTTAATTCAGCGCTCTTTTTAGGTAACTCAATCGGCTTAATCGGATCATCTATAAGCGAAATCTCACAGGTATCTGACTCATAACCTGTGCCATCTGTGACTGAAATCGATTCATAAAGGTCTGTAATCAAGGTTGTGATATCTGCACCATTCGCAATTACAGAAAAGCATGGTATTAGTCCCATAGTTTCACCTTTCGAGTCTCAGTGCTCTGTTATACTTCGGGTAATTCCATCAGCACACCAGCAGGCAATAACGCCTCATATTGAGATATCCCAAAGTTCACTTCTAATATCCGCGATAATGACTGCTTTTAATCGTTCAGCAATACCAATTAGTTCAGCCACGACTGGATTCGAAGTCGCGGGAGTCTGGCCAACTGCTGCAGTGCGCGTATGTGTATATTCAGGTGCAATTAGAATCTTAGGTACGAAACCCACAATGTTTTTTGCGGCTAAGTTCATACGTACCCGTATTTGCATCAACGCCGCCTAAAACATTAGCCAACGTCGCAGCTGCTGTTTCGCCCTCTTCAATACGCACGACCACCAACACAGCACCAATTTGATCAAAGATAGAATCAATAGCTTGAGGTAAAGTACCAGTCTCGCCCAGTTTGGCTGCTTCAATTCGAGACCCTGCAATCAGTACAGGTTTATTAAGTGGAAAAATTAGAAGATCTACATCAGGAGCCGACCCAATGATACCAATGGTCGAACTTCGAACTGTAGTAATGGGACGCGAAACATCATCTACCGTGACGTTTTGAATCCCATGTAAAAAAATATCGCTCATGAACCGCAATCTCAGTTTAAGATTTTTGTTCATTTTTACGATTTAAACTGTGGTTTTCATTATTCAATATTGTGCAAGAGCAACCACATTCTATTATTTCTAAAAATGATATAGAATTCATTGTTGTTCAGCATTTTAAATTAAACAAATAGTAGAAATGAATTTTAGATACGATATTAACGGACTCCGCGCAATTGCCGTCCTTGCAGTAGTAGTATTCCACTTCAACCCACAATGGTTACCAGGTGGATTTGCTGGAGTAGATGTTTTCTTTGTCATTTCTGGATTTTTAATGACATTGATTATTTTTAATGGCCTAGAAAAGAACACTTTTAATCTATTCAAATTTTATAACGCTCGTGCGAATAGAATTATTCCTGTACTAGCTGCGATGTCAGCGGTGCTGCTTGTATTTGGTTGGTTTTATTTAATACCAACAGACTATCGAGACTTAGGAAAGCAAGTCGAAAAGAGCTCTTTATTTATCTCTAATCTTCTTTTTGCCAAAGGTGGTGGCTATTTCGACACCGCAGAACATACTAAATGGCTACTTCATACTTGGTCGCTATCTGTTGAATGGCAATTCTATATTTTCTTCCCAATCATCATTATTGCGATTAAAAAATATTTAAGTTTCAGCAGCTTAAAGCGTATGGTTTTAGGACTATTTTTAGCAAGTTTTATTTACTGCATTTATGCAACTGACAAAGATAGTAAAACTGCTTACTTCCTACTTACAAGCCGTGCTTGGGAGATGCTACTTGGTGGATTGGCATTCCTTTATCCTTGGTCATTAAAGAATAAAATACAACTAATCGGAGCTCAGTGTGTTGGCTTAGTCATGATTTTTGCCTCGTATTTTTTGATTTCAAAAGATACTCCTTGGCCTGGTTACATGGCTCTTATTCCTGTACTTGGCGCATATTTAATAGTAGTTGCTAACTATCAAAATAACTTTTTAATAAACAACCCTATTTCCAATTATATTGGTAAATGGTCTTATTCCATCTATGTATGGCATTGGCCGTTAGTTGTTTTAGGATTTTATTTTACCTTCGAAAATTGGTGGATTTATGGGATTCCACTATCAATTTTACTTGGCTTCCTAAGCTATCAATTTATTGAAAAAGTTAATTTCTCACGTTATTCATCATGGAAAGAAATATATAGGGTTAAACCTTTTTATATTTTCTTAATGATTGTAGCTTGTGGTTATATAGTTAAAGAAACTGATGGTATAAGATTTCATTACTCCTCCCAAATATTAGATATATTAAATGAAAAAGACAATAAAAATCCACATAAGTGCCTATCACCAAAAGATGATGATGATAATTTACCCTTATGTAAAATAGGTAATCAAAAAAATATAAAAATGATAATTGTAGGCGATAGTCATGCCGATGCTATTACAACAGCAGTTACAGCTTCTTTAAATTTAAAGAATGAAGGCGCTATAGCACTCGTTAAATCTGGCTGTGCTTATAAATTTTCGAATAGATATAATACTACTGACTGTAATATTTTTAATAAAAAAAGAACTGCTTATTTACAACAATACAATGGTGTACCCATCATTATAAGTAATCGCTACACTACAAAGTTTTTAGGTGAAAATGACCCTGAACGCGATAAATTCAAAATTAACAAATTAGATTTAAATACCCAAAACAATGATTATTTTTTATTTGAAAAAGACTTGCGCACTAATATATGTGAATTAGCTAAAAATTCACCTGTATATTTAGTTTTACAGATACCTGAACTTGGATTTGATGCCCCTAATGTAATGGCTAGACAATTATTAAATGGTGGCCCTAAAGTAAATAGTGTTAGTTTTCTGAAGTATGAAGAACGCTCAAATCGTACCAATACAATTTTAAGAAAAGTAGCAAAATCTTGTCGTTCTACTATTTTAGATCCGACTAAAATCTTATGTAAAACAGGTAAATGTATTTCAAAATACAAAGATCGGCCAATTTACCGTGATGGTGATCATTTAAGTGAGTATGGAAATAAACTTTTAACCCCTATGTTTAAAGAAGTATTAAATCCATAATAATAAAGCCCTCAAATAAATATGAGGGCTTTATTTACACTAATTTGGTTTTTATTTTGCACTTAAATATTTGCATTTAATTTTCGCTAAATCGTAAGTGCGTACTCCCACATTGCATCCACCGCTTCATTGCTTAAACCAAGTACTGCTTGCATTTCATTAATACTGTTGTCTGTACGCACAAAACTGGTTGCTTCTTTAAAGCCGAGCATTGTTAATTCACGTGTCATTTCATCTTTAATTGTGAGAATTTGAGTTCAATATCAGATGACTTATAGCCACTTTCAAGTAAGCAACGCAAGAATTGATATCGTGTTAGTTTTGGATACTGTGATCGTTTGTATTCTAGCTTTTCTTCTTCCGACATATACTCTTGCGGATTGATATGTTGATTAATTTCTTCAGTTGTCATTTGTATATGCTTATCTGTAATCAGATGATCTTGTGAACCATCTTGTTAAAACTCATAAACCAAACCATCTTTTTTATAAAGTTGTCTCATTGCTCTACCCATCTCGAAATTGGTGAACCTGTTACTTGATACTCTTTACCAGGATTAACGATAGCTAACATCGTTGATGAATCATAATAATGATTTGCAGCTTGAATCTCTGAAAAAATGACTCCATCAACAACAATTGTATTTCTAGCACTGTTAGAACGACCGCCAAAAATAGAAACAACTCGAGGTATAATATCTGTATTTGTATAAACAGTATTTAATAACCGAGTACTGGTCATATCGACAGGAGATTTTGTGCCCACGCCTAGCAAATTAATGTTTGCTGTTCCATCAAAATGGTATACCATTAATCATACGTGCTGTAGCAAGTTTCATTGCACTTGTAGCGTTACCATTCTTATCTAATTTATTATCGTTTAAAACTTTTACTTGTTTTTCAGAAGCAACTTTTGTTGCGTCATTTGTTGTTAGATCGTCTACGATTTCAGAACGTTTTATATAATTTTCATCTATCCATGCCTGTGTTGCATAAATTAATGACTCATCTAATGTCAACTCAACAACTGAACCATCCGTTACATTTTGAGTAAAATGCAATCTATATTCACTGACACCACTGGGATCAGCTACCTTTTCAAATGGTGCGTGTGAACCATGTGAAATCAACTTCCCATTTGCAATGATGCCCATTTCACGAATTGTAAAGCCACCAACATCAGATGGAATAATTGTTTCAATGACAATCCAATTGGTATTTGTTGCATGTCGCTCATATTTAGTCACAGCTTGACGATGAACTTCACGAACTAAAGATGTCCGTGTTTTAGTTAGTGTCGGCACAGATCCATTGCCATCACCAAACGCAATATGTGTGATATTTAGTTTTGAATTGTTAGCAATCGCATTGGCAATTGCAGCATCACCAACATTGGTTGTGACGTTAAAATAATCACTCATGCTTTAGGCTCGCTGGAAAAAGTGAATGCTGTTTGATGCACAAGAATATTGCGGATCGTTAAAATAGGATTTGTTGTAACCGTCAGATTGGTTAAATGTCTTGAAGCCGCTTTTGCATCAGAAACAAGTCGACTAATTTCATTATAAACTTCTTGATCTAAGCTTTTCCCAATTAAATCCAACTCAAGATTGAAAGTACCTGGTATTAAATTCGGAACAGCCTGAAACCATTCAATTAGCTTTACTTCATAACCAAAGGGTTCTAGTGCACGTTTGATTGCCGCTGCTGTTCCCTTAATTCGATGTTGTTCACGTGAATTCTTAATCACATTTCGTTTTAGGGAGTCTTGCCAGTTCTCATCCCAATAGTCGACAGATCTTTGCCACGCGATAAATGGTAAAAACTGTGATGGAACATCATCAATATCCTTGACCACCCGAATCGTTGGTAGATCAAAAGCGGCTTTCCCGACTTGAGTAATTTTGCGTTCTAATTCGCTGGCATTTGGTGGAAGTAAACTATTCATTCAATCCCTCCAATAGCGATCGCTTTAGAAGAACAATATGGATGGTGATAACTATCCATAACCAAATCATTTGCTGGAGAGGTTATGACTACACGCTGAATACCATCCACATGCAAAGCAGCATAAATTGCGGATAGATAGATACTTCCCCCATTCTTTTGGGCATTTTTAATGTACTTATCTAAACGCAAATTTGCGGCTTCAAGTAACAAGGCATCCTCAGCATTTTTACCAACATAGAGCTGGGCTTCGATTTGATAGTTTGTTGCGCTACTCGCTTTAACTGTTGGTCTATCACAGACCGGACGCACATGATCAGGATCTAAAGCATTTTGAACAGCTGTGATCAATTCCGCGGATGCTTCACCATTTAAGCTATCAACCTGCGTAATCACAATATCAAGTAAATATGGATTAGCCTCATCGGAGCGAACCTTAATACCATCCACACGACCATCTGCGGATAAAGCAAAATAGCGATAGGCATTTGCAGATCCAGCAGTATTCATCCCATCAAAAGATAATAAGCAACGCTCTCGTAAGCGCTCATCGGACTCATAGACTGCATCAATCGGTGGAATAGCGGTATTATCGGCAGGCGTAACTAAAAGTCGAACTAAGCCATACTCCGTGAGTGCCAAATGATCTAGATCTGCTTTTTCTGCATAGGCCAATAAAAGTGAACGTGCATCAGCATTGCATTTGGCGACATATAGCATTTCTAAATACGCATTTTCTTGAAGCAACTTAGTAACAGGTTCAGATTCACGCTTAAGTGTTTCACGGATTTCTGCCTGTTGATCTAATTCATGTAGTGCTATAAAGCTTTCTTTTCTTTTTTCAAAAAACACCTCAAAGCTTAATTCACTGATTAAACTTGGTGGTGGTAATTGAGAAAAATCAACAGTACTCATGAGCTCACCACTATTCCATCTAACTGAACGGTTTTGCCGTCTAAAACATATTTACCTGTAATTTTTAAAGTGATCTGGCCCAGCTGTGCACTGGTAATATCAACTGCACTGACAAGCAAGCGATCCTCCCATTTCATTAGTGCTTCAGCTGTGGCCGCGTAAATATCTACCAATGTGCCGCGATTTAGTGGGGCATCAATTAGAGAAAATAACTTAGAGCCATAATCACGGCGCATCACACGTGAACCAATTGGCGTATTTAAAATATCCGCAATGGATTGTTTTAAATGATCAAGACCAGTTAAGGATCTGCCATTAAGTACATTCATACCCATTAATTGACCCCTCCCGTACTGGAGTTACCCGATTGCACACCTTTGTGCGTATGAGCTCCCCCAATGCTTTTGCCTTTGTGCTTTACATCAGATCCGTTAAATTCAACAAGACCATCAACGACCAAACCACCATTAATAAAAACTTTTCCACCACTGCCTGATAAATCAATATTTAAGGTATGGCTGGCTTTGTCATACTCAACCACAGTGCCATCCGCATAAATATGCTTTGGATTTTCAGTGGTACCCGCATTAGGGAATGCAGTTTGAGATAAAGCAAAAGCAATTACGCCTTGAGACAAATCACCTGATGGCGAGAGCACTAAAACCTGCTCACCTTTAGAATACAGGGTGCAATGTGCCAGTCAGGACGAATACGAAGTTCTAAGCTGTAGATTGGATCGGTAAAGAAAATGCTCGCTTCAGGCATGCCGTAGTTGTTCTGCATGTCTGCATAAGAGCTGAGTTTCTGTAGGTTGGCCACAATACGTTTTGCGCCTTCAACCTGTTCAGCATCAACTAAAATTTTGCCTTGATTGGCCTGTTCCCATGCCAAAGCCTCTTCTTTACCAGCCTTTGTACGACGGTCAAACTTTGGCGCGATAATGAACTCATGTTCAAACTGTTCGGGCTCTAAGAACAGGGTGAAAGACCAGAAAAATATTGCAGAAGTAGCTTACCAACAAGCTGACGCAATGATTGCTGAACGTGAAAAGGAGGATGTCGAAACTAAAGATCAAATCAAGCAAATGCTAGTTGATGCGATTAAGGAAGAACATCCTGATATGCAAACTACAGTTTTCTTACCCGCGCGTGACCTGATTTACCAACTCACAACTGGCAAGCCGTTTTAAGGAGCTAATCAGATGAATGCATTTGTAGAATTACCAACTGCATCACTCATTGAAAAAATGAGCAATGAGGAATGCTGAATTACGTGACCAACTAATTGAGCAACTAATACTAACTCCATACAGTCGAGAAGAATTTGAAGATGCATGGAGTGTGGCCACAACTGAAGTTGAACGTGCAAGACGGGTAATTATTCGTGCACAAATGGGTTTTGGATCTGCTGGAGCAACTAAAGGGATTACTGGTTTCCGTATCGATACTAAACGCCAATATGGAACAGCCCAATCATTGTGGGCTACCTATCCTGAACATCTGCAGGTAATAGGTCAGCGTTTAAGCTCTGTACTCATTGAAAACCGCCCTGCTGTTCAGGTTTTAAAAGACCATGACGCTGCTACGACTCTGCATTATGTAGATCCACCTTATGTACATGACACTCGGTACTCAGGGGCTAAGACTGGAAGAATATATCGTCATGAGATGGACGATAAAGACCATCTAACTTTATTGAAAACATTACTCGAGCTAGAAGGTATGGTGATGCTATCAGGCTATCCGAGTGAGCTTTACGACGATACTTTAAAAAATTGGAAGCGTATTGAAACTAAAGCAAGAATTTCTGCTGGTCGCGGTACTGATGTTCGAACTGAATGTCTTTGGATTAATCCAGCTGCTCAACATCATGACTTATTTGGAGGGGCTGCTTAATGGGAGCATTAAAATATACAATTACAGTTGAATCGGATGCTCCTCCTAGAATCTTCTTAGGCTCAGACATCGGTGGCGCGACTGTAGTCGGAATGCAACAGGAAAAAGTCGAATTGGTTTCTGCTGCGGATATTGCGCAACGCAATGGCCTTTCAGTTGCAACGGTACGCAGACGATTGAGTGCTATCAACCAAGGTACAGAGGGTAAGTTCCTCTATGATCCTGTTAAAGCATCCCAACTCTTAAAAGACAGTAAATCCAAACGTGGAAGAAAGAGAGCTTGCTAGGCTCTCTTTCTTTTTATGAGTTAAACATTTCAACCAGTTCATCTGCATCCGGGTTGTAGTAAACATTCACCAGAACTTCAATTTTTTTATGGCCAGTAATTTTGGCTAATACTTCTACAGGTAATTTTCTAATTTTCACCATTCTAGAAATCGCTTCATGGCGCGTGTCATGAAAATGGAAATCATCAATGCCTGAATCAGCCTTTCTTCGTTCCCACAATTTTCTAAATGCATCCGCACTCTGTGGGATGATTTGTTCATCTTCATGAGGGATCAGGGTAATCAGCTCTTTAGCAAACTGAGAAAGCGGTACATTACGTTTAGAACCGTTTTTAGTTTTTGGTAGGTGAACATAGCCGTCATATACTTCTGAGCGCTTCATATTTAGAATTTCGCCCTTACGCATAGCTGTTTCTATCGCAAATAAGAAACCCCAAGCAACATAGTGCTGTGGCAATGTCGGCACCTGTCCTATTTCATATTCCAATAGTTTGAGCATCGTATCAATTTCGGCTTGAGAAATTCGACGGTACCGAGATTCAGGTTTGACAGGTTTAGATATCTGCATCCAAACATTTGAATCAAGCAAAAACATTTCTTTCTGAGCATATGTATACATTGCCGAATAAAGCGAAATTTCTTTAAGTACTGTATTTTCTTTTACTTCGGTGCAACGCTTATTTCGCCAGTTGGTTAAATCGAGCGGTGTGATGTCATGAATGTTTTTATGGGCCAGCTCACCCATTTTTCTTTCGAAGGTTTTGTACTGAGTCAAAATCCAATTTTTAGACTTCGTGTGCTTGCCTACTTTCTCCAAGTAGACATCAAATAATTGCATGTAGGTGAAAACTGGTTTTTCATTTATTGGGGCTTCTTCTTTGGCACCTGCCTTCAATTCAAGCATTTTTATTGCCGCCCACTGTTCACATTCTTTTTCTGTATCGCGGGTTGCTGAGTAACGCTGTCCATCGAACATTAATTCAATTCGATAAGCATCACCACGTTTTCGAGCTTTGGGTAATTTCATCGTACAGGTCTTGGCGTAAATTATGGCGTATTTTCACCAAAAAGCGCAACAAATGCACCAATTGCACCAAATTACGGGCAAAAAAAAGACCTACAAGTTATTGATATTAACTGTAAGTCTTTGAATTTATTTGGTAGGTATATCCAGACTCGAACTGGAGACCTCTACGATGTCAATGGGTGGTCACATATGAAAAATCAACAATTTAGGTACTATTGGCGCCCATGTTTCGCCCATGTTTTTTGTTACAATTTAGTTTACCATTTACACAAAAATATCGATGTTTACTATCTATTGGTTCACTACTCGGCTTTGTTGTATAAAGCTATTCTTAAAGACTTCTTCAGTAATATAATTTCTAAATGAAGAAGCCTGCATCTAAAATCTATCGTACAACGAATTGGTCCTCTTATAACCAAACTCTAATCAAGCGAGGAAATATTTCAATTTGGTTCGATCGTCAGACTAAATGGCATGCTCAGCCACAAGCTAAGCATGGAAGAAATCAAACCTATTCTGATAGAGCAATTCAGTGCTGTTTGATGATCAAATCTATCTTTCGACTTTCTTTGCGTATAGTCACAGGTTTTGTGCAAAGTCTAATTGAACTCAGTGGTTAAGTTGGACAGCACCAGATTATTCCACACTTTGACGACAAAAGCAGATGAATACCATCTAAAACAACGCAATAAAATAGAAACTTTATTCAGTTTTCTTAAAGGGGCTTACAATCTAGTGACGACTAGAGCGAGAAGTGTTGCAGGCTATTCAGCTGGTATTTATGCATCTCTGTTTGCTGTAGGAAATGCTTGCGCAACAATCGTTCTTGCTCGTTGGGATAATGCTTTGGAGAAAGATGTACTAGATGAAGTTTTAAATAAACCAAAATCATCTTAATCTCTAGTTTATTCAAACCCTTGAATAAATATATATTCAAGGGTTTTTTTACATCTATTAATCTTCTAAAATACTTCTTAACATCCATGCAGTTTTTTCATGTACTTCAAGTCTTTGTGTAACTAAATCTGCTGATGGCTGATCGTTTACCTCATTGACAATTGGAAAAATTCCTCTTGCTGTTTTTGCAACAGATTCGTGAGCATTCACTAATAAACCAACCATGTCTTGTGCTTTTGGAACACCCTCTACTTCCTTGATTGCGGTCAATTTAGCAAACTGTTTGTACGTACCAGGAGCAGGGAAACCTAATGCTCTAATACGTTCTGCTATAGTATCTAAAGCATTCCATTGTTCAGTATACTGATCCATAAACATGTTATGTAAACTATTAAACTGGGGCCCTGTAACATTCCAGTGAAAATTATGCGTCATTAAATATAAGGTATAACTATCTGCAAGTAGTTTTGACAGGCCAGAAACAATTTTTTCTCGATCATTATGCGAAATACCGATATCAATCTTTATTGCTTTTACTTCTTTTTTAGGACTAGCCATGAATCTCTTCCTTTTGTAATAAGTACATGATTTTAAAAAATGAGAACCAAATGAATGTAGAGCTTAACTATTAAGACTATATATGAACCTACTCAGAAAGCAATTACGAGTAAAAAATTACCATTTTAAAAATTGTCTATATCATTCCTAATGACGGCGAATTCAAACATGAGGTGCGACAGTTTCAAAAGCCATATGATAATCAACAAGCTGAGCAAATTTCTCTAATGGTGTAAGCCAATCTAACGCCTTTCTAGGACGAGTATTCAGTGACATGGCAACTTGATTTAAATAATGCTGATCTGCCTGATTTAAATCAATCCCTTTAGGTAAATATTGCCTAATTAAACCATTCATATTTTCGCATGTGCCTTTTTGCCAAGGTGAATGTGGGTCACAGAAATATACATCTATGCCTAAATCTTCTTCGAGTATTTTATGTTCTGACATCTCGCGTCCACGGTCATAGGTCAACGTTTTACGCAGTTCTGCAGGTAAATATTTCAGAGCTTCAGTTAAAGCCTTGCGCACTGATTCTGCCTTTGCATCAGGTAATGTTGCCAAGATACAGAGCCGTGTATTTCGTTCAATAAGTGTTGCTATCGAACTTTTATTGTCTTTACCTTTAATTAAATCAGCTTCCCAATGACCCGGTATTTTTCTTTCTTGAACTTCGGCTGGGCGCTCATGAATAGTTTTAATATCCTGTAATATAGAATCTTTTTTAGGTTCACCGTTAGCTTTTCGCTTTTTATTTTCATGACGCAGACAGGATAATAAGTCTTTTTTCAACTCACCCTTTGGTAATGCTCGTATCGTTGAATAAATCGTTGTATGGCTTACATTCATTGTTTGATCCAAATCAGGAAATGTCTTTAAACGCTTTGCTATTTGCTGAGGAGACCATAAACAACGGATCGCTTCAACAATAAATTTCCAGAGGATTGAATCGATTTTGAGTTTTCTGTGACCACGTCTACGTCTAGCGAAGGTGTTATCAGAAGCATATCGAGCTTGATAAACGTCATTGATGCTATTTCTTTTAAGCTCACGATAGATCGTACTAGGATGTCTTTTAATGAGTTCAGCAAATTTTCTGGCTGAAAAGCCTTCTTTTCTTGACTCAAGCATTAATGCAGTACGATCTTCAAAGTTAAGATGATGGTATGACAATTTTATATACTCCATAAACCCTTTAAATTAATTAGGTGGTTTATGTCGCACTTCAAGTTTTACTCTGCCGACTATTAATTTCGATCTTAGTTATTGTGCATATAAAAATTGTATATTTAACATCCAACTAAAAAATAATTTTAGAAAACTTGTCAAATCTAAAATTAGAAGTAACTTATTGCTTTTTTAATGAAATTTACTTCACACACTAAAAACTCTTGTGTTTTCACATAAATTTCACTATCTGAGAACTATTTTAGCTGGAAAGTAATAGTTGCAAGTTTCTAAATTCTTAAAATACAGGGGTATCGTTAAATGGCTATAGAATTTATTTCCAAATCAAAGTTACCTACTGCATTTGGCGATTTTGAAATTATAGCGTTTCAAGACCAAAATACTGGCGAAGAACATATTGCTCTTGTCAAAGGGATGAGTACTATTTCTGATCAACCTGTACTCGTCAGAATTCATTCAGAATGCTTAACAGGCGATGCTTTCGCATCACTCAAATGTGACTGTGGTCCTCAATTACATTCAACTATGAAAATGATCAATGATGCAGGTCAAGGTGTGATCTTATACTTACGCCAAGAAGGCCGCGGCATAGGACTAACCAATAAAATTCGAGCTTACGCACTTCAAGACCAAGGACATGATACTCTTGACGCCAATTTATTATTAAATTTACCAGCAGACGCTCGTAAATATGACATGTGTACCATTATGTTAGATTATTTAAAAATAAAGAATGTAAAACTCATTACAAATAATCCACTTAAAATTAAATCTTTAACTGATTTAGGAATTAATGTTGTTGAGCGGATTCCATTAAAAGTTGGCTTAAATATTTTTAACAAAGCTTATCTAGAGACAAAGCAAAAACGTATGTCACATCTGTATGATAATAGTGATTTCTAAAAAGCGATCACTTTCGGTAAAAATTCACAGACAAAGTTCCACCTCCCTTACGGGAGAGGGTTTTATCACATATAGTTCTTGATAAATTAACTTTAAATATACGGATTAAAAAACAGGATATTATTTATTTTCTCTAAGTATTTGCGAAAAAACTGTGACTTTTTCTAAAGTTGCGTTCATCCCCTTATTAAAAAAAGTATCGACAAGTGCTGAACCGATAATAATCAAATCTACTTTATTGGCTAAGGCTTTAACATGACTTTCATTTTTGATCCCAAAGCCAATTGCAACTGGAATATTAAAAATAGGCTTAATTTCAGCAATCTTTTTCTCAAGATTAGACAGATTGAAGTCTCCTCCTGTTAAGCCATTTTCTGCAACATGATATAAAAAACCTGTCGCGCGCGCTGAGATTTGCTCTAACCTTTCAACTGGGGTAGTCGGTGCTGTCATTGCAATTAAATGCATGTTTTTTTCATTTAACTGCACTTCGAATTTTTCTCGATATCCATATGGAGCATCTAAAATCAATATTCCATCTATAAGATTCTCTGTTTCGGCGATAAGTGTCTCGAAACCATATTGCATAATCGGATTTAAATAAGTCATGAAAATTATTGGTGTTTTTTCATCATGCAGCCTGATTGCTTTTACCAACTCAATGGTCTGTTTTACCGTTTGACCTACACCTAAAGCCCTAAGATGCGCTGCCTGAATGATCTCTCCATCTGCCACTGGATCAGAAAATGGAATGCCAACTTCAATAATGTCAGCCCCAGCTTGACCTAATTGGCTCAACAGACGACAACTTTCTGTAAAATTAGGATCTCCAGCAGTAAAATAACAGACCAGACCGCTTCGATTTTCCAGTTTCAATTGTTCTAATGTTTGATCTAGACGGTTCATGCTGTAGCTCCTACAAGATATTTTTTGACCGTGTTTAAGTCTTTGTCACCTCTGCCGCTTAAATTGACAATAATAATCTGTTCTGGCTGCATTTCTTGAGCAAGTTGAATCGCATATGCAATCGCATGAGAACTTTCAAGAGCAGGAATAATACCCTCCTGTTGACTTAAAACCTGAAATGCATTTACAGCCTCTTGATCGGTTATAGCCGTGTATGTCACACGTCCTGTTTCAAACAGAATGCCATGCTCTGGACCAACACCAGGATAATCCAATCCAGCTGATATAGAGTGCCCTTCTAGAATCTGCCCATCTAAATCTTGTAATAAATAGGTTAAATTGCCATGCAGCACACCGACTTGACCTTTGCAAATAGAGGCGGCATGTTTCCCAGTATATGTTCCTTTTCCCCCCGCCTCAACGGCAAACATTTTGACATTAAGGTCTTCTAGAAAAGGATGCATCAACCCTAATGCATTTGATCCACCACCAACGCAAGCAACCAAGGCATCGGGCAGTTTATTTTCTTTGAGGAGTATTTGGTTTCTGGCTTCTAGACCAATAATTTTCTGAAATTCTCTGACCATAGTCGGATAAGGATGAGGACCTGCACCAGTACCCAACAGGTAATAGGTTGTATCAACATGACGAATCCAGTCACGTAATGCTTCGTTCATGGCATCTTTTAAAGTCCCACGACCTTTTTGAACACTTCTGACTTCAGCACCGAGTAATTTCATGCGCTCAACATTCATTTGTTGGCGCTGAATATCTGTTTCTCCCATAAAAATGGTACATTTCATCTTAAACAGTGCGCAAACCGTTGCTGTTGCAACCCCATGTTGTCCAGCACCAGTTTCTGCAATGATTCTGGTTTTCCTCATAAATTTGGCCAATAAGATTTGCCCAACACAATTATTGATCTTATGTGCACCCGTATGGTTCAAATCTTCTCGCTTGAGATACATTCGAGCACCTCCTGCATAAGCTGTTAGGTTTTTTGCATAGAAAAGCGGACTAGGGCGACCAACAAAGTCCGTTAAAATCTGCTGATATTCAGCCCAAAATTCAGGTTTGTGCCGAACAGTATTAAAGGCTTGCTCTAATTCTTGAAGTGCGGGCATTAAGCTCTCTGGCATGTAAGATCCGCCAAATTTACCAAAAAATCCCAAGTCATCAGGACCATTACCTGTATAAGGGGTTGTCATCTCATATCTCTTGCTGTATCCATTTTTTTCATCTTAAAATATTTTCATTTTTCTGATAATTGATATATTTTGAGCTTAGGGTGTTAGAAAATTTTACAACATGAAACGCAGAACATTACCTCCCCTTAATGCTTTAAAAGCATTTGAAGCCGTCGCCAGAAATAAAAGTTTCAGCTTAGCTGCGGAAGAATTGTGTGTCACCCATAGTGCGATTAGCCATCAAATAAAACAGCTAGAAGAATGGTTAAATAAAAAATTGTTTATTCGACATTCCTCGACCATCTCTCTGACGGCGGACGCCGAAGAATTATCGCTCGTTTGTACGCAGCTTTTTAATCGTTTAGAACAATGCGTCTTTGAGTTAACAAATAAAACATCAGAGGTAGAAGTTGTCATAGGCGCTTCTCATAGTTTTATGGCAAATTGGCTGATTCCCCGATTAGAAAAGCTCGAAGTCATTTATCCCAATATCCATATCAAATTAATGACATGTAATGACTTAAAATTGTTAGAAAAAGAGAAAGTTGACATATTGATCAATAGCATCAGTGAGCATCATCTACTTCCCAACTTTTTGAATAAATATCTGTTATTTCCCGATAACATGGGGCCTATTTGTAATCGTGAAATAAATCCCCTTCATACAAAAAATGATCTTTTAAATTATCCATTACTTCATACCCACTCAAATAAAAGTGCATGGCATACATGGTTTAATCAGTCCCAAATTCACTTTTCCCCAAAAGCGAATGATCGCTATTTTGATAGTCTCAGTTTAATGATAGAAGCTGCTGTGTCTGGGTTAGGAATTGCGATAGCGCCTCAAATTTTAGTCGAAAAAGAAATATTAAATGGAAGGGTCATTGCCCCTTTTGGTTTTATCTATTGTGACTATAATTTTTATGCAATGGTCAGAAAAAATAACGAAAATCGTGATGTCATGAATATCATTGATTGGCTAATGACTGAAGAAAAAAGAGAAAGTGAAATTTAATCCTTAATCATCAAAATTCTATTCAATGTACTGTCTTTAGCATCTATCTTCACATTCTGTTCACTTCAGCCTCTCTAGAGTGGGAGGATAAACTGTGAAGATGGACAGTGAACATGAATCAAGTCAAAACGTTAGTGGCAATTGCCTTATCCTTACCAGTGCTTTTCCTGTCAGGATGTAAAAGTGTTCCTCGTTATTCCTCTGATTATGCAAATGCCAGAGCGAGTATTCAAGGAATACCCTTAGATGATGCAAAAGCACTAGAAATCGGCACCCGCTTCACTTCGGCATTTAATACGTTGGGCACACCTAAATTCGTTGAAAATGCTGGAGCACTGTATGCAGATCAGCTTTTTATTAACGACACTCTGTCGCAATTTTCATCGCGTAAAAAACTGCTTGAACATTTTCAAGGTATGAACCAGCGGGTGAGTAATGTCACTGTCAGCCTATTAAATACTTCATATCATCAAGACTCTGCCTATGTGCATTGGCATATGGTTTATGATTTTAAAATGTTCGGGAAGACACGAACAATGGATTCATTTGGAATCAGTGAAATAAAGGTCAACCCAAACCATCAGATTATTTTCCAACAAGATTTCTGGGATCCGGCCAATGGTCTGTATCGTTCTTTGCCATATGTAGGAGGAACCTATTCATGGGTACTGCCTTTCAAAAAGTAGCCATAACCACTGTACTGATGCTCGGGAGTTTCGGTTCGTGGGCGCATGCACAGAGCTTAAATAAATGTGGTAATGGCCCACTCATGGTGGGACAAAAACAGGTCGGTGTGGCCAGTTACTTTGCGCAAAACTGTAATCAGCCTTGGCAAGGCCAAAACATACAGATGGATTTTACCTATACGCAGAATATTCCAGAATGGGCATTCAAACGTGCGGCCACACATCTACTCCAACGTAATATCAAAGATCAAAAAATTCATGCTGTTTTCAATCCAATCACCGATTTGTATCGTCCAGTGAAGTCAGGAGATCTATACCAACTAAAATATAGCCATGCCACACACACATTAAGCCTATACTTAAACCAGAAATTGCAGGGACAACTCCAAAACCCGCAGGCCCAGCAATATTTTAATATATGGCTAGGTCCTCAGCCATTTAGTGCTAAATTAAAACAGCAATTAATAAAGTAGTCTCTACAGTTATGTCTAAACATTTTATTTTGATGGTTGAAGATCATTATGAACTGGCATCTACCTTATGCGAGTTTCTAGAAGAGCATGGTTTTGTGGTCGATCATGCTCGAAACCTAAATGCTGCGCGCCAATTGCTAAAACAGCAACGCTATCATATTTTACTTTTAGATATTAACTTGCCTGATGGTTCGGGTTATGAACTATGTGAATGGCTACGAAATAAAGAAGGTATGGACCTCCCTGTGCTGATGCTCACCGCTCGGGATACCTTGGATGACAAACTTAAAGGCTTCAATTCCGGCACGGATGATTATCTGGTCAAGCCCTTTGACTTTAACGAGCTAGTGGTTCGGGTCAAGGCCCTGATCAAACGTTCCCTGGGTGAAGTATCTAGCAGTCGTCTGCAAATTCATGACCTAATTTTGGACCCAGCAACACAACAGCTAACTCGAGCTGGGCAGAACATTGAATTGCCTCCGATTCAGTTTAAACTTTTGAAGCTACTAATGCGACATTCTCCTAAAGTACTGACCAAACAGGAAATTATGATGCAGCTTTGGGGTGACGAAGAGCCAGAAAGTGATGCTCTGCGCAGTCATATCTATAATTTACGCAAAATGGTCGATAAACCCTTTGAACAAAAGCTGATTCACACCATATCTGGGATTGGTTTAAAGATTGCTTTCGAAGATGAAGCCTAATTTAGGTATACAACAACAATCAGTCCAGTGGTCATTGCTAGATCAACATTCTGATGAGTGTCAAGATAATATTGCCTGTCAAACAGCTCCACACGCCAACCTAGCTGTTTGCATAGCTTTTGCACCAATTGCAATCCAATACCATGCCCTTTGATTTCCAGTTGTAGCTGCTGACCAGACAGTTCCTGAACTTTAGAATTGTTAGGTAAAGGCATGCCGACTCCATTGTCAGCAATCAGTACTTTATTTTTTTCCATAATCACATCAATTTCTGTGCCCTGTGAATAGTTCAGCGCATTGCGCAGAATATTGCCAAACACCATTTTGGTCATGGATGGATAAAGTTTACGCGGCTGTTCATCGAGGTCTTTTTGCAGGTCTATCTGCATGCCTTTGTTATGACTGACACTCTCCAGATCCTGAACTACATTTTCCAGACATTCTGAAAGCATGGTCGGTTCAGCAGTTAAAGTGTTGGTGGTATTGCGGGCAATGGCCAGCAAGGTATCGACCAGCAGCTGCATGTCTTCAATGGTGTTATGCAGGCGGGTAAAGGACTTGTTGTCGCCATAGCGTGCCTGACACAGCTGCACATTGCCTTTTAAAATGGTCAGTGGCGTGCGCAGCTCATGGCTGACATCTCCGGTAAATTCACGCTCACGCTGAATAAATTCGCTTAATACCTGATGATATTTTTCCAGCGCCTGCTTGAGGTATTCAGCTTCCAGATTAGAGTCGGTGCGGATGTCCTGAAAAGGCGAAGCCTGATTTTTCTGATGTTCCCAGTCGATATATTCCAGCGCATTGGCCAGACGGGTAATCGGGGAAAAATAGCGCCGGGCCCGACGGTTCCACCACCACAGCACACTATATAGCACAAACAGGCTGACCATCAGCGGTGCCAGACCAAACAGCCACACCAGCTTGTTGACGTTGCTTTCGCCAAAGACCAACAGGACATGCTGTCCGTCTTTTTCACCATACACAGTCATGCGCTCCTTGCCATCGACAAAATGCCGATTCACTCCTTGCTCAAGCTGCATAGTCTTAAATTGGGGTGGTGGCACAGTGTTCCAGCGGTAACCATACAGATTTTTGGTGTCGGGCAATTCTGCGGCAGGATTACGTTCTAATCGTTGCCAGTAGTGAGACATTTCCTGTTCTAGCGCCGTTCTGAGCAAAGAACCTTTAATTACCCAGGCACTGAAGCCAATCCCAATCACCACAGACAAGGCAATGAATCCGATTTGCAGCCAGTAATAGCGGTTAAACACCTCACCCAGAGGATGATCGTGTTTGTCCCTGAACAGCTTTAACATTGGTGCATTCCCCGCTACCCCATCCGATTCGCCATTCAATTATACGGTTTTCTTTTTAAACAGAAAGTGACCGATCACCCACTCGCGTCCATGCTCATAACCGAACAGCTCGGCACAGGCCATAAAGAAAATCCGCCAGCGTTGCCACCAGATTGCGGCATCCGCGCCATAAGTTTGTTCAAATAAGGGCTTTAGCTCGGCCTGTTTAGCATCCATATTTTCTAGCCAAGCATTTGCGGTACGTTCATACTGCGTGCCCGCCCATTGCCAGTGCTGTTCTAGCTGTAAATGCTGCTGAAAATGTAGGAAAGTTGAGGCTGCTGGCATCAAACCACCACTAAAGAAATATTGCGACATCCAGTCAAACTCATTTTTGACTTCAAAAGGATAATGCAAGAAACGATGACAGAAAATATGACACCACAATAAGCCATTTGGTTTGAGCCAAATACTGATATTTTCAAATAGTTTTTGATAGTTACGCACGTGCTCAAACATCTCCACTGACACCACACGATCAAAAGAGGCAGGTTCAAGTTGCAACACATTGACATCACAAGTGATCACCGTCAGGTTATCCAGTTTTTTTAAACGGGCTTGTTCCTGAATATACTCGCGCTGCGTTGAAGAATTTGACACGACTGTAATACGGGCCCTTGGATAACGCTCGGCCATATATAGACTTAAAGAACCCCAACCGCAGCCAATTTCCAAAATATCCTGCCCGTCTTTCAGTTGTGCTCGCTGGCAATAGCATGCAAGAGCAGCTTCTTCGGCTTGGTCTAGCGTTGTATCGGCATGTTCAAAGAGACTCGCGCTATATTTCAAACGCTTACCGAGTACTGCCTGAAAAAATGCGGTCGGCAGTTCATAATGCTGTTCATTGGCTTTGTCTGTCTCAATGGCAATTTCGCTGTTTTTCAGCATGGTCAGCACATCCATATAGCGCTGCGCTGCCAATGCGGGGTTAAACCGACCTTCTTGTGCCAAACGTTTTTTGCTTAAAGTACGAATGCCTGCACGAATCACTGGGTCTGGCACCTTGCCATTTTCGATCAGTTCTAAGGTTTTTTTAATCATAAAGTCCATGTATTTACCTACTCTTTGGGTGGCCACGGAATAAACATTGAAGTTCGTCGTTGATAGTCTTTATAGTTGTCGCCACGGTGGGCGAGCGCCTGTTTTTCACTAAAGGGAATACCTGTAAAGTAGTACAAGAATAGCCACATCAGCAGTGGATATATCCATAATTCATAGCATCCTGCTGCCAAACCGAGTACTGGATAGGCAAACCAATGCAGCCATTCAAAAAAATAATTCGGATGGCGCGAATATTTCCACAAGCCCTGATCCATGGTTTTACCTTGATTCTGTGGATCTAGCTTAAAACGGTAAAGTTGCTGATCGGCAGTGCTTTCACCTATCAAAGCCAAGAGCATGATCATACCCGCCCCAATCACAGTGACCAAAGTCCAGTCATTCCATTGCTCGGTCGAGATACTTAACAACTTCAGCATTGGGTAAGAAAACAGTAGCGCCAAACCTGCCTGAAATATAAAAAACACCAGAAAACCAAGATGCTGATAGTCCCCCATCGCTCTGCGCATGTTGGCATAACGCGTGTCTTCTTGGGTTTCATTGGCATAGCGCCGTAACAGATGCCAAGTCAGTCGTGAAAACCAGATCCCACTCGCCAGTCCCAGAAATAACCGAACCAACAGTGGTGCACTATCAGTCGCCCAAGCGGCAATAATCACATTAAGAGCAATACTGAAACTCCAAGCGACATCGACCAGCCCTGCTCTGCGGTTATAGGTCACCAACACCCAGCTACAGAGCATGATGAAGACATTGAGCAAAAATAAATCTAGCAGCATGTCGCCCTCCTGTTTTATTTTTGCTTAGTAAGCACTGGCTTCAAACAGCAAATGAACATCGCTGATCACACCTTCGCGGAAGCCACCTTCGCAATAACACAGATAAAAATCCCACATGCGGATAAAGCGCTCATCAAAACCAAGTTGCAACACCTGATCACGTTGCTCCAGAAAACGCTGGCGCCAACACTTCAAGGTTTGTGCATAGCTTTGACCAATATCTTCCAGATGTTTGAGACGAAGTTTTTGCTCAGAAGCCGTTTGCGTCATCACACTGATACATGGAATAAAACTACCGGGGAAAATATAACGCTTAATATAATCCACCGTATTTAAAGCTTTAACATAGCGTGCATCTTCAATGGTAATCGCCTGTATCAAGGCTAGACCATTCGGCTTAAGGAGCTCGCGGCATTTTTGGAAATAAGTTGGTAAATATTGCTCACCCACTGCTTCAATCATTTCAATCGACACAAGCTTGTCGTATTTGCCTTCTAGTAAACGGTAGTCCTGAAGCTGTACAGACACCCGATGAGACAGCCCTGCTTCAGCAACTCGGGCTACAGCCTCATCATATTGTGCCTGGGAAATGGTAATGGTGGTCACCTTACAGCCATAATGCTGAGCCGCATAAATGGCAAAGCCTCCCCAGCCGCTGCCAATTTCAACCAAATGGTCCATCGGTTGCAATTGAAGTTTTTGGCAGATCAGTTCTTTTTTATAATCTGAAGCTTGTTCCAAGCTCATACAAGGGTCTTTAAACACCGCACTGGAATACATCATGCTGGAATCTAAGAACAATTTAAAAAAATCATTGCTCAAGTCATAATGCTCAGCAATATTCTGACGACTGCCATCAATCGAATTCTTGCGGGATTTATACCAAGCCTTGAGTACCAGCTGGCTAGCTTTTGCCACCACATTTTGATTCATCCGATCAAGCACATCACGATTACGCGCTAGAATACGAATTACATTGACCAGATCTTCACTGCTCCAGTAACCACGAATAAATCCTTCTGCTGCCCCCAGTACACCATTACGGAACAACAGTTCCATTAGACGGGTATCGTGCACCTGAATCACGGCCTGCAGATCACTGTTTTCGCCAACTGTTCCACTCCAGATGCCTTTAAAAATCAGCTGACCATGCCGCAATTTCAGCAAATGCCGTAATACCACCGGCAGTTCGGTGTGCTCTCCCATTAACAGTGTTTTCATAGTCATGTCTTTCCTTTTTCTTTTTTAGGATGGCGGTAAAACGGAATTTTCTTTTTCCATAAACGAAAGGCATGCAGATAAATTCCGCTGACCATCCTGAAGGGTTCAAGAACTTTCAGTACAGCATAGCGATGCTGCTGTGAAGGAACTGTGATGGCCTGCAGGGAAAATTTCAGGGTGGCATCGAATTGCAGCACGGCCTGCTCAAACAGCTGCATATGAATCACATTTTGTTGTTCTGAAAAGCTAAAACGCCAACGATAATCTATCTCCATCGGCATGAACGGCGACACATGAAAGTCCTTTTTAAAATCAAACTGGTGACTTTGGTACGGCGCATGTTGGTCTGCATTGTTTCGGCAGTCGTGAATGTAGACCTGTCTTTCATTCCACGGTGTATTGGTAATTTCACTCAGTACAAATATCAGTTGGTCGGTGGCATCTAAGACTAGATAAAACACTACAGAATTAAAGCGAAAGCCGAGTGTTCGTGGCAAAGCCATTACTCGGATAGATGCGGCATGCGGTAATAGATAGTTTTCCCGCTTGATGAGCAAACGTGAGACCTTCTGCCGAATCGAACCATATTCCATGGTCAGAAAATCCCGCTCATCTAGGGTCAAGAAATTCCAGTGCCTGGAAGACCATAGCCAGGATTTTTGGGTAAAGCTTGAGAGTTGATCCGGATCAAACCATAGATAGGTTAGCTGGGTCTCAAAAGCATGGGCTTTGGGCAGGTAACGGCGATGCCTGATTTCGGCAGAGGCAATCGCCAGTGGATACATCTGCATCATGCGCTCCTAGCTGCCTGCTCGGTCTGCTGCAATAGCTGATCGACTACCCAGGAAGCACTACGTGCGCCATCCTCATGAAAGCCCCAGCCCCAGTAAGCACCACAGTATGAGGTGCGGTTCTGACCATTAACCTCGGCCCAGCGTTGTTGTGCTTCAATCGCAGCTGCATCAAACACCGGATGACGGTAGTTTCGTTCCACCCAGACTTTTTTCGGTTCAAGTCTAAAATTAGGATTCAGGGTCGCAAAGACCTGAGTTTTGCATTGCAGATTTTGCAGCTGGTTCATCCAATAGCTAAAACCATAGTGCATGCCACTATGCTGGAATGGCGTCTGTTCAGATCCTTGACTCGAGGTTACATGCACATGCCAACTCGCCCATTGGCGACGAGATTTGGGCATAATACTAGTATCTGAATGCACCACCATGCGGTTATCCTGATAGCGGAACTTACCGAGTACGTCCAACTCCTGAGCAGAAGGGTCTTTCAGTAATTTCAGACTATCATCAGCATGGCTAGCAAATACAACCCAGTCAAAACGTTCGGTGCCGTGTGTCGTTTCAACCAGCACATCATTGGCACTACGGGATACATGCAGGACACCCGTTTTGCGGAAGGTGATATTAGATTGGGCCTGAATGGCACGAACGTAACGCGCTGATCCCCCCTTGACTGTAAGCCATAACGGCCGGTCTTTTAATTGCAACATGCGATGGTGCTGGAAAAAGCTCACCACAAATTTATAGGGAATTTGTCCAGCTTGCTCCACCGGGCAGGACCACAGCGCTCCACACATCGGATAGAGATGTTCCTGACGAAAAGCTGTGCTATATCCATGTTGATTTAAATACTCATCAATACTGAGCTGTGCATCGACCTGTCCCACATCCAGATCTTTATTGGCAGCATAGAAACGGAACAGATCCGACAACATCGCGCGAAAATCCGCATTAAAAAAGTTTTGCGGTCGGAATAACAGCGAGAATTTTTTTGAAGGATTGTACTGTAAGCCACTGACCTGATTATTCACCGAAAAGCCCATGTCACTGCTTTGCGATTGAATCCCAAGTTCTCTGAGCATTGCACAGAACAGCGGATAGTTATGCTCATTAAACACGATAAAGCCACTGTCTACCGCAACCTGTTCACCATCGATATTTAGCTGATGAGTATCAGTATGACCACCAAAGTAGTTATTCTTTTCAAAGACTGTAACTTGATGCGCTTTGCTGAGTTTCCAGGCAGCGTACAAACCGGAAATACCTGAACCAATAATTGCAATTTTCATGGTGATTCCTTCGAATGAATCGTGGTAGTGCCTGCCGTAGCAGCTTTTTTATTTTTTCGAGCCTGAGCAATTTTACTGGCTTCATAAATCCGTGCTGGAATGGGCTTTAAGTCCCAAACTATCCCGAGCCAAGACATAATTTTTAGGAGGTAATAGGTCACATCAATCTGCCACCAGTAAAAACCCTGCCGGGTACTGCCTGCATAATAATGGTGATTGTTGTGCCAGCCTTCGCCCAAGGTAATGATAGACAAGAATAAATTGTTGCGGCTGTGGTCATCCGTGTCAAAATCACGGCTACCGTAATGATGCGCCAGTGAATTAATACATAAGGTCGCATGGATCAACAACACCGTGGACACCACAAATCCCCAGACCAGAAGTTGCAGGCCGGACGTCCCGAGTTGTGGCCAAGTGATTGCCAACCTTTCGCCTAGTACATAAATTCCACCAGCAGTCAGCAGCACAACAATCAAACTGAAACGGTCTAGCCAGATCAGCTCTGGATATTTCAGCCAGTCCTTGATGACTTCTTTACGTGTAGCAAAATTATATTCATTCAGAAACCAACCCACATGGCTATACCAAAAACCATGCGTCGAGGAATGCGGGTCTTTCAAGGTATCGGTATAGCGATGGTGATAGCGGTGATGCGCCGCCCACCAGAGCGGACCACGCTGCGCGCTCATGGTACCAATCAGCACAAACAGAAACTGTACGGGACGCGAAGTCTGAAAAGTTTTATGTGACAGATAACGATGAAAAAAAGCGGTGATGGAAAACATGCGGATCAGGTAGAACAGCAGCATAAAGCCAATCGCAAACCACGACATTCCCACCCAGAACACGGCGAGACAGGCTAGATGTAATAGAATAAAGGGTAAAATCCGCTGCCACTGAATCTTGCTGTTTTCAGCCGTCAGTGTTTCGGTCGCTGTGGGTGTAGACCAGCTGTCTATCCATCGCATCAGACTTTTCAACATGGACTCATCCTAAATTTTTTGCAACTATATTTATTCTATTTGATGAGTTTAATCAGTCAGATATGAATTTTATGTGAAGTAAATAAAAAAAAACCGAACTGTAGAGAGATTTATCAGTTCAGCAAAAGGTTAACAGATTAATGCGACAATTTGATCAGTTTTGTGACGTCGTAACCATAATGTTTTGCAGTTTCAAGATAGGACTTATACGTAGCTTCATCGATTTGCGGTTCACGTGACAAAATCCATAAGTATTTATGACTTGGCCCCCCCACCAGTGCCACTTTATATTCCGGGTCTACTCGTAATACCCAGTAATGACCTTTAGTAAAGGGGATCCATCTTAAACCTTTAGGCAAAAAGCTGACCTTCAGTTTGCTGTTCCCCTGATTTTGCGAATACGCAACACCTTGAGATCTAATTATTTCGCCATTGGCAATTCGGCAGCTATTCAATACCCCGATAGTTTGATCGGCATTGACGCTATATTGTGCCGTGATATTAGCTATACATTTACGCTGAAAATACATCGGTAAATGCGCAATTTCATACCATTTACCGGCATACTTCTGGATATCTACCCGATCAACTGCCTGAGGCGCAGCAGTTTCTGCTTGAGTCGTTGTACTTAAGCTGATGATAGACAGTGCTATCGCTGCAAAAGCTGACTTAAATCGCATCTTCATTTTTTAGCCTTGTTGGGTCTCAGGATTAAGATAACCCAGTTAGATGTGAACAAAGCGTGAAGATCAAATGATACGATTCAGTTTCTCCAGATCAGGAAATGCCATCTGAAGATTCATTACCTAGGGCGTTATAGCAGTTTATTTGAGAGACCCAAACAGAATTACTTTTTCAAAGCCATTCTTTGCTGTCATCTGCAACAGGCGTTCCATATATCACATGCTGAATCATGGCATAGGCGATACTGCCCTTGAACGGAATCTCGGGTAACTGATCAAATTTAAAAAATTGCGCATCGCTGAGTTCATTTTCTTGAATCTGAATTTCCCCTCCCTGATATTCTGCCTTGAAGGCCATCATCAGATTGCTGGGAAACGGCCACGGCTGACTGGCTAGATATTGAATATTTTTGATTTGTAGCCCCACTTCTTCCAGCGTTTCACGGCTTACTGCCTCTTCTAGGGTTTCTCCAACTTCAACAAAGCCTGCAATCAGGCTGTACATCTGGGTTTTGTTGCGAGCATTTTTTGCCAGCAGAATTTCATCTGTACCTCGGGTAATGATGGTAATTACGCAGGGATTCACCCGCGGATACTGGTTATAGCCACAGGATGGACAGATCATGGCATACTGGCTGACATGCTGCTGGGTGGCGTGTCCGCATTTACTGCAA
Organism: Acinetobacter sp. DL27; assembly: GCF_055810995.1. Classification (NCBI taxonomy): domain Bacteria; kingdom Pseudomonadati; phylum Pseudomonadota; class Gammaproteobacteria; order Moraxellales; family Moraxellaceae; genus Acinetobacter; species Acinetobacter sp. DL27. The sequence goes on along the minus strand of NZ_CM147947.1, from coordinate 1,451,149 downwards.
AAGCGGTGGTTACGGCGCCATTCCAGTAACTGTACCGCACGGCTGGCCTGTTCAAACTGCGGTCTGCTCCAGACTTGCACCAGTTGCCGGATTGGAACCAGCTGATAACCTTCCGGCATCGGTTCGTCTTCTTTCAGGTCACGAGCAATGATCTCGCAATTTTCCGACAGGTTTAGGTCGTGCTGTAGTCTTTCTACCTGCGGCAACTGAAAATGCTCATCCACTAGTAATTGCTGCTGTCTAAAAATATACGCTTTTGAATGCATGCTCATGACAATTCCCTGATTAAAAAAATCCCATACAGAGGGGTATATGGGACAAAACTAAGGAAGCTCACATGGAGTAACTTCAAGCCAGATACTAGGCGTGAGCTACTTGAATTACAACCATAATAATTTGTATCTTTTTGATTAAAATCACATAATTTTCACACTACTCATGTATTAAGAAATCATGTAAAGCGAGTTTCATCAACTGGCTTTAGCATTGAAGGGATGAATATTTTGTTATAGCAGTACTTATGATTTCTGTGCGATGTCAGCGGGTCATCTGGTCGAGTTGGATTGATTCAACATGCAGGATGATCTTTATTTTCACAAAAAATTGAACTGTCTTGACTTACACTGCGCTATCTTTCATAGGGTCTGGAATGGCTATGCGTTTCGGTTTAATTCTGGGTGACCAGCTTCATCATCAGCTTGCTACGCTCAAAGCGCTAGATCGTATCAGGGATGTGATCCTGATGGCCGAAGTTGTTGAGGAAGCCACTTATGTCGCCCATCATCCGCAGAAAATTGCCCTGATTTTTAGCGCCATGCGTCATTTTGCCAAAGAACTCAAAGCAGAAGGCTGGCGTGTACGTTACCATGCTTTTAAATCTGATAGTCCGATTCGTAGCCTGCTGGATTTCGTAGAGTCACAACAGCAACTCTTACCAGTCACAGAACTGGTCATTACGCACTGCGGGGAATATCGTTTACAGCAGCAGATTGAACAGTATTGGAGCCAGCAGCTGCAATTGCCAGTACAATGCCTAAATGATGAACGTTTTTTCTGTAGTCCGGAGCAGTTCCGGCACTGGGCCAGCCGCTACCAGACACTGCGTATGGAATATTTTTACCGGGAAATGCGCAAGCAGACCGGTTACTTGATGCAGGGACAGCAGCCGTTTGGAGAACAGTGGAACTATGACAGCGCCAATCGTAAGGCCTGGGCTGGCAATCCCCCTTTGCCTGCACCACTTCACTTTGAACACGATCAGATTGATCTGGATGTGCTTGAATTGGTTGAACGTGAATTTTCCCGTCACTCTGGCAGCCTTGACAACTTCCGCTGGGGCACCACACGTAGCAATGCTCTGCTTGCACTGGAGCATTTCATTACCCACAGTTTGCCACATTTTGGCGATTATCAAGATGCCATGGTTCAAGACTCAGACATGCTGTTTCACAGCCTGCTCTCACCTTATCTGAACTGTGGTCTGCTACTACCTAAAGAAGTCTGTGATGCGGCAGAAGCTGCATACCATGCCGGTCATGCACCACTGAATGCAGTGGAAGGTTTTATCCGACAAATTCTCGGCTGGCGCGAATATGTTCGCGGAATTTACTGGCTGTACATGCCAGAATATGCCAGCCGCAATGCACTGCAGCACTCAGCACCATTGCCACAATTTTACTGGACTGGCCGTACTCGGATGAACTGTATGGCTGAGTGTTTCCGTAATACTTTTCAGCATGCCTATGCACATCATATCCAGCGTTTGATGGTGACTGGAAATTTTGCCTTATTAACTGGTGTAGACCCGCAGCAGATCAGCGAGTGGTATCTGGCAGTCTATGCCGATGCCTATGAATGGGTAGAACTACCGAACACGCTGGGTATGGTGATGCATGCCGATAGCGGCTTGATGGCCAGCAAACCCTATGCGGCCTCGGGCAATTACATCCATAAGATGTCCGATTACTGTAAGTACTGTAGCTACAATGTCAAAACTCGGACCGAGCTAGATAGCTGTCCGTTCAATAGCCTGTACTGGTATTTTATGATCCGGAATGAGGCGAAATTTCGTACTCATCCACGTATGGGCATGATCTATCGACAGCTAGATAAACTTAAAGATCGGCATCAGATTATCAGCCATGCCCAGCAACTTCTTAGCCAGATCAATGAGTTATAAACGATGAAAAAACAGCATCTCCCTGAAAAAATCTGTATCCATTGTTTGCGCCCTTTTACTTGGCGCAAGAAATGGCACCGCTGCTGGGAGGAAGTACAATATTGTTCTGAACGATGTAAACGTGAGTCCAGACGGTAATCAAAATCAAACACTTAGAAACGCTTGTATTGGCGTGAACAATAGGCCCGTATCACATCAGGTAAACGCAGCTGCAGATGCTTGGTTTTTCGGCCTGTCACACGTGCACGCCACATTTTAAAGCTACTGGGTTTCATATTTTGCCGCATCAAGCGGATCACTGCCGCTTCGTTCAAACCAAACTCACATTGAATGGCTTCAAATGGGGTTCGATCCTCCCAGGCCATTTCGATAATTCTGGATAAGTCTTCTTCAGAAAATTGATTCATGCCATTCTCATTTTAATTACTATGAAGCTTCAATAAGTTCTATCAACTCATTTACATAACTTGAGTCAACTTTAATTCAACTAAAAGCATAATAATACGATCATGAATTTTTTGTGATTTTCTCTAGTTTACGGACTAAACACAAATAATAGGGCTAGTTAGACTAGCCCTTTTAAATCTTAGTTGCCTCTATAAGTCGAATATCCATAAGGACTTAGAAGTAGAGGAATATGATAATGGCTGACACTTCCATCTACCTTAAAAATTACAGGAACTTCAGGAAAGAAGGTATCTTGCTTATTTTTTTTAAACCAGTCCTCGGTTTTAAAGGTAACTTTATAAATACCAGCTTCAAGCTTCTGATTTTCAGGAAACAATCCAGTAATACGGCCATTAGGGCCAGTATATTGCTGATTTAATTTCACCCATTTATTCCCAGTACTTTTTTCGAGTACCACCTCGACTTGAGCGGAAGGCAGACCATTTTCTAGATTCAACACATGCACACTTAAGGGGTTAGTTTGTGCAAAAGTCATTGAGGTCAACAATAGTGTTGAGAGTGGCAATAATTTTTTAAACATGATGGATTCCTTAAGGATTGAAAATAGACTTAACAGCTGTATCAGCGCAGTAATGGTCATTTTTTGCGCCCCCTGCTCCGGCAACGCCAATGGCGCCGACCACTTGACTCTCATAACGCACAGGTACGCCGCCACCTAACAATAGTAAATTTGATAAAGTGGTTAAATTTTTTGCATCCTTATTTTCATGGGCATTTTGACTTAACAACATGGTCGCCATTTTGGTGGATAAAGCGGTATAGGCTTTCTTTTCGGCTGCGCCTAAATTATGTGGCCCGACAGTTTCATGTCTCTTTGAAATCAAGGTATTTCCTCCCCGATCTACCACCACCACGGCAATATTGTGCTGTATTTTTTGACATACGGTCACAGCAGCATCAATAAGAGTTTGTGCTGTCTGAGAATCAAGTGAATAAACTTGATTCAATTGAACGGATTGTGCAAAAGTACTGCTACTCATCAGCATTACTGTTGCAATAAGCCCTTTGAGTTTGTTCATCATGATTGCCCTGAATTAAGTTTTAAAAATCTTATACAATCTGAATGATTTGGATGATGACAATCACATTACAAAGTTGTCATCTTCAAAATGAGCCTGAACAAAATGTGTATTCTAATTATCGAAGATGAAGTGAAAATCGCCTCATATCTAGTTAAAGGGTTAAATGAATCTGGCTATGAGGCGCAATGTGTCCATTCAGGGCTAGAAGGCTTGGAAAAGTTAAAAATGCATGCATATAGTCTGGTTATATTAGATGTGATGTTGCCCGATATAGATGGCTGGGCAGTCCTGAAAGTATTACGACAATTTTCTAAGATTCCAGTAATTTTTCTTACCGCAAAAGACCAAGTGATTGATCGGGTCAAAGGTTTGGAACTAGGCGCCGATGATTATCTAGCCAAGCCTTTTTCTTATATTGAATTACTGGCCCGAATTAAAAGTCTACTTAGACGTCAGCAGTATGTAGAGGAAAATCAATTAGAAATTGCAAATTTAAAATTGGATTTAATCCATCATAAAGTCTGGCGTAACCAACAGCCTGTAGAACTCAGTAAAAAAGAATTCAATCTTTTGCGCTTCTTACTTCGCCATCCGAATGAAATTATTACGCGCAGGCAAATAGCGTCTGAAGTCTGGCAGATCAATTTTGATACCGATACTAATTTTATTGATGTGGCTGTGCGGCGTTTACGCAGTAAAATTGATGAGGGACATGATATAAAGTTAATTCATACTGTTCGCGGTTTGGGCTATAAAATTTCGGTAGACAAATAATGTTTAACCCCATTCGTTCGCTAGAACTACGATTAACACTACTGGCTACCACTTGTGCTGCGATGGTTCTGTGTACTGTGGCGTTGATGACTTATTTTAGCATCAACCAGATTCTAATTGCACAGCAAGATCGGGCTTTGATAGAACGTATTGAACGTCTGGAAATTTTATTGCAGGACAGTCGCAATATTGAGCAGATTATCGCGCAGCCGAAGCTGTATCAAAATATGCTCGGCAATCAGGACAATCTATTTGTATTGCTTAAAGGGAATCAGGCTCTGATCAACATTAATCCTCTTGGCATTCCACTGCCTGAATTTATCCACCAGCCTCAGATTCAATTCCGTGATTTATCAGCTTATGCTTATCCCACCCGTATTGCATGGAAAACTATTCAAATTAATCGACAACCCTATCTATTAATTGCAGGCAAGCAGTGGTCGGAACGTTTAGCGATTATCTCGCCTTTTAAAAAACGTCTTTTTATCTATGTGTTTAGCGGCATTCTAGCCATTTTCATACTTTGCGCGATTGCCAGTCGTTTCGGATTGAACGCATTAAGAACACTACGCAAACAAACTCATGCTATTAGTATTCACAAACTTGAACAGAGACTTAATCTGAATCATCCTCCTCAAGAGATCGAACAACTAGCCTCCGATATTAACGCCATGCTTGGCCGTATTGAACTAGGATATAGCCAACTGAATCGTTTTTCCGAAGACATTGCTCATGAATTCAGAACACCTTTAAATAATTTAATCGGGCAAACCGAAATTTTACTCATGAGTGAACGTAGTCCCGCACAGTATCAGGAACTCTTGATTTCCAACTTAGAGGACTATCAACGTTTAAAACGAATGATTGACAGCATGTTATTTCTAGCACGCGCAGATGCGCACAAAGTTTGCTTAAACAAACAGAAGATTCAACTTCAATCATTTATAGAAGATATATTCAGTATTTTCGAGTATCAAGCTGAAGAACAACACTGCAATTTTGTTTTAAGTCTTGAAGCGACTGAGCTATCGGCAGATCCTGAACTGTTACAACAAGCGCTGTATAATCTGATATCAAATGCGCTCGTTCACGGAGGCAATCACCGAACTATTTATGTGCTTAGCCACCGGAAGATCATTAATAATATGCAAATGATTACATTATCTGTAATCACCAGTGGTTTGGAAGTTGCCCCTGAGCATTTGCCTCATCTCTTTGAGCGTTTTTATCAGTGCAACTCCAGCAGACAAAGCCCTCATCAAACGGGTGGTTTAGGACTATCGATTGTTGCATCCATTTTAACGCTTCATCAGGGAATGTATCAGGCAGTCAATAGCGCAGAAGGTATATGCTTTGAATTGTGTTTTCCTAAATAGTCTTAAATTTAAATGTATGTATTAGGACATCAGTAAAGTAAATATTTACGTTATATTAAAAATTAATTTAGACTTTAATTTTTTCTTATGCATATACATTTTTTTATCAGCTTGTTCTGCTGCAAATAGTAAACCTTTATTTGGAACTCTCATTGAAAAACCAATAGCTATACTAATATCAGCCTCACAAAAAGCATCTAAAATTCTTTTTAAAAGCATTTCAGCCCCTACTGAGTTGTTTTCCATACTTAATATTACAAATTCATCTCCACCTAATCTAGCAATAATATCATTACTGCGCACTGTATTAACAAGTACACTTGCAGCGCACTGTATTAAATGATCACCAGCCAAATGCCCCAAACTATCATTAACTTGTTTCAAATCGTTTATATCAATAAAAAAAATTGCTGCTGGATGACCATACCGTTTACATCGCTCTTCTTCCTTTTCTAAGAATTCTTCCCAAGCTCTTCTATTGTATAAACCAGTCAAATCATCTTTAAATACTTTTTTTCTTAAACTTTTAAACTCATTAATATGCTTGAATTGACGTAATTCAGCTTGAAGTATTCTACTAAGTAAATCACCTAATAGTTCTATTATAGCTATATCTTGACTTATATTTTCAGATTTTGTTTGAGGGTGAATAGCACATAATGTTCCAAATAAGCTACCATCCTCATTAGTTATAGGTTGGCCAATATATGATTTAATACTTACCTGATTATTAATTGGTGCACTTGCATATAGTGCAATTTTTTCTGAGGCAGGAGCAATTTTTGGACCATTTCCTTTAACCATATGGCAACAAAATGAATCAGCCCATTTAAAAACTTGACCTGGTTTAATATGATATCCATGGTCTTCTGTTTGCAGTACTATCCAATCATCACCTTCTACCCGAGTAATCATACATAAGTCAAATCCAAACCTCTGATGTAAAAAATTTAAAATTTCTCTTCCTGCATCTTCAAAATTTTTAAACTTTTGTTTATTCATTAAAGTAGTCCTTGGTTGTATACTAGCCATCTTTCGGTGAAACTTTTGATCCTAAACATACATTCTTATATCAAAATGGCTTTGTTGCACAAAGATTTAAAAATTAAGATTTCCCATATCTACTCAAATTTAAGTGGCAACTTGGGTGTGAGGTCGGCCTAACTCTGTGAATTTATTTAATACTGCTACACGTGCATGCATCTCATTGACTTGGCTTTGAAAGTTTCTCGAACTGAGTTTATCCCCCAATAATTTGATGCAATGCATCTTAGTTTCGACCAAACTTCGCCGATGATAGCCTGACCATTTTTTCCATAGTGTCCTGCCTAAACGTTTAACTGTTCGAAGTAATTCATTTCGCTCTAGCGAGCTGATCTTTGTATCTTTCCAAGGTTTCGCATTTTTTCTTGGCGGAATCACCGCATGCGCTTGCCGATCTGCAATGACCTGACGGCATTGCTTGGTGTCATAAGCTCCATCGGTATAAACAGAGTCAATCTGATCATCTTGTGGAATCTGATCGAGTAAATCACCAAGCACTTGTGAATCACTCACATTATTTGTAGTGAGTTGAATAGCGCGTATTTGAAGGGTTTCAGCATCTATACCAATATGAAGTTTACGCCATTGGCGACGATATTCAGGTTGGTGTTTCTTACGCTTCCATTCACCTTCGCCTAGAAACTTTAAGCCAGTAGAATCGACGAGTAGCTGGAGACCATTACTGCTTTTTTGATAGTTAATTGCAATATCAATATGCTTTTGTCTTCTGCAGATGGTGGAATAGTCTGGTGCTGTCCAATCTAATCTACAAAGATGAATGAGACTTTGCACAAAGCCAGTGACCATGCGTAAAGACAATCGAAATAGGGATTTGATCATCAGACAGCATTGGATGGCTGTATCTGAATAAGTTTGATTTCGACCATGTTTACCTTTGGGTTGAGCGTACCATTGAGTCTTGGGATCGAACCAAATTGAGAGATTTCCTCGATTTATTAATGCACTGTTATAAGAAGACCAATTGGTTGTACGATAGATTTTAGGTGTGGGCTTATTCATTTGCGAATTATATTGCCGAATAAGACTTTATCGGTAGGTTTGTGCAACAAAGCCTTATGGACTCACTTTATTATTAGATTTATCATTAAAACTAAAGTTTATTTTTCCATTTGATAAAATACTCCTCAGAATATATAAATGCAAATATATTATTTTATCTATAAATGATGACAATTAATTATTTCAAAATCATTTAAAAATATATAAGTTTTTTATTTTCATATAAACAAAGTAAAATCGTCGGAATTAATATTTCATATTGTAACTAAAAGCATTAATTTTTATTTAACATAATTTATTTAATCTTTATTTTCTTCCTCACATTAATATAAATAACTGATTTAACTATTTTTATAAATCCTCTTTTTAATAGAATCGATCTATTAAATTTGTGATCTGTATCACACTTACAAACTTAGCATATCTCAGCTTTATTGAGGCTGTATTTAAACGTATTGATAAGTTTGATGAAGTATAAATTCGGTAGCGACCAACATTAAGTAGCGCTTGATTTTCATATTGAATTCCACAATTAAAATGCTATAAAAAAGCCCATCAAATGAGATGGGCTTTTTTAACAAGGACAAATACTTACTTCATACTTGCAAAAACTTCTTTCGCTGCTTGCAGCGTAAATTCAATGTCTTCATCAGAATGGGCAGCTGAAATAAAGCCAGCTTCAAACGCAGATGGTGCAAGGTTCACACCACGGTCTAACATACCGTGGAAGAACTTACGGAATGCATCGATATCACACTTTAACATCGAGTCAAAGCTGGTAATGTCTTCTTGATCGGTAAAGTACAAACCAAACATACCGCCTACTTGTTGTGTTTTAAAAGCAATACCCGCTTCATCAGCTGCTGCTTGTAAACCCACAAGAAGTTTTTCTAGCTGCGCTGTCAATTTTTCATAAAAACCATCTTGGCGCAGGTGTTTAAACATCTCAATCCCTGCACGCATTGCAAGTGGATTCCCCGACAGTGTTCCAGCTTGGTAAACTTTACCCAGTGGTGCAATACACTCCATCACTTCTCGTTTCCCACCAAAAGCACCAACGGGTAAGCCTGCACCAATAATTTTACCCAAAGTGGTTAAATCAGGAGTCACGCCATAGTAAGCTTGCGCACCACCCAATCCAACACGGAAACCAGTCATCACTTCATCAATGATAAAAACAGAACCATGTTCATCACATACATTACGAATCGCTTTTAAGAAGCCTTCTATTGGTTTGACTAGGTTCATGTTCCCTGCCACAGGCTCCACAATCACGCCTGCAATCTCTGAACCAAACTTAGCAAAGCACTCTTTTAAAGTAGCAATATCGTTATATGGAAGAGTCAGTGTGTGTTTGGCAAAGTCGGCAGGAACACCTGCCGAAGTCGCTTCACCTTCGCCGCTGGTTAGCAAGCCAGAGCCTGCTTTTACTAGCAGTGAGTCTGAGTGACCGTGGTAACAGCCTTCAAATTTTACAATCTTGTCACGACCTGTATAACCACGTGCAAGACGAATAGCTGTCATGGTAGCTTCAGTACCTGAGTTGGTCATACGAACCAGCTCAATTGACGGCATAATTTCGCAAATAATGTCGGCTAAAGTTGTTTCATGTACGGTAGGCGCACCGAAGCTTAAACCATCCACAGCAGCATTTTGAACTGCTTTAATAATTTCAGGATGAGCATGACCTAAAATCATTGGTCCCCATGAGCCCACATAGTCTACATAGCGCTTACCATCAACATCGTACAAGTATGCACCTTGCGCCTTTTCAATAAAGACAGGTGTTCCGCCTACGCTATTAAATGCACGTACAGGTGAGTTCACACCACCCGGAATATGTTTGCTTGCTTGTTTAAACAATTGTTCTTGCTTTGGAGATAAGCTCATGAAGTTACTCAACTCAAAAAATAAAAAAACATCTAAAAACGCTTAAGCTTTAGATGCAAATAAATCAGCCCACTGTTCTATACGATCAGGAATCGCAGACATTGATAGCCCTAATATATCACTAATCACCGCGCAAAGGTCGGCACCAGCTTCGATCACTTCACCTGAATTTTCAACTGTTAAGCCACCAATCGCACAAATCGGCACATTCAATTTGGCTTTGGCTTCTTTTAAAGTCTCTAAGCCAATATTGCCAGCCTCTGGCTTGGTTTCAGTTGCGTAAATTGCACCAAAAGCGACGTAAGTTGCACCTTCAGCAATCGCCTTTTCAGCCAGCTCAATCGAGTTCAAACACGTACGACCAATCACCGCACCTTTTGGCAGGCGTGCGACAGCTTCGGCAACTTCACCATCACCTTGCCCTAAATGCACACCAACACCGTATTTGACTGCCATTTCTAAGTCATCATTGATCACAAAAGGAACACGATACTCAGCGCACATCGCTTTCATATACTCGACTTCGTAAGCCTGTTCTTCTTTGGGTACTTTTTTACGGCGATACTGCAAAATGGCAACTTCACGTGTTGCCATTGCACCTTCTAATTTAGCCAAAAGTAGCTCTAAAGGATCATCATTTGTAATTAAATATAAACCGCGCATTTAACTCTACCTTTGGGTTATGTCGTTCTATTATAAAGCTAAAGGCGACTGATGCTTTAATGAATTGGAACTGAAAATGCTTTGCTTTGCACAAAAATCCCGCGACCAAGCTCAGGCTATGTAAAAATACCTATTTTCAGTGATAGTCGCCCCACCGCTTTCGCAGTTTAATGGATACAGAAAGCAACAAGAATAAAATAAAAATAACAACTTTATAACAAGAATAAGAGACACGCAGCGATCTGATACGGCTTTTTAGCTTTTTAAACCAGTGGTGTTTGAACAACATCATAAAAGCTAAAAAGCCGCATATTTTATTTAAAATCCAGATAAAAAAAGCCTAGAGAAGGTCGCTCTAGGCTTGGAAAACTAAAAGCACTTTGAAGTTCAAAGCACTTATATATTATTTGATGAAAATATAAACAACAATCTCATTATTAGAACATTAACTCATACTTTGCAACTGTTAATTTCAAGCTTTGCATAAAACTTTCATGATGAAGTCACAAAGTGCTTCACTAACTTGGAATTTTATCCAAAGCACGATCTTGTAAGCTTAAATTTCCACGTAAAACATCGGAAAACATGCGCCAGTCAGAAATAAAACTATACAAAGGCTGTTTAAAACTGGCCGGCTTATTTTTTTCAAAAACAAAATGACCTACCCACGCACAAGCATAGCCAGAGACTAAGCCGTATATAAAATAACGCGGCTTGCGTTTAAGTATAGCTTTAGAGAAAAAGTACAGCCCAATAGAACTGCCCGCGACGTGTAGCCGACGACTCATGATGTTGCGGTGCTCTGTTAGATAAAAACGATAAAACTGGTGATAGCCCTTAATCGGTAACTGAAAATTAGGTTCAGCATCGTGTTCTTGTTTCGGTTCAACCTGAGCATTCATCTGTCATCATCCTGATGGTTTTTTACCAACATAGCTGAAAATATGCAGTCTGCAAAGTGCAATCGCCTCTGGGCGCGCGTCCACTAAAAACAGAATTGTTTTTTGATCAATCTCGCACTGCAACTTTGTTTTATTGTGTCGTCAAGTCTTACATACTGTCTCTTTTTCGCTACAATCCAGTGGTCCATTGGTGTGCCTTTAGCGCACATAAAAACAAACTACAGATCATGCATCTAAATACATAAAGGCTTGGCACTGACCTAGCCCCTCAAATTAGGAATTTTTCATGGTTGAAATTGAATTAAAATTTCAGATTAGCGAAACACGACGTACCGCCCTTCTTAAAGCTTTAGATCCTAAAAAATCTGAAACGATTCAACTTCAAGCCAAGTATTTTGACACGCCTGATCGCCTCTTGGCCCAACACGGCGCTGCTTTGCGTCAGCGTCTTGAAGGTACTAGCTGGATTCAAACACTCAAAGCCGCAGGAAAAAGTCATTTACACCGTTTTGAACATAATCATCATTTGGGTGAGTTAGAGTCATCTCCTGAACTGGACTTAAGCATTTATGCAGCTATTCCAGAGGCTCAACAAATTTTAACCCAAGCTTTAGGAGTGGACGCAGCTGCGTTAAAGCTCACCTTTGAAACGGACATCCAACGCACCTATCGCGTCATTGAGTTTGAAGATGCTGAAATTGAAGTCTGTTTGGATGTTGGAGTGGTTCGCGCAACTGGTCGAGAACAGACCATCCATGAGGTAGAATTCGAACTCAAATCAGGCTCTGTTCAGTCGCTTTTGGCCTTTAGTTTTGAATGGGTGAAGAAGTATCAACTGTGGTTAGATGTCCGCAGCAAAGCCGAAATGGGTAATCTACTGGCACTTGAGCAAACCGTAAGTCCAGCACGTTTTGAAAAAGAGTTTGTCTTATCGAAAAAAGAAAGTGCGGCACATAACCTGAGTTTGTTGATTGGTCAGCAAATGCAACATTTACTGCCGAATATTGCTGCAATTTCAGCAGGTGTTGCTGAGCAAAGCCATATTGATCAAGCACAAACTGCTTTAGAGCACTTACAACTGACCTTGGCTTTATTTAAAGACTGGAATAGTAATATTTCTGATAAATGGGCGATGCAACTTGCTGCATTCAAACATCAGTTTGATCATTTACAACATTTGCAGCATATGCAAAGTACCTTAGGCGCTTTTCTTCAAAACCCAACCACCACTGAAAATCTCGCCAAAGACATTTTATATGCTCAAGAAAAGCTTGGAAATTTAGTTAAATCGACGCAGAACGTGCATCATTATCTTGAATTATTGACCTTTAGTTTAAGTTCACATGATCAGGTGCAAAAGCAGGATTTAAAAACCTATGCACATAACACCCTGCAAAACCAATATCGACAGCTACAAGAAAGCTTGAATGCTGCGGATATTAGCCACTTTGAAAGCTTAGATGTATTGGCGCAGAAAATTAAGGAATTGAAGTTTAGCTTTCCTATTTTAACATCAATTTATGATGTGAAAAATTTGCAGAAATACAGTAAAGCGTTGAATGATGCCCAACAAGCTGCACATGAATATCAAATCTTGGCGACTTCAGCTGCATATATTCAACAGACCGAACTTGAAGCCAGTGATTGGTTTGTTTTGGGTTGGCTCACGGCAAAGCTTGAAGTTTATGCCGATAAACTTTTAGAAGCGACAGAACAGTTCTTAGTTAGCCGTAAATTCTTAAAATAACGCTCTGTATACCAAAGCAGTCATGTTAAATACATGACTGCTATCCATCCTCCACAAGGCCTGACAAGCCGCAAAACCACGATAGAAGATCGTGGTTGGTATATCCAAACCACTAATTTATCTATGACAAAATGGCCTATTATCAAAACAATACAGGCTTTATATTCATTTTTATTCTTAAAAAGTAAGGCTATACATTGCTACTCAACGTCGAGTTATAGTCACCTCACGGCGAAAATCAGTACTTAGTTACCATTGTATATTTTTTAAACTCCGCCTCATTATTTTAAAAGTGACATTTAGCGCACTATTTCTGCTCTTTTAGCAGATACCCACCCAAAACTGGTCTTTTTTTACTCAATTTAGCATATAGTAAAACCTAGGTCGTCATGAGTCATGGGCTATGCAAGAGATTGAGTTTAAGTTTCAAGTTCCAGTTAAGAAGCGTAAGGCCTTGCAAAAAGCGTTTACGCTACTCAAGGCTGAGCCGATTCATTTGGCAGCTCAATACTTTGATACAGCTGATCAAACGCTTGCTAAGCACTGTATAGCAATTCGACGGCGTCTGGAAAATGATGCATGGAAACAAACCTTCAAAGCAGTGAACAGCGCAAAAGCATTGAGTCGCTTTGAACTTGAATTTGATATAGCGCCTCCTGAGACGACTACACTCGACTTAGATAACTATAAAGATTATTCCGCTATCTATAAAAAATTAAAACGTGCTTTGGGGCTTCCACTTCCAACCCTTGAATTGCTCTTTGAAACCAAGATCCAACGTTTGCGTGCTTTGCAGGATGTTGGAAGTAGTACAGTTGAAATTGCACTCGATATTGGCAAAATTTTTAAAGAACAAAGCAGTGTAGATATTTTCGAAATCGAATTTGAATTAAAACAAGGATCGATAGAAGATCTGATCGCATTTATACAAGCTTGGGTTCAAAAATACCAACTGAGTCTCGACACACACAGTAAATCTGACTATGGACTTCAGGTCGTTCGTCAGCAAAGTTCCTTTCCTGCACAATATCAAACACCTCTTGTACTGAACAGAAGCTCAAACGAAGCTAAGGCTCTACAAAGCATGGTGGACAATTGCTTACAGCACCTACTCCCTAATGCCAGTTCAATTGCTCGACAGCAGTACTCCAGTGAGCATGTGCACCAAGCCCGCGTGGCAATCCGCCGCTTACGTAACGCACTAAAAAGTTTTGCTGCATGGTCGGAGGACATTCAACCTCACTGGAAAAAGGAACTCACTACTATTTTTCAAGCCTTAGGTGGAACACGGGACATTGATGCACTGAATGAAGATTTACTTCCTCAACTGATTGAGGCAGGTTATCCATTAGACCATCTTGCCCCAAGTACAGAAGTCATCACTGATGTCTGTGCCCTATTCCAACGACCAGAAACGACGCAACTTTGGCTTGAATTAATTTTATTTTCAGAGCAAGAACTAGATTCGCCTTCAAAAAACAAACTGAAAAAACATGCACTCAAAGTGATACAGGCTTTACACCATAAAATACGCGCACATGCCGAGCACTTTAGCCAGCTTGAGGATGAGGAAAAACACCGTATTCGTAAACAAGTCAAACAACTGCGTTATAGCATTGAGTTTGTGGCGTCTTTACTCGATGCAAAAGCTTTAAGAACCTATTTGAAAAAACTCAAAGCAGTTCAAGAAAGCTTAGGGCACTATAATGATTTGGTGGTTGCAGACACCTTATTTCAACAAGCCTCTGAACCAGAAGCCGCTTATAGTTTTGCCACAGGATGGATCGCCGCGGAAAAAAATAGAATGCTGAAATTGGTTGAACAACAGCTGAGGCTGTTCAGTCAAACCAAAAAGCTGAAATAGCCTTTAAACCAAAAAATCCATTAACAGTAAAAGGCTCTTTTATAAGTAAATTCCCTGCCAACACCTAAGTTAACGATACTTGCCGTACACTTTCCACGTATTGTTATCTGCTAAGGGGTCGTTATAACTATCACTGCGCTGCTTACGTGGTTTGTCTCGTGCATCAACTAGTTCAAAGTCTGCTTCGGTACTTAACACGATACCATTTACATAAAATCGGGTACGGGTATATTCGCTTTGTCCATGCTGAAAGACATAGGTTCTGAGATCAATAAACTCACGATGTGCAACCAAGGCGGCATTATCATCGCTGTCCAACCAAGCGCGCATAGCCTGCACCTGCTCTGGTTCAAACTGCCCACATTTTTCGATTAGGCTTGCAATACCGCGAAAACTTTTAGATTCTTTGGCACGGGTTTTATTAATCCGAATACGATCGACGTGAAAATAAAACAGCGGTAAGTTCAAATGACTGGGTAAATGAATTGCATCCACTACCTCATCTTCCATAAAAGGCTGGAACAAGTCTTGTGCCCGCTCAATCAAACCCGTCCACTGAAGATAGTAGTCCTCGACTTCCGCTTTCGTGCCGTAATAGATTGGTAAGCCTTCAACATTGGCTAGATTTTGTGGTGGCCAAATGTTTTGACGCAATAAAGCAATATCACTTTTTAAACTTTGTACCGCAATCGCATCTTGCATGGATATTCTCTATTTTATTGCTTAGGCTATTTTTAGATTAAGGCAAAGGTTTAGTTTCTGCAAGGCTTTGCCTATAATGCAGTCTGAGTTATTTATGTATTTTAGGACAAGTTCATGGTTCAGAAGATTGAAGCAACAGATGTAACCGAAGAAGAAGCGTTGAATGCTGCTTTTTTTGAACGTGCAGATGAATTTATTAAGCAAGCCAACGATTTTTGTCGCACTGAAAAAAGTTCACAAGTGAAACCTGCTGAAATACGTGGCCAAGTGAGTGCTGCGATGTTGTTTGGTACAGCACGCTTTAACACGTGGGTGGCAGCCAACAACTTTAAAGATGGCGATGAAATGCGTGATGCCAAAGAACAAGTGATGTCTTATATTTTGCAGCAGTTCCAAATGATGCTTGAAGACAACTATGACGAATATTGTGAACAGTTTGAAAACTACCTTCGTTTCCGTCATAACGAAGAATTTCATGCTAACAAGCATGACCACAAACACGATCACTGATCAATCAAAGCCTGCTTCATGCAGGCTTTTTTCATTTCGCCGTATTTGAAACGAAATACAATGTTGCAACACCTCAATTTACAGTAAGGTAATCGCTAAGGAATATAACTTAGGGAAGAACATGCAGCATTTGGACTTTGCACTCATCGATCCGCACATCCACCAGTGGGACCCATATAACACGCCACATGCAGCGGCTTTGGCAGTCAAATTATTGGGCAAGCATCCTAAGCTTTTGGACAAAATGGTTCGTTTGGTGAAACCTAAAGATCTGATTGAAACCCTAGGCCTAACCCGTCATATCACACGTCCTTATTTGCCCCAAGACTATAAACGCGATACTGGCCCATACACAGTAGAACAAGTAGTGCATGTAGAAGCCAGTTGGCATCACAGCAAAGGTAAAGGCGTGGTTGAGGAAACTCAGTTTATCGAGTCTTTAGCTTTTGGGGTAGATACCGTCAAATTGGGTGGCATTGTCGCAACAGCTGACCCACGTGATCGTAACTTTAAAAAGATCCTAAAATTACATCATAAAGCTTCACCACACTTTCGTGGTATTCGTAAAATGGCGTCTTTTCATGAAGACAAACAAATCCATGCGTGGACAGATGAGCCCCACAGTTATATCGCAATAAAAAATTTCTCAAAGGCTTCGAAGTACTGTCCCAATACAACTTGAGTTTTGATGCTTGGGTTTATTCGACACAGCTTGAAGATGTAATTTATCTGGCCAAGCAGTTCCCAGAAACTTCCATTGTGCTGGATCATTTGGGTACACCCGCAGGTTTATTTGGCCCAATTGGTGCAAATACAGGGATGACACAGACGGCGCGGGAAAATATTTTCTTCCGTTGGAAGGACGACTTAGCAGAACTCGCCAGTTGTCCAAATGTCTATACCAAAATGTCAGGACTCTTCATGCCTGTATTAGGACATCGCTTTCATAAAGAAGGTCGACTGGCGTCTAAACAAGAAGTCTTTGACCTTGCACATCCCATGATTACACATGCCCTCGCCTGTTTTGGCACCTATCGGGTGATGTTTGCCTCTAACTTTCCGATGGATTTGGTCAGTACATCGTTGGAGAATATTATCGATGCCTTTAGTGATGTTGTCGCAGCCTATGACCCTGATGCTTTAGAGCGCGTATTCCATCACAATGCCAAACAGTTTTATCGGCTTTAATTGAAAATTAATTCACAAAACCTATGACAAAAAGAACCCCTCAATTTTGAGGGGTTCTTTTTAGCTGAGAACTGAAATCTTTACTTTTTCAACGCTGGCTGCGCTTTGCCATATTGGTCAGCCATCACTTCAACCAACTGATCCAGCTTAATATACTTCTGAATCACTGCATCAACATCGGCTTTACTGATTTTGGCCAATGCTAAATCACGCTGCTCACGATCCAGTAAAGTACGATTACGTTTCATTTGAGGAATCAACATGCGATGGATATTGCGACTATCTTCAAGTGCAGTCACACGCTTTTTCAAAATATCGGCCTTGGCAGCTTCCACTTCCTGTTCGGTAACGCCTTTTGCCAGTAACTCATTCAACACTTTATAGACTGCTTGAGACACTTGAGCCGATTTGCCTGCGCTATAGTTTGCATCAATCGTCAGTGCTCCTGACTCCGTCCAGTCATCCAGCGAAATGCTGCTGCCAAAACCATAGACCAAGGCATTCTTTTCACGTAGCTCTTGCGCCAAACGAGATGATAACTGCGACTCACCTAAGATGTGCTCAAGTACCTGTAAAGCAGGTGCATCTGGGTGGTATGTGCCCACAGGGAACGTCATAATGCTCTGATAGCTACCAAACTCACGTTGCTCTGACAGTGCATGTACACGCTGCGCTTTATATGCAGTAAAGTCAGAAGTAATCCGCTGATAAGGCGCTGCCGAGTTCCAGTTTGCAAAAGCCTGATTTAAAGTCTTTTTCATCTTTTTCGTATCAATCACACCCGTTACCGAAATTTGTGCATGATTCATCGCAAAAAACTGCTGATACAGCTGTTTCACCTGTGCTTGTGTTGCGGCCTGATACTGCTTCTTGACATATTCAGGCTCGAAGTGATGTCGAATATCCCCTATTGGATAAGTTTCAAGTAAACGAGCAATGGTTAAAGCCGCTACAGTTTCAGGTTCTGTATATGGTCGATCTAGACTTGCTAAGCTTTGTGACTTAATCAAATCAAACTGGCTTTGTTCAAAAGTTGGATTTTTAAGTACATCGATCACGAAGTTAAAAAATTCATCAAATTTTTCTTTCTTCGCCACGATTGAAATATTGATGCCATTACCATTACTTGAGGCACTTGCTCCACCACCCGCATCGATCGAGTGATCGGCAATATCTTGCAAACTATATTGAGTTGAAGCTCTGAGCAGTAAATAAGAAGTCAGATCTAACAACTCTGCTTTATTAAACAAACTTTCTGCAGTACCAAAGTCAATTGAAATAGTGGCATAGGTTTTATCATCACGCGTGGTACTTGGGTACAGCGCATATTGCATGCCATTTTTTAACTTGCCACGCTGAATTTGTTTTTCAGCACTTTCTAAATACTGCTTTGAGCTTTTTACATATCCAGCCACTTCTGCCTTATACGCACTGACATCTTTCAATGGTTCTTCAGCCACGGCTTGCTGATCTAAAGTTTTTGTAGGCGTGGCTGCTGCCGATTGTTCAAGTGCTTTTTTTTGATCTTCTGGGGTTGGTAAAATAGTGCCTGAAATCCGATGCTCGGGTACTAAAAAGTCATCTAAACGTTGGTTCACATCAGTAACGCTGAGCTGTTGTAACTGTTGCTGATCTTTAAAGTATTGTGTCCAATCACCATTGGCAGAAACCACGTAGTCACTGAGCATGCCACCGACTGCCGTTGCACTACTAAACATGCTTTCTTGTGCATTTTTAATCATGCTCTTCACACGGTTGAGCTCAATCTCGTTGAAGTTTGGTGTTTTTTCTACACCAGTAACCAAAGCCGACTCAACTTTTTTCACATCATGGTTGGGTGCATAAACTGCGCCCATAAACACCATATTAAAATCTTGGTCTAACCATGTGGTTGACTGAACTGCTGTCGCCGTTCCCGTTTCTACAATGCTTTGGTACAAATGCCCACTGGGTTGCATGGTATATAAATACGGTGACACCGCCAACGCGGTCTTAATGTTCTCGTTTTTACCATTCAGGTAAATATTATATTTGGCGAAGTTACTGCCTTTTTTCACCACAAACTGGCGATCTTTAATCTTGCTGGCATCTAAGACAGGTACTTTAACTTTCGCAGGCACAGCGCGCGCTTTAATCGCACTAAACTTTTCATCAATCTGCTTCAGTACAGCTGCTTGGTCAAACTTACCTGAAATGACAAATACCGCATTATTCGGTGCATACCAGTCACGATAAAACTTATTCAGTTCAGCCATTTTGATTGACTGTAACTCGTTTAAATCACCAATCGGTAAACGCCCTAAATATTGATTGCCATAAGCGGACTTCCACATCTGATCCATGAGTACCGAAAAAGGCTGATCCATACGGACTTCTCGCTCACGTTTTACAATCGCGATTTCAGACGGTACATATTTTTCTTGGAGCACCAAGCCGTCCATACGCTCAGCTTCAAGATGAATCAGCTCATTAATCGCATTTTGTTCAGGACGAACTACATTAATATATTTGGTTGAATAATAGTCCGTGCTGGCATTATTCATTAAACCGTATTGATCTAAACGGCGTTGAAACTCGTCCCCTGGAACATTTTTAGTCCCCTTGAACGCTAAGTGTTCCAATAGGTGCGCTAAACCGCCCTTACCTTTTGGGTCGTTCAACGAACCAGTCAAATAGACCATGTTCATATACACTTTATTTTCTTTATCGTTTGGCGCAAGAATAATACGCAAACCGTTATCTAATTTATATTCTTCAATTTTCTGTTCCGATTTTACCAATACGGGTTGTGCCCATACTGTGCCCCCAAAGCCAAGTAGCAATACCGACAAACTCAATGTTTTAAAACGCATTAACATTATTTTTCCAAATAATTCGACAAAATATGAATGATTCTCAACATCATAGAGGAAAGTGAAATTATTTTTATAGTAATTTGGTGAAAAATAGCATTTTAATCAATGCTTATTTTTCACCAGTGGTTTTAATTTAAGAGAATTACAACTTAATCTAAGTAAAGTTCAGCCGTCATATATAACTTGGCATAGCCAGAAATTTGGATCCGCGTTTCAGACTGAATATCACAGTACAGTAATCCACCACGGCTCGATGCCTGATAGGCAATCAATGAGGTTTTACCCAACTTCTCCGCCCATAGTGGTGCAAGACCTGTATGCATGGAGCCTGTCACAGGGTCTTCATTGATGCCTTTATGCGGTGCGAAATAACGCGCGATATAGTCATAGTCTTGAGACGTTGAGGTCAGGGTAACATCCAAGTTTTCAGCAGTAACCGCAGTACTGACTTTATGCTTTTCTGCCAGTTGACGAATTTTATCTAAGTTCGGTTTGGCATCCTTAACGGCCTGCTCAGACTCACACACTAAAATATAAGCCTGTGGATTTAAATAGACTTCTTTAATTTCACAATCGACCAATTCATGAATTTCCGCAGGATAGTCTTCTAACTTTTGCGGTGCACGAATTGGAAAATTCATATAAATCTTGCCGTCAACATCTTGATCAATGATAAAAACACCCAAGTCTTTCACATGAAACTGGATACGTTTAGCATCGGTATAATCCCGAAACAGGACGAAACTGCTGGCTAAAGTCGCGTGCCCACAAAAGTCCACTTCAACCTGAGGGGTAAACCAGCGAATTTCATAGTTTTCAGCATCAATGACTTTCACAAAAGCCGTTTCTGCCAAATTATTTTCCAAAGCAATATTCTGCATCAAATCTACTGCTAACCATTCATCACGTACAATCACAGCGGCAGGATTACCTTTGAATAATTCAGTTGTAAAGGCATCGACTTGATACATTTTCATCGTTTTTCTCCTAAATTGAAGCTTTATTTTGCAAAAAACTGCGCAAAAAAATAGATACAGTTTTTAGTCATTTATGGATACACGCCCAATAAAAAGAAGCCTAATCATGAAGATAGGCTTCTTTTCAGTTCATAAGCTATATATTTCTCAGCTTAGACTTCTTTTAAGTCCACATTGTCTTGCTCAAAAATACGCTTATCGGTTTGACCTAAGACTTGGCTGGTCACGACACCTGCGGTCATAGAACCATTCACATTCAAAGCCGTACGCCCCATATCAATTAAAGGCTCAATTGAAATAAGCAGTGCAACCAAAGTCACAGGCAAACCCAACATCGGCAGGACAATCAGTGCTGCAAATGTTGCTCCACCACCTACACCTGCCACCCCAATCGAGCTCAAGGTCACAACACAAACCAAAGTCAAAATCCAAAGTGGATCGAGCGGATTAATACCCACTGTTGGTGCAACCATAACAGCTAGCATCGCAGGATACAGCCCCGCACAGCCGTTTTGCCCAATGGTCGTACCAAATGATGCTGAAAAGCTGGCAATCGACTCAGGTACGCCCAGACGTCGTGTTTGCGCTTCAATATTTAAAGGAATACTGGCAGCACTTGAACGGCTGGTAAACGCAAAGGTCAGCACAGGCCAAACCTTTTTAAAGAACTGAATTGGATTCACGCCTGTGAGCGCCAAAATCACGGCGTGCACGATAAACATAATCGCCAAGCCGATATAAGACGCAACCAAGAAGCCACCTAAGTTTAAAATGTCCGCCATTTTAGAATTGGCCACAATATTGGTCATGAGTGCGAACACACCATAAGGCGTGAGCATCATAATTAGACGCACCAACTTCATGACCCACGCTTGTAAGATGTCAATTGCAGACAACAGCTTTTGCCCTTTCTCAGCATCCGCTTTCATTAGGTTCAAGCCTGCAATGCCTAAAAACACTGCAAAAATGACTACACTGATAATGGAGGTTGGATGTGCCCCTGTCAGCTCGGCAAAAGGATTGCTCGGAATAAATGACAGAAATAAATCAGGCACTTGCAAGTCAGCCACTTGCCCAACATAGTCAGTTTGGATCGTATTTAAACGTTCAGTTTCTTGTGTCCCTTGTACCAAACCTGCCGCAGTTAAGCCAAACAGATTGGTCACCACCACACCGACAAATGCAGCAATCGCGGTGGTAAATAACAAAGTCCCAATACTGATAAAACTAATTTTACCCAATGAACCTGCATCGTGTAGCTTAATAACAGCGCCTAAAATGGAAACAAACACCAAAGGCATCACCACCATTTGTAGTAGTTTGACATAGCCTTTACCGACCAAATTAAACCACTGTACCGACTCTTGCAGTACAGGCGAATGCGTACCATAAAACCCATGTAAAGCAAGACCAAAAACAATACCGAGACAGAGACCTGCCAGTACTTTCTTCGCTAAACTCCAATCGGTTTTACGGGTTTGGCCCAGTAAAAAAAGCAATGCAATAAAAATGATGACATTGACGATTAAGGGGATATTCATATTGTTTCCCTAAATGATGCTGTCATAATTATAAATCAAAATTTAAACGGGCTTACTGTTTTGCGCCATATTCCACGCTGAATGTACAAATTTAGACTGAATTGGCAGTTTTAGAATGTGGTATAAAGCATTTAAACGGCTGTTAAAGTGTTCTTTTAAATGAATCAATCTCTGCTTAATCCTCACATTCTGCCCGTCCCTTTAGAAAAATCATATCGGCTACTCAACCACGGCCCGACCGTGCTGGTTTCCAGTCAAGATAATGAAAGCACCGATGTCATGGCCGCGGCTTGGGCATGTGCCCTAGAGTTTAACCCCGCCAAAGTGACGGTCGTCCTCGATAAATCTACGAAAACCCGCAGTATTATTGAAAAATCAGGTCTATTTGCTCTGCAAGTCCCTACACTTAAACAGCTGAAAATGGTCTACGCACTGGGCATGATCAGTCAATATGATGCTCCTGAAAAGTTACGTCAGTGTGGAGTCGAACTTTTTCAGTTTGGTCACAGCCCAATTCCAGTGGTTAAAGGCTGTAGTGCATGGATTCTGTGTGAACTTATTCCTGAACCACATAATCAACAGCAACATGACTTGTTTATTGGCAAAGTCATTGCCGCTTATGCAGATGATCGTGTTTTTAGAGATGGCCATTGGTACTACCATGAAGCCGCAGATGAATGGAAAAGTATCCATCATGTTGCAGGCGGGCATTTTTATACCATTGGTGATGCAGTGGATATTAACGCACTTAAAGACACTGAGTAAATTGACTGCGCCTTTATTCGGCTCGACTAAAGGCGAACATTACTCGATTGTTTTATTGTAAATTTCATCTTATAGTTCAAGTGTGTTTTTTAAACAAATAGTCAAATTATGATGAACAGGACGTTCTCAAGCACCGTACAACTGAGTCTCTTTCTCTGCCTGAGTATGTGCTTGGGAATTGGCATCTTACGTTTTTCTTATACCGCTCTACTGCCGTCCACTCGCGAAGCCTATGAATGGTCACACAATTTCGCCAGCCTACTCGGTAGTGCCAATCTGCTGGGCTATCTGATCGGCGCATTTTGGGCGATGAAGTTGCCACAAAATGCAAAAATGCCGATCTATATCATTTTTGCTGCGCTCTTTGGTTCAATCAGTCTGTTTGCCTGTGCATTTTCGCATTTTAACGAAGTTTGGTATTTGGTGTGGCGCATCATTTCAGGTATCGGCGGTGGTTTGCTGATGATTCTATCACCCAGTATTGTGGCGCAGTGCAGTGAGTTACAGCACCGTTTTAAAATTAACCTGATTGGATTTAGTGGAATAGGGATTGGCGTATTGGCGGCCACGCTGTTTATGCCGTATTTAGACCGTATTGCAATCAGCAGCGCATGGTTCATTCTCTGTGGCTTTGCATTTGTCATTACATGGTTATTATGGATACTTGTTCGCCCTTTCCAAAAACAACTGCACAGTATCCCTACAAGCCAGCCCCAGACTTATACAGTGAATAAAATTTACTATAGCTTACTCATTGTTTATGCCTGCAGTGCCTTTGCGTATATTCCCCATTCTTTGTTTTGGATTGATTATTTAAGCCATGTTTTAACGCTAAATTTATATTGGATTAATTTCAACTGGATTTTATACGGCTTAGGTAGCGCTTTGGGTGCAGCGACAGCTTATGCTTTAGCGCGTAAATTTGGCAATTTTCTGGCTTTAAAGATTTTATACAGTGTCTATATTGCGGCAGTTTTTATTGCGGTTCTGAGTTTTTCGCCTGTATTTACGCTTCTGTCTTCATTTCTCACAGGCCTACTGAACCCTGCGGTGGTCTTTCTCACCTCCTACACCATCTTACAACTCTACGGTTTGGCCTATAAAAAGTTGTGGAGTATGGCAACACTCAGCTTTGCAACGGTCCAGCTGGTCGGTGGTTTAAGTTTTAGTACCTTGCAGCATTTGGGTTGGTCATATCACTCTCAGTTTATGCTTGCTGCGGGAGTTCTCGGTTTAGGAACACTGCAATTGTTTTATTTTACCCGTACGACACCCACCTCCAATCCAACAACTAAAAAAGAGGCCTTTTAAGCCTTCACATTGAAGAGAATCAAAAAAGAGTTTTAACCTACTAGCGCTATAGAGAGTCGCCTATATTAAATACGTAGTGATATTTTTAACTTACTCCTAAATATTACAAACGTAAGGTGTAAGAATAAGAAAAGAGCTCAATTGATGTGCCTTCTATAACCAATACAATTCACGCATTCGAACTTTTACAGCTGTAAATCAAAGCTCAGTTATTTCAATGCATTTAAAGTTAAATACGGATAAGGATTTACGGCTCCTTTTCCAGTCCTATAAATTCCATAGTGCAAATGTGGTGGCGTATTCTTGGCATTGCCAGTGTTTCCGACATAACCCAATACCTCTCCTACTTCAACCCAATCACCCGTTTGAATATTAGGCGCATAAGCATCTAAATGTGCATAGTAGTGACGGCTTAAGTTTGGTCCCATTACCCATACCACTTGTCCACCTAAACTATTGATGCCGACATCCAAGACAATGCCTGATGTGGCACTTAAGACAGGTGTTCCGCGTTTAGCAAAGATATCAATACCTTGATGTTTTCGTCCCTGACCACGTGCAGCCCCCCAAGTATCTTGTATCTGCTTATGACTTACACCTTGTACAGGCACATTTAAATTTTTTGCTAAAGGTGTCTTATACAACTGCCAATATAAATATGGATAACTCAAACCTGCTGCTTCACCCGAAGCGGGTGGCTGACATCCACTCATCAACAGACTTGTACTTAAAATAGCTCCACTCAGAACTAAACGAGACATGATTCAACTACTCAGCTAATTTTTAGATATGAAAATAAGATAAACTTACTTATTCATACTAAATGCTTCATATATTGAAAGATATCTTACAAATGTAACGACAAAGCCCTCATATAAAATGAGGGCTTTGCTTCAAATAAACCTCATAAATTACTTACGTTTCTTCAGTTCTTTCTCTAAGGCTTTCAGCTTAGACTGATGCTTAGAAATCTTTTTTAAACGTGCTTTGATCTTCTGTTTTAATGTTTTCACAACATTATTCGACATAAGGTCCTCCTTTGGTTCAACTCCCTTTGATCGATTCTTCCTTGAAATACCTTTAACATTCGTTCATGAAATAGCAATACGCCTAGCGTTGTTGCTGATCTGGGTTCGGTTGGTTTTGATTCGGCTGTTTTTGCTGACCTTGATTTGGTTTGGGTTGTTGTTGCTGTTGTTGTTGATCTGGTTGTTCTTGCGGTTGATTCGGTTGTTGTTGACGTTGCTGCTGATTGTTCTGCTGTTGATTTTGTTGATTAGCCACGAGACTACTCCTTCATCATCTGCCGTAACATTCGACAAAGACCACCATACATCACTCAGCTAAAAACCCAAGCTATAAGCTGTATCAAAGTACTTCATTGTAATTACATGTATAAATTGTGGTTAATAATCAACTCTCCTTTTTATTTAACCTTACCTATACTCACTGAAAGCACGAATCCTTTAACCTAGTTTTACATTGCAAACCTATTTCCACAGCTATTTTCAAGCCAACAAAAGAAAACCCGCAGTATGTGCGGGTTTCTACAGATTCAGCTTAAAGCTTATTCCATATTCGCAATAATAGCCTCACCAAACTCTGAACAACGCAATAAGGTTGCATTTGGCATTAATCGCTCAAAATCATAAGTGACTGTTTTCGCCTCAATTGCCCCTGAAATCCCCTTAATGATCAAATCTGCCACTTCTACCCAGCCCATGTCCCGTAGCATCATTTCAGCAGAAAGAATAATGGAGCCTGGGTTGACTTTATCTTGCCCGGCATATTTTGGCGCTGTTCCGTGCGTGGCTTCATAAACAGAAATCGCCCCACCAATATTCGCACCTGGCGCAATACCAATCCCTCCAACTTCAGCAGCCAGTGCATCAGAAATATAATCACCATTCAGGTTTAAAGTCGCAATCACTGAATAGTCCGCAGGACGCATTAAAATCTGCTGCAAGAATGCATCGGCAATCACATCTTTAATGATAATGTCTTTACCATTTTTTGGGTTTTTAATTTTTACCCATGGCCCACCATCAATGAGCTCACCACCGAAACGGTCCATCGCAAGCTCATAGCCCCACTCTTTAAACGCCCCTTCGGTATATTTCATGATGTTTCCTTTGTGAACCAAGGTCACACTCGGCTTATCATTATCAATCGCAAATTGAATCGCTTTACGCACAAGACGCTGCGTTCCCTCTTTCGATACAGGCTTAATCCCAATACCACAGTTATCTTCAAAGCGGATTTTAGTCACGCCCATTTCTTCTTTGAGGAACTTAATCACTTTCTTCGCTTCAGGAGAGTCGGCTTTCCACTCGATTCCTGCATAAATATCTTCTGAGTTTTCACGGAAAATAACCATGTCGGTCAGTTCAGGGTGCTGAACAGGTGATGGTACGCCTTCAAACCAACGTACAGGGCGTACACAGACATACAAATCTAATTCTTGGCGTAGCGCCACGTTCAAAGAACGAATGCCCCCACCGACGGGTGTGGTTAAGGGGCCTTTAATTGAAACCACAAACTCGCGTAGCGCATCAAAAGTTTCTTCTGGCATATAAGAGCCATAAATTTTATTGGCTTTTTCACCGCAGTAGACTTCCATCCACTCAATCGAGCGTTTACCACCATATGCTTTTTGTACTGCAGCATCCACTACAGTTTTCATGGCTGGTGTAATGTCAACACCAATACCATCGCCTTCAATAAAAGGAATAATCGGTTGATTTGGAACATTTAATGATAAATCTGCGTTTACGGTAATTTTACTACCATCCGCAGGAACGATGATCTTCTGATAACCCATTTTGCAGGTGCTCCCTTTTATTATAATTGGCAAATTTAAAAAATAATTGCCGATAGACAATACTTTCCACTCTTCTTATCGCATAATAGCTTAATCGAATTCCGCTGTTTTTGAGATTTATACGAGAAATAACTACATTTCTCTATTAAATAAATCTTGATATTTCTTATTTTATGTAATTACAGAAGTTATTGACTATGAAAATCGTCATCCTGAATAAGCCCTATGACGTCCTCTCCCAGTTCCGTAAAGATGAAGCACATATGACGATGTCTGACTTTGTCAGCGACTCTACTTTGCGCTTGGCTGGTCGTTTGGATATGGACTCTGAAGGCTTGGTATTTTTAACCGACCATGGTGGTTTGAACCAATACATCACCAACCCTGCCAATAAAAAATTTAAAACATATTTGGTTCAGGTCGATGGTGATGTCACTGAGGAAGCCCTTGAGCAGTTGCGTAAAGGTGTAGAATTAAAAGATGGTATGACTTTACCTGCTGAAGCATCTAAAGTTGAACAACCTGAGTGGTTATGGGAGCGTGATCCTCCTGTACGTTTCCGTGCGTCTGTGCCGACTTCTTGGGTCGAAATTTCAATTTGTGAAGGCCGTAACCGTCAAGTACGTCGCATGACTGCTGCTGTAGGTTTTCCTACTTTACGTTTAATCCGTACTAAAATTGGTGCAATTGATTTGGTTCAAATGGGTTTACAACCAGGCGAAACTAAAGAAATCGAACCACTTTTATACCCTGACTTTCAAAATATTCCTGCGGAAGAACCTTACCGTTCACGCTCTTATGTGAAAAAACCGGGTGGTACAGGTGGTAAGCCTATGGTTCGTAAGAACAAAGATGGTTCTGTGAAAAAGTCAGGTACAAAGCGTATTTGGCAAATGGATGATAGTGAGAAACCAAAGCGTAAAACCAATGGTACAACACGTCCAAATACGAAAGCTCCACGTGGTCGCGGACGTAATGGTCGTTGAAAATTAAGTATTTTAAAGCCCACGAAAGTGGGCTTTGTTTTATTATTTGCTATTGCTTAATGATATTTCAAGCATATTTAACTAAACTATTTATCTTGTTCGATCTAGCATTCAATCAAATATATTTAATATTACTCACTCCAACTAAAATATATGATCAGAAAATTATCAACTAAATTATTAAAGCTATTCAGCTCTACCTATATCGTTTTCTTTATTCTCACCTTTTTTATTATTATTAATATTCTTTATCTATCATTTGGTGAATGGTTAATTGAATCAAAAATACCTGAAAGCACTTTAAATTTAATTGCATCTTTACTTAGTGCATCAGCAACAACTTTTGCAGCAATAACTGCAGCCGTTTTGGTTCTAAACTGGAAAAGCCAACATAATCTTTCTCTCATTTCAAAATTGATCACTGAAATCTGGGAGCTACATGGGCAATTCACCTCTAAGATTTATGTCTTAACTTATACATTTTCAATCGAAACAAAAGAATCAGAGTACAAATACTCTTATGCTGAACTTATCGAAATAGCCGTTCCCTTACGTTCAAAAGTACAACAATTACAAGTATTGCTTGAAGGTCAAATTGATGAGAAAAATTGGGAGTTTTTACAAGATTATTTAAATTATTTAGAAATGTTTTATCCTTGGTGTAATGTAGACTTCTTAGAATTTAGAGACAATCGAACAAATTTCGATCATGAATTCAAATGTGCTAATTCAGCATTATTAAGTGTATGCAGAGAGTATATTTCATTGAAATAATTTAATAATTCAAGAATTAAATTGCTAGTAACATCCTTACCTACAGATTGAATAACAAAAAAGCCGACGCATTCGCATCGGCTTTTTCACATCATCGACTAAAAGCCGATTTTGTTAAATTTAAACAGTTTCAAGTGCAGCATTAAGCGTAGCACTTGGACGCATTACAGCATTTACTTTAGCTGTATCTACAGCATAGTAACCACCGATGTCAGCAGCTTGACCTTGAACTTGAGCAAGTTCAGCAATGATTTTGTCTTCGTTTTCAGCAAGTGCTTTCGCAAGTGGCGCAAACTTCGCTTTCAACTCAACATCTTCATCTTGTGCAGTAAGCGCTTCAGCCCAGAACTTCGCTAAATAGAAGTGGCTGCCACGGTTATCAAGTTCACCTGTACGACGTGATGGAGACTTGCCATTGTCAAGTAACTGGCCAGTTGCTTGATCTAAAGTTTTCGCAAGAAGTTTCGCCTGAGCGTTGTCTTCTTTAATGCCTAACTCTTCAAGCGATACTGCAAGTGCTAAGAACTCACCTAAAGAATCCCAACGTAAGTGGTTTTCTTCAACAAGCTGTTGTACGTGTTTAGGTGCTGAACCACCCGCACCAGTTTCGTACATACCACCGCCCGCCATTAACGGAACGATAGACAACATTTTCGCTGAAGTACCCAATTCCATAATTGGGAACAAGTCAGTCAGGTAGTCACGTAGGATGTTACCCGTTACAGAAATCGTATCTAGGCCACGCGCTACACGTTCAAGTGTATAACGCATTGCACGTACTTGAGACATGATCTGAATGTCTAAACCAGCAGTGTCGTGGTCTTTCAAGTATTTTTGTACTTTCTTGATCACTTCATTTTCGTGCGGGCGGTAAGGGTCTAACCAGAAGATTGCTGGCATACCAGAGTTACGAGCGCGAGTTACTGCAAGTTTTACCCAATCTTGAATCGGTGCATCTTTCACCTGACACATACGCCAGATGTCGCCTTCCTCAACATTTTGAGTCATTAACACTTCGCCAGTTTCTAGGTCAGTGATGTTTGCAACACCCGCTTCAGACATTTCAAAAGTCTTGTCGTGTGAACCATATTCTTCAGCTTTTTGCGCCATTAAACCAACGTTAGGCACAGTACCCATCGTACGTGGATCGAAGTTACCATTCCACTTACAGAAATTGATCATTTCTTGATAGATACGC
This sequence comes from Acinetobacter sp. DL27, assembly GCF_055810995.1. Lineage (NCBI taxonomy): Bacteria > Pseudomonadati > Pseudomonadota > Gammaproteobacteria > Moraxellales > Moraxellaceae > Acinetobacter > Acinetobacter sp. DL27. The sequence goes on along the minus strand of NZ_CM147947.1, from coordinate 1,420,572 downwards.
GCAAAAGTTGACTCAGGCATTACTGCTTTACAGTCATAAGGTTTGCCGTCAGCACCCCACATTTTACCGCCACCACGAATCATTGCAGGCATAGAAGCATCTACAATTACGTCGTTTGGTGAATGGAAGTTTGTAATGCCTTTCGCCGAATCAACCATTGCAAGTGCAGGACGGTGTTCTTGGCAAGCATGTAAGTCTTCGATGATTTCTTCACGTAAAGATGTCGGTAAAGTTGCGATCTTCTCGTAAAGACCAGCCATACCGTTGTTTACGTTAATGCCTAGCTCATCGAACAATTTACCGTGTTTTTCAAAAGCATCTTTGTAGTAAATTTTCACACAGTGACCGAAAACGATCGGGTGCGAAACTTTCATCATGGTTGCTTTCACGTGTAAAGAGAACAAAATTCCCGCTTCTTTACAATCATCAAGTTCTTTTTCATAGAAATCGCAAAGCGCTTTCTTGCTCATGAACATTGAGTCGATGATTTCGCCGTCTTGAAGTGCAACTTTTGACTTCAGAACAATCGTTTCACCAGACTTGGTGATGAGTTCCATTTTCACATTACGTGCACGGTCTAAAGTCATCGATTTTTCACCGTGGTAGAAGTCACCTTCATCCATGTGAGAAACGTGAGTTTGAGACCATTGCTTCCACTCGCTCATAGAGTGCGGGTGTTTTTTCGCATAGTTTTTCACTGCAGCTGGTGCACGACGGTCAGAGTTACCTTCACGCAATACAGGGTTTACAGCTGAACCAAGACATTTGCCATAGCGTGCTTTAAGCGCTTTTTCGTCTTCAGTGGTTGGGTTTTCAGGATAGTCAGGAATCGCGTAGCCTTTTGATTGAAGCTCTTTGATACATGCTGTTAACTGAGCAACAGAGGCACTAATATTCGGGAGTTTGATGATATTAGTATCTGGATCTTGGGTAAGACGACCTAGTTCTGCAAGATTGTCTGGGACTTTTTGCTCTTCTTTTAGGTATTCAGAGAATTCTGCGAGAACACGTGCGGCAACAGAGATATCAGTTTTAACGATCTCTACACCAGCAGGTTTAGTAAAGGTCTCAATGATCGGCAGTAGCGAATAAGTCGCTAGCAATGGCGCCTCGTCGGTCAGTGTGTAAATGATGGTTGACTTTCCACCAGCCATATATAGCCCCTTGCGTTAGATTGAGTTTTTTAGGGTGATGAGCTTCTGGCTCAACCCCTGCGAACCGATGTGCTTGAATAAAACCCTGAAAGTATCGTCCCTCAGGGCTTTCCAGTCAACGTAATATCCAGTGATAACGACATTTCGCCAGAAAATACCACTACAGCCTTCGTTTTTCAAAATCACGTCTTTCCACAAGGCTTTAGCTTTTGCTTAGCAAATAAACAAATTTTTTAGCGAAATGTGTTATTTACCTCATTTAAGCCACAACAACAGATATTTTTCACATAATACAGTCTTCAAATCGTTTTACAGTCTTGTAGCCCTACATGCATAAGCATGACTTTTCTCATCGCTAAATTTAAATCGGAAGAGCCACTCATCATGCCGCAGCTTAAATATTGATACATAAACCCTCTACGCGTACTCCCCCATTTTTACATTTTTAAACCTATGTTTTTTATAGGGTTGGTTAAACTGAATCTTTTTCCTGCAACGGTAAGGGTCAATTCAATGCTAAAAATGCTGCTTCCGCTCATTGGACTTGGTTTTTCTTCTTGGTGTTTTGCTCAAAATCCATTGAGCGTCCATGTGCTGAATTTGGAAAATGGTCTCCCTTCTGCCAATGTCAAAGTGACACTTGAAGCCCAACAAAATGATAAATGGACAGAAATCAGCTCAAGCACGACCGACGACCAAGGTCGAATCAATGATTTATATCCCAAAGATACGGCCTTACAAAAAGGTGTATACAAAGTTACCTTTAAAACAGGTGATTGGTTTCGCCAAAAAAATCAGCGCTCATTCTTTCCTGAAGTGCCCGTGGTGTTTGTAATTGATGGCTCATTGGATCATTACCATATCCCGCTGTTAATTAGCCCATATGGCTATTCCACTTACCGTGGTAGTTAATGCACATAAATAAGCGCATAAAAAACCGATGCCTAAGCATCGGTTTTTGTCTGTACAGAATCAAATAAAGTGGCTTAGGGACTAAGCCTTGAACCACTTCTCTGCTTTTGCTTGGTCTTCAACTTTCAATTCAACTTCCGTCAGCTCTGAGCCAGCAGCTTTGACGTCAAAGCTCATCAACTCATCACGGCGGAATGCCAATATGCTATACGAGCCTTCTTGCTTGGCATACTTTTCTACCAGTTTCACCGTTGCTTTGAGACCATCAATCGCAATGATCACATCATGGGCAGAAAGGCCAGCTTGAGCCGCAGCACCATCACGACGCGCGCTTTGTACCAACACGCCTTCTGGCTTATCTACAAGCTTTAAACCTAGCGGTAATGACTTGTCATTTTTCAGGCTATAACTTAAACCAAATTCAGGGAAAAGTTGATCCAGCGGCAACTCATCTGTGGTGTTAATTAAGTGATTGATTTGCTCAATCCAGTTATCACCTGTCAGCTCATTACACAACTCAACAATCGTACGCTCATGTACTTGTATGCCCTTTTGCGCGTTCTCATAAAGTTTACGCATAAGTGCATCTAGACTTGAACCACGTAAGCGCAAACCTAAGTCTAAGCATAGTGCAACCAAACAGCCTTTGTTGTAATAGCTAGTGCCTGCATTGTTCGAGTTTTCATCCTGACGGTAAAATTTCACCCATGCATCAAAGCTAGAGTCAGACACAGACTGAACAAAACGACCCGGATTTTGTAAATAGCGATCAATCTGCGTTTTGAGTAGTTTGATATATGAGGCTTGGGAAATCACACCACTACGTAGCAAAATCAGGTCATCATAATAAGACGTAAAACCTTCAAAAATCCAAAGCAAAGAGGTATAGCCTTCTTTATTTAGATCATAATTGACAAAGTTTTCAGGACGAATGAATTTGACCAACCATGAGTGGAAGTATTCATGGCTACATAAACCTAAGAAACGTTGGTAGTCTTCAGACGGCTCTTCAGGCTCATTGGCTTTTGGTAAGTCTTCACGTGGACTAATCAAGCTGGTTGAATTTGGATGCTCCAAACCACCATAACTATTTGCTGTAGCCATCGTCATAAAGGTGTAGTTTGAAAATGGCGCTGAGCCAAACATTGAAATTTCTGTTGCGCAGATTTTTTCAATGTCTTGCTGCATACGTGCAGCATTCATGGCATGTTTACCTGACACCACAAACTCGTGTGGAATGCCATTGGCTTCAAAACCCAAACGAGTCTGCTCTGCCAACTCAAATGGTGCATCAATCAGCTCGGCATAGTTTTTGGCTTTTAAGGTAAAACGACCTTTAACGAGGCTTTTTGAAGCCATACCGGTAGCCAATTGGAAGTGTTTCAGCTCATCAGGAAGGAACAGTTCAACTTCAACTGCTTTGTTTTCTTGCCCCTCTAAACCTAAGCAAGCACATGCAGGGTTTACATATAAGCGGGTTTGATCTACATACGCACCGCGCACCGACAGATCATAGGCATAGACATCATATTCAACCGTAATCAATTCATGGTCAGTATTAAAAAGACGCCATTTATTCTTTTCAAATTTTTGAATTTCTAACAAACGCCCTTCTTCATCATAAGCACGAACCGACTCTATATGCTTTGAAAACTCGCGAATGAGGTAACTACCCGGAATCCAAGTCGGTAATGAAAGTACCTGTGTTGGGTCTGCTACAAAACGTAAAGTCACGTGTATAAGGTGCTGACGATAATCGTCAAATTCGATCTGATAATGCAACATAATGGGCGATACAAAATAAAATGAAATGAGTTATAACTTAGCTTAGCATTATTTACGCCAGTTTTGCGTCACAGTCACATTTGTCTGCATTTTTGACTGGTCATTGAGGAAAAAAAGGCATAGCATTTGCAGCTGTTTTAGGTTTAAAAGTCACGGAATGGCTTGGTTAGGGAATTTCATTGAAAGCTGTCATCTACTTCATCGCTACACTCTTCGCCTTATGTTCAAGTTTCACTCAAGCGGCATTGCTCAACATTGTTCCTGAAACAGTTGAAGCTCAAGCTTGGACAGTTTTTGACAGCCAATCGGGGCAAGTCATTGCAGAGCATAATAGTCATGTTCAACGTGCACCCGCTTCGCTCACCAAAATGATGGTGGCTTATATTGCACTCAAAGAAATCAATGCAGGAAAGCTCAATAAGAGCGAAATTCTTACCGCAACACCTGTGGTCAGTACGGTGATGTGGGATGAATCCCAAATGTACTTAAAACAAGGTGAACAGATTTCTGTGGATCAGCTTCTAGCGGGTTTAGTGGTCATGTCTGCCAACGACGCAGCAGTGACTTTAGCGGAACGCATCTCGGGTGATATTCCAAACTTTGTTGCACGAATGAACCAAGAAGCCAAAGCACTGGGAATGACTGAAACGCATTTTCAAAACCCTGCGGGTATCACCATGCCAGAGCACTATTCGACCGCACATGATTTAGCGCTATTAGGCCAAGCCTTGGTGAATGAAACGCCAGACTATTTATACTATTCAAAACAGCAAAGTTTTAGCTATAACCAACGCTTTCACCGTGCAACCAATATTCTATTAAAACAAGACCCGACAGTAGATGGCTTAAAAACAGGTTATACCAAAGCAGCGGGATACAATTTAGCGCTGACAGCAAACCGCCCGACCATGAATCTAGATAGTCCAAACCGTCGCTTAGTGGTCATCGTTTTGGGTACAGAAAGCGCAGCAAAGCGTGCTGAAGTTGCACACAACCTCATGAATTTGTCTTATACCTATACTCGTAACGAAGTTGCGCTGAAAGATAAGCAAATTATCGCAGAACTGCCTGTAGTCAAATCGACATTGAAAATGTTCAAAGTGGAAAGTAAGCAACCGAAAATTGTGACCACATCACTGTACGATCAACCATATGCCATTGACTTACATGCCTTTGACCAGACCAACCAACGTATTATGCTCAATACAGGCAATGGCACTCTTCAACGCATTGATCCATTAGAGTCTACAAAAACGCATTTCAATATTGAAGTGTTGCAAAACAAGCTGACCGCTCCGCTGGCTGAAGTGATGCAACTGGCAAAAGTTCAGGTCTATCAAAACAATCAGCTCATTCAAACGTTCACCATTGAAGAAGATGTACAAATTGAAGAAGCCAATATTTTCCAACGACTAATGTTTTGGTTCAAAAGCTTGTTTCCATTTTTATCAAGCGATGAACCTAAAGTAAAAACCTATACACTCGGTTAAGTTCGAGCAGTATTCCTAGTTTTATACTTTATGTAACTTGTAAGACAATCTAATTATCAATAAATCAAGAAGATGGCATATTCAATGTCATCTTCTTTTTTTTAATAATAAATAGGTTGCTTCATATGGCTGTACAAACAGAACAAGTGCCACACCATATTGTCATTATTGGCGGTGGTGCTGGTGGTCTAGAGTTAGCAACGCAACTCGGTGACAGCTTCGCAAAATCCAAGTGGGTGAAAATCACCCTCGTCGATCAAAACCTCACTCATATCTGGAAACCCTTACTCCACGAAATTGCGGCAGGTACACTCAACCCAAGTGTTGAAGAAATTAATTATTTTGCACATGCGTCTAAACATCATTATGAGTTTGTTTGGGGTCGTTTTGTCGGCTTAGACCAAGAACATAAACAAGTAAAACTTGAAGCACGCCAATATGCCAAACAAAGCACTGAAACTACGCAGTTTGAACTCAACTACGACACCTTAGTCCTAGCCGTCGGTTCGACCTCTAACGACTTTGCGACCGAAGGCGCTAAACATTACTGCCATTTCCTCGACAGTCGCCAGCAAGCTGAAATTTTCCAGCAAGACCTTCTACATTTGTATTTAGATGCACAAAACCGCCCTGAAACACGCGCACTAAATATTGCGATTATTGGTGCAGGTGCCACAGGAGTCGAGCTTGCAGCCGAATTGGTCCATGCGAAAAGTACTTTTTTTAAATACGGTCTCAATAAAATTGACCCAAATAAAGTCAAAGTGACCTTGATTGAGGCAGCGGATCGTATTCTTCCCGCCCTATCCACCAAAATGGCAAATCACACCCATACTCAATTGGAAAAGCTTGGCGTTGAAGTCCTCACCCATCACCGTGTTGCAAAGTTAGATAAAGACCATGTCTATTTTGCTGACGGCTCACAAATCGATGCCGATCTTAAAGTTTGGGCAGCGGGCATCAAAGCGCCTGTCGTTTTAAATGCGCTTGAAGGCTTTGAAAAAGATGCGATTGGCCGCCTTAAAGTTTATGCGACTTTGCAAACCCGTTCCGACCCCAACATTTTTGCCTTTGGCGATTGTGCTCACTGCCAGCCCGCGGCCGATGAACCAGTCCTTGGCCCACGCGCTCAAGTGGCCAGTCAACAAGCGGCCTTTTTGGTTCGTGCGCTCAAAGCACGTATTCGTGGTCAGTCTTTGCCGATGTTTAAATTTTCTGACAAAGGCTCTTTGGTTTCCCTCAGTCAATACAAAGCTGTTGGCGAGCTACTGGGCCAAGTTAATGTGCAAGGCGTGCTGGCAAAAACCATGTATGTTTCTTTATATCGACTCCATCAGGCCACCTTACATGGCTATACCCAAGCTGGGCTGATGACCGCAAAAGACCTGATGAATAAAAAAGTCGGTCCGAAAATAAAATTGCATTGAAATCTAAAAATGCGTCCCCACTAATAAAAAAACGCCATAAGAACGTGGAAAATGCAGTTTTTTGCTAAATTTAGTCTACAAAAGCTGCTTTTCACTTTATGATATACCCCTTAAATTCTAAATGAATGGACGAAAAACATGACTGCTATCGCAAATGATCACGTGGTTTCTTTCAACTACAAATTGACTAACGCTGAAGGCGAAACGCTAGACCAATCACAAGGTGAACCACTTGCATATTTGCACGGCGCAGGTAACATCATCCCAGGTTTAGAAAATGCATTGCTAGGCAAAACTGTAGGTGAAAAATTCACTGTTACTGTTCCTGCTGCTGAAGGTTATGGCGAATACAACCCTGAACTCGTTCAAGAAGTTCCAGCGCAAATGTTCCAAGGCGTAGACAACATCCAAGCGGGTATGCAGTTCCAAGCTCAAACTGATGATGGCGTTCAAATCGTAACTGTAAAAGCAGTTGAAGGCGAAAACGTAATTGTTGATGCGAACTTCCCACTTGCTGGTCAAGACTTAACTTTCGAAGTTGAAATCGTAGAAATCCGCGATGCAACTGAAGAAGAATTACAGCACGGCCATGCGCACGGTGCTGGTGGTCACCACCACTAAGATTTAACATCTTAGAAAAAAGGGCGAAAGTTAAACTTTCGCCCTTTTTTTATTTTTGAATACTTAGTCATTCGCGACGTATTTGAAAATCTGTAAATCTTTGCTGTTCTGAAGCAAGTTCTACGATGACCACATCAGTGACTACCGCATGAGTTGGCCCGACTTTAGCGAAATTCACCAGTTCGGCAACCACACCATCATCACCCAAAAGCAGCGCTTCAACTGCACCTGAATCCAGATTCTGTACATAACCCTTTAAACCTACAGCAACAGCATATTGTGCAAACCAGCGTCGATATCCAACACCGTGAACTTTTCCCGATATGGTCAGTTTTACTGCTTTCATACTGTATGCTCTCGGTTCACGACCGTATAAATAGCTTGACTCATTTGCTGCGCTTGTAAACCACGCTCACCTTGCTGAGCCAAAAGGTCACCTGCTTGGGCATGTAAGGTCACAATTTGATGTAACGCAATGTCATCTTGCAACTGTGCTTTTAAACTGGCAATCATACCTGCCAATACATCTCCCATTCCACCTGTTCCCATCCCTGGATTACCTACGGTACAAATCCAAAGTTGCGTATCTAAAATCAAGCTTCCCGAACCCTTAAGCACCCATTGTCCTGCATATTTTTCTTGTAAGGCATAAATAGCTGCAATACGGTCGGACTCCACCACTGAGGTACTGATACCGAGCAAAGTCGCGGCCTCCCCAGGATGCGGTGTTGCGTACACCTGCTCACCGAGTTTTACTGGCTTTTCAGCCAAAAACCATAAAGCATCCGCATCCAACACCACCTGTAAAGCACTGGTCTGAATGAGTGGAAACCATGCATCAAACTGCTGCTGAGCCCACGAGTCTCTTCCCAAGCCCATACCAAAACTAACTGCATCCACATGAGCCACCAATGCTTCACGCTCTTGGAGCGACATTTGGTTAATATCACGCAGCATAATATTGGGTGCACGGGCTAGAATTGCAGTATGGTGTTTTGCATCACATACCACGGTCACCTTGCCTGCACCCGCATGAAAGGCAGCTTCTGCAGCTAACATCACCGCACCGCCCATCTGTGCATGTCCCCCAATCACCATTACGTGTCCGTAACTTCCTTTATGCCCAAAGGCTTGACGCGGTACAAGCTGCACATGCTGTGGAGCAAGTGAAGCTAAAGGTTTTAAAGCACTGTCTACAGGAAGTAGCGAAATAAGCGTGACCTCTCCTGAAAATGCTTTACCCTGTCCAGTAAATAAACCTACCTTTAGGCCGAGAGCCGTAAAAGTATAATCGGCGACAACTGCACAAGGTAAAGCTTGCCCCGTGTTGGCCTGCAAACCACTTGGAATATCAACCGCAATTTTTAAACCTGTTTGTCTATTGATCTGCTGAATCACTGTCTGCCAGTCTGAACTGAGTTCACGGTTTAACCCAATGCCAAACAAAGCATCAATATAGGCATCATATGAATGTTGAAAAGCAAAACCGCTATGAATCATTATCCCCTGTTGCACAGCTGCTGCATGTGCTTGTTGCAGTGAAGTAGACTCTCCCAAAGCTGCTGCATAAATTTCAACATCATAGCCTTGCGCGGCTAGATACGATGCAATCAAGTAACCATCACCTGCATTGTTGCCTTGACCACAACACACCGCAACGCTTTTGACCTGCTGCTGTTTAAGCCTAGACAGCATATGTTCAGTTGTTGCCCATGCGACTTGTTGCATCAGCCCATAAGCACTATTTTGCTGCGCGAACCAACGTCCTTCCCATGCTTGAATCTCACTGCTGTGGTACACTTGCTGATGCATGATTTTTCCTTTGTTCTTGGTTATGACAACATCCACATCTTCCTCAAAAATCCCTGTAGATCAATATGATCCAGAGCAGCTTAAGGCTTGGATTAAAGCTGAAGCACTGGCTTTAGGATTTTCTGATTGTGTCATCGCCAAACCAGATGCTCAAGCTGAATTGCCGCGTTTTAAAAAATATTTAGAACTTGGTTATCATGGTGACATGCATTTTCTTGCTGAAAACTTAGAAAAACGCGCAGATCCAACACTGCTTGTTCCGGGTACCAAAAGTATTATTTGTGTGCGTATGGATTATTTGGTAGCCGTTCCTGAACCACGTCTTGTGCCTTTTGCACCAAATAGCGCCATCATTGCGCGTTATGCACGCGGACGTGACTATCACAAAGTCATGCGTGGGCGTTTAAAGACCCTTTCTCAGAAAATCAAAGCCAAAGTTGGCGATTTTGAATCTCGCCCCTTTGCAGACTCAGCACCCATTTTTGAAAAATCATTGGCTGAAAATGCGGGCATGGGCTGGGTCGGTAAACACACCTTACTCATTCATAAAACATCAGGCTCATTTTTTGTTTTGGGTGAGCTCTTTACCTCTTTAGAGCTACCTTTTGACCAAGCCACCACCAAACACTGTGGTTCATGTAGCGCTTGTATTGATATTTGTCCGACCCAAGCCATTGTTGAGCCTTATTTATTAGATGCACGTAAATGCATTGCCTATTTAACTATTGAGTTCCAAGGCATTATTCCTGAAGAACTACGCCGCGGTATTGGTAACCGTGTGTTTGGTTGCGATGACTGCCAGCTCATTTGCCCGTGGAATAGCTTTGCCAAAACCACACCAATTGATGATTTTAACCCACGTCATGGTTTGGATGACATTCAACTAATTGACCTTTGGCAATGGGATGAAAACACATTTATGGCAAATACAGAAGGGAGTCCCCTACGTCGTACAGGCTACCAAAGTTTTATGCGTAACGTCGCGATTGGTTTAGGTAATGCACCATTTTCAGATGAAATATTGCAGCAATTACAAGCTTCTCGCCCAGAGCTAAACGATATTGTGCAAGTCCATATTGACTGGGCCACCCAAGAGCAACTGATGAAAAAGCACTAATACTTGCTTCAAACAGACTCAATCAATAAAAGTTCAATCAAATAGCCATTTGCTTGCATAATTTTATTTATTTTATCTATTTAGCTGCATTTTCAGTGTAACTCAAAATCCAAATAAATAGAATTTTGCGGCCAAATTTCCGAAAAAACGCTCAACTTTGCAACTATTTTTACAATCTCATAAAAAGATAAAATTAAAAACATAATCGGGAGATACTATTAAAACTGAGCAATAATGCCTTTTAAGTTGGCACGTTAAATGTATGATGTATACAAGTTAGAATTAAAAATGGATCGCCATTATGAACCTACGCAATGATTGGACGCGTGAAGAAATCGAAGCTTTGTATGATCAGCCCTTTCTTGATCTCGTCTTTCAAGCGCAGACCGTACATCGCCAACATTTCCAAGCCAACACCATTCAAGTCAGTACTTTACTGTCGATTAAAACAGGAAAATGTCCTGAAGACTGTAAGTACTGCTCTCAGTCAGCACGTTATGACTCAAAACTTGAAGCCGAAAAGCGAATTGCTGTAGACAAAGTTATTTCAGAAGCCAAAGAAGCTTTAGCCTCAGGCTCATCTCGTTTTTGTATGGGCGCAGCTTGGCGTAATCCACATGAACGTGACATGCCTTATGTACTAGAAATGGTTAAAGAAGTAAAAGCACTTGGTTTAGAGACTTGCATGACTTTAGGGATGCTGAATGAGTCTCAAGCTGGGCGTTTAAAAGATGCAGGTTTAGATTATTACAACCATAACCTCGACACTTCACGCGAGTATTATTCACATATTATTAGTACACGTACCTTTGACGACCGTTTAAATACCTTAGAATATGTCCGTCAAGCAGGTATGAAAGTGTGTAGCGGTGGTATTGTTGGTCTAGGTGAAAAGAAAGAAGACCGTATTGGTTTATTGCAAGAGCTTGCAACGATGCCAATTCACCCAGAATCTGTGCCAATCAACATGTTGGTTCCAATTGAAGGCACGCCACTGGCAGATGTTGAAAAACTCGATGTGACGGAATGGATTCGTACCATTGCTGTTGCGCGAATTATCATGCCGCACAGCTATATCCGCCTATCTGCAGGTCGTGAAGCACTTTCTGACTCAGACCAAGCACTTGCATTTATGGCGGGTGCAAACTCATTGTTCTCGGGTGAGAAACTACTGACCACGCCAAATGCAGGCGAAGGTAAAGATCGTCAACTGTTCACCAAATTAGGTTTAGTGGCAGAAAAGCCAAAACCAACGGTGGCAGACCTTAGCCTAGATGCCATGGCAAGCTAATTCCCAAGATTTGCTAAGCACAAAAAAGCCCCTTATTCAGTATGGGGCTTTTTTAATGTCTATCTATTTAACCTTCAGATGACTGAGCAAAATTATGCGCAGTAATTAAAATACCATAACTGGCATTCAGATAATCACCTTGGAAGATCTCATCTTCACCATTGGCATGGCGGACAGTTAAGGTTTGGCGAATCGCGTCATAGTGAAAAGAATCAAAACACTCTTGATGCTGACACAGCCAGCTTAAGGTATCAGTCAGATTATCATCGACAATATAAGTCTGTGCTTGAAAATTTTTAATCATCATCCGAATACGCTAAACACTGTGATTCGGCTATTGTAAGCCGTTCTGCGTCGATTCAGTCAAACCAAGCCATAAAAATGATCGACATTAAAAAAGTGAGCTTTCGCTCACTTTTCCTTAAGATGATTAGTCGGTTTTAGAATCACCGCACTTTCGGCATTCCATATGCTCCCCAATTTCAGTCATTTGTTCATATTCATAAACGTGGATGCAAAATAATTTTTTAAACAACTGAAGCATTTTTAACTCCTGTAAGTGATTTTTTAAAAATTCGCTTCTTAAAATAGGTATATCTTCCTGAAATACCCACAACTCATATCTCATGAGCTATACACAGTTTTAAACATAGTTTTTATAAATTTCAAGTGCCTTTTGTCGAATAACAGCATAAAGTGATAAAAGGTCATTTACTTTTTTAAATGATGCTTTTCATTTACTTGTAGTTCTGCTTCACATCGCTTTTAAAAATACGGCTGAGAATGAAACAATGCTTGATTTAAATTTGGATCAAGCTAGGATAAAAATACAATGAATGCTCAAAACAGATGTTTCGAGTAACCAATAAAGAATTTGATAAAAAAGCAACGATAAGGATATTTATACATGCTTGGACGTATGATGTTTCAACCGCTATTAATTAGCAATCTTATTGATCACGCAGAACGCTACCATGCGGATACAGCCATTATTTCTAAAAATACAGACGGCAGTATCACTGAAACCAACTGGGCCAAAGTCGCAGCCAATTCTAAGCGATTTGCCAATGTCCTCAAAGGCTTAGGACTTTCGCAAAGCGACCGTGTGGCGACCATCGCATGGAACAATCATCGTCACCTAGAATCTTGGTATGCGATCTCTGGCAGTGGTTATATTTGCCACACCATCAACCCACGTTTATTTCCAGAACAATTGATTTTTATTATCAATGATGCCCAAGACCGCGTGGTGTTATTTGATAAAACCTTTGCGCCACTCATTGCTGCGGTAAAAGCACATTTACCCCATGTAGAGCATTTTATTTGTTTAGATGCTGCAGATGACGCTATTACAGAAAAAATTGCCGATGTGAAATTTTATGATGACTTGGTCAGCAAAGAGTCTGAAGAGTTCACATGGCCAAGCTTTGATGAGCAAACCGCAAGCTCTTTGTGCTATACCTCAGGCACAACGGGAAATCCAAAAGGTGTGCTATATAGCCACCGCTCCACCATTTTGCATAGTTTTGCCATCAGCCTACCCGATTCTCTGAATCTGTCTGCAAATGACATCATGTTGCCTGTAGTACCAATGTTCCATGTCAATGCTTGGGGTACGCCTTATGCAGCGGCTATGGTCGGTTGTACAGTTGTACTGCCAGGGCCAGGCTTAGATGGGCCAAGTTTAGTGAACATGATTGATACGTATAAAGTCACTGTAGCTTTGGGTGTACCAACCATTTGGCAAGGTTTATTGGCAGCAGCCAAACAAACAGGCAGTCAACTGGCAAGTATGAACCGTAACGTTGTCGGTGGTTCTGCATGTCCACCATCCATGTTAGCGGCCTTTAAAAATGACTATAACTGCGACACCATTCATGCATGGGGTATGACCGAAACCAGTCCACTCGGTTCTGCCAACCAACTTAAAGCCAAACATCAACAGCTCTCTGAACAAGAGCGTTTCAAGCTACGTCTTTCTCAAGGCCGTCCGCCTTTTGGAGTAGATTTACGTCTTACCGATGAAGAAAAAGGCAGCAATGAAATTGCCCGCGATGGTGAGCAGATTGGAAATCTACAAATTAAAGGGCACTGGATTATTGACAGTTACTTTGGTAAAGATGACTCTGCACTCACGACCGATGGCTGGTTTGACACAGGTGATATTGCAACTTTAGATGAAGACGGCTTCTTATGCATCAGTGACCGCTCTAAAGATTTAATTAAGTCTGGCGGCGAATGGATTTCATCGGTTGAACTTGAAAACCTTGCGATGGGACATTCAGACATTCTTATGGCAGCCGTTATTGCAGCCGAACATCCAAAATGGGATGAACGTCCTATTGTCATCGCTGTGAAGAAACCTGATAGCACGGTCACTGAACAAGGTGTCTTAGACTACTATACCGACAAAATTGCGAAATGGCAGATCCCTGACCGTGTGATTTTTGTCGACAGTATTCCACTGAGCGGTACGGGTAAAATGCTAAAACGTGAACTCCGCGCCCAATATGGCCAAGTACTACTAGAACAAAATCCTGTTTAACGTTGTTGAGAATAAAAGCCTGATCATATGGTCAGGCTTTTTTTATGTTCAGATAGTTTAAATACCATCAATACAATTTATTTGAAAGCACGTCTAATAAAGACGCTTTAAACACCTCACCATGCTTTAGATTTGGATAGATTAAAAATTTAGCCTCTACGCCTTGCTGATCAAATAGAGATAGAATTTCTCTATTTTTATTGATGCCATTTGCATCAAAATTAGCGCTTTGCTGTGCTCCAGTATGTGTTAAAAGATCACCTTCCATCAGCCATACATGTTTTTGCGCCTCTTTGGTTAATTTTACTATTCTAATTTTTTGCATCATGCGCTCATCGGCCCAAGAAAGTGATGGACTTGCAGCAAAGAAATGGCTGAAATAACGACCATCGAGCAAGCTATCAAGCACAAAAAGCCCTCCATAGGAATGCCCCCATAACGCTCTTTTTTGCGCATCCAGCTTTACATTCTGCTCAACCCAAGGAGCGATGTCCTTCAAAATCACATTTCTAAAATCAGCACTTCCCCCGCTCATTCGCTCTGGATTTCGTGGATCTTGGGCGGGTTTTCCAGTTAATAAATCTGCTAGAGTATAGTCGAGTGAACGAAAAGCTGTGGCAAATGGCAAATTGGTTTTATAACCAATGGCAACCAATACAGGGGCATCATTTGCATACAAAGACTTAAGTATTTCTTCAGTCAGATGAGACATCGCAGAGTTCCCATCTAACATAAAAACAGATGGATACGCTTTTTGTCCATTTTGCGCTGTTCTAGGAATACCTAACCACACTTTATATGTTTTTTGTGGGTCTTTGGATACAAACTCTTTAATTTTGAAATCGTAATACTCAGACCCCACTTCTGCAATATTGGCAGGTAAAGGTTTCATTTCAGGTTTCGCATAAATACTTAAACTGGCACCCAAAATCAACAACGAGCCAAAAATTCGCGAAAGCACAGTAGTAAAAATCTTTCTATAAAGATGAGTCATTTTTCGTATATACAGCCATAAGATACCGAAGCTTAACATACAATAATAGTTATCATTATCAATTAAGTAAATCTTAATCATCTCTCTTCAGGGCGTACATCTCATCGATTAAAAGACTACATTTACTTTAACATACACTCCGAAATGCAATTTTTCTTTTTTATATGAATTCAACAAGTCTAGAAAATCCCTCTCTAACTCTTTTATCCATAAAAAAGCCATCTAACTATGACCGTACGATGGCTTTATCGACACATTCAAAAGACTTAAAGCTTTTTCCATGTCATGTTGCTCAAACCTTTCGCATCTTTTGCTGAGGCCTGTACCTTCATCTGATCTTTACCTGCATTGAGCAGCGCAGTATTGATGTTATATACACGGCCATCTTGAGGATTCAGCCATTGGCCTTTTGCGAATTTTTGACCTGTTGCATCACCCATTAATCCATTCAGCACTTGCATACCAAAAATCGGTTTATCCTTAAGCCCACCCTGACACTTACTGCACACATCACTCACAGGCGCTCCAGCCAAAGGATAGTACTTGTTCACCACTGCGCTATATTGTGATGTTTTAGAATTCTTACGAATCACAATATCTGAAATATAATACCCTGTCCGATCATCAATCACTTTCCATGTTCCAATAAGTGGATCAAATGGCATGGCGAAAGCAGAATGCGACAACCCCAAAAACAGTGCTGATGCACACAAAAACTTATGTTTCATAAAGTAAATTACAATAAAAATGAAGAAATAAACGGTCGCGATTATAGCAATTCTATTCTTTTAATTATCTATTATTTAATTAAAATTAAATATTTATATGAATTAACCCCTGAGAAAAATCAACAAAAAAATTGCATATAAAAAAAGCCTCCGAAGAGGCTTTTTTTAATAATGTATCAGAGCTTTATATTAAGCCGCTGAACGTTCTTCAATCGGCACTACTTTACGCAGTTCAGGCCCAGTATAGTCCGCACTTGGGCGAATAATACGGTTGTCTGCACGTTGTTCCATCACATGCGCCGCCCAACCCGTCACACGGCTCATCACGAAGATTGGTGTGAATAATTTGGTCGCAATATCCATGAAGTGATAAGCAGATGCATGGAAGAAGTCAGCGTTACAGAACAATTTCTTCTCACGCCACATCACTTCTTCACAACGGACTGAAACTGGATAAAGAACGGTATCACCGACATCTTTGGCTAAGCGCTCAGACCAAATTTTAATGATGCCATTACGTGGGTCATTGTCTTTGTAGATTGCATGTCCAAAGCCCATGATCTTTTCTTTACGTTCCAATTTACCCAGCATTTCTCGCTCAGCTTCTTCAGGTGACGTCCAGTTTTCAATCATTTCCATCGCTGCTTCGTTTGCTCCACCGTGTAATGGGCCACGTAGTGAACCAATTGCACCGGTGATGCATGAATGCATATCGGATAAGGTTGATGCGCATACGCGTGCGGTGAAGGTCGATGCGTTGAATTCATGCTCTGCATAGAGGATCAGTGATACATTCATCACTTGCTCATGCAGTTCATTTGGTTTTTCGCCACGCAGCAGGTGTAGGAATTGAGCACCGATTGAATCGTCATCGGTATTTTCTTCAATGCGTACGCCATCATGGTTAAAGCGGTACCAGTAGCAAATGATTGCTGGAAGCGTTGCGAGAATGCGGTCTGCAACATCTTGCTGTTCTGCAAAAGATTGTTCTGTTTCTAGGTTGCCCAGCATTGATACGCCCGTACGCATCACATCCATTGGGTGTGAGTCTGCTGGGATACGCTCAAGTACTTCTTTAAGTGCTTGTGGCAGTTGGCGCAGTGATTTAAGTTTAGCTTTGTAAGCGGTGAGCTGTTCTGCTGTGGGTAGTTCACCAAAGAAGATCAGGTAAGCCACTTCTTCAAACTGGCAGTTTTCAGCGAGGTCTTGAACATCATAACCACGATAAGTTAAGCCTGCTCCGCTTTTGCCCACGGTTGAGAGTGCTGTCTTTCCTGCGACTTGTCCGCGCAATCCTGCGCCTGTGAGGACTTTTCCTTCAGCCATTTTTAATTCTCCTGTTTAAACAGCTTGTCTAATGTGTTTTCAAAGGTGTGGTAATCGAGAAATTCGTAGAGTTCTTTGCGCTGTTGCATTTTGTCGAGGACGTTGACTTGGGTGCCGTCATTGCGAATGGCATGCATGACTTCCAGTGCTGCCTTTTGCATGGCACGGGTCGGTGACAGTGGATACAGCACCATCGAGATGCCTTGTTCTGCCAGTTGTTCTTTGGTGTAGTATGGAGTATCGCCAAATTCGGTGATGTTCGCCAATACTGGGACACCGACTGCATCACAGACGGTTTTGTACATGGTAATGTCAGTCATTGCTTCGGCAAAAATCGCATCAGCACCGGCTTCTACACAAGCACAGGCACGGTCAATCACCGCTTGTAGGCCTTCTTTTTGTAGAGCATCGGTACGTGCCATCACCACAAAATTTGCATCGGTTTTAGCATCGACTGCAGCTTTGACGCGATCGACCATTTCTTGTTGGGTGACGATTTCTTTGTTTGGGCGGTGGCCACAGCGCTTTTGGGCCACTTGGTCTTCGATGTGCACTGCGGCTGCGCCTGCGGCAATCATTTGTTTAACGCTACGCGCAATGTTAAATGCCCCACCCCAACCGGTGTCGATATCGACCAGTAACGGGGTGTCTACGCGTTCGGTAATGCGGCGTACATCTTCCAAAACATTATCCAGACTGGTCATGCCTAAGTCAGGCAATCCATAAGAGTAGTTGGCTACACCAGCACCCGAAAGGTAGATGGCCTTGTAGCCCACCTGTTTCGCCATCATTGCTGCATAAGCATTGACAGTACCGATAATTTGTAATGGTTTTTCCACTTCCAGTGCTTGTCTAAATCTTAAGCCTGCAGATCTTTGTTCTGTCATCGTCCTTTCCACGGCATTTACTTTAATTTTCGAGTTTTGAGTATAGCCATAATGACTGAATTGGCTATGACATTTTAGAATGATCACTCTAAAACTTTAGTCCCATGGTTCACGTTTTTATTGTGTAATTTTCTTCCATGCGTTGGGCTTTAGTGGTAAACAGATAAGCCCCAAAACAACAATGTGTGCA
Source organism: Acinetobacter sp. DL27 (assembly GCF_055810995.1). NCBI lineage: Bacteria > Pseudomonadati > Pseudomonadota > Gammaproteobacteria > Moraxellales > Moraxellaceae > Acinetobacter > Acinetobacter sp. DL27. Next base: position 1,402,293 of record NZ_CM147947.1, on the reverse strand, counting down.
TATTTTTGCTATGATAGCAACTAGAGATCCACATTTATTAGGCTGTTTTTAGTTATATGCACGACTCAGTTCAACTAGAACCCCTTACACGTGACATACCTCACACAAAACGAGGTCATGAACGCTGTCTTGCATTTTTATTAAGTGCAAACGAGTTGTTTTTGCAACATGGCTACGATGCGGTTTCACTTGATGATATTGTCAATCATGCGGGTGGTTCAAAAGCATCGATTTACAAATATTTTGGCAATAAAGACGGTCTTTTTACAGCAATTTGTGACTACCGTCGTGAGCTGTTTTTTAAAGATATTTGTATGCCTTTTGATTTCACTAAGGACAATTTGCGCGTTTATTTAATACAAACCATTTTAAATATTCAAACGCATCTCGTGCTTCCAGAAAATGCCTCTTTTTTAAGACTCATTATGGAACAAGTACAACGTAATCCGCAGTTGGCCTTTCATATTCACAAACAAGGGCCTAAACATATTGAAGATGCTGTGGCTTGTGTTTTAACCAAAGCAGATGAAATAGGCATTATTCGATGTGAACACCCAAATTATTCTGCCCAGCTTTTTTTTGGTATTGTACGTGAGTTAGAGTGGCGAGTGCTTATGAACATCTATGTTGAAGAAAATGAACAAGAAAATCTAGAATATGTTCATTATTGCGTAGATCGTTTCTTAGCAGGTCATCAAAAAGTCTAGTTTTTTTGCAATTTCCTTTGCATATAGTATATTAATCGACTCTCTTTTTCTTTCCACCAACCAACAACTAATTGTTGTTCTGTACCTATTTCGGTTTTCAGCAATTATTGTGGAGTAACAATGGCTCTACGTCACTTTCTTACCTTACGCGATTTATCTACTTTAGAACTGAACCAAGTTGTGCAACGCGGTATCGAACTAAAGCGTAAACAGCACAACAGCGAAGTATTCCAACCGTTTGTTGGTAAAGTCATGGGTATGATTTTTGAAAAATCGAGCACCCGTACCCGTGTATCGTTCGAAGCAGGCATGAGCCAATTTGGTGGCAGTGCAATTTTCCTCTCTCCACGAGACACCCAATTGGGTCGTGGTGAACCGATTGAAGATTCAGCACGCGTGATTTCAAGCATGTTGGATATTGTGATGATCCGTACTTTTGGACATGACATTGTTGAACGTTTTGCCTCTTATTCAAAAGTTCCTGTGATTAATGCCTTGACCGATGATCACCACCCTTGCCAACTACTTGCAGATGTTCAAACTTTTGTTGAACACCGTGGGCCCATTGCAGGCAAAACGGTAGCGTGGATTGGTGATGGCAACAATATGTGTAATTCATATATTGAAGCTGCGCATATGTGGGGCTTTAAGTTAAAAATTGCTGCGCCTAAAGGTTATGAACCCAAAGCAGAATTTTTAAGTGAATTTGCGCATTGTGCAGAACTGGTTAACTCAGCTGAAGATGCTGCCGTAAATGCAGACCTCATCGTGACCGATGTATGGGCAAGCATGGGCCAAGAAGAAGAGCAAAAAATTCGTGAAGCTGCTTTTGCAGACTTTCAAGTGAATGAACGTCTTATGGATCTTGCTCATCCTGATTGTTTATTTATGCATTGTTTACCTGCGCATCGCGGCGAAGAAATTTCTGAAAAGATGCTCGACCATAAAAATGCCGTGGTTTGGGATGAAGCTGAAAACCGCTTACATGCACAAAAAGCATTGATTGAGTTTTTAATCAATGAAAATGCCAAGAAAGATTAATTAATTTTCCCAACGAAAAGCACCTAAGGGTGCTTTTTTTATAAGGGCAAAGCTATAATCGGAACATAATTTTTATAAGCGACACTTTCCATGCATTTCAAAAAAACTGGCCTGTGCCTTGCTACAATTCTAAGCTCTACTTTTTTTCAGGTTCAAGCCTCAGAATTTGATGACTATTTACAGTCCAAACAAATTATTGATGCAAATTTTAAAATTAAACAGCCTGAAACTCTGAACGAGATCTTAACCGTATTAACTGCAGAAGACTCTCGAACCCTCCCAATTGAAATTGATAACAACACCATCATTGAACAATTTAACCTATATGCAGACCGTACCGAGCTTAAGGGTTTGATTATTACCCCTGATTTTGCCCAGTTTGAACAAGATTTGGGTGCGAAAGAAGTTCAAAAAGTGATTAAAAAGAATGTTGTACAAAACTGCAATATTTTCTTCGAGCATCAGTATCAACGCCATAACCCCTACATTGTAAAATTACAGCTCAGCTCTGAGAAAAATAGCTACGATTTAGAATTAAAGCAAAAAGACTGCGGTATCAAATAGTGTCTTTATAGCGATTGGTTCTCTACTTTAGCGAACCAATCCTTGTGGTTGTAAGATAATCATGGCCGCACCAATCAATACCACTGCCCCACCCATTACATCCCAACGGGATAAATAAACGTGATCGACATAACGTAACCATAGCAATGCGGTAAAAATATAAATTCCGCCATAAGCGGCATAAATACGTCCTGACGCAGCCGGATGTAAAGTCAACAACCACACAAAAGCACCTAGCGCTAAAGCTGTAGGAAACCACAACCAATGACTTCTTCCCTGATTTAAAATCAAATAAGGGAAATAACAGCCTAATATTTCCATCACAGCGGTTACCAAAAACAGTACAAATGTACTTAAAACTTTCGTCAATTGAATATCCATGCAACCTACTTTTATTAGTTCTAACTGTTAAATACTTTTTCAATAAAAAACCCGTGCGAACACGGGTTTTAAATTATGTAGCAATTTTTAAGCAGGCTCAGCCGTTTGGTCTTCAAAAACTTCAAGTTTTAAACCCACCGCTTTGCCATTTTCATTCTTCACAGAGACCGCAACATTGCCACCGTGTTCTGCAAGCTCACCAAATAGAATCATTTCAGCCAGTGGCTTTTTCAAATGCTCTTGGATGAGTCGTTGCATTGGGCGAGCGCCCATTAAACGATCATAACCATTTTCAGCCATCCACTCACGCGCACTCTGATCCACTTCAAGAATGACTTTTTTATCATCGAGTTGTGCTTGCAATTCAGTTAAGAACTTATCCACTACATTTTCAATTACTGTCGTAGGTAAAGCTTTAAACTGAATCACACTGTCTAAACGGTTACGGAACTCTGGAGAAAATGCTTTCTTCATTGCATCTTGGTTATCATTGCTATTGTCTTGATCCATGAAGCCAATACTCACGCGAGAAATACTTTCCGCGCCAATATTTGTGGTCAAGACCAACACCACATTACGGAAGTCTGATTTACGACCATTGTTATCAGTCAATGAGCCATGGTCCATGATTTGCAACAATAAGTTGAACACGTCTGGATGTGCTTTTTCAATCTCATCTAGCAATAATACACAATGCGGATTTTTATGAATCGCATCGGTCAACAAACCACCTTGATCAAAACCTACATAACCTGGAGGCGCACCGATTAAACGTGAAACCGCATGGCGCTCCATGTACTCCGACATATCGAAACGAACCAGCTCAACACCCAGTAATTTCGCAAGCTGCTTGGTGACTTCTGTTTTACCTACCCCAGTTGGGCCTGCAAAAACGAAACTACCCACAGGTTTATCTGGTGATTTTAAGCCTGCACGCGACAGTTTAATTGCTGAGCCTAAAGCTTCAATGGCTTCATCTTGACCAAAGACCACACGTTTTAAATCACGCTCAAGATTTTCAAGAACGGTCTTGTCATCTTTAGACACAGTTTTTGGTGGAATACGTGCAATTTTCGACACGATATCTTCAATATTTTCCACGGTAATCAAGGTGTCATCTTGTTCGGCTTTCAGACGACGTTGTGCCCCTGCTTCATCAATGACATCAATAGCTTTATCCGGCAAGAATCGGTCATTAATGAATTTCGCAGATAACTCAACCGCAGAAATTAAAGCTTTGTCATCATATTTAACATGATGGAAATCTTCAAACTTGCTCTTCAAACCGCGTAAAATATCAATCGTTTCTGAAATAGATGGCTCATTGACATCAATTTTTTGGAAACGGCGTGACAATGCATGATCTTTTTCAAAGACTTGGCGGTATTCTTGGAATGTGGTTGAGCCGATGCAGCGCAATGAGCCATTGGCCAAAGCGGGTTTAATCAAGTTTGACGCATCCATCGTGCTGCCCATACTTGAGCCTGCACCAATAATCATGTGGATTTCGTCAATAAACAAAACTGCTTCTGGTTTCTTTTTCAACGCGTTCAAAAGTTGTTTTAAACGTTTTTCAAAGTCACCCCGGTATTTGGTTCCTGCCACCAAAGCACCAATGTCCAAGCTATACACTTCAGCATTTGCCAATGGTTTCGGTGCTTTACCATTGACAATGAGCCAAGCTAAACCTTCAGCAATCGATGTTTTACCGACACCAGGATCACCCACCAATAACGGGTTGTTTTTACGACGACGGCATAGAATTTGTGCTGCACGCTCAATTTCTTTTTCACGACCAATTAAAGGATCTGTTTTACCCTTTTGTGCCTCAACATTTAAGTTGGTTGTATACAGCTCTAAAGGGCCTGCGTTGCTTGAACTGGTAGATTCACCATCAAGATCTTCAATTTCTTCTTCCACTTGCACTTCGTCTTTACGTGTGCCGTGGGCCAAGTATTGTGTCAACGTTAAACGGTTAATTTGATGGCGTTTCAAGAGGTAGACTGCAAAAGAGTCACGCTCAGAGTACATCGCCACTAAAATATCTGCGCCTTCAACCGTCCGATCACCACCGCTTGATTGCACATGAAAAATTGCACGTTGTAAGATACGGTCAAAACTTTCGGTTGGATGCGGGGCTTGATCACTGTTTTCGCCCAGCTTAGGGGTGTGCTGCTCTACATATTCTTCAAGCTCTTTGCGAAGCACAATAATATCTGCACCACAGGCTTTCAATGCATTTACGGCCGAATCATTATCGAGTAAAGCCAATAATAAATGTTCAACGGTTAGGAATTCATGTCTCTTTTGTCGAGCCATACTAACAGCCAAACGTAAGGATACTTCTAATTGACGACTGAGCATGGAACCCCCTTAATCTTTCGGCTCAATCTGACAAAGTAAAGGATGACCTTGAGACCGAGCGTAATTATTGACTTGGTTTGCTTTTGTTTCCGCGATGTCTCTCGGGTAAACGCCTGCAACACCTTTTCCTTCATAATGTACAGTTAGCATTACTTGCGTGGCTTGGTCAAGATTCAAAGCAAAGTATTGTTGTAAAATTTCAATAACAAAGTCCATTGGGGTGTAGTCATCGTTCATTAAAACGACAGCATAGAGTGGCGGACGCTTAAGTTCTGGTGGCGCGGTTTGGACAGCGACATCCCCATTTTCTTCTTCATGCGGTTCATCATTGCTCAAGCGCGGGCTGATATGCCAATCGACATAGCCAGATTCATGAAAAGACTGCTTGATTTCATTTAAACACGTTGAACGCTTAGAGATACCCATAAACTTACAATTCACAATTATTGTGCATTTGCCTCAGCCTGAGGAATTTCAGAGACGAATGCAGATTGACTTTCTACGGCTTCACCACGTGACCAACTAAAGCGTCGTGTCACTGGTGTGCTACCTGTTAAACGGACTTCGATAAACTGTGGCGTAAAGCCTTTAGGCATCGTCCAACGCCCTGTTAAACGCTCATAGTTTTCAAAGTTAAAGTTTTTGTCTTCAAGCGGTACAACTAAAACCTCTGTACCACGAATGAGTCGGAGTTCAACGGTACCTGAAGCTGCACGTTTAGATGGACTGACTTGAACCAAATCCAGTTGATATTCAAATGCATTTTCAGGCAACGGTTTAATCGCAATATGCTGCACAGCCAGTGGAATACCACCGCGTTGACGCAAAACCTCACGGTAAATCACAGCTGTGGTTTCAGATTGCGCTTGTTGATCCAGAGCTTTTTGCAATGACAAATACAGCTCATTTGAATTGGTTACAGCAACGTCACGCTCCTGAACAGCAGCATTATAGTTTTTATTTAAAGCATCCAGACTGGTCTTTTGCTTTTGTACCACTTCGACCAGTTGCTCAGCATCTGCATCAAAACCTACCACCGTTAAACCCTGACGATGTCCGACGGTATAGCCCAATAGTCCACTTGCAACCATCAATATTGCAGCACCAATTGCCAAGGGCTTATTGGTCTGCAAAAACGGCTTTGCAGGTTCAGGCTGTTGTGACGTCATATTGGTGTCAGTGTTCGGCATCGTCATCTCTTATTTTGATTCAATTCAAAACACACATTTAAATCGAAATCTAAATGTGTGTGAAGTTTTAAAACGTTTTTTATGGTAATAAACCAATTCCGTCTAGGCCTGCAGTTTCAGCAAATCCAAACATTAAGTTCATGTTTTGAACGGCCTGACCTGCTGCCCCTTTAACCAAATTGTCTTGTACTGAAATGACCACCAATTTTTTCGGTTGTGGTTTATACAGCGCAATACGCAATTGATTTGCACCACGCACAGAACGTGTCTCTGGTGAGCTTCCCGCAGGCATCACATCAACAAAAGCTTCATTGGCATAAAACTGTTCATATAAACTTTGCACATCAGCAGCTTCACCCGCATCGGTTAAGTCCACATAAATCGTGCTCAGCATGCCACGAATCATTGGCACCAAATGCGGGACAAATAAAATGTGGTTAAATACATCTTTTAAGCCTGAAATATTTTCCAACGCTTCCACAATTTCAGGATGATGACGGTGACCTGCAACGCCATAAGCTTTGAAATTATCTGCATTTTCAGAATAGATCATACCAAGGCTGGCTTTACGACCTGCACCAGACACACCCGATTTTGCATCAACAATAATGCTTTCAGGTTTAACTAATGTGTCGTTTTGCTTAAATAACGGCGCTAAACCCAGTTGTACTGTCGTTGGATAACAACCAGGGTTACCAATGACATTGGCTTGTTTAATCTGCTCACGGTTTAATTCTGACAAACCATAAACCGAGTCTTTCAGTAGTTCAGGGCACGCATGCTGCATACCATACCATTTTTCAAACTGTTCTAAGTCTTGTAAACGAAAGTCTGCGGCAAGGTCAATCACTTTAGTATTTGCAGCCACCAACTCTTCGGCATGCTTCATGGCAACGCCATGCGGTGTCGCAAAGAACACCACATCACATTTTTTCAGTTCATCAATATTAAAATCTGAATATTTAAGTTCGGTATGTCCACGTAGGCTTGGGAACATATCATCTACACGGCGACCGTCTTCTGTACGCGATGTTAATACGCTTACTTGCACATTTGGGTGTCGTAGTAAAAGACGCAACAATTCAACGCCTGTATAACCTGTACCGCCGACAATACCAACTGAAATCACGTGTATTACCTCAAACTTAAACTGTCCATTTCGTAACTGCCTAGTATGACAGGAAGTTTCTGCTTTCTAAACTGTTTTACTTGGAATTTATGCGTTTTTAGTGCTATCGACACCTAATGAGACACATCCAATATACTCTGTGCAGGCTCAAAACCAATCTGATTTCGTCCCGAATGTTTCGCCTGATATAACAATTGATCGGCAGTATGTATGGCATATTTTAAGTTGGGTTGATGTACTGCAGCCAGTCCAAAACTTGCTGTCACGGCAATACTTTTTGAGGATAATCGTGCATCGGCAATACCTAAACGAATACGATTGGCAATGTTATAAGCCAGCGTGGCGTCATCAATTTGCAATAAGACAATGAACTCCTCTCCGCCGAAACGCCCCACCAAGTCGTGCGCACGAACATTTTGCCCAATAATTTCACCGACTTGTTGTAAAATTTGATCACCCACCAAATGCCCATAGGTGTCATTAATTTTCTTAAAATGGTCAATATCACACATGAGCAAGAAATAAGACTGTTTAGAGAGCTGATGCAACTTTCGTTTAGCTGCTTCGTTAAAGCCACGTCGATTGAATAAATGCGTTAGCGGATCTCTTAACCGCTCATCATTAAGTTGATCGATAATATCGCGTACCAATGTTCCGAGCAGCACAATTGCAAACCACATACTTAAGATAATGCTCGCAGCAAGCATCATTAGCCACCAGACTGAGTTTGCTAGCATGTCTGCTTCGATATCTCTTAAAAATAGAAAAATAATGATTCCACGAACAAAGGTATACAGCACAATAAACACGTAGGAAAAGTCGACTATTTTATTGAGCAAATCAATCCCTTGATAATGTTTAAACATTGAAAACAAAACCAAAGACTCAACCAATGCAATTGAAATGTTCAGAATCAGCATCCTGATCCACAGTTGATCATCTACATAGGAATAATAACTGAGTGAAAGTAAAGCCATCACGACCAAGGCCAGACACCAATATGGACGTGCATTGGCATTCTTTCTTAAGCCCATAGCATAAGCGCTGGCCCATGCGCCAAACAAATACATACTGCCTAATATGGGTGCCGACAAAGCCAACTGCTTATTCGACATAAAACTTTGCGCGGCCACAGAAAACGAAGGCACAATATATCCAAGCCCGAGCCACAATAAATATGAGGGAGCCCTAAAAGCAAAGTGACATATTAAAAGCAAGCTTCCCATTAAAATCAGGCAAGCTGGAACAATTAATATAAAATAGTGGATATCTGTAAAATTCACATTTGAGGTCTTTGGACTGAAATTGAGGAATATTTACCTTAGATCATGAAGTTTAGAGCATTTTTTGACTAACGCTCAATCAATCAGAAGAAATTATTTTTAAATTCTGCACGTAAAATTAACTTTAAACGCTTGCCCACCAATACGGCAATGCGGTTGTTTTTAAGGTTTTTCGATGCTGCTGAAAAGCGGCATCATATTTGGCAACTTCTGCCCAAAAACGTGCACTATGATCAAAATGTTGCGTATGTACGAGTTCATGCACACAGACGTAACGGGTAATGACTTCAGGAAACAGCACCAAAGCACTGTTAAGCATGATGTCATGTTTGGCACTACAACTCCCCCAGCGGGTCTTGGGCTGACGAATTGAACATTGTGCAAATTTTAAACCAGTTTCATGACTAATCTGTTGCAAATAAATAGGCAAGTGCTGTTTGGCATATACAATCACAAAAGATTTTAAATAACTTTCAGGCTGACGGTCACTGATCCAAAGTTGGTGATTGTGTTCATCCAAAATATACGCATTTTTTTGTGTTTTATAGCTCACCTTTAAAGCATTTTGTCGATTAAATAACTGCAACTCTACGGGAAGGGTTTGATCTATCTGTACCAGACAGGCTTGTTGCTTCTGCCAAGTTTCAATCATCCACTGTTCAGATTGATTTAGAAAATCTTGAATTTGCCGTTTGTTGCAAAATTTAGGTACAGTTAAACGAATTTGAGTTGGTTCAACGCGAAGTCTTAACCGAGTCGCGCGTGCATGATGAGTGATTTGGATTTCAGGTAGGTTTACTAAGGTCATTAATATTATTCTTTTATTGAATCATCCTCCCCAGCCCTCCTTTTTGAAAGGAGGGAGAAAAACATAAGATAAAAATGCTTTTGCTTTTAGCCTCTCATTTTCAAAGAGAGGTTTGGGGAGATTTAAAATTAAACCGCCGTACGTTCTTCAATACCGCTGTCTGTTGCAACAACTGCCACATCTGCTTTATTGATTGCAAAAATACCATTACACACCACACCTGGAATGTCGTTAATGGTTTTTTCAAGCTCAAGCGCATTTAAGATATTTAAGTTATAGACGTCTAAAATCACGTTACCGTTATCCGTCACCACGCCTTCACGGTAAGCAGGATCACCACCGAGCGCTACAATTTTACGTGCCACAGCTGAACGAGCCATTGGAATCACTTCAATCGGAAGTGGGAAGTCACGCCCCAATTGATCAACCCACTTAGAGTCATCAACGATACAAACAAATTTTCTCGCAATTGAAGCCACGATTTTCTCGCGAGTAAGTGCAGCCCCACCACCTTTGATCATATGCATATGACGGTCAATTTCGTCTGCACCATCTACATAGGCATCTAAACCGCCTACAGAGTTCATATCAACCACTTCAATGCCTAATTTCTTTAAGCGCTCAGCCGTTGCTTCTGAACTTGCCACAGCCGCCTCAAGCTGAAGCTCGGGCAAAAGTTCAATTAAGAAATTGACGGTGCTGCCTGTACCCACCCCTAAAATGCCACCTTTAGGTAAGTGCTTTAAGGCAGCTTTTGCAGCAGCTTGCTTTTTTTCATCTTGGGTAGCATACAGACTCATAATTTGGCTCAACTATTTTTTGACATTTGTTGCTGATTTTACAGCCCAAATGTACAGGGGTTTGTTACAATGATCCTCTATTTTAAACTGTTAAATGGGAAATTAACATGCTGTCTCGTTTGGTTCGACAAATATTACAAGCAACAGTCTACGATGTTGCAATCGAAACTCCACTCGAAGCGGCACCTCGAATTAGTGAGAAACTCAATAACAATATTCGTTTTAAACGTGAAGACTTACAACCGGTCTTTTCATTTAAGCTGCGCGGTGCCTATAACCGCATTAGCCAACTCCCTAGAGCCCAACTTGAACGTGGCGTAATTACCGCATCTGCTGGCAACCATGCCCAAGGTGTAGCACTGTCAGGTAAAAAACTCGGAATTCGTGCCATTATTGTGATGCCGAAAACCACCCCAGATATTAAGGTTCAGGCGGTCAAACGCTTAGGCGGTGAAGTGGTTCTCCACGGCGACTCCTTTGACGTTGCAAACAAATACGCAATTCAACGTGCCGCAGAAGACGGTATGAGCTTTATCCCACCCTATGACGATGAACTGGTCATGGCAGGTCAAGGTACGATTGGCAATGAAATTTTGCGCCAATGGCGTGATGTCGACTATGTCTTCGTCGCTGTTGGTGGTGGCGGTTTGATTGCTGGTGTAGCAGCCTACTTAGGCGATGTTGCACCACATGTCAAAGTCATTCCTGTTGAATATGACGAATCTGCTTGTTTAAAAGCCGCATTTGAAGCAGGTGAACGTGTTGTACTGCCTCAAGTCGGTCTATTTGCTGATGGTACTGCGGTAGCACAGATTGGCGAAAAACCATTTGAAGTGATTCAACTACAAAAGTCGGATAACTCAGGCCCGATCGTTGAGCGTGAAGTAGTTTTAGTCAATACCGATGAAATTTGTGCCGCAATTAAAGACACCTATGATGAATGTCGTAGCATTGTTGAACCATCAGGTGCAATGGCCTTGGCAGGGATTAAAAAATATGTTGAAAAACACGAGCTGATTGGGCAAAACATCGTCTCAATTGTATGCGGTGCCAACATGAACTTTGACCGTTTACGTTATATTGCAGAACGCACTGAATTGGGTGAACGTAAAGAAGCTATTTTTGCTGTGACCATTCCAGAGAAAAAAGGTTCATTCCTGAATTTCTGCCGAGCGCTACAGGGCCGTAATATCACCGAGTTTAACTATCGTGCGAGCGATACCAGTGCAGCGCAAGTCTTTGTCGGGATTAGCTTAAAAGGTGGCGAAAAAGAGCGTCACGATATTTTTGAAGCGCTGAAAACGCAGTTCGATGTCGATGACTTATCTGATGATGAAGTGGCAAAGCTGCATATTCGCTACCTAATTGGTGGTCATGCAGACCTTGAAAATGAGCGTTTGTTCCGTGTTGAGTTCCCTGAACGTCCAGGTGCGCTGTTAATGTTCCTCGAACGCCTTGGCCCTACGCATAACATTACCCTATTCCACTACCGTAACCATGGTGCAGCGGAAGGTCGTGTCCTTGTTGGTTTAGAAGCAAGTGATGCGAAACAAAACCCAGATGGTTTGATTGAAACCTTAGAAAGTATTTCTTATCCATATGAAGAAATTACCAATAACCTAGGTTATCAACGTTTCTTAAAATAAAAGATTCAATACATACATAAAACCGCCCTTCGAGGCGGTTTTATTCTATGAGCTGCATCGGCTCTTCATCACCAAACGTGTGGTTATACGTAACAATAATTCTATCGATCAGCTCATCATTATGCGGTACCAATAGCCAATAAGGGTTTTCCCGCTCAATAACCAGTAAACTGAGTTCATAAGGCTCAATAAAAATTTTAATGTGGTTAAAAATAACATCAAAACTAAATTCAAAATCATAACCATGCATGTCTGAGGTTTCTTCTTCCTCACTGTCATACATTTGATAAAAAGACGCCATATCATCATTGATTTGGTTTTTCAGCTCATCTAAGTCAATACCTAACTGTTGGAGTCGATGGCATTCATCAATACCATTTTGTCGAAAATCATCGAGTTCTATTTTTTGAATGTTTGAATAATAGCTATTCAACCAACGTACAAAGTGCTCAAACTCATCTTGTTCTTCTGGAATTGCGGTATCATTCAATTCTGGAAACGCGATCCTCAGGGATTCATACAGTGTCTTCCGCATTTATATACTCCTTTGGATGAGTGAGATATTGGTATAAGGCAAAGCGCGGTTGATCGAAAAAAGCGTGTCTGTATAAAGATGACATCTTGTGAAATTTGGCACAACATTCGTTAACAATCGACGTATAAAAAAATTTAAAGGAAAGATGACATGGCACAATTTGCAGTGATTGGTTTAGGAAGTTTTGGAGCCACAGTTGCAACTCAACTCATTGAACTGGGACATGATGTCATTGGTATCGATAGTGAAAAAAAATATGTTGAAAATATTTCTGAACACGTGACTCACGCTGTTATTGCCGATGCAACAGACGAACATGTCCTCGATGAACTAAATATTAAAAACTGCGATGCCGTGGTGGTCGCAATTGGTGAAAATATTGAAGCCAGTATTTTGTGTGTGCTGCACCTCAAAAATATTGGGGTTGAAAAAATTTGGGTTAAAGCCAAATCGAAGTCACACCATATGATTTTAAGCCATTTAGGGATTAGTAAAATTATTCACCCTGAAGAGGACATGGGCGTGCGGATTGCGCAGTCTTTATGCTACCCCATGGTCAGTCGTTATATGGCGCTTGAAGATAATCACTATATTGTCAAAATTGAAATTGATGAAAAACTACAAGGGACTCGCTTCCGCCAACTGATGGATCAAGCACCTGATGTGAAAACATTACTCCATAAACGTGGCAAAGACGTTTTGTACAGCATTGACCCCAATTTAATTTTACAAGTGGGTGATATTCTTGTTGTTGAAGGTTTAGTTGAAACATTACGTCGTCTTTCAGCACGGTTCAAATCATGAAAAAAGTCAAAGAATGGCAAACCCCAAAAAACAGCACCATTAATTTAAGCCCGCCCAGCCTGCTGGCTTTGGGGTTTTTGAGCTTTATTATTATTGGGACTCTATTATTAAAGTTACCCATTTCGCACCACGGTGAACTGAGTTGGATTCACTCTTTGTTCACCGCCAGCTCAGCAGTCACCATTACCGGACTGTCTGTGGTGAATGTCGGTGAAACTTTTACCGTAACAGGTAAAGTCATCATCATGCTACTGATTCAAATTGGTGGCTTAGGCTTTATGACTTTTGCAATTTTAGCCGCACTGAGTCTGTCGACCAAACTCGGTTTAAAGCAACAAATCATGGCGCAAGAGACCATTGGTCAAACCAGCTTATCCAAAGTGTCCTTCACCATTAAAGGGGTACTGCTGTATTCCTTATTTTTTGAAGCGATCGGTACGGTTATTTTGACCATTGCATGGTTAGAAGATTACAACTTCAACCAAGCTCTTTTTTATGCGGCTTTTTATAGTGTATCCGCATTTAACAATGGTGGCTTTTCACTGTTTCCCAACAGTCTAATGAGCTTCTCGGGTCAGTATCTCATTACCTTTACCATCAGTATGCTATACATCATTGGTGGGACAGGTTTTGTGGTGTTAATGGACATTAAACGCAGCAAAAGTTGGAAAGGCTTAAGTACCAATAGCAAACTGATTTTATCCACCATTGCAGGCTTAAACCTCATCGCTTTTGTTCTTTTATGGGCGATTGAATCGAACAATCCCCTCACTTTAGCGCCAATGAGCTTAGGTGACCAAGCTTTAAATGCATGGTTCCATGCCACCGTACCTCGTTCATCGGGCTTTAACAGTCTTGATTTGGCACAGATGAAAGATGCTTCGACCCTCGTGACTATGTTACTGATGTTCATTGGGGGTGGCTCGATGAGTACCGCAGGCGGGATTAAAGTAGGTACTTTTATTATTGTTTTACTCAGCGTGATTAGCTTCCTTCGACGCGAAGATGAAATTCGTGTGTTCAATCACTCTGTTTCTCAAAAAACCTCTTTTAAGGCGATGGCTGTCGTCTCTATTACCGCAGCACTTATTTTCTTAGGCATCTTTAGTTTATCTTTAATCGAACCTAATCATCAGTTTATGGATTTGTTATTTGAAGCCATTTCCGCTGCTTGTACTGTCGGTTTGTCACGCGGCATCACGGGTGAACTTCAACCTGCAAGTTTATTTATCTTGATGCTCTTGATGTTTGCAGGTCGTTTAGGTCCTTTAACGCTGGCCTACCTGATAGCGACGCCGAAAAAGAGCCGCCTAAAACACCCAACTGCCGATATTCAAATTGGTTAAAACACCTAACACTTAAACATAAAAAAACCACGTATTGAACGTGGTTTTTTTATGTTTCTAAATTAGTACCAATTCATTAAGGAAACACCCAAGCCCACATAAGTCGCTCGGTGGTTATAATCAATTAAGCTTTCGCCATAACCATCAAATAACTGGAAATGGCCACGCAACTTCCCTGAAATAGGAAAAGCCCAGTCAAACTGTGCAGCACCGCGCGAGTCATCGCCACCTTTTAAACTATGGCGTAGCATGAGTGAAAAATCATGTTCATTCCAACGGTAGAATGCTGTTAAGTCACCCCGTCCGACATAATCCTTAATATCAGGGTTATTATCATCACCTGCATCTTCGTCTAGACGGTACCAAGGGCGCAACATGAGAGCAAAGTTGTCTCTTTCAAAACCCACATTCAACATGACACGATTCCAACTACGTGACAGCGGATCGGAACGACCATTAGACTGATGATTGAAAGTTAATCCCAGCAAGCGGCCATTTAAACCCAACAATTCATAATTGGTGCGGAAAACCAAACTGGCTTCAGGCTCATAGTTCGTTTCACGGAACGGACGTGATTCATCACTATTATAAAGCTGCCAACGAGAAGACTGGGTATAACCCAACCAAACATCGCCATTGTCCCCAAATAGGTTTTCCACCGCTTTGGTTTTTAAAGACAGTTGGAATTTCGCTTCCATTGACTTTAGGTTCTGATCTTCATCTACCGTATTGGTCGGATTTGGACTTTGTGGATATTCATTTTTATCTGTCGTCCAAAAACCAGGCATTAAATACACAGGTTGGTAGGCACGAATATTCCAAGTTCCCAGTTTGCTTTCTGGTGAAAGCTCCCAACGGCTATCCATTAAAGATAAATTTGGCGATATTTTAGGGCCTTCCGAAGCAAAGACAGAGCTTACACTTTGTGCAATCTTCCCTGTGATATTTTCAGGTTCAGGTGCAATTTCCATAGCTGCACGTTGCTCAGAAACAATATGTGGTTTTACCGCTTCAGGAATTTTAAATAATGCATCATAACAAGCCAAACGGTCTGCATTCGATGCCAATGCAACACATGCCTCGGCTGTTGCAGGAGCTGCAGGTACTTCGGAAATTTGTGCATGTGTTTTAGCGACACCCAAAGTACTGAGCACAGTCATGCCCAGTACTAAAGTTGAACGCTCAAATGATTTGAACGCCATACGACCCTCTTATTGTTTTACTGAACTTGTTGAATACTAAAACCTAACTCAATTAAAGTATCACGCTTCGCCATAGGTGCAACCACGGCTTTCGTTGGTTTTTGTTCAAGCAAGTATTGTACCGCCACACGTTGCAAGTCCTCTAAACTCACAGCCAAAAGACGGCTACGTAACTGCTTACGGAAGGCTGGTGTACGTGCATGTAAAAGTGCATAACATGCCGTAATCGCTTCACCTGCTGGTGAACCTGGTTTGTCCATACCCGCAATCAAACCTAAAATTGCTTCTTCAAGCTGATGTGGCTTTTGCTCAGTATTGAGCAACCATTGCACACTGGCTTCAAAGTCATTGAAGGTTTCAGCCAAACGCGGGTCACGGTAGCTATAGAAGCGGAATGAACATGCATTGCCGTCATAGCTTGCGCCACCACCATAAGCCCCACCTTTTTCACGAATTGCACTGTGTAAGAAACCATTACGCAAGTACGCTGCCAGCACCATCAGCGGTGCAGCATCTGAATGTGACACCTCAACAGCCTGATAAGCCGATGAACAGAATTGAACATTGGCTTGAATTAACCACGCCTCATCTGCATCAGTATCAACCTGCTCAGTAGCTTTTAAAGTCACAGTTTGCTCAGGAATAGCTAACTTGTCCCACACATTTTGAACTTCTTCAACCAAACGGTCTGACTGATGTTCTTCACAAACCAGTAAGAACTGTTTTGGTGCTTGTAAAAGTTTTAAATGAATCGCTTTTAATTCATTGATCAAATCATCATAAGCTGCTGCATCTTTTTCAATACGGCTGACTAGATCGCCTAACCAGTTTAATGCACCTAAGCCCGTGTTGTGATAATCACGTTTTGCTAAAGCACTGTGGTTACGTCCCGCAATTTGCATGGCATAACTGTGGCCTGAACCTGACAGACGAGATGCCCAACGTGTTTTACGTTGTTGCAATAACTCAACAATGCGATCTTTTTCGTCAAAACGGAGTTGTTCAAACGCCAATTTTAACAAAGCAATACTGTCAAAATTACTCACCAACGATTTTGTGGTCAGCGTTAACCATGCACTGATTTGATTTTTATCATTCACTTGAGAGCGCAAAGAGGCACCCATACCTAAACCACCACTCACCGCAGTTTGTAGTTGTTGTAGTTCAAGATAGTCATACTGACCTGCACCAACTTCACCCATCAAAATGGATAGCAAGTTAAAGTAAGGTGACTGCACTACATCTTGCGGAATTTCAATCAGTACTTGGTTGTAGTAAATACCGTTCGTACCCGCATGATAAAGATTCAACGGGTAATCGATACGATTTGAGATAATCTCGCGCAACTGCCCTTGTACAATTTGCAGTTCAGCAGGCACATCTTCCAAGCCTACTTTTGGCAAAAGATTAAGGTCATCTGGGGTATCTTGACGGACTTTAAGTGCTTCAGTTTGTGCTTCAATTTCTGCTTTTTCAGCGTCTGTTAGCTGCGCACCAATTTCGGCTAAACGTGCTTTTTCTGCTGCTGCTTCCACTGTAGACTTATTGGCATCAGGCACCAAAGTCATTTGTACTCGGTGTGGGTTATCAATCAAATAGGTTTTGATTAAGTTTGACAACCACATTGGATCTTTCAGCTCTTCTTTTACCGCAGCAATGGCTGAGTCTACATCCCATACAGTGACTGGGTCGCTGTGGTGAATCGCACTGCCCAAACCATTTAAAATCAGGCTTAGACCGTAAGGCATTCCATCGCCATTGATTTCACGTTGATGCAATTCAATTTGATGTAAAATCGCATCCACCATGTTTTGATCGACAGGTTTCGAAGCAACATCTTCTAAAACCTTAAACACACCTGCTTTAAACTCAGCTGTATGTTCTGGGTTAGAACCTTGTACGCCACAGTAGAAAGTCATTTCGTAGTTTGAATCATCTACACCCATAATCGGGCCGGTAGACTGTGCATAACCACACGTCTCTAAATAATGACGCAATGGAGAAGCCGAATCTTCTAACAGTACACCTTCGACAAGGCGCATACCTAAGCGTAGTTTGATCTCACTGGCTTTAGGCAATAACCACGAAATGATGTGATAAGTTTTGTCTTTTAAATCTTCTGCATCTACCGCATAGGTTTCAGTCACTTCTAGCGGCGCAGTCAAACGTCGCTCTTCTTTAGAAAAAAGCGTTTCACCTTTTGAGAATTTCGCCAAGGCTAAACTTTCAAACTGCTCTTGTAGATTGTAAGCAGGCTCATTACCAAAGGTCATGAAAACTGCGTTACTTGGGTGATAATGCGACTTGTAGAAATCCACCAACTCAGGGTAAGTCAAGTCCGGAATATCTTTAGGGTCGCCACCTGAGTTGTAGTGATAAGTGGTTTCAGGGAATAAGTGATGCGCTAACTGATGATACAACTGGTCTGAAGGCGAACTCATTGCCCCTTTCATTTCGTTGAAAACCACACCTTTATAAACAGGCTCACCGTTTTCAAGCTCAATGCGAATCCCTTCTTGGGCAAAATCCAGCGGATTCAAATTAGCTGCAAAAGCCGCATCTAAATATACTTCAAGTAAATTTTGGAAATCTTTTTTATTCTGAGTCGCAAATGGATACGCTGTCCAGTCCGCCGCGGTAAAAGCATTCATGAACGTGTTCAGTGAACGACGAATCATTAAAAAGAACGGATCACGAACAGGAAATTTTTCCGAACCACATAGTGCTGTGTGTTCTAAAATATGCGCTTCGCCTTTTGAATCCATAGGTTGGGTGCGAAAGGCAACCAAGAATACATTTTCATCATGATTGGTGGCCAAGTGATAATGCACTGCCCCAGTGACTTTATGTTTATATTCAGACACTAAAATGTCTAAAGCTTCAACATGGTGTTGACGTACCAACTGAAACGCAGGATGTACAGTTTGAGAAATGGTTTCAGTGACATCTACAGTCATGTGATCTCCTAACAATAATTAATACACTGCCTGCATTATAGCTTTAGTTGTCAAAAGATTTCACGCTGAAAACCCGAGTAATTTGCTGGAAATTTGAAAAGCATCTCACTGCTTTCCAAATTTCAGTCTTTTTGAGGGAAGCGTTCTCAAAAGTAAAACTAGATGAGATATTTAAAATAATTATAGTTCGGGTGATTTTCCACAAAAACATAGTTTTGCTTCTGATAGAAACTGGCTGCGGACAAATCCGCGGTATTTAAACACAGCGCAGAAAAGTTCGGACGTGCACATTTTTCTAAATGTGCCAACAACTGACGACCCACACCGCTCTTACGGTATTTAGGATGTACATAAAAACGGCGTACGCGCCCAATCCGCGCCTCGATTTCATTTTCACCCCATTGTTGATTTAAACCGCCACAGGCAATTAATTGGTCTTGATCATAGGCCAATAACAACACTTCACCCTTTTGATCAAAACGATTTTTTCCACTTTGATATTCTTCGATCAAGCGGGTCAACGGTTCATATCCTTCTTTTGCTGCGAGTTGTGCCAAAGCTTGTATTTGAGGAGGTAATTGTTCTGCCGCTTGAATTAAAATTTCCATCTAAACTTCCTTGAATATGAGCAAAGCCATTTCACTACATTTGCCACGTAAATAAAATGAATTTTCCTCAACAAACTACAGCAATCTTGAGCATTGGTGTAAAATGTCGCTTTATTTTCAATACGTGACGAAAAAAGACATGGCAACTGTTGATCTTTTTGCAATTGGTAATGCACTAATCGACCAAGAATTTAAAGTCTCTGACGACTTCCTTATTCAACAACATTTGCAAAAAGGCACTATGCAGTTAACTGATGGTGAAACACAAGCAGATCTTTACAAAAAATTAAAAGAAACACAAAGCTATAAAGGTCAGGCTTCAGGTGGTTCAGCAGCCAACACCACCGTTGCTTTTAGTGCCTTGGGTGGTTCAGCATTTTATGCATGCCGCGTGGGTAATGATGAACTAGGGCAAACTTACCTCAATGGTTTACACGAAGCAGGCATTAAAAACACTGAAAAATCAATCAGTGAAGGCGTAACAGGCACGTGTATGGTTCTAGTCAGTGGAGACTCTGAACGTACTATGCATACCTATTTAGGTATTACAGCCGAGTTAACTGAACAACAGATTGACTTTGAACCCTTAAAAACAGCGAAATGGCTCTATATCGAAGGTTATCTTTCTACCAGCGATAGCGCACGTTTAGCTGTTAAGCAGGCGCGTGAAATTGCCAAAGCTCATGGTGTTAAAATTGCATTAACCCTATCTGACCCTGCGATGGTGCAATACGCGCGTCATGGTCTAGATGAAATGATTGCGGATGGTGTGGACTTATTGTTCTGTAACCAGCAAGAAGCCATGATGTACACTGAAACTGAAACTGTTGAGGCGGCTTTAGCAAAACTTAAAACACTGAGCCAGCATGTGGTGATTACTCTTTCCGCTGAAGGTGCACTTATTTCAAATGCACAGGAAACATTTAATGTCGCGGGTCGTAAAGTACACGCTATTGATGCCAATGGTGCCGGTGATGCCTTTGCTGGTGCCTTCCTCTATGCCGTGAATGCAGGCTTAGGCTTACATACAGCCGCGCAACTTGCAATTTTGATTTCAAGTGAAGTGGTGTCACAGTTTGGCCCTCGTTTGGCTGTGGCAGATTACGCTGAATTGTTCCAACAACTGCAAAAGGAATGTGCATGATGCAAAAAATTTGCATGACAGAAGACATCCCAGAACGCGAAGCGCGTTCTTTTGAAACACCTAAAGGGGATACGATTTTTATCACCCAACGTGACGGTGCCTTCTTTGCTTACCAAAACATTTGCCCACATTTGCAAGTTGAACTTGAATTTTTGGAAAACCAGTTTTTAGACCGTGACCAAGAATTTATTGAATGTTCGACCCATGGTGCGTTGTTTATGGTGGAAACAGGTGAATGCATTTCTGGCCCCTGTCAAGGCGAAGCACTTGAAAAAGTAGCGATTACCGTGCATTCTGACGGTGGGATTTATCTCACAGAAGAATAATGAAACTGGACGTTCACCATGTATGAGTTGCTACATCACCCTGACTTGATGCTCTTTCATTTCAGCTTATTGACTTTAGTCATACTCAGCATGGTGGAAACCTTAGGCTACTTTTTTAAATCACGCCCAAGTCATTTCCTCAAAAGGCTCTCACCACAAAAACTGACTGAATCTCCACTGCTGGACGTTAAGTTTTCTAAAGTGCTGATTGTGGTTTTTCTCTTACTTAATTTTAGTGTTGCAGGTTATTTCCTTCAGTTCTGCATCTATGCCAAAGAACAAGCGTTTACTTCGGCTTACTATCTGATTTTGCCCGCGCTGATTATTGCAATTTTCTTTACCGTTTTTATGATCCACTGTTTGGATCAAGTTATTAAACCCAGACCCGATAAAAAACAAACCAACTTACTGGGTCGTCTGGCGACCATCTCCAGCGGGAATGCACGCCCCGGTTTTTCGGCTCAAGCTCGCGTTCGCGATGAATACGGCCAACTCCACTATGTACAAGTTGAGCCTGAGTTTGGTGAGCTTGAGTTTCAATCACAAATTATTCTCATTCGTCTAAAAAAGTCGCATTACATAGCAAAGAAAATTTCAAAATCCAATCAACTTTTTAGCGGCGAAAGTACGCGCTAAACAAGCACTCAATCTGACCTCGTTTCAACGCTGTACGTCTATATAAGCATGTTTATCCTTTGCCATGGCCTTACCCTACCAAGATATTGATAGCGTCAGCCTCCAACAAACGCCTCACAACGCGCTGTTTCAATCGAGCCCTTGCCTCATCTTGTTGCGCAATCTTTTTAAAGCAATCTTTCATTCACAATCCAGCTTTCTGGATTCTAAGAAAATTTACCCAGAATAAGCTCAGGATGAGAATTTTACTCTCCGCCTCTGCCTTCAAGCTTATATGACACAATAAAAGACTTTTTAATATGAATTCGATTTTCAATTCCTAATTTCCTTGTGATGTATGCGACAGATCAAATCATCCATGATTCATATCCGTTAAAATCCATCATTTAAAAACCCTATCACTTTTATTATCTTAAGACGAATTATCAATAAAATAACGATGAACGTTAAATATAAGCGTTTTAGTCGGATTTAAAATAAATATATACAAGTATTTTAGTCAGGTATTTAAATATAAACATAAGTAATTTGGTCAACTTTAAAATACAAAAATATTAGTTTATTTTTCATCACATCATTATTTTAAGTACATGTATTTAAACAACTTAATAATATATTTTTTATTTAAGTTTAAAGACTATTTATCTTTTGTATGTTTTTGTTTAATAATATAAAGCAAGTTAAAAAATAGGCTTTGTGAAATGAGCTTAGTCCCCAAAAATCTCAATCAAAAAGTCACCAGAGAGATTGTGGCCATTTTAATCATTAAGGTGATTATTTTAATGGTCATTAAGAACATCTGGTTTGACGCCCCGACTATTCCTAAAAATTTTGACAATCAAGTTGCTGAGCGTATTGCAGGCAATCCATCCCCAATCAAGGAGACACGTTGATGATATCTGAAAGCGTGGTCGATCTTTCGCGGTTCCAGTTCGCTATGACCGCGATGTATCACTTTATTTTTGTTCCACTTACACTGGGGCTTGCCTTTATTCTTGCCATTATGGAAACCACCTATGTGATTTCAGGTAAAGAAATTTATAAAGACATGACCAAGTTTTGGGGGAAACTCTTCGGTATTAACTTCGCTTTAGGGGTCACTACTGGCTTAACCATGGAGTTCCAGTTCGGGACTAACTGGGCATATTACTCACACTATGTGGGGGATATTTTCGGTGCTCCATTAGCCATTGAAGGATTAATGGCATTCTTCTTAGAATCGACATTCATTGGTCTGTTCTTCTTTGGATGGGATCGCTTATCCAAAGTGCAGCACTTATGTGTGACATGGCTGGTTGCACTCGGTTCTAATATGTCTGCCTTATGGATTTTGGTTGCAAATGGTTGGATGCAAAACCCTGTCGGTTCTGTATTTAACTATGAAACCATGCGCATGGAACTGGTAGATTTTGGTGCTCTCATTTTTAACCCAGTTGCGCAGGTAAAATTTGTACATACCGTATCTGCGGGTTATGTGACAGGCGCTATTTTCGTCCTGGCTATTTCAAGCTACTACTTACTGAAAAAACGTGATATTCCGTTTGCACGTCGTTCATTTGCCATTGCCGCAATTTTTGGTTTAGCTTCAACACTTTCAGTGATTTTACTGGGCGATGAGTCAGGTTATGAACTCGGTGATGTTCAGAAAACTAAACTCGCAGCCATTGAAGCGGAATGGGATACTCACCCTGCACCAGCACCCTTTACCTTGTTTGGTATTCCAAATAAAGAAACCATGACTACAGATTATGCAGTGAAAATTCCATATGTGATGGGTCTTATTGCAACACGTTCTTTAGACAAAGAAGTGACCGGTATTAAAGATTTGATCGTTCAACACGAAGATCGTATTCGTAACGGTATGGTGGCTTACTCACAACTGGAAAAACTACGCGCGGGTGATACTTCTCCAGAGCTAAAAGCTGCCTTTGCTGAAACTCAAAAAGACTTGGGCTATGGCTTACTGCTGAAAAAATACACACCAAATGTAGTTGATGCATCTGAAGATCAAATTAAATCTGCTGCAAAAGACACGATTCCGCACGTACCAAGCTTATTCTGGGCATTCCGTGCCATGGTTGTATCTGGTTTCCTTATGCTGTTGTTATTTGCTTTAGCAACCTTTGCTGTGGCAAAACGCAATGCAGAAAACAAACCATGGTTACTGAAGTTTGCACTTTTCGCTCTGCCTCTGCCATGGATTGCTGCACAAACAGGTTGGTATGTTGCAGAAGTAGGTCGTCAGCCGTGGACGATTGGTGAAGTTCTACCTACACACTTGTCAGCATCAAGCTTAAGCACAGGTGATGTATGGGGCTCTATCGCTGCCTTAGCTGCGTTCTATACCGTTCTTTTGATTATTGAAATGTATTTAATGATCAAATTCTCACGTCTTGGTCCAAGTTCGCTTCACACTGGTAAATACCATTTTGAAAAACTTGAAGCAGCTCGTAATGAGGAGACTCAAGCATGATCGAATATGAATTACTCAAAATCATTTGGTGGGTTTTAGTCGGTGTCTTGCTGATTGGCTTTGCTCTCACCGATGGCTTCGATATGGGCTCTATGGCGATCATGCCATTTGTGGGCAAAACAGATGAAGAACGCCGTGCGGCCATCAACACTATCGCTCCGCACTGGGACGGTAACCAAGTTTGGTTCATTACTGCTGGCGGTGCATTGTTTGCCGCATGGCCAATGGTTTATGCAACAGCATTCTCAGGCATGTATTGGGCGCTACTGTTGGTGCTGTTTGCCCTATTCTTACGACCTGTAGGTTTTGACTACCGCTCTAAACTGCAAAATACCAAATGGCGTACATCATGGGACTGGGGTTTAGCCGTGGGTGGTGCTGTGCCTGCACTGGTCTTCGGTGTGGCATTTGGCAACATGTTCTTAGGCGTACCATTTAGTTTAGATGATACCGTCCGTTCAACTTATACAGGGAGCTTCTTTGCTCTACTCAACCCATTTGCTTTAGTCTGCGGCCTAGTTAGCTTATCAATGCTGTGTGCACACGGCGGTGCATGGCTAATGCTTCGTACCGATGGTGACTTACGCAGACGCTCAGCACAAGCAACGAAACTTATGGGCATTGCTTATCTCATCTGTTTCTTAGGCGCTGGTGCTTGGTTGTACTTTGGTGGAATCGAAGGTTATACCTTAGTCACTCCATTTGATACCAACGGTGTTGCTAACCCATTGGCAAAAGAAGTGTTGACCAATGCCAACCATGGCTGGATGAACAACTACTCGACTTACCCAATTACCATGATTGCGCCTATCGCAGGTATTTTAGGTGGTTTGATTGTGGTGCTTGCAGCAGGCAAAAACAAAGCGGGCTTTAGCTTCTTAGGTTCAAGTTTAGCGGTCGTTGGTGCAATTTTAACTGCTGGTTTTGCGCTGTTCCCATTCTTAATGCCGTCAAGTATTCAACCTGTTGCAAGCTTGACCATGTGGGATGCAGTTTCAAGTAAAACGACGTTAACTGTAATGACAGTTGCTGCATGTATCTTTGTCCCTCTCATTTTGTGCTATACCACTTGGTGTTACTACAAAATGTGGGGTGTTATTACCAACACACACATTAAAGAGAATTCACACAGCCTTTACTAAGGTTGTGTCTAAGGAGATCAAATTATGTGGTATTTTGCATGGATTCTCGGTATTTTGATGGCTTGCTTTGCAGGTGTACTCAGTGCTTTGTATATCGAACATCATCAAGACCTTGATGAGGAATAAACCATGACAGACGTTGCTATGGAAAACCAAACTGTAGATAAAAAGCCGAACAAATTTGCGATGCTAATTTCCTGCCTATTGGCCTTTCCACTTGCAGCGGTGTTGTTAGTGCATCCTGCTGCTATGTTGGATGACAATGGTCACTATAGCCACAGTGCGCTGATGTATATCATGATTGGTATCTCAGGTGGCTTTATCCACGGTGTTGGCTTCGTGCCACGCCACTGGATTTGGAAATGGCTGTTTAGCCCGTTTCTATCGTGGCCACTGATGATCTGGGGTTATTACACTTGGTTCTTCAGTTAAATAAAAAAGCCCTCATTTACTGAGGGCTTTTTTATGGTCCGCTTTGCTTGGATTCTACATTTCAGCCATGACACCAATAATGCCATTAATAATCATATCTACCGCAATGGTTCCAATCAGTAAGGCAGACAGTCGCCCGACAATATCAACATAACGGTCAATATATTTGGCATGCTTATAGCGTAAATGATCATGTGCAAATTTCATTAAAATCATCAAGCCACAGGTCAACGCCAAAGTCAGGAAAATAATCATGGCCGCACCACTGATTGGCAGTGCCATACCTGTCACCACAGCAGCACTAATCGTACCTGGACCAATCATAAAAGGCATAGCAATGGTTCCTGCTAAATGCTCAGGCGCACCACGCATTTCACCAATGGTATCTGCCCCCTGAAACACGTAGCGATAACCAATCACTAAGAAGATCAGACCACCAAATATTTGAAAGGCTTCAAAGCGTACATTTAAATATTTACTAAAAATCGCTTCTCCGCCCCACGCAAACAGCATAAATACTATAAAGGCAATGAGACAACCCTGAATCAAGGCCTTATTAAACACTTTAGCTTCGGAGTTCCGAATCATGCCAATCATGTAAATACTCATTAAAAACGGATTCAGCAATGAGAAAAACAAAGCAAAAGCATGTAAATATGAGGTCAACATGGTTCCTCCTAATTATCCTTGAGGGTCTGGAAATAAGGGACGATTCCCTGGACTGATTCGATTGATATGTAAGAAGGTCATATGGCGCTCATAACGATCCAGCACATCATTAATCACTTGCTCTTTGGTATAACCAACAAGGTCGTTGCCTTGAGAACCTTCATACAAATAGGTTTCAAGGCGGTAGTAGAACCGTTTACCCAGTTTGCCACGTTCACTAAAGGTCGGCGCGATATAACGTACTGGCCAAATTTGATAGACAAAGTTTTGTTCTTCTTCCAAATGTATCATCAAATCTAAATGATACAGATTAGGATCTTCTTCTAGTGCACTCTCTTGAACACTGATGTCGATACCTCGTTTTTGCATTTCTTCGGCAACCGCCATCACAGCCGGTCGGCAGATGTCATCGAGCATACGCCGAGTATCAGTTGTTCCTGGATGGTGCATGACTCGAGACAAGCGTTTTTTCCAGTTGAGGATGTCGACATTGCCCACCACGGGTGCGGCATTTAAGCTGCTACTGGCTTGTCGATAGTCTTCTAACCGCAGTGATTTATACAAACCTGCCATCACCAAGAACATCACAAAGCTAAACGGCAACCCCATAATAATCGTGGCATTTTGTAGTGCCGTAATCCCGTTAGCCATCAACATTGCAAGGGTCAATAAACCAATCGCTATGGCCCAGAATACACTCAACCATCGCGGTGCATCATGATCGACATTGGTAAATTGAGTGGTGAAATTACCCAACACCAGTGCACCAGAGTCCGCCGAGGTCACATAAAACAGTAGGCCAGTAATTGTGGCTACACCTGCAATAAACGGAAACCATGGATACTGTGCTAGCAAGTCATAAAAACCATGTGCTGGGTTAGCAATGACACTTTGTGCAAGGGCTAAATTACCATCAAAAATCACACTATGTAGTGCACTATTTCCAAAAATTGATAACCACGTAAGTGTGAAAAACAGAGGAATAATGAGAGTTCCACTAACAAACTCACGAATGGTTCGACCACGTGAAATACGTGCTAAAAACAAACCTACAAATGGTGACCAAGCCACCCACCATGCCCAAAAGAATAATGTCCAACTGTTCATCCATTCTTTCGGTTGTTGAAAGGCAAAACTTTCCAAAGTCATACTTGGAAAACGGTTAATGTAGTCCCCAATATTTTGCACAAAAGCATTCAGTAAAAATTCGGTATTGCCTAAAAACAAAATAAACAGCATCAACCCAACAGAAACATAAATATTGATCTCAGAGAGAACTCGCAGACCCTTATTCACCCCTGAAGTCACTGAAATAATGGTCATTACAACCGCAACCACAATTAATGCGGTTTGCATCCAAAGGTTTTCAGGTAAATCAAACAACACATTTAAGCCATAGTTCAGCTGTACTACCCCAATCCCGCAGGTCGTCGCAATACCAAAAATAGTCCCGATGACCGCTGCGGTATCAACACTATGACCGATCGGCCCATGAATCTTATTCCCAAAAATCGGATATAAAGCAGAGCGAATAGTCAGTGGTAAGTTATAGCGATAACTAAAATATCCCAATGCCATGCCAATCAAGGCATACATACACCATCCCGTTAATCCATAGTGAAACAGGGTCCACACCATGCCTTGACGTGCAGCCTCTAGGGTCTGCCCCTCACCCACGGGTGGATGCATATAGTGAGATAAAGGTTCCGCTACCGAGAAAAACATCAAATCGATGCCGATCCCAGCTGAGAACAACATTGCAGACCAACTTAAAAGGCTAAATTCTGGCTTGGAATGTTTGGGGCCTAATTTAATGTTGCCGTAGCGAGAACAGGCAATAAAAATGACAAAGACCATATACAAAGTCGCTGCGAGTAAGTAATACCAACTAAAAGTT
The DNA here is from genome assembly GCF_055810995.1 of Acinetobacter sp. DL27. Taxonomy (NCBI): domain Bacteria; kingdom Pseudomonadati; phylum Pseudomonadota; class Gammaproteobacteria; order Moraxellales; family Moraxellaceae; genus Acinetobacter; species Acinetobacter sp. DL27. Next base: position 1,374,209 of record NZ_CM147947.1, on the reverse strand, counting down.
GAACTCACCCACGCCAAGACTGTATTTAAGGTTCGATTGGCAAAGTCATTAAACAAAATGGTGGTAACAGAAAAAATTAAAATAATGAGAGCTGAAATATAAAAGACCACACCATTTAAACGGTCTTTAGGCGCTAATGTTTGATCATCAACTGCTCTTGGATTATCTGTTGCCATACAATCCTCAAGAAAGTAAATAAAAAAAGACAAAAGCCAATTTTTAAACTTCTCGTGGTCGAGAGCTTAAAAATCGACTAACGAAAAACGACAGTTTTTTTATCAAAAATAAAAACGCTATCTACTTTAAACCTGAAAGTCTAAATCATTTATACGGTGCATTTGCTACACAGTTTTGAAATGTGAGCCACCCTTGTTCATCGATATTTTGATAGAAATCTTACACATATCTCCCTTCAACATGACTATAAGAGCTTTCTCAGCTCAAAAAAAGTATAAAACCGTAAGCCCATAGCTCATCAGCTCACTTTTCTGAAAGATGTCCTGAGATTAAACCCTTATGGCACATCCATTTGATAAATAAAAAGTTATGTCGAATACTCAAAGCAATTTAGCAGTATTTTGCTTTGAATTTAACCATAAGTGTACTTTTTATTGATTGAACATTCAATCAATAAAAAGTATCATAAAAAAATGCTATGATGCTTTCCATGTAAGTTATTGAATCTAACGCCTTTAAATTTAAGGCAAATTGTTCTGGATTGTCATGAATAAACGTAGAGTAAAACCTGAGCATGAGCGCCGTGAAGAAATCATTAATGCTGCCTATGCAGTCATTTATGAAGTGGGCTTATCCAACACCACTATTGCTCAAATTGCGAAAAAAGCACAGCTTTCTACGGGCATTGTGAGTCATTATTTTGGCGATAAACAAGGCCTCATTCACAGTTGCATGCGCCAAATGCTCAATGTCTTAGCCAAGACTACGGTGAGCTATAAAGCAAAGGTGACGCAGCCCAGTCCAGAACATTCGCTCAAAGCCATTATTGATGCCAACTTTGACATCAGTCAGGTCAACAACACTGCTATGCGGGTTTGGCTGGATTTTTGGTCTGCCAGTATGCACCTACCCGACTTAGGTCGACTGCAACGAATTAATGACCAACGGCTTTATTCAAATTTGAAGTTTCATTTCTTGCAGCTCATGCCAAAGGCCCAAGCAAGCCAAGCCGCTAAAGGGCTAGCAGCACTGATTGATGGCTTATGGTTACGTGGAAGTTTAAGTGGTCATCAAGCATTTGATCGTGATTTGGCACGTTCTATTGCATACGACTATGTCGATATGCAACTTCGCTTAATTCAACAGATACGGCAGGAACAACAAAATGAATGATGTACAGCTTCACTCGCTTTATATTCACGGACAATATTTCAATGCCACCAGTGGTCAAACCTTTGACAGTATTAATCCTGCCACAGGTCAGGTCATTGCCACTATTCAGCAAGCCTCTAAAGCTGATGTCGATGCAGCCGTGCAAAGTGCTGTACAAGGGCAGCGTGAATGGGCTGCCAAAACAGCGGTCGAACGTGCCCGTATTTTACGTCGTGCAGTCGATATTTTACGCGCTCGTAATGACGAATTAGCACGCCTAGAAACACTCGATACAGGTAAAGCGTTCAGTGAAACCTCTACCGTCGATATTGTCACTGGTGCAGACGTTTTAGAGTACTACGCAGGACTTGCAACGGCCATTCAAGGTGAACAAGTGCCGCTACGTGAAAGTAGTTTTTTCTACACACGCCGTGAACCCTTAGGTGTGGTGGCAGGCATTGGTGCTTGGAATTATCCAATCCAAATAGCACTTTGGAAATCAGCTCCGGCCCTTGCTGCTGGGAATGCCATGATTTTTAAACCGAGCGAAGTGACCCCTCTTACTGCCTTAAAGTTAGCAGAGATCTATACTGAAGCAGGCGTACCTGCTGGGGTTTTCAACGTGGTACAGGGTTTTGGTGCTGACGTGGGTCAATGGTTGACTGAACACCCAGATATCCAAAAAATTTCGTTCACAGGTGGTGTGGCAACGGGTAAAAAGGTCATGGCCAGTGCTGCAGCTTCTAGTCTCAAAGAAGTCACCATGGAGCTCGGTGGCAAATCACCTCTGATTATTTGTGCCGACGCCAACCTTGACCGCGCAGCCGATATTGCGGTGATGGCAAACTTCTTTAGCTCAGGTCAAGTATGTACCAATGGCACCCGTGTGTTTGTACCACAAACCCTCAAGGCTGCATTTGAACAAGCAGTGATTGAGCGTGTAAAACGTATCCGCATAGGTGACCCGATGCAGGCTGAAACCAACTTTGGACCTTTAGTCAGCTTTCCCCATATGGAAAAAGTCTTGTCTTATATTGAGTCGGGCAAACAACAAGGTGCGACCTTACTGACTGGTGGACAACGTGCCACTGAAGCAGCGCTTGCTCAGGGCGCATATGTATTACCGACCGTGTTCACCGACTGTCATGACGACATGCACATTGTGCAAGATGAAATCTTTGGTCCGGTCATGAGCATTTTAAGCTATGACAGTATTGAAGAAGCTATTCAACGTGCCAACAACACCAGTTATGGTTTAGCTGCGGGTGTCGTAACACAAGATATTTCCCAAGCGCATCGCATTATTCATCAGCTTGAGGCAGGTATTTGCTGGATCAATACATGGGGCGAATCCCCTGCTGAAATGCCTGTAGGGGGTTATAAACAGTCAGGAGTCGGACGTGAAAATGGCATCACCACACTTGAACACTATACCCGTATCAAATCGGTTCAAGTTGAACTGGGTGAATACCAAAGTATTTTTTAAAGTCTGAATTTTAACTATCTAAATCCTTACTTCCTTTTTATTTATTCTTTTTTTCATCCTCAACTCAACATGTGGCCACGTTCTCATGCAACGTGGCCCTGCCATAGAAAAAGGATCATTATGCATTCTCAACACTACGATTATATTATTATTGGTGCAGGTTCTGCGGGTAACGTACTGGCTGCTCGTTTAACAGAAGACCCCGATGTTTCGGTACTGTTACTCGAAGCAGGTGGTCCTGATTATCGTCTCGACTTCCGTACCCAGATGCCTGCTGCCTTAGCCTATCCCTTGCAAGGTCGTCGTTATAACTGGGCGTATTTAACCGACCCAGAACCTCATATGAATAACCGCCGCATGGAATGTGGTCGCGGCAAAGGCTTAGGCGGCTCATCCCTAATTAATGGCATGTGCTATATCCGTGGTAATGCCATGGACTTAGAACAATGGGCTAGCTTGAAAGGCCTTGAAAATTGGAGCTATGCCGACTGTCTGCCTTACTACAAAAAAGCAGAAACCCGTGATCTCGGTGGCAATGACTATCATGGCGATGTTGGCCCTGTTTCTGTCGCCACGCCTAAAGCAAACAACAATGTTTTATTCCACGCCATGGTTGAAGCGGGTGTGCAAGCAGGCTATCCACGCACTGATGATTTAAATGGTTATCAACAAGAAGGTTTCGGCCCAATGGATCGAACCGTGACCCCCAAAGGTCGACGCTCAAGCACAGCACGTGGCTATTTAGATATGGCCAAAGGTCGAGCGAATCTAACCATTATCACCCATGCCATGACCAATCAAATTTTGTTCAATGGCAAACAAGCGATTGGTGTTGAATATATTCAAGGTGCTAATCAAAACAACTTGCTTCAGGTCTATGCCAATAAAGAAGTCCTACTCTGTGCAGGGGCGATAGCATCACCGCAAATTTTGCAACGTTCAGGTGTTGGTTCAAGTACTTTACTTCAGTCTCTCGACATTCCAGTCGTGCATGACTTACCGGGTGTCGGTGAAAACCTGCAAGACCATTTAGAAATGTACTTACAATATAAGTGTAAGCAACCTGTTTCTCTCTACCCTGCTTTAAAATGGCAAAATCAACCTGCAATTGGTGCAGAGTGGTTGTTTAACGGAACAGGGATTGGAGCAAGCAACCAGTTTGAAGCAGGTGGCTTTATTCGATCCTCCAAAGAGTTTGCTTGGCCAAATCTTCAATACCACTTCTTGCCTGTTGCAATTAACTATAATGGCAGTAATGCCGTCAAAGAGCATGGCTTCCAAGCCCATGTCGGTTCGATGCGCTCGCCTTCACGCGGTCGAGTACATGTGACATCCAAGAATCCTTTCGACCATCCAAGTATTTTATTTAACTACATGTCGACAGAACAAGACTGGCAAGAATTTCGTGATGCCATCCGTATTACTCGTGAAATTATGCAGCAACCTGCGCTTGATCCTTACCGTGGCGAAGAAATTAGCCCTGGAAAAGATGTGAGTAGCGATGCTGAATTAGACGAATTTGTGCGTAATCACGCTGAAACGGCTTATCATCCATCCTGTAGTTGTAAAATGGGTGAAGATGATATGGCGGTAGTCGATGGACAAGGTCGCGTGCATGGCCTGCAAAGTTTACGTGTGGTGGATGCATCAATTATGCCGCTGATTATCACAGGTAACTTAAATGCAACCACCATTATGATGGCTGAAAAAATCGCGGATCAAATCCGTGGCCACACAGCCCTACCTCGTTCTCATGCACCTTTTTATCAAGCTGGAACTGAATAAGTTTTAATAGTTCAACACCTGACTTTAATTATCTTTAAAATAATAAGGTCAGGTGATTATTCATTTTTTCTTAAGCAATAGCGCTGCGTTTTGTATAGACAGTGCTATTTCTATTAGCATCCAATTTATACATTTTAGCTTTTAAAAAATTGAATGCCTGTATATATATTAAACATCAATATCTTAATTATCAAATCTTAACAAAAATAAAAACCAATAAAAACAATGATTAATATTACACATCACTCATATTTATAGTTCAACCCAACCCATTTACAATAAAAATTACTAAGTCAATACATATTTAGTCTAAAATATTCATAAATCAGAACTGTGTGATAGGCTCAAAAGTTATATTTTTTGTGCGCTTTTCAGCTTTTAAGTATTACTTCAACTATACCAAGCTGATCATTTATAAGTAGCTCTATCATTCTTCTTATTTTTATTCTATTCGCTATAAAGCGATCCAAAACCTGCTCCCCAAGGTAATAATCGCATGAACAAATTTTTAAAATACCTTTTGGTATTGATCGTACTGCTTATTATTGCAGTCGTAATTTTCTTATTTAGACCCGTCACGTCTAAAAAAATTCAAACCACCAGCAATGAGCCTGTTGTTGACGCAGTCTTAGTTGGCGGTGGGATCATGAGTGCAACTTTAGGCACATATCTAAGCGAGCTTGAGCCAAACTGGCAAATTCGCATGTATGAACGCCTAGACAATGTTGCACAAGAAAGCTCAAACGGCTTCAACAATGCCGGCACAGGCCACTCTGGCTTTATGGAAATGAACTATACCTCTGAAAAAGATGGAAAAATGGACATTTCTAAAGCGGTGAACGTTGCGGAACAATTTGAAGTTGCAAAACAGTTCTGGTCTTATCAGGTGAAAGAAGGCGTTTTGGGTCAACCAAATAGCTTTATCAATCCTGTGCCACACATTGCCTTCGTTTGGGGCGATAACGTGAATTTCCTCGAAAAACGTTATGCTGCAATGGTTAAAAACCCAATGTTCTATGGCATGAAATTCTCTGAGAATCCTGCTGAAATTAAACAATGGGCGCCTTTGGTGATGAATGGCCGTGATGCTGCACAGAAAGTAGCTGCAACACGTATGGATGTAGGTTCGGATGTGAACTATGGTTCGATCACCACTCAATTGGTCGATCACCTTAAAAAACAATCTAACTTCAAACTACAAACATCGACTGAAGTGACTGGCATTAGCCAAAACGATGATAAAACGTGGACTGTTGCATTTAAAAACCTCACTACAGGAAAAACAGATCATGTGAAAACGCGCTTTGTCTTTATTGGTGCAGGCGGTGCAGCGGTTAAACTTTTACAAATGACAGGCTTACCAGAAGCGAAGCAATATGCTGGCTTCCCTGTAGGTGGCGTGTTCTTAATGACCGACAACCCAAAAGTCACTGAAGGCCATACTGCAAAAGTTTATGGTCGTGCTGAATTAGGCGCTCCTCCAATGTCTGTTCCACATATTGATACACGTTATATCGACGGTAAAAAATATGTGTTGTTTGGTCCATTTGCAACTTATTCAAACAAGTTCTTAAAACAAGGTTCTCAGCTTGATTTATTGAAATCAACCACTAAGAACAACGTTTTACCAATGACCGCTGTGGGTATGGAAAATCTTGATTTGGTGAAATACTTAGTTAGCCAAGTCATGATGACCGATGAAGACCGTTTTAATGAGTTGAAAAAATACTATCCTGATGCAAAACCAGAGGACTGGCGCATGAATCAAGGTGGTCAACGTGTTCAAATCATTAAGAAAGAACCAGGCAAACCTGCAAGCTTGCAATTTGGTACCGAGATTTTTGCATCACAAGACGGTGCTGTGACTGCCCTATTAGGTGCCTCACCAGGTGCTTCGACCTCTCCTTACATTATGTTGAGCTTGCTTGAGAAAGCATTCCCACAACAAGTAGAAGGTAAATGGAATCCGAAATTACATGAAATTGTAAAATCGTACCAACAAGAACTCAGCACCAATCCTGTTCTTCTTGACCAAGTTCGCCAATACACCAGCACAACTTTGGGTTTGAAATATACACCTATGGCTAAGGCTGCAAATGACGAAACTGTTGCGGTAGCAAAAGCACAGTAATTTGCTTTAAACCCTAAAAAGGATGGACTTTGCGCCATCCTTTTTTTAATTCATATTTGAAACTATTCTGTTTATGTCGCTTTTCCATTCCGACGCTTTTTTGGCTTTTCGTTCACGTGATTTTTCACTTCTGAGTGTCAATCAGTTGTGCTTAATTCTAGCCATCATGATTCAAGAAGTCGTCATTGCCTATAGCGTCTACCAACTTACTCAGAATCCACTCAGCCTTGGCATGATTGCCTTAATTGAGTTACTCCCCTTTATTTGCCTCTCCCTGATTAGTGGCGACTGGGCTGACCGCTATAACAGACAAAAAATTGTGCAGTGGAGTTTTAGCTGTAGCACTCTAATTCCCTTATTATTTATTGTTCTTTTTTCTCAGTACCAACAACAGCATATTCAACAAAATACACTTTTATGCGGCATTTATAGCCTCATCTTTTGCTTAGGCATACTTAGAGGTATTTACAGCCCATCTTTTAATTCATTACGCCCTTTTCTAACCCCAGAGTCAGCCTATAGCAATGCAGCCACATGGACTGCTCTCATTTGGCAAATGGGCGGCATTTTAGCACCCTTATGTGCAGGACTGTTACTTGGCCAACTTGGGCTTGAAAAAACCCTCTTGATTGTTTTTTTCTTATGTTGCGTGGGTAGCATCTGCTTATTCGGATTAAGCGCTCGCGACTTCCCAAGCCCGCATAAACAACATTTAAGCAAAAGCTTAAAAGAAGCCTATTGGTTTATCTTTAAACATCCACTGATGTTTTGGAGTATGTTGCTGGATCTCAGCGCCATGCTTTTTTGTAGTGTCATTATCTTACTGCCTATTTTTGCACACGATATCCTTCATCTCGGCGTTGAAGGCTTAGGTATACTCAGAGCGGCTCCAGCCATTGGCGCCTGTATCATGATGTTGATGTTGACCTGTTATTCTCCAATGCAAAATGCATGGAGAAACATGCTCTATAGTAGTTTTGCAATTGCTTTGTGCACTTTAGCTTTCGCACTATCCTCTCATATTTGGCTCTCAGTCATCTTCCTTGTTTTGATTGGCGCCTTTGATAGTATCAGCATGGTCATTCGACAAACTTTATTACAGCAACTCCCCCCAAAAGCACTATTAGGACGTGTAGCCGCTTTAAATGGCATCTTAGTGACTTCAGGCAATCAACTCGGTGCCTTACACATGAGCCTAATGACGCGTTATTTTTCAGTAGTGCCAGCAGTATTTATTGGCGGGATGCTGTGTTTAATGATCTGTGGTCTAAGTTCTACTCGTACGCGACATTTATTCAAACCATCTACAACACAACAAAAACATGCCACCGCCGCAAGAAGCGAATAGCATGTTAAGCTTCAAATCTTCTTTTAATATGATGTGAGTTTTCAATAGAGCAAATTATGAAACAGATTCTCCCCTTTTCACACACACTCTATGCCAAACTCTATTCTCTCGTACTATCCGTGTTGTTGGCTTATTGCCTATTCAATGCAATCTATAGTGTGATTATTGGTGGAAAAAGTGCGTACCTTTTCAGTGGTCTGATTTTAATATTTCAAACAGTTACTGTTTTTAAAGCATCTGTAAATAAAAAGATCTATAACTACATGGGATTGATTGGACTCATTCTAATTCTGATTTATCTCAATCATTGGATGTTTCTTTCTCAGCCTGAAAGTATTGCCATTCTTCCCTCAGTCATACTCACCGCACTTAGCTTAGGCTATTTTTCACAGCAGCACTTGCATTTAAATCTATTGAAGGCGGCTTTAATTTTTGGGCTTTTAGTACTAGCCTATACGCAATACCATGACTTGAATACTCTACAAAACTATTATAATAGCCTGCATACAGGCGAAACATGGCAACAATATGGTGCTTTATAAAGCTCAAAAATCGTTAGCGTTTTCTTGTTATTTTAAGCACAAAAAAGCCAGCAATACGCTGGCTTAATTCTTTTAGACTTTAGCGATGAGTATGGATTGACATCACAATGCCCATGCTCGCTAGCATGGTAATCACCGCGGTTCCACCATAACTCATCAGTGGCAATGGATCACCTGTTACAGGTAAAATCCCGCTCACCATTCCCGAGTTTAACAATACAAAGAAGAAGAACGTTAAGCCCACAGCACCCGCGTATAAACGCCCAAAATTATGGAAGCTGTTCATACCAATAATCAAACAACGAATGATAATGGCCGCAAACAAACTAAACAGCAAGAACACCCCAATAAAGCCAAACTCTTCCGCATACGTTGACATAATGAAGTCGGTATGGTGCTCAGGCAAATACCCCAAATGTGACTGTGTGCCTTCTGTGAATCCCTTCCCCATTAAACCACCTGAACCAATGGCAATTTTGGATTGGATAATATTCCAACCGGCACCCAATGCATCCGACTCTGGATCAAATAAAGTGAGCACTCGCTTTTTTTGGTACTCTTGCAAAAAGAACATCCAAAGTAAGGGAGCGACAACAGCCAATGCTCCACAGGCCAAAGCAATGAGCCGCCAAGAGATACCGCTGAGGAAAATGACGCACACACCAGGAATCAAGAGACCTAGGTTTAAGTCGGGCTGTAAAGCTGCCAATAAAAACGGCAACATCATGATACCCAACGAAATCACAATATGCATAAACTTAGGCGGGAATGCGCGGCCTGCAAAGTACCACGCCATCATCAAAGGCATGGCAAACTTCATAAACTCAGAAGGCTGCATGCTACCAATACCTGGTAGACTAATCCAACGTCTGGCTCCCATGCGGGTTTCGCCCACCACCAAGACCAATACCATTAAAATCACAGCGAAGATGAAAAAATAAGGACTAATGGCCTGATAGACTTTGGGTGGGATTTGCGCACAGATCATCATCACAATGAAGCCCACAGCAAAGCTCGTGGCTTGGCGAAATACCATGCCCATATCTTGTGCTGACGCACTATAAATAACCAACAATCCCAACACGGCATTTAAAATCAGAAAGCATAAAAGCCATGGATCTAAATGTAATTTAGCCCATCGAGATGAGTCATGTTTAATGCTTCTACCGTCACGTAAAGACTGACGTAAAAAACGATACTGCTGTGATGGTATCATTTGCGTAAATTGAATGAGCTAAAGACAGGGCAAATTATAAGTTCAAAGTGTTTTAGATAACATCATTCAAACCCATATTTCTGTAGTTTTAACCCAATAAATCCAAATAATTTTTATTGTGCTACCAAAATCAGGCGCGCAAGCTCAAGGTCATCTGGATAGGTAATTTTAATATTATCGGAGCGCCCTTGTACGACTTGAACCTTTTCACCAACAAACTCTAAAGCACTGGCTTCATCAGTAATTAAGGCTTGTGCCTCTAGCGCATGTTCAATTGCTTTTTTTAGTATCCCCAGTTTAGCAATCTGTGGGGTTTGTGCCTGCCAAAGCTGTGAACGATCAACGGTTTCTTGAATATCTTGCGCTGAGGCTACACGCTTTAAAGTATCTCTAACAGGAATAGCTAAAATCGCCCCTGTATTGGACTGAATAGCAGTATCAACCAGTCTCACCAAACAATCCTGCGTGACACATGGACGAGCTGCATCATGGACAAAGACCCAGTCGTCAGCATCAGCGATTGTGGAAAGATAATTGAGCGCATTGAGCACTGAGTCTACACGCTCAGCACCACCTTCACAGAAATGTGCTTTTTCTATGTGAGTAAAAGGCAAACTTTGAGCAACATCATCATCTGAACCAATCGCCAAAACATAGCCCTGCAAGGGCAATTGATTAAGACGTAAAACCGTATGTTCAAGTACGGTCTTTTGTCCAATCATTTGATATTGTTTTAGTTCAGTTTTAGAAAAGCGACTACCCGAGCCAGCAGCAGGAATAATAGCCCACAATTTATGGAGTAGCTGGAGGGGTTTCAGGCTCATCGTCTTCATTGGTTCGCAAATCAATTTGGGCGTTAGGATCAATATAAACAGGCTTATATTGAGTACTGATGGTACTCATTTGAATAAACGTTTCTCGGGGTTTGATTAAACCCAAGTCCAAGCGCGCATGCTCTTCAATGGCTTCAATACCATTTTTCAAATCATACACTTCTGCCGCCAAGACACGATTACGTTCTTTTAAGTCGTTATTAATTTCAGTTTGTTGTTGGATTTTTTGTGTGAGTTGTAAATGGTCTTGATAACCACCCTCACCAAACCAGTATAAATACTGAAACCCTGCGATCAAAATGATCGCAAGGCCTAGTAGTACTTTACTCATCAACGAGTCGAATACATTGAACATTGACATCAGTCGCTTAGTTTAAACCTTTAAACTCAGCTTTACCGCGGTAAGCAGCATTTGTCAATTCTTCAATACGAAGCAATTGGTTGTATTTCGCAACACGGTCAGAACGGCACAGTGAGCCTGTCTTGATTTGACCAGCAGCAGTACCCACCGCAAGATCTGCAATCGTAGAATCTTCAGTTTCGCCAGAACGGTGTGAAATCACTGTAGAGTAACCATTTTCTTTCGCAAGATAGATTGCATCTAGAGTTTCAGTCAACGTACCAATTTGGTTGTACTTGATTAAGATAGAGTTACCTACTTTCTCATTAATACCACGTTGAAGGATTTTCGGGTTTGTAACAAACAAGTCATCACCCACCAACTGGATTTTGTCGCCAAGGATAGATGTCAAGTAAGACCAACCTTCCCAATCTGACTCATCTAAACCATCTTCAATTGAGATAATTGGATATTGGTTTACAAGACCTGCTAAATAATCAGAGAACTGGTTGCTTGTGAATGCTTTATTGCCTTCACCTGCAAGAATGTACTGACCATTTTTGTAAAATTCTGAAGACGCACAGTCAAGCGCAAGCATAATGTCAGAACCTGCTTTGTAACCCGTTTGACCAATCGCTTCAAGAATAACTGTGATTGCTTCTTCGTTTGAACGTAAGTTCGGTGCAAAACCACCTTCATCACCTACAGCAGTATTTAAACCTTTTTTGTTTAAAACTGATTTTAGAGAATGGAAGATTTCAGCACCCGCACGTAATGCTTCAGAGAATGAAGTGAAGCCCACAGGCTCAATCATGAACTCTTGAATATCCACATTATTGTCTGCATGCGAACCACCATTGATGATGTTCATCATTGGTACAGGCATAGTCAAAATGGTTTGACCACGTAAGTCTGCAATGTATTGGAAAAGAGGAATTTTCTTTTCATCAGCAGCAGCACGTGCAGCAGCGAGCGAAACAGCTAAAGTTGCATTTGCACCCAATTTTTCTTTGTTTTCAGTACCATCAAGTTCGATCATCGTATTATCGATGTCTTTTTGTTCAAATACTGATTTGCCCACTAAAGCATCACGGATAATCGTGTTTACGTTGTTAACCGCAGTTTTAACACCTTTACCCAAATAGCGCGCTTTGTCGCCATCACGAAGTTCTAAAGCTTCACGAGAACCAGTTGAAGCACCAGATGGTGCACATGCACGGCCAACTACGCCAGATGCTAAGATTACGTCTGCTTCGATGGTTGGGTTACCACGAGAGTCCAAAATTTCACGTGCACGGATGTCAACGATTTGGCTCATGAACAATTCCTCAGTTGATTAATAACGAGATGCTTTAGATGGCATCAATGAGTTTATAATTTAGTGTGTATCTAGCTTTTTGAAACCTTTAACCAAGGTGTCCAATTCTTTTAGCTGTGCCAAGAAAGGCTCAAGTTGAGACATACGCAATGCGCATGGTCCATCACACTTAGCTTTTTCTGGGTCTGGATGCGCTTCTAAGAATAGACCTGCTAAACCTGTTGCCATTCCCGCGCGAGCAAGTGTCGTGATTTGCGCACGACGACCGCCCGCAGAATCCGCACGACCACCCGGAGTTTGAAGCGCATGGGTCACATCAAAGAACACAGGGACATTCATTTCTTTCATGATGTCAAAGCCCAACATGTCTACAACCAAATTGTTGTAACCAAATGCCGAACCACGTTCACAAATAATGAGCTTGTCATTCCCGGCCTCTAAACACTTATGCAAAATATGGCGCATTTCATGTGGTGCAAGGAATTGTGCTTTTTTGATGTTAATGATGGCATCAGTTTTTGCCATCGCTTCAACCAAATCAGTCTGACGACTTAGGAAAGCAGGAAGTTGAATAATATCCGCAACTTCCGCTACAGGGGCAGCTTGGTAAGGTTCATGTACATCAGTAATGATGGGTACATTAAAATGTTTTTTAATGTCAGCTAACCACTCAATCCCTTTTTCTAGGCCTGGTCCTCGAAACGAGTTCAAGCTTGAACGGTTGGCCTTATCAAAACTGGCTTTAAATACGTAAGGAATCTCCAAACGCTTGCAGATATCGACATAGGTCTCTGCAATTTCAAAAGCCAAATCTTTAGACTCAAGTACGTTCATGCCGCCGAATAGTACAAATGGCAAGTGGTTTGCCATTTGTATATCGCCTAAACGTACAATTTCTTGTGGTTTTAATTGTGACATTTAAACTTCCTAGTTTATTGCTTAACCCAAATTACTTCGCTTTTTTGTACTGTGCTTTCGCAGCATCAATAAAACTAGCAAATAATGGGTGTCCATCACGTGGTGAACTTGTAAATTCCGGGTGGAATTGTACAGCAATAAACCAAGGATGTTGAGGAATTTCAACTGTTTCTACTAAGTGCTGTACAGGTGAATAGCCCGAAATTTTCATACCCGCTTCTTCAAGCGCTGGAATAAAACGGTTATTCATCTCATAACGGTGACGATGACGTTCAATAATATCTGCTGAACCATACACTTCACGTGTTTTAGTCCCTTCAACCAATTCTGATTTTTGAGCACCAAGACGCATCGTACCGCCAAGATCAGAGTCAACATTACGCTGTTGAACTTCACCACGCTCATCTAACCATTCAGTGATTAGACCAATCAATGGAGACTTAGTAGAACGGTTGAATTCAGTCGAACTCGCGTCACTAATACCCACGACATTACGTGCATATTCGATCACAGCCAACTGCATACCTAAACAGATACCTAAGAATGGAACACCGTTTTCACGTGCGAATTTAATCGCTTGCATTTTCCCTTCAGTACCACGTTCACCAAAACCACCCGGTACCAAGATTGCATCCATATCTTTCAATACTTCATTGACATCTTGGCTTTCAAGTTCTTCAGCATTGACATAGTCAATTTGAACTTTAACGCGATTCTGAATACCCGCATGTAAAAGTGCTTCATTTACAGACTTATATGCATCTGGAAGTTCAACATACTTACCAACCATTGCAACACGTACTGTGTATTCAGGGTTAAGTAATGCTTCTACAACATTGTCCCAATCGGTTAAATCAGCTTCAGGCAAGTCATTGAAACCAAAACGTTCACAGATTAAGTCGTCAACATTTTGTTCATAGAATGTACGCGGAATTTGGTAAATGCTGCGCGCATCTTTACACACGACAACTGCACGCGCTTCAACGTTTGTGAACAAGGCAATTTTACGGGTCGTGTCTGCATCAACATCATATTCAGTACGACAAATTAAAATGTCAGGCTGAATACCAATCGACAACAATTCTTTTACCGAGTGCTGAGTTGGTTTAGTTTTCAACTCTGCCGCAGATTTGATATATGGAAGCAAAGTTAAGTGCATAAGCATAGTGCGCTTATGACCTAGTTCAACCATAAGTTGACGTACAGATTCCATGAATGGGAGAGATTCGATGTCACCTACTGTGCCGCCAATTTCAACAATCGCAACGTCATAACCTTCGCCTGCGCGAAGTACACGTTCTTTGATGTTGTCTGTAATATGTGGAATAACTTGAACAGTTCCACCAAGGTAGTCACCACGGCGTTCTTTATTTAAAACGTCTTGGTATACGCGACCAGAAGTAAAGTTATTTAACTTGGTCATTTTCGCACGACGCAAGAAACGTTCGTAATAACCCAAGTCTAAATCGGTTTCTGCACCATCCTCTGTGACAAAAACTTCACCATGTTGGAACGGGCTCATAGTCCCTGGATCGACATTAATGTATGGATCCATTTTTACCATGGTTACTTTTAATCCACGGGCTTCTAAAAGCGCAGCAACTGAAGCAGCTGAAATACCTTTACCTAGTGATGAAACTACACCACCAGTCACGAAAATAAAATGGGTCATTGGGTTTCTCGTACAATCGAGCCTAATTCGGCCTGCAATGTTGCGCAATTTTACTTTACCTTGTACCAATAAAGCAAAGTCAATCCGCATCAATTCATAGAACAATAAACAATTGGATATTCTATCAGCATTTGGTAGATAAAATTAAGCTAAGTTCATAGGATTTTCATCTTGCATTTTGCTGTTATAATGGCGCGATCCTTCAAACACTCGATTTTATGTAATTATGAATAAAAAACTTTTAATTTGTGGTGCCATTGCAGCAGGCTTACTATTAACAGCATGTGTAAAGAAAGAAGCGCCTAAAGAAGATGAACAAGAACAAGTTGAAGTCGTCACTACAGAGCAGCAACAAACTGTTGAACTTCAACCTTTAGCAGCGTCTGAGCCTGAGATTCCAGCGCAAGTTGAAGTGATTCGCGAAGAAACGCCGAATACCACTACTGAAATCCGTCGTGAAACGCCAGCACCTGCTCCAGCAGCTCAGCCTGCACCAAAAGCAGAAGCACCAAAAGCTGAAGAAAAACCAACGCAAGCACGTCCAAGTAATACAAACCCAAATACGCAAACTGAAGACGATGCCGTTGCAGCAGCCATTGCAGCAGCGACACCAGCTTTAGAAAACTAATCATCACCATTTAGATGATTAAAAAAAACCCGATATCAATCGGGTTTTTTTATTGCTAGCTTATAAATAGGCTTTTAATTTTTCGGCAAGAAAGTCAATAAATAAGCGAATACGCTTTGGCACATAGTTTTGTTGATAGTAGACCGCATGTATTTTCTGCTCTTTGATCTGAATTTGATCTTCCAACAAAGCAATGAATTGCCCATCTTGAATATCTTGCTCGACCATAAAGCGTGACAAACAGGCAATACCAGCCCCTTGCAATGCCAACTGACGAACCGTTTCTCCATTTGAGCATTTAATTTTGGCCTGAATAGTTAAAGGTTCATCCTCCAACTGTATAGGCCACGTATTTAAATGTGCAGGCTGACTAAAACCAAGCAAAGTATGTGAGCTTAATTCTGCTGCATTTTTAGGTAGACCATGTTTTTGTGCATAAATAGGACTTGCCACAATATATAACCGGCTTTTACACAGCAGCTTGGCATGTAAGCTTGAATCCGCCAACTCACCAAACCGAATCGCGACATCGGTTTTATGTTCAAGTAAATCTATGACCTGATCATGATTGGTAATTTCTATATCAATGTTTGGATAGTGCTGCATAAACTCTTCAATCAGCGGCACTATCACATGCAGCACAAAAGGCGTTGCCGAATCAATCCGAATTAAACCAGACGCCTCAGCATCATTATTTTGCAGACTTTCTTCAGCTTCGGTCAGGTCGAGTAAAATTTTACGTGCTTTTGTCAAAAACTGCTGCCCTTCATAGGTCAACTTGAGCTTCCGTGTCGTTCGCTCTAGCAAGGTCACATTCAACTTTGACTCTAGACGTTGCAAGGCTCGGCTGACACCCGATGTGGTTTGATCCAATTGCTGCGCAGCTTTGACGATAGAGCCACTATCAACAATGCTCACAAAAGCCGTTAATTCTTCTATGGTAGATTTCATGTGTAATTATTGATTAATAGTCAATAATATTTTGCAAATTACCCAGTTTTTAAGCAAGTCTTTTTTCTACAAAATAGCCTCATTCCATGAAACAAGTTATCGAGTAAAAAATGAATATCATTCCTCAATTCGGCCTAGGCACTTTCCGTTTAACAGGTGACACTGTCATTGAGTCTGTGAAAACTGCACTAGAAGTCGGTTATCGTGCGGTCGATACTGCTCAAATCTATGGTAATGAAGCCGAAGTTGGTCAAGCCATTGAACTTAGTGGTATCAATCGTCAAGATCTTTTTATCACCACAAAAATTTGGACGGAAAATTACTCAGCAGAAAAATTGATTCCAAGCTTAAAAGAAAGTTTGCATAAACTAAAAACCGATACAGTGAATCTAACCTTGATCCACTGGCCTGCCCCAAGTACAGGTGTGAACATTACGGAACTTATGCAGAACTTATTGGAGGCGAAACAACAAGGTTTGACCGAAAACATTGGTATTTCTAATTTCAATATTGAGCTGATTCAACAGGCGATTGAGAGTGTTGGGCTAGAAAACATCGCGACTAACCAAATTGAACTCAGTCCTTACCTACAAAACCATCAACTGGTTGATTTCCTCCAAGCTCAAAACATTGATGTCACTTCATATATGACACTGGCTTACGGTAAGGTTTTGAATGATCCTGTTTTAATGCACATCGCGCAGCAACATCAGGTATCGACGGCACAAATTAGCCTAGCTTGGGCCTTACAACGTGGTTTTGCAGTCATACCATCTTCAACCAAACGTGAACACTTGATGTCCAACTTAAAGGCACAAGAGATTCAACTGTCGAGTGAAGAAATGATGGCAATTACGCAATTAGACCGAAATCAACGTGAAGTTAATCCTGAAGGATTAGCACCGATTTGGGATTGAGCATCGCTATGAAAATTAATTTTCCACTTTTGGCGCTTGCGGTGGGTGCTTTTGCCATTGGAACCACCGAGTTTTCACCCATGGGATTTTTGCCTGAAATTGCCAACGATTTGTCCGTTTCAATTCCACAAGCCGGACTGCTAATTAGTGCCTATGCTGTAGGCGTCATGCTTGGGGCTCCGCTCATGACCTTATGGTTGGCACGCTTTCCTAAGAAAACAGCTTTAATCCTATTGATGGCTATTTTCACGATTGGGAATGTGTTGGCGACCATTGCACCTGATTATATGAGCTTAATGGGTGCACGTTTAATTACCAGTTTAAACCATGGTGCATTCTTTGGCTTAGGTTCGGTGGTGGCAGCTAGTGTTGTGCCTAAAGACAAACAAGCCAGTGCAGTCGCCATGATGTTTATGGGCCTCACCATTGCCAATATTGGCGGTGTGCCACTTGCAACGTGGCTCAGTCAAAATACCAGTTGGCGCATGGCTTTTGCTGCGATTTCAATCTTAGGCATTATGACCATGTTGGCACTAGGGAAAGCACTCCCGCAAGATCACGATGTGATTAAACCGAATGTGGCGAAGGAGTTGCGCGTTTTAACACGTGCGCCTGTCGTCCTTGCTTTATTAACCACAGTCATGAGCGCGGGCGCCATGTTTGCTTTATATACCTACATTGCTCCGAGCCTACACGTATTTATGCAGGCATCACCGCAAACCATCACCTTGATGTTGGTTTTAATCGGGATCGGCTTCTCGATTGGTAATCATTTGGGTGGAAAGTTTGCCGATCTATCCTTAGAGAAAACCCTGATTGGCTCCCTTGTACTTTTAATGGTGATGATGCTTGTTTTCCCAGTATTAGCACAAACAACCGTTGGTGCAGCGATTGGCTTGGTGATTTGGGGTGCGGCGGCATTTGCGGTAGTACCACCACTGCAAATGCGCGTCATGTCAGTCGCAGCAGATGCGCCTGGTCTCGCCTCTTCAGTTAACATTGGCGCGTTTAACTTAGGCAATGCCTTAGGTGCCTTTGCAGGTGCAACGGTACTGAGTATGCAACTCAGCTATGCAGCGGTTTCATATGCAGGTGCAGCACTCAGCTTTATGGCCTTGATCTTAGTTTTACTGCAGATGAAATTTGGTCTCAGTAAGAAAGCTTGTGAAGCCGTTTAAGCTTTTACACTGCTGAACCAATCAAAAAAAGACCTACACAGCTGTAGGTCTTTTTATATTTAGTGTTTTTGTTGTTCCAGTTTCAAAAAGTCCGCAATCAGCTTGGTTGCCCAAGACTCAGTATTGAGTGCCCCTTCATAGAAGCCACAATGACTACCTTTTTTGGTGGTCACTACCGCAATATTCGGCATTTGACGGATCATGTCTTTATACGGTTCAAAATTTTTAATGTGACAGACGGGATCATCCTCTGCATTTAAAATCAGCAATGGAATGGTGACATTTTCAAATACATAGATTGGGTTTGTGGCTTGGTTATAACTGTCATAGTCCACATAACCCGCCATTTCATAATAACTCGACTCAAACTCAGCCAAGGTTTTAGTCATTAAGACCTGCGACACAGACGCTGTTTGTTGCCACGTTTGCTGGTAGGGAAAAATAAATTTCTTAAACAGTTTCTTGGTCATGACTTTACTATAAAAGGGATGCACATTTACAAAACCTAACTCCGTGTTATAACCCGGACACAGGGCAAAGGCCGCCTTAAAAGGTGTTTGACTCCCTTCTTCGCCCAAATAACGCACCAAAAGCCCCGTTCCTGCAGAAGAGCCTACCGCATACAACATTGAACTTGGAAATGTACTTTGAATAAACGCAATTTGTTCACGTAAATCATCGGTTGAACCAAAAAGATTCATTTTGGGTACAGGCATTGGAAGGTCTGCATGTCCACGGCGTAAGCACAGTGCAACACGCCAACCCGTATAGCGATTTAAGTCACGCACCACTTCACGCATACTTTCAGGAGAGCCTGTAATCGTATGCATAACCACAACCGTTGGCGTCGCTTCAGGCAAATCATAACCAAACCACATGATGCCAGTGACCCCACCGTCTTGCATCTCTAACTGATCAAAATGATCGTATTCCAATTGAATCTGACGCTTGCGAATCACATCAAAATACAAAAGATGAGCATGGGTGTTGGATAACCACGGCGTTGGTCGGTACTTTTCTTGAAGCTGTGTAAGCGCCCCAACAGTCTCTTGAATTTGCCCTTGCGAGTTAATATAGAGCTTAGGTTGTTCCGCACCAGTCACTCGATCCCACGCCGTTTGGCTTAATTGGTTTAGCAAACTGAACACAGCATTCATAACAGTACCTTCTTTTTTCCTATCTTTCTTGGTGATGCATCAATTTTCGTGCCTAACTATAAATAACAAGTCACACGTTTATCATCCAGCTTGAGGTGCAAAAGCTGCCATTCGCTGTCCCATTTGTACAGCTAAGGCCTCTAGCCCAGATTTAGGACGGATCATCACTTCAAAGTCTACAATTTGACCTTGCTCATTAAAACGAATCATGTCAATCCCTTTGAGCTTTTTTTCGCCGACATTGGCAGAAAACTCAAGGACAACACTTAAACCATCTTCTGTAAAAAATTCACGGTGGTAAGTAAAGTTTTCAAAAACCTGAATCACATTACTTAAAATAAAAAAAACCACTTGCTTACCCGGATAAGGGTTAAATGCCACAGGTGAACGGAACACGACATTTTCTGCTAAAAGCTCATTTAAGATGCTCATATCACGAGTCGTGACCATATCATGCCAGCGTACCAATGCTTGTTTTGTTGTTGCTAAACTCATTCTTATATCCTTATGAAAGTGAATCCACTCAAATCTGCAATAAAGGCACCTTCTCTTACACCACATACGTTTCATGGAAAAGGCAACACGAGGGAAAAGATAATCTTTTAGAAAATACCTCTTCCAAACCCTCTCCTCACAGGAGAGGGAGCTTTATTACAAATTTTAAGCGGATAAATGATTATTATCGATTAAATGGTCGCAGCCAGTTCAGCGCCTTGACGAATCGCACGCTTCGCATCTAACTCACCTGCTTCTTTCGCACCACCAATTAAATGCACATTTTTACCATCGGCTTTTAATTGGTCATACATTGCAGTATAAGACTCTTGTCCTGCACAGATAATCACGTGATCAACTTCTAAAACCGTTGGCTGATCATTCACTGTAATGTGGAGACCTTGATCATCAATTTTGTCGTAGCTTGCACCTGCAATCATTTTTACATCTCGATGTTTTAGTCCCGTACGGTGAATCCAACCCGTGGTTTTACCTAAGCTTGCACCGACTGCCTTCGCTTTACGCTGTAGGAGGTAAATTTCACGATCTGACTGCTCCAAGACTGGCTGTTTTAAGCCGCCGACATGTGCATAGCTGGTGTCGATGCCCCACTCATCATAGAATTTTTGTGGGTTTAAACTACCGCTTTCACCTTCATGGCTTAAGTATTCTGCTGTATCGAAACCAATACCACCCGCACCAATAATCGCGACTTTTTTACCGACGGGCTTACGCTCACGTAGAACTTCGATATAGCTCAACACTTTCGGATGATCAATCCCTTCAATAGTCAGCTCACGCGGAGTCACACCCGTTGCAACCACAATATCATCAAACTCAGACTGGCTTAATTCTTCATAGCTTGCAGTATGGTTCAGCACTAATTTAATATTCGGTTGTAATTCAATTTTACGTTTGAAATAACGCAGTGTTTCGTAAAACTCTTCTTTACCGGGAATAGTCTTCGCAATATTAAACTGACCACCAATCTGACTTGCTGCATCAAAAACAGTCACTTGATGCCCACGGTCAGCCACATAAGTCGCAAAACTCAAACCTGCAGGCCCAGCACCAATCACCGCAATATTTTTCTTAACTGCACTTTCTTTAAAAATAAGTTCAGTTTCATAGCATGCACGCGGATTGACTAAACACGTCGCAATTTGCATGGAGAAAATTTGATCTAAACAGGCTTGGTTACAACCAATACAAGTATTGATTTCATCACTACGGCCTTGTTCTGCTTTGAGTACAAACTCAGCATCTGCAAGCATTGGGCGTGCCATCGACACCATATCCGCATCACCCTGAGCCAAAACATGTTCAGCCATTTCAGGGGTATTAATACGGTTAGACGTCACTAAAGGAATATGAACCGAACCTTTTAGCTTCTTGGTCACCCATGTAAATGCCGCACGTGGCACTTTGGTTGCAATCGTTGGAATACGCGCTTCATGCCAACCAATACCTGTGTTGATAATGGTTGCACCCGCCTTTTCAATTTCTTTGGCAAGCTGAATCACTTCTTCTAAAGTCGAACCACCTTCAACCAAATCCAACATTGAAAGACGATAAATAATAATAAAGTTTTCACCCACTTCTGCACGAGTGCGTTTTACGATTTCAATCGGGAAACGAATACGGTTTTCATAGCTTCCACCCCATTCATCATCACGATGATTGGTACGTGCCGCAATGAATTCATTGATTAAGTAGCCTTCTGAGCCCATGATTTCAACACCATCATAGCCAGCAACTTGTGACAATTTTGCACAATTCACAAAGTCCGCAATAGTCTGATTCACTTCAGCAGAAGTCAAAGCATGTGGTTTTACAGGGTTAATCGGTGCTTGAATTGCAGAAGGTGCAACGTTTTCAGCCTGATAAGAATAACGACCTGTATGTAAAATCTGTAATGCAATTTTACCACCCGCATCATGTACGGCTTGTGTGATGACTTTATGCTTTTCCGCTTCTTCTAAAGTATCTAACTTAGAACCACCGTGAAAAGTCACACCATGATCATTCGGTGAAATACCACCTGTTACGATTAGCCCTACACCGCCAGCGGCACGCTCTGCATAAAATGCCGCCATGCGATCATAACCACCTTCAACTTCTTCAAGTCCAACGTGCATAGATCCCATTAATACGCGGTTTTTTAATGTGGTAAAGCCTAAATCTAAAGGCGCAAGTAAATGCGGATAATTAGACATGTGTACTCCTTGGCGTGCTTTCGCTGGCTGGTATTTTAAATACAAGGTTAGATCAAATTATTTAATGCAACAAGTTGCATAATGTTTATCTTTATAATCGAGATTTGTTTTTTATGCAACATGTTGCATAATGACTCTACGTCCATTTTATTTGCGAAATATTACCGAAATGTCATTAGCTCATGTTTTATTGACCAGTTTGATTGAAAAACCAAGCACAGGTATTGAGTTAGCGCGTCGTTTTGACCGTTCAATGGGCTTCTTTTGGAATGCAACACATCAACAGATATATAGAGAACTTAGCGCTATGCAGAGCAAAGGCTGGATTTCAACAGTAGAAGATGATGGTGCTACCTCGCGTAAAAAAACCTATCAAGCAGAACAGCTTGGACGTACAGAACTTGCGGACTGGTTAGTAAAGCAAAGCCCACCTGCCCAGCTCCGTGAAGAACTGATGGTGAGACTGCGTGTTGAGGCTCAGCTTGGTGGCAATACAGTTTTGCCTGAACTTGAACGCCATCTGATCCTACACAAAGAAAAATTGCAGATCTACCAAAGTATTTTTGCCAAAGACTTTGGTCATGCTGAAGAAAATGATCGTACCTTATATATTCATAAAATGATTTTACAACTTGGAATTAATTTAGAATGTGGTTGGATTGAGTGGCTAGAGACCATGATTCCAGCGCTTAAAAACTTCGAAAAATAATAAGCCACGCAAAGGATGGACCATGCCACATTATTTAATGCCAGATGGCGAAAAACTCTATGTTCGAGAATTTGGACAAGGCACACCTGTACTGGTTTTATCTGGCTTAGGGATGCAAAGTTGGCAATGGCTGCCTTTTTTATATCAACACCGTAAAAAGTACCGCTTTTACATTCCTGACTGGCGGGGTTTTGGTGGTTCAGCACAGTGCAAAATTCCCACACTGGATGCAATTTCCAGCCACTGGCAAGATTTAAACTGCTTTCTAAATCAATATGCTGATACAGCATTCCATGTGATTGCCTACTCTATGGGCGCCACGACAGCCATGCATGGTATGCAATATGGTCGCTTTCAAGACCATATCAGTAGCTATTTACACATTGACCAAACTCCCAAGATTAGCGTAGATGCAGACTGGCCACATGGTTTATTTGCTGAAAAGCATGCTGACTTCAAAGTCATCCTACAAAACATTGCAGACCTATTGGCCCAAAATGCACAGTATCGTTTGGTCTCAGACTTAACAGCGTCTATGCGTACAGAACTGGTTAAGCAATGGTTGGCTTTTATTCAACTACAAGCCACGCCATCTCGAACTACGGCCTTATTTCAAAAAGCATTTCAACAGCCATACTTGCAAAAATTCATGCTCCGGATCCAGCGTTTAGACTATATGGCTTGGTATATTCAAAATTATCTTGATCATCAAGAAGACTATCGCAGTGCCCTCCGTCAGATTGACCGACCAGCTACATTTTTTATTGGTGAAGACTCTAAACTTTATCCTGCTCAAGGACAAAAGCTGATTGCCTCAAGCGTACCGCATGCCAAAACGGTGATCTTTAAAAAATCTGGGCATACGCCTTTATTGAGTGAACCGCACAAATTCTCCCAAGAAATTACACGTTTCCTCAACGCCACGAATATTTAAATGCATGTCGTATTATCAATCAAATAATGAATATTTTTATAAAAACTAAATATATATACACTTAATCATTGCATTGTAATGACAAAAACCAGATCAACCCGATAAAACACCAATGTTTAGGAATTAAAAAAGGCATCTCTAAGAGATGCCTTTTTCTTATGCTGCATAGGTCTGCTTGAGATAAGCAACAATATCTGCCGACTCAAACAAAGCCGTTTCTGTATTCGGATCAACCAAATATGGCACTTGAATATCACGCCCCATCACCTGCATGACTTGCTCACGCTTTCCACCTGCCAAAGGTACATACTTGCCCGGCTTTAAACGCAGTACTGCTGGGCCTTGATCTTGCCAACGTTCTTTAGGCACATTATGAAACTTAAAAGGGAGTTCCAACTCGGTCAGTAAACCACGGACAATCCGAGTATAAGGACTGGCTTCAAATCCCCAAAGTTGTAACAGCTGTTCTGGCGCTACGCGATCTTTAATACTCTTGTTGATCCACACCCCACTCGCACCATTTACCAATGTCCCGACATAAGCAACATAAGGTGTTTTGGGATAATGTGCATACTTTTTCGGTATTTTACCACTGCGACCATATTGTTCAAACAAGTAGTGAATAATATCTTCAGACTCGTATAGCTTGGTGTTGGTGTTTTCATCGAGTAAAAAAGGAAATTGGGTTTTCCCACCCAACTGTTTCACCAAAGGACGATATTTAGTTCCACCCTTAGGACATGGATACACTTCATAATCCAAGTTCAACAAAGTCAGTACTTCACGCACACGACGACAATATGGCGAGCCTTCAAACTCATAGAGCTTTAAAGGTTGCTCAGGTTGTTTAGGATGCGGCGTTCCTGTTACACCACGCCCACCTTGCGCAAGCCCCGAAAAAAGAGCCTGAATCACTTTAATTTGATGCTTCACCATATTACACGTCCATATCTTTTGTTTATGTTGTTATGAGTCTGGTTGGTGCTTATTCATCGACCAGTTTTTCTTTTGCAATGACAATACCGTTATTATCCGCATAGAGATAATGACCTGCTTGAATGGTGACACCACCAAAATGCAGGCTGATATCAACTTCCCCTACACCCTTACGGTTACTTTTTTGTGGAATGGCGGCTAAAGCATGCACCCCTAAATCCAGTTCAGCAATCGCATCTACATCACGGACACAGCCATAAATCACCACACCATTCCAGTGATTTTTGACTGCTGACTCTGCAATTAAGTCTCCCATCAAGGCACAGCGCATCGAAGCGCCACCATCCACAACCAATACTTTACCCGTACCATCTGTTGCTAACAGCTCTTTCACCCGAGAGTTATCTTCAAAGCATTTAACCGTAACCACCTGACCACCAAAGGTTTTACGCGCACCATAGCTCTTAAAGAACTTACCATCCATTGATGGGCTAACCACTTGTAAATCAAGTTCAGGATGATCATCCAATAAATCGCATGTCACAAATGCTGTCGTCACCACACTTCCCCTCATTTTGTCTTTTGTATGCGTAAATTATCATATATTTCAAATTTCTCGGTCTGCGTTTGGGCAGCCTCGACCATAGTATGAGCCACTTGTTCTGCTGTCACTGGCTTATATTTAAAATGCTTTGGTATAAAATGCGATAGTTTGGTATAAGCCTTTTGGAATATATCTTCCAACATGCGACCTTCATTACGCTGTCCGATCAGTAAGGATGGCTGCATAATACTGACCTTATATAAATCGAGTCCACGAATGGTCTCTTCAAGCTCACCTTTGACGCGATTATAGAAAATTTTTGAATTGGCTTGCGCGCCCAAGGCACTGATCAACACATAATGGGTTTTGGTCAAAACAAACAATTCAGCAAAATGTGCATTCACCACATAGTCGATGGCATAAAACTGCTCTTTTGAGCCAGCTTTCTTTAAAGTCGTCCCCAAACAACTAAAAGCATGACTGTAGCCCTGAACATCCTCATGGTTGAGTAATAAAAAATCATCCAGCTCCAGTTGCTGAACTTTGTCATACCGATCGAGCTGCACATTATGCTTTCTGACCACAGCCAGTATTTTGCTACAACTTGGCAGTTGTTGTAATTGTTGAATCAGGTTTAAGCCCACCAAACCCGTTGCTCCAATCACAATCGCTTGTTCTATATTTTGTGTCATTTTTATACAAACTCCCATGCAGATGGCTAATCTTACCTTTTCTTTAGAATTTTTATGTATCTTAAATATAGTCAAAGCATGTCAAGACTTGACTTCACTGCGTATATTAATCAAAATATGCCACTTGTTTACGGGCTGGTGATTGTTCTTCTGATGTGGTTTTCAGTTTGAATTTCAGCCCGCCCAGACCAATCTATTTCAAGGAGTGCACGAGTGGCAAACTCTGCTCAAGCTAAAAAACGTGCTCGTCAAAACGTTAAAGCACGCAAACACAACGCAAGCTTACGTTCTATGGTTCGTACTTACATCAAACGTACAGTAGCTGCTATCGCTGCTGGTGATTACGCAGTTGCTTCTGAAGCATACAAAACTGCTGTACCAGTAATCGACCGTATGGCTGATAAAGGCATCATCCATAAGAACAAAGCTGCTCGTCATAAGAGCCGTTTAAATGCACAAGTTAAAGCTTTAGCTAACTAATTTATGCATTAAAAAAAGCCCTTTTTAAAGGGCTTTTTTTGTATCTAATTTTTGAACCTTCTAACGCCTAAACCTTTTCCAATATATCTGTTACTTAACAATACAGCTTAAAACCCAAATAAAATCTAGCAAGTGCTCTCTAGCACCCACGAGAACATCTATTTACAAAAAAAGCCCCCTTTTAGGGAGCTCGTTTTCATTTCATGTTAAAGCATTTGTCAAATGAGCAGTGGTTTAATTCAAAGATTGAGTTTTCAGATTTTTCACTAAAATACCAATATTTCTTGATGTTGCCCCAGCTAAAATCAAGCTTGTATTTTGGTTCAGCATTGTCCATTTTTGATTATTATTTCCAGAGCAGCCATATCGAATTGCAATCTGACGGTTATTTACCAAATTACCCGAGTTTAGATCTAAGCACTGTCCTGATTGTTTAATAGCAGACGTCGTCGCATCCATTGACCACACTTGTGCTGTATTATTCGCCACACAGTCAGTCAAGGTGACTTTAGCACTTCCTCCATTACCCGTTAAACATTGTCCCATAGCCGCTTTACTATGGATACGTCCTAAACTGTCATAAACCCACTGCTCCGTATCATCAGCAGTACAAGCCGATGGACCACTAATGTAAACATCCATTTTTTGGTTAGATGCCAGCTCTGTTTTTAAGCAATTCTTGTTATTTTTTAACAATCCACTTTGTGCAAGTGGGTCATCTTGTTGTAAACCCAGCTGTTTGATAAAAGCCTTGAGTGCATCAATCGCAGCAGGTACATCTTTGGCCAAATCATCATAATAAACATTTACCCAACGATTTAAACGCATCCATCTAGTTTCTTGCTCTTCATAACGCTCAAGTACCTGCTGTGCAGCTAAACTCATCTCATTTTTATACGATTTATAAGCCTGATAAAGCATTAAACCGTTTGGTGACAAAACAATAAGATTGTTCGCCGCCTGATTCAGTAGCTCTCGCTCAAGTAGAGGCAACTCTACATCGCGTAAGGCTTTATAACCCTGTGCTTTACCAATCTTAACTGCAGGCGTAATAGCCGTAGCATATTGGGGAATCACTGTCGTCGATAATAATTTGGCAGCAGCATTGACCTGCTTACAATATAAATCAACTTTCTGAGGATGATCTGCAAGCGCTAAATTGACATGTAATTTATTGGCATTACTACCTAATCGTGTCGGAGCCAGTGCAATATTGGTTACTGTATTTGGATACTGTACATTTAACCAACATGCATCCTGATTTAACGCCGTATTTGCAGTGGGTAAATCATAGACATTGCCCCAGTTTGAACGTGCCGCAGGATATAGTAGCCCAACCTTTGCAACAGGGTCATAGCCACCCAAAATGGTCACTACAGGCTCACCAAAGACACGTGGGCGTAAATAGTTTTGCTTTGGTTGATACCAAACAGGTGCTGAAGAATTGGGCATCTTCTCTTGAAACACTTCCATTTGCCTAGTCTTAGCATTCCACTTTTTATAACCCGTCGGTGAAGTCTTGTCCCACACTAAGAGTTTATTAAATTGAGGTTGAATTTTTTCGAAGGTGCTGTAACCCGTATAGTGGGTATAACGTGAAACTGAGCTTGATGCATAACCACCAGACATGGCATCTCGGCTATGTGGATATAAAGCCAAGAAATTTGCAATTCGTGTAGAAGCAGCCCATAAATCCTTATTATTCCAAATCAAATTACCCCGCATCATATTGCGATACGGAATATAACCCCAACCACTGTTCGCATGATGTGACGTCCAGAAATCATTACCCTTCTCCTGCCCAGGATAATGTCCCAATCCATAGTGGTGTCCAATTTCATGACTAAATTCATTCCCAACCGAATCATACAAAGTTAGCATGCCGTTACCACCACTTAAGCCATGATTACTTTCGCCATTGGCATATTTTCCACGGCTATGGTGTGCAACTACGGTTTGGGTTAATTGTGGTTGATCTTGATTTGCCATCGAAGCACTGGTAATTCCCCAGTTTGCTAGATTAATGCCTACACTAAATGTCGACTTACCCACGTTTTCACGCATGTCACCCTCATAAACCCCGCCTTGGCTGGCACTTGCCGTATCGTAAATCGTCCCGTCGGCAATCATGACGCGATCTAACTGAATATCATCATATTTTGCAACGATCATTTCAGCAGCTGGAATCGTTTGAAAGTAATCTGAACCTGCCCGAACAGGATCATTCAGCATATAGTGACCATTGGAAACAGGAGGAGCCGTTAACATGCCGATACGAATATTATTTAAGACCAACTCTCCCGGAGAGGCAAAATCAATTTTATCCTCCGCGATTTGCCCCTGACGACCAAGAGAATCTTTAAGCTGAATACGTAAACCTGGACGTATTTCATCCCAATTGAGTCGAGCACTCCACGCACGCTTACTATATTGCACACGCGGACGGTCATCGGTATTGGTTTGATCAGACTGAGGAATCTGAGTTGGATCGTTAAATGTAACTGTGCGGAGCAACTGATTATTCATGTAAATATCAGCACTCAGACCATCAATTTTCCCCATGCTATCAGTTGGCGTAACTAACAATAGCGCTTCTTTTTCCATCGTCAGACGCGGCATTTTTTTACTTTCATTACCATTTGGATCAACCACATGACTCTGACCAAATTGCAGCATTGCTTCGAAGTTACCAGTTAAGTCATTTCGTATCACACGCCTATTGGAGTTTGCATCGTAATCAAAATAACCCAATGTATTTACATCAGCCACATCCTGTGTAGGCTCCGCATAGGTTTTCACTACAGGCGTTGTAGAGTTTTCGGTTCCACTCTCTCCACCTCCACACGCAGCAAGCATCAGCGTTACAACACAAAGACTTAGCTTGCAATACAAGAACTCATTCACACTTTTCACATCTTCCCCCAAAATAGTCACAAATAAAATTAAATAATCATTAATAACTTATATAAATCAAAAACTTAATTATTTAACACTATTTTCTATTCATATTCAATTTACATAATCTGTCACTTCAGAACATATTTTTTATAAACCTTAAAACTAAAGTCCGAAAAGTAAAAGTTCTGTGACAGGGCTTGAATTTATGAAAAATAATGATGAGTTATACTTTTGAATTTGCACCAATATAGTGCCAATATTTGTCAGTCAATTTCTTTAAAAAATATATTTCAATTAATTTTCTTTGTAAGCACGTAGCTTATTTTAATTTTTAGATCCAAAATGACTAAAATCCCATAAATAAATTATGGTATTCTGTTTTCTTATAATGAAACCACATAGAATGTTCTACTGGGGAATAGCATGATTAATAAATTTCTTCCAACACTTGAAAAATTCCAACCGACAGAACAACAATATATTGAGTATTTTCATGCCAAGGGTGAAAAAGACATACTCGCCAAAGTCATCTCAAATATGCGCGGAACCGCAGAAATTCAGGCTTCTCAGGGCGTTGATGCGTGGTTAGGCTATGGCGTCTATTTGCCTGCAATTGAACGTATTTTTGCACTACACCAAGGGGAAAGCGAAGCTGAGTTTTATGACCGTACTCAATATCCAGCCGATGTTGTCAATGCATATACCCTTTCGAATCATGAGATTGCCACGCTCATTGCTGCAGATAAATACAATCGCATTCATCAGCACAGCGTAGCAGTGAATACCTCATTATGGCCTTTAAATGATGAAGGCCTGAGTATCGACTTGCTCGATTTTCCCAATCGACTCAAAGCCAAAATTTAAACTTATGCGATATAGCATTTAATAAGGTTGACGAATGATCGATCTATAAATCTCGTATATTCTTTTTCTCGTTCAAACGACCGCTTAAATGAATCAACGAGATTTATAGCTGATTTTTTTTTATTAATAAAAAAAGTACTTACAGATTTTGAAATTCATGAATATTCAGTTCATTCATTTCTCCGCGCCAAATCCATTTCAATTTTGATTCCAAAAACACATCCCCCTCAAACCACACAAAAAGACCTTCCATCATTTTCGGCCAGTCTTCTTTGGTCACAATCGTACGCCCTGAAATAACAGCCAAAATCGCAGCTAAAATCGTGTCATGACTGACCGCAAGGCTCAAACCATAAGGGTTGTTCGGATGCGTGTTATATATAAGCTCCAATACATCTACGACACCGTGAATCGGATGCTTCATACCGGGTAAGGCATTATTCACAAAGCTATTAATAAATCCTAGAGCGCCTTGACGCTGAAAATAAGGGCCGGCTTGCTTAATATCCAAAACAAAACTGCCTGGCTCAACCAATAAACCTTGTTCGATAATTTCAATACGGTGGGTATTTGGCTCAAGGGTTTGTCCATCTGCCCCTTGAATCATTAGCGCAGCGGTATCAATACAACGTTGAATTGGGCTAGAAATACAGTGTTGTATCACTCGATCCGTATTATCGATCAGATAGGAACCCCACGCCTCCGCCAAATCTCGCCCTTGATGCGTCAACTGTAAATCATAGCCTGCAAGCCCCTGACCCGTAACAACTTCACGAATGGAATGACGTGTAAACAACGTCACTGGCGTTTTTGCATCTGGCAATAAATCAATTGCCTTCAACATACTAGGTGGGAGTAACTCTAAGGCCATAATCACTAGCAACTCAATAATTCAAAAAACACTATAGCACGCTCAGTTTTTAGCTCAAGCCGACGAAGGCATTAGTTCAAGTGCTTGTAATGCCAGTTTTTTCATATCGTTATTTCGATATGCAATAAAACCGCCATTCAGTAAACTCAATCTTTGGTTATATACGAATGGTCGTCCCTGAAAATCAACCAAACCACCACCGATCCGCTCCAATAAACACTGTCCAGCACTGGTATCCCACTCACTCGTTGGGTGAAAGCGCGGGTAAATATCGACTCGATCTTCCAACACCATACAGAACTTATATGCGCTCCCAGCGCGATACTCTTGAATAGGCGTAAGTTTTTCCAACTGCTCTAAATATACTTGATACTGCGGCTTACTCTGACTACTTTGACTTAAGCCGACTTGAACTGCACTGTAGTTTTCAACTGGAACATATACAGACCATACGTCTTTTTCAATATTGTATTTTAAAGGCTGACCTTGTAGTGGACAGAAGTAAATTTGCTGTTCACAAGGAATAGCCAGCACAGCAAAAGTTGTATGGGCACCCTCAATAAGACTGAGATTAATGGTGAATTCAGGACGTTGATGCAAAAATTCTTTGGTACCATCTAAAGGATCAAGCATCCAAAAAGACTGCCACTGCTGTCTATACGCATGCTGTCCTTCTTCAGAAAGAACAGGCAAATGAGGAAAGGTGTTGTTTAAAGCATCAGTAATAAATTGATTGACACGATAGTCCGCTTGCGTGACGGGTGAATGATCGGATTTTCGTTCAACTGTAAAATCACCACCTGCAACATAAGCTTGATACTCTGCTCGTAAAATCTCGCACGCTTGAGTCACAATCGGTACAAGTTGCAATATCAGCGCATCTTGAGGTGCAGTTGTGGGCTTAAACATGAGACCGCCTTTTTATTCATTAAGTTATAGATCGAGAAGTTCATCTATTGGGATAGCAGCATGCTGATCGCCTCGTATTCAACGGTATACAGTCACCTCAGAGGAGAACACGCGAACACTTTTTCAACACTGCCTTAAAAATATTATACGCCTAAGACACTCAGGAAATATCACTCAATTCCAATTCTTCTTTTGACTTTGGGTTGAGTGGTCCAATCAACCTGACTTTACCTTTACCCACACCTTAAATATTGAGACTAGAGAAAGTCACAAGCTGACCGTTTCTAATTTGTACTCATTCTTAATTTCTTTTCAGCGCTTTTGTACATCCAAGTGCTTTCTTTATGAAAAATCATCGCGCAAAAAAATCCCACGCATGGGAGCGTGGGATATAAAACAAGAAAAGCTACAGCGCTTTAATTTCGAGTGTAGTATAAACCTGCATTTAAAATACATCAATTAAAAAATGCACTCTTTCTCCAGTTTTTTTAAATTACTTTACAGCGACTCATTTTTATCTGAACACTTCACTTCTAATTGATACTCATCCTGCGTCACTTTGATCTTAATCGTTTGATACTTTCTTTTATTCGGATCCATAGCCGAACTAGCGACTTCATGCAAAAACTTTCGGTCATTCATAAGCTCGCTATATGCTTTATAACCAATCAAAATCTTTTCAGGCTTTTTATTTTTGGAAATTAATTCTTTTAGAATATCGTCTAGTTCATTTGCAGTAACAATTGACATATCGAAGCAACTCAAAATAAAAAAGATTATCCATGAATAATATGATCAAAAGATGTCAGAAATCATCTTTCTCACTATTTTCATTTCAATAGAAAAATAAAAGCCCGATCAGTATGAAAACAAATCGGGCTTTTTGTCTGTAATCACTCAGACCAGAAAGTTATTATAATAAAAAACCTGTTTACCTCTCTCCAAATAAACAGGCTTAACTGCACAAACATCATCTAATCATTATATTTTCATTGCTTTATGTCACACACTCTACAGCTCAAATATTTCAAATAAATGAAACCTTAAGGTTTTTTAACACAATTCAATACTTAATCATCATTACGTAAAAAGGTTAACTCATATTCATCATGCGTAATTTTAATCTTGGTATTACGATAAGTCCGCTTATTTGGATCTAAAGATGAACTCATTACATTTTCTGCAAATTTTTTATTCGACATAAATTTTGCATAGAGCATATAACCAATACGGATTTTTTTAATGGCCTTTTTCTTACCTTTTGCTTCATATTTATCTAAGGTTTCATCTAAAAAATCTAAATTTAATTCACTCATCCATTCCTCTCTATTTTATTCTCATTCGCCACATCTTTTTTAACCGATTCTTGTGTAAATAACGGCTTTGTTGCACAAAGATTTAAAAATTAAGATTTCCCATATCTACTCAAATTTAAGTGGCAACTTGGGTGTGAGGTCGGCCTAACTCTGTGAATTTATTTAATACTGCTACACGTGCATGCATCTCATTGACTTGGCTTTGAAAGTTTCTCGAACTGAGTTTATCCCCCAATAATTTGATGCAATGCATCTTAGTTTCGACCAAACTTCGCCGATGATAGCCTGACCATTTTTTCCATAGTGTCCTGCCTAAACGTTTAACTGTTCGAAGTAATTCATTTCGCTCTAGCGAGCTGATCTTTGTATCTTTCCAAGGTTTCGCATTTTTTCTTGGCGGAATCACCGCATGCGCTTGCCGATCTGCAATGACCTGACGGCATTGCTTGGTGTCATAAGCTCCATCGGTATAAACAGAGTCAATCTGATCATCTTGTGGAATCTGATCGAGTAAATCACCAAGCACTTGTGAATCACTCACATTATTTGTAGTGAGTTGAATAGCGCGTATTTGAAGGGTTTCAGCATCTATACCAATATGAAGTTTACGCCATTGGCGACGATATTCAGGTTGGTGTTTCTTACGCTTCCATTCACCTTCGCCTAGAAACTTTAAGCCAGTAGAATCGACGAGTAGCTGGAGACCATTACTGCTTTTTTGATAGTTAATTGCAATATCAATATGCTTTTGTCTTCTGCAGATGGTGGAATAGTCTGGTGCTGTCCAATCTAATCTACAAAGATGAATGAGACTTTGCACAAAGCCAGTGACCATGCGTAAAGACAATCGAAATAGGGATTTGATCATCAGACAGCATTGGATGGCTGTATCTGAATAAGTTTGATTTCGACCATGTTTACCTTTGGGTTGAGCGTACCATTGAGTCTTGGGATCGAACCAAATTGAGAGATTTCCTCGATTTATTAATGCACTGTTATAAGAAGACCAATTGGTTGTACGATAGATTTTAGGTGTGGGCTTATTCATTTGCGAATTATATTGCCGAATAAGACTTTATCGGTAGGTTTGTGCAACAAAGCCGTAAATAACCAGAAAAACCACTTTATTTTTTATTTTTGTCAGAAAACTTACTTTTATTGCGCTGGGCTGGATACAACGAATCTTTCTCCATCAGTTGAAGTGATTTAAATTTAGCTTCAAACATAAAAAATCGCCCTCAGGTGGTGTTAATAGTATCGATGTAAAATGAACATTTGATGAAATAGATTAGATAGATATGAGAGCCGAATAGCTAAGTGGTACTGAAAAGCTGAAAAAACCAATGATGCAGTCCATTGTAATCCATGGCTGATTTAGGTCAGCAGCAACAGTAGAGGTTTTTCTATAATAATGACTGCTCTAAGTGTTCTCATCGGATGTTTACAAAAACTCTTCCTTCTCCATAAGGTGAATCATTTCTTATGTTGAAGTTCAATATTGTTGTGGATCAATGTGCGATTAACACATCTTATATACTCTGACTTAAAAAATTGAGATCCCATATTCTTCAATTTTTGACAATGAGGTATGCAAGTCCGTAAGCTTATGCAGCTATACGCTATAATTACGCCATATTTGCATAAAGCAAAACGGCTAGATCAGTTGCTAACTGTTTTTTATAGCAATTGCTGAATTTTGAAACATTGGAGATTTTTTGAGTGGAAAAGCCAATTATCATTTTTGATATGGACGGTACATTACTGGATCTTGCCTATGATGATTTTATTTGGAATCATCAGCTTCCTATCCGTTATGCTGAACAACACCAGTGCTCTTTAGAACAAAGTACTCAGGCCTTGTTTCAGTTTTATCAAACCCATAATCACACACTCAATTGGTATTCTACGCGCTTTTGGACAGCCAAAGTCGGCGTAGATACA
Organism: Acinetobacter sp. DL27; assembly: GCF_055810995.1. NCBI lineage: Bacteria > Pseudomonadati > Pseudomonadota > Gammaproteobacteria > Moraxellales > Moraxellaceae > Acinetobacter > Acinetobacter sp. DL27. The sequence continues at coordinate 1,338,655 of NZ_CM147947.1, read as the reverse complement.
CTCGCCTTACAGCAGGAATTTAAGCATAAAGTTGGCCTGCGTGAAGGCTGCCTTGAACTTCTCGACTATTTAAAAAACAACGGCTACCCTTGCTGGCTTGCCACTAATGCGGACTGTGAGGGACTCAAGTTCAAACTCGAACACACGAAACTAGCCTCATATTTCGATGTCATTATTAGTAGTGAAACTCTCGGTCATGCCAAGGAGTTTACTGAGTTTTGGCAACATCTCCATGAACGCCATCCTTTTGCAGCCACACAGTGTTACTTTATCGATGATACTGAAAAAGTTTTAAAAGGTGCTGAAAGTTATGGTATTCAAAACCTATTTACCATTGCTCAACCCTCATCACTAGGTCAAAGCAAGACATCCAGCCCTTATCCGATCTTAAATCAGCTCACCGATTTAATTCCTTATTTAGAGCAAGCTGAGGTCACTGCCAAATATGCGTAAATCCACTTTAGCGGAAGATGCTGTCGGCATGCGCATTGACAAATGGTTATGGGCAGCACGTTTTTTTAAAACGCGCTCCATTGCCAAAAATGCAATTGAGGGGGGCAAAGTTCACCACAATGGCGAACGTGTCAAAGTGTCGAGAGAAGTTCGAGTTGGAATGGAGCTCACCATACAACAAGGCATTGACAAGAAAACCGTGGTGATCAAAGAACTTTCTGACGTGCGTGGCCCTGCTCCTGTTGCCCAAAAATTATATGAAGAAACTGAAGTCAGTATTACACGACGGGAATTGATTGCAAGCCAAAGAAAGTTGCATAATCTAGCTCGACCTGATCACCGTCCAAGTAAAAAAGACCGACGTGATATCAGTAAGTTTAGACAAGAAAATGATCAACAATTTGACCAGTATTGGTCTTATAATGATGATGAATGACATGCGTCATATTGTGTCGCACACGATCTGACTTTTATAGAAGATACAGACTAAATCTGTCACTATACTGAGCATATTCAGTAAATATCCGTGACATCGTTTTGAGGTTGTAAGATGGATGATAATAAAAGCAAGGCGCTCAATGCTGCGCTAAGCCAAATTGAAAAGCAGTTTGGTAAAAACACAGTAATGCGTCTTGGCGATAACACCGTACAAGCTGTTGAAGCGGTATCAACGGGTTCTTTGACACTTGATATTGCTCTAGGCATTGGCGGCTTACCGAAAGGTCGTATCGTTGAGATTTATGGTCCTGAATCTTCAGGTAAAACAACCATGACTTTACAAGCGATTGCCGAATGTCAAAAAGCAGGTGGTACATGTGCATTTATCGATGCAGAACACGCTTTAGACCCACAGTATGCGCGTAAACTTGGCGTAGATATTGACAATCTACTGGTTTCTCAGCCTGACCATGGTGAGCAAGCACTTGAAATTGCAGACATGCTAGTTCGCTCTGGTGCTATTGACCTCATCGTTGTCGACTCTGTTGCAGCATTGACACCACGTGCTGAAATTGAAGGTGAAATGGGCGACTCACACATGGGTCTCCAAGCACGTTTAATGAGCCAAGCATTACGTAAAATTACAGGTAATGCAAAACGCTCAAACTGTATGGTGATTTTCATTAACCAAATTCGTATGAAAATTGGTGTAATGTTTGGTAGCCCTGAAACCACTACTGGTGGTAATGCGTTGAAATTCTATGCGTCTGTGCGTTTAGACATTCGCCGCGTAGGTCAGGTCAAAGAAGGCGATGAAATCGTTGGTTCTGAAACCAAAGTGAAAGTTGTAAAAAACAAAATGGCACCTCCATTCCGTGAAGCGCTCTTCCAAATTTTATATGGTAAAGGCGTCAACCACTTGGGCGAACTCGTAGACTTAGCTGTTCAACAAGAAATCGTACAAAAAGCAGGTGCTTGGTATTCATACCAAGGTGATAAAATTGGTCAAGGTAAAAACAATGTGATCCGTCACCTTGAAGAAAACCCTCAGTTGGCTGAAACCATTGAGAAAATCATTCGAGAAAAACTACTGACGACTGCAAACGCTGCGCCTGTAGAAGAGAATGAAGAAGAGCCAGACTTTTTAGATGCTTAATTAAAAGTATCGAAAAAGATTAAATGTTATTACACGACATTTAGGCTTACACTAAGAAACGCCCTACGGGGCGTTTTGTTTATTCAGATCTATTTCATCGTCTATTATGCCTAATTCAAAATTCCCCAAACTTCTTGACTATGATGCTCTCAAACAACAGTTTGGTGAGGAAGAATCCCCTGCTACTCAATACTGCCACACACAAGTAACACAAGAAACTGTTGATGCTTTAGATTTTGATGAAGAGAATCAACCCAAACCCACAGGTTTAACAGGTTCTCGTCTACGTTCTTATGCCTTTGCAGTATTAACACGTAAGGAATATTCAAAAGCAGAATTGATTGAAAAATTGGCCACATGGGCAATGCACCGCGAAGAAGTGATTACACTGGTTGAAGAGCTTTCAGCACAAAACTATCAGAGTGATCAACGTGTGGCTGAGATCACTTTATCGAGCCAAAAGCGTAAAGGCAAAGGCCCTAATCGCATTAAACTAGCGCTTAAAACTAAAAAGATTGACACTGGTTTAATTTTAGAAGAACTAAAAGAAACAGATTGGGTCGAACAAGCCTATCAACTCAAAGTTAGAAAGTATGGAACTGAGGTCGCAACAGATCCAAAACTAAAAGCCAAGCAAATCCGTTTTTTAATGTATCGTGGCTTTGAAATGGACGCGATTATGAAAGCGATTTCTAGAAAAGTGGAAGATTAAATGGCTATTTACCTACACTACCCTACACATGATTGATCTATCATCTAGCTATATCAAGAAAACGTAAACAAGCTTATCAGCTATTAAACCTTAAATGCTAAAAATCTAATTTACTGCCGCTCATAAGCTGACCAAGTGATGCCTAAGTTACCTTTATGTAGTGTCATCTTATAACTACCATCAACACTCGTATTATAGTATTCACTAGATCTTACTTTGAGACGTCGCACCTCACCATCAAACATTCGAACATCCAAATAATAACTTGCATATCTATTTCTTCTAGTGCTGCTCTCACTCTTCTCCTTATTTACGACCTGCACATCTTGAGAACTTAAAATACTGTTATCATTTATGCTATTCACAATACCCACCAAACTCACAGAATAAATACCGACAATAGGTAGAGCAAGTGCGATCACCATGATCATTTGCCGCTTCATTTTTTGAGCAAACTTTTTTTTAAATACAACATATAGAGCTGATAGCAGAAAGCTCATACATATCAATGAATAAAATAAAAAAGCTAAATCGTGGTGCTGGATAATATCCCGTAAAAATAAAATATTGCATGCAAGCATAATTAGAAAAGCCAGCATCTCGTTAGAGATTTTAGCCTTTTGCATATAAACAATATAAAAATTACGATGCTTTGGATAACTAAGATATAGATAAACCAATGCCATACCATGAAATAAAAAATCTGACCAATCAAATATAGTAGCTAAAAAGAAAATAATAACCGTCAATACATCTAAAATTTTTCTAATTCTTAATGCATATTTTAAATATTTTTGTTGCTGTTCACTGGAAATATTTTTTGTATGTTCTTGTATAAAATTTTGTTCTTTCTCTCGCTTATTGACGGCCTCAATATCTTCAAAATGCGCCATAAACATATTACAAATTCTTTTATATGACTCAAAATCTGAACTAATATTGACAACTTGATGATGCTGATCGACCAACAATAGACGACTTCTTTTTTTAAAATGTAAGATTTGGTAGCCTTTTATTTCACTATAGAGTACTTTTTTGACTGAAAAAACTTTACGATAGAGAAGATGGTCTTCATTAAAAACAATTTCGGTATTTATACTTTCCAACGGCTTTGTTGCACAAAGATTTAAAAATTAAGATTTCCCATATCTACTCAAATTTAAGTGGCAACTTGGGTGTGAGGTCGGCCTAACTCTGTGAATTTATTTAATACTGCTACACGTGCATGCATCTCATTGACTTGGCTTTGAAAGTTTCTCGAACTGAGTTTATCCCCCAATAATTTGATGCAATGCATCTTAGTTTCGACCAAACTTCGCCGATGATAGCCTGACCATTTTTTCCATAGTGTCCTGCCTAAACGTTTAACTGTTCGAAGTAATTCATTTCGCTCTAGCGAGCTGATCTTTGTATCTTTCCAAGGTTTCGCATTTTTTCTTGGCGGAATCACCGCATGCGCTTGCCGATCTGCAATGACCTGACGGCATTGCTTGGTGTCATAAGCTCCATCGGTATAAACAGAGTCAATCTGATCATCTTGTGGAATCTGATCGAGTAAATCACCAAGCACTTGTGAATCACTCACATTATTTGTAGTGAGTTGAATAGCGCGTATTTGAAGGGTTTCAGCATCTATACCAATATGAAGTTTACGCCATTGGCGACGATATTCAGGTTGGTGTTTCTTACGCTTCCATTCACCTTCGCCTAGAAACTTTAAGCCAGTAGAATCGACGAGTAGCTGGAGACCATTACTGCTTTTTTGATAGTTAATTGCAATATCAATATGCTTTTGTCTTCTGCAGATGGTGGAATAGTCTGGTGCTGTCCAATCTAATCTACAAAGATGAATGAGACTTTGCACAAAGCCAGTGACCATGCGTAAAGACAATCGAAATAGGGATTTGATCATCAGACAGCATTGGATGGCTGTATCTGAATAAGTTTGATTTCGACCATGTTTACCTTTGGGTTGAGCGTACCATTGAGTCTTGGGATCGAACCAAATTGAGAGATTTCCTCGATTTATTAATGCACTGTTATAAGAAGACCAATTGGTTGTACGATAGATTTTAGGTGTGGGCTTATTCATTTGCGAATTATATTGCCGAATAAGACTTTATCGGTAGGTTTGTGCAACAAAGCCCTTTCCAACAACAAATAAAAAATACAGAATAAAACACAGAGACAAGATATAAAAATACCTACGACAATATAATTTGAGAATCCATTTGAAATAAAATATAGAATTGAGAAATAGATAAAAATAATGGTAATTGCAAAAAATAGAAGAAAAAGCAGAATACTTTTCACTTTCTCAGAGGATTCAATACTTACAACTAGACCTGCATCAATGCCATAGTAGTCTTTCATTTTTATTCTTTTTATTTATAAAACTGGTGGTAACCCTACCAGCAAGCCTTCGGCACATCATATTTCTACTACCGTTGCTACCTTCCGGTCCTGGCGGGGTTCGTAGAGTACAATTGCGAAGTAACCGGCAGGGCTACCATTGCAAGAACAGAGTATAGAGATTTTTCCCTAAGTTGCAAGCCTATAAACGACTTTTCAATAAGCATTTCATTCAATTGACTATTTATAAAACAAACTCAAGAAAAATCGCTCAATTATTGGTAACGACTAGGCTACATTCATTTACCTAAATATACGACAACAATGTAAAAGCTTATTGCAATTCATAACGTTGCCGTTTTTAATGGGGTAAATGAATTTTGTTTGATGTGCCCCCCATCAAAGCCTTATAACACGGATATTTTATGATGCTAAAGAAGCATAGCCTATGTGCCCTCACCCTACTTTGCACAACGCCTGTTTTCGCCAATATTCCAATTGAATCTCGCGGCTTAAGCCAAGCAACGAACAATAGTGTCAATCCAACCAGCGTCGCAGTAGACACAGGTGCGAGTGCAACAGCAACCAATATTAATTGGCAAATCATGCAAAAGAACCAACAATTAGAAAGTGATTTGCGTAGCTTACGCGGTAAACTTGAAGAGCAAGACAACGAGATCGCTCAACTCAAACATGAGTTGGAAAATCGTTACGCTGACCTAGATCAACGCTTAGAGTTACTTCAGCAAAAAGTAGATCCCGAAGCGAGTACTACAACGGAGGATAACCAACAGGATACTCCTCCCAGTAACACCACAATCACCAACCCCAGCAGTAACACAACCGCAGCCGCAGTAAACAAAGCACCTATAGTGGTCAGTACTCAAAACACATCAGAACCATCAGAGCTAGAAAAAGCCGCGTACACTGTCGCATTGGATGCCTATAAGCAAGGGGGTGCCAAGAAAGCTATTGCACCCATGCAAAATTTTATTAAAAACAATCCTAACAGTGTTTACATCAGCAATGCATATTTCTGGTTAGCTGAATTTAATTTAGCGATTGAACCCACCAACTATGCAGAAGCGAAAAAGAACTACGGGATTGTAGCAAACCAATATCCTAATTCTTCGCGCGCGCCTCGAGCCGTCTATCAACTCTATAATATTGCCAAAGAAGTGGATAAAAACACGACTCAAGCCAATCAATACAAAGCCAAACTCCTTAAACAATATCCCAAGTCTGAAGAAGCCTCTTTCTTTAAAAAATAATTTTCCTAGAGATATAAAAAAAGACACGCGAAGTGTCTTTTTTTATATCTAGAATAAGCTTAACGCACAATACCGCGCTCTGATTGCTCTAATGAATCGATGAGCAATTGTGCTTCAGCAACTTCAGGCAAAATTTCTGCACGGATACGCTCTAAAGCCTGCTCTGTCGTTAAGCCTTCTTTATAAATCAATTTAAATGCAGTACGTAAACCTTGAATCACATTTTTAGACCAACCTTTACGACGCATGCCTTCAACATTCATCGCAAAAGCATGTGCAGGATTACCAGAAACCATCACATAAGCAGGGACATCTTTCACAATCAATGATGCGCCACCAATCATACTATAAGAATCAATCTTACAGAATTGGTGTATGCCCGAGTTACCGCCGACAATCACATAGTCACCTACATGAACATGACCAGCCACGCCGACATTGTTTGCAAAAATATTATGATCACCGACCACGCAGTCGTGCGCAATATGCGTATTCACCATTAAAAGATTATGGCTACCAATCTTGGTTATACCGTGATCCTGAACCGTACCACGGTGTAAACTACAATGTTCACGAATTTTATTATGGTCGCCAATTTCTAACCAGGTCTCTTCACCTGCGTATTTTAAATCTTGACAGACCTCACCCACGCTTGCGAATTGGAAAATTTCATTTTGCTCTCCAATACGTGTATAACCACCGACCACTACGTGCGAATGTAACTGCGTACCTGCACCAATGGTGACATTTGGACCAATAATACAATACGGTCCAATCTTTGCATCTGCTGCAATCACGGCAGATGCATCGATGATTGCTGTTGGGTGAATAAATTCGTTATTGCTCATGATTGCTCTATTTTCTGATGCGAAACCATAATTTCCGCAGATGCTGCTACTACACCGTCAACGGTGGCAATACAATTATATTTGTAAATACCACGTTTCTGCATGACCAATTCTGATTTTAACACCAATTGGTCGCCTGCAACGACTTGCTTTTTAAAGCGAACTTTCTCTGCACCTGCGAACAAGAACAAAGAACCTTCACTTGGTTTCTCATTGTTCATGATGAAACCAAGAATACCTGAAACTTGCGCTAATGCTTCGACAATCAAAACACCAGGCATAATTGGATAATTAGGGAAATGGCCTTGAAGGAACTCTTCATTAATAGACACATTTTTATACGCCACAATTCCATTTTCAGTCACATCAACAACACGATCGACCAATAAAAAAGGATAGCGGTGTGGTAAGTACTCACGAATGGTTTGAATCGTCATTGGCAATTCAGGTTTCGTGAAACTAGTAGAATTCGACTCAGTCATCATATTTCTATTTACGCAATTTAATTGTTGATTCAAGGGACTCGATTTGAGCCTGCATATGATCAAGTTTTTTTACCAATTGGGTCAATGGCACATCTGCTAATTGTCTTAAACGAACAACGGTGCGTTTCCACTTTTGATTTTCAAACAGTCCAATTCCTGAAGAATACGTTCCAGCCACAGAAATATTATTTGTGACCATTGACATTCCAGTTAAAGTGACATTATCAACAATATTTAGGTGCCCTGCAATTGCAGACCCACCACCTACTATGCAATTTTTGCCAATGGTTGTACTACCCGCAATTGCGGTATTAGCAGCAAAAGCCGAATTGGCACCAATTTTAGCGTTATGGGCGATTTGCACAAGGTTATCAATAATGACACCATCTTCCAAAATTGTGTCATCCAATGCACCGCGATCGATACTACAATTTGAACCAATCCGTACATCATTTCCAATGATGACCGAACCCAATTGAGCAATTCGATGCCATTTCCCTTGATAAGGGGCAAATCCAAAACCTTCACTACCAATCACAGTATTGGCATGAATACGAACACGATCACCAATTTTACATGACATCAAATTTACATGCGATTCAATTAAACCGCCTCGGCCAATTTCAACCCCATCATGTATGCTGACATGTGAATGGATAATCGTGTCATCGCCAACAACGCAATTTTCACCAATGACCACATAATGACCAATATAAGCAGTATCTGAGATGATTGCCGAAGGATGTATCTGTGCAGTGCTTTCAATGCCCTGTTCAGTGTGTTTAGCCTCAAAAGCATGGGTTAAAATTGCAAAGGCTAAATAAGGATTGGCAACAACAATAAAGTTTTGATGTTCAACCAAGTGATCTTTCAGATCTGCTGTAACAATGAATGCTCCAGCTTTAGACTGCTGTGCTTGCTCTAAGTACTTTTCACCATTTACAAATGCAAGATGTCTAGATTCTGCCGAATCTAGACTTGCTAATCCCTTAAGGATTAAATCAGCTTGACCTACACACTCACCTTGGACTAAACGAGCAAGATCTTCTAAGCGATACTGTTGAGGATTCATTGATTACTTAATTGCGTTAACCTTTTGAATCATTTTATCAGTTAAATCATACTTAGCGTCATAGGCAAGTGCTGAGTTTTTATTCAAAACAACATCTAATTGATTTTCTTTACGCAATTGTTCAGCAACTTGCTTCACACGACCATCAAATACACTACGTACTTGCTGAATAGAGCTTTGTACACTGCTTTGCATGGTTTGCTGCAAAGTATTGAACTCGTTCATTTTGGTTTGATACTGAGTCACCATTTTTTGCTTATCCGCAGCGCTCAGCTTATCACCTGTTTGTAAGCGCTGTTGTAAGTCTTGAAGCTCTTTACTGAGTTGATCAAGCTTCGTACTTTGCGGTTGAATTTTCTGTTGAAAACTCGAATTTTGCTGTTTTAAATAGCTGCTATTTTCAACAACACGCTCAAGATCCACCACACCATAACCAGCAGCATTCACCACTGTAGTAGTTAATGTTGTAAGTGTTAAAGCTGTAAGAAGTTTTTTCATATTTATATCTTTCATGTAGAGAAAAGGTCGACCTTAGAAGGTACGACCGATTTCAAATTGAATGTTCTTTGTTTCGTCGCCTTCTTTATCATTCAATGGATATGCATAGCTGAGAGACAATGGACCAATCATCGTAATCCAAGTAAAGCCTACGCCCACACTATAACGCATGTTATCAAGCTCAAAACCGAAGTTGTCTTTACAGTATTGCTTCGCATCTACACCTGGGTCATTTGCCTCACCAGACATATACAACTTACCAGATGGTACATCACACTGTGTATCAAACACTTGCGCACCTTCAGCAAACAGCACTGGACGAACTTGACGTGTCCAATCCCCTTTAAATGGCAAAGGCAAAGCCAATTCTGTACCAAATTGAATCAGCGCGTTACCACCGACTTCTTCAAAATCATAATCCTTAGAATGGGATTCACTATAGGTTACACCAGGGTATTTTGGACCCAAGGTACTGTTGTCATAACCACGAACCGAACCAAAACCACCTGCATAGAAGTTTTTATAGAATGGTAAGTCATTACCATAACCCAACTTACCATAGCCACGAAGTACGAAGTCTTTACCTAATGGGAAATAAGCTTGAGCATCATAAGTCAGTTTCTGATATTCAACATCACTACCCGGTAATGCAATTTCACCATTTACACGATGCGACATACCAGATGTAGGGAACACCGGACGGTTTAAAGTGTTATATGACCAACCCAAGTTTAAATTATACGTTAGGAAATCACCGTTAAATTCATTATCATAATCAACAGTCTGACCATTACATTTCGTACCAGTTATTTTTGTTGGATCAGCAGGATCCTCATACAAGTTTTCTATAGTACCAATACAAACATCTTCAGCTTTGCCAGTTGCCTTACCGCCATGCGCCAACAAGTAATCACGTACATAGGTCGATACATACGGACCTGTGGTGACTTCAGTTTGGTCGATGTTTAAACCCGCACTAATACTTTGGTTTTCATCAATTGGATAACCGAAATTGATACCACCACCAAAACTATCCGTCACATAGTTGTTGACGTTATAGTCTTCATCCAACTTGGTTTTACGGTAGTACATGTTATAACCACGACGTACACCATCAATCGTAAAGTACGGGTCTGTTACACTTAGGTTGTAGTAATCTTGTGTTTCTGAGCGTGATAAATCAATGGCAACAGAGTTACCTGTACCCATGAAATTAGTTTGACTTAGACCCGCTTGGAAAGTTATACCACCGCTTTGCGAGAAACCGACTGCTAAAGTACTGGTACCTGAGTGCTGCTCTTCTACATTAATATTTAAATCAACTTGGTCAGCTGTGTTCGGAACACGTGCAGGCTTGATATCTACAGTTTTAAAGAAGCCTGTACGCTCTAAACGAACTTTAGATAAATCAATTTTCTCATTACTTGCGAGTGCACCTTCCATTTGGCGCATTTCACGACGTAATACTTCATCCGCAGTTTTCGTGTTGCCAGTAAAGTTAATACGACGCACAGTCACTTGCTGACCTGGATTCACATAATAATTTAAATCCACCAGATGAGTTTCTTTATCAATCTGAGGCACGACGTTCACTTCTGCATAGTAATAACCCGCATTACCGTATTTACGTAGAAGCAACTGTTTAACCGCATTCACTTTTTCTTGTGAATAGATATCGCCATCTTTATAAATTTGCAAAGCTTTCAGCTCTGCTGGGGTATATAAAGCATCGCCCAAAAATTTGGTTTCGCCAAATTTAAACTGTTCGCCTTCATCCACCGAAACTTCAACAAAAATATTCTTTTTATCTTCACTTAAATTTAAGCTTGAATGATTGATATTAAAATTGATATAGCCTTTGTTTAAATAAAGCGCACGTAAAGACTCTAAGCTTGCAGCCATCTTTTCACGTGCATAACGGTCATTACGTGAAATAATGGATGTCCAACCACTCTCTTTTACCGCAAACGCTTGTTCAATTTCGCTTTCTTTAAATACCGTATTACCAATAATATTGATATCTACAACTTTTGCAGCCTTACCTTCAACAAACTCAATAGTAAGATCTACACGGTTGTTCGGCTTCGCTGTTGTCACAACTTTTACATCAGCATCATAACGACCTTGCTGCATATACTGTTGTTCAAGCTCAGACTCAACCGTCTGGAGCGCTGATTTTTTCAGCACTTCACCTTCGGTAATCCCCATCTTCTTCAAGCCTTCTTCCAAGGCCTCTTTAGGAATGAGTTTATTACCTTTAAATTCAACTTTAGAAATTAGTGGGCGTTCAACAACTTTGAAAACCAGCGTATCACCCTGCTTTTCTGTTTTAATGTCATCAAACAAACCTGTTGCATATAAACTACGAATGGCATTGGCAAGTGCTGCATCGCTCACACGATCCCCACTATTCAACGGAATCATTCCATAGACATTTGCTGGCGTTAAACGAACAAGTCCATCAACCTTAATATCACGTACTATATAATCTTCTGCTGCATATACTTGTTGTACTGTTGCCATAGCACTGATGAGCGCCAAAGGCATAAATAAATGTGTGTGCTGCATGCCAGTTTTTCCGATGTAAAATTTAATTCCGTATCTACGCTTTTTTACAAACGCATAAAATCATTGAATAGTGCCAAAAGCATCATACTTCCGAGCAATACCATACCAATTTTTAAACCAACCAATTGTATTTGTTCAGAAACAGGTTTACCACGTATTAGTTCTATAAAATAATAGACCAAATGTCCACCATCAAGCATAGGAATAGGCAATAAATTTAATATCCCTAAACTTACACTCATCAATGCCATAAATGAGATAAAAGTTTGCCAACCCATTTCCGCACTTTGTCCTGCGACTTTGGCAATCGTGATCGGTCCTGATAGGTTGTCTAGACCAATCAAACCACGCACCATTTTCACAATCGAGTTCAAAATCATACTCGAAAGTTGACTGGTTTTATCCACCGCCATCATGAAGGCTTCGGCAGGATTATATTGTATCGTTTGTTTATATTCTGTAGGAATACTGATTTTCCCAGGGTCACTTTGTACACCTAAGACACCAGAAACCTTGCCCATATTGTCACGTTTACCTTGCGGCATCACCTCAAGTTGTACCAATTGATTTTGGCGAAGCACATCAATTTTTAACAATTTCTCAGGCGAGGCTTGAACCACTTGTACCACATCAAACCAATCATTCATCTTGATGCCATCAATCGCGACAATTTTGTCACCTTGTTGCATACCCTGACGAATGGCTGCACCATCTTCGCTCAACTTAGTCACAACCGCAGGAATTTTTGGTCGATAAGGCGTAAAACCCAGAACATCAAGCGGAGACTGTGTTTGATCTTTCAAGAAGTTTTGAATAGGCAAACTAAATGTCTTAAGTTGTCCCGCACGTTCGGCCTGAATTTGGATTGATCCTGTCTCACCTACACGGTCAACCAAGGCAAAATTCAATTTTTCCCAAGTGGGTGTAGTTAAGCCATCAACAGCGGTAATTTTATCGCCCACTTGCATTTGAACTTGTGCGGCAGGTGTATTAGGTAGCACTTTACCCACACGTGTATTCAATTGCTCTTGTGCAGGTAAAAATAAAATCCAAAACAGTAAAATGGCGAATGCCAAGTTAATCAATGGGCCAGCTGCAACAATTGCGATACGCTTCCAAGGTGACTGACGATTAAATGCTTTGGGCGCATCCTCTTCAGCAACATCACCTTCACGCTCATCCAGCATTTTGACATAACCACCCAAGGGCAATGCCGAAAGCTGATATTGAATACCTGACTTTTTAGAGGTCCACTTTAAAACCGTTGGTCCAAAACCAATGGAATAAACTAAAACTTTTACGCCCAATTTACGCGCAACAAAATAGTGCCCAAACTCATGTATTGCAATAAGTGGGCCTAAAAGCAAAATTGCCGCAACAATCATAAACAAGGCGCTCATGCTTAAATTCCTATATTCACCACATATTGCTGAGCAACATGACGTGCGTTTTGATCGGCTTCTAAAATAACATCAAGTTGTGTTGCTGCTTGATGTGGGATGGTATTCAAAGTGTGTTCAACAATAGCAGGAATATCCATAAACCCCACCTGTTGATTTAAAAATGCAGCAACAGCAATTTCATTGGCTGCATTTAAAATCGCAGGGGCTGTACCCCCAGTTTTCATCGCTTGACGTGCCAAGCTTAATGCGGGGAATCGATGCGTATCAGGCGCTTGAAAATCCAACTGATGATTTTTAAATAAATCTAAAGCTGGAACATGGGTTTGAATACGCTCAGGCCATGCCAACGCATGTGCAATCGGCGTACACATATCAGGATTTCCCATTTGTGCCAAAGTTGAACCATCCACATATTGCACCATGGAATGAATAATACTCTGCGGATGCACAACTACTGTAACAAAATGTTCTTCGATTGAAAAAAGATGACAAGCTTCAATTAGCTCCAATCCTTTGTTCATGAGGGTTGCTGAATCAACCGAGATTTTCTGTCCCATTGACCAATTAGGATGTTTACACGCCTGCGCAGGCGTTACATTTTGTAATTCATCAAAACTATGTTTTAGAAATGGCCCGCCGGATGCGGTCAGAAGAATACCAGAGACTCCGAGTTTCGGCTGTCCGTGACGCTCAGCTTGTAAATAGGTCTGCGGCAAGCATTGAAAGATTGCATTATGCTCAGAGTCCACAGGAAGTAAAAGAGCCTGATTATCATGAGCAGCCTGCATCATGATGTCACCCGACATCACTAGCGCTTCTTTATTTGCCAAAAGAACACGCTTTCCTGCTTTTACCGCTGCTAGCGTCGGCATTAAACCAGCCGCGCCAACAATCGCCGCCATTACCACATCTACTTCCGGATGCTCAGCAACTGCGATGAGGCCTGCCTCATCCGCCAAAACTTCAATGTTTTGCAAATTGGCTGCGACTAGAAGCTGGCGCAGTTCATCTACTTTAGCTTGAGGTACAACTGCAATTTTAGGTTGAAATTGCTGACAAATATCAACAAGTTCTTGCATCCGACTATGTGCCGTAACAGCAAACACAGAATAGCGTTGAGCATGTTGTTGCAATATTTTTAAGGTGCTCTGCCCAATTGAACCCGTCACACCCAAAATACAAACAGATTGAGACATTTACAAATCTACGCCAATAAGTTTTAACACATATACACCCGCAGCAAAGATAGGTGCAGCAGCCAGTAGCGAGTCAATACGATCCAGCACCCCACCATGCCCCGGCAAAATACGACCTGAGTCTTTAATTCCAGCACGACGTTTAATCATAGACTCAAACAAATCACCGAGTACCGAGCTAAATACAGTCACTACCGATAAAATAAGAAATAATAAATGCTGTGCGTACGTTAAGTCTAAATACAAGATTTCAACAGCGACCACGATGATCATGGCCGTAATCACACCACCATAGAGACCTTCCAACGATTTATTTGGACTCACTTCAGGTGCAAGTTTACGCTTACCCAGTTTACGCCCAACAAAATATGCCCCGCTATCAGCCCCCCAAACCAATAAAAACAGGTACATCAGCCACCATGGGGACATCTTCCAGAGTGCAAAAATAGCGGTCACAGCTGAAGATATCAGAACAATACCAACCACCTTAAGGGTTGAATTATACCAAGCATCATAATTCGGATAGGATTTAACCCAATACAGGCTGAGCAACCAACATAGGATAGAGGCAGCCCAAAGTAGAAGTGCAATATCGTTAAAGTATAAGGCAAGTGTAGCAAGGCCAGCACTTAGTAAACCAAAACCCCATGCTAGAGGTTTATTAACATTTTTTGTTGTACGGGGCATGAGTTTAAACCACTCATAGCCTGCAACCCCTGCCGCAATAATCATCAGCACAAACATTGGATAGTGTGACTGGGTTGCAAACATACAACTCAGTACAACGGCCACCAAAACCAATGCGGTTATAATCCGCTCTAACATTTATTAGTTCTCAATTTTATCTTGTAGAATTTGTTCCGTCGTTTTCCCGAAACGACGTTCACGCCCACCAAATACAGCCAAGGCGTCATCAAACTCTTCTACACTGAACTCTGGCCAAAGAGTCGGAGTGAAGTAAAGCTCTGCATAAGCTGCTTGCCACAACATAAAGTTCGATAAACGAAAATCCCCCCCTGTACGAATCAATAGATCTACAGCGGGTAAATCACTCAAACTTACGTATTGGCCAAAAACATGTTCATCAATTTGCTCAGGATCTAACGCTTGAGATTGAACAGCAAGTGCAATCTGCTTAGCCGCATGAGCCATATCCCACATCCCACCGTAACTAATTGCGATGGTCAAAGTCATCTTGTCGAAATTAGCAGTGTCTTGTTCGGCATGCAACATTAAGTCACGCAATTGCGGAGATAATTTAGAACGATCACCAATAAAACGTAAGGACATTTGATATTGATGCATACGAGGCAACTGTTCATGAATCGTGTCTTCCAACAGTTTCATGAGCAAATCAACTTCAGCTTGAGGGCGCTTCCAATTTTCACTCGAAAAAGCAAAAACGGTTAATGCTTGAATATTTTTTTTTCGACAATGCTCAACAATCGGGTCAAGGACATTTTTTCCTTCACGGTGCCCATCACCCTTTTGCATTGCATTTTTTTTGGCAAAACGATTGTTGCCATCCATGATGATGGCAACATGTTTTGGAAGAGTAAGCTTATCTTCTGAATCGGTCATTATACAAGTTAGACCTTCAACAACTCAGCTTCTTTATTCGCAAGACGTTTGTCGATTTCAGCAACAAACTTATCTGTGATTTTTTGAATATCGTCAGATGCACGACGTTCATCATCTTCAGAAATTTCTTTTTCTTTCAACAATGCTTTGATGTCGCCCAGTACATCACGGCGAATATTACGTACTGCAACTTTTGCATTTTCAGCTTCGTTACGCGCAACTTTTTGCATGTCACGACGTGTTTCTTCCGTCAATGCAGCCATTGGAACACGAATCGCATCAGCCGTAATTGGGTTTAAGCCCAAATCTGACTCACGAATCGCTTTATCAATTGCCGCAACCATCGTACGCTCAAATGGCTGAACCAACAATGTACGCGAGTCTTCAACACCCACGTTTGCCACTTGGTTTAATGGCACATCTGAGCCATAGTAAGGAACCATCACCCCGTTTAAGATAGATGGATGCGCACGTCCTGTACGAACCTTGGCAAAACCGTGTTCTAACGAGTCAAGTGACTTGTTCATACGGTCTTCTGCGTCTTTTTTAAGATCGTTAATCATGTGATCTTCCTTACTTAATTCGAAAAGATATAAATTCTAAAATAGCGTGTAGTATAAAGAGCTTTCGAGGTCACGTACATTAGTTCGTTACGTGAGTACCCTCTTTTTCGCCCATAACCACTGAAAGCAATGAACCTGCTTTATTCATGTCAAAGACTTGAAGCGGCACATTATGGTCACGACACAAGCAAATCGCGGTTAAATCCATCACACCTAATTTCTCATCTAACACTTGGTCAAAAGTTAAGGTGTCATATTTAACGGCATCATCATATTTGCTTGGGTCTTTGTTGTAGACACCATCAACTTTCGTTGCTTTTAGGATCAAGTTGGCTTCAATCTCGATACCACGTAAGCATGCTGCTGTATCTGTGGTAAAGAATGGATTACCTGTACCTGCGACAAACACACAAACTTCACCTTGTGTTAGGTGACGAATCGCATCACGGCTTGAGTATGATTCAACCACAGCACCAATTGGCAATGCAGACATCAAACGCGTTTTGATATTGCGACGTACCAAAGCATCACGTAATGCCAAGCCATTCATCACGGTTGCAAGCATACCCATTTGGTCACCCGTTACGCGACCAACCAAACCATCTTTTTGCAATTGACTACCGCGATATAAGTTACCACCACCCACAACAATCCCGACTTGTACACCCAAACCCACTAAGTGCGCAATTGCCAAAGACATTTGATCAAGTACTTGAGCATCAATACCCATATCTTTATTTCCAGCCAATGCTTCGCCAGAAAGTTTCAGTAAGATGCGTTCAAAACGTGGTTTTTTAGAATCCAACATCGCAATAACTCCAATATCTAAATTTTAAAATTTTATTTGTGTCTTAATTCGATTTAATCGAAATCAACTGTGCATACAGATCATATTCATCTGCATCGGTAATTTCGACTTCTAACAAATCGCCTGATTTAATCTGGCTTTTATCAATATCTTCCACAAAGACATTGCCATCAATTTCAGGAGCATCTGCGTATGAACGTGCAATCGCAACTGGGAATTCTTCATCCAGCTCATCGACCAGCACCGTCATTTTCTGACCAACACGCTTTCGAAGTTTTGCAGCAGAAATCGCCTGTTGCACTTCCATAAAACGTTCATAACGCTGTTGCTTAATCTCTTCAGGCACGTGATCTGGCAAGTCGTTTGCTGTCGCACCTTCAACAGGCGAATACGTAAAGCAGCCTACGCGATCAAGTTGTGCTTCTTTCAACCACTCAAGCAAGATTTCAAAATCTTCTTCAGTTTCGCCAGGGAAACCCACAACGAAGGTTGAGCGAATCACCAAGTCAGGACATTTTTCACGCCATAGCTTTAAACGCTCAAGTGTATTTTCACTATGCGCTGGCCGTTTCATTAGTTTTAAAACTTTTGGACTTGCATGTTGGAATGGAATATCCAAATAAGGCAAAATTTTGCCTTGTGCCATCAAGTCAATCACTGCATCCACATGTGGATATGGATATACATAGTGCAAACGCACCCAAATACCGAGTTGACCTAAGGCCTCACACATGTCATAGAACTTCGTCTTAACAGGTTGACCATTCCAAAAGTCTAATTTGTATTTGGTATCGAGGCCGTAAGCAGAAGTATCTTGGGAGATAACGAGTACTTCTTTTACACCGGCACGTTTAAGCGCAGCCGCTTCTTCTAAAACAGAACCGACTGGGCGAGACACTAAGTCACCACGCATACTTGGAATAATGCAGAAGGTACAACGATGGTTGCATCCTTCTGAGATTTTTAAGTACGCATAATGCTTCGGCGTTAAACGAATCCCTTGTTCTGGAACAAGGTCAATAAATGGGTTGTGTTTTGGTGGCTCAGGCACGTATTGGTGCACAGCTTCCATCACTTCTTGATATGCAGCCGCCCCTGTCACTTTTAAGACATTTGGGTGCATTTGGCGAATTTTGTCTTCGTCTTTACCTAGGCAGCCCGTAACGATTACACGACCGTTCGCACTCATGGCTTCGCCAATGGCATCTAAAGACTCTTGCACTGCAGATTCAATAAAACCACAGGTATTTACAACAACTAAATCCGCACCATCATAATCTGATGCTACATCATAACCTTCAGTCTTCAACTGAGTTAAAATTCGTTCGGAATCAACCAATGCCTTAGGACAACCTAAAGAAACAAAACCGACTTTGGGGGATTTCATGAATCTGCGCTCCACTAGAATGCGCGTATTGTATGTCTTTTCTGTTTATAAAAACAGATCGATTCCACACTCTTTGTTTAATGCACCAAAATAAAACCAACACTGTAGTAGAATTAACATAACGCACCATTTTAATTCACTTTCGGTTTACTTGATTTTTAGAATCCGCTATATCTTTAGCTAATCGTTCATTTACAGCGCATTCCGCAAAAAAAGTGTGCTCATTTCACTATACAAAATCAAAGTTGGCGTGCATTTTGCTTTATTTGCATCAATTCAGTCCGCTATTTGGAACGGTTAATGCTTTATCAAGATGCCATTGCGCTATTTTAATACAGGATACATTCGCTAATGGATCACCCTATTTCTATCGACTATCGCCTTTTAGTGGACAATTTGACCACTGCGATTTTATTGGTCGACAGTAAATTAAATATTTTTTACTTAAATTCCTCTTGCGAAGCATTATTTGATATCAGTCTTTTACGTGCCTCTGGTCAACCTGCGCTTAATTTACTCCATGCACCCAATGATGAGTTCAATACAGAAGAAGCTCTTCTCAATACTTTAAACTCGGGACAACACTACACCCGCCGTGAAGCCATCATTAAGGTCAACTTTAAAGATATTCATGTTGACTATACCGTGTCACAGTTGAATTCAAATAAGCCCTATCATCCTTTGCTTTTAATTGAGATCAATCCGATTGATCGGATGCTCAAAATTTCCAAGGAAGAAAACTTCTTACAACAACATCAGGTTGCACGCCAACTGATTCGCGGTGTTGCACATGAAATTAAAAATCCGCTAGGCGGAATTCGCGGTGCTACACAACTTTTAGCACGTAGCCTCAATGATCCTCAATATAGCGAGTTCACCGACATTATTATTAGTGAAGTCGATCGCTTACGTAATTTAGCAGACACCATGCTTGGTTCACGTCAGCTCCCAAGTTATGAGTTGGTCAATGTACATGAGCCTTTAGAGCGTGTTCGCTCACTCATTACCAACCAAACCAAAAAGAAAATTAAGATCACCCGTGATTATGATTTGTCATTACCTGAAGTGATGGCCGATCGTGATCAACTGATACAAGTTATGCTGAACATTAGCGTCAATGCAGTGCAAGCCATGACTGAAAATAAAGAGTTCTTTGTCGACCACCAACCTGAACTAATGTTACGCACCCGTATTCAACGTTTAGTGACCATCAATGGTGTACTGCAACGCTCTGTGGTACGGATTGATATCGAAGACAATGGTCCGGGCGTTCCAGAAGAAATTTTAGAATCCGTGTTTTACCCACTGGTCACGGGTCGTGCTAAAGGCACAGGACTGGGTTTAAGTATTGCGCAAAATATTATGCATCAACATAACGGAATGATTGAATGCCAATCTGTTCCCGGAAAAACAACTTTTAGCTTATATATACCTTGGGAGTTAAACCATGTCGCGAAATAAAATATGGGTAATTGATGACGATCGCGCCATGCGCTGGGTGCTGGAAAAAACGTTCAAAGAAGAAGGTTTTGACGTCACAAGTTTTGAAGAAGCTCAATCTGCTTTAGACCAACTCAGTTTAGATGCACCCGATGTGATCTTGACCGATATTCGTATGCCCGGCATAGATGGCTTAACTTTTTTAGCGAAAGTTAAAGCCAACTATCCTGATCTACCTGTCATTATTATGACGGCTCACTCTGACCTAGAGTCTGCTGTTTCAAGTTATCAAACAGGCGCATTTGAGTATTTACCCAAGCCTTTTGATATTGATGAAGCCTTAGCTTTAGTGAATCGTGCGATTTTGCACATCACCAAAATGCAGCAGCAAGAATCGGCAAAAACGGTACCACCGATTCAATCGACCGAAATCATTGGCGAGTCTCCTGCTATGCAGGAAGTCTTCCGCGCGATTGGTCGTTTGTCTCAATCACACATTACAGTGTTAATTAATGGTGAATCTGGTACAGGTAAAGAGTTAGTTGCGCATGCGCTACACCGCCACTCACCACGGAGCAGCAAACCTTTTATTGCACTCAACATGGCCGCGATTCCCAAAGACCTAATTGAAACAGAGCTTTTTGGTCATGAGAAAGGTGCATTTACTGGCGCCAATACCCAGCGCCAAGGTCGCTTTGAACAGGCCAATGGTGGAACGCTGTTTTTAGATGAAATTGGCGATATGCCTTTTGAAACACAAACGCGTTTACTGCGTGTCTTGGCTGATGGCGAGTTTTACCGTGTTGGTGGGCATATCCCAGTAAAAGTAGATGTACGTATTGTCGCGGCAACGCACCAAGACTTAGAAAAATTGGTACATGATGGTCGTTTCCGTGAAGACTTATATCACCGTCTGAACGTGATTCGCATTCACATTCCAAAACTGGCGCATCGTAGCGAAGACATCCCAATGTTAGCGCAACACTTCTTGGCACGTGCAGGCAAAGAATTAGGTGTAAGCCCTAAAATCCTTCGTCCTGAAACGCAAGAATATATGCAACAGCTGCCTTGGCAAGGAAACGTACGTCAGCTCGAGAACACTTGCCGCTGGTTAACGGTCATGATTACAGGACGTGAAGTTTATCCTGAAGACTTACCATCAGAGCTGAAGCAAATTCCAATTACCCGCTCAGGTGAAGATGCGCAAGCCGCGCAAAACTTAGATCGGATTGCAGTCCACCATTGGGATGAGTTGTTGGGTCAATGGGCTGTGCAAAAGCTGAAAAATGGCGAGATGAAAATCCTCGATATCGCAACCCCAATGTTCGAACGTACATTGATCATTGCTGCGCTGCAACAAACCCGTGGCCGTAAACGGCATGCGGCTGAGTTACTCGGTTGGGGGCGTAACACCCTTACGCGTAAACTTAAAGAGCTAGGTATGGATACCGCAGATGATGAAAGTGAAGAAGAAGCTTTAGAAAACTAAGACAGATTCAAATAAAAGCGCCGCAATGGCGCTTTTATTTATTAAGCCGTAAAGCCTAAATAGCGTGAATAGCCTTCAACACCAAGTGGTGCTTTTAACATGATAAATTTTGGGTAACTGGCTTGAGTTAACTCTTCAAACATAATCACTTGATCATCATGTGCATGGAGATCATCAACACTGCGCTGCATGGTCGCTTCAAATTCATCTGTGATATATTCAAAACCAATGTCCATCGCAATAAATAAGGTATGCTCACAAGGCTGAACGTATTGTTCCTGAGACCAATCAATTACCTGTTGTTGGCAGTGTGGACACGCTACGGGATCTGTCGCTTCACAGTCTAGTGGGATCAATTGATAAGTCATAATTTAGTTTTTAAACAAAGATGCTGCGAAGTTTAGCATAGGATAAAGTACCTAGAATAATCATGTCGACTTTAGAAAAAGCCATTGCACTGGCTGCAACCCAACATGCGGGGCAACTCGATAAGGGCGGACAACCTTACATCTTGCATCCACTTCGCCTAATGTTGCAATTTTCCAATCCCACCCTACAAATCATTGCGGTGTTGCATGACATTTTGGAAGACACCGCAACGACTGCTGAAGACTTAAAAGCGCTTGGCTTTAGTGCCGAGATCATTCAATCCATACAAGCACTGACCAAACAAACAGGTGAATCACGTTTGGAAGCGGCTAAGCGCACTGTATTAAACCCTCTTGCAACCCAAGTAAAATATGTCGATGTACTCGATAATATGAACCTTACGCGCATAAACAATCCAACAGCACACGACTTTGCACGACTTGAAGAATATAAAGTGGTGCTTGAAATACTCAAACAAGCGAAAACTCAGCGAAACCCTTAAAATAGCTGAGTATTTTCAATTAAATCTCTACAATTTCAAAATTGACAAACTGCAACGATCACTTTTTAATTAAGCCTATCGTTGCACAAATGGACATCGTGAATGTTAAGCGATTTAGATGATTTTTATTGTTTTGCTCAAGTGGTTGAACATGGTGGTTTTAGCGCAGCCGAACGCGCAACAGATATTCCCAAATCCAAGCTCAGTCGACGCGTGTATAATCTCGAAGAGCGCTTGGGTGTACGCCTAATTCAACGCAGCTCTCGCCATTTCGCAGTGACTGATATTGGTATGAATATTTACCGTCATGCGCAAGTGATGATGAATGCTGCACAAGCCGCACACGATTTGGTCGATCATCTCAGTTTACAACCGCGTGGTGTCATTAAACTCAGCCTGCCTGTATCGATTGCACAAAACGAAATTGCACGCATTTTACCAAGCTTCTTAAAAACCTATCCCGAAATTAAAGTGCAAATGATGGTGACCAATCGCCGTGTGGATATTATTAACGAAGGTTTTGACATCGCGCTACGGGTTCGCTCCAACCTAGACGATGATCCAAGTTTGGTGATTCGTAAATTTGAAAATATCGAGCAGCATTTATTTGCCAGCCAAGCCTACTTGAATGAATTTGGCGAACTAAAACAACCTGAAGATTTAAGCCAACATCATATACTGAGTATGGTTGATGAGCATTTAGATCAACATATCATCGTACATAATGATGCGCAGCAACAAAAGAAAATACGCGTCAATCCTGTCGTGATGGGCTCTGATTTGAGCATGTTGGCTCAACTGGTCCGTAAAAACTGCGGCATTGCCTTACTTCCAGACAGCATCGTACAAGATATGGTGAAAAGTGGTGAACTGGTTCGTGTACTGCCCGACTGGAAAGCACCACACGGTATTTTTCATGCGGTGTATCCTTCACGCCGTGGTTTACTGCCTGCTGTCCGTGTGTTTATTGACTATTTAATCGAACACCTCAGCTCAAATAAATCACTATAAACCCAGCACATGCTCAATCACATTGAGCCAATCCATTAGACAAAAAAAAGAGCTTAACCGAGGTGGATAAGCTCATAAACTTTCAAAATAAGAAACCACAGCGAGTATCTTGGAAACAATTTTAGTGACAAAATGAAGTCTAGACCAATAGCTTACATGTATAAGTTTTAATCAGATAATATCAAAAACCCGATAGATAAAGGGTTTCAGAAATATCAGTTATTGCTTTTAAGACTTAATTTAGCTTTTAGGCCACAAAGCTAGACCAAAGTCTAAAATTTAATCACCGACAAAACATCAACTTAAATTTCTGGATAAGTGCCCGTGCCTTCAGGCCAAGGTGATAATAACTCAAAACCTGTTTCAGTCACGAGTACCATATGCTCCCACTGCGCAGTTAAAGATTTATCGGCAGTCACGACTGTCCAACCATCCTTGAGCTCTTTGACATGCGCTTTACCCATATTAATCATCGGCTCAATCGTAAACACCATGCCCGCTTTAAGCTGCATTCCCTTACCTGGTTGCCCGTAGTGCAATACGCTTGGCTGTTCGTGATAAACCTTGCCGATACCATGACCACAATATTCACGTACCACACTATAGCCTTCACGGTGCGCAACTGTTTGAATGGCATAACCAATATCACCAAGCGTTGCACCTTGCTTTACAGCATGAATACCTGCAACCATCGCCTCATAAGTGGTATCGACTAGCTTTTTGGCTTCTGGTTTCACTGTACCCACGTAATACATACGACTGGTATCACCAAAGTAGCCATCTTTAATAATCGCCACATCAATATTAATAATATCGCCATCTTTGAGTACAACATTCGGCGATGGAATACCGTGACAGACCACTTCATTTGGAGAAATACAGGTGGTTTTGGTATAGCCATGATAACCAATATTGGCAGGCGTCACTTTTAAGGTATTTACAATGAAGTCATGACAAATATCATCTAGATATTCAGTTGTGACTCCTGGCTTTACACGTTCACCAATCATCGCTAAAACTTCGGCAGCCAAACGACCAGATATACGAAGTTTTTCTAAATCTTGTTCAGTTTTTATGCTCACATTTAAGCCACGCATTGAAATATCCTCAATTATGAAGTCGCAAGTATAGACCTTTTCTCAATATTTTTGTTCAAACTTAAATCTTAGGCTAGCCTTCAACAGCCAATCTTTAAAAAGTTTGTGTGATTTTAAAGCATTTGCACTACGACTTTTAATTTAGAAAAAACAGTAACTCAAGCTTTTAATATTTATAATTTTTCTATTTTAAAATGGATAATCAATCACATATATCAACCTATTTTTTACAAGTTGATATATTCACTTTTCATCTTATAAAAAAATTTAATACTACCCATGAAATAAATTAGCCAAAAAAACACATATGCACTAAAATCGTCCCCTTTGTTCAACTCGATCTCCCTTTTATGACAAGTCTGCGTACTCGGGATATTGTTGCTTTGGGTTTTATGACTTTCGCACTCTTCATTGGTGCGGGCAACATTATCTTTCCACCGATTGTGGCTCAACAAGCGGGTGAGCATGTATGGTTAGCAGCTTTTGGTTTCTTAATCACTGCTGTCGGCTTACCTGTAATCACTATTATTGCGCTGTCACGTGTCGAAGGTTCGATTCAAATTTTAAGTTCACCTTTGGGTAAAATAGCCAGCCTCATTTTAACCATTACGTGTTACTTAACTGTCGGGCCACTCTTTGCGACACCACGTACTGCAACCGTTTCTTATGAAATTGGTTTTTCATCTTATCTTGGAACATCAAGCAGCAGCTTACTGATCTACAGTGCAATCTACTTTAGTGTAGTCACCCTTATTTCACTGTATCCAAACAAGATTTTAGACACGGTTGGTTATGTACTCTCGCCACTGAAGATTTTATCTTTGGCCATCCTTGGCATTGCGGCGATGATGATTCCAACGGGTTTTGTTCCGCCAGCCATCAATAATTATGTCGACAGCCCTGTTTCTGAAGGTTTTGTAAATGGTTATTTAACCATGGACACCTTAGGTGCTTTGGTTTTTGGTATTGTAATTATTCAAGCCATTCGTTCACGCGGTGTCAGCAACCCTAAACTGATTACACGTTATGCGGTTATTGCGAGTATCATTTCTGGTATTGGTTTAACTGTCGTTTACCTTAGCTTATTTAAACTTGGCCTTGGAAGCCATGAAGTCGCAGCAAATGCGAGCAATGGTGCAGTGATCCTGCATGCATATGTTCAACATGCATTTGGTGACTTAGGTTCTATCTTCCTTTCTGCTATGATTTTTATTGCGTGTATGGTCACTGCGATTGGCCTGACCTGTGCGTGTGCTGAATATTTCAGTTCAATCACTAAAATTGGCTATAAAGTTTGGGTCTTCATTCTGATTGGTTTCTCTTTCATTATTTCAAACTTAGGTTTAACCAAACTCATCGCCTTTTCTGTGCCTGTTTTAAGTGCAATTTATCCACCTGCAATTGTGGTGATTATGCTGAGCTTTGGCTGGAAATTCTTTAATCATCCTCGCCGAGTGATTGCACCTGTTACAGCAGTGTCTTTGGTCTTTGGTCTTCTAGATGGTTTAAAAGTTGCAAACTTTGAACTGCCTTATGCGCTGACTCACTTACCTCTTGCAGAACAAAACCTTGCATGGCTTATCCCATCATTGGTGGTTTTTGTAATTGCTGTTGTAATCGACAAAGTGAAAAAGTAAGCAAAAGCTGATGTTGTTAAAGTCTGGTTTTACCCAAACCTGATTTTAAGCATGATCAATATTTGTCACATTTTATCCAAATGGACACATATTGTTTCATTTCTTTCTACATCAGTTTTTGTACATACTGACACATTTCATATACACCGCTAAAGTCGTATATCAACACCTTCATATCTCTTATAAATTTAATATTAGAAAATAAAAACTCTTTAAAGCCTGTCCTAGCAAGCCATTCATGGCATCAATATTGCTTTATACAATCTATGTATAAGCTTACATACATCATTTATTTGTCATCTTATACGGTAACGAAATACTATTTATTCACTAAAAAAATGCTACATACATATTTTCTGATTGGTATAGCATAATTTCTCTGAAAAATAGTTGTTTTTGCTCTTGATCAACGCAAGTTTTAGCAGTACAACATTAAGAACTAATCCGACTAAACACATTGGTTTTTAGTCAAAAACTCAAGGAGGGATGGAGATGTTATCATTACATTTCAACAAGCAAGTCTTCATTAACGCTCTGAAGGCAAACAAGAATATGGTGACGTATTTAAGTACCACCATTGCCCTAATGGTCATTATGATCATGCATGGCTTAATTCAAGGTAACCTTAAAGCTGAATATTTTGCTTACGCTATCGTCGTATCATTTGCCTTTTATTTATGGGCAGTCGTCGATCAAAAATTCCGAAAGGCCACACAGTCAATTGACTAGCAAACAGGTGGATGATTAGTCATCCACCTTTGTAAAAGTATAAAAATTAAAAAACTATAAGAACAACTTAAAACACACCTAAAAACATTCCCCACAACAAGCCTAACGTCGCCACAATCTCCCCCACAACCAATGCCATCATTGCCATCAGCATGATTGATTTGGGTAAAGTCCATTTGCCTAAAACATGTGGACTACGAAATTGGTTATTGGTGTCTTGTAATAGCCCATGCACAATATAGCTCAGTATCGAAAAGCTAAAAAAGAATAAATTAATTCCCACAAACAGCATATTCACAGGCTCTGTCCAGACTGAAATTGCGGCCATTACCGCAATAATTAAACTTGCAGGTGCATATAGCAAACTGCTGCGGTGTGCGATATCAACATAATAGTGCGCGCGAAACTGTGGTGAATGGCGAATTTGCGCATATTTCCATACCCCTGTCAGCATTCCAACAAAAAGAAAAATCCCACTAAACAAAAGTGCAAATTTTACCGACATATCTAATTCAACAAACTGCATGTGGTTTCCTTTTTTATTTTCACTCTATTCTATACAGATCTACTTGACTTCAAAGTCATAGATTAGACCAGTTTCTTTTTGGAACTTAGGTAGAGTAGAAAAAACTTCAATACTTAACCGATTATGCAAAATTACGAAACTTTAGCTATTACCTGCTCTGACCATTATTCACTCAGTGGACGCTTTTATGCAGCCCAAAGTACACAACAAGCCCTACCTGTTTTAATCTGCCCTGCCACAGGTATTACCCAGCAGTTTTACCACCATTTTGCATCATGGCTTGCAGAACAAGGCTATGCCGTTTTGGTTTTTGACTTTCGCGGTATTGGTGAGTCTCTGCATGAACCACTGAAAAAGTCGAAAGCCAGTATCGTGCAATGGGGGCAATTAGATATCCCAGCAGCGATGGAGGTGCTATTGAATAAGACCCAAGCAACACAAGTGATCTTGCTCGGTCATAGTGCAGGCGGGCAACTATTAGGTATTAACCCAAACTATGAAAAAGTCGCAAAAGTCGTTGCTGTTGCAGGCTCAACCGGACACGTAAAAGATTTGAAAGGTCGTACCAAACTCTTGGCTCCTGTGATGTTTAAAATGATCTTTCCTATTGCACGTTATACCTTAGGCTATGGACCGACCAATGCCATTGGCATGGGCGAAAACCTACCCAAAGATGTGGCGCGTGATTGGGCACAGTTTTGCAGCAAACCGGGTTATGTAATCAATGCCTTCGGCAAAACAGTAAAAGATGACTTCCACCGTGATATTCGCTGTCCAATCACAGCCATTTGGGCCTCGGATGATGAAATTGCCACGCAAGTGAATGTTAAAGGCTTACTCAGCCTTTACCCAAATGCACAAACAGATCAAATTGAACTCAAACCACAGGCATATGGCCACAAAGCCATTGGTCATATGGCAATGTTTAAGCGTTCCCATCAAAACTTATGGCCTGAAATTGCAGCACAGCTTTCATCTTAAGGCGGCACATATCAAGCCAAGCCTATCGCCAGTTCAAGCAGCACTTGCTTGACTGGCTTTATTTTCACCGCAAAATTGCAGCTTTCAGATAAAAACCAACGCTATTGATAAATTTAATTTCATTAATCGATAAATAAATATTATATTTCCACCACGAATTTTTATTAAGTCATAGTTCATGTGATGTCTATCGCATGTGCTAGAGATGGATGAATCATGTCTGCACAACAGCAACCCCAGCTTAAGCATGGGCTGAGCAACCGCCATATTCAGCTGATTGCTTTAGGCGGCTCTATTGGTACAGGCCTATTTTTAGGTATTTCGCAAACCATTAAACTGGCTGGCCCTTCCGTTATTTTAGGCTACGCACTGGCGGGCTTAATTGCATTTTTCATGATGCGCCAGTTGGGTGAAATGGTGGTTGAAGAACCCGTGAGTGGCTCTTTTAGTTATTTTGCCTATAAGTTTTGGAGCCCTTTTGCCGGCTTTATGTCGGGCTGGAATTATTGGGTACTCAATGTCTTGGTCTGTATGGCGGAACTCAGTGCCATCGGCCTCTATGTCCAGTATTGGTGGCCTGAAATTCCCACATGGATCTCAGCGCTTGGTTTCTTTGTACTGATCAATGCCATCAACCTGCTGCATGTCAAAGTCTTTGGTGAAACAGAATTTTTATTCTCCATGATTAAAATTCTCGCAATCATTGGCATGATTGGATATGGCGCTTGGTTACTGGCAAGTGGTCACGGTGGTGCACATGCCTCTATTTCCAACCTCTGGGCTCTAGGCGGTTTCTTTCCCAATGGGATTTCCGGCTTAATCATGGCGATGGCCATCATTATGTTTTCCTTTGGCGGGATTGAACTCGTTGGTATAGCAGCTGCGGAAACTAAAAATCCGACCACAACTATTCCTAAAGCAGTCAATCAAATTGTCTACCGTGTATTGCTGTTTTATGTGCTTACGATCATTGTTCTGCTCTCATTGTTTCCATGGAATCAAATCGCAGAAGGCGGTAGTCCTTTTGTTTTGATATTTGACTCCTTAGGTAGTCAAGGCGTTGCAACTGTGCTGAATTTTGTGGTCTTAACCGCAGCTATATCGGTGTATAACGGCACCAGCTACGGCACGAGTCGTATGCTGCTAGGTCTGGCAGAACAAGGCAATGCCCCACAATTTTTAAAGAAAATTAACCAACGCGGCATTCCTTATGCAGCCATTTTATGCTCTGCGTTGGTGACCTTACTGTGTGTCGTATTGAATTATATCTTCCCAGAAAAAGCCTTTAAGCTGCTAATGAGCCTTGTGGTTTCTGCCATTGTGATTAACTGGATGATGTTGGCGTTGACCCATTTAAAATTCAAGCAACGTATGCTGGCATTGCAAAAATCAACCTTGTTTCCAACTTTGATTTACCCTATCAGCAACTATATCTGTATTGTATTTATGCTTGGTATTTTAGTGGTGATGTGGCTCACACCTGATATGCGAATTGCAGTGATGCTGATTCCACTTTGGATTGGCTGCTTAACCCTAACGTATTGGTTTAAACAAAGATCAAAAACGCAAAAAATACAATAAATAAGTCAGCAAACAGCGCCGTTAAAAGGCACCCTTCCCTTTAAGGGCGCTGGTTGCAAATCAAAGCCAATTTCCCAAATGACTTTGATTGAATCACTTTATTGTAGTCATGACCGATGCAGAGTGTTTCTCTTTTATTTGCTTATTTTGAGTATTTATTGAGAAACATTTTCACATAAAATAGTTTATAAAGAAAATTATACGCAGGAATACGTTATGAATGACGCTCACTACGTTTTAGATAAAATTGACCGCCGTATTTTGTCTGAACTTCGCCAAGATGGCCGTCTGACCGTTACCCAGTTGGCTGAGAAAGTTGGGCTGTCCTCTTCTCCTTGCTGGACACGTGTAAAACGCCTAGAAAATCTCAATATCATTGAAGGATATACAGCAAAGATTAATTCAAAAGCGATTGGGATTAATGAGCTGTTTTTTATTGAAATTACGCTTGAACGCCATGATGATGAAATCTTAGAACAATTTAGTGAAGCACTGGCTTACATGCCTGAAGTGGTTGAAGCCCATTTAGTGACTGGCGATTACGACTATTTACTCAAAGTTGCCGTGAAAAATGCAGAACACTATGAACGCTTTTTGCGTAAAAACTTATACTCAATGAAAGGTGTACGTCATACACGCTCAATTTTTGCCTTACGCCCTTTGAAGCTCGAAAATAAATCAGACCTCATTATGATTGAGTGATTACTGCAAATATTGTGTAAATGTGGTTTAATACACGCAGTATGAGATGAGCCTCTTACAGTATGTGCCTTAGATGTGCATACGACTAGCCCCTAACCATGGGGCTTTTTAATGTCTATAAGTTTTAAAATACTGATATTTTAGATAGTGAAAATCATTCCAATGCACAACCGTAACCAATAAAAAAGCACCCTAAAGTGCTTTTTTATTAACGATATCATCTCTAAAAATATTAACCCAAAATACCAATTGAGAGCTGAATCACAAAAGCATTCACAATATCGACAAAGAATGCGCCCGTCAGCGGAATGATCAAAAAGGCTTTATGGGATGGTCCATAGGTATTGGTTACCGCTTGAATATTGGCAATTGCTGTCGGTGTCGCACCTAAGTTGACACCACATTGGCCTGCACAAAGTACCGCAGCATCATAGTTCTTACCCATCACACGAAAAGTCACAAAGTACAAATAAAGTGCTAAGAACAGTGTTTGAACAATCAGGATAATCACTAGAGGGCCAGCCAAATCTGCCAACAACCAAAGCTGTAAGGACATCAACGCCATGGCTAAAAACAGTGCCAGTGAAGCATTGCCAAATACATCGATGCAGCGGTCAAAGACCTGAACTTTCAAACCATGCTCTAAAATATTACGTAAAACCACACCACACATTAGCGCCCAAACAAAACTTGGTAGCTCAAACCACTGCCCTTTAGCCGCCGCTGTCATGAAGTATGCAAAGCTGATGCAAATTGCAAACATCCCCATGGTTTTGACCGCATCATCTGCCGTAATCAGACGCGTTTTTTCAGGAAATTCAAATGGAGCCGTTTGTGCTGAGGGTGGCGCTTCATTACGCCCTGTTGCAGCTGGAATTTCTTCAGCTAACTGGTAGCGACGTATCAAAAATTTAGCTACAGGCCCGCCCATCATTCCCCCAATGACCAAACCAAATGTTGCACTTGCCATACCCAGTACAATCGCGCCCTGCACACCATGTTCTTGTTCAAATATCGTGCCCCATGCACCTGCTGTCCCATGACCACCTGTGAGTGTGACCGAACCGGTAATTAAACCAATCAGCGGGTCCAGACCTAAAACTTTGGCAAGGCTAATACCGACCACATTTTGCAGCAGGACAAATACAATAACGCAGACTAAAAATATAAGCAGCGACTTCCCACCTTCTTTGAGCTTAACTAAGCTTGCACTTAACCCCACAGAGGTGAAGAACATCAGCATAAAAATTTGCTGAATATTGGTATCAAAGTTGACAGTTATGTTTGAACTTTTAAATAAGATATAAGTGATAACAGCTGCAACCAACCCACCCGCAACAGGTTCTGGAATGTTATATTTTTTTAAAATACTGACTTTATTCACAAATACATAACCAACCAATAGCACAGCAACTGCTGCGACAATGGTCATAAATGCATCGAATTGATAGTTCATGAGGTATCCAATGATGCTTATTGCATTAATTCTAAAACAGATAAGTCAGTGATGAACAGGCTAAAGTTTCTCAATGTACAATTTCTATGCTTTAGATTACATAATGTTTTAAAACTGAGCTCAGTATTTTAAAAATACATAATCTTAAAAAACAAAAAGACCCAATTGGGTCTTTTTATTTTTACAGCAGCGTAACTTTAAAATTAAAATTTATAATGAAAGCTTAATGTTGCATTTCTTGGTTCGCCCCAAATCATTGAATCTGATCCTATTCCATCATAATATTTTTTATCAAATAAATTATTTACATTGAGTTGTGTACTAAAATTTGGATCAAACTTATAACCCAGCATTGCATTTGCAAGATACAAATCACCTCTGTCCACACGCGTCGCACCAGTACCTTTATAAATTTTACTAAAATAATTTAGACCAGCACCGGCATACCATGCTTCATTTTTATATTTAACAAATAAGTCTGCCGTAGTCCGAGAACTGGTAGAGTTATAATCAACACCTTTAGCATCCTTAGCATCAAAATTGGCAACACCAAAGCTAAGCCCCCAATTCTCATTAAGCTCACCATCAATGTTGAGTTCAACCCCTTTACTTGTTACACCTTCAGCCGCAAAATAAGCATTTTCTGGTGTATCAGCCCCGTTGCTATCTTTAACTTTTACTTCTTTTCCATTTGAATCATATAATTGCTCTGCAACATTATCTTGTTCAATCCGGAAGATAGATAAGGCGGCATTTAGCTTTCCATCCAAATATTCACCTTTTAAACCCATTTCATAGCTTTTACCGTCAATAGGATCAAGGTAATTGCCACTTACATCTTTTCTGTTTTGTGGTTTAAAAATACTGGTATAGCTCACGTATGCTGAATAATCTCGCGCAACGTCATAAATAAGGCCAAAGTAAGGTGTAATCTCATTTTTAAACTCTCTATTCCCTTTACCATCTGCTGCTTCGTATTCCCAATTTGAAACACGAACACCTGCAACTGCTTTTAAGGGATCTAAAATATGGAATTTACCTGAAATGTAACCTGCTGTTTGAACCGTGTTATTGAGTACACCTTTTTGATTTTTTTCTATAGGTACAACAATTTGGGTATTCATATCGTTAAAGTTTAATGCATCTACATTTAATACATTCCCCCCCGTATAATAAGAACCACCAAAATTATTTTTCTTTAGTTCAGATTTATTCCATGCCCCTCCAATAACAATCTCTTGCTCACGGCCGGCAAGTGTAAAAGGTGCTGCGATATAAACATCGACGTTATTTTCATCAGTACGCTGATCATCTGCATAAACTGAAACGTTAGGTATAATTGCTAGCGTATTCGTTGCTTTATCTACCTTTCCTGTTGTGTACAATAAGTTTGAAGATGAATCTTCTTGTCTGTATAAATATGAAACGTTTAAGCTTACATCATTAAATAAAGTATGCTTTAAGTCAGCAAAAAGCATTGTTGTTTTTGCGTCCCAATACGTCCAGTCAGAACTAACTGTTAGTGATCGATCAAAATTGGTTCTGGTGCCATCAGTATAAAATGCGGGTAAGCCTCCCCAACGCACACCATCGCGATTCAACTCTTGATAAGATGCTGCGAAAGATAATAATGTTTTATCGCTAATATCATAATCAATTGCGCCATAAACAATATTTCGCTCTTTCTCATAAAAATCCATAAATGAATCTTCATCAGAATGTTTTACGAAGACACGTCCACGAAGTGAACCATCACTATTTAAAGGTGCAGATAGATCTGCCGAGCTTGAATAACTATTCCATGAACCTGCCGATGCACTTACTGATTCAGCAAATTCCCTTGAATTTGCATGCTTACGGATTAAATTAATACCCATTGCTGGGCTTCCAGCTCCAGTCATTAAACCATTAGCACCTTTTACGACTTCAACACGATCATAAATGCTTAAATCTAGGTCAGCTGCCACTAAGTTTGCAGTTGTTGGCTTTCCATCGATAAGGAAATAATCTACATCAAAACCACGTGCATAAGGTCGTTGACGTTCGTCCGTACGCGGAGTAGATACACCTGTAACATTACTCATCAAATCTTGGAAGGACTCAATGTTTCGGTCATCTAAATATTCACGGGTATAGACTTTGACTGTTTGTGGCGTTTCACGCAGTGATAAATTTAACTTGGTTACGGTATTTGTGCTACTCGTCGTATAGCTGCCTGTATTTTCGGTAACTGCTGTTTTATCTTGGGCTGTAAGGGTAATAGTCGCCAACTGTGCATTTGGCTGAGACGTTGCATTCGCCTCCCCCTCTTCCACGGTGTTTGCATGAGTCGTCGACAGCATGGCAGTTGAAGACAGGAAAATGATTTGCATCGCCAAATAGAGTGGCTTTTGCGTAGACAGAGGACGTTTAAACATATCGGGACATTCACAGCTAATGAGAAAAAATAAGACAATGAATTGATAATTTTAAAGTGCGCATGTGCCTACTATGCTTAAGTAAAACAAGCACCTTTGTAGCATCACAAGTACTAAGATTCGTAAAATCCTTTTCGAACATCTCAGTGGTTTGAGTCATTACATATCAATCCATTTCGAAAAATTATAAACAAAAAATAATGCAAGTAATACTAATTATCATTAGCGAATACATCTTTAATTTAGATTTAAGATATTTGTATTGTAGATATACGTTCCTTTTTACAGAAAAAAACTGAGTGAAAAACAAACAACCGATATTTATAATGCTCTAATTTTTTATAATTATAAATATGACAACAAAAAAAATAGACCAAGTGTATTTTGGTCTATTTTTAGCTCATGGTCTTGTCGATGACTTACTCGATGTCATAGACCCAGTTTTTGGCTTGTTGGTCTGTTGTCGTTTCACACACATAGTAGTCTTGATCGGCTTTGTTGCACAAAGATTTAAAAATTAAGATTTCCCATATCTACTCAAATTTAAGTGGCAACTTGGGTGTGAGGTCGGCCTAACTCTGTGAATTTATTTAATACTGCTACACGTGCATGCATCTCATTGACTTGGCTTTGAAAGTTTCTCGAACTGAGTTTATCCCCCAATAATTTGATGCAATGCATCTTAGTTTCGACCAAACTTCGCCGATGATAGCCTGACCATTTTTTCCATAGTGTCCTGCCTAAACGTTTAACTGTTCGAAGTAATTCATTTCGCTCTAGCGAGCTGATCTTTGTATCTTTCCAAGGTTTCGCATTTTTTCTTGGCGGAATCACCGCATGCGCTTGCCGATCTGCAATGACCTGACGGCATTGCTTGGTGTCATAAGCTCCATCGGTATAAACAGAGTCAATCTGATCATCTTGTGGAATCTGATCGAGTAAATCACCAAGCACTTGTGAATCACTCACATTATTTGTAGTGAGTTGAATAGCGCGTATTTGAAGGGTTTCAGCATCTATACCAATATGAAGTTTACGCCATTGGCGACGATATTCAGGTTGGTGTTTCTTACGCTTCCATTCACCTTCGCCTAGAAACTTTAAGCCAGTAGAATCGACGAGTAGCTGGAGACCATTACTGCTTTTTTGATAGTTAATTGCAATATCAATATGCTTTTGTCTTCTGCAGATGGTGGAATAGTCTGGTGCTGTCCAATCTAATCTACAAAGATGAATGAGACTTTGCACAAAGCCAGTGACCATGCGTAAAGACAATCGAAATAGGGATTTGATCATCAGACAGCATTGGATGGCTGTATCTGAATAAGTTTGATTTCGACCATGTTTACCTTTGGGTTGAGCGTACCATTGAGTCTTGGGATCGAACCAAATTGAGAGATTTCCTCGATTTATTAATGCACTGTTATAAGAAGACCAATTGGTTGTACGATAGATTTTAGGTGTGGGCTTATTCATTTGCGAATTATATTGCCGAATAAGACTTTATCGGTAGGTTTGTGCAACAAAGCCTTTTGTGGCTGTAAATTTTGCAACTGTAAAATAAATTTTAATTTATCATTTTTTAATATTTTTCTTAATCCATCCTGATCTAAGATTAGAGTTTCTAATACATCTTCTACAAAAACACCTAAATTCAAATTATTCTCCAAAAAATAAGGGCTGATAAATCAGCCCTTATTTTTAACTCATTAAAACTTAATTATCAATTAAGTCAATTGAGCAGCAGCAATTTTCTTCGTATCAACATTCGCAGCAGCGTCAGTATAGTCGCCCATTTTGTCGAAGCTTAAGTATTGGTAGATGTCAGCAGACATGCTATCAATTTGAGCTGCATACTGTTGGTATTCTTCTGGAGTTGGTAGTTTACCCAATACAGCAGCAACAGAAGCAAGTTCAGCAGACGCTAAGTAAACGTTCGCACCTTGACCTAAACGGTTCGGGAAGTTACGTGTAGAAGTCGATACACATGTTGTGTTCGGAGCTACACGCGCTTGGTTACCCATACATAATGAACAACCTGGCATTTCAGTACGCGCGCCAGCTTTACCATAAGTATTGTAGAAACCTTCTTCCATCAATTGACGTTCGTCCATACGCGTCGGTGGAGCAATCCACAAACGAGTTGAAAGTACGCCACCAGGAACTTTCTCTAACAACTTACCAGTTGCGCGGAAGTGACCGATGTTCGTCATACATGAACCAACGAATACTTCGTCAATTTTCACGCCTTGAACGTCAGAAAGCAATTTCGCATCATCTGGGTCATTCGGGCAGCAAAGCACTGGTTCAGTGATTGTAGAAAGGTCAATTTCATACACTTTCGTGTATTCAGCATCAGCATCAGCTTTAAGAAGTGATGGGTTCGCTAACCATTTTTCCATGTTCTCAACACGACGAGCCATAGTACGCGCATCGCCATAACCTTCAGAAATCATCCACTTCAACATTGTGATGTTTGATTTCAGGTATTCAGCAACTTTCTCTTCAGAAAGCGTGATAGAACAACCCGCAGCAGAACGTTCAGCAGATGCATCAGAAAGTTCGAATGCTTGCTCAACAGTGAGGTCAGTTTCCATTTCTGTTAAGTCGATCTCAAGGATACGACCAGAGAAGATGTTTTTCTTACCTTTCTTCTCTACAGTTAAGTCACCTTGCTGAATCGCAACGTAAGGAATTGCATGTACAAGGTCACGTAGTGTGATACCAGGTTGCATTTTACCTTTGAACTTAACAAGTACAGACTCAGGCATATCCAGTGGCATAACACCAGTCGCAGCAGCGAATGCTACAAGACCAGAACCCGCTGGGAATGAAATACCAATTGGGAAACGAGTATGCGAGTCACCACCAGTACCAACGGTATCTGGAAGAAGCATACGGTTTAACCAAGAGTGAATAATACCGTCACCTGGACGTAAAGATACACCGCCACGGTTCATGATGAAATCAGGAAGCGAGTGTTGCATTTGAACGTCAACTGGTTTTGGATACGCAGCGGTGTGACAGAAAGATTGCATAACAAGGTCAGCAGAGAAACCTAGGCAAGCCAAGTCTTTCAATTCGTCACGAGTCATTGGACCAGTGGTATCTTGCGAACCAACAGTCGTCATCTTAGGTTCACAGTAAGTACCTGGAAGTACGCCTTGACCTTCAGGAAGACCACATGCGCGACCAACCATTTTCTGTGCTTGAGTGAAACCTTTGCCAGTAGCAGCTGGTTGAACTGGAGTACGGAATAAAGTCGATGGAGCAAGACCTAAAGCTTCACGCGCTTTAGTCGTCAAACCACGACCAACGATTAAGTTGATACGACCACCCGCACGTACTTCATCTAGAAGTACTGGAGTTTTAAGTTCAGCTTCAGCAATTACTGCGCCGTCTTTAGTTGCAGTTACTTTTGCAGCAGCATGATCAATGTTAAGAACGATTTCGTCGCCCATGTTCATGTTTGCAACATCAATCTCGATTGGCAACGCGCCAGCATCTTCCATTGTGTTGAAGAAAATCGGAGCGATTTTAGAACCTAAACAGTAACCACCGTCTTTTTTGTTCGGGATGTGTGCAATGTCGTCACCGAAGAACCAAAGTACAGAGTTAGTTGCTGATTTACGGCTTGAACCTGTACCAACAACGTCACCAACGTAAGCAACTTGGTTGCCTTTTGCGATCAAATCTTTGATTTGGTTGAGTGGACCAACTTCACCAGGAACTTCTGGGTTGATACCGTCACGTACGTTTTTCAACATTGCATTTGCGTGCAATGGAATGTCTGGACGGCTCCAAGCATCTTGTGCAGGTGACAAGTCGTCAGTGTTGGTTTCGCCAGTGACTTTGAAAACGGTAAGTTTGATTTCAGTCGGAACGTCTTTACGAGTCGTGAACCATTCAGCGTCAGCCCAAGATTGCATAACCGCTTGTGCATTCACGTTACCCGCTTTTGCTTTATCTGCAACGTCATGGAACGCATCAAATACAAGAAGCGTTTTCTTAAGTGCTTCAGCCGCTAATTCAGCAAGTGCAGCATCGTCAAGAAGAGCAACTAAAGGAGCAACGTTATAACCACCAAGCATAGTGCCTAGTAAGTAAACCGCACGTTCTTTAGAAACTAATGGAGAAGTCGCTTCGCCTTTAGCCAAAGCAGCTAAGAATGCAGCTTTAACATATGCAGCTTGGTCAACACCCGCTGGAACACGGTTTTCTAGTAAATCAACTAAAAATGCTTCTTCGCCAGCTGGTGGGTTTTTTAATAATTCAACTAATGCAGCTGTTTGAGCATCGTCAAGTGGCTTCGGTGGGACTCCGAGTGCGGCACGTTCTGCAACGTGTTGGCGGTAAGCTTCTAGCACGGTGTTATTCCTCTTTTTTAAAAAATTATTTACGTATTCCTGCTTTAAATAAAGCTACGTAAATAATATGGACTGCTTAATTTTACTAAAATTCCAGTTAAAAGTTAATGCGCTACAAGTGTTTCTTCGTGATGCCCATTATTTTCTAACTAAATGATGTTCATATCTATTGCACATAAAAACAGCAATATAGTCAGATCGTTTGGAATTGTTTCACATTAACTTTGAACTGCCATTTAAAAACAAAAAAGGCAACCTATGTTGCCTCTTTTTACGCAATATAAATATTCAACCTTAGTGTACTGTTGTCGCTTGAATATATTGTTTGAAACTTTCACGACAGCCTTCAAATTTCATTTGAATTTCATCCTCATGCAAATTTTGATGAGCAGAGCTTGCAAAAGAAATTTGTACTGAAATACGTGTAGGTTCATGGTCAAGTGCGTGTTTGAAGTATACATGGTCACCTAAACTGAGGACATAATGGCCGCCGCCAATTACAGCCACACCATTTTCATCTTCCAAGAGTAAATCTGCGTGATTTAAATAGCCAACAACTTCCATTTTTCTGCTCCTCTCATTTTTTATTCTATGTTTATTATTCTTTATTTTTATATGCTTTGCTATATATATGATTTAGAGTTTTGTCACAAAAAGTTCCATGCAAAAAATAAAAAACCGTTCCTTAGAACGGTTTGTAATCTGGCATTTCAGTATGCGGTGTTGCAATACATTTTTCAGTATATTTCACACGAAATTTTTCACGCGCACCTTCAATATCGGACTTAATTTCAGCCTCAGGTAAAGCATAAACATCTTCAATAATTTCTAACGCAAATGCCTTGGTCATTTCGTCTTCAACTTTATTGGCATGCTCAATCGCTTTATCTTTTTCAATGGCATTTTGACGGTCTAACATAATTGAACGTGCTGCATTACCAATACTTTTACAATAGCCATGCCATTGCTCTTCTGGTGTTAACGGTTTTTTTTCAGCACAACCCACCAGTGCAATCACAGCAGCCAAAGCGAATAACTTTTTCATTACAACTCTCCTATTCGCCCTATCATAATCAAACTTTTTCAAATGAAGAACCATTAACCACTTTAAATAGTATAAAAGCCCAAATTTGGGCTTTTATACTTGGGAAAATTAACCGCAGCTTGCTTGAACTACTTTATTGGTTTTCGGATCGACTGTTACTGTCACACGGTTTTCACGATAATCCATAGTCACAGGCTGCCCCGGTTGTACTAAACGTACCATCTTCGCACTGGTTTTTTGCTTAATCTGCACTTCAGTTAAATTTGACTGACCAATCAAGGCTGTCGCTTGCTCAGCAACACATTTACTTTGACTAGCACGGAAAAGCGCCCATTCTTCAATGACTTGACCATTCGGTAAATGGCAATAGCCTACTTCACCATTAGCCTCTTTTCGAATCTCTAATTTACCACCCTGTTCAACACAATACGTACTGGCAGGATTAGCCATACCTAAAGTTGGCTTTTCAGTTTCATTCTTTTGCGCAGTACTACAACCCGAAATAGCAGCAACCATTAATCCAAGCATTACGATTTTTTTCATAAAAAATATTTCTTTAAATAAAAGATCAACATAGCAAATATGTTTAAAAAAAACTGTGCGAGTTTTGCAAAATTTAAGATTGCATAAAAAAGCCCATCATTTGACGGACTTTTTTATGCTGATAATCTTTTTTTCAGGTCATTTTTAATTGACTGAGTGAATATCAAGCTCTTCGTTTTTCGCTAAAACTACAGATGCTAGAATTGGAGTACCTAAAATGAACGGCATAGCAAAGATCCAAAAGACCACGGTATAGTGCGGATCAAAGAAAAACTGAATAGCAAGCGCTACTAAAATTAAAACTGAAAATAAAATCGCTGCAAAGCGTATTACAAAATTGATCGGCATAGGGATCATCACTCTAAATTTAGCAAGTCCATTTACTATACACCTACTTTCATTATGGTTTAATTGATTTTAAGTATCTAGTGTCTGTTATTCATAGGTTTTCTTCATCTATGGAATAAAGAGTTTTATCAAATGGCGGATTAAGCTTTTTTTAACACCTAAAAATAAAGCCTACGCGATTGTAGGCTTTATTTAGCTGAAGAGGAGCTTTAGAATTTCCAGTTATAGAAGACGTCGATTGCGCGCTCTAATGACTGACTCGCCTCTAAGTACATACGTTTGTTCATTTGATAACGCAGAGTCAGTTTATTGACTGGTGTAAAGACACCCACGCCATAACGGATATATAAGTCAGGTGTAATATAACCCGTCAGACTGACTTGTGTGTCATCCCCTGTACCTTGCGCATCTAATGCTAAACCACTTAAGCCAAAAGTACGTCCAATTTGGTTCGTAAAGGCGCGTGTACCACCTAAACCCAAACTAATCCCTGCGGCAGCAATGGTGTTGTTGACATCTGACTTAAAGCCTTCAGTTTGACTTAAACCACTTGTACCTTCGTTAATGCGGCCTGTAATTAACGCGTTCAAAGCTTCTTGCTCAGACAGCCCTGCATCGTTATAGACCTGAATATTGGGTGATGTTGCTGTACCCGTTACGCGAAAACCCACCGTGCTGCCTTGTACATTTTTATTTGCATCGACATCCAGAGTTGGGTTGCTCAACACACCGTTAAAACGCGCAATGGCACGGTTTAAATCCAAACTCTGTCCATAAGCTTCAATTTTAACTTTCTGACTCACCCCAATTGCACCATTGGCACGCATTGCGGTTTCAGCACCGCGCTGCGACAGATATAAACGACCTAACAATGGAATACGACTATTAAACCCTTGGAAGACAACTTGATTACCTAGTCCGACCATCAGGTCAGCACGAATATCCCAAGGTTTTGCGCTATTTAAAATCGCCAATTGGTTTTGACCTTCTCTGACCACGCGTACATCAGAGGATACATTCACCACAGGTACAGACGCTTCAGGCATCGAAATAAGCGCACGAGGAACTTGAATTTCACCGTTTAAGCTTAATTTCTTACTCAACGGTAAAACATCCAGTGTGATTTTTGGTGTTACTAGCGCGGTAATTAATGGCGCTTGGCGAATCAGTAAATTTTCTCCATTCAATTGAAGCTGAATGCGTGGATCATTTTTCCAATCTACCGTCCCTGTAAGTGTGCCCACCCCACGACCACTGTTAAAAGCACCATTGATGGTGGCTTGGTCTTGGCGTATAGCCGAATACAGCTGAATATTGGTCAAATTGACTGGCAGTGAAATCATACTAATCGAACCATCTTTCAGACGGACATCCCCAGTAAGTAGTGGTGCTTTTAGCGTTCCATTAATCTTACCTGCATACGAAATTGTTCCGCCCATCGAACGTACATCAGCAATGAACGGTTTAAAGACTTTGAGTTGTACCTGATCAAATGCAATTTCACCGCGCATAGGCATGCTGTCCCGATACGGATCAATAACCACATTGGCATAGCCCATACCAATTTCAGGTGTTTTGACATCCAAACGGATTTGTAATCCTTCTGCGATGCTTTTGGCAACCAAAGCCACTTGTTCGTATTTTAAGGTTGAACCCATATCTTGTGGGTCATCGGCAGCTAGACCAATCACACCATCACGGGTGACTAAGCGCGCATCAATTTTTGGTTTAGATCCTTGTGCCCAAACCGCTTTAGCATGACCATTTAACTTACCTGTAATTGCTAACCCTTCAGGCATAAAGGCAGCAAAGTCGTTTAGGTCAAGGTTTTGAGTCAAGAATGAAATATTGCCACGCGTTTTACTGACACGAATCGGTTGATCAAAACACAACTGACTTTGTTGACTCATCCAACAATGCGCACCAATCAGCAAATCTGCTTTGGCACTGTTATAGACCACGGCTGCACTTTGGCGCTGTACCAAACGTGCACGTAAAGAGTCAAAATCACCTTTTTGGATCTGACCTAACCAATCATTTTGCGCATTAAAACCACCTGCCAATTGCACATAAAATTTCGACTTTTCGTTTTGTGCAGAAACTTTTAATAAATGGGCTTTGCGAATACCTGCCAGTGAAATTTCACCTTGTTGAATTTCACGATTACCACTTCTTAAACTTTCCATTTTTGCAGTCAATAATGACGGCGTTGTTTCCGATGTCGGTAATTGCCCGACAATGCGTAATTTACGCATATCAATCAGATCTTTAAAGCCAAAATTATCCACAGCTAAGTTTGCCGTAGCCCTTAAACGTGGTTGAGATTGAATATTTAAATAGCCGTAGGCACGGCCACGTAGGCCCGCATAAATTTCATACAATGCAGGCGCATTAATATTCAGTCTTAAATTTTGCGCATTACCCGTCGCTTGCACTTGGTTTTTGGCATAAGCCAACAGTAGATTATTCGCTTCAAACTGTTGCGGTAAAAAGCCCTTTTCACTGGAGTTGAGCACCAAAGCTAAATTACCTGTACCACGCAGTGGTTTATTATTGAGCATGCCTGCGAGGTTTAAGCTCTCAATGTTAATGCGTTTTAAAGCATCCGACCATGTACCTTTAGTTTTCACTACACCAGACAATTCGCCTTTAACACTAGATACAAAATATTGTGGTTTAAAACGAATGAGTGCTGCATTCACATCCCAAGTGATACCGTGAATAAAATGTACTAAACCACTGGCATTAATTTGACCTGCCACACCATTGTGTTTCAACTCAGTTACTTTAATAAACTCAGGCGTTCCTGAAAGTTTTAGGTTTAACGTGCCCTGACTGGCTTCAAACTGGCTGGCTTTTAAAGCGCCATCATAGTTCACTGCATAGCCTTTGAAAGCACCACCAGCTTTTTCATCATTAAACAGGAGTGCTGCGGTTGACTGACCCGTTAAGTGAACCGTTTCATTATTGCCCACCATTTTTCCAGTCAGATCAATGCCCTGTAGCTGAATGATTTGCTGATTCGGTTTGGCATAGCCACTTGCTTGTAGCTTTCCGTTCAATAGATTAACCGGTGAAGCTTCTGCAACCATTTGCGGATTAAAATCTTTCGCGTTTAAAGCGGCTTTCCACTTCAGTTGACGTTTCTCATCTGGCAGCTCAACCACCGCATTGCCACTTAAGCTTCCCTTACCTGCTACATAACTAAAACTCGGCACATTTAAATTATTATTTTTAAAATTTAACTGCGCGAGGTAATTACCCGCAGGTAACGTCGCTTTTTCGTGTTGACTCACAACAGTAGCAACATGAATATCTTGCTGACCTTCAACCAACGCCAGTTTTACATCCCCTGAAGCACTACTTAACCAGCCGATATAAGGCACGGCACGATCAATATTTTTCCAAGAGACATCCATCAACATTGGCTGGACTTTGTTATTTTTCTCTGGGTTTTGGTCTAGTGCGAGATTCCATGTTTCATAACGATCAAAGTCTAGATCTGCGGTTAAGTGTAAACCCTTTTCAAGCGTACCTTTGGATGCAATTTTTGCATCCAAACTTGGTGGTAGAAAGTCAGAAACTACTTGTGGCAGTACATCATCTTTAGAATTGATTTTATCTAAACGACCTTGTATGTCCCAAGTGACATGATCCTTCCAACTTA
Source organism: Acinetobacter sp. DL27 (assembly GCF_055810995.1). NCBI lineage: Bacteria > Pseudomonadati > Pseudomonadota > Gammaproteobacteria > Moraxellales > Moraxellaceae > Acinetobacter > Acinetobacter sp. DL27. The sequence continues at coordinate 1,293,957 of NZ_CM147947.1, read as the reverse complement.
CCACACCACCCAGATTGACCGAACCTTTCATCAACTGAGCATTTAGGTTATCAATGTCAAGTTGATGAACCAAGTCTGTATGCATCAAAGCTGTATATTGACCTTTTGGAATATCTTTACCACTCAGATCTGTATTTAAGTCGATATTTAAACGTTCGATATCACCTGAAAATTTAGCAACGCCTTTTTCAGCATAGAGTTTGTAATCGGTCAGGAGCGGTAAGTTGTAATGATTAAATTTAAGCTGACCTTGCATCGGTACATGCTTACGTACAGGGTGCAAAATGGCCCAACCCGTCAACAGGTCAGGCGTCCGTGTCGCAAAACCCGCTTGGATGGTATCCAGTGTCCCCGTTGCGTGTACCGCAATATCATGCACATTTAAACTATCACGCAGTGCTGGTAAGTTTGCAATGGCGGTCGCTTCAAGTGGATATTTCCCTGAGAATTTCATTTTCCCAGTTGCATTACGAACTGCTAAATAGCCGATGTCCATACGAGAGTCTTCAAACTCAAGTTCCGTCCCCGACCAGAGGGCATTATTTAAATGCACATCATAAAAATCTACTTGGGCATCGGATGCGGTACGAATATTTAAATGATCAACATCTGCTGTATCTAAACGTAAAACAAAGGGTAATTTAATTTCGCTGAACTTAAAGGGTTCATCACTCGGTTCACCTTTGGTAATGATACGCAAATTACGAACATCGGCTTCACGTAGATGTATCTCTTTATCTAAAATGGCGCGCCAACCCAAACTCACGTCAGCACGGTCAATTTTGACATCGACAGGCTTTAAGGTAACCACCACATTTTTAAGGATAATGCCTTTCCACAGATTACCGCCTTCATACTCATATTGGATAATCTGCTGACGTTGCAAAACTTGGTCGAGTAAAAACTTACTGCCTTTATCGGTAGAAAACATGACCGCAAGCGATATCACCAACAAGATGAGCGTCAACAACAGCGTCAAAAGGACACTTCTAAGAATACGTCGCTGTTTGGCAAGCGGCGTAGGTGGTGTTGGTTCTTGCTGCTGTTCTACTTCAGCCATAGTCTTCCCAAAAAAGTGTTAAATTTTATAATAATGAGCCAATAAAGAAATGCACACGTATCGGATGACTATCATCAGAAATACCTGAAGCTACATCAATCCGGATCGGACCTATCGGTGATGCCCAGCGCACACCAAGACCGACACTGTATTCTGTGTCATTGCTAAAATCTGTATCATAAGCATTACCAAAGTCGCTGAATACTGCCGCACGCCAGCCTTCTTTAAACTGGTAATTGTATTCCATGGAGCCAACAGCTAAGGCCTGACCACCCACTTTAAAACCATCGACCACAGGTGACAAACTCTTGTAGTCAAAACCGCGAATACCTTGGTCTCCACCCGTGAAATAACGTAAGTTATAAGGGACTTTATTAAAGTCTTCAGTAAAGATATAACCGAGATCACCACGTCCGACAAATTGGTGGTTGTCATTTTCACCCAATGAATAGATAAAGCGCCAACCCGCATTTACGATGGCCATATCGGCATCTGAAAGTAGGCTTTCGCTTCCCAATTGAATTTTATAGGTTTGTTTAATTCCTTTGCTTGGGTTGACCCGTTTATCACTGTCAATTCTAGAAATTTCATAACCCAATAAAAGTGACTCTTGCTCTGGGTCATCATTGGCAATAAATGCATCAGGGATATCTGTTGCACTCGCTGTGCCTTTTTGCGTTAAGCGGTCTAAACGGTAACGCACCCCATAAGTATGTTGCCAATTCCCCATTGGGTTTTTAATGACACGGTCAGCCCCTGCAACTGCTGATTCTGTGAGCAAGTTTACGCCCTGTCCAACATCATCACGCACTTCACGCTCATAACCACCCACGAGACTGATATAATCATTCAGTGGATGTTTATAGGGAATATTATAACGACCGTCGATAGACTGACGAATTTCTGAAAGCTCAAAGTTGGCGTCAAAAGAGTGACCACGTCGGTTTACAATGGCACGACGGTATTGCGCACGTAAACGTGCACCAGAGTCACTACCATAACCGGCACCGACTTCTACACTGTTTAACTGGTCCGCGTTTAAAGTAACTTTAACAGGAATTATTTTTGTTTCTCGAGCTTCCAGTTTTAAACGTTCTTCTTCACTTTCTTTGGTTTCTTGTGCGGTGCGAAGCGCTGCTTGTGCTTTGTTCTGCTCAGCATCATTAACACCGGCGAACTGTGCTTCACTGACCACAGACTGTGTTACTTCACGACTTGAAACAACTTCTTTCCTCTCTTGGATCAAGGCATCTTGACTAGAAAGCTGCTGTTCATCGACCAATTGCTGTAAATCAGGGGGTAACTCACGAACCCTTTCTACAGGGTCCGGTCGAACGGCATCTACCAAGCTATAGTTAAAGTAACGTGAGTTGGTCAAATTATTAGCCAAACTATTAACACGCCAAAAGGTATAATCCGCCCCAGGCTCCCAAGTCACCAAGCTTTGTAAAACATCTAAATCAATAGGCAGTGGTTTGTTTGGGTCACTCATCACAAACTCAACACCGCCGAGTTTATAGCGTTCACCTGTTTCATAACGTAAATTAATGTCTGCCGTATTTTGCGGCTGTTCCACTTTCACATCATGTAAGCGCCAGTAACTGTCAAAGAAACCGTTATTGCTGGCCGCTTCATTAATTCGTGCTTTGGTCGACTCGTACAAACCGTGATGCAATACATCCCCGACGTCTTGCTCAGGTAAGACTTTAATCACTTGGAACTGCGGTAAGTACTGACCTGCACCACTAAACTCGATATTTTGCTCTTCAATCCGCACAGGTATATTCGGCACCACTTGAATGCGCACACGGTTATTGCTGGTTTTTTCAAACTTAAATTCCGCATTATAAAACCCGACGGCTTGTGCGGCTTGGTTTGAAATTGAGCGTAGCTGCGGCAATGCCGAAGGAAAATCTTCAAAAGACTCTTGTGTAAAGCTTGAAACTTTACCTTCAATATTTTCTTTTAAATTAACCAAAGCGGCCTGATACGCTTTATTGGATATTTCGCCTTCATATTTCGCATTGATGATTTCAACATCCGCACTGATCCGCGGCACTTTTGCAGTATCCAATGCTCTTGGTGGTCGAATTTTATAAAGTATGCGCTTAAAGAAATTGGGTTCTTTGGCAATTTGCTCTTCAGCACTTATGCCAAAATCTAAGGTATTTCCTTGCGTGTTGGCTTCTACAGAAATTTTACTGTCTGCTTGAATGCTTTGCATCAGTTGATCAACATTGACCGGAGCTTGATTAATTTCTGCCATTTCCTGTTGAGTGGCATCACTCACCACCAACTCTGTCGTTTGACCACTTCGGTAAGCTTGAGCTTCTGCTTTCGCTTGCTCAGCCACTTGATAAATATCATTGGCCATGCCTTGATCAACTTGTACAGTTGGCAAGTCTTCAAGATCGTCAAACTCAATCGGTGCAAATTCAGGTAAATTTTTTAAAGCCGTCTGTTGCTGTTGCAACATTTGCATACTGTCTGGAACCGTGGGCTGAACTACAGAATTTTCAACTTTTTTTAATTCGTCCGCGCTACCCATACCTTGACGAATCGCTTCTTTTTTAATGTCTTCAGTGAATTCTGTAGAATTTTGTGGCTCGACTTGTACGTTACTTGGTTCAATCGCAACGGGGGTTTCAGCCAAAGCCGCTTGTGACAAAAGCGTTAAAAAGATACTCAGACACAAATATTTATTGTTATGATGCCACGGTATGAAAGAATTCATACTCAATGAAAGAGTCGACTTTTTAAATTGTGTTTTGGCAAGCATAGAAAACTCTAAATTTATTTAATCGTTATGGATTTGCTCTAATGAATTGTCACAAAAGAACTGAAATCTATTGATTATTTTACCCAATTTCAGGTTTTAAATATCTTACATGATTTTATTGAACGTTTGAGCAATTAGTCACATTTCTTAATAAAACTTAATACAGCGCAAAAAGCATGAAAAACAATGAACATCTATTAAGTACCCGTCGTTTTCTTCCCATGTTTATTACCCAATTTTTTGGTGCTTTAAACGACAATGTCTATAAACAAGCTTTGCTTTTAGTCATTACTTATGGATGGATTAATCAACAAGCTGCAGATGTCAGTACCTTAAATAATTTAGCCGCACTGTTATTTATTTTGCCTTACTTCATTTTTTCTGCAACCGCAGGACAAATTGCCGATAAGTTTGAGCGCTCACAACTTATTCGTGGCATCAAAGTTCTAGAAATTGTGATTATGCTCATCGGTTCCGCGGGTTTCTTGTTGGGCAATTTATGGCTACTGCTCTTGGCTCTATTTATGATGGGCACACACTCCACCTTCTTTGGCCCCATTAAATACGCCATTTTACCTGAGATTCTCAAGCCAAATGAACTCATGTCTGGCAATGCGCTATTTCAGTCGGGCACCTCCATTGCTATTTTAATCGGGATGATTTTGGGTGGCGCAGTCATTTCGGTTTCTCAAGGCAATCTTATTTGGATCAGCCTGACTGTCGTTATCATTGCCATTTTGGGTTATCTCTCCAGTCGATTTATTTTAAAACAAAAAGTCAGCTCACCCGACTTAAAAATTGACTGGAATTTCTTTAGAACCAGTTTTCAAACACTCAAATATGCCAAAAGCCTCCCCCTCATCTTTACGATTTTACTGGGAAATTCATGGTATTGGTTTTACGGTGCAACCTATCTCACCCAAATTCCACAGTTGACTCAACAAAACCTACATGCATCAGAAAATGTCGTCAGTCTTTTACTCACGTTCTTTTCTGTCGGGATTGGGGTCGGCTCACTGCTGTGTCGTAGAATTGGTGGCTCTGAAGTGAATATTAAAATGGTGCCTGTCGGTGCTATTGGACTGACCCTATTTGCCTTTTATTTGGCCTTGAGTCTAGCTTATGCCCCAGAACGCACAGGGGCTATGCTCAATGTTAGCGATATGTTCAACCACGGCATGGTTTACTATCATGTCATGCTCGCAGTGACTTTGCTTGGCATTAGTGGCGGTTTTTATATTGTGCCCTTGTATGCCATGATGCAAGCTTATTCTCCACGGTCGCACCGTGCACGTGTTGTTGCCGCAAACAACATATTAAATGCGGTGTTTATGGTGTCTTCTGCTATATTTTCGATTATCATTTTAAGTGTTTTGAAGATTGATATTAAAATACTTTTCAGCATTACTGCTGTATTAAGTGCGGGCTTTACGCTGTGGTTGTTATATCGACTCAAACCCATGCTAAAAACTGTACAACCTGAGTTAGAGGACTAAAGTTATGCGTCATTACACTGGCATCGATAAATTTATCAATTCTTTTGATCAAGCCCTGCGTAGCTTAGTTCCAGGCACGACGTCTGCTCAACGTGAAAACCCAGGCAAGGCGGTAGAAACCCAACTCGCAGTGAGTGAAGCACGTCATGTTGCAGGTCTAATGCGGGTCAACCATAGTGGTGAAGTGTGTGCACAAGCGCTTTATCATGGGCAAGCTTTAACGGCAAAACTACCGAATGTACGCCATGAAATGGAACAAGCTGCAATTGAAGAACAAGACCATCTTGCATGGTGTGAAGACCGCTTAAAAGAGCTAGACAGCCATACCAGTCTGCTTAATCCTATTTGGTACGGTTTATCCTTTGGTATGGGTGCAATCGCAGGCATTGCAGGCGATAAATATAGCTTAGGTTTTGTTGCTGAAACTGAACGCCAAGTCAGTATACACTTACAGCATCACATCAGCCAACTCCCTGCTCAAGATGACCGTTCACGCAATATTCTTGTGCAAATGAATGAAGATGAATTACACCATCGTGATACAGCACTGAATGCTGGCGGTGTCGATTTACCGATTCCTGTCAAAATCACCATGACGGCTATTTCAAAACTCATGACCAAGACCAGTTATTTTATTTAAGCAAATATGCCTTACTCTTATAAAAAAGCAGTGGTTATGCCACTGCTTTTTTATTGACTCTAATTTGCTTATTCCGCTGATATCGGCAGCAATAAGGTATTACCCGCTTGCTTTAAATTCGCCGTATATTTTGACGCTAGTGATGGATTTGATGGATAGCTTTTCCCATTGTATTTCAGCACGACTTGCCCTAAACCACGGGTATAAACCGACAAGTCACGCCACCCCTGCGTTTGGGTACTTAAGGCATAAATCGGTGTAGATGACACGGTCATTTTGCTATGCGGTTGAAAACTTCCATTTGCAAGACCTTGAAAGACCAGCAACGTACAGCCACCAGAACCACACCACTCCATCCCACTTAATAGCACCACGGCGTCATCGATTCCGTCTTGGTTTAAATCATATAGGCTAGTTTGATAATCCGATTGATCTTGCGTATAGGCTTGCACAGCTAGTTTTAGCCCTTGTTTTTCAGTAGTTTGATGTACACTCGTTGTATCCATAGCAGTTGTAGTTGTCGCAGTCATCTTAGATGGACTTGAATGACAGCCCACTAGAAGCACTGCCAAAGAAAGAGCACTCAAAATTTGTATTTTCATGAAAAAAGTTCGCTATGAATTGTGTTTTATAAGTATGTTAAGCCAGTTCAAGTGCCAATCACACTTCGATATGTTACTTGGCTTCCAAGCAGCTCACCGTTGGAAATGCATGCTTCGGATGCTGAAATGCAGCATCCTTCCACACATCGAACATTGGAATTTTAACGTCTAGCGCCAAAGGCAATTTTTTGGGATTGAACTGCATATGTTCTAAGTCTATCCCCCATGCAATCAAATCAACATCCAATGAAATTTGATGTGATGGACGGACACGCCCAGATGCTGCTTCCATATTTTTCAGCAATACCGAAATATCCGCAACAGACAAAGATGATTTCAGCAAACAGGCTGCATTCCAATAATCTGCCCCAACCCCATCACGGCATGGAATTAAATAAATATTCGAAAATTGCAGTTGCCCAATTTTAGTAAGTTCATCAGAGGCATATAAAAAGTGTTGCTTTGGATTATTATTACTCGCCAGAGCTAGGGCGAAAATCGTTTCGGTGGCGTTCAAGACGAATTCCTACAGAATTTGCTTGCGCGATAATGGCAGGCTTACGGATGGTAATATTAATCGATTCAATCGCATGAAAGGTAGAAAAAAGTGCGTTGATGACTAATTTTGCCGCATGTTCAATCAGCTCAGGTTTGGCGTCTTGAATGACCTTTGCTGCAATTTCACAAATTTCAGCATAATTTAAGGTATGGTCTAAGTCATCTGAGTTTGATGCTTGCTCCAAATCTGTTTGAATAATCATATCCAACATTAAAGGCTGAATAATCTGACGTTCCCAGTTAAAGCAGCCAACCACTGTTTCAACTTTTAAGCCTTCAATGATAATTGCGTCCACATTATTACCTTTAACAGATTTTGACTTTTAATCCCTGCCTTGCGAAACCATGTTTCTCGTCCCTTAAACAGGAAAGCGTTTTTCAGTCCCTCTTTTAAAAGAAGGACTGAAAGGGATTTTTTGGTGAATGTGCTTCAAAAGAACTTAGTTTTTTAATAACACATTTGGGTCCATAGTTTGCACCATTTGCAAACGCTGGTCAGCATAGATGTCGGTATACGGCGCAAGGATGCGCATGAAACGATCAAAATACAGCATCTGTTTAAATAACAAGGCAAAATCACGCGGGAAGCGAATACCGTGACGCTCGCCCACTGCAACCATATCCATCATGATATCATTCAAATCTGCTGGGTTTGAACTCAGTAATTCTTGCGGATCTGCCAACAACACACCACTAAATAAACGCTCAAGATCTGCGGCTAACACCTGAGTATCAATCTGCACTGCGGTCATGCCCATTTTCAGCATGTTTTCCGCCATGAGTGCATAATCCGTTTTTTGTAAGGCATCCATAAAGGCGATACAAGCTGTCCATACTTCAGGTTTCAACTGTCCCACAATGCCGAAATCAATAAAACCCACACGACCATCATCAAGCAGCATTAGGTTTCCAGCATGTAAGTCAGCATGGAAGCTATTACACATCATCAAACTACCAAACCACGTGTTCATGGCAGTAATCAGGACTTGTGAAGGATCTTTACAGCGCTTTTTAACCACTTCAAAATCAGTCAGTGGTACGCCGTAAAGACGCTGCATGGTGAGCACACGACGAGTCGAATATTGGTGATAAACCTTCGGTGCCATGGCTTTATGGTTTTGCGTGATATTGAGATAGTTCACAAAGTCATCCAGATTACTGGCTTCTTCAATAAAATCGACTTCTCGAACCATGCGGGTTTTGATTTCTTCCACAATGTCTGCAAGAGATGCAAATTTGACTTTAGGCACTGCTTTTTCTAAAACCTTGGTAGCCCAGTGCAGAACATTTAAGTCGGTATAGAGAATAGTTTCTACACCTGGCTTTTGTACTTTAATCACCACATTTTCACCCGTCACCAGCTTCGCGGCATGAACTTGGGCAATAGACGCTGAAGCTAACGGCGTTTCATCAATCGATGCAAAAATCTCAGACAGATTTCGACCTTCAAACTCAGAAGCTAAAACCCCTTGTACATAACTAAATGGTAATGATGGGGTTTGGTCTAAACAGCCTTGAAACTCTTCAACATATTCACGTGGAAAAAGTGAAGGTGTACTCGCAATAAATTGCCCCAACTTGATATAGGTTGAACCCAGAGACTCAAAGGTTTCACGCATCAATTTGGCATTACTTGGTTTTTCAGTTGCGTACTTAATACCAGCACGTGCTGCAATGACTGCAGTTTCCCCAACACGGGCAACAGAACGCAGTCCATCTAAAAAGATATTGTTTTTCATAATATCGGTCAAAAATAAATTGTATTGAGTGTATCAAAGAATGAAAAAATTGCAGGCTTATCTTGCCTGACAAACTGGACAATCTGTATCTTTTTCGAAAGCAAGCAAACGTTGTTTCATACTTAAGCCATCCCAAAGTAACAAGCGTTGTTTGAGTGCAGTCACATTTAAACCCAAATATAAAAGTGCATGATGCGCTTGAAGACTGGCCATTACATTCGGGGTGGTAGCTAAAACGCCCGAATCTGCACAGCGTAGGCTTTCATTCGCATGTTCTTCTTTAGGGAACAGACATTCATAGCAAGCGGACTCACCTTCCACCATAAACAGTTGCCCTTGAAAACCAATGGCCGATGCACTGATGAGTGGAACATTGGCTGCTTTACACTGCTGATTGACCAAATACCGTGTCGTAAAATTATCACAACCATCAAGGACTAAGTCTTGGCCTGCAATTAAACTAGCTGCATTGGCTGTATCAAGTTTTACAGCATGCGCATGGACTTTGATGTAGGGATTGATCTGCTTTAAACGCTGGGCCAAAACCTCCGCTTTATAAAAACCGACATTATTTTCTACATAGGCAATCTGTCTTTGGAGATTACTCACTTCTATCGTATCAGCATCAATCAGAGTGATTTGCCCTACACCAGCACGTGCCAATAACTCCGCAGTCATACAACCAATACCACCACAGCCTACGATGAGTATGTTGGCCAACTTGAGTTTTTCTTGTGCCTCTATATCCCATCCGTCCAATAAAATTTGACGACTATAGAGATGCATTTCAGCATTACTGAGTTCTAGACTTTCATCTAACTCGTCCATGATTCAGCCTTTTTCTAAAGAAAATGTTGATGGCGAATTATACCCATGAAACCAAGGTTAGCTATGCACAAATTCAATAAATGCTATGTGCTTTAGATAGCTCAACTTTTTCATTTTTAAGTAATGGAGATTAAATCATACTAGTTGCCCAGTTAAATTTTCTTAGACTATTTATACCTCTAACTATATTTCAAGCGGTGTTCCACAAGTCACATGCCACTATAAATGGTTAAAAGAAAAAGCCAGTCTATTAGAACTGACTGGCTTTAACTTTAACTAGATTTCAACAAAAAATGATACTCAAAAAATGTCATCTGCAACCTGCATGGTGTAAGTAAGATAATGTTTCTTTGATATATTTTAACGAATTCCAAAAAAGAACAGGTTTTGCAGATGACCATGGTTTTGCCTACTTTTGCCGAAACAAAAGTAGGGCGAGCCGCAGGCTAATGATGAAATTGGGTGAAAATTTGATAAGACTCCACCAAGATAATTTTTTTTCAATCAGTTAGATCAACAATTACGTCGAATTAAAGTTACCCCTAAGACCCTTTTATTTGTAAATTAAATGGCAGCTTGTAAAGTTTGCATCTTTGCCACTTCTTGCTGTTTCAGCAAATTACGTTGAATTTTTCCACTCGACGTTTTTGGCAAGCTTTCAACAAACTCAATTTCTTTCGGATACGCATGTTTAGATAAACGTGAACGCACATAGGCTTGGAGTTTGCTATCCAACTCTTTAGAGGCTTGGTACTGTGGCTTTAGTACCACAAAAGCTTTCACCACTTCAGTGCGCTCTGGATCAGGCTTACCAATCACAGCTGACTCGAGTACTTCCGCACACTCAAGTAAGGTACTTTCGACATCAAAAGGCCCGACTCGATAGCCTGACGTTGTAATGACATCGTCAGCACGACCTATAAAGTCGATACCTCCAATTTCATTCAGCTTGACCGTATCACCTGTTAAATAATACTGCCCCACAAAGGACTTACGATTATTGCCACCATAGCCCTTAAACCATGTCAGTGGTGACTGGCTAAAGTCTATCGCCAACGTTCCAATTTCGCCGTACTTCACTTCTTGATGGTTCGCATCAAGTACAGCAAAGCGGTGTCCGGGGTTAGCAAAGCCTGCCGAGCCGACTTTTTTCTCATGCTCCAGTGCATGATGGTTGGCAATCACCATGCCCAACTCAGTTTGTCCATATTGGTCATAAATGTTGACATTCAGATCATTATTGAACCAATGAATCACTTCTGGGGTCAAAGGCTCACCCGCACTACTAACAGCACGTAGGTGGGTTTTAATGGAAGGATCAAACTTTTCTTTAAAACCAAAGAACATCCGAAAAGCTGTAGGCGAACCTGTTAAATTACTGATGCGATACTTTTTAATGACTTCAACCGCATGATCGACGCTAAATGCGCGCTCATCCATAATGATGCTATGCCCCAAGCTGAGCGGTCCTGTAATGCCATAGTACAACCCATAAGCCCAACCCGGATCAGCTAAATTCCAAAATGAATCGTCTTCTCTTAAATCGACTGCATGTTGCATATAGCCCTTAAAAGCCAAAACTGCTTTTAAAGGAACAGGCACGGATTTCGCCAAACCGGTGGTGCCTGAGGTAAACATCATCAGGAAATCATCATCAAAGCTACGTAAAACAGCTTCACATTGATCTGAATGTTGTTCTGCTTCCTGCCAAAAATCAGCTTCATTGCTAGTTAAGTTTGTTCCTGCATTCACAGTCAGGATATGTTTGACTTCAACATGATTTAGCTTTGGACGTTGCTCTGCATTGGTTACAATCAATTTGGTGTTTGCAGTTAACACTCGATGTTCAATCGCCTTCGACTCAAAAGCAGTAAACAAAGGCTGATAAATCGCACCGATCCGCCATGTGGCTAAAATCGTAATCAACAGCTCAGGCGTACGCGGTAACAGCCCTGCGATACAGTCACCCACTTGAATCCCACTACTTTTAAAATAATTTGCCAACTGAGCTGAGGCAACATCGAGCTGTTCAAAACTCCATTGCTCTGACTCGCCATTTTTTCCTTCCCAAATGAGTGCTGTTTTTTGCAGCCCGACATAGCGCTGACAGCACTCAATATAAGCATTCACTGCATTGGGTTGGCCTACCAGTTGTTCTTGAACCAGTTGATCATAGTTAAATTCTTGATGGGCTTGTTCTAATGTCTTCATCACGACAACCTCGCATTATCCATTTTTTAAGACCAAATCCACTTTGGCCGTCCATATTCTTTATCGTTTTAAGCATTGAACTGACCTCATTGTCAGTCCCATATTATTTGAAAACTTAGAGCGGTTCAGTTGCTCTATTTAATGACTGTACTTAACCGCGCTGTACCTAGATAACCATGTTTTAAATGCGCCTACAATTTCCAAATCCCTCAATGAAAATGCAGGCTTTGAACATCGACCAAGGTCTAAAACTAAGTCGACTTAAACCTTGGTGACTTCACGTGCAATGACAAGACGCTGGATATCAGACGCTCCTTCATAAATCTGGCTCACACGGACGTCCCGATAAATTCGTTCAACAGGAAAATCTGAAACATAGCCATAGCCACCATGAATTTGAATCGCATCAGAACAAACACGCTCCGCCATGGTTGAGGCAAACAGTTTGGCCATAGAGGCTTCTTTTAAACACGGCAATCCTGCATCCTTCAAAGTGGCTGCATGGAAAATTAACTGACGTGCAGCTTCAATTTGCGTCGCCATATCGGCTAAACGAAAAGCAACTGCCTGATGTTGTACAATTTCAACACCAAAGGCTTTACGGTCATTGGCATATTCAACCGCAGCATCTAAAGCGGCGCGAGCCATGCCCACTGATTGCGCAGCAATACCAATGCGTCCCGACTCCAAATTTGAAAGCGCAATTTTATAACCTTCGCCTTCAGCACCTAGCAAATGATCAGCAGGAATGCGGCAGTTCTCCAAAACAATGGTTGCCGTATCCGAACAGTGCTGCCCCATCTTTTCTTCTATACGAGAGACAATATAGCCTTCGGTATCGGTTGGGACTAAAAAGCAAGAAATGCCTTTCTTCCCCGCAGCTTTGTCTGTGACTGCGAAAACCAAAGCGACTTGAGCATGCTTACCTGTGGTAATGAATTGTTTAGTTCCATTCAGCACCCATTCATCGCCCTCACGAACGGCCTTGCATTCCAACGCTCCAGCATCTGAGCCTGCTTGTGGTTCAGTGAGACAAAAGCACCCTAACCACTCACCTGTGGCAAGCTTGCTTAAATATTTCTGCTTTTGCTCATCAGTTCCATAACGCTGGGTAATGCCACACGGCAGTGAGTTTTGCACACTGACAATGGTCGAAATCGCACCATCACCTGCTGCAATTTCCTCAAGTGCCACCACCAGTGAAATATAATCTAAGCCTGCACCACCCCACTCAGGTGAAACAGTCATACCCAAAGCACCTAACTCACCAAGCTCTTTAAGTTCTTGCGCAGGAAACTGTGCAGTTTTGTCACGTACAGCCGCGGTTGGCTTCAGTTTTTCCTGCGAATAACTACGCAACATATCCTGAACCATTTTTTGTTCTTCATTTAAAAGCATTAGATGTCCTTTTCTCTGTCAGTGCCTTAATTTAATTTTTAAAGTTAATTCAGGTCTGAATATCTATTTTTAGCGTCCATTTCTAGCATTTGATACGCGAAAAAGTCATTTGCAACTGTCCGAGAGAGGTCTACATTTCTACGTCATGTTTCTGCGAGCTATTGATCAGAAAATGTAATTCAACGAGTTTTGCAAATGACAATGGCTTTGGTTACTTTTGCCAAAACAAAAGTAACTGAATGAGCTAATACAAAAGAATTTATTTAAGGTAAGACTCCGTAATGGATACACCCTAAGAAATTATTTAGGCTGCATACGAATCGCGCCATCTAAACGAATCACTTCACCATTCAAATAACTATTTTCAAAAATATGCCCTACAAGCTGAGCAAACTCTTGAGGTTTTGCCAACCGCTTCGGAAATGGCACCATTTCACCCAACGCATCTTGTACATTTTGCGGCATCGCCTTCAACATTGGCGTTTCCATAATGCCCGGAGCAATAGTCATCACTCGAATTTTCTCACGTGCTAGTTCACGTGCCAGCGGTAAAGTCATCGAGACAACAGCGCCCTTAGAGGCTGCATAAGCGGTCTGGCCAATTTGGCCGTCATAGGCTGCAACCGAAGCTGTATTCACAATCACTCCGCGTTCTTCTTCACCAGCTTGAAGTTCATATTTCGCGATTAACTGCGCCGCAAAACGCAGCATATTAAAAGTACCTGAGACATTGATGTTTAATACTTTTTGGAATAACGCCAGCTCATGAATACCATCACGACCCAACACTTTGGCTGAAGGCGCTACACCCGCACAGTTCACCAAACCATTCAATTGCCCATATTCAGCCTCGACTTCTTGGAAGAAACTTTGCACAGCGTGCTCATCAGTAACATCGAGGCTTTTAAACTGAGCATTTTCACCCAACTCACGCTGTAGCTCTTCACCTAAAGCTTGGTTCATATCTACCAAAATGACTTTCGCACCTTGTTCAATCAAATGACGTGCTGTTGCTGCACCTAAACCCGATGCTCCACCCGTGACGACAAAAACCTTCCCTTGAATCTTCATTTATTTTTCCTTGTATGATTGAATGCTACGACTTAAGAAGAAATGTAAACACAGAAGCACTTGAGTACAATTTCCAAATATTGCATCTTCCATGATGGTTTTGGACAATGCTCAAAATGCACAATAAAAATATGGAAGCCACTATGACTGCATCGGAACATGCAAACGCCCAGAAAGATTCCATTTCGATTGCTTTGGTACACGAAGCATTGTTTGAAGCTGAAAAGCAGGGATATACAGTTGCTGATATTTTGAAAAATGCAGGCATCAATAGCGAACTATTAAGTGCGGCAAAAGCACGAGTCTCAGTCAATCAATATGCACAGCTCTGGACTGAACTGGCCAATGTCATGAATGATGAGTTCTTTGGGATGGATCGCCATGCTATGCGCCGTGGCAGTTTTCAGTTTTTATCTAAATCACTATTACACACCACCCAGCTCGACCAAGCCATTCAGCATATTTTGCAGTTTATGAATCTGGTACTAGACGACTTTAGCAGTCAACTCATGGTGCAAGAGCATTATGCCTATATTGTGATTTATGAACGACAACAGCCCAAGCGTATGTTTAGTTACGCAACTTACATCATGCTGATTCATGCCCTAATGTGTTGGCTAGTGGGTCAACGGGTGATTTTGAATCAAATTCAACTCAAATGTGATGCACCTACAGATGACATCGACTACAAAGTTCGTTTTTGTGAAAATATCCAGTATCAAATGGCTGAAAACTATATTCAGTTCGATGCAAATTATTTAAAAATGCCCATAAAACAGGACAGCAAATCGTGGTATCAATTTATTCAGCAAACCCCACATATTTTACTGACCCGTTATAAAAACCCACATTCAACCAGTGTCCAAATTCGTCGCTATTTAATGCAAGACCCCCCGATCCAGTGGCTGGAACTGTCTGAAATTGCCCATCATTTCAATATGTCTGAGGCAACTATTCAGCGTCGACTGAAAAGTGAAGGTTTCAGTTATCAACAGCTCAAAAATGATATACGCCGTGATATGGCGATTGAGCTACTCAGTAACAGCCAAGTATCATTACAAGACATTAGCACTGAACTCAATTTTCATGATCCGAGTGCTTTCCATCGTGCTTTTAAAAAATGGACAGGCGTCAGCCCCGGCGCTTATCGTCAAAATAAGGACGCTTAACTTCAGTCGATTGATATAGGCAACTACAAGACACTCTTGCTCTTTCTACATAACAAATAACCAACCCATAAAATTTTCTCGTTCAAGTCAAACCTTATCATTCAATTGTTCTAACGTTGGTTTTGATTTGCCAAATGAAATGTCAACAGAGCTTATAAATTAAATTGAATTTTTGATGCTCATTCATCGGAAAATCAGGGTGCTGTCGCACTTTGTCACTGACTTAAAAAAATTACCTGCCATAGTGATCTCGTCATATTGTTTTACACAATATTGAATAAAAACATCATGGAGGGAACACATGAGCACCCAATTAAATAAAAACTTAATGAAAAATATCGGATGGTTATCATTATTGCTATGCAGTCAGCAAGCGATAGCCGACTCATACATTTATGTGACCAATACCACCCCTGAAACGGTATCCGTCAATGTTAATCATCACGGCACACGCACCTTAACTCAGGGGAGTCAATGGGCTCAAGAAGCCACCCAAATTGCACCTTATGAAACCAAACGTGTACTGCGTTATAACCGTTATACTGGGGTAAAGTCAGGTCAAACCTATAATTTTGATACCGTGATTACAGGCGGTGGTTCAAGTGTCACCCTGAAGCAATCCATGACTGGCACTTGGTCTGGCAGTGATATTAAACACTCTGCATCTGGCAGTGATTTCTCTGCACCATGGTTCAACGACCGTAACATTCAGCGCTTCAACACCAATTATGCAGGAAAAGCGGCGCAGACTGCTTTTAAAGCTGAATACACTGGTGGTTATGACGACTTCCACTACACTATCCATCAAAATACCGTGCCAGAACCCGTTGTCAGCAGTGCCGATGAGTTTAAAGTTTTAACCTACAATATTTATGCTCTTCCTTTAGTGGCAAGTAAAATTGATTCGCGTTTAGAGCAACTGCCGCAAAACCTAAAAGGCTACGATGCAATCTTATTCCAAGAAACCTTTGCTTCTGGTCGTACCGCCATGTTGGCCAAATTAGCGCAGGAATATCCGTACCAAACTTATATTCCAATCGGTTCAGGTTTCAATATCTATGACAGCGGCATATTGGTTGCAAGTCGCCATCCAATTGTAAAAACGGATCATTTTATTTACCCAAGCTGTACAGGCATTGACTGTTTTGCAGATAAAGGCGTGATTTATGCTGAAATCCTCAAGAATGGCAAAGCCTATCATGTGACCTCCACGCATACCGCATCGTTTGATACCGACGCGGCACGTGATATGCGCCAGCAACAATTTAAGCAAATCCGCGCTTTGGTCGATAAGCAAAATATCCCGTCATTTGATGCAGTACTTATGGGCGGTGACTTTAATGTCAACAAACTCCTGTGGCCGCAAGATTATGCGCAAATGCAAATCAACTTGAATGGTACGGTCCCAGTCAGCACCGGATATACCGAATCGACCTTCGATCCACGAGTGAATAAACTCGCAGGTGCAGGACTCACTGGCGGCTCTACCGTAGAGTATTTAGACTACGTGGTGTCATCCAATAACCACCGTCAGCCTATGCAAGCACGTAATGATGTCCGCATTCTTCGCTCGGCTGCCGACCCCGTATTTATGACTTGGGACTTATCTGACCACTTCCCAGTAATGGGTCAATTCCAATACAACCCATAAGGAAGAACAATGAAGCGCTTTGGGCTTATCGCTTTGGTGCTGAGTGTATTGGTGATCGGTGTGGTGATATGGTTGGGCCTTGGCTCATCATATGCCACATCGGGTCAAACTCAGGCGTCCTCACCGTCCCTTACGGAGACTGCTCAACCCAGCAGTTTGCAAGAGAAGCTTGCTGCTGCAAACAATGACGAGTCAAAAATGCAGCAACAACAGCAACAAGAATCCATCCAAAAAATCATTCAACTCTTTCAAAAAAATCCGGGCAATATCACACAATTATTAAACCAGTTACAACAAAACTGCCCCGATACCAACTGTCAGGCCTTATTAAAACAGGTATTGGACGAATATCCAGATCAGCAGTTTGCCCAGACTTTAAAACAATTGATAGAACGCCTACCACTGTACGAAAAAGAAATGCAAGCTAAAACCATGTCCACACAAATGACACCACAACAGCGTTATCAGGAGATTTGGAACTTACGTGAACAGACTTTAGGTAAGCAAGAAACACAACTCGGCTTTGCTGAAGAAAAAGAATTTGCCAGCTATCAGTTTGCTTATGGTGAGCTCTTGAGCCGCGCACCGCAAATGACCTTACAACAACGGCTGAGTGAACTCGCGCAATTACAGCAACAATATAAAAACCCGAGCAAAAATATTGATGGTCAAAGTGGTAGTTATGATAAAGCCCTTAAATTGGCTTTAATTGGCGTCACCGACCCAATGCAGCAACAAGAAATTACCCAACAAATTCGTAACAGCTACTTTTCAGGCAAAGAAGCAGCGCAGTTGGCTGAACGCGAACAACAAGTTGCTCGTCAGCAACAACAGATCGCCAGTTATCAATCTGAACTTGCTGCTCTCAACCAAGAAATGGACCAGCAAAAACAAAACTTAGCTGAAAGTGCATGGCAGCAGCAATATCAACTCCGTCTAGAACAACTGAGGCAAAAGCACTTTAACTAGTGGCTTAAACGTTCATCATTCTTCACATCAAACAAAGACAGCTAAAGCAAGGTGATATACCTCATGTTGCTTTAGCATGTCCTTATAAATAGCAATTCCACAATGTTTTGAGTTCGCATCAGTGATGCGTAAAATAAAGATCATTGCAACAAAGATATTAACAAGTTATTACTTTTCAATATTTTAAAAATAATTCTAATAACTTTTCAATTGAAGTCCATCGATAGTCCGCATTGAATACTTCTTTTTGATCAATCCGAGTCCATTGCAACAGTAGTGTAAAATGTAAACATGCTCTCAATTTAATAAATTTAATCTTTTCATTTACTTAACAAATCAATCTTTCATTTATCGGAATCTATTTGCAAAAAGTTCCAAAATGGATTATTTTTCAACCAATTTTAAAGCATTCTTTAATGCTTATTTTCTGGCTGTACTCCCCCTGTTTAATCACCTTATTTCTTTTAAAGGTTATGACATGCTTAAAATGATTGATGTTCTCGATCAACGTCTGGTGCAAAACTTTACTCAAGCTTTGCAGTCTCCTACCCCACAATTTGAAGAGCAATTGGATCAAGGTATTCTCAATGCATCAGACCTTGAATTAAATCATGCTGTTACTGCATTTTTTAATGAAGTTAATGCGATTGAAGCTGCTCAAGCGTTGGATATTAGCGCTGACCGTATTCAAGCCCTGCAGTTAGGTGCATCGTTTAAAGATGAACAATATTTAGCTGATCTAAAGAAAATTGTGACACTTTGTCTTGCACTTGAAACTGATGCTTTAGAGCAAGTTGAAGTGTTTGACAGCTTACAAGACTATCCTATGTAAGCTTGCAACCCCCTTAAAAAAGCGACTATTACAGTCGCTTTTTTACATTCAAAATGAATGATTTAGTTATGCAATCTTCATATAAGAAGAAATTATTCTATGCTTTTTTAAAGTTATTCTATACTTCAAAAACTACATAAATCTCAATAAAGTTATTAAAATTCAGATGCTTAAATTAAGATTATCTGCTTATTTCAATTTAATATTTTGTTATCCATTTTTCTTTTTTTATTTTTCGCATACATAAGGTTAAAAGAACCCACAAATGAACTTATTTAAATGATGCAACATGAAAAACTTTAAACTACTGAGCACTTCACTGATTTTAGGTCTGATCGGTTCTTATGCCAATGCCGCTATTCCAAACACGCTCAAACTTGATTATGCCTACTACGCACCAACCAGCCTCGTAGTGAAAGAACAAAAACTGTTAGAAAAAGCCTTACCTAAAACTGAAATTAAATGGGTGTTTAGCCAAGGCAGTAACCGTTCACTGGAATATTTAAATAGTGGTAGTGTCGATTTTGCTTCAACCGCAGGGCTTGCAGCCGTACTTAGTCGTGCCAACGGCAGTCCAATCAATACCGTTTATATCCAAAGCCAACCTGAATGGACCGCTTTGGTGGTTGCTAAAAACTCCCAAATTAAAAGCCTAAAAGACTTAAAAGGAAAAAAAATTGCCGCAACCAAAGGCACAGATCCATTTCTATTTACCTTACAAGCGCTGGATACAGTGGGTCTAAATAAACGTGATGTACAACTGGTCCATTTACAACATCCAGATGGCAAAACAGCTTTAGAACGTGGTCAAGTCGATGCTTGGGCAGGCTTAGATCCACTGATGGCATCGGCACAAGTGCAGTCTGGCGCAAAACTGCTGTATCGAAATATTGGGTTTAACAGTTATAGCGTACTCAGTGTCAAAGAGTCTTTTACTCAGCAAAGTCCCGAAGCCATTGAAGCAGTGATTAAAGCTTATGAGCAAGCACGTAAATGGGCCAAAGCTAACCCAGAGAAACTGGCGGAGTTACTGGCACGCGAGTCCAAACTGCCGTTGAATGTCGCAAAATTACAATTAAGCCGTACCAACTTTGATCAAAACATTCCATCAGCCAAACAGATTGCCGCATTACAAAAGTCTGGCGGCATTTTGAATGAAGAAGACTTAGTTCGCAAAGGAACTAATGTTAATCAAGTCGTGACTCAGTTGTTTAAACCACAATATGCACAAAAGGCTGTAAGCAAATAATGGCTAAGTCAGTCGCGAGCTCTTTCACCCCTATTGAAGTGAAAAAGAGTTCCTCATTTCAGTTGAAATTGAAGAGTGTTCTCAAAGCGATCACCCTTCCAGCGCTCTTACTGATTGCTTGTGAATATCTAGTCCGTGCTGGTTTTATTGAACCTTATTTATTGCCTGCTCCCAGTAGTCTATGGCAAACCTTTCTAGGTTTATGGCAGGCAGATTTATGGATGCATGTCTGGACCAGTACATGGCGGGTGTTTTTAGGATTTTTTATTGGGAGTGCTCTGGCTTTAATGTTTGCGATTTTAGTGGGACTCAATAAACAGGTTGAAGCGTTTTTAGAACCCAGTTTTTCAGCGATCAAATCCATCCCGAGCTTAGCGTGGATTCCTCTACTTTTACTGTGGTTGGGAATTGATGAAGCATCGAAAATTACCCTAATTGCAATTGGCGCATTTTTTCCGACCTATACCAACACGGTCGCAGCGATTAAAGGGGTTGATCGCAAGCTCATCGAAGTCGCACGAGTCTATCGACTGAAATACTGGCAGCAAGTACAACAGATTATTTTGCCTGCAGCATCTCCAGGGATCTTAACGGGACTGCGCAACAGTTTAAGTTTGGCATGGATGTTTATGATTGCCGCAGAACTCATTGCAGCGACACAAGGCATAGGCTACTTACTGAGTGATGGCCGAGAAACTTCACGTCCTGATATTGTGATCTTAGCGATTATTCTTTTAGCCGTGCTCGGAAAACTCAGTGATAGCATCATGAAAGCCATCGAGACTTGGCTACTGCGTTGGCGTGACGTATTTGGAACATAAGGTAGAAAAAATAAAAGCGCATCGAATGCGCTTTTATTTTGAAGAGAACAAAAAAATTATTGTGTCCACTGCCCTAAAGTGACGCGGTCATTTCCACCATAATCTTTCACCGTACGGACTTGTTTATAGCCCGCTTCTTTAAAGATTTTCTGTACAGCGTCACCTTGATCATAACCATGCTCAAGTACCACCCAGCCATCAAGAGTTAAATGCTTTTTACCTTGCTGG
Organism: Acinetobacter sp. DL27; assembly: GCF_055810995.1. NCBI lineage: Bacteria > Pseudomonadati > Pseudomonadota > Gammaproteobacteria > Moraxellales > Moraxellaceae > Acinetobacter > Acinetobacter sp. DL27. The sequence goes on along the minus strand of NZ_CM147947.1, from coordinate 1,272,656 downwards.
ATAATAACTTTCAAATCAGCCAAACCATGATCTGCCGCAACTAGAGCACGTTCAGGCTCAGTTGCTAAGTCTTGCATGTGGGCATCATCAGCATCGATGTACGGCGGGTTCGAGACAATCACATCAAAAAACTTTCGATTTAGCGGTGCAAACCAACTGCCACACACAAAAGTCACATCATTTAAGTCATGCTTTTCTGCATTTTGCTGGGCAACGGCTAAAGTCGGCTCATAAATATCTGTAGCCGTGATGTCCCACGTGTCTCGCTCACTGGCCAATGAAAGCGCAACCGCCCCCGTCCCCGTGCCTAAATCGACAATGCGGGCATCTTCAGGTAAGTCTAAACGTAGTACAGTTTCAACCAGTACTTCGGTATCTGGACGTGGCACTAAGGTGTCAGGCGTGACAATCAGATCTAGCGTCCAAAACGGCTGAGAACCTGTCACATAAGCCAAAGGTTCACCTGCTTCAATGCGTGCCAAGGCAGCAACATAGGCTTGCTCTTGTTCATCGGTCAAGACTTGGTCTTTTTTCATAACCAAATCAAAAGAATCAATTTTGGTTATGTGTTCCAGCAACCATGCGTTCTCTTGACGTTCGTAACTCTCGGCTTCACCACGTAAAGCCAAAGCTTGGGCAATATTCATTATCCACCATTCTGCTGTGCAAGCATCGCAAGCTGATCTGCTTGATATTCACGATGTAAGCTATCTAATAGTTCAGTTAAATCGCCTTCCATAACCGCGTCTAACTTGTATAAAGTTAAGTTAATACGGTGATCGGTCATACGACCTTGCGGGTAGTTATAGGTACGGATACGTTCTGAACGATCACCTGAGCCGACCAAGTCACGGCGCATTTCAGAAGTTGCAGCATCAGCTGCTGCACGTTTTGCATTTTCCAAACGTGAAGCAAGTAAAGCCATCGCTTTGGCTTTGTTTTTATGCTGCGAACGCTCTTCCTGACATTCCACCACCGTTCCTGTTGGAATGTGGGTAATACGCACAGCCGAATCGGTTTTGTTGATGTGCTGACCACCCGCACCTGAGGCACGGTAGGTATCAATACGTAAGTCTGATGCATTAATCTCAACCGTTGTATCGACATCAATTTCAGGCAAAATCGCAACGGTACACGCCGAAGTATGTACACGCCCCTGAGACTCCGTTGCAGGTACACGTTGTACACGGTGCGCGCCACTTTCAAACTTCAAGCGGCCGTAAACGCCCTCACCATTCACCAAACAAATAATTTCTTTATAACCACCGTGTTCGCCTTCATTTTCAGACAACACTTCAATACGCCAGCCTTGTGATTCAGCATACTTAGTATACATACGGTATAAGTCACCCGAGAAAATAGCAGCTTCATCACCGCCTGTTCCCGCTCGAATTTCCAAATATGCAGAGTTCGCATCATTTGGATCTTTCGGAATCATTAAGATATTTAAATCAGCTTCTAAAGACGCAATAATGGCTTTATTTTCTTTAATTTCTTCAACAGCCATTTCCTTAAAATCAGGATCTGACAGCATTGCTTCAGCCGTTTCAATATCAGCTTCAGCTTGTTTATACTTGGTCCAAACTTCTGTGATTTCGCTTAAATCACTATGTTCACGTGACAACTGACGAAAGCGTTTGTTATCCGAAATGACTTCTACATCTGCAAGTAATGCTGTTAATTCTTCGTGACGGTCAGAAAGTTGATCTAATCGTAAACGTAACGATTCTTTCATTAGGAAAATATCTCAATATAAAGGCTGCAATACAGTTTCACAGCACCAAAAAATTTGCGCTTAGTTTAACGGCTCTATCACGCAAAGAACATCTTTATTCAATCCTGAGCGACGTTTACTTTATACGCCTCAGTGGATTGATACACTTTTAAAGCGTGTTTATGCACTTACTAACACTCAAAAAATGCAAAAAAGCTTATTTCATATACAGCTTTTAAATAGGTCATTTCAGCTCAAAATTCAGAGTGTGAACTGCATCACTCCTAGGTTTATCCACATTTGCATGATTTTGGATAAATTTCATTCTGCTTATTCACATTTGTAATAAAACTGATACAAACAAGAAACCAATGGGTTTCAATTTAGTTTTAACTCTCCACAATTAACTGGAATCTTTTTGTTACATTAGCCACATCGAAAAAAGTACGACAGTTCAACCAATGTTGGACATGGAGAAACACATGAAACTAAATACACTTTTAATGTCAGCAACATTAGCAACGGCATCTATGTTTACTGCAACTGCATATGCAGACAGCACAACTCGCGTTGCGGCAGCAAGTGCTTTAGGTAGTGTTGCAGGGACAGCAATTGGTAAAAACATGGGCGGCACAACTGGTGCAACTATTGGCGCAGCATTAGGTGGCGCGGGTGGTGCAGCAGTTGCAAGTGACAAACGTCACCGTACTGAATCTGCTATTGGCGGTGCCATCGGTGGTGGTGCGGGCTATACCGTAGGTAAAAGCATGGGCGGCACCAATGGTGGTTACGTTGGTTCTGCATTAGGTGCAGCGGGCGGTGCAGCACTCGGCAACAAAATCTCAAAAGACAAACAATATGATTCTTACCAAAGTAAAAAATGGAAAAAGAAACACCGCAAACACCACTAATTGACCGTATCGTAAAGATGTCATTGAAAGCACCTTCGGGTGCTTTTTTATGGCACAGATTTAGACGCAACACACAGCAGCCGAACTGGTAGAAAATACGAAGAGTCGTTACACAGCACTTACCAAAGCAACGGTTTCGATAAAGTTTGTCTTCATTATTCTTCCAACATGTTTCGCTAAAGTGAAATCAAGACAAAATAGACATGCTCTTAGGAGTTTAAAAATGAAAATTAAATCAATTTTAATGAGTACCGTAATTGCAGCTTCAGCATTAACGATGACCACGACATATGCAGGTAATACAACCAATACTGCACTAACGTCTGCATTAGGTGGTGTTGTCGGTGCCGCGATTGGTAATCAAATGGGTGGACAAACAGGCGCTATGATTGGTTCTGCCATTGGTGGTGGTGCAGGTGCAGCCGCTTCAGCCAACAAACGTGACCGTAATGGTGCAATCATTGGTGGAGCACTCGGTGGTGCTGGTGGTTATACCGTAGGTAAAAACATGGGCGGTACCAATGGTGGGTATATTGGTGCAGGTCTAGGTTCAGCGGGTGGTGCAGTTCTAGGTAAAAAAGTCTCTGAAGACCGTCGTTACGATGATGAATATGACCGCCGTTACGATGACCGTTACGATGACCGTTATGATCGTCGTTATGACAGCCGCGGCTACCGTAACAACAATTATAAGTATAATGATCGCAACTACCATGGTGACAATGGCCGTCACTTGGGCTGGTACAAAAACGGGAAACGTTAAGCACCCATAAAACATTTTCAAATAAAAGAGCACCTTCGGGTGCTTTTTATTTATCTGACAACTACACTCAAAAAAGACACTGTATCGTCTCTGCGATGCAGTAGCTTACTTCTTTTTGCTTTAAACGCATGTGTGGCTGGTGCGGATCAACGATGTTGAATAGATATTTAGTTTTATTTTTAAATCAATATCTTATATAAAACAACCAGAATATCGAATAAAATCGATATACAAAATAACAGTTATATCGTATTATTTCGATATATAAAACAAAACTGAGAAGTAGAATGCGCACGTTGTCCGAGACTCAATTTTCTATTCTAGAATTAGCTCCTGTCCGCGAAGATCAAACTGTACAACTCACTCTACAGCATAGCTTAAAACTGGCCCAACAAGCTGAGCGTTTAGGCTATAGCCGACTTTGGCTTGCAGAACATCATAATATGGATGGTATTGCCAGCTCTGCAACTGCGGTGCTACTCGGCTATTTACTCGCGAATACCTCAACTTTAAAAGTGGGCTCTGGCGGTATCATGCTCCCAAACCATGCCCCACTGATCGTGGCAGAGCAATTCGGTACGCTTGCGACACTCTATCCAAACCGGATTGAATTAGGTTTAGGTCGAGCACCGGGTACAGATCAAGTGACCATGCGCGCACTTCGCCGTGGCCGTCAAGAAACTGAAGATCAGTTCCCACAAGATGTTTTAGAAATTTTACATTACTTTAAAGACGCTGAGCCAAATCAACGCATCATTGCAACTCCGGGGCAAGGGACACATGTTCCTGTATGGCTACTCGGTTCAAGCTTATTTAGTGCACAACTGGCTGCAAGACTCGGTCTTCCCTACTCTTTTGCATCACACTTTGCACCGCGTATGCTGAAACAAGCGATTCAACTCTATCGTGAAAACTTTGAACCATCTGAATACTTATCCAAACCTTATGTGTCTATGGGCGTCCCGACGGTCGTTGCTGAAACCGATGCTGAAGCTGAATATCTAGCGACCAGTGCCTACCAACGGGTTTTAGGTCTCATGCGCGGTCAAAGTTTAAAGTTAAAAGCACCAATTGCCAGCATGGACGGTCTATGGTCACCTGCGGAAAAAATGTCAGTAGACAGTTTTTATGCCATGGCGCAAATCGGCTCCAATGGCACAGTGAAAGAAGGTTTGAAACAACTTCTTTTAGAATATGATGTCGATGAGTTCATTTTCACCTGTGACATCTATGACACGGACAAACGTTTAGAAAACTTTGAACGTCTCATGCAGATCAAAAATAGCTAAGTACAAATGAAGTGAATCGCCTTATGCGTATTAATACATACCCATAAGGCGACGTGCATAAATGAATAATAAAAATCTCAGCCGATATCTAAAAGATCCTCAAAACTCTGCAAAAACTGCTGCTATGTCTAGACTAAAGTTAGCGTGACTGCTCAGACAATTTATCACTTTGCCTTTTTAGAGCAAAAGCACTAAAAATAATAAATTAAGGAAAGACGATAAAAAACAATTAAGGATCGAGCATGGTCAATTTGCATTCAACAGACAACGTATCTGGTTTATTTCAAAACCATCCCGAATATTTTCAGCATTTTAAAGGGCAACTGATTGCTGCTTCAGAAATTAAACAACATACTTTTTCTGAGCAACGTGTCGCGATTATTGGTACCAACCAACATACAGTAACTGCACTCGAGTCAATTTGTCAGGTCGCTCAATCAGTCTATGTTTTTCAAAACGCACCGCAATTCATCTTGCCGAAAACGGAACGCGGAATTCAGCGCTTAATCCAACATCCACTGGTTATTAAGAACCGACGCCTATTTAATACACGGATCAAATGCCTACTGGCTTTACGCTTTTTAGAAACCCAAGTTCAAGACCCATGGCTTAGACACCAACTTAAACCTAATTCCGCTGCAGATAAACTTAAATTTTTTAAGTCCGATCATTATTATCATGCCCTACAGCGCGACAACTGTAAGCTAATCACTTGGCCAATCGTCAAAATCCGAGAATATGATATTCAAAGTTTAGATAGCGCCGAATATCCAGTCGATGTGATCATTACCACCTATAGCCATTAACCGTATAGGGTAAGTTTTACCCACTTACCCGTTGTTTATTTCGTCACACCTGTATACCGATAGCCTGTATTTGAGCGCTGATAACGTAAGTATTTTCCAGTCGGTTGGCTGTTTTGATCTAATAAAGTGATATCAATCTTGTTTAAGTCTTTTGAAACACGAATATATGAACCGCGCTGCTCTTCGTCATAATGACAGTCATAATCTACTTCAATCGAACTTAGTTGCTGGTTTTTGGTCTGGAAAATTGGTGTTGCTGTCAAAGCTTGGGCATGCATTTTAAAGGCTTGAATTTGATAGAGACCGTGACAACTATCGCCTTTGTAATAACTTTGAATCAGATAAATCGGCTGTGCACCCAATTTCACTTGGTCAATCTTTAAAATATAGCCTGTTTCTAAAGGCTGAAGTTTAGTGGACGTACTCGATTTCATCTGCACATAGGATGAAAATTCACCCATAGTACCGCCACCGCCTACATCAAAGGTATAGAATTTAAGCAATTGGTCCGGCGAGGCATTAATCTTTAGTCTAAGATTTTCAGTCAATTTGGGGAAAGAATAAGCATAACTTTCTGCATTTTCACGGATTAAATCAATCACATCATTTTCGATCTGCCGATTCACCGCATAAAAATCTAGCGCTGCATATTTTTGATCAATAGCCTGCTCAGCGTGTTGAATTGATATATTTTGCGCATATAAAGCCATATTAAAATGAGCAAAACAACATAAACCCAATAGGCATTTTGATATTATTTTCATTTGATCTAATCTGTATTTTTATATTGATCGACATTATAAAGCATCATCAATATGACGCTTTATAATGTAATGACAATATCAACCAATGCGACGTTTTAAACCCGTCATTTGGAGTACACGGGTTGAAATTTCTTCAATCGACATTTCCGAGACATTTAAGTATTTAATCCCTTCAGAAATATAAATCCCTTCAATTGCGCGAAGCTCCATTTGGCACTGGCTGAAGCTTGCATAACGACTATTGGCTTTACGTTCAGAGCGAATAGCAACAAGACGTTCAGCATCAATCATCAAACCAAAAAGCTTCTGTTTATGCGCGCGAAGTACCGCAGGTAAACGGTTGTCATCTAAGTCTTCTTCGGTCAAAGGATAGTTTGCAACACGAATACCAAACTGTAATGACAAATAAATTGACGTCGGTGTTTTACCTGAACGGGATACCCCAATCAGAATCAGGTCAGCCTTGTCATAGTGGCGTGTACGTGCACCGTCATCGTTATCTAAAGCAAAATGCACCGCATCAATACGTGCTTTATAAGACTCCGAATCGGTCACCGCATGGGTCTGTCCGACTAAAGTTGTAGGGGGTGTCCCTAACTCTTCAGACAATTTACTAATAAGCCCTTCAAATACATCAAGATTTATAGCATTTGCAGTATTAATAATGTCACGCACGTACGGGTCGACTAAAGTGTCAAAAACCAGTGGCTTTTGTCCGTCTTGTTGCGCCCTTAAATTGATCTCAGCAACCACATTTGTAGCAGCTTCTTCAGAGCTAATATAAGGAATAATATGAATGTCAAAGTCAACATTTGGAAACTGCGCCAATAGCGAGTGCCCAAGGGTTTCAGCGGTAATTGCAGTACCATCAGATACAAAAAAAACACTCCGCTTAAATTGTTTACTTCCTGACATTAAAATTCTCCTCAAAAATTTGTCTTAGTGCTATATAATCTTTATAGTAAACCGATCTTACATGACTGTCGCTTAGTAAAATCAAAAAGCTAAGTAGATTTGTTATAATCTGATGCCAAGATAGTGATTAAATACTGCAAAAGTGGAGTAACAACTTTGGAAGCGCGCGTAATTGGTCTAGAAAAATTAGGGAAACACGACGTTGAACTTGTAGGTGGGAAAAACTCATCTTTAGGTGAAATGATCAGCCACCTATCAAATGCAGGTGTATCTGTACCAGGTGGCTTTGCTACTACAGCTCAAGCATATCGTGAATTTCTCGAGCAAAGTGGCCTAAACGCTAAAATCAATGCAGAGTTAAAAGTCCTCAATGTTGATGATGTAAATGCTCTTGCTGAAACAGGCGCGAAAATTCGCCAATGGATTGTAGATACTCCACTTACGGCAGAACTCGAACAAGAAGTACGTAAAGCATTTGCAGAGCTTTCAAACGGCAACCCAGACATCGCGGTTGCCGTTCGTTCTTCTGCGACAGCAGAAGATTTACCAGATGCTTCTTTTGCAGGCCAACAAGAAACCTTCTTAAACATTCGCGGTATCGACAACGTATTGATCGCGATCAAAGAAGTATTTGCATCACTGTATAACGACCGTGCAATCTCTTACCGCGTACACCAAAACTTTGCGCATGATGTTGTGGCTTTATCTGCTGGTATTCAGCGTATGGTTCGCTCTGAAACTGGTGCAGCAGGTGTAATGTTTACACTCGACACTGAATCAGGTTTCCGTGACGTAGTCTTCATCACTGCATCTTATGGTTTGGGTGAAATGGTTGTTCAAGGTGCAGTAAACCCTGACGAATTCTACCTCTCTAAACCCCTTTTAAATGCAGGCAAGCACGCTGTACTCCGTCGTAATCTTGGTTCTAAACACCAAAAAATGATTTATGGCGAAGAAGCATCGGCAGGTAAATCAGTTGTTGTGGTTGATGTTGAAAAACAAGAGCGTCAACAATTCGCATTAAACGACCACGAACTACAAGAACTTGCAAAACAAGCGCTGATCATTGAAAACCATTATGGTTCTCCAATGGACATCGAGTGGGCAAAAGATGGCGATGACGGTCAAATTTATATCGTTCAAGCCCGTCCTGAAACTGTGAAAAGTCGTGAAAACGTCGGTACCATGGAACGCTACCTTTTGAAACAAAAAGGCACTGTGATTTGTGAAGGTCGTTCAATCGGTCAACGTATCGGTTCTGGTAAAGTACGTATTGTTACGTCTATTAAAGAAATGGACAAAGTACAAGACGGTGACGTGCTTGTATCTGACATGACTGACCCAGACTGGGAACCAGTAATGAAGCGTGCCGCTGCAATTGTCACTAACCGTGGTGGTCGTACTTGTCACGCAGCGATTATTGCGCGTGAATTGGGTGTTCCAGCAATCGTCGGTTGTGGTAATGCAACTGAAGTTCTAGTAGACGGCCAAGAAGTAACTGTTTCATGTGCAGAAGGTGATACAGGTTTCATCTACGAAGGTTCTTTAGATTTTGAGATTCAAACCAATTCAATCGAATCTATGCCAGAGCTTCCGTTCAAAGTAATGATGAACGTCGGTAACCCTGACCGCGCATTTGACTTTGCACAAATTCCAAATGAAGGGATTGGCCTTGCACGTCTTGAGTTCATCATTAACCGTATGATCGGTGTTCACCCTAAAGCATTGTTGAACATTGACAGCTTGCCACGTGAAACTCGTGCTGCGGTCATGGCGCGTACAGCAGGTTATGCATCGCCAATCGAATTCTATGTTGAAAAACTGGTTGAAGGTATTTCTACCCTTGCTGCAGCATTTGCAGACAAACCTGTGATCGTTCGTATGTCTGACTTTAAGTCAAATGAATATGCAAACTTGATCGGTGGTAAATTATACGAACCTGAAGAAGAAAACCCAATGTTGGGCTTCCGTGGTGCAAGTCGTTATGTGTCTGACAACTTCCGTGACTGCTTCGAATTAGAATGCCGCGCGTTGAAAAAAGCACGTGACGAAATGGGCTTAACCAACATTCAAATCATGATTCCTTTCGTACGTACTGTACACGAAGCGAAACGCGTAATTGAATTATTGGCGTTAAACGGTCTGAAACGTGGTGAAAATGGTCTGAAAGTGATCATGATGTGCGAGTTACCAACGAACGCATTATTGGCTGAACAGTTCCTTGAACACTTCGATGGCTTCTCTATCGGCTCAAACGACTTAACCCAGTTAACACTTGGTCTAGACCGCGACTCTGGTATTGTGTCTCACCTATTTGATGAACGTGATCCAGCCGTAAAAGCACTTCTTTCTATGGCAATTCATGCATGCCGTAAAGCAGGTAAATATGTGGGCATCTGTGGTCAAGGCCCATCAGATCACCCAGATCTTGCGCAATGGCTTATGGAACAAGGTATCGAATCTGTATCACTTAACCCTGACTCAGTATTAGACACTTGGTTCTTCCTTGCAGAAGAAAAAGTTCAAAAAGCTTAACTTTTGATCCTAAAAAAAAGACCCTTTTGTGGGTCTTTTTTTATATCCACTCTTTCAACGTATCCGCATTAAAACAAGCGTATTGATGCAAAAATTTAGACTAAGTTTGATACTCATGCAGCAACATCTTGATTGAGAAGAGATCGCATTGCGATAAAGCTAGAAGAAGCAGCATAATCCTTGCTACACTGTCCTGCATTTTGTGTAGTTTTGGTTAATTTCAGCTTGAAATTCTCTAGACTATCCGCATGTTTTATCATAGATTTTTTTATTTGTTTTTAATCTTAAAACAAATACATTTATTATTTAAATATCCCAATTTATATTTTGAGATTAAGTTTATATGCAGATTTACTTGGCACGAAATAATCAACAAGCCGGTCCATATACCTTAGAGCAGTTGAATCAGATGCTCGCAAGCCAACAAGTTTTATTGACGGATTTAGTTTGGCATCAGGGTATGACTGAATGGAAAGCTTTAGGTGAACTCACCCAAGGAAAACTGGCGTATGAACCTGTAGGTTATCAACCTCAGCCCCCTATTCCTGAGCCAATGCATACGCCAAATCAATTTTCACAACCAAACCGTACAGCGGCGAAAGTTGCTCAACCTGAACTGGCATCAATAGGCACACGTGTCTTAGCCAAAGTCATTGATTTACTTCTTTGGCTCCCTGCCGCTGCGATTCCCTCGTTCTTTTTACAAGCAGATAAATTTGGTGAACTCACTGAAATTCAGCAAAAAATGCAAGCTGCCACCACAGCAACTCAGGCCAGTGAACTGCAAGCACAACTGTTCAGTTTGATTCCAACTGAAGCATGGACCACCATGGGAATTTACCTGCTGATTATGCTCGGCATACAGGCCTTTTTCTTAGCCAAAAGTGGCCAAAGCATTGGTAAAAAAATCACCAAAATTAAAATTGTAGACGTTGAAACCAACGAAAAAGTCAGCCTTTTGCGTGTATTCACATTACGCAGCGTTGTCTTTATTGTGCTCAATATGCTGTTCATGCCGTTTATTACCATCGCCGATCACGTCTTTGGTTTAACTGCAAAGCGTCAAACTTTGCACGATAAGCTGGCAAAAACCAAGGTCATTAAGCAGTAATTTGACCATATTTAAGCTGAGGTTTGGCTCACCTCAGTTTTCCGCAGTTTATTGATATTCAAAATAAATCCATAAATAAATTATAAAATTCCGAGTGAAAAAATCGGTTTTTATAACAGTCATTTAAAGCATCTTTACGTATAGCTTAGTTTGTCGATATGAGGCATAATGCCCTACAACGTAGCGGTGTCTTATGATTGAGAAGTGTTTTTAGACTTAAAAAGAAACTTTTCAATCATGCGACACTTTAATCGCTATCCCAATTTTATTAGGGAATGGGACTCTTCACCGAGGTTGTAAAATGAGACAAACGATTTTAGCTGTATTGTCTTTATCTGCGATCGCCGCGCTCTTAACTGGGTGTGGTGGTGATATGGTACTTCTAAACTCAAAAGGTCCAGTTGCACAAGGTCAATCTGACTTAATGATGACTGCGATCTATTTAATGCTATTGGTGGTTATTCCATCAGTCGTAATGGCATTATGGTTTGGTTGGAAATATCGCGCGTCGAATAAAGATGCAGACTATAAACCTACATGGGCACACTCTACTGCAATTGAAATTGTAGTTTGGGGTATTCCTGTCATTATTATTGGTATTCTGGCTTGGTTAACTTGGTGGGGTTCACACAAGTATGACCCTTACCGCCCGCTCGAATCTGATAAAGCACCTGTAAATATTCAAGTCATTGCAGAACAGTTTAAATGGATCTTCATTTACCCTGATCTTAACATTGCGACGGTTAACGAAATTCGTTTCCCTGAAAAAACTCCAGTTGCACTTAAAATTACCTCTAACTTCACGATGAACTCGTTCTTCATCCCTGCGTTAGGTGGTCAAATTTATGCAATGGCAGGCATGCAAACGCACTTGAATTTGTTAGCAGATGGAACTAGCCCAGCTGAAGGCTACCGCGGTTTCTCTTCAAACTATTCAGGCTACGGCTTCTCGCAAATGCGCTTCCGTGCTCACTCTGTAACTGACGCTCAATTCGCTGAATGGGTTGCTGCAGTTAAAGCAGGTAACGGTACAAGCATTAATCCTAAAGCTGTACAAAAAACAATTTTAGATCAAGCTGAATTTGAGTCTTTACGTGACGGTAACCGTGGTAAACACCAAATTGAAGTTTTGATTTCAAAAGCAAAAACTCCTGAAGAGAAGGCTGCTGCTGAGGCAATGAAGCCTTATCCAACTAAGCCACACCCTGTGACTTACTACTCTTCTGTAGAGGAAGGCTTGTTTAAGTCAGTCATCAGCAAATATATGAGCAACTATCACGGTGCTGATCACTCAGCGACTGCGGGTGCTCACGGGGCTGCTTCATCTGAAGCACATGCCGCTGTTGAACCTGCTTCATCAGTTGTAGGGGAATAAGACATGAGCTTCTTAGGTAAGTTAGGTCCGGACGTTATTCCGCACGATCCAATTGTACTGGTCACAGTTGCAATGATGATCTTAGGTGGTATCGCAGTTGTTGCTGGTATTACCTACTTTAAAAAATGGGGCTACTTGTGGAACGAATGGTTCACATCAGTCGACCATAAAAAAATTGGTATCATGTATCTTTTCGTATCGATCATCATGCTTTTGCGTGGTTTCGCCGATGCGATTATGATGCGTCTTCAACTGTTCCTTGCAAAAGGTGGCGGTGAAGGTTATTTACACCCAGAACACTACGATCAGATCTTCACCGCACACGGTGTAATCATGATCTTCTTCGTAGCAATGGGTCTAGTTGTTGGCTTAATGAACATCTCTGTACCACTTCAAATTGGTGCACGTGACGTTGCCTTCCCATTATTAAACTCTCTAAGCTTCTGGTTATTTGCTGGTGCTGCAGGCTTAATGATGGCTTCTCTTGCAATTGGTGAATTCGCTGCAACAGGTTGGATGGCTTATCCTCCTCTTTCAGGTATCGAATACTCTCCAGGCGTGGGTGTGGACTACTATATCTGGGCACTTCAGATTTCAGGTTTAGGTACGCTATTAACGGGTGTTAACTTCTTCGTTACCATCATTAAAATGCGCGCACCGGGTATGTCACTTATGGACATGCCGATCTTTACTTGGACATCTTTGTGTACAGCGGTATTGATCATTGCGTCATTCCCAGTGTTAACAGCAACAATTGCAATGTTAACGCTTGACCGTTACTTCGGTTTCCACTTCTTTACAAATGACATGGGTGGTAGCCCAATGTTGTATGTAAACTTGATTTGGACATGGGGTCACCCAGAAGTTTACATCTTAGTATTACCAGCATTTGGTATTTACTCTGAAGTTGTATCAACGTTCTCTCGTAAAACGTTGTTCGGTTACAAATCAATGGTGTATGCAACAATTGCGATCACAGTACTTGCGTTCGTAGTATGGCTTCACCACTTCTTCACCATGGGTGCTGGTGCGAACGTGAATGCGTTCTTCGGTATCATGACCATGGTTATTGCGATTCCTACTGGTGTGAAAATCTTCTCTTGGTTATTCACAATGTATAAGGGTCGTATCACCTTCACTACTCCTATGTTATGGACGCTTGGCTTCCTTGTAACATTCGGTATTGGCGGTTTAACTGGTGTATTAATGGCGGTTCCACCTGCGGACTTCCTTGTACACAACTCATTGTTCTTGATTGCTCACTTCCATAACGTAATTATCGGTGGTGTGGTGTTTGGTATGTTTGCCGGCATCATTTTCTACTGGCCGAAAATGTTTGGTTGGAAGCTCAATGAAGCATGGGGTAAAGCTGCGTTCTGGTTCTGGTTCTTCGGTTTCTACTTTGCATTCATGCCACTTTATATCCTTGGTTTCATGGGTATGACTCGTCGTTTGAATACATATGACAACCCTGAATGGGATCCGTACATTGCTATTGCATTCTTCGGTTCTGTGTTAGTCGCGATTGGTATTGCATGTTTCGTTATGCAGATTGTTGTTGGTTACTTACAACGCAACGACAACCTCGACCTTACAGGCGATCCATGGGATGGTCGTACACTTGAATGGGCGACTTCGTCTCCTGCTCCGTTCTACAACTTTGCTCACCTTCCAACAATCAATGGTATTGATACGTTCTGGAATGACAAAGAGAATGGCGTAGCATATGCGAAACCTACTTCATACGAAGACATTCATATGCCAACGAATCGTGCTGCTGGTGTTGTGATTGCCATGTTCATTACTGTTATGGGCTTTGGTTTAATCTGGCATATCTGGTGGTTAGTTGTTGTGACGTTCATCGCTGCTATTATCAGCTTCATCGCGTCTTCGTTCACGAAGAAAGTGGACTACTATGTTCCTGCTGCTGAAGTTGAGCGTATTGAAAATGAACGTTACGCGATTCTTGAAAAACATTTGAAGAAGGACTAAGACAATGGCTGACGTACTTCATCACGAAAACCACGGACACGATGAGCATCACCACCACGATGATACTGATATCACCGTCTTTGGTTTTTGGACTTATTTGATGAGTGACTTGATTCTATTCGGTACACTCTTCATTGCATTCGCTGTTTTAAGTAGCCATGTGCCTATGGGTACACCAAGTGCAAAAGAATTATTCGGTGAGTCTTTAGGTTTCGTTTTAACTGAAACTTTCGCCCTCTTGATCTCTTCTGTAACTTTTGGTTTTGCGGTTCTTGCTGCATACAAAAAGAACGTCAACCAAGTTTTAACTTGGTTAGCGATCACTTGGTTATTCGGTGCTTCATTCATCGGCATGGAACTATATGAGTTTAATCACTTAGTTCATGCTGGCCACGGTCCAAGCGTAAGTGCGTTTTTATCGTCGTTCTTTACTTTAGTAGGTACGCACGGTATTCACGTAACTTCAGGTTTGGTATGGATGATCATTTTGATGATTCAGATCAAGAAAAATGGTTTGACTCTTCCAAACACTCGTCGTCTTGCTTGCCTAAGCTTGTTCTGGCACTTCCTTGACATCGTTTGGATCTGTGTATTCAGCGTAGTTTACTTGATGGGAGTTCTATAATGAGTCACGATCATAACTCAGCTGGTGCTTCACACGGTAACACCAAGCAATACACGATCGGCTTTATCCTTTCAGTTATCCTGACCGTAATTCCATTCGGTATGGTAATGGCTGGTGGTTTTGGTCGCGGTATTGTTATGGCGGTTATCGCAATTACAGCGGTTGCTCAGGTTCTAGTTCAATTAGTTTACTTCTTGCACATGAACTCATCTTCAGAGCAACGTTGGAACGTGATTGCATTTATCTATACAGTACTTTGTATTGCTGTACTTCTAGTCGGCTCTGTATGGATTATGAACTACTTACACTACAACATGATGATCTAAACTGATCGTCATGTTGAAAAAGTATTTATTCCTGACTAAACCAGGAATTCTCTTTGGTAACTTCGTTACCACTCTGGGCGGCTTCTTTTTAGCCGCTCAGGGGTCTGTAGATTTCCTCCCCCTTCTCATCACTCTACTTGGTACAACACTAGTTGTTGCTTCTGGCTGTGTCGTCAATAACGTCATTGATCAAGATATTGATCAAAAGATGGAACGGACGATGAACCGTGCATTAGTTAAAAAAACCATCAGTCCTTCCGTAGCTTTGGCATTTTCTGCTGCGCTTGGAATATTAGGTTTCGCCCTACTCTGGTTCTTTGTTAATGCTTATGCCTTTGGCTTTGCTGTACTTGGCTTTGTGGTTTATGTGATTTTTTATAGTCTATGGAGCAAACGCACATCCATTCACCAAACCGTGATTGGAAGTATTTCTGGTGCTAGTCCACCAGTGATCGGCTATACAGCTGTGACCAATGAATTTGATGTTGCCGCATTGTTGCTTTTCTTAGCATATGCACTTTGGCAAATGCCTCATTCATGGGGAATTGCGGTATACCGCTTTGACGACTATAAAAATGCAGGCATTCCAATTTTACCTGTAGCACGTTCAATTTTCCGCACGAAAGTTGAAAGCTTGATTTATGTCTTGCTGTTTGCTGCAGTGTTAAATGGCTTGTATTGTTTTGGCTATACCAATATGTTTTTTCTTATCACCTTTAACGCACTCTGTGCTTATTGGGTATATTTATCAATCATTGGTTTTAAAGCTGAAAATGATCAGGTTTGGGCAAAACGCTATTTCTTATATTCAGTGATTTTAATTACTGCATTAAGTTTTAGTTTTAGTTTTAGCTATGTCTCACCTGCTCCACATTTGCCGCTGTTTTAAAAAAGATAGAGTTCTCTCTATCTTTTTTTTATTTCAACTTATTCAATATTTAAGTCTAGTCTTTAAATTGTTACCATAGCAGACACAACAATAACTCATACTCTGCAATGAAAATGCCATCACAATTTTTTAAAAAATCTATTTTTATTAGTCTATTCCCTATCACTCTTGCTTATAGCACACACAGTTTTTCTGGTTTTGATGTTTCTTGCTATCCATCGACCAACATTCAAACCAATGCCTATACAGCCTGTGACAATTTGCCTGCGCTCACGCCCGCCAATGACAATCAAACCAATATGCTCTTACTTCTGAGCGACATGGGTTTGGCCAAATTGAATTTTAATCAGCCAAATAATCCGCTTTGGGAAACTGAATATAGCAACGTACCATTTGCGGCTAAAACATTGTTTGGAAGCGCAACCAATAAACGACCGAATGCCCGATTAAAACCAAGCAATGAAAAAACACCCTACCAAGAACATTGCAGTAGTCTAGACAATGGTGCGGATCAATTTACCCAGCAGGTAAAAACCGACAAAAATCTTAGCAAAGCGGAAAAAGATTTACTGATTCAAGAAAGACAAAATATCTCAGCCTGTGACCGTGATCTTGCCCTCATCCAAGTCAATCCGAACTGGTCTATACAAGCACGTCAGTATGCGTCTTATTTAAATGCAACCATTGCCTTTTATAATAGTAACTTTTCCACAGCTACTAAAATTTACTCAGTATTAACTACGGTTGATCAGCTTTGGATCAAAGAAACATCGCAATATATGCTGATTCGTAGCAGCCTCAATGACAGCTATCAGTCGGGTGTCGGTGAATATGGTGACTTAAAAATCGATAAAGTAGATCAGACTTTACTCAAAAACACCTATGAGCATATCACTACCTACTTCAAACGCTTCCCTGAGGGAAAATATGCGGCAAGCGCACGTGGTTTACTACGTCGTTGTTATTGGCTGAGTGGAAATATCGAACTCCTGACCAACGAACTGGCATGGCAAATCAATCATCCTGATTCTAAATACTATAATTTAGAGCTCGATAATCTAGCCTTTGAAATGGATCGCCATGTTTTTCAAAGCCGCTCATTCAATGCAAAAAATCTAAAAGATCCCTTCTTTCTGACCATTTCAGATTTAATGCAAATGCGTCAGGCAACATCAGCAGAAGATAAAGTCTTAAGCTGGTCTGAACTCAACAACCAAAAAACACTATTTAAGAGTCAGCCAGAACTGTTCCAATACCTACAAGCCAATCACTTATTCTTTGTGCAGAACAAACCAGCTGAAGCTTTAAAATATTTGCCAGAACATTCCTCTAATGCAATCAAGAGTTACCTTCAACTCAGTCAAATATTGTTAAAAGGTCGTATTTTAGAGAAACTCGGACAAACTCAAAATGCACAGCAGTATTGGGAAGGTCAGCTTAGTCAATCAAAATCCATTGAACAGCGTGGCTTATTTGAGCTAATGTTGTATCCACATTATGCTCAGCAGCAAAGTGCAAACGTATTCATCGGTTCAAATGCTAAAATCAAACAAGCTGCATTGCAAAAAAGCTTTATTGAAAATGAAGCCAATGAAAAAAGCTTAATGCAAATTGTACAGAGCAAAGCATCAAATACAGATCAAAAAAATTTAGCCTTATATAAAACTTTGCAAAAGTCATTGGTACATCAGAACTTTAAACTGTTTAATCAAGCCTTTGTACTGCTACCACAAGATGCCGCGAAGTATAAATATGACTCAGAAACATATAAAAATTATAAAAACCAACCGCCTTTCAGTGATTTCATTTGGGTAGGAACAAAAATCACGCCACAAATTCAATGCCCTGACTTATTCAGTCTGACTCAAAAACTTGAAAATTCACCTCAAGATTTAAAGCTCCGACTTTGTTTGGGCGAATATGCACGCTCGACTCAAGGCTACAACATAAGCTATGTCACCGCTTTAGAAAAAGAAACTTCCAGCTTTCAAGGTGCAATTTTTGCCCGTGGTCAAGTGTATAAAGACATCATCAAATCCAGTTCTGTACCCGATTTAAAAGCTTATGCGCTTTATCGTTCAATCATGTGTTATTCACCAAGCGGGATGAATGACTGTCAGGATGCAGAAGTTGAAAAATCTACCCGTAAACAATGGTTCGACCACATTAAACGTGACTACCCAAGTACTTCTTGGGCACAATCTTTAAAGTATTACTGGTAAGACTATATGTTGAAGCAGATTTTTTCCGTTGTTATGACGTTGATCTGTATGCTGAGCATCATGGCCTGTCAGCCGAGTCAGTCAGCTTCAACATCTAGTCGGGTAAATGCCAAAGACTATGATGCGTTTTGGATTTGGGGCAATATTTCATCTGCCCCTTACCTAAATGCGGCTAAAGAAATTTATGTTTTACAAGGTGAGATCCGTTTAGATTCCCAAACACATCACTCTAAGCTCATACCGCAAGGCGTAAGTGTCTTAAAAATTCCTCAGCAAAAGGTGTGGCTGGTTTTTCGTAATTATCATCTAGACTGGCAGGGCCAAGAACTTATACACATTCTAAAACGTATTCAGCAATGGGAAAATGCAGGGAATCATATTCAAGGCATACAAATTGATTTCGATGCCAAAACCAGACATATTCACCAATATGCCCTATTCTTAAGTCAATTAAGAAAACAATTACCGCAGCACTATCAACTCAGTATCACGGGTTTAATGGACTGGACCAATGTGACAAACCAAGAGACTTTAAACCTCCTGAATAAGACCATCGACGAGTTGGTCATTCAAACTTATCAAGGTTCAACCACCCTCCCCAACTATGCAGCTTATTTAAAAAAAGTTTCAGCACTGAAACTGCCTTACAAAATTGGCATTGTTCAACATGGTCAGTGGCATAGACCATCAAAGCTTGAAAATGATACAAACTTTAAAGGCTATGTCGTCTTCCTTTTGCGCTCAAAACCTCAAAATAATTAGGGCTTTTTAAGAGAAGTTCTTGAATTTGGCGCGCAAAGTCTCTAAAATTCCCCCTTCGCATCTAATGCGACACAACCTTGGTTGTGACTCCTTGCTTCTAACAACTTTTTTGTTAGGGGCTGTTTAAACCGTAAGGAGCTGACAATGCGTCATTACGAAATCGTACTTTTAGTACACCCTGATCAAAGCGATCAAGTCGTTGGTATGGTAGAACGCTACCTAACTCACATCAAAGAAGCTGAAGGTCAAATTCACCGTCTTGAAGACTGGGGCCGTCGTCAATTGGCTTACCCAATCAACAAGATCCACAAAGCTCACTACATTCTTATGAATGTTGAGTGTGGTCAAACTACTCTTGATGAGTTAGAAGAATTGTTCCGTTACAACGATGCAATTATTCGTAGCCTTATCATCCGTCGTGAGAACGCTATCACTGAAGAGTCACTATTGGCTAAGAGTGCTGAAGAAAAACGTGCGCGTAAAGCTCAACGTGAAGAAGCACAACAAGCTCAAGACTCTGCTGAAGCATAAGGAGAACATCAATGGCACGTTTTTACCGTCGTCGCAAGTTCTGCCGCTTTACAGCTGAGAACGTTACGTACATCGACTACAAAGATATCGACACTTTAAAACAGTACATCACTGAAAACGGCAAGATTGTTCCTAGCCGTATTACAGGTACTAAAGCTCGTTACCAACGTCAATTAGCGCTTGCTATTAAACAAGCTCGCTACTTGTCTTTGATCCCTTACACTGACAATCATAAGTGAGGTTGAGCTGTGGATATTATCTTATTACAACGCATTAAAAACCTTGGTAAATTAGGCGATAAAGTTTCAGTTAAAGCTGGTTACGGCCGCAACTACCTTATCCCTCAAGGTCAAGCAGTAGCTGCTACTGAAGCTAACACTGCTGCTTTTGAAGCTCGTCGCGCTGAACTTGAGAAAGCTGAAGCTGATGTTTTAGCTGCTGCTCAAGCACGTGCTAGCCAATTAGACGAAGTTAACATCGTAATCACTGCGAAAGCTGGTGACGAAGGTAAACTATTCGGTTCTATCGGTACTCGTGATATCGCTGACGCGTTAACAAATGCTGGTCTTGAAGTTGACCGTGCAGAAGTTCGTTTACCGAACGGTGCACTTCGTCACACTGGCGAATTCAACATCGCAATCCAATTGCACCATGATGTTGTTGCTGAAGTTCTCGTTACTATCGTATCTGAGTAATTTCCTGCAAAAAAAAGAGCATGCTTTTGCATGCTCTTTTTTTATCTCTATGAAAAAGTAGTTTCATCGCTCAGCTTAAAACCTCATCAGTCTGCTCCATAAAATGCCAAATTTGAATATTATGGGTTTTATCCATAAGCCTTGAATTCAGCACACAGCAGCTGCATTTTTTGATAAAGTGCATAGAGTTAAATGACTGTAATTTTTTCCAAATTTACAGTGAAATTTATCTTAAGTTATCCCTCTTACTGTATTAAAAATCAGGGCGTTATATGTCACAGGCGAATGCCACTGCTCAAAAGAGCTCATCGAAACAAGACAATAAACCGAATGAGTCGGGGCAACTGAAAGAATTCCGTACACCTCCGCATAACTTAGCATTGGAACAAGCCGTACTTGCCGCTTTAATGACGGTTGCTGAATCCTTTGAACAAGTTGGCGATGTCCTAACTGAAAATGACTTTTATGCGACGCGCCATAAATATATTTTCCGCGCGATTGCGCAACTCTCCAAAGACAGCTCACCCTATGATGCGGTTTTAGTTCATGACTGGCTCACCACACAAAACCTACTCGATGCGGTTGGTGGTGAAGAGTACCTGATGCAATTGATGGCAGACTCCCCGTCTAGTTTCTATAACATGGAAACTTATGCCATCAAGATCAAAGAATTTTCGACTTTGCGCAGCATGATCAAGGTTAGTTCTGAAATTTTACAAAATGCCTATGACACCAAAGGTCGTAACGTCAGTGAAATTTTAGATTTGGCCGAAACTAATATTTTCTCTTTGGCAGAACAACACAATAACAATGCCAAAGCTCAAGGGCCTAAAGCCATCAATACAGTTGTAGCTGATGTATTTGATAAGCTTAATGAGCTGTCGCAAATGGAAGGCAGCATTACAGGCTTAACTACAGGCTTTCTTGAACTCGACAATAAAACCTCGGGCATGCAAGCAGGTGATTTGATTATTGTTGCAGCGCGTCCATCGATGGGTAAAACCACTTTTGCCATGAATTTAGTGGAAAGCGTGCTGTTTAATAATGACTTACCTGCCTTGGTTTACTCCATGGAGATGCCAGCCGACTCCATCGCCATGCGTTTAATTTCATCTTACGGGAAAGTCCATCAGGGCCATTTACGTTCAGGTAAACTCGATGGCGATGAATGGTCAAAAGTTACGGGCACCATTTTGCAACTGCAAGAGAAAAAGCTCTATATCGATGACTCCTCTGCTCTTCCACCTACAGAAGTTCGTGCTCGCGCACGTCGTATTGCCAAACAGCACGATGGTAAACTCGGCTGCATCATGGTCGATTACTTACAGCTGATGAAAGTACCAGGTATGGGTGATAACCGTGTCGGTGAGATTTCAGAAATTTCACGAAGCCTAAAAGCTCTTGCCAAAGAAATGATGTGCCCTGTGATTGCACTATCGCAGCTTAACCGTTCCCTCGAGAACCGCCCAAACAAACGTCCCGTGATGTCAGACTTACGTGAATCCGGTGCGATCGAGCAGGACGCCGACTTAATCATGTTTATTTACCGTGACGAAGTCTATAACAAAGAGTCCAAAGAAGCGGGCACTGCCGAAATTATTATTGGTAAACAACGTAACGGCCCTATTGGTACCGTTCGACTTGCTTTTGAAGGCCAATATACCCGCTTTAGTAACTTATCCCCTGAGTTTTATGCTCAGTACGATGATGAGGAATAATTAAAGCCTCATCGTCGCCTTTCCATGACCCTGTAGGAGTAATTAGGGTGCGTCAAGCAACAGTTTATATTGATAGCCAAGCGCTGCAATATAATTTAAACCGTGTCAAACAACTTGCCCCAAACGCGAAAATCGTCAGCATGGTCAAAGCCAATGCTTATGGACACGGAGTCAAAGACTGTTTAGCAGCCTTAAGTGAAACCGATGCCTTTGGCGTCGCCTGTTTAGAAGAAGCATTAGAGATTCGTGAACTCGGCTTTACACAACCGATTACACTGATTGAAGGTGTTTTCTCAGCAGATGAAATGCAAACCGTCATTGAGCAAAATATCGAGTGTGTGGTTCATCAGCAACAACAAGTCGATTGGTTAATCTCACATAAAACCGCGTATATCGCACAAAAGCTTAAAGTATGGGTAAAACTCAATAGCGGTATGAACCGTTTAGGCTTTAAAGTTGCCGAAATCATTGATGTCATCAACACTTTAAAAGCAGAAGGCTTTACATGTGTCCTAGCAATGCACTTTGCCAATGCCGATGCGGATCACCCACTCAATGAACAGCAACGTGCGCAATTTCTACACATCAAAGAAGCGTGTTCACCCATCCTAGCCTCATGTTGTAACTCAGCTGCTATTTTTAAATGGCCTGGACTTAATTTTGATTTTGTTCGTCCTGGCATCATGCTGTACGGTGCATCACCTTTTGCCGATAAAAATGCACACGACTTGGACTTAAAGCCAGTTATGACTTTCACTGCAGAAATTATTGCATTAAATACCATTCAAGCAGGTGAAGGTGTCGGCTATGGTTCACATTTTGTCGCAAACCAAGAAACTGAACTGGCCATTGTTTCGATTGGTTATGGTGATGGCTATCCACGTGCATTTCCAAAGCAAAACTATGTTGCTATAGATGGTCAGGCAGTAGCTGTTGTGGGCCGAGTAGCAATGGACATGATTGCAATCGATGTGACGGGGTTAAACGCCAGACTCGGTACAAAAGTTGAGCTCTGGGGTGAAAGCCGCTTAGTTGACGATGTTGCGGAAGCCAATGGAACCATTGGCTATGAGCTACTTTGCCGGTTAAGCAATCGCCCTACACGTAAGCAAATCTAGCCATAAAAGCCCAAGTAGAACTTGGGCTTTTTTCAACCTAGACTCTCATCAGGCCCGGCATCATAAAGGTCTTGCAATAGCTGTTCAATTTGTTGTTGACTCATGCTCTGCGGTTCAAATGTTGCAAAACCCATCTCACGCATTTTGGTATGTACACTACTCATACGTTGCACATACTTCATGCCCCAAGCTCTAAAATGTGCCGCGTGAATAGTTTTTGCCTCAAAGACTTTGATATCTTTATGTCTAGGGTCTTTCAATAATTTCGACATTAATAATTCTAAAGCAGCTTCATCCCCTTCTAAGCACTGGAAATAATGCTGATCAGCATAATAAAGAACACCTGAAATATTATGCAATGCATTAAAATCACGCGCTTCGCTTAAAATGTCTCGAACATCTTGAAGAAGCTGTACCTGATCCGAAGTTGAAGTACTTGCATAGCAAATTTGCTGCATAGACTTCCCCAATTTATTGATTTCATTATTTTTAGCATTTAGCAGGTTTATACTAAATAGTCATCCGTCGGCTTTGCCAATTCTTGTAATCCTTTTCTTAAGGTATCCGACCATTGCTTACTGATGCTTGAAAAATACGGATCCTCTTCATCAATCCGCTTACCCACTGGAATATGTAAACTATCTCTCGTGTACACCAAAGCATCTAAGGGCAAACCTACAGAAACATTGGAACGCAAGGTTGAATCAAAAGAAATCAAACTACACTTCACCGCTTCGTCTAAGGGCATGTCATACCGTAATGCACGATCTAGAATAGGCTTGCCATATTTACTTTCACCAATTTGAAAATACGGCGTATCTTTGGTCGCACAAATAAAATTCCCTTGCGGGTAGATATTATAAAGTTGCATTTCTGCCCCTTTAATTTGTCCACCGACCAATAAGCTACAGTAGTAATTACTCTGTTCCTGCGTGTCCGGCGCCATATCCGCCAAGACTTTTTTCAAAGTATGTCCGACCAACTCAGCCGCTTCGAACATGGTATTGACACTATATAAATTCGGTTCTTGGCTTAACTCCAGATGATTTTTTAAATGTCCAATCACTGCTTGAGTTGTTGCTAAATTTCCTGAGGTTTGAATCGCAATAAAGCGTTCACCCTCTACACCAAATGTATACAGTTTCCTAAACACGGATATATGGTCTACACCTGCATTCGTACGCGTATCACTTATAAAAACCAAACCATCTTGCAGACGAAGTGCACAACAATAGGTCATAGAACATCCTTTTTCAGCTAAACCTTAACAACTTAAAACTTGTACCATGGAATGCATCGATTCCACCCCACCTTTTTCACGTACGCCACGAACGGGAGCCACATCCCAATAATCACGCCCAATAGCTACATAGATATGTGACTGTGGTTTGAACAATTGATTACTGGTATCAAAACAATACCATGCATCATCAATATACACCTCGGCCCACGCGTGACTGGCGAGGTGTGAAGTTTCAGGTACATGCAAATACCCCGATACATAACGTACCGGTAAGCCAAGATGCTTACACATGGCAATAAAAACATGACTATGGTCCTGACATACGCCTTGCTGCCCATTGAATGCATCGATTGCCGAAGTGAGCACCGAGGTTTCGGCAGATACATAAGGAATATGCGCTAAAACGGCTTCTGACAGTTTCATCAAATTTTCCCGATTCAGCTCAGGCACATACTGATGTGCAAATGCCTTCATTTCGGCATTGCACTGGGTATTGGGCGTCGGCTGTAAAAATAAATTGGGATTCAGTCGATCTTGGATGCCATGTTCTGCCAAGCTATTAATTTCAACAATGCCCTGCGCCATTATGGTCAGCTGTTGATAGGCTTCACGTTGCGAACTGGTAATCCAAATATTATGAAACGCATCCCGTTTTTCTTCACGCTCTCCTGGCACACTCACATGCCAGTGACATACCTTTTGGTGCGAATTATTCGTGGGTGTCATTTTGATATATTGAATGCTGTTCAGCGCCAATTCACTGTATTGATAATGCGTTTGGTGATTGATCATAAGTTTCATACATCAACCTCAAACAATTGTTGAATATAATCACTAAAATGATAAAAATTCATCGCATCAGGTTGTGATTTGAGCTCTAGCCAAGCCTGTGCCAAATTTAGCCAGCCCATTTCTTTTAACAACATGACGATGTTTTCTATTTCAACTAAAGTATTTTGTGCATCTTGTTTCAGGCGAATTTGACGGTCAAGCTGCTCAATCATTTGCCCCAAACTAAAGAATAAAAAGACATCACTGGCTTCAGACTCAAGTACATCCTGACACTCTCCAACCACATCACAAATGTAGGCGGTATTTTCAGTGGCATTTTTGATAAATTGATTCAGTTCTGCATAGGCCTTTGCAGATAAAATCCCGCGTAAGTCTTGAACATTACTCTTGGCGCTTTGAAATTGCTGGTTAAATGAAGCAGGATTGTTTGGGTTTAAAATCAGCTCATTCAGTGAACACGCATCAAAAGCAGGCAAACAAAATGCATGCGCATAATCCATTGCAGGCTGATCTTGGGTAAACGGAAACTGAGCACACAAATATTGAGTACGTGTTAAATAACGCCCTAACCAAAAAATATTTTCAGCATTGGTGCTTAATAAAATCATAGTTCTACCCTCATATTTGTTTATTTTATGAATGTAAGTTTTCCACGACCCAAGTGTCTTTAATTCCTCCTCCTTGGGATGAGTTGACCACCAACGAACCTTCTTTCATCGCAACACGTGTTAAACCGCCAGGGACAATTTCGGTACGATACGGTGAACTGAGCACAAACGGTCTAAGGTCAATATGACGCTCAGAAACACCCGATTCAGTCATGGTTGGACTGACAGAAAGCTCTAATGTGGGCTGGGCAATATATAAATGCGGTGTCGCCATGAGCTTATCTCTAAATTGCTCAATTTGGCTTTTACAGGCTTGCGGTCCAATCAGCATACCATATCCACCCGAACCTTGCGCCTCTTTGACCACTAACTGCTCAAGGTTCTCCAGTACATAAGCCAAATCCTGCTTGTCACGGCATTGATATGTCGGAACATTTTTTAAGATAGGTTGTTCACCTAAATAGAACTGAATCATTTTATCGACATAAGGATAAATCGATTTATCATCCGCAACCCCTGTGCCTGGTGCATTCGCAATGACCACGTTATGACTCAAATAAGCCGACATCAACCCTGCGACACCTAAAGTGCTATTCGGCATAAAGCACAGCGGGTCAAGGTATGCATCATCCAAACGGCGGTAAATCACATCTACTCGTTGACGGCCACGAATGGTTTTGACATAGACTTTATCATGCTCCACAAACAAATCGCGCGATGTCACCAAAGGCACATCCATTTCACGGGCTAAAAAAGCATGTTCATAATAGGCACTATTAAAACGTCCCGGTGTCAACACCACGATGAAAGGCTGATCGACATACGCATTTTCAGCCAAGATTTGCTTAAGTAATTGTGGGTATTGTTCTATGCCTAAAATATGGTTCTTCTGCATTAAATCAGGCATAAGTTTTTCACTAATCTTACGACTTTCAAGCATATAAGACACACCCGACGGCGTTCTTAAATTATCTTCAAGTACATAAAACTCACCCTGCCCATCACGGATAATATCAATCCCACTAATTTGGCTATATATCTGACCTTTTAAACGATGCTCATACATATGCGGTTGATAAGCTTCATGCGTCAACACTTGCAGTTCTGGAATAATCTTCGCTTTGAGAATGTCTTGTTGATGATAAATATCATGTAAAAATAGATTTAAAGCCCGCACACGTTGTGCAGAACCAAGGGAAATTTTATTCCATTGTTGTTTAGCGATCACACGTGGAATTAAATCATAAGGAATGGTGCGCTCAATGCCCTCAGATTCACCATATACAGTAAACGTAATACCTTCATATAAAAAATGCTGTTTGGCAATTTGGTTCAATTCTTCGAGTTCTTGCACACTATGCTGTGACAACCAGTGCTCAATACGCGCACAAGCCACACCAGACATCGCTTGGTCATCTGTCATTTCATTAAAGAAATTCGAGGTCATTTGATGAAACAATCCAACAGACTGGCTCGATAGACGATCATGAGAGTGAATCGGATTTAATACAGGAGAGTTAAGCTTATATCCGTCCAACATCGTATTTACATTTGTATCTTTATCTTCTTTAAACATACAAACCTCTCAATTGTTATCGATATGTAACCCATACGAAGCAATATCTATGCCATGGATTTCTAAAGATGCTTTGTTTATTAATCGATAAAAAACGCATTGCTTCAATTCTATTTCGCATTAAGTTGTGTCAAAAAATATAACTGAAAAATTTCAAGCAAAGCTTGCTTAAACGAATGAGTTTTCTTATTGTGTTCACATTCAAGTAAGTAATTTCGACTCCTATATTTTATTAAACTATGTCTATACAAGAAAAAGAAACGTCCAATAGTCTCTATCGCCAATGGCAAATTTTGTCTCGCCTTTCCACTGGAAAATGGATGGGAACTCGAGAACTGCAAGAGATTTTACAACGTGAAGGCATCGATATTACTTTGCGAACCATTCAACGTGATTTAAACCAAATCTCTCAACGCTTCCCGATTGAAAACAATGGGGCTGTGCCTCAAGGCTGGCGTTGGCGTTCTGACGCTCCAATTCAAAGCTTACCGCACATGACCAGCTCTCAGGCGGTGACGTTTATGATGGTTGAAGAACATCTTAAACATCTTCTTCCTCCCAGCTTAATTGAAGAAATGAACCCATGGTTTGACTTAGCACGTCGTAGCCTCTCTACTCAAAACAATGTACGCCAATGGATTAACCGCGTACGCATTGTCCCTGCGACACAACCGCTGATTCCCCCGATTGTGGAGAAAACAGCACAGCAAGCCATCTATGAAGGACTACTCCAAGACAAACAGCTGGAATGCGTTTATCAAGGCTTAAACCAAGCGGTTGAAGCAAAAACCTATACGCTCAATCCGCTGGCACTGGTTCAAAAAGGTGCAATTATTTATTTGATTTGTACCCGCCACGACAAAACTGATATTCAAACCTTTGCACTGCACCGTTTCAAATCAGCGACGGTTTTAACCACTCGTGCCTTACACCCAGTCAATTTTGATATCGATGAATACATCGAATCGGGTGCATTAGGTTTCCGTGTAGACTTTTCAAAACCTACAGAAACCGTTGCACTTACCCTGACCATGACTGAAATAGATGCGCTGTATTTGGAGGAAACCAAACTCAGTACCAATCAGGTTTTAGAACCGCTTGGAAATGGGCAAATCTTGGTTCATGCGACCGTCCCTTTTACCAATCAACTGGTGTGGTGGTTACGTAGTTTTGGGCATAAAATTAGTCACATTGAACCCAAAGAAGTTCGTGATGCAGTTAATCAGACCATCACCGACTAAAATAAAAAAAGCCCCAAGTATTCGGGGCTTTACAGTCTTTTTGGTATTAGATATTTGAATTGCTTGGGTTTGTCGTTTTCATTGCTTATCTTGGTTTAATGCCTCCCCTAAACCAAGATAAGTGCGCTGTTTTTGGTGATTGATACAAACTAGCATTGGCATGCAAGCTCTCCACTGTTAAAACGGATCGATTTCATCGTCATGGTATTGACCTCATGTTAAGAACGTAAAATCAATTTAAAGGATGGCGATACTTTTGTGAAATAACATGATTGGCTATTTTTATCTGTTTTTATCTTAAACAACTATTTTGCTTTGTTTATCTGCCAAAACAAAAAACAGACCTTATGATCAAATCATACTCAAAATTGATTCACTAAAATTAAGCTATAAAAAACCTATGATAATGCGGTTTTTTTAAGAGAAAAATCAGTGTTAATTTGATTTAAATTCCATATAATAAAAAAATTATATTTTTTAATAAGTTATAAAATGATTTTTTCAGTTAAAGATATTGCCAAAACTTTAAAAGATAATAAAAAACAAGGTTTACCTGTCATTATTTTCACAGGTGCAGGCTGTTCCAAAAGTGCAGGAATGCCTTTAGCGAACGAACTTGTAGCCGAAATTAATAAAAAATTCAAAAGCAATCTTAGAGCATTAACTGATACTCAGAAAAAAGATTATGGTTCATGTATGGGGAAGCTTACCCCACATGAACAAAAAACTCTGATAGAAAAACACATTTCAAAAGCAAAAATCAATTGGGCACATATCGCTTTAGCCAGTCTTTTGAAGGAAGGCTATATTGGTAAAGTTCTAACTTTCAATTTTGATAATATTCTTAATCGTGCATGTAGCTTAGATAATTTTTTCCCACCAACTTATGATCTGAAAGTTCTCTCAGAAGAATACTTTTCTGCTATTCCCAATCAATCTATTGTGCACCTTCATGGACAATGGAGTGGTTTTCAACTTGCAAACTCAGATATTGATACTAAAAAACAAGCTGAAAAATTAAATAATTTTATTAAAAATACTATTAATAACTCACCCACATTATTTATTGGCTATAGCGGTGGAGCAGATTCATTCTTTAAACTTGTCGATGAAGGTTTTATTGGGCAACATCGTTTATTTTGGATTGATTATGTAAAAGAGCCAAACAATAATGTGAAGCAATTTATTGACGTGAACCCTAATCATAGAAATTTTATTGGTGAACAGGATGCTGACCGATTCCTTCTTGAACTCGCAATAGAGTTAAAATGCTTTCCTACAGAATTATTTAAAGACCCAATTAATCATTTAAAAGGAATTTGTGAGTTAGTTAATCAATTCCCACTACCAACATCAGATACTGAGGTTGATATATTAGAGGACACGAAGAAAACTCTAGCTATTGTAGATATAAATAAACCAAATTTTACAATTATCAAATTAGCAGAGGCATTACATACTAGTAAATTTGATTACATTATCAATCAAGCTAAAACACTCGACTTAACCCTAAAACCAATTTCAAAAATTGTTGCTTCTGCGTATTTAGGTAAGGCATTAAATTTTTTAACTAAAGATGACCATCAATTTCAAAAATATTTTGACAAAGCGATAACTTTGCAAATTAACTTCTACCAAGCTTACGCAGAAGTCGGAATTCAATGCGCTTTAACTGGTAAACAGGATTACTTAGAGAAATCATTAAACTATTTCGAAACATGCTTTCAAATAAATCCTAAAATAACAGACCTAAAACTAATTCAAGGATATGCAATCGTTCTAACTCAAATAGGGGCTTTCAAAAAAGATAAGCATCTTATCTTAAAAGCCATAGGGTTCTATAAAAATTTACTAAATGAATTACAAGGTGATCCTATTTTTTTAAAAAACTATGCAAATGCATATAAAAAATTGGCTTTACTTAGCGGTAACGAGAGTCTATTTAATGAGGCTTTTAAATTTTATAAAAAGTCATTAGAGATAATTCCTAATGATGTTCAAATTCTTATCGATTATGGTATTGCCATTTTTTATTTAGCTCAATTGAATGAAGACTCAAACCTATATAACCATGCTTTAATGCAATTAGAGAAAGCTAAAAAACTAAAGCCTCAAGATCTGAATGTCTTAACAAACTATATCACTTGCCTTTTAGGAGTAGCTAAAATCAATGAAGATGAGTACATTTTTGAAAAAGCAAAAGATATTTGTGAAAATGTATTAAATATTGAACCAAATCATGTAAGTAATTTAGAAAATTATGCTATCAGCCTATGTGCTCTTGCTGAATTAAAAAATGATATAAATCTAGCAAAAAAAGCAATTCAGTATTTTGAAAAGACATTAAAGCTTAAACCCGAAGATCAAGACTTGAGATACAACTATAATGAAGCCATTTCTACCTTAAATAATTTAGATAAAAAAATATAGCTAATACCTAATCTAACTAATAAAAACCCGCACTTGGCGGGCTTTTATTAACTCAAAATCTTAAGCAGATTTTTTCGCTTGTGCATTTTTACGAATCGTAATCATGATCAATTGCACTGCTGCAGGTGTTACCCCCGGAATACGATTTGCTTGTGCCAATGTCTCAGGACGTACATCTTTCAATTTTAAAGTAATTTCACGAGATAAGCCTGAAACGACATCATAATTAAAATCGGCTGGAATTTTAGTTTCTTCCAAACGCTTCATTTGCGCGACATCTTCATGCTGACGGTTAATATAACCTGCATATTTCACCGCGATTTCAATTTGATCGCCCACTTGTGCAGAGACTTCAGAACCTGTGAGCTCCGCAATTTGAGCAAATGAAATATTCGGACGTTTTAACAAATCAATCGCAGAACACTCTTTCGATAAATCCGCACCTGTCATTTCGACAAACTTTTTACCCATTGGGTTGTTTGGTGCTGCCCAAAGGTGTTGTAAGCGACCAGTTTCTTGTTCAACGGCTTCCATTTTTTCACAGTAAGCAGCCCAACGCTCGTCATCTACCAAGCCCATTTCACGGCCTACTGGGGTTAAACGTTGATCCGCATTGTCTTCACGTAGCATCAAACGATATTCGGCACGTGAAGTAAACATACGGTATGGTTCTTTCGTACCGAGCGTAATCAAGTCATCCACCAATACGCCCATATAGGCTTCATCACGTTTTGGTGTCCATTGCTCTTGATCCCACGCACGACGCGCAGCATTTAAGCCTGCTAGTAGACCTTGCGCACCCGCCTCTTCATAACCTGTCGTACCATTGATTTGACCGGCAAAGTACAAGTTATTGATGGCTTTGGTTTCTAAAGTAAATTTCAATGCTTGCGGGTTGAAATAATCGTACTCGATAGCATAACCCGGACGTAAAATGTGCGCATTTTCCATTCCGCGAATTGAACGAACCAGCTCAAACTGTACATCAAACGGAAGTGAAGTTGAAATACCATTTGGATAAAGCTCATGTGTATCTAGGCCTTCAGGCTCTAAAAATACTTGGTGTGAGTCTTTATCGGCAAAGCGGTGAATTTTGTCTTCAATGGATGGGCAGTAACGTGGGCCCACGCCTTCAATAACACCAGTGTACATCGGTGAACGGTCTAAACCGCCGCGGATGATGTCATGGGTTTTTTCATTGGTATGGGTAATATAACAATTCACTTGTTCAGGGTGCATAGATGCATCACCCATGAATGACATAGTCGGTGATGGGAAATCACCCGGCTGTGGAATCATCACAGAAAAATCAACCGAACGCGCATCAATACGTGGTGGCGTACCTGTCTTTAAACGACCCACGGGCAAATTCAATTCACGTAAACGGTGTGCCAGTGAAATTGAAGGTGGATCACCTGCACGGCCGCCACTTGATTTTTCAAGACCAACGTGGATTACACCACCCAAGAACGTCCCTGCGGTGAGTACAACTGTTTTCGCATCAAAGCGAATACCCGTTTGAGTTACAACGCCCTTTACAGTATCACCCTCAACAATCAGGTCGTCTGCGGCTTGTTGGAAAATATCGAGATTTGCTTGGTTTTCTAAAGTGTCACGAATCGCGGCTTTATAGCGAATACGGTCTGCCTGTGCACGTGTTGCACGAACGGCTGCACCTTTACGTGAGTTTAGGATACGGAACTGAATACCACCTTTATCGGCAGCCAATGCCATTGCACCGCCCAAGGCATCAATTTCACGCACCAAATGCGATTTACCAATACCACCAATTGCTGGATTACAGCTCATCTGCCCTAAAGTCTCAATATTATGAGTTAAGAGTAAAGTCTGTCGCCCCATACGTGCCGCAGCCAATGCTGCTTCTGTACCTGCGTGACCGCCGCCGATAACAATGACATCGTAAACTTTAGGATAATGCATAGTGGTAAAGGAGATTAAAAAATGATAACGAAAGATTATAGCAAATTTTCGATTGTAAGTTGACAGATTCCGTGGAATTTATTGTATATGCGGTGCTGTGCTTACTGCGCCAGCGCTAGGTTTATGTAATTTTACTTGCAGAGCAGTAGCAAAAACTCAACAAAGGATGCGTTTTGTTACCTGAAAAGCCTTGTATTAATTTGATCATTTTTTATCCTATAAGTTAATCATACAACAACCAAAGGTAAGCATTATGAATAAGAAAATTCTTTTTTCATCCATTCTCTGCGGTTTATTTTTTTCGCCTTTTGTATCAGCCAACGACAAAGTTGAAAAGGTCTATGATAGTCAACGTTATCAACAAGTCTGTAAAGGCAAGTCACAAGGAACAGCGGTTAGTTTTGTCTATCGAGGCATTATTTGGAATGGTACCTGTGAAACTCAATTTTTCCCGAGCTCAAAAAATGCCAATATTCATGGTGATGAAGCTGAGTTAGCCAGCATTTGCCAAGGCGACTCAAAAGCGACATCAATCAATATCGAAGGTAAAGAAATCAAAGGCAAATGTGCCCTTGGTTTTGTAGCGCCTAAACCAAGAATGTAAGCTAAACAATTTAAAGTTCATGCTGTATTGAGGGTAAAAAATAGTCCATTTTTTACCCTTTTTTCTACCTTGTAAATTATTGAATTCTGTATACACTCAAAAAACACAAAAGATAAAAACGAATAAAAAAGGTATTCCATGGATTCGGAATTGTTTACAGTTTTTTTGCCTTTGACTTTGGCATTAATGATGATGGGTCTTGGTTTACACCTACGCCCAGCCGATTTTTATCGCCTCACACTGCACCCTAAAGTCATTTTCATCGCGTTATTTTCACAGTTGGTTCTACTGGTGGGCATTGCTTTCCTCATTTGCCAGTTTTTAAGTTTAGCGCCTATTTTCGCGATTGGTTTGATGCTCGTTGCAGCCTCACCAGGTGGACCAACGTCAAACCTCTTGACCTATTTATTTAAAGGTGATGTTGCGCTCAACATTACTCTTACAGCCACGAACTCCATCATTTCAACACTAACTCTCCCTTTTATTATTAATTTTTCACTGATGTACTTTCTACAAACATCACAACCCGTTGACATGCCCGCCATGAAAATGATGAAAGTTTTTTTTATTACCCTACTTCCTGTCAGTATGGGCATGTTTTTACGTTATTACTTCCCAAAACTTGCCGACAAATTAAACCGCCCAATGCGTATTTTGTCTGCGAGCTGTCTCCTTTTTATCTTTTTTCTCGCACTGTACTTAGAGCGACATAATTTTGTTGAATATGTGTTTGAGATTGGGCCAGCCGTAGCCTTATTCTGCTTCTGTAGCATGTTTATTGGTTTTTTTGTGCCACATCTGGCCAATATTCCAGAAAAACAAGCCTTAACCTGCTCTTTTGAGATCACCATTCACAACACCGCACTTGCCATTACAGTTGCCCTGTCAGTCTTAGGCAACACTGCCATGGCCATTCCTGCCGGTATTTATTCTATTTTCATGTTTGTATTTGCTGCGTTATTGGGCCTATTAATCTCGCGAAGAAATGACAGTTTATTTTTGAAGAAAGAGACCGCAGCTGAATAATTTCACGGTCATGATTTATATAATTTTAAGGAGAATATACACCTATGGATTCAGGAATTATCACTATTATGTTACCCCTAGCTCTTGCCATCATCATGATTGGTTTGGGCTTAGAGTTAACCCCGAAGGATTTTGCACGCGTCAGCAAACATCCCAAAGCAGTATTGGTTGCTTTATTTTGTCAGTTGGTACTTCTTGTTGGGATTGCCTTTGTAATTTGCAAAGTACTCAACTTACCGCCACTGCTTGCCGTCGGCTTAATGCTATTAGCAGCTTCTCCTGGTGGCAGTACTGCAAATTTATTTAGCTATTTGTTTAAAGGTGATATTGCGCTCAATATTACATTAACAGCCATTAACTCCGTTATTGCAGCGTTTACCTTACCGCTAATTGTCAACTTTGCCATTCAGTACTTTATGCAGGATGGACAACACGTCAGTATGCAGTTTAGTAAAATCTTACAGGTTTTCTCAATTATTCTTATCCCTGTCTGTATTGGTATGTTGATTCGCCACTATGCACCCTCTTTTACCAAGAAGCTGAATAAACCCTTACGTATTTTTTCTGTTGTATTTTTGGTCTTAATCATTGTTGGCGCAATAGCCAAAGAACGCGCCCATATTCTGGAGTATCTGACTCAGGTCGGTTTAGCCACAGTCATTTTCTGTATTTGTAGTTTAATGATTGGTTATTTTATACCGCGACTACTGGGGATCAACAGTGCCCAAGCACGGGCTTGTGCCTTTGAAATTGGCATTCATAACAGTACCCTTGCCATGACTATTGCACTCACCGTGATGGCCAGTACTACCATTGCCATGCCCGCAGCGGTCTATTCTATTTTTATGTATATTTTTGCTGCCATATTTGGGACATTACTCAACCGTTATACCCCATCGGTTCAAACCAGTACAGAACAAGCCTAGAACTGATGTAGGTCTAAGGATGCTTCGGCATCCTTTTTTATTTCGAGGAATGCTGTCGAACTGCCCCCCGTTCCGCTACAATATTTATTTATACATAAATATTAGGTTATTCCTGTGAAGTGGTTACAAATTCATATTACGGTTGATCAAGCGCAAGTCGATTTTACTGAAACCCTTTTAGAATCTTTGGGTGCAGTCAGTGTCACATTAGATGATGCAGAAAACCAAGACTTACTTGAACCACTTCCAGGTGAAACGCCACTTTGGAATAAAGTCATTGTGACCGGTATCTATGCGCAAGAAGACGACGAAGAAATTGATGTGAATGCATTAGAAACTTTTATTCGCACTCAAATGCCTGATGCACCGATGCGTAGCGAATTTCTTGAAGACCAAGAATGGGAACGCACATGGATGGATGCCTACGAACCAATTCAAATTGCTGACAAATACTGGATCGTTCCTGAATGGATGGAAGCACCAGAACCAGATGCCGTTAACATTAAACTTGATCCAGGCTTAGCTTTTGGTACGGGGAACCATGCATCTACTTTTCTTTGCCTGCAGTGGTTAGGTAAAACTGATGTTAAAGATAAAATCGTGATCGACTATGGTTGTGGTTCAGGTATTTTAGGTGTTGCTGCTCTACTTCTAGGTGCAAAAAAAGTCTATGCCACAGATATTGATCCACAAGCAATTTTAGCCACTGAACAAAATGCGGCACTCAATGGCGTGGCTGAGAACCTTTATGTCGGCTTACCAGATGAGTTTAATTTAGAGCTGGCTGACCAAAAAGCAGATGTCTTTGTTGCAAATATTTTGGCAGGCCCGCTTATGATGTTAGCGCCGGAATTCGCAACTTTGGTCAAATCTGAGGGAGAGTTCGCACTTGCAGGTGTAATTGAAGAGCAAGTTTCTGATGTTTCTAGTGTTTATTCTGAGTTTTTTGATATATTAGAGGTCGAGAAACGTGATGAAAACTGGTGCCGAATCTCGGGTAAACGCCACACCCTTTAAATGAACTCTTAATACACTATGAGCGACAAACAAACCTCTTGCCCTAAATGCCTAACCATCTACAAAGTAAGTGTTGCACAACTCACTGTTGCGCAAGGTATGGTTTGTTGCCCAAAGTGTTCGATGACCTTTAATGCGCTCTCGCATTTAACCACGGGTCATACTTTTGACACAGGTGAGGAAAAATCGGCGAATCAGAATGACATGAGCATGTCTTCAAATTCAGCATTTTCCTCTCCTCGTGTAGACAGCATTCATTTTGATTTATCACAATCTGCTGCGCTTTCAATGTCGACATCAAATTTACTTGATATTTTCAACCTGAAAGTTGAGCACTCCAACATTGACCTCAAAACCTATTTAAACAATTTAAACTATTT
Organism: Acinetobacter sp. DL27; assembly: GCF_055810995.1. NCBI lineage: Bacteria > Pseudomonadati > Pseudomonadota > Gammaproteobacteria > Moraxellales > Moraxellaceae > Acinetobacter > Acinetobacter sp. DL27. The sequence continues at coordinate 1,235,811 of NZ_CM147947.1, read as the reverse complement.
TAGTACCGACCCGATTGGTAACTATCCTGCCATGAATTTGGCAGACAACAATCCAGCGAAACCGCAAAAAAGCCCAATGTACTATATGCTTTGGGGTGTGATTAACTTCAGCTTATTGGCTTTATTGTGTTTCCAATACTTATGGTTTAACCCACATATCCTGAATAACAGCCCCGCATTAGGCGCAACCTATAATAAAATTTGTCTTGTACTGAACTGTAGCAGCCTACAAGAACGTTACAGTCTGATCAGCATTAATAAATTAAAAGTAAAACGTCTCGATGCACAGAAAACTCAATTTTCAGGTGAACTGATCAATTATCATGACACCAGTCTTCCTCTACCAGATCTTAAGGTCATTTTAAAAGTGGATGGTGAAGTCGATTCAACCTATCAACTACATGCAAATGAATATTTGATTGATAGTCTGGTTGGAATCAAACGAATTCCTAAAAATAGTCCGTTCAAATTCAAATTTAGCCTGCCAGTCAGCCGTAAAAGCTTCAATCATTACAGTTTAGAAATAGTCCAGCCCTAAAATTTAAAAAAAATGTAAAAAAAGTGAAAAAAAATGCAGTTTTCTTGCTCACTTTTTCTTAGACAATGGTATGATACGCGCCACAAAAGCTTAGTGCTGCAATCTCCTCAGTCTTTTAATACAAATAGAACATCAGCAAAAATGCGCGTTATCGAAATATCGCGTATTGAGCAGATTTTTTTGTTTAAAAAAGGTCGGTAACAAATATTTAACTATTGTTACGCTTATATTTCGACCAACTTAGCGATATTGTGGCATGCTAAATGTACAGTTTTAGAACTAGTCGTTTTAGGATCTAAAACGAAGTTCATTTTAATTTTAGACCACTTTATATATGTCACTTTACCCAAGTGATATTTAGATTTTTCGGATTACTTCGCATGAATAGCAAATCTCCTATTTTTACTGCACAGTCTGATGTCGCTCTTCGTATTCACGTAGATCGCGCAGTTCGCCACTATTTTGCACAACTGCAAGGCGAGCAACCATCTCAGGTCTACGACATGGTGCTGGCAGAAATGGAGAAACCTCTTCTATCTGTAGTTTTAGAATATACCCGCGGTAACCAAACACGTGCTGCGGAGATTCTAGGACTTAACCGTGGAACTTTACGTAAAAAGTTAAAAGCTCACGGTTTAATGAGTGAATAAATGATAAAATGCTTGCGGCTTCCGCGGGCATTTTTTTTACCTGCTATTTTTGGCTTTTTGTTTTAATTCTTGATAACTGTGACGAAGATCATGACCATTAAACGCGCTTTAATCTCTGTTTCCGATAAAACTGGCATTGTTGAGTTCGCTCAAAACCTTGTTGCTCTAGGGGTAGAAATTTTATCTACTGGCGGTACATATAAGTTGTTAAAAGACAACAATATCGCTGTAGTTGAAGTTTCAGAGCATACTGGTTTCCCAGAAATGATGGATGGTCGTGTAAAAACGCTACACCCGAAAATTCATGGTGGTATCTTAGCTCGTCGCGGTCTAGACGAAGCTGTGATGGCTGAACACAACATCGATGCGATCGATCTTGTGGTTGTGAACCTTTATCCATTTGCTGCAACAGTCGCTAAACCAAATTGCTCACTTGCAGATGCGATTGAAAATATCGACATCGGTGGCCCAACCATGGTGCGTGCTGCTGCGAAAAACCATGCTTCTGTCGGTATTGTGGTCAATGCTACAGACTATGACACTGTTGTTGCTGAACTAAAAACAAATGGTGCTTTGTCTTACGAAACTCGTTTTGACTTAGCAGTTAAAGCATTTGAACATACAGCACAGTATGATGGCATGATTGCTTCTTACCTAGGCGCTCGCGTAGGCAAAGAAGAAGGTCAAGCAGACAAGTTTGCACGTACGTTCAATACACAGTTAAATAAAGCTCAAGACTTGCGTTATGGTGAAAACCCGCATCAGTCAGCAGCATTCTATGTAGAAAGCACAGCAACTGAAGCTTCTGTTTCAACAGCGAAACAACTTCAAGGTAAAGAACTGTCTTATAACAACATTGCAGATACAGATGCCGCACTTGAATGTGTGAAATCATTTGCAAAACCTGCTTGTGTCATCGTTAAACACGCAAACCCATGTGGCGTTGCGGTGTCTTTAGATGGTATTCAAGCGGCATATGACTTGGCTTATGCAACAGATCCTGAATCAGCTTTTGGCGGCATCATTGCATTCAACCGTGAATTAGATGTTGCAACTGCACAAGCAATTGTTGACCGTCAGTTTGTTGAAGTGATTATTGCACCAAGCATTGCTGAAGGTGTGCTTGAAGTCACTGGCGCGAAGAAAAATGTTCGTGTTCTGGTTTGTGGTGAATTACCTGCACTTGATGAGCGTGCGCCACAATTAGACTATAAACGCGTCAATGGTGGTTTATTGGTTCAAGACCAAGACTTAGGTATGATCACTAAAGATGATTTAAAAGTCGTGACGAAACGCGCCCCAACGGATGCTGAAATTGATGACTTAATTTTTGCATGGAAAGTTGCAAAATACGTGAAATCAAATGCCATTGTTTATGCTAAAGGTCGTCAAACCATTGGTGTAGGCGCAGGTCAAATGAGCCGTGTTAACTCAGCGCGTATTGCTGCGATTAAAGCGGAACATGCAGGTTTAGTGGTTGAAGGTGCTGTAATGGCGTCTGATGCATTTTTCCCATTCCGCGATGGTATTGATAATGCAGCGAAAGCAGGCATTAAATGTATTATCCAACCGGGTGGTTCTATGCGTGACGAAGAAACCATTGCTGCTGCAGACGAAGCAGGTATTGCGATGGTCTTCACGGGCATGCGTCACTTCCGTCACTAAGTGATAGATGCAGACCGTAATGACAAAGTCATACATGTGGTTTAAAACAGATTTCTAAATCTTACATAAAGTCCTCTCCTTCTTAGGCTGAGGACTTTATGTCATTTCGATTCATGGAGTATGAACCGATGAACATTTTAGTTTTGGGTAATGGCGGTCGTGAACATGCATTGGCATGGAAAATCGCGCAAGATGAAAAAGTTGCAAAAGTTTTTGTTGCACCAGGTAATGCAGGAACTGCAACAGAAAACAAATGTGAAAATGTTGCACTCAACATTTTAGACAATGCTGCAATTATCGACTTTGCAAAAAATAATGCAGTAGATTTGATTATTGTGGGTCCAGAAGCACCACTGGTAAATGGTGTAGTGGATGCTTGCCGCGCGGCAGAGCTTCAAATTTGGGGGCCAACTCAATTTGCTGCCCAACTAGAAGGCTCGAAAGCTTTTGCTAAGCACTTCTTAAAACGCCACAACATTCCTACCGCGTTCTACGATGTATTTACTGAAGTCGATGCAGCGAAAGCATTTGTTGAAAAAAATAGCGCACCAATCGTGATCAAGGCCGACGGTCTTGCTGCGGGTAAAGGCGTAATTGTAGCCATGACCAATCAAGAGGCTTTTGATGCGATTGATGACATGCTGGCGGGCAACAAGTTTGGTGATGCTGGTTCTCGTGTTGTGATCGAAGAATTCCTTGCTGGTGAAGAAGCGTCTTTCATTTGTATGATTGATGGCGACAACATCTTACCAATGGCAACATCTCAAGACCATAAGCGTATTTTTGAAGGCGACCAAGGTCCAAACACGGGTGGTATGGGTGCTTACTCTCCTGCTCCTGTGGTGACTGCAGATGTATTTGAAAAAACCATGAATGAAGTGATGCGTCCTACCGTTGAAGGTATGAAAAAAGACGGTCACGTTTATACAGGTTTCTTATACGCAGGCTTGATGATTGATGACAAAGGTCAACCAAAAGTGATCGAGTTCAACTGTCGTTTTGGTGACCCTGAAACTCAGCCGATTATGATGCGTTTAAAATCATCATTGGTCGATCTGGTTGAAGCTGGTATTGCAGGTAATCTTCCAGTAGAAGCTGAATGGGATGAACGCAAATCAATTGGTATTGTCCTAGCAGCAGAAGGTTACCCAGAAACCGTTCGTCAAGGTGACGTAATCTCTGGTCTTGGTCAATCTCCTGAGAACACAAAAATCTTCCATGCGGGCACTACAATGAGTGCCGACGGTCACATCTTGACTGCGGGTGGTCGTGTTTTATGTGTCACAGCTCTTGGCGATACCGTACTTGAAGCGCAAGTCAATGCTTTAGAAGTTTGTGGTCAAGTTACATTTACAGGTATGCAATATCGTACAGATATTGGTTATCGTGCTATTGCGCGTGAAAATGCTTAAAAACATTCATACCGTAAAAACCCGCTAAATGCGGGTTTTTTTATTGCAAACCGCTGCGAATTTTTTTAAATATATCCGTATGAATATAAATCAAGTTCTAAAGATATAGCTATATTCATCCTGTACTCTGAGACATACTTTTTGCACTTTATACTCGTTATATCTATTTTTTGTATTTAGTTTAGATAAAATCTTATAAAGCACAAAATTTATGCAAATTATTATTTTTAAATAGATTAATTAAAAATAATATATTGTTTTCATTATAAAATTACAAACAAAATGCAAATTACTAATCTTTAAATCAGATAAGTATTGAACTTTTATGCTCTATATCGAATATTACTTTGTTGATATGATGTGCAAAATTTAACGATTGAGCAGAGATGTTTCTAGTGAGTTGAAAACGTTAATCTTTTCCAAAGAGAAAGTACATATTCGACTGATATCGAATTGCACACTTGCAAAACTCACATTACAGTCATATGCATCAAATCAGGAATACCTGATTTAAAATCAATTGATCTCTCTATTGTTCAGCTAAGTTAAGCCTCTTTTGGATGCTTAATCGGGAAGAAAAAATGAAAAAAATTCTAGGAATTGCGCTGGGTTTATCTGTTGTTTTAACGGGTTGTAGCAAACCTGAAGCACCTGCAACAGATGCGGCTAAAACGGATACTGCAGCAGCTGAGCAAACAGTAACCATCGCATCGACTGGTTCTGATGCTGATATTTGGCGCCACATTGCAACTTTGCCAGAAACTAAAGCAGCTGGCTTAAAGTTAGACATTAAGAACTTCACTGACTATGTTGCAATGAACACTGCTGTTGCAAACAATGAAGTCGATGTCAACGCATTCCAATCTTATGCTTACCTTGTGGCATACAACGAAGCGAACACAGCGAAGATTGCTCCACTTTCAACCACATATCTAGAGCCAATGGGCATCTATTCAAGCAAAGTAAAAACACTGGCTGAATTTAAAAATGGTGCAACGATTGCGATTCCAAATGATGGTGCGAACGAATCACGTGCATTGTTATTATTACAATCTGCGGGTCTAGTGAAGTTAAAAAATGACTTTGACTTCGTGAAAGGCACATCTAAAGATATCGTTGAAAACAACAAAGCGTTCGTCATCAAGCCTATTCAAATGGCAACGGCTGTACGTGTGAAAGACGAAGTTGATGCAATTGTTTTGGGTAATACCCTTGCAATGGAAGGTGGTCTAAACGTATTGAAAGATGCGATTTACTATGAGCCTATCGATCAAACCACAAAAATGAACGTAAACGTTCTTGCTGTAGCTGAAGCGCGTCAAAATGACCCTGTACTGAAAAAAGTCGGTGAGCTTTACCATGTCGCTGCAGTCGGCAAATATGTTCAAGAACATTTTGGCGGCACAAAAATTGATGTGAACAAGCCAGTAAGCTACCTTACTCAAGCTAAATAGTAATATAATCAAATCAACGAAACAGGCAAAGTCTCTTTGCCTGTTTTTTCATTTTTGTGTAGTTTTTGACGATATGATTCAATTTAAAAACATTTCAAAGCACTATCAGCTGAAAGGCCAAACCATTCCTGCACTGGACCAAATCAATTTGGACATTCCAGAAGGCAGTATTTTTGGCGTTATTGGCTATAGTGGTGCAGGTAAAAGTACCCTCATTCGTTTGATCAATTTACTTGAACGCCCAACTCAAGGCCAAGTGATTATCAATCAAAAAGACTTTACTGCATTAGATGCAAAAGCATTACGTCAAGAACGTGCAAATATTGGCATGATTTTCCAGCATTTCAACTTACTGCAAACCAAAACCGTTGCAGCCAATATTGAAATGCCCATGAAACTTTTAGGTTATAGCAAAGCTGAACGTGAAAAACGTTTGAATGAGCTACTTGAGTTTATTGATCTCAAACACAAAAAAGAGGCTTATCCAGACGAGCTCTCGGGTGGTCAAAAACAGCGTGTCGGTATTGCACGTGCGCTTGCCAACCATCCTAAAATATTACTTTGTGACGAAGCGACTTCTGCCCTAGACCCACAAACCACCAAGTCAGTTTTAGACTTGCTCAAAAAAATCAATCAAGAGCAAGGCATTACCATCGTCATGGTGACGCATGAAATGGATGTGATACAAAGCATCTGCTCACATGTGGCCGTGATGGAACTCGGCAAAGTGGTTGAAACTGGGAAAACGGTGGACTTATTTAGTCGCCCACAACATGCAACGACACAGAATTTTATTCAAACGATTTTACATCAACAGTTACCTATTAAGCTTCTGAATAACCTCGAACATAAGCATCATCATAGTATTTACCGCTTACAGTTCCTTGGTAACTCTGCACACGAAACCGTAATTCAAAACTTAATTAAACGGTTTGATATTAGTCTCAATATCCTGTTTGCCAACATGATTGAAATTGATGGCAATGTGATTGGGCAAATGTTTGTTCAGCTCTTGGGCGATGAAAGTCTGATCGCTGAAGCAGTTGAGTTTTTAAAACAACATGGTGTGGCTGTTGAACAATCAGGAGAGCAGGCATGAGAGATTTAATTGTCCAGTGGTTAACTCAAATCACAGCGCCTTTTTGGAAAAGCTCTTTATCGATTGACCAGTTTATTACTGCTTTGCAAGAAACATTTCATATGGTGTTTTTTGCAATGCTGTTCGGCTGTATTTGGGGCTTTATTCAGGCCATCATTTTATTGGTCACACGTCCTGATGGTATTTTGCCAAATAAAGCGATTTATCACAGCCTGAACCCGATTGTGAATGCTCTACGCTCTCTACCCTTTATTATTTTGCTGATTGCGGTTTTACCTTTAACCAAACTCATCGTCGGTACATCGATTGGCACGTGGGCTGCGATTGTTCCGCTCACCATTTATGTTGGACCATACATTGGTCGTTTGGTGGAAACTTCATTACTGGAAGTGAATGAAGGGATTATCGAATCTGCACAAGCCATGGGTGCAACTCCGCTACAAATCATCTTCAAATTTATTTTACCTGAAGCACGCAGTTCACTGATTTTAAACTTAACCACAGCCACGATTAGCTTAATTGGTGCAACCGCGATGGCCGGGGCCGTGGGTGCAGGCGGTATTGGTGACCTTGCTATATCTTATGGTTATCAACGTTTTGACACTAGTGTCGTGATACTCACAGTGATTGTGCTGTTGATCATGGTGCAAATTGTACAATCCGTTGGCGATTGGCTGTCTAAACTACGCTAACAAAATTAAGCTCTCAATATTGGGAGCTTTTTTCAGGTCTCAATTTTATATAATCTGGCAAACAAAACTTTTAAAAGCTATAACTATGAAAATAACAACTCTATTGATCAGTCTAAGTCTTTTGCCGATGCTCAGCCATGCAGCTTCAAATCCCTATAACTACGTCACCAGTGTGAAAGTGAATCAGGTTGAACTCAATGCATCTGTGACAGCACATCAAGTCAGTCAATTGCTCGCCCCTCCAAATGGAAAAACCAGTAAGCTATATGCTGAATGTACAGGCAACTATGAATACAGTATTAAAAGTGGCCAATCCAAAACCCTAAAGTTTGAGATTTTTAACGAAGATAATCCTAAGATTCAGGCCGAAAAATTTTATCAAGATAAAGCGAATTTCAAACAACTCGGTCAAACCAAAGGCCGTGTTTGGCTTGAATGGAAAAGCACTCAAGCTATGAGCGAAAACATACGCGTGCAAAATATTCAGGTCACACCGAATTATACTTTGCAGCAGTTTAAACAAGACTTTAAATACAGTGCACAAGGACTGAATGCATCAGGTGAAGCCCAAGTTTTGCTGCTCCAACCCAATGAAGTCAAAGCCTTTCTAAAAGAGCCTCAGGATTTTTCTCCACCCTACACGGCTTATCTGAACTTCGGCTTTAAAAATGGAAATTTGCACAGTTTTGCCCTTCAGCAAGCCGTTGCCTGTTAAAGACAATTTTCTATGACACAGAGCAATCATTGACTGCCCTTTTTAGCAATGACGCACTTACTGACAATAAAATAAACAGTCCAAACACTGTGTGCTATTAAATTTTGCCAATTCATTTGAATCGCACTCAGAATCGCAACAGAGCATGTTAAACTATTCAGCGGTTTTTGCAGGGACTCACTTATGCACTTTGTACATCTTGGTATTCATACAGAATTTTCAATCACAGAATCAATTGTACGTATACCTGATTTAGTCAAAGCTGCTAAGGCAGAAGGTATGCCAGCCCTTGCCATTACTGACTTATCTAACTTACACGCTGCTGTAAAATTTTATGGTAAATGCTTAGATAATGGCATCAAACCGATTATGGGTTCAGAAGTTCGCTTGAACGATGCTGAACATCGCGCGACTTTATTGGCGATGAGTAATGTTGGCTGGCGTAATCTGACTGAACTGGTTTCAGAGGGTTTTATCCGTGGTCAACAGCTTGATATTCCTTGCGTTGCAAAAGACTGGATTTTAGAACAAAACCATGACCTGATTACACTACTTGGCATGCGATCTGATGTCGGCAAAATGCTCTGTACATCGAATCCACAAAAAGCCGAACCTTTACTCGAAGAATGGATTGCAAAATTTGGCAATCGTGTTTATTTGGCTTTATGTCGAACAGAGCGTTCAGGCGAAGATGACTTCAATTATGAAGCCTTAAAACTGGCTAAAAAATATAATATTGGTGTAGTTGCACACAACGATGTGCACTTCATGAAAGAAATAGACTTTGAGGCACACGAAGCTCGGGTCTGTATTGCCGATGGTTATGTATTAGGGGATAACCGCCGACCAAAAAATTACTCTCCAGAGCAATATTTTAAATCTGGCCAACAAATGGCGGAATTATTTGCAGACATTCCATCTGCAATTGAAAATACTTATCAGATTGCCAAACGTTGTAACGTCACGCTGCAATTAGGTAAATATTTCCTGCCTGACTACCCTATTCCTGAAGGCCATACCATCGACACCTACTTTGCACATTTATCCAAAGAAGGTTTAGAAGAGCGTTTAGACTTTTTATATCCACCTGAAACGCGTGATGAATACTGGCCTGAAAAACGTAAAGAATATGATGATCGTTTAGAGTATGAAATCGGGACCATTCTTAAAATGGGTTTCCCAGGTTACTTCTTGATTGTCATGGACTTCATCCAATGGTCCAAAGGTAATGGCGTTCCGGTTGGTCCAGGCCGTGGTTCAGGTGCAGGTTCACTTGTTGCCTACAGCTTAAAAATTACGGACCTAGATCCTCTCCCATACGGACTACTTTTCGAACGCTTCTTAAACCCAGAACGTGTTTCAATGCCCGATTTCGACGTCGATTTCTGTATTGCTGGTCGTGATCGTGTGATTGACTATGTAGCGCGTACATACGGACGCGATGCAGTATCACAAATTGCCACTTTCGGTACCATGGCAGCCAAAGGTGCCATTCGTGACGTGGCACGTGTCTTGGGTAAATCCTATGGTTTGGCAGACAGAATCTCAAAAATGATTCCGACCAAACCTTTAGGTTTAAGTCTCGAAGAGTCGATTGAAGCAGAGCCACAACTTAAAGACATTGTCACCAACCCATCCAACCCTGACAATGACGATGCGGCTGAAATTTGGGAAATGGCATTAAAGCTCGAAGGCATTACCCGTAACACAGGTAAACACGCAGGTGGCGTGGTCATTTCCCCAACTAAAATTACCGACTTTTCTGCCGTCTTATGTGACGCAGATGGTACAGGCCGTGTTGCGCAATACGATAAAGACGATGTTGAATCTGCTGGTCTAGTGAAGTTCGACTTCTTGGGTCTGCGTAACTTAACGGTCATTGAAGATGCCGTGAAGAATATCAATAAGCGCATTCAGCTAGATGTGCCTTTAGATATTGCTTTCATTCCGCTTGATGACAAAGATGCATACCTCATCTTTGCCAATGCCAACACCACAGCAGTATTCCAGTTTGAATCCGTGGGCATGAAAAAAATGCTCAAGGAAGCACGTCCAAGCAAATTTGAAGAAATTATCGCCTTCGTATCCCTTTACCGTCCGGGTCCGATGGACCTGATTCCAGACTTTATCCACCGTATGCATGGTGGCGAGTTTGAATATCTCCATCCCCTACTTGAAGGTGTACTTGAACCGACTTATGGCATTATGGTTTACCAAGAACAGGTAATGCAGGCGGCACAGTATTGTGCAGGCTATAGCTTGGGTGGTGCGGACTTACTGCGTCGTGCGATGGGTAAGAAAAAGCCCGAAGAAATGGTCAAACAGCGCCAAATTTTCACGGAAGGTGCTGCTAAAAAAGACATTGATGAGGCTACTGCCAACCATATCTTTGACTATATGGAAAAGTTCGCAGGTTATGGCTTTAACAAATCACATGCCGCAGCATATGCCTTAGTGGCCTATCAAACGGCATGGCTCAAAGCGCATTATCCAGCTGAATTCTTAGCAGCGGTGATGTCATCAGAAATGCAAAACACCGATAACGTGGTGTTCTTGATTGATGACTGTCGACACAATGATATAGAGGTATTGCCGCCTTCGGTTAATATGTCCATCTATCAATTCCATGCTTCGGACGACAAAACGATTGTTTATGGACTCGGTGCAATTAAAGGCGTCGGCGAAGCAGCGATGCAGTCGGTCATTGACTCGCGTATTCAAGATGGGCCGTATCGTGACTTATTTGATTTCTGCCATCGTATTGATCTGAAAAAAATAAATAAACGGACTTTAGAAGCATTGATTCGCTCAGGTGCTTTAGACTGCCTCGGCATTGAGCGTTCAAGTCTAATGGCGCAGCTTCCTGAAGCGGTACAAGCGGCGGATCAAGCTCGATCAAACCGTGAAACAGGCATCATGGACTTGTTTGGGGAGGTTGAAGAAGTACAACGTAAACCTGCCAAACCTGTTAAGCCATGGTCAGATGAAGTCCGTCTCAAAGGTGAAAAAGACACCCTAGGGTTGTATTTAACAGGTCACCCGATCGATGTCTATCGCACTGAGTTGAAAGCGTTTATTCCAAACAAAATTAATGAACTTACCCCAACCCGTCGCGGTGTCACTACCGTTTTTGCTGGTCTTGTGGTTGATGTAGCCAACTTCCCGAACCGAATGATGGTGACCTTAGATGATGGTACCTCACGGATTGAAGTCTCTGCGAATCATGAACGCTTTATGCGTTTTAAAGACATCATTCAAAATGAAAAAGTGGTGGTGATTGAAGGTGAAATTTACGAACGTGAAGGCTTTGACCGCCCAATGGGACGTTTAACCAAAGCATTTACCCTAAATGAAATTCGCCAAAAACGCGCCAACTGTATTCAAATTCGTCTCGACCCAACGCATAGTACAAAAACACTAAGCCAAGATTTAAAAAATATTCTTGCACCCTTTTGTAATGTCGATATGTGTAATCACATCCCGCTACAATTGCTGTTGGACTACCCGTATGCCACGGCTGAATTGCACTTAGGGATTAATTGGAAAGTGGCACCACTGGATGAACTACTGTCTAAACTCCGTGACTATTTTGGTAAAGAAAATCTTCATGTGGAATATCAAGTGAAATCCAAAGCTGCCAAAGCAGTGAGCTATGAAGAAGCCAAACCTGTAGATGTACCACCGCCACCTGCGGATATGAGCATGGATGATGCCATGGACTTATATCAGGCTGAAGTCGGTCAGTTTTCTTAACTATTTAAATTTTAAAGATTCATTGGAAAAATCATGAGCCAATTTGACAATGCCGCTGTTTCAGCGCATCTCTCCCATGTGCGTATTGTCATGGTCAATACCACACTCCCTGCGAACATTGGTAGCGCACTGCGCGCCATGAAAACGATGGGACTCTCAAAACTGGTTTTGGTTGCGCCAAAAACCTATCCACATCCCGATATCGATGCTTTGGCTGCGGGAGCAACTGATTTAATTGAGCAGATTGAAATCGTTGAAACTCTTGCCGATGCCATCAAAGACTGCCATTTAGTGTTTGGCACGAGTGCGCGTAGTCGTACCATTCCTTGGCCTTTGCTAGACGCACGTCCCGCAGCTGAAAAATCAATTTCAGCAGTGGTGAATGATCAGCAAGACGTTGCTGTTGTATTTGGTCGTGAAGACCGCGGACTGACCAACGAAGAACTGGCCATGGCTAACTATCATGTCACCATTCCTGTAAATACAGACTATGGCGTGCTAAATGTGGCTCAAGCCATTCAAGTGATTTGTTATGAAATGCGTATGGCAACTCTTGCTGCTGTGGAAAGCGGTAAAAATGAAGCTGCAACCATGCCTGTAACAAATACAGAGTCTATGCAGTGGGATGAGCCTTTGGTCACACATGAGCAAATGGAACAGTTCTACCCGCACATTGAAAAAATGTTGGCTGAGATTGAATTTTTAGATCCAAAAAATCCTCGATTACTGCCTTTACGCTTGCGTCGTCTTTTTGGACGTATACAATTAGATCGTATGGAATATCATTTACTTCGTGGTATTTTTAGTCGTGTACAAGCTTTAAACAACGGCACATGGAAAAAGTCAAATACGGATCAAACAGAGGATCAATCTAATGCTTAAACAGCTCAAAGAAGATATACAAGCTGTATTCGCGCGCGATCCTGCGGCACGAAACACTTTAGAAGTTCTGACCACATATCCAGGCATTCACGCCTTGATCATGCACCGTATGGCGCATGAGTTATGGAAAAAAGAATGTAAAGGCTCAGCACGTTTATTGTCTTTTTTTAGCCGATTTGCAACAGGTATTGAAATTCACCCGGGTGCTAAAATTGGCCGTCGTTTTTTTATTGACCATGGCATGGGCGTCGTGATTGGTGAAACCGCTGAAATTGGCGACGATGTGACCTTATATCACGGTGTCACTTTAGGTGGAACCACATGGAATAAAGGCAAACGTCACCCCACCTTAGAAGACGGCGTGGTGGTTGGTGCTGGTGCTAAAATTTTAGGCCCTTTTACTGTCGGTAAAAATGCGAAAGTCGGCTCAAATGCAGTCGTCACCAAAGCTGTTCCAGCCGACACGACCGCAGTTGGTAACCCTGCACGCTTTATTTCTAAAGATAAACCGAAAGATGAAGCAGAAACACGTCGTCGCGATTATGCAGAAAGTATTGGTTTCCAACCTTATGCTGCAACGCAAGACCAGTCTGATCCAATTCTTGAAGGTATGCGTGTTCTACTTGACCGCATTCAGCTGAATGAGAAAAGGATGAACACCCTATGCCAACGTTTGTCTTTGCTTGATCCAACTTTTAAAAAGCAACAACAAAATGAACAACCCTTTAGTGCTGAAGAATTGAAAATTTTGGAAGATGTACGCCGCGAATGTGAAGCTCAAAGCCTACCATCCAATGACTAAACATGAAAAGTGTTAGTTTTTGAAAACCTGCCTATAGCAAACCTTGCATGTTCATCAGAGTTTTTTTAGACTGACGAACATGCCTTTTATACCACTTCTTAAAATAATGAATGGATGAACCTTATGATGCTTAAACCCTTAGCGGTTGCTGTTCTTGCTGTCTCGTTTTTAACAGCGTGTAGCTCAAACCCAACGAAGAACAATAGCGATACCATCGTTTTTACAGAGCCTGAATTAACTGCACCATTTTATGCACTCAATCCATTTAATTATGATGCGCCACCTCCATTTGAAATTAACTTAAAAAAAGCAGCGGCTCAACCCGTAACTAAAATGGAAGTGACTCGCTCTGACGACCCATCTAAAAAACTAGTTTTAGACACCAATAAACTGATTATCCCAACCGTAAACAGCAAAGACCGTCAGTTGAAGTTTGCCGTACTGGCGGGCGACAATGAAGTCGATATTACTGAAATTGATGACTTCTTACAGTTGGTTGAAGGCAAAGCACGTCACTACCCACCACGCTTTACAGAACGCCAAGAACGTAAAGGTTTTGAGTTAAAACTAAAAGAAGTGACACAACAGCTCGATACGTTAGCGTCGAAAGACAATGCTTCATTTGATGTACTGGTTCGTGCATTCAAAGCCAGCGTTATGGCACGTAATTTAGACCTTGGTTCAGTCTATACCACTAAGTCTTTGGCTTATGCACAGCGTATTTTAAAAATTAATAAAGAAGACCCTGAAGCAAACTTCTGGTTCGGTTTTGCCTTGTCTGAAGGTGGTGGTCAACGCGAAGCGATGCCATACCTCGATAAAGCAATGAAAGCTGGTGTTCAAGAAGCCTATTTAGCGACAGCAAATAACTACATCGCTATGGAACAAAAGAAAAATGCGGTGCAAACCTTGAAAAACTACAAGCTGAAATATCCACAAGAAGCTGAAGTTGCGGATCGCTTGATTAATGAAATTGAAAAACAAGGTCGTTGGAATGTTTGGCAAGTTCTAAATACTGCAAAATAATTCCATCACTTCTGATGTACCTAAAAATAGACCGAATTTTCGGTCTATTTTTATTTTAGGCGAATTGATAAATCCGAGAATTATCGTATGATTTAAAAAATTCAAAAGAATAAACGGTAGTCGACGCTTTTTATGCCTAAATACATCCGTAGCACCTTGATGATGACCACTCTCGTTTCGCTTTTGAGTGGTTGCCAAGTGGTCAGTGTGAAAAATCAATCACTGAACGTCACGATTACCAATGAGCGTGAGAGTATTTTAACGCGGGATAAGCTCAGTGAAGCGAGTCTAAACGTGCTGTCTATGACGGGTCGAGAAGCAAAAATCTGTTCAGAGCAACCTGAAGAATGTGTCAGCGAACTCAAACAAATTCCACAAATTCAAGATGAACAGCTCCTCTCTACTGCCAGCGAACTTTATCTCGCTAAAGCACTTTCCTTAGAAAAATCATCAGCCTGTAAAGTGAGTATTTTAGCCAAGACCCAGTCTGAAGAAAAACAGGCGCTGCAAAAACAAAACTACCAAAGCTGCTTAGATCAACAACTCGGTATGCTGGATAAAAGCATTCGCTACAGTTATGCCTACATGTTTAACACCAAACGTGGCCCCCAAGACCGTATTTTTGATAACCGTCAAGTCCAACTCCGTGACTTTTATAACCAGGCTATCGCTAAACTTGTAAATAGTTATGGCTTACGCCATGGGCCATCTGAAGTCGGTAATCAAATCAAAGTGGGACAAAGTATTTACCGCATAAATTATGATAACTACCCACTTTTAAAAAACCGTCAAGTTGAACAACTGATGTCAACTTACAATATGAACTTTTCAGGTCTGCGCTCTATCACACGTCGCGATGGTTTTGGTTCAGAGTTTCTGATTGTCCTCCCACCCGAGCACAATGATACCTCACCAGAAAAAGCCAAATATATTGTCGATCCACTACATTATCAGTACACCAATGGTCGTAATCCTAACATTCACAATGCCCGTTATTTAGCAGCGACTATTACCGCACAGCCACGCTCTGCATCCAATATCGATGAAATCTTAAACAACCCTGAGTTTGAAATCTCAGCTTATGATCCCTATAAGTTTGAATCTGCGAAAATTGCAGGCAAAAGTTACCCTCTTGCTGCAAACTTTTCTGCGCCTTATGGCTTATGGTTAGCACAAAACAATTTAGGTAAAGCCGCGTATTTATCACTAATTGATCGTGATGCACGCCTCACCATGCCGCACCTATACATGCTTGAGCCGTACAATCCAAATAAAAAAGTGGTGGTGCTCGTTCACGGACTAGCCAGCAGTCCCGAGGCATGGGTTCGTCTGACGAATGATGTCATGGGCGATCCCGTGCTACGTGAACACTATCAAGTCTGGCAAGTGTTCTACTCGACCAATATGCCAATTTTGGAAAGTCGTTTCCAAATCTATGCAATCATTCAACAAAGCTTTAATTTGGTCGACAGCAAAGCGCCTGCCAAAAAGGATGCTGTGCTAGTGGGACATAGTATGGGCGGCATTATTGCACGGCTTTTAGTGAGCGATGCTGACTTAACCCCTGCGGCAATGAAACTGCTACCCAATCGACGTGTGCAACAATTTAAAAATGATCCTCTGTTTAAATCACGCCTGGACATTCAACCGATTCCAAACTTTAGTCGGGCCATTTTCTTAGCAGCCCCACATCGTGGAACAGAGTTTGCTGACCGCTGGTTTACCCTTGCGGCACGTAAAGTCATTCGTCTACCAGGTGCGTTTTTGGGGGCACTGACCGATGTTATACAAAGTAGTGACCCTGACCTACAAGCCTTCATTAAAGATGTCGATAATGGACTCATTCAAAATGGGCCAAGTGATCTCAGCAAAAACTCTAACTTTACTCGATTAACTAAAAATGTCGTTCCATACAAAGGCATGAAATTCCACAGCATCATGGGGAATGCGACCAAAAGTGATGACCTCAATATCATTACAGACGATGTTGTGCCTTATACGAGTGCCCATCTGGATGGTGCATTGTCGGAGAAGATTATTAAAGGTGGACATTCTATTCAAGAAACGCCTGAAGCCGTTCTTGAGTTACGTCGTATCCTGCGGTTGCACCTGACTGAACTCGGTCTGTATAAGCCTTAAACTTAAAAAGCCTAAACAGATGTTTAGGCTTTTTTATTTTTGCTTTACACCTAACGCCTACAGCAATAATCACTTGGCTGTTTAACAACTGTTCGCTTTATAGATGATTTATTGTTTAGTCGTTTTCAATTTTGCTAAGATATTGCCATTCATACAATAGCTGTTCATAGCACATAAATACATACGGTAAGCGGTGTCGCTCGGTCTATTTTTATATTGTGCATTTTCAAAGATTTAAGGATTTCACCTACATGAGCAATTCGGGAATCATAACTGATTTGTCCACCCTCACACCCATGATGCAACAGTACATGGGCGTCAAAATGCAACATCCGCACTCTTTGATGTTCTATCGTATGGGTGACTTCTACGAGCTATTTTTTGAAGATGCACATAAGGCCGCTAAACTTCTCGGAATTACCCTGACCCATCGTGGCAAAGCCAATGGTCAACCCATCCCTATGGCAGGTGTTCCTTACCATGCAGCTGAAGGCTACCTTGCTCGCTTGGTGAAAAAAGGCGAAACCGTCGTTATTTGCGAGCAAATTGGTGAAGTTACAGGTAAGGCCCCTGTTGAACGTGGCGTTGTCCGGATTATTACACCGGGTACGCTGACTGACGATGCCTTACTGACGGCACATCAAAGTTCAAACCTTGTCGCGCTTTGCGTACAACAAAATGAAATTGGTATTGCACTGTTAGATTTAAGTGCGGGGTTATTCAAAGTACAGCAACAAGAGTTCCAACTTGAGCAACTCGGCATTGAACTGTCTCGCCTCATGCCAAGTGAAATTTTGGTCGATGAAAATATTGTCGACCCCAACATCATTGAACACATTAAAAAACTGCTCGACTGCCCCGTGACACGCCGTCCAAATGTCGACTTTAATTTAAACAATGCACAAAAAACCTTATGTGATCAGTTTGCTGTATCGACTTTAGCTGGTTTCGGTATTGACCATTTGCCGCTTGCCAAAGCAGCAGCAGCATCGCTGATTCATTATGCCAAAGAAACGCAAAAGACTGCCTTGCCGCATATTCGGTCTATTAAACTGGAACAAAGCAGTGATTTCATTGCGCTTGATCCTGTGACACGTAGAAACTTAGAGTTGGTTGAGCCTCTGTTTGAACACGGCACATCCTTATTCCAACTCATCAATGACTGTCAAACAGCCATGGGTGGACGTTTACTTAGCCGTACGTTAATGCAGCCTTTACGTGATACCAAGCTGCTCGATGCACGTTTAGACGCCACCAAGAGCCTTGTGGATGGCTACCATGAATCGCCAGTCCGTTTAGTATTAAAAGAAATTGGAGACATTGAACGTGTTCTCAGCCGTGTGGCTTTAGGCAGTGCCCGTCCACGTGACTTAGTGCAGCTGCGTCAAGCCTGTGCGCAAGTCCCTTATTTACGTCATGCCATTCAACCCGTGATCCAAAGCAAACAGTCCGCACTCATTACCCAATTGAATGAGGAATTGGGTGATTTCCATGGCTTACATCAACGTTTAATGTCTGCCATCGTTGAACATCCACCTGTGCTTTTACGAGATGGAAATGTGATAGCGGAAGGTTTCGATCATGAACTGGATGAACTACGTAAAATCCGCGATCATGCAGGACAGTACTTGATCGACCTTGAAATTCAAGAACGTCAAAATACTGGAATTTCGACCTTAAAAATTGGCTATAACCGTGTCAGCGGGTATTACATTGAACTGACCCGTGCGCAAGCCGAGCAAGCGCCTGATCACTACATTCGACGTCAAACCTTGAAAAATGCTGAGCGTTATATCACGCCTGAGCTAAAAACCTTTGAAGACAAGGTACTTTCGAGTGAATCTCGTGCATTAGCTCGCGAAAAAATGCTGTTCGAAATGCTTTTAGATGAACTGCGCGCCGATATTGGTCATTTACAAATGATGAGCAGCGCTATTGCGCAGATTGACCTCTTAGCCAACTTTGCACATCAGGCTCGCTTACGCAATTGGTCACGTCCTGAGTATAGTCCAGAAATTGGGGTTAAAATTATTGCGGGACGTCATCCAGTGGTTGAGGCTTTGAATAAGGCTACATTTACACCGAATGACACGACACTTGATTTCAACCACCGCATGGCCATTATTACTGGCCCTAACATGGGTGGTAAATCAACCTTTATGCGTCAAACGGCTTTAATTAGCCTATTGGCCTATTGTGGCTCATATGTACCTGCCCAATCGGCAGTATTAGGTCCAATTGACCGAATCTTTACCCGTATTGGTTCTGCGGATGACCTATCTACAGGCAAATCGACCTTTATGGTGGAAATGACTGAGACCTCGCAAATCCTACATCATGCAACCAATCAGTCACTGGTTCTGATGGATGAAGTTGGTCGTGGCACCAGTACCTATGATGGCTTATCTTTGGCATGGGCCTGCGTACTCGACTTAACCAAACGTATTAAATGCTTATGTTTATTTGCCACACACTACTTTGAACTGACTGAACTGGCCAAAGAAACTGCTATTGATAACTACCATGTCACCGCAAAAGAACTCAACGGCAACCTCATTTTGTTACATAAAGTCCAACATGGGCCAGCGAGCCAAAGTCACGGCTTACAAGTAGCAAAATTGGCGGGTATTCCTGCCAGTGTGATCAAAGAAGCACAAAATCGTCTGAAAATTTTAGAGAAGCAACAACTGCAAAAACCTAAAGTCGTTCAAAATGATTTATTTGCTGTAATAGAAACGCCTGAACTTGAAATCATTGAACGTGTGGTCGAAATCGAGAAGCCTTCTGCCGCACTTGAACTACTTAAGAGCATTGATGTCGATAACTTAAGCCCACGTGAAGCCTTACAGCAGCTTTATGCATTGAAAGATCAGTTACATTCATAGTAGTTTTCTATTTTTGTAACCTATCTAGACCGTCGCAATGACGGTCTTTTTTTATTGTCAAAAGCAGTTTTCAGCAGAATGTTCAGTTTTTATCAAATTTAACAGCCGTGCATATAACAAATATCAATAAAAGCAATTGTTAGTTGGTGCTGTTTTTGCCTAAAATACACATTAGTTATTAGAACCATATTTTTAGGTAGCCTTCGCCATGACCTTTGTTGTCACTGAAAATTGTATTAAATGTAAATATCAAGACTGCGTAGAAGTTTGTCCAGTAGACTGTTTCTATGAAGGTCCAAACTTTCTAGTGATCAATCCAGACGAATGTATCGATTGCGCACTTTGTGAACCTGAATGTCCAGCAAATGCAATTTTCTCTGAAGATGAACTGCCAGAAGGTCAAGAAGTATTTATTGAACTAAATGCTGAATTATCACAAACTTGGCCAAACATTACCCAGATTGGTGACCAACCTGCTGACCGTGAAGAATGGAACGGTAAAGCAGATAAGTTACAATACTTAGAAAAGTAAGCCAGAAAAAGATCAGCATAAGCTGATCTTTTTTTATACCTAAAACACACATTTGATTGCAATATTTCCAATTTTTCCTCACAAATTTGGATTAAAATAATAGGCGTATTTTTTAAATATTTGATTTCTATAATGAAGAAATTTTTAAAGGGATTATTTGCGGTTAGCATAATCCCCTTGGTGATGATTGGCTGTACGACTTCATCCCACAAAGGACAGACCATCACAACTCCTGATGGAAAACGTATTTTTATCCCGCAAGAGAAAATTAGTTTTGACCGCCCTGCTCCACCTAAAATTATTCCTTATACCTACAATGCTTGGATGTCTGTCGGTGACACGCTAGCACGCGTACGTGAGTATGAAGTTTTTCTTGAACGCAATGGTGTGGGAAATATCATCCCAAGCTTTGAACTGCTCAGAACAGCACGTGACTGGCAAAAATGTGGTCGTTCACAATATATGATCCCGAACCGTGAACTTTGGAAAAACCAAATTGCGACCTTAAAAGTATTTAAATATTTAGTTGCAGCCAAAGTACTGACCGATTTTGA
Source organism: Acinetobacter sp. DL27 (assembly GCF_055810995.1). NCBI lineage: Bacteria > Pseudomonadati > Pseudomonadota > Gammaproteobacteria > Moraxellales > Moraxellaceae > Acinetobacter > Acinetobacter sp. DL27. The sequence goes on along the minus strand of NZ_CM147947.1, from coordinate 1,215,013 downwards.
AGTCACTTCGGTTTATCGTGATCTGCCTTTAAACCAATGTGCTGGCGGTGCAAACTCGTCGCGCCACTTATTCAATTCTGCCATCGATTTTCGAATTGGGTCTGAAAACCCACAACCCGAAGATTATGCTTATATTGAAAATACAAAATATCGTCTATGCCAATTTTGGACCCAACATGGTCAGAGCTTGAACATGGGCTTAGGTTTATATGCTTCTGGTCAGATTCACATTGATACCCAAGGATATCGTACATGGGGCCCAGACCTCAGTCGCAATTCTTCGATGTGTAGTTACTAGTTTTTAAAAATTAAAAGAGGTCAATATGACCTCTTTTTTTGAGCATTGATTTCAACAAATATGGTCGGAAAAATTGCACTCTGAAAATAAAAGTTTAAAATGCTCCTCATCGCAACCAAGGTGAACATGCTATGCAACAAATGTGGACAGAGATTGATAACTATATCGATGCACATTTAATTCCTGAAGACCCAATTCTACTGCAAACTTTAGAAAATACTGAGAAGCATGGTTTTCCAGATCACTTAGCTGTTGCACCCAACCAAGGCATGCTTTTACAAATGCTGATTCAAATGAATCAATGTAAACGTGTGTTGGAGCTCGGAACTTTTGCTGCCTATAGCACCATGTGGTTAGCGCGTGCTTTACCTGAAGACGGTTATATTTTAACGATTGAAGGGCGTGATACACATGCCGCGATGGGCCAAGAAAATATCGACAAAGCTCAGCTCAAACAAACCGTTGAACTCAAATGTGGACGCGCAGCAGATATCCTTAAATCACTGCCTGCAGATATTGAACCTTTCGACTTTATTTTCATTGATGCCGATAAACAAAGCTACCCAGAGTATTTGGAATTAAGCCTGAACCTATCTCATTCAGGTACTTTGATTTTCCTCGATAACGTAATTCGTGCAGGCGATATTATCAATCCTGAAAATCATAAACCAAGTATTGAAGGGATTCGAGATATGTTCAAAGCGATGCAAAACCATCCAAAAATTTTGTCGTGCACAGCACTTCAAACGGTCGGTAGCAAAGGACATGATGGATTTGCCTTAGCCATTGTAAAATAAGCTAAAACTTAGATTAAAAAACAATCGATTAATTTAAGCTTATATAAATTATAAACTTACATTTACTGTCCATATAGTTATCCACAATTAATGCGGATAACTATGGATAAAACAGTTCCAATTTAGATAAATCACTCTAAATTAACGTGCCACCAGTAAGGGAACTTTGGCATTCCTAAAAATGGTAGTTGCAATACTGCCCAAGAAGAACTGATGAATTTTACTGTGGCTGAACGCACCGAGCACAATCAGTTGTATGCCATGCTCATTTTGGTATTCCAGAATATTTTCAGCCACGTCGCCGTAACGATATTCTGTAATCACATCCAAATTTGCATCTTTCAGATATTGTTCAGGCTCTCTTAAAATTTCAGGGTGGTCACCGACATAGACCAAATGGCATTGTAAGAGGCGCAGTAGATCACTTTGCGCAATCCGTTTCATCATCTTCACACACGTCGGTGAATACTCGTAGGCAAAGATAAAGCGCGTAGGTGGCTTAAAGCTATCACCTACCGTCATGACGGTACAGTTTGCACCACGGATAAAGTTTTCAACATTACTGCCCAATGGTTTATTGCGTTCAGCCGATTTCTCACCCACACGGCCAATCACCACAATGTCATCTTCATGCAATAAGTTAAAACTTTGCTCTAGAAAGTCACCCTTTTCTTGAATATGTGTCGTATGTAGGCCATGCGTTTCGAGAATGAGTTTAGAAATATGATCGAGCAAATTATTGCTATAACTGAGCGCAAGTTCACTTTGTTTTTGCTCTAATTCAGCCAGCTCTTTGAGCAACATTGCATTGCTTTCAAATCCAATTACCCCGCTAATTTCACCTAAGTGATAACTTGCAGGATAATAATCCAAAACTTGTAAAAGGACCAATTCCCGCCCCGTCTGTTTTGCAATCCACGCCGCAGCTTCTGCTAGGGCATTGATACAAGGGGAAGAATCAATACATGCAATGACTCGTTTCATTATCGCCTCTCATTACACCGCATTTGGTATAAGGTCTCATTGTTGTTCTAAACTTAGCATATCTTTTTTTTTGATGGCAGGTTTTTATGTAATTAAGTATTGATAAATGTTCAATATTCTTTGATATCTTAATCACGTAAACGAATAAACTGTGCGGGATTGCCAGCAACAATCGATTGCTCGGCGATATCTTTGGTTACCATACTATTCATCCCCACCACAGCATGTGCGCCAATTTTCACTCCATCTTTCACGCCCACATGTGCACCCAACCAAACATCCCGACCAATTTCTATCCCTTGTGAGCGTACAGGTTGTTGATAAATCGGATCACTGAGTGCCATGCCATGATCAAAGGCATATAAGTGACAATAGGCTGCAATACGCACTTGATCATGTAACTTAATCCCCACACGACCACCATCCAAAATACAATGATGGTTGATCGCGACTTCACTGCCAATCTCTAAAGGCCCATGCAAAGTACAATCAGCAGCAATAAAGGTGTTGTCCCCAATGACAATTTTGCGACCAGGCTCTGCAAATATGTGTGCCAATGGAGAAATAAAACAGTTTTGACCAATTTCAACGGTTTCCATTTCCATTAAATAAGCTTGGTATTCTTGCTGCCATGCTTCAGCCCACACACGGTTTTTAGGCTTGAGCGACCAATACAACCAGGGCATATAGTTTAAGCGATGCTTATGCTGCTCACGATATTTTAATAAGGGATCAGTCATGATGGTCATCCATAATTTTTAACGCTTCACGCCCACGGGTTACGTCTTGTATTTTAAGTCTGAGCGCTTCAATCTGATGCACTTGTAATAATGCCTCTACAAGTACACCATCCGCAGTATATTGCTCATTAAACTCAATCTGCTGGCTATTCAGCTCGTACTGGAAAATCGCCCATTCATTAAATTGGCAGGCAAAATGCACTTTTTTCTTTTCAATGAGTTCTATTTTTTCAGCCAACAGTAAACACTGTCCTGCAGTTCCACCATAAGCACGTACCAGTCCGCCTGTGCCTAACTTGACGCCACCATACCAACGATTGACCAAAACCAAAACATTGGTTAGTTCATTTCCTTCAATGGTCGCTAAAATAGGACGACCTGCAGTACCTGAAGGTTCACCGTCATCATTAAAACGAACATTATGACCAATTTTCCATGCCCAGCACTGATGCGTAGTACTGATATCTTTATATTGCTCTAGAAAATTTTTAACGGCTTGTTCATTTTCTACAGGCACAGCAAAAGCTTGAAAACGACTTTTCTTAATGTCTTCTTCATAGCTCACTAAACTAGAGATGGTAAATGGCATAGCGTAATTTTTAAAAATTTCACAAAAATTATAACGTACTTTCAATCAGCTATCGTATGAAAATAGCTTTTCGCTTTAAGCCCATACAAAATAAACAGATATGCATACTGTGGAACATGCTGAAAGAAGCGATTTCAAAAGGATGGTAGAGCGCGCAGTTTGAATATAAAGGAATGCCCTATTATTAATTCAATGCAAAGCGATGGATTAAACATATGAGAGGGAAATCTGCGCCAATTATTTTCATTGACGCAGAAAATGCTTACACAGTGAAGTCATCACCAAGGTAAACTTGACGTACGGTTTCATTGGCTAAGATTTCATCTGGAGAACCTTCAGCAATCACCGCCCCTTCACTCACGATATAAGCACGTTCACAAATCGCCAAAGTCTCACGAACGTTATGGTCCGTAATAAGAACGCCAATACCACGGTCTTTTAGGGTACGAATAATATCTTTAATGTCACCCACTGAAATTGGGTCAACCCCAGCAAAAGGTTCATCGAGCAACATAAATTTTGGATCGGCTGCCAGTGCACGTGCAATTTCAGCACGACGACGTTCACCACCAGACACACTCATACCCAATGAATCTTTAATATGGCTAATTTTGAAATCGGCCAGCAATTCATGCAAACGCTGTTTACGTTGTTCCTTGTTCAGGTCTTTACGCGTTTCCAAAATCGACATAATATTTTCAGAAATAGTGAGTTTTCTAAAAATTGAGGCTTCTTGAGGTAAGTAACCAATGCCTTTACGCGCACGTTCATGCATGGCCAAATCAGACATATCTAGGTCATCAAGATGAATTTCACCTTTGTCCATACGCACCAGTCCAACCACCATATAGAAGCTGGTAGTTTTCCCTGCACCATTAGGACCGAGCAAACCTACGATTTGTCCACTTTGCATGCTGAAAGATACATCTTTCACTACCCAACGCTTACTGTAGTTTTTCGCAAGATGCTTAATACATAGGGTTTGTGGCTGATTGAGAGTTTGCTCCATTAGTCACGCGCTCCCGGGAAGGATTGAGAACCTGAAGGTGGAATCACAATTTGAACACGACCACTCGACGAACCACTACTGTTTGGTGTGCCAATCGCTTCAATGTCACCTTTATTCATACTATAACGTAATGTATTACCGCGAATACTGGCACCATCTTGTTCTAGAAGTGCGCTGCCCGATAAAGTAATAATGCCTGTTTCTGCATTATAAATAATTTTTTGCGCCTGACCTTTAGCAATACCTTTATTGGTACTGACTTGCTGCTGGAAACGCGCAGGCTTACCATTGGCCGTAATGGTACTAATTTGACGGGTTTGATTTAAGTTGGCAACAATCGAATCCGCTTGTAGTTTCATCGTGCCCTGTTCGATGATGACATTGCCTGTATACGTCGTTACACCCGTTTTTTCATTAAAAGTCGCACGATCTGCCACCAACGAAATCGCTTTACTACGGTCACTTGGCAGTGCCAAGGCATAAGTTGAAACAGCCACACCTAAACTCAGTGCAAGTGTTTGCTTGAGGAAAGTTTTCGAAATAGAAAATTTTGGATTATGGTTCATACTTCCCTCGAATATGGAAAAAGTCATATTGACCCGTATTTAAATTCGCTTTTAAGCCCTGACTGACAAATTCTGCTTGTGGTGTCGTGACAACCACTTGATGCTGAGATTCCAATTCACGCGTCTGTGGAAACGCGGTCAGTTCTGCAGTCTCAAACTGCATCTGACCTTGATCCAACATTTTCTTTGCAACCACTTGGTTTGTCAGAACGACTTTTTCGTTGTCGTTGATGCCATTGGCTTGCTTGGCATAGAAAGTCGCATCCACTTTTCCATCTTTATACATCTCAGCATTTAAGTTCTCTAACTTAGAGGTTTTCTTTTGCATGTCCTGCTCAAGACGATCTACTTTTGCGCGGACGTATAAATTACCCTGCTCATCTGTTTGAGTCAGTTGGATCTGTTCAGCAGAGTAGGTCATGCTTTGAGCACCATCGACCTCGAGCTTTTGCCCTTTTCCGCTGTAATAGTAATAACCACTACTGATAGCCGCAATAGCTACAGCGGTGATATATAAAACTTTAGTATCCATAAATGTTAACTAAACTCTCATGCATGCATACAGATTAATGCGGGACTGCGGTGTACTTTTCAAGTAAAGTTTCGTATACACCTTTGGCTTGTAAAATCATATCGCAGATTTCGCGTACCGCGCCACGTCCACCCATCGCTTGAGTTACCAAATCGGCACGGCGACGCACTTCTAAATGACCATTTGGCACGGTCACTTTCATGCCTGCAATGGCAAATGCAGATAGGTCAGGCCAGTCATCGCCCATGTATAAACAATCTTCGGGTGAAATACCAAATTTTGCACAAGCCTCGCGCAGTGCAACACCTTTGTCTTCACGGCCCTGATAAACAAGGTCCACGCCCAAATCAGACATACGTTTTTCTACGATCTGACTTTTACGCCCCGTGATAATAATCACTTTCACACCAGCTTGCTGAACCAGTTTCATGCCTAAACCATCACGGATATCGAAAGATTTGATTTCGTCTCCTGAATTGGTCAAAGTCACAAAACCATCACTTAAAATACCATCAACATCCAAAACTAGAGCTTCTACATAACGCGCTTGTTCTAACAAAATATAAGAAGCCATTTTTTAATTTACCCCAGCTTGAATCAGGTCATGCATACTCAAAACACCAATGACTTTATTGCTCTCATCAACAACGACAAATTGGTTAATTTTCTTTTCATTCATTCGCTCTAATGCTTCAACAGCACGCGCTTCAGGTGAAATAGTGAGCGGGCTCTTAATCATTACATCAGACACTGCCAAGTTCACATCAAAACCTTGCTGTTTATCAATCAAACGGCGTAAGTCACCATCAGTAAAAATCCCCAATAGATGATCATTGTCATCCACAATTGTGGTTAAACCTAGGCGTTTGTTAGAGATTTCGTACAGAACTTTGTTCATTGCTGTATCTGGAGACACTTTCGGTAGTTCGTCTCCAGTGTGCATTAAATGCTTCACATGTAATAACAAGCGTTTACCCAAAGCACCCGCAGGATGCGAGCGTGCAAAGTCATCTGAAGTAAACCCACGTGCATCTAACAGTGCAACAGCCAATGCATCACCCAAGGCTAAAGTCGCCGTTGTACTCGATGTTGGTGCTAGACCTAATGGACAAGCTTCTTGGATATTACCCAATGTCAGTGCCACATCAGCATTTTGTGGCATCGGCCCACGCTCATCCCCACTGATGGTAATTAAAGGCACGCCCAAATATTTGATCAAAGGCATCAACATCATGATTTCATCACTCTTGCCTGAGTTTGAAATCGCAATCAGCACATCACCTGCAACCAACATCCCCAAATCACCATGCCCCGCTTCACCTGGGTGCATAAAGAATGATGGCGTACCTGTAGAGGCAAATGTAGCTGCCATTTTTCGGCCAATATGCCCTGATTTACCCATGCCAGTAATGACTAAGCGACCTTTACACTTTAAGATAATTTCACAAGCACGGCTAAAACGATCATCGATTTGCTGAGCAAGTACAGAGAGTGCCTGACGCTCTATCTCTAGTGTTTCTAAAGCAACTTTTTGGAAATCAATGGGATTTGACATATTTTCAGAATTCAACGTTGTTTTACCTGAACCGTGTGACGAAATGAAACGTCAGCACATAAAAAATAATTTTCGCAATTTTATCATATCTCTGTAGACAACTAGCGCGGAAATCTTTGGATTTTCACAACATATCTACAAATGTGTTTTGCCTATGCTGGAAGACCTTTGTTTCAAGTACATATAGCTCGTTTCCTTTTTATTATTTTTTCTTTCGACCACGTATAACCTGCACACCTTTCACACTGAGAGGCTCTTATTTATTCCCTAACTTAAGTGAAATAAAAAGTAGCCATCACAAAACTAAACAATGTCGCTAATTCAATCATTTCAATACTTGCACCAATGGTATCTCCAGTCACACCGCCAATACGCTGTATAAATTTATACCGCAAATACCACAGTACCAGATAAAAAGTGGCAATCACCACAGCACCAACCCATGCCCAATACAAAGCCACCAAAGGCATCAGCAGTAAAAGTGCCATTGCAATTGGTCGTGCTAAATGTTGGCTCAACTGACTGCCGAGTCCTTTATCGCGCACATAGTCTGTACTTAAAAAGAAGAATAGCGGTACGAGACGTCCTAAGACAGGAAATAAAATGAGTGCGCTATAACACTGCTGCTGCAATAACACATACAGTGCAGACCACTTTAATATGCATACCATGATAAGACTGAGTACACCTATCGGCCCACAACTTGGATCTTTCATGATCTCAAGTGTACGCGCTTTATCGCCAAAACCACCGACCCAAGCATCTGCAGTGTCGGCTAAACCATCCAGATGTAAACCACCCGTCAGCCAAATCCATAGCACCAGAACCACACTGCTTAATAGCACAAGTGGCAAAGCATGCAATAACAGGACAATCCCATACAGAATGCCGCCTATGAGCAAGCCCACCACAGGATAAAATAACAGTGCTTGCGCATTTTGCTGAGGCGTTGGCGTTGTGCTTAAACGAACTGGGAACGTCGTTAAAAACTGTAATGCAATCCAAAAAGGTGTCATTACGCGCCCTCACTTTGAATAACCTGAAGTTGCCCTTGATCGAATACAAAGCGGTTCAACTGCCCCAACTCCGCAGACATTTTTAAAAGGTCATTAGCATTTTGCTTCAGCGCTTGGCATTTTAATAATTTGATTACGCCACCATGGGAAATAATCAACGCCCGTTGCCAGCCTTGCACATGCATTTGCTGGGTCAAGGTCTCTACAGACTCTAGAACACGACTTTTAAATGCCAGTAAGCTTTCTGCCTGAGGTGGTGTAAAGCTTAACGGTTTTTGCCAAAATTGAGCCAATTCATTAGGAAATTGTTGGTAGAGTCGTTCGGTCGGCTGAGCCTCCCATTCTCCAAAATCCATTTCTTGCAAATTCGGTTCTATATACAAAGGGAGCTGTTTTTGCTCCGCCCACTGCTCTGCAAACAGACGGCAGCGCTGTAATGGTGAGCTATAAATGACATCCCACGCTGGCCTAATCTGCTCAGCCTGTGTGATGGTAGATCGCATTTGCGCCCACCCCTTCGCAGTCAAAGCATCATCCGTTCTACCCCGTAGAGTATGGCTTAAGCTGGTTTCGCCGTGGCGTAGGAAATCTAAATACAACATCCTTAAACTTTCTCACCAATCACGGCCGCTTCAGCAAATGTTGCCATCTCATTGTGTAAGCGACACGCTAGCTTGATCAACCCCAGTGCAGCTCCTGCTCCACTGCCTTCACCTAAACGCAGATTCAGCTTCAATAAAGGCATCGCTTTAAGTTCTTCTAACAAACGGACATGACCATATTCAGCCGACTGATGCCCAAAGAGCATCCAAGCACGAACGTCTGGATTTAAACGTACTGCGAGCAATGCAGAAACAGTACTGATAAACCCATCCACCACCATCGGTAGACCTAATTGCGCACAGTGAATATACGCAGCTGTCATGGCTGCAATTTCAAGTCCACCGACTGCACATAAGGCTTTAAACGGATCGTTCCCGACATATTGGGTATGCAGTGAAAGTGCTTGGTCAATCACCTGTTTTTTATGTATCAATTGTTCTGCACAGATACCTGTTCCAACACCTGTGAGCTTTTCAGCGGGTTCTGCCAATAAAAAACAAGCCACAGCTGAGGCTGAACAGGTATTTCCAATGCCCATCTCACCCGCGACATAGATATCTGCCCCATAAGCGATGGCATCTTCCACACTTTTTTGCCCCAAAGCAAAAGCTGCTTCACATTCAGCTTCAGTCATGGCTTGAGTTTGAGCAAAGTTAGCCGTTCCCGCGCGGATACAATGGCGTTCAACCCCGACATACTCATACGCTTCACCGACTGAACCACAGTCGATGACTTGTAACTTGGCTTGATACTCTTTGGCAATCACACTAATACACGCCCCGCCAGTTGCGAAGTTCTGCAACATTTGACGCGTCACCGCTTGTGGATAGGCAGAAATATTTTCTTCCATCACCCCATGATCACCTGCAAAAATTGTAATCCATGGGCGGTCTATCTTAGGTTTTACAGTGTTTTGCAAACTGGCTAAAGTCACTGCAACCGATTCAAGCTCCGACAACGAGCCTGTCGGTTTGGTCAACTGTGACTGGCGTGCTAGGGCTTGAGCCAATACAGACTCACTCGGACTTTGACATGCTTCTAACCACCAACTCACACTTGCTCTCCTTTTAAAATCATTGGAAATCCTGCTACGCAGAACACCACTTTTGTTGCAATTTGACCTAACTGCTGATGCAATCGCCCTGTTTCATCAACAAAACGTCGGCTGATTTGTCCCATTGGAACCACACCTAAGCCTGTTTCATTGCTCACTAAAATCAGCTCGGACTGTAAATTTCCGACAACATCTAACAACTTCTGGCATTCTTGAACTTGCAAATCTGGGTCAGCATGCATCAGTAAATTACTCATCCATAAGGTCAGGCAATCAACCAAAATGGTTTGGTTTGGGCGATCTAATTTGAGCAACTGCTCTGCAAGATAAATGGGTTCTTCACACAGCCCCCAATCTTCGGGTCGTTGTTGCTGATGGTGTTGAATACGCGCTTGCATCTCCCCATCCAAGGCTTGTGCTGTGGCGACATAGATCACAGGCTGCGCCAGCTGTTGGGCAATCTGCTCCGCCAAGCGACTTTTCCCCGAACGTGCACCACCTAAAATCAGTTGCATTGCGCATTCCCCAACTCAATTTGTGTCTGTGAAAACAATGCCCCTTGTAGGACATGGGACTGATAAAAACCAAACGTGAGCTTTGAGACATTTAAGCTATACCTAATATCTTCAATTTCAGCCATACGTTCCAATACATGATCACTACCCACTGCTTCACGGTATAGACCTAATGTAATATGTGGACAATAACTTAATGCTGCGACTTCCTGCGAGGTTTGCAGCAATGTTTTTCTAATTTTATCCAATACGCCTGCGCTATCATCCACTTTTAAAAATAAGGCACTTTCAAAACTATTTAATCCACCTATCTGTAACTGAAAAGATTCTAGCTTTAATTTTTTAAGGCGTTCAAGCTGCTGATTCAGTTGCACTCGACTAAAGTCATCCGACTGTGTTGCCTGTTCTACCCAAAAACCTGCAACAAATAAAGTGATATGAAACTGCCGTTGATTTGATTGATAAAGCAAATCTGAGAACTGCTCACGAAGCTTTGTTAAATAGCTGATCAAAACGGGATCATCCACTTCAATATACCAAAGTGCATAGCGTTCTCGTCCCAAATGCCATTCAGGATAGTCTCGAGCTTCGGTCGGTACTACAGTACTATTGGGTTGAAGAAACACAATTTTATTCACAAATGAAGATGAATGATTTAAGCATATTTTTGTCAAAATTATGGGCTGAAACGCCGAGATAATTTCACATTTAAATGAATTATTTTCAATACACTCAAATTACAGACATAAAAAAACCCCAAGTTGAACTTGAGGCTTTTTAAATTTTGGAGCGGGAAACGAGACTCGAACTCGCGACCCCAACCTTGGCAAGGTTGTGCTCTACCAACTGAGCTATTCCCGCAATATGGATGTGCATTATAGAGAGTTTCATCAAACTGTCAACACTCTATAATGCAATTGCTGAATTAATCAGCGCGGCGCCAGATTGTCCCTTGACGAGTGTCTTCCAAAACCACACCTTGATCCAACAAGGACTGACGAATTTCATCCGCTTTGGCAAATTCTTTGGCTTTTTTCGCATCTTGACGTTGTTGAATCAAATCTTCAATTTGCTCTTCAGACAAAGCCAAAGCCTCTTGCCCAATATCAGACTTCAGGAACTCTTCAACATTGTGCTGAACCAAACCTAGAATATTGGTTAAGTGGCGTAAAGTTGCGTAGTAAATCGCAGCTTGCTCAGTTTGTTGCTCTTTTACGGCACGGTTCAATTCTTTGTTTACTTCAAACAATACCGCAATGGCCTCAGCGGTATTGAAGTCATCACGCATGGCACTATTGAAACGCTCAAGCAATGTTTCATCTAAGGTATCGACTTGTGTATCACCATAGGCTTGTTGATAAGCTTTGAATGAATGATAGAAACGTGACAGCGCTGTTTTTGCTTCTTTTAAAGCAACATCAGAGAAGTTCACAGGGCTACGATAGTGTGATGACACAATGAAATAGCGAATCACTTCAGGATGGAACTTATCCATCACATCACGAATGGTAAAGAAATTGCCCAATGACTTCGACATTTTCTCGCCATCAACGTTGATGAAACCAACATGCATCCAATAGTTGACATACTGCTCGCCAGTTGAAGCCTCAGACTGTGCAATTTCATTTTCATGGTGCGGGAACATCAAGTCTGAACCACCACCATGAATGTCAAAATGGTTCCCTAGGCAGCAAGTCGACATCGCAGAACATTCAATATGCCAGCCCGGACGACCTTTGCCCCACGGCGAAGCCCATGCAGGTTCATTTTCTTTGGCATGTTTCCAAAGTACAAAGTCAAAGGGATGTTTTTTCTCAACTTCAACATCGACACGTTCAGATGCACCCGCTTGCATATCTTCCAATTTACGCCCTGAAAGACGACCATATTTAGCGAATTTTTCCACTTGGAAATACACATCACCATTGGCAGATGGATAAGCTGTACCCTTTTCAACCAAATTGCCAATCATGCTTTGCATTTGATCAATATAATCCGTCGCACGCGGTGCTTCATCTGGATGTAAACAACCTAGATTTTCAGCATCTTCATTCATCGCTTGAATAAAGCGGTCTGTCAGCTGCGTAATCGACTCGCCATTTTCATTGGCACGTTTAATGATTTTGTCGTCAATGTCGGTAATGTTACGTACATATTTAACGCTCCAACCTTGGCTACGCAGGAAGCGAATAATATAGTCAAATGCAACCATCACGCGCGCATGTCCAATATGACAGTAGTCATACACCGTCATACCGCAAACATACATATCAATATGCCCCTCAACACGAGGTACGAATTCTACTTTTTTGCGTTGCTCTGAGTTATATAGAACAAATGGTTGCATAGCGATTCAAAAGACTTCAAATATAAGAATGGATCATCTTAACCTAAGCATTATTTTTCATAAAGTTTTCAGAAGATTTTTCTTTCAATTATCTCGCCGCTTTTCATTTATACGCAACTATTTCCAAATTTCCATTATCCAAATCTTAAACGGGTTACCGGTAAATATTGGCATTGCATGATGCATTTACTAGGGATGAACATGTACATGCTCGCAATGCTCATGGCTATGAGGTTTTGGCGCTTCATGATCTGTTCGAATACAACAGCCCTCGACATACTGACTGGTACCATCCACATAAAACTCCTCTTTCCACACAGGAACTTCATGTTTCACCCGTTCTACCGCTTCCTCGCAGGCTTGGAAGGCTTCACGGCGGTGCGCGGCATAAGCCATCGCAATAATTGCAGTATCACCAATATCTAAAGCGCCAATGCGATGCACCACCCGAACATAAGACACGCCATATTTTAATTGGATCTCTTGTTCAATTTGACGAATCATTTTTTCAGCGACAGGTGCATAAGCGGTATATTTTAACGCTTTTACAGCTTTACCTTGATGGTGATTCCGCACCGTACCAATGAATATGCCAATGCCACCACACTCAGGAAAATGTTGGATGCCATCAAAGTCATTTTGACTAAAAACCACTGTTTGAATCCGCGGAAATTGTTTTAATTCCATATCAACCTCCTGCCACAGGGGACAACAACACCAAAGTACAATCTCGACTTAAAATGGTCTGCCTTGCAATAATGTCTTCACCGATTGCACAGGCACAGCGCTCCAATAATGTGTGGACATCTGGGTACTGAGCAACGATATCCTTTAATACCGCTGCAACCGATGAATCAGGCTCACATTGCAGCATTAAATTGGGGGGTAACTGGCGTTCAATCGCACCAAAAGCTTCAATCTTTACTCTAATCAAGTTATTTAACTCCTGAGTCATCCTAACCTCCAATCATATGCATACTGATTTTTCGCACTGGCTGATGCAACTGCTGTTTTTGAATGGCATGAAAACCTTGCTCTTTATGCCAAACATAAGTTGAAAGTTTACTTTCTAAAACAAAGGCTTCGTGCTGATTAAGTTGGGTAAGTTGTTGAATGTCTAACTTTAAATTTAAGCCTTGCTTGGCAAAAAGACAATTATAAAACTCACCTTGCGCATTCAACCGTAGTCGATCACACTCCCCACAAAATGAGTTGCTAATGGTAGAAATAATCCCAACCTTCTCACCATCTACCCGATAACTACGTGCAGGATTGGCACCTTGTCCTTCAAGCACTTGCACCGTAAATTGCGAGCTGAGTTGGGACAAAATCTCTTGTTCAGTGACGACATCGGCTTGCGACCAATTTTGATCGCCATCCAAAGGCATAAACTCAATAAAACGCAGTTCTACCTTTTGCTGCTTTGCCCACTGCACCAAAGGGACAATTTGATCATCATTGATGCCTTTCATCAGCACGGTATTGATTTTGATGTTAAAACCAACCTGTTGTGCGGCCTGAATACCTTCCAGCACTGTATGTAGTTGTTTTTTGGTGAGGTGTTGAAATTGCTCGGCATCTAGACTGTCTAGACTAATATTTAAATCATCCAGCCCTGCTTGCTTTAAAGCGGCGGCATATTGTTTTAAATAATGACCATTGGTGGTAATGGAAATACGCTTCAGCCCCTGTTTTTTTAGGCTTTGTAACTGTTCGATAAAATGTACCACACCTTGGCGCATCAACGGTTCACCCCCCGTGATACGAATTTGCTCAATGCCATGCTGCACCATAAATTTGCAAAAATGGTAGAGTTCTTCAAAGCTGAGCAAGTCGTGCTTTTTCATCCATTCGGGATGTTCGGGCATGCAATAGACGCATTTAAAATTACAACGATCCGTCACAGAGATTCGTAATTTGCGCTTTTCACGTCCAAACTGATCTTGGAATACTCTAACTGCGGATACATGGGTCATGCTGTTCATCTGTCTTGCCTATGCGTCCTTTGAGCGGTGTCGGTGCAGTTCATATTTCACGCCCTATTTTCTAAAGTATAAATTGCAATAACTGTTCCAACTTTGTGCACTTTCTAAATTTTGAGTATTTTCAGTTCACCGCCGTAATGAGTGATCACTGCTACATACGTTTATAATCCAAATAAAATAACGACTCCCATAAATATATTCTAAATTTTTGTTTTATAATAAATTTAATATCAACATGAATACTTATTTGGTTCTTTTATAGATTTTTATTTAAACAGTCAAATCGGTTTATGGCAACATCTTTTGCTCTCAACACACACTCCCATTCTCCGTATCTGAGATATTTATAAAAAATTGAGTTGCCGATGCTGTTGTAACTCATCCAAAGAGTTAATACTGTGAAAAAACAGTGCATGATTTTTAAATCGTGCCACTTGTGGGTGCAAATCTGCAAAACACTGCCTTAAGCTGCGCTGATTTTGTTCAAGGTGCTGAATCAATGTCGGTAGACTGCTCCGTTTCAACAAACAAAATGGATACAGTGCACGGTCATTGATTTCTACAATAACGACACCACAGTTCGGATCTTGTTGCATCGCCTGATGTAGCCGTGAAAACACTTTTTTCGGAATAAAAGTCACATCACAGGGTACGAACAGCACATAGTCTGATTGCACATGTGTCCATGCACTTTTCATCCCCATCAAGGGCCCTTGAAAGCCTGTTGCCTCATCTTCAAAAAAACCAATCGACGGAATCAACCGCTCATAAATGGAATGATCCCGATGGCTGTTGACCCATACCTTGGTTGCTCGTGATTTTAGCTGCTGATGAATTTTGATGAGTTGAATTTCATCATCAAATTTTTGCAAGAGCTTATTAATGCCATTCATACGACGCGCCTGACCGCCCGCCAAAATGACAACTTCAGTTTCTGGGTAGCTCACGGGTTTGAATATTTTTCTTTTCATTCTACATCCTCCGTTTGACAAGCTTTGATCAGACCTCGAATTTCAGGTAAGCAGGAACCGCAATTGCCTCCTGCCTTTAAGCATGCAGTGACTTGTTTTTCATGGGTGATATTTTTTTCTTTAATGACATCGATAATACGATTTTTCCCAACTTTAAAACAGCTACAGACCAGTGGGCCATCGCTATTAGTCATTGACATGGCTTGCCCTGCCAATAAAGCTTTCCGATGCATCGCGCTTAAGCGTTCGCGCTTAAACAGACTTGCCACCCAGTCTCGATCTGGCAATAAGGCTTTAGGCGCAATATACAGACTTGCAATAAGGTGTCCATCTTGTAACACCACACTATGACTGATATGGGCCGTTTGATCTTCTACATTGAGCCATTCAAAACTTTCATCATCAAAAGGCAATAAAGCTTTGAGTTGTTCCGTGGTTTCCGTAAAACGTCGGCGATCTGCCAGCTCATAACGAATAGCTTTGGACGTTTTGATTTTGGTCCACCAAATGCTTTGTTCAATACTTTGTTGTACCAAATGTTCAAAGCCCGTTCTGACATAAAATACGCCCTGCCATTGCGTATAAAACGGATGAATCATCACAGGGGTATGTTTGAACTCAGGTTCTCCTGAAATCGCATCCACCACAGGATTCACCACTTTGCCAATCCGTGCATCAGATGCGAATTGATCACTCCAGTGAATCGGTGCAAAAATCTGTCCACGGCGGATATTGTCACTGACCGTGGCACGCAGTACGCAATTTCCCCAAGCCGATTTGATCTCTACCAGTTCCCCATCTTTCAAACCATATTTCAGTGCATCATTTGGGTGAATTTCACAATAAGGTTCTGCTTTATGTGTACTTAAATTGGCTGATAAACCTGTACGCGTCATGGTATGCCATTGATCTCGGATGCGTCCCGTATTCAGTACCAATGGATAATCACTGCTGGTTGGATTCACTGCGCCAACCGCCATTGTTGCAATAAACTTAGCTTTACCATCTGCGTGACTAAACTGACCATCTTTAAATAATTGGGCAAAAATGTTTGGTGTGGTTTGGCCATTTTTCAAAGGTGCGAGCACAGGCCATTGCGTCGGTTCAAGTTCTTGGTAGTCGTCAAGTGAAAGATCCGTTAGACCTGCCAAATTGAAATAGCGGAATGTTTCAGTCGATGAACGTAAATCGATTTCTGCATTTTGATAAGCTGAAAGCTGGGCATGTTCTTTGAAAATGTCATGACTACTTTCAAAGTCAAAACCCTGAAATCCTAATTTTTTCGCAACTTGTGAAACTGACCACCAATCCGCTTGTGCTTGTTCTGGAATGTCTAAAAAGGCACGCTGTCTGGAAATACGGCGTTCTGAATTGGTGACTGTGCCATCTTTTTCACCCCAACCCAATGCAGGCAGTAACACATCGGCATATTGAGTGGTATCTGTATCTAGACAAATGTCTGACACCACCACAAACTCACATTTATCTAGTGCACGTTTCACCTGATCGGCATTGGGCAAACTCACCACAGGATTGGTCGCCATAATCCAAATGGCTTTAATTTTTCTAGCTTCGACAGCTTCAAAAAGGTCGACAGCCTTTAAACCCACTTGCTTTGCAATGGTTGGACTGTGCCAAAACTGCTGTACGAGTTGCTGATGCTTGGGATTATCCAAATCCATATGGGCAGCCAACATATTGGCAAGGCCACCCACTTCACGCCCGCCCATTGCATTCGGTTGGCCCGTCATGGAAAAAGGCGCTGCGCCCAATTTCCCAATTTTGCCAGTTAACAAATGACAGTTGGTAATGCTATTGGCTTTGTCTACCCCACGTGAAGACTGATTCACACCCATTGAAAATAAGCTCATCACTTTTTCTGTTTGAGCAAATTTTTCAAAAAAGAGTGCTAATTTTTCAACAGAAATCCCCGTCCGTTCGCTCACACTCGCTATTGATGCTTCAGATGCGCTGCTTGCCAGCGCTTGCTCTAGCCCTTGAGTATGCTTTGCAATAAAATCGGTATCGGTATAATGATTGGTTGCTAAATACTGTAATAGACCATTGAACAGTGCGACATCTTGACCCGGTAAAATCGGTAAGTGTAAATCAGCCGCCTCACAAGTGGCAGTAAAACGCGGGTCAATCACGACGACAAAAAGATCTCGCTCCTCTTTGGCTTTCATGATGCGTTGGTACAATACTGGATGACACCATGCGGTATTTGAACCCACCAAAACCACCATATCGGTATGTTCAAAATCACTATAACTGGCTGGGACTAAATCTTCCCCAAAAGCGCGTTTATGCGCAGCAACGGCTGAAGACATACACAACCGTGAATTGGTGTCGATATTGGCCGTACCTAAGTAGCCTTTAACAAATTTATTGACCACATAATAGTCTTCGGTCAGCAGTTGACCTGAAACATAAAAAGCAATACTTTCAGGCCCATATTGATCGATATAATGTTGAAATTTGTTGGCGATTAAATCTGTTGCGGCATCCCATGAACTTACCTCACGTTGCGGTTTACGCCCTAACATGGGATGTAAGACGCGCGTTTCTAAACCTACCGTATCGGCTAAATTACTGCCTTTAATGCACAACTTTCCATAATTAGATGGATGTTGAGCATCACCCACCACAGAGACTTTTTGCCCTAAAGCCGTTTCTTCAACAGTTGCTGTTACCCCACATCCCACCCCACAATATGGGCAAGTGGTTTGTGTGGTTGTTATCATTTTTTCTGTGGAGCTATGCAGTTCCATTACAGGGATACTATTCATTTCTGCTTCGCTCCTATTTGCCTTTCATTTATTTTGAATCACTCACAACGGCGTCTTTTCTTTTGTGTTTAGATTTAGGATTAACCTTCGGTTCGACCTACTTTTCTTTTGGGAAAAGTAGGCAAACCATTGTCATTCACAAAACTCGTTCCATACCACTTTCATCCCAACTTATTCGCAGAAACATTGATTTTCATAAGTAGCCCTACCTCAAACAAGTTGTGAATGACGTTTCCACGTATCAAATTAACTATTAGAAAATCTATCCCCCTCCTTTCAAGAGGAGGTTTTACCCTGCTTTTTTTAATGCAAAATCTTTACCAAATAACAATTTATTTCGAATTGAAGAAATTGGGGTTTGATCCGAAATAAGTTCTGCATACCAAACACCATCTTCGGTATCCCCAAACAACACCGCACCAACGACCTTATCCTTTTGAATAATAATGCGTTTATAAATCTGACGTTTTTCATCATTTAAAATGATGTCTTCAAAGTCATCCTTCGGTTCAAAATTACCCGCTGAGAACACATCACAGCCACTTACCTTTAACTGTGTTGGAACAGTTGGTGCTTTGAACGTTAAGCTGCCATGCTCCGCCAAATGTGAGGCACAAATGAACGCCTGCCCCCAAAGTGGCTCAACCAAGCCAAAAGTCTGGCTACGATGTTCAATACACTCGCCTACGGCGTAAATACTTGGGTCAAAAGTCTGCATGGTGTCATTCACCAACACACCACGGTTACAGCGTAGTCCTGCACTTTGTGCAAGTGCCATGTTCGGACGAATACCAACTGCAAATACCACAAGATCCGCCTCTAAGACTGTACCGTCTTTCAAGCGAATTTGAGTGACATGACCATCCACACCCACCAATGCTTCAGTATTGGCCTCAGTTATAATGGAGATACCCTTTTGTTCAATACTATGGCGTAGCATTTGGCTGGCTTTACTGTCTAATTGGCGCTCCATAATGCGATCCATCAGATGTAAAACCGTGACATTCATCCCGCGTTGTTTGAGACCATATGCAGCTTCAAGTCCCAACAGCCCACCACCGATTACCACGGCATTTTTCTTGGTCTTGCAGTAATCCAGCATGGTGTTGATATCATAGATATCTCGGAAACTAATGACACCTTTCAAATCTGCTCCAGCAATTGGAGGAATGAACGGTTTCGAACCTGTCGCTAAAATTAAACGATCATAATCAACCACTTCTCCTTTTTCGGTATAGACCTGCTTACGAGGACGGTCTATACGTACCGCAGGATCCCCCGCAATGAAACGAATCCCTTTGTCGCTATACCATGCATGTGGATGTAACATGATGTCGTCAATGGTTTTATCCCCTGACAACACTGGCGATAACATAATACGGTTGTAGTTCCCCCAAGGCTCTTCACCAATCACCGTCACTTCATAACGGTCTGGTGCCATGTCGAGTAAATCTTCCAAACAACGCATCCCCGCTAGGCCATTGCCAACCAGCACCAACTTCATTTTTTCCTGAGATGCACCTGTGTTGGTGATATAGGTTTTTTGTGGTGTCGGACTAATCCACACTCGGCCATTTTCAATTTTGCTTGGAAAAACCAATAGTTTTTGATCTTTATCTTCCAAGCAACGTCCCGTCGCCAAACTAAAATGCTGTTTATAAATCGGGGACGCCACCACACGTTCACCTTGCAAGTCCCCAATAATGCCGCGCGACATTACAAAAGCTTGGCTAAATGGATCTTGATTGCTCAAGGCATATACCCGCTTTTCAGCACCGACACGAAAAATAGCAATTTGCTGATGTTCAATAAGTGCACCTACGCCAGTGTTTGGCGTTACATCATCTAGCGCACAGACATCAACCCAATCTAGCTCAGTCATTTCTTTTAAAATTGTCATCATCTTGATCCTTTTTAAACTTTTTCATTCATTTATTCCCTCTAATTTTTGCTTTTGAGAGAGTGCTGAAGAAAGAAGTTTGAATACCCTAATTTGTTAAGCTTCAACCACTGGAATACGGCTACGATCTCGTTCAGCCTCAGTTTTAGGACGAATCTGGCCACGAACTTCTGCAAACTGAATATGCGGATCTTGTTGTTGTTCAGTTTTGGCATTGATGAAAGTCACGAAGCGTTTACGTACTTCTGGGTCTTCAACAGCCGTACGCCATTCATCTTGATAAGTCCCTACCACATGGTTCATACGACGTTCGAGTTCAGCAGCTATGCCTAAAGAATCATGTACAACCACATCTTTGAGATAATCTAAACCACCTTCCATGTTGTCGCGCCATACCGAAGTTCGTTGTAAACGGTCTGCGGTTTGCACATAGAACATAAAGAATCGGTCGATGTATTTAATTAAAGTTTGGGTATCGAGATCTGAAGCCAATAACTCGGCATGGCGAGGCTTCATTCCTCCATTACCGCAGACATACAGGTTCCAGCCTTTTTCAGTGGCAATTACCCCGACATCTTTACTTTGCGCTTCGGCACATTCACGAGTACAGCCTGAAACAGCCATTTTTAATTTGTGCGGTGAGCGTAGTCCTTTGTAGCGGTTCTCTAGGAAAATGGCTAAACCAACCGAGTCATCCACACCGTAACGACACCACGTACTGCCGACGCAAGACTTCACTGTACGCAGCGATTTCCCATACGCATGACCTGACTCAAAGCCCGCCGCGATGAGCTTTTCCCAAATTTCAGGAAGTTGGTGAATTTGCGCGCCAAACATATCGACACGTTGCCCACCAGTGAGTTTGGTATATAAGCCATATTCTTTAGCAATTTGCCCCACAGCAATTAAGCCATCAGGCGTAACTTCACCGCCTGCCATCCGTGGAACTACAGAATAAGAACCATCTTTTTGAATATTTCCTAGGTAGTAGTCGTTACTGTCTTGTAGACCTGCATGGCTTGGTTTTAGAACAAAGTCATTCCAACACGACGCTAAAATATTGGCTACTGTTGGCTTACAAATATCGCAGCCCAAACCATGACCATGTTGTTGAATCAGATCATCAAAAGTTTTGATTTCATTGACCCGCACCAAGTGATACAGCTCTTGACGTGAGTAAGCAAAGTGCTCACAAATATGGTTATTCACTGTCACGCCTTGGCGTTGTAATTCAGACTTCAGCACTTGAGTGACCAGTGGCGCACACCCCCCACAGGCTGTAGCTGCTTTGGTACATTTTTTTAGGGCCCCTAGAGACGTTGAGCCCTCGGCAATTGCACTGCAAATATCGGCTTTAGAAACGTTATTACATGAGCAAATGGTTGCACTGTCTGGCAATAAATCAACTCCACTGCCGCCAGATTTACTTGAGGATTGTGCATAACCCGGCATGATTAAACTTTCAGGATTTTCTGGAAGCACTAATCCATTCAGCATCATTTGTAGTAAGTCGTTGTACTCTTTTGCACAGCCCACTAAAACCGCGCCAAGTAACTTGGTTTTTTCGCCGTTCACCACGATTTTTTTATAAACTTGTGTATCTTCGTCGGCATAGAAATAACTGAGTGCATTCGGTGTCATCGCATGTGCATCACCGACGGAAGCAACATCAACGCCCATCAGTTTCAACTTGGTGCTCATGTCTGCACCCGCAAATTCAGTACAAGCTTGTTCAGTGACATGTTTTGCTGCAATACGTGCCATGTCATAGCCCGGGGCCACCAGACCATAAATTTTGTTTTGCCACAGTGCACATTCACCAATGGCGTAAATATCTGGATTTGACGTTTGGCAATAATCATTAATCATGATCCCGCCGCGCTCCCCAAGCGCTAAACCACTTTGACGCGCCAACTCATCACGTGGGCGAATACCCGCTGAGAACAAAATGATGTCTGTTTCAAGCTCAGAACCATCACCAAATTTCATCACATGCTTCGTCGTAGCACCTTCCTCAATCGATGAAGTTGCTTTTTGGGTATGAACTTTTACGCCTAAGTTTTCAATTTTTGCACGTAGAACCTTTCCGCCCAAGTCATCAATTTGAACCGCCATGAGACGCGGTGCAAACTCAACCACATGTGTTTCCAAGTTCAAATCACGTAGCGCCTTAGCAGCTTCTAGGCCCAGTAAACCGCCACCAATTACCACACCTGATTTCGCATTAAGACTTGCAGCACGAATCGCATCTAAGTCTTCAATGGTTCGGTAGACAAAGCAGTTTTCACGGTCATTACCCGAAATAGGCGGAACAAAAGCATATGAACCTGTTGCCAAGATTAGTTTGTCAAAACGAAGAACATCACCATGATTCGTCGTCACCGTTTTATGGGCTTGATCAATTGCAACTGCTTTGGTATTCAAACGTAAATCTATGCCATAAGCATCAGCAAAATCTGCACGACAAAGGGTTAAATCCTTTGCAGATTTACCACTGAAATATTCAGTCAAATGTACGCGGTCATAAGCCAAGCGCGGTTCTTCGGCCAAGATGGTAATTTCAACATCATCACCCACATATTCGAGTACTGATTCGATAAATTTGTGGCCAACCATGCCATGACCAATCATGATGATTTTCATATTCTTTCTCCGCAATATTTCATTTGTTCTGCCTGAGCCTTGAGGCTTGGGTTTAATCTCTTTATTTAGTTTTGCGCTTCAGCAATGCTACGATCATGTACTGCTTGTTCGAATAAGCGCTGTTCCTTTTCTTTATGCTCAACAGAGAAGCGAATCATGAGAACAAAACTTGCAGCGATGACCACCAAGCCACCTAAAATCATCAGTGTGGTTTGAATATCCAACATACCTTTGAGTAGGAAACCTGCTGCCACTGCACCCACGTTACCCCCTGCGCCAATAATGCCTGCCACACCGCCCAAAGCATCACGATCAATAAAAGGTACCAAAGCATAAGTTGCACCACATGCCATGTGCGTGAACAATGCAAAGACTGTCATTGCGAGTATCGCAAAGATAGGGGTATTCATTTGAGAGAATAGGACGAGGAAGATACCTTCCAGCAGAATCATGCCAAACAACACTTTAGTACGACCATCAAGCCCTTTTTTGGTTGCGACTTTGTCTGACACAATGCCGCCCAGAGCACGAGCAAACAGTGCCAGTAAACCGAAAATACCAGCCGCCATCCCGGCTTCTTTTAAACCAAAGCTAAAGTGGTCAACGTAGTACATCGCGACAATGTTATGAATAAAAATTTCAATCCCGAAACACGCGGCATAGGCACCAAATAAAATCCAAACACGGTAGTTTTTCGCAGCATGCATCAGAATCGCTACACCACCTTTTTTATCTGAACCAACACTGACACCCTCTGCACGAAGTTCTTTGAAGTTGCCTTGTGGACAATCTTGAGTAAATTTCCAATACATCAAACCCACGATCAACATCAAGATACCCGGAACAATCAGTGCAATTCTCCAGCCCATCGCTTGCTCTACACCAAACATCACTAAGGCACCAAGCATCAATGGCATGAGTACTTGTGTTGCACCACCGCCTGCATTACCCCAGCCTGCTGTCGCTGCGTTTGCAGTCCCGACTACGTTTGGCGCAAACATAATGCTGGTGTGATACTGAGTGATGACAAAGCTTGCCCCAATCGCACCAATCAATAGACGGAAGAACAAGAAGGATTCATAGCTATTTGCAGACGCGACTCCAAAGACTGGAATGCTGCCGAGTACTAGAAGTGCAGTATAGGTTTTACGCGGGCCGTATTTATCACACAGCGGCCCCACAATAAGACGAACTAAAATGGTGATGGCTACGGCCGCAATATTAATATTGGCAATTTGATCTTTGGTTAAATGAAATTCACCCGCGATCACTGGCATCAGCGGAGCACAAGCGAACCAAGCAAAGAAGCAGACAAAAAAGGCGAGCCAACTCATGTGGAAGGCTCTCATTGCTGCGCCGTTAAAACTGAAAAGACTTATTTTTGTTGCTTTTTTAGCATGTAAATTTGAAGACATAACCTTCTCCAGACTGAACTGAGCGTATAGTTTTTCTACAGCACAAACTCTTGGGATGTAGAAGCGATCAGAACGGACGTCGTTGGCCGTCTTACAAATTTGATTTAGAGTCGTCTTTGACTCATTAGAGATAAAGCAATGAGTGTGCCAATATTTATAATTAAATAACAACATATTGTTTTTTAAAAATTTATTTAAAAAATAATCTTATAATTCGATATAGTCAGCTCTTTTTATTTTTAAAGCACAACAGCTAATTTTTCCGACTTTTTGAAACACTGCTACCTCTTGGTGCATTTTGCATTATCGATGAGCATCTGCTTTCTCAAATAAACGACATTGCTTTGTTCTAAGCACGACATCTAGAAATTCGCCCTTAGATGCACAAATCGATTGAGAACATCAACACTTCGATTTACTGAACCCATATCCGCAATCGTCTTCATGCTAACATGCATACTTTGCCTGTAATCGCGACCATAAAGATTGACTGCCTGATTCGAGATAAAGCTGGCATTTGTTAAGTTTGGCATTTAAATTGCTTGTACACTTTTAGATCTCATTTTCAGGTTTTCCTGAGCACTGTACAGTATGCCTAAACTGAAAATTGCATTGATTGATGACAATCAAGAACGTGCACAATATATTCGAAATTCCCTCATCGAACATGATTTCGATGTAGTTGCCTGCCTGATTATCGATCACATCAATATTAGCCGTCTTGAACAATTAAGTGCTGACGTCATTTTGTTAGATATGGACCACCCGCAACGTGACATCATTGAAAGCTGTGTAAGCCAATTTAATCTGCCCACTGTTTTATTTACTAAAAATAGCCATAAAGACACCATTAAAAGTGCCATAGATGCTGGGGTGACGGCATATATAGTGGATGGGATCGATCCTTCAAAGTTAGAAAATATTTTAGAGATCTCGATCGAACAGTTTCGTAAACACAAAAAGTTGCTCACAGACTTACAAGATACCAAAAATAAACTCGCCGATCGTAAAGATGTGGAGCGTGCGAAAGTCTTGCTGATGCAATTACATGGACTATCTGAAGACGATGCCTTTCAATTACTGCGTAAAAATGCCATGAGCCACCGTATGACCATCGGTGAAATGGCAAGACGTCTGTTGGATGCTCAACAGCTTTTACAATCTCAACTCAAGGACTAAGTCATGGCTCAACTCGAAAAGTCACAACTTCATCTGGGCTATATTCCACTTTTAGACTGTGTTCCTTTACTGTGGGCTAAACAACGCGGTTTTTTTGAGGAAGTAGGCTTAGACGTAAGCTTAGTCAAAGAAGCGTCTTGGGCAAGCTTAAGAGATCGTTTGGCTTTTGGTTTTCTAGATGCCGCGCATTGTTTATCTGCCATGTTGCCTGCTGCTGCACTCGCTCAAGATCAACTCGGTATTCCGCTACAAACCCCTCTCGTCTTAAGCTACAACAGTGCTTTTATCAGCTTAAGCCAAAAACTATGCTACGCGCTTGATATCAAAAAAACTGACGATGCAGCCACCACTGCACAGAAATTCTTTAGTGCCATGCAGCATGAACAGTATCTTCCGATTGCCCATGTGTTTAAGCAGTCTATTCATCATTATTGTTTACGTGAGTGGTTGGCATTGGCGAATCCTGAATTTTCCAAACGCGTACATTTACGCACTTTACCGCCACCCTATATGGTGGAAGCCATTTCAAATCAATTGATCGATGGTTTTTGTGTTGGGGAACCTTGGAACACACAAGCGGAAATTCAAGGCTATAGCCAAATCGTTGCGACTGGCTCAGAAATTATTCCTCGCGTCGCAGACAAAGTACTGGCTGTGACTCAAGAATGGGCTATCTCCAATCCCAATACACTTGCAGCCCTCGTCCAAGCCATCCAAAAAGCACAAGTTGAACTTAAACAGATGCAGGATCTTGAACCGGTTTGGCAAGTCTTGGTCGATTACAACATCATTCGCTTTGCGTGTTCAGCAAGTGTTCACGTCGAAAAATATCACCTGATTCAGAACATCATTCGTGGTTTTATTCCCGAACAAGCTCTGCCTCAAGTTTCGGATTTTGTTTGGCTCACACAGCAAATGCAAAAATGGGATGATATAAATTTAGATAGTGATGAAATTCGCGGTATTAGTGAAAATTGCGTCATTCAAACAAAGGCTTGATTTTTAAATTATTACTATATGTTACTTAATCCGTAATTACGCACTATTTTGAAACATTTATTCTGAATAATATTTTTAAGTAAATCTGCGATCTAACTTTACTGCCACTTTATTAGACATTTTTCTTTAGCTTCCATTTATCTGAGCGTACTATTTACTCATGCGAAAAGCACGCTAATATCTTTTAAAACATGAAAACAATAGATAAATAATCTTCATCACAACTTCTTTTTTAAACGTCAAACTAACCCAAGGACAGCGGGGTGTATTATGTTTACCGAGGAAAATCGACATGTTTCTTTATTACATGCGATTAACAAAATACTGATTAAAGACTGGGATCCCCTGTGTATCTATCGCAATCCTGCACTACAAGATGAGTATGAGGAATACTTACCCAGTTTATTCCGATTCATTTGTGAACAAGCCAGTGAAACTGAAATTTTTGAATATTTATGGTGGGTGGAAAATAAGGTTATGGAAGTCAAAGGGAATAAGACCCATACTTTAAAAATTGCACATTTGTTGAAAGATTTACAGGAAGACTAAGCCGATTTTACGCCTGCAAATGCTCAATCAAATCGGTCACCATGTTGCTGTTGACGCAATACTCTTAAGTCTGCAAGCCCAGTATAAATTTCTGCTGCAATCAGGTCTCGGAACTGCTGTAACTGTTCTAGGTTTTCAATATGCATCAAACTTTGTCTAGGCATAAACTTAAAATAAAAAGGCAAGCGTTTCGGAATCAAATGTTTTGGTAAAGATGGAATCACCTCCCCTTTACGTAGCAAGCGACTTAACTGCGGCACTTGTAGCAACTTTTGAAAATATTGGTGCTGAATCACTTTATTAGCATCAAAACCAATATCAAAGACTTCATCTCCGCCTAACGCGGCAAACGGCACAATGTCATAGCCAAATTCTTGAGCAAGTTTTAAAAAGCCGTAGCGCTGTTTCCAAATCAGGTGGTACTGTTCGCCCTCACGTTTTAGAACTTCGCGTCCGCCACCAGGAAAAACCAAAATGGAATAGCCTTGTTGCATGGCTTCACGTACATAGGCCGGGACACCATCGACTGCACCAAATTTTTTCACCACACTGCGCCACAGTGGCAAATAAAAATGGCTATGATCAGCAATACTGACCACAGCCACTTGATGCTCATTGTAGAGATAATCAATCAACATAGGTGAATCAAGCACACCATACATAGAATGATTTCCTACATACATTGCAGGTTGTGATGCATCTAACTGTTCAGCACCGATAAATGTCGGTGTGAAATAGAGTTTGGATAAAGCACTCAGGCGTTTAATCCATTTTGCATCATGTTCAACCTGCAACATATGGGCTTATGCGACGTGTTTTTTCACAAGCACAGCTCCAACAGAGTAACCTGCGCCAAATGAACACAAAACACCGTATTCACCGTCATTGACTTGGTCTGCTGTGCGATGCAACGCTATAATGACACCTGCTGAAGAGGTATTTGCAAATTCATCTAAAATGATCGGCACTAAATCAGGCTGAGCATTTTCTTTGCCTACGACCAATTTCAAAATCAGCTCATTCATGCTGGCATTGGCTTGATGTAACCAGAAACGCTTCACATCAGTCGGTGCAATGTTGTTTTTCTCAAGTTGCGCTGTAATCATTTTGGCAACCAGTGGACAAACTTCTTTGAACACTTTACGACCGTCTTGAGCGAAACGATTGTTTTCAATCTCTGCATCGACTTCACTTAAGTTTAGGAAACCAAAGTTATTGCGGATGTTGTTTGAAAACTGTGTGAATAAGTTAATATCTTCAATTTCAAAACCAGTTTTGCTGTCGGTTTCTTCAATGATTGAAGCCGTTGCAACATCACCAAAGATAAAGTGGCAATCACGTGAACGGTAGTCCGTATGACCAGAGGTGATTTCTACATTCACCAATAATACACGGCGTCCGCCCGCTTTAATCGCATCATACGCTTGTTTAATGCCAAAGGTTGCTGCCGAACATGCTACATTCATGTCATAGGCATAACCTTGAATACCCAATGCTGTTTGGATTTCAATTGCAACTGCTGGATAAGCACGTTGTAAGTTTGAGCACGATAAAATTACGACATCGATATCTTCTGCAGTTACGCCTGCATTTTCCATCGCTTGTTTTGCAGCGATCACGCCCCATTCGGCTTGAATCGAGAGTTCATCATTTGAACGCTCATGTAACAATGGACGTAAACGCTTCGGATCTAAGATCCCTGTTTTCTCAACCACATAACGACGTTTTACACCAGATGCTTTTTCAATAAACTCTGCGCTTGACCCACGACGGGCTTCCAACTCGCCCGAAGCAATTTTGTCAGCATTGTCTAGGTTATACTGTTCCACATAAGCATTTAAACTTTCAACTAACTCTTCATTGGTAATGATGTCTTCAGGATGATAAAGACCCGTACCTGTAATGCGGATGCCCATGTAAAACTCCTTCTTTAAATTAACTATATCTTAACTGATTCCAAGCTTTTCCCATACTTTTTGCAAGCGAGTCGGAGAAATGGGCATCTTTGTTTTCATCGGTTGAGAGAATAAAGAAATCCGAAACTCCTCAACCATGAAATACAATTCTTTAAGGCGAGTGTCATTTTTAAACTTAAATAATTTTTCCATCCACGGGTCAACTTGATCAATGGCAGAATTATCCCTCTGTAGGTTATTGGGCAGGCGCTCCAAACGCAAGACCAATGCTTTCAAATATCGAGGAAATTCAAGCCAGATGTCGGAAGATTTTACATAGACAAAGTTTGATAAGCACATCAAATCTAGCTGATCTTCAACATCATCAATATTTTTCCCAAACACAGCATCATCTAAGACCAACAACTTTCGACGTATATCCTGCCATTGGATATAGATCTCTGTCACATCTACCAGTGCTTTTTGCCCATGGGTCAGAAAAGTTTTTTTGACATTTGCAACTAAGTTTTCAAATTCTTGTGCATTAACAGGCAGTTCATGAATCGACATTTGCAGTGTGGCATAAACTAACATTTGCTCCAGCTGCGCCTTATCGCCCAAAGGTGAATACGCCAATGCCAACGGTTTGGAAATTTGCTTTTTCAACTGACGGACCAAATCCCCCAGTTGTATATGCACCAAACGAAGTACACCCTCGCGGTGCTGTTTAATCGCCTCAGCTTGATCATTAAAAGTCTGAATCACGACACCAGACTCATCCTTTTGTTCCAGTGCTGCAAATGCCTTGGTTGGGACCAAAGCTTGATACTGCTTCACCACCACACCTGTGACTTTTTGTGACGCTTCAAACACAAAATTTTCAGGAAAAGCTTGGAACTCACCTTTGAGCTGTTTGACTGGACTATGAGTTTCCGTTCGGCAGCGCGCTTTTAACTCAGACAAGTCACGACCTTGTTCAATCACACGGCCTTTGTCGTCAATGACTTTAATCAACGGCAATAAATATTGTTCAACCCGCTCAAAGCTAAAGTCTTTTTCAGTGATTTGTTCGCCACGTAGCTGGAAGGCTAAAAAGCTAAAAATATGCTGTTGCAGATGCATCGCATCTACTTTCGCCATTAGCTTTGCAGCCGTATCAGGGATAGGCACCAAATGACGACGTTTATCTTTAGGCAGTGTTTTGAGTAAGGCTTCCATTAAATCCTGACGCCAGCCGGGAATGCCCCACGACCACACGTTTTCATCCACCTGAGGCAAGGCTTGCAACGGAATTTTCACTGTTGCTCCATCTTCGTCATGGCTTGGATCAAAACGGTAACTGGCCGCAAGGCGCAGTTCACCATTACGTAAAAAATCGGGAAACTGCTGCGTGGTTGGACGGTCATTCATCCACAGCGCATCATCATCGATAAATAAATAACGTGGGTTTTGCGGTTCAACCGTTGCGCGCCAGTCTTCAAAACTACGACGGCTTGCCACCTCTTCAGGAACTTTAGCCGCATAAAACTGGTAAATGGTTTCTTCATCCACCACCAAATCACGACGGCGTAGCTTATCTTCGACCCGCTCTACTTCTTCAAGTTTAAGCAGGTTGTGTTTTAAAAATGGTGGCGTAATACCCAAATGTCCTGTCGTCAGTGCATCTCGAAGGAAAATTTCATGTGCCACAACATGATCGACTTTTTCATAATTGATCTGACGTTTCGGCTCAATAATTAAGCCAAATAATGAAATTTGGTCATAGGCATTGACCACACCTGCTTTTTTCGACCAGTGCGGCTCAAAATAGTGGTGCTTCAGCAAATCACCTGCTGCAAGCAAAATCCACTCAGGTTCAATTTTTGCTAGTGTACGAATGTAGACCTGTGAGGTCTCTACCATCTCAAAAGCCATGACCCAAGGCGTATTGGTCTTATGTAAAGTAGATGCTGGAAAAATGCGGGCCTTTTGCTGACGCACAGCCATAAACACATTGCGTTCATCGGTTTTATTGGCAATAAAAGACAATAGACCTGTTAAAAGTGCACGGTGTAAATTTTCATAACTGGCTTTTTTCTCATTAAAAGACAACTTTAAGCCTTTTGCCAAATCAACCAATTGCTCATGAGTTTTCTTCCACTCACGTAGACGCAACCAACTTAAAAAGTGATTACGCGCAAAAGTACGACGTTTGTTTTCACTCATGTCACGGTTGGCAACCAGTGCTTCCCAAAGTTTGATATAAAATAAAAAGTCAGAATCGGCTTCACGGAACAACGCATGTTTCTGATCCGCCTGCATTTGTTTATCCGCAGGGCGTTCTCGTGGGTCTTGTACGGCCAAGGCAGCAACGATCACCAAGACTTCATTCAACACACCAAAATGTGCCCCACCCAAAATCATGCGGGCCAAACGTGGATCAATTGGCATTTTGGCCATTTGTTGACCAATTTTGGTTAAATCTCCTTTACCTCCCCCTTTGGAAAAGGGGGATTGAGGGGGATTGACTTCAGATGAATCTCCCCCAACCCCTCTTTGCAAAAGAGGGGCTTTACCTTTATCAGACATTGCCCCAAGTTCAACCAACAACTTACGACCATCGTTGACTAAACGATGATCTGGCGGCTCAATAAAATCAAAATCTTCTAAAGCACCCAGCCCTAAACTTTGCATCTGTAAAATCACTGATGCCAAGTTCGTTCGCTTAATTTCGGGTTCAGTAAACTCAGGGCGACTTTGAAAGTCTTCCTCAGAATACAAACGAATACATACACCTGGGGCAATACGACCACAACGGCCTTTACGCTGGTTTGCCGCTGCTTGTGAAACCGCTTCAATCGGTAAACGCTGTACACGTGAACGATAGTTATAGCGAGAAATACGCGCAAAACCACTGTCAATCACATAACGAATATTGGGTACAGTCAACGCTGTTTCTGCAACGTTAGTGGCGATAATAATGCGTCGCCCACCACCCGATGGATTAAATATTTTTTGTTGTTCAGCTAAGGCCAAGCGCGCATATAAAGGTAAAATTTCTGTATGTCGCGGCCCATGCTTTTGCAAAGTTTCTTGTAATTCACGAATCTCTTGTTCAGTGCTGGCAAAAATTAAAGTATCAGCATATTCAGGGTGACCTTTTTCTTGTGCATCCCGAAAACATTCCTCCACAGCTTGCACAACAGCACGAGGTAGATTTTCTTCAAAGTCATCAAACTCATCATCATCACTACCGACAATACTCATTTCAGACACAGGACGGTAACGCAGCTCGACTGGAAAACTACGACCTTCTACTTCAAAAATAGGCGCATTGTTAAAGTACTGACTAAAACGGTTTACATCTAAAGTTGCCGAAGTGATGATGACTTTTAAATCTTTACGGCGGGGCAAAAGCTGTTTGAGATACCCCATGATAAAGTCAATATTGAGCGAACGCTCATGCGCTTCATCGATAATAATGGTGTCGTATTTATTAAGATAACGGTCATTGGCCAGCTCTGCCAGCAAAATACCATCGGTCATTAAACGGACGATCGAATCCTGCGAGCCTTGTTCATTAAAACGAACTTTAAAAGAAATGGACTCGCCAAGTTTCTCACCAACTTCTTCTGCAATACGCTGGGACACGCTACGCGCAGCCAAACGACGTGGCTGTGTGTGACCAATCAGACCGGTTAAACCACGACCCGCCAACATCGCAATTTGCGGTAGCTGCGTGGTTTTACCCGAACCCGTCTCCCCTGCAACGATAATCACTTGATGCTCTTGAATGGCATCAATTAACTTATCTGCATACTGCGTAACAGGCAGGTCTTGATTCAGTTTAATATTCGGAATGCGTTCAATACGCTCTAGAACTTTTAAATGCGACTGTTCAAATAATGCTTGATATTGCTTTTCGTTGGCATCTTTTCCTTTTTTGAGTCGGTTTAAACGATGACGGTCTTTGACCATCACCAATTGCTCTATATTTAAAGGACGCTGCACAGAAAAAATACCTACATCAAAAACATCAATCGCTTAGTTTACGTGGTAATACGGCGAAGCGAAAGTACAGCATAATTTTTTAATTTTAACTTTTTTTCAAATATCCCCTTGAATTTTAAGCCTAGGGACATCATGTCTGTAGACGAGTTGCGGAATAGATGATTTTGTCATTTGGTCATCATATTTATCATGCTAAATGAACAGAATGATCACATTCGCTGAAATAGTCTGGAGTAAGATTCGGTTTTTCCGATTCTTGTAATGTAAAAATACTGTTTCAGCAATAACAAAAATTTCGATACCCTATTCAACATTAAATACAAACCCCAATCATGGAGACAATGATGAGCTTGATTAATACTGAAGTAAAACCATTCGCAGCTACTGCATATCACAACGGTCAATTTGTTGACGTAACTGAAGCAGATCTTAAAGGCAAATGGTCTGTAGTATTCTTCTACCCAGCTGACTTCACTTTCGTTTGCCCAACTGAACTTGGTGACCTTGCTGACAACTACGCTGAATTCCAAAAATTAGGCGTGGAAATCTACGGTGTTTCTACTGACACTCACTTCACTCACAAAGCTTGGCACGACACTTCTGAAGTTATTGGTAAAATCCAATACCCATTAATCGGCGACCCAACTTGGACTCTTTCTAAAAACTTCGACGTTCTAATCGAAGCTGCTGGTCTTGCTGACCGTGGTACTTTCGTAATCGATCCAGAAGGTAAAATCCAGATCGTTGAAATCAACGCTGGTGGTATTGGTCGTGATGCTCAAGAATTACTTCGTAAAGTTAAAGCAGCTCAATACGTTCACGCTCACCCAGGTGAAGTTTGCCCAGCTAAATGGAAAGAAGGCGAAGCAACTCTTGCTCCTTCAATCGATCTAGTAGGTAAAATCTAATTTAGATTAGATTGAACACATAAAAAACCACGCTTTTTAGCGTGGTTTTTTATGTCCAAGATAACAGTACAATATGACAAGAACGAGAAAAATACAGAACAATAAACACCTGTCCTCTATGCGCTGTAAATGATTCATGACTGGAATTCAGTGCTTGTACCCGCTACAGTAGAGTGAATATATGCAGCTCTTTGAAGAAGAAAAATGACTTATCAAGTTCATATGATTGATGTGAAAAACCAACTCCAAAACTATATTTGGCTGCTGAAACATAGCTCATCAAATCAAGTCGTGGTGGTTGATCCAACTGAGGCTGGATTAGTTGAAGATTATTGCACTGAACATGGCTTAAGCATTGCTCAAATTTGGCTGACTCATTGGCATAAAGACCATATTGGCGGTGTCTCTGACCTGATTGCGAGTCGGAATATTCCTGTGTATGGGCCACGTGAGGAATTATCTAAAATTCCATTCATCACCCATGCATTGATGGATGATGACTATTTTTCATTTCATGATTTACATGTCGACGTTTTAGCAGTTCCTGGCCATACACTGGGCCATATTGTGTACTTTATTGAATCCATCCAGACTTTATTTTGCGGTGACACCCTGTTTGCTATGGGCTGTGGGCGAGTGTTTGAGGGTACACATGAGCAGATGTATCATTCGCTCAATCGTTTAGCAGCTTTGCCTGCCGAAACCAAAGTCTATTGTACGCACGAATACACGCTCTCTAATGCGAAGTTTGCCAACCATGTCGAACCAGACAATATCGCTATTCAAGAGCGTTTAGACCGTGTCGAAACCATGCGTTATTTGGGCCAATGCACCCTTCCTAGCAGTATTGAGATCGAACTCGAAACCAATCCTTTTTTACGCACAGAAAATGTTGAAGAGTTTAAACGACTGCGTGATCTGAAGGATCAATTTTAATTGTTCTCCTCCCCTTTACAGAGACTGCTGACTAACGCAGTCTCCTATTATGTATGCTTCTATTGAGTTAAAATGATCAGTTGGGGCTTCTACCCTTAACCTTTGAGCTCTCAAAATTTCAACCAATGCAGTTTCAAGCCACACGATGCCAGAATCGAATGATCACGAGCAAGGCTGTTTGAAAATACTGTCTCAAAAGACCCAGCCTTTGAAAAAAATCATTACATTTCTACTTACGACAAAATATTTCTCTACAACGAATGCACATCATCCTAAAGTATTGAGACTCATCTCAAAATATTATTATTTTTCATCATGATAAAATTATTTTAAACAATGAAAGACTCTCGTTTATGCTTTCTATACGTTTTCGCCTTAGTTTAGATTGCTTTAAAAAGAGACAAAAACAAAAATATATAAAAAAATCCCCTTTAAAAAAGCGTGAAATATCCCTATTAATAATTTATCAGTGAAAAAGGAATATCCTCGTGAAAAAAGTAGTGAAAGCAAAAAACCTCATCGCCTTCCGTATTTGGCTAGAGAAATTAGGTTATTCAGTTAAAACCTTAGCAGACAACCGTGGCTTTACTTTTAGCTTTAAAAAAGAATATGGACTGGTGACTTGCGACCTAGCGGGCAATAACTTGGCCATGCAGCTCGGTGAAGAATTCGAAGACCATTTGAAAGCCTAAAATTGCTCCATACTTACTTCGCGTGATGAATCAAAATTTAGCCCCTTAAAGGGGCTTTTTTTATATATGAATCATCTATTAAATTTTAGGCAATAAAAAAGCAAGGCTTAATACCTTGCTTCATTACTGATGGTGGGGACGGAGAGACTCGAACTCTCACACCTTGCGGCGCTGGAACCTAAATCCAGTGCGTCTACCAATTTCGCCACGTCCCCATCAGGGTGCTAACTTTGCGTTAGACTTTAAGTTGGCAGAGGATCAAGGATTCGAACCTTGACGAACGGTTTTGGAGACCGTCATGCTACCATTACACCAATCCTCTATTGCCTTATAAACCATCTTAATTCAAATGATTTATGGTGGGGACGGAGAGACTCGAACTCTCACACCTTGCGGCGCTGGAACCTAAATCCAGTGCGTCTACCAATTTCGCCACGTCCCCAATGGCTGTGTATATTATAGCGATAGACACTATATGACAAGCGCTTTTATAAGCAATCACCCGCTTTTCTGTCATAAAATCGGCAGTTGAATCTATTTTTATGCTCTATCTATATAAAAAGGCTATTCAGTTCTTCACTAAATTTTAGGCAATAAAAAAGCAAGGCTTAATACCTTGCTTCATTACTGATGGTGGGGACGGAGAGACTCGAACTCTCACACCTTGCGGCGCTGGAACCTAAATCCAGTGCGTCTACCAATTTCGCCACGTCCCCATCAGGGTGCTAACTTTGCGTTAGACTTTAAGTTGGCAGAGGATCAAGGATTCGAACCTTGACGAACGGTTTTGGAGACCGTCATGCTACCATTACACCAATCCTCTATTGCCTTATAAACCATCTTAATTCAAATGATTTATGGTGGGGACGGAGAGACTCGAACTCTCACACCTTGCGGCGCTGGAACCTAAATCCAGTGCGTCTACCAATTTCGCCACGTCCCCAATGGCTGTGTATACTATAGGGATCATTTTCGCATGACAAGCAATTTTTAAGAAAAACACACTCATTTGATTAAATAAGAAACAAAAATCATATACTTGGCTTTTTCTCATTCAATTTCAGTCATTAAGCATCGTTTTGCAGCCATGGTATTTTGCCATCTTTGGCTTTTTTGCTTAGCTAAAAGTCCATGTAATAGTGGACTAAAACCCTGAAAAGGTTCTGGAAGCGCTATCTTCAAAAACTGACAGTGTAAATACGCCCAATCTTGGTAGCTTGATGCCTGCAAACGTTGATCAGTCAACCACTCAAGTAGAATGATCCCGAGTGCATACAGGTCTGTTTGTACGGTATTTGCTTCACCATGAAATAATTCGGGTGCCATATAGCGCGGTGTCGCCGTTAGAACCTTTTGACAGCTTATTTCACCAATTCTTTGGCTCTGCTCAAAATCAATTAACTTACATGTAGAACCATCTAACAAAAAATGCGAAGGTTTTAAGTCAGCATGAATCCACCCCATCTGATGTAATTCTTCAACTGCATTCAGCATTTTAAAAATGATATGAATGACATGATCACGACTTAACTGATGGGGATTCGCCATAAGTAATGATGGAACATCTTTTAAGATGAGTGCGGCTTTCACCAGCTCTGAGTGAAGCTCAAAATTTTCAAGGATTTGCACTTCAGGCAAGAACTTTGGCAGTTGCAGCATCGCAAGTGCATGTTGATAAAAACTAAGTTCAGTGTCAAAGCCGTTAATTAGCGCCACATGCTCTGATAGCGACTGATACTTTAACCAATACCCCTGCCCTGCAACTTCAAAGCGATAAAGCCTTCGCCCCCAACCCAAACGCTGAGTCGGAGTATGAAGCGACATCGCGAGAGTATTCAATTCTTGGCGATTAAACTGCCAAGAATTCGGATTCATTCATCTCTGCCGTATCCAATGCAGTTAAGACCTCTAAACAATGTTGTATAGTTTTCCCGACACGAGCATGTGTTTCAATCATTGAGATTTTTGGCCAAGTTGCACGTTCGCCTTCACGTTGTAAGAGTTTAAATAAATGTGGTCTTGGATTTTGCAGCATATAACTATAATGGCGCAGGCCATATTTCCCTACAATGTTTACATCGCCATAATAACGCTGATCGACCACGCCATAGCCATGATCCAGTAAGCGGCGGATCGGTGGAATCATACCCACACGCTCACGGGCAAAGTCCATCACCCCTTTACTAATCACTTTACCCTGTCTGCGTACAATCCGTTCAGGCCAGCTCAACATGTCTTTCCGAAACCGCGCTTCATCTGACTGCATAAACGGCACCACATGCGGGTTCACTTGACTGGCAATCGTGTAGTTTAAGTTGTATAAACGCGCCATTTTTTCCTGCGGAAAATCGCTACGCACGCTGCCATCAACCCAGCGAGTAGAAGACATATAGGGGGTATATAAGCCATCATGTCGTTTACTGGTGAGCTTGACTGGCGGAAATAGAATCGGCACTGCACAAGACGCGAGTACCGCACTCCATACCAATAAGTCAGGTGAAGTAAAGGTATTCATAATGCGCGGATTTTGTGAGGCGTCATAAGGCGCAACCGCGACATTGTTATACAAGCCTGACTGCTTAAAGGCCTCTTCAAAGGTGACATCACCCAAATTTGCAATTAAAAAGTTTTTTAAATGCTTTACATCCGCTAAGCCGCCATTGCCCTTTAAGATCTCACGAAAGCCTCGAAATTGAAAAGCATCGGTGAAAAAGTTTTCACCATTTAAGATGCTTAGCATTTCTGCAGGCGTTGCTCGCCCCAGCATCGCTGTCATAATGGCACCAGCACTTGAACCAGACAGCACTTTCGGCATCAGGTCTTGCTCAAGCAAAGCCTTGCACACACCTGTATGAAACAACCCTAATGTTGCACCGCCTGAAAACATCATAGCTGGTTGCCCAAAGGCTTTTTGACAGTGCTGAAAAAATTCAATTTTTTGCTGTTTATCTAAACACTGGCAATCCGTAGATGCTACAAATGCTAAACCTCGACTAACTTCTTCAATATAGTCTTCAATAATTTTCTTGGTGCCGACATAGGTTGCGGTAAACAGCATGGGGTGAGCAATATTGGCAATGTCATAACTCAGACCTTCACGTAGCAGGTACATTAAATCGGTCGTACGCTTTTGTTGGCGATAACGTTTCAACAACCCCAAACGATGGGTAATCACTTCTGCATCGAAATAAGGTGAACAGTTGTCATATTTCCACTCTTGCGCCCCTGACTCTTCATCAATTCTAAGCGCAATGCTTTTCCACTCAGTATAGTTGTCTGCCTGAGCCAATTGGTTTTTCAGTTTTTTGATTCGATAGGCTTGGTGCGGGTTAATTTCCCGTGTGAAATCTTTAAACAACATATTCATCCTCACCCACTTTTTTTGTTTTCCTAAAATTTCACTGACACGTTCAACCGTCAGTCTAACTGACTATGTGCAAATTATGTGAGCATTAAAATTGCCATTTCAACCCTAAAATTGGCAAATCTACACCACGTTAAGGGTTTGATGCGACTAAATCGGATGTTAAGATCGACGACAAGTGTAATTATAAGCTGATTAATCATGGCGACCATTGACCTACCGAACAATATCTTAGAAGCACTATCGACTGTACTCCAACAACTACAGCAAAGCCTACCAGAAGTTAAACAAGCACCTGATTTTTCAGCGATTGCCTTTAAATGGGAAAATGGCGAATTAAAAGCGATTCATCAGCTCAAACGAATCGAATTAAATGATTTAAAAGGCATTGAGCGTCAAAAAGAAAAAGTACTGCAAAATACAGAACAGTTTCTCAATGGTTTACCTGCCAATGACGTCCTGCTTACGGGCTCACGCGGTACAGGTAAATCCTCTATTGTACGTGCTTTATTAACGGAATATGCAGAGCAAGGCTTAAGGCTGATTGAAATTGAACGTGATGATTTATCCGAACTGCCTGAAATTCAAAAGCTAATTGCAGAGCGCCCTGAAAAGTTTATTGTGTATTGTGATGACTTGGCTTTTAACGCCGAAGATGAAAACTATCGCAGTTTAAAAAGTGTGCTGGATGGGTCTTTGCAGTCAGGTTCAAGTAATTTTATTATCTATGCCACCAGTAATCGTCGTCATTTACTGCCTGAGTTTATG
Organism: Acinetobacter sp. DL27; assembly: GCF_055810995.1. Classification (NCBI taxonomy): domain Bacteria; kingdom Pseudomonadati; phylum Pseudomonadota; class Gammaproteobacteria; order Moraxellales; family Moraxellaceae; genus Acinetobacter; species Acinetobacter sp. DL27. The sequence goes on along the minus strand of NZ_CM147947.1, from coordinate 1,175,425 downwards.
CATGAAAACACACCTGTGACTCGGGTCGATGTACCGCAGTACACTGAACTGCATCCACAAGAAGCGATTGAAGAAAAAATATCACTCTCAGATCGTTTTGGATTATGGCTGTCTTTTTATCCAATGGATCAAAACTTATATTTGGACATTGTGCAGCACTACTTAGCAAAAGCTCAAATCGCCATGGACGATATGGTACGAGCCGAAGCGCTTCGCTGGTGTCAGGCGCGTGGACAACGCTCTGGTCGTGCAGCGTATCAATTTTCTAAACACTGGGTCGGTTCACAACAATTAAAGCAGCTTTAGGATAAAAATACTGATCTGCACTTAAGTCTCTATTTTATTTAATTTTTTCATAAGAAAAGCCCACCCTGATCAAAGAACAACCCAAATTCCGCATTAGAATTTGGGTTATTTCTTTGAAAAAATGAGGGATGAATATCAGTTCAAGTAGATTTGATCTGGTTATTGATATTTCTCTAAGTGAGTTTCTGGCCCATCTCTGACCACAGCTTGCGCTTTTGCGTAACTCTCCATTAAGCATTTATATTCTGGGCAGACATGATCTGAAAGAATTTCAGCAAAACGCGAGCCTTCAGGACGGTTCCAAGTACGCATTAACTCGGCCACGATCGCAAAGGTATCTGTTGGAATTGCACCTGCTTGGGTGATGCGAGCAATCGTTGTATCTGTGGCTAACTTGCTCCAGTTACCTGATGCATCCACAACACAATACACATTATATCCTTCCTTTCTTGCACTCACCGCTGGAAATGCAAGACACACACTGGTCAACGTTCCAGCAATAATCAATGTCTTTCTGCCCGTTTTTTTGACCTCATCGGCTTTGTTGCACAAACCTACCGATAAAGTCTTATTCGGCAATATAATTCGCAAATGAATAAGCCCACACCTAAAATCTATCGTACAACCAATTGGTCTTCTTATAACAGTGCATTAATAAATCGAGGAAATCTCTCAATTTGGTTCGATCCCAAGACTCAATGGTACGCTCAACCCAAAGGTAAACATGGTCGAAATCAAACTTATTCAGATACAGCCATCCAATGCTGTCTGATGATCAAATCCCTATTTCGATTGTCTTTACGCATGGTCACTGGCTTTGTGCAAAGTCTCATTCATCTTTGTAGATTAGATTGGACAGCACCAGACTATTCCACCATCTGCAGAAGACAAAAGCATATTGATATTGCAATTAACTATCAAAAAAGCAGTAATGGTCTCCAGCTACTCGTCGATTCTACTGGCTTAAAGTTTCTAGGCGAAGGTGAATGGAAGCGTAAGAAACACCAACCTGAATATCGTCGCCAATGGCGTAAACTTCATATTGGTATAGATGCTGAAACCCTTCAAATACGCGCTATTCAACTCACTACAAATAATGTGAGTGATTCACAAGTGCTTGGTGATTTACTCGATCAGATTCCACAAGATGATCAGATTGACTCTGTTTATACCGATGGAGCTTATGACACCAAGCAATGCCGTCAGGTCATTGCAGATCGGCAAGCGCATGCGGTGATTCCGCCAAGAAAAAATGCGAAACCTTGGAAAGATACAAAGATCAGCTCGCTAGAGCGAAATGAATTACTTCGAACAGTTAAACGTTTAGGCAGGACACTATGGAAAAAATGGTCAGGCTATCATCGGCGAAGTTTGGTCGAAACTAAGATGCATTGCATCAAATTATTGGGGGATAAACTCAGTTCGAGAAACTTTCAAAGCCAAGTCAATGAGATGCATGCACGTGTAGCAGTATTAAATAAATTCACAGAGTTAGGCCGACCTCACACCCAAGTTGCCACTTAAATTTGAGTAGATATGGGAAATCTTAATTTTTAAATCTTTGTGCAACAAAGCCGACCTCATCTACAAATAAGGGATTGTCCCACGTATTAATTTGTCCAGTCCGTGGTACATAAACTGCATGCGGAGCAAAGTGGTGAATTTCAGGAATTAAAGGGCCATTGGGGCCATCAGGTACAGAAGCAGTAGTAATTACAGGTATATTTAATAAAGTTGCCGCTTTTGCAATTGCAATCACATAATTGCGTAAGTCGGGTACAGGTACATCGCGTACGGTATTAAAAAGTCCACTTTGATGATCAATCAGTAGAATTATCGAATCATCAGGGTCTAGCATTCCATTAGTAGCCGCCATGGGTAACACCTCTAAATATTCTTCTAATTATGTACTTCCATTGTTGTAATGAAAGTTCCTAAGACAGACCGTCATAGCTTTGTGATTTATACGACCAAGATACTTTAAAGAAAACCTATATCTGCCTTTCATATAAACTAATGAATAATTTTGCGCTCAGAAAGCTAAATCATGTTACGACTTGTAATTGCAATTCATGGCTTTACACTTATTGATGAACACTCATAAAATCTTACAAAAATTATTAAATAAAACATATTAATCAAATACTTAAAACCAAATAAAAAATAGACTTCCAATTTAATTTATAGGTTTTTATAGTTTCAACATTTCATGAGTCATCTAAGATTACACATTCCATACTTATCCACATTTTCTATGGATAAACCTATGGGTAAATACTTTTAGCTTGGTGCTAAGCTAGGTTTAGGCAAGTCAAAAATATTTTTAAAGTCTAAGCAGAGCATTTTTAACAGCCCTTTGGTAAGACCTAAATGTAAAAAGCCCAACATTTCGTCGGGCTTTAAGCTCATCAAATGAAAGTCTTAGACTTCACTGGGATTGGTCAACTCAGTCATTGGCCAGCGTGGTGTTGTAGTTACAGCCAAACCGTCATGCTGCCCTACTTTTAAGCGCTGATAACCCGCAAAAGCAATCATAGCGCCATTGTCCGTACAAAGTGCAGGTTCGGCATAGTAAACCTGAGCACGAATCTTGGTTAAATCTGCTTCCAAACGCTCACGTAAACGTTTATTGGCACTGACACCACCTGCAATCACTAAACGTTTCAAACCTGTTTGCTTCAACGCTTTCACGGATTTTTTAACTAAGGTATCCACGATGGCTTCTTGAAAACTCGCTGCAATATCCGCATCACGGTTTTCGTCATCGAGTTTTTTCATTTGCACAGATACGGCTGTTTTTAAACCACTAAATGAAAACTCCAAACCTTGATGCAGCATTGGACGTGGGAAAGCAAAGGCATTCGGATCACCTTGCTCAGCCAGTTTTGAAATATTTGGGCCACCTGGATATGGCAACCCCATCATTTTCGCAACCTTATCAAAGGCCTCACCTGCAGCATCATCAATTGATTCACCCAACAATTCATACTGCCCAATACCATAGGCAGCCATCAGTTGAGAATGTCCACCTGAGACCAAAAGTGCTACAAAAGGAAATTCTGGCGGCGTTTCCGATAAAAGTGGTGCCAACATATGCCCTTCCATATGATGCACACCAATTGCAGGTTTATTTAAAGCAAAGGCCAAAGTTCGACCAAACAGCGCACCTGTCATCAGCGCGCCCATCAAACCTGGGCCACGCGTATATGCCACGGCATCAATTTCAGATTTTTTTACACCACTTTCTTCAAGCAGTTGATTCATCAATGGAATCAGCTTACGCACATGGTCACGCGATGCCAACTCTGGTACCACACCACCATACTCTGCATGCAGTTTAATTTGGCTGTACAGCACTTGCCCACGTAAACCCGACTCGCTGTCATAAAGGGCAAGTCCTGTTTCATCACAAGATGTTTCTAAGCCTAAAACGATCATTAAACTGCCTATAACCTGTATCAAATCTATTGCGTGAACCATTATAGACTTGTGGTATGAGATGTAAATGAGTAAAATACTGACCTTCACTTGTGATCAGGGCAATGTCGCCCAGATCTTATCCATAACTTAATGAGGATTCTTCATGCCACAAGTTAAATTGAAAGAAGGCGAACCAGTAGACGTAGCTATCCGTCGTTTCAAACGTTCATGCGAAAAAGCGGGCGTTTTAGCTGACGTTCGTAAGCGCGAATTCTACGAGAAACCAACTCAAGAACGTAAGCGCAAAAAAGCTGCTGCTGTTAAACGCTACCAAAAGAAATTGGCGCGTGAATCAGTACGTACTACTCGCCTTTACTAAGATTAATTTGTGATTGACTGCCTGGACTAAATAATGACTACTTTAAAAAGCCAAATAACTGAAGTTTTGAAAGCCACTATGCGTGCTAAAGAAATGGATAAGTTAACGGTAATTCGTGGTCTACAGGCGGCAATTAAGCAAATCGAAGTCGATGAGCGCAAAGAACTTGACGACGCTCAAGTTCTTGCGGTCATTGAAAAACAAATTAAACAACGTAAAGAATCGATCAAAGCCTTTGAAGGCGCTGGTCGAGAAGATTTAGCTAGTAAGGAACAAGCCGAACTTGAGGTTTTATCTCAATTTCTACCAGAAGCTATGACTGAGGAAGAACTTGATTCTATGATTGCGCAAACGATTGCAGCGCAAGAAGCTACTAGCATGAAAGATATGGGTAAGGTGATGAATTCTCTGCGTCCGCTCATAGCCGGGCGCGCCGATCCTTCTCAAGTTTCAGCAAAAATTAAAGCAAAACTGGCTTAATTTAAAAATCTTTAAATCGATTGCGTTGAACTGACCTTAAAAAGGCAGTTCAAAGTTCTACTTTATATAAAAATTATTATTTTTCTTTTTATTTTATCTATTCATTCTCAGCTTTAACATAGATCCTGACTCATCTCTGTTTTATCCCTCTATTTGCAATACCACTTTTCTAAGCTCTAAATTGTCGATCCTTTTGCATTTGGGTTAAACGCGTTTTAATGGTCGCTGACATTGATTCATTATCTTTCGCTAAACGTTGAGCATGCAATAAAGATTTAATCGCCTCTTCTTCAAAGCCCGACCAAAACTGCACTTCAGCTCGATAGCGCAAAACATTAATGGTATGCATTGGCGACTTTTTATCTAAACTCGCGGCTTGCTGCATCAGTCTCCACGCATTCACATCACGCGGATTATTTTTCAAAAACCGATTGAGTACAAGCTGCGCAAGCTCAGGTCGATTTTGACGAATATAAACTTCAGCCAATTTATAATTTAAAGCCCGATTTTCAGGCATGATGCTCGCAGGTGATTGGATCACAGCAAGAGCCTCATTCACCCGATTTTGTCCTAGCAAAATATCAGTTTGAATTAAGGTTTGTAGGTTATGTAATTTCTGATGTGACTTGGCCTGATCTAACACTTGTTGAGCAAGTTTATAGTCACCTTGTTTAAGGTAAAAACTGGCTAAAGCCAGTTGTGCTGCATAGCTGTTACGACTCACCAGCATCTGTAGTTGTTGTTCTGTCGCCTGATTCGAGATCACCATGGTATACAGCTTCAAGATCTCAAAGTCTTCATCACGCCAAGTAGATTTCACTTTAGGCAACTGATTCGCTCTAAGTCTCGCCTCACTCATTCGCTCAGTCGTGAGTGGGTGTGTGAACCAAAAGTCGGGTAAAAAACTCACTCGACTGGTTGCACGGTGCATCACTTCAAAAAAATCAGCCATACTTTGCGGGTTATAACCAGCGCTATACATGTACTGCATCCCTATACGATCAGCTTCACGCTCTTGGTTACGACTATAAGACAGCTGCTTGTCCATGAGTGCGGCTTGCGTACCGACCATGACTGCAGAACCGACATCACCATCGGCTTGAGACGCAACCAAAGCACCAACCAAAATCCCTGCCAGCGCGAGTAACCCCTGCCCCTTAAACGCCTCTTGTGAACGACTATAGTGGCGCTGTGTGACGTGGGCAATTTCGTGCGCCATTACGCCAGCAACTTCATCCATATTATTGGCATTGGTAATCAAACCAGCATTTAATGCAAACAAACCACCCGGGACTGCAAAGGCATTAATTTGCGGGTCATTAATAACCACCAGACCAATCGGTTGACCAAGCTGAGTTTGACTCAAAATGCTTGAAAAAGCATTCATCAGTTGATCTTCTAGCCACGGATTTTGCGTAACAGGTAGCTGACGCTGTACTTCACGATAAACTTTTTCACCAATATAGCGCTCATTATATTGATCAATAAAACCTATACCTGAACCAATTTCGGGCACATTGAACTGTGGGGCATTTGTAAGAAATTGATCTTCTGCAAAACCAACAGTCGAAATAAGACTTAAACTGCACGCACACAGAAAACGCTTCAACCCTCACCCCGACTTTATTTAAAGGAATCGAATGAATATAACATTGATAATTGAATGAAAATGCAATGAAGTGTTATCAAATTTTTATCTAAATTCAGGATTCACCACATATTGAGGTTGACCACCGTCCAATGCTTTCACCAAGTTTTGGTAAGCCAACTCTGACATTTTTTTCCGTGTTACAGAGGTTGCAGAACCGACATGTGGTAACGTCACTACATTGTGAAGCTGAAACAGTGCTGAATCTTGCAAGGGTTCTTTTTCATAAACATCCAGCCCAGCTGCAAAAATTTGCTTTTGCTCCAAGGCCTGAATAAGTGCCTGCTCATCCACCACGGCACCACGCGAAATATTTACAAAAACAGCATGCGATTGCATTTTCTTAAAAGCTTCCGCATCAATCAAATGCTGCGTGTACGCGTTTAGATCAACCGCCACGACAATGAAGTCCGATTGCTCCAGCAGCTCATCTAATTCGCAAAAACGTGCATTTAGGGGTTGTGCCAATTCTAATTTTTCTCGGCGTCCGTGATACAAAATATTCATATTGAAACCATGAAAACCACGTCGCGCAATTGCCGCACCAATATTCCCTAAACCAATAATACCCAATGTTTGACCAAAAATTTCCTGACCAAATTGTGCCTGCCCGACAGTACGCGACCACTGACCAGTTTTGGTCCATTGATCCAAATAAGGCACTTGACGTGCCGCACTCATCAACAAAGTAAAGGCCAAATCTGCAGTCGTTTCAGTTAGCACATGAGGGGTGTGACTGAGCCAAATTTTTGCTTGGTTTAAGTAGTTCAGATCATAGTTGTCATAGCCAACACTGACACTAGATATAATTTTGAGCTGTTTCGCCGTTTCTAGGTTATTTTGATTAAGTAAACGCCCTGCACCAATCATGGCATCCGCATCCGCAACTTGCTCACGGATTTGCGTATTTACATCACCTGCTTTCGGGTTTATGACCACCACGTGATAACGCTGCTCTAGGCGCTGTAATACTTCTGCATCTATTTGACTAAAAACAACGACTTTCTGCTTCATACCTATTCCATATTTTGTTGTTTTGCTCGCATCATGTGCCACAGGGCTTTTTTAAGTAATGGCTGATCAAGCATTTCTTGTAAGCTTGCTGCTTGTGTGACTTTTATACCATTAGCATTTGGTATAGAGCCCAATGCAATAACAGTTTTACCCTGACTTAAACCATCAAAGAAACCTTGAATATAACTCTGAACACCGCGCCCATCTTGGAAATTCAACAAAGGAAAAGGCCAATTCAGCGCATACTTTTGCGCAGGTAAGGCTTGCACAATATTTTGCCACAGCTGTTGCTGCTCCAGGCTCAATTGTGTCGCTTCAATAACCAAGGCACAGTGCTCCAAGGCAACAGCTTGCAACTGAAAAGCCTCAACATGGATTGCCTCTCGGACAATATCTTCTTTTAATGCTGTAACAACTTCTTGCTCAATCGGCTGCGTTGCAATTTCAGCAGGAGGCGCTGGATGTGGAAGCTTATGCTGTGCAGGTGGATGTTCAGGAATGCTTTTGGATTCGGGCTGAGACTGAGGTCGCACAATTTCAGAAATGATCTCAGTCGTACTTTGATCTCGCCAGATCGATGTGGCTACATTTTGTTGAGACGGCAAAAAATCAGGAACCCACAAATCAATTCCTAAACTCGCCAAAACCTCACGCTGATGCCCGATCATCTTTTACCTTCACACTTTATTCAGTGCATATTCTATCGAGAAATGCCTAGAGATGCTGTTCTTTTCACATTATATTCGCATAGACAGTATGCAAATACTAAGAACGCATTAAACCCTCAATTAAACAATCATCAAGCGATTCTTCTTTTGCATTTGTTCAACAATCTCTTCACTGTCAAAACCGAGACGCCAATAGAGCAACTCCAGAACATCCTGCTCATCTTGAGTAATAATGCGGTCATTCCATAAACAAATTTCAGCCACTCCCAAAATACTCAAACGATCTCGCAGCAGCAACCCTGCCATATCATTTAAAATTTCAGCCAAATCAATCGGCTCATCTGAAATTTCCGCATACTGCTCCAACTCTTGCACAGTTAAAACTCGACGCAAGATTTTCTCTCGTACTTCCAGCTGTGTTTCACTATTGATTTGTTGCACATGCAACAAAGCATCAATTAAACGCACAATCTGCGGTTTAACTTCATCTAGGGCCGCAGGTGTATGTACAGGCAACAGATTCAGCTCAAACTTAACCCGTTCGAGCAACAGCGCATCCAACAGTCCAATTTCACCATCTTCCTGAATAATTCTCGCCAACTTTAATAAAAACTGACGTGCAATTGTTGCTGGCATACCACCAATATTTCGGCATGCCTCATGGAAAATTGAAATATGAACACGACCATCTAGGTTTAACAATGAATCAACAATGGCACGACTAACTTCAGCCTCAGCAGGAATAAACTCACGGAATTGGCGAATCATTAAAATCGCGACCATCAGCTCGCGTGAACCTGTTGCGGTTTGTAAAGCACGCTGAATGAGCTCTGGACGTTCAATATGCGCACGTACTTCAGGGTTGAGCGGTTTAATCGCATCTTTAATGGCAAAACTAATCGGAGACAGTCGTAATAAAGGCAAAGGTTGCGGTGAAGTCCAAGGGGCTTGGAAATCTGCGTACTGCTCTTCTAAGGAACGGAACAAGCCAAATAGCGGACGGTTGCGCAGTTTTTCTAGGTTTTCCAACTGTATGTCTTGAACCAAATTCGGATTCATTTCATAAATACGCTCTTCAATGCTTGGATGAATATTCATCCAACTTTGCGCACTTAATGAGTTGGCAAAACACATGTGTGCAATCGACTCAGAATATTCGCTGTGAATTTGTGAACCTGCGTGATGCACATAGATACGCATCAGGGTTTGAATATTGGCATCATTTTGCATCAGGCGGCGTGTTTTCATATCATTTTTTAAAGTACGCCCTCCCAACGTCAGAAATTTAATACAGCGTGTAACCAGCACCCCCAAACTTCCGACCAACCAAATCAAACCACCTGTTGCAACAAAAGTGGTTTCAAAACTTTGCGACTTTTTATGATGAGTTGAAAATCCCAATTTAGCAATTTTACTGCCCCACTGACTAAAGGTGGTGAGAGCACTATATAAAATTTTTAACCGTGTATTTTCAGCGGTCTCACCTGATAAAATTTGATTAAACTCATGGTTCAACAAACCTGTCAGCTCAAGTTCATCAAGGTTTTGCAGTGCGCCCCACGTTAAAATAATCGCAATATCTTTGGGATAAAAACCAGCGGTTAAGGCATTTACCCCCACTTCATCGGGCAAAACATAGACAGCAGGTGTTTCAATTAAAAAAGTATCAGCTAGTTTTTCTGTAATTTTCAGCGCAATACTTTCTTCTGGTGTACTTTCAATCAAACTTAAACGTCGTGCACGCAGTTGCTTGGCCAGACTGTGTCCGCCTGAACGGAACACATACAGCTCATATACTACGGAATAACTCATCACCAAGAGCAATAAACCAATGATATAAATACTCAAGCTATGCCAAAAAATGCTTTGACTCGAATCAAAATAAAAAACCAGCAGTCCAGCCACAGTATTTAAAATAAATAGCGACAAAAGCACCGCCAGCAAGCAGATACTGGCAGACCACAACATGTTTTTATTCTTTATGATTGAATAACTTACACCCTTCAATGTAAATCCCTTTTCTTACATTGTTTGAATCAATCCATCATAAATGAAAAAAGCGGGAAACTCCCGCTTTTCTCAAATCTAAATCAATTAGACTTCTTTCACACCCGTCAAATCAACGGAAGCAGCATCAATGTTGACATCAATATAGCTGTCTTTCTTTTTCGATGTTTCACGGCGTTTCGCCTGTAATTCATCTAAATAAGCTTCATCGATACCACCAGCAACATATTTACCATCAAATACCGAGCAATCAAACTCTTGTAAATCTGGCACTTTACTGGTACGCACAGCTGCTTTTAAGTCTTCCAAATCTTGGAAAATTAGACGATCTGCACCAATAATTTCACGAATTTCTTCAACTGTACGCTCAGATGCAATCAACTCTTCTTTTGCTGGCATATCAATTCCATACACGTTTGGATATTTCACCATCGGTGCAGCAGAAGCAAAGAATACTTTTTTCGCACCCGCATCACGTGCCATTTGGATAATTTCATTACACGTAGTACCACGTACAATTGAGTCATCCACCAAAAGTACATTTTTACCTTGGAACTCAAGTTCGACAGGGTTCAACTTTTGACGTACTGATTTTTTACGCAATTGCTGACCCGGCATAATGAAGGTACGGCCAATGTAGCGGTTCTTCATAAAGCCTTCACGAAACTTCACGCCCAGCATATTTGCAAGTTCAAGAGCAGAAGTACGCGAGGTATCTGGAATTGGGATCACGACATCGATATCATGCTCTTCACTCCACTCCGTCAGAATTTTTTGAGCAAGCTTTTCGCCCATTTTTAAACGTGCTTTGTAGACTGAAATGCCATCAATAATCGCATCTGGACGCGCAAAGTAAACATATTCAAAAATACATGGGCGGTATTCAGGCGCTTCAGCACACTGCTTGGTAAACATCTGCCCTTGTGAGTCGATAAAGATCGCTTCACCCGGCGCAATATCACGCTCAACTTTAAAGCCAAGTGCCGTAATAGCGACAGACTCAGATGCAATGATATATTCCATACCAGCATCAGTTTCACGCGAACCGTAAATCAGTGGACGAATACCATTTGGATCACGGAAACCCACTAAGCCATGCCCAGTAAGCATTGCAACCACGGCATAACCACCTTTACAGCGTTCATGTACTTTACTAACTACATGAAAAATGTCGTCTGCTGTAGGCATCAATTTGCCGCGTTTTTGCAACTCATGCGCAAATACGTTTAACAATACTTCTGAGTCTGAATCCGTATTCATATGACGTAAGTCTGTTTTAAACAGGTCGTCATGAATTTCTTCAGCATTGGTTAAGTTACCATTATGCGCCAACGTGATCCCGTAAGGTGAGTTCACATAGAAGGGCTGCGCTTCAGCGCTGCTCGACGAACCCGCTGTAGGATAACGCACATGACCAATACCGTAATTACCTTGTAATGCACGCATATGGCGAGTGTGGAACACATCACGAACCATGCCATTGTCTTTACGTAAAAATAAACGACCTTCGTGGCAGGTTACTATCCCAGCTGCATCTTGCCCACGATGTTGTAACATCGTTAATGCATCAAACAACATTTGGTTAACAGCTGATTTACCAGCTATACCAACTACTCCACACATAGCAACCTCGCAGACAAGCTAGGATTAATAAAAAGGATTATTTGTTGACTCACCCTGTCCCTCAGCATTTTTCGAGGAAATTTTCGGTGAAGAATCTGAAGATACATGTGTATCTTTAGACTTGATATGTGACATCGCCTCGCTTGCAGCCTCTTTAGAAAGCTCCATCGCCCAAGGCGCGTAAGGCAAAAGTGTTTGGACAAACTTGGATTGTCTCCAATATGGAGAGCTTTCAACCCAAGAACCCACACCTTGCATCGTAATCAGAACAATTAACAACCCTTTTAATGAACCAAAAGCACCGCCGGCTAATCGATTCAAAGGCCCGAGTTTTAAACTCTTCAATATGTTATTCAGTAATGCCGTGACAATCCACGTCAAAACTACAATAACCAATACAATAAATGCAAAAGCTGCAATTTTTTGAACCACTGGATCCTCACTGAGCGAGACCATCGAAGGTGCTAGGACGCTTGCAAATTTAGCACCAACAATCAGCGCTAAAATCCATCCTATCAAGTTCGCAAAGGCTTTAACAAATCCTTGACGCAAACCGTTGAGCCCTCCAATGAGCAATACAATCAATATGAAGATATCAATGGCATTCATGTTGTTTTCATTGCAGAGACGCAGTCTTGAATTAAGCTTGGTCCTGTATAGATGAGGCCACTATAAACTTGTACAAGGTTTGCCCCTGCATTTTGTTTTGCAAGCGCCTGCTCACCCGACAAAATCCCACCCACACCAATCAAAGGAATCTGACCGTTTAAAACCTCAGCAAAGGCTTTTAAACACGCTGTACTTTTCTCAAACACAGGCGCACCAGATAAACCACCCGCTTCATCACCAAAAGGTAAGTTTTCCACCCCTTCACGAGACAAAGTCGTATTAGTCACAATCAGACCATCAATTTTAAACTGAAGCAGTTGTTTCGCAATAAATTGAATATCTTCCGCTTCCAAATCCGGCGCAACTTTCAGCACCAAGGGTACATAGTGCTGCTGCTCTTCAGCCAACTCTAACTGACGTTTTTTCAGCGTCTCTAGTAGCTCGGTTAAAGCGTCACCACTTTGCAAACTACGCAGGTTTTTAGTATTTGGAGAAGAAATGTTGACAGTAATATAAGACGCATAGTTATAGACTTTTTCTAAACAAATGAGATAGTCATCTACCGCTTTTTCGACTGGGGTATCCGCATTTTTACCGATATTAATCCCTAAAACACCTTTAAATTTTGCCGCTTTGACGTTTTCAATCAGTTGATCCACGCCATCGTTGTTAAAACCCATACGGTTAATAATGGCTTTAGCTTGTGGGATACGGAATAAACGCGGTAGAGGATTGCCCTGCTGTGGACGCGGAGTAATGGTTCCAATTTCAATAAAACCAAACCCTAGACCTGCCAGTGCGTCAATATAAGCACCATTTTTATCTAGACCAGCAGCCAAACCTACAGGATTGGGGAACTCGATGCCCATACATGTCACCGGTTTAGCCGCTATATTTTGACGCATTAAGCCTAACTTATGCGTTGATTTCAATAGCGATAGTGTTAGCTCATGTGCACGCTCTGGTGCTAAAGTAAACAACAAAGGGCGGGCAAGAGAATACAACATATCTGTAAAAGTCTACTGCTTTTTAAGTCGCCATATTATAGGCATAGCCTCGCTAAAACACCATGCTTCGTCTGGCTTTATTTTTAGCGATTATTTCACGCTAGCTGATAATTTAATCTGCCCTGCGTCTGAGACCAACTCCATTTTTTCAATACTCAAACCATTTTGCGTTAGTTGGGTCAAAAAGTTGGCCAACACCACATAGTTTGCGTGGCTTACCACCAACTGAATTTGTTCAGCATTCTGCTGCGAAGCAACCGATAAGCCTTGCTGCTGTGCAATACGTTGGATCTGCTCCACCGGGGTTAGTTGACCATCTGAGCTCGATTTCATGGTGACTGCATTGCTCTGCATCCATGTCATGGTTTCTTTGAGCTGGTTCACGCGTTTTTGCTGTTTCTCTGCCGCTGCATGGGTATACCAAAGTACAGCCCCTATCGAGCTCACCAATACAAAAACAACCAAGAAAATAGCCAATATACGGTCGCGTGGTGTAAGACGATCAAAATAAGCACTGATCAGCTCTAAACGCTGATCCAAAACAGTTTGTAAATTTTGCATGGCTTTCATTATTGTATTTTCACCATTCCAATTGCCCCACCCGTGGTCGGCTGAATATTGCCTAATTCAACCTGAAAACCTTGTTGATTAAGCTGCTGAGTGAGTATTTGTAAAGCCTCTGCCGAGTTGGCTTTAAGTTGCATATTTAGGCTATTCGCTTCATACACCACCTGATTAGCCACAATTTGCTGTTGCATGAGCACAAGCCCAACGCGACTCAATAAAGACAAAGCTTGAGCATCCGCTTGTTTATTCATATTTAGTTGATATTCAAACTGGCTGCGCAGGGTTTGCTCGCTCACAGGATAATTCGCACCAAACCAATATTTAAATTGGTCGACCGCCTGAGCAGCCACTTGCTCTGCAAGCTTTTTATTTTGATACCAACGGGTCGCATCATAGGTCAATTGCGTCACAATCAATGCAGCCAATACCGCCGCACAGGCTTTCCAATAGCCCGTTGAAACATGTTGCTCTTTCACCTTCGGCAAAAGATTCCATGGATGTTGTTTTGCTCTGGGCAATGCCGTCCATTCATAATGGAAATATTCAAGCTGCTCCTGCGTCACACTAGCGTTTAAGCTATGCATGTATGAAGCACTAAAATTACAAATCTTATATTTTTGATTGGCTACTTGATAATCTAAAAATACAGCAAGATCATCAATTGATCCGCCCAACCAAGCATTAGAGCGAAACAGGAGTCGTTCTTCAATACAACCCAAGATTACCTGTTCTGCGTCAGGTACAGGCAAAATCAGAAAATCAGGCAATAGACTGACCAGCTTCACAGGAATCAAACTCAAGGCATGCTGCAAAGTCTCTAAACGATGCTTTGAAATACCCAAAACAGTGAGTTGCTCAGGCGCTTGAAAGTGATGTAATACTTTCATCTGATCGATTGAGCTCAATACATATTCTTCCAGCAAATACTTCACACCTTCAGCCCCCAACTGCTTGTATTGAGCCTTAGGCATATTTTGCTGAATAATTTGCACATCACGGCTTGGAAAGAAAACTGTTGCTTCCTCACCATGATGCGCTTGTATATCTTGGATCAATTGCTCAAGTGTATGAGCAGATTGCCATCTTTCCCCTATAGACCAGTGCCATGTTCCATCGGCTTCGGGCATCCAAATTTGCAACATGTATTATATTCTGCCGTTTTAATTGGTTTTTATATGCTAGGTATAAATGCTTTTGTCTGTGTCGACAAGCCTTCCGCGATAACCGCTTGCTCATAAATCCGTGCTTCAGCCAAAGCATAAGGATTGAAAGATTCTGTCACCAAAATCGAGGCCATATGTGCAACTACATTCATATGGCACACCACCACAATAGACTCATACGGCAAATGTGATAACCATTCCACAGCTGCTTTTGCATCATCATCTGGCTTAATGGTATTACAGATTACAACAGGTACATCCGCAAAGTGCTGTTTGATGTGTGCCAATGTTTCCTGCGCACGCAGCAATGGGCTAACCACAAAGACATCAGGTTGGATCCGTGACTTTAAAAAGTCAGCAGTTTGCTCTGCCTGTGCATGCCCACGTTCGGTGAGTGGGCGTTTAGTGTCATTCCCCATGATCGGTGGCGCAGCTTCGCCATGACGTACCAAAGTCAGTTGCATAAAAAATCCTTATTCAAATCCTGATTATTTTAATTAATTTTTATGACAATTCAGTCACTCTATCCACTTAAACGCTCATCTTATTTCGGCTTTTAAGTGACTTTAAACCTCATGATGCGGCAAGACAAACTCCACATCACTGCGGTGTCCATTTTTCATTAAGGATAATGCAATTGTCATTGGTGGTGCATTTTCAAAAATAACACTGTATAACGCACTGGTAATCGGCATATACACATCCAACTCTTCAGAACGTGCTTTGACTTGTACAATGGTGTTAATCCCTTCTGCTGTTTGTCCCAATTCAGTGGTTGCCTGCTCCAAGCTCTTGCCTTGCCCCAGTGCAAAACCGACTTGATAGTTGCGACTGAGTGGGCTGCTACACGTTGCAAATAAATCACCGACACCAGACAGCCCTAAGAAGGTCAATGGATTTGCTCCCAATTTCACAGCAAAACGACTCATTTCCGCCAAAGCACGAGTCAAAATCATACTCTTGGTATTTTCACCGACTTTGTATGCAGCAGCCATTCCCATCGCAACCGCATAAATGTTTTTAAGTGCACCGCCGAGTTCTACACCATGCACGTCATCACTGGCGAAAACACGGAACAAGGCACTATGTAAAGCTTGCTGTACCGCATAACGCACCAAGTCAGACTGGCTTGCAATCACTGTTCCCGCTGGTTGTCCTGCCACAATTTCCTTGGCTAAGTTTGGCCCAGATAACACGCCATAAGGCACTTCTGGTAGCTCTGAGCGAATAATATCACTCATAAAACTAAACGTATTCGCTTCAATACCCTTGGTCAAAGACACCACTGCTTGCGAAGTAATAAACGGTTTAATTTGTTTGAGTACATCACGGAAAGAATGACTCGGAATCGCCACCAAAATAATGTCGCGATCACGAACAGCCTCTTCTATATTTGAAACTGCACGTAAACCATCTTCAAGTTTAAAATCGGGCAAATAGCGTTTATTTACGTGCGTCGCATTAATATCAGCCGCAACCGCTTCATCACGAATCCAAATCATGGTATCGCAGCCATTCCGAACCGCGGTATTCGCCATCGCCGTCCCAAAACTACCACCACCCAAAACGGTAATACGTAGTGCCGTTTTTTGATCTACTGCTACAGGTTCAACCAAATCTGAAAACTTTAACTCTGACATTATTTTTATATCCTAAAATGGCACTATTGATTCCAATAACTTACATAATCTTGGGTTTGAATTTCGGCACGTGGCGGAATCGCTTTAACTGCCGTACCAATATATAAAATACCTGAGATCAAATCATCTGCGCTGAGGCCTAAAGCCTGTTTGAAATGCACCGATTCCACCACTGCCCCACTACGCCACATGCTCGAAAAACCTTGAGCTTGTAAGGACAAAATAAAATTCTGAATAGCAGCCCCACTACTTAAAGTCTGCTCAAAATAAGGAACTTTCGGATGCGAATGAAATTTGGTCAGTGCCAAAACCAGTAATGGGGCCCGAAAAGGATGATTTTTAACACGCTCTAATTGTGCTACCTCAGTCTCACCCAAATCTGCCAAGGCTTGTGATAATAACTCACCAAATGCCTCACGTTGATCTTCAGCAATCACGATAAAACGTGTCGGCTTTAAACGATGATGATCTGGTGCAGTCAATGCGGCTTGAAATGCCCGCTCTAATTGTTCTGCATTGGGAGCAGGCTCGACCAAATGGCCAATCGATTGACGTTGATGCATATTCTGGTGAACGATATCTACCGCGAGTTCCGTCATTAGGCTCTTAATCTTTCAAATTAAACAATACGTTTTAGAGTAGCACACTCTGAAAAGTTTGCTCTAGGGCTTCAGTATGAAATACCCAGTTTCGGCAAAACTAATTTTAAAATTTTGAGCATTTTTCAAACTGTTCGATAAGACTGCATTTTTCATACATTTCTTACATGATTCATCCTACAAGCTATGTTCCAATAAACAATGATTTAATAAAACATGACTGGGGTATGAAATGAAAAAGAATATCGCTATTGCTGGAGCAGCAGCACTAACACTACTTCTAAGCGCTTGCGCATCGACACCAAGCAACTCTTTAGCGATCCAAAAAGCTGACAATCAATACGAAGTTACGGGTATTGGTAAAACTGCATTGATTGCAAAAAACAACGCCATTGAAGCAGCAGCTAAAACGTGTGGCTCTAAAGCAACAGCGATTGTGAGTGATGAAAAAACTGAATATCAAGGTGCTTTGAAAGGCGTAGTGAGTGACGAAACTGGAAAAATGATCCAAGCAGCCGCATCTGTACTAGGTTCTATTTCGGGTACAAACTCAGGCATTAACCAAGACAGTGACTATCAAACAGTCCTGACTTTTTCGTGTAAAGCAAAATAAAAATGCCATAAAAAAACCGCTCATCTGAGCGGTTTTTTTACACCAATCACGTCAAACGATTAGCAATAACCTTCTAAACGTGTCAGTGGCAGTTTTTGCCCGATGGCTTTTTCAATTTCTGGTAGATAGAATGCATCATCTTCAGATAAGAAACTGATACTCACACCACGCGTACCAGCACGACCTGTACGACCAATACGGTGCACATAGTCATCCGACTGTTCAGGTAAAGTGAAATTGACCACATGCGACACACCATCCACATGGATACCACGTCCCGCAACATCGGTTGCAATCATGATGTTATGTTGACCATTTTTAAATTGATCTAACATTTTCAAACGTTTGTCTTGTGCAATTTCACCTGATAACATCACCACTTTATAGCCATCACGCTTTAAGTTGTCATAGAGCTTACGCACTTGATCGCGACGATTTGCGAAAATCATCACTTTTTCAATGGGCTCATCACGCAGAATGTCTTGTAGCAATTTATATTTATCAGACTTTGCGACCATGTAGACACGTTGTTCAACGTCTGCATTGGTCTTTTTCTCTGGCTCAATTTCAACAGTTACAGGTTCAAACAACCACTGCTGCGCAAGGTTTAAAACATCGTAACTAAACGTTGCAGAGAACATCAGAGTCTGACGTTGTTCCTTACGCGGTGAGAAACGAACAATACGTTTGACTGAAGGAATAAAGCCCATATCTAATAAGCGATCAGCTTCATCAATCACCAAAAACTCAATCTGGTCGAGCCAAACTTCTTTTTGCTCAACAAAGTCAATCAGACGACCTGGCGTCGCCACCATAATATCGACAGGTTTTTTATCGAGTTGTGCTTTTTGTTTATCAAAGTCAACGCCGCCTAAAAGCGTCACGACATGTAAATCTGAGAATTTTGTGAGTTCTTTCGCATCGCTTTCGATTTGCAGTGCAAGCTCTCGAGTCGGTGCTAAAATCAAGGCACGAGGTTCACCGCGGTAGCGCTGCTCTTGAATTGGATTATTCAGCAAGTCGTTAATCACGCTCACCAAAAATGCCGCTGTTTTACCTGTACCTGTTTGCGCACGACCAATTGCATCGTGTCCCGCCAAAGTGAATTTTAAAACCTTTTGCTGAATAGGCGTCATATCCTTAAAACCTAAAGCATCAATAGCTTGTTTAAGTTGAGGATGTAAATTTAAGGTTTCAAAACCTGATGACATATAAGTGCGCTCTGACGAAAAATCACGAAAATTGATCTGTAGTATAAACAAAAACGCCCCAATTTACATTGGGGCGTTTTAAAGTACGTTCAGACAATTAGTCTAAAGGTTGTACTTCTTCAGCTTGGAAGCCTTTTTGACCTTTTACAACGCTGAATTCAACGCGTTGGCCGTCACGTAGTGAACGGTGGCCGTCGCCTTGGATTGCACGGAAGTGAACGAATACATCGTCGCCGCCATTGCGTTGGATAAAGCCGAAGCCTTTAGTGTCGTTGAACCATTTAACTACGCCTTGTTCACGAGCTGTCATAAGTTAATCCTCATTGTATCTAAAAGAAGGACCACCCGGTGTTGCAAACAGCAGACCAAACAAGGTTTAAAAATATTTATTATTTCTAAGCTTGTAATCATTCTGTATAACTATTAACAAAATCCCGGTTACATCCATTTGTAAAATAGGATTTAAAACAATTTATGGTTGTGTTAAATCCCAGTACGCGACGAGCTTAACATGGGTTAAAAACAATTCATACCCTTTTTTTTGATTAATCGTCTTTTTAATTCAGCATATTTTTTAACTAGTTATTTGTAATTTTAGATATAGCGACTATAGGCCTATAACACATGAAATATTTGGGTTTTGGCACTGAATTTGCTAATATTTCTACCCACCTAAATGTTGTGAAGCCTTACTTAGCTATATGAGTGATATCGAACAAAATACCAACATTATTGATGCAATGGGGCAACCATGTCCTATGCCTCTGTTGTTGCTTAAACGCGCACTTAAGAAGAGTCCGGCGCAGCATTTTCTATTAAAATCGTCTGATCCGCACAGTCAGATCGATATCACGCGTTATTGCGAAATCCATCATTTAACTTGCGTTTTGAAACAAATTAATGAACATGAATTTCACTACTTCATTGAATCTTAATTCTTTTCAATTACACTAAGTCTATTCACATTTGCATAAAAGTTTACATTTCTATACCCAATTTTCCATTATTCAGTGGAAGATTGGATTAAGATAAATTCAATTGTTGGGTAAAAATGAAATCCCTAAGGAGAACACATGAGTGACAGCAGCAATCAATTGATGCCCCTGTCATTATCGGCACCAGGTGTAAACTTGGGCGCTTATATTAGTACTGTCAACCAAATCCCGATTTTGACAGCGGAACAAGAAAAAGAGTTAGCTGAACGCTACTATTATGACCAAGACCTAGATGCCGCTAAACTTTTAGTCATGTCGCATCTGCGTTTTGTGGTTCATATTGCCCGCAGTTATGCAGGCTACGGCTTACCTCAAGGTGACCTCATTCAAGAAGGTAACTTGGGCTTAATGAAAGCCGTTAAACGCTTCGACCCAAACATGGGCGTACGCTTGGTCTCTTTTGCGGTGCACTGGATTAAAGCAGAAATTCACGAATATGTGATTCGTAACTGGCGTATTGTCAAAATTGCGACCACTAAAGCACAGCGTAAACTGTTCTTTAATTTACGTAGTCTAAAAAAATCGTCTAAAAAGCTCACTCTAAAAGAAGCTCAATCGATTGCAAATGACCTCAATGTGACACCTGAACAGGTGTTAGAAATGGAAGGTCGTTTAACTGCTTATGATGCAGCATTTGAAGCTCAGGGCGATGATGACGATGAAGGTTCAACCCATGTTGCACCTGCGCTCTATCTTGAAGATAACCGCTACGACCCAGCGCGTTTGGCTGAAGAAGAAGATTACGAAGAACAAAGTACCAATGCTCTGCATGATGCGATGGAACAACTTGATGATCGTTCACGTAATATTTTACAGCGCCGTTGGTTAGATGATGAAAAATCGACGCTGCACGAACTGGCTGCTGAATATAATGTTTCGGCAGAACGTATTCGTCAGCTTGAAAAAAATGCCATGGAAAAAATTAAAGTGGCGATGTCATCGAACTAAGATGATACCAATACAGAAAAGGGCGAAATGCCCTTTTCTTTTTACTAATAAATGAGGCTTTTTGTCTTTTAACCTTTCTTCAAAATATGCTACTTTGTTGCGCACAGTGATATAAGTAAAGCATTGCATATGTGGATTGCGATTTCAGCGCTGAATTTAGCGTTTGCCGTTATATTAGGTGCCTTTGGCGCACATGGTCTCAAAGCACGTGCTACTGAAGCCCAATTGGCTTGGTGGCAAACTGCAACTGATTACTTTTTTTACCATGCGCTGGGTTTACTGGCGCTCGGCATTTTGGCCAAAGTTATTCCCCAACTTCCCATTAAAACCAGCTTTTTACTGATTCAAGTCGGCATCTTCTTTTTCTGTGGTTCCCTCTATGTCATGGCATTGGGCTTACCGCGTGGCCTAGGTGCGATTACCCCGATTGGTGGGGCATTGATGATTGCAGGTTGGTTGGTTCTGGCATGGAATGCCATGAAATATGCCAAGTAAACAACTAGAGATGAGCACGATGCAGATTTATTTAAACGGCGAACTACAGCATACCGAATGTAAAACTCTGCTTGAGCTAGTGCAAACCTTTGCACTTGAAGGCAAACGTTTTGCTGTTGAGCAAAATGAAAACATTATTAGTAAAAGTAAATTGGAACACACCCCAATTTGTGCAATGGATCGAATTGAAATTATTCATGCCGTCGGTGGCGGTTAATACGGAGTTCACATGCAAGACAGCCCTCTCATCATTGGTTCTAGATCATTTCAATCTCGTCTACTGGTGGGCACAGGTAAATATAAGGACCTGCAAGAAACCGATTTGGCCATTCAAGCCAGTGGCGCAGAAATCGTGACGGTTGCGATTCGTCGCGTCAATATTGGTCAACACCCCGACCAACCAAACTTATTGTCCGTGGTCCCACCTGAAAAATATACCATTCTCCCAAATACAGCAGGCTGCTTTGATGCCAATAGTGCCGTGCGTACCTGTATGTTGGCGCGTGAATTATTAGACGGTCATAACTTGGTCAAGCTTGAAGTATTGGGCGATGAAAAAACGCTATATCCAAACATTACCGAAACATTAAAAGCGGCACGTACCTTGATTGACGATGGTTTTGAAATCATGGTCTATACCTCGGATGACCCAATTGTGGCACAAGAACTTGAAAGCATGGGCTGCGTTGCCATCATGCCTTTAGGCAGTTTGATTGGCTCTGGTTTAGGAATTTTGAATCCACACACGATTTCTATTATTAAAGAAAATGCCAAAGTGCCAGTATTGGTGGATGCAGGTGTGGGAACGGCAAGCGATGCAGCCATTGCCATGGAACTCGGCTGTGATGGCGTGTTGATGAATACCGCGATTGCTGCCGCTCAACACCCGATTTTAATGGCTTCTGCAATGAAAAAAGCAGTTGAAGCGGGTCGAGAGGCGTTCCTCGCAGGTCGTATGCCTCGCAAACGTATGGCCAATGCAAGCTCACCAGAAACAGGTTATTTCTTTAAATAATCTCTTAATCTATTTTAAGCGATAAAAAGGATTCTTCGGAGTCCTTTTTTATTTATTTCGACACTAGGACAACACTTTATGATGACCTAGATTGTAGGGACATTTCGCCACACGCTTTGATACACTCAGCAATATCCACCTTCAAACATCTATAACCATATAAAAATGAGAGGAAACGATGCCCATGCAAAAATGGATCAGACCAACACTCATACTCAACGCCCTATTTTTCATAACACTCACAAGCAATGCTTGGGCCAAAGTAGAGGAAAAACCGACTCTCAAAACAAGCTACCAATCTTTTGTGCCAAAAAACTGGAAGATTTTAGAAAAAGTCCAAAGTGATTTAAACCAAGATGGTCAAGCGGATATTGCCCTGATTATTGAAGACACCAATCCTGAACATATTGTTAAAAATGATCGCTTAGGGAGTGATGTCCTCAATATCAATGAACGAAAGCTTTTGGTTTTATTGAAGCAAACGCATGGTTATCAACTTGCGGCGACTAATACTACTTTGCCGACAGAAGGTGACATAGAGTCCCCTTGCCTCGCTGATCCAATGGGTGAGACTGAAGCGTTAAGCATTCAAAAAGGCGTGCTCAAAATTCATCTGCACTACTGGTTAAGCTGTGGTTCGTGGTATGTGACCAATCACACGTATACTTTCCGATACCAAGACCGTGCATTTAAACTGATTGGTTATGATGTCGATGATTTCCACCGTGCATCAGGCGACATCACGGCGCGAAGTATCAACTTTATGACAGGTAAAGTAAAAATTACGACAGGTGAAAATGAGTTTGCTGAAACAACACAACCTGTCAAAGTTCAATGGACAACACTCAAACAGCGCTACACATTGAAACTCGAACAGGTTCAGTTCAATGAGCCACTAGAGTTTAAATAAACAGAGCGAAGAAAAGCGCTGTCAAACTCATATGCGTAGCTTATTGCGCTTCTAAAATACGAATTTGTACATGAGCAACTGCACCTTCAGTTGCTTGAGCATGCTGCTGTATATTGATACTGTGCATATGTGTTTCTAAATGCTGCATGCTTTCCCATTTTTCATACATCATGATTGAAAACGGTACTTTGGTTTGTAATGCACTCTCAACAGCAGGATGGTCGATATGCACATCATAGAGATGGCAACCGGGCTCTTGTAATACTTGCTCACGGATGTTGTTGAATGAATCAAGAACCGTTGTAAAATCTTGCTCTGAATGACAAATAATTTCAGCAATGACAGTTAACATACTCGCTTCTCCCGATTAAGCAAAAACTTGCGTCAAATGGTCACGGTACTGTGCCATATAGGCTTCAACTTCAGGTGCTTTAATCACATCATTGACAATAAACGTCGGTAAGGTTTGCATCCCCAAGAACTGATTGGCTTTGTGAAAAGGTAAATAAACTCCGTCGACCCCAACCCCATGGAAAAATTGTTCAGCATCATTAAATGCATCCATCGGTGCATTCCATGTCAACGACAGCATATAGTTTTTATCGTGAATCAGACCACCTGAACCATATCTTTTTGAAGCATCTGCACGTGAGCGACCATCATTGGCATACAGACTACCGTGCCCTTCGGTAAAGACATCATCGATATACTTTTTCACAGTCCATGGTGCACCCATCCACCAACCCGGCATTTGGTAAATCACGGTGTCTGCCCACAGAAATTTCTCCACTTCAGCTTTTGCATCATATTCGCTGTCGGCACGGGTCACTTGAACCTGATGTCCTAAGCCTGACAAGACCTCTTGTGCAAGTTGAGTTAAGGTATCGTTTAACTGACCATTCGAGTGTGCAAAAGTTTTCGCACCGTTAACTAATAAAATATTTTTCATGGGAATAGCCTAAAAGCCAAAATCTATGCAGGCACTATAAAGACTCTGTTCTGCGCTAAAAAGTAGTGAGTCTGCAAAATATTATTGACTAAATATCAACAATAAACTTTAAAGTATAAAAAAAGCGCCTTTCGGCGCTTCTGCAATGCATCAGAATTATGGAATTAGACCTTCATCTCGCATTGCAATTTGTACTGACTGACGTTCAGCTACTTTATTACGGATAAAGATAATATTTTTATATGGTGATAAATCATGTTCGATGCCATTTGACCAATTGGTGAGGACAAATAAATATGCATCTGCGGGGCCAAAATTATCATCGACCAAAAAGTCATGATCTGACTCACCAATTTGTTTATCGATATAACTGAGTAAACGATCAATCTCTGCATAGGCTTTTTCTTTGGCAGCAGCATCTAATGGCGCACCAAAGAAAACGGCATAAGCATCGTGCAATTCAGAGTTTAAATAACCTAACCATTCTAAAACTTTGGCACGCCCCAAACCCGATGGCGGAATAAGATCTTGCTTTGGATCATGTTGTGCTAAAAATGGCAAAATGGCTACATTTTCAGTCAGAATCAAACCTGGATTAATTTCTAAAGCGGGGACATATCCTTTTGGATTAATTTCGTAATAATCAGCACCTTTTTCTGTTTTATGTGTTTTTAAATCTACTCGGACTAAATCAAAGTCAACATTAATTTCATTGAGGATAATGTGCGCCGCAAGCGAGCACGCACCCGGTGCATAATAAAGCTTCATATCTGATCCTTGTTATAACTCTATTCTCTGTTTTAAATGGCTTCTAACAAACTTTCAAGTGATCAAAACCTGTAAATTGCAAAAAAGCGTAAACGAAAAATCATTCGTTCGCCTATTGAATATTGTCTAATTCACATTTTTTTTCAAGTACAACGACACTGCAATTTGCAACAGAGTTGTTTTAACATAGCTCCCTTGTCCCTAAAATGAATTTGATCTGTGATTAGCCTTAAAAAAGATGAATGGTTTTCTAACATTCGTACCGATGTTCTAGCAGGTTTAGTGGTAGGACTTGCACTGATTCCCGAATCTATTGCTTTTTCAGCAATTGCAGGTGTAGACCCTCAAGTCGGACTGTATGCCTCCTTTTGTATCGCAGTGAGCATTGCTTTTTTTGGTGGCCGTCCAGCCATGATTTCAGCAGCAACAGGCGCGATGGCCCTACTCATGATCACACTGGTCAAAGAGCATGGCCTACAGTATTTACTGGCGGCAACCATTCTCACTGGGGTCATTCAGATCGTTGCGGGTTATTTTAAAGTCGCCAAACTGATGCGTTTTGTGTCGCAGTCTGTGGTGTATGGTTTTTTAAATGCGCTGGCGATTTTAATTTTCATAGCGCAACTTCCAGAACTCAGCCAAATGAATTACTGGGGCTATACATTTGTTGTACTTGGCCTCGCGGTGATTTATCTGTTTCCCTATCTGCCTAAAGTAGGGAAAGCCATTCCCTCACCGCTTATTTGTATTCTTGTCCTGACCGCTTTGGCGCTGTTTTTAGGCACAGACATGCGTATGGTCAGTGACTTAGGTCATTTCCCCGATACTTTACCTATTTTTCTACTACCTGATATTCCACTAACCCTTGAAACGCTGCAAATTGTCTTCCCTTACGCCATCACATTAGCGACCGTCGGTTTGCTTGAAACAATGATGACCACCACGGTGGTAAATGAAGTTACAGGCACTGAAGGTGACCGTCATCAAGAATGTCGCGGACAAGGCATGGCCAATATTGTGAGCGGTTTTATGGGCGGTATGGCAGGCTGTGCCATGATTGGACAGTCTGTGATTAATGTCAGCTCTGGGGCACGTACTCGGCTTTCAACCTTAGTGGCTGGTGTGTTTTTACTGTGTTTGGTGGTGTTTTTTAAAGACTGGCTGTCTTATATTCCAATGGCAGCTTTGGTTGCCATTATGATCATGGTGGCATTTACAACCTTTCAATGGGACTCGGTTAAAAACTTCTCTAAACATCCGCTACAAAGTAATGTGGTGATGCTCAGTGTCGTGATGATTGTCTTAGCCACACATAATCTTGCCTTGGGTGTCTTTGTCGGAGTTTTACTGTCCGCATTATTTTTCATCAATAAACTGGAAAGTACGGTTCATGTTCAGTCCGAACTGCATAACCATACCCGTCGCTATCTGGTGAGCGGTCAAATTTTCTTTAGCAGTTCAGAGAAATTCTTTCAGTTTTTTGACTTTAACGAACATATTCAGAAGGTTGAAATTGAACTCAGTAATGCACATATTTGGGATATGACTTCAGTCCACATGTTAAATGCGGTAGTTGAAAAGTTTGAAGTCCACGGTGTTGTGGTCGAGGTGTTAGGCTTAAATGAAGCCAGCAGCACCCTCATTGACCGTATCAGCTCATAAAGTTGAAACCATAGACAAAATAAAAGGGCGATGACGCCCTTTTATTATTATCCATAAAGCGGATTAAGACTGATTCTTGCGACGTCTTAAACTGCCATACAAGGCCAAACTAATTAATCCTAATGCAGACCACAGCCCTGTACTTCCGGCATGGGTTTTATCATCATCGTTAACCACTGCATCGTTTAAGTCTAAATCCACAATCACAGGATCATGGTCAGAAGAGCGGTAAGCATCGTCTGCATAGAATGCAGCAATTTGCTCCTCCGTTTTATATTCTTCGTTATAGTCTAGTGCCGTCGGCTCATCCGCATTGATATGCCATGCAAATGCTTTTTTCACCAAAGGATAAAGTGCTGCATCGGCAATCGCATGATCTAGATTTCCTGCACCACCATAACCTTGAGCATTACTGGCTACGCCGAAAACATAGCTATAAGCTGCTTTCCCCTGACCAATTTTTTCATCATTCAACAGTACTTTATAGTTGGCTTGTTCAAGCGCCAAAATTGGATCTTCTTTGGCATAACTGTTCAGATCACCTAACAGTAAGACATTCGGTTTACTTACCTGTGTTGGATTTTTCGCGACCCATTGCATTAACGCTTGTACCGCTTTAACGCGGGTTGGATTCCAGCAACCTTGACCATCGCCCTGATCTGCCTCTATCGAATTTTTATCATCTGGACAGCTACCTTTAGACTTCAAATGGTTCGGAATAACTGTAAAAGTCTTCCCGCCAGATAAGGCTTGAAAAGTTTGTGCCATCGTGACTCGATTTTTCTGGCTCTGGTCATCAAAGACCGCTGCAACATTGATTGGTTTGACCCGCTTAGCATTATAAATAATGGCAACAGCAATCGCATCGGTTCCAAGTTTGTCAGCATTCGGAGGTATCACATATTTCCAGTCGCTTCCAAGCGCTTGGGCTAAAAATGCAACTGCACTACGCTCGCCATAACCATTGTTGGCAATTTCCATCAGACCATAAACATCTGCATCAATCGCTTTTAATGCACTGACAATTTTCTGATGTTGTTTTTTAAACTCAGCTTCGGAACTTGCACCACGTTCCGTCGGAAAACCTTGTGCCAAACCATTGTCATAATTCAGTACGTTAAATGCTGCAACACGAATTTGTTGTGTGGCCTTTGCTGGAACGCTCGTACGTGGGTTTGGCGCGTCTAAGACTTGTGGCGCTGTTGCACCAAGCACAGGTTGAATTCGCCATTGGTTATAACGGTATTCTAAAATACCTTGTACATTTTGCAGTTGTGCACCTGTACGTAGGGTGTTTTTAGCACTAAAGGAAGTTGGCAACCACGGCGTTCTGTTCTGATTGTTATAGCCATCATCCAAAATGAGTTTAGAACGTAAATTCTGTTGTGCCAGTGCTTTGGCCTCGGTTGAATGAGCAGGATATAAATTGGTTGGGATATATAAACGCGCGGGGCTTAAAGCCAACTGACCATAACGCCCATAGTCATAGTTTTCACTTACCGTGAGCGTTTGAGGAATATTGACCAACATGCCTTGATAGCGTTTTGGTACATGGCCTGACATTTCAGTCAAATTATCAAAGGGCAAATTGATCGCCATTGGCTTAACCCAATCTCTCGCCGAAGGATTACAGACATTAATATCACTGCTTAAATCTTGAAGCTGCAGTTGGTTTTGATAGGTTTTTAACTTGCCTTTGAAAATGACTTCCTGCCCGACTTGCCCACCTGTCACGCGACTTGAAGAGGGAACATAGACAAACACCGCATTACTGGTATTGGCTTGGGCTTGAACATCAGGTGTTTGTACAAAGAAACCTGAGAAACCATTGCTATAACGATAATCAGCCGTGATTACGCCTTTCACCACATATTCCTCATCTTGCGCTGCACTTTGCAATGTCGCAATTGGGGTAGCTGTCGTACTACAGCTCACGGTGTTCAATGGTGGTACCACTGTATTTCCAGCAAGATAACTGGAAAAGGCATCTCGATCTGACCACTTTTCCCATGCCGACGCCAAGTCAAATGGTGCGGTAACGTCTATCCCCCTACTAGAAACATTATTGCTTAATAAAGTGCGTTTAAAACTATTCGCTGTTGCAACACCACCCCATCCAGTGCTTGGTCTTTCGCCCACTGTACCAAAGCGGTCAATCGCAACGCCATTATGATAAAGCACCAAAGTGTCGTCACCATTGAAAGCTAAGTTCGCCTGCTGTTGTACCGCATCGCCCAGAGCTTCTTTTAAAGCAGAATGCCCGACCAAGTAATGCCCCTTTGCCGCCAATTGACCTGTCAAATTCACTGTCAAATTTGCACTGGTACTGCCATTTGCGTATTGCTTGATCTGATATTCTGCCAAATTGACTGTCGTCGGGTCTGGATTATAAATTTCCAATCCTTTCTTATTTTTGCTTCCATCTACATACTGACTCAATAAGAGTTGTGCATACGCAGGAAAAGAACAACCCGCCAAAATCAGGCTCAGGCTTAATATCTGTGGCTTAAAATTTTTCATCATTTTTTATCAGTTGGTTAAATCAGCTGGCAGGTTAATTTTTATTCGTTACATCATGATTAATAAATGATGACAATTTCTAGGCTGCGCACACTCAATGGTGCTGAATTTAATAAATTCTGAGTAAAAAATTTGACTTGTCCTGCTCAGGACTTACAATACCGCTTTCGAATTTCTACATCTGCCAAAATTATGACGAATGATCAATTAGACCAGCAAGTCGTCGAGCTAGACAACTTAAATGAACACCGCGAAATTGTGACATTTATGCGTCGTTCATCTCCGCTGAATACCTCGCAACGCACTGCGCTTGAACAATATGGTCACATGATTTTGGAATATCCTGTAGGTGACCTACGTCAGCAGTTTGAACATCCAGAGCGCCCACTCACAGTTGAAATTGGCTTTGGTATGGGACGTTCATTGGTCTTGATGGCACAGGCCAACCCTGAACGTAACTATGTCGGGATTGAAGTGCATGTTCCAGGGATTGCGCAATGTGCGTATGAAGCTGGAATTGCAGGTTTAACTAATCTTCGTCTTTTAGATGCAGATGCCATTCAAGTATTACGTGAAATGCCAGATAACAGCATCAATGCTGTGCAACTGTACTTCCCAGACCCATGGCAGAAAAAACGTCACTTCAAACGTCGTTTCGTATCACATGACCGTATGCCACTGGTTGAGCAAAAGCTAGAAATGGGTGGCACATTCCACGCAGCGACAGACTGGGAACCGTATGCAGAATGGATGATTGATGTACTCGACAACCGTCCAAATCTTGAAAATATGGCAGGTAAAGGTAACAGTTACCCACGTCCAGACTGGCGTCCACAAACTAAATTTGAACGTCGTGGACTCGAAGAAGGTCATAAGATCAACGACTTCTTATTTAAGAAAATTAAATAAATTTTAGATCTTCAAAAAATAGGGCCTAGTGCCCTATTTTTATGCTTAAAATGTTAGAACACATGCCTAATTTCAACCGTTGGATCATGTTCATCCAAACGCTTTGCCAAAATATGTAAACGTCGTGTCGGCACTGCGGGAAACAAATGATGCTCCACATGATAAAACATGTTGTAAGTCACGACTCGTTTAAACTCATTACGCACAGTACGCGCCATATACACATGATCTTCCGTATCATGATGCACCGTCCACACCGCAAAAAATGCTGTCATACATTGTCCAATCAACATGGCACTGACATGGTATTTTAAAATACTGATATCCAAGATCACAAAAACCAAAAACAATACAATGACGTTGCCAACAAGCTCAGCAGACATCCATTTTTTCTGGGTTTTAGTCCCAACCTCAAAGGCTTTTTTATGCAACATCCATGGAAAGACTGGGCCAAAAAGCAAAGCTTGCCACCACTTCATGGTTGCACTTTTCGCTTCAATATCTTCGTCCTGCATACAGTGCTGATGGTGGCGGAGGTGATTAATTTGTACCGCATGCATCGAGCCGAGCATGACGATGCTCAAAACAAACATCACCCAATGGGTCGCAGGTCGGCTAATGCCTAAGGCAAAATGAAAGGCGTTATGCACCTGTCTGAGCCCTGTTAAGAAAAACATAAATGAGCAAAACAGCGCCAAGACATACCACTGTAAGCTTGCAAAAATGAAAGAGACGATCAACCATGGCAAAGAGATAAATAATTCACTAATAACATCGGTACGGCCTAAATGAACGAGATCTTTCCACTGCACTTGTTCTAATAATGAATGTGAACGCATATACCCTCTATTTGTTTGTATTTATTTTAAGCAACACTGTACCGAATCTTAGGGCATAAAAAAAGCCACGTTTTCAGTGGCTTTGCTTGTTCTTTGTGACTCACTTCTTCGTTTATTATATTGAATGTCAACTGTGACGTTGACTGATCTGCTGACTCATTAAGGCATACACTTCAGCAAGATCCGCTCGTTGATCTTGCGCAAGCATCTGTTGATGCATCTGTAAAATATTCTGATCTTGACGCATCGCAGGGCCAGTTTGCATCTGCTTCGGATCATTCTGTGTCGCTTTCTGCGCAGTTTCTAAGATCAAGGGGTATAGCAGACTAAAATCGACCTGCTCTGCATCCACCACTTGTTTCGCCATGTCATAACAATAATTACTAAAATTACAGGCAAAAACGGCCGCTAAATGCAAACTTAGACGCTGCGCAGAGCTGTAGCTATACACGCGTTGGCTCAGGCTTTCTGCCAGTGTATGTAGTCTTTGAAGATCCGTATTTTCAGTGGCTTCTACAAACAACGGTGTATTTGACCAATCAATTTCACGTTCTAAGCTAAAGGTCTGTAAGGGATAAAAAACTCCTGCACGTGCATGTTTCGTCGACAAAACTGAAAGAGCTGTACTCCCTGAAGTATGTACAATCAACACATTCGGCAGATATTCAGTCAATGCCGAAATCACACTCGGAATAGACTGATCACTTACTGCAATCATCACCAAATCAACATCAGCATTTAACTGCTGAAAATGACTGACCGCCTTTGCATGTGCGACTTGCGCCAAATCCGCAGCTTTGTCGAAGCTTCGGCTATAAATATTGACGATTTCATGCTGAGACATCAGGGCTTTGGCCAAATGATGAGCCACCCGCCCCGCTCCAATTAAACTGATCCGCATCTTCATTTCACTATTTTAAAGTGCCTACAGCATGCCAATAAAAAAAGGATGAAGCAATTCATCCTTTTTTATTAAATTGACACTGACCAACTAAAACTTACGCAGGGTCAAAATCTGTTCACTACGACCAAATGGGCCTTGCTCATCGTGCAAAACCGCACTGGTTAAGCCAATACCATCATCACCATATTGCTGAGTCGCTTCCAAACCTAACCATTTCCCTTGAGGTAAACGGTATAAATGCAGTTGTAGATCTAAATTGGGAAAGCCCCATCCAGATGCTGGATTTTGACGTGGCACAATACCGTTGGCTGTATCCACCATACCCAATAAGCGCACAAAACTTGATGTTTTCTGAGCTTCCACCATGTCCAAATCATTATGTAACCAGACAATGCCTTTACCAGCACGGTGCCCTTCTGCCGCACGTGTCTCAATACTCTGAATATAACCACCCGGCCAACATTTCATCCCATCCCATACTGGCAAAGTTTCAGGATGTACAATCGATTGATCTTCTAGCCCTGCAATTGCACTGGTATCTTGCTTCATCATTTTCCAAGCACGGGCCACAATACAAGTCTTCCCGTTTGCCTGCATTTCTGCCTCGATCAGTTCAATGGTTTTTCCAGCACGAATGACACGGGTATGCACGGTAAACTCACCAAAAGCAATCAGTCCAAAAATATCTAAACTCACGCGTCCAATGCGCATCTCATCGCGTGGTTGAAACTGCTCTAACTCCGCACATAAAACCCCTGTTGCAGGTGCCATGTGCTGTTCATGCGGGTTCCATGCGCCTTGTGCATGAATATTGGAAAGATAAGACGCCGTACAGCTCCCATCACTGTGCTGTTCACGATTTAAAAGTTGATAATAGGCTGCCATGTGTATTCCTTCATTCTTATCTTTAAAATGTATTTTTTCACTGTTATTGGTTTTTACTTTTGTGCAAAAAAACCATAATAATTCAACAGTTGACTATAAGCTCGTACTTCATGAAATCCAACTTTAGTCAGAAGCTCTTGCATCTGGCTGGCCGAAACCAAATAAAAATCTTGTTGCAGGCGCTCAATCATTTTTTCACTCTGTCCCACCGTCAAACCATTGCTCTGACATAAGGTTTGTAAAATATTGAGTTCAGTGTCATCACTAGAGCTCATCAGGTCATAGCTCAGTAAAATAGCTTGTGTTTTAAGACAGCGTAAAATATCGGCAAAGAAGAATGGCTTTGCTTCAAGTGGAATAAAATGCGCCACCAATATGGCTAAAGCGGCATCAAACTGTGCACTTTCCTGTAATGCCGTCGTATCACCATGCACAAAGTGAACCCGTGCTAAATCACTATGGGTCTCGCTCAATAACTGCTGCGCTTTTTCAATCATGGTCAAAGATGGGTCAACAGCGGTAAAACTCCACGTCGGATGCTGCGCCAACAAATATGAAAGCTCATAACCTGTACCACACCCCACAATCAATACGTGCGCATGTTTTGGTAGATGTGTTTTTAAAATGGCTTGAATTTGCAGATGAACCAACTCATAACCTGGAATGAGCTTACGAATATGTTGATCATAACCATCCACTACAGTTTGACTCTGAAAGTCTTTCGCCATTTTATTGTTCACTCATCTACTTTTAATCGTCGCCCTAAATCTACACATTCATGACCGCATGTTCTAGCACTTAAGCCACAGCCATAGCATCGACTGTTAACTCAGCAAGTTGGGGTTTGGCTTTTTCTGCATGTAAACCCAGTTTTTGAAAGAGTTGTTGATCCTTGCCTTGTGCTGTATTTGGCGTAGTCAGCAATTTTTCACCAGAAAACAATGAGTTTGCACCGGCCATAAAAGCCAAAGCTTGATCTGCATCGGACAGCGATTCACGTCCCGCGGACAGACGAATATAACTTTTCGGCATAATGATTCGCGCTACCGCAATAGTGCGAATCCATTCAGTCACATCTAACTTGTCAACTTCTGCCAAAGGCGTACCCTGCATTGAGACCAGCATGTTGATCGGCACAGACTCAGGATGTATCGGTAAAGTCGCCAATTCAAACAACAAGCCAATTCGATCTTTGGTCTCTTCACCTAGGCCAACAATCCCGCCACTACACACTTTTAAGCCTGCCTCTCGGACATGACTTAAGGTATCTAAACGGTCGTCAAAGCTACGGGTACTAATCACATTTGGATAGTACTCACGCGACGTGTCTAAGTTATGATTGTAATAATCGAGTCCTGCACCTTTTAATCGTTCGGCTTGGGAGGCATTCAGCATGCCTAAGGTCATACAGGTTTCTAAACCCAAAGCTTTGACTTCACGCACCATATCCAAGACATAAGGCATATCGCGCTCATGTGGATTTCGCCATGCCGCGCCCATACAAAACCGTGTAGAACCCGAGGCCTTCGCCTGCTGTGCTTCGCTAATAACCTTTTCAACCGCAATTCTTTTTTCAGCTTCAAGCTTTGAGTCATAGCGCGCAGACTGTGAACAGTATTTGCAGTCTTCAGGGCATTTTCCTGTTTTGATCGACAGTAAAGTACTGACTTGAATGGCATTCGCTTCAAAGTACTGACGATGAATTTGCTGTGCTTGAAAGACCAAATCTAAAAAAGGCTGTTGGTAGAGTGCTTGTATTTCAGCGCGAGTCCAATCATTTCTCAGGTGCATATGCTATTCCTTTTGCTTTTCACTTCGGACTTTCCTTTGGCTTTAACCCAGCAAAGGAAAGTCCGTCTTCAACCTTATGCGATTTCTTTCAAGTCCAGTTCATTACGCATAAATTCCTGCAATTTAAACTTCTGCGCTTTGCCCGAAGCCGTCATTGGGAACTCATTAAAAAACCGGACATAACGTGGAACTTTATTGTGTGAAATGTGTTCTGCACAGTACTGACGGATCGACTCTTCCGTAATTTCATGATGCTCATGTAAAATAATACATGCACACAACTCTTCACCATAACGTGCATCTGGCAGACCAATGACTTGGACATCGCTGACATCAGGATGGGTGTATAAAAAGTCTTCGATTTCTTTCGGAAATAAGTTTTCTCCGCCACGAATGACCACATCTTTAATCCGGCCTTTAATTTTTACAAAACCGGCTTCGTCCATTTCTGCGATGTCGCCCGTATGCATCCAACGTGCTGAATCAATCACTTCTTGTGACTTCTCATGGTCTTCCCAATAACCCAACATTACCGAATAACCACGCACACACAGTTCACCCAACTGACCGCGCGGCACAACTTTGCCTTGTTCATCTACAATTTTAATTTCAAGATGTGGATGGACGCGCCCCACAGTTCCGACCCTTTGTTCAACTGAATCCGAGGTTGAACTTTGTGCACTGACAGGTGCCGTTTCAGTCATACCATAGCAAATGGTAATTTCGGACATGTGCATACGATCGATGACACGTTGCATAATTTCACGTGGACAAGGACTGCCCGCCATAATGCCTGTACGTAAACTGGAAAGATCAAAATCATCAAACTGTTCATGCTCTAAAATGGCAATAAACATGGTCGGCACACCGTATGCAGCCGTACATTTTTCTTGCTGGATGGCTTTTAACGTTTCTAAAGGATTAAACACCGCCGATGGATAGACCATGGTTGAACCATGCGTAATGCAGGCCAAATTGCCCATCACCATACCGAAACAGTGAAAGAGCGGTACAGAAATACAAACACGATCGGCAGGACTTAAGTGAATGGCTTCACCAACAAAATAACCATTATTGAGAATGTTATTATGTGTCAGCATTGTGCCTTTCGGGTTACCTGTGGTGCCCGAAGTAAACTGGATATTGATGGTTTCATCAAACTGCGATTCGCTTGCAACAAGCTCTAATTGATTGAGCTGTCTCTTGCTGGGGGGAGTAAGCAAATCGCTAAAACGATGCAGCCCTGTATGTTCTTCTTCATCAATTTTAATAATATATTTCAAATGTGGCAGTCGTTCTGCCTTTAACACTTTATTTTCAGCACCTTTAATTTCAGGTGCAATTTTCATTAGAATATCTTGATAATTCGTGCTTTTAAATTGCGATGCAATGACCAAGCCCTTACAAGAGACTTTATTCAACACATATTCGAGCTCATTACTTTTATAGGCAGGGTTCAAGTTGACTAAAATGATGCCTGCTTTAAACGCAGCAAACTGGGTGATCGTCCATTCCACACAGTTCGGTGACCAAATCGCAAGTCGATCGCCTTTTTTCAAGCCCAGTTTTAGTAAACTACAGGCAAACGCATTGACCTGAGCTTGTAATTCCTTATACGTGAGTCTGACATTTTGATGCAGACTGACAACAGCATCTTGTTCCGCATACTGCTGACACGCCTGATCAAATTTCTCACCAATCGTCATTCCTAATAGAGGCTGACTGCTCGTTCCATAGGCATAACTTAACCGTTCTTGTGTCATCGAATCGATCTCCTTGATTCATTGTAATCTTGTTATTCAACTTTAATTGTTCTATGACTACTTCCCTTCAAACACCAAGCCTTTGTGTTCACACCTGCTACTATTTTTCCTCCTGAACCTGAACTGCATTGACACAAAATTCGGCAATTTGTTTCACAAAGTAGTCTTTATAGTTTTGATCAAACATCACATTTCGAGACGGATTTAAAGGCTCAATCACCACAAAAGTCATGGCACCGACCACACAAAGTGCTGCAGTATTTAAATCTTCAAATCCAAACTCACCGTTAATTTTCCCTGCGGCCAGTATTTCTTTGATGCTCTGTTTAATCAGCTGTTTACTGCGAAAACGTTCATGTTCTAACTCAGCATCGACTGGTTCAAACATGAGTGAATACGCAAGTTGGGGGCTATTCATGGCACGTTTCACAAACGTGGTTACCGCCTTGTCCAATTTCTGTTTTGACGAGAGCTCACTTTCAGCAATGTGATTTAAAATTTTCACCTCATGCTGAATGGCCTCAGACAAAACCTCAATTAACACTTGGCTTTTGTTATCGAAGTATCGATACACCAAACCACTCGAAACACCCGCGCGTTCAGCAATTGCTTGAATTTGCGCGTCTTTAATCCCCCCTTGAGCAATAAGTTCACGAGCGGATTGCAAAATCGCTTCACGATTTTGTTCCATTCGTTCTTGCATCAATGATGATCTTTTATAACTCATAATTCTATTCTCAACCAGATAAAATGAATTGTAAATCAATTTGTGAATTTTAGTTCACTTTTTTAAAAATTCGATGTATTGTAAAAATCAAGCACAACAAAAATGCTTTATCAGGAACAATAAATACACTCATAGGACGAATGAAGAAATGACCCTACAAAGCTTAAATTTCGGTTTAGATGAAACACTCATTGCGCTGCGTGATTCCGTTGCGGCTTTTTGTGCCAAGGAAATTACCCCCATTGCGCAACAAGTCGATCAGAACAACGAATTTCCAGCTCAGTTGTGGAAAAAATTTGGCGATATGGGCTTACTCGGTCTGACCGTCAGTGAAGAATATGGCGGTACAGGTCTAGGTTATTTAGCGCATATCATTGCCATGCAAGAAATCTCACGTGCTTCAGCTTCGATTGGTCTTTCTTATGGTGCACATTCTAACCTATGTGTGAATCAAATTAACCGAAATGGTAGCGAGGAACAAAAGCAGCGCTATTTACCGAAGCTAATTTCAGGTGAATACGTCGGTGCACTCGCAATGTCTGAACCAAACGCAGGCTCAGACGTAGTCAGCATGAAACTCAAAGCTGAAGATTGTGGCGATCACTTCCTGTTAAATGGTTCAAAAATGTGGATCACCAATGGTGGTGATGCTGATGTGCTTGTGGTGTATGCCAAAACGGATCTGCATGCAGGCGCTAAAGGCATGACGGCTTTCCTTGTAGAAAAAGACATGGAAGGTTTTAGCCACGGCACACATTTAGACAAGTTGGGTATGCGTGGTTCGAACACTTACCCGCTGTTCTTTGACAACGTGAAAGTGCCAAAAGAAAACGTGATGGGCGGTGTAGGAAACGGCACGAAAGTGCTCATGAGTGGTTTGGACTATGAGCGTGCGGTTTTAAGCGCAGGTCCTTTAGGCATTATGGATGCCTGCATGGACACCGTGATTCCCTATATCCATGACCGTAAACAATTCGGCCAAGCGCTCGGTGAGTTCCAGTTAATGCAAGGAAAAATTGCAGATATGTATTCGACTTGGTTGGCATGTAAAGCGTTGGTTTATGCCGTGGGTGCTGAGTGCGACAAGACCGACCATAGCCGTAGCCTACGTAAAGATGCAGCCAGTGCAATTTTATATGCTGCGGAAAAAGCCACGTGGATGGCGGGTGAAACCATTCAGACCTTAGGTGGAAATGGTTATATCAATGAATTTTCTGCAGGCCGTCTATGGCGCGATGCAAAACTCTATGAAATTGGCGCGGGAACTTCTGAAATTCGCCGTATGTTGATTGGCCGTGAACTGTTTAATGAAACAGCTTAATCCTCCACAACAATAAAAATGACAAGGATGTTCGTGATGAATCAATTACATAGCAAGATCAATATTCGAAGTGAAGACTTCAAAACCAACCAAACCGCAATGCAAAGCTTGGTCGATGACTTAAAGCAAAAAGCAGAACAAATTGCTTTAGGCGGCGGTGAAGCGGCGCGACAAAAACATTTGGCACGCGGAAAACTGTTAGCACGTGATCGTATTGATCAGTTAATTGATGCAGGCACGGCATTCCTTGAAATTGGTCAGTTGGCAGCACAAAACGTCTATGCAGACGATGTGCCTGCGGCTGGTGTCGTTGCTGGTGTAGGTCAGGTCAATGGTGTGACCTGCATGATTGTCGCCAACGATGCTACGGTTAAAGGCGGTACGTACTACCCACTGACTGTGAAAAAACACTTACGTGCTCAAGAGATTGCTGAGCAAAACCATCTGCCCTGTATTTATTTGGTGGACTCAGGTGGTGCATATTTGCCGATGCAGGATGAAGTTTTCCCTGACCGTGATCACTTTGGCCGTATTTTCTATAATCAAGCACGCATGTCGAGCATGGGGATTGCCCAAATTGCGGTGGTAATGGGCAGTTGTACAGCTGGGGGTGCATACGTACCTGCCATGTCTGATGAAACCATTATTGTGCGTAACCAAGGGACGATTTTCTTAGGTGGCCCACCATTGGTGAAAGCAGCAACGGGTGAAGTGGTTAGCAGTGAAGACTTAGGCGGTGGTGATGTGCATACTCGCCTGTCTGGTGTAGCGGATCATTTGGCTGAGAACGACGAACATGCCATTGCCATTGCTCGTAATATCGTAGCCAACCTAAATAAAACACCACATACGCGTGCAACAGAGATTGAAGAACCGTTATTTGATGCAACAGAACTGTATGGCGTTGTGCCAAGTGATGCCCGTAAACCATTCGATATTCGTGAAGTGATTGCGCGCATTGTCGATGGTTCACGTTTTGATGAATTCAAAGCTCGCTTTGGCACCACCTTAGTCACAGGTTTTGCCAAAATCTATGGCATGCCCGTTGGCATTATTGCCAACAACGGTATTTTATTTTCAGAGTCTGCACAAAAAGGGGCTCACTTTATTGAGCTATGTACACAGCGCAATATTCCCCTACTGTTCCTCCAAAACATCACTGGCTTTATGGTCGGTCGCCAATACGAAAATGAAGGCATTGCTAAAAATGGCGCTAAACTGGTCATGGCTGTTGCAACCGCGAACGTGCCGAAACTCACTCTTGTGATTGGTGGTTCATTTGGTGCAGGCAACTACGGTATGTGTGGTCGTGCCTATTCTCCACGCTTCATGTGGACATGGCCGAACTCGCGTATTTCGGTCATGGGTGGTGAACAAGCGGCAAGTGTATTGTCGACCCTAAAGCGTGATCAAATCGAAAAACGTGGCGAGTCTTGGTCTGCGGCAGAAGAAGATGATTTTAAACAACCTTTCCGCGATCAGTTTGAACGTCAAGGCCATCCATATTATGCATCGGCACGTTTGTGGGATGACGGTGTGATTGACCCTGCACAAAGCCGTCAGGTGCTCGGTTTAAGTTTAGCCGCAGCCTTAAATGCACCCATCCAACCGACCAAATTCGGCGTGTTCCGCATGTAGGAGATGAGCGATGAGCTTTCAATATTTACAACTCGAACAACGCGACCAAGTGGCAACGGTATGGATTAATCGTGCAGAAATGCATAATGCCTTCAATACTCAAGTGATTGAAGAACTGCACCGCTGCTTTAGCGAACTCAACACGCGTGATGATGTTCGTGTCATGATTTTAGCTGGACGTGGCAAAAGCTTCTCTGCAGGTGCTGACCTGAACTGGATGAAAGAAGCGGGACAAGCCTCACAGGCTGAAAATGAAGCCGATGCATTAAAACTAGCGAAAATGCTACAAAGTTTAGCGACTTTAAAACAACCGACCATCGCCCGTGTACAAGGCATTGCTTTTGGTGGTGGCATGGGACTGGCTTCTGCCTGTGATATTTGTGTGGCAAGCAGCGATGCTAAGTTTGCAACCTCTGAAGTGCGCTTAGGTTTAGCCCCTTCAACCATTAGCCCTTATGTGATTCGTGCGATTGGTGCACGCCAGGCTTCACGCTACTTTTTAACCGCAGAGCGTATTTCTGCGGAGCAAGCCCTACACATTGGTCTGGCGCATGTGGTTGCCGATGCTGAACAGTTAGATGAAAAAGTCGCAGAAATGGTCGATGCCTTACTTTTGGGTGGACCAGCAGCACAAACGGCTTCAAAACAACTCATCCAAATGGTCGACCAACAAGTGTTAACCGAAGCATTATTGTTGCAAACAGCACAACATATTGCCCATGTACGCCAAGGATCAGAGGCGAAAAATGGCTTAAATGCTTTTTTAAATAAACACAGTCCAGTCTGGATCAAGACAACGGCATAACAACAAGAAAGGATATCGATATGTTTAATAAAATCTTAATTGCGAACCGTGGTGAAATTGCTTGTCGTGTGATCCGAACTGCAAAAAAAATGGGCATTGCCACCGTTGCAGTCTATTCAGATGCTGACGCTCAGGCACAGCACGTGCAACAAGCCGACGAAGCCATTTATATCGGCGAATCTCCTGCTGCACAAAGCTATCTACAAATTGAACGTATTATCCAAGCTGCCTTAGATACAGGTGCAGAAGCAATTCATCCGGGTTATGGCTTTTTATCTGAAAATGACCAATTTGCCAATGCCTGCCAAAAAAACAACATTGTCTTTATTGGTCCACCTGTAGATGCCATTTTAGCCATGGGCCTCAAAGCCACTTCTAAATCCTTAATGGAGAAAGCAGGTGTACCGCTGACACCGGGCTACCATGGCACCAACCAAGATCCTGATTTTTTAAAACAACAAGCCGATGCCATTGGCTACCCTGTACTGATTAAAGCCAGTGCTGGTGGGGGGGGTAAAGGCATGCGCTTGGTGGATCGTGGCGAAGACTTTTTAAGTCATTTGGCTTCATGTAAAAGTGAGGCGCGTTCAAGCTTTGGCAATGACGATGTACTGGTTGAACGCTATGTAGTACAACCGCGCCATATTGAAGTACAAGTTTTTGGTGATACACATGGTAACTATGTGCACCTATTTGAACGCGATTGTTCGGTACAACGTCGCCATCAAAAAGTACTAGAAGAAGCGCCTGCACCCAAAATGGCAGAGCTAAAACTCGAAGCCATGCGCCAAGCCGCTATTGATGCAGCACGTGCAGTGGATTATGTCGGCGCAGGGACAGTTGAGTTTATTGTGGAACAAGACGGCACGGCGTATTTCATGGAAATGAATACTCGCCTGCAAGTTGAGCACCCTGTAACAGAGATGATTACAGGGCAAGATTTGGTGGAATGGCAACTTCGTGTAGCTTTTGGTGAACCACTACCTAAACAACAGCACGAACTCAGTATTCATGGTCATGCGCTGGAAGCGCGTGTCTATGCTGAAGAACCTGAAAAAGGTTTCTTACCTGCGATTGGGAAAATCCACTACCTGCACTACCCTCAGCAAAATGAGCATGTCCGCGTAGACAGTGGCATTGTTGAAGGGGATGAAATCACGACCTTTTACGACCCAATGATTGCCAAATTAATTGTTTGGGCAAAGAATCGTGAAGCAGCACTCACCCAAATGCACCATGCACTGAGTCAATTCCATGTCGATGGCTTGGGCAATAACATTGCATTCTTAGACCGTTTGGTCCGTTCAGAGTCTTTTAAAACCGCCAACCTAGACACCAACTTAATTCAACGTGAAGAAGCGTTTTTACTGCAACACAATGAAACAGCCTCTTTAGAGCTCATCATCACGGCGGCATTGATTGAACTCTTATCTCGCTTTGCTAGCAATAAAACAGCTGCAAATCCTGTGTGGCAAGCCGAGTCTCTATGGCGTTTAAATATTAATGCCAGCTATGCCATTAAACTTGCACTGAACGATGAAGAACATAAAGTCTATTTCAGCCCAACAGCAAAAGGCTTTACAGCGAAGTACAATGGAAAGAGCGTTTTCATTCAGGGTGAATTGTTAGAGGCACATTTAGCTAAAATTGAATGTGCAACAAGCAAAAAGACCTATGCTTATAGTTCAAATGCACAGGGCCTAACCCTGTATGCAGATGGTCAAAGCTATAAGTTTGCACATATTAAGCCTAACTTTAATACGGAAGATGATGCTTCTGATGCCAACAACTTAAAAGCACCAATGCCGGGTGTGATCACGCAAGTCTTGGTACAAAACAACAGCGCAGTGAAAAAAGATGATGTATTACTCACGCTGGAAGCGATGAAAATTGAATATTCAATTCGTGCTCCACATGACGGCATTGTCTCTACGGCTTACTTCCAAGTCGGTGATCAGGTCAAAGCAGGCGATGAATTGGTTGAGTTTTCAAGCTTGGAAGGTGCCGCATGAATGAATTTGTCAAAATTGTCGAAGTCGGGCCGCGAGATGGTTTGCAAAATGAAAAGACACCGCTCACTTTGGATGACCGTCGCAAACTGATTTTAGATTTAATGCAAACAGGACTCAGTGCCATTGAAGTGGGTTCTTGCGTCTCTGCAAAGTGGGTTCCACAAATGGCACAGAGTGATGAACTCTTTGCCAGCTTACCCAAAGATCCGAATATCAGTTTTAGTTTACTGACTCCGAACTTGAAAGGGTTTGAGTCTGCTCTGGCAGTCGGCTGTCAGGAGGTTGCAGTTTTTACCGCAGCCTCCGAAAGCTTTACCCAAAAAAACATCAATTGCTCCATTGATGAAAGCTTTGAAAAATTTGCAGACATTATGACTGCCGCTAAAGCCCATAACATCAAAGTGCGTGGTTATGTGTCTTGTATTGTCGACTGCCCCTATGAAGGCGCAATTGCACCGAGCAAAGTTGCACACGTCAGTCAACGTTTGCTGGACATGGGCTGCTATGAAGTGTCCTTAGGTGAAACAATTGGCACGGCGACACCAGACCGCGTGAAAAAAGTCTGGCAGGCATGTTTAGCTGAAATAGATGCCGCGAGTTTAGCAGGACATTTTCATAATACCTATGGCATGGCCATTGCCAACATTTACCAGTCTTTAGAACAAGGCATTCGTGTATTTGATTCTTCGATTGCAGGTCTAGGTGGCTGCCCTTATGCCAAAGGTGCATCGGGCAATGTCTCCACAGAAGACCTTTACTACCTACTCTCCAACATGGGTTATGACACAGGGATTGATCTTGATGCACTGATGATTGCCAGCCAAAACATCAGCCAAGTGCTACAACGCACCAATCCATCTAACTATGCCAATGCCTACTGGCAAAAGCGCTGTGCCTAAGCCATTCAATTGATAACGAGAACACTATGGTCAATAAAGTTTATTCAAGTGCAAAGGATGCACTGCAAGATGTAGTTCAAGATGGTCAAACCCTAGCGGTTGGTGGCTTTGGTT
The DNA here is from genome assembly GCF_055810995.1 of Acinetobacter sp. DL27. Classification (NCBI taxonomy): domain Bacteria; kingdom Pseudomonadati; phylum Pseudomonadota; class Gammaproteobacteria; order Moraxellales; family Moraxellaceae; genus Acinetobacter; species Acinetobacter sp. DL27. The sequence continues at coordinate 1,131,602 of NZ_CM147947.1, read as the reverse complement.
TATGCGGTATTCCAGAAAGTCTAATTACAGCCTTAAAACAAACGGGTGTGAAAAACCTCACCTGTATTTCAAACAATGCAGGCGTTGATGGTTTCGGCTTAGGACTGTTATTAGAAAGCAAACAAATCAAAAAAATGATTGCTTCTTATGTGGGTGAAAACAAAGAATTTGAACGTCAGTTCTTAAATGGTGAGCTTGAAGTGGAGCTCACCCCTCAAGGTACACTGGCAGAAAAACTCCGTGCTGGAGGTGCAGGTATTCCCGCTTTCTTTACCGCAACAGGCGTCGGTACGCTTATTGCCGAAGGCAAAGAAGAGCGTGAGTTTAATGGCAAACCATATATTCTAGAAAACTCGCTCACCGCTGACATTGCACTCGTGAAGGCTTACAAGGCCGATACTGCAGGTAACTTAATTTTCCGTAAAACCGCACAAAACTTTAATCCTGTATGTGCGATGGCTGGAAAAGTCTGCATTGTCGAAGTTGAGGAAATTGTTGAAATTGGCGCTTTAGATCCAGACCAAATTCACCTGCCGGGTATTTATGTCAATCGCATTGTGCTGAATGCAAACCCTGAAAAACGTATCGAACAACTCACATTAAAAGAGGAGGCTTAACCCATGGCTTGGTCTCGTAATGAAATGGCACAACGTGCAGCGCTTGAGCTGGAAGATGGTTTTTATGTCAATTTAGGCATTGGCTTACCCACACTGGTGGCCAACTATATTCCTGAAAACGTCAACGTCTGGTTGCAGTCTGAAAATGGATTGTTAGGTATTGGCGAGTTTCCAACAGCCGAAACAGTCGATGCCGATTTAATCAATGCTGGAAAACAAACTGTTACTGCACGTCAGGGCGCCGCATTTTTCTCTAGTGCAGATTCTTTTGCCATGATCCGTGGAGGTCATGTCAATATCGCCATTTTAGGGGCAATGGAAGTCTCACAAAATGGCGATTTGGCCAACTGGATGATTCCGGGTAAAAAAGTCAAAGGCATGGGCGGTGCGATGGATTTGGTTGCTGGAGTACAAAAAGTGGTGGTGCTCATGGAACACTCTGCAAAAGATGGTACGCCGAAAATTGTCGAGCAGTGTAGCCTGCCCCTGACAGGCAAAAATGTCGTACATCGCGTGATTACTGACCTCGGTGTCATGGACATTACGCAGGAAGGTGTGAAATTGGTTGAACTGGCGAAAGATGTCAGTTTTGAAGATATTCAAAAAGTGACAGGTGTTCCCCTCATCCGCTAATTCGACATCATTTATACAATAGAAAAATAATCCAATGCCTTTAAAGCAGCGATCCTGTTTTAAAGGCATTTCTATCAGCACGGATAGGCTGAATCAAAAATTCATACCTCATAGATAAAAATGGAATCAATGCATGGAAAACTCTCAAAATATTTTGCAACGTTTTGCACTACGTGTCAGTGATTGGTCGGAGAAATGGTTCCCAGACTCTTATATTTTTGCCCTATTGGGTGTCGTGATCGTTGCGATTGCCTCTATCATTATTGGTGCGCCTGCCAAAGATGTCGCGGTTTCCTTCGGAGATGGTTTTTGGAGTCTGATCCCTTTTACCTTACAAATGTGTATGCTGATTGTGGTTGGTTATGTGGTTTCTGTTTCAAAACCTGTGGAGCTACTGATTCAAAAAATGGCCCGAATTCCCCATAGTGGTCGCGGTGCGATTGTTCTTGTTGCCACGGTCAGTTTATTAATTTCGCTGATTAACTGGGCCATGAGTACGGTACTGACTGCCCTGCTGGTGATTGCTTTAGCTAAACGCAAAGAACTGAATATGGACTATCGTGCTGCCGCCGCCGCCGCGATTATTGGGATGGGAGCAACGTGGGCCTTAGGTATTAGTTCTTCTGCAGCACAACTGCAAGCCAACAAAGCCAGCCTGCCCGAATCGATTTACAATCTAACCGGTGTGATTCCCTTTACCGAAACCATTTTCTTGCCACAGTCCATGATCATGACGGCTGTATTGATTATTGCCTCGATTGCTATTGCATTCTGGTCTGCACCCAAAGGGCAAGACATTAAAACCATTGATCAATTCCCCATTCAGTTTGAGGAAGAAACTAACCCGACACCAACCACAAAACGCCCAGGTGACTGGTTAGAGAACTCGCCTTTATTGAGTATCTTGATTGTGCTCTTGGGTCTGGTTTGGATGTTCAATGAGTTCAGCAAAAGCAATCCGATCTTGGCTATTTCAAGCCTAAACACCTACAACTTTATTTTCCTCATGCTGGGTATTGCACTACATGGTACGCCACGAAATTTCCTCAATGCTGTCACTAAAGCCGTGCCAGCTGTCTCAGGTGTTCTGATTCAGTTTCCACTGTATGGCAGTATCGCCTTTATGATGACGCAAGCCTTGAATAGTCATGATTTATCGCTATCACATTATATTGCTGAGTTTTTTGTTTCAATTGCCTCCAAAGAAACCTTTGCCATTGTGATGGGCTTATATTCTGCCATTTTAGGCTTTTTCATTCCTTCTGGCGGTGGTAAATGGATTATTGAAGCCCCCTATGTCATGCAAGCGGCACATGATTTAAAAGTGCATTTGGGCTGGTCGGTGCAAATCTATAATGCTGCTGAAGCCTTGCCGAATTTAATCAACCCATTTTTTATGCTGCCAATGCTCGGCATTCTCAAATTAAAAGCCAAAGATGTGATCGGCTTTACCGTCACTCAATTGGTTTTCCACCTGCCTTTGGTGCTGTTCCTACTTTGGATTTTAGGCCGTAGCCTGACCTATATGCCGCCTACCTTTTAAACGAGAGACAAAAAACAATCTAAATAAAAAAGGACGAATCATATTCGTCCTTTTCTCATTCTATAAAATACTCAATAAAGCGTATTTTTTACCTAGCCCAATTAATTAAACACATTATTTAAATACACAATGCGCTCATTGGTTTTTTGGTTAAAGCACTTGGTATATTGCAATTGTTGATCTTGGGCACGTAAAGCCTCATCCCAATATTGCGACTGCTTTTGATAGGTTTCTTTTTCACTATCCGTCATTTGGTAGACACTTTTTTGAGAAATCACTTTACAGTCTACATCACGTTTTTCAAACCACTCGGTTTGGTCTTGTTGTAGCTGCTGTTTTTGCTCCTCAGTGAAATTGTCCCAAGTTTGGTTCAGGCGTTCTACCACTTTGACTTGGTCAGCATCCAGTTCCTTCTTACGAATATTCATGGCTTTCTGTGCCAGTTCCATCTGCGCAACTTCTTGCTCATTATATTGTTTGATGTTTTCTTGCTGCTCTAAATTGGCTTTTTCATATGCCGCAAACTGCACCGCATGTTGCGTCACCAAAACCACACCATCAATCACGCCATTTTGATTTGGTACATTGAGGCTAATGCCTTCTTTATCCGTTTTAATAATGTTATAGCTAAATGCACCTTGTAGCTGATCATTGTCTAAGTTGAGTGAATATTCACCCTCTTCTAAGACATCACGTAAAGTACTTTGATAACCGTCCTCACACTCTTCGCATGGACGCGCTAAAAACGCATTTTCAGCACGTTTCTGTAACCCTTTCGGGAAAATCACCACCAACTGGCTTTCGCAGTCCAATTGCTTCGCAGTTTCAGGTTTTTCTGTAGTTGTTGAAATCCCTTTAATTTCAAAGCGAATACCGTTATTAATCTGCGTTAATAATTTTTCATCGGCCTCATATTCACGGCTATCACGCAGACGACGGTCTAGGGCTTTTAAGTATTCAGCTTTTAAATGCGCTTGAATTTGTTCAACGTTGGCAGGAGCCGTACAACTCCAATCTGACATTTCTTGCGGTTCAGCAACCGTTTCTGTTTTATTCTCGGTTCGGTTACAAGCACTTAAAAATAAACTGCTCAAGATTAGACTGGCAAAAATTGTTTTCTTCATCATTGTTATAAAACCATAAGGCTGTTGTTTTTCGCAGCGTATTTAACCAAAAAATAAGCTTTTATGCGAGTAGCTAAATAAAAGAACCCTGCCGTAGCAGGGTTAAAACATCGCTTAGTTGACCTTTTCAACACCACGATCATCCACTTCACGCACCACACCCGAGTCTGTATTTAAAACCTCAAACTCGATACGGCGGTTTTTAAACTTGCCTTCATCAGTTTGATTGTCTGCTATTGGCTTTTCTTGCCCATAACCAATCGCTCTCAACTGCGCAGGATCGACGCCTTTAAAAATTAAATAATCCACCACCGCTTGCGCTCGATTTTGCGACAAAGTTTTATTGACTGCCGCATCTCCCGTTGCATCTGTATGCCCCATCACGGTCAGTTTAACTTGAGGGGATTTTTGCATCAGCGCCGCGGCCTGATCCAAAATCGACTTATTGACATCAGGTATCGTCGATGAAGCTGTATCAAAGTTAATAATTTGCAAATTCAATGCCGTGGCAACGTCTAGTGCTCGAACTTGCTCAGGATTAATTTCTGCCAGTGCACGCTCAGCATCACTAATACTGGTATCCACGGCACGGTTTACATCCAGTGGTTGCTGCGTCACAACTGTCATATTACGCAGTAAAGGTTTAATTTGATCTGCCACTTTAAGTGCATTGGCTGGATCTTGTGATTGAATCGATAACTGATTGCCAAACCATGTTAAATTTATATTTGGCACACCTTTCAATGCACTGATTACACTGGGTATCGCATCTTGGTCGATAAATTCAGTGTGATACATACTCTGCATATCTGCACCACAGCCGATGCTGTTATTAAAAATTTGCTTTACTTCTTTTTGCAAAATTTCAACATAAGCCGCATTGGCTGAGAAAATTTGGCAAGTGACCAAATCTCCTGTTGCCCCTGTGGTGATTTGAAATTTAGCAGGTTGGCTGGCATTCACATTTGCAGCAGGTGCTGTTTCAGTTGTGGCCTTTTCGGTACAGGCTCTAAAAATAAAAGCAAACAATGCCGCAAAAATAATTAAAGCCAAAACTGGCAGTAAAAATGACCGTTTCTCATCTACTTTTGTAGCATGTACGCTTGCAGGTGCAACATGTGTAGCTTGTCCTTGTAAGATATTTACCCCCAATCCGGCCAGTAATGCAGTTGCCCACTCAGGTAAGGCACGACTAATGGAATCTGTGTTGACCTGTAGTAAATGGGAAATCGCTTCAGGTTCTGAAGAGCCTGCCTCTGTGGCTAAAAATGCTAATGCAGGTGTAATCGAACGGCTCAAGGTACTTTCAATTTCATCTGCGGGTGCTGCCCCGCGGACATGCTCCAAAAACTGTTGCTTGAGACTGACATTCGATGCAAAAGCATCATTAAGACGTGGATTCAACTGCTGCTGAAATGCAGGAATCAGTTCAGACTTTGACTTTAATATAGACAGTAAAATTGGTAAAAAGGATTGAATTGCTTGATTTTTTTCAAGTAAATGTTGTGTATCACCCTCTAAAACAATTGCAGAGACATTTTGTTTTAGTAAATCCATAAAATCGACATTCATGAAGCCTTACCCCACTTTTTCTCATTGTTTTCATCGTCATTTTCCAGTTTATCTGTTCATTTTTTATACTTTGTAAAATATTGTATTTGCATCAGTTTTATCTAGGCCCAATAAAAAAGCCAGCCGAAGCTGACTTTTTAATCCACATTTAATGCAATATTTAAGCTGCAAAAGTTTTTAGAACTTTTCCTTTCACCACTTGATTGATCAAAGGTGTATTTTTACCTTGCGACAAAATATTGTCTTTATTCACAATCCAGTCTAACTCAGGATCAACCAATACCCAGCCTGCTTCAGCAGTCCAACGTTCAAGCATATTGGCTACCGTGGCAGGTGCAATCGTGACTTTTTCGACCCATTCCAAAGGACTAAATAAACCTTCACGTACCAATTGCACACCAAAAGCTACATAGGTATCAAAAGCAGTGATGCCCGGTTGTGTTTCAGCAAATGGTGCTAGCTTTGCAGAACTGCTTAACGGTTCATGATGTGTACAAATCGCATCGATCACTCCACTTTTCACACCTTGGCGAAGGAGCTCTTTATCCGACTCAGCACGTAACGGCGGACGGACATGTGCAAGTGAGTTGAAGCCATCAATCAGCTGATCTGTTAAATGCAGCTGATGCATCGCCACATCGCATGTGACTGGTAGACCTTTATCTTTAGCGATTTTAATCAAATCAACAGAAGCACCTGTAGACAATAAACCAAAGTGGGCACGAACACCCGTCGCTTCAATCATTAACAAATACTTGGCAATGGCAATGGTTTCGGCAATCGCTGGGATGGTCGGTAAGCCCTGACGCGATGCCACAAAGCCCTCATGGACACAGCCATCTTTGGCAATTTGCGGTTCTTCGGCATAAAACACCACCGTCATACCAAGGCCTGCTGCGTATTCTAAAGTGCGCAGCACCACATCGTCATCTGCAAAAGGCGCATTGGCATTTGAAACTGCTTTACAACCGCCCTTTTTAAGACCCGCCATATTTGCAGGTTGGTTGCCTTGTAAGCCTTGGGTTTGAGCACCAATCACTTCAAGATAAATGCCGCCATCCAACATGGCTTTTTCCATCAAACCATGAATCAAAGCACCATTGTCTTGCACAATCGGTTTTGAGTCTGGCGGTGTAAACACATGCAAAATACCATTTTCACGCGCAGCACGACCTTCTGATTTTAATGTCCCGTGCTGTTGCTGACCTGGTTCACGTAGGCGTGCACATAAGTCCACCATGGTTGGCATTAACCACTTGCCTTGACCATCAATTGTTTCAGTGACATTGGTTGTTTCAGCAACCAACTTGCCATTTTCGATATACACTGTTTGAACCGCATCTGTTTGATGAATTGGGTCAAGAACACGTACATTTTCAATTTTTACAACAGTCATGACTTATTCCTTATACCGCAATCGCGTCTAACAAACCTTGCTCTTGCAGTTGACCTTGCATTGCAAGCGCCAAAACTGCCATACGTACAGCAATCCCGTTGGTCACCTGATTTAAAATCACAGACTGTGGACCATCAGCAATACTGGAATCAATCTCTACACCACGGTTCATAGGTCCCGGATGCATCACGATGCAATCAGGTTTTGCCATCGCAAGACGTTCTTTGTTTAAACCGTACATTTTGTAGAATTCAGCTTGAGATGACAGCGCAGGCGAATCAATACGTTCATTTTGAATACGTAAGGTAATAATCACGTCGCAGTCTTGAATCCCTGCTTCCATGTTATTAAATAAACGTACACCTTCACCATATTCGTCAAAACCATATGGCAGCAGCGTATTCGGTGCAATTACACGAATATCTTTACACCCCAGTGTTTGTAATGCAGCAACATCTGAACGCGCCACGCGTGAATGTTTAATATCACCAATGATGGCAATTGAAATATCTTCAAATTTCTTTTTGGTTTCACGGCGAATGGTCAGCATGTCCAACATAGCTTGTGTTGGATGCGCATGACGGCCATCACCTGCATTGATAATTGCAACATGCGGACAAACGGTTTGGGCAATAAAATGTGCCGCACCCGACGAAGAATGACGTACCACAAAAATATCCGCAGCCATCGCTTCTAAGTTCCACAAAGTGTCTCTGAGCGTCTCCCCTTTGGAAGTACTTGAACGTGCGATATCGATATTTAATACATTTGCAGAAAGTCGTTTTGCCGCTGCTTCAAAAGTAGTACGAGTACGGGTTGAGTTTTCAAAGAAAAGGTTCATTACCGTTCGACCTTCTAAGAGGTTGTTGGTAATCAGCTGATTTTGGTCATTAAAAAAGGACTGCGCGGTGTCCAATATTTTTGTAAGAGTTTCTTTAGAAAGGCCTTCGATGGTGAGGAAGTGTTTGAGATGACCATCTTGGTTGAGTTGAATCTGACTCGGAGTATGCAATGCTGCCAAGTGCATGAGAGATTCCTTGTACGTTAAGTTAACGCATTATACAGATTTTCTTTTTGATTTGGACCTCAGTTTAAAACAATTGCCTTAATTATCATCGGCTTCAAAACTAAGATTATGAAATTCTTATCTATTATTTCAACCAGTTAAATTAAACCATCAAAGGCTAAATTAGCCAAATTCAGAGTTCATCAAATTGCTATAAATATCAATTCTATAGAGTTTCTTATCTCATTTATCCCAAGCGGACATTTAAAAAAGCTCTCTTGCGAGAGCGATCCAACTTCAGCGATTCTTATCTTAAAGCGCCAATATAGTGATGTGACACTTGGGCACGGTAGATTTCTTCTTCAGTGGCTTCCAACTCATGTCGTGTCGTGTCGACCTGTTTAGGTTTTTCGATCACAGCGGCTTCTTCATAGTTAAAAATATCCATGACACTGTCTAAACGGCTCACCAATCGAATCAGTTCAGCATCTTCTGTACTTAAAGCAAGCTCTGCCATCTGACGTGCATAACTTGGGTTTTCCACCAAATACATCACATCAATTACACGCCCCGATACACGGCGCAGACGTGCATAAAGTAAAGTTGCAATTGAAAAAGCATCAGCATGACTTACAACACCGCGATCTAACTTGGTCGACATATTCATCCCCTTTCAAGTGAAAAATATTTACTGACGATCTATCAGAAATCAGTCAGTAAATTAAACTTGCAAGGATTTAGCAAAATACGTACCAAAAACGTTATTGTTCACATGGTGATTCATTTATTTTAATATTTCCGCTGAGTAGAGGCATATTTAAAAAACCATTCAGAGGCAAAATACGTTAAACTTTAGCGAGTTTATTTTGTTTTATTTTGGTCTCTCAAATTTATGAAAACCGCTTCGCGTTTAAGCAGCTATTGGGTTACGTGTGCCGATGGCTTAGAAACCTTACTCCAAGAAGAATTAGAAGGTTTAGGTGTTCAAAACATTGAACGTTTTCCTGGGCGTTTAGTTTTCAAAGGTACACTGGAACATGCCTATCGCATTTGTATGTGGTCGCGTCTTGCGTCGCGTGTACTCGCACCAATTCATGTCCATGAGCTGGAATTTAGCCATGACGCACGTGATGTTGCTGAAGAGCTCTACGAAGGTGCAATGAACTTTGATTGGTCGCTGATTTTTGCACCACAAAGCACCTTCGCCGTTCGTTTACATATTGAACGTGAAATTAAGGTGAACAGCCAGTTTGCAACTCTACGTGTAAAAGACGGTATCGTGGATTCATTCATGGAAGCTGTTGGTAAGCGTCCAAGTATTGATATTAAGCAACCTGAAATTACCATTTATGCACTCGCAGGAAAAACTGAACACACCTACTGTTTAGACTTATCTGGTGATTCATTACATAAACGTGGCTACCGTCGTTATATGACCGATGCCCCAATTAAAGAAAACTTAGCCGCTGCGATTTTACAAAAAGCTAAGCTCCTTGCAAAAAGACCCGATATTTTCCTTGACCCAATGTGTGGTTCTGGGACGTTTATTATTGAAGCATTGATGATGCTGACTGACCGCGCACCTGGTTTAGTTCGTCGTTTCGGTTTCAATGGCTGGAATGGCCATGATCATGATCTGTGGATGAGCATTAAAGCGGAAGCAGCTGAACGCCATCAAACAGCCTTGGAACAACCTCTCCCTAAGTTCTACGCATTTGATGCAGACTGGGAAGCGGTAAAAGCCACCAAGCAAAATATTATTGCTGCTGGTTTTGAACGTGTACTTGACCAGATCCAAATCGAAGAACGAACTTTAGCCGATTGGCCAAACTTTGAAGCCGAAGGAAAAACAGCCTTTATTGTGACCAACCCACCTTACGGTGAGCGTTTGGGTGATAAAGCCTCAAACCGTGCTTTATATTTAGGCTTATCTGCTTTGCTGCAAAAGAACTTCCCAAATCAAACCGCAGCAGTTATCGCCGCAGCCGTCGAGCAAGCCGATGTATTGGCGCTGAATGACCCGCAAACCATGCGTTTGATGAATGGTAAACTGCCAATTTACGTACGTTCAGGTTCAGTTAAGCCAGTTGCAGTAGTCAAACCTTTCTTGGAAACATGGCAACCGCAACAGTTTGAAGCGATTGAAGGTGCTGAAGACTTTGCTAACCGTTTACAAAAGAACATGCAGACCTTAAAGAAATGGGCAGTAAAAGAAAACATTCACTGTTTACGTTTATATGATGCTGACCTTCCAGACTTTAACGTCGCAGTCGATTTGTATGGTGAACGTTTACACGTCCAAGAATATGCGCCACCGAAAAAAATCGATCCTGAAAAAGCCAAAAAGCGTTTCAACCTTGCTTTACAGGCGATTCGTGCGGTAACAGGTTTAGGCCGTGATGCGATCTTTATCAAAACACGTGCTCGCCAAGAAGGTAAAAACCAGTATACCAAGCAAAGTACTGCTTCTAAGCGTTTTATCGTGCAGGAAGGCAAAGCAAAAATTTTAGTCAATCTAACCGATTACTTAGATACAGGTTTGTTCCTCGACCACCGTCAAATCCGCTTACGCATTGCGCAAGAAGCGCGTGGTAAGCACTTTTTGAACCTCTATAGCTATACCTCTACAGCCAGCTTACATGCAGCTTTAGGCGGTGCGGCAAGTACCACCAGCGTTGATCTTTCAAATACATATTTGAACTGGTCTAAAGAGAACTTCGTCTTGAACGGCTTAACAGTCGATCATGCCGATGAACAACATCAGTTCTTTGCTAGTGATTGTTTTGAGTGGTTAAAAGAAGGTCATGAACAGTATGAGCTGATCTTTATTGACCCACCAACCTTCTCAAACTCGAAGAAGTTCTACGGTACCTTTGATGTACAACGCGACCATTTATCATTGCTCAAACGCGCGATGAACCGTTTAACTACGGATGGTACTTTGTACTTCTCGAACAACTACCGTGGTTTTGAAATGGACGAAGAAATTTTAGCATTCTTTGATGTCGAAGAAATTACCAGTGAAACCATTGGGCCTGATTTCAAGCGCAATCAAAAAATCCACCGTGCATGGAAAATTACCCATCCAAAAAACTAATGCACTGAAGATGAAATACCAGCAGGTCTTTCATCTTCGCTAAATTTTGCATTAGACAATTTTCAGATATAAAAAAGGGACGAAATACGTCCCTTTTATTATGTTAGATCATCATCTTTTACATTATTCAGTCAGGAAATTGGTTTGCCCATATTTGTAATCAACTGACATTTTCATGACACTCCCTTCACGTTTCACCTGCCCTGAACTCTGCATCGTCGAAAGCATGCTTTCGATCTCTTGATCAGACATGCTGATGCCTCCTTTTTGCAGATAATTATTCATGATGCGCGAGATCATATTTTTATCAAACTGAATATCTGCTCTGTATTCCATTAAACTCGGCATCATTTTCACCATACCCATCACCGTCGATTGGTGGCTCGGCATAATACGCCCCGTCACACTCGCTTGTGCAACCCCTTCCCCAATAGCAAATTGGTTCTCTTTTGATTCAAAACGGAAACCTTCATTAATCACTGCCAATAAAGCAGGCTCCATATCTTTTTCCATTGCCTCTTTTGCCAAACAACTGTTTTCACTTTTCGCCAAAATATCAAACAACGTCTGCAATTTTTGTCGGTTTATATCGAGTACATTAAAATTAAACTGTACGTTTTGGACAGCGGGCGCTGAAGGCATTTTCATTTCATCTAGACGCAATAACATTTCAGTGTTTACAACTCGGTCTGTCAGTTCACTTTGCGTTTCTATACTAAAATTCTTTAGTTCGGCATTGGTAGGTTTATTGATATCTCGATCTGACATTTTCAGTAGATCCATCTTAATTTTGGTTTCACCCGCCTCAAGATACTCACCATTCAGCCCTTGGTTACTTTCTAGCTTTAGCCCCACCATTTGCAAATGTATATTTGGATCGGTGACTGTGAGATTCGGAATTTCAAGCTGTAAATCCAGTATCTTTAACTGTTGTTCGATCGGTTTTGCCCGAAACTTTAATGTCATCGGATCTAATCTAGACTGGAGTTGAGCCTCATTGCGGGTAATCACTGGCGTAGTCAAGGTACTATTCAAAGTACCCAACCAATTCACTTTGCTTTGTACTTTAAGTGGTTCCTTCAACAAAGACTGAAGTGCGCCAGGTGCTTGCGTAATATTAATATCTGAACGAATCGCATATCCATTCCAACTCCGTTGAATATGATCCTGCCCCTTCAATTGGATCACTTCTTTCGGTTTACATGGGTCTAGTACTAATTCAGCGGTCCAGTTCGCACTGCCATTTAAAGCACCCATTTGAAATTGTTGATATTGCAAATTTAAATCATTCGACTGTTTGGTGCTGTGTTGATAATAAGCCTTCAAACTTTTATCTGCATAAAGATTACCCCCTACTGCGACCACAGCAAGCGTAAGTACGCCTCCAATACCCCACTTCAATTGAGTCATTTCTTCTATCTCAAGTTGTTTGTTTTTTATTAATATAAATTATAAAGAGAATCTTCAAATAAAGATAATTGTTTTGCAAATAAACTACTTAGATGCCACACCCATCACATAAATGTGAAAACTTACGTCACATTTTGGCTTAAAAATGTCATCTTTTAACATTTCTGTCCCGCAATAAAAAACCCAGCCGAAGCTGGGTTTTTTAGTTTCAATGAACCATGTAAATGATTAACTCATTTTCACTTTATCAAAGCTCAACTGACCATCATGTGCAGTGATCATAATATTGTCTCCAGCCACATAGTAACCAGACAATATTTTTTGCGCTAAGTTGTTTTCAACCTGTTGTTGGATGGCACGTTTCAATGGGCGAGCACCGTAAACTGGGTCAAAACCAGCGTCAATCAATAAGTCAAAGGCTTGATCATCCACCGTTAAGCGCATATCTTTTTCAACCAAACGATCACGTAAACGATCCAATTGAATATCTGCAATACCACGAATTTGCGCTTTTTTGAGTGAATGGAAAACCACTAACTCATCAATACGGTTGATAAACTCTGGACGGAAATGTTGCGTCACGGCATTCATCACCACTGCTCGCACTTCTTCATCCAAAGGATTATCACCCAACTCACGCACATCACTCGAACCTAAGTTCGATGTCATAACGATTACGGTATTTTTAAAGTCAACCACGCGACCTTGTGAATCCGTTAGGCGACCATCATCCAACACTTGGAGCAAGATGTTAAACACATCGGGATGTGCTTTTTCTACTTCATCGAACAGTACGACACTATACGGTTTACGGCGTACAGCTTCGGTTAACACACCACCTTCTTCGTAGCCGACATAACCAGGAGGCGCACCCACCAAACGACTGACAGAGTGTTTTTCCATAAACTCGGACATGTCGATACGAATCATGGCATCGTCACTATCAAACAAGAAGTTTGCCAGTGCTTTGGTCAACTCTGTTTTACCAACACCCGTTGGACCTAAGAATAAGAACGAGCCACTCGGTCGGTTCGGGTCAGACAAGCCAGCACGCGAACGACGAACTGCATTGGATACTGCAACTACAGCATCATCCTGCCCAACGACACGGTTATGTAAGAACTCTTCCATATGCAGAAGTTTCTCACGTTCACCTTGCATCATTTTGGCTACTGGAATCCCCGTAGCAGCACTAACGACTTCTGCAATTTCATTGTCAGTGACTTTGTTACGCAGTAGTTTCGGCTCTTCTTTTTCCTCAACGACTTCTTCTTCATTGAGACGTTTTTCCAGCTCTGGAATCACACCATACTGAAGGCGCGACATTTCACCCAAGTCGTTTTCACGCTGCGCTTTTTGCAACGCAATACGAGCCTGATCCAATTCAGCTTGAACTTGTTTGGTACCTTCAACTAAGGTTTTTTCAGCTTTCCAAACTTCTTCTAAATCATTGTATTCGCGTTGAACTTCACTGATTTGCTTTTCAAGATGAGCGACTTCCGCACGACTACCTGCATCTTCATCTTTTTTCACTGCTTCAAGTTGTAGTTTCAATTGAATCAAACGACGTTCAAGTTTATCCAGAGCTTCTGGCTTAGAGTCCAGCTCCATTTTGATACGAGAAGCAGCCTCATCAATCAAATCAATTGCTTTATCAGGCAATTGACGGTCGGTGATATAACGATGTGACATTTTCGCTGCTGCAATGATGGCAGAGTCTAAAATTTTCACGCCATGGTGCACTTCGTAGCGCTCTTTCAACCCACGTAAAATCGCAATGGTATCTTCCACACTCGGCTCATCGACCAACACTTTTTGAAAACGACGCTCTAGCGCAGCATCTTTTTCAATGAATTGGCGATATTCATCTAATGTGGTTGCACCAACACAGCGTAGCTCACCACGTGCCAGAGCAGGTTTGAGCATATTACCTGCATCCATCGCACCATCGCCTTTACCAGCGCCTACCAGCGTGTGTAATTCATCGATGAACAAAATGACTTCACCATCTTGTTTAGACAAATCTTTCAGTACTGCTTTTAAGCGCTCTTCAAACTCGCCTCGGTATTTGGCACCCGCAAGCAAAGAACCCAAATCTAAGGATAAAACACGTTTACCTTGTAGGCTTTCAGGTACTTCACGGTTAATAATCCGCTGTGCCAAGCCTTCAACAATGGCTGTTTTACCCACCCCTGGTTCACCAATCAACACTGGGTTATTTTTGGTACGACGCGACAAAACTTGAATGGTACGACGAATTTCATCATCACGCCCAATCACAGGATCTAACTTACCTGCAAGTGCGCGTTCAGTTAAATCAATGGTGTATTTATTCAGAGAATCACGTTGATCTTCATGATTGTTGCTCATGACTTTCTCATCACCTCGAATTTTTAAAATGACTTTGCGTAAGCTTTCTGCTTGCACGCCCACACTGTTGAGTAGCGTTTTAGTTGCCCCCACTTCGGCCAAGGCTTGCATCACCCAATCGGTAGACAAAAACTCATCGCCTGCTTTTTGCGCAAAGCTATCTGCCAAATTCAGTGCTTTGACTGCCTCTGAACTTAAGTTGACGTCCCCTGTAGGATTCGTCAGTGTTGGTGCATCAGCTAACGCTTGTTTTAATTTACTTTGTAAAGCAGGTAAATTGGCACCCGCTTGTTGCAACAAACTCAGATTGGAGGTTTCTTCTAACAATGTTGATAAGATATGAATACCTTCAATTGCGGTATGGTCTTTCCCCACTGCAAGTGATTGAGCATCTGAGAGAGCTTGCTGTAAGCGGTTTGTGAATTTTTCAAATCGCATTCTTGTTTTCCTCACAACAAATTTCGAACTTGATGGATATATGGGAACAGTTGCTTAAAATTCAATTCAAATTTATTAATCTTTCTACATTTTAAGTTATTTTTCATTAGCTTATCTTAACAATAAACCAATAAGACTCGGTTATAAGATGGGTCTTCTCCGCCTTATTTTCAAGCGTCAACCTAGATTATTTATATATTAAAGACCACGACTAGGTATGAATGAGTGACCACCAAAATCATTTGATCAATTATCAATCAAACAAACAACTCATTTTTATATTTATTCGTGTGATGAATTGTGTCCCAGTTTACGGAATCAAAACAAAAGCGTGAAGCATGAAAAAGGCCGATCACTAGATCAGCCTCAAATGACTTAAAAGTCAGCGTTTAATTTGCTGCAATAATCTCAAAATCATGGGTGATTTCAACCCCACCATCCATCAACATTTTGCTCGCAGAACAGTACTTTTCTGCCGATAATTCCACAGCTTTTGCGACTTGTTTTTCCTTCACCGCATAACCCGTGATAACGAAATGTAAGTGGATTTTTGTGAACACTGCAGGGATGCTATCTGCCCGCTCTGCCTTGAGTTCACAGCGTACATCGCTAATTTCTTGGCGTGATTTTTTAAGTATAGTCACGATGTCAAAAGAGGCACAACCACCCAGTCCCGTCAGGATCAATTCCATTGGTCTTGGACCACGGTTTTCACCACCATATTCTGGAGATCCATCCATGATAACACTGTGACCACTTTGAGTTTTTGCTTCGAAAGCAACATTCTCTAACCAATGAACAGTTGTTTGCATTGCAAGTACCTAAAAAAAGCTATAGATTGACGAAGTGACTGTACACTAACATAAATTGAGTTGATAAGGAATTTCAGCTCTGACTGTGTGACAAGTTCACCCTAGGTCTGTGCGATCTATATTTTATCCATTTTCGGAACCGTTAGCATGACTTCAAGCTTTTCACAATTAAGCACTGATGCGCTGTCTCCAGGTCAACTCCCCGAGTCAGTCAAAGCATTATTAAAACGCGCATATATTAATCGTTATCCTAAGCGTACCACCATCGTAGATGCAGGCTCAGAATCTAAATCTTTATATTTGATTTTAAAAGGTTCGGTCTCCATTATTCTGCGTGAAGACGATGAACGTGAAATCGTGGTCGCTTATTTAAATGCGGGTGATTTTTTTGGGGAAATGGGCCTATTCGAAGCAAACTCACAACGTACTGCTGAAGTACGTACCCGTGATGTTTGCGAAATTGCTGAAGTGACTTATGAAAACTTCCATGAACTCAGCAAACAATACCCTGACCTGAGCTATGCAGTATTTGCACAGCTGGTACGCCGTTTAAAAAATACTACCCGTAAAGTAACTGACCTTGCCTTTATCGATGTTTCAGGCCGTATTGCACGTTGCCTAATCGACTTATCTTCGCAACCTGAAGCGATGATTTTACCAAATGGCCGCCAAATTCGTATTACGCGTCAAGAGATTGGACGTATTGTCGGTTGTTCACGTGAAATGGTTGGTCGTGTTTTAAAAACACTAGAAGAGCAAGGCATGATCGAAACTGATGGTAAAGCCATCTTAATTTTTGATGCCTCTTTAGAAGAGTCAAAAGCAAATACTGATGACTATGAAGACGAAGAATAAGACGTTTTTCTTCGTAGCTGATACAGCCAAAAGCAAATCTTAGGATTTGCTTTTTTTATGTCTTTAAATCTGCTTCTGCTTTGACAAAATCATGACAAACTTTGTAAAAATAGTGATTTAACCTACTGGGCATAACTGTGTAACCTAATTCGACCGAAAAAACGCAGTCCATAAAAGGAAATGTTGAATGCAATTTAAACCCTTAGCCAATACAGGCATTTTGGTTCCTGAAATTTGTCTCGGCACCATGACCTTTGGTGAGCAAAACACTCAAGCTGAAGCCTTTGAACAACTTAACTATGCTTTGGCACAAGGCATCAACTTTTGGGACACTGCGGAAATGTACCCTGTTCCTCCAAAACCTGAAACCCAAGGTGCAACCGAAAGTATTATTGGTCAATGGATTGCCCAGCGTGGCGGTCGGGACAAGCTCTTTCTAGCCTCTAAAATTGCGGGGCCATCTCAAGGCGGTAGTCATATTCGTGATGGACAGACTCGTTTTAATGCAAGTGACATTTCTTCGGCCCTAGATGGTAACCTAAAGCGTTTACAGACCGATTATATCGATTTATATCAGCTACACTGGCCACAACGCCCAACCAACTTTTTCGGCAAATTAGGCTACGAAAACAGTGAAGCCAATAACATGCAAACCGTGACCTCTTTGCAAGAAACACTACAAGCATTAGAAGCAGAGATTAAAAAAGGACGTATCCGTTATATTGGCTTATCTAATGAGACACCATGGGGCACTATGAAGTTTCTACAGGTTGCAGAACAGCTTGGTCTATCTAAATTTGTCACTGTGCAAAATCCATATAGTCTACTGAACCGTACCTATGAAATTGGTATGTCGGAAATTGCGAAATATGAAGGCATTGGTTTACTCGCCTACTCCCCACTTGCTTTTGGCTATCTCACAGGTAAATTCCGCAATGGTGCACGCCCAGCCAATGCTCGCGTGACACTTTTCAGCCGCTTTAGTCGTTACAGCAACCCAGAGAGTGAATGGGCAACAGAACAGTATGCACAACTAGCTGAACGTCATGGTTTAACGCCGACACAACTGGCTCTAGCCTTTATCAAGCAGCAATTTTTTGTGACCAGTACGATTATTGGGGCGACCAACTTAGACCAGTTGAAAGAAAATATTCAAGCCTTTGAGATTGATTTATCCGAAGATGTTTTACAGGGTATTCAAGCTATCCATCAGCAACAACCTAATCCAGCACCCTGAGTCATACAATAAAGCACTGCTTCATCTGTCACAAATAATTGATGATTTTCAAAATCATCAACTGATATTAAAAAAGGACGCCTTGGCGTCCTTTTTTACTCAAAAACGAATTAACGTCTTTGATTATAAACCGCTTGAGCAGCAGCTAAGTTCTTACGCATTGCTTCAATACGCTGACTATTTGATGGGTGCGTCGACAGGAATGAAGAACCGCCTGCTCCATCAAGCTTATTCATTTTTTCCCACAGACTAATTGCAGCTTGAGGGTTATAGCCTGCTTTAGCCATCAACATTAAACCACCTTGGTCTGCACGACTTTCTAGGCTACGTGAGTATGGCAAGCCAATACCAATTTGACTACCTAACTGCGCTGCTGCTGAACCCGTTTGACCTACACCTGCCGCACTTAGACCAATTCCCAAGGCCAAATCCGTTAATGCCTGAGCACCCACTTTACTCTTCGAGTGTTCTTCCAAAGCGTGCACCATCTCATGTCCCATCACCGCTGCAATTTCAGCATCAGTTAGGTTCAATTTATCTACAATACCTGTGTAGAACACCACCTTACCACCAGGTGCAACATAGGCGTTGACCTGATTTGACTTAAGTACTGCCAACTGCCAGTCAAATTTCGTTCCAGTTTGATTCATTTGATCAGCATATGGCTTCAAGCGATTGAATACACCATAAATACGCTTATAGGTCGTAGATGAGGTATCTAAGGTCTTTGTGCTTCGTGCTTCATTCACTGTTTTGTTGAAGCCTTGGGTTGCTGCTGCATTTAATGTTGCAGTGTCTGCACCTGCCACTTCCGCAAAAGTTGCACAACCTGAAATGGTAACCACACTAGCTGCACACAAACTCATTAATATTTTATTTTTCATTATTGCTTAACTCCATCCATCTCAAAGCATTTTACATAATGTGCTGAATTATATTGAATAGATTTAAAGTGTTAAATATCATCACCGCGTTTTATCATAGCAATTATGTAAAAATATCTTCACAATTAAGCACAATATGCCAAATTTCAGTTGTAGAACCTTATCTACACACCACCTTAAACTTACTTACATAAACTGAATCAAAAGCCAATAAACCAAACAGAGGATATTTAAACCTAAATACAGATGGCTTAAGGGTTCAATTTTTTTTTCAAGGATCGCACTTTTACGCTTTGCAAACAGAAATGCATTTTGGAGCAATATGATTGGCACCAAGATACAAGCAATAATCACAGACAATCCAATGAGCGCACTATAAATCACGTCTGGATCGGTGGTTTGCCCTTGAATAATCATCATCGCGATTGTTGGCGCACCACCCATAGCAAAAAGTAGTGAGTAAAAAATAGTTCCCGCGATATTCTTTTGCATCCTGCCTGCTCATCTGTTTATTGTGCATTTTATTCTAACAAGCACTTATGCATTATGTCGTGCTTATTCATGCAACTTTAGTCGGGAAAATTATTCCAGCTCAGTAGCTTAAATCAATATCTGTCAAGCTCATGTACAAATGTATCGCACAAATAAAAAACCCTGTACTAGACAGGGTTTTTCACTCAATGCTTTATCGCTTAAGCGTCAAATGGATGACGTAAAACAATCGTTTCTTCACGGTCTGGACCTGTAGAAATGATATCGATTGGGCATTCGATTAATTGTTCAATGCGCTTTACATAGTTGATCGCTGCTTGTGGCAATTGATCCATTGATTTCGCACCAAAGGTAGACTCAGACCAACCCGGCATCGTTTCGTAAATTGGTTTTAAAGTTTCAAATGCAAGCGCATCAGAAGAACCAACACAACCAGAATCAGCAGCTTCGTAACCTACGCAGATTTTCACTTCTTCTAAACCGTCAAGAACATCAAGTTTAGTTAAGCAAATACCTGAAAGTGAGTTTACGTCTACAGAACGACGAAGGATTTCAGCATCGAACCAACCACAACGACGTTGACGACCCGTAGAAGCGCCAAATTCAGAACCAACAGTTCCTAAGTGCTTACCAATAGCATCACCTACGTCATTTGCAGCGTCATAAACCAACTCAGTTGGGAACGGACCTGCACCTACACGTGTTGTGTATGCTTTGGTAATACCCAACACATAGTCAAGATGTAATGGACCCAAACCTGAACCTGAGCTTACGCCACCAGCAGTCGTGTTTGAAGACGTTACATACGGATATGTACCATGGTCAACATCTAGAAGTGAACCTTGAGCACCTTCAAACATGATGTTATCACCGTTTTTACGGTAATTATGCAGCTCTGTAGTGACATCAATCACAAGTGGTGCAACCACTTCACGCCATTGATCACACAGCGCAAGTACATCTTCTAATTTAACTGCTTCTACGCCGTAGAATTGTGTTAATTGGAAGTTATGGTACTCAAGAAGTTCAGTTAACTGAGCTTTAAGATGCTCGCCACCACGAACCAAGTCTGCAACACGAATTGCACGACGTGCAACTTTGTCTTCATACGCAGGGCCAATACCACGACCAGTGGTACCAATTTTTGCATTACCACGCTTGATTTCACGCGCTTGGTCAAGAGCAATATGATTTGGCAAAATCAGTGGACAGTTCGGAGAAATACGTAGACGCTCTTTAACTGGCACGCCTTCTTTTTCAAGAATGTCCATCTCTTTGATGAGCGCTTCAGGAGAAAGTACCACACCGTTACCAATTAAGCACAGTACGTTTTCACGTAAAATACCAGATGGAATGAGGTGTAATACAGTTTTCTTACCACCAACGACAAGTGTATGACCTGCGTTATGTCCGCCTTGATAACGAACGACCGCAGCCGCTTGATCTGTGAGCAGGTCGACGATTTTACCTTTACCTTCGTCGCCCCATTGGGTACCGAGTACCACAACATTCTTGCCCATAATAGCCTCATTGCATCATGCTGTTAAAATTGAAGAACTTCTCAGGTTTTAGCTTACCTGAAGAAGTGATTAAATCTGTTCTACAGTCCATTGACCTGCAACATTCACCAACTGGTGCGTTGCATACGGAAGTGTAGTTAAATCATCCTGCCCCAAAAGTTGAATCACGCTCATGCCTTGAGCACGCGTGTGTTCAATCGCTTGGATCAAATCTGTTTGGGTACCTTTGGGTGCAACCACAAGACTGTTTTGCTGAAAACGACCTGCACTAAGTGCATATAAGTCACAACTAAAGCCCGTTGCTGGACGTGCACGCCCAAAGTGCTCACCAATCCCGTCATAGCGTCCACCTTGTGCCAATGGCGCAGCACGGTTTGGTGCATAAACGGCATACATTAAGCCTGTATGGTAGTGATACGAACGTAGCTCAACCACATCAATACCCATCTGAAGATTTGGCCAACGCGCTTGAATCTCAGATTGTGTGGTTTTTAATGCATCAAAAGCTTGCTTAAATTCAGTATCGGCAATGACTTCTGCACTTAAATGCGTTTGCAAGGCAGCTAAGTCACTTGCATAACGACCTAAAGTATAAAAGTCTGCACCAAAATTTAAATCTTGGGTAAATTCTGCCAATTCTGGCAGAGCTTTACGTTGGTATAAATCAGAGAGTTGGCGTTCAGTCGCTTTGTTTAACCCCGCAAACTTCACCATACTACGGAATAAACCCACATGGCCTAAATCCAAATGGATACCGTCTACAAAACCTGTTTTTTCAAGCAGGCTGATCATCACATCAATCAATTCCACATCGGCATCGATGCTGTCTGAACCAAATAACTCGGCACCTAACTGCAAAGGTGTACGCGTGGTATTAAAGCCCTGTGGTTTGGTATGTAGGACTGTTCCTGCATAGCAATAGCGAGCAACGCCTTCAACTGGATGTACATGCGCATCAATACGAGCCACTTGTGGTGTCATATCGGCACGCACACCAAGCAAACGACCAGAAAGCTGGTCAATCACTTTAAAAGTGGCTAAGTCTAAATCTTGATTCGATTCTGATAGAGAAGATAACGATTCGATGTATTCAATGAATGGCGTGTACACCAACTGATAACCTCGAGTTGCGAGGAAATCTAATGCTTGACGACGCAAAGTTTCAATCACTTGCGCCTGTTCTGGTAGTACATCAGCTACACCATCAGGTAATAACCATGTCTCTGAAATGGGCATGTTGTAAACCTAAAATCTTGTCTGCGCGGAACGAATCCGCATAAAAAAATCGGGGCACACCCGATTTCTCTTAGTCTATCACGATACAATGTGCTGTGCATTAGACAATTTCGGAAAATTTAATTTATCGTTTCGATGTCATCGTTAACAACTTTATACATTCTTACCGATTTTGAGCGAGCCATTCAAAACATGGCTTTAGACAATGCCCAAGTATCAGAATCAATAATATTAACTCATCCTAGTGCTCTGCACAGATTGGAAAAATTCATATAAGACTTTGTTTTATATTTTATTTCCAATTATACCTATGCTTGCACAAAAGGCACATTCTTTTATACTTCAGCTCAATTTGACAGCAAAAATAAATACAACGGCGTTATACCGATAGCACTTTTAATCACATATTTTTTACTTGGGGAAAATTCGATGGAAATGCATAGCAACTTATATTACAAGCATGCAGATGCTCAAATCATGTCAAAGTTAGACCGATTATTTCAAGAACATCGCGGCGATGCGAGTCAATTTACAGCTTTAGTCTGTGACATCAATCCAGAACATGGTGCTGAACTGGCCGAAGATATTTTAAATACCGTCGATAATATCGAGTTTGACTTAGGTCCTGAATCACTATACTCCCTCGCGGGTTATTCCATCGCACACTTTGTCCATGGTTCATCAGGTGATGAGTTCATGGAAGCGATTTTATTCTTCCTGAAAGCCTTGCTTCCAGACATCCATGCGCAAGCATGGGGTTGCGGTGATGATGATCCTTGGGAGTTTTGGTTCAAATTTGAAGGTGATGAACTGGTTCGTGAAGATGATGAACCTCTAAATGATCCTGAAGAAGATGAAGAAATTAAAGCCAGTATTTATGCATGGTGGCACGCAGATCTACCTAAAGAAATTAAAGAAGGCTTTTTAAACGAAGAGTCATAACACCCTAAGCAGCATGACTAGAGTGCAAGTCTATCACTTTGAGTCATGCTGTCGCATTCACGGGCGATTTCGCTATCAACTTTTGAGCTACCAAATCGGCAATTCTGTGGTTTGTTTGATATTTTGCAACGGAATTTCTGTTTTAATACTTTGTATATTGGGGATTTTATTTAGACGATGGATTTGAAACTGTCGATAGGCGTCTAAGTCTGCAACCACAATACGTAAAAAAAAATCACAATCCCCTGCCATTAAATGACACTCGACCACTTCAGGAACTTCACGAATCGATTCAACAAATTGGTTCACCGTTTGCGGATCCTGACTTTTTAGCCAAATGCGTGCAAACACGGTCAATCTCAGATTCACTTTAACAGGATCAACCAAAGCCACATAAGCCCGAATAATTCCGTCTTCTTCTAGTTGTTTTACTCGTCTTAAACACGGTGAGGCAGACAGTCCAATGCGCTGAGCCAGCTCATTATTTTGAAGTTTTCCGTCGGTTTGTAGTACTTGCAATATCCGCTTATCTGTTTGATCCATAAATTCCATCCTTAAAGCATAATTTTGCTCAGACTTAACCAATCACAGCATATTATTCCAAACAATATCTATATTAAGCTAAATAAAGCAAAAAATATCTTCGGAAAAAGCCTAAACTTATTCACCTACTGCACCAAAACCTAGCACGCATAGGCGATTTTAAATGTTCTCCCTTAGAAATACGACTCAAGAACTCAATGACTCCACAGACTACGTCGAGTTTAAACGTGGTATTAAAACATCTATCCCCATGCTGCTGGGCATTATTCCTTTTGCTTTGGTCCTAGGAACACAAGCCACTCAAAAAGGCTTTAGCCATTTAGAAGTTCCATTATTTACTGGCCTAAACTTTGCGGGCGGTTCCGAGTTTGCCGTGCTCGAAGTCTGGACCAATCCACCAAATTTTCTCGTTTTAATTTTCATTACGTTCCTAGTCAATAGCCGTCATTTGCTCATGGGTGCAAGTCTCGTGCCCTATTTACGCCATTTGCCCAATCGACAGGTTTTCCCTGCCCTGTTTTTCATGTGTGATGAAAGTTGGGCCGCAGCGCTTGCCGATGCAGAAAAGAAGAAAAGATTTGGGCTACAACAGGCCTTTAGCATGTCCTACTACGCAGGTATCTGTTTTGCCCTGTACTTGATGTGGGTCAGTTTTACCAGCTTAGGCGCCATTCTTGGTCCTTTGCTAGGCGATGTTCACCGTTATGGGTTTGATATGGCCTTTGCTGCAGTATTTTTGGTTTTACTGCGTGGTATGTGTAAAGGCTTTAGCGCCGCACGCCCTTGGCTGGTTAGTCTCATTAGTGCAGCGATTGCTTATTTATATTTACCGACGGGTTGGTATGTGCCTATTGGGGCAATCTGTGGCATCGCCTCTGCTTTCTTATTTATTCAGGAGGATGAGCTATGATCCACAGCACAACACTTATCGCGATTTTATTGGTCGCAGCAACCACTTATCTGACGCGTATATTGGGCTATGTTTTGCTGAAAAATAAAACTTTAAGCAACAAACAACGAAAGATTTTGGAAGTTGTTCCGGGCTGCGTACTTATTTCAGTAATTGCACCTTATTTTGTCAAAGACAATGTCGCAGACCTACTCGCCATTGCCATCACTCTAATTGCAGCTTCACGCTTTTCACTCTTACCAACCGTCGTGATTAGTATGCTGAGCGCGGCATTATTACGTACCGTGCTCATCTAAACTTAATTTTTAGCGTTCTGGTTGTACGGCTTTAGCAAGAATATTCACCAACTCAGCGTTTTGTAGCTCAACTTTTTGCAACTTAGACGTGGTCTGTTCGATCACTTCCTGTTGCACATGCATCTTTTTTGCAAGATCTTGCATAATTTCCAAGGTCTTTTTTAAATTTTCTTCAAGATGATGTACTTTTTCTTGCAGCTGATTTTGTTCTACGCTTGGATCGGTTTTATCTGCCTGATTTTTAAATTGAAACCAAATTAAAAAAATGACAGCGACCGCCAACAACAAAATAAATCCCCAAATTAAGATCAACATAAGCACCGCTCTACATTATTTTCGTTTATGAATTCATGATAACCACAAGTCTGTATTCGGTCTATGCCTATCATCTTGTTTTCAGAGTAAAAGATGCTTAAAAATAAAGACCTTTAGGTAGTTGACGCACTAAAAGATTCACACAAATCTAATAAGCGGTTTGCATAGCCCCACTCATTGTCATACCACGCAAAGACTTTAGCTTGATGCCCCACCACCATGGTTTGCGTTAAATCAACAATAAGTGAATAGGGTGAATGATTAAAATCTGAAGACACCAAAGGTTCATCCGTCACATCCATAATTTCACGGTAGTCTGACTTCGCCGCCTGAATCAGTACTTCATTGATTTTATGATCGGTAATCGGAGTTTGTGAAATAAAAGTTAAATCAATCGCCGCCACATTAATGGTTGGCACACGAATCGAATAACCATCGATACGATCGGCCATTTTTGGCATAACTTGTTTTAAAGCACCAAGCGCTGATGATGTGGTGGGAATAATATTTTGACCTGAAGCACGAGCACGTCTTAAATCACGATGCGCATGATCCAATACAGACTGATCTGCAGTCACTGCATGAATTTCAGTCATCAGTGCAGTATCGATTCCAAAAGCATCATCAATGATTTTAACCAAAGGCACTAAGGCCTGTGTGGTACATGACACACTGGAAATGATTTGGTCACTGGCTTTGACCTCATGGTGATTCACCCCATACACAATTGCTGCATCAACTGAGTCAAAAGGTGCCGCGCCAATAATGACCCGCTTTGCACCTGCACTGATATGCCCTGTTGCAGCTTCACGCGAGCGAAATAAACCTGTGCACTCTAGAACCACGTCTACATGGAGACTTGCCCAAGGCAAATCTTGCGGATTTTCCTGACGCAAGACTTCAACTTTAAGTTGTGCTTGATTATTTGATAAATGCAGATAAATACGTTCATTTTCATAACTTAAATCGACTTTTCCCGGAAAGCGCCCATGCGTGGTGTCATATTTAAATAAATGCAATAAGGTTTCTACATCTGCTACATCATTTACCGCGACGATTTCAAACTGAAAGTTCTTTGGATTTTCAAACCAAGCGCGTAGTACATTACGTCCGATTCGACCAAATCCATTTATCGCCACTCGTTGCATGACTTGCCCTTATTTATAAAATGATGAAAGATAAGCAGGCTTATATTAATGGATTTATACAGATTTGGTTAAGCTTTCTTTTTCTATGACCCATCAGTGAAGATGATGAATATGAACCCTTAAGTCATAAATTGACCAGCCTGACCACCTCGCACTAATCAACTCATTTCCACGAAATGATATAAATATCCAACAATAACAAGCAAAATCTTAGAACTATCGAATACATAGAAATGTCATCAATTCGCCTTAAAGTGATTGGTGCAACATCCTTTTTCCGTTATAATTTGGCGTTTTAAAATTTTTAAGCCAGTATCTGAAGTCAGCGTATTTAGAATAAGACTTTCTTCAGCTACTATTAGCCAAATCGAAATTATGGAGTGACTTGGTTGTGAGTACTCGTTTTATGACATCAGCTGAAATTCGCGAAGCTTTTTTAAGCTACTTTGAATCGCAAGGGCATACACGTGTCGCGTCGAGTTCTCTAGTTCCCGCCAACGACCCTACTTTGTTGTTTACCAACGCGGGTATGAACCAATTTAAAGATTGTTTCTTAGGCCTAGAAAAACGTGATTATGTACGTGCAGTGTCTTCACAAAAGTGTGTCCGTGCAGGTGGTAAACACAACGACTTAGACAATGTCGGTTATACCGCACGTCACCATACCTTCTTTGAAATGTTAGGTAACTTCTCATTTGGCGACTACTTCAAACGTGATGCAATCAAATTTGCATGGGATTTTCTCACTGGTGAAGCTTGGTTAGCTCTGCCTAAAGACAAACTCTATGCAACGGTTTACCACACTGACGACGAAGCATTTGACATCTGGAACAAAGAAATTGGTTTAGATGCTAGCCGTATTATCCGTATTGGCGACAACAAAGGTGGCCAATACGCATCAGATAATTTCTGGGCAATGGGTGATACAGGTCCTTGTGGCCCATGTTCTGAAATCTTCTTTGACCATGGCGACCATATTTGGGGCGGCTTACCAGGCACACCTGAAGAAGATGGTGACCGTTTCATTGAAATTTGGAACAACGTTTTCATGCAGTTCAACCGTACTGCGGATGGCGTATTACACCCTCTTCCAGCACCTTCTGTTGATACTGGCATGGGCTTAGAGCGTATTTCTGCAGTTTTACAACACGTTAACTCAAACTACGAAATTGACCTGTTCCAACACTTACTCAAAGCAGCCGCTGAAATTATTGGTTTAGATACCGCTGCACTTGAAGCAGAAGCTCGCGAAAAAGGTACACCAGTTCAATATCCTGCATCACTTAAAGTGGTTGCAGATCACGCACGTTCATGTTCATTCCTGATTGCTGATGGTGTAAACCCATCAAATGAAGGCCGTGGTTATGTACTACGTCGTATTATTCGTCGTGCAGTTCGTCATGGTAACAAACTGGGTGCAACAGGCTCATTCTTCCATAAAATGTTGCAACCTTTAATTGAAGTGATGGGTCAAGCTTACCCAGAACTTGAAGCACAGAAAGTACGTATTGAAGCGCAATTACTGAAAGAAGAAGAACAATTTGCTAAAACTCTAGAGCAAGGTTTGAAATTGCTTGAAGGTGAATTGGCTCAACTGAAAGGTTCTGTGATTCCAGGTGAAGTGGTGTTTAAACTGTATGATACTTACGGTTTCCCAACTGACCTGACTGCTGACATCGCACGTGAACGCGATTTAACCATTGATGAAGCAGGCTTTGAAGTTGAAATGGCTGCGCAACGTCAACGTGCACGTGATGCTGGTAAATTCGCAATTGACTACAACTCTGTTGTTAAAGTTGAAGGCGAAACTCAGTTTGACGGCTATGATGCAACGGTTGGCGAAGGTCAAATTATCGCGATCTATAAAGATGGCGAACAAGTTGATGAAGTGGTTGAAGGTGATGAAGCCCTCATCGTACTGAACCAAACCCCGTTCTATGCAGAAAGCGGCGGTCAAATTGGTGACACGGGTATTTTCAAAAATGACACAGGTATTTTTGAAGTCCAAGACACCAAAAAATCGGGCGGCGCTTTTGTTCACCAAGGTATCGTCACTGTAGGTAGCATTAAGCTTGCTCAAAATGTTGAAGCAACAGTTAAAGCAGACATCCGCGCTGCAACTGCACGTAACCACTCTGCAACTCACCTTTTGCATGCTGCACTACGTCAAATTTTAGGCGAACACGTGCAACAAAAAGGCTCATTGGTTGCGTCAGACATCTTACGTTTTGACTTTGCCAACGATCAGCCTGTTTCGTTTGAACAACTTCAAGAAATTGAGCGTTTGGTCAATGCTGAAGTGATTGCAAATACAGCAGTAAGTACTGAACTTCTAGACATCGAATCTGCGAAAGCAAAAGGTGCGATGATGTTGTTCGGTGAAAAATATGGCGATGAAGTTCGTGTACTTTCAATGGGTTCAATCATTGAAGAGAAAAACTTCTCAATCGAGCTGTGCGGTGGTATTCACGTTAAACGTACAGGCGACATCGGCTTGTTTAAAATCACTTCTGAAGGTGGTGTAGCTGCGGGTGTACGTCGTATTGAAGCGGTAACAGGTACGAAAGCCATTGAAGTTACTCAAAAAGCCGACCGTGATATCAATACCATCAATGGTTTATTGAAAGCTCAAAAGGACCAAACTTTAGAAAAAGTTGAAGCCTTAGTCGACACAGCATCAAGCTTGCAAAAACAGATTGAGCAACTCAATCAAAAACTTGCCAGCTTCCAAGCTGCTGAACTGCTTAGCCAAGTTCAAACGCTTGCGGGTCGTCAAACGCTGATCACTACTGTTCAAAACATGGATGCGAAATCACTTCGCAACCTACATGACGGTGTGAAATCAAAATTAGAAAATGCAGTTATTGTACTTGCTGGTGTTGAAGGTGACAAAGTTAGCCTGATCGCCTCTGTAGCAAAAGACTTTACTGCTTCTATTAAAGCAGGTGACATCATCAAACATCTAGCAACTGAGCTCGGTGGTAAAGGTGGTGGCAAACCTGACTTAGCACAAGGTGGCGCGCCACTAAACGAGAAGTTTGCAACAGTGATGGCAGATTTAACTGCTTGGCTTGAAGCGAAATAAAACTTCACCTTTTGTGTAACTGACCCTGAATGATGCATTCAGGGTCATGGTTTATATGGAACAACTATGGCATTAATCGTTCAAAAATATGGCGGTACCTCTATGGGTACTCCAGAGCGCATTTTAAATGTTGCTCGTCGTGTAAAGCGTTGGCATGACCACGGCCACAAGGTTGTAGTGGTTGTATCAGCAATGAGTGGCGAAACCAATCGTCTACTTGCTTTAGCGAAAGCCATTACCGAAACCCCTGACCCACGAGAATTAGACCAAATGGTTTCTACGGGTGAACAGGTAACGATTTCAATGTTAGCAATGGCGCTCAATTCTATTGGCGTTGAAGCTAAGTCACTTACGGGTCGCCAAGTCGGTATCAAAACGGACAATGCGTTTACCAAAGCACGTATCGAGTCAATTGATACTGATACCATGACTGCACATTTAGATGCTGGTCGTGTGATCGTGGTTGCTGGTTTCCAAGGCTTCGATGCCGATGGTAACACTACCACCCTCGGCCGTGGCGGTTCAGATACTTCTGGTGTAGCACTTGCTGCGGCATTAAAAGCAGATGAATGCCAAATCTATACAGATGTAGATGGCGTTTATACCACTGACCCACGCGTTGCACCAAAAGCGAAAAAAGTAGACCGTATTTCATTTGAAGAAATGCTGGAAATGGCATCACTTGGTTCAAAAGTTCTACAAATTCGTTCGGTTGAATTTGCAGGAAAATACCAAGTGCCTTTACGCGTATTATCAAGTTTTGATAATGACGATGATGGCGCATTCGACGAAGAATTTAAAAAGAACGTCGGAACACTAATCACCACTGAGGCGGAAGACAACATGGAACAACCAATTATCTCTGGTATCGCATTTAACCGTGACGAAGCTAAACTTACGATTCTAGGTGTTCCTGATGAACCAGGTATTGCATCTAAAATTTTATCGCCTATTGGTAATGCCAACATTGAAGTGGATATGATTATCCAAAATGTTGAAGAAGATGGTACGACTGACTTCACCTTCACGGTAAACCGCGGCGAACTTGCAAAAGCAACAAAAATTCTTCAAGAAACGGCTCAAGCCATTGGTGCGCGCGAAGTTGCTACACGTGATGACATTGTTAAAGTGTCAATCGTAGGTGTTGGTATGCGCTCGCATGCAGGCGTTGCAAGTAAAATGTTTACTGCCCTAGCTGATGAAGGCATCAACATTTTGATGATCTCAACTTCAGAAATCAAAATTTCTGTGATTATTGAAGAAAACTACCTAGAACTTGCTGTACGTTCTCTACACACTGCTTTCGGTTTAGACCGTGAACATGGTGAATCAAGCGCACGTGCTTAAGCAATCTTGCGAAAAACTTGTCATTGTCTGACAGTTTTTGCAAAAGACTACAAAAATCAGAAGCCACTATAGTTTTTTCTATAGTGGCTCTGTTATATTAAGCCCGAGGCTTTCTTAAATTTAGATGAATGTTATACCTAATGTCACTAGATATCTAAAAATTCAAGTGTCATGCGGTTGTATTAAACATTTGTTTAAATTTTTTTAAATACAAAAAATTATGTATTTTACTTTAGTACAACTGCAGGTTTAGCGTTTTGCAAGGAGATAAACATGCTGATTTTGACCCGACGCGTCGGTGAAACATTAATGATTGGGGATCAAGTAAGTGTTACTGTACTTGGTGTCAAAGGCAACCAAGTTCGTATTGGTGTCAATGCTCCCAAAGAAGTATCTGTACATCGTGAAGAGATTTATCAACGCATTCAGCATGAACGTGCAATGCATGAACATCTTCAACATCTTGATCAGGATTACCAGCCTGCATTTGAAGATGAAGGTGCACAGCAGAATAATTTCAATCGTTAAGATTGAAACATTCAGATATAAAGCGGCCCGATTGGCCGCTTTAAATTTTTATACAGTCTATTTTTGCTCAAGTGCCTCAATCACTTTCTTTACAGGCCCAAAACTACGACGATGCTCGTCAATGACCCCATGTTCAGCAATCGCCTCAAAATGCGCTTTGGTTGGATAACCTTTGTGTTTGGCAAAACCAAATTGAGGATATTTTCGATCCATCTCAATCATTTGATGGTCACGTGTCACTTTGGCCAAAATACTTGCTGCTGAGATTTCAGCATGCAAAGCATCACCACCCACAATTGCCTCACAACTCATGCTTAAGCCTTGTGGAATTTTATTACCATCAACCAAGACATGTTCGGGCTGTATTGCAAGCTGTTCAACCGCGCGGCGCATCGCAAGCAAAGATGCTTGTAAAATGTTGATCTCATCAATTTCAGCAGCACTCGCCTCAGCAATCGCCCATGCCAATGCTTTTTCCTTAATTTCGACAAAAAGTTTTTCACGTTTTTTTTCGGTCAGTTTTTTGGAATCATTCAACCCTTGTATCGGGTTATTCGGGTCTAGAATTACCGCAGCAGCGACCACTGAACCCACTAAAGGGCCGCGCCCTGCCTCATCTGCACCTGCAATTTGCATTTTCTACTCTCATAAAAAATGGCTGATCAACAGCCATTTTAAAAACTTAACAATTTATTCGGCTTAGTTTAGCATTTCAGAGGCGCATGTGGCTGTTGTTTTTGTTGCGGCTAAAGCGCCATAGGTTGCCTTTGCTTTGGGATCAATTGCCGCCAAAGCCAACTGCTCTTTAGACAATACTTTGGGAGAGTTATCACCTACACAGTTACATACTTCACGTTTTTTCTTTTGTTTTTGGTCTTCTGATAACAGCTTACTGCCCATGATCCATGTCGGATTAGTTTCGATTTCATCCATACATTTTGCATGTGAGGCCATTTTAATAGCCGAGATTCCATCATCATCTGAGCTAGATAAAGGATTCGACACACACGCGGAAAGCATAAGCGAGCCAAACAAACAGAGAATTAACTTATCATTCTTCATACAGATACACCCTTTGTTGTAAAAGAAATCAGGCTTCAATTGTTATTATTCACATCAATATAAAAGATAAACACCAAAAAGTACAAAAAAACCGCAAAGAAGCGAGGCATGTCCCCCCGCTTCTTTGATATATCACAACTTAATTCACCGCTTCAGCCACACATGCATTGATGGTTTTGGTCACAGCATTGCTAATAATGGTTGTACGCGCTGCAGGGTCAATGGCCGCTGTTGCCACATCGACAGCGGTAATATTTTGTGGGGCTTTCTCACTGACACAACCACAAATTTCGGTTTGAATATCGGTTTTTTGATCAGCCGTCATAAATTTGGTTGCTGTTTTCCATGCTGGTAGATTATTCAACTCAGTCGTACATTTTGCATTAATGGCAATTTTAAGCGCCGCTGTACCCAGTTGTTGCGTGGTGGTCGTCGTATTATTGGTCGTTGCCATATCAGTCGTTGTACAAGCCGAAAGGATCAAAGCCAAAGGAGCAAGCACTGCAATCATTTTTTTCACGGAGTTATCCATTTATAACAGTTAAAGTGCGCGTATTTTGCCGAATCTTTGCTATTTACGGAAACACTATTTCCATGCCATTTTAATATCTTTCGCTTATTGCACAGTTTTAGATCAGTCATGCGCCATTGGTCTGTGCAGCGTTGCAGAATATCAACGCTATGTTGCATCTACTACATTTTTGACCTATCTATAGTTCTATAAAATAGCGCAACATAAAAATGGATGTGAATCTAATGAACTCGGCAAATACCCATTACACGCGTACTGCTCAAATCCTGCATTGGCTCATGGCAATTATCTTTATTGCTGCTTGGTTGATTGGTTTTTATAGCGGAAACTTCCTCAGCTATGATGCTGACGGTAGCTTTAAAGGGGATGTCATTACCTTACATAAGAACATTGCAACCACGATTATCTTTCTGGTAGTGATTCGTATCTTTTGGCGTTATACCCACCCTGCACCCAAACTTCCAGACAGTATGTCACCGTTCATGCAAAAAATGGCACACCTCGGTCATTTGGCTTTATATTTCATTTTGTTGGCTTTGCCAATTACTGGCTGTTTATTTAGCTGGAGTGCTGGGCACCCTGCGCCTGTATTGTACCTTTTTGAAATTCCCCGTTTAGTACAAGATAACCCTGAATTACTCGCGATCGTAAAACCTTTACATATCTGGATTTCATGGGCAGCTGGATTGCTGTTAGTAGGGCATATTGCAGCAGCACTGAAACACCACTTTATTGATAAAGATAATGTGTTAAATAGCATGACCAAACAAGCAAAGTAAGACCAAGTTTAATTAGCCTAAAAGCATCAATCTGTTGCTTTTAGGACTTCATCCACCACACATCCTTTCAGCGTATTCAACACACCCTGTTGTACCACCTGTTTTTTGACTTGTTCATCAACCACTGCGCGCAACAAAGTTGTTGCTGGAATATCCTTTAACGCATTTTCACCCACGCAACCACAGATTTGCGTTTGGAGCTGATTCTTTTTCTCTTCACCAAGCAATGCTGTACTGACTTTCCACAGCCTTGTCGCTTCAAGCTCAACACCGCACTGATACACCACCACTGGCTTTAATAGTTTTTGAGTTAACCCTGTATCCGTTTTGAGCAAATAAACTGCAAAGAGCACAAAAATAACCACAAGCAATGCAATGATTTTTTTCATATTGATCTCACATAAAAAAGACAGAGCGAACCCTGTCTTTAAAAGGACATTAGATTAAGCAATGGCTGCAATTTCAGCCGCCCATTTTTGCTTCTCTTCTGCCGAAATAAACGACGCCTCAAAAGAGTTCAGTGCCAATTGTTTTAGCTCAGCTGCTGTTAAGTCTAACGCATCTGTAATGGCAATAAAGTTATCATTCATATAACCACCAAAGTACGATGGATCATCTGAATTTACCGTCACTTGCACACCTTGTTGCAACAAACGGCGGATATTGTGCTGTGCCATATCGTTAACGACACATAGCTTTAAGTTGCTGAGTGGACAAACTGTCAGTGGCATTTTCTCCGCGATCAAACGCTGCATTAATACAGGATCTTCTTCAGAACGCACACCATGGTCAATACGATTCACTTTAAGCAAATCTAAAGCTTCCCACACATATTCTGCTGGACCTTCTTCACCCGCATGCGCAACCACTAAAAAGCCTGCTTCACGCGCTTTAGCAAAGACACGTTCAAACTTTGAAGGAGGATGCCCAACTTCGCTTGAGTCCAAGCCCACACCAATGATTTGATCTTTATAAGGCAATGCCTGTGCTAAAGTTTCAAGGGCTGCTTCTTCACTTAAATGACGCAAGAAACACATAATCAAATGCGAGCTAATGCCGAATTTTGCCTTGGCATCATCACATGCGCGTTGCAGACCATTAATCACTGTTTCAAAAGCAATACCACGGTCTGTATGTGTTTGTGGATCAAAGAACATTTCGGTATGCACTACACGGTCTTCGGCACATTTTTCAAAATACGCCCAAGCCAAGTCATAGAAATCTTGCTCATGAATCAGTACATTTGCGCCTGCATAATAGATGTCTAAAAATGATTGTAGATTGTGAAAATTATAAGCCTGTTTTACTTCTTCAACCGACTTATAAGGAATGTCTATTTGATTACGCTGTGCGATTGCAAACATGAGTTCTGGCTCAAATGTCCCTTCAATATGCACATGCAATTCAGCTTTTGGTAAAGCACGAATGAGCTCCAATTGACTCATATCTTTTCCTCTTTAAAAATAAAAAAGGGTGTAAACTGAGTTTACACCCTTATCACTATTTGATGAATTAGCCACCAAATAACGCGAATTTTAATGCCCAAAGCACAGCTACAATCCACACCATGTACGGTACAGTCGCCGCTTTACCGGTGAACAATTTAACCAATGCATAGCTAATAAAGCCCATCGCAATACCATCTGCAATTGAATAGGTAAATGGCATAAATACAATGGTTAAGAACGCAGGAACGGCTTCAGTAATATCATCCCAATCAATATGGGTAATCCCCTGAATCATTAACACGCCAACAAATAACAATGCTGGAGCTGTTGCAAAACCAGGTACAGATTGAGCTAAGGGTGCTAAAAACAAACATAAGATAAATAATACACCGACCACAACTGCGGTTAAACCTGTACGGCCACCAGCAGCAACACCCGCAGACGACTCAATATATGGTGTCGTCGAAGATGTACCTAATGCTGCACCTGCAACAATTGCGGTTGAGTCTGCAAATAATGCTTTTTTCAAACGTGGAAGCTTGCCATCTTTCAGTAAGCCTGCACGATGTGACACACCCACCAATGTACCTGTTGAGTCAAATAAATCGACCAAGAAAAATACAAAGATGACACCCACTAAGCTTGCCGTAAATAGACCTTCAAAGTCCATTTGCATGAATGTTGGAGCAATTGATGGAATCTCACCAACAACACCTTTGAACTCGCTTAAGCCCATTGCTGTTGAAATTGCAGTTAAGGCCAAGATGCTGATAATAATGGCACCACGCACTTTAAAGTGATGCAGTACAACCACCATCAAGAAGCCAAATAAAGCCAAAAGAACCGTCGGTTGCTTTAAGTCGCCCAATCCAACCAAAGTCGCTGGATTGTCCACAATAACGCCTGCATTTTTTAAAGCAATCAGCGCAAGGAATAAACCAATTCCGCCGCCAATCGCAAGTTTAAGCGACATTGGAATTGCATTCACAATGGCTTCACGGATCTTAAACATACTGATCGCAATGAACACCAAACCTGATACAAACACTGCAGCCAAAGCAGTCTGCCAAGGCACACCCATACCCATACACACCGAATAGGTAAAGTAAGCGTTTAAGCCCATACCTGGTGCCAATGCAATTGGATAATTTGCAACAATACCCATAACCAAACAGCCAATTGCGGCTGCAAGACAAGTCGCTACAAAGACAGCACCATGATCCATCCCCGTTTCGGATAAAATCATTGGATTCACAATAATGATGTAACACATGGTTAAGAATGTGGTTACACCTGCAAGAAGCTCTGTACGAAAACTGGTTTTATTTTCACTCAGTTTGAACATACGCTCGAGCATATTTTCTGAAGATGGATTAGGAGTCGTCATGACCTAGCCCCTGTAAATAAACTTTTAAAACTGTATAACTGCCAAAAAATTTCGACACTCAGTACGATGAAAATCTGATTAAATTTCTGGAAGTTAAAGCAATGAATATGCCAAATTTCCTCAATTCAGGAAAAGTTTATTTAGCCATGAATGGTTCAAACGCAGGGTCGAACCATATATACCTAAACAAAAAAGCCGCATAAACCGTATGCAGCTTTCAACAAAAACGTCATTTTAGACTCAAAATCTAAAATTCAATATATCTTAGCGCGAATTATAACACACTGATTTTTAATTGTTTTAAATTTATTTTTAATTAAAATTCAACATGATAAGTCATTTAGACATGATTTTATTCTATCTTAAACGTCAAAGTACTTTAATGGAGACCTGCTCGATTATTGCTTCAGCATCGCTTTGAAGTGGGCTATTGACTTTTTCAGGCACGGCCTTTGCCTTTGAGAAAGGACTCAACTTTTGCACTTTCGGCTCAGTACTGTTCATGAGTTGATTCAACTGTTGCTGTTTTTTCGTTTCTGTATCCTGAAAAACAGCAAACCCAAGCAAACAAACAGCAGCTACAAAAATAGGGATTAGAATTTTTTTCATGACATTCACAATATCCACAACTGCACTAGCATGATTACAAATCATAACAAATAATACAAAGGGTCACACATTTATCAGATAAAAAGCATCTTCACACTTTATAGTTTTTTCTGATTTAATTATTTCAATAACATAAGATTAAGTTAAACGAGTGAGAAAAAAATATGATCAAAGTGCTCAATTTTGTAATATTTTATATTTCAAAAAATTACAGTTGATTAACCTTTTATGAACATAATTTGGTTTAGACAAGATCTTCGCATACACGACCATGCTGCACTTTGGCATGCAAACCAACATGGACCTATGCTGGCTTTAGTGATCCTATCCCCACAACAGTGGCTATTACATCATGATGCAGCTGTAAAAATTGATTTATATGTCAGACAATTGCACGATTTAAAACAGAGTCTTGCTCAGCTAAATATACCTTTGCTCATTCTAAATATTCCGCTGTGGCAAGATATTCCACGTCAGCTTTCATCTTTGTGTCATACACTGCAAGTACAACAAATCTTTGCAAATATCGAAATGGGCGTGAATGAGCTTAAGCGCGATGCCGAAGTTCAACAATGCTTAAATCAGCAACACATTGAATTTACACTCTTCCAAGATCGAACCCTCTTTCCCTTAAACAGTATTCGTAACCAATCTGGTAAGCCCTATCAAGTCTTTGGCGCTTTTAAAAAAACCTGTTATGAGCGCTTAAATATTGGCTTACCGCAGTGTTACCCTCTCCCATCTGCACAGCAACCTATGCACCTTCCTGCCGATTTAAATACAACCATTCCACACATTGAATCACTGATTGATGTAAATACGAATGAGTTAAATCAAATTAAAGCCTATTGGCCTGAAACGGAAATATATGCACTTTCAGTGCTCGATGATTTTATTGATCACAAAGTTAGTGACTATCAAAAAGAGAGAGACTTTCCATTTTTAAATAGCACCAGCCAACTTTCAACTTATTTAAATCTCGGGATCGTGTCGATTCGCCAGTGTCTCAATGCCCTGTTTCGTGCTCAACACGGTCAATTTATGATTGATAACACAGGCCAGCAGACTTGGTTAGACGAACTGTTGTGGCGAGAGTTTTATCAGCATATCTTATTTGATTTTCCACATGTCTCTAAACATCTGCCATTTAAAGCCAGCACACAGCGTATTGTTTGGCGAGATTCGCCTGATGATTTAAACGCATGGCAACAAGGTCGTACTGGTATTCCAATTGTGGATGCAGGCATGCGACAACTCCTTGCAACAGGCTGGATGCATAATCGTGTCCGTATGATTGTCGCAATGTTCTTAACTAAAAACTTGTTGATTGATTGGCGTCTGGGCGAGCAATGGTTTATGCAACATTTGGCTGATGGTGACTTAGCGGCCAATAATGGCGGATGGCAGTGGTGTGCCTCCACGGGCACCGATGCTGTGCCTTACTTCCGAGTCTTTAACCCTGTGAGCCAATCTCAGAAATTTGATAGCAATGGTGATTATATTCGACAGTGGCTGCCAGAGCTTGCACATTTAGATGCCAAAAGCATTCATGAGCCTTATGCGAAGCAGCCGAATATGGATTTGGACTACCCCCAACCAATCGTCGATTTAAAATCCAGTCGTGTTCGTGCCATCGAAGCATTTAAAGGGCTTTAAACATTCAAAGCTTGGGCTAAGTTCCGCTTAGCCTGACGCTCATAGCGCTTTTGGAAAAATGGCGTCTGGTACAGTGGCTGCGTTTCTAAAAAGTGCCTTAACACTTGGTGACGCTTCTGCACATAAAGTGAGGGCTCAACCCAAGCATATTCTTGCTGAATTTGGCGTTCATATTCTGCAAAACGAACAGGGTCGCTGGCTAAAATAGCCAGATCAATATCCAATAGATAAGCCAAATCAGTGTCAGTTGTCGGTGCATGTGCTTTGGTTGCCAAAATCCATGCATAGATCTTTGCAATTTGCTCAGCTCCAAGCACATTTTTAAGCATCTGTTGCATATAGTCAGCGCTTTGCTGCTCATTATCATGTGCTTGCGGGTTATAAATGACATCATGAAACCAAATGGCCAACTCAACAGATAAAGTATCGTCTAAGTAGGTTTTGATCTGATGAAAATGCTCAAAACATTCAACAATATGTTGAATGCTATGATAATGCCGCTGTACTTCACTATAGGCGTTATACAGCGAGGCATAGGCCTTTTGAGTGGTATCGTCATCCAAACTCAATTGCTTTGCGGTGAGCGCCCAATAGTCCTGAAACTGTTTTGTATACTGCACCATTGGAATGCCCTTTCGTTATGCTGCCTGTTCATCTCGTTTAAAGACCAACTCACCTTTTAATGAGCTGTCGGCATCAAAGTAATAACCATCTGTCTGGAATGATTTTAACCCTTCAATTTGATCAATTTGGTTTTCAATCATATAACGCGCCATCAAACCACGCGCTTTTTTGGCATAGAAACTAATAACTTTATATTTGCCATTTTTCTGATCTAAAAACACAGGTTTAATAATGTCTGCTTGGATATTGCTTTCTTTCACAGATTTATAGTATTCATCCGAAGCAATATTCAGCAAAATTTTAGAACCTGCCTGTTCTAAATCTTGGTTAATTAAATTGGTAATGTGATTGCCCCAAAACTCATACAGATTATGTCCACGTGGATTAGCCAGCTTGGTTCCCATCTCTAAACGATACGGCATCATCAAGTCCAATGGTCTTAGTAAACCATATAACCCAGAGAGCATTCTTAAATGTTGCTGTGCATATTCAATGTTCGACTCTGACAAATGATAAGCATCTAAACCAGTATAGACATCGCCTTTAAAAGCAAACATGGCTTGTCGCGCATTGGCAAAGTTGAATTCTGGCTGCCAATCACGAAAACGATCAACGTTTAAGGTGGCAATTTTTTCACTGACGCTCATTAAGCTTGCAATTTCACTTGCTGACAGTTTGCGACTAACTTCGATCAATTCTTGGGAATGTTGCAGCAATCTGGGTTGTGTATACGCATCGGTTGGTAAAGCAGTTTGGTAATCTAAAGTTTTGGCAGGAGAAACAAGGGCAAGCATAGATAACCTGATTAAAAAACAATTAAACAGACTATATCAGTAGACTTATTTTAATGCCAATCTGTGTTTTTAATAAGCATAAACGGTTAAACTAGCCCATTCTCCTGTTATATGTATCGATTCTCTATGTCTGAGCAGATGTTCATTCAAGGTCCAGTTGGGCAAATTGAAGTTTTTGTAGATTATCCACAGGGTGAAGTGAAAGGATTCGCGGTAGTTACTCACCCCCATCCACTCCAAGGTGGTACGCCTCAACACAAGGTTCCAGCATTGCTTGCGCAAATGTTCTTAGAACGCGGTTGCATTGTGTACCGTCCAAGTTTCCGTGGCTCAGGTCAAAGTGTTGGTCTACACGACGAAGGTCATGGCGAAACTGATGATGTTCTTGAAGTGATTAAGCATGCTCGTGCAGCACATACAACTTTACCCTTCTATGCAGGTGGTTTTAGTTTCGGTGCGCATGTCATGGCGAAATGCTATGATGCTTTACAAGAAGAAATTCGACCAAAACAAACCATTTTATGTGGTCTACCAACGGCAACGGTCGCAGGTGTGCGCCACTATGTAACACCACAACTTAAAGGTGACATCTTATTCATCCATGGTGAAGCCGATGAAGTAACCTTACTGTCTGACATGATTACATGGGCTAAACCGCAGCGCCATTTAGTGACTGTATTACCTGGTGCAAACCATTTCTTTACTGGTTACTTAAAACAGTTACGTATTGCGATTACACGTTTCCTGTGGATTTAACGCATTACTAAGTTCAAGAAAGAAATGGATGTCTAACATTAGCCCCTTTCTTTCTTGAACTTTTTATTTTTAATCTAGACCTATCTCTTTTTCTATTCCAACGCTTAATAAGCCATTTCAAGCAGCTTCATTAGTCATCCCTTATATCTTTTCTCTTCTCAAAATAATTTTAAGCTTCCTGTTGAGCGCGAAACTCAATCAGTACGATCTCCCTCAACTGCCTGTTTTAAAAATAAGTAAGAATTTAATCCTGCTAATGGTAGTTTATGCAACAATCTACGCTTGAACTTGATATATTCTGCACATCATTATTCAAATAATAAATTATACAATCAACATCTTAGCTCGTGAGAGCTATTCATTTAAATAATTTTTAAAATATTCAGGGATTTTATGAAAACAATTCTCGGGGCAGTTTTAGTCACTATAGCCACCGCATCAGCCTGTGCTCAGGACATTATAGGGACTTGGCGTTATATCGATGATAAAACTGGAGAACCTAAAGGTCTGGTGAAAATTGAAAAGCAAGCCAATGGGACTTATGCTGGAACTGCACTAAAAGCAACTCCTCGCCCAGGTTATACAGCAAAAGAGTTCTGCACCAACTGCCCTGCACCCTACACCGATAAGCCTATTATTGGTATGCAAGTGATTACAGGTTTAAAGACTGAAAATAATATTAATTATACGCATGGCAAAATCATCGATCCCGTTTCAGGCAAGCTATATAGTCTAAAAGGAAAAATTAGCCCAAATGGGAAAAAGCTATTCTTAAGAGGTTATTTAGGCGTTTCTGCTGTGGGACGTAGCCAAACTTGGTTACGTGTAGAATAAAGCTTCTAGCAAATGCAGTTATAAGCGCGTTGACCCAACAAAATATTAAACGTGCTCTGTCCTAAAAAATGCTGAATTATGAAAAACCAATTCAGCATTTTTTATCTATTCAGTTAGCCTTTCCACTCAAACTCAGTAAAACTTTTATCTGTTTTTAGTGTGGTTTCAACCGCTTGTGCCAATTGATTTAACAAGCTTCGTTCAGCAATTCGATCTAACCAATCTTGCTCTTCATCTGGATAAGACGCAATTTCGCACACCAGATTTCCTTCACTGTCATGGCCTTGGCACGTAATAGACAATGGTAAAGTATGATTATCGACACTCACAGCCACTTGATCACCACTTTGTGGCAAAGTTTCAAAACCAAATTGACCTAACTTTTGAACCAGTAGGTCTTGTACCTGCTTCTGTACCACACCGCTTTCATTTACATCCTGCTGCTGTCCATGCTGTGCCGTAAATTGTAATTTTCTCATTGATCATCCCAAAGGCTTTTTTGTTATATGGGTTTAGCATAATGACTTAACACAAAACAGCCAAGCAAAAGCTTGGCTGTTTTCACACAAAATATCTAAGCTTTAGTCTTATTCAGTGACTTGGATCGCTAAACCAGCTTGATTACTCAATTGTGTAAAGGTCGGGAAACTCGTGGCAACCGTTTCAGTGCCAATGATTTTAATTTCACCAGAGGTGCGTAAACCTGCCATTGAGAAACTCATCGCAATACGGTGATCATGATGTGATTCAATTTCGCCACCGGTGAAAATCGCACCCCATTCACCCGAATGACCTTTACCTTCGATGATGATGCCATCGTCAGTCGGCGTACAATCAATACCCATGGTTTTTAAACCATCCGCCATCACTTGAATACGGTCTGATTCTTTCACACGCAGCTCAGCAGCACCCGTTAATACGGTTTGCCCTTCAGCACATGCCGCTGCAATGAACAATGCAGGGAATTCATCAATCGCCAATGGCACTTGATCTTCAGGCATATGAATCCCTTTGAGTGTACGTGTGCCTTGAATACGAATGTCTGCAATCGGCTCACCACCTGCAATACGTTCATTCTCAACCGTAATGTCCGCACCCATTTGCTTCAAAATCTCGATCACACCTGTACGCGTTGGGTTAATGCCCACCGCTTCTAAAGTGACGTCTGAACCTTCAGTAATAGCAGCACCCACCATAAAGAAAGCAGCCGATGAAATATCTGATGGCACTTGAATCTCTGTACCAACTAACTTACCACCACCTTGCAGTGAAATACGGTTGCCTTCTGTTTTCACGTCATAGCCAAATGCACGTAGCATACGTTCAGTATGGTCACGTGTAGGTTCAGGTTCTGTGACCGATGTTTCACCTGCTGCCCACAAGCCTGCCAATAAAATCCCAGATTTCACCTGCGCAGATGCCATTGGCAAATCATAGTGAATGCCTTGCAAAGCTTGGTTTCCAGTGATCGAAACAGGAGGTGTACCACGCTCACCTGTGGTTTGAATCTGTGCACCCATTTCACGTAATGGTTTAGCAATACGTTCCATTGGACGTTTTGACAGTGATGCATCACCCGTCATTACAGAGTCAAATTTTTGCGCAGAAAGCATGCCTGAAAGCAGACGCATCGAAGTACCTGAGTTACCCATGTAAAGCGCACTTGCTGGTGCTTTTAGGCCATTTACGCCCACACCATGAATCGTCACTTCACCATTTTTAGGACCTTCAATGCTCACGCCCATATCACGGAACGCTTGTAAGGTTGCTAACGCATCTTCACCTTCCAAGAAACCTGTCACATGCGTCGTTCCTTCCGCAATTGCACCAAACATGATTGAACGGTGTGACACAGATTTATCGCCTGGCACGCTAAACTTACCTTGGAAACTCTTTTTACCCGGTAATATGGTGAATTGCTGTGTCGTCACTTTATTGTTCTCCATGAAAGGTTTTTGAGCGAGCATATGGTTAAAATGCTGGCGTGCTGCTTGCGCATGTCCGAGCAAGCCCATTAAAGCATGTGAATCTTCATCTTCAATGAGTTTACGAATCGTTGCCAGTTGGTTTTCAAAACCATCTACGGCTTTTAAAATGGCTTTTTTATTGGCAAAAAAGATGTCATGCCACATTTGGGGGTCACTTGCCGCAATTCGAGAAAAATCACGGAATCCCCCCGCAGCATAGCGGAAAATGTCTAAATTATCTTCACGGTTTGCAAGTTGTTCAACTAAGTTAAAAGCCATCAAATGCGGAAGATGACTGGTATGTGCCAAGACTTCATCATGCTTGGCCACATCCATACAAATCACCTCTGCTTTCGCAGCTTGCCACAGTTGGATTAGTTTCTCTACGGCCCAATCAGCACTGGTTGGTAACGGTGTCAAAATCACTTTATGATTTGCAAATAAATCGACCTTACCTGCATGCACACCTGTATGTTCTGCC
Organism: Acinetobacter sp. DL27; assembly: GCF_055810995.1. Classification (NCBI taxonomy): domain Bacteria; kingdom Pseudomonadati; phylum Pseudomonadota; class Gammaproteobacteria; order Moraxellales; family Moraxellaceae; genus Acinetobacter; species Acinetobacter sp. DL27. The sequence continues at coordinate 1,087,317 of NZ_CM147947.1, read as the reverse complement.
CCCGCAATTGGATGCCCCGGTACAAAGCCAACAGGTAATGCTTCGCCATACACGGCTTTGGCCGCGTCGACCACATTGCCTTTGGTACTGCCCACATCGGTAATAATCGTATGTTCTTGCAAATATGGTTTGATGGTTTCCAAGACTTTTTGCGTTGCACGAACAGGCAAAGCTAAAACCACCAAGTCCGCACCTTGAACCGCCTGCACAGGATCGCTATACCCCTGTTGGATTAATCCCAAAGCTTTGGCATCCTGTAAGGTTTTTTCCGAACGTGTAGAGGCTACAATATTTTGGGTTAAACCCTCAGCAATCATCACCCGTGCGAGACTCGAACCAATCAGCCCAAGACCAATAAATGCAACTTTTTCAAACAGTGGCGCAGACATAATTTAAGCGTTCGCCTCTAAACCTAGTACGTTGGCCAAAGCCGTTAAAAATTTCGTATTTTCAGCTTCAGTTCCAATCGATACTCGTAAATGATTGGCGATGCCCACTGGACGAACAATCACCCCTTCTTTTAATAAAGCATTAAAAGTTTGTGCAGGATCGGCTTGTATATCGACCAAAATGAAGTTAGCACGAGAAGGCTCATAGTTTAGGCCTAGCGCTTTAAACCCTGTTTCAAGTTGCACCATGCCCACTTTATTGACCACACGTGATTTCTCAATGAAATCTTCATCTTTCAGTGCAGCAACCGCTGCCACCATGGCTAAATGGTTGACGTTAAACGGCTGACGAATACGATTTAAGAAGTCTGTCACTTCTGCCGATGCTAAAGCAAAGCCAACACGTAATGCCGCTAAACCAAAGCACTTCGACATGGTACGGCTAACAATCAGGTTTGAATACTGTGCTAAAAACTTTAAGCTGTTAAAGTTTTCTGGGAAATATTCCACATAAGCTTCATCTAAAACCACAATCACATGACTTGGTACTTTTTGCATGAAGCGCTCAAATTCAGCCTCTTCAAACCAAGTTCCTGTCGGATTATTGGGATTTGCAATAAATACCAATTTGGTATTGTCTTTAATTGCTGCTGCCATCGCGTCAAGGTCATGCGAAAACCCTTGAGCAGGTACTTCAATCGCTTCGGCATTGATGGCTTGCGTGACCAAAGCATAGACTGCAAATGCGTGTTGGCTATACACCACCGAATCTTTATCTGAAACAAATGCACGGGCAAAAATTTCAAGTAAATCGTTTGAACCATTGCCTAAAGTAATACAATCATGCGCGACACCAAACTGCGCATGAACTTGATCCTTCAAGATAAAACCACCACCATCTGGATATCGTCCAATTTCCGCCAATTCAGCAGCAACTGCTTCTTTTACTTTGTCCGAACAACCCAAAGGGTTTTCATTTGAAGCAAGTTTAACAATATCGGTCATCCCCAATTCACGCTCTAATTCGCTAATTGGCTTACCTGGTTGATATGGTTTTAACTTCGCAATACCTTCATTGGCTGGAGCAAACGACATGTGACCTTTCCATTCTTACAAGTGGTGTACATGGTTGAGTTTGGAGTAAACCCAACCACCTTAGAGATTACAGTACTGCAATCGGGTATGAACCCAATACTCGAACTTCTTTCACGAGTGGACGAATCTCTTCAATCGCCGCTTTAACATTGTCTTGTTCCACATGCCCTTCTAGGTCAATGAAGAAAACATAAGCCCATTTTTCAGGCAATGCTGGACGCGTTTCGATGCTGGTCAAACTAATGTTGTGCTTTGCAAATGGTGCAAGGATTTCCAATAATGCACCTGCACGATCATGTGCAGAAATCAGCAATGACGTTTTATCATTACCACTTTGCGGTATTCTTTCACGACCAATCACCAAGAAGCGCGTGGTGTTCTCAGGATTATCTTCAATATTACTGTGTAAAATTTCTAAATCATAAATACTTGCTGCAACATCAGATGCAATAGCAGCCGAATGCCATTCGGTACGAATACGACGTGCCGCTTCAGCATTCGAGCTTAAAGCTACACGTTCCACACCTGGATAGTGTGCGTCTAACCATGCACGACACTGCGCCAAAGTTTGCTGATGCGCATAAATTTGTTTAATGCTGTCTTTACGCGTGTTTTCAGACACAAGAAACTGGTGATGAATACGCAATTCAACTTCACCAATCACATTCAAGTGTGAGGCCTTAAAACAATCTAAAGTATGGTTGACCACACCTTCTGATGAGTTTTCCACCGGCACCAAACCATAGTGGGCGCTGCCTGCTTCCACTTCACGGAATACTTCATCAATGGTCGGTAAAGGACGAACCACAGCATCATGCCCAAAGTGCTTTAACACCGCAGAGTGCGTATACGTACCAACAGGTCCTAAAAATGCAATACTTTGTGGTGCTTCTAGAGCCAAACATGCAGACATGATTTCACGGAACAAACGTGCCATGGTCACATCAGACAAAGGGCCTTCATTACGCTCCATAACATTCCGTAAAACTTGCGCTTCACGTTCTGGACGGTAAAACATTGGATTCTCTTCAGAAGCAAATTTTGCTTTTGCAACAGCTTCCGCCAGTTTCGCTCGACGGTTAATAAGTTGTTGAATCTGTTGATCAACAGAGTCGATATCCTGACGGATTTGGTTGAGGTCAAAAGAAGTCGTTGTGTTTTGATCGTCTTGGATCATTGTTATGTCGCCCTTCATATACATTGTGCAAACAGTATAACAATAGTTAGCTTTGAAATCTTGCGCAATAAGACTTTGCATGTTTCAGTGCTAAAAACATACAGTTGATTTAATCATCAAGTTTATCAATAAACTGCCCCAATAATAGACATCAATAAAACCACTGAGTCCTGCCTATTTTCTTCTTACTGTTATGCATAAACATCGCTCAAGCAAAATACCACGACGATGTTTTGCGAGTCTTAGCTCTTCCTCTTCCCTTTTAAAGCCCTGTCTTGCTTTTGAAAAATTTTGCTACACCTTCACAAAAATCACCATTCATCCGTATTTCAGTGCGTTAGAATATCTTTTAAAATATGCTTTACTTAAGTTGACGTATTCATAACAAAGAGAGTATGCAGCAGTAGCGATTGCTCTATAGTCTCAATAAAACAAAACAATAATGAACTGTAGGTACTGTCATGCACAAAAAAATTGCGGTCTTGGTCACCTATGACTTTGAGGATGCCGAATATGCTGAACCCGTAGAAGCATTTCGAGCAGCTCGGCATAGTATTATTAATCTCGAAAGTCAGGCTGGCAAAATTATTTATGGCAAAAAACGTAAAGCCTTTGTCACCATCGACCAAAGTATCGATGATGCCTCCGTACATGACTTCGATGCCTTACTCATTCCTGGTGGGTTTTCGCCAGATAACCTGTGCCAAGATGAACGCTATATCTTATTTGTCAGGCACTTTGCAAACACGCAAAAACCCATTTTATGCAGTGCAGACGCTCCGCAAATTTTAATGCATGCTGGAGTTGTGAAAGGTAGACGCATGACGTGTATCCATCACCTTCATCAAGACTTAAAAGATGCAGGTGCCGTGCTTTATGACACAGGTGTTGTGAATGACAATAACTTATACATTTCATCACAAACCCAATATGACCTACCCGCCTTTATACAAGAAAGTTTATTGGTACTGAACCGATAAAAAAGAGCCTACTTGAGGCTCTTTTTAGACACATGTTTATATCAACACCTAAGGCTTAGCGGCCAAGTAAGCTACGTGCGACAATTTCTTTCATAATTTCATTGGTCCCGCCGTAAATACGTTGAATACGCGCATCGACAAAGAAACGTGAAATTGGATATTCACTCATATAGCCATAGCCCCCAAAGAGCTGCAATAAATTATCTGCCACCTTCATTTGCATATCTGTTGAAAAACTTTTTAGCGCAGCTGCGGTTTCGACATCCAGCTTACCTTGCATATAAAGCTCAACGTTTTGATTGTAAAAAGCAGCTGTGGCTTGTTCATCAATCTTGGCTTGAGCCAAAACAAAACGTGTATTTTGGAACTGTGAAATATGTTGACCAAAAGCTTGGCGCTCTTTGACGTATTGGATGGTGACATCAATCGAACCGCGAATTGCACCTATAGCTGTTGCTGCAATTGCTGTACGCTCTCGTGGTAGCTCTTGCATCAAATAAGCAAAACCTTGACCTGCTTGTCCCAACAATTGATCTTTCGGGACTTTCACATTGTCATAAAACAGCTCAGAAGTGTCTTGCGAATGCAGCCCAATTTTGTCGAGATTGGTGCCTTTTTTAAACCCATCTAAATGGGTATCGACCAACATCAGTGAAACACCCTTTGCTCGGGCTTGCGGATCAGTTTTCACTGCCAACACCACAAGGTCGGCATGCTGCCCATTTGAAATAAAGGTTTTAGAGCCATTTAAAATATAATGCTCCCCTTGCAAAATGGCATTACTTCGCATGGCTTGTAAGTCTGAACCAGCACCCGGTTCCGTCATTCCAATCGCGCCGACCACTTCACCAGACACCATTTTCGGTAACCAGTACTGCTTCTGCGCTTCCGTTCCAATATGCAAAATATAAGGCGCAGCAATTTCGGAGTGACAAGAAATACCTGTCGATAAAGCACTAAAACCTGCACGTGCCGACTCTTCCACCAACATCAGTGAATAATGGGTTGGAACACCATAACCGCCATATTCCTCTGGAACATCGACACATAAGAAACCATTTTCACCCAAGGCATTCCAGACTGAGCGCGGCATTAAGCCCTCTCGTTCCCACTGTTCATAGTGTGGCGCAATCTGTTCATTCATAAAACGGCGAAAGTTATCGCGAAATAGTTCTAGGTCTGCATCGTAATTCAACATGTTTCTTCCTTGTAGTGACGTTGTTTTATTATTCAGCCCACATGCTAGCCATTTTTAACGCAACTGTCATGACCGCATCAGGCCATTTTTTTATGCCAATAAAAAAGGAAGCCCTTAGGCTTCCTTTTTAAGATGAACTGAAATTATGCGTGAGCATTTTCTTCAACAGCCATTTGGCGGTCTACTTCATCTGGATTTGCTAGTGCAAAATGTAATTTCTCTTGGTCTAACTGACCCACCCATTTCGCAACAACAATCGTTGCCAATGAGTTACCCACCAAGTTGGTTAAGGCACGTGCTTCAGACATGAAACGGTCAATACCTAAGATAAGCGCAAGACCCGCCACTGGAATATGACCAACGGCTGACAAAGTCGCTGCCATTACAATAAAGCCCGAACCTGTTACACCCGCAGCACCTTTCGATGAAATCAATAACACACCCAATAAAGTCACTTGGTGCATAAGATCAAGCTGAGTATTGGTCGCTTGTGCAATGAAGATCGCAGCCATCGTTAAGTAGATTGAGGTACCATCTAAGTTAAATGAATAACCTGTTGGAATAACCAAACCAACCACTGACTTTTCACATCCCGCAATTTCAAGCTTTTTCAGCATACGCGGTAAAACCGATTCTGAAGATGACGTACCCAGTACGATCAACAACTCTTCGCGAATCATACGAATCATTTTCAAAATGCTGAAACCACAAAGACGTGAAATTGTGCCCAAGACCAAGAAAATGAAAAGCAAACAGGTAATGTAGAAACAGATAATCAACTGAGCAAGTTGCGCCAAGCTACCAATACCATATTTACCGATGGTATATGCCATTGCACCAAAAGCACCAATTGGAGCAAGTTTCATGATCATATTTACAATGTTAAAGAACACATGCGAAATTTGATCGATGAACTTCAGTACAGGTTTACCTGCATCACCCAACTTATGTAATGCAAAACCAAACATCAAGGCAAAGAGTAGCACTTGCAGGATTTCACCTTCAGCAAATGCACCAACCACAGTGTTTGGAATGATATGCATAAAGAAGTCGACAGTCGATTGCTGCTGACCCGACTCAACAAACTTCGAGATACCAGAAGTATCTAGTGTTGAAGGGTCAACGTTCATGCCCACACCTGGCTTCCAGATGTTAATGACCAGTAAACCGATCAATAGTGCAATAGTCGATACAATTTCAAAGTAAAGTAGCGCAACACCGCCTGTTTTACCCACAGACTTCATACTTTCCATACCCGCGATACCACTCACGACGGTACAGAAAATTACTGGCGCAATAATCATCTTGATCAGCTTAATAAAGCCTTGACCTAGAGGATAAAAAAGCTCGCCCCAGCCGGGTACATATTTTTCAACGCCATTAATAACTTGCGTACCACTAGGGAAAAAATGTCCTACTAAGATACCCGCAATAATCGCGACAATAACTTGAAAATATAGTGACTTATAGATTGGTTTCTTAGTCATAACGAATACTTCTGTAAATCAAAAGACTGAAAAAATCGGTATACCTATACTTCCTCATAGGTAGTTGGCTTTCTGATAAACACAAAAAAGCCCACAGTTTGGACCGCATCCAAACACCGGGTAAAAAAATCATGGTGTACAAACAACAGCACTGTGACAAAAATCACAGTTCATTCACATTTACTGTAATGGGAGAGACTAAAAACTAGCGAGTCACAATTATTGGGTAAATTTTACCTAACATTCTTTAATCAAAGTAAACTGATTTTAATCATAATGTATAAAATCTAAACAATATGCCTCATACTTTAGTCTAATAGTGGAAAATTTATTTAAAATTAAAAGTGCTGTTTTTTTTGATTGTTCCACTAAAATAACACAAGACAGCCTTCACTTACTTTGGTTTTTTCATGAACAACAAAAGAAATATTTATAAAGATGCTGAGCACCCTTTTGCCCAGTTTGTTCGCATTATTGGTAAAGGGAAAAATGGGGCACGCTCACTCAGTTATGAAGAAGCTTACCAAGCCTTTGATATGATCTTGAAAAATCAAGTGTTAGATGTACAACTCGGTGCATTTCTGATGCTACTTCGGGTTAAGGAAGAGTCTGTAGATGAACTGGCAGGCTTTGTTCAGGCCACTCGTGATCAACTACCATTTACTGCTCTCGATGTCGATTTAGACTGGTCTTCTTATGCAGGCAAGCGTAAACACTATCCATGGTTTCTCTTAGCGGCACTGACTTTAGCCAAAGCAGGTTATAAGGTCGTGATGCACGGTGCATCTGGTCATACCATTAACCGTATTTATACTGAACAGGTATTAGAGTATCTCGATTTTAATATTTGCCAAACTCAAGCAGATGTGGAACAGGAATTAGCGACGCGTAATTTTGCGTATCTACCGCTGCACGCCATCTCCCCGATTTTAAGTGACTTAATTTCCCTACGAAATGTTATGGGTCTTCGTTCACCCATTCATACTCTTGCGCGCCTGATCAATCCATTTAATGCCAAAGCGACCTTGCAAGCTATTTTCCACCCTGCCTATCGTGGTTCGCATCAGCAAGCGGCATTTAAACTGGGCTATCAAAATAGTGCAGTCATTAAAGGTGAAGGCGGTGAATTTGAACGTAACCCAGATGCCAAAACACTGATCTGCGGCATTAAAAATGGTGAACTCTACGAACATGAGTTACCTAAACTCACCGACAACCGAAGCCCAATTGAAGAAGAGTTAGATTTGGCTGAGTTCAAAGCAGTTTGGCTGGGTGAAAAACAGCATGAGTATGGTGAAATGGCAGTGACTGAAACTATTGGCATTGCACTATATACCATGGGGGTCTGCGATACATATAACGATGCCATGCAACAGGCCAAGCAGCTTTGGCACACTCGTTTCTAAGCATAAAGGACAAACAAAAGCGTGAACGTTATTCATCACGCTTTTCGATCCAGTAAAAGTCGGCCCAGTAAGGATAATGCTTTCCTGAAGAATGAATATTTCTGAGTATCAACTGATCATCAATATGGACCTCAATTTTTTGGGATTGATAAGGGCCAGATAAATAAACATCTTTTTGTTGTCCAATGAGGTTTGAACAATAGAGTTGATGGCTTTTTATCTTTTTCGATGCTTCGCCTGCATGGGCGTTATGGATCTTTATTCCAATCAATAACATTGGATAACCATCATTTTTCATTGATGTATATTGCGTGACGGGATTTTGAAAATTTTGACTCGGTAACACAGAAACATCTAATAAACATTCAATTTTTCTTGCATCAGTTGCTGTCTCAGCAAATATAGCTAAATTCTAAAAACACTAGCACATGGAAACATCTGTAAAACCTCATTTCCTATGGTTTTAGGTGTGATAATAAATTAAGTATTCAGCTATACATTGATCGAAATTGCAGTAATGAAGAATAAACTGAGTCGAGTGAGCTTTATTATTTTATAAGCATAAGGATTGAAAAAGTTTGAAGGTTATTCTTTTAAATTGAGTTGTTGAATCACCAAGCATCTCTTGCTAAGCGATTCAACGTCTTTTTAATCAATTAAATAAAGCGAATAGGTTTAAATTCTGGTTCAGGAACATGAGAATCACACTCCTCACCTTCCTCTTTGTGCCCTTTATCGATATAACCCGTACGTTCTTTTTCAGGCGTATTCTGATGCTCCCAAGCAATAACGGCTTGCATACAAGTTTGACGTTGTTCAGCAGTCAACGCAACGCCATTCGGCCATTTACCAATTTCTACAGCTGTTTTTAAACGCTCAACAATATCGGCATCTAAAATAGAAAGCATCTGTTCAATATTCATGATTTAATCCTGTTGAAAAGAGTCAAAATCTTGGTTCCAACCGAGTTTAGTACGGCATGACATATAAAAATCATAACCCGGTGGATGTAATAAATTCAGTTTAAAGGGGTGCTTACGAATATGTAAGCTGTCACCCACATTGAGCGAAACACTGTGTTGACCATCGGCACTGACCATCGGCAAGACACGGTTTTCACGAATCAGAAGCTTAATTTCACTATGACCACCCACCACAATCGGGCGTGAAGACAAGGTATGAGGATGCATCGGTACCAAAGCAATCGCATCCATCCCCGGATGCACGATTGGGCCACCACCTGACAACGAATAAGCGGTTGAACCCGTGGGCGTCGATACAATCAAACCATCACTGTGTTGACGGTAGACGTATTGACCATCGATATTCAGTTCGAAGTCAATCATATGCACCGATTTGCCCGAGTGTAGTACCACATCGTTTAGCGCAATCGCATCATAAATGGTTTCACCTTGTGAGCGAATTTCCATTTCCAATAAGAAACGACGATCTAACTGAAACTCACCTTTTAAGACTTGATCGAGCTTAAAAATCACTTCAGTCGGCTTGATGTCGGTTAAAAAACCCAAACGGCCTCGGTTTACACCCATTACAGGGGTATTGAATTTGACCAAGGCACGTGCAGCATGCAGAAGTGAGCCATCTCCCCCCACCACAATCACCAAATCGACCACTTCACCCAGAAGTGCACGACTCACCGTTTGTGTGTTTTTATAAGGAACAAGTTCAGCGGTTTGCGCATCAAAAACGGGATGTAACCCTAAGCTGAGTAGATGATCATGAATAAGACATAAGGTTTCGACAACTGAAGACTTATCTGGACGTCCAATTAAGCCTATGTTTCGAAATGTTTTATGTGAAATTTGCACCTGCAACATCGCTCCGCTACGATTCCCGCCTATCATAACATTATTTATTTAAATTGATTCAAAAACTAAAGTGACTGCTGCTACACGCGGAATTGTCTATATTTCAGTTTGTTCACAGTTTAATTATTGCAAATTAGCGAAAAGCTTCGCATGATTAGCACAATTTCTCAGGATCTTATTCGTATTTATGAAGTCAGAACGTGGCATAGGTTTAATTGCACTGATCTTCTGCATCTTAGTCATTGCAGCATTCTTGGTGTTTAGTATTTATTTAATAAGACTCGACTCCGTTGTACGTGACAAGTTTGAAGGCAAGCGCTGGGACATTCCTGCGAAGGTATTCGCACGCCCACTCGAAGTGTATACCAATGCCCCTGTCAGTCAGGCTGACTTCACTCAAGAGTTAAAACTTTTGGGCTATAAATCCTCGGAAAACTATACCAAATCAGGGAACTTTGTCAGTTCTGGCAATGAGCTATATGTACACACTCGTGGCTTTGACTTCGGTGATAGTGTCGAGCCTGAACAAGTGCTTAAAGTCACCTTTGCGGATGAGCAAGTGGCTGAAGTCAGTGCAACTAAACCCTCATCTACAGGGATTGCACGTTTAGAGCCGATGCTGATTGGCGGGATTTATCCGCAGCATAATGAAGACCGTGTCCTAATTAAACTCGACAAAGTCCCTAAGCCCTTAATTGAAGCTTTAATTGCAACAGAAGATCGTAATTTCTATAGTCACCACGGCGTTTCAATTCGTGGTACGGCACGTGCGATTGTGAGTAATGTCACGGGTGGAAAACGTCAAGGTGGTTCAACACTGACCCAACAGTTGGTGAAAAACTTCTATCTCACCCCTGAAAAAACCATTAAGCGTAAAGTCAATGAAGCATTTATGGCTTTATTGGTCGAGTTTCACTATGACAAAGATGAAATTTTAGAAGCCTATCTCAATGAAGTGAACCTCGGGCAAAACGGCAACTATTCTATTAATGGCTATGGTTTGGCTTCGCAGTTTTACTTCGGTATGCCTTTGCGTGAGCTAAATATTGCGCAACAAGCTTATTTGGTAGGTTTGGTACAAGGTCCAACCTTATATAACCCTTGGCGTAACCCAGAAGCTGCGAAAAAGCGCCGTAATATTGTTTTAAACAACATGTTGGTCATGGGCTATCTCACCCAAGAACAATATGAAACTGAAACGGCCCGCCCTTTAAATGTGATTGCCAAACCGACTCTCGGCCCTTCACGTTTCCCAGATTTCTTAGACATTGTACGCCGTCAGTTACGTACGGAATACCAAGAAGGTGATTTGACCAACCAAGGTCTACGCATCTTTACAACGCTCGATCCAATTGCCCAAACCAAAATTCAAGATGCCTTTAAATCGACTGTTGGTCGCTTAAGCCGTGGCTCAAGCCGTCTAAAAGAGCTACAAGGTGCGGTGTTGGTTGCACACCCTGAAAATGGTGAATTGGTCGCAGCTGTTGGTTCAACCCAAGACTTTACTGGTTTTAACCGTGCACTCGATGCCAAACGTCAGGTCGGCTCACTGCTTAAACCTGTGATTTACCTCAGTGCGATTCAGTCGGGACGTTACAACTGGGCTAGCCCAATTGAAGACAGTAGTATTAGTATTCAAGCCAATGGTAAAGCATGGACACCTAAGAACTATAGCGGTGGCGAACATGGCGTTGTGCCGATGGTACAGGCACTGTCTAATTCATATAACTTATCAGCTGTTCGCCTTGGTCAAGAGTTTGGTTTATCAACGTTTAGCAATCACCTAAAACGTTTTGGTGTGACCAGTAATATTCCAACCTATCCATCCATTTTCTTGGGTGCGGTAGACATGTCTCCGATGGAAATGCTCAGCATTTATGGCAACTTTTCCACAGGCGGTTTTAAGTATCCGACTAAATCTATTCGTACTGTTGTCGATCAAAATGGTCGCTTGCTGACCCGTTACGGTTTAAATGTCCAACAAACCATTGACCCTGCTTCTGCCTATGTCCTGAATTATGGTCTACAACAAGTGATGACTTCAGGTACAGGTCGTTCAGCGTATAACACTCTACCGAACTCGCTTAAGCTTGCAGGCAAATCTGGAACCACCAATGACACCCGAGACTCATGGTTTGCAGGTTACTCGGGCAACTATGTTTCTGTGGTTTGGCTAGGTTTAGATGACAACAAACAAACTGGCTTAACCGGTTCTTCAGGTGCGTTGCCAGTGTGGACCAATGTAATGAGCCAACTGCGTCAAAAACCAGTCAACTTACGCCAACCGGATGATGTGCAATGGCATTGGATTGATCGTGGCACGGGTTATCTTGCCGCTCAAGGTTGTGAGGGTGCAATGTATATTCCCCTCTTGCGAAACACCGTACCACGCAAAGCAACCACATGTGGCTTACCGCATTATCAAGTTGAACCCACTTACAATCCTGAAACAGATGGTTACCAAGCTACACCTGAACAAGGCGACAGCATAGACAACTATATTCGTGAAAGTGAATCGAACATGCAGCGAAACTTAGAAGATGAGACGCAAGTCATTTCGAGTGGTAGCTATCAACCTGAATAAATAGGACGGATTTAAATTTTGATGTGGTTTAAACATTTCAGTATCTTAGCAACCATCGTGACTGTGGCAGGCTGTCAAAGCCTCCCACAGCCAGCTGAAAAAAAGATACCTGAAAAGCCGACACAGGCGGATAAAGAGCAGAAAACACCCTCTGGGGTCACAATTCACCCTTATGACCGCGAAGAGATTCAACGTCAGAAGATTGTGATTCCTGAACAGAAAAGCAAACAACAGTTTGATGATGGGCGACAGCTTCCTGCTTTTAAAAGCCTGATGCAAAAAACGCAAACGGCCTATCGCCAAGGCCAGTGGAGCCAAGCACAAAGCTACGCCATGCAAGCACAGCGTTTAGCACCACAGTCGAGTGAGACCTTTTTGTATTTGGCTTTAATTGCTAATCAACAAAAACAACCTGCAAATGCGGAATCGCTTTCACGTCGCGGCTTGAGTTATGCCCAAAGCAATGCCATGAAAAAGCAGCTTTGGAGCATTATCTTAAAAGCAGGTCAAATGCAGAAGAATCAGAAAACCATTCAACAAGCCCAAACAGCAATCAAAAGTCTGTCTTAAAAGCACGCTCCGTTAGATGGAGCGCTGCCCTGCTATACCATAAGCACCATAACTTTGCGCCTTGGCTAAATCAGCTAACTGTAAGCCGCCGAGAGCAAAAATCGGGATGTGAATCTCTTCTGCAATCAAACTGAACTGTTGCCAACCCAAAGTTTCACTATTGGGGTGGCTGAGTGTTTTGAGTACAGGGCTGAGCAAAAGAGCATCACAGCCAATTTCTTGTGCATGTTCAGCACTGCTACGGTCATGACAGGCCGCTATATAACGCTGTCCAATGTTCAGCTCCCCTTTACTCAATTGCATCAGTTGAGATTGTTTCAGGTGTATAGCCGCAACTGCCTGCTGTTGTAGTGGATTTAAACCTTTCCATAGTTCTATATTGACAATCACCCGTGCCAATTGTTCTACACTCAGTTCTGCAATTTTTAAAATATGTTCAGGACTGGCAGGCACTCGCCAATACAGCACTTGTTGTTCAGGCAAACCCTTCAACAAATCGATTTGATCTGAAATTTTAATCACGGGTGCAGCATAGAGTCGCTTCAAAATGGCTTGATTGGCTTTTGGAAAGTTAAGATCTTGTAATTCGGCACGCTTGAACCACGCCCATGGTGAGTGAATGTCTGCCAATAGATGATTTGATACTACAGCATGAAATAAATGCAAATTGACAATCACATCGTCATATTCAAACTGAATACAGTCAAAAGCATGCCAATCTTGTATATCAATTCCGACCTCTTCTAAAACTTCACGGCGACAAGCTTGCTCAAGCGTTTCACCTGCTTCCACCTTCCCTCCAGGAAATTCGTGCTTATTGCCCTGATGCTGTTCCGCCTGGCGCCAGCCCACCAACACTTTGCCTTGATGTAAAAGGATAGCTATAGCAACTTGAACCAAAGGTTTTGACATAATCAGATTCCATTTCAGATGTGTAGTGTATTGAGTGATTGCATGTAACGATATTGAAGTTTTTTATATTTTCAGCGAGAAAATGTTGACAGCCTCATTCGATAATGATTATCATTTAAATCGTTCAACATATACCACGGAGTCGCCAGAATGAACGCACCATTTAGCTTATTTACTCGTAACGAAACAGCCCATTCACTACCAATGCTACACTCAAACAACTTATTTGCCCTAGGCCGTGAAATTCGCATTATGCATGCTGGAGAAGAGTATCGTCTACGACTCACTCGCAATAATCGACTCATTCTTACCAAATAAGAACTATAAAAACCCAATAACAATAATCGTGGAAACAAGCAGTATGTCAGCGCGTACTGCTTTTAAATGTCTTTCAGTTTGATCATTTATGCTGTTTTTATCACAGATCACAATCTGCATATCTAAGTCTCAAGCGTATTTAACAGCAGTTCCACTTTTAAACCGCCTAAGTCGGATGAACTAAATAACAACTGCCCTGCGTGTAAATCGACAATTTTCTGACAAATGGATAAGCCCAAGCCTGAACCTTGTGTTTTTGTACCTAAAGCTCGATAGAAGCGTTCACCCAAACGCTGGATAATCGTAGCATCGACACCGTGTCCACTATTTTCAATCCTCAGTCTGAGCTGCTGTTCTTCGATCGTGAGATTGACAAAAACTTGTGCCTGCTCGGGGCTATAGCGAATGGCATTGTCGAGCAAATTGCGAAGTGCGCTAAATAAGAGCTGCTCATTGGCAAATACATAGACCTCTTTTGCAAGAACCATCTGAACCTCAATCTGTTTTGATTCTGCAAAAGGCTGTAAGGCTTTAATCACGTCCTGCATTAGCAGACTGAAGTCAAACTTAGTCTTCACCAAGCTTTCCTTTTGCTCAGGGTCAAGACGTGCCAGCAACAACAGATTATCCAACACCTGCACCCCACGACTGACATCTTGTTGGATCGATTTGAACTCACTTTCAAGTTCAGGAAACTTGCGCTTGAGCACCTGAAGTCGCATTTGTATCGCAGACAGTGGGGAACGTAGCTCATGTGAAGCATCTGCGGTAAAGCGTTGCTCTGCCACTAAAGCTTGGTCTAAACGCGCCAATAAGGCATTCAGCTGCGATAACATCGGTTGCAACTCAATCAGCTCAGGTTCTGGCATAGAAATAGGTGCTAAATCATTGACTGATTTATTTGAAATCTGCTCTGAAACTTGGTGTATCACCCGAAATTTACGTCGAATAGCAAAATGCATCAACAGCCACTGCACACACCAGACTAAAAACAACACACCGCTGAAAACTAGGATGCTTTGCCAAAAGGCATGGAAGCGTTCGGACATCGACTGGGTCACTTGAACCTGTAAACCGTGATTATCCTGCGCAGTATAAATACGCCACAGTTTCTGCTCTGACCAATAAAAACCATAAGGTGCATCTGAAGCCAAACTCAAATGATCCACTGTTATTTTTTCAGGTACATCTTCGGATGCAGTCAAAAGTTGCTGTGCATTATCGAGTCGATAGCGAATATCAAACTCATCACTAAGCTCTGCCAAGGCTTGACCATTGCTGACCGTTAAATCATCTGCCAGCAACATATCGGCCATTTCATCCATGATTTCATCTTGCATAGACATGGTCTGATAAACCGACACCCCAATAAACATCAGCAATGCCAATAGCCCCGCCAGAATTGAACTGAGGAGCGAACTTTTTATCAGCTGAGTTTGTAATGAAATGGGCTGCATCATTCGCTATCCTGATTCATGCGATAGCCCAAACCGCGGATGGTCTTAATGCAGTGGCTACCCAATTTTTTTCGAAGTTGATAAATAAAGACTTCTATCGCATTACTTTCGATTTCATCTCCCCATGCATAGAGACTTTCTTCTAATTGCTCACGGGTGACCACGTGTTCGGGGCGTAACATTAATTTATGTAGGATTTGAAACTCTTTTGCGGTGAGATTAATCGCTTGCCCATTCTGAGTAACGCTTTTGGCTTGTGGGTCAAGCTGAATGTTGGCATAACTCAACACCTGCGTATTACGATGCTGCTGTCTCAACTGTAAACGGATACGCGCAGACAACTCTTCCAAACTAAAAGGTTTAACCAAATAGTCATTGGCCCCCAAGTCCAAGCCCCCAACCCGATCTGAAATGCTGTCTCGTGCGGTAAGAAAAATCACAGGAGTCGATAGGTTCTTGCCACGGACTTTCAGCAAAATGTCATCACCTGTAGCATGTGGCAAACCTCGATCTAAAAGCACACAGTCATACTGATGCTGTTCAATCGCTAAAATGGCATGGTCGCCCCGTTCCACCCAGTCGACACTGTAGCCATCCATTTCAAGCCAAGTTTTAATACTCTCAGCTTGAGAGGCATCATCTTCTGCTAATAATATCCGCACTGCTTAACCTGCCTAATCACTATTGTTTAGATCATGTCGTGAAATGGCTCAAAATACAAAAAACCACAGGGCTAAAATCCAATCGAAGCCCTGCGGTTTTTTAAGAAAGTCCAATCACATTTAATTGAGCTTGGGCAAGTGTGTTTAGAATTTCACTTGATCTACATCAATTTCAACGCGTTTTGCTGGTTTGTAGTCAATATCTACTTCACCGATAATGGTTACAGGTGTTTTAGCCGAAATTGCTTTGCCACCCCATAATTCATCATCAATGTCGACAGTAATTGAACCGGTTTGATCACGGAATTCATACTTTTCATCCCCAATGGCTTTGACCACATAACCTTTTAACTGGACGTGACTGTCATCTTTTAATGTTAACGCATGCTTAACTGTAGTTGGTGTTGAAGCAGCAACTGCCGCTTGGTTCACTGCCGTATTTGCTACCGCGACAGTGGTTGAGCCAATAACACCAGCAACCAATAACGCTTTCATCATCATATTCATATCCAGTACCTCTATTAATTGTTCACCTATTCGATGAAGTTATTAAACCAAAGCTAGATGAGCTGAATCTTAAGAAAGCGTCAAGTAAAGCATTAAAGGTTTAGTTAAGTGGGACGACACGTAACACTTCTTCTAGTGTCGTGATGCCTTCTAAAACTTTACGAGCCCCTGCAATTCTTAAAGGCTCAATGCCTTCTTTTTTGGCTTGTTGACGCAGTGCGGTCAAGTCACCATTGGCACCAATCAGTTGCTTCGCCTCTAAACTCACAGGCATAAACTCATAGATGCCGACTCGTCCTTTGTAGCCCGTTTGACGACACTCTTCACATCCCACTGCGGTAAAGACTTTTTCAGGCATCTCCATAATGTAATCAAAAGTCAGATGCTCCCATTCTTGGCTATTGATTTCCTTTTCAACTTTACAATGTGGACATAAGCGACGTACGAGACGCTGTGCCAATACCCCTAAAATGGTTGCCGCGGTTAAGAACGGTTGTACGCCTAAATCATGCAAACGCGTTAGACTGGAAGGTGCATCATTGGTGTGCAGAGTTGACAGCACTAAATGCCCTGTAAGTGCGGCCTGAATCGCCATATTGGCCGTATCATGGTCACGAATCTCGCCGACCATAATAATGTCAGGGTCTTGACGCATCAGTGCGCGAACACCATCAGCAAACCCAAGATCAATGCCTGTATTCACCTGCATTTGGTTAAAACTCGGTTCTAACATCTCAATTGGGTCTTCAATGGTACAGACGTTCACCTGTTCCGTAGCTAATTGTTTCAAAGAAGAATAAAGCGTGGTAGTTTTGCCTGAACCCGTTGGCCCTGTTACTAAAATAATGCCGTGACTATGCGAAGTTAGCGCTTGCCAATCACTGAGTAAATGCCCTTCAAAACCCAACTGCTGAAAACTGCGCACTAAAACTTCAGGGTCAAAAATACGCATCACCAACTTTTCACCAAAAGCAGTCGGTAAAGTCGAAAGACGCAGTTCTGTTTCTTGTCCTTTTGGTGTCCGTGTTTTTAACCGTCCATCTTGTGGTTTACGTTTCTCTGCCACGTTCATTCGACCTAAAATTTTAATCCGCGAAATCACCGCGGTTAAAGTATTGGCAGGCATGTTATAAATCGTATGCAGCACTCCATCAATACGGAAACGCACTTTGCCGTTGTCTTTACGTGGTTCTAAGTGAATATCACTGGCACCTTGCTCAAAAGCAAACTGTAGAACCCAGTCGACTAATTTAACAATGTGTTGGTCATTGGCATCAGGATTTTGACTATCGCCCAACTGTAGAAGTGCTTCAACGCCTTTATTTTCACGCTCGTAACTCCCAGACTTCTGTGAATTACTGACGGCGCGACTCACCTGATAATACTCCACCATATAACGCTGTAATTGTTCAGGACTGAGTAATACACGCTGGATTTTTTTCGGTGCAACATTTTGCTCCAAATTTGCGATCCAATCTTTCATATACGGCTGATCTGTTGCGATCAACACTTGATTGGCCTGAACTTCAACAGCCAAGATTTTATTGCGGAAGGCGAATTCTTGAGACATCACCGAAGTCAAAGCTTGCACATCGGCTTTGAGTGGATCAATCACATAAAACGGTAATTGGGTCTTTTCGGCTAACCATTGACACAGCCGATTTAATGTCAGTCTTGACTGTGGATGCGACTGATCTACCAGATTAAAATGAGCAATCCACTGTAATGGATGCCACTTCAATTGATCGCGTTGACGGTGCGAGGTTTGTACTAGATTTTTTTCTTTTTCAGTAATTCGCCCATCTTTAAACAGTTGATCTAAGCACCAAGTGGTATCAATTTCAAAATTAAAATTCATTGTTATACGTCCCCAAACATAACCTCACTATAGCAAGATTTTCTGTATTCATTCGCACAAAGCATAAGCAAATCCTACAAATATCGAGAAGTAGCCAAGCTCATCAATATAATCACGAATTTACTCACAAATCTTGCTCTTTTAACTTGAATCCACCTTCAGCATTCGCCTATATTTTAGACAATTCATTAGATTTTGTGAGATAGGCTTGGACTTCAGCATAGTTTCCATCAACAACTTAGCGTTATCTGAGGTCCTCATCACCTTGGCTTCAGCATTAGGCTGTGGCCTATTGATTGGTTTAGAACGTGAACGAAGTAAACAACGTGAAAACCAACAGAGCTTTGCAGGACTACGCTCCTTTGCCATTTGTGCACTCCTCGGTGCTATTTGTTTTTTATTTGGTGTCAGTATCGGTATTGTCGGTGCGCTGATCATCGGCGGCATAGTTATATTCTCAATGAAAAACCAAACAGAAGATTTGGGTTCAACCACTGAACTTGCCTTTGTCATGACTTATTTTATCGGGGCGATGTGCTTATGGAATACACCTCTAGCAGCAGGTTTAGCCGTGCTCCTGACCATTATTTTAATGACCAAACATCCGATGCACAGCATTGCGGGGAAATGGATTACTGAGGCTGAGTTTAAAGACGGTATCTTTCTCCTAGCGCTGATTTTAATTGCTTTGCCCTTAACGCCGAATACGCCTTTATGGGGTGCTGTGCTGAATCCCTATATTATTTTAAAATTAGTTACACTTATTCTTGGTGTTCAAGCGCTTGCACATATTGCCAAACGACTGCTGAACACTAAAAATGCCATGATTTTATCGGCAATCGCCTCAGGTTTTGTATCCAGTACCGCGACTGTTGCCAGCTTAGGCATGGAAGTACGTGCAGGTCGAGCACTTGCCAAACCCAATGCAGGTGCAGCGCTCATGTCCTGTATTGCGACTTTGTTGCAACTACTAATTATAGTCGCAGGTGTGAGTATACTTTGGCTCAAAACTATACTGCTGCCGACGCTTGTGGCAAGTGTCCTTTTAGGGATCTGTGCTTATGCGTTGGTACGATCTGCCCCTGCACAAGAACAATATCAACCCACTGATTCACGCATGTTTAGCTTAAAAGAGGCTGGCATTATTGCCCTGACTTTGACGTTCATCCAAGCGGGTGTGTATGGACTTAACCTTTGGCTGGGAGATGCAGGTTTAATCGCTGGGACTTTACTGGCTTCTTTGTTTGAGATTCATGCAGCGATGGCAACAGTGGTCATGCAAGGGGCACCGACAGACACGGCAGCAATGTCTGCATTTATCTTAGGTTTAGCTGCACACGCTGTTGCCAAATCCGTTAATGCCGCCTTAACAGGTGGTAAGCAATACTTTATTACTTTTGCCCCGATTCAGATTTTGCATATGGTGGTTTTGATTGGGCTACTTTGGTGGATGATTGATTAATTCCATTTAAATAATTAATTTTTATAAAATTTAATTTTTTATTTTCATCATATTAATCTATAATCGGCCCGCTTCATTTTTAAACAATAACTTTATTAATAATATATTTTTGAATTGGGATCTTTATGAAATTTAAAATATTATCGCTTGCTGTTTTTAGCGCATTAATGCTTAGCGCGTGTGGTGGCGGAAGTTCTGATAGTTCTAACAATACTAGTACTAGCAATAACTCAACATCCAATAATTCTTCAACTAATAACTCTAATAATACAAATACAGCCCAGCAATGGGAAACAGTTCGTATTGATTATTGGTATGACTCATATACGCAAGCTGCTGATTTTAGTTTAGAAAATACTTTAATTACCTTAGTCGATGGCAAATCTTACGCTGATATAGAAGCGGATGAAGATACAAATGAAATTTACTTAACTGAACAAGGTGAGTATCAAACATTTGGTCCTACAAATAGCCGCTATGGCGCTTTAATGGGAGAAATGACCTTCATCAATAATCAAATCAAACTTAGTCCTTATTCCGCAATCGGATCTACAGGTTTAGAATTCACCACAACTGTGAATCAACGTAATATCGCTGGTGAAAGCGTACTTGCAACTGTAGACCCTGAACTGAATTGGAACTTAGACTATCCCCAATATAGCGTTAAGTATCCAGATGCAATCAATACAAAATTAAAAGCATACCAAGCATTAAAATTCCCAGCGGGTTCAACCTGCTTACAGGAAACAGAATATTCGAATAATCAGGAATATTTACTCTTATCTGAAGCAGAAAATGTATATCAACAGAACTTTAATGAATTTGTAGAACGGTTTACCAATCAAACCGTACAAAATTATTTTAAGCTCACCAAATTTAAAAATGCACTTGCATATCATTACAGTCCAGATGAAACTGAAGCAAATGCCTTCACTGGATACACTCAATATAAAGGCGCCTACTATACAAGCTCAAAAGAAACTGCTGGCGTAGAGTCCAATCTTGCAAATGATATCCAATTAGATAAAGAGCAAATTAATCAAAGTAATATGTCCACCGATGAGAAAGCAGCTCGGCTAACTAAGGCAGATGGCTTAAATAAAGGTTGTGATTTATACAATTCAGTTGCAGCAAATTATTTAAAACAAAACCTAAAGTTTTAAATCCATTTCGAACAACTCCGTAGATTTAAATTTTAATCGATACAGGAGCTTATAGCTCCTGTATTTCTACACAAGTTTCATTTACTTTAAATTTCACATCTAAATTTGCAAATTTCATCCCATAAATTCGTGCTTCATCATACTGATACGCCGGTCTGGGATCTAAAGATAAAACGGCTTCAAGCTCTTGTACGGTCTGTAGTGAAAGTTTTTCACTCACCAAAAGCTGCTGCTTCTGTTCGATCGCTCGATCCGACCATATCACCGATTTACGTTTAGGTTCATCTTGCGCGTAGCCACTTTCCGCATCTATAACTGCATCTGAGTAGTGAATATAAGGTTTGATATCGACAATTGGGGTGCCATCTAGTAAATCACTTCCTGTGACATACACTCGAACTGACTTCCCTTCTTTTTTGACACACTTGAGCCTTACCACCGATAGACCAATCTGTGAAGGCCGATACATGCTGCGCGTAGCAAACACCCCTATTTTTTTATTCCCTCCTAAGCGTGGCGGACGAACTTGTGGACGAAACTGGGTTTTTTCTGGATTTTTATTGTCATGAAACTGCCACACCAACCATAAATGACTAAATGCCTCAATCCCTTCAAAGGCCAGAACATCATTATAGGGTGCTAGCATTTCAATATAAGATTCCACTTGAACCAAATTAGGCTGACGAGGAATACCAAACTTTTCCTTATAAGAAGAGTGCATATAGCCAATAATTGGCAAGGTTAACTCAGTCATCATCACTTTTTCTAATAAGCTCAATTAAATATATTCAGTTTATCGAGAATGATTTTAGATTAGAATAGCAACCTGTTCTAATTTGATAATTTATTGAGACCTTTAATGGCTGCTTTCAACGTCGAAAAGATTACTCACGTCCACCATTGGAATGATACTTTATTCTCTTTTAAAACGACGCGCGACACTGCTCTACGTTTTAAAAACGGTCAATTTGTGATGATCGGTCTTGAAGTAAATGGCAAACCGTTAATGCGTGCTTATTCTATCGCTAGCGCAAACTACGAAGAAGAACTTGAGTTTTTCTCAATTAAAGTTCCTGATGGCCCTTTAACCTCTATTTTACAAAAAGTTAAAGTGGGCGACGAAATTTTGGTATCTAAAAAACCAACTGGAACTTTAGTACTTGATGACTTAAACCCAGGTAAAAACCTATACCTACTTTCTTCTGGTACAGGTCTTGCGCCGTTCTTAGCAACCATTCGTGATCCTGAAACGTACGAACGTTTTGAGAAAGTGATTGTGGTTCATGGTACACGTTTCATTTCTGAGTTAGCGTATCAAGACCTTATTTTAGACGAACTTCCGAACAATGAGTTCTTTGAAGAGCTAGGCATTAAAGACAAATTGGTTTACTACCCAACAGTTACTCGTGAAGAGTATCCAAACCAAGGCCGTGTAACAACAGTAATTGAAACTGGTGAGATTTTTGAGAAGATCGGTTTACCACGTTTTAACCCAGAAACGGACCGTGCAATGCTTTGCGGTAGCCCTGCATTCCTCGATGACGTTGCTGCACTTCTAGACCAACATGGTTTAAAAGAGTCGCCACGTATGGGTGTACTTGGTGATTACGTGATTGAACGCGCATTCGTTGAAAAATAAGATCGTATAAATATATTAAAAAACCGAAGCTTAGGCTTCGGTTTTTTATTTACTCTACGCATAGTTTTATCTAATATTAAAAAAAATAACAAATCTAGAATTTAAACCCATGACCTTTCCAGAACTCAAATTTAAAGACTATTTACATCCAAAACCCAAGCCCAGCGGCCTCGATGTACAGTGCAAACTCCAGCATTTTGCCCTCATTACTTATGCCGTTGACCCAGCTCGTTTTAAAGAGATCATTCCAGCACGGTTTAAGTTAGACACGGTCCAGTACCAAGGCAAACAACATGCACTGATGTCGGTAGTGCCCTTCATCGATGTCGATTTCAGCTCTGCGGTTTATCCTTTTCCAAAATTCACTATGGGGCAAACCAATTATCGAGTCTACGTGATTGATCAGGAAACACAGGAACGTTGTGTTTGGTTTTTAGGAACAACTTTGGACTCTTGGACGCTAATCGTTCCTCGTTATGTCTGGCAACTACCGTGGCATCCAGCACAGATTGAGTTTGATTGCCAGCAAGATGCAGAGGGTCGATATACACAATATAAAATGCGTACCCAATCGGCATGGGCCACTTCAGATGTACATTTGTCTCAGTCCGAACATGACCAATGGCATTTTGAAGGCTTTCCCAATTTAGAAAGTTATCAGGTCTTCTTGACTCATCCTTTGGCAGGATTTACCATCGCCGCGATGGAAAACTCGGCAGCTATCGTGTGTGGCATGGTCGCTTAAATCCGAAACCTGCAACGCTGCATTACGCTCGCTTTGAACTTTTAGCAAGGCTCAATCTTGTATGCTATGAAGATCAGCTCAAACCCTATAGTGTTCTGATTGAACCAATCAATGAATTTACCATTTATTTACCCCCCAAGGTACCTTAATCATTCGGCTGAATAACACAATAAATAATGAATACCCTACATATTTTAAGGAATATTAAGCATAATGAATAAATTTCAGCTAAGATAATGAGAGATTGGTTGTTTTTCTCCACAAATTCTCTATAATTCAACAAAACAGACAAGTCTGTCTATTTTTGCTGAAATACTGAATGACCGAAAACATTCAGAGGGTACAAAAAATATAAGAAGGCACATTAAGTTGCTCATATTCATATCATGCTTTATTGTCAAATAATGTGCGATATGGAACATAATCATTATCAGCAAAGCGCGATAACCTAACCGTTATCGCGCTTATTTATTTGTACGTGATTTATTTTAAGCGCATTTAAGCCAGCAATATAATGAGTGTATTGGGTTAACCTTAAAATCAAAATTTATATATTAGGCAGCTGAAAGTTCCATTTGAATTAAAGTATTCACACGCTTCCAATAATCTTCTAAATGCACTTGGTTCGGATCGATTTGCGCTTGTATGGTCATACCATCCAAAATACTGGATAAAAAAGCCGCCAACTGTTCATCCTGCTTCACACCTAGACGATTCAAAGCCTGACATAACTTGCCTTTTAACCATTCTTTATAATCAATTGCAGGCTGTAGCGAAGAAGGATAAATTTTTGAAATTTCTTCAACTGCCTTTTGGAACATACAACCATTAAAATCCGCGCTATGAAACCAAGCATGGTACCATTCAAAAATTGCACGAATATGGGAGAGATAATCACTTGGGTCACATGCAGCAATCGTCGCTTCAAGCGACTGCTGTAAATTTTGGTTTCTTGTCACTAAGCATTCTTCAATTAATTTAGCTTTAGATGGGAAGTATTTGTAAAACGTCATTTTAGCAACGCCAGACTCACTAATAATTCGATCCACACCGATAGAATTATAACTATGTGAGTTAAAGAGATTAAGCGCTGTGTTAATGATGTCTTCTTTTTTTGACATTTATTTTACCTGATGCACAAAACTTTAAAATTAAGCCATTAACCCAAAAGAACAGCACATGAAAACGAAATACATCGATTGAAGACGATATTATATATCAAATTTAGATCAACACCGTTTTTTTATAAAAAACAATAATAATATTAAATCAAATATTTGAAAAATATAAGTTTTTAAAATAAATAAAATACTAGAGGAATCAAATCTTTTTCACTATGATAAAAATGATGACAATTAAAATTTACCTCGTATATGAATGCTCTCTCCTTCACCCAGTCTGAACATACCCGCGCAGAGGTTTTGCGCTTTATTGAACGATCCTTAAACTCAACGTCATGGGCAACCAATACTCAAGCGATCAGCCGTTTAAAGCAAACAACAGCCGAACATGTTCTATTTCAACATCCGATACTGACACGGCTGCATCAATGCCAACTGAACCTGGAACAGCTGAAATTTATTCATCTGAATTATTTTACCGCCATTGTTAAAATTTTCACTGATACTTTGAGTATGGCTATGTATCAAGCGCTGCAACTTGAGCACGACAGCAATATCGTGGAGCAAAACCGCATTGCAGCCAAGATATATGCACGTTATTTGTTGTCACTAAATCTTCTAGATGAATTGGGTTTTAATACCCACCGACTTGAGAAAAGCTCACCCTCTAAATCGCATTTGGTCTATTTCCTTCAACTGATGCAGCAACTTGAACTCAATGTCACCGATCAAAAACAGACCGAGCCTGAAGCATTTGCAATCGCACAATTTATTCAAGAACATATTCATTCTTATGCAGACTTGCTGCTCATTTTGGCTTGCACCGAACTACAAGTCATTAAGTTTAGTGAAGCACTCAGAACTAATCTCGCAGCCTATGATCCTTTGTTTACCCAAGGCTACTATGCATGTCATGGCCTTGCAGAAACATGTGATACAACCCTTGCTAACGATGACAATCATGAAGACGATATTTGGGTGCTATTCACACAATGCTATAAACCTGAACAGGCTCTGTATTTCCAGCAACTTCAAACTGAATATTTAAGTCTATGGAATAATTTTTGGAGCAAGATGAATTTGGTATTAAGCTAAACTTTAATCTAAATTTAGTTAAAAATGACATATTAAAGCTTGGAAAAATCATTCAATTCATACATGAAAAGCCATGCTGGAATAAGTATTGTACTAAATAACATTGTGTGAAAAGTCTTCTCAACGCTTAATTTACAGTTTCAACCGCTCTTTTTTTATCAAAATAATCTTGTGGATAAGGGTCTTGACCTTTTAACTTATTACGATATTTCATTACACTAATCTGAACACCTTCATCCGTTAAAAATTCATTATAAAAATCCTGTTCTTTTGGATATTCAAAACCTAGTTTTTCAAATATTTGCTCTGACAATGTTCCAAAATTTTCATAAGATTTACGAAACCCAAAATAGTTTATAAAACGGCTTTGTTGCACAAACCTACCGATAAAGTCTTATTCGGCAATATAATTCGCAAATGAATAAGCCCACACCTAAAATCTATCGTACAACCAATTGGTCTTCTTATAACAGTGCATTAATAAATCGAGGAAATCTCTCAATTTGGTTCGATCCCAAGACTCAATGGTACGCTCAACCCAAAGGTAAACATGGTCGAAATCAAACTTATTCAGATACAGCCATCCAATGCTGTCTGATGATCAAATCCCTATTTCGATTGTCTTTACGCATGGTCACTGGCTTTGTGCAAAGTCTCATTCATCTTTGTAGATTAGATTGGACAGCACCAGACTATTCCACCATCTGCAGAAGACAAAAGCATATTGATATTGCAATTAACTATCAAAAAAGCAGTAATGGTCTCCAGCTACTCGTCGATTCTACTGGCTTAAAGTTTCTAGGCGAAGGTGAATGGAAGCGTAAGAAACACCAACCTGAATATCGTCGCCAATGGCGTAAACTTCATATTGGTATAGATGCTGAAACCCTTCAAATACGCGCTATTCAACTCACTACAAATAATGTGAGTGATTCACAAGTGCTTGGTGATTTACTCGATCAGATTCCACAAGATGATCAGATTGACTCTGTTTATACCGATGGAGCTTATGACACCAAGCAATGCCGTCAGGTCATTGCAGATCGGCAAGCGCATGCGGTGATTCCGCCAAGAAAAAATGCGAAACCTTGGAAAGATACAAAGATCAGCTCGCTAGAGCGAAATGAATTACTTCGAACAGTTAAACGTTTAGGCAGGACACTATGGAAAAAATGGTCAGGCTATCATCGGCGAAGTTTGGTCGAAACTAAGATGCATTGCATCAAATTATTGGGGGATAAACTCAGTTCGAGAAACTTTCAAAGCCAAGTCAATGAGATGCATGCACGTGTAGCAGTATTAAATAAATTCACAGAGTTAGGCCGACCTCACACCCAAGTTGCCACTTAAATTTGAGTAGATATGGGAAATCTTAATTTTTAAATCTTTGTGCAACAAAGCCTTATAAAACTAGAAAAACAATTGACATAACCAACATTATTAAAATCGAAGAAATTAAATTAAAGAAAGTATTCGAGTTATATGAAAAATCAAATAAATAAAACAGCACCAACAGAAAGGAAATAACAACCCATGAAGCTAAAGAAAAATAGAATACCTGCTTTATAATAGCTTTATAACCCATTTTTACTGAACGACCCATTTCATAGATCATATACAATAAGCCTGATTTAGGATCCAGAATGGCATAGACCTGATAACGCCCATCTACAGGCTTGTCATTAATTACAGCTATCAGTTCATCATTTTCTTTAAAACGTGCGGTCGTAAATTGCCCCAGTAAAGAATGTCCTTCTATTTTCCTCGTAAACGTGATGCCATCTTTAGCTTTACCTGCCATCACTAGAATAGGAGCACTGGTAAGTAACGAACTACTTTCAGCCAGTACACCTGCAAAAGCAGTTCCAGCGGCAATCCCCCCCACATTTTGATTTACTGGTATTTTGGATTTGGTTTTTTCTAAAGAATGGATTGGGCCTTGAACAAGCTTTAGGTTTAATTTAAGTTCCACTACTATTCGCTTGTTATATTCTTACTAAAATAACCTTCTGGGTATGGATCTGGGCCTTTTAAATTTTTTCTATAATCCATAACACTGATGTTGATTCCATCATTAATTAAATAATCATTGTAAAAATCTTGCTCTTTAGCATCTTCAAAACCTAATTTTTCAAATATTTGTTCAGATAATGTACCAAAATTCTCATACGATTTTCTATAACCAAAATAATTTACAAAAGCCATCAATGGAATACAGATAAAAATACTTATAAGTATCCACATTATTAAATATAGAAAAGAGTCCCAAGAATAATTAAAATCAAAAATGTAAAAAAGTAAAAGCATTATTGACATCCCTCCCCAACAAATTAGAGTGAAATAATACGTTTGCATAATAATCGCTTTATAGCCCTTTTTTACTGAGCGGCCCATTTCATAGATCATATAAAGCAAACCAGATTTAGGATCAAGAATCGCATAAACCTGATATCGACCATCTACAGGCTTGTCATTAATTACAGCTATCAGTTCATCATTTTCTTTAAAACGAACCGTCGTAAATTGCCCCAGTAAAGAATGTTCTTCTATTTCCCCTATAAACGTAATGCCATCTTTAGCTTTACCTGCCATTACTAGTATAGGAGCGCTGATCAGCAACGAACTACTTTCAGCCAGTACACCTGCAAAAGCAGTTCCAGCGGCAATTCCACCCACATTTTGATTTACTGGTATTTTGGATTTGGCTTTTTCTAAAGAATGTATTGGGCCTTTAACTAGCTTAAGGTTTAATTTTAAATTTTCCATTTAGACACTCACCACAGCACTATTAAACTCTTTTTCCTCTTCTTTAACGTCTTTAAAGGCATCTTCACCATTTTCTGCTCTTAACTTAAATGCACACTTCTGACACCAATCTTGCATCGCATTATCCAAAACATAGTTTTTTAAATAAATTTCCAAGCCAACAAGCGCAATACCCACCACACTTAACATTGCACCTGCTTGTATGGCTCGTATACCTAATATTGCACGTCCAAGTGCGTAATGCTCAATCGTATAATGTAAGGCTGTATTTCTCATCACTGGCAAATTCAAAAATGCACTGAAACCAACAACCAATGTCGCAAAGGAAGTGAAAGCTTTGGTAACGTTAAGTGCTATTGCATATGGATTTCTCTCTATTGCAGCCTTAAATGCACTTTTACTATCAATAATCAATGAAACTGTTGCACCTGCAATCGCAAAATATGCACCACACTTAGCAATATAAGCGGCACGTTCTGCAAATGAAAACTTCTCCATCGAACTGCTACCCACTTCCAAAATAGCAGCTGTTGTGGCCATCATACCCGACATATAAGACAGTGCATTATCTACCGATGGATCATTATTAAATTTAGAAACCTGTGTTCCAAAGTTAATCAGCTCAAATATTGCAACCACACCAGATACACGCAAACCCGCACTTTGTGAACTATTCGCAATAATCCGATCAATTTGTTTGGCTGCTTTACTTGGGTTGGTCGCGGCTGAAGAATACTTTTTCCAGTTGTTCTGCACCATTTCAGGTGTCAGTTTAATCCGACCCGTTAAAGTTTGAACTGGAATAAGATAATACAGCGAGTTCTTTGCAACATTCTCAACCAATGCCCCACTATGAGCAAAGGTATAAAACGTTAAACGTCCAAGTTTTTTTGCAAATTCTGAGCCTGGCGTATATTTCATACTCCATTTAACTGCACTTTGAGTCAGTTCAGACATCCAGTAAAACGTTTTTAATAGGCTAAATTTTTGCCCATGTAACATATAACCGTTATTGGTTTTATCTGCTGCCCATTCT
Source organism: Acinetobacter sp. DL27 (assembly GCF_055810995.1). Classification (NCBI taxonomy): domain Bacteria; kingdom Pseudomonadati; phylum Pseudomonadota; class Gammaproteobacteria; order Moraxellales; family Moraxellaceae; genus Acinetobacter; species Acinetobacter sp. DL27. The sequence continues at coordinate 1,057,861 of NZ_CM147947.1, read as the reverse complement.
TGCCAAGCTTTATCCGCGGCAACAAATGCTGCAATTGCAGTTTTAGCTGCATTTTGTCCGTCATCCCAAGAAATATCGATAATACTTGGTGCAGCTGTATTGTATTTATTTTTCAAACTTTCTTGGTTATAACAAATTGCCCTCATGTAAATATTTTCTTTGGCAATTTTTTCTACACCTAACCAAGTTTCAAGTAATGCTTGTCCACTTGGCACCCCACTCATCCCATTAATCATATCCATGGCATGAACATAGAAAACATTCCCATAAGGAACTTGCACTTGATCATCATATGCATGCAGCGCATTGATCACAGCTTTGGACAACAGCCATTTAATATGGTCATCAGCAACTGCTCTTGCCCCTTTCAGCCCTTTCTCAATTAACTCATTTACAGTCGTATCAAATTTTGATTTTGCATCCACATCTAGATTTATTTTATATTTCTCATTCCAGATTTTCTTACCTTGATCTTTACTTAAGGTTCCCATGTCTTGACTAAAGATGCCTTTAGCTGAATTCTGCTTCTTTTGAACTTCACGCAATAGACGTTCTTGTTCTTCTTTTGACTTTCTTTGGTATATTCTCTCTAGTTCATAGTTAGTATCATCAGCATCCGTTAAGTTTTTTGGTAACTCATCCCATAATTCCATTAATACTATACTTTTAGTAGTCTGAGTACTTAGTTGATTGTTTTCACTTAACAATCTATTTTCTAAACAAACCTTTATACTATCAATACATTGAGAACTATGTAATTTATGTTCATTAGTGAACGAACCATCTTTCTTTGCCAGATACTCCATCACACTTTTAAATTCGGAATTACGTAATGAATTTAACTTCCTCGTAATACCAACTGGATCATACAAAGCCATACAAACAAGTGACTTTGGTTCATTTTTAAATTTATTCAGCGTTGCACCAATACGGTTTTCACCAAAACTCTTTATATTATAAATCGTGGCTTTAAACTGACCTCCTGCAATACAATGCTCTTGTGTATTTCCAGCACTGATTAATACTTTCTGCCACTTCCCTTCAGTGACAAACTTTTCAGCATTTTTTTCATATTCACTCAGCTTTGTCTTACTCATAGGTACATGTGTATGAATAATATAAGCGACCTTTGCTTCATCTTTAGGATTGCTCTCTACAGCAATAACAGACGAGTTAAAATTATGTCCAGCACCTTTGCAGGCAAACTCAGGAACACTTTTAGGGGCTGCTTTACCAACAGGAAAATAAGACAAATGTCCTTTCGGCGTAACTAAATAACCCGCCCATTCCAAAGCACCCGATACTCGCTTTACTAAACGGTATATATATCCAGTATCAATCATCTCAACTGCATATTTAAAATGACTCAGCTGAATGTCTTTAACATTTTTCCCTAATGTTGCTGGTAACGCAGGTGCATTACCTCTAACCACGGTATAACGTAAAGGGAGAATATTAAAACCCGTTTTACGACAAAAAGAACACTCTTTTTGTGATTGACCTGGACTATTATTTTGTACATTTGCAGGAGTAGACTGCTTTGAAGATTTTCCAATTTTACTTTGTTCTATTTTTTTTTGGATCTCTTCAACAGATTTAGGATTCCTCATATCTGGCACAGGCTCGGTTTTCCCCAGAACAGGAATTTTGGATTGCTTTTTTATTTGCTGCTGAATCATCTCATTGAATTTAGAGTTGCTAGCATTTGGTGTTTTCAAATTCGTTTGTTGATTTGTTGTCATATCACACCCTATACATTTAAATCTTGCTGAATAACGGAGTACAACTCAGAATCCAGATAATCCATTGCATCTGTAAATGAAAGCTCACCCTGCACACAGTGCTCATAAAGGATGTCCGTGACCAAAGAATGAGCCATAAAATCTTGATGAATGATTTGCCCATATAAACCATAAGTCACGAGATCTAAATTATTCTCTAACCCATAATTATGATGAGCTTGTAATAATGTTTTATGGATATTTACTGGATGTAATTGTGAAATATCTACTTCATTAAAATCATTAAGTTGCTGAAAAACACTATTTGATAATTCAACTAAATCCAATGCTATTGATTCGGCTTTATTTAAAGAACGCAGAGGTACTTTTTTAATCTGAGTCCGTTCTTCACTAGATTCAATGCTATAAAATCCTGTGGGGTGTAAGAAATGCCATGCTTCAAAGTTATCCACTAAACTCACTAAGTTTTTTTCTTCTAAAATGTCATTTAAATAGATCAATACTCGTGGATCATACCAACGGAATAAAATTTTTCTTCCTTGATCCGACACTATCAGTTTATTTCTTATCTGATCCCTTAACTCTTCAAGTGATTCTATTTTTGTTGTACCAAAACCATGTACAAAGTAGCTGTCATTTACAATGTCCTTATTGCGGATTAGGTTCTGTAATAAATCATCTTTTACTTGTTCGAAAACCTTATGATCATCAATACAGATCAGAAAAAGATCAGATGTCGCCATATCTTTTTTGATCGCCAAAGGGATATATGCAATATTCTTTTTTGCTAAAACATTTACGACATCATCAAAAATGGATGGGTTAAGCGTACTATCCAATAAAAAGATCAGATGTCCATATTGATTTAAAAGTTTAAAACAGTGTTGTTCTAACTGAGCTCTATCATTCTGCTCAGTATCATGTTGAACCGCGGTAAAAATAGGTAAATTCATGATAAATCAACCTTTGCAGAACCATTTTGAGCTGCTTGCGTTTGCTTCGCAGAACAATCGGGCAAATCAATTGCTGGCACATTCACGGAAGCACTCCCCATAAACAAATGCTGCCCCGCCTTACTCTCAAACTTTCCAGCAGTGGTCGGTAATACCCCTGCACCACTAATCTCAATTTGACTACCGCCCGCAGTTAGCACGATTTTCTTATTGGCCTTAATTTCAATTTGCTCTTCCGTGGAAATAATCTGAACCCCCTTACGCGCAATAACATCGAGTGCATCTCCTTGCGCTTGGATTTCAACCTTACCCTTGCTTGCATAGGCTCTTAGCCCATCTTGTGCCGCAAAGAAGCTGATTTTCTCACTGGCATGTGCAATCAACGATTTCTGTGTAGAAAGGTTAATACTCTCCCCTGCACTTTGGCTGATTTGACCATCAGCTGAGAGATAAATATCTTCATTGCTGCTCACAGCTATGGAGTTTGGTGCAGAGAGAATCATGATGGCTTGTTTAAATGCATCTGCCTTGTTTTGATCATGTTGTTCAATCTGTTCTAAGAAGCCTTTTAAGTTCTCTAAAACTTCTAGTGGATCTGTCTGTTGATTCTTCGCCACTTCACTTAAAGCTTGGCTATTGTTTAAAGTCCCTTCAAGTTGTTGTTTGGCAGGTTGAGCATTCAGATGTGTACCTGCAGCTTGATCTTGTTTATGGCTACTGAGCAGTAATCCCTCGCCTGCTCGAATCGCGCCCCATTGATCAGTTCGAAGCTCGAAGCCTTCTCCTCGTCCTTCACTTGTCTCCGTTTCTTTGGGGTGGCTGAGGTTACCGAGGTTTAGCTGAGTTGCCCCATGACTACTTTGTAGTTGAGTCGAGATTTGACCTGTGGTGTCATCGAAGCGGAGTTGGTTATAGCCTTCACCCCCTATTTCTTTAGAGCGAATCCCTGCCAGTTTCTTGGTCTCTGGCAATTGACCTTTCTGATCAAATTTCGTTGGGCTGCGCTGCGCTTCATGAATCCGTCCAACCACAAAGGGACGGTCAAGATTGCCATCAAAGAAATCAATCACCACGATTTCACCAATGCGTGGTAAAAAGCGTGCGCCATAGCCCTCACCCGCCCATGGGGTCAAGACATCAACCCATGCCGAGTCTGTATCATTGTCATTGGCGCCTGCACCGCCATCATGGCTGTGGTCATCGTTGCGGGTAAAGAGGAAGCGAACTTTGATCCGTCCCCATTCATCCACATGAATTTCTTCGCCACTTGGTCCCACGACTTTGGCACGCTGTGGGTGTGTGGCTGGTCGGTGCTCTATCGGGTTATAAACTGGAACGGTCGTGATGTGACGACGCTGTAAACTTAGGTGGTTGGCTTGGCGTTCGCTTGGCACTGCGCTGGTTTTGAGTGACCATTGGCTTTGTTTCAGTAAATGCTGAATTTGCTCACTCAGATCTTTGGGCAAGTTGTTTTGATTATAGAAAGTCTTGGTCGTGATCAGAAATTCTTTGTCTGCGTCACTGTGTTGATCAAGTTCAGGATGTTCATGTAACTCAAACCAATACCCCACTTGGGCATCACGTACGGTGCTCTGTGCAGTGAATTGTTTCGCCTGTTGGTTGTAGACATTACTCAGGGTTTGATTGAGTTTTTCAATTTGGCTGTTTGATGCTGCTGTCGCCTGATCTTCTCCATTTAAATCTTGCATCCATGCAGGGCTAATATGCCACGCTTGTTCTAAGCTGAGGCTAGCATTGTCTTGCTGTGTACTGTGTTGATGTTGGCTTTGGACTGAACCTGCGCCTTCTTCTTGACTCAGGTGATCGGCTTGCCAACGTTGGATATGGACTGCAGTGGGTTGCAGGCTGCGCTGTGCACTCAGACTGATGATGCTATCCTGTTGTTCGGTAGCACTAGAACGATGAAAACGAATCTGACGACGCTTTAAGGCTTGAAACTGACTGTTGTCATCCAAGAGTCTAAGTTTTTGGGCTTGAATCGGATGACGAGTATGAGGTACATAGAGTTCAGCTTCATCAATCAGCCAGTTGATGCCTTCACTGCGCCAAAGCCGTGTTAGAAAGTCATAATCGGTTTCATTTGACTGCATGATGAAGGGACGAACATCGGTCTCTGTATTTAAACCAGAAAGATCAAGACTGAGGCTAGCAGCAAATAGCGGACTTTTACTCTGCCATTCCTTAAAGAGTATTTCACTGACATCTCGCACACTTTTATTCATAAACACTCGACTATTGCGACGTTTATGCCAAAGTGCCGTTGCGTCTTCTAAGCGAAGTTTATACAGGGTCAGTGCACCATCACTTTGTCCTTGTTCGGCGTGGGTGATGATCCCTGTACTGCGAAATAATGTGCCTTGGTCTGTGACCTGATCGACCGCGACTTGTACCCCGATAAATTGTTTGAGTGGAATCAGGGCATTGGTTGAGAGGCAGATCAATTCAACATTTAAACCTTGGTTTAATGCATGTGTGCCTTCAATATGCTGCAAAAAGATGTCATGATTTAATGCAGCATGTGAAAATTGTGCATGAATGGCACGCTTTTGTGCACTTAGCCCCAATTGCTCAAGCACTTGAGTGATTGTATTTATCATCGTCTATATTTTTAAAAAGTAAGTTTCAGTCATAGTCGATCGCAAACAGCGATCATAAATTAGGCGCCATTATAGCCAGATCAATCCGACAAATGAGCAGAGTTTTATTCTTATTATGTAAACAACAAAATGCTCCGAGCAACTGCGGAACATTTTTATGGAAATAATTTCACTTTGATTAAGAAATTTAGCGTTTTTCTTAATTCTCGAGCTGTAATCTACGCTCAGATAATGCTTTGCTCACCACTTGATAACCCGCAGTCATACCTAAAGTCGCCATAATGCCTGCCACGATTATGTCTGGCCACAAACTGCCTGTACCAAACACACCTATTGCAGCAAAAATAACTGCCACATTCCCAATCGCATCATTTCGACTACAAAGCCAGACCGATTGCATATTAGAGTCACCTTCCCTAAAGGCATATAAAATGACGGCACAAACCACATTCGCAAGCAAAGCAATCACGCCAATCACACCCATGGTCATGGCTTCAGGCGGAATTCCCAAAGCATAGGCATATATCACTTTACCAATCACGACTAGACCAAATAGCGCCATGGTAATACCTTTAAGCAGTGCCACTGTCGCCCGCCAATATAAACTCGCACCAAGCACCGCTAGGGAAATACCATAGTTGACTGCATCGCCAAAGAAATCTAAAGAATCGGCCCATAAAGATGACGAATGCGCATAAGCTCCACCAATGAGCTCCACCACAAACATAGCTAAATTGATCAATAAGGCAATCCACAATGCCGTTCTAAACTTACTATTTGGCTTTTGCGGTGCAGGTGCACAACTGCAAGAAGAACATGCCATATACACAACCTCTATTCAGACGTAATCATTTTCTATTATGATTAAAAACTATGGAGTCGCTCTAAGGTCAAGAAAAATGAATCAACAAAACTCATCTCCTATTTATTTGATGAAAGACTTAGTCCATAAAACGGGATTAAGTGCCGATACCATTCGTTTCTATGAAAAAAAGCATTTATTAGAGCCTTCTTTTCGCGGAGAAAATAACTATCGCTATTATCAAGATGATGCGCTTAAACGACTCATTTTTATTAAACGTTGCCGCGCGCTGGATATCTCACTCAAAGAAATTGAATACCTGATTGAACTGGAACAAAAGCCTCAACAAGACTGTAGTGCGGTCAATCAACTGATCGATGAACATTTAAAACAAGTCGAACAAAAAATCATTGAATTGCAAAAATTCCAGGTACAGCTACAACAGCTTCGACAATCTTGCGCAACCCAATCAACCATTGATGATTGCCAAATTTTAAGACATCTTGAAGCAGGGTTAGATGTATAAAACACATCAATACAAAATTTAGACTGTGGGTATTACTCCATTTTGCGATACATTTGCCCGAACGTTGCATGGTCAATCTAGGACTTTTATATTTAATTTTTTAATAATTTCAGAAATAAAAAATCTAGCCTAACCTCAAATCTAATAAAAATGATCCCTAATTATTTCGGATAAAAGGCCGCAAAGCCCCCCAGCTTCTCGATGATTAAAACCTCAGGTAATTTTTATATAACAGATCTTTTTCTTTATAAAACAAGGATATTTAAATTTACTTCTATTCTCATCCATATAAAACTATCTATCTAGATACTTATCATTAAGCACTCACATCCAGCGTTTGAACATGTAATTTTCGCGTCTATAACCGTTTAAATTCCGAGTTGTTTACTAGGTTGAATCTATTTTTTAAAGCCCTACAATAAACCCATATTTTTTTTATGCCTTAGTTTAATCATGAGCATTCATCACGTTACTGAACTTCTTTCTCCTGCAGGTTCGCTTAAAAATATGCGTTATGCATTTGCCTATGGTGCAGATGCAGTCTATGCCGGACAACCTCGTTACAGTTTACGTGTGCGCAATAATGAATTTGATCATGACAATCTGGCTATCGGCATTCAAGAAGCACATGACTTAGGAAAAAAGTTTTATGTGGTCGTCAACATTCAACCGCATAACTCGAAACTCAAAAACTTTATTCGCGACCTCACACCTGTGGTTGCGATGCAACCCGATGCCCTGATCATGTCGGATCCAGGGCTAATTATGATGGTACGCGAACATTTTCCAGACATGGATGTGCATCTTTCGGTTCAAGCTAATGCCATTAACTGGGCTACTGTGAAGTTTTGGAAGAACATGGGACTGACTCGGGTCATTTTGTCCCGCGAATTATCTATTGATGAAATTGAAGAAATTAAGCAACAAGTACCAGACATGGAAATTGAAGTTTTTGTGCATGGTGCGCTATGCATGGCGTACTCTGGACGTTGTATGCTTTCCGGCTATATGAATAAACGTGATGCCAATCAGGGGGCATGTACCAATGCATGCCGTTGGGAATACAAAGTACACGAGACTCATCAAGATGAAAATGGCGATGTGATCCCAGTCCAAAATCTGAATACAGGCTCCAACTGCTGTTCAAGCTCTAATGCTGATGAACTGCATATGCAAGCACAGCATCAGTTTGATGAACCCGTATTACTACAACGTCATGATGAAGACATGTTTGCTGCTGAAGAAGACGAACATGGTACTTACTTTATGAACTCAAAAGACTTACGCGCGGTGCAACATGTTGAGCGCTTAACCCAAATGGGGATTCATTCTTTAAAAATTGAAGGACGCACCAAGTCTTATTTTTACTGTGCCCGTACAGCACAAATTTATCGCAAAGCCATAGATGATGCGCTCGCAGGTAAACCTTTCGATTCCTCACTCATGACACAACTCGAAGGTCTGGCCAACCGTGGTTATACCGAAGGTTTTTTACGCCGCCACGTGCATAGCGAATATCAAAACTATGAAAATGGTTCATCCAGTTTTGACCATCAACAATACTGCGGTGAAATTTTGGAACGCAATGGCGATTATCTGAAAGTCGATGTCAAAAACCGTTTTGTAGTGGGTGATGTGCTCGAACTCATGACCACTTCAGGCAACATCACTTTTGAACTAACAGAAATCCTCGATAAAAAAGGCAATCCAATACTTGAAGCGAAAGGCTCAGGTCATGTGGTTGAAATCCCTGTTCCTGCTGATGTCGACATGCGCTATGCCCTACTCATTCGTAACTTACCGCATTCAAATGCCGACATTTCAGCGCCTGCCTTGGCCTATGTTGCAAGCTGACTGGGGATAATGTTATGGCACTACAAATAACGGATGCTTGTATTAACTGTGATATGTGTCTTCCCGAATGTCCCAATACCGCTATTTTTGAAGGTGATAAAATTTATGAAATAGACGTCAGCCGTTGCACCGAGTGTGTTGGTTTTTATGACACCCAAACCTGTATCGATGTTTGCCCAATTGCTTGTATCGAGCCACATCCAGAACACGTTGAAACACAGCAACAATTGTTAGAAAAATTTAAAGGATTGAACTTATTTAGCGTCTAACCTTGGGGAAAGTAGAAAAGAAACCGAGTACTGACCACACTCAGAGTTTCAAAACAAAAACTGGGCAAAGAATAACAATAAACAACAACTAAATGAAAAAGCCAAAGTGACTGGAGAGCACTTTGGCTTTTTCTTTGTACAAGATATTTGCTTTAAACGAAAAAAAGGAACTGAGCTGTTAGCGACCCAGTTCCTATCAAGGGTAAAACCAAAGATCAGCGATACAACATAAAGGGAAAAAGCCAACATATATTTTGGGAGAGCGTTGGCTTTTTCATTTCACACTTACAGCCCAGAACGAATAATATAATCAAAAGCAGACAGAGCGGCTTTCGCGCCTTCACCTGTGGCAATGATGATTTGCTTGTAAGGCACAGTCGTACAGTCACCTGCGGCAAATACACCTTTGACATTGGTTTCATTGCGATCGTTAATCATAATCTCATTACGGTTTGAAAGCTCAACAGCAGTCTCTTTTAAGAAATCAGTGTTTGGTAATAAACCAATTTGCACAAAGATTCCTGCAAGCTCAACCGTATGTTCTACATCGGTTGCACGGTCTTTATATTTCAATGCTGTCACTTGCTGACCATCACCCACAACTTCAGTTGATAGTGCATTTAGGATTACTGTGGTATTAGGCAAGCTATGCAATTTATCTTGCAACACTTGGTCAGCACGTAGTTTGGTATCAAACTCAACCAAAGTCACATGTTCTACAATCCCCGCAAGATCAATTGCAGCTTCGACACCTGAGTTCCCTCCACCAATCACAGCAACACGTTTGCCTTTAAACAGTGGACCATCACAGTGTGGGCAGTAGGCAACACCACGAGTACGGTATTCTGCTTCACCCGGCACATTCATCTCTCTCCAACGTGCGCCTGTTGAAAGAATCACCGTTTTAGATTCAAGTTTTGCACCATTTTCTAAAGTGACTTCAACCAAGCCATTCGCTGTCTCATCCGCACCTTTGATGTTAGAGACACGTTGTAAGTTCATGATGTCCACACCGTACTCACGTACATGTGCTTCCATTTCAGCAGCAAACTTCGGCCCTTGGGTCTTTTGAATCGAGGTATAGTTTTCAATGTCCATGGTATCCATGACTTGACCACCCATACGTTCAGCCACAATCCCGGTTTTAATGCCTTTACGTGCGGCATAAATGGCAGAGGTATTTCCCGCAGGACCACCACCAACCACTAAAACATCAAAAGCCTCTTTGGCATTGAGTTTTTCAGCTTCTTTGGCTGCGGAATGGGTATCCAGTTTGGCAATAATTTCTTCCAAAGTCATACGACCTTGACCGATATGGTTGTTGTCTTGGAACACCATTGGTACAGCCATGATTTTGCGCTCTTCAACTTCGTCTTGGAAGAATGCACCATCAATCATGGTGGCTGTCGTACCCGGATTGTAAATGGCAATCAGGTTCAATGCTTGCACCACGTCTGGGCAGTTATGACAGCTTAAAGAGACAAATACATCAAAGTCAGACTGGATACCTAAACCTTTGATTGAGGCCAAAACTTCATCCGATACTTTGGGTGCGTAACCTGAGGTTTGTAACAATGCCAAAATCAAAGAGGTAAACTCATGTCCCATTGGTAAACCAGCAAAGAAAACACGCGGCTCTTCACCGGCTTTTGCCACACCAAAGCTAGGTGCACGTGAGTTTTGACCATCAAAACGTGCAGTCACCAGTGGAGACAGTGCTGCAACCTCTTCAACCAATTCTTTGATTTTGTCTGATTTCTCAGAACCGTTCAAAGTCGCAACCAATTCAATCGGACCTTCAAGGCGTTCAAGAAGTGTTTTTAATTGAGCTGAAGTATTTTGATCTAACATTGTTGAGCTCTCCAAAGCAGTCTGTAAATTTATTTGATAGAAGAATCATAGAGTAAATTTAAAAATAGATAAAACAGTTTGTTTTTATTTTAATAATCGGTTTTATGGATTTAAAGATATTCATCATAAAAAGTCCCACTACCCCGCAGGACTTTTTATGAAGTCAAAGCTTAAGATTCACTCTGCATCCTCTGTTCAATTCTTAAGGTTCTAGCCTTTAACTGACGCGTCAAACCAAATAACACAAGACTCAACAGCGCCATAAGTAGCATCAAGATAAGCGAGAAGAATTGCATGACCTTAGTGAACTGCGCTGCTTGCTGAACTTGTTTTTCTACACTTGCAGCCATCGGCGTGAGTGTTTTGCCATAGAGTTGATGCTGCATCGTCCATAACTGTTCAGGCTTAAACCCATATTCAATAAAATGTGAATCGGTTTTTTCTGCTTGGACAAGAGCAAGCACATGCGGAATTGCTGCATTTTTATCGACAGGTTGGTGTAACAATGCCGTCTGCGCAAGTAAATAATGTTTTACAGGCATTTGTATTTGCGACTGCTGCAAATACTGCGCTATTTCACTTTGCTGAATATTTTTGTCGTAGTGTACGATTTGCTGAAAAGCCTCGCTTTCATCATCTTTTAAATCATATTGCAGATAGGTCAGACCTGACCAAAGCAGAATAAAGGCAATCAGCCATGCCACAAACTTCAGTATAAAAGATTGAAAACGTACATAGAAAAAATGAATTTTCCGTGCATAGTGCACCAGTATGAATGCCCCAATAAAAGACACCATGATCTTGAGCACAACCCAACCAAACCATGACAGCAAATTCAGAAAATAATCTGGCTGATGTCCAAGTGATGCTAAATTTGCATCGACACTCATGGGCATATGCAGTTGCTGTATTTCAGTGCTCAGTCCAAAAAAGCTATAGACAAAATCTGGTTGTAGAAAATAGCTAATGCTGGAGGCAATAAACAAGGCAGCACTCAACATACACCATAAACTCAGTTTACGCTCACGCTGTTTGAGTGCAACCACGCCTTGTTCAATGTGTTGAGGCTGAACAACATACTCATCTAAGGAAGGCAAATGCTTCTCCTCTATCGACCACCCAACTCGGCATTAAGATGGTGTCGTACGATTAGAACTCGATTCTAAAACCAATTGATTCAAATTGTCCTGTAAACTACGCAAACGAGTGGTTGCTTCCGCACGTTTCTGCATCCCTTCTTTTTGTATTTGAATCACATCATTTACTGTTTTAATGAGGGTGTTTTGTACATGTTCAAGCGTCTCAATATCAATCACTGAACGTTGATTGGCTTTTGCCGTATCTACTGAGTTTTGATGTAACAAATCAGCATTACGCTTCAATAAGTCATTGGTCGCATCGTCAATGGTATTGGCCAACTGCACACTATTCTTCTGCTCATTTAAAGAAATCGCCAAACTAATTTGGTTTTTCCATGCAGGCAATGTGATGTTTTTAATCGCATAAAACTTATCGACCAACATCAAATTATTAGACTGGATAATACGAATCATCGGTAATGTTTGCATGGCTGATTGTTGTAAAACCTGCAAATCACTCACGCGTTTTTCCAAATTATTGGCTAAATGATTGAGGTCGTAAACTCTCTGTGTCGTGGTTTGATCTTGTGCCTGTGAAGTCAGCGTTGAGATTTCCTGCTGAATTTCATCCTGTTTCAACTTACCTGCTGCGATATACACACCGAGCTGTTTATATTCACTTTGTACACCATGAAACATCCGATCTAGTGTATCAACACGTGCTTTTAAACCAGACTGTGATTTTTCAATTTCTTTCACTAAAGTATCAATCTGTTCTTTGGTGGTATTAAAGTGCATATCAATATTATTCTTTGCGCCTTTAATTTTGCTCATCAAGCCACCGAAGAAACCTGAATTTTTCTTTTTATTTAAGATACTTGAGGTATTGAGCTGTTGTGCGACTTGTACCACCTGATTCAGCTTTTGCCCTGTTTCATCAAGGTCCTTGTTTTGCACCAAATTTAACAATTCATCGGTATATCCTGAGGTTTGTGTCGCAATATTTTTACCATACTCCGCCACGGCGTTATGGTTGATTTCTGCCAACTCTTTCCGCGCTGCCAAGACCGCATTGAAGTCATCTTGTTGCAAGCCAATTTCTTGCAAATTTAACTGTTGAAACTTATGTTCAATCACTTCGGTGGTTGGCTCTACCACAAGACTGTTTTGTTCTGAGTTAGTCATAATTCACCTAATCTATTACTTAAAGTATTGGTTTCTGTAGTGATTTTTTTAATGTATGAATCAATTTTTCACGGCTATTATCGAGCTTTTCCAGTTCAATTGTCGAGCTTGATTGCTGCGATTGTTTGACATGATATTGCCATGCTGGGATCAAGACCTGTTGTGCCTCTTTATATCGGTCTAACAAACTCAATGAAAGCTGCTGAGACAATTGCATTTGAGTGATCGCAATATCATTACTGCTTTGCAAAGTCTGCAAGCTGTTTATTTTCTTCGATAACCGTTCTTCAAAATTATCTAAAGGATGTGCATTCTTCACAAATTTAGGATATTCCATTAAAAATGCTTCAGCCGCAGATATATATTTGGCCATTTGCTCACGTAAGCCTGTTAACTGCTGATAGCGCGCCTGTGACTTTTGAATTTCAATTTGTAATTTTTGGCTGAGATGATTGGCTCGATCCAACAGCTGATCCAGTTTTTTATAGTATTCAACTTGGGTTGAACCATATTCAATATCAATTCCCAGCCACTTTTGTAGCCCATTAAATTTACGCTTCTTCAGGTATTTTTTTGAGTCAGCCAGTGACTGGATCAGTTGCTCAATAGTTTGACTCAACTGTAAGGTCAACTGTGGATCTATCCCGTTAAGCAGCACAGACTGCGCTTGAATGACACTATCTGCATAATGATTGAGACGATATTGATCGTTCAGCAATGGAACCAAATCATTACGCTGGATACTTAAAAGTTCATCTGAATTGACTGGTATATCCCTTAAAGGAACAAGAACGTCAATTTGTGCCATAGTGCTTTAACCCAATAAAGAAATTGAATAAAATCATTTTTATAGTACAGCTTTTATGTTAAATAACATGTAGATTTTTGCAAATATGTTGTGAAAACCTTTTCTTGATCTGGCTAATCACTGCTTCTGTTTTCAACAAAATTATGATCATCCGCCTTCAGCACATCATTCGTTATAGTTTAGGTTTATGCATTGCATTAACCTTACTTATCAGTGCTGGTGCGCACTATAAAGCAAAACACATTCACGAAACATTTTTAGAGCGTGATCCAAGCCAATTACAACAAGTGAGTGGCACACTGCTAGATAATGAAACAGCCGTCCAACTTTATCAAAAAAATCTAGCACCCTATAACTTAAACAGCTTGGGTAAAACGCAATTTTTGGTCGGTTTCTTTAACCAAAATCAGGGCCGAATTCAAACGGTTTGGTGTGATCGTTGGTCAGACTCACCTTTTAAGACCGCCTCCTACACTGGCCCGAAAAATCCAATGAATAAAATAAATTTACCTATTCGCTATTTTCATAGTTGCCAATGGCTATTCGATGCAATGCAGTTCCCTTTAGATATTCCCGCTTGGACAGGGCAACCCATCACCTATCTAAAAAGCCATCAAGATATTTTGTATGCATTAACGGCTATGAACAAGCCTATCAGCAATATAAACAACCCTATCTAAATGAAATAAAAAATCGCAATCAATCAGCACTCTATTTTATTGTTTTCTTTTGCATTACTGTCTTTCATTATAGAAAGTACATATTCAAAGTCATAAAAAAGCCATGATCAACATGGCTTTAAAATGGAGTGTTTCGATATTATAAATAATCACCTTCACGCTCAGGTTGATAAAGCACTTTTTCAATTTTGACTTTCATCATTTGACCGTCTGGCTGTGGCCATTCAATTTCTTGACCTTCAGCTAAGCCAAGAATTGCTGCACCAATAGGGGCTACAACATTGACCTGTCCCTTCTCGCCTTTAAAATCATGCGGATAAACCAAGGTAATTTCAGATGCTTCTGTAGATGGTGCAATAGTCAGTAAAACTTTTGCATTCATCGTTACCACATTGGCAGGCATATCTTGTGGAGCAACAACATCGGCGCGTGCCAATTCTTCTTCAAGCAACTGCATGGTCGGTGTAAGTTTAGGCTGATGTTCTAACATCGTTTCTAAACGATGAAGATCCTGCTCAGAAATGATAATTGCTGGGTTTGCCATGTGCTGCATTCCTATTTGAATACGGTATGAATAAAATTCTTATTAAAAATAATTTATTAGCCTATAACTTCTGTTATATCAGAAATGCAGTCTAAATTACATTTCAACTGATTTTGATTTTTTAATGCTATAAAAAAAGCCCCCTTGAGGGGGCTTTCTCAAGTCAGAACTTAGTTTGCGTAAACAGGAAATTTCGCACAAACAGCTTCAACTTTCGCTTTAACAGCGT
This sequence comes from Acinetobacter sp. DL27, assembly GCF_055810995.1. NCBI lineage: Bacteria > Pseudomonadati > Pseudomonadota > Gammaproteobacteria > Moraxellales > Moraxellaceae > Acinetobacter > Acinetobacter sp. DL27. The sequence continues at coordinate 1,042,721 of NZ_CM147947.1, read as the reverse complement.
TAATCACAGCTTCGTCACCTTTGCTGTCTAGGATATCAGCGATCCAGCCAGCAAGTTCACGTACTTCAGCTTCGCCGAAACCACGAGTCGTCACAGCTGGTGTACCAATACGGATACCAGAAGTCACAAATGGTGAGCGTGGGTCATTTGGTACTGCATTTTTGTTCACAGTAATGTGAGCTGCACCTAACCATGCATCTGCTTCTTTACCTGTTACATCTTGCTTAATAAGAGATAATAAGAACAAGTGGTTTTCTGTACCGCCAGAAACGATGTCATAACCACGAGCAATAAGAACTTCAGCCATTGCTTGAGCGTTCTTCACCACTTGTTGTTGGTAAACTTTGTATTCAGGAGCCATTGCTTCTTTAAAGCAAATTGCTTTAGCCGCTACCGCATGAACCAATGGACCACCTTGGTTACCAGGGAATACAGCTGATTGTAATTTTTTCTCAATTTCTTCGTTTGCTTTCGCAAGGATTAAACCTGAACGTGGGCCACGAAGTGTTTTGTGTGTAGTGGTAGTTGTTACGTCAGCAATCTGAACTGGGCTTGGGTAAACACCAGCAGCAACTAGACCAGCAACGTGAGCCATATCTACAAATAGGTAAGCGCCAACTTTATCCGCGATGTCACGAAAACGCTGCCAATCTACAATTTGGCTATAAGCAGAGAAACCAGCTACGATCATACGTGGCTTGTGCTCAACTGCTAAACGCTCAACTTCTTCGTAATCAATTTCGCCAGTTTCAGGGTTTAAACCGTACTGAATTGCGTTATATGTTTTACCAGAAAAACTTACTTTAGCACCGTGAGTCAAGTGACCACCGTGAGCCAAACTCATACCCAAAACAGTGTCGCCTGGGTTAAGAAGAGCTAAGTAAACAGCAGAGTTTGCTTGTGAACCTGCATGTGGTTGAACGTTTGCGTAATCTGCACCGAAAAGCTCTTTAGCACGGTCAATCGCTAATTGTTCAATCACGTCTACATATTCACAACCGCCGTAGTAGCGTTTGCCTGGGTAGCCTTCAGCATATTTGTTTGTAAGTTTTGAACCTTGCGCTTCCATTACTGCTGGAGAGCAATAGTTTTCAGAAGCAATCAGTTCGATGTGCGCTTCTTGGCGAGCATCTTCATTTGTGATTGCTTGCGCGATTTCTGGATCAAATTCAGCAATTGAGATATTGGCAAACATTAGCGAGGTCCTATGAAATTAGGGCTTTTAAGCCGTGCTAAGATTGGCGCGTATTGTAGCATGAAGTTTATAAATTTCGAGAACGAACTTTACGCAGTTTTAAATAAAAAATCGCTCATGAAGCAGAACTCCATGAGCGATTTGAGTCAAAGCAAATTACTGAATTGGCATGAGAGTTTTGACATCATCAACAATATCATCGATATTTTCACTAAACGATGTGGTATGGGTCCATTTCGTCGTTTCACTGTCATCAGTCACATAACGAATATTATTTCCAGCTTGAGACGCACCAGCATATAAAATATTCGTAATCGCTCTTGGAACAGTCGTGTCATTGGTACCTTGATAAATAATAATTGGCGCTGTTTGTTTGACCTTCAAAGGCTGCGATGTGTTATCTAAAAAGTTTTTTATGACTGGCAAATCTAGAAATCCTGTTTTTGGGTAATATCCATTTAATGTGTTATATGTATTCGCAAAAATATTCATTTCCGTATAATAATTTACCAAAACGGTTCCTGAACATGCCGATTCAGCTGTTCGTGCAATACGGGCAGCTTCAGACTCAAACACTTGCCCGTACAAAGTTATATTGGGCGGATTCTGCATACCTGCGGTGATGAGTGCAGCATAGGTATTCAGTGAAGTATAAGTAGTAACCTGTTGAGTTACTGGCAAATTTGCAACACTTGCAGCACCCGCTTGAAAGATTGTTTTTAAATTAGACGCAGGTGCAATTGCGACTGTCCCCTTATAATCTAACTGCGCGCGACTTTGATATTCGCCAGCTCCTAAAGCAGCATGACCGCCCTGTGAATGCCCAACCGTCACCCAGTTTTTTGAAACCGATTTACCTTGCTTGGTTAAGTAGTCACGTGTTGCAACTACTGCATCTGTAATCGAAAAAGCTTCACTTTTTAAATTAAGATAAGGATGGGCTTCTGTACCACTTGGCTCTCCCAGTCCTTCGTAATCGGGAGCAACAACAACATATCCCTCGCTAAGTAACTCATTAATCATCGATTTTACATCAGGATCCATAGAAGATTTACTTGGCGCGCAAATATCAGCAACACCAGTAGTACCATGTGCCCACACCACTATTGGCCAACCTTTCGCCGGAGCTACTGTTTTAGGAGTAAAAAGCAATGCAGTTGCGCGAGTTTCTTTATTGTCCTGACCCAGCATTTTATAAGTCATGACCACACTTTCACCAGCGGTAGCTGACATATCTGTATCTGTATATGCTGTTGGCGTAGTTACGACTGGATTAACAATATTGTTTTTAGGAATCCCGTCATCTACACCAACAGAAGTTGAACCGCCATCCCCTCCTCCACAGGCTGTTAAAACCAGCACAGAACTACTGACGAACACGGCCAATATATGTTTTTTCATCTTAAAATTCCTTAATGACATTTTTTCTTGTTGTAACGATTCAAATCACTTGAATACATTAATGATTTACGCCTCAAAATGACGCATGGCAAGACCATTTACGAGAATGATACAAAGTGAACGTTGTCTGCAAATGCGCACTCACCATTGTTATAAAAACTGGTAATTTGGAGTTCAAAATAAATCTTGACCCTACAACTGAATTCAGGTGCTGAACACTCTACTAGTCTTTGTTTGAGCTAAATTCCAAAGAATTATTTTAATTTTAAGCAATCATTTTCCTTTCAATTTACCTAAATGCATTGATCAATCCACTCCTGACTTCCCCTTACTCAATAAAGCCTGATCTCTAATCACCTAGCTACACCAGATGATTTAAAAACATCACCGCACAAAATCAGCGAATAAACCACAAATCTGGCAGTCATAGGCTGTCTTGATACTCTTGAAAATGATAAATTTATTCAGCTTTTAATTTTCGGATATGCACATGCAAGCCATTATTCTCGACACAGAAACCCATACCCTAAATGGTCAACCCATTGAGATTGCATATGCGCCGATTGAAATTGTAAATGGCAAATTAAGCCTAGATAAAAGCCAAGTATTTGATCAGCTCTATACCGTCGATGAACCGATCTCATTCGCAGCGATGGCTGTGCATCATATTTTAGAGTCAGACCTAGTGGGGAAGCCTCACTATACGACCTTTAAACTACCTACCGAAACGCAATACATCATTGGTCATAATATTGATTATGATATTCGTGCTATCGAAAAATGTGGTGTCGATACTTCTCATATTAAAGCGATTTGTACACTGGCCCTTGCGCGTTTGGTCTGGCCTGATGCCGAAGCCCACAATATTTCGGCACTCATTTATATGATTTCAAAAGGCAGTGAAAAAGCCCGTGAAATGATTAAAAAAGCCCATCGTGCCGATATGGATATTATTTTAACGGCCAATATTTTAATGCATGTGGTTCATCAATTAAAAATAAACAGCATGGAGCAATTATTTGCTGTCTCTGAAGATGCTCGTATTCCGCGTGTCATTAATTTTGGCAAGCATCGCGGCACAGCGATTGCCGAACTCCCCGCTGACTATATTCAGTGGTTAATGCGTCAAGATGAACTCGATCCGTACTTACGTAAAGCGTTAGAAAATACGAGCATTAAAACGCTCTAAAATGTATTGTCATAAATTCTTAATATTGTTGTAATTTTCAGCCTGTATGTTCAGCCTTAATTTATTTGTTCGGGGGAGTAAATTAAGGTATGAATCATTATCAAAAAACAGCATTAGGTTTAGATGCTTTACAACAACGTCATATCCCACTCAATGCGCGTCAAAGACGACTATTGGTTTTAATTGGTACAGAAGATTTTGAACAATTGGCTGACCAGTTCAAACAACGAATCGCAACGCCTGAAATCCTCGAACAATTAATTGAATTAGGTTTAATTCATTCCACACAAACATCTCGCGTCTCTAGCCCAATACAGCCGCCATCGGAGGCTCAATCATCGACGTCTGTACTCGAAAATAGTCAGAATAACGTCAATCCAATAGATTTAGACAGCAAAGCGCAGACTCCTGCACCACCCACTCCTACACAAAGCCCAGCCCCACCGCTTAAAGCTTATAGCTTTGAAGAAACACGCGATTTGATGATGAGCTTATTACAACGTTATTGTGGCTTAATGGCAAAACAACTCATTCTTCAAATTCAATCGGTGACAGACTTACACAGTCTCAAACGCTGCCAAATGCAATGGATTACGACGTTACAGGAAAGTCGAATAGAACCCACAGTACTCAACCAACACTTACAACAGATCAATCATTCACTGTTGCGTTTGCAAGCAGCTTAAATAAATTCAACGAATAATTGAGTCTTTTTCTGTCTTAGTTAAGATTGGCTTTGTTGCACAAACCTACCGATAAAGTCTTATTCGGCAATATAATTCGCAAATGAATAAGCCCACACCTAAAATCTATCGTACAACCAATTGGTCTTCTTATAACAGTGCATTAATAAATCGAGGAAATCTCTCAATTTGGTTCGATCCCAAGACTCAATGGTACGCTCAACCCAAAGGTAAACATGGTCGAAATCAAACTTATTCAGATACAGCCATCCAATGCTGTCTGATGATCAAATCCCTATTTCGATTGTCTTTACGCATGGTCACTGGCTTTGTGCAAAGTCTCATTCATCTTTGTAGATTAGATTGGACAGCACCAGACTATTCCACCATCTGCAGAAGACAAAAGCATATTGATATTGCAATTAACTATCAAAAAAGCAGTAATGGTCTCCAGCTACTCGTCGATTCTACTGGCTTAAAGTTTCTAGGCGAAGGTGAATGGAAGCGTAAGAAACACCAACCTGAATATCGTCGCCAATGGCGTAAACTTCATATTGGTATAGATGCTGAAACCCTTCAAATACGCGCTATTCAACTCACTACAAATAATGTGAGTGATTCACAAGTGCTTGGTGATTTACTCGATCAGATTCCACAAGATGATCAGATTGACTCTGTTTATACCGATGGAGCTTATGACACCAAGCAATGCCGTCAGGTCATTGCAGATCGGCAAGCGCATGCGGTGATTCCGCCAAGAAAAAATGCGAAACCTTGGAAAGATACAAAGATCAGCTCGCTAGAGCGAAATGAATTACTTCGAACAGTTAAACGTTTAGGCAGGACACTATGGAAAAAATGGTCAGGCTATCATCGGCGAAGTTTGGTCGAAACTAAGATGCATTGCATCAAATTATTGGGGGATAAACTCAGTTCGAGAAACTTTCAAAGCCAAGTCAATGAGATGCATGCACGTGTAGCAGTATTAAATAAATTCACAGAGTTAGGCCGACCTCACACCCAAGTTGCCACTTAAATTTGAGTAGATATGGGAAATCTTAATTTTTAAATCTTTGTGCAACAAAGCCGTTAAGATTTAAAGACTACAAGTTTTATTAAAAACTCTTGTCTTATATTTTTTTCATACAATAAATCTTAATGTCTTTCGTCGACTTTATAATACTTTGGCACAATGGTTACTCAAACCATTCATCAAACAGCTTGATAAATAAGGACTATATGTGAAGTGATATCCTAATTTCACTTTATGATCTTCAATATAATCGCTCAAAAAATTTATCCCTTATATTCTGCGATGGGATAACTTAACTTGATATAGATCGCCCATAAAAAACCCATGTAAACATGGGCTTTTTTCAATAGGGTTAATCAACAACTCGGTATATATTTTCCGTTTGCCGACTTTCAAATAACAGTTCAATACTCGGCAGAATCACTTCACCATCGACAACGATATGTTCAATTCGTTTAAACAAATCCAAACGTTCTGCTTCGGAGTTTTCAGGTACTTGCCTTAACTGGGCCTTTACATTATACGTTTGGCTGTATTGGTCTTTTACCTTTACATCTACAAGCTGAGTCATGGTCATTTTCCTTTTCTTTTTTTAGCTCTGCTTAATCTTATAGCACAAGTTTTTCCCAACACCTCCCCAAGAGTTGTTAGAATTTATCGCAATGTTATTTTATATAAATATTTTCAAAATCAGGACTATAAATCATAAACTTAAATCAAATATGCTTAACAACCGAGATACATAGTCATATTTTTTTTACATAAAAAAAGCTCGCATTGCTGCGAGCTTTTCTATGTTGGAAGGCTAGTGCTGATTTATTGTTTGAACATTTCGTTCCAAACTCAACGAGCTGTCATTGATCCGTCCAACTACATCGTAGCGTCTTAGTTATCGACCTACTTTAGGTACAATATAAAAGCATTTTTTACTCTCGACAAGAGCCTATGACATTTCGAAACAACTGTACAAATAAAAGCCAATTGATATTTTTTAAAAATAAGAGACCATACTGAAAGGCAAAATCGAGATAACATCTCAGCGTCAAATCAAGTAAAATCGCGCATTCAACCTATGAGTTCTTTTCCATGTTAGTTCAATTGATTTTGAGTGATTTATATCGGTATTGTGGCAATACGAAATTAAGTTCATTTCTCAAAACTTATTTGTTTAATCGTGGTTTTAACTTTAGCGTTTGGTTACGTCTTTCGGCTTCAAAATCGTGGATCGGCAAACTGGCCTACCCTATTTTTTATTATAAGAAGAAAAAATATGGTATCGATATCCACTGCACCACAAAAATTGGCTATGGCTTGTTCATCGGTCATGGGGGACCTTTGATTGTCAACCCAACGACTGTGATTGGAAACAATGTCAACCTATCGCAGTTTACAACGATTGGTGCCAATGGCGGTCGTCAGGCCGCTGTAATTGGCGACAATGTATATATTGGCCCAAATGTCTGTATTATCGACCATGTTAAAATTGGCAATAATGCCACCATCGGTGCAGGGAGTGTGGTCACCAAAGATATTCCTGATAATGCAACAGCTGTAGGTAATTATGCAAAAGTCATTCATTATAATAATGCTGGAAATTCAGTAAATAAACGCTGGCTAAATGAAAAATAAAACAACATCAGCATAATTTAATCAACTTAGCGCTCTATAAATAAAACACAGAATGACAATTTTTATACTCCGTAAATTTTAAGACATAATATGTTGGTGTTGTATTTCAAAAACCCATGAATAAGAGAAATTAGGTTAGGGTAAATCTTCGTTTTTGTTCTATGAATAAGATAGAGGTACATCATGACCACGATTAATATTTCAGACATTAAAGAACATTCTAGTGTAATTTCCGTATGTGGAACGAAGATCGGAGATGTTGACCACATAGAAGGTCAAGAGATCAAACTGACCAAACATGGCGATGGGAAACATCATATTATCCCAAGTGCATGGGTGAGAGAAATTCGAGAAAATCAGGTGATGTTAAGCAAAGATGCCCAAGAAATTAAAGATAATTGGATTGAAGCATAAACTCAAAAAACTGCAAAGCTACCAGCCTTTGGGCTGGTTCTGCATATGATATACACACGAAGTAGATGCAAAGCACGCCATCTACATCCATCTATCTAAGCTTGATCAATATTGATCTATCGTAAAAGTATAAAAATCACTCAACCACAACATTTTTAATCTTTAAAAGGGTTTGAAATTTTATCTTTAAGACTTAACCAAACCCAAAAAACCATAATAAATAAAAGTAATCCAATCACGATAAAGAATGTTTCACCCACAACAAAACCGGTAATGAGTGCCCCTAAGCCAATGCATGATAATAAGGTGATCAATGCGATGCCAAAGACATTCATGTTTGTTCTCCAATGATCGAAATAATAAAGAGCTCATTATTACGTTTAGGTATGCCAATTTAATGTTGTTTTCATTAAACTTTAATAGTGGGCGAATTCAAACATGAGGTGCGACAGTTTCAAAAGCCATATGATAATCAACAAGCTGAGCAAATTTCTCTAATGGTGTAAGCCAATCTAACGCCTTTCTAGGACGAGTATTCAGTGACATGGCAACTTGATTTAAATAATGCTGATCTGCCTGATTTAAATCAATCCCTTTAGGTAAATATTGCCTAATTAAACCATTCATATTTTCGCATGTGCCTTTTTGCCAAGGTGAATGTGGGTCACAGAAATATACATCTATGCCTAAATCTTCTTCGAGTATTTTATGTTCTGACATCTCGCGTCCACGGTCATAGGTCAACGTTTTACGCAGTTCTGCAGGTAAATATTTCAGAGCTTCAGTTAAAGCCTTGCGCACTGATTCTGCCTTTGCATCAGGTAATGTTGCCAAGATACAGAGCCGTGTATTTCGTTCAATAAGTGTTGCTATCGAACTTTTATTGTCTTTACCTTTAATTAAATCAGCTTCCCAATGACCCGGTATTTTTCTTTCTTGAACTTCGGCTGGGCGCTCATGAATAGTTTTAATATCCTGTAATATAGAATCTTTTTTAGGTTCACCGTTAGCTTTTCGCTTTTTATTTTCATGACGCAGACAGGATAATAAGTCTTTTTTCAACTCACCCTTTGGTAATGCTCGTATCGTTGAATAAATCGTTGTATGGCTTACATTCATTGTTTGATCCAAATCAGGAAATGTCTTTAAACGCTTTGCTATTTGCTGAGGAGACCATAAACAACGGATCGCTTCAACAATAAATTTCCAGAGGATTGAATCGATTTTGAGTTTTCTGTGACCACGTCTACGTCTAGCGAAGGTGTTATCAGAAGCATATCGAGCTTGATAAACGTCATTGATGCTATTTCTTTTAAGCTCACGATAGATCGTACTAGGATGTCTTTTAATGAGTTCAGCAAATTTTCTGGCTGAAAAGCCTTCTTTTCTTGACTCAAGCATTAATGCAGTACGATCTTCAAAGTTAAGATGATGGTATGACAATTTTATATACTCCATAAACCCTTTAAATTAATTAGGTGGTTTATGTCGCACTTCAAGTTTTACTCTGCCGTGCTTTTGATTAATTATGCGCTATTGTGTGCTATTCATATTATCTTAATGAAAACTAATGTACTTTTTATAGAAAAACTACATATATATTAATATGAAGTTTCTCTATACTTAGAAAAATACCAGTAAGCAAATTCAAGCAATTTTCACCCAGATTGATTTCAATCATGAGAATTGAGCTTCTACAGGCGTCACAACAAAACTTTAAAAAATCTGTTCTTGTCTTGGGGGCATGAGTGATCAAAAAATCTGTTTTTTATAGCTTAGATTTACAAAAACTTATTTTGATTTTAATTATTGGCTGTGTCTCAAGCTTATTTTTAGTTTCAATTTTTGTGCTGAACTATGTCATCAAAGAGCAGTTAACTGAAAACTCTTTAGCCGCCAATCAGCGCTATGCCTCAAAAATTGCATTTAGTACCGATAAATATTTTGAAAGTATGTTGAGTGAGCTACGCTATAGTGCTCAAATTGTTGGTCAAGATTTCTCAAATCAACAGGTTTTAAAAGCTGAAGTTACACGTCTTAAAGGTCAATCACAAAAATTTAACTCAATCACGATTATCGATAAAAATGCTTTTATTTTGGAGTACTCACCAGAAACCTTACAAGTTAATCAAGAAAAACAATATAAAACTCCAGGTATTACCGAAGCATTAAGACTCAAGAAAACTTATATTTCCTCTCCATACAAAGGCTTGTCAAACAATTTAATTGTGCTGATTGCCCAGCCTATTTTTAATCGTAAAAATGAATTCCTCGGTATCGTGACGGGTTCGATTTATTTAAATAAAGAAAACTTGGTGAGTGAACTGTTAGCCACCACATATTCTTATAAGAAAAGCTATACTTATGTTGTTGATAATAAAAATAAGATCATCTTCCATCCAGATAAAACCCGCCTTGGAGATTCATTAAAAAATAATACCGGAATGCAATATATTACCTCCCACCCCACAGGCAAGATTGCACTGGTCAATAGCAAAGGGATCGAAAACCTAGCAGGATTTGCGGCAATTCCAAGCGTGAATTGGATTGTGGTGTCACAACAACCGACCTTAGAATTATTAAGCCAAGCCAACTCGATCATCGTTAAAGTAACACTGGCTATGCTCGGCTTCTATTTGCTTTTGTTCATTTTTGTATGGAAGCTTTCTTACTGGATTTCGTCTCCACTCAATAAGCTTGCACAAATGGCCAGCATGTTAACTCGCCCAAATATTGATCAAGACATTAAAAACATCGATCCTTGGTATTTTGAGGCTTTACGCTTTCGCACCGCTCTCTTGCTTAGCTCCAAACATTTTAAAGATGAAATTGCAGAACTTAAACAACACGTGAACACCGATCCGCTGACAGGACTTTATAACCGCCGCGGTATGAAACTGTTTTTAAATGAATTAGAAGCAACCAATACACCTTTTTCGGTACTGACATTGGACATCGATCACTTTAAAGCGGTTAATGATAGCTATGGGCATGATCAAGGTGATCACGTGTTGAAAAAGTTGGCTTCTCATATGAAAAGTAACTTTCGTCAACATGATGTTTGCTGCCGTGTCGGTGGAGAAGAATTTATTGTCTTTGTGGTGCACGAAGATCCAAAGATTGCCTATATAGCAGCTGAACGACTTCGTAAAACAGTAGCACAAAGCTACATTGACCCAATTGGAACGATCACGGTTTCAATTGGTATCGCCTCTTGGCCTCAAGACTCAGAAAATATCCAAGAAGTGATTAAACAGGCGGATCAAAAACTCTATCAAGCCAAGAATGATGGTCGAAATTGTATCCGTTCGACATCATCGGACTGAAAAAATTTCATTAAGAATCAACTTCATATTGAAATTACAATCATCAAAAGGATAAGCTTTTCAAAAAAATAAGCTGTTTCTACATTCTATTTTCCACGACTATTATATTTCGATGAATATCTTTAGCTTTTTCTGTACTGAATTTATTTTTTAAATTGTTGCAGGAAATACAACGAAGGTAGCTTCGAACGAAATGAAAGAGAAATAGAGCTTAAAACTGTATTTTTAATATATTTTGGATAACGCCAAAAAGGATAAAACAAGAAAATGGTGCGCTCAGCGGGACTCGAACCCACGCCACAGGCTTCGGAGACCTGTACTCTATCCAGTTGAGCTATGAGCGCGCGAGCACATCATATCAAAAAAAATCACAAGGTAAAGCATCTATATAGCTTAGAGTGATTTTCCTGCTTATGCTTTATACAATGTTCCATATCTGCAACACAGAATTGCGAGTAGATTACTTGGTTTATTAGGCATAATCGCTCACAATAGTGCCACTATTAATCATTCGAGAATTTCATGACTGATGCATTGACGTTAAGAGATTTGTCCAAAACCTATAAAAATGGGTTTCAGGCTTTAAAAGGCATCGATTTAACTGTTCCTGAAGGCGAGTTCTATGCCCTTCTTGGACCAAATGGTGCAGGCAAATCTACAACGATTGGTATTATCAGCTCATTGACCAAGAAAACCTCAGGCACTGTCGAAATCTTTGAACATAATCTCGATACGCACCCCTCTCAAGCCAAACAGTGCTTAGGGGTTGTACCTCAAGAGTTTAACTTCGGTCAGTTTGAAAAAACCTTCGATATTTTAGTCACACAAGCAGGCTATTATGGTATTCCTAAAAAAATTGCGGAAGTTCGAGCCGAAGAATATTTAGAAAAACTCGGCTTATGGGAAAAACGCGGTGTTCAAGCCCGTATGCTTTCAGGTGGTATGAAACGTCGCCTGATGATTGCCCGTGCCATGATGCATGAACCGAAACTACTTATTTTAGATGAACCCACAGCAGGGGTTGATATTGAGCTACGTCGTTCGATGTGGGACTTCCTCACAGAAATGAACAATAAAGGCACATCGATCATTTTAACCACACACTATTTAGAAGAAGCGGAAATGCTGTGTCGTCGAATTGCCATTATTGACCGTGGTGTCATTAAAGAAGACACCAGCATGAAAAATTTCCTCAATCAACTCAATGAGGAAACCTTTATTTTTGATTTGGCCGCGCCGATTGAACCGATTCATATCGACATCATTGGGGTTCGTTTCCATTTAGTCGATGCCGTGACTTTAGAAGTGACTCTGGATAGAGCACATACTCTCAATGACTTATTTCAATTACTCGAAGCGCAAGGAATCCAAGTTCGTAGTATGCGGAACAAATCTAACCGTTTAGAAGAACTGTTTGTGAAGATGGTCGAAAAAAATCTCGAAGGAACTACGCCATGAACTTAAATCAACTTAGCGTAGCTTTATATACTTTGGTGCATAAAGAAATTCGCCGCTTTATGCGCATCTGGCCGCAAACTTTACTTCCACCTGCCATTACCATGAGTTTGTACTTTGTGATTTTTGGTAATTTGGTCGGTTCTCGTATTGGTGAGATGGGTGGTTTTAGCTATATGCAGTTCATCGTGCCTGGACTGATTATGATGGCGGTGATTACCAACAGTTATGCTAACGTTTCTTCGAGCTTTTTTAGTGCCAAATTTCAAAAAAGTATTGAAGAGCTGATCATGAGTCCTGTACCTTTGCATGCCATTTTATGGGGCTTTGTCTTAGGCGGTGTCTGTCGTGGGGTCTTGGTCGGTATCATTGTGACAGCCATGAGTTTATTTTTTACTGACCTTTATATTACCAATTGGTTTGTTACCATTTACACCGTCTTGGTCACCTCGTTCTTATTTTCACTAGGTGGTTTTATCAATGCGGTGTATGCGAAATCTTTTGATGACATCTCCATCATCCCAACATTTGTGCTGACACCTTTAACTTATTTAGGTGGCGTATTTTATGCCATTTCAGCACTCAGCCCTTTTTGGCAAAATTTATCGTTGATCAATCCGATTGTATATATGGTCAATGCTTTTCGTTTCGGTATCTTAGGTCATAGCGATGTTAACGTCGTCGTCTCCCTATCTGTTATGACCATATGCTGTGCAGTGCTTTATGGCATTGCTTACTATTTACTTTCTCGTGGTTCAGGAATGCGTGAATAATGAGTGTAGAACATTCTCTTTTGGGTAAAGACACCAATTACCCTACAACTTATCAACCCGATATTCTTTTTCCTATCGCCCGTGCCACAGCACGTGAGCAATATGCGCATGTTGAAGGTATTCAACAAGGTAAAGACTGGTGGCATGTTTTTGAAATTTCTTGGTTAAATCACCATGGTGTTCCGCAAGTTGCCATTGGTCGCATCAGTCTGCCTGCCACCTCGCCCAACCTCATTGAGTCAAAGTCATTAAAACTTTACTTTAATAGCATGAACTTTACTCAGTTTGAGTCTAAAGCTGCATTTAAAGCAACGGTTGAACAGGATTTATCGGCGGCGGCTGGCGCAGATGTGAATATTGATCTTTTTCATGTCGATGATGTGGAAATTAGTCAACCTGAAGGTATCTGTATAGATGAACTGACTCCGACCCAATTGGAAAATCATCCCAATGCACATCTGTTGGCATTAGATGACGCTGCGGAAGATGTTGAAGTACAGATTTACTCACATTTACTCAGAAGTAACTGTCCAGTCACTGGACAACCTGATTGGGGCACGGTATTTATCCGATATAAAGGTAAAAAGCCTTGTTATAACAGCATACTGGCTTATATTATCTCTTATCGTCAGCACAACGGTTTTCACGAACAATGTGTGGAACAAATATTTGCCGATATTTGGCAAAATTTGAAACCTGAAAAGCTGATGGTGTACGCAGCTTATACACGCCGTGGTGGTTTAGACATTAACCCTTGTCGTGTGTCAGATGTGTCATGGATGCCCCGCCCAATTCGATTGGCGCGACAATAAAATAAAGAACATTGAGGTTAATACACGATGCCATTTTTTGGTTTTATTCCATCGACTGAACTTTTACAGACTATTCAAACTGCTCAGCAGAAGAAAGACTCAAGTGAGCCTTTATATCCACTTCGAGATAAAACAGCACTACTCATCAATGATGAAATTATTGATGCCATTTTGACTGAGTTAGTTCGCCGTTTTCCACCGAGTGATAAACGTGACACAGCCGAGAAACTGGCTGGCTATATTAAGTCAACAGTTGCGGTTTTGTTGAAGCAGCTTTTAGGCAAATCATCGAATGATGTGGTTCAAGCATCGATTCAGTTTTCTGAAAAAAGCTTGTTTAAAGATGCTGAAGGTCAGTTCCGTGTGGGTGAAGCGTTAGATGCAAGCTTAGTGACCAGCCTCAAATATAACTATGCTGAAATTAAAGCAGGCAATGAAGTAGATAAAGCCGCGTTAACCGAACTGTATAAACAGTTTGCTGAAGCGACTGTACGCCACTTCATGAATGACTTTAATAAAACCCTCGATTTGGGCATGATTAAGCGTAAAGCGGCCGATATCGGTTCTGCAGCTGTCATTAAAGCAGTGCATATTGCTGCCAATAAAATCATCCCAAATTTAACCAAAGATGAACTTTTAGCTTTAGCTGAATATCACGACACCTTATTTCATGCTTAAGTACTAAAAGTCTTCGAGACTTTTCAGATCAAAATGACTCTACTTGTGTAAGGTCATTTTGGTTTCTAAGCTGTAATTTTTTGCTCTTTATATAAAGTCCATATATAAGCTGAGGCTAGACCTTTTTGTCATTGTCACTAGACCCTAAACACTACAATTTTAATTGCCTCTATATAAGGAAGACTTTTTATATCAGTCAGTAAAACTTGACTTATATAGTCACGCAAATAATCTGCCTGAAAATCAGCACCATTTTGAATAATCTGTCCTTTATATAGGCTGAGTTTGTCTTTTTTTGTATACCTATTTGCCCGCTTCAGTACAGACAATGTTATCTTAAAGCCTATTCACGCTAGACTCCGTTCACAAGAATTTCGACATAACAGAAATGCGAACTATGGGCTTTACCCTATTCGCTTTGCTCCACTGCCAATAACGACTCTGGAAATTAGACTTCTATGTTAAATTTAAACTTTTATAACAAAGTTAAACGTTTACCTTTATTGATTGGCGCTTTGTCGATCACCAGTTTTTGCCAAGCCAACGATTTCGCTTCTCATCCTGACTATTACAGCTTTAAACAAAAAACCATGCAGAATTATGGTCTATCTGCTGAGCAAGTCGATTGGGCGATGAGTGGTTCTAAAAATGTACCCAACATCATCAACATTATGAACCGCCCAGGTGAAAGTAAACCGTGGTACGAGTATAAAACCAACTTTATGGCAGAGAGCACCATTCAACGAGGTGTCCGTTTCAAAGCCCAATATGCAGATACTTTAAACCGTGCCGAACAACAATTTGGTGTACCGCAATCAGTCATTCTCGGCATTTTAGGGGTAGAAACAGGCTTTGGGAGCAATAAAGGTAATTTTGTCACCCGTGATGCTTTAGCCACTTTAGGTTTTGGTTACGAACGTCGTAAGCAATATTTCCAAGATGAACTCAGTGCTTTAATTGCATGGAGCTATAAAGATGGCGTGCCAACCAACTCGGTTGTAGGTTCGTATGCAGGCGCTGTGGGCTACCCACAATTTATGCCAAGCAACATTCCAAAGTTTGGTGTCGATTATGACGGCAATGGTCATGTCGATTTACGAAATTCAGCAGTCGATGCGATTGGTTCAATTGCCAACTATTTAGCAAATCATGGCTGGCAACGTAATCAGCCAATTGGATTCGCAGCACGCTATAGTGGCTCGAATCCTGAAGCGGTCATTGCCAAAGATTTAACTTTACCGACACCTTATGGCGTTTTAAAAAATCAGGGCATTCAACCGACCAATCCGATTGTCAAAATCGATGATTTAGATATGGTGAATGTGATCCAACTACAGGAAAATTATGGGCAAAGTTATTACATCACTTACCCTAACTTTCAAGTGATTACAACCTATAACAAGAGCCGTATGTATGCGACTGCAGTGTGGCAATTAGGGGCTGAAATTGCTAGCCGATAGGGCTAGCTTTTTACTCAAGCTTGAGATGTCAATAAAAAAATATTTAAAAATGATGTAAATTTCGGCATTTTTCATACCTTGTTACAATATTGATTATTTTTTAATCAAAAAATGTTCGGTTTATGTAGTTTTTATCATTATTTTAATTAAACACTAGACATGCTTATGACTGCATGAATATTATCCATTTCGTCAAATGTTGTTGCAAAAGTGAATTAACAGGCAAGTTTTTTTATCTTTCAACCACTTAGTTTAAAGAAAAAAGTATTGTCTTTTGGAGTTTATAAATGCAGTCTTCACTTAAATATATACTGGCCATTGCCTCGACCATCGCGCTGAGCCAATCGCAAGCAGAGATGGTTCAGTCATCATTTACCAATGATAACGATAACTCTCGCCTAGCTGCGCGTGTCTTGAATAAAGATGCTCAAGGCTTCAACTCACACTTCTCAAATTTAAATAGCCTTTCAATCACTGAACGTTCAGGCGATAAAATTCGTCGCGAAACAATCGCTGCAAAAATTGAGATCCCTGAAGAAGAGCCTTCAGTGATTGAAAAGTTAAATACTGTTGCATCAAATACAGTACGTAAGTTTAGTCAAACGGGCATGGCGTCTTGGTATGGTCGTCAGTTCCACGGTCGTAAAACAGCAAGCGGTGAAACATTCGATATGAATGCATTAACTGCAGCTCACCGTAGCTTGCCGCTAAACTGCTTTATTCGTGTAACGAATAAAACCAATGGTAAAAGTGTTGTGGTTAAAGTAAATGACCGCGGCCCATTCCACGGTAACCGTGTACTCGATCTTTCTTATGGTGCTGCTAAGCAACTGGGTATTACCAATGCAGGTACTGCGAAAGTCAGCATTGAACGTATTGATGGACCAAACTCTTAAGACTCGTCCCTACAACACGCATTTGACAGCAAAGCCACAGTAATGTGGCTTTTTTAATGCCTCATATTTACATAACACCCAATAGATCCATCTCCAGCATTTGCCCCCTTCCAAATGTTCAGCTTGAATAAGATGAAAAAATCCCATTGATCCGATTTTTTGAGATGATCGCGCTCACAATTTTTTGCAACATTGAAAGACTAGTTGAGTTAAGTGTTTTCTTGGCTCATTTTTATCTGTTCAAAACCAGTTCTTCTACCCACCCTAAATTGTAGTTTTTATCCATTCTTCAAATTAAAATGATTTTATGAATTACCTAGTAAATTAAGCGCCATTTTTGCGATATTAGATTCACTATTGCCCTGCTTGTTTTATATAATTGAGTCAATTGTATGGATCAAAATGTAAAAGAAAACCTTCTTATTTCTTCAAAGTTCTCAAAACCCGCCCCATTTGCTCTATTTTCAACTTTTTTAGTTCCCCAATCAAAGCTACGCTAATTTGATAGACATAGAAAAAATCGCAAATGGTGAGCATTTAGAGCAACACAAATTTAAAAGCAATGAAAAAGATTGGGCTCTCACACTTTTTCATGCTTTTTTCGGTATTTTATGGGCCTATTTGCTGACGAAATGCTAGAAATCGAATAACAGATTCAGACTGTAAAAAAATCCTAAACTCAGCAAAATACTGAGTAATAATTTTCTCGTCAAAAGAGTGATGAACAGCGTAAAAATTGCCCCATAAAAATAACTATTTTGAAGTATCCCTTTCCAGTGCTCACCTTCAAAAAAAACCAGTGGCAAACAAATCGAAACCATCAGACAAGGCGCCGCATATTTCAGCATGCGTGTCGCAAATTTAGGCAGGCGAATTTGAGTTTTAGGCTCTAAAAATAAATACCGATTAAAAAAGGTCACACAGGTCAAACTCAGAACAAATAACCAGGTCATGTTTTAGTCCTCTGCTTGATCAAAGAGCGCAGCAACCCACATCCCACTAAACCCAGCCAGCAAAATAGCTGATCCGAGTTCTAACCAACTCAAAATCAGCACCATGATCGACGAACACACCACGCCATAAATTGCGGCTTTATTTTGAATCAGCATCACTGCCATAACTAAAAAAACCACCACAATTGAAAACTCTAAGTGGAGATTCGAAAGATCAGGTACTTTATTTGCAAGCAAAATACCCATTAAACTAAACAGCACCCAACTGACATAAAAGCTGAATCCCGCACCCAACATATAGGCATAAGACGGCTTTTCCTTCAGCATCGCGGTAGCGTAGAGTTCATCGGTCAGCAAAAAACCGATGCTCAATCTTCTTTTGAGTGACCAAGGCTTCACCTCTTCTCTTAGACTCAGTGCATAAATAAAGTGCTGGCTGGTTAGGAAAAACACGGTGATCAGAATACTCAGTAAAGATGCACCCGTCATGAGCATGCTCAAACTGACTAATTGTGCTGCACCTGCAAACACTAACGCCGACATGCCTACAGCTTGTATGACACTTAGGCCCGCATTAATCGCTGCTGAGCCTGCCAATATTCCCCATGGAATAACCGCGACTGAAAGCGGCAACATATCTTGCACGCCACGGAAAAAACCTAAACTTTTCTGTTGGATCAATTGCAACTGCACAGCAGCACTCCATTTTTCAATTCATTGGAGTCAATATGCGGCATGGCTTAGATGGCTTTCTTGAATGAAATTGCTGTTATTTTAAATTTTATGTGCCAGATATTGTGCAGGCGTACAGCCTAAAGACTTTTTAAAATGACGAGTGTAATGGCTTTGATCGGAGAAACCACAGAGTTGTGCGACTGTCGCAATCTCACAGCCTTGTTTGAGTAAATATAAAGATTTACGTAAACGAAACTGTACCAACCATGCATGAGGTGGAAGTCCAGTAAACTTTTTAAATTGACGCAGTAAATGCCATGGGCTCATCCCAACGACAGCGGCAAGTTCGGCCAATTGATGCTCTCTTTCAGGTTCCGCAGCAAGTAGTTCTTGTACCAAGACCACTTTACGCTGCGCTTCGGGTAAGTCTTTTAATATTTTCTTAGATTGATTATAACGGCTTAATAAATAAGCCAAAGTTGAAATATATAAGCTCTGCTTAAACAGTGTATTTTTCGGCTGTAATAACAAATCGAACAGCAAATTCAATTGTTCCGCTAATCCTTCATCATGAACTACAGCTTGCGGAAACCACGGCATAGTACCTGCTTCATGAAAAAAATCTTGACTCACCTCTTGGATCATTTCAGGAGTCGGATAAATTGCCCGATAACACCAACCAGTTTCAACAGCAGAAGAACCCGTATGTACCTCATCAGCATTCACTAAAATAATGTCGCCTTGCGGTGCAATATGCTGATTTCCGGTGCGTAAAAAAGACTGCGCACCTTCATCAATTAAACCAATACAATAGCCTTCATGGGTATGTTTTGAAAACTGCGTATGTTGATAGGAGGCTTTTAACATTTCAAGACCATCAAGTTCTTGAACATGATGGTAATTTACAAATTCACTGGTTCTGATTTCGTGCATGAGTTGGCCTCTCCTGAACACTCAGCATACTGCGATTCAGCAAAACGTATAGAACAAAATTGCTCTACTACTGATAGGTTTTCCCCTGGTGTTTTAACCAACCACCTTCATGGCGCTGTTGTGGATCGTGATGTGTCCAGTGGATCACCCCGCCTTTTTCACTATATTCGTATTCACCATTGAAACCAACGATATCGCCTTTTTGTAAGCGCTCAATGCGTGGTGCCAAATCAATATTATGTGCAACCAAAACCGTCATTGCATTAGGGAGTTCTACAATAAATTTTTGATGACGAGAACCGTCATTATCATCCTTAAGCACAGCCACAACACGCCCTTGTGATTGAACTTGAATATTACTTTTCCGGCTTTGAAACGCTTGGGCAATTTTTGTTGTGCCATCAAGCACTTGATTTTGCGGTTTACTGGTCTGTGTAGAGGGTTCTACCGCGACTGATGGTGTCGATGTTTGTAATTGCTTTACTTGAAGATCGATTCCGAAATACACAGCAATCAATAGTACGATCACCGCACCAATACTCAGGTTGGTTTTGTTGGCCACTTATCTACTTCCCCGTTTTATTTTTATTTATTGTATAAAAAAAGCCCCAAAGGGGCTTTTTTTACTCAAAATAATTTTTCAATTATTTTGCAGCAGCTTGAGCAGCAGCAACTTCTTCAGCGAAAGAAAGTTCAGCTTTTTTCTCAATACCTTCACCCACTTCAAAGCGAGCGAATTGAACAACTGTAGTACCAGTTGCTTTAAGAACGTCAGCAACTTTCTTGTCGTTGTCGATTACGTACATTTGACGATCAAGAGCAACTTCGTTCAAGTATTTCTCAACTGAACCAGTTACCATTTTCTCAACGATGTTTGCAGGCTTACCAGATTCGATTGCTTTAGCTTCAGCAATTTCTTTCTCTTTAGCGATAAGTTCAGCAGATACACCTTCAGCAGAGATAGCAACTGGGTTGAATGCAGCAACGTGCATTGCAATACCTTTACCAGTCGCTGCATCACCTGTGTAAGATACAACAACACCGATTTTTAAACCGTGTTTGTAAACTGCAAGGTTTTCGCCTTCAATGATTTGAGCACGACGAACTTGGATGTTTTCACCGATTTTTTGAACAAGAGCAATACGCGCTTCTTCTACAGTTGCACCATCTTCAAGTTTCAATTCAGCAATTTTAGCAGCATCAGTTTCGCCAGCAGCTAACGCAGCAGCAGCAACTTGAGCAGAGAAACCAGCAAAGTTTTCGTCTTTAGCAACGAAGTCAGTTTGGCAGTTTACTTCTAAAAGAAGCGCTTTGTTACCGTCTTGAGCGATAGTGATTGCGCCATCAGCTGCAATGTTACCCGCTTTTTTAGCCGCTTTAGCTTGACCAGATTTACGAAGGTTATCAATCGCTAATTCGATGTCACCATTCGCTTCTGTTAATGCTTTTTTACATTCCATCATTGCAAGACCAGTACGATCGCGCAATTCTTTAACCATGCTTGCTGTAACTGCAGTCATGTCAATCTCCTAAATACGGTAGAAAATGAATTCTTTTTAGAACAGAAACGGCCCAGAGCTGTCTCTTGGGCCGTCTGCATACATGACGCTTACTTTGCCACCATCACATGTCGCAAAAATGACAAGCTTACGTCAAACGCATTAAGCCTCAGGAGCTTCTTTAGCTTCTTCAACTTTAGCTTGTGCATTTGCTTGTGATTGAGCATATTCTTTACCAGCAAGAATCGCATCAGCCATAGCAGAAGCATACAAAGTAACTGCACGGATCGCATCGTCATTACCCGGAATAACGTAGTCTACGTTGTCTGGGTTAGAGTTTGTATCAACGATACCGATTACAGGAATACCAAGGTTTTTAGCTTCTTTAATTGCAATTGCTTCGTGATCAACGTCGATTACGAATAATGCGTCAGGTAAACCACCCATGTTCTTAACGCCGCCTAAAGCGCGTTCAAGTTTTTCCATCTCACGAGTACGCTCTAAAGCTTCACGTTTAGTAAGCTTAGCGAAAGTACCATCTTGAGATTGAGTTTGAAGGTCTTTAAGACGGTTGATAGATTGGCGAAGTGTTTTCCAGTTCGTCAACATACCACCTAACCAACGGTGATCAACATATGGTTGACCAGCACGTTGTGCTTGTTCACGGATGATGTTAGAAGCAGCACGTTTCGTACCAACAAACAATACTTTATTCTTTTTGCTAGCAAGGTTGTTAACAAAGTTCAAAGCATCATTTAACGCAGGAACAGTGTGCTCAAGGTTGATGATGTGAATTTTGTTACGCGCACCAAAGATGTATTGACGCATCTTTGGGTTCCAGAAACGTGTTTGGTGACCGAAGTGTGCGCCTGCTTGAAGAAGGTCGCGCATGCTTACGTTGTAATCTGCCATTTTCTTTACCTTAAAGTTTGGGTTAGGCCTCCATATATCCGCATCCTCCACCCTAACGGGCACCCAGAGAAATGTGTCGATATATGTGCGGATTTTATTGCCCCATCGCACAAAGCCCGTGAAATTTATTCACGAAAAAGCATTTGATAAAATGGGCGGCTATTTATACCATAGTCACACACAAATTTCCAAAAGTTTTTAGAGATCATGAACAGTACTTACGAAGCACCCCGTCGACTCATCAAAAGCGCTGAAGACATCGAAAAGATGCGTGTGGCTGGACGACTGGCGGCTGAAGTCTTGGATATGATCAAGCCACATATTAAACCAGGTGTGACTACACTTGAGTTAGATACGATTTGTCACGATTATATTGTCAATAAACAAGACGCGATTCCAGCATGTTTAGGTTACGGTGCAGCACCGGGTCGCCCTGCTTTCCAACATGTGATTTGTACTTCTGTAAACCATGTGGTCTGTCACGGCATTCCTTCAGATGCAAAAGTGTTGAAAAAAGGCGATATTTTAAATATTGATGTGACGGTGATTAAAGATGGTTTCCACGGCGATACCAACATGATGTACATCGTGGGTGGCGAAACTTCTATTCTCGCGAATCGTTTATGTAAAGTGGCACAAGAAGCGATGTACCGTGGAATAGCAACAGTGAAGCCGGGTTCAACCATTGGCGACATTGGTCATGCCATTCAACAATATGTCGAATCGGAACGTTTTGGTGTCGTACGTGAATACTGTGGTCACGGTATTGGAACTGTGTTCCATGACGAACCTCAAGTCTTACACTATGGTCAGCCAAACTCAGGCATGATTTTAGAAGAAGGCATGACCTTTACCATTGAGCCAATGGTCAATGGTGGTGATTGGAAAACTAAATTACTGGGGGATAAATGGACGGTAGTGACCAAAGACCATAGCTTGTCTGCACAGTATGAACATACATTATTAGTCACTAAAAACGGGGTTGAAGTGTTAACTGCACGTCCTGAAGAAGATTTATCACGCTTTCAGTCTTAAAATGCTGTCATTGGCATGAAATATGATGCCATCTGTCAAAAAGACCACCTACTGGTGGTCTTTTTTATGACTAAGCAAATATTGGATGTGAAATTTATTCTTTATTTTACAAACAGCTAGAATCAAAAAATATTCAGCAGTAGCTTTCTATTACATGCATTCATCTGTAACAAAGATTGCAAGCTAGTAACACGATCACACAAAATAGGTTTTGACATTCACAAATGTCAAAAACACATCTCCTTTAAAAACAACAGCTTTATCGTAGCAGCAACCTTAATAATACGCTCTATAAAAACGAATAGTTAATTTGGACATGGAGTCCCAGAATGAAAAAAACATTGCTTTGTGTAG
Organism: Acinetobacter sp. DL27; assembly: GCF_055810995.1. Lineage (NCBI taxonomy): Bacteria > Pseudomonadati > Pseudomonadota > Gammaproteobacteria > Moraxellales > Moraxellaceae > Acinetobacter > Acinetobacter sp. DL27. The sequence continues at coordinate 1,019,416 of NZ_CM147947.1, read as the reverse complement.
CAACGTCTATTGCTGCTTTACCTATGCTCACACATGCAGATTCACCTTATTTTAGTCTACAAGATGGTGATGGATTTAAACGCTTTTCTGTATCGGTAGGTGCTTTACATGTCATGCCACAAGGTAAAGCTCAACCTTTCCGAGTTAACACATCGGTTAAAGAAGGTGAAACTGCAAAAGTTGGAGATATCGAAGCACAAACGGTGCTCGACAATATCAAGCCAGGAAGTAGCGTCAATCCTCTATTAAAGGCCACTCTTGATGGGCTAGCTTTAATTAATGCTGATGTCCCCTCAGCACTAAGTGGAACTGCTGAAATCCGTGGACTCAGTCAATGGGACAACCCAGGTACGGGTTTAGAAGCCGATGATGTCACCACATTGGGCATCATGACCAATTACTTTTTTACCGACAATATTTCTTTTGAAATGAAAGCAGGGATTCCACCGAAAGTCGATTTACAAGGTAAAGGAAAAATTTATGCGCCTTTTTCAGCAACTGCAACACCTATGGGCGGAGCTTTAGGAAATTTAGAACTTGAAAATGATATTTTCATTACCGATTTGGAAGCACACGGCCCTGCGGCATCTGCACGTGCGTGGACACCTGCTTTCGAGTTCCAATATCACTTTGGTAAAACAGGGGTGAATAAATTCCGCCCCTATGTCGGTGTTGGAATGATGTATGCCTACTTTAATGAGCTGGAAATTAACCCACAAACTGAAAAAGACTTGATTGCAGCAGGTCATATGATTGCCAATATTAAAGAAGGAAATGCTGGTGCATCACTTGAAGGGAAAAAGAGTTCAGCCAATCCCAAAGTTAAGCTAGAAGCAACCGATGCCTTCGCGCCTATTGCAACTGTCGGTTTCACCTATGACTTTAACGATAAATGGTTTGCTGTCGGCTCGGTGTCCTATGCTCATCTTAAAAATGAAACCACGATTACCGTCAAAGATGCTACGCACGGTGAACTAATCAAATCTACAGCCGACATTGAAATTAACCCCATTCTGGCGTATGCAGGGGTGGGCTACCGGTTCTAAGCTTCAAACAACTACCAAAAAGACGACACCAAGTCGTCTTTTTTCATGAATATTCATTGTTTTTATTGATCAAATAGTCAATTTTTTATCATCGCTTTCAGCAAATAATTCACTTAATATAGCGAACTCTAAGCTCATTTTTTGGTTGAAATATGTCAGAAACTCGTTTTTCCAAACCGCTGATTTATATGCTCATTGGAAGTGCAATAATTCTGGCATTATCACTGGGTGTCCGACATGGCTTTGGACTCTACCTTGTTCCTATGAGTGATGAGTTTGGCTGGGGACATAATGTTTTTAGTCTAGCGATTGCGATGCAAAACCTGATTTGGGGCGCTGCGCAACCCTTTACAGGTGCATTAGCAGATAAATATGGCTCTAAAATCGTGGTTGCCGTCGGTGGTGTGTTGTATACCATTGGTTTGCTGCTCATGGCAATCAGCTCTACGGGTTGGTTACTCAACTTAAGTGTCGGTCTTATTTTGGGCCTAGCATTATCTGCCACCTCTTTCTCTGTATTATTATCTGCAGTGGGTCGTGCTGCACCGCCTGAAAAACGTAGCCTTGCTATGGGTATTGCCAGTGCAGCGGGTTCTTTTGGGCAGTTCATTATGCTGCCATCCACCTTACTGCTGTTACAAAACTTTGGCTGGTCTGCGGCGTTGGTCGTTAGTGCACTTTTAATTGCGATGATTGTTCCACTGGCCTGGATGCTCAAAGCTCCGGCCTTTGTTGTACTGAATGCGTCAATCAATCAAGTTCAGCTCAGTTTTAAAGATATTTTAGTCATTGCGAAAAACCATAAACCATTTTGGTTCCTATCACTTGGTTTTTTGGTCTGTGGCTTTCAAGTGGTCTTTATAGGTATCCATTTACCTGGCTATTTGATTGACCATGGTTTTAATGCAACCACAGGAACTGTTTTCTTAGCACTGGTCGGTTTATTTAATATCGTTGGTACTTACACTGCGGGCTGGCTAGGTGGGAAATATTCTAAACCAAAGTTACTGATGGGCTTATATGGACTCAGAGGCATTGCCATTATTGCCTTTTTGATGCTCCCGCTCAGCACATTCACCATCTATAGCTTTGGTGTAGTGATGGGTTTATTATGGTTATCTACAGTGCCTTTGACCAACGGTATTGTGGCCAATATGTTTGGTATTAAATATCTGAGCATGCTGAGCGGCATCGTGTTCTTTACTCATCAAGTCGGTTCATTTTTCGGTGGATGGCTAGGTGGTGTGAACCATGACGTGACAGGTAATTATGACTTGATTTGGCTGTTCTCTATTATTCTGAGTGTTTTTGGCGTACTGGTACATTTCTTTGTCGATGAAAAGGCGGTTGTCCATGACTAATTCATTTTTATGGCTCAAATGCGGTATCGGCATTAGTATTATTGCGTTGTTTGCTCTGGCGATTAGCCTTTGGCTGAATACGCCTGACCTGTTTGAGTATTTTAATCAGGCATTTTGCGCACATTAAATCTGCATATTTTGAGCTCAATATTTCATTATAAAAGAAAAGCAATATAATCATCAGCTTAGTATTTTTTAAATTTTTTCATAAGTTTAGAACTTCTTTTAATTTTAAGATTACACATATTTTGATTACATTTTCTCTAGACCCTATATCTAGAGAAAATAATCAAAATGACCGCATTAACTCAACTTTCACAAGCGATTCATGATGCCCCGCGTTGGCATCAACCTGAACAATTTCAAAATCCAGAAGAAATACAAATTATCCCACTGGCGGAAGAAGCCTTAGGTGCTGTGGTTTTTGGTTTAGATGCCCGTAAAGCCCAAGCAGGAGAGACCATCTATCGCTTAAAACAAGCTTTGGCTGAACATCTGATTTTAATTTTTAAAAACCAAACTTTGGATGATCTGCAATATTTAGCCTTTGCCAGCTATTTTGGTTCTATTTTCCGCCCAAGTGCAGACAATCCTGTGCTGGCTAGCCAGACTGACACTGGTGTTCCACCCGATGTGGTTCCTGTTTCCAATGCGGTCGGTCAAGGCAACTACACCGGCCATGGCGAACTCACCCCACATGCCGATCAGCAGTGGACACCGCTTCCCTCTTTTGGCTCTCTGCTCTATGCCCTTGAGCTTCCTCAAGACGGCGGACAAACCTCTTGGTTCAATACCATCAAAGCTTATGATGCACTTCCCGATGACGTCAAAAAGCAGATCGACCAGCTACAGCTGATTACTTATAACCCATTCGTCCGTGCGCAAAGTAATATAGGCAATACGGGTTATGGAGACAGCCCTTATTATCGCTTTAAAGATCAACCCATTTTAGGTCATGCCTATCCTCATCCCTTAGTCCGCACACATCCAGAATCTGGGCGTAAAGCGCTTTGGCTCAATACCCGTTCGGAAGTTGAATTACTCAATGTCGATGATAGCGAAGGCAGTGAACTGATTGCTGCCCTCCGTGCGCACATCCTCAAACCTGAGTTTCGTTATGAACATCACTGGGAAACTGGAGATATTGTCTTTTGGGATAATCAGGTGACACTACATTCACGTCGTCCCTTTCCTGTCGATCAACGTCGCTTACTCAAACGTATTAGTCTTGCAGGTGGACGTCCTTACTAAGCGATAAATAAAATGAATAATTGATTGGTATGACACCAAAATGTCACGATTGTTTTAGATAATCTGTTAAAAAACCAATAAAAAAGCCCATCGTTTGATGGGCTTTTTTATTTCTATGACTTAAGCATTGCGTTTCGCAAAATCATCCATAAAATTCACTAGCGCTTGAACGCCTTCTAGTGGAACTGCGTTATAAATACTTGCGCGCATCCCACCAACTGAGCGGTGACCTGCAAGATTCAACAAATGGTTTTCTTCAGCTTCTTTGAGGAAAAGTTTCTCTAAATCTGGATTCGCCAAAGTAAACGGCACATTCATAATTGAACGGTTTTGCACAGCAATTGGGTTTGCATAAAAATCGCTTGCATCGATATAACCATAAAGCAGTTTTGCCTTTTCAAGGTTCACTTTATGGATCGCCTCAACACCACCTTGTTCAAGCAACCATTCAAACACTAAACCTGATAAGTACCAAGCATAGGTCGACGGTGTATTGACCATGGAATCATTCTTCGCTTGCGAAGCGTATTTCAAAATGCTTGGAATTTCAGGTTTGGCTTGATCTAGCAGATCTTCACGAACAATAACCAAGGTTAAACCCGCTGGGCCAATGTTCTTTTGCGCGCCTGCATAGATGATACCGAATTTAGTGACATCAACAGGTGCAGACAAAATACTTGAAGACAGGTCTGCAACCAATGGCGCATTGGTTTCTGGAATAGCCGCAAACTGAAGACCACCAATCGTTTCATTGTCTACATAATGCACATAAGCCGCATCTTGAGATAAGTTCCAAGTGCTTGAGTCTGTAATGGCAAGTTTTCCATCAATTTGCGTACCCGCTTCAATGACGTTGATATCACCATAACGCTGCGCTTCTTTCAGTGCTTTCTCAGACCAAATTCCAGTATGGATATAGTCCGCTTTGCTGTTTTTACCCAACAAATTTAAAGGAATCGCGGAGAACTGAAGTGAAGCACCACCTTGAAGGAACAAGACTTTATAGTTCTCTGGAATGTTCATGAGTTTACGTAAATCTGCTTCTGCTTTTTCAGCCACAGCAACATAGTCTTTACTACGGTGACTCATTTCCATGATGGAAAGACCCTTGCCTTGCCAATCAAGCATTTCAGCTTGTGCTTTTTCTAAAACGGCAGTAGGTAATGCAGCAGGACCAGCACAGAAGTTGTACGCGCGCATGATTTTTCCTTTCAAAGTGAAACACAATAAAATGATGGCATTTAACCACAGATAGCCAGTGCTTGCAGTAAATTCAACTGAAAATATTTCAATGTAATCTCACCTTTACAGTCAAAAACTCAATCAAGATCAACGATTCAGTTTTAACTCAGCACTGCTCAATCAATTACAGCAGCGCTTTCCCATTCACCTAAGCTCAAACGAAAGTATTTCCTTTGCTTAAAAATGTCGCTAATCTATTGATATACATTTGCAAATTAAACAATTCAGTAACTGAGTCAGCATTCAGAACAGTTAGATTATGCGTATAATGTGCAAAAACATAGAAAAGAGTCGTGCTCATGCCACAAAGACTATTCAACATGCTTAATACACCAGCCAACAAATACTTATTGCGTACATCACTGCCATCAATCTTGTCATTAAGCATGTTCGGTCTCAGTCTCGGAATCAGCTCGACAACTTTTGCCGCATCCATCAGCTATCAACAAGCTGAGCAAAGTGTATTACAAGACTCGTATAGCACACAGGCCACCCAAGCCTTACAACAAGCCTCAAAACTAGAAGCTGAAGCGGTCAAGGGTTTGGGGCTCCCCCGTATTGATCTGAACGTACGTGCCTATGCTTTTCATAATGAGCTGGATGTCCCACTTGGTGCACTCAAAAATAATTTAGAACACACACTTTCTCAAAACATTAATGACCGTATAAATCAACAAAATTTACCACCTAATATTTCTGACCCTTTAAAAGAAGGTATTAATCAAACCATCCATAATGGTGTCGGGCTTATTCCAGACAACTCTCAAATTACCTTAGAAGATCAAGTCATACGCCCAACCATTTCTGCAATGATGCCGCTTTATACAGGCGGATTAACCTCAAGTGCGAAACAAGTCGCCAATATCAAAGCCAAACGTAGCGAACTCAATACAAAACAACAGCAAGACCTACAACGCTTTGAGCTGATTCAAGCTTATTTCAATGTCCAACTGCAAAAACAGTTACTCGCGTCTAGCCAATATAATTGGCATGCAATGCAAAAACACTATGACAATGCACTTAAACTTGAACAACAGGGCTTTATTAGTAAAGGCCAGCGCATGCAATTTGAAGTGGCAAAAAACAATGCACAACGCAGTGAGCAAGCCAGTCAGGCCAATTTAAAAGCCAGTTTATTTCAGCTGAATAACCTTTTGCAAAGCAGCCAAATTACTGAGCTCACCACACCACTCTTTATTAACAGTACCCAAAACCAAGATCTGAATACCCTACTCAGGTCATATGCAGATCAATCGGCTTTAGTACAAAAACTGCAAATGGACACTCAACTGGCACAAGCCAATGTCACAGCACAAAATGCCGCTAAGAAACCACATATTTTTGCCTTTGGTGAATACAGTCTGGACGATAAAAACAACTGGATCGTTGGCTTAGCCGCACAGTACAATCTGTTCTCAGGCATTGATAAAAACAAAAATGTCCAAGCAGCAGAATTACAACGCTACGCTTCTGAACTGATGACAGCACGGACTAAACAAGAAATTGAAAATGTGATTTATAAATCGTATAGCGAAGCCACCACAGCGCAGCAAAGTGATCAGTTATTACAGCAAAATATAAAAGCAGCGCAAGAAAATTTACGTATACAAGAACTGTCCTTTAAAGAAGATATGGGAACGGCGACACAAGTGATCGATGCACAAAATATGCTCAGTGCTTTAAAAGCAGAAACCGCGCTGAATGCCTATAAATATGTCATGTCACTGGCGACGCTTCTACAAAGTCATGGTTCGATCCATCAGTTCCAAACCTATCTTCTGCAACCCAATACACGATTTATTCGTTAATTCTTTGATGAGAGCCATTTAATGAATCAAGATCAAACCCAATCTGATCCGCAAGAAACTGAAAAACAAGAAGATCAAGCGGTGCCATCAACAGAGGAATTAACCACAAATGATACTCAAGAGCAGGTACAGACTGAGAGCGAACAGATTGAGCCAGCATCAGTCAATACGAACACCGAGCAAAAGTCCAAAGCGATCAAGCTAATTGGGGGGCTTTCTCTTATTATTCTATTCATCGTGATTGCTTTTGGACTGTGGAAGGCCTATCAACCGAAAACGGTTGAAATCCAAGGTCGGGTTGAGGCAGAAACGATCCATGTTAGCACCAAAGTGCCGAGTCGAATTGATGAGATTTATGTACATGACGGACAGAAGATCAGCAAAAACCAAGAACTCGTTCGACTGTATAGCCCAGAAGTCGATGCCAAAAAACAGCAAGCATTGGCCAGCTTACAGGCTGCTTTAGCACTCCAGTCCACCGCTGACCGTGGCTCTCAGGAAGAAAATATTGCGAGTTTATACGCCAACTGGCAAGCACTGAAAGCACAGCAAACTTTGGCACAAACCACCTATCAACGTGGTGCAAACTTGTACCAACAAGGTGTCATCTCACGCCAACGTCGCGATGAAATGCATGCTGCGGCGCAATCAGCTGCCCAAATGACAGAAGCCGCATACCAACAATATGCTCGGGCTGAACGTGGCAGCACTCCACAGCAAAAAAGTTCAGCAGATGCGCAAGTGCAAATTGCAAAAGCAGCTGTTGCTGAAGTCAATGCACTTGAAGCTGAAACCAAACTACTCTCGCCCATTGACGGTACCGTGTCTAAAACCTATGGCAAACCCTCTGAATTGGTAGCAATGGGGGTACCGATTGTGAGTATTATTCAAGATCGCGAGCTTTGGGTATCACTGAATATTCGTGAAGACCAATACGCCAACATCTATCAGGCAAAACAAATTGAAGGCTTTATTCCAGCCTTAAACCTGAATACCAACTTTAATATTAGGAATATTGATGCCGAAGGCGAATTTGCCACCATTAAGACCACACGCCAAACAGGAGGCTATGACATTCGTAGCTTTAAAGTTCATTTGACGCCTGCGCAAGCCATTCCAGACCTAAAAGTTGGCATGAGTGTGTTGTTTAAAGTCAAAGAGAGCAAATAATGCTAAGCGGGCTACTGCGGGAACTGAACTATTTACTGAAACATAAGTGGGATCTATGTTTAGTCACGCTTGCCCCACTGTTTATTATCGTGCTGTTTTCCAGCATGTTTGCCCAAGGTAAACCCGAACATTTGCCTGTTGCGATTATTGACCAAGACCAAAGTGAACTAAGCCAAAATATACAGCGCTACTTGAGACTCAACCATACTTTAGATGTCGCCATTGTCAGTGATCAAAACACCGAAGTTGAAAAGCTGCTAAACCAAACCAAAGTTTGGGGTTACGTCAGTATTCCCCATGGCGCCGAACAACGTTTTGTTCAAGCTAAAGATGCTGAAATCAGCATTGCCTATAACCAAAGTTACTTTAGTGTGGGTAACACCATTTCATCAGCCATGTTACTCAGCACAGTTGAAGCCATGGCAGACTATGCTGGTGAAAGCTATTTAGAAAATACGATCCCTTATTTAGATGTACCTACACCACACGTTAAAATTTCGACCTTATATAACCCAAACTTGAGTTATGAGTTCTATTTAGAACCCTTTATGATTCCTGCGATTTTACATTTATTGCTCTGCTGTTGTGTCGCATTTTCAGTCGGTCAGGAATTTAAGTTTCATACAACACAAAACTGGCTAAACAAGCAATCTGCTTTTAAAGCCATCCTCACTAAAAACCTGACCTATGTACTTATTTTTAGCTTATGGACATGGGCGTGGATGTTTTGGCTGATTGAGATTCGCGGTTGGTTTGTTGCAGGTCAGCTTTGGTTGATCATGTTGGCACAGCTTTTATTTTATAGCGCCTATGCTTTGATCAGTAGTACCATTGTTTTAGCCACCAATAATTTATCCAAAACCTTTGGGTTAATTGCTGTGTATGGCGGCTCATCACTCAGTTTTTCAGGAGTGACCCTCCCCTTAAATAACGCACCACTATTTACCAAATTTTGGGCCAATATTATCCCTTACACACCTTATGCCAAACTACAAACCGAACAATGGGTCATTGGTAGCCCAATCAGTTCATCGCTGTTGCCTTTACTCATACTTATCCTCTATGTGGTCTTTTACGCTGTGACCTCTGTCCTGCTGCTCAAAAAAAGAATCAAAGGAGCAGTATCATGAAGTCATTTTTGCACTATTACCTCAAGACATTTAAAGACATTATCGCCAATCAGTCGATTTTAACCACGCTCATCCTCTCGGTGATTTTCTATAGTGTTTTCTATCCGACTGCCTACAAAGCACAGCAAGCAGAAGCTTTGCCGATTGTAATTGTGGATGAAGAACAAAGTATCGTGACCAATAACATCATTCAGCAAGTTTCGCTCAGTCCAAATGTTGAAGTGAAAGCTGTGACAGGCAATTTCCTCGATGCTGAAAATATGATTAAACAACAGCAAGCCGATGGTATTTTGCTCTTACCCGAAAATCTTTCCAATAGTCTTCGGCATGGCGAAGTCGGGGGGATTGGGCTCTATCTCAGCGCGGCAAACTTTTTAAAAACCAAGCAAATTGGACTAGGTCTGGCCACCTCAATTGAAAATGCTGTACGCGAACACATGGAAAAATTTGGCAATATTTCGCACTTTTCACCAGCCATTTCTATTCATCAAACGCCGCTTTTTAACACCATGTCGGGTTATGGCAGTTATATTTTCCCCGCCATTGCTCCGCTGATTATTCATCAAACCATCGTTCTCGGTTTAGGGATGTTATTGGCCGGATACCGCGAACAGAAATGGCGACCAACGACGACGGAATTTTTTGCGATTTTTTGCGCCATTCTGACCATTGGTATGCTCGGTTGTTTATATTTATTTGGCTTTATTTATTGGCTAAATGACTACCCACATGGGGGAAATTTTAGTGGCATGTTACTGGCCGTGCCGATTTTTATAGGCTGTATCGTGGCTTTAGGCATGTTGATTTCAACATTTTTCGATATGCCTGAGCGCGCAGGACATGTCATTGTATTTACCTCTATTCCGCTATTTCTACTTTCAGGAACAGCATGGCCACACGCCGCAATGCCCGCTTGGATGCAATACTTGGGCAATGTTTTGCCATCGACCCAAGGGATTCAAATGTTTATTCAACTGAACCAAATGGGTGTACCAACTGCACTTATTCTGCCGAAACTACTGTATCTCTTTGTATTTGGTATAGCTTGCGCAGCATTTGCTTATTGGCGTCTCAAGCGTCGCTAAATTTTAGAACGTATTGATAGCAATCCTACCCATTTAATCCGTTGAAGCCCCATAAAGTTTGACATCAAAGCTGCGAATTTTTGTGCTTCCGCCGGCTTTGTCAAAACCAACATCGTATTGAACTAGGTTTTTATTGCTATAAGCATACTCATAGGTAACTGCGTACAAACTTGGCTTTTCTGTCGATTTTTCAATGTGTTTCGATACAATTTTTTGAGTCGTAATGGCTTGTTTAGGAATCGATTTTGCAAATTTGCGCATGTCTTTTTCATGAGTTTTAAATTCACGCTGTAACTCTGGCTCAAAATAAGTATAGAGCTGCGGAAAATCACCCTGAGTAAAGGCTTGATAAGCTTGCTGAGCCACTTGCTCTTGAGCAGGACTCGGATTTGGGATCGAATCCAATGCCTGTTGTCCCAATTTATCACACGCTGTTAAAGCCAACGCACAACTCAAAACCAGTAATTTTGCTTTCATAAAATCTTATCCACCACTAGGTCATCGCTAATATGAAAAAGGACGCCGAAGCGCCCTTTTCTTTTTCATTCAGTTAGTCTTCGTTCGATGTATTGGTATCTGTAGTATTTTCAGATGCATCTACATTTACTTCGTCAACCACAGTTTCTTCAGTTGTTTCAATAGAAGCATCTAAAATATCATCTTCGACTTCAACTGCTTCAACAGCAACGACACCGACCAAGATTTCTTCATTACCTAAACGAATCAGACGTACACCTTGTGCATTACGACCCGTTCTAGCAACTTCAGAGGCACGAGTACGAACTAAAGTACCGCCATCAGAAATCAACATCAACTCTTTAGATTCATCAATTGCAACCGCACCGACCAACTCACCGTTACGTTCAGATGTTTTGATGGCAATAACGCCTTTACCACCACGTTTCTTGGTTGGGAAGTCATCAACTGGCGTACGTTTCCCATAACCATTTGCAGAAGCACACAGTACTTCGCCTGTTTCAGGTACAACAACTAATGAAACAATACGGCTCGCCACATTTAAATCAGAAGATTCTTCATCATCTGAATCTGTGTCGGTTTCAACATCATCTTCGGTCTGGGCTGCAGCTAAAGTGACACGCATACCACGCACCCCTTTTGCAGTACGTCCCATCACACGTGCATCAGTTTCAGAGAAGCGAATTGCTTTACCTTCATTTGAGAACAACATGATTTGCTGTTCGCCATCGGTGATTGCAACACCAATCAAGGTATCTTCTTCTTTCAGCTCAATTGCACGTAAACCGTTTGAACGAACATTACTAAATTGCTCTAATTCAACACGCTTGACTGTACCAGATGCTGTTGCCATAAATACAAAGAAATTCTTACGCATTTTCTCTGCAAGATCAGCAAATTCAATAACCGTTTCATTATCTAAATCAGTTGTTGAAAGCTCAACACCCAACTCTTTCAATTGCTTACGTAATGCATCAGAGAGTTCATCAGCATCTTCAGCCAACTCATCGAATGAAGCTTTTAATGCTTCATAATGCGCGTCGATAATACTATTTTCACGTAATGTCGCGACATTGCTACGCACAAAGTTTTTGAACTCAGCTAAGCGTTCTTTAAATTTCTTCGGCGCATCAATCACAGGAAGAATTGCTGTGATGGTCTCATCGGCATCCAGTGGCAATAAGTTCACCATTGGGCGACCTTTTGAACCACGCGATGCTTGAGGCACTTCAAACACTCTCAGGCGATAGACTTTACCAACATTGGTAAAGCACAACACTGTGGCATGGTTAGAGGTCACAATCAGATGCTGGATGTAATCATCTTCTTTCATCGATGTCGCAGATTTACCACGCCCACCACGACGCTGCGCAGCATAGTCTGAAAGTGGTTGAGTTTTCGCATAACCTGTTTTTGAAACAGTCAGTACCACTTGCTCTTCAGGAATTAAATCTTCACGAGAGAAGTCAATACGAGACTCAACAATTGCGGTACGACGAGCATCACCGTATTGTTGCAAAATTAAAGCTAATTCTTCTTTAATCACGGCCATCAATAAATTGAAGTCATTTAAAATCGCTGTGAGTTCAGCAATTTGACCTAAAATTTCAGTATATTCAGCTTGTAACTTGTCTTGTTCAAGACCCGTTAAACGATGTAAACGAAGCTCAAGAATCGCACCAACTTGCGCAGGCGATAAACGATAAATCTGACCATCTAAACCAAATGGACGGCTTGGATCTTCACCTTCAATTTCGTCTGGACGTACAGAAACAGAACCTGCTTTTTCAAGCAATGCAATTACATTTCCTGCTGCCCACTCACCTGCTTGTAAACGCTCACGCGCCTCAGCCGGATTTGCAGAAGTTTTAATGGTTTCAATGATCGCATCAATATTTGCTAATGCTACCGTCAAACCTTCTAAAATATGACCACGTTCACGTGCTTTACGCAACTCAAACATCGTACGACGCGTCACCACTTCTTGGCGGTGACGAATAAATGCAGCAACAATGTCTTTCAAGTTCATTAACTTTGGCTGGCCGTTGTCTAAGCACACCATGTTAATGCTGAAAGAGTTTTCCAACTGCGTGTTTTGGAATAAGTTATTTACCACAACTTCAGCGTTTTCACCACGCTTTAAATCGATGGCAATACGCATCCCGTCTTTGTCAGATTCGTCACGTAGCTCAGAAATACCTTCCAGTTTTTTCTCTTTCACCAACTCAGCGATACGTTCAATGGTTTTCGCTTTGTTGACTTGATATGGAATTTCTGTGAAAACGATCGTGGTACGACCTGTTTTTTGGTCTTCTTCAAAGTGGTATTTACCACGAATATGCAAACGACCTTTACCCGTACGGTAAGCATCAACAATGCCCGCTTTACCGTAAATAATGCCACCTGTAGGAAAGTCTGGACCCGAAATATATTCCATCAATCCTTCAATTGAAATATTTGGGTTTTCAGCATAGGCCAAACAAGCGTTCACTACTTCAGTCATGTTGTGCGGCGCCATATTGGTCGCCATACCCACAGCAATACCTGTAGTACCGTTAATCAGTAAGTTAGGAATACGCGTTGGCATCACTTGCGGAATACGTTCAGAGCCGTCGTAGTTGTCTTCCCAATCCACCGTATCTTTTTCAAGATCGGCAAGAATTTCATGAGTCAACTTACGCATACGAACTTCGGTATAACGCATCGCAGCTGCGCTATCGCCATCGACCGAACCAAAGTTCCCCTGACCATCAACCAATTGATAACGCAAGCTAAAGTCTTGAGCCATACGAACAATGGTTTCATAAACAGCAGAATCACCGTGTGGGTGATATTTACCGATCACATCACCAACCACGCGGGCAGACTTTTTATAAGCTTTGTTGTAGTCATTACCCAATTCGTGCATTGCATAAAGCACACGACGATGAACAGGTTTTAGACCATCTCGAACATCTGGCAAAGCACGAGAAACAATCACGCTCATTGCATAGTCAAGATACGAGTTCTTGAGTTCATCCTCAATCGCAATCGGTCTGATTTCCGATACGCTCATGCATACTCCTTATTCTACAAACGTAAAACCGCTTGCATTTATATGTCGTAAAACTTGCAAAATTATTAGTTCAAAATACTGAACTAAAAACTGAAATATAGCCGCAAATTATAGCATAAACACTCTGATTTTTGTGCCACGTCACCACAGTTAATCTCGTTAATTTTCTTTAATTTAGGGGTTATTTTTTACACATGTATAGGATGAACATTTACAGCTCCATCACATTCCCTATTAACGTTGCGTAAAATGCAAAAAAGCCCTCATTTTTGAGAGCTTTAAGCCATGTCTTGCCTATCTTTGGACTTACTGATCGATCTCTTGCTTATCGCGCCGCATAATATGAAATGTCACCATAAACAAGCCCAATATTAAAGGAAACTCATATAGCTCCTCCATAAGGTCTTTATAAGCAATCTGATGTAAGAAAATTCTACCATAAATGCGGCTGTGCTCAATGCCGTCAGAAATAATCAAACGCAACACCGTGAGCAGCATTGCCCAAGCAGGAATCGTCATGCTCTTCATTTTTTTCGCAATCTCATCGCGCAATGGTTTAACCAACAACATAAATACGACTGAACCAATCAAAACCACCGAGATGCTGCGAAAATATACTTTTGGGACTTCGGGAAAAATTTTCTCTGCCCCAACTGGTGCTACGCCCAAATAGAAGCAACCACCACAGTACAGCCCAGATCCAAAAATACTTTTTACCCTCAGGCAGACGCATCGGTTGCATGTAAAAACAGCTAAATACAGCAAATATCAATAAAAGTAACGCTTGAATATTTTCCACGCCACATACAACAGCACCTCCTAAAAGAGGGAACTGTAGTTCAGCTAAGAATGGAAAGATAAACACAGAACAGACCAAGATACGCGAGTTTTGTGTAAGTTAAGCTTAAAAATGGATGGCAAATAAATCTAAATATTCAGATGCACACTCATCTTATGAAATGCTTAATTTTCATTATTATTTGCAGAATACAATGATTTTTTATAATGCCGAAGAATGATTTACGCGCATAAAAAAACGCTCCTGCACATAGCAGTTAAGCATTGCTTAAACTGCTTGCACAAAAGCGTTTTTTTGAAACGTTGTCAGGAATTAGATTTTAGATACTAACTCTGGAACAACGGTATTCAAATCACCTACTAACCAGTAATCTGCTACTGCATTGATCGGTGCTTCTTCGTCTTTGTTGATCGCAACGATCACTTTAGAGTCTTTCATACCTGCCAAATGCTGGATCGCACCAGAGATACCTACAGCGATATACAGATCAGGCGCAACAATTTTACCTGTTTGACCTACTTGCATGTCGTTTGGAACGAAACCAGCGTCAACCGCAGCACGTGATGCACCTTGAGCAGCGCCCAATTTGTCAGCCAATGGATCAAGAACAGTATGGTAGTTCTCACCTGAACCCACACCACGACCACCTGAAACCACGATACGCGCAGCAGTTAATTCTGGGCGTTCAGATTTTACGATCTCTTCAGCAACAAACTTAGAGATACCAGCATCTTTTGCTTCGCTTACAGCTTCAACCGCAGCAGAACCACCTTCAGCAGCTACAGGGTCAAATGCTGTACCACGTACAGTACCAACAATGATTGCTTCATCAGACTGAACTGTTGCAATCGCGTTACCTGCATAGATTGGACGCTTGAACGTATTTGCAGATTCAACAGCAATGATGTCTGTGATCATGCTGACATCAAGAAGTGCAGCCACACGTGGAAGAATATTCTTACCCGTTGTAGTTGATGCAGCCAATACGTGTTTGAAACCACTTTTAGCAATATCTGCAACCAAAGCTGCAACGTTTTCAGCCAATTGATTTGCGTAAACTGCATTGTCAGCAAGCAATACTTTGCTTACACCCGCAACTTTTGCAGCAGCATCAGCAACAGCTTGAGCGCCAGAACCAGCAACTAATACAGTGATATCACCACCGATTTTTTGAGCTGCAGCAACAACGTTTAAAGTTGCACCATTTAGTGCTTTGTTGTCGTGCTCAGCGATAACTAAAATACTCATGATTTTATCCTTCTGTATTAGATCACTTTCGCTTCATTTTTTAGTTTTTCTACAAGTTCGTCTACAGACTTCACTTGTACGCCAGCTTTACGTTCAGCAGGCGCTTCAACTTTAACTGTTTTAAGTTTAGTTGTTGTAGAAACACCAAAATCAGCAGGAGACTTCGTATCCAGCGGTTTTTTACGCGCTTTCATGATGTTTGGAAGAGCAGCATAACGTGGCTCGTTCAAACGTAAGTCAGTGGTGATGATCGCTGGAAGTGCAAGTTCAACAGTTTGTAAACCACCGTCGATTTCACGAGTTACTTGTACTTTGTCGCCATCAACTTTAACTTCAGAAGCAAAAGTACCTTGACCTGCACCTAAAAGCGCACCAAGCATCTGGCCGACTTGGTTAGAGTCATCATCAATTGCTTGCTTACCAAGAAGAATCAACTGAGGTTGTTCAGCGTCAACAACGCCTTTCAACACTTTCGCAATTTCTAAAGCACCCAGTTGGCTGTCATCAGCTTCAACTAAAATACCGCGGTCAGCACCAAGCGCCATTGCAGAACGGATTTGCTCTTGCGCTTCTTTAGGACCAATAGAAACAACGATGATTTCTGAAACAGTTCCTTTTTCTTTTAAGCGAACCGCTTCTTCCACTGCGATTTCACAGAATGGGTTAATTGACATTTTAACGTTGGTTAAGTCAACACCACTGTTGTCCGGCTTAACGCGAACTTTAACGTTGGCATCAACCACACGTTTTACAGCAACAAGAGCCTTCATGTAATCCTCGGCTGTTTTAGCAAATGTAAATGTTGAGAAAAGTTAGTTTAACTCTTCACTTAAATTTTTTTAGGTGCCCTATCTTGCAATGTGTACGGCATTTCGGTCAAGTCACAATTCACCAAAGAGCTGTAAAAATGCGTAAATTTAGCTGAACGACGCGTTCATACTTTTTTGTACGCACTATATTTGCACAAAATCGCACTCAGATTAAGTTATGATTTTTATTATATTTTTATCTGATTTACATTATTCAAAGATTTGATTTCTTTTCTCTAATATTCACCATCAAATAGATTATTGACTGTCTGTTCACATCTTTATCAGGCTTCACAAATCTGTCATTTAAGATAGATCACACAGCCTTAGATTCAAATACTCATTATTCTAGATATACGATGACACAATATTGCTGCTTTATTAACCATTCTAAAAAACTTCCTCAAAAAAAAAGCATGCCATTTTGACATGCTTCTCTGAGTTTAATTGGCAATCAGCCATGTCGCGGCCAATGCCAGCAAACCACCTGAAGTACCATCAATCCATTTTTGTTTACGTTCATCTATTGGGGACTTCTGTGTCAGTTTTGCAAAAACCAGACTCAAACTACAGTAGACCACAAAAATCATCGCGATAAAAAGTAAAGATAAAATCAAACCTTGACTGACAGTGTTGGCAGATTTGTCGATAAATTGCGGCAAGATCGCAAAATAAATAAGCATACCTTTGGGATTTAATAGTGCGGTAAAAAAGCCTTTTTTGATCGGGTTATTTTCCGTTTTTCGGTCTAGTTGCAATTTTTTAGTACTAAAAACCGACTTTAATAAACCAAAGGCCAAATACAACAAATATGCAATGCCTAACCAGCGGATGGTTTCAAATAAAAGCGGGAAAGACACAATAATGGCAGCAATACCCAAAGCCACTAAAATTGAATGTAGTAAATAGCCTGTACATACGCCGACAGTCGCCATCATGCCTGCTTTTGCATCTTTGCCCATAACTTGAGACAAAATAAATAACATATCTGGCCCAGGTGTAAAAATCAGCGGCAGCACGGTCAGTGCAAAGAGTACATATACAGACATTTCCTTTCCCCTTTCATTCATTAGAAAGTGAAAATTAGTATGTGCGAAATAATACAAAATTGGCTTTCAATTTATTCTATAATAAAACGTATTTTTCAAATTATATTCTAAGATATGAAACAATCACCAAAGTCTGTGCGCATAAAACTTGACCGTATTGATAAAAATATCATTCGCCACTTACAAGACAATGGCCGTATTCAAAATAATGACTTAGCACGAGAAATCGGTCTATCACCGTCTTCATGCCTAAGACGCGTCAAACTATTAGAAGAAGCAGGTGTTATTCAAAATTATACTACAGTGGTCGATCCACAAAAAATTGGCCTTCAACTGATTCTGTTCTCGCGTATTTGGCTGGTCGGTCAAGATGCCGAAACCATCGACACCTTTATTGAAGCCATGAAAGAGCTCCCTCAAGTCATGGAATGCTACATTATTTTAGGGGAATGCGATGCAATGCTGAAAGTTGTAGTACCTGATTTAGAAAGCTATCGTGAGTTCCAATCCACACATTTGACCAAAAAGAATGGCATTACCAGTGTCAAAACAGACTTACCAAGTCAAATCATTAAACAAAGTTTCCAACTCCCGCTTGATGAAATCTAATGTCAGCACATTTAAATTTTGCGATAGAAACAGTGCGTTTACGTCTAAGAGCTTGGCGCGCAGATGACTTTCCTGCATTTGCACAGTTAAATGCCGATGCTCAAGTGATGCGTTATTTTCCTCATCCACTCACGCAAACCGAAAGCGATAATCTTGCGCAAAAGTTTCAGCAATTCATCAATCAAAATGGTTGGGGCTTTTGGGCAGTCGAACTGAAGCATAGTCAGGAGTTCATTGGATTTACAGGCTTACATGCTCAACCTGAGTGCTTTGATTTTTCACCCTGTGTCGAAATTGGTTGGCGATTGGACTCGAAGTTTTGGCATCAGGGTTATGCCACAGAAGCTGCACAGGCTTGCCTATATTTTGCTTTTTCGGTTTTAAAACTGGATGAAGTTGTTGCTTTTACCGCAGTTCAAAATAGGGATTCTGAAGCGGTAATGAAACGTCTCGGCATGCAACATCGTGGCTATTTTAATCATCCTAAACTCGATCAAAATAGCCCACTGCTTCGACATACACTCTATGCCATTAAGCCAACTGACTTTCTAAAAAATCACGATGAATATGACTTAAATCAATCAATTCATATTGTCCAAGATTAAAAATTTTCCAGACTTCAAGAAAGTCGTCTTTTAAATCAATGCTATTTGAGGGCTGTGCAGTCGCTTGCCACTGTAAATCGGAAATCCATAAATAGTATTGCCCAGTCTCTGCATTAAAAGCCTGAACTTTACCTGCTGCATTGACGCCTTGAACAAATGCATTTTCAGGCAGTACAGGTTCAATATTGGCTAAACTAATTTCAACAAAGTGTTTGACCTGACGCAAACCATAGCCCGCAAAAATTTCTTTTTGCGCGGAGCTGAGTTGATCATACTTTGCTTGTATATCTGAAATCATATACTGACCTATTTTCACATTTGTCATCTTCAATATAAGCTTAAATCTACCGTTTCATTAAACTGGAACATTAAGCCCATCCTCTTTTAAGTTTATACTCTATTTTTTGCCGATTTATTATTCTACAAAAGTTCATAATCACACTTTTTCCAACAAAAGTGAGCGATCATTGCTATTTATTGATCAAGTTGATTCAAGCAAGAGTAAGTAAAGCAAGAATAATGCCGAATCTCACAGATGCCCTAGTGCGTACAATAGTTATCTACGGATGTGTTTACGCCGTTTGTTCTGACCTTTGGCATATAACCTAAAACACAGTGCTATAGTGCATGCATTCTGTGACACTATTTTTAAAGTATGAATGAACTAATTTTTCACCTTTTGCTGTGCTCGTGGATGTGTCTGATCATACACTTGAGCCAGTCTGTCAAAATCGACATGGGTATAAATTTGGGTGGTACTTAAGTTACTGTGGCCTAACATTTCCTGCACTGCGCGCAAATCACCACTGTTTGACAGCATGTGACTAGCAAAACAATGACGGAGTAAATGCGGATGCAGATCGATATTTACGCCTGCACGCTGTGCCTGAAACTTGACCCGATTTTCAATCTGGCGCATCCCCAAAGGATTGCCCTTTTGAGTAATAAAAACTTGTGCATCGGGCACAAAATCACCATTCCACAGCGGATAAATGCTCAGCCATTTCATTACTGCATCTTTGGCTTTAGAACCAAAAGGCACAACCCGAGTTTTATTACCCTTACCTGTAATACGCAGTAACTGTCGGTTAAAGTCGATATCTTTAATTCTTAAGCCTTGCACTTCCGCTAAGCGTAATCCACTGGAATAAAGCAGCTCAAGCAAAGCTTTGTCTCGATACCACATTTGCTGTTCGACTTCTTTCTCAGGCAAGGCCTGATCCAAAATTTGATTGATGGTTTCAATATCCACTAGCCCTGGTAAAGGGCGAGGTTTACGTTTAAGTTGAAAGTCATCGGCAGGATTAAATGCCAAATGTTGCCCCTGCTCAGCCCATTTCATAAACTGACGAATAGAGGACAACATCCGCTGTAAACTACTGGAGCTCAACTGTTGATGTTCAACTTTTTGCGCAATAAATTCACGTAAATCTGTGGCTTCAACATCGCCCAACTCAAGCTTTTTCTGTTCGCAAAACAACAGAAAATCAGACACATCTCGTTCATAAGCCTGCAAAGTATGGGCAGACTGATTTTGTATTTCTCGTTGTTTTAACCACATCGCGAGCAGTTGCATGGGCTCAAAAGTCACAAGTCAGCCTCTATAGTTCTATTAGGTGAAAGATTGATTGGCTTTTGCATAGTAGCACTGTCTCAGCTCGTTATATGTCTATTTCATTTTTCATAAAAAAAGCACTGACGAATCAGTGCTTCTTATGTAAGGCTAAACTTAGTTTTGATAGTAACTCAGATCAATACGTCCTTCATAGACATTTGAGGTTGGACCCGTCATCCAAACGACATCACCTTCACGCCATTCGATATGCAACTTACCACCTGCCAATTCAATTTCAACAGACGAATCGAGTAAACCACGGCGCATACCTGAAATCGCAGCTGCACAAGCTCCTGTTCCACAGGCCAAGGTTTCGCCCACACCCCGTTCAAACACACGTAAACGCGCATGCTTTTCATCAATAATTTGCATAAACCCAGCATTCACACGCTGTGGAAAACGCTCATGCGATTCAACCTGAGGGCCTAAACGCGCAACATCAGCTGTAATCACGTCGGGAACGATAGTAACTGCATGAGGGTTACCCATATTAACCACATCAATGGTCAATTGCTCATTGTTCGCCAAAGCAATGTCATACAAAGTTTCTGGTGCATCCGCAATAAATGGAATTTCCTGCGGCAAGAACTTTGGATAGCCCATATTCACACGTACCCAACCATTTTGACCGAGTTCGGGTTCTACAATTCCAGCCTTGGTTTGTACTTTAATCTTGGTCTTTGTAGTGAGTTGGCGCTCATGTACAAAACGTGCAAAGCAGCGCACGCCATTACCACATTGTTCAACTTCAGAACCATCAGCATTGAAAATACGGTATTTGAAGTCGACATTGGGTAAATCAGGTGGCTCAACAATCAACAACTGATCAAAACCGATGCCGAAATGACGATCCGCCAAGCGCTGAATCGTGACAGTATCAAGGAATGCTCTTTGGCTGATTAAATCAACCACCATAAAGTCATTGCCTAGGCCATGCATTTTGGTAAATTCTAATAACATCTTGAATTATCCTTCAGGCAATAAACGTTCTTTGTCCCAAAGCGATTCAATGGTTTCACGCTCACGAATCAAATGTGCGTTTTCACCATCCACCATCACTTCAGCGGCACGACCGCGACTGTTGTAATTTGAACTCATGACAAAACCATAAGCGCCAGCACCCAATACAGCCAGTACGTCATTTTCTTTGAGTGCAAGCACACGCTCTTTCCCTAAGAAATCACCTGTTTCACAAATCGCACCAACCACATCCCACTCTTTTTCCTCGACATCTGAACGCGGTGTAACGGGCTGAATATCCATCCATGCTTCATACAGTGCAGGACGAATCAAGTCGTTCATGGCTGCATCAATAATCGCAAAGTTACGGTGAATAGTCGGTTTGAGTAAATCTACTTTGGTCAGTAGTACCCCTGCATTTGCCGAAATACTGCGTCCTGGTTCCATATACACTTTCAAGCCCAATTTTTCTAAAGCGGGCTTCATTGCATTGGCATATTCAAAAACGGTAGGCGGCACTTCATCTTTATAGGTCACGCCTAAACCACCACCAATATCGATGTGTTTCAGCTGAATACCCATGGTTTTAAGCTGATCGATCATCACAATCACGCGATCTAGCGCATCCACAAAAGGCTGTGTTTCGGTCAACTGGGAACCAATATGGCAGTCAATCCCAATAATGTCTAAATTCGGCAGCGTTGCAGCATATTTATAGGTTTCAAACACCGTATCAGACGGAATCCCAAATTTATTTTCTTTCAAGCCTGTTGAAATATAAGGATGCGTTTTCGCATCTACATCTGGATTGACGCGCAATGAAATGGGTGCTTTTTTGCCGAGCTTCGCTGCAACTTTTTGAATACGATCCAGTTCTGCGTGAGACTCTACATTGAAGCATGCAATACCCACTTCTAATGCTTTTTGAACATCAACCTCAGTTTTACCTAAACCCGAAAAGACAATTTTAGAAGCATCACCACCCGCCTTTAGTACACGAGCCAGTTCTCCACCGGTCACAATATCAAAACCCGCACCGAGCTTCGCAAGGACATTCAATACCGCAATGTTTGAGTTCGACTTGACCGCAAAACAAATTTGATGATCGATAAAGTCAAAAGCACGATCCATCTCTGTAAAGTGTTTTTCAAAAGTCGCTTTTGAATAAACATACAGTGGTGTACCAAATTGCTGCGCAAGCTGTTGCAGCGAGCATTGCTCAGCGTGCAAAACCCCATGATTGCGGGTAAAACTCATGAATGTATCCTTTCTATGAAGCGTTTAAGGTATTAAGGTTGATTGGTTTCAACTGAAGGTGCAGCAAACTCTTGCTTCACGGGCGCTGTATCTTCCTTTTGTGCAGACGGCTTAGATGCTGCGTCTTTATAAAGCAAATATTTCGCTCGCTTGTCGTAGTTTGGATCATTTGGCATATGTAATGTACCAGACTGACCACAACCGACGAATGCAGTACTCATCACCAAGACACTGATGCAGCAAATGACAGAACGCATCTGATCACCTATTTGATATTTTGAAGAAGTATAACCTGATCAACATACATGACCAAACCACTAAGCGCTAAAGATTATAGTGAGTTAAAAAAAAACGCCAGTTAAAGACTGGCGTTTTTCTCAATCGCATCGATTATTTATGTTTCGGTTTGTAGAAACCAAAATAACCAATAATCAAAATGATGAACCAAATTGGACTCACCATTAAAGCTTTCATGGTATCTGCTTCTAGTGATAACACATAGATCACGCCAATGAAGAAAACAATCACAAACCAACAGGTAAACAGACCACCCGGTAATTTAAAGGTCGATTTTGCATGTAACTCTGGACGTGTTTTGTAATACACAATGTAGCTCCAGATAATCATAATCCAGACGCAGATAAACAAAATCGTCGACAGTGTAGTTGCCAAAGTAAAGGCTTCAACAGTATTTGGTACAAAGTACTGCAGTGCAGCACCTAACAGTAAACAAATTGCTGAAAAGTACAATGCATTTGCAGGAACAGCGCGCTTGTTTAAATGCCCAAATGCTTTTGGCCCTTGATCTTCACGAGACAAACCAAACAACATACGCGACGTTGAAAACACGCCACTGTTCATTGATGACATCACAGAAGACAATACCACCAAGTTCATGATGATTGCTGCTGCTGCAATACCCGCTTGACTAAACAAGTTCACAAAAGGCGAAACCGCAGGATCAATCACGTTCCATGGAGTCACAGACATTACAATCACTAAAGACAATACATAGAAAACAATGATACGAATTGGAATCGAGTTCACCGCTTTAGGCAAATTCTTTTCTGGGTCTTTGGTTTCAGCAGCCGTGGTACCGACCAGCTCTACACCTACAAAGGCAAAGATCGCAATTTGGAAACCAGCAAGGAAGCCTGTCACGCCTGTTGGGAACATTCCGCCATGTGACCAAAGATGACTAAATGATGCAATTTCACCCGTCGTTGAAGTGAACCCTGTAAAGATCATCCATAAACCAACGGCAATCAACACCACAATGGCAATAATCTTAATTAGTGCAAACCAGAACTCTAGCTCACCAAACAGTTTCACCGTGACCAAGTTCAAGCCCATGATGAACACAATGGCCGCAACACTGATCATCACCCCTTCCCCAGGTGTGAACGGCATCCCTCCATTAAAGAACTGAAGGTAATAAATAATAGCTGATAAGTCCGCAATACCAATCGTGATCCAACATAACCAATAGGTCCAGCCAACGAAATAGCCTGCCCACGGCCCAATCAAATCGGTAGAGAAATCGATAAACGATTTGTACTTCAAGTTAGACAGCAGTAATTCGCCAAGCGCGCGCATGACCAAAAACACCATAAAACCAATAATCATGTAAATGATTAAAATAGATGGCCCAGCGAGACTAATCGTCTTCCCCGACCCCATAAATAAACCTGTACCAATCGCACCGCCAATCGCAATGAGTTGTAAATGGCGGTTGGATAAACTCCGTTTTAAATCACCTTGTTCAGAGGTCGATTCTGTATTTTCTAAACTCATTCTTGATGTCGTCTTTTATTTCCAGTCGCCAAAATTACCCGAAAAGAACAAAAAAATAAAAATAAAATTGTATTAATCTATATTTTCAACATCTTTTGAAAAGTTAATTAATTTTTCTTATATTTAACACGACAAAGGACACGTAAAAGTTCCTGTTGAAAAAATCAGCAAAACACTTGTCAAAAATAAATTTCCGTGTAACAAATACAATAAGACTAAAAATCAATAAAAAATCGTGCAGGAAGCATGACTGTGGCATATCAATTGCTTAATAAAACTCAAAATTTTTCTAGAAATTTCAAGTTTTAAAACATAGAGGACTAAAAGAAAAATGAATACACAAAGTTTACAAACTTTTATGGAAACCATCAGTGGTTGGGTCTGGGGACCCTATATGTTGGTCCTCATTGTCGGAACAGGGGTATTCCTCACATTACGCTTGTTCTTCTGGCAAATCCGCATGTTGCCTCTGGCCTTTAAACAAGTATTTGGCAAACATGACCAAGCACATTCTCATACTGGAGATATCTCGCACTTTGCATCCCTCATGACGGCACTCTCTGCCACCATTGGTACGGGTAATATCGCCGGTGTTGCAACCGCTTGTGTCCTTGGTGGCCCAGGTGCGGTGTTTTGGATGTGGATGACAGCACTATTCGGTATGGCAACCAAATATGGTGAAGGCGTACTGGCAGTTAAATACCGAATCAAAAATGAAAAAGGTGAAATGTCTGGCGGTCCAATGTACTACATTGAACGCGGCCTAAAATGGAAATGGTTAGCCCTGATTTTTGCACTATTTGGCACCTTGGCGTCTTTTGGGATTGGCAGTTCAGTACAATCCAACACAGTTGCGCTCGCTGTTGAAAACAGTACGGGAGTTGCGACATGGATCACAGGTATCGTCATTACGGTATTCTCCGCTTTGGTTATTTTAGGCGGGATTAAATCTATTTCTAAAGCCGCTTCTTTCATCGTACCGATTATGGCGATTGGCTATGTCCTCGGTGGCCTCATTATTATCTTCAACCATCTTGAACTCGTCATGCCTGCACTTGAACTGATCTTCCGTGATGCCTTTACGGGTGAAGCTGTAGCAGGTGGTGCAATTGGTGCCGTCATTCGTTACGGTGTCGCTCGTGGCGTCTTCTCAAATGAAGCAGGCATGGGTTCAGCACCCATTGCTGCCGCTGCTGCAAAAACCGACCACCCTGCACGTCAAGGCTTAGTCTCAATGACAGGTACGTTTATCGATACCATTATCGTCTGTAGTATTACAGGGATCGTTTTGGTTATGGGCTTTATTATGGCGGGCAATAGTTTTGGTGGCGAAACAGGCGCGGTATTAACTACCCATACTTTTAACCAATTACTGCCGGGTGTCGGAGGCTGGATCGTGACTTTTGGTATTGTATTCTTCGCTTACTCCACCATTTTAGGTTGGTGCTATTACGGCGAAAAATGCTGTACTTATTTACTCGGTGAAAAGTATGTTCTGCTGTACCGTCTCATTTACATCGCATCAGTCTTTATTGGTTGCGTAGCATCACTTGATTTAGTCTGGCTATTTGCCGATACCTTTAATGGTTTAATGGCGGTTCCAAACTTAATTGCCTTGTTATTGCTGTCGACGGTGATTGTGAAAGAGTCGCGTGATTTTGTCGAAAAACGTAAATCAGGTGAGTTGTACTAAGGCTATTTTCAAAGCATATTTTTTAAAATCTTCAATAGTTAAGCCACCTTCGGGTGGCTTTTTGATTCAGAGCATTCATTTCAAATCCAATCCTCTGTATGCTGTTGAACCATCGAATACTCCAAATAGTGCATCAAATAAAGCATGGCAAAAGCAAAAAGTGTTTACCGCTGTGAACAATGTGGCGCTGACCATTCAAAATGGGCGGGCCAATGTTCTGAATGTGGAGAATGGAATAGTCTGGTTGAAGTCAATATTGCACCTGCAGTCACACATCGTGCGCAGCCCAAAATGGGGGGCGGCTATGCAGGTCAAGCTGCTGCTATTACCACCTTAAATCAAATTTCAGTTTCACATGAGACTCGATTGGCTACAGGAATTGGTGAGTTTGATCGTGTGCTTGGCGGTGGTCTCGTCACGGGTTCCGTGGTGCTGATTGGCGGTGATCCGGGCATCGGAAAATCGACCATTTTATTGCAAACGGCAACGCATATGGCCGCGGCCAACAGTGCGGCATTGTATGTCACAGGTGAAGAATCACTCTCTCAAGTGGCTTTGCGTGCAAATCGTCTTGATCTGCCTACAGATAAACTCAAAGTCATGGCAGAAACCTGTGTCGAGCGGATATGTGAAATGCTTGCCCATGAGCGTCCAGCTGTGGCAATTTTAGATTCCATTCAAACCCTATATACCGAAACACTCCAGTCAGCGCCGGGCGGCGTTTCTCAAATTCGCGAATCTGCTGCTTTACTAACACGTTTTGCTAAAAATAGTGGCACAGCCTTGTTCATCGTCGGACACGTCACCAAAGAAGGTGCACTGGCTGGTCCACGTGTGCTTGAACATATGGTCGACTGTGTTCTGTACTTTGAAGGTCAGTCCGACTCACGTTATCGGATGATTCGAGCTGTTAAAAACCGTTTTGGTGCAGTCAATGAACTCGGGGTTTTTGGCATGACCGATAAAGGATTAAGAGAAGTGGCGAATCCTTCAGCCATTTTCTTAAGTCGTTATGATGAAGCCATTGCGGGCTCAATCGTGATGATCAGCCGTGAAGGCACACGTCCTCTGTTGGTTGAGGTTCAAGCTTTGGTTGATGATGCACATGGTCAACCGCGCCGAGTCGCCTTAGGTTTAGAACAAAACCGTTTAAATATGCTCTTGGCGGTAATGCATCGCCATGGTGGCGTGCAAACATCTGGACAAGATGTCTATGTCAACGTTGTCGGTGGTTTAAAAATCACGGAAACAGGCTCTGACTTGGCCGTCTTATTGGCCTGTGCCTCTAGCCTGCGAGGTAAAGCGCTGCCACAACAACTGGCTGTTTTTGGTGAAGTAGGGCTCTCCGGGGAAATTCGCCCAGTCCCCAATGGACAGGAACGCTTAAAAGAAGCCATTAAACATGGCTTTAAGTACATTATTCTACCGCGAGGCAACGCACCGCAAAAAGACATTGCTGGGGTGAAGGTCATCGCTGTGGCGCGCTTACATGAGGCACTCACTGAAGCCATGAGCTTAAGTGATGAACTCAACTAAGCTAAATTCCATTCATTTGGATTTCTCATAAAATAAACACGTTTTTTATTGAAATTTAGGCTGAAAGACTGCATAAAGGTAGAGTTAAAATTTATTTTTTATAGAGTAGGAAAATTTGATGGAAGTTCGACAGCGTGGTTTGATTGCTGGTTTTTTAACAGCGGCTCTTTTAGTTGCACCCTTAGCCGCAGAAGCTAAACGTGCAGGTGGTGGTAAAAGCCACGGCATGAGCCGTCAAGCTGCACCAACTCAGTCTTATCAACAACCTCGTCAAGCAACTCCAGCTCAACAACCGACCGCGCCCGCTACAGCTCCAGCTAAATCTGGTCCAGGCGTCGGTGGTATGGTTGCGGCTGGTGTAGCGGGTGCTGCAATTGGTGCTGTAGCTGCAAATGCATTGGCAGATGATAACTCTGCTTCTCAAGCGCAAGCACAGGAAGAAAAAGGTGGTATTCCGAGCTGGATTTGGATTCTTCTTGCCGCTGCTGTTGCCTTCTTCATTTTCCGTAAAATGGGCGCAAAAAAAAAAGTAGCTCCTAATCCATACGCGCCAAACAATGGTTCAACTCAAGCACCGTTTGGCCAACAAGCTGCACCACGTACATCAAATGACAACAGCAATATTTTTGGTCAGTCTGTAGGTGGTTCAGCTGCGGCACCACAAAACAATGCACCTTTTGGCGCTGCCTATACCAATAGTGGTAGTCAGCTGCCAGACGGTACAGAACCTGCGGCTTTCTTACGTATTGCTCGTCAACGTTTCAATCATATTCAGTCAATGAACACGGCAAGTAACATTTCTGAAATTCAGCGTTACTTAACACCTGATCTTTACCAGTCTATGTATCAAGACATTATGGCGAATCAAGATCAAGATGTAGCTGAGTTTTCAAACCTTAATGCGATGGTTGCGGACTCTGCGACAGAAAATGGCCAATACGTGGTTAGCGTACGTTTTACTGGTACAGTAAGTGAAGATCTCAACAGCTTACCGCAACCTTTTGCTGAAGTTTGGCACTTTGTAAAACCAGCGGGTTCTACCCAAGACTGGCTCGTTGCGGGTATCCAACAAGAAGCGTAATTTCCAGATATATAAAAACAGCGACTTCGGTTGCTGTTTTTTTGTGCCTGATCAATCCGCCTGTCGATTCAACCGAGTCATCAGCGACTCGCATATATAAAAAACCATTCAAAACGATAACAGCAATGGTTTTCCTAAAAGTTACGCTCAACATTTCCTAGAAGGAAAACTTATCATCTATGTTAAATAAGAATCACACAAAGAGACTACACAAGGCATCCTCAGTCATACACCTTCTTTTAGCTTCGACCTATACCTCCACACAAATAAGTTCATCGCGTTATGAATGCTTGATGCGAATGGGCGATATTTAAAAATAAGTGAGCTTTGATTTTCAATTAAAACTGAGATCATCATTTACCAATCTTAGGCATTTAAAATGCACAAGGTTTCCTACTGATCATGCTCTGCATTTAATATTCACACTGTAAATCATCTACTCATAAAAAATACCTCTATAAAGAGGCATTTTTTATTTACGTTTTTTAGTCTTATTCAGGTAATGGAATAAATTGAGAGTCCTGATTTTGCTCTTTTCTTTCCCCAACAACCACAGCAACATCTAAAGGTTTGCCATCGCGCTCAAGTGAAATCTGAATGGTGCTATTCGGCGGTTGTAGAGCCACAAAATTAATCAAATGTGAGGTTGAAGTAATCACTTCATCATTCACTTTCACAATCTTGTCGCCTTTCTTTAAACCAGCTTTTGCAGCAGGTCCCGTTTTTAACACGTCCGCGACAACCACACCTGGCCCTTTAGGCTCTAAGATATTGACTTGTTCAACAGGCAATAAACTGATACCTAGCCAACCACGTACCACACGACCATCTTTAAGAATGGAGTTCAGTACTTGCTGGCAAATTCTTGCAGGAATGGCAAAGCCAATACCTAAAGATCCACCTGACTGAGAGAAAATTGCTGTATTAACACCAATCAAATTACCCGCCACATCAATCAAAGCACCGCCAGAATTACCGGGATTAATTGCAGCATCGGTTTGAATGAAGTCTTCATAAGTGTTAATACCTAGGTCAGAGCGTCCTGTAGCAGAGACAATACCTTGCGTAACCGTTTGCCCCACACCAAATGGGTTACCAATGGCCAAGACCACATCACCCACTTCGTTGCCACTTAACTTAAAAGGTAAAACAGGCAGGCTCGCCAGCTCAATTTTAATCACAGCCAAATCAGTATCGGGGTCGGTACCAATCACTTTTGCCACTGCACGACGGCCATCTTGTAATGCCACAACAATTTGATCGGCTTGAGCAATCACATGATTATTCGTCAAAATATAACCATCAGGGCGAACAATCACACCTGAACCCAAACTGTTTTCATTTTTATTTTGGCTAAACTGATCTGGAATTTGATTGCCAAAAAATTCACGGAACGCAGGATCATTGAGTAATGGATGGTCAAGTTGTTTGACTTTTTGCGTGGTAAAAATATTCACTACTGCTGGTGCAGCCACTTTCACGGCGGCACTATAAGAAACCACCCCACCGGTACGCGTGGTGTTAATTAAAGGCTCCACCTTTTCAGCAGGCATCTTAATCCCATCGGACGCCACAGGCGCTTTTGGCTTTTGGTACTGCTGCCAAGCAAAAAATCCAGCAATGACTAAAATGAGTAATACCCAAGGTAACCAGGAAAAGGTCCTGCGCACGATTTCACCCTCTAAAATGTTTTAATTCATTGATGACTAAGTAATTTATGCCTATTGTAAAGCGAAATTCAAACCGAAGCACAAAAATAAGCAAGAGTTTTGTCATGCTTTAGTTACAATAAACAATAGGTTCCGATGTAATCAATTTAAAAGAGTTTTTGAGTCGATATGGCAAAATTACAAGACATTATTCAGTGGTGTGATCAAACCCTTAAATCATCTGAGTTTAAGGACTATGCACCGAATGGCCTTCAAATTGAAGGAAAGACCGAAGTGCGTAAAATTTTAGCTGCTGTGACTGCATCGCAAGATGCCATAGATGCCGCGATCCGAGAAAATGCGGATCTTTTACTGGTGCATCATGGTTATTTTTGGAAAGGTGAAGCCTATCCCATCACAGGTATGCGCGGTAAACGGATCAAGAGTCTGATTCAACATGACATTTCTTTGTTGGCATATCACCTCCCCCTCGACAGCCATCCGAGTCTTGGAAATAATGCAGCGATTGCAGATTTGCTCGAACTGGAACGTATTGAAGCGCTTGACCCATCTGAGCGTCATCCTATTGGCAATATTGGTTATTTAAACCAGCCCATGCCTGTGGAAGAGTTTAAAAAGTTTGTATCTGAGAAATTAAAATTCGATGCCATCCATCTTCCTGCGGACAGGACCATGATTGAAAAAGTCGGTTTTTGTACCGGTGGTGCACAAGATTTTATTGTAAAAGCCGCTGAACAAAGCTGTGATGCCTATATTTCAGGTGAAGTCAGTGAACGTACCTTCTATGAAGCCAAAGAATTAGGCGTACATTATTTTGCTTGTGGGCATCATGCGACTGAACGCTATGGCGTGCAGCGATTAGGTCAAGCCATTTCAGAACAATTTGATATTGAGTATGTATATTTCGAGTTAAACAACCCGATCTAAGCAATCACGGGGATGAAACTGCTTTCATCCCCGTTCTTTCAATGCGCTTATATCGCATGGCATCCAACATCACGTCCATTTAAGCAACTTATTAATTTTTAAAATATTATTCCTAGCCTTTCGTATTTTTAACTCAAAATATAGCATCAGTTCAAAAACGCTTTGCATCTCATTCTTGTTATACATACTGAACTTCCAACCCAATATGAACAATAAAACTTGCTACCTTTCATCTCAAAATTGCTAATAATAAGAATATTGATTCTCATTAACTTTTAGGTGGATAATGAAACTGCTTTAAAAAATCCCAATAAAACAATTTTGATGATTAAAGGAATCAAACACATGGCTTATTCTTTACCCGCTCTTCCTTATGCCTATGACGCACTCGAACCTAATATTGATGCGAAAACGATGGAAATTCACCACAGTAAACACCACCAAACCTACATCAACAACATTAATGGCGCGATTGCAGGCACAGAATGGGAGAAACTGTCTGTGGAAGATTTGGTTGCCAAAGTCAATGAAGTCCCTACTGATCTTAAAAATATGGTGATCAATAATGCAGGCGGTCATGCCAACCACTCACTGTTTTGGACGGTCATGAGTCCACAAGGTGGTGGGCAACCGACTGGAGCTGTGGCAAAGGCTCTTGATGAGCAACTTGGTGGTTTTGATGCTTTTAAAGAGGCATTTACCAAAGCCGCGATTAGCCGCTTTGGCAGTGGTTGGGCATGGCTGAGCGTGACACCTGAACACAACCTAATTGTTGAAAGCAGTGCAAATCAGGATTCCCCACTGATGCACGGTCATACCCCTATTCTCGGTTTAGATGTATGGGAACATGCGTATTATCTAAAATACCAAAACCGCCGTCCTGAATATATCAATGCCTTTTATAATGTGGTCGATTGGGATGAAGTAAATCGCCGTTACCATGCTGCATTACAGACTAAAAATTAATTACACACCTCAATCCATCTAGAGCTTAGAGTCTTTTAAAATGAACATATTCTGTACGAAAGACTCTAACGATATCTTGTGTATCGTATATGTCTCCTTGCGAAATTTTTTGCATATTTTGTGTATTAAAAGACTGCCCTATTGTCTATAGAATCATTTACAATAAATGCACTTAAAGTAAAACCCAGCAAATCTGCAAGGAATGAAACATGACAACCATTACTTTACCTGCACTTCCATATGGCTACGAAGATCTTGCTCCGCACATCAGCAAAGAAACTTTAGAATTCCACCACGACAAACACCACAATACTTATGTTGTTAACCTAAACAACCTAATCAAGGGTACTGACCTTGAAGGCAAAACTTTAGAAGAAATCATCACAGCTTCTGCTGGTGATGCATCTAAAGCAGGTATCTTCAATAACGCAGCACAAGTTTGGAACCACACATTCTATTGGAACTGTATGGCTAAAAACGGTGGTGGTAAAGCAACAGGTGCTTTAGCTGCTAAAATTGATGAAGCATTCGGTTCTTACGAAAAATTCGCTGAAGAATTTGCTGCTGCGGCTACAACTCAATTCGGTTCAGGTTGGGCTTGGTTAGTTGCTGACGAAGTAAATGGCAACCTTTCTATCCTTAAAACTTCAAATGCAGACACTCCACTTGCACACGGTAAAGTTGCAGTGTTAACCATTGACGTTTGGGAACATGCTTACTACATCGACTTCCGTAATGCGCGTCCTGTTTACATCAAAACTTTCCTTGAAAGCCTTGTAAACTGGGATTATGCAAACGCGAAATATGCAGGTCAAGCTGCTGGCGTTGAAAAATAAGATTCGCCTTGTTTAAAAAACCGCTCTTTTTGAGCGGTTTTTTTGTTTTTGCTGCCTAAACGCATATTTATAAAGCAAACAATTCATTTCTCAATATTTTTTGCTTGACCCATTTTCCTTTCCTCCCTAAAATGCGCATCAGATTCTCCAATAGCTCAGTCGGTAGAGCGACGGACTGTTAATCCGCAGGTCCCTGGTTCGAGCCCAGGTTGGAGAGCCACTATTCTTCCATAGCTCAGTCGGTAGAGCGACGGACTGTTAATCCGCAGGTCCCTGGTTCGAGCCCAGGTGGAAGAGCCAAGATTCTAAAAAGCCCAAGCATCATGACTTGGGCTTTTTTATCGCTCATTGTTTTGATTCACACCCTATACCCTTCTGGTATACAGCCATGACATATCAAATTGTTTATAAAAAAAACATTTAATCTAAAATTCGACTTTTTTTAGCATTGTAACTTGACCGATGTGTAATTTTCTCTATACTGCATTTCAGATTCTCCAATAGCTCAGTCGGTAGAGCGACGGACTGTTAATCCGCAGGTCCCTGGTTCGAGCCCAGGTTGGAGAGCCAAATTTTAAAAAGCCCAAGCATTATGACTTGGGCTTTTTTCTATCTATAAAAACGACATTCACCCATACGTAAAACCAATCTCTCAAAATCACTCCAAAGCAGCTTTCCATACAGGCTCTTCTCAGCTTGAATCTCCCAAATCTTTCCATGGAAAACCCAAAAGACTGAATCAAATCGCATCAATAAAAGCTAAACCGTTTATTTTTAAATCATTTAAAGCAGATTATATAAAAATATCAGACCAAGGACTTGACCCTTTGAGCTTTGCCACATAGAATGCGTGCAGATTCTCCAATAGCTCAGTCGGTAGAGCGACGGACTGTTAATCCGCAGGTCCCTGGTTCGAGCCCAGGTTGGAGAGCCAAAATTCTAAAAACCCACTCCATGCGAGTGGGTTTTTTCTTTGTGCTAGAAAATATTGTGTTCGATCTAAGTCAAATCATCTTTTTTATCATCGGCTGCTTCGCCACTATTACGTTAGTGATGATGCTCTACCCTGACCTGTTTCGCCGTAAACAAAAGTTTTATGCCAAACACGTCATTACGCCATTTGAACGTAAAATGTTTATTCGCTTAAAAGAAGCCTTTCCACGCCATCATGTTCTAGCTCAAGTTTCATTTAGTTCACTGATTACCAGTAACCACTATAAAATACGAGCCAAATTTAACCGTAAAGTCACCGATTTCGTTTTATTAGATGAACAATTAGCAGTCGTGGTGATTATTGAACTCGATGATCCGTCCCATATCGGCAAGGAACAAGAAGATGCAGAACGTGATGCCATGCTGAATGAAGCAGGTTACATCGTTCTGCGTTTTACTGAAATTCCAAGCATTCGCCAACTGCATAAACACATTGGTATCACGCCTGCAATGCGTGCTTGAATTATTTTGAGACCGCCCTGCTCGCTTCCTGCTGTGTGAATTGCTTTTCGGCAGCCAATTTTTCTTGAATATGCTGCTGTTGTTCTTCTTTAATACGCTGATATTCCGCTTGGTTTTTTGCATCACTTTTTACCGCTAAAAAAGCAATCCCTAAAATAAGCAATGGAATCACAATACCAAGACTCGCCAAAAACATCACTTTCGGCGTTAGTTTTTGAGTTGATTTCGTCATAGCCAGCCTATTTCCAATATCTAGATTTTGATGGGCCAATACTATAACAAAAAAAGAGCCTCAATCATGAGGCTCTGTCTTCAGTTTAAATGGTTAATTTTATGTCGGTGCTATACCTGTACAATTTTCATTGGTGCTGGCATCTTTTTGTGCATCAGTTAGTACAATACCCGTACCTGCAGCCATATGGGTCTGAATAAAGTCTACAGCCTCCGCATTCCGACAAACTATGGCTTGGGTATGAGATGCACCCATAACTGGATCAAGTGTCACATCTGGTGAACCCAATGTTTTCAAGTTTGCAACCAAAGCTTGGGTAATTGGATAGGGTACATTTGTATCTGCTGTGCCTTGTATTACATAAACTGGTTTATCAATTCGTTTAGTACCTGGCTGACTACTGATTAAGAAGTTTTTTACGGTTTCATTGGTCGCAAACACACTAGTATCTAAACCAGGATAATCCATGACTTTTTTATCAGAATTTGCTGTCATAAACTGAATAATATCGTCTTTAAATTTATTAATTAGACTTAGACTTGGGTCATTATCATTGTCTAAACACAGACCATTATCCCCTGTTGAACCTTCTGCAAACTCAGCCAAAGATTTGGCACGTGATTGGAAAATATCTTGATAATTAAATCGCGGCTCATAAGCTTTAATACCCACCCCTGTTAACGCTGCATAAGCCAATAAGGTTGCATAAGTATCCACTGATGTTCGATATGCTAAAGGGACATTAGCTGCTGTTTCACGAGCTTCGATGTCTGCCAATGCAGCAGGCGCAACCTCAAGAATAATTTTACCCAAACTCGAAGCTGGTGCGCCTGCCACAGCACCTTTATAGGTTGCATCTGTATTTGCGTATTCTGCGGTCGCTAATGAGGCATGCCCTCCTTGAGATTGCCCCACAGACATCCACGCACCATTCAACTGCTTACCATAATGATCTTTTGCCGCTTGCACAGCAGAAAGCGCTGACTTCGCAGCACTAGATAAGTTTAAATATGGATGAATCCCTGGTGTGCCCAAACCCTCATAATCTGGCGCCACAACCACGTAGCCAGCAGCTAGTAGACTGTCTGCTAAAATTTTAAAACGCGGGTGAATCATATTATTACTTGGTGCACAACTATCACCAACCCCAACCGTGCCGTGCTCCCAAACCACTACGCGATAACCATCTGTAGGCGGTGCTACTTTAGGGAACATCACCAGCGCCGTTGCTTTTGCGGTCTGACCTTGAACATTTTCCATGTTATATGTCATTACCTTAATAGAAGCTGCGGTGCTTAATGTGTCTTCTGAATAGGTACTTTCAGAAACATAGGTCTGTTTTTGATTTGAAGCGGGCGAATCATCATCGTCATTACAAGCAGTTAAAGACAGCATTGAAACGGCAACTGTAAGGGCTAATGCTATTTTCGAGCGTTTCATAAAATATCCTTTTATTCGTTGTTTTTTTAAGCATGAAACTACATGCCATTTTATTAAGACATAAAAAAAGCGCCCTGTATAGGACGCTTTTCAACCAAACAATCACTTTAAATAATTAATTCTAAAAAGATTCCAGAAAAAATAATAAATCCCACCCAACGATTGTGACGGAATGCCCAAAAACAATGCTGTGGATCTCTGTTTTTGGTTTTTGACCATTGATAAATAAAATCAGCCACGACTACAAGCAATGCGATTAAACCCAATGGCATCAATAAATTTTCAAGGTAAAGCGCCGTACCGATCAAAATCACACTCATCGCCTGTAAAAGTGCAATGATTTGAATATCAAAACGACCGAACAAAATGGCTGTCGACTTCACCCCAATTTTTAAATCATACTCACGGTCGGTAATCGCATATTGAGTATCGTACGCCACTGTCCAAGCCAGATTGCCAAAATACAGCAACCAACAAGTTAAATCTAATGGTTTGCCCATGGCCGTAAAGGACATAGGAATTCCCCACGAAAAGGCCATGCCCAAAACAACCTGAGGTAAATGGGTATAGCGCTTCATAAAAGGATATATAAAAGCGAGAAAAAGCCCGCCTAAAGCACAATAAAACGTTTCAATCGGTAGAAATAACAACATACAAGCACTAGCAAAGACTAAAGCTAGAAACACATAAATGGCTTCTTTGGCTGTGATAATTCCTGTTGCTAAAGGCCGCGTTTTCGTGCGCTCTACATGCGCATCGACCTTACGATCAGCAAAATCATTAATTGCACACCCAGCCGCACGCATAAATATCGTGCCAAGTACCATCGGAATCAAAATACCCATTGGCGGTATGCCCTCTGCGGCAATCCACAGTGCCCACATGGTAGGCCAGAACACCAATTCTGTACCAACAGGCTTATCAAAACGACATAAGTAATAATAGGCTTCTAAACGTTCACGCCAAGTAATTTGATGCGCAGTTGTCATGACTGTCCTTCAAATGCTGAATTCTGCTTTTGCAAAAATTGCTCAAAACTCGCTAAAAAGGTTTCTTGAACAATAAACTTGCAGCCGTGCCAAGTATAACAGCTCTGTCTAGTCCAGCCATCTTCTAGCCAAATCACACGACGTTCACATGCTGGATTGGTGCGCTGAAACAAGAACCAACCAATCGGTTTTTTACCAATATGTTTAAAAAGCCGTGCACGGCCTTGCAAACTTAAGATCGGGAAAATGCTTTTGGCTTTGACCCAAGGCTCTGCATCACTGCCATATAAAAAACTTTCTCGCACCCATGACGTATGCTGAAACGGCATACCCATCCATTTTGCATCGATAAACTGAAGACGCTGAAAATGCTCTTTGGTCGGTTGAACCCTAAACGCTCCATCAGCCAAATCAGTCAGTTGCTGAGTAAGTGAACCTGAAGCATATAGCCATGTTTTCAGTTCAGCTGGAATCTGCTGCATAAGCCTACCTGTACCATTGATTTACTGTGCGCTTAAACGCTTTTTGAGTTATGAAGAATGTATTCAATTGCAAGATCAATCTTTAGCAATTATCTGTTTTTGCAATGGTTTCAAATTTACCTTGCGGAGTTTTTACCAAAATAAAACCTTCAGCACTCAAGTAAAAACTTTGAGGATAATCATAATCCAGTGCTAATTCTGGGCTTTTCAATGCAACAAATTCTGCCTGCTTGTAGCCTTCAGAGGTGCGACCAACTTCGATATAAGTCACCATCGAAAAATTTAGCTTAAAGCCTTTGTCGTGATCTTTAGGGTCAATCCAAGGATAAAAACTGGTGTGCTTTTTACGCTGTGCCATTGCTCTCATCAATTTTTTTTCAAGTTAAACAGATGATACAAAAAAACCCGCGACTAGCGCGGGTTTTTTACAGTGAAATTCAGTTCAGAATTACAAGCTATAGTACATATCAAATTCAACTGGGTGAGTTGTCGTGTTCAAACGACGCACTTCTTCAGTTTTAAGTTCGATATATGCATCAAGCATTTCTTTAGTGAATACACCACCTTTAAGAAGGAACTCGTGATCCGCTTGAAGCGCTTCAAGAGCCATATCTAGGCTGTGCGCAACTGTAGGGATTTTCGCTTCTTCTTCAGGAGGAAGGTCGTATAAGTTTTTATCAGCTGCTTCACCTGGGTGAATCTTGTTTTGGATACCATCAAGACCCGCCATTAACAATGCAGCGAAACCTAAGTACGGGTTCATCATTGGATCTGGGAAACGAGCTTCGATACGTTTGCCTTTCGGGCTAGAAACGTAAGGAATACGGATAGAAGCAGAACGGTTACGTGCTGAGTAAGCCAACATAATCGGCGCTTCGAAGTGTGGAACTAAACGCTTGTACGAGTTTGTAGATGGGTTCGTAATTGCGTTCAATGCACGAGCGTGTTTAATTACACCACCGATGAAGTAAAGCGCCATTTCTGAAAGACCAGCGTATTCATCACCAGCAAACAAGTTCTTGCCATCTTTAGAGATCGACATGTGAACGTGCATACCAGAACCGTTATCACCAACCATTGGCTTAGGCATGAAAGTCGCAGTTTTTGCATATTGGTGCGCAACGTTCCAAACCGCATATTTGAACTGTTGTACTTCGTCTGCTTTACGAACCATTGTGTTGAAGCTTACACCAATTTCTAATTGGCAAGAAGCAACTTCATGGTGATGTACTTCTACACGACCTGGGCCCATGATGTCTTCAATACGCGCACACATATCAGCACGCATGTCATGTGAAGAATCAACTGGAGGAACTGGGAAGTAACCACCTTTAACACGTGGACGGTGACCAGAGTTTCCGCCTTCGTAGTCTTTGTTTGTTGACCAAGCAGCTTCTTCAGCAATCAATGTATGGCGCGCGCCAGACATATCAATTTCCCATTTTACTTCGTCAAATACGAAGAATTCTGGTTCTGGACCAAAGAATGCAGTATCACCAATACCTGTCGATTTTAGGTATTCTTCAGCACGGCGAGCAATCGAACGCGGGTCACGGTCATAACCTTGACCAGTTGATGGCTCAATAACGTCACAAGTAACAACTACTGTCGGCTCAGCGAAGAACGGGTCGATAAAACCAGTTGCAGCATCTGGGCGTAAGATCATGTCAGATGCTTCAATGCCTTTCCAACCAGCAATAGAAGAACCATCAAACATTTTACCGTCTTCAAAAGTATCTTCGTCGATAGTATCTGCTGGGTAAGTTACGTGTTGTTCTTTACCCTTAGTATCCGTAAAACGGAAATCGACCCATTTTGCGCCACTTTCTTGGATGAGTTGTAGGACCTTGTTCGCCATGCTCATTTTGCTCCGATGAATTTTTGTTGCACTCTTTAGTGCGTGTTAGTAGTTGGTTGTTCTAAAGCAATTACCGTACCAACTTTAAAAAGCTTAGCTAAAATGTTGAATTCATTATCAGAATAACAGTTTTAAGCTGTTTGCTTTGGCTCTATTATACTGAGCTAAAAAGTAAATGCACCATATTCAAGCATGCTTCTTCACATTTAATCTAAAAGATTTTGAGTGTGGATCATAATGGTGCATTTTTAAATTTCACTGGTCGATTTACACCCATTTTTTATAAATTAGAGTGCTGTTTAAGCTGTTATTTTCGCCTTGATTTGACTTCAACACCTCATATTACGGCGTGCGATACACCTAAAATCAAATATAAAGAACATAATTAATTGTTTTTATTTGACTTTATTAGAAGTTAAAACCTCGTCATTCAAACCTATATAAAGCCGAAATCTCAGATGTGACTAAGCAAATAAAGATGCTCTGTTTTGGTGATATTTGGTGAGTTTTTGGCTCACAACATCAGAAGATATTCTTTTTATATTCATTAAATATGCATGCTTCATGACATTTACACATAGTCCACGAGGTTTCTCGTTAGGATTTGAATCTGAGATATTCATAAACTCTATATCAGTTAGTAACAAAACCCATTGTAATTTTTAGACCCACAAAAAAATGTCGCGCCCTAGCTGTGTATTTTTTGCTATGATAATTTCGGTTTTGTGCCTCCATTCAAGTCATTGAATGAGAAAAATAATTTACTTATAGCTTTATAATGTAAACGCACGAATACCATAGGACTCTTCACGCACATTTATGTGCATAAATTTCAATAGGTTAAGCTCATGCTTTTAATGATCGACAACTATGACTCTTTTACATACAACATCGTCCAATATTTTGGCGAGTTAAATCAAGAAGTAAAAGTAGTGCGTAATGATGCCGTGACATTGGAAGATATTGAGCGATGGCAACCTAAGTATCTTGTGATTGGCCCTGGTCCATGCTCACCTTCGGAAGCAGGAATTTCCATTCCAGCCATTCAGCATTTTGCTGGAAAAATTCCATTATTAGGGGTGTGCTTAGGACATCAGGCCATTGGTCAAGCATTTGGCGGTGAAATCATTCGTGCCAAAAAAGTGATGCATGGGCGTTTGTCTGACATGCACCATTCCAATAAAGGCATTTTTAGCGACCTCCCTTCTCCTTTTTCAGCAACGCGTTATCACTCACTGGTGATTGATCAAGAAAGCTTGCCTGAATGCTTAGAAGTGACTTGCTGGACCAATGAAGCCGACGGCTCAATTGAAGAAATCATGGGTGTAAAGCATAAGACGCTTGCCGTTGAAGGCGTGCAATTTCACCCTGAATCAATCTTGAGTCAGCATGGCCATCAAATCTTTAAGAACTTTTTAGAAATTTACGCATAAATGAGTGCAGTGAAAAATGAATATGCAGCAAGCTTTAAATAACATCACTAAAAATATTGAGTTGACGCAGCCGCAAATGGAAGACGTCATGCGCACCATCATGAATGGTGAAGCAACAGATGCCCAAATTGGTGCACTGATGATGGGTCTTCGCTTAAAAGGTGAAAGTATTGATGAAATTACCGCAGCGGCTCGTGTCATGCGCGAGTTTGCCATCAAAATTGATGTCAGTGATGTGCCTTATTTAGTCGATATCGTCGGTACAGGTGGTGACGGTCAGAACTTATTCAACGTCTCGACTGCATCTGCTTTTGTGATTGCAGCGGCAGGTGCAACCATTGCTAAACATGGTAACCGTGGTGTTTCAACCAAATCAGGTTCCTCAGACTTGTTAGAACAAGCAGGCATCCAACTTGACTTAAACATGCAACAAACTGAACGCTGTATCCGTGAAATGGGCGTAGGTTTCTTGTTTGCCCCGAATCATCACAAAGCGATGAAATATGCGGTTGGCCCACGTCGTGAATTAGGCATCCGCAGTATTTTCAATTTACTTGGCCCGCTTACGAATCCGGCTGGAGTAAAACGTCTAGTGATTGGGGTGTTTTCGACTGAATTATGCCGTCCTATTGCAGAAGTGATGAAACAACTGGGGGCTGAACATGTCATGGTGGTTCATTCTAAAGATGGTTTAGATGAAATTAGCCTTGCATCAAGCACCTATGTGGCTGAACTCAAAAATGGCGAAGTCACCGAATGGGAGATTCAACCTGAAGATGTTGGAATCGAATCACAAACTTTAACAGGTTTAATCATTCAAGATTCTGCTGAAAGTTTAAGCCTAATCAAAGATGCCTTAGGTAAAAACAAATCCGATAAAGGTGAAAAAGCAGCCAACATGATTGCTTTAAATGCAGGTGCCGGTCTGTATGTCTCTGGACTTTGTACCAGCTATAAACAAGGCGTGGCTTTAGCACATGACATCATCTACGGCGGACAAGCTTTAGAAAAGATGAGCATCCTTGCTGAATTCAGCAAAACCCTTAAACAATACGACGCTTGATAGACAGGATTTTGTCATGGTAGATATCGCAAATACGATTTTAGGCAAAATTGTGGATCGCAAGCAGGAAGAGTTTGCTGCACGCCTCAAACAACGTAGCTATAAAGATGTTGAAGAATGGGCATTTGAAGCAACTCCTGTGCGTAGTTTTGCAAAGTCTTTACTGAGCAAACAACCGGGTGTGATCGCTGAAATTAAGAAAGCATCACCATCTAAAGGTATCATTCGTGAAAACTTTGATCCTGCTGAAATCGCACAGCAATACGAAGCCGCGGGTGCAGCATGTTTATCGGTTTTAACCGATGTCGATTTTTTCCAAGGTGCCGATGAAAATATTCAAATTGCACGTTCTCACTGTGCCCTGCCTGCATTACGTAAAGACTTTCTGATTGACCCTTATGGGGTGATTGAAGCACGAGCTTTACATGCGGACTGTATTCTTCTGATTGTGGCATGCTTGTCCGATCAACAACTCGAAGAAATGTCTAAAACGGCTTTTGAACAGAATTTAGATGTCTTGGTTGAAGTACACGATGAAGCAGAACTTGAACGTGCTTTACGTCTATCTGAGCGTTGCGTATTGGGTGTCAATAACCGCAATTTAAAAACCTTTGATGTGGACTTAAACACTTCGATTCGTTTGAAAAAACTGCTTGAACCATCTCGTCTACTGGTGACTGAAAGTGGGATTGCGACCCCAGCAGATGTGGCAATGATGCAAGAGCATGACATTCATGCTTTCTTGGTCGGTGAAAGTTTTATGAAACAGCCGCGCCCAGATCACGCCTTTACTGAGCTGTTTGGAACACCTAAATCACTTTAATGGCATATTCAGGGTAAGGCATACCCTTGCCCTGAATACTTTGTGATATATTCTTTCAAAAAGCTGTTGAAGATCTCGTTAAACAGCAACACATAAAAAATTATTCAATCTTAAATTACTCAATTAAACCCTGCTTCTTAGCTTCATTTACCGCTTCCATTCGAGAGCGGACCTGCAACTTGTTATAGATTTTACGCAGATGCCATTTCACCGTATTGATGGACAAAAAGATCGACTCGGATATTTCAGCATCAGTACAGCCACGGCTTAATTTTTCTAAAATTTGGATTTCACGTTTTGATAAAGCCTCAAGGCCAGAACTTCCGATCAAAGCTTCAGCACTGCTTTCAGCATGATTGAGCTTTTGCAGTTGCTGAATATATTCCAATAACACAACTGTATGCTTTTGCTTCTGTCGACTTATGTGCTGACTTAAGCCACTTAATATATCCCAAATTAAAGGGTCTTCATCTAGAATCACCCGCACCGCTTGAGTCGGCATGAGGGTTTCAAGTGCTTGTTGTAGCGCTTCAAAAGCCTGTTCATGCTGTTTCAACTGATATAGGGCCAGTGCAAACAAGATTTGAACACGCGCAAAACGTATCGGATAAATCTTAAAAAATGCTAACTGCTGGCTTAAATATTCTTTGGCTTGCTCAGCTTGCCCCATGAAAATTTGCTGACGCACCACCATTAAATCATCGCCACGCAGTAAATGGGTAAAGTTTAAATACGGCTGAAATGCCACCTGTTCAGTATCAGCTAATGCTGAAAGCGGGCTTGATTGCTGCGCATAGGCTTGTATGGTTTGTGCGAGCCGAGGTAATGACCATTGACTACTGCGGGTATGGGCTTGATGCAAACACACTTGTATCGCGGCTTGATCTTGATGCAATGTAGCTAAACGCATTTGTAAAATGTAGCCCACCACCACCATATCTGTGAGTACCAAATGATCGCCACCCTTAAAGTCCATTAATGCCGTTTCGACTTGCGATATTTGGTTCATCTCATAATACACATCTGCTTT
This sequence comes from Acinetobacter sp. DL27, assembly GCF_055810995.1. Classification (NCBI taxonomy): domain Bacteria; kingdom Pseudomonadati; phylum Pseudomonadota; class Gammaproteobacteria; order Moraxellales; family Moraxellaceae; genus Acinetobacter; species Acinetobacter sp. DL27. The sequence continues at coordinate 975,532 of NZ_CM147947.1, read as the reverse complement.
AAAGCTACTCAGAATATTCATGATGACCGCTTTGTTGTCTTCATCTAAGCCTAATTTACGATATTCTGCACTTTGCCCAACTTGAGCAAATTTCTCTACTGCGAGAGTCAAATCTCCTAATAAATAATCACACAGCGCATCAACACAATCGACTATCGCCAAACCATATAGGTTATGTCCTTGCAAATAGATAATGCGCGTTTGTAGTAATAGCTTTCGTGCTTCACTCATTTGCCCCAAACAAATGTGATACAAAGCGACAATCCCGATGAGTGGAGCACGCGCAAAATAGGCCGTACTTGCCAGTTGTGCTAAGTTTTGTTGCGCTAAGGTATAAGCCACATCTAACTTGTCTTCTAAAACTGCAATGAGAGGAGCTAAACCTAATTGGTCCTCATGTTGTAATAAGGTTTCATGTTGATCCACGCTATGCCAGAGCTGTAGGTAATGATTGGCCAAGGTCACTTGATGAGTCAGCACCAAAGTCCAAATAATGTCATAAAGCAAATTGGGGTTTTGTACCAAAACAGAATCCGGTATCTGCTTGACCAACTCCAAGAAAGTATAGTGTCGACCTTCTAAAATCAGTTCACGACATACCGAGTTGAGCAGTGCCAAAATCAATTGCTGATCTTCTACTTGTTGGGCGTGATAAATCGCTTCCATCAGATAACGCTGTTGTTTGAACCATTCTGCCGCTTTACTATGCATGTGCTGATATGCATCAGGTTGTAAAAGCTTAAACTTCGATTGTAAAAAGTCTCGAAATAAATGATGCACGCGATACCATGTACGTTGTTCATCTATCGCTTGAATGAACAAGCCTTTTTGGCTAATGGCATCGAGAATCTGCTGTGCAGCAGGATTACCCGTTAAGGCAATGACCAAAGCTGGATTAATTTTTCTCAGTACACTAATTTGCATTAAGAATTGCTGGATTTCAGGGTCTTGTTGTAAAAAAACCTGCTCACTGAGGTAATTCACAATCTGATGATGCGCACCAGTTAAATTTTGAATAAAACCATGAATATCTTGATGTTCTTTCAAATATAAATTGGTGAATTGAATGCCTGTAAACCAGCCTTCAGTTTTATCAATCAATTGTTCTGCAAGCTCTGTGCTTAAAGCAAGCTGGTCAAAGTTTTGTTGTTGTAAAAACTGAATAAGCGCACTGCTTTCTTGCTGTTTGATACTGAGCTGAGTCTCTGTGACCCACTTTAAACGACCTAATAGATATTCTTTCGCGAAACTCCAATTGGGTTTGACCCTTGAAGCGATCACCAAATGACAATTTTCAGGTAAGGACTGGTACAACCACCAAAAGATATTTAAACATTCTGGGTTTGTTAATGCTTCAAACTCATCGATAAATAAAACTGTGTCAGCATCCTCTGCTGCAACTTTTTGTGTCAGCTCAATGATGTGTTGTTAATGGATCTGTCCATAAGAGATCGAATGCGGTGGTTCTAAATCCAAAAGCGCCAAACGCAAGTATTGATAGAGTCGAATTGGATCATTGTCATCATCATCCAAAGTTAACCAACAGACTTTCTTTCCCTTTGCTAAAAGAGACTCTGAAAGTTGATGCATCAGCGTGGTTTTTCCATAACCCGCCGCGGCGTGAATAAAAACCAAAGAAGACTGACAATAGCCCACGATCTGACTTAACAGTTGGGGACGTTGCATTGCCCTGCCATTCAGCATGCTCGGACGACTGAGTTTAGTCTTCAACACTTGCATGTATATTCATCCAATCTTTTTTATTCAACGTCATCTGCAACATTCATTTCCCTGAATTTTGCATTTGGCAAAACATCATCCTCTACGAATCATGTTATGCCATTCATCAGTCTAAAACACTTATAAATTAGTAGGGGCACCGCAGTTAAGCAATATGAAATAGCATCAAAAACCATTCCAATCCCTATTTTAAACTGTTCATTCGCGCATTTATCAAACAATGTAAATTCCATTCTTTCGAGTGGTTTGCATTTTCTGAAACCTTGTTATGCTCAAGCTTAAGGAAATCTTAGGTATTGATATCTCATATCATATTCTAAATCAAAGGCATATAAGGATTTTATCATGAGCATCGCACAATCAGTTAAACATCAGGATCGATTATTAACGATTAACATCAAAGATGGCGAAATCAAAAATGCATTACCGGGTGTACATGTCACACCTTGCTTTTTAGACCCCGATAATGGCGTCTGGGTCATTCATGCCCGTTTTGAACCAGGCACTATTCTTCCTCGCCACTTCCATACTGGTGTTGTCCATTTCTATACAACAGCAGGTTCATGGCATTATGTCGAATATCCTGAAGATGTTCAAACGGCTGGCAGCTATTTATTTGAACCAGCAGGTTCCATCCATACCTTAGCAACCCCAGAAGGTGCTGAAGGTTTCATGATGGTTGAAGGGGCGAACGTCAACTTAAATGATGATGACTCACTGATGTTTATTATGGACTCGGGTTGGATTGAGCGCACCCTACATGCTGTTGCACAGCAAACAGGTCAAAAAATGCCACGTTATATCAAGCCAGGCTCTGGTGTTGATTTTAACGATAAATAAAGACATAAGGACTTTTAGCTTTAGCTAAGAGTCTTTTTTCAATTAAAAAAATAGTAACCCCAAGGATGAATGAAATGTTTGGCAAAATGATGCACCAATCTTTGTTGATTAGTAATTTAATTGAGCATGCAGCAAAGTACCACTCAGATACTTCTATTTTTTCACGTGAAGTATCTGGTCAAATGACCACTACCAATTGGTTACAGGTCCAACAAAATAGTAAACGTTTAGCGAATGCTTTCACGTCATTTAATCTTAACCAAGGTGATCGTCTTGCAACGATCGCGTGGAACAACCACCGTCATTTAGAATCTTGGTATGCTATTTCAGGGAGTGGTTATGTTTGCCACACCATCAACCCTCGCTTGTTCCCAGAACAACTGGTCTTCATTATTAATGATGCACAAGATAAAGCGATTTTCTTTGATTCAACTTTTCTACCATTAATTGTTGCAATCCAAGGCAAAGTGCCAACGGTTGAAAAATTTATCTGTTACGGTGCGCATGATGAAAAAGTCGTTGCAGCACTGCCAGATGTTATTTTCTATGATGATTTGATTCAAAACCAATCTGCTGAATTTAACTGGCCACAATTCGGCGAAGAAACCCCAAGTTCTTTATGTTATACCTCAGGCACAACAGGTAACCCGAAAGGCGTACTGTATAGCCACCGCTCTACCCTACTACACACTATGGCGATCAGCTTGCCAGACTCGTTAAATCTGTCTGCAAGTGATGTGGTCATGCCTGTCGTTCCAATGTTCCATGTCAATGCATGGGGTGTGCCATATGCAGCAGCCATGGTGGGTACAAGTATCGTTTTACCTGGCCCCAATCTAGATGGTGACAGCCTTGTTAATCTGATTGACACCTATAAAGTCTCTCTGGCTTTAGGTGTACCTACCATCTGGCAAGGATTATTAGCTGCTGCGAAAAAAAGCGGTACAACTTCAGAAAGCATGACCCGTAATGTCGTGGGTGGTGCTGCATGCCCGCCATCGATTATTCGTGATTTCAAAAACAACTATGCTTGCGACACCATTCATGCATGGGGAATGTCTGAAACCAGCCCTCTGGGCACAGCGAACCAACCAAAAGCCAAACATGCCACTTTAAGTGCTGAAGACTTTGAAAAGCTACGCTTAACCCAAGGTCGTCCACCTTTTGGTGTTGAATTACGTATCGTTGATGAAAATACCAATCAAGTCTTAGCCAATGATGGTCATACTCAAGGGAATTTACAAATTCGTGGCCCTTGGATTGTCGATCATTATTTCAACCAAGAGCAAAGCGCCACTACAACCGATGGCTGGTTCGACACGGGGGATATTGCGACTCTAGATGCGGACGGTTATATGACCATCTGTGATCGCGCTAAAGACTTAATCAAATCAGGCGGTGAATGGATTTCTTCGGTTGAACTTGAAAATATTGCCGTAGGTCACCCTGAAATTCGTATGGCAGCTGCTATTGCAGCACGTCATCCGAAATGGGATGAGCGCCCAATTTTGATTGCCGTAAAACAAGAAAACTCAACACTGACTGAAGAAGAAGTGCTGGCTTACTTTGATAATAAGATTGCCCGCTGGCAGATTCCTGACGTGGTGATTTTTGTAGATGCACTGCCAATCAACGGTACAGGTAAAATTGTGAAGGCAGAACTCCGTAAACAATTTGGTGATGTTTTACTTCAAAACGAAGTCGTTTAAGGCTCATTCGAAACATTCAAAAGGATATTGTGATGAAAAAAAATATGAAAACAGCATGGGTTACAGGTGGCAGCAGCGGTATTGGCCTTGAGTTGACTAAACGTTTACTCAAAGATAACTACCAAGTGTGTATTTTCGCCCATGCGGGGATTGAACAAGCGGTGATTGACTTGCAAAAGTGCTCCCCTGCGGTCTGTGGTTTTGAAGTCGATGTACAAAATGAAAGCACTATGGAGGCGAAATTTGCAGAAGCAGTGGCTGCATTTGGCACACCAGATTTGTTGATAAACTCAGCAGGGATCAGTATTGCTAAGAATTTCGATGAAATGACTTCTCAAGAATTCGAAAGACAAATCAATATTAATCTTGTTGGCAGTCGTAATGTTGCGCATGCTGCCTTACCGCATCTCAAACAAGCCGTTCAACAGGGTAAACGTCCAAAATTGGTATTTATTGCCTCTGCAGCGGGCTTAGTCGGTTGTTATGGCTATACAGGTTACTGCTCATCTAAATTTGGCGTGGTCGGTTTGGCTGAAGTGCTGCGTATGGAACTGCGCAGTCAAAAAATTGACGTTGCTGTGGTTTGCCCACCTGAAGTGGACACACCACTTGTAACGGAAGAACGTAAAAACGGTTTACCAGTTACAGCGGCATTAAAGCAATTGGGCGGCAGCCTCCCACTAGAAAAGGCCTGTCAGGAAATTTACAACGACATTTTTTCTTCTCAATTTATCATTATTCCAAGTACTCAAGCACGTATTCTTGCCAAACTTTCACGTGTCTTGCCTGACCTTTATCGTAACCAGATCGATAAAAAACTAGATAAAATCATCCGTACTTTACGTGCAAGTTAAGTCACGACTGACTTAGCACGCCAAACCTGAACCCGAGTACATCATTTGTCTCTCTAGATAGAATGGTTGCTCGGGTTCAATCATTTTAAGTTCTTACAGAACAGCAGTGCTCTTGAGCACCCCACAGAATACTCTTAGCCATTTGATATGCAATTTTTTGCAAATCTCTATGAATGCAATTCAGTTCAAATATAGGGAAAATCAGACTATAATTATCGCCTAATTTCTTATTTTGCGTATTTTTCTGACACTATGAGCAAACATGATTCATCGCTTTCTAAAGAACAGTTTAATTTACTGAAAGACTTTAAAAAGCAAATCACCAATCCGCATTCGACTGCCATCAAACAGTCTGAGGCCCAAGCTCAAGTTGCTCCGCCCGAGCCAGAAGATGATTTCGCGTTGTTTCAAAAACAAATGCAAGGTGTCCAAAAGATGGAGGCCGCGAACATTGCCAAAATAGAAAAAAATCCAAAGAAAAAAATCGATGCACAAACTTTAGCAAAACGTGCAGCGGCTGAAGGCCCAATGCATACCGATGCAACTGAGCTGTCCGATACTCAAGCGATGCTCAATCCTGTTGCGAGCCAAGCCGCGCTCAGTTATCGCATTGCTACACTACAGCACAAAGTATTTGAAGATTTAAAAGCGGGTAACATCCGTTGGTTTGAAGCAGTCGACTTGCATGGTTGCACCGTTGAAGAAGCCCGTGTCGCAGTTTTACAAGTCATTCAAATGGCCAAAGATGAAAATCAAAATGTTATTAAAATTGTGCACGGCAAAGGTCCAGAAGCCATTTTAAAAACCTATGTGAATGGTTGGCTGCGTCAACACCGCGATGTGCTGGCTTTTGTAAGTGCACCAGAGAAGCAAGGTGGCACAGGTGCAGTTTTAGTGTTGCTAAAACGTGCTGAAAAGAATCCAAAGTTTAAACAGTAATCGGATTTTTGTCCAAAATAAGGCATTGGAATAGTTTTCTGCTACAATGCCGTCCTTGTTCAATATCAGTGTAAGTGAACACGTCTTATGTCTATGCAGCAATCCTACGCTAACATCTTAACTGCCGTTGGTGAAGACCTAACCCGTCCAGGTCTCCTCGATACGCCTATGCGTGCTGCTAAAGCTTTTTCGTATTTAACGTCTGGTTATAGCAAAAGCTTAGAAGAAGTGACCAATAATGCGGTGTTCCCATCGGACAACCGTGAAATGGTGCTGGTTAAAAATATCGAATTTTATTCACTCTGTGAACACCATTTATTGCCTTTCTATGGTCGCGTACATATTGCGTATTTACCTGAAGGTAATGTCCTTGGACTCTCTAAATTTGCACGCATCACCGAAATGTTTGCACGTCGTCTACAGATTCAAGAAAACCTGACGCAGCAGATCGCAGAAGCGGTTGCAGAAGTGACGGGTGCACGTGGCGTGGCGGTTATGATTGATTCTGCACATATGTGTATGATGATGCGCGGCGTCGGCAAACAAGAATCGACTACACGTACCGTTTCCTTTATTGGTGACTTTAAAACCAATAAAGAAGAGCGCCGCGAGTTTTTAAGTGCAGTCCCTGAAAGCTATTAATTGAAACATAAAGCCTCAACCGCTGTTGGGGCTTTTTTTATGCATATATCATTGAACGATTCATTTTTTGTTTAGAGGAATACGCAATGTCAGCAATTTGGTTAGCAGGTCATGGTTTGACCCAAGGCGAACAGAGTATTGATTTTCCACGTCCAGACCGTTTGGTCCAAGGCAACCCACAGCGCCAGACCTATAGTCTATATGAACACCCACACATGGGCTGCGGGATTTGGCACTGTGAAGTTGGCTCATGGAATATTCAATTTGCTGACAACAAACAAGAATTCTTTCAAGTGATGGAAGGCAGCATCCGTATTCATGATGCCCATACTCAAGACTTCATTGAAGTCAAAGCAGGTCAGGCAGGAATTATTCCACCAAGTTTTATCGGCACATTTGAAGTGGTTGAAGCTGTAAAAAAATACTATGTGATTGTTGAGGTATAAACACCTCAACAACCGATTTGAAACGACTAAGAACAGTTCGTATTTAAGTCTGAGATTTAAACACTCAGGACTTTTTCAGTCACATGAATACAGTTACGCCCTTTATTTTTGGCTGCATAGAGTGCCGAATCGGCAGTGTCTAAAAAGCGTTGATAGTCAGGATGACCATTATAAACCGTACAGCCAATACTGACGGTAAAACTAAAACTTTGCCCATGAGCGGTACGAATTGGGGTTTCCTGTATCCGCATGCGAATCGTTTCAGCGATTTGTAAAGCACGTGTGAGATCACTGTCGACCAACAGCAATAAGAACTCTTCGCCACCCACACGGAAGGCATAGTCACTGCCCTTCGCTACATCTAACAAGACTTCAGCAATAAAACGCAGTGCCAAGTCCCCTGCCGTATGCCCATATTTATCGTTGATACGTTTGAAATAATCCGCATCAATTGCCAGTAGGCTCAACGCAGCATCATTTTTACGAGCAAAATTAATTTCACGAGACACAATCGTACTTAAATAACGACGGTTTAAAAGTTGAGTCAGAGAGTCATTGCCTGAGTCTATATATTCGGTCACTTGAAACAGTTGATCGACCAAATGCTGAATCTGTCGATTCACGTCACGAATTTCCTGAATACGTTCTACCTTCTGAGCCTGATCCTGACAGTCGAGCACGTCAAAATTGAGGGTATCGACCTGTTGAATCAGCCTGATAATGGTCTCCACTTGCTCTGCGCCTGTAAAGGCATACGCCGCTTTATGCACAAACCATAGACCAAATTCTGACTTAGACAAGGCAATGTGTTGCAACTGTGGATGCTCAGAGAAGACTTTGAACATCAACTCATTTTCCCAGTCGAGCAAAATGCTGCGCTGCTTATCTTTTTGTACTGCGACATCTTGCATTGCAGAAAATAAACGATAGCTATGCTTAACTTCATGACTTCGCTCAGTATTGGCTTCATAGGATCTGCACATAATTTCTGTCGCAAAACCCATAATTTGCAGCATATAACTCAGCATGTGGTGGTTATTTTCTAGCGGAAGTTCAGCCAAGAGTTCCAAGATTTTGTTTTCAATCTCACGAATACCGCGCATGATCAACCAAGAAGGAATGCCCACCCGCGCATGTACCTGCCCAACTTTTTGTTGTTTTTCAACTGCTGCATAATAAGCTTCATTCACAGCCACATCGAAACTTTCAATGAGCCATTGGTTTAAACTGTTTTTTAAACGTTGTTGAATGATGTCATCTTTAAAAAAATCTGCAGCTTCAGGCTCCAAGACAATATTGCTATAAAATTCATTGACCAATACAGACGAATGCTGCTGAATAAAATTTTGCGCTTTAACGTGATCATTCACTGAATAATGTTGGCAAATTTTCCCCCATTGCTCGGCCAATTTAGCCATGCATTCATCATTCATAAAACTTACCTATTTATATATTTTTGAGACTTACTAGACATTTATGTGATTAATATAACAAATTTCAATACTTATTTTCACCATCAGCTTTCATTTTCAGCACTTTATAAAAAGTAAGGCTCACGTTTGGTTGTTTTAACAGCAATGACTTTCATAAAAAAAGCCCCTTTATTGGAGCTTTGAAAAGAGGATCGAACTAAAAGAAATGGATATAACTCAAACCCGTCTGATCCCAATCTTTGCCTTTTTGCTGTTGATACTGCCAATGAAGCCTCAACGCATTTTGCTGATTGAATAAATATTGCAACTGAGTATTCAGTCTGACTTGCCATTGATGGCTATCTTCCCAATATGGCAGCTCGACCTGTACCAAACTATTGATATGTTCGCTCCAGATGTTCTGGCAGCCTACCGTTGGCCCAAGTCCCACGCGCCAACCTCGGTCTAAAGCGTTGCCTGCTTGAACATGATTTTGCAATTGTGCATAGCATAAATGTTGACGCTCTTGATTTGCCACACTATAACCAAACTGACTGGATAGATTGAATACACCGTGTTGATCCTGTTCACTAAATGCACCATCTCGATCTAGTGCTTCTTGTTGCCAGCCCATATTGAAGCCCCAACTTAAGGGAGTTTTAAAGGCAGTCAGTGGACTGTAGGCATTGACCTCCAGCACATTTAGTTCTTGCAGTTTTAGTCGATCATCGCGATATTCAAGACTGCCTTCTAGAAACTTAAGCTGTGTACCCAAACGGAAACCGCCTTGCGGGTCAATCAAGTCATGATAGGCCTGACGATGGCTCAGTCGGAAATAAGAGTCACCTTGTACCTCACCCGCTTCAAGCTGAACAGTTCGTGCCTGATGACCTTTTACTGGATCTACTTTTGGTGCTTCAACCACTTGACGTTGCTTTTCCAAGTCAATCTGACTCCGCAAACCCAGCAGTTGTCGAATGCGCGGCTGGGCGTCTTCTGCCGCAATCTTTTGTGCAATTAACTGTAAATACACATGGTCATAGGCCATTTCTAAAATACGCGCCTGATCCACCAAAGCATAGCGATCCAAATAGTCTTGCATTTGAGCAGGTTCAAGTTGCGCAACCTGATGCGCCGCAGCCGCCAAGGCTTGACCATGTTGTTTGGCTTGTGCCAATAATTGGGTTTCTAAAGCAGGACGGTAAATACTTTCTGCAATTAAATTATTTTCATCGACCGCCTTAATAGTCTCAACAGGAATCGCAGCGGTTTTAAATTGTTTTTGTAGGTTGACCTCTGGCCGTACCAAATCAATTAAACCCAGTAACCGATAGGCACAGTTATCACTGATAAAATAGTAAGGAAATTGCACATGCTTGAGTTCCCAAATATGCTCAACCATGGTCTTGGTTTCTTCTGGCGTCAGGGCTAACTCGTACTCCCACAAATCGCGGCTTTCCAAATCACCATATTCTTTCACTTTGCGGTAGTACGGCATGAGTGAGTACTCACCTTGGTACTGCCCAGTTAAGCCCTTCCATGCAAAAGAAAAGCTGTCGCTATTGGCCACTGTCGCTGCATAATTCACGGCATAAGAGACCAAGTTCAGCTGTTTTTGGTCTTTAGGATCAAGCCTTAACAGGGTATGGCCAAACATCGAACTCGGGTTACCCATAAAGTCCGTGGCGTAAATTAAAGTCGCCTTATACGGCTTAATTTGCCCAAGCCACTCATCCAGCTCAGGACATGAGGCTTTAGGCAATTGAGTCGATGCAATATTCAGTTGTTCTATAAGCCATTTTGAACGTGCTGGAAAGCGGCACTGAATCGATTGATTGGCTGCGGCTGGGGTAAAAAGTGCAGCAATATTGGCATCAAGCTCTTGTTTGAGCTGGGTTTTTCCGTGTTCACTATAAAAAAACGGACGGTAGGTGACTTCACTTTGTCCTGAAGCATTGGCATACATCAAACGTTGCCAAGTCACATTTGAGGCTAGCTTCAGCTGCTGTGCTTTTTCAATATAAAACTCTGCTGAGCTAGGTGCTTGAGCAAAGATGCTGGTGCTGAATAGCACACTAAAGAGGAGGACAACAGATTTCATGCAGTGTTAGCTATTCTTCTTTTTTAGATATGAAAAACCCTGCCTGAATGGCAGGGTTTTATGGTGCAATTAAACGTATGCTTTTAATACGCTATCCGTTGCCATGACTGCTTGTAAAGATGCTAATACTTGAAGCGCATCTTGGTTTTCAGCTGAATAGATTTTTGCGAAGTTTTGTTTAGACACTTCAAAGAAACGTGCTTTATCTTCAGACTGGATGTTCAGTAATTCAGCCAGTACATTTAGACTTTCGCCCTCACCGACTGCCATATCACGCGCCAATGCTTCCGCATTTTCGTTGGTAAATGTTACTGCCTGAGCAGTCACTGTACCTGTACCACTACAACCTAAGGTACCAAAGGTAATACCGAAAAGTTGGTTAGCAAAAATACCGTTTGTTGTACCCGCTAAAATTTTAGCGACTTTACCAGACTGGCCAGCCCAGATTTGTGAACCAATACCACAACCGACGTCATTATCTGCAAATGTAGCGGTAGAACCAACAGCCAAAACCGCAGCCAATGCTATTTTTTTCAACATAAGGTTTCTCCAGACTCGATTATCTCCGAGTATTTTTATTGTTCCTATTGTGTGTATTTTGAGCTACACCCTTGTAAGATAGCGGTAACAAGCGCATAACGCAAAACAATTTATACTAAAGTGAAGTGAATATTTAAAAATGTGCTTTAGCGGTATAAGGACCAACTGCCACGTAGGTCTCGTTTCCCTAAAATTTTTAGCACCAACACCAGACTGAGCAGTAGCAATAAATACCAAGAACCTAACTTACCCCAACCGACCATATGCCATGCATCGACTTGACTTGGGTACAACCAGATTTGGTAAAATGTACTGATATTTTCCGCAATCCAAATAATAAAAGCCAACAGTAAAAGTACGGGTAACATCGGTAGTTGAAAACGATGCTGCTGCAATTCAAAGCCAATCTTGGTTTTCCAAAACAGCACTACACTCCATGCAAACAAAAGATAGCGAATATCGGGAACAAAAAATTTGGACATAAAGTTGATATAAGACAACACCGCCAATGTCAGCATGGCGGAGAAACGGGGCAAGTGCTCAAAAGAAACCTGATAAAGACGCAATGAGCGCGCAAAAAAACTGCCCACAGCCGAATACATAAAACCTGCAAACAACGGCACTGTTAAAATTTTAAACACGGCGGGATGCGGATACTGCCAAGATGCAATTTGCGGATGGGTCAAAAAGATTTCCATCACCATTGCCATCACGTGAAATAGCGCAATCACTTTAGCTTCTGCCCAAGACTCAAGTTTTAAATAGAGCAGACAAACTTGAATCAGTACGGCATAAAACAGTAGATAGTCATAACGGAAAAAACCGAAATATTCCTGACTCCCCATACTGGCTGTGAACGCAAAAGCCAATAACAGTAATATCCCAAATAAGGCAGCCGAAGCTGCCTTAGATGAGAACTCAAAACATGATTTTAAAATCGTGATCACGCATGAACCCTAATTGAATTGAAGCTGTGAAACTTAGAGATATTTGGCACTGTATTCATGCACAGTATCAATAAAGGCTTTCGGATTTTCAGGATCAACCCACTGGGTAATACCGTGACCTAAGTTTGCAACATAACCCGTTTTCTCACCGCCTGCATAAGCGTCATCTAGCATGGCTTTGGTGGCTTTCACAATGGTGTCATGCGAACCATATAATGTTGCAGGGTCTAAGTTGCCTTGCAGTGCCGCACGGCCAGCCACCGTTTGACGAGCTACATTTAATGGTGTCGTCCAATCTAGACCGAAAGCATCCGCCCCTGTTGCCACCATCGGCTCTAGCCACTGACCGCCACCTTTGGTGAATAAAATGACTGGAACTTTACGTCCTTCATTTTCACGTTTTAAACCTGCAACAATTTTTTGCATGTATTTTAAAGAAAATTCTAAATATTCACGGTGCGCCAATGCCCCGCCCCAGCTGTCAAAAATCTGTACGGCTTGAGCACCTGCATCAATTTGCGCATTTAGATAGTCAATTACCGCATCAGCCAAACGATCGAGTAGCGCATGTAAAACTTCGGGTTGCGCATACATCATTTGCTTGGTGAAACGGAAATCTTTGCTCGAACCACCTTCAACCATATAAGTTGCCAGCGTCCAAGGGCTGCCCGAAAAGCCAATTAAAGGCACTTGTCCACCTAAGGCTGAACGAATCGTCTTGACCGCATTCATCACATAGTCGAGATCAGATGCAGCATTAAACTTAGGTAAATTCGCCACATCTTGTTCAGTACGAACCGTTTTATGAAATTTAGGCCCTTCCCCAGCTTCAAAATAAAGCCCTAAACCCAAAGCATCGGGTACAGTTAAAATATCTGAAAATAAAATGGCAGCGTCGAGCTCATAACGACGTAAAGGCTGTAAAGTCACTTCACAAGCAAATTCGTTATTTTTACACAGCGAAAGGAAATCACCCGCTTGAGCACGGGTTGCACGATATTCAGGTAAATAACGCCCTGCTTGACGCATCATCCAGACGGGTGTGGTATCTACAGGTTCACGTAATAAAGCACGTAGAAAACGATCATTTTTAAGCGTCGTCATTTACTTTCCCATCTCAATTAAATTTGCCCACTATCATAACAAAAAGGTCGAATTTTTAATAACTTCTCATAACACTAAAATTCGATCAGGACAAAGATACAAACGAATATTTACACAAAACAAATACTGCATCTCCATCTTTTTTCTGTAATACTTCACTAGTTTTTACTTTGTAAATGAATAATTCTTAAGGTTGAATTACATGTTCGTTCGCACAATACTCGCGATGAGTTTAAGTTGCATTCTTGCTGGTACAGCGTTTGCTGCATCTACTACTGAACAACCCTTGACGCCAAAAAAGATCATTGATACTTCAGTTCAAGATCCTATTGATCCTTTAGCAACAGATGTCGCTTCAGCTTCTACTGCGGTTGCAAACAGCCAAATTACAGCAAAAGAACAAGCAGACTTAAACCAAGCTTCACAAACTTTAGATCAACTTGAACAATCTGAAGATAAAACAGCTGACGTTGGTGCTGCACCAAGCAAAACCACCACTGCACCGACCACCACGACGACCAATCCTGCTGCAGCAAAAGCATCGTGGACATTAAATGGTCTAAACAGTGCAGAATGGTTTGACAACATTGGTAAAGGACAATTTCCTGTCTATGCACGTGCTCATGTGATGTTGAATAATGCGCATGCGTCTCCAGGTGCAATCGATGGCATGAGCGGTAAAAACACCCTCAAAGCCATTGCCTCGTTCCAGCAAATGAGCGGTTTAAAAGCAACAGGCACTTTAACCAAAGAAACTTGGGATGCCCTACTGGCAAGCCAAGGTTCTAAGCCTGCATTTATTGAATACACCATTACCGAAGCAGACCTAAAAGGTCCTTATGCCGCATCAATTCCACGCGATTATGCACTACAAGCCAAAATGAAAGGTTTGTATTACACCCGTGTGACTGAAATGTTAGGTGAAAAGTTCCATATGGATGAAGACTTCTTGCAGAAGTTAAATCCAAAAGCAACCTTCAAAAAAGCGGGCGAAAAAATTATTGTGGCCAATATCCGTAATGAAGTGCCAGAAGACATTCATTTGATCGTTGCACATAAAGGTGCAAAACAGCTGTATTTATTTAACAGCCGCAACCAAATGATCGGTTCTTTCCCTGCAACCATTGGTAGCTCGGACACTCCATCGCCAGCGGGTACCTATAAAGTCACTGGTGTTGCGCCAAATCCATGGTATAGCTACTCACCAAGTAACTTTGTACAGGGCAAAAACTTAAAACCACTTTCTCTACCACCGGGTCCAAACGGTCCTGTAGGGAATATCTGGATTGGTTTAAGCAAAAAGTCTTTTGGTATCCACGGGACACCAAACCCTTCTGCTATTTCTAAAACAGCATCACACGGTTGTATCCGTTTGACCAACTGGGATGCCAATGATCTTGGCAAAAAAGTGAAGTCAGGTGTAACGGTTAAATTCTTAGAATAATTGGTTTTCTAAGGCATTTACGCTATAAAAGGTGTTCTCTTGAGAGCACCTTTTTTTTCAATTACAACAACATAAAAATGACGATGAACGCTTTAAAAATAATACTGCCCGTAGCCGGCTTACTATCTTTCTCAACTTATAGCTTTGCTGAATTAGATGAAAAAATTGTGACCAGCGTGGATGCTTCAGCTTATACGGTGGAATCTGACAATCCATTTGACAGTCTGGATGATCATGAAAAAATCTGCCATCCCTTATACATTCCAGAGCAAGACAGTCTCAGAGAGCCACTTTTGAATGCACGCTATTACGTCATCGCAGGTAAATCTCCGATTCACTATTACGCGATTCGAACGGGGGCAAAAGCCTAAACTGCTTTATTTAAACTCGCCCCACTCGGCAGTTTTTTCAATAGGCGAGGCTTATGCTGAAAATCGAGAAAAAATCACCCTACAGCTCCAACTCAACAACACCGTCAAAGATCATGAACTGTTTTCGATTATGCCCGTCGCTCAGCATCTCGCACTGATTTTTCGTACTCGCTATGCCTATACCCCTACAGAGTTAAAAGCCAATGTGACAATGAGCTCCATCTATGCCAAAAATCGCTACAGATACAGCTATGAAATTATTGAAATCGACACGAATGGCAAACAGCTTCACCGCGTACAATTTGTGGCTCCTGCCATTGAAGATGGGATGAGTTTTGGCCCCAAATGGGACGAGGACTCATCGGATTATAATCATGCAATACTGGAATACAGCACCAAGTCCCCGGGGGACTACCAAACCGTGCACCCTTATAACCTTGAAACCCGCTATGAGTACAGACAAGGTCAATTGAAACACTTTGAACAGAAAATTCTGCTCACCGCCAGTGACAAAGTATTTTTGAAGAATCCACCCAACTCGATTAATTATGAAAATTATCTCGATGATCAAAATGCACCGCTCTCCGTTGAAGGCAGTACTTGCCTAGATGACTATTTTGTTTTTAAAGACAAAGCGGCTCCGCTCAGAGTGAAATGGGGCAATGACTGGATGCAACAGCAGCCGAAGCTGCATCAACAATTTTTAACTGAATATGCGCAAGGCAAAAACTACGTCTGGAAAGATTTCCGCGTACGGTATTGTGATTTAAACTAAGGCTGTAATGTTGTGTTTAATCATTTCAATATTGAAACGCAACATTGCAAATTCACTATTTTAGCGACAAATATAAAACGCTAAAATTACTCCATAGATTAAAAATAAGATTGGAGTTCAAAATGGATGCATTCATTCATCGCAGTCAAGACCGTGGTCATGTCAATATCGGCTGGCTAGAGTCTAAACACAGCTTTTCTTTTGGCAGTTGGTATAACCCTAAATATATGGGTGTAAGTGCTTTACGTGTTATCAATGATGACTTGGTCGCGGGTCATCAAGGTTTCGGGCAACACCCCCATGACAATATGGAAATCTTAACCTGTGTACTCAAAGGTACCATCACCCATAAAGATAGCATGGGTAACCATGGTGGTATTTCTGCAGGTGAATGGCAACTGATGAGTGCAGGTACGGGTGTACAGCACAGTGAAATGAATCAGGGTGATGAGCCGGTACATTTACTACAAATTTGGATTACCCCAAATCAAAGAGATGCAGCGCCAACCTATCAGCAGATTCGTCTTGATCCACATGAGCAGCCAAATCAATGGCATGTGATTTGTGGTCCAAATGACAATGCTGCAATGCATATTCGTCAAAATGCCGAAGTCAAAACAGCTGTGATTGAAAAAGATCAAATGCTAGAAGTTAAAGCTACACAGCATATTAACTATGTGCATGTAATTTCAGGCTCAATCCAAATTGCAGAACATACTCTTCATGCAGGTGACGCAATTGCTTTCTTAGAAGCAAGCGATGTTAAAGCCTTGGAAGATGCACAAGTGATTTGGTTTGATTTGCCTGAAGTCAAATAAGTCATCACTCACAATAAAAAGCCAACGTCTCGACGTTGGCTTTTTTTAATGCAGAACTCAAGCAGTTTTTTCTCTTGGCTTAGAGAAAATTCACCGCAAGTAACGCCACAGCCGCAGGTAAGGCTTGAATGTAGATAATTTTCTTACTGGCGGTCAACCCACCATAAATCCCAGCAACCAAAACGCAGCCTAAAAAGAAATTGGCCAGTGGCAGTGCATAAGTTTCGGGTGCACATAGCGCCCAAAATAGACCTGCAGCCAAGAAACCATTATATAGGCCCTGATTTTGCGCCATGACTTTGGTCAGCTGTGCTTTTTCAGGCGTATTGCCAAAGGCTTTTAAACCATAGGGCTTATCCCATAAAAACATCTCTAAAACTAAAATATACACATGCAACAGTGCAATTAAAGCAATTAAAATTTTTCCCATCATACGCTTTATCCTTATTTTTGATGAATGATGCTAGATCAGCTTTACAGCTGATCTAGGTCGAAACTCTTAGGGCTTCAAAAGTACTTTACCCTGACGTGCGCCTTGCGTCGCTTTCAGTGCAGCATCTTTAATTTGTGCAAAGCTGAAGATACCTTCAACAGGCAGCAGTAATTTTTTCTGTGCAGCAAGCGTCAATAACTCCACAATTAACGCTTTTTTGCGTTCAGCAGACAATTGCTTATTCACCACACTCGCCCAAAAACCTTTGACTGTGGCTTGTTTAAAAATCAGATCTCCCGAAGAAATCTGCATGGTCTCACCCGTCATGCTACCAAATGAAACCAATAGACTATTTTCGCTCAGTAAAGCCAACATTTCACCACTGGCCTGACCACCAATGGAGTCTACACCCGCAATCAGTGGCTGATCTGCATGAATCGCTTTGACTTGTTCTTTCCAATCGGCTTGGTCTGTTGCTACCACATTTTGAATACCTAAGGCCTGCATTTCAGCTACAGCCTCAGTACGGCGAACCAAATGAATCACCTTTTGACCACGCGCTTTTGCAATCATTGCTACGGTTTTACCCACCGCACCATTGGCGGTGTTCTGAATCAACCACGAATCTGCTGGTAAGTCGATAAAATCTAAGAGCATCAGTGCACTGATCGGCATCCCAATCAACTGAGCTGCCGTTTCATCATCAATCGCATCAGTTAAAGGCACGACGCCATGCGCTGGCGCAATAAAATATTCAGCCCAACTGCCATGAATTCCTGCAACTGCTACACGCTGACCTACCGATATGCCTTGTACACCCTCACCAAGCGCATCAATCACACCCACAGCTTCACTGCCACCAATTGCAGGAAGCGTCGGTTTATAACCATAACTACCACGCACTGTCCACACGTCATGGTTATGCATTGGCGATAGAATCATTTTAATACGTACTTCACCCGCTTTCGGCTCAGGTTGCGGCATATCCGCAGCTTCCAAGACGTCAACAGGTTCACCAAAATGGTGATGAATAATACTTTGCATTTGCTATTCCTTTATCGGTTGTAATAGTTGTTGGGTGGTTTCCAAAGCGAGGTAAAGGGGCTGCTTATCTTGGGCCAGTCTTGCCAATAAAGCTGCTCCCAACCACAGTTGATACATCGTCTGTGCCATTTTTTCAGCGTCAATATGCGCTGGAATTGAACCGTCTTGCTGCCCTGCTTGGATTAGGCCCGAAATACGTTCTGTTAACTTACGCACCCCGAAGTTCAAAATCTGACGCATATCTTCAGATAAATCTGAGACTTCTGCTGCCAATTTGACGATCAAACAATTCTCCGCCCACCCCCCATCGCTATGATGTTCAACTCCACTTTCAATATGTGATGGGTTATCAATCCATGCTTGCCAAAGTGCCACGAGACTTGCATAGGCGTTTCGCTGTTCTTGCTGTATCAGCTGATCGATTTTGACTTTATAATCGGCCAGATACTGCTGGAGTAGCGCACAACCGAAAGCCTCTTTCGAAGCAAAGTAATAATAGAATGAACCTTTCGGCACATCACAATTCTTTAGAATTTCCTGTAAGCCCACTCCGACAAAACCTTTATGTAACACCAGTTGAAAACTGCTATTTAAAATGTGTAGTCGTGTTGCTTCACTTTTATCTGATCGTTTCATATCCACACTATAAATTAATAATAGACCAGTCGTCTATAAAATAATGCATCTTTTCGATACTTCATCTCGAACCATTGGATTGCATATAAATTTTACTGATTAAATCCTAGATATAAATGATCGAAATAAATGTTACATTATACCATAACACTAATTTTCAATTCATCTTATGTCTATACCTTCACAACGTTTACAAGCGATTGATGCACTCAGAGGACTGGTTATTCTGATTATGATGGTCGACCATGTCAGAGAAACTTTTTATCTGCACCAGCAAGTCCCCGACCCGATGCTGATTCCAGGAACAGAAGAATCCCTTTTCTTTAGCCGAATCTTGGCTCACTTATGTGCCCCTGTTTTTGTGATTTTAACAGGCTTATCGGCTTATCTTTACCAAGCAAAAAACAACAGTATTCAAATGACCCGTGAATTTTTACTCAAACGCGGTCTATTTCTGATTTTTCTCGAACTGATCATCATCAACTTCGCTTGGACTGGACAGTTCCCGCCCGATGTCATCTATTTACAAGTGATTTGGGCCATTGGTCTCAGTATGGTGGTTTTAGCAGGCTTGATTGGGCTATCGCAAAAATGGCTCTGGGTGATCAGTCTCAGCATTATTTTTGGACATAATACGCTGGATCAAGTGTCATTCTCACAAATACCGATCCTGCAAAATCTGTGGTTTATTTTGCATGAACGTGGTTGGATCGAATTTGGAGATCTGATTCGTTTTAGAACCTCTTATCCAGTACTGCCTTGGATTGGGGTGATTACCCTTGGCTATTGCATCGGCCATACCATATTTAACAGTACATACGATGTCGCGAAAAGAAATCAAATCTTGTTAGCTTTCGGGCTTGCCAGTATCAGCTTATTTATCTTTTTAAGAATGATCAATATTTATGGCGATCAAGCATGGTCAGTCATGCCGACCAGTATTGAAACCATTATGAGTTTTTTAAATCTGACCAAGTATCCGCCATCGCTGCTGTTTATTTTGTGGAATGTCGGGCTAGGCTTAGTCCTGTTAGTGTTACTTCAAAAGGTTGAAAGTAAACCTTGGATCAAACCCTTGATTGTCTTTGGTTCCGTGCCGATGTTCTTCTATATCGTGCACTTATATGTGCTGAAAGCCCTCTATCTCATTGCGGTCGCACTGTTTGGCACGACCCATGGCGAATACTTCGGCGTCGATCATGTCTCCACTCTCTGGCTCATTTCGATTATTTTAACTGTGGCTCTCTATCCCTTGATGTTGAAATTTTCAGCCTTTAAACATAAAAACAAGCACATTCACATTCTTAAATACCTCTAAGGATTTAAGCTGTATAGCCAATTTCACTGAAACAAGATTGATGCTTAGTCCCACTAGGCATCAATCTTTACCTTATATCAGGTTATAAATCATGACACTTATATGCAGTACTACCCTACTTCAGTTTCAATAAACAAACTTAGTCTAAACATGTTTGAGCAACGCCTGTCTTTTGATAAGAACAATAGAAGAATCCTGCACACGATGCCATGATAATTGACACCCCTGTCATTTGATAAAGGTTTAAATTTTCACCTAAAATAAGCCACCCCGCCAATGCACTGACGATTGGTGAAGCACTTAACAACACCCCAAATATTTTGGGTGACAAACGCTTCATTGCAAAAATATCCAGTAAAAATGGAATACAACTCGACAGCAATGACACCACGATGCATAGACCGACTACCCCATATGTACTGAAAGCCTGTCCAACATTAGATATTCCAAAAGGAACAATACATAGCGTCGCAATCATCATGCCGATTGCTACCGTGTTACTGCCGCCTTTGGCCACTTTGGTGCCATAAATAATATACAGTCCCCAGCAGATGGCTGCACCAAGCGCATATAACATGCCAATATAGCTAAAGTTATTATCCGCCCTCCCTAAGGGAAATAAGATCAAACCAATCAGCGATAAGCCACCCCAGACAAGGTCAGATTTATTTCGTGACATAAAAATAGCCACAGCCAAAGGCCCTAAGACCTCAATTGAAATCGCGATCCCGACCGACATATAGGAAAAGGCTTTATAAATGAGTAAATTCATCAAGCTTAAAATCACGCCATAACAAAAGAGATCTTTCCATTCCATGCTGTTTTGACGAAAAGTTTTCCATGGCTGAAATACAATCCATAAAAAAACTGCGGATAAACCTAAACGCACCAAAGCGACCGTTTCAGCTCCGAGGATGGGAAAAAGCATTTTTGCAAACGCAGCACCCACTTGTACTGAAATTAAAGACAATATTGCTGCGAAAAGTGCTGTTTCTTGTTTATGTATCATCATTTATGAAACGACCCAATCAGAAAATTTACTTTGCTTTGGTGAGTAATGCTAAGCAGATTGAAATTAAAACCATCCCAATCCAACCGATTGGTGCAAGTTGTTCTCCCACCAACAGGATTGCAAAAACAGCAGCAACCAAAGGTTCAAACAAGGTCAAGGTAATGGCCTTACTGGCAGGCACGGTTTTTAAGCCATATCCAAATAAAACATAGCCCAAAAACATTGGGATCAACATCATATAACCCACGACATAAAGGTTGGTGTTTTCTTCAAACAAGTTTGAACCTGTTATCCATAAAGTCGGAAGTAATAATAAAGAACCAAGTCCGAAGATGAGCCCCATAGACGCTTTTGCATCCATTCCTTGGTCAATCATTCGTTTTGCCGCCCAAGAATATAAAGCATAGGTCAATCCAGCAACCGCCCCTAAAGCAATACCCAACATTGGTCGATTTTGGGACAAATGCTCCGTGGTTGTTACAGCATGTGATTCCTCGAGTGAAAGTAACACAACGCCCGTCACTCCCAAGATAAAACTCATCAGCCATGTCATCGAAAGTGCTTTTCGGTCAAACACCCTTTCTAAAAGTGCAGTAAATAAAGGCGCCGTACCAATCGAAACGACTGTTCCAATGGTGATGCCTGCATAGTGCATAGATGAATAAAAGGCCAACGGATAAATAAAAACCGCAATTACACCTACACCGAGCATCACAGCATTGGCTTTGACATGTACCAGATGGTAGATAATACTTTTTCGCGCCAAAAGTGCCTGTAACAGTCCTCCACCGCCCATGGCGGCAGCGCCAACAGCCAAAGGACTCAAATTAGGTGCAAAAGATGCGACTGTGCCCGTCGTTCCCCATAGAAAAGCAGCGAACAGCACCGCGATAAAACCATAATTCGGTACCGCAGAAACAGACTGATTCACGTACTGGTTTCCTGTGCTAAAAGTGTTTTCACCATCGCTGTTGCAGCTTGTACTTTTTCACTCGAGCTTTCCAAGCCTGCTCGCGCAATCGATCCCTCTAAAACAAAAGACAACAACAAAGCCATTTGTTTGACCTTCTCTGCGTCCAAAATGATAAGGGCAAGCTGTGTAGAGATAATGTTTTCAATTTCATCCTTATGCCGTTTTACAGCCAAGCGCTCGGCGCTGTGCGCTGGGAACTCAGCAGCAGCATTCAACAA
Source organism: Acinetobacter sp. DL27 (assembly GCF_055810995.1). Classification (NCBI taxonomy): domain Bacteria; kingdom Pseudomonadati; phylum Pseudomonadota; class Gammaproteobacteria; order Moraxellales; family Moraxellaceae; genus Acinetobacter; species Acinetobacter sp. DL27. The sequence continues at coordinate 953,216 of NZ_CM147947.1, read as the reverse complement.
ACCACAGCCCCGAAAGCCTTTTTCATAGGCAAACCCAGCATGGTCTTGATAGGCTTCAAAAACCGCGACAATTTTATCAATAGGGGTATGGGCTTTTTGGTTTCGAAGCGCATACAAATCTAACCACTCTTGATGCCGTGCTTCTATATAAGAGGTAATCAAGTCAGCCTTGGTCGGGAAATTATTATATAAGGACATTTTGGCAACTTTGGCCTTATCGGTAATGCTGTTAATCCCAGTACTGGTGATGCCATCGTTATAAAACAAAATCGCGGCTGCATCTAAAATTTTCTGTTTTGCGGTTTTCGTATTCATCACACTCAACTAAGTAGACCGATCTACCTAATTTATAGAATCCGTAAAAATATGCAAGTCACCATTGCTTATTTAATGAAGGAAATATCAGATGAATCAAATACGGGAGAATACCCTTCAATGGACCCATTGCAATGGAGGTGATAAAAAGCGAAACTGAACAATCGCTCTATACTTTTACACGGCATATGTAGTTCCAACCTATAGGTAATGAGTTGCTAGATAGGCCGAACGAAGGATGCTAAAAACCACACAGATGAAATTGAGAAACTTTCGAAAAACTGATCTACAGAAATGACTGTTACACAGTGCAACTGCATAGTCTCTATAACTGCTTGTATGAAACGAATAGTGGATCTAGAAAAGGATCGAGTTGGACAGCTCAAGCTATAGCTGAATACTATAAAAGAAGACTTCAATACCTTAAATAAAAAAAGCAGCAAGAGAAGGTCTGACTGCTTTTTTTAGAATTTGATCACTGCCGATCTATGTGGTGTTCCCCACACTACTTGACGTAATGGCCCAACTTAAATTTGGGTTATTGATTAATTACCAGTTTTAATAATTTGTATTTAAAAATAATTTGGCGGAAGCGGTGAGATTCGAACTCACGGAGGACTCACACCCTCGTCGGTTTTCAAGACCGGTGCATTAAACCGCTCTGCCACGCTTCCATGGGCGCTATCATATAAATAAAAATATTTTTTGGCAAATATTTTTCATCTCACGGCCTTCAAAAAGCCACTATTCAGCTAAAAAATGTTCAATCTCAATAAGATATTAAATTTACAGCCTCTATAGGATGGAAAATTGATCAATAACTCTGGCATCTTTTAAAAATTAACTTTAAAAAAGGCATAAAAAAAACCCTGGCTCAGTCAGGGTTTTTGAATTTGGCGGAAGCGGTGAGATTCGAACTCACGGAGGACTCACACCCTCGTCGGTTTTCAAGACCGGTGCATTAAACCGCTCTGCCACGCTTCCATGGGCGACATCATATAAACATTCAATCTACTTGGCAAATACTTTTCTTCAAAAATCACACCAAGTGGCTAAAATTAAAACAAAATCTTTTAGTTCTCTGAACTTTCAGGTATGTCATAACGAATTGAATTGACGTACCAGTGTTTTTTTCCAGTTGGCGTCAACACTTCAATTTCATCATCGACTTGTTTGGAGAGTAAAGCACGTGCCATCGGCGAGTCGATGGAGATGTGCTGCGGGTGATGATCGTAAATTTCATCCACCCCGACGATGCGTAAGGTTTTTTGTTCCCCTGCATCATTTTCAATTTCGACCCAAGCGCCAAAATAAATCTTGCCAGCCTGCTCTTCAGAAAAGTCGATAATACGAAGTTCTTCGAGGCGTTTTCCCAAGTAGCGAACTCGTCGATCAATCTTACGTAAGATCTGTTTGTTGTACTGATAATCCGCGTTTTCACTACGGTCGCCAAGGCTTGCCGCCCAGTTTACTTTCTTGGTAATTTCAGGGCGTTCTTCATGCCAAAGCTGCTTTAATTCCGCCACCAATTTGTCGTGACCTGCACGTGTAATTAAGTTTGATTTCATGATGAATGCCGTCTAAATCTGCTTATTGATTTACAACAAAGGATTATTTTATCCCTTATTTCTCCACAACAGAAGTTTATAAAATAAATTCCTGAATTAAATTAAATTGTTATGTTACATTTTTCAAAAAAATATTGCACAAAATTTGACACTTTTAAAATTGATATATATTATGCGCACATCTTAAATTAGTTGCCTATTTTTTAATCTATGTAGTTTTTCTACATAATCTTCTTAATCCCATGTCATTTTGAATGACGTCATGAATGCCCAACCTCTTATTGAATTTAGACAACTTGAACTCGTTTTAAGGCATGTTTTTGCCTTTGCGTTCTAGGGCATAAATTACTTGTAGCGGAGACAACATGCACAGTAGTTCAACTTCTGGATCGAGGCTTTGCCTTAATTCATTAACTTTCTCTCTCCCGTTGAAAGCCCTTGCTTTAAGTACTTTGTTAATTCCATTTCATAGTATTAATGCAAGTAAGACCTACCAATATGATAACGTCGTCAATCATAATAAATTGACTGTCGTTTCAGTGGAAAACCCAACGACCGTTTTTAAAGATGGTCAGCATTTGCATGGTTTTGGTTATGACCTTGCACGTAACTATGCAGACAGCTTAAATGTAAAGCTAGACTTCAAAACCGTCCCCGATAATGCTACAGCACTGAAATGGGTAGCACAGGGCAAAGCAAATTTTGCAATGACGACGGCAAGTGTTCAAACGATTGAACAAAAAAGTCTCGCAACCTTTTCTGCAACTTGTGGTGATTTAAACGTTTTACGTAAAAATGGCCTCAATACTGAACTGAACTGGGTGTTTAAACATGCGAATGATCCATTGACGCAAACGGCGAGTGGATTTGTCTGCCGTGGTAAACAATCTGGTTCAATTGGTCAATTGGCCTCTTTTTACAACCGTAATGTCGTGAAGCCTGAAAACTGGAATACGATTCAACGCGATTTGCGTCAGCGTATGCCAATCTATAAGGCCAGTTTTAAAAGCACAGCACAAAAGTACGATTTAGATTGGCACTTATTAGCAGCGATTGGTTATCAAGAGTCTTACCTTAAGCCGAACTCCGTTTCTCCCACGGGTGTTCGCGGTTTGATGATGTTGACCAACAGCACAGCCAAAGCCATGGGTGTGAGTAACCGTACCGATCCAGCGCAAAGCATCCAAGGTGGTGCCAAGTACTACGACCAAATGCTGAGTCGCTATGAGGATATCCCCTTCCCTGACCGTAACTGGTATGCATTGGTTGCGTACAATATGGGACCAGGTGCGGTGAATCAGATTCAAAAACGGATTCAGGCTCAAGGTAAAGATCCCAATAACTGGCTCAATTTGTATGCTTACTTAGAGCACAACCAAGCTAAAAATGGTCGCTACCGCCAAGCGCTTCAGTATGTGACGCGTATCCGTGCTTATCTTGAACACATTAAAACCACACCGCAGCTGGTCAATATCTAAAAGATCATCTCTAGTAGCATAAAAAAAGCTTACCTTTATAGGTAAGCTTTTTTTTATTTCAGAACGCTTAAGCCGTTTGCTCAAGCACTTTCTTAAATAAATCTTTTTGCTCTTGGCTTGGCTTCGCTGTTTGCAATGCCATCAACTGTGACATATCACCTTGAACTTTTATTTTACCCGTCATGAACGCTTGCATTGCTGCAGCCATATCAAATTCAAGGAACACTTTACGCAGTGTTTCAGCATCCATGTTCAAGGTTGTTTTCGCGTTTGAAGACAAGCCTTTTTTAATTGCGCCACCATCTAAAGATAATTCGGTATTACCCGCATTGTCAGCAACAACTAAGTTAATTGCAAGATTCGCAAGTGCTGGCGGCAGGTTCAAATTCCCCGCTTGAGCAGTTAATGTTTCTACAGTTGAAAACCAATCATCAGTTAAAAAAGCAGGCATGATGTTTCCTCAATTCTTTGTTCGTTGTGTGCTGCCTATCCAGACGGCATCATTGTGAAGCTAAATATGCTCGGAGATTGTTATAGCATGTATATCCTACATGTGCCTAAAGTTTTTTGTACGTACCGTTCATATTTTATATTTCTTATACAAAGTTTATCAAAATCATCCACATAAAAAAAACACCAATCAATGATTGGTGTTTTGCATTGGCCTAACTGACAAAATTAGTCTGCTGCAAAGCCAAGATTAACCATGTTAATACGTTTGTTCTCTGGCTCATCTTCCGTTGAACAACTTTCACCTTTAAAGTCGAATTCACGTTCGCTATCTAACGCTTCAAAGTCGAATAACTCACGATCCGCCAGCTGCGATGGCGAGACGTTTTGTAAAGCACCAAAAATACTGTGTAGACGCTTTGGATGCGCTTTATCCCACTCACGCAACATGTCATTTAACATGGCACGTTGCAGATTTTCCTGAGAACCACACAAGTTACACGGAATAATCGGGAACTGACGCATTTCAGCATATTTAATGATGTCTTTTTCTTCCACATAAGCCAGTGGGCGAATCAAGATGTTCTTTTTATCTGACGATAGCAATTTAGGAGGCATCGCCTTTAAGCTACCGCCATGGAACAAGTTCAAGAAGAAGGTCGCCAAGATATCATCACGGTGATGCCCCAACGCCACTTTGGTTGCGCCAATTTCTTGCGCAAAGCCGTATAAAGAGCCACGGCGTAAGCGTGAACAAACTGCACAGTAGGTTTTGCCTTCAGGCGTTAAACGTTTGGTGATGCTGTAGGTGTCTTTTTCTAAGATATAGTAGGGAATATTATTCTCTTCTAAATAACGTGGTAACACGTCCTCAGGGAAACCGGGTTGCTTCTGGTCCAAATTCACAGCCACCACATCAAAATTGATCGGTGCAATGCGTTTAAACTGCAACATAATATCGAGCAAGGTATAACTGTCCTTACCACCGGAGATGCAGACCATCACTTTATCGCCTTCTTCGATCATTTTAAAATCGCGAATGGCATGACCCACCTGACGGCGTAACTTTTTCAACAGACGATAATACGCAGAGCTAGTGGGTAGTTCTGGTTTAAAATTAAATCCCTGATTGGACTCAACTGGCGAGAACATAGACGAGTTAAACCTTAAAAAAAATACCGCGCAATTTTATCCGATTCACAGCCATCTCGCACCTAAAGAATGTAAATTCTCATGAATTGTCATTGCTGTCATATTCATGTATTGAAATCGGTTTAACTTTGAACGATTGCGTTCATATTTTAGCTGAACTGCTTATGTTTTGGACTTTTCCACATTTTTCCACAAAAGCTGGGGATAACTTTGTGGATTCTAATCGACTTGACAGGGTGTCCCCCCTACTCTTTAAGGCTTCTATTTAAATTGATCATTTTTTGATCAATTTATTTACCATTAAATTTCAACAACTTAACCCAGTCAAGCAATCCTCATTAAAAATAAATTAATTATTTTTTTTGATTACTTGCTCAACAATTTGACTTGATTTTTACAAAGTCATGGATTTTTTGAACTTAAAATAGTTTCAGACGGTTCTTTTTTTGCTAAACTCATTTCTAGTCACTGAAATCGATTTTTTTACGATTAATAATAGATAATGAAAAATAAGCTGCTTTTGAGTCGTTTTTACGTTTTGGGGTGTATGACGATTTCGTTCATGGCACTGGATTGTCACGCGGGTCAAACCATCTACCAATTGAGAGATTCCAACGGCACGACCTTGTTAACCAATAAACAAAGTCGTTATAGCAACTTAAAAGTCGAAAAGAAAACCTATTATCCAGACAGCAATATCCACAGTTATAGTAATTGGGGGGCTTCTGAGTCTTCCGTGTTGCCCAGTTATAGTCGCAACAAAAATGCTTTTGACCACATTATTCGCCAAGCAGCTCAAACCCACGGCGTTTCTGAAGGCTTAATTAAAGCGGTCATGCATACCGAATCAGGCTTTAATGTCAATGCACGCTCACCTGTTGGGGCTCAGGGTCTTATGCAACTCATGCCTGCGACAGCACGGCGATTTAATGTCTCTAATGCGTATGATCCACAGCAGAACATAAATGCAGGTGCCAAGTATTTGGCATGGCTAATGAAACGCTTTAACGGCAATACCAGTCTTGCGCTTGCAGGTTACAATGCTGGCGAAGGCAATGTACAAAAGTACGGTGGTATTCCACCCTTCCGTGAAACTCAAGACTATGTTCGCCGCGTGAGTAGCCGTTATAGCAATTTATATGCAGGCGGGATCAACATCTCTTCAGGCTCGAATAACACACCAGCCAATGCTCAAGTCATTGCCCAATCTGCACATTACGATGCAGACTCTTCCCCAAGCACGCAACTCAGTGTGAGTCGTAGCGCACCTTCACGTCAAATTATCCTCGCAGCCGATGGCAGTTTTACTGATGCGCCGGGTTCCTACGCCACCGCCAATGCAACCGCCTCTGCCCGCATCCAAATTTCAGAATAATTTTTATAGCAGTTTTATTATTTTTTCTTGAATTTTGAAGAGTTTCACCTCATATTGAGATCAATGATTTTCGATTTATAAATCAGATTATTTTTTTATTATAAGAGGATTTTCTCAATGATGCGGATTGGTTTGTTCTTGCTAACCAACCTCGCGGTACTGGTTGTAGCTGGCATTATCTTGTCACTCTTCGGTGTCGGTAGTTACCATGGCGCGGGTGGCTTAAATCTAGGTAACCTACTGGTTATCTGTTTTGTCTTTGGTATGGTTGGCTCAATGATTTCTCTATTCATGTCAAAATGGATGGCGAAAAAAACAACTGGTACAGAGTTAATTGACCCAAATGCCCCGCGCAACCAAGCTGAAGCATGGTTGTTACAAGAAGTCGCTCAATTAGCGCAACGTTCTGGTATTAAAATGCCAGAAGTCGGTATTTTCCCGTCTTACCAATCTAATGCTTTTGCTACAGGTTGGAACAAGAACGATGCATTAGTCGCAGTTTCTACCGGCTTACTTGAGCGTATGAATAAAGACGAGCTTCGTGCAGTCTTGGCTCACGAAATTGGTCACGTGGCCAATGGTGACATGGTGACTTTGGCGCTCGTTCAAGGTGTCGTGAACGCCTTTGTGATGTTCTTTGCACGTGTCGCAGGTGATTTCATTGACCGTAATGTCTTTGGCCGTGAAGACGGAGAAGCTCCAGGTTTAGCTTATTTTGCCATTACCATCGTGCTTGATATTGTCTTTGGTATTTTAGCTTCTGCAATCGTAATGTGGTTCTCCCGCTACCGCGAATACCGTGCAGATGAAGCAGGTGCACGTCTTGCAGGCAAACAAGCGATGATTTCAGCCTTGTTACGTTTACAAGCGGAGTCACAACTTCCAGATGCGATGCCTAAAGAAATGAAAGCGTTTGCGATCGCGGCAGGTCAAGAACAAGGCTTTAGTTTAGCCGCGTTGTTCCAAACCCACCCAACGATTGAACAACGTGTTGCTGCTTTACAACAGCTCGATTGTCCATAAACAATTCGTTCACAAGATTTTAAAAAGCCTCCAATTGGAGGCTTTTTGTGACACTGCATAACAGGACATTTTTATTCAATCGTCACTTCGATACAGCGTAATAAACTGCCATTTGGGTCAATGATGCAAAACTGGCGGATCTCGTCAAAATCCTGAATATCGGTCAGACGAGCCCTTTCCCACAATGACCAATTCACTTTAGACCAGTATTCATAATAGGGTTGAATCTCTGCTACGCGAATACAGGCACTATGCCATGAACTATTTGGGTCTAAATGCGGATGATGGAAAAATTCCAGTGTCATTTCGCCCAAACGCAGAATCATCCACTCTGCGGACTGATAAACCAGATCAAAGCCCAAGCTTTGATAAAATGAAGCAGCGCACGCCAAATCAATCGCTGGCAAATTTGCCGTAATCTGACCTTCAAATTTCATCAGCGGCTATCCTACGTTTAATCCCTGTAACCAATGCCACATCACACTGCCACCCCACCACAATAAGCCAATAAAACACACCAAAAAGATCAGCCCTAGCAAATCAGGGATGTGTAGCCAAAGCCATGCCACTACTGGATTTCGCCAAAATGCGGATTGCTGCTGTTTCTTTTCCAATTTTTCATGAAGAAAAGGATGAGTCACATGATGCTCTGAATGGATTTGGTATTCTTCCCGAATATGGTCATGAACCACATCCAGTGCTTTACGACTCGGACGTATAAAAATATCAAACAATGTCCCTAACACAGGGATAAAACCGACCACAGCATCAATCATAGCCAGCTTCAATACTGGACTCAATTTCTCTTGCGGTACGCCAATTTGCTTGGCTTTATAAATGGCATAACAAGTTAGGGCAAAACCAGCGATATCACCAGCAATCGGAACAGTACTCAACGCAGCATCGGCACCGACACCCTGCTTGGTGAACGGGATACGCACCACAGAATCCATAATATTGGCATATTTGGCCAAATCACGCTCTAAACGAATGACATCTTGCTGGCTCATTTTTTTTTGTTCTAAGGGTTCAGGCATGTTGTTACTGATCTCCATCATTTCAACCACATTAACATCATAAAACCACTGAATTATGCTGGTTTTTATGACTTTTTTCTGTGCTAACTTTGTGTTAAAACAATTACTTATTAGCTTAAGACAAGGTCAGAATTTGCGAGGCAATCAGCAGATATACCACCACGCCTGACGCATCACAAATTGAGGTGACCAAAGGTGCAGATGCACTGGCTGGGTCGAGTTTCATGCGGTTTAAGATAAATGGCAGGCTCATACCAATCAGACAACCCATCAACACAATACCCATCATACTCAGTGCCAATACTACGGCGACCAGAATGTCCCCACGGAAATAGCCCAAGATGGAGACTGCCGTTGCCATAGTTCCACCTAAGCACAGCGCAACCAGACTTTCCCGTCCTAGCAAATAAAACCAGTCTTTAAAATGTACATCGCCCGTTGCCAGTGCACGTACCATTAAGGTTGCAGACTGAGACCCGGCATTTCCCCCACTTCCCACCAGTAAAGGTAGGAAAAATACTAAAACAATATGCGCCGCAATCAAGTCTTCAAAGTGTGCAATTCCCAGCCCTGAGAGTAAACTGCCAAAAACCAGAAACACCAGCCAAAACACCCGCTTCTTATACAGCAAGAGGATTGGAGCCGTTTTAATACTCATCTGCGGACTGGCCGCAACCGCACTACTTTTTAGAATATCTTCTGTGGTTTCTTGTTGTACCACATCCATTGCATCATCATAAGTCACAATCCCCAATAGAAGCTGCTGCTCATCGACAATGGGCAAAGCCATAAAATCATAATGAGCCAGTTTCTGTGCAATACTTTCCTGATCCTCACTGACTAAACCCGTGATGACATGACTGGTCATAACCTGTCCAATCGATTGTTCAGGCGGAGACTGGATAATTTGCCGCAGCGAAATCACACCGTGTAAATAGCGCGAGGCATCGGTCACATAAATGAGATATAAAGTTTCACTTTCCGCTGCATGCTGTCGTATATGTTGAATCGCCTGTTGCATGGTCATTTCGGCATGTACCGTAATGACCTCAGTGCTCATAATTGCACCCGCAGACTCGGCAGGATAATCCATCAAGGTCTTCAGCTGGGCTTGAACATGCGCATCTAGCTGCAGAAAAATCTGACCTTGAACCTCTTGTGCCAAGCTTTGAAATAAATCGGTACGGTCATCCGAATGCATATGAGCCAATAACTTCACCAGCAAAGCCTGAGGCAATTGCGCTGCTAGCTGCTGCTGCTCGGTTAATGCTAAAAACTCAAAGACATAACTGGCTTGTGGTAATTGTTCCAATAGCCGAATTTGGTCATTTATAGGCAGGCCCATTAAAATATCAGCCAAATCCGCAGTGCTGTACTGTTTCAGACTTTGGATAAAAGCATGGTTATCGGGCTGATTTAATTGCTCTTGGAAATCTTGCTGTGAAAATGACGGATTTGGCATACACCACTCAAATATTGTTTTTCTTTATCTGTGCGAGTATAGCAAAGGATCTTTAAATGTCAGGTCTTTCGGCCTGATTGGGTTAAAGGTTCGCTTTGCCGATTCGCTGCATACGAATGTTTCGGATTCAAGCTTAACCTTCGTCCTGAGGTGTTCGTCCATGAAACACACGGCGAACCAAGACATACATTAAAGGAATAAATAGCAACACTAATACCGTGCCAAAAATCACGCCACCGAGTACACTCACCCCAATTTCCTGACGACTTGCTGCCCCTGCACCAAAGGCAAAGACCAGAGGTGTGACACCCGCGCCAAAAGCCAAAGACGTCATTAAAATCGGGCGTAACCGTAAGCTTGCTCCTTCCAACGCTGCTTCAATTGCGGTTTGGCCTTTTTGCTGTGCCAATGAAGCAAATTCCACAATTAAAATCGCATTTTTACAAGATAAACCAATCGTGGTCAGCAAGGCAATTTGGAAGTAAATATCATTCGGAAAACCCGTCAGATAACTGAACAGAATATTGCCACCGATACCTAATGGAATCGCACTCATGACAGCTGTTGGAATACTCCAACTTTCATAAAGAGCAGCAAGGCATAAAAAGATAAAGCCTATGGAGACCAAATACAGCAGCAATGCTTGGTTATTGGACTGGTTTTCCTCGAAAGATAATCCGCTCCATGCCAGATCAATACCGTCATGTTCTCGCACCATGCTTTGTACGTCTTGCATGGCTTGTCCCGAACTCACATTTTGTGCTGTATCCGCTTCCATTTCTAGTGCGGTATAGCCCATAAAGCGATTCACCACCTCAGGGCCTCCGCTCCAAGATACTTGGGCAAAATTTGTAAAAGGAATCATTTGGTTCAGATCATTACGTACGGTCCACGCTTGAAGATCATCAGGTTTTGAACGAAACTCGGCATCCCCTTGCATAATTACCCGTTTAATCCGACCACGGTCAATAAAGTCATTGATATAACTTCCACCCCAAGCACTGGATAAGGTGCTATTAATGGCGGTCTGACTGAGTCCATTGGCCAAAGCTTGCTTTTGGTTTACATCCACTTTGAGCTCGGCTTTATCAGGATTAGAACGTTTATCTAAATTGCTAAAACTAGAGTACTGCTTGGATGCTTCCTGCAAAGCTTTGAACTGTGCTTCTAAATAAGCACGACCTTCGCCATTGATATCACGTATCCAAAACTCCATGCCATCGGTTTGCCCTAAGCCACTGACTGAAGACGGCATATTTACATTAATTTGTGCATTTCGATGCGACCTAAAATGAGCAATCGCCCGTTCTCGAATCGCTTGTGCGGAGTTCTCTTTCCCCTTACGTTCATCCCAATGTTTCAACGCAATAAAACCCTGACCTAAATTTTGTCCTGTTCCTGAGAAATTACGCCCATAGCGGATCATCACTAAATTGATATTGGCCTGTTCTTGGTCTAAAAAGTATTGGCGAATTTCTTCTCCCACCACACGGCTTTGACTCAGCGGTGCGCCATCGGCCAGTTTAAACTGCACACTTAAAATACCCTGATCTTCACTGGGAATAAAACTGGTCGGCAAAGCACGATAAAACAGCGCAAAGACGGCAATGAGCGCCACAAAAACCACCAGCATGATTTTACTGTGCTGAATGGTCTGAGTACTCAACTTTAAATAACGCTGTTTTAGCTGATCCAATTTCAGATTAAACCAAGTTGTCCATCGTGCCGATTTATCATTGGGTTTTAAAATTAAGGCACACAACGCTGGCGTCAGAATCAATGCGACCAGCAGCGATAGCGCCATGGCAGCAACTAAGGTCATTGAAAACTGACGGTAGATCACTCCTGTCGAGCCACCGAAAAAAGCCATGGGAATAAACACTGCGGTTAACACCAAGGTAATCCCAATCAATGCCCCACTGATTTCCTGCATCGATGCAATCGAGGCTTGTTGTGCACTCATCTGCTGTTCATGCATCAACCGTTCAACGTTTTCCACCACCACAATCGCATCATCCACCAAAAGCCCGATGGCTAAGACCAATGCAAATAAGGTTAAGGTGTTGATACTCATCCCGAGCACATACAGAATGGCAAGCGTGCCTAAAATTACAACAGGCACAGTGATGGTCGGAATCAACGTTGCGCGCCAGTTTTGCAAAAATACAAACATAACCACAATCACCAAAAGCACTGCTTCAAACAGTGTTTTGACCACTTCCTTAATCGACTCTTGCACAAAAGGCGTATTATCACGTGGATAAACAATTTGATAGCCTTCAGGCAGTTTAGAAGATAAACGGGCAACCTCTTGCTTAATCAATGCAGACGTCGCTAAGGCATTGGCACCTGAAGACAGTGAAATGCCCATCCCCGCTGAAGGAAAACCATTGATGGTATTAAACGACTGGTAATTTTCCGCGCCTAGTTCCACCCGTGCGACGTCTTTTAAATAAATAAAACTGCCATTGCGGGTCGATTTGACAATGATGTTCTCAAATTCTTCAACGGTTTTTAAACGTGTACCTGAGGTAACTTTGGCATTTAAATATTGATCTGACAGGCTGGGTAACTCGCCAATTGCCCCTGCGGCCACTTGAGTATTTTGCGCTTCAACCGCTGCACGAATATCACTCGGCATCAGTCCATATTGGCGCAGTTTATGCGGATTCAGCCATAAACGCATGGCATACTGCGCACCAAAAACATCAACCTCACCAACTCCATCAATACGGGCTAAATCTTGCTCCAAATGCGTCATCATATAATCTGACAGTGCAATATTGCTGCTTTTGCCTGTTTGGTCATAAAGCCCTATCACCATATGCGTATCGCCAAGCGACTTATAGACATTGACCCCTTGACGCTGCACATCTTCTGGTAAGCGGTTAATCACCCCATTGATGGCATTTTGTACTTGAACCTGAGCGGTATCTGGGTCGGTTCCATTTTCAAAACTAATGCTGATTCGACTACGACCATTCGAGTCACTGCTCGAACTAAAATACAGTAAATGATCAATCCCTTTAATTTGCTGCTCTAAAACCTGAGTAACGCTCTCCTCCACCGTCTCTGCCGACGCACCCGTATATGTTGCACTCACCGTAATTCGCGGAGGTGCAATATCGGGGTAGCGCTCTACAGGCAACTGGAAGGTGGCAAATAAACCAAATGCCATCACGATAATCGCCAGCACACCAGCAAAAATTGGACGATGAATAAAAAATTTAGACAGCATGGGACTGCGGTACTCTTGGGTCTGAGGCTAGATCTAGAAACTGGTATCACTTCATGCTTGATCTTCTATGACGAATCATTAAAAAACAAGACTTAACAACATGAAATAGAACATTAGAGCTAAATATGAAGAAACTATGAAGAAAGCTTTTTGACCAATTCATGACATCCTGTAATTTTTCGCAATTTGTCATTGATCTGAGATATTAAAATTGAACACTGAGTCCGCAACACCACAATAAAATGTTGAGGAACACATGTTAAAAAGAACATTATTGAGCTTTATTTTTTTAGGCTTATTGGGCTGTCATCATGATGAGAAGGATAATGCAGCGTCCCAAGCACCGCCAAACAACGCCAACTACATTGAGCCTACATTGCTTATTATTGGACATCGCGGCGCCAGCACGCTACGCCCTGAACACACCTTAGCCGCTTATCAAAAAGCGATTGATGATGGTGCAGATTTTATTGAGCCTGATTTGGTGCCAACTCTAGACGGTAATTTAGTCGCTCGCCATGAAAATGAAATCGGAGGAACCACCAATGTCAGCAGCTTACCGCAGTTTGCAGAACGCAAGACAAGTAAAGTCATTGATGACGTGACTTACACAGGTTGGTTTACTGAAGACTTTACTTTAAACGAGCTGAAGCAACTGAAGGCACGAGAACGTATTCCAGAGATTCGTCCAGCAAATGCCCAATATAATGATCAATTTGATCTTCCCACTTTAGATGAAATTATTGAGCTGGTGGATGCGCACTATAAAAAGACAGGAAAAATTGTGGGCCTGTATATCGAAACCAAACATCCCAGCTATTTCCAAGGTCTCAATTTAGCCATGGAGCAACGCCTACTAACCACGCTGGCCAAACACACCTATAGTCGTGACATTGCACCAGTCTATATTCAGTCGTTTGAAGTCAGCAACTTAAAACAGATGCGTCAGCAGTTGGATCAATTAAAATCGATTCGACATGTCAAAATTATTCAACTCTATGGCGGCAAGTCCGAACAACCTGCCGATGCTGTGCTTGCCAAATCAACACTCCGCTATAGTGATATGGCAACACCTCAAGGCCTAAAAGACGTCGCAAGTTATGCGCATGGTGTTGGGCCAAGTAAAACCTATATCGTGCCGAATACTCAGCCAGCGACCCCGACCAGTTTTGTGAACGATGCACACACTGTGGGCTTAAAAGTACATCCTTATACCCTACGCCCTGAAAACAATTTCTTACCAGATTATTTAGACTGTAGCGCCATCGCCGCTGAAAAGTGCGAAAAAGGTGCACTGGCAGAGTTTGACATTTTCTTTAAAGCGGGAGTGGATGGTGTCTTTACCGATGATCCTGCTTTGGGACGTCAAGCCGCCGATGCTTTTTTGAAAAAATAGAATAAGTCACACACATAGTAAACTAAACATCTGAGCATCTCGTTTACTTCCAACCCATATCCATCCTTTAACTATAGAGATTAAAAAGCAGGCTTTTTTAATCTCTTTCTCCTTATTTTAGGTGTACATAGATTAAGCACCTTTTGAATACTATAATTAAGTGACTTTTAATATAGATCATGTATTGTGGCTGAAATTTTAAAATGGTTGATGGTATGAGCCAATATTCCCCACTCAAAGGAAAGTCAGGTTTTAAACGTATTTTTAATGCAACTCATTATTCTATTTCAGGTTTTAAGGCCGCATTTGCGCACGAAGCTGCTTTTCGCCAAGTCCTGTTGATTAACCTGATTCTGATTCCAACAAGCTTTTTCTGTGATGTCAGTCGCTTAGAACAAGCCCTCATGGTAGCAGTCTGTTTACTTGCAATTATTGTTGAATTGTTCAATTCAGCCATTGAGGCAATTGTGGATCGTATTTCACTGGAGCGGCATGAGCTTTCAAAAAATGCCAAAGACATGGGCAGTGCAGCACAGTTTGTTTCTTTAGGTATTATCTTTATTGTTTGGCTGCTGATTTTGATGCCTTAATGTTTTTGTTCCATATTTCACGTTCAGTCTATTCAACAAGCTTAAAATTAACTCATAAAAAACCCTGCTTTCGCAGGGTTTTCTTTTGAATCAGTTCAGTGCTTAGTGAGCAGCGAATTGGTTCATTGTGTTTTTAGCATCATCGTGCGCTTTAAGAGCGTTGTCACCAGAGAAGATTTCTTTGTGATCATCACCGATGTCAGAACCCGCCATTGCTTGGTGTTTAACACAAGCGATACCACCACGGATTTCTTTACGTTGTACGCCAGCAACATAAGCCAACATACCTTCAGAACCGAAGTAACCTTGTGCAAGCTCATGAGTAGAAAGCGCAGCAGTGTGGTAAGTCGGAAGTGTGATCAAGTGATGGAACACACCCGCTTCACGAGCAGCATCTGCTTGGAATGTACGGATCTTAGCGTCTGCATCAGCAGCTAATTCAGTAGCATCGTACTCAGCGCTCATTAATTTAGCACGGTCGTAAGCAGAAACGTCTTTACCTTCAGCAACCCAACGGTCGTAAGCTTGTTGACGGAAGTTTAAAGTCCAGTTGAACGATGGGCTGTTGTTATAAACAAGCTTCGCATTTGGAACAGTTTCACGTACACGGTTAACCATGTGCGCGATTTCGTCAACGTTTGGAGTCGCAGTTTCGATCCAAAGAAGGTCAGCACCATTTTGAAGGCTAGATACACAGTCAAGTACAACACGGTCAATTTGAGTGTCAGCACGGAACTGGTACAAGCCAGAAGCTAAACGCTTAGGACGGTGTAATTTACCATTACGTTTGATCAAGATTTCATCTTCTTGAGCATCAGCAATGTCAATTTCAACAGTGTCTAGGAAACCGATGTATTGAGAAGCGATGTCGCCTGGCTCTTTAACCACTGGGATTTTTTGAGTCAAGTCAGCGCCTTCAGAGTCAGTACGCGCAACAATGATACCATCGTCAAGACCCATTTCTAAGAATGCATAACGTAATGCATGGATTTTAGAGATGAAGTCTTCGTGCGGAACAGTTACTTTACCAGCTTGGTGACCACATTGTTTCGCGTCAGATACTTGGTTTTCGATTTGTAGTGCACAAGCACCCGCTTCGATCATTTTCTTAGCAAGTAAGTAAGTCGCTTCTTCGTTACCGAAACCAGCATCAATATCCGCAATAATTGGCACAACGTGAGTTTGGAAACCGTCGATTTGCGCAGTGATTTCAGCAGCTTTTGCAGTATCGCCTGCTTCGTTTGCTTTTTTAAGCGCACGGAAAAGGTCGTTTAATTCTTTCGCATCAGCTTGGCGTAAGAACGTGTAGATTTCTTCGATCAACGCAGGTACTGAAGTTTTTTCATGCATAGATTGGTCAGGAAGTGGACCGAATTCTGAACGAAGTGCAGCAACCATCCAACCAGAAAGGTAGATGTAACGACGTTCAGTCGTACCGAAGTATTTTTTATTCGCAATCATTTTTTGTTGTGCGATGAAACCGTGCCAGCAACCCAAAGACTGAGTGTATTTGCTAGAGTCAGCATCATAAGCAGCCATATCACGACGCATAATTGCAGCTGTGTATTTAGCGATATCTAAACCAGTTTTGAAACGGTTTTGGATTTGCATACGCGCAGCATCTTCAGGACTGATGTCTGCCCAAGTGCTACCGAATTTTGCTTTTAATTCGCGGATTGCATCAATCGCTGTTTGATATGTAGTCATGATATTTCCTGTAATAATATTAGGATTTTCTTCAACGAAAAGCTAAAATCAGACCCTCAAGCTTTTGCTTAGATTTAGAGCGCTTCGTTGCGATGAATACAGATTAGATTGACAGAAAAAATTAATCCAATATTCTGCATTAATTTTCAGTATTTATTTAAAAAATATATAGATAAAAGTCTAATTATATTTCGACATATCCAAAACAAGTATTTGTTATTATTAAATTTAAATAAAATAGAATGAACCTAAAAAATACACACTTTGTCGAATATTTCTTCATTAGACTTAAGTCTCGGCCGTTGAAAAAAGAGTTCAAACCGAAAATCAATACTTAATGTGACCCAAATGACAAAAGTTCAAAATTTAGCAAAAAGAGTATTTATCACGCTTTTATTCAACCAACAATAAGCCATCTCAAGCCATTTTCTAGGCGATAATCTGAGCCTCAATTTACGCATATTGAGACATTGCTTAGGACTAATATGCTCTCCGTTTTTAAGCATAAAAACCCATTTTCTGAGAAAATGAAGGGGGTATTCTTTATACAACCCGATGCTTTTTTTTTCGTCAGTTTATTACACAAGCCCGATGGCTTATGGCATAATGCAAATAATTTCATGATTTTATTCTCGGTATTTATTTTATGAATCTGGAGCGGGTTGATCTAAACCTCTTAATTTACTTGGACGTACTTTTACGCGAAAAAAATGTAACCCGAGCAGCTGAACAATTGGGTGTCACCCAACCAGCAATGAGTAATATTCTACGTCGTCTTCGTAACTTATTTAATGATCCCCTGCTCATTCGTTCTTCTGAAGGTATGACACCGACCGAACGGGCTTTAGAATTACAACCCCGCATACGTGACGCTCTTTCTGATCTCTCCATGATTTTGGAACCTCGTACCGAGTTCCGTCCTTATACCTCAAATCGTGTTTTCCGCATTATGACTTCGGACTATGCCGAAGCAACCTTAGTTCCCCGCCTCGTTAAAGCATTACGTTCAGAAGCACCAAATGTGGTCTTAGACTTCTTAACTCCAAGTGATGTGTCATATCGTGATATGGAACAAGGTAAAGTTGATCTAGCCATTAACCGATTCAATGAAATTCCACAAAGCTTCCACCAAGTTTTGGTTTGGCGTGACAGTTTTTCATGTTTGCTCAATGGTAAACACCCTGCTGCCAGCAACTTAAACCTAAAAAGTTATCTTGATGCGCAGCATATTTGGGTCTCTAAAACAGGTATGGGCGTTGGTTTCGGCGTTAACCCTGAAAAACAAGCAGGTCTAGGTTGGATTGATCAAGCTTTGGAGCGTATTGGCCAAAAACGTAAAATTTCGGTCTTCACTCGACATTATCAAATGCCTGCACTATTGGCTTCAAATGTAGACTTGATCGCGACTTTACCTACCCGTATTGCACGCTTACAAGCCAAAAGTCAAAATCTCCTGATTAAAGATCCACCTTTTTATATTCCAGAATTTGAGTTGAAAATGGCATGGTGCCCACTGTTGCATCACCATCCTGCACATCGCTGGCTTAGACAGCTGATTTTGTATGTGGCACGTCAAATGATTGAGGAAGAAAATCGTGAGTTTTTAGGCAATAACTCGCAATTCTCACATTATTAAGCATTCAAGCTCTAAATAATTCATTTTCATACCAATAACTCAGGTATGATAGAAGACAGTAAGTGATTACTGTCTTTATTTTTTTGTGTTAAAAATATTCATAATAACGATGAATCACAGGTGGATTCCGTGAGCCTTTTTCAAAACATAGTTATCATTCTAGTCCTGATTGCTGGGGCGGGTTTCTTGTCTCTGACAGAAATTGCACTGGCAGGAGCACGTAAGGTCAAGCTAAAAATCTTGGCTGAGTCGGGCGATGATCGCGCACAGAAAGTTTTGAATTTACAAGAAAATTCTGCTGACTTCTTTGCCGCTTCACAAATTGGCTTAAACGCAGTGGCAATCTTGGGCGGTATCTTAGGTGAAGGGGCTTTTCGTCCTTACTTCATGAGCTTTGTTTCTCGTTTTTATACTGGCCCTTGGTCTGAAACCATTAGCTTTGCTCTATCTTTCACTTTAGTCACCTCCTTGTTTATTTTGTTTGCTGACCTCATGCCAAAACGTTTGGCCATGATTGCCCCTGAAAAAATCTCTATTGCGGTGATTAATCCCATTCAGGTGTTTATTAAGGTCTGCAAACCTTTGGCTTGGATTATTAATGCTCTTGCCAACTTGTTATTCCGCCTGTTTAAAGTGAATACCACCCGTGACGACAACATTACCTTTGATGATATTTCTGCGGTGATGGATGCTGGTGCGCAAGCTGGGGTGCTGCAAAAGCAAGAACACCATTTCATTGAAAACGTATTTGAACTTGAAGAGCGGAACGTTCCTTCAAGTATGACCACACGTGAAAACGTGGTGTATTTTACTTTAAATGAATCCGAAGCCAGTATTCGTCAAAAATTGGCGGAATATCCTTATTCTAAGTTTTTAGTCTGTAGTGAAAATATTGACGATGTAATTGGCTATGTCGATGCCAAAGACATTCTGGTCCGTATCCTGAATAATCAATCTTTACTGCAACTCAATGAAAGCACCATTCGTAATGTTCTCACTATTCCAGACACATTAACCTTGTCTGAGTTATTAGACCGTTTCCGCTCCACCAAAGAAAAATTTGCCGTGGTGATTAACGAATATGCGTTGGTCGTGGGTGTCATCACCCTGTCAGACATTATGATTACGGTCATGGGCGATTGGGTTACTCCAATTGAAGCCGAACAACAGATCATTAAACGTGATAATAATTCATGGCTAATTGATGGTAGCACGCCGATTGAAGACATGAAGCATGCACTGGCCATTGATGAAATGCCAGATGAAGAAAATTATGAAACTTTGGCTGGTTTTATGATGTACCGTCTACGCAAAATTCCACGCCCTGCCGATACCGTAGAATACGCAGGCTTTAAATTTGAAGTAGTCGATGTCGATCATTTTAAGATTGACCAACTTTTAGTGACGCGCCTACTTGAAGAAACACTACAGCCTGAAACCAAAACAGTTGAAGAATAGAAACATCGCCTTGAATCAAAACCTTGCAACTGCAAGGTTTTTTTGGCTTCAGATTTAACTATATGGAGTTATACAAAATAAGTATCTTAATCATACTTTATAGATATATATTATTTATTAGAAAAATAGAACGAAAAATCACATATGTTTAAGAGCATTTAAAAATCATGCCGAATTGCATACTATCGCTGTCACTTGATGAATAAACAGACTTAACACGTTCAAAGGATTGATCCATGCTGACCATTTTAGGTTTAGGCATGATTATGTGCTTCATGTACTTAATCATGTCCAAACGACTGAGCGCTCTTGTTGCTTTAACTTTAATCCCTATCATTTTTGCATTACTTACTTATGTTTTAAGTCTCTTTGTTGACAACCTTGCTGGATTTGATATTGCTGAACTTGGCAATATGATGATGGAGGGCATTAAAAAGCTCGCTCCTACGGGCGTAATGCTCCTTTTCGCAATCCTTTATTTTGCAATTATGATCGACACGGGTTTATTCGACCCTTCAGTAAAATGGATTTTAAAGCAGGTTAAAGGCGATCCTTTAAAAGTGACCCTAGGCACCATTACACTGACTTTAATTGTTTCTTTAGATGGTGACGGTTCAACCACATACATGATCTGTGTTGCCGCAATGCTCCCGCTGTATAAGCGTATTGGTATGAGCCCTTTAATTATGGCTTGTCTGATGATGCTTGCGAGCGGAATCATGAACTTAACTCCATGGGGTGGACCAACAGCACGTGCTGCAACGGCATTGCATGTCGATCCAAACGATGTTTTTGTTCCGATGATTTTACCAATGCTTGTTGCAATTGGTTGGTTATACTTCCTCGGCTTTATGTATGGCCGTATGGAGCGTAAGCGCATTGGTATTGTGGAATTAGATATTAGCCATGGTGACAGTATTCAGATTTCGCAAGAACCAGAAGCTAACCGTGCCCACTTAAGATGGTTTAATGCAATACTGACTTTGGTCTTGATGGTCTGCTTAGTAATGGGTGTTTTACCTGCGGCCATTCTGTTCATGGTGGCGCTGTGTATTGCCTTGGTGGTGAACTATCCAGATTTAGACATGCAAAAGCGTTTGGTTGGTAACCACTCTGCCAGTGCCCTAGCTGTAGTCGGGATTATCTTCGCGGCAGGTATATTTACTGGTATTTTGTCAGGTACAGGTATGGTTGAAGCCATGTCTCAAGAATTGGTTGCCATTATTCCAGAAAGTCTGGGGCCATATTTAGCACCAATCACGGCTGTGATTAGTATGCCACTGACCTTCTTTATGTCGAATGATGCCTTCTACTTTGGCGTACTGCCTGTACTCTCTGAAGCCGCCGGACACTATGGTATCACTCCTGTGGAAATGGCTCGTGCATCGATTGTTGGTCAACCTGTACACTTACTGTCCCCATTAGTTCCATCGACTTACTTACTCTGTGGGTTGGCAGGAATTAACTTCGGTGAACACCAAGAATTTACCATCAAGTGGGCGGTGATTACTTGTTTAGTCATGCTGGTTACAGCAATGATCTTTGGTATTTTCCCACTTTACTCAACACTGGGTTAATCAAATACTCATGCTGAGTTATAACGAACATTAGGTTCAACAACCGATAAATACCCGATGTATCACATCGGGTATTTTAATTTATAATGCCTTGATATAAAAATACAATAGAGTCAAGCTTATGTCTTTTTCATTGCCTGCTATTTTGGCGTGTACTTTCTTTTATTCTGCGCTCTATCTGATTTACTATTATTTCGCCCAATACAGCCACACGCTGCTGATCGTAAGTGCGATTGTTTTGCTGATTTTGGCATGGCGGATTACACCTTATGCTTATGAACGTGGGCAACGAAGCTTTAACGAGACTCTGTCTTTTGGGCAGTATTTCTGGAATCCACTCATTACATGGTGGCGACTGTTTATTTGGCCCATCAGCTTATTACTGTCTTGGATTTTCCATAGTTAAATAGAAGCCATAAAAAAGCACCCGAAGGTGCTTTTGAGACTGCGATCTTAACGACCATACAATTCAAGCAATTTATCTAAAGTCGCTTGATAGTGAATACTAATATCTTCAGATAAAATTTTATATGCGCTGTCAAACTGAACCATTGGCCAGCCTTCTTTCCAAAATGGGAAGATGTTATGCAAATCATGGGTCACGGTCGCATCTTCACGTACAATGGCTTGTGCAACTTGTGACAAGACCTGTGCTGTTTCCGCACCATCAATCGCCATGTAGTCAATCCCACGTACTTTTAAAATACGGATGCGGTCTTTTTTATAGCGAATTTTTTTGGCTTGACCTTCGTTCAGGCCTAATGCCAAAGCTACAGCTTCAACAAATTTACTTTCAAAAGATTGGTTTAAAGCCACAATCGCAAGTTTATGTGCTTCTTGACGACCCGCTTTACCTCCTTTACGAATCTCTTCTTTTGCCTCTGTATCAAGCTCATCGTCTTTCATAGACTGCAAGATGTCTAAAATTTCGATATCACTTAAAGATTCAGGAGAATGATCAGTCATGAACTGCCCTTAGACAAAAAAATTGAATCCGACATTTTCGCATAATTCAGAGTGAAAAAGCGAAATTGTTGTGCTTTTCTATGTGAATATTCTGTTTTGCTTATTTTTTTGAGTCATCCCCTTCCAAATCTACTATAGTAAAGGCTATTTTTCTCATACGCTCTTTTTTGACGATGCATTCCAAACAAGTTCAACTGTTACTGCAACAATTAGAGACCCGCTACCCTGCTGCTTTTAAACGCAATTACTTGCTTTATAGTCAAATCAAAACACGCGGTATTTTAGATGACCAACGTGAAGTTATTCCGTGGGTTTTGGCGGTGATGATTTTTATTCCAATCAGCTTAATTCTGAAAGATTTTTACTTAACTCACTTGGAGAATCTCGATCCTCTCCAAAGTCACAGTTATGCCATTATCAGTATTTTATTGGTGCTGATGTGGGTCTTACCTTTAGTTATTAAGCAAATTAAACATTCATCAAACTCCTTATATCAATTGCAACGCCATGCGCCCATCAAACTCGCTGCGGTGATTCTTTTAAGTGGACTAAATCTAATGTTCCTTGAAAGCAGTTTGCTGATGTGGATCTTGTTTTATTTTGGTGTGAACTTTGGTTTTGTTCGCTTCTATAAAGAAAATTTATTTCGAGACCACAGCCAGTCGGTTGAACATCACCAGTTACAACAACTCAGACGTGTCTGTTTTTGGGCCTATAAACAAACGGTCAAATCTCGACTCCAATTACGCTTTAGTTCCCATCAATCTGAAGATTATCAGGCACGGAAAAACCAGCTGGGGCATGAAGCCGATTTGTATGTGCAACTGCTGAAATATGAGCATGCTTACTGTAAGCAAATTAAACACATCGACCTCGACAGTTATATCGATGAAAAATTATAAAAAAACCGAGCATTACTGCTCGGTTTTTTCTAAGGTCATTTTATGCCGTTTGCTTTAACGCGCTGACTGGCAATAATGTCGGGTCTAATATCACTTGATGCGAGCGAGTTTCGTCAACGATGTATTCTTTATGCTTAATGCTATCTACAAAAATCCAATCTGCTTGCACCTGCTCTGCGGTAAAACGGACTTTCAAATAACCGCGTTGATTCAAATTGCAATAATTTAACTCATCAATCAAGCTGGTAAATGCAAATTCAAATGCTTGTAGTTGCTGCATCGGAATGGACAAATATTTCTCCAACCCAGGGGAAGAGACTGAACTGGTTGCCAACTCCACGCCAACCAATACCCCATCTTTACTCGATAAATCCGAAGCCCAAGCATTGTGGGTATCTCCAGCAAGGACCACAACTTTTTTCTTAAGTTGTGCCAAAGTGCCGTACAAAATTTCACGCTCAGCAAAATAGCCATCCCACGCATCTAAGTTATAAGGTGCAGTAACCGCAAGACGTGCTTTCTCCTCTGGACTTACTGTTGGATCACCTGCATCCATTCGAGCTTTAATTTTTAATAGTTCAGTGATTTGTGTGGTGATTTTACTTAAGGTCTCAGGACTAGGATTACCTGCTGTAATTTCTGCCAGCGACATTAACAATTCTGCTGGAACAAACATTTTGCTCATCAGAATCTGCTGGCCGAGTACATGCCATGTTGACGTAGATTGCTGAAGTTTCTGCAATAACCAATTTCGCTGCTCCCCCCCCATCAAGGTACGCGCAGGATTGATTAAATCGGCTTGGAATTTTGCAATATCTAAACCTGTAGCAGTCATATAGTTTGCATAATCTAATTGCACATTCCGCGCAATAATCCGTGTATCGAGCATCGTCAGTTGAACAAGCGTACCAAAATCAAATTGACGATAAATCTTGATATGCTGATCATCAATTGGACGGATTGGCATCCACTCAAAATAGGCCGCCAGTGCCGCAAGTTTACGTTCAAGGAAATCGCCTTCAGTATCTGACTGATGATTTTCAGCACCCTTTTCCCAGGCATCATTTGCGAGTTCATGGTCATCCCAAATCACAATAAAAGGATGACGTTGATGCGCGGCCTGCAAATCTGGATCTAGTCGGTATAAAGCATAACGTTTGCGATAGTCATCTAAGCGAATAATTTCTGTATTATTATCATCCGCCAGTGTGCGTCCCATCGCCACCGCCTCTTCCGTTGCATATCCGCCCATGCCATATTCGTAAATGTAATCCCCCAAATGAATCACAACATCCACATCCTGTTTGGCCATTTCTTTATAAACATGGAAATAGCCCGCTGGATAATTAGAACATGAGCATACGGCAAACTGTACCGACTGTACTTGCGTTGCCAAGGTTTTGGTTTGCCCTGTGATTGAATACGTCGACGCCGATTTAAAACGTTAGAAATAAACTTGCCCAGCAGCAAGTCCCGTCACATCCACTTTCACAGTAAAATCTTGTGCAGCTGTAGTCAGCACCTTTCCTGTTGCTGTAATGTGTTTAAAGTCTGCATCTTTTGCCACCTCCCACTGCACTTCTAAACGTGCAGAGCTATCCGCCGGTGTTACGCGTGTCCAAATGATGACTTGAGTTTGTAAAGGATCACCACTGGCAACCCCATGCAAAAATTGCACTTGCGTATTGGGCTGTGTGTTTTAGTCGGTGTCATCACCACAAGCAGTCAGTGAAATAGGTAAAGATAAAGCACCAAATCCTGCCAAAGTTTTTTGAATAAGTTCTCGGCGGTTCATTTTTTTTGTCATGTGGATTACCTAAAGACGATATGGACTTGAAATTTATGCGAAAAAGATGACATCCATATCTCAAGTCGATGACATTTTTATGAAGCCTGAACAAGTGCAGCACAGATAATTTTGCTATTTTTTAAACATAAACCGCTGAATTGATTGAAAAGAAAGCAAATAATCACAAATAGACTTGCCAACTTTTATTTCGTCCTCTATTATTGCGCTCATGCCCGAGTGGTGAAATCGGTAGACACAGGGGATTTAAAATCCCCCGCCCACAAAGCGTGCCAGTTCGAGTCTGGCCTCGGGCACCATTCTTAAGCTAATTAAGATGGTGCAATAAAAAATCCAGCAATATGCTGGTTTTTTTATGTCTATAATTTACGCCTCGAAGCACATAACAATCACAATATGAAAAAGAATACCCTCATTATCATCCTGAGCCTAGTTTTTTCAAGCGTCAGCCATGCAGAAGCACTCTCTCAACAAACGGAAAGCAATACGTTTTATGACTTGTTTGCAGGCACGATTATTGAAAAAGACCGTCAACTCTATTTACATGCGTGTAAATCAGTAGATGCTCATTTTAAATTAAGCTTTAATCACACTAAAGACGAGCAACATATTCGTGAGCTCATAAAAAAGTATCCAAAATTTTGGCTGAATCTCAGTGCAAATGCTGAAATGGTCGAAGGCGAATACCTGATGACGGTCGATACGATTCAAGATGAACATTTAAATCAAAGCTGTCATCTCACCGATCTTTTAGATGAGTTGTAACAGCAAACTCTGTTTCTAAAGCAAAACCAACAAAACTTGAAATGAGAGAGTGACTCACCACTCTCTGTTCACCACCAATTCTTCCATTTCAATATCCATAAACCCAGCATCTTGCACCACCATCATCATCGCTTCAGCAATAAAATCGGCAGCAGAATCATCTAATGATGAGTCTAGATCTTCAAAATGCGGCTTCATTTCATTAATTTCAGCCACTGTGGCATTGGCATATTGATAAATATCACCCTCAGATTTTGCTTTTACAATTTTTTTAGCAAAAGTCTCAACATGCTGCTTCACTTCAGCAACAAGAATATCGGGATAATATTCATCATCAAACATAGGGAGAAGTAAATCTGCAAACATACAGGCACTCAAAACGAGAAACTTAAAAAACGAGTCTGTATAACATAAACCAAACAAATCACCAAATAAAAAAGCAGCATCTGAAGATGCTGCCAGTTTAACAATCTGATATAGATCAAATTTTCAAATTAAATCATTAGCCCAACATTCCGCCGCCCCATTAAGCCATATTCATCGCTTGCCAAACCTTGATCGCATCACTCATGGCTTTGACATCATGAGCGCGCACCATACACGCGCCTTGTTGAATACTCAGCAAATGTCCCGCTACAGAACCCACGGCCCGCTGGCCTGCATCCGCCCCACCTAAGGCTTCGCCGATAAAGCGCTTCCGTGACAATGCGGACAAGATGGGATACCCGAGCTGATTCAGCTGATGGAATTCGTTTAAAAGCTTAAGGTTCTGCTTTGCATTTTTAGCAAAGCCAAAACCCGGATCAATAATGATATTTTCAGCTTTGACACCTGCCTTGAGTGCATCCGCCACACGCTGGGAAAGCTCAGCCATCACATCTAAAGTGACATTATCATATTGATCTAAACTATTCATGGTGGTTGGTTCACCACGCATATGCATGATGATCACTGGAATATTCAGTTCAGCTGCCATCTCTAAAGCATTCGGGCGTGTTAATGCTCTCACATCATTCCAGATATGTGCGCCTGCTGCGACTGCAGCTTGAATTACTTCAGGTTGAGAGGTATCAATCGAAATGACCACATCAAGTTCAGCCAAAGCTTCCACCACTGGAACGACACGACGAATCTCTTCCTCAACCTCAACCACAGATGCACCTGGACGCGTCGATTCACCCCCAACATCGATGACTGTCGCCCCATCCGCAATCATTTGCTGAGCATGTGCAATCGCTTGTGCTTTGCCATTATGTTTACCGCCATCACTAAACGAGTCTGGCGTCACATTTAAAATCCCCATCACATGCGGTACAGACAGATCCAGTGATAACTCACCACAACGTAAGATTTTCTTCGGCAAAGCCATCAATTGCATGTGATATTCTCCAGTTTAACTTGCGTTATCATAACGCTTTGCCCACTTTTAAGTGCTTATTTTTCTTCATCGGAAGTGGAAAATCGCGCAATAAAAAACCACCCGAAGGTGGTTTTTTATTTTAACTTTTAAAATTAAGTTGCCGATGGTAATGGTGGTGGTGTGCTTGGACCATCCGTTGGAGTTACATCCATCACAGGATTTTCTGCAACATATACTTTTGGTGGTTGTGGCTCACGACCTTCCATAATGTCACGAATTTGCTCGCGATCAATCGTTTCCCATTCCATCAAAGCTTTCACCATCGCATGAGCAATATCTTTATTGTTTTCTAAGATATTGCGTGCTACATGGTATTGCTCATCGATGATACGACGAACTTCAGCATCTACTTGTTGCTGTGTTGCTTCAGAAATCGTACGACTACCAATGCTGCCCATGAATGATTGCTGAGAATCATCTTCATACACCATTACACCCAGTTTGTCAGACATACCGTACTTGGTCACCATCGCACGTGCCATTTTAGTTGCACGTTCAAAGTCGTTTGAAGCACCTGTCGACATTTGGTTGATAAAGATTTCTTCAGCAATACGACCACCAAACAAAATTGAAAGTTCATTCAACATTTTGTCTTTATAGTGGCTGGTTTGGTCATGTTCAGGCAACTGCCAAGTTACACCCAACGCCCAACCACGTGGCATAATGGTCACTTTATGTACAGGGTCTGTACCCGGAAGAATTTCAGCCACAATCGCATGACCAGCTTCATGGTACGCGGTTGCACGACGTTCTTCTTCACGAATCACCATCGACTTACGTTCAGGGCCCATGTACAACTTGTCTTTTGCATCTTCAAAATCATGCATATCGACAGTATTCTTGTTACGACGTGCAGCAAATAATGCAGCTTCGTTGACAAGGTTCGCCAATTGTGCACCCGAGAAGCCCGGCGTACCACGTGCAAGCACTTGTACATCGACACCTGTCACTGAAGGTAATTTCTTCATGTGAACATTTAAGATTTGCTCACGACCTTTAATGTCTGGCAGACCAACCATTACTTGACGGTCAAAACGACCCGGACGGAGTAAAGCTTTATCCAGTACATCTGCACGGTTTGTAGCAGCAATGACGATAATACCTTCATTGCCTTCAAAACCATCCATTTCCACCAACATTTGGTTCAAGGTTTGCTCACGCTCATCGTGACCACCACCCGTACCTGAACCACGATGACGACCCACAGCATCAATCTCATCAATAAAGATGATACATGGTGCATGACGTTTCGCTTGTTCAAACATGTCGCGGACACGAGACGCACCCACACCCACGAACATTTCAACAAAGTCAGAACCAGAAATACTAAAGAATGGTACTTTCGCTTCACCTGCAATTGCTTTTGCAAGTAAAGTTTTACCTGTACCCGGTGGACCCACCATTAACACGCCTTTAGGAATCGTTGCACCTAAACGTTTAAATTTTGAAGGGTCTTTTAAGAAATCAACAATTTCTACAACTTCTTGCTTTGCTTCATCACAGCCAGCGACGTCGGTAAAAGTCACTTTAATTTGGTCTTCTGCCAACATTTTTGCTTTTGACTTACCAAAACTCATTGGACCGTTTTTACCACCTGCTCCGCCACCCATGTTGCGCATAAAGAACATGAATAACAAAATGATTAAAAGTACAGGGAAGCTTGCGATCAAAAGTTGCATCAATAAACCTTGACGTGCAGGTGCAGTACCTTCAACGACAACGTTATTTTTAATCAGATTAGGCATAAGCTCTGGGTCTTGAACCGCAGGACGAATACTTTCAAACTCTGAACCGTTTGATTTTTGGCCATGAATTCGTTCGCCATCAATTGTCACTTGCTTAATTTGACCAGCATTCACCGCAGCAACAAACTCTGAATAATTCATCGCTGTCGGCTTTTCATTGCTACTGACATTACTGAAAATAAGGATCAGTACGCCCAGTATCACTAGCCACAATATGGCATTCTTGAAGAGATCGCTCAAAGCTTTATTCCCATATCAATCTAATTTGATCATGCCCTATCGGGTGACCTTAAAGTTTCTGCTGAAGATCAGCTTCGCAAAATAATAAAAAGGTACAAAATGCACAATTTTTAACGACTTGGCAAGTAAACTTTATTTGAAAGCCTTCTTACGGCCTTGCCCAACTAAGAATACTTCCTTAGATCGGGCACGTGATGCAGCAGGTTTTACTGTCTTTAACACATCAAAGTTGTCGACTACTTGCTTACGGAACTCGTCAAAGCCTGTACCTTGGAATACCTTTACAACAAATTGACCATTTGGACCGAGCACTTTCGTAGCAAAATCGATGGCCAATTCACAGAGGTAAATCTGGCGAGGTTGATCTACAGCCTTGTTACCTGAAGTATTGGGGGCCATATCTGAAATTACAACGTCTACTTTACGTCCATCTAAAATATTTAACAATTTATCGAATACTTCTTGCTCACGAAAGTCACCTTGCAAGAAGGTCACATCTGGAAGTGCATCCATTTCCAAAATATCAGATGCAACCACCAATCCTCGATCACCGACCAGCTTTCCTGCAATTTGTGACCAACTTCCAGGTGCAGCACCCAAGTCAACCACGGTCATGCCTGGACGGATGATGTTATATTTTTCTTGAATTTCAAGTAACTTATAAGCTGCACGTGCTCGATAACCTTCTTTTTGTGCTTTTTTCACAAAATGATCATCAAGGTGCTCTCTCATCCACGCACGGCTACTTTTGGATAACTTCTGGTTGGTAATGCGTGTTGCCATATCTCTCTAAAACATTAAAATTTCTTAAACTTAATTGTACGTTAATTTCTCTAGGCTTGCAGTATACATCTGTATCCAAATCTTGGGTTTTAGTTGTTTTTTTCTATTATCTAAATCGATTATTTCCACAGAATATAAAGCGTTTAATTTCGCAGTTTGTTATACTAAGCCGTTTTTAAAATTAGGTTATCTTTATGGCGACTTTATCCATTCAGGAACGCAAGCGTTTGCGTCAAATCGGTCATGCTTTAAACCCTGTGGTAATGCTTGGCGGTTCAGGTCTGACTGAAAATGTCGTTGAAGAAATTTTACGTGCTTTAAACGACCACGAATTGATTAAAGTCAAAATCGCAGGTGAAGACCGTGAAGAGCGCGCTGCAATCATTGCAGAAATTGCCTCAACTACAGGTGCAGAAATTGTACAGACCATTGGTAAAATTGCACTGCTTTACAAAAAAGCGGCGAAACAAAATGCCAAATTGTCTAATTTAGTTCGTTTCGCTCACGCAGCAAAATAATTGTAGTTTTTTTATGGCAAGTTACGAACTCAGTGCATTTGATCGTCGCTTTCAAGCTATTTCGCTTGTTGGTGCGATTGAACAACAAAGCCCATATGCTCTCAATATCGGCTTTTGGTTACGCGATCCCAATTTGTACATGCACTGGCCCGAAGTCGTGAATGCAAATCCTCGTCAAGACTTTTTATGGGAAAACACCTGTTTTGAAGTCTTTATCGGGGTAAAAGGCGAAGATTATTATCGCGAGATCAATCTCTCCCCTTCGCAAGCTTGGCAGGCCTATCAGTTTGAGGAATATCGTTATCCTGAAGATATGCCGCCACAGATCGCTTACGATATTGAACTCAATCAATTGAAGCGTACCCACTATGGTTTAAATGTCAGCATTGATCTGACTGAATTTATGCTTCAACACAAACTCAAATGGGCTGACCTATATCTAGGTTTATCCGCGGTGTTGAATACGTCACAAGGTCAACAGTTCTATGCCATGCAGCATAGTGGCCAGCAAGCTGACTTTCACAATAAACGTGATTGGCTACATCAGTTTTAATCCAGACAAATAAACCAGAGCAATAAAAAAGTGAGGCCATGACCTCACTTTTTTATGCACTTAATCTTGAGTTTCGTATAGCGAAATTATTTGCTTGAAACTTTATTCCACGCATCTAAGGTGTGTTCTTTTGAACGTTTGAAAGTTTCAGTTAACTGATCTTTATGTTTTACTGAAATTTCGCTGACATCACCTTTTAATTCTTTACCTAGTTTGGTCAAGTCATCTAAAACAGCAGTAAACTCAGTTTTAACAAACTCTTTTAGTTCAGTTAAGTCTTTTTGAGAGTTCGATAACTGCCCTTTAATGGTTTCTAAGCGCAGTAAAAGATCTTGTTTAAACTGGCGGAGTTGCTCTTGCACGCTGGCATTCAACTGCTTCGCTTCAGCTTCAAGCTTTTCTTTACTTTCAACTACCGCTTCAGTGACCTGCTCTGTTGCTTCTTTCGCCACTTGCTCAAGCTTTTCAGTGCTTTCTGCAACAACTTCTTTCAACGCTGGCTTTGGTTTGGTCACTTTGTCTTGTTCAGTCATGATGTTATTCCTGTTGTTATATACACAGCGACAGCTTAGCGTGATTCGATAAAATTTAGATTTTGATTTGTTAGACAATTATTTGTTGTTACATTTTTCTTTACAAAACTTAGAAACAGTATCCGCTACAAAATAAAAGCACTTTATCTTGTTAATTCCATCTTATTGGCATGGACTTTGTTAGTGAAGTTGCGTATAGTGCCATGTTAAGTTCAAGCGAGCAGACATAGGGAGGGTAGGTTTTTAGATAGCCTTCCTTTTTTTTCGTCTACTCGCTTTTTTACAGCCTAAATTTCAGGAGCTTTGGTTTGAGCACCCCAGCAATTTTAGCCCTTGCCGATGGTACGATCTTTAAAGGAACGTCTATTGGTGCATCGGGTAGTACGACTGGTGAAGTCGTTTTCAACACTGCCATGACTGGCTATCAAGAAATTTTGACTGACCCGAGTTATGCACAGCAACTTGTGACTTTAACTTACCCTCATATCGGTAACACAGGTTGTAATGATGAAGACGCTGAGTCAGGTCGAATTCATAAAGTATGGGCCAACGGATTAATCATTCGTGACCTACCTTTATTGCATAGCAACTTCCGATCAACGCAATCTTTAGGCGAATACTTAAAAGAACATAATGTTGTCGCAATTGCAGATATTGATACGCGTAAATTAACCCGTATTTTGCGTGACAAAGGTGCGCAAAATGGTTGCATCCTTGCTGGTGAAAATATTACTGAAGAGCAGGCTTTAGAAAAAGCACGCTCATTTGGTGGTTTAAATGGTTTAGACCTAGCGAAAGAATGCTGTGACCCAACTGGTTTCGAATGGACAGAAGGTTCTTGGGTATTAGGCAAAGGCTTCACACAACCTGAACTTAAATTCCATGTTGTTGCATACGACTACGGTGTCAAAACCAACATCTTACGTATGCTTGCAGACCGCGGTTGTAAACTCACTGTCGTGCCTGCACAAACTCCTGCTGCTGACGTGCTTGCATTGAATCCAGATGGCGTGTTCTTATCGAACGGCCCTGGCGATCCAGCTGCATGTGACTACGCAATTGAAGCTGTAAAAACAATTGTAGAACACGCTCGCAACCTACCTGTCTTTGGTATTTGCTTGGGTCACCAAATTCTTGCACTTGCCTCAGGTGCAAAAACGGTGAAAATGCCGCATGGCCACCACGGTGCTAACCACCCTGTTCAAAACATGGAAACAGGCACAGTGATGATTACTTCTCAAAACCACGGCTTCGCAGTGGATGCAGAAACTCTTCCTGCAAACTTGAAAGCTACGCACAAGTCTTTGTTCGATCAAACTCTTCAAGGGATTCATCGTACAGACAAACCAGCGTTCAGCTTCCAAGGTCACCCTGAAGCAAGCCCTGGTCCGCATGACTGCGCACCATTGTTCGATCATTTCATCGAACTTATCGAAGCATCTAAGAAGTAATTAAGGAAGCGATCATGGCTAAACGTACAGACATTAAAAGTATCTTAATTATTGGTGCAGGTCCGATTGTCATCGGACAGGCATGTGAGTTTGACTACTCAGGTGCGCAAGCGTGTAAGGCTCTTCGTGAAGAAGGCTACCGTGTTATTTTGGTGAACTCTAACCCAGCAACCATTATGACCGACCCTGCGATGGCAGACGCAACTTATATCGAGCCAATCACTTGGCAGACTGTTGCACAAATCATTGAAAAAGAGCGTCCAGATGCTGTCCTTCCTACAATGGGTGGTCAAACAGCATTGAACTGTGCGCTTGCACTGGATGCCAACGGTATTTTAGAAAAATACAATGTTGAATTGATCGGTGCCACCAAAGAAGCGATTGAAAAAGCTGAAGACCGTAAACTGTTTGATGAAGCAATGCGTAAAATTGGTCTTGAATGTCCAAAAGCTGCGATTGCTGAAAACATGGAAGAAGCTTTAGAGATTCAAGCGCGCTTCGGCTTCCCTGTGATTATCCGTCCGTCATTCACGATGGGTGGTTCAGGTGGCGGTATCGCTTATAACAAAGAAGAATTCCTTGAAATCTGTGAACGCGGTTTCGATCTTTCTCCAACCAAACAATTATTGATTGATGAATCTTTAATTGGCTGGAAAGAATACGAAATGGAAGTTGTTCGTGACAAAAACGACAACTGTATTATCGTTTGTGCGATCGAAAACTTTGACCCAATGGGCGTGCACACAGGTGACTCAATCACTGTTGCGCCTGCGCAAACATTGACAGACAAAGAATATCAATTGATGCGTAATGCATCTTTAGCAGTTCTTCGTGAAATTGGTGTGGAAACAGGTGGTTCTAACGTTCAGTTCGGTATCTGTCCAGATACTGGTCGTATGGTAATCATCGAGATGAACCCGCGTGTATCGCGTTCATCTGCCCTTGCATCAAAAGCAACTGGTTTCCCGATTGCAAAAATTGCAGCGAAACTAGCAGTTGGTTATACCCTTGATGAATTAAAAAATGACATCACGGGCGGAACGACTCCTGCTTCGTTCGAACCTGCGATTGACTACGTGGTAACAAAAATTCCACGTTTCAACTTCGAAAAATTCCCACAAGCAGACGCAACACTGACCACACAGATGAAGTCTGTGGGTGAAGTGATGGCGATTGGTCGTAACTTCCAAGAGTCTGTAAACAAAGCACTTCGTGGTCTTGAAGTGGGTGCGTGTGGTTTTGATGAAAAAATCGCAGTAGGTACTGAAGGCGCGAAAGAAAAGATCTTGGTTGAACTTAAAGTTCCGGGTCCAGAGCGTATTTGGTATGTAGCTGATGCATTCCGTCATGGTTTCACGTTAGAAGACGTGTTCCAAGCGACAAAAATCGATAAATGGTTCTTGATCCAAATCGAAGACATCATCAAAACTGAAAATGAAATCAAAACGTTAGGTTTTGGTGATCTAAACGCAGACAACATTCGTTCGTTCAAACGTAAAGGTTTATCTGACCTTCGCATCGCGAACTTGATGGGTATTTCGCAAAAGCAATTCCGTAAGCACCGTTGGAACTTGGGCGTGACTCCAGTTTACAAACGTGTGGATACCTGTGCAGCAGAATTCGAATCTGACACTGCATACATGTATTCAACTTACGATGATGAGTGTGAATCAAATCCATCTGATAAAGATAAGATCATGGTGATCGGTGGTGGTCCTAACCGTATTGGTCAAGGTATCGAATTCGATTACTGCTGTGTACACGCGGCGCTTGCAATGCGTGAAGATGGCTACGAAACCATCATGGTGAACTGTAATCCAGAAACAGTTTCAACGGATTACGACACTTCTGATCGTTTGTACTTCGAACCAATCACTTTGGAAGATGTACTTGAAATCGTTCGTACTGAAAAGCCAAAAGGCATTATCGTTCAGTACGGTGGTCAGACTCCGCTTAAATTAGCTCGTGCTTTAGAAGAAGCGGGTGCGCCAATTATCGGTACATCACCAGATGCGATTGACCGCGCAGAAGACCGTGAACGTTTCCAACAGATGATTCAACGTCTTCAACTTCGCCAACCCAACAACAGCATTGTAAAATCTGCTGAAGAAGGTATGGCTGAAGCATCTAAAGTAGGCTACCCACTTGTGGTACGTCCTTCTTATGTACTCGGTGGTCGTGCGATGGAAATCGTATACAACGACGACGAACTTAAACGCTACTTACGTGATGCGGTACAAGCATCAAATGAAGCGCCTGTTCTTCTTGACCGTTTCTTAGATGATGCGATCGAAGTTGACGTAGACTGTGTATCTGACGGTAAAGACGTTGTGATTGGCGGTATTATGCAGCATATTGAACAAGCAGGGATTCACTCAGGTGACTCAGCATGTTCGATTCCTCCATACTCACTCTCAGTTGAAATCCAAGACGAAATGCGTCGTCAAACTGTTGCTATGGCGAAAGAGCTTGGCGTTGTTGGTTTGATGAACGTACAGTTTGCTGTGAAAGGCGAAGACGTTTACATCCTAGAAGTGAACCCACGTGCGTCTCGTACTGTGCCATTCGTTTCTAAATGTATCGGTGAGTCTTTAGCGAAAGTTGCTGCGCGTTGTATGGCGGGTCAGTCTTTAGAATCTCAAGGATTCACTAAAGAAATCATCCCGACTCACTTCTCTGTAAAAGAAGCGGTGTTCCCATTCAACAAGTTCCCGGGTGTTGACCCTATTCTTGGCCCTGAAATGAAATCTACAGGCGAAGTAATGGGTGTAGGTAAAACATTTGGTGAAGCATTCTACAAAGCTGTGTTAGGCTCGAATGAACGCGTACCAGGTCTTCCTACAGAAGGCGAAGTGAAGCATGCATTTATCTCTGTGCGTGATTCAGACAAGCCTCGTGCTGTTGGTATTGCGAAGCAACTGGTAAGCTTTGGCTTCAAAGTACTTGCGACTGGCGGTACTTATGAGTTCATTAAAGCTGCAGGTATTGAGTGTGAACGTGTAAATAAAGTCACTGAAGGCCGTCCTAATATCGTGGACCGCTTGAAAAATGGCGAAGTTCACCTCATTATCAATACAACTGAAGGCAAACAAGCTCAACAAGATTCGTTCTCGATTCGTCGTTCAGCGCTTCAAGCGAAAGTGTATAACACTACGACCTTGAACGGTGCTGATGCTGTATGCCAAGCTTTTGCGATTCAATTGCCAATGGATGTATACCGTTTGCAAGATTTACAAACTGTAGGTTAATTCGTTTACCGAGAAGTCCCGTCACCTCTCGGTGGCGGGCTTTTTTCATTTATAAACCTATATTTTTTACACTCACAGACTTGAGGGACAACAATGCAACGTTATCCTATGACTCCCCAAGGCAAATTAGCCTTAGAGAAAGAATTACATCAATTAAAAAGTATTGAACGTCCACGTATTATTGCGGCAATTGCTGAAGCACGTGAGCACGGGGATTTAAAAGAAAATGCGGAATACCATGCTGCGCGTGAGCAACAAGGTTTCTGTGAAGGTCGTGTTCAAGACATCGAAGGTAAATTGGGTGCGGCTCAAGTTATCGATGTAAAAGAACTTGAACAAAACGGTCGTGTGGTTTTTGGGGTGACAGTCACTATCGAAAACTTAGACACCGAAGAACAAAAGACCTATATGATCGTTGGTGACGACGAAGCTGATTTTAAAATCAATAAAATTTCAGTGAACTCTCCTATCGCACGTGGCCTTTTGGGTAAAAGTGAAGGTGACGAAGCAAAAATTCAAACCCCTCAGGGTGAAGTTGAATACGAAATTGTAAAAGTTGCATATATCTAAGTTTCTTTGATATTTACGGCTGTAGAAACCCCTCGATTGAGGGGTTTTTTGTTTTTGTATTTTCCCAAATACCTCTCCCTAGCCCTCTTCTTATGCACGTGGGAAATTTCACTACAAGAATGAGATAGATTTAAGGAATCCATTTTCCCCTCTCTTTTTCAAAGCAAGACTTTTATTTGTTATAATTTCTCACACTCTTCAATGCTGTCTTTTTATGTCTGAGCCCCTGATTAATTCTCCTGTCAAACACTGGTGTGAGTTTGAGTTCATCTCTAAAACGGTGAAGAATCCGAATATTCACATTAAAGGGAATTACTCCTACTATTCAGCGTATTGGGATCAAGGTTTTGAACGTTGTGTGGTGCGTTATTTGCATGATAAGCTCTCGACCGTAGATAAACCGATTGATCAGCTCTATATCGGTAACTTCGTTTGTTTTGGGGCAGAATGCATCATTATGATGGGTGGTAACCAACTGCATCGTACTGACTGGATTTCAGCTTTTCCTTTTGATACGCGTAGTTTTGTTCCCGCAGGTAATACCATCATTGGCGATGGCTGCTGGATTGGCTCTCGTGCCATGATTATGCAGGGTGTAACACTCGGTGAAGGTGCTGTGGTTGCGACGGGTGCTGTAGTCACTAAAAATGTACCACCTTATGCGGTTGTAGGTGGTATACCTGCAAAAATTATTAAATACCGATTTCCAGAAGATGATATTCAAAAACTGCTTGCCCTTAAACTTTATGACTTAGATGAAAAGCAGTTTTTAAAGATGCGTGAGCAGTTACAGACGGATGATGTTGATCAACTTTTAGATTATTTTAATTCTTAATGAACTAAAGTCCCCTGCTTATATAAGATTGCCAATTACTGATGAAATTATTGGAATGATCGAATTCGTAAATAGAAACTTTTCTTAAAATTGAACTTAAATGAAATTCAGGCTCCGTACTACTTTTAGCCTTCTCGTAGCCTGTAAGCAACTGATTTATAAATGTATCCTTAATATTCAGATTATAGTTCAAAATGGATTTGTTGCACAAAGATTTAAAAATTAAGATTTCTCATATCTACTCAAATTTAAGTGACAACTCGGGTATGTGGTCTGCCTAAGTCTGTAAATTTATTTAATACTGCCACACGTGCATGAATCTCATTGACTTGGCTTTGAAAATTTCTCGCACTGAGTTTATCCCCCAATAATTTGATGCAATGCATCTTGGTTTCAACCAAACTTCGCCGATGATAGCCTGACCATTTTTTCCATAGTATCCTGCCTAAGCATTTAACAGTACGAAGTAATTCATTTCGCTCTAGCGAGCTGGTCTTTGTATCTTTCCATGGCTTCGCATTTTTTCTTGGTGGAATCACCGCATGCGCTTGCCGGTCTGCAATGACCTGACGGCATTGCTTGGTGTCATAAGCTCCATCGGTATATACGGAATCTATCTGCTCATCTTGGGGAATCTGATCGAGTAAATGACCAAGCACCTGTGAATCACTCACATTGTTGGTTGTGAGCTGAACTGCCCATATTTGCAGGGTTTCAGCATCGATACCAATATGAAGTTTGCGCCATTGGCGACGATATTCAGGTTGGTGTTTCTTTCGTTTCCATTCACCTTCACCTAGAAACTTTAAGCCAGTAGAGTCGACAAGTAGATGTAGTCCATCACTACTTTTTTGATAGTTAATCGTAATATCAATACGTTGTTGTCGTCTACAAATTGTAGTGTAATCTGGAGCTATCCAATTTAACCCACAAAGATGGATGAGACTTTGAACAAAGCCAGTGACCATACGTAAAGACAATCGAAAGAGAGATTTAATCATTAGGCAGCATTGGATAGCTGCGTCGGAGTAAGTTTGATTTCGTCCTTGTTTGCCTTTTGATGGGGCATACCATTGCGTAGTAGGATCAAACCAAATGGTAATATTTCCACGATTAATGAGTGCTCGGTTATATGAAGACCAATTGGTTGTACGATAAATTTTAGGTGTAGGCTTATTCATTTGAAAATTATATTGTGGAATAAGCCTTTAACGATAGGTTTGTGCAACAAAGCCTTTATAAAGTAGTAAGCCATTCATAAATATAAGCTATTTTTTATACAAAGCCTATGTTTCTTAAACGCTACATTTACATTCAACTTTAGTGTTAAATTGATTATTATTCACACGCTTTTGTGCTAATTTAGAAGTGAGAAATTAGCATTTCATATGCAAATATCCATATGAATTTACTAGGTTTTATTCTTTAAAAAACACAGCTAATATCTAGGTATAAGCTGTATTTAACCCGTGATACATTAGAACAGAAATCTGCACGTATAATCAGTTGATAATAAGGAGAAACAACCATGGCATACCAAAACATTTTAGTCCCTGTAGACGGTTCAGAAACTTCATATGCAGCAGTTACGCAAGCGGCTGAACTTGCTAAAGCATTTGGCGGAAAAATTACAGTCGTTCAAGTACTTGCACTTGACCCTTACATTGCTGCTGAATACATTTCTGCAACTCAAACCAATGACTTAATTGAACGTGCGCGTGCTTCAGTTTTGAAAACACTTGAGGAAGCAGCGGCTAAATTTAGCGATCTGGGCATTCCTGTTGAGGCAAAACTACTGGAAGGTCAGGTGGTACACCGTGAAGTTATCAGAGAAGCTGAAACATCTAAAGCAGACCTGATTGTGATCGGCTCTCATGGTCGTACAGGTTTAAAACGTTTATTCCTAGGCAGTGTTGCACAAAGTGTTTTAGGTGAAGCGCACATTCCTGTTTTAGTTGTGCGTCAGTAATACATCAAATGCTCTACTTCCACGGAGGTAGAGCATTTCTATTTTAAATATCCCACTGAAACTCTTTCATTTTTACTTTTCCCCCAACCACTAAAATACCTTCCGCCAGAAGTAACTGTGCTTGAATGTTCTGTCCCTGATCATTCAGTCTACTTAGGCTAATTTTCCCTTGTGAGTTGATTACCCGATACCAAGGCAAACTACTGTCTGCATCCATATGTTTTAGCACGTAGCCTACTAAACGCGAATGTTTGGGAATACCTGCTAAACGGGCAATTTGTCCATAACTGGCTACCCGCCCATAAGGAATCTGAGCGATCACCTGAAAAATCATCGGGGCTAGTTCTTTGACTATCGATTCTGCCATTTCAAATGTGTCCTGTTTTAATCACTCCATAATGGCATCATTATTTGATTCAAATAAACCCTATCATTCATTCTAAAAAGCCCCAATACAGGGGCTTCTTGATTGAGCAAATCATTAAAAGTTATCAGGACTTTCCAGACGTTTCACTTCCTGAACTCGCTCAGGGTTATGCACCGCAGCAATGCCATCATCTGCTTTAACATCAATCAATGCTTCAGGTTGATAGACTATAATGGTTTCATAGCCCTGTGCATCTTCACCAATAATGTACTTAAAGCCTTTACGGTTCATTTTATTACACAGACGTTGATACCAACCTTTAAAACCTGTCTTTTCTTCATTCGGGTTGTAGTAGAACGCATTCATTACAGCAGGTAATCCTAGGCCACAGACCATACCTGAAAGCAGCACGGCAATAAAAGTATAACCAATCAGAATACTGCTGTATTCGCTCAGCTCAGGTACGTTAGCTACCGCTAAGATCAGTGCTAAGGAGATCCCTCCACGCACTCCCCCCCATGACAAAATCGCCAAACTTCCGTTATAACTTTTCTTACGGAAAGAGGGAAAAAAGGCAAAAGATAAATAGTTCGCTGCAAAACGTGAAGCATGCAGAATAATAAACGCGACGATGCCGCCAAAAATTAGACTAAAGCTGAGATCTAAAATAAACAGCTCCAAACCAATTAAGGTGAATAAGAACGAGTTAATAATCCCTTCAACCGTATGCCAAAAATGGTTTACTTCACGTATTTCGCGTTCTTGTAAAATTTCTTTCCATTTGTTCCCTACAATCAAACCACCGATGACGCATGCAATCGGTGCTGAAGCATGGGCAAACAGTGCAACCAAGTACGAACCGCAGGCCAAAAGTGCTGTGGTTAAAATGAGAGACTCCATTTCGTGCTTACCACGTAGTAGTCGCAAGATCCCTAAACCAAAGGCCCAACCAATAATGACTGCGACAAAAATTTCATAGAGTAAGGTCTGCAACACACCCATGACGGTAAAGTTTTCACCCTGTAAGACATTTAAAAGCGTCATAAACAAGGCAATACACATAGCATCATTAAACAGTGATTCACCTTCGAGCTTGACCATTAAATGATGCGGTGCGCGTACCGAACTGAGCACGCCTTTGATCCCAATCGGGTCCGTTGCACCCAATGCCGCCCCCAACAGCAAAAGCACCAATAAATCGACATGCTGTCCAATGATGAACTGATAACCATAGAGCACCACCCCAAAGAACACGGCGCACAGCACCAGCGCAATACTGGCTAAAATGCTGATTGGCTTCCAATAACTACGTAAATCTGAGACTTTGAACTTCAGTGCCGATGAGGTCAAAATGAAGCAAATCACGCCATTGATTAAAAAGTCATAAAAATCAATGTGACGAACAGCTTCTTCAATGTTATGAATATTGATGGTAATAAACTGATTACCACTCAGCAGGCTCGCGCCCCACTGTAAAATAAAGACAAAAATGGCGGAAACGATGGGTACGCCAATGGCTTGAGGAAAACCTAAAATACGTTTATTGAAAATAGTCGTTGCAATGGATAATGCAAAAATAACGGTAAAAACTTGTAGAAAAAAATAATTTCCCATTGAACTTCCAAATTGGGCGGTTGGAGAGACGGCGGCTTTCAGTGCTGATGTATGGAATAAAAGTTCATTTCATACACGTTGATGCTTGAAATATTTTAATCATTTTTCACATCAACGCCCGAAAAAAATAATTTTTTTAACATTTCTCCTGATGATGAATTAACATAGCGCATATGCATGTTTTTTATGCGTGAACTTTCCCTTTGGCCAAGTTTGATCTCCTATGCAATTCACTTTTAAAACCATCTTTCGGATGTTCTTCGCACTGATTATTTTCCTGACCACCTTTGCGTTGTTTCTGACCTGCTTTGCAAAAACCAAAGAAATTTTACAGGCCGAGCAAACTTTTGCCTCAGCACAAAGTTTTAAAATGAACTCTCGCCCCGATCAAATACTGGTTCTACTTTCAAACAATAAAGCACCCGATGATCATATTTATTTGCATGTGGCCAATCAGGGTTATATCGCCAAACTCAGCTGTAATCATTATTTAACCGACATTTGTGTGGATGACTACAACGGACAACATACCCGCCAAATTCAGTCGATTGAACTACTCAAAGCGGGGCAGTTTAACTATATTCAGCAAGTCAGTTATCTCGATACACGCACACAAGATGTTAAAACATTACGTTATACGCCTGAGCAAATTCAGCAGTTTTACCGTGCGGATATGAGCAACTTAAAGTATGTGGTGTTTGGGGTGTTGTTATTTGCCTGTATTGCTTTATATGTGAGTGTCCGTATTGCTCGAAACTTTAAGCAGTTCTTAAACCGCTAGAATGAAATGCTTGAAATAAAAAGAGGCGATCAATCGCCTCTTTTTTATAGCTTAAATGGCTTGATTAAAAGTATCGCAACTTTCAACTTGACCCGATTTAAAGCCCGTGCCAAACCATGTCATACGCTGTTGGCTGGTTCCATGGGTAAAGCTATCAGGGACCACCTGCCCTGTTGCCCGCTTTTGTAGGTAATCATCACCAATCTTATGTGCCGCATCCATCGCTTCTTCAACATCGCCTTGCTCTAAGAACTGAGTCCGTTGATTGTTATGATGCGCCCATACCCCCGCTAAACAATCAGCCTGTAACTCTTGGCGCACCGATAAAGCATTACCTTGAGCTTTTGAGCCCTGTGCACGAGCCTTTTGCACTTGTTCAGAAATACCTAAAATGGTCTGAATATGATGTCCAACCTCATGTGCCACCACATAAGCCTGCGCAAAATCACCCGCTTGATCTTGGCGCGCCAACTCCGTTTGGTTTTGTTCACCACCAATCCCCATTTGAGTCCGCATGTCTTTAAAGAAAGCGGTGTCGATATACACCTTCTGATCTGCTGGACAGTAAAACGGCCCCATTGCAGACTGAGCAGTACCACAACCCGAATTGATCACCCCTGAAAACATCACCAACTTCGGTGGAACATATTGTTGTCCCAATTGCTGTTGGAAAATTTGACTCCATGTGTCTTCAGTATCGGCCAGTACCGTACCGACAAAGTCCATCGCTTCCTGCTGATCAGGCGTTGGGTTATCCAAACCTTGGGTTTCTGCCGCTCCAGTTTGTGCGGTCACTTGTTTAGTGGCTTGGTAGGCTTGCTGCGGATCGACTCCTAGAAATTTCCATGCCACAAAGGCCACGATCAGCCCTAAAATACTGATGCCACCTGCCTTGACACCGCCGCCACCGCGACGATCCTCGACATTGCTACTGACACGACGTCCCTTCCAACGCATAGCACTCTTCCTTCTTCTAATTCATGCTTACCCAATCCAGTTTATGCCTTTTTTGAGCTCGGCCAAACTTTTTTAATCAAGCTCACGATAGCCAATACAATCAAACCAGCCACAAAACCGATTACTAAATTAATCAGTGTTGGGGTTAATGCTCCAATGATGCTGCCCACGGTTGGAATATGTTCAGCATAATCCACTGAACCTTCAGTGAAATGATGAAATAAAGGCACGCCGTGAGAAATAATGCCACCACCCACTAAAAACATCGCGATAGTACCCACGATGGTTAAGGTCTTCATCAGCTTTGGTGCAAAAGCCAATAAACCACGCCCAATACTTTGCTTAAATGAAGAGGCTTGCTGAGTCAGATACAGCCCTAAATCATCAATTTTGACAATCATCGCCACAAAACCATACACACCGACAGTCATTAAAATAGCAATTACAGACAACACCATAACTTTGGTTGAAAAAGTTGCTGCCGCTACAGTCCCCAGTGAAATCACCACAATTTCTGCCGACAAAATAAAGTCGGTACGAATCGCGCCTTTGACCTTATCCTTCTCAAAAGTCGCCATATCCGTTTCAATCGCAGCTAATTCTTGGCTGGCTTCCTCTTCGGTTTTGGCTTTTTTGTGATGCAAACTATGCAGGACTTTTTCTACCCCTTCATAGCATAGAAATAAACCACCAATCATCAGCAGTGGCGTGATCAGCCACGGCGCAACCACACTAATCAACAGCGCTGCAGGGACTAAAATCAATTTATTAACAAAAGAGCCTTTGGCCACAGCCCAAACCACAGGCAGCTCACGGTCAGTACGAACCCCACTCACCTGTTGTGCATTGAGTGCTAAGTCATCCCCCAAAACACCCGCCGTTTTTTTTGCCGCCATTTTACTCATGACCGCAACGTCATCTAATATCGTGGCAATATCATCTAGTAATATTAATAAGCTACTCGCCATTTATTTTTATCCATCTTGAGAATTTTGACATTTTAATCTGTGATCTAAGCTTTTGAATATTTGTTTTTTGAAATTTAACTGATTTTATAATTTTTTCACTGCAGTTTTTTTAAGACTGACATTGAAAAAGATTATGCCGTACAATGTCTGCATTCTTTGAAAATAGCATGTCGCTACGACGACTTTGGAAATAGATAATGAGTAATCAAGACAACCGTCCTGTTATTTTGACAGGCGACCGTCCAACGGGACAACTTCATTTAGGGCACTTTGTCGGATC
The DNA here is from genome assembly GCF_055810995.1 of Acinetobacter sp. DL27. Classification (NCBI taxonomy): domain Bacteria; kingdom Pseudomonadati; phylum Pseudomonadota; class Gammaproteobacteria; order Moraxellales; family Moraxellaceae; genus Acinetobacter; species Acinetobacter sp. DL27. The sequence continues at coordinate 908,482 of NZ_CM147947.1, read as the reverse complement.
TTTACGTTCACGTGTGGGTTTGCAGGATTCACACCATCAGCATTTACTATTGGCCGATGCGCAAGCCTTTACTGACAATGCCGATAACTTTGAAAAAGTTCGCCGCAATATTCTTGAAGTTGCCACAGATTACTTAGCTGTCGGGATCGACCCAACCAAAACCACCATTTGCGTGCAGTCGAGCTTACCGGCGCTGAATGAACTCACCATGTTGTATCTCAACTTTGTGACCGTATCTCGTTTAGAACGTAACCCAACCATCAAGTCTGAAATTCAGATGCGTGGTTTTGAACGTGATATTCCAGCTGGTTTCTTATGCTACCCAGTTGCACAAGCCGCAGATATCACCGCATTTAAAGCAACGGTTGTACCTGTGGGTGAAGACCAGATTCCAATGATCGAACAGACCAATGAAATCGTACGCCGCATAAACCGTCAGATTGGTCAGGAATTACTGCCTGAATGTAAAGCTCTGCTTTCCAATATGAGCCGTTTACCCGGCTTTGATGGTAAAGCCAAAATGTCAAAATCTTTGGGCAATACTATTGTGTTGGATGCAACAGATAAAGACATTAAAAAAGCTGTTAATGCGATGTACACCGACCCGAACCACTTGCGTGTTGAAGACCCAGGTCAGGTTGAAGGTAATATCGTATTTACGTATTTAGATGCGTTTGATCCAAACAAAGAAGAAGTTGAAGAACTGAAAGCGCATTACCGCCGTGGCGGTTTGGGCGATGGTACAGTGAAAAAACGTCTTGAAGGTGTATTGAAAGAGCTGATCACGCCAATTCGTGAACGTCGTATGGAACTTGCGAAAGATCCTGATTACATCATGGATATCTTGAAGACAGGTACTGACAAATGTCGTAACATCACGCAACAGACTCTAGATGAAGTTAAATCGGGTTTAGGGGTGTTTCATTTCTAATCCGTTCTTAAACTAAAGCGCATATTTAAGCCTTTCTCACTGAGAAAGGCTTTTTTAATCGTGAAACAAACACAAATAAGCCACATGTATCTCAAAAACTGACATTTAGTGTCGTTTGTTAACCTAAATTTACAGTAATTAACGTGAATACTCATGAAATAAGAGTGCTCAACCCTTATGATGAGTTCATAGCTTAGATTAACCCCTGAGATATAACATTTCTCCTTTTTACCGAAACTGTGTAACAACAGATTCGTGTTCTACGCAATGAATACCCCAATCATTGCGTATTTTTTTGCCTAAAATTTATCAAATGATCATTAAGCTGCACTCACTTTATGTGCCAACAAACTTAGACATTCTATTTTTTGAATGTTATGCTAAAGCTCAATTTCAATACAAATCCTTTTAAAAATTTACACTTAACTGATAACAGCATAAAAATAGAGAACCCTTAGAATGTGGGAATTATTTACTCACCCATCCAATTTAATTTTTAGTATTTGTCTCAGTCTCATGTTTTTATTGGGACTACTTGAATTGATTTTATTGGTGTTCGGCGGCGGCTCACAAGGCCTACTCGACCAATTCCTACCCAATGACCTTGGCAGTAGTACTAAAGACGTCGACATTGCACTAGATGCCGATCAAAGTTGGCTCAATGCCCTGCTGGATTGGTTGTTTATCGGCCGTGTCCCTCTTTTAGTTTGGCTGATTATCTTCCTCACCTTGTATAGCTTAAGTGGCTTTATTCTACAGTCCATTCTTCAAACTTGGACCGGGAGCTATTGGAGTGCATGGATCATGGCACCTCTTTGCCTCGTACTTTCGATGCCTATGATTCGTTATAGTGCCATGCTGATTGCTAAAATTTTACCGCAAGATGAAACCACAGCAATTTACAGTGAAGAGCTGATTGGACGAACAGCACTGATTATTTTAGGTGAAGCTAAAGTCAACTCACCTGCTCAAGCACGGGTTCAAGATCAGTTTGGGCAAACACATTATGTACTAGTTGAACCTGAAACAGACCTTCATTTTTCTCAAGGTCAAGAAGTCATCTTGACTCAAAAAACCAAGATTGGCTTTAAAGCCATTTCACTTTAATTCTTTCATTTTGTACTTATAACTTTAAATAAAATCGGGACCCTTATGCTCAGCAACAATTTCTATAACATTCTTATTCTTGCAGGGATTATCTTTGCAGCTCTCGTAATTATCGGCATTATTATTGCTCGTCTGTACCGTCGCTCCAGCAAAGAAATCTCTTTCGTACGTACAGGTTTTGGTGGCGAAAAAGTCATTTTAGGCGGCGGTGCAATTGTACTGCCTGTGTTACATGAAATTATTCCTGTCAACATGAACACACTACGTTTAGAGGTTCGCCGTGCTGATGATCAAGCGCTCATTACCCGTGACCGTATGCGCGTCGATGTCATGGCGGAGTTCTATGTCCGTGTGAAGCCACTAGCAGAATCAATTGCAGTGGCCGCGCAGACTTTGGGACAAAAAACCATGTCTCCAAATGAGTTGAAGAACCTTGTGGAAGGTAAATTTGTCGATTCCTTGCGTGCAGTCGCTGCTGAAATGGCAATGGAAGAGTTGCATGAAAAACGTGTGGACTTCGTGCAAAAAGTACAACAAGTGGTTTCCGAAGACTTACATAAAAATGGTCTAGAACTTGAAACTGTGTCTTTAACAGGTTTAGACCAAACAGGTTTCAAATACTTTAACCCTCAAAATGCATTCGATGCCGAAGGTTTAACTAAGCTGACTGAAACAATTGAAGACCGCCGTCGTAAACGTAATCACATTGAACAAGATGCTGACCTTGCCATTAAGACCAAAAACTTAGAAGCAGAACAAGCACGTCTACAAATCATCCGCGAAGAAGAATACGCCAAACTACAGCAAGAGCGTGAAATTGCAATTCGCCGTGCAGAACAATTGGCTGAAATTGCCTCACAAGAAGCTGAGAAAAAACGTGAAGCAGAAGAAGCACGTATTGCAGCTGAGCGTGAAGTCGAGTTAAAGCGTATTGGTGCAGCACGTGATGTAGAAAGCCAAAATATTCAAAAATCACAAATTATTGAACAAGCGCAGGTTGAGCAAAAGAAAACCATCGAACTGGCAGAACAATCACGTGCCATTGCGATTGCTGAAAAGTCGCGTGAAGAGTCTGAAGCCAAAGCTTCTGCAGACCGTGCCCGTGCTGAAGCCGTTAAAGCTGAAGAAGAAGTGATTACCGTACGTGAAACCCAGCGTGCTGAGCGTCAAAAAGCAGTTGAGTTGGTTGCGGCGAAACAAGCTGCAGAAAAAGATGCGATTGCGATTACCGTTGCAGCTGAAGCAGGCAAACAAGCTGCTGCCGATGATGCCGAAGCAGTTCGTATTGCAGCGGAAGCTCAAGCCGAACAAGCTCGCTTAAAAGCCAAAGGTGAAGCGGATGCCAAAATACTGTTGGCTCAAGCAATGGAAAAACAATACCAAGTCGACGCGGATGGTACACGTGCTGTGAATGAAGCCAACAACGTCTTATCTCCAGAGCAAGTCGAAATGCAAATTCGTCTAGCATTGTTAAAATACTTACCTGAAATCATTCGTGAAAGTGTTAAACCGATGGAAAACATTGATGACATCAAAATTCTACAGGTCAATGGTTTAGGCAATGTCGGTTCAGTAGCATCAGGAGTTGATGGTGCGGAATCTTCTCAAGTTGCTTTGTCTGATCAAGTGGTGAATAGTGCGCTACGCTATCGTACTCAAGCACCACTAATTGATAGCTTGATGAATGAACTGGGAATTCAAGGCGGCGACATCAATGGTTTAACCCAAAGCTTAAAACCGCAAAGCAAAACTCAATATTAGTTAGACCTACAATCAACAAAACGCGACGATCTGTCGCGTTTTTTATCATCAACTTTAATATTCAACTTTCAATAAAATACACATTTAAGCTGTTAAAACGATAAACCTAAGAATTTACTCAGCACAGCAAGCCTATCATCTATTATAAAAATTTAAGTTATTTTAGCTTGGTAAGCCATTCGTCGACCATCAGAAATGCAAAGCAATAATGTAAACATCCTAGACTCTATAATTCAGTGAAAATATTCTAAACTGCAATGGAAATTTTTTTTTATGAATAAACAGAATTAAGCCATTTAGTGCAAACGTACCCAAAAGAAACGGATCAATTGCCCACGATCATAAGGAAAATTTGAAAGGTACTCATATCCAACTTTATTTCGTTTGTTGATTTTAATTTCAATACCATACCCAAATGAAATACTGAGTGCATCCAAGTCTGAACTATGAAACTCCCCTGTCCCCAATTTATGGCTCAAACCATCCGAGTTGTAGGCCGAGTAGTTAAATACACGAATATATTCATTCTCATAAAAATCGTTATTGATCAAGGTATAATCGTTTTCCTCTTCATCATGTTGTGCGGCTAACTGTTGATAATAGTGGAAAATATCATCACTCAAAGACTCAGCCAAGTAGACGTCTTTATTTTCAGCATAAGCGCTATTCATCGCTAGCCCGAACAAGAATAAGCAGCGACAAAACAATAAATGACTAAGCTTCAACATCTGCAATACTATGTCTTCAAAAGAATTATTTTAATTATGAATATAGCATAGTCACCTATTAAAGAACGTGCTCCTCAAGCAGACGAATAGCAATAGCTGTGCTAAACCTCATTGCTGAATAAAAACTTGTCCTTACCTTGAAACTGCTACTTAATACTTAAATAACTGAATGAGGCATTGAAAGTGGCAACGTTAATTTTGACTTAACTCAACACAGAACAATACATAAAAAAATCCAGCCCGCGAACAATTTCGATTACAGTATTCATCCATACTTTATTATTCTCTTAAGCACTATGGCTTATTTTTTGAACAATAAAAAACTGAGCAAACTATTCATTTGCATTTCAAGCTTCGCTTTATTTGCGTGCAGTGCAGTGTCTCAGTCAGCGCCTCTCATTAAAATAAAAAATCATCCGATCGACGCGCTTGTCACTCAATATCAAGCTGAAACTACACTACCGTCTATGGCAACCAAAATTGATCAGATGCGTATCATGCATATTGATTTAGACTATGTCTTCGATCCAGATAAAACCCAACAACAGCAAAACATCCAAGCATTAATTGCACGTATACAACAAATCCAACCGAATACTATTTTTTTACAAGCCTTTGCTGACCCTGATGCTAATGGTTCGGCAGACCAAGTTTATTTTGAAAATCGCCATATCACAACTCGTGATAATTTATTCCCCCAAGTTCTCAGTGCAATCCGAGAGCAAACACAAGTTCGACACGTCTATGCATGGCTTCCGCTGATTGCGTGGGAGTTTCCCAAACAGCAGCACTTACAATATGTAGAGAATAGCCAAAAATCCTCACATGGCTATATTCGTGTTAGTCCCTTTGATCCGAAAAATATAAGTTTGGTTGCAGAGATTTTTAGTGATTTTCTTCAAAAAAATCCAGTCGATGGCATTCTCTATCATGATGATATTACCCTCAGTGACTATGAAGATAATTCTGCCACTGCACAAAAAATATATACTGCATGGGGCTTCAAAGACCTCTCAGTACTACGTAATCCAAATCATCCCCAACAATTTAAATTTGCCCAGTATAAAACCGCTTATCTCGATCAGTTTGCAGCAGGAATCAGTCAGATTTTAAAAAAACAAAAGCCAAATTTACTGACAGCACGCAATATGTATGCGCCAGTGGTACTCAATCCGAAAAGTGAACAATGGTTTAGCCAGTCTCAAGTCAGTACCCTGCATCACTATGACTACAATGCCATCATGGCAATGCCCTATATGGAAGAAAGTTCCAACCATCGTCAGTTTTATTTAGACCTGATTGCTCAGGCAAAAAAATACGACCCAAATTTGGATCGTACTATTTTTGAACTTCAAGCCGTCAACTGGAAAAACAATCGTAAAATTTCCAGCCAAGAACTGGCAGAAACCATGCAGTTATTAAAGCAACACGGCGTCAAGCATTTTGGCTATTATCCAGATGATTTTGTGCAGCAACATCCACATGCATCGACTTTGAAGTCGGTGTTTTCACTGGATCATTCAGATCATACGCCTTAAGGTCACCCTCTTCACTATAGTGCAAAGTAATGTGCTCGGCTTGTTGCAAGCGCTTAATGTCCAGTTCACTGACTTTAAAACTGTTCGCAAGGTCTGCAGCCATGACATTGCTTGGAAACAAGCGCTTTTCGTTATTATGGAAACGATACCAATTATAACTTGCCCAAAGAAACAAACACAAAATCAGAATACTAATAAGCCCAGCCAAATGGATCAAATTCAAAGGCTTTTTAGGCGCAGCTGCTACAACCAATTGCTCATAGGCCAAGTTTCCTTCAAACCACCAAAACAGGAGCGTGAGCAGCGGCAGAAACAGCCACATCCACATCATCCAACCCAATGCCAATAAGCTATAACCTGCCGTTTTATTTCGAACATATTCAGGCCGATCAATATAGGTCGGAATATCCAGCTTTGTATCATCCGTAATGATTTTAAATGCTTCATTCTTTTGCATCGTTTATCTCCCCTCTAAAGCCACGGTCTGGACTCACCCAACGAGCACGCTTTTGCGTTTTCAATAAGGTTTTAGGAACTGAAACAACGGTCGTCATCATGGTTAATAGCCAAAAGAATAATGGATACCAGATGACCCAAAAATAATTTCTTAACATTCGTCCGCGATCATAGCGACTATCGATCATCAGACTAACAAAAAACTGGATTAAACACGTTAGACCTAAGATCACTCCATACCACTGTGGGACAAAGGACTGAATCGCCCATTCACCAGGAAGCGGAAAGAACAATCCATAGAGGTAAAGGAGAATAATAGTAAACATCACATAAGCCCACATTACACTGATTATAGACTCAATTACGACAGGCCACATACGTCTTAAATGCCACTTGAACATTTGTGGGATATAGGCCAATAACACTTCGATCCCACCTTGCGCCCAACGCAAACGCTGTTTCCACAAACCCTTGAAGGTTTCTGGCATATAGATATAGCCTAAAGCATTCGGTACATAGTGCAGATCCCAATGGTCAAATTGCAAACGCCATGACACATCAATATCTTCAGTAATCATATCGTCACGCCAATAACCAATGCGGTCTAAAGCGGTTTTACGAAAGGCAACCAGTACTCCTGAAACGGTAAAAATACGCCCATAGGTGCGCTGCGCACGTTTAATTAAGCCAATAATAGATGAAAACTCACCCACCTGAATTTTGCCTAAAATACTGGAACGGTTAATAATTCTTGGGTTCCCTGTTACTGCACCCACCCGTGGAAAGCGTGTTAAATGATGCATCATCCACAGCACAGCATGCGGATGGAGTAATGCATCTCCATCAATACACACCAAATATTCATGTTGGCTGACCATAGCTCCTGCTCTTAATGCATAAGCCTTGCCTTGATTTTCAGCCAGATGTACCACACGTAAACGTGGATACACTTGTTGTAATTCATCGAGTATTTGAGCCGTTTTATCACTACTTCCATCATTAATCGCAATCACTTCAAAGTCGGGGTATTGCGTTTGCATCGCATATTTGATGGTTTCACGTACCTGCTCCTCTTCATTAAAACAGGGAATCAAAATACTACACGCATGCTCACTCGGCTGAGGAATCTCGTTGTGTTTATATTCACGTTTTAGATAAAACCATATTCCACCTGCAATCCATAACCAAGCCATAAAGAGTGGATATAAGAATGCAAAACCAAAAAAATAATCATTGAAACTTAAATTAGATAACCATTGCATTATTTATTCTCCAAAACTTTTTGAGCAAATGGATCGCGGTAATTCAATGGGCCACTATTTAGGCTCAGCTCTGGGTAGAGATTCTGATGAATCACCTTTGCTTGGTTAAAACTGTAATTATTCACACCTACTTTTTGAATCGCTAAACTTCTTAGTTGTTGATAATCCTTTTTCAGTTGTTTTACTTGTTGTTTTGTTAATTGTGCTGGCACATTAAAGCTGGCAATTAAGTACTGCTGTTCTTTATCATTAAAGGTTTTAAGTTGCTCAACGAAGGCTTTAAAGACCTCGGGTTGCTGAAGAGGATCTAATTCCACATAAAGAAAATCTGCATAGTCTAGAGTATAGTCAAGTAACGGTTTTAAACCTGAAAGTTGAGTTTGATTTAACTTAAGCTTTAATGCCGTCTGGTTGTTAATACTGATGTTAGCGTAATATTCAGCCTGAGCTTTGAGCCGCTCTTTAATTTTAAAAATGCGTTCCACTTGAGCTTCGCACGCGGCATCCCATTTCTGTTGCTGTACCGCACAATCTAACATTGACCCAGTATCCAGCATTAAACCTTCTATAGAAGTGTTGCTTTTCACCAAATCAGCAGTTAAAGCAGTCAAGTCTAGATTTTGCTCGGTCTCTAAACTCAATGGAAGTTCTGCATAAATACGATTATTAATTCGAGTACGAGACTGCCAACTCACTCGGTTCAACATATCTTGCTGCATTTTGAGCTGACGATTTGGGAAATAGGCGACATCGATTTTTCCATCCCCATCACTATCCGACACTGCTTTAAGAATCAGCGTGCTCGTTTTTAGCCCATCAACAGCGTCAAGAAATTGCCCAAGCTTCTGATTAAATTGCTCATTATTAACTGATTGCATTTCAGCCAAATCAAAGCGTAACAAACTCTTACGCTGTTTATAGGGTGCACGTACATCATTTAAAAATTCCAACATTTCCTGATTAATCATTTCAGGAGTTGGATTATCCATAATCAAGGCACGTTGATAAGTTTTCACCGAATCAGCTAACGGCGCCGTACTACCCAAACTAAAAGACATTGGAAAACCAGCTTTGGCAGCCAATTCTTCACTTTCAGTCGTCACCGCACCATAAGGCCAAAAGATGGCTTTACTATTAATACCTAACTCAGTGTCTAAGATTTGCTTCGATTTTTTTAAATCTCCAATCACCCGATTTTGATATTCTGCCTCTGTTTCATAGCGTTTCTGCTTCTCAAGATATTCACGGGTAATTGCAGCAGGTTGCATATTTTGTTGTGGATTGGCCAAAATCCCGCGATGCATATTGTCAGAGTGAGAGACAAATTCAGCATAACCCGATGCCACCATTTCACGCATCTGCGGCCATGTCATTAAGTTACCTTTACCGTACGCTTCATAGGCATCTTTGGTATTGCCATTAATCCAGCTGGTTGGGATCGCAAAAACTGCTGGGATTTTATATTGCTTTAACAGTGGAAAAACACGGTTATAGCTACTCAATGCACCATCATCAAACGTTAAAAGCAGTGCTTTGTTTGGTAATGTTTTTTTACCTTGACGTGCCAACCAAACATCTTCTAAACGAATCGGATGCCATCCTTCGCGCTGAATCCACTCCAAATACTGCGCCAGATTTTTGGTGCTAATCGCATAGAGATCGCGGTCTCCTTGTTTTGCAACATCATCCCGTACATCATGGAAAGTTAAGGTCACAAATTGATTATCTTGTAATTTAATTTGTCTTGGTTTTGGTAATTCCGCATGAGAAAGCAGTGGTACGCTTACTGTACCGACTAAACTCAACGCCATTAAAATATGAGTCAATGTTTTCATTAGAAGCGCCCCTCAAAACCGATGACACCGTAAGTTCGTTCCTCCGAGTCGCCATCATATGGATGTACACCCCAACCAATGCCGTAGTTCAACTTCCATGTTCTCGAGAGTTGCCAGTCATGTTGGTAATAGAAGTTATAAATCGCTTTTGCTGAAAAATCCGTCTGTTTATATGTCCCCACACTGGCTTCAAAGTGCTGGCTAAAATGACGATCATAATTACGCCATGTCATCCAATCATGAGCTAAAGCTACTTCTAAACTATAGTTGGATTCAGGGTTAAAATAATCCGCTTCGATATCATCATTTTTTCCGTAGTAACCACGTAAGGTGGCTTGCGTAATATGATGCGGCGCTTGGAAAATCTGCTGCATAAAATACGCGGCAGCTTCTTGACGCGTATTACCATCATCGATATCGGTCAGCTGATAAGTTGCTCCTGCTTTTCGCGACTCATTTTGTTGCCAATCCACACCAACAGCATAAGATTCACCTTCAAAACCACGATCAAGTGCTTGTAATGGAATATCTGCTTGACTGTTATAACCTAAATGATAGTTCCAGTGATCATTAAGCCAGTGTGACCACTCCAATTCAGCGCCAAAACGGTCACCATCTGTGGCTTGAGATAATGCAATACTGGCATGTTTGCGATTCGACGCCCACTCAAGACCTAGCCCAATACGGCTATCGTCCACTTCACCATCATCAAAATCTGACCAACGGTAATCATGTGTAGCATAAGCACGGTAATTGTCGTAAAACCATGGACTGTTTAGACGTGTTTCATGGTCGCGCTCACGAGAACCTTTTAACTGTCCCAGCAAATCACGACTATCCGATTTACTTCTTGAAATGGTACTTTGGTGTTGAATCGTCGCTCGATTACGGTCATTTAACTCCTTCTGACTGAGCTTTACACCAGTATCCAACGGTGCTCGTTGTTGCAAATCTGCAGTTTGCGCTTTCCATGCTTGGATATTGCCTAGAGCTTGGCTATTTTGCATATGGTTAATACGCGTTGCCTGATCTATTGGCTCTACCCCATTAAGTTGAGATAAATTGCTCTCCGACAGCTCTGGTTTTTCACGCCAACGCTGAATCAGGGCTAAATTATTTTGATAACTAGGATTGTTCGGAGCCTGTGCAAGCAATTGCTCAAAGTATTGTTCAGCTTTCGCATGTTCATTGCGATAAGCATAATTCAATCCTTTTAATGCCAAATATTCAAAGCGATCATCGTGCGTTGCTTTATTTACCCCTTTTGCCTGACTATAAATAAAAGTCGGCAATAAATGATCCATCTGCACAATCAACTGGTCTGCTTGCTTAAATTTTTCCTGTTCAACAAGTGAATAATACAAGCCTGCATAAACATCATAATTAGGATAATTTTTTTCCAACAATAAGCTTCGATAATAAATTTCGGCTTGCTGCGGTTGACGTAAACGCAGATAACTGTCTGCCGCAGCATGACGGACATAGGCAGGCATCTCTAAAATAGGGATATTCACTTTCTGTAATGTCGCCAAGGTTTGTTTGGATGCTTGGCGTGCATTTAGCGCATAACTATAGTCATAAAAAAACTTGCGACGAATTGCTTGATCCTCTGGAAGTTCAGCCTCATAACGCTGCATATCTGCAATGACTTGATCGAGCTTGTTATAGGCCAGCATACCTTGATCACGATAGGTCAACATACGCTGCGACTGAATCGCATTTTGTATACGCTGAGAAAACTCATTGAGTTTTATACTATGCTGTAGATTAGGGCGTGACTTATTGAGTCGATGTGTTTGAATATATTGCTCTGCTTCTGCATAGTCACTATTGACCATCAACGCTAAAACATATTGCTCTTGTATGTCAGGGTTGGTTTCTTGCTTGCTTAATGCATATTTAGCCGTTTCCAGTGCTTCCACAGGCATATTCAAAACACGGTAGGCATACGACATTTGTGCTATGTAGTCTGGACTGAGCTGCTCCTTGTTAACTTGTGCCAGTTTCTGCTTTGCCTGAGCAGATTGACCTGCCTCCGCACTTAACACCCCATCCCATACCAACCATTCCTGCTGTTGGCTCTGTTGATAAAAAGTTTCTGCCCACTTTGCAGCAGATTGAAACTGCTTTAAGTCCCGCTGTCCCTTTACAACACTTAGCCATGCGTAGTTGGGGAAATCCTGAACTTGAATATTCTGTAAATAGCCCAAATCAGCGAGCGTTAGCTTTTGATGTGCTTGTGTACTTACGATGTAATCAGCGATAAGCTTTTGATTTTGTGGTTGTTGATTTAAAAGAGTCCGTAATTGTTCTAGGCCTTGTTCAACCTGCCCCGATCGAATCAGAACAACCCCTTGCTCCCTGAGTTGATCAATATTGTCTGAAGCTTGTAAATGCGTCATGGGTGAAGTACTGGCTAAAATACAAATCGCCCAAATGGATTTTTTATAATTCATATTCATTTCACACTATGCTGGTAAATATCACCACACAATTTAATTATGCTTATTAATTATGTGTCTTTAGATCCAGTATATTTTATCAAATGAATAAAATGTAAACTGTTTTGTAAACAAATTGTGATATAAAGCTCAATTTTTACATGGTGTTATGCCGTATTTTAAGTTTAAAAAAAATCCCCTAAATAGGGGATTTTTCCAAATGTTAAAATTTAAGCGAGACCTTTATCCTTTAAAAGTTGGAACATCGTTGAACCGAGTTCTGCTGGGCTACGCGTGTACGCCATCCCCGCCTTTTCAAATGCTGCAAACTTTTCTTCCGCAGTCCCTTTACCACCAGAAATAATTGCTCCCGCATGCCCCATACGCTTGCCTTTCGGTGCTGTTACACCGGCAATATAACCCACCACAGGTTTAGTCACATGCGATTGAATATATTCAGCTGCTTCTTCTTCAGCAGTACCACCAATCTCACCAATCATGATAATCGCTTCAGTTTGCGGATCTTCTTGGAACAGTTTCAAGCAATCAATTTGGTTCATGCCCGGTATTGGATCACCACCAATACCAATACAGGTCGATTGTCCTAAGCCCAGTTTCGTCGTTTGAGCAACAGCCTCATAAGTCAACGTGCCTGAACGCGAGATAATACCAATTTTACCCGGTTGGTGAATATGACCAGGCATAATCCCGATCTTACATTCACCCGGAGTAATAATACCCGGACAGTTTGGACCAATCAGACGCGTACCATCACCATTGGTTTCAAGATAACGCTTAGCTTTGAGCATGTCTAAAGTTGGCACGCCTTCTGTGATGACCACAATCAGTCCAACACCTGAGTCAACTGCTTCAATAATTGAATCTAATACAAACGGAGCTGGTACATAAATCACAGTCGCATCTGCGCCTGTACCTGTGACTGCATCTTTCATCGTGTTAAATACAGGTAAATCTAAGTGGGTTGTGCCACCTTTACCAGGAGTTACCCCGCCAACGACTTTAGTTCCATAATCTAGTGCTTGTGCTGAGTGGAATGTGCCGTTTTTACCTGTAAAACCTTGTACCAATACTTTGGTGTCTTTATTAATTAATACGCTCATATTGATACTCCTTACGCTTTTACTGCAGCAACAATTTTTTCTGCGGCATCCGACAAGCCATTTGCAGAAATAAGTTTTAAACCTGATTCATCAAGTAATTTGGCACCCAATTCAGCATTGTTCCCTTCTAAACGAACAACCACAGGTACGGTCACATTTACTTCTTGAACCGCTGCAATAATTGCTTCAGCAATCATGTCACAACGTACAATTCCACCGAAGATATTAATCAATACCCCTTGTACAGAGGTATCTGCCAGAATAATTTTAAACGCTTCAATCACACGGTCTTTGGTTGCACCACCGCCGACATCAAGGAAGTTCGCAGGTTGGCCGCCATAGAGTTTAATAATATCCATGGTTGCCATTGCAAGACCTGCTCCATTAACCATACAGCCAATGTTGCCTTCAAGCGCGACATAGTTAAGGTCAAATTCAGATGCTTTTAGCTCACGTTCGTTTTCCTGTGACTTATCACGCAGCGCAGCAATTTCAGGTAAACGATACAGCGCGTTTGAGTCGATTCCTACTTTGGCATCGACACATAGGATGTCACCATTTTCACGCACAGATAGCGGGTTAATCTCAAATAAAGCAAAGTCATTTTCAATGAACGCCTGATACGCAGCAGACATGACTTTCACAAATTGATTCACTTGACCATCTTTAAGATTCAACTTAAATGCAACTTCACGCGCTTGAAATGGCAATAAGCCAACCAAAGGATCGACTTCAACTTTGATAATTTTTTCCGGGGTTTCTTCAGCAACCTTTTCAATTTCGACGCCACCTTCGGTTGAAGCCATAAAGGTCACACGACGGCTTGAGCGATCAACCACTGCACCTAAATACAGTTCACGCTCTACAGGATAAACATCTTCCGCGACAAGTACGCTGTTGACAGGTTGGCCATGACTATCGGTTTGATAGGTAACGAGGTTGGTTCCGATGATGCTTTTTGCATATTCAGCAGCTTCCGTTGCTGACTTTACAACTTTTACGCCACCTGCCTTACCACGACCACCCGCATGTACTTGGGCTTTCATGACAGCAAATTTTCCGCCTATTTGTTCAAAGGCTTTTACTGCTTCTTCTGGAGTGGTGGCAAGTACGCCCTCTTGGACAGGCATACCATATTTTTTTAATAGCGCTTTAGCTTGATATTCATGTAAATTCATCGACTAACCTTTTTATTACTGCTTATTTACTTTTTGTTGAACCGAAGCTGTTTACTATCACAGTCAACATTTTGGATTTTTAAAACTTCTTGTCTTTATTTTTAGATGATTCTTCATGAGAAGACAACACCTGAAACAAAAAAGAGCGACCGTAGTCGCTCTTTTCGTTGTCTTATTTGCGTTTACGCTGAATTGCGTGAATCGCTCGACCATCCACTGCAAGTGCAGCCTCATGAACCACTTCTGAGAATGTTGGGTGACCAAAAGTCATCAACTGTAGATCTTCAACCGAAGATACAAACTCAAGCGCAATCATACCTTGGTGTACGATATCAGACGCAGCAGGTCCAATCACGTGCATACCCAGTAAACGATCTGTTTTTGCATCAGCAACAAACTTCACGAAACCAGCATTTTCACCAGCAGCCATTGCACGGCCGTTTGCAGCGAAACCGAATTGACCCGTTTTCACTTCGTGGCCTTTCTCGATCGCTTGCTGTTCTGTTAAACCGACCCACGCCGCTTCTGGGTGTGTGTAAATCACAGAAATGATGGTGTCATAGTTGACTTGAGCTGCATGACCGTGAATACGTTCAACAGCCATTACGCCTTCTTCCATTGCTTTATGCGCAAGCATTGGACCACGAACTAAGTCACCAATTGCATATACGCCTTCAACAGACGTTGCACACCAATCGTTCACTTCAACTAAACCACGTTCGGTGAGTTTGATGCCGCAATCATCAGCCAATAGACCTTCAGCGTATGCACGACGACCTACACAAACGATCAACTTGTCGAAAGTTTGAGTTTTGTCTTCGCCGCCTTGAGTATATTTAACAGTCACTTCAGAACCGTTAACTTCTGTGCCAGCAACTTTAGCGCCAACACGAATATCAAGACCTTGTTTCGTCAAAAGTTTTTGGTAGTCTTTTGCCAATGCTTTATCGGCCATTGGTAAGAATGCATCCATCGCTTCAAATACAACAACTTCCGCACCTAGACGACGCCATACTGAACCAAGCTCAAGACCTATTACGCCTGCACCAATCACACCTAAACGCTTAGGTACTTCTTGGAATTCTAGTGCGCCAGTTGAGTCAACAATGATGTTCTGATCCACTGGTGCTGATGGAATGTTAATTGGCACAGAACCTGTCGCAAGAATCACATACTTAGGCTCTAAAACTTGAGTTTCACCTTCGTGAGATACAAATTCTACTTTTTTACCTGCAAGTAATTTACCTGTACCTTTTAACCACTCGATACCGTTACCTTTTAGAAGGCCATCAATACCCATGGTAAGTTGGTCAACAATTTTGTCTTTACGAGCAAGGAGTTTAGACAAATCAAAGTTCACATCACCTGTTGTAATACCGTGATCAGCTAAGTGATGCACTGTATCTTCATAACGATGTGAAGAGTCAAGTAATGCTTTAGACGGAATACAACCTACGTTTAAGCAAGTACCACCCAAAGATGGTTTACCTTTGTGAATACGTTTTTCAATACAAGCAACTTTAAAACCAAGCTGCGCTGCACGAATTGCTGCTTCGTAACCACCTGGGCCACCGCCAATTACAACAAGATCAAATTGTTGAGACATTTTTATCTCCAAAAATGGGCTTAGAGGATCGCTCTAAGCCCATGTTTTATTCTTTAGAATTAAAGGTCAAGGATCAATTTAGCTGGTTCTTCTAACAATTCTTTGATTGTTACCAAGAAACCAACTGCTTCTTTACCATCAATTAGACGGTGGTCATAAGAAAGCGCTAAATACATCATCGGTAAGATTTCTACTTGACCGTTTACAGCCATTGGACGCTCTTGGATTTTATGCATACCCAAAATCGCAGTTTGTGGTGTATTCAAGATCGGAGTCGATAACAATGAACCGAAAGTACCACCGTTCGTGATTGTGAACGTACCGCCAGTCATGTCTTCAATGCCAAGCTTACCATCACGTGCTTTGTAAGCAAAGTCACGGATACCATTTTCAACTTCAGCATAGTTCATGCGGTCTGTATCACGAAGCACAGGTACAACTAGACCACGCTCAGAAGATACCGCTACACCGATGTCATAGTAACCGTGGTAAACAATGTCATCACCGTCAATTGAAGCATTAACCGCTGGGTAGCGTTTAAGCGCTTCAGTTGCAGCTTTAACAAAGAAAGACATAAAGCCTAGACGCGCACCGTGACGCTTCTCAAATGCGTCTTTGTATTGTGCACGCATTTCCATGATTGGCTTCATGTTTACTTCGTTAAACGTCGTCAACATTGCAGTTTCTTGAGTTGCAGCAAGCAGACGCTCAGCAACACGCTTACGAAGACGTGTCATTGGAACACGCTTCTCAACACGCTCACCCACAGCAACACTTAATGGTGCTGCAGCTGGAGCTGCTGGTTTAGTTTGGTGATTTGCTACATCTTCTTTCGTAATACGGCCACCACGGCCTGTACCCGCAACATCAGCAGCTGGAATGCCAGACTCAGTCAATGCTTTACGCACAGCAGGCGCTTGATCAGCAACTTGAGCACGTTCAACGACTGGTGCAGCACCCGCTTCAGTTTGAGTAACTGCTTGTTCTACTTTCGCTTCAGACTGAACTGCTTCAGTTTGCGCAGCGCCAGATACAGCACCTTCTTCAAACTGTGCAATCACTTCATTTGAAAGAACAGTGTCACCTTCACCTTTAATGATCGATGCAATTGTACCGTCAGCAGGAGCAACAACTTCTAAAACAACTTTATCTGTTTCAATATCACAGATCACTTCATCACGTGATACTGCTTCACCTGGTTGTTTGTGCCAAGTTGCGATTGTTCCATCCGCAACTGACTCAGGGAATACCGGTGCTTTAATTTCGGTTGCCATTACTAAGAATCTCCTGTTATTCAGCTACGATCGCTAAAGCGTCATTTACGAGCTGAGCTTGTTGTTTTGCATGCAAATATGGTGAACCACAAGCCGGTGCAGCAGAAGCTTCACGACCTGCATAACTGATACGTACTGGTTTAGCCGACTTCATTACATCATCATATAGACGAGGAGCAATAAATAACCAAGCGCCTTGGTTCTTCGGCTCTTCTTGCGTCCAAACAATGTCTTTCACATTTGGATATTGAGCAAGAACTTCAGCAATACGTTGTTCAGGGTATGGATACAATTGTTCAATACGAACGATTGCAGTGTTATTCAACTCTTGCTCACGACGTTTCTCAAGCAAGTCGTAGTAAACCTTACCACCACAAAGCACTAAACGTGTTACGTCTGCTTTGTTGATGTTATCGATTTCATCAATCACAGTTTGGAATGTACCGTTTGCAAGTTCACTTAAAGTAGACGTTGCAAGTTTGTGACGAAGTAAAGACTTCGGCGACATGATGATCATTGGCTTACGAATTGGGCGAATCGCTTGACGACGTAAAGCATGGAAAATCTGTGCAGGTGTAGTCGGTGTCATCACTTGCATGTTGTCTTCAGCACATAGCTGTAAGAAACGCTCTAAACGTGCAGATGAGTGCTCTGGACCTTGACCTTCAAAACCGTGAGGAAGAAGTAAGGTTAAACCACACACACGCTCCCACTTGGTTTCACCTGATGCGATAAACTGATCAATCACCACCTGCGCACAGTTGGCGAAGTCACCAAATTGTGCTTCCCAAATGATCAAGCTCTTAGGCAGAGTCGTTGCATAACCATACTCAAAACCTAACACCGCCATTTCAGACAATAATGAGTCATAAATAGCAGTACGTGGTTGATTTTCTTTGATATGGCAAAGCGGAATATAGGTTGAACCATCCACTTGGTTATGCAATTTTGCATGACGGTGTGAGAAGGTACCACGACCTACGTCTTCACCAGTTAAACGAACCAAATAGCCATCATCTAAAATAGATGCATAAGCTAAAGTTTCTGCAGCACCCCAGTTTAATGGCATTTCGCCAGTTTGCATTTTTAAGCGATCATCAATCACTTTTGCAACTTGACGCTGCATCACGAAGCCTTCAGGAAGCTCACGCATTTTGCGACCAAGTTCTTTTAGACGATCTTCAGAACATGTGGTATCCCATACGTCTGTATAGTCATGCCCTAAGTATGGTGCCCAATCTACAAACATTTTTGTATTTGGTTCAAGTACCAATGCATTTGCAACGTGCTTACCTGCTTCTAGATCCGAACGGTAGTCTTCAACCATTTGATCCGCTTTAGCACGGTCTAAAACGCTTTCTTGAACCAATTGGTCTGCATACAGCGCACGCGTTGTCGTTTTCTTGTTGATGACTTGATACATCATTGGCTGAGTTGCAGCTGGCTCGTCCGCTTCGTTGTGACCACGACGGCGGTAACAGAACATGTCAATGACAACGTCTTTACGGAAAGTATGACGGAAGTCATGTGCCAATTGCGCAACAAACAATACTGATTCAGGATCATCACCGTTCACATGGAAAATCGGTGCTTGGATCATTTTCGCGATGTCCGTACAGTATTCTGTAGAACGCGCATCACGTGGATCAGATGTTGTGAAACCTACTTGGTTATTCACCACAATGTGAACCGTACCACCCACTGTATAGCCACGTGTTTGTGACATTTGGAAGGTTTCTTGGTTAACACCTTGACCTGCAAATGCAGCATCACCGTGAACAATTACTGGCAATACGTCATCACCACCAATATCTTTACGACGTACTTGACGTGCACGTACTGAACCTTCAACCACAGGGCCGACGATTTCTAAGTGTGATGGGTTAAACGCCAATGCCAAGTGAACTTCGCCACCTTGAGTCATTACGTTTGAAGAGAAACCTTGGTGGTACTTAACATCACCAGAACCTTTTTTATGTAAGCTCTTACCTTCGAACTCACCAAATAGGTCTGCTGGGTTTTTACCCATGATGTTTACAAGAAGGTTCAAACGACCACGGTGTGGCATACCAATGACCACTTCTTTACAACCTACAGAACCTGCACGCTGAATTAAAGCATCAACCATTGGAATGAAAGATTCACCACCTTCCACGCCGAAACGTTTTGCACCAACGTATTTATTCCCTAGGAATTTTTCTAGGCCTTCAGCCGCAGTTAAACGCTCTAATACGTGTTTTTTCTGTTC
Source organism: Acinetobacter sp. DL27 (assembly GCF_055810995.1). Classification (NCBI taxonomy): domain Bacteria; kingdom Pseudomonadati; phylum Pseudomonadota; class Gammaproteobacteria; order Moraxellales; family Moraxellaceae; genus Acinetobacter; species Acinetobacter sp. DL27. The sequence goes on along the minus strand of NZ_CM147947.1, from coordinate 888,996 downwards.
TGCAGTGAAGTTGAATTGACCACGTGCACCTTCAAGGCGTTGTTGAATCCAACGTTTTTCTTTGGTATCAACAATGTGCATGTATTCTGCACCAATTGAAGCACAGTACGTTGCTTCCATGGCTTGAACCATTTCACCTAGAGTTGCTTCGTCTTTACCAATCAAAAGATTACCTGTATTGAATACAGTGTCGAAATCAGATTGGGTTAAGCCATGTGCAGCAAGGTCAAGATCTGGCACGATTTCACGTTTTGCCAAACCTAAAGGATCAAGCTTCGCTTTTTGGTGACCGCGGTTACGGTACGCTGCAATCAGTTGTAGTACGCCAATTTGACGACGTTCATGTTCTGTACTAACAGAACTTTGTACCACTGCTTGAACACGACTTGAATTACGACCTAGTAATAAGAATTGCTCACGTACATTGCTGTGTGGTTGATCACCTTTCGGGTATTTATCGAAGTATGCACGCCAGTCAGCTTCTACTGAGTCTGGTGCAGCCAAGTACTGCTCATAAAGTTCTTCAATATACGCTGCACTATCAGCGGAAAGTTCAGTGTCAAGACGCAATGCGTCAGCAACTTCTTGCATTTGTGGACCCATTTCCTATTGCAAAAACATTTCAGGATGCTTTTTAAGCGAACCCATGATTAGTAATGTCAAATTGGTAACATGACATTAGTCCCCATAAGGCGGATGCCATGAGGCGTTATCACTACATTAGAATTACCCAATGTGACAATGAATCATAACGCCCTCAGCGGCATCATCACTCATTCATACCCGGCCAAAACCGAGCAATTTTTTGCAAATCGACTTAGAAAAAATAAGGCGATGCATTATTTTTTCTAAAGCGACTAACCCTTCATTTATACTCGCTCTAATGCGGCTTAAATGTTGAATTAATGTACATATTTAGCGCACACTTTTTAAATATAAATGTGCAAAAATTTTAACATACTCCCCATATTTCAATTGATTTTTTTGACACATACCTTTCATAAATTGGCGAAATACACATATCAAAATTTCATCTAATATATGGTGCTTTAAATAAAACCGAGTTTCAACGTAGACCAAAGTCTACTCCAAAAAACACATACGAAAAGAGAGCATCATCTTTCAATATGCCCTCCCCATCAACCACATCCATCTTAACATCTTCATAACTTTTTTTGCAGACTCATACTTGCACTTATTTATGACATTTGTTTTAAATCGCCGCGCTTTTCACCAATCTGGTGCAATTTCCACAAAAGCCACCTATCACAAACAAAAATAGTGCCAACCCCACGCTTTCACGCAACTTTATTTTTTACAGCAAAAACCTAGCTATAAAATAAAAAAGCACACCCTAAAGGTGTGCTTTTTCTAACTGATAAATCAGCCTACAGATTAACCCGCAGCATCTAAAAGCATGTTACGGATGTGACCGATTGCTTTAGTTGGGTTCAAACCTTTAGGACATACTGATACACAGTTCATGATGCCTTTACAACGGAATAGCGAGAATGGGTCGTCAAGACGAGCCAGACGCTCTTGAGTTGCTGTATCACGAGAGTCGATGATAAAACGGTATGCATTCAACAATGCTGAAGGACCCAAGAATTTGTCTGGGTTCCACCAGAATGATGGGCATGAAGTTGAACAACATGCACAAAGAATACATTCGTATAAACCATCTAAGTGTTCACGCTCTTCAGGAGACTGTAAACGCTCTTTTGGCGGCGCAGGTTGGTTGTTGATCAAGAATGGATGAATTTTGTTGTACTGATCGTAGAACTGATTCATATCCACAACTAAATCTTTAACCACTGGCAAACCAGGTAAAGGACGAACTGTAATCACTTCCGGTAAGTCGTTTAGGTTCCAAAGACACGCTAAACCATTTTTACCATTGATGTTCACACCATCCGAACCACAAATACCTTCACGGCATGAGCGACGGAATGTTAATGATTCATCCTGTACTTTCAATGCAAGAAGCGCATCAAGCAACATACGGTGCTTATCAGTCAATTCTAATTTGAAAGTTTGCATGTACGGCGCTGCATCCTTATCAGGATCGTAGCGGTAGATATTAAATGTACGAGTACCTCTACTCATCTTACTTCTCCCAATTAGAATGTACGTGGTTTAGGTGGAATTGCAGCAACTGACAATGGCTTGTAACGCACTGGCTTGTACTCAAGACGGTTATCGCTAGAGAACCATAATGTGTGCTTCATCCACTCATCATCACGACGACCATATGGGTAAGCTGGGTGATCCGGCGACTCTTCAAAGTCTACAACCGTATGCGCACCACGGCACTCTTTACGAGCTGCTGCTGAAATCAATGTCGCTTTAGCCACTTCATACAAGTTTTCAACTTCTAAAGCTTCTACACGCGCAGTGTTAAATACTTTAGATTTGTCTTTCAAGTGAATGTTACGTACACGTGGTTCAATCGCAAGAATCTGCTTCACACCTTCTTCAAGAAGTGCAGTTGTACGGAATACACCAGCATGGTCTTGAACGATGTCACGAATTGCATCTGCAACTTCTTGAGCATTTTCACCTGTAGATGAGTCATCTAACTTACGGATACGTGCAACAGTTTGCTCAAGTACAGTCGTAGGAAGCGGTTGGTATTCATCACCGTGATGTTTAGTCACATAGTCAATGATGTGCTCACCCGCAGCTTTACCAAATACAACCAAGTCTAGTAGCGAGTTCGTACCTAAACGGTTTGCACCATGTACAGACACGCAAGAACATTCACCAATTGCATAGAAGCCTTTAACTGGTTTCGTAAAGTTACGATCGCCCGCATTAGTCGAATAGATATCGCTATCTTTGTCATAATGTGCTGCAAATGCTTCAGTTTCAGAACCTTCAGGCACAACCACTTGACCGTGGATATTCGTTGGAATACCACCCATTTGGTAGTGAATTGTTGGTACTACTGGAATCGGCTCTTTCGTGATGTCAACGTTCGCGAATTTCTTACCAATCTCAAATACAGATGGAAGACGCTTCATGATCGTTTCAGCACCCAAGTGCGTCATATCAAGCAAGATGTAGTCTTTCTTCGGACCACAACCACGACCTTCTTTAATTTCTTGGTCCATAGAACGTGATACGAAATCACGTGGCGCCAAGTCTTTTAAAGTTGGTGCATAGCGTTCCATGAACGGCTCACCAGCATCGTTACGAAGGATTGCACCTTCACCACGACAACCTTCAGTTAACAATACGCCTGCACCAGCAACACCCGTTGGGTGGAACTGCCAGAATTCCATATCTTGCAATGGAATACCTGCACGAGCCGCCATACCAAGGCCGTCACCAGTGTTGATGTAAGCATTGGTTGATGCACGGTAAACACGACCCGCACCGCCTGTAGCAAACAATGTCGCTTTGGCTTGGAATACAGCAATTTTACCTGTTTCTTGGTCAATTGCTGTTACACCAAGAACATCACCTGCTTCGTTACGAATCAGGTCAAGTGCGATCCATTCAACAAAGAATTGTGTACCCATTTTCACGTTGCTTTGATAAAGCGTGTGAAGAAGTGCGTGACCTGTACGGTCAGCAGCAGCACATGCACGTGGAACCGCTTTTTCACCGTAGTTTGCAGAGTGACCACCAAATGGACGTTGGTAAATCGTACCGTCTGCGTTACGGTCAAATGGCATACCCAAGTGTTCTAACTCATAAACCACTTGTGGCGCTTCACGCGTCATAAATTCGATCGCGTCTTGGTCGCCTAACCAGTCAGAACCTTTAACAGTGTCGTAGAAGTGGTAGTGCCAGTTATCTTCTTGCATATTACCAAGAGATGCACCAATACCACCCTGCGCTGCAACTGTGTGCGAACGAGTTGGGAATACTTTAGTTAAAACAGCAACTTTCAAACCAGCTTGAGCAAGTTGGTAAGACGCGCGCATACCTGAACCACCACCACCAACGATGACAGCATCGAAAGTTTCGTGTGGAATATTTGTGTAATCTTCTTTAGGGGTTATAGCGCCCATGATCTATTCCTATCAATTCGCCCAAAAAATCTGGATTGCCCAGATCGCATATGCAAATACAGCAATAATTACTGCTGAAGTCAGTACAAGGCGTAAACCTGAAGCTGAAGGACCCATTTGACGAGTAGTCACATAATCCGTGAATACCTGCCACATACCAATCCAAGCATGTGCAACAAGAGATAAGACGGCCAATAAAGATAAAATCTTCATTGGAGCTGTCATCATAAAGCCGTACCACTGTTCATAGCTAAAACCGCCATTGCATAGGATCCAACCTAAAACAACAACTGTATAAACCGCTAATACGACAGCACTTACACGTTGGATAAACCAATCGCGAGAACCTGAACCCGTTAAACCAGTAGCACTTTTCATTAGATAACAATCCATACAAATGCCGCAACGATACCGATTGCAGACAAGATCAATGAAATAGTAGCTGCGATACGACCACTTTGCAGTTCTTCAGCAATACCGATATCTGCAAGTAAGTGCTTAACGCCCGCAATAAAGTGGAAAATTAAGCCGGCTACAAATACCCATACGACAAAACGCACAATGAAGCTATTAAAAATAGCCTGAACTTGAGCAAATCCTTCAGGCGAAGACAATGACTTGTCTAAGATCCATAGAAGTACCGGTACGAGTAAAAATACGATGACACCTGATAGACGGTGTAAGATTGATGCAATAGCCACAGGGGATTTTAAGTTTACTTCTAAAACTTGACCCATGGACAAATTGACAGGTCTGTTGCTTTTCACAGCGGGCATCCTGTAAGTAAAAACTCCATCCGGAGTTTGTTGGAATTAATTCGAAGGAAAGCTGGCATTGTTCAGCAGCTACTTTAAAACTCTAAATTAAATAGCGTTTGAACTTAAAACGACACTGAATTATAAGACGTGAACTATCAAAATACAAACAATGCCCTTGGCCTTTTTGCATAAAAATTCTTTAAATAAGAATCATTAACACATAGATAAATACCTTGCGCTACAATACTTTAGCTTCAAACCTCAGCTATATGGTTGGTTTTTATAAAATAAACACCAAATTCAAGCGCTAAAATTTATACAAAAACGGTAAAATTCGACTTTAGACTAAAGATGCACAAAAAAGTCTTGTTTTTAAAACTGGCTAATTTCACTGCTTTATTTTAATCATTTTTTATTTATATATAAAATGTTCATTATTTTATTTTAATATAGTGGCATAAATATGCATGATGTTGGTGCAACTGATTAATCCCCTACAAGATTGAAATATCTCGTAATAAATTTTAATTAAAACAATTTTTTCACATCCGTATAAATAAAAAAAGTGACTTATATATCGTTTTCGAAATACCAAATAAGCTATTTTTTATACAATTAAATCATTTTTTTTGAGTCACTTATTGTTTTTAACAATGACTATGAAAACAGCATTTTCTTTTTAAAATGATGCGTAAGTTACGAGAATCATAATAAATGTAAATATACGACGACTTGAATTCTGTTTCTTTTCAAGCGCTTTTTTCAATATAAAACTGCTTACAATTGCGCCAGCAACATTTTTTATTTATGCACTTGCTCCTTGAATTAACTTATTATAGTGTGTCGGTGCTGTGATTTTATGCAAATTTTAATGGATTAAATCTTAACTATAACTTCGGAAGTCATCATTTTATCCATAAGTATAATTGACAAAATTTCAGCACTCTCTACTCTTAGAGCAAATTTTTAATCCGTCTGATTCGTGCATTAAAAGATGAGTATTTCGAGTCAGATAAATCATTCACCAGGACAGGAGATCTATTGAATGTCTGAAGCAACTGGCAAAAAAGCCGTTTTACAGCTTGATGGCAAAGAAATTGAATTACCAATTTACAGCGGCACATTGGGCCCAGATGTAATCGACGTTAAGGATGTATTGGCCGCAGGTCACTTCACTTTTGATCCTGGTTTTATGGCTACTGCTGCATGCGAGTCTAAAATCACTTTCATCGACGGTAACAAAGGTGTGCTTTTACACCGTGGCTACCCAATCGACCAGTTAGCAACTAAAGCTGACTACTTAGAAACTTGCTACTTACTTCTCAATGGCGAGCTTCCAACAGCTGAACAAAAAGAAGTATTTGATGCTAAAGTTCGTAACCACACTATGGTTCACGATCAAGTTAGCCGCTTCTTCAATGGTTTCCGTCGCGATGCTCACCCTATGGCGATCATGGTTGGTGTAGTTGGTGCGCTTTCTGCGTTCTATCACAACAACTTAGACATCGAAAATGTTGATCACCGTGAAATTACAGCGATCCGCTTAATTGCTAAAGTACCTACTTTGGCTGCGTGGAGCTACAAGTATACTGTTGGTCAACCATTCGTTTACCCACGTAACGACTTAAGCTACGCTGAAAACTTCTTGTACATGATGTTTGCTACTCCAGCAGACCGTGATTACAAAGTAGATCCGATCCTTGCTAAAGCAATGGACCGTATCTTCACGCTTCACGCTGACCACGAACAAAATGCTTCTACGTCTACAGTACGTTTAGCTGGTTCTACTGGTGCGAACCCATATGCATGTATCGCTGCGGGTATCTCTGCACTTTGGGGTCCTGCTCACGGCGGCGCGAACGAAGCTGTTCTTAAGATGCTTGATGAAATCGGCACTGTAGAGAACGTTGCTGACTTCATGGAAAAAGTGAAAACTAAAGAAGTTAAACTCATGGGCTTCGGTCACCGTGTGTACAAAAACTTCGATCCACGTGCGAAAGTAATGAAAGAAACTTGCGACGAAGTTCTTGGTGCGCTTGGCATCAACGATCCACAGCTTGCTCTTGCTATGGAACTTGAACGTATCGCGCTTTCTGATGAATACTTCATCAAACGTAACTTATACCCGAACGTAGACTTCTACTCAGGTATCATTCTTAAAGCGATTGGTATCCCGACAGAAATGTTTACAGTGATCTTCGCGCTTGCACGTACTGTTGGTTGGATCAGCCACTGGTTAGAAATGCACAGCGGTCCATACAAGATCGGTCGTCCTCGTCAGCTTTACACTGGCGAAGTTCAACGCGACATCAACCGTTAATTCGGTCTGCGTTGATAGACAAAAAACCACCCGCATGGGTGGTTTTTTTATATGTTGAATTTTAAATCAACAATTCACAAGTGACACAGTTTAAGTATTAAAAGACCTGAACAGACTCAGGCTGTTTTTAATACTTAATGTAGCTACTTTAAGCTTCAACAACATCGTAGTGTTTTAGCTCAAGCACAGATAAACGTTGCTTTAACTCGGCCAAGGACCACGGCCAAGCCGCGAAGTTCCGCCCATTTTGATCTAAATAATAGCTTGAACAGCCACCTCGGTTAAATACTGTGGTTTTCAAATGGGTTTGCACCTTGGCATTGTGATAACGTAGAACATCTCGCTTGACCATCATACGTTTAAAGCCTTGCTGCTTCATTTTTAGTAGACCGTCAACAATATACTGAATCTGCGCTTCAGCAATGCCAATAAAAGAGTCATAAACCAAGATATTTGGCCCCAATACTAAAAACGCGTTCGGTACATTTTCCAAACTTGTACCTAAGTATGCTTCTGGAGAACTATCCTTCCAAAGGTCAGCCAATCGCTCACCTTGGGCATTCCATACGCGTTGTCCAATTGGAGGATGTGCCACTTCAAAACCAGTTCCCCAGATAATGACATCGACCTCAAATCGCTCCCCATTTGCCGCAATGACACTCTGCCCATCAATCTCGACCAAACCTTGTGGCAACAAGGTGACATTATCTTGTTGCAGTGCAGGATAATAATTGTTGGCAAATAAAAGTCGCTTACAGCCGATCGAAAAGTTAGGCGTTACGGCTTTACGTAGGGCGTCATCCTGTATTTGCAATTTCAATAATTGACGGCTTAAAACATTGACTGGCTCAAGCAGTGACGGATGACGTAGCCCAAAGTTGATTCCATTTAAAATATTGGAAACACTCTTCCTCCAGCCTTGCTGAATCATCGGGAATTTGGCCACCAGCGACTTTACTGTAGCATTGAGCTGCATATCCGCTTTGGGCAAAACCCACGGTGCAGTACGCTGAAATACGACCAACTCTTTCGCCAACGGCTGAATTTGTGGAATAAACTGAATGGCAGATGCGCCTGTTCCAATCACTGCAACCCGCTTTCCTGTTAAATCATAATCATGTTTCCAACGGGCTGAATGGAACATTTCTCCTTTAAACCCCTCTATCCCTTTAATGTTAGGTAAAGACGGTTCTGTAATCGGCCCTGTGCTGAAGATCACGGTTCGTGCTTGATATGCCCCTTGAGAAGTTTCAAGCTGCCAAATACTCGCCTCTTCATTCCACTTTGCACTGAGCAACTCATGCTGAAAACGAATTTTATCTTGCAGTTCAAACTGCTCAACCACCTGTTCCAAGTAACGTAAAATTTCAGGTTGTTTCGCAAATAAATGGCTCCATTGATGACTAGGTGCAAAGGAAAATGAATACAACGCCGAAGGTACATCACAGCCACAGCCACAGCCAGGGTAATTATTATCACGCCACGTACCGCCGACCCTCTGCGCTTTTTCTAAAACCAGATAGTCCTGATAGCCGACTTGTTTCATTTTATAAGCCGCAGCAATGCCCGAAATCCCAGCACCTACAACAATGGTATCGTAAGTATGTACAGCTTTAGGACGAAGCACAGCCTTTTTACGGGTCTGCCTAGGTTGAGCTTCCGTACTTTTTGACGTCGTAGTTTGATCTCGCATTTGATCAGACGGCGCTTGCACATCTGCTTGTTCTATCTCTAATTGCGTTTCCATATTCATTTTTCTCTATTCTTATTTTGTGATTTGATTAAACAGTGGATAACCCAAACCTAAAAGCTTGACGTATAAGCTTGGTGATGCGCGCTTCATCCACCAAAAAAATTTGGCATCGGGTTGTGGAATGGTATAAAGCTTGCCTGCATCTAAGCGATTTAATGTTTTCTTAACCACAGCATCACTGGTGGTAAACGCATGGTTCATCAGCAGTTTGTCAGCTAGTCCAGAATAGCGGCTCGGCAAGCGCCCATTCTTCATAATATTGGTCGGTACCAAGGTCGGGCACAGCACATTGACTGCAATGTTATAAGCATGAAGTTCTGAAGCTAGTGTTTCTGATAGTGCCAAAACACTAGACTTGGTCACGTTATACGCTGTCATCTCAGGAGCTGCAGTATAGCTCGCAGCTGATGCCACATTGATAATGGCACCAAAACCTTGCTGTTTAAATTTAGGTACAAAGTAGTGGCAACCATGAATTACCCCCCAAAGGTTGACGTGCATACACCACTGCCAATCCTCCAGCGACACCTCATCAAACTTAACACCTAACCCAACTCCCGCATTATTGATGAGCAAAGTAACAGGATATCCCAAAAGCTGTTCCGCTTGCTCCGCCAAAGTGTGTACAGATTCTTTTAATCCAACATCACAATGCACCGCATAGGCTGACGAAGATGTCATCGACTGAATCAAATCTACCGTCTCCTGTGCCGAGCTTAAGTCAATATCTGCACAGACGACATCACCACCGCGCTTTGCCACTTCCAGTGCAAAGCTACTGCCAATTCCACTGCCTGCACCAGTCACAACTGCGTAGGCATTTTGACTTGGTTTATTTTTTTTACTCAACAGTCCCATGTCATAACCTCCTTTTTATGATTTAAGTACTGGAGTAAATTCTTTGGTGAAATAGGGGGTTAACACTCCTGTTTCAGGATGTAGTAAACGCTCTTTGTAATAATCTAAAAATGCAGAGGTGTCATAATCATTCGGGTGAAAGCTTGGACGCAAATAGTCAAAAATATGCTTCCAACTACTGCCATAAACACCTCGTTTTAATCCAAACAAGAGACTGAAACTGCGCGGTATATCCTTCCAGTAACTAAGGCTCACCAAATTAGACGGTTTGCGATAAAATGGGACAAAAACCGATGCCACAGAAATCAGCAGTAAAATGGTGATAAGGGCTGGAAAAAAGCCTGCAATACGTAAGGCATAGTTATTGGAAAGTGATTGAAACACATCATACGCAATGTCTTTGTGCTCAGATTCCTCTAGCATGTGCCACATCCAAATCGCCCGTTGCTTTTCATCTTGAGAATCAAAGAAAATCTCTTCATGGTTCATCATGTATTCAGACAGCACTGCGGTAAAATGTTCAATGCCTGCCATCAAAGACAATTTCATCGGTTGTGGTAAACGGTTAAAACCGTAGTCAAAAACGATTTCGGCTAAATAACGAAAAATGCCAACGGGTAAATCAACCTGTTTAAAAGTATCGTTCAATTCTTCATGTAGCTTTGAATGCAGTGCCTCCTGACCAATCAAAGACGTCACACGTTTTTTAATACAGGGTCAGTGAGGAAATCACGGTGATAACGCGCAGTGTCAATCACCAAGTCTTCACCATAGGTCAGAAAGATCGAGAGTGATGCAAAGTAAGCACTGGCCAACTCCGCATTTATGTAGAATTTGGGATCAATTTTCTCCGCTTCAAAGTCAAATTTCATATGCCGAATTGGAATAATCGCAGACTGTTTTTCAGCATCGAATACGGGTCCTGCAAAAATTTGGCTGGCTTTGCCTTTCAATGGAAGAGCGATACGCATAGGACATTCCTTCTTATTTTTAGCTCATTTTTCAGGCTCAATCTCACGATTTTTACCTGTGCTTTGCATTCAAAATAAGAGTCCGCTTCCCCTATGCCACTGGCATTTTTCTTCAAATAATTTGCAATTTATGACTTTAAAATCTGTTGTCTAACAATTACTCCATAGATTTATCTATCGGGGTCAGAAAGAGGCTTTGTGTGCCACAAAGGGAATACACTGCTCATAGGCTGAGCACTCTTCGCCATAGTGTTTTTTGAGAAAATAGTCTTGCACCATTTGCGCCTGTTGTTCAATGCCATAGCTTAAAAACTGCTTGCCTTGTTTTAATGCATAACGATATTGACGGTTAAAAAGCGCCTTACGCACTACAGCGAGTCCCTGCTGAATTTGCCAAACATGCGTTAGCTCATGAATCAACCAAGCTTGTTGATGAATCGGTTGGTCGGCAAAGTTTTCGCACCAGTCTTTGATATTAAAATAGACATGTCCATTGGGGCTAATCGCATAATGAGGCAGCACTGCCCGATGCGCGATAATTCGAACCGAATCCATGTTCAGACTGTTCCCAAAAATACTGCTGGCAAACTTTTTCTCCCCTTCAGTCAAGGGCCGATTTTTAAGTTCAAACTTTTGCTGTATTTTTTGTAAAAGCGGTTGAAACCACACAATCACACTCCATTAAAGGCATTAGAATAATTTGTTCTTTTTAAGGACATTTACGGATTTTTTTTAGAATATCCCTTAAAAAAAATCGCATTTCGTATATAGTATTCGCACTTATTATTGATTAATACTTCTATTTGTTTATCGTCACTTACACCACGTAGAACTTATAGCTATAACAAACTCAATCGTCGTGTATATCCCTATAGGTATAGGATTTAGTTGGAAATGAAAAGTTTTAAAATTGCACTTGCACAGTTCTCTCCGCACATTGGCAACCTTGAAGCAAATGCCCAAAAAATGTTGGAGCAGGCCAATGAAGCAAAAAAACAAAATGCTGATTTAATTATTTTTCCAGAACTTTCGAGCATTGGTTACCCAGCAGAAGATTTACTTCTACGTCCTAGCCTAACCAAACGCACGCAACAAGTTTTTGAACAACTTAAAACAGTAAAAGATATTGTGATGGTCTTTGGTTTTGTCAACCAAACCGAAGATGGTCAACGCTACAACGCCGCTGCGGTCATGAAAGATGGACAAGTTTTGGGTGTGTATAACAAACAAAACTTGCCAAACTATAGCGTATTTGATGAAAAGCGCTACTTCACCGAAGGGCATCAACACCTTGTTTTTGAATATTTAGGGCATAAGTTTGGTGTGTTGATTTGTGAAGATGTTTGGTCACTTTCAACAGTACAACAACTGGCACAGCTCAATGTAGAAACGGCTTTGGTCTTAAATGCTTCACCATATGAAGTCGGTAAGCCGCAGCACCGTGTTGAAACCATGTCTGCACTGGCGAAACAAATGAACCTCAACTTGGTTTATGCCAACCAAGTCGGCGGTCAAGACGACCTGATTTTTGATGGTACAAGCTTCGTGATCGCCAAAAATGGTTCGGTTGTACTTCAAGCTGAAAGCTTTAAAGAATCCCTGTATTTCGCTGAATACGAAGCAGAACAACAAGCCTTTAAGGCCAATGCGCTGCCGCCTGCTTTAGACACTATGGCAGAGATTTATCAAAGCTTAGTGATGGCGACTCGCGACTATGTACAGCGCTCAGGTTTCCCTGGGGTGATTTTGGGTTTATCAGGCGGGATCGACTCTGCTTTAACCCTTGCCATTGCAGCCGACGCGATTGGCGCCGACAAAGTCCAAGCCGTAATGATGCCATATACCTATACCGCCCAAATCAGTGTAGAAGATGCTGCTGAACAAGCGAAGAGTATGGGGGTGACTTTTGGGATTGCTGAAATCAACCCGATTGTGAACAGCTTTATGCAAACGCTTTATCCGTTCTTTGGCAACAGCCCTGCGGATGCAACTGAAGAAAACTTACAAGCGCGTGCCCGCGGTACACTGCTGATGGGTTTATCAAACAAATTTGGTAATTTAGTCCTGTCTACAGGCAACAAATCAGAATTGGCTGTGGGCTACTGCACGCTCTATGGTGACATGGTGGGTGGTTTTTCCGTACTAAAAGATGTGTATAAAACCATTGTGTTTGAACTTGCGAAATACCGAAACAGCATTTCAGACAAGCCTGTGATTCCTGAGCGTGTGATTACTCGCCCACCTTCAGCAGAGTTACGTCCAGATCAAAAGGACCAAGACTCTTTACCACCATATGATGTACTGGATGCCATTTTGTATGCTTATATTGAAGAAGATATGAGCCAAGATGACATCATTGCCAAAGGCTTTGATGCTGAAGTGGTTGCAAAAGTGATTCGTTTGGTCGATTTCAATGAATACAAACGTCGCCAAGGTGCAATTGGTCCGCGTATCAGCTCACGCGCATTTAGCCGTGAACGTCGTTACCCAATCATGAATGGCTGGAAAGCTGGCATATAAGCTGCTGTTCCAATAAAAAAGCCCAAACAGATGTTTGGGCTTTTTTATATCGACATATTCAAATCTATTTTTTACGCACAAAAAAAGAGACCAAGCTGAGAGCTTGGTCTTTAAAAATGGTGGCTATGACGAGACTTGAACTTGTGACCCCCGCATTATGAGTGCGGTGCTCTAACCAACTGAGCTACATAGCCGTAAACTGTGGGGGCATTATCTATACATATTAAACACCCGTCAAGCCCTACCCCATCCCAATGATCAGCATTTAAACAACTGATAATTAAATGTTTAAAATTAATACATATTTAGTAAAAAACATCGGGCACAATAGCTAAATATATAAAGGAAACTATCCTTAAGCAGATCAAATCCTTGCTTATTACTACACTCTTAACAGCACTAAGTGCATGCCAGCTCGTGAGTCCAGCCTTGGTCAATTATAATCACGCTTACATGAATGTTGCCAAATGAATCATCAATCAACACTTATAGAACATGTAACAAAAAACGATGCATGGCACAGCTCAGCAAAGCCCAACAACGCTTATATCATGTTCAAAAAGATCACCATATAAGCAACTTGAAATTGCAATGCTAAATGCTAAATGCTAAATGCTAAATGCTAAATGCTAAATGCTAAATGCTAAATGCTAAATGCTAAATGCTAAATGCTAAATGCTAAATGCTAAATGCTAAATGCTAAATGCTAAATGCTAAATGCTAAATGCTAAATGCTAAATGCTATGCGCAACTAAACTGAACAAAGAATAAAATTACAGGCTAAAAAAATAAATTTTTGCAGAATAATGTACTGCCTATATGCAGATCCAAAATAGCTTCCAAGGATTAAAATCACAGAAGTATCAACTCAATATAAATAAAAAGAATCTCTTCGAATTATTGATTTCATCTCTACAATTCTGTAAAACAGCTCACTATTTAATAAAGTGCTTAAAACTTTAATCACTGATTACTTTTAACATCAAAACCAATAATTTTATAACAGCATGAGTCATTATTTTGGATAATACAATTGAAAATGATGTATCACCTGATACACAACCTTATATTGCAGGCTTTTGGCGTAGGAGCTTCGCATTTATCATTGATGCTTTGCTCATCGGTGCTTTCTGTAACATTATCTCTAGCCTATTAGGTAAATTTCCTTATGAATACCCTATACTCATAACATTAATTGGTTATCTTTTCGTTATTCTATACTTTACTTATTGCAACAGCGTTAACAATAATGGACAAACAATCGGCAAAATTCTTCAATCCATTAAAGTCGTCAAACTAGATCAGCAGTATCTCAGCCTATCCGCCTCATTTCTACGCTCGGCAATTTTATATGCCCCTTTCTGCTTAATGTCTTTTACGCTACTTTTTCACCCAGTATTGAATAGCATCTTTACGATACTTTTAGGTAGCTTACTGATTTCTATAATTTATTTATATATTTTTAATCGGAAAAATCGCCGCTCTATTCACGACTATCTAGCACACACAATTGTCATAAAAAATGGGGTTGAACCTAAGACTATTTCTACAACATGGAATGTACATTTTTACATCGTAACTATTTTAGTTTTCATTTTTTCAGGGTTACAAGTTTGGAACAGTATTACAAGTGACCAAGACTATATTCCTATTTCTTTACAAAATCTAAAATTTAAGGAATTAAGCCAATTTGATTATGGTTATCTCATCCTTCCTAAAAATGAGGAAGGTATAAATCCAACTCAACATTATTATTTAGCCACGATTACCGATCCTAATTTACTCAATAATCCAAGTTATGCTGAAGAATTTGCACAATATATTTTCAAATTAGAACCACGTCATCGTGCAAAATATCTAGAAAATTATGTTCAACTCACCGCTCGCTATCAATTTGGGTTAATTTCAAAAAAACGTTCTTCCACCTATTTAATTGAAACAGATGATCAGCAGAAAATTACTGCTCAGGAAGTTTCTTCACAACAACAAACGCAAATTGGAGGTGGGTATTAAGCCCAAAATAAGGACAAAAAAAGACCACGTTTTGGAACGTGGTCTATAAAAATGGTGGCTATGACGAGACTTGAACTTGTGACCCCCGCATTATGAGTGCGGTGCTCTAACCAACTGAGCTACATAGCCGTAAACTGTGCGCGCATTATGTGGTTTTCTCACCAGTACGTCAAGTACCTTGCGCGCTTAATTGATCAAAATTTGTTGAAGTGAGCCGATAAGCCGGGTTCTGTCGAGAACGATCATTCCTCTAGGCGTACAATCACTCATACGCTCAAGCGACCTACCCGGATCCAGCATGGGCCATGCCTAAAGGATCCCTATTTGGTCTTGCTTCCGGTGGGGTTTACCATGCCATGAACTGTTACCAGCCATGCGGTGCGCTCTTACCGCACCCTTTCACCCTTACCTCCGATTTCGATTGCTCGAAACCACAATGAAGGCGGTCTACTCTCTGCTGCACTTTCCGTCGGCTCACGCCGCCCAGGCGTTACCTGGCACCTTGCCCTATGAAGCCCGGACTTTCCTCCCCTGCTTCAATCACGGAGATCTCCACAGCAGCGATCGTCTGGCTCACTTCGAGGCGCATAGTATCAAATCTTAGACTTAATTGCTTGCGCTTTTTTGAGCAATCAGCTTTTTATATTTATCCATGAGCTCATCCTCAGTTTCCGCATGATTAGGATCCAGCGGAATACAGTCCACTGGACAGAACAATTGACACTGGGGTTTATCATAATGTCCGATACACTCTGTGCATAAATCTGGATTGATTTCATAAATCAATTCCCCCATGAAAATGGCTTCGTTGGGGCACACAGGTTCACAAACATCACAATTGATGCATTCATCGGTTATATATAAAGACACGCTACCAACCTTGTTGATGTTTACGTTCAAAAGCAGCGACTACAGCTTGCGGTACAAACTTGGTCACATCACCTTTTAAACGTGCTATTTCACGAATCAACGTCGATGAAATAAATGAATACTGCTCTGACGGCGTTAAAAATACTGCCTCAAAGTGTGAATCAAGTTGACGGTTCATATTGGCTAACTGGAACTCGTATTCAAAGTCAGACACTGCACGCAATCCTCGCAGTACAGCCGTTGCTTTTTGTTCACGGAAGAAGTTCACCAACAAACCATCAAAACCTACAAACTCAACATTATCAAGATGGCTTAATGATGCTTTGGCCAAGCTCACACGCTCTTCTAAACTAAAGAGAGGGTTTTTATGATGACCAATGGCAATGGCTACCACCACTTCATCAAACATACGTGATGCACGTGTAACCAAATCAATATGACCATTGGTAATTGGATCAAAAGTCCCCGGGTAAATGACGCGAGTTTTAGACATCCATTTTTACTCTGTTGATTTTGTAGAGCCATATTTTAGCAAAAACTTGTTTTATAGGTGAAGAAACTCTATAAATTTGAAAAAACTTCACCTTAACCATGCTTTAAGGCACAATAGGTACATTGTTGGAAGTAATTGATTATGGCGAAAGCAACTGTAGTTAAAAAAAATACCAGCGGGACGATTGCACAGAATAAACGTGCACGTCACGACTATTTTATTGAAGAAAAATTTGAAGCTGGCCTGTCACTGCAAGGCTGGGAAGTGAAATCATTACGTGCAGGTCGTATGACGCTGTCTGAGAGTTATATCACCTTTAAAAATGGTGAAGCTTTCCTGTTCGGTGCTCAAATTCAGCCTTTACTCAGTGCATCTACGCACATTGTTCCTGAAGCGACCCGTACCCGTAAGTTACTGTTGAACCGTCGTGAACTGGATAAGCTACTCGGCGCAGTGAATCAAAAAGGTTATTCGTGTGTTCCACTTGTTGCTTATTGGAAAGGACCACGTGCGAAATTAGAAATCGCTTTAGTGAAAGGCAAACAGCTGCATGACAAACGTGCCACGGAAAAAGACCGTGACTGGCAACGTGATAAAGCCCGTATTATGCATAAATAATAAAAAACCTCCCATGTGGAGGTTTTTTATTATCAGAACTGTTAATAGTCAGCTTTTAGCTCAACCAAATATTTTCCAAACTTTCGAGCAGTTTCCAAGTCACCTTCAGGTGGGGTTATTTCAATACTAGCGTTGTCTGACTGAGTCATCAAACCTAAAAAGCTCGACATCCGATTAATATCGTGTTGGCTACGTCCCGTCGGCATAAACGGTAAACCAGCCCACAACATACCATGCTGCATAGCAAATAAATTAATCTGCTGTAATACCGCCAGTTTATCGCCACTTAAGCCCCCACCATTGGTAAAGCCTGCAGCCAGTTTTCCTTGCCAAGCCCGTGCTAACCAGCGCTTAGAGGAATCTTCCATAAACTGCTTAAGCGCTGCTGTAAGACTGCCCATATACGTTGGGCAACCCATCACAATAATATCGGCCTGATCTAACAAGTCCCACTGCACTGCAGCAACAGAAATTAAATGCACATCAGCACCCGCCTGCTCTGCACCTTGTGCAATATACTGAGCGACTTTCGCCGTATGACCATAGGCGCTATGATAAACCACACACACATGAACAGGTGTAGCAGAAACAAGATCAGGTACAGACATGAAAACTTTTAAGACCAAAGAATTGAGTTAAGTTTAACACTTCCACTCGCTGAGGGGGAGTAAGTGTAAGGATTAAAACAGCCAAGCACTTGATCAGAAACCCAAACTATTGCATAAACACAAAGGTCGCCATACGCCCAGTTTTGGCATGACGTCGATAAGAAAAGTACTCATTCGACTGGCTAAAGGAACACTGATCACCGCCAGAGACCACTTCAACCCCGTGCTGTTTTAGAATGAATTTTGCGATTGCATATAAGTCAGCATAATACTTTCCAGCTTGCTCACCTGTTTGAAATGCAGACTCAAGCTCAGCATACTTTGAACAAAAGGCTTCTTTTACTTCCGCCCCAATTTCAAAACAAGGTTGGCTAATAGCCGCACCCAACCAAGCCCATGTCGGCTGAGTGTTCATACTGGCAATGGTATTTTCAATAATGCCATGCGCCAACCCACGCCAACCTGCATGCAAATTGGCCACTTCAGTTCCATCTGCATTGCCTAAAACCACTGGCAAACAATCGGCTGTCATCATCATCAGGGCATGGTTTGTACGCTGCGTCACCAAACCATCCCCTTCTTGAGCATCAAAGTCAATTTGCTCATTCACTACACGACATATAGTGCTGTGAGTTTGCGTCATCCATGTGATTTTATCGACCCCATAGCCTGCAAACTCTTCGAGCAAGATCATGCGATGCTGTTGCACACGTGCAGCATCATCCTGTACATGCAAAGCCAAATTAAAGCCTTGTAGTTCAGTTTGAGTAGTCTCTAAAGCACGATCATGATGCACACGGGTTTGCCCCACAAAAACACCTGCCGGAAGTCCTTGAACAAATTGCATATACTGTCCTTATGATGATTCATCTATAACTTAGTAGGCTTTGTTTTCCGTACGGAGTACATCGACCAAGGTCGCCAAGTCTGCAGGCCACGGCGCTTTAAACAACATTTCTTCACCTGTACGTGGGTGTTTCAAGCCGAGCTCTGCTGCATGCAAGGCTTGACGTCTAAAACTGCGCAAGGTCTCATCTAGAAGTTCTGTTGCACCTGCGGGCACGCGCACACGCGGCATATACACAGGATCGCCAACTAAACCAAAACCAATATAACTAAAATGCACACGAATCTGATGCGTACGTCCAGTTTCAAGACGAGCTTGGATGCGGGTGAAATGTTGGAAGCGCTCTTTCACGTTGTAGTGTGTTACAGCATCTTTACCGCCTGGCAATACCGCCATTTTGACACGATCGACAGGGTGACGTTTAATCGGTTCATCCACCGTGCCACCAGCAATCACATTGCCATACACAATTAGGTCATAAACACGATAAACCGTTTTTTTCGCCAATTGCTTGCTGAGTGAAAATTGTGCTTCTAAGTTTTTCGCAACGACCAACAAACCAGAAGTATCTTTATCAATACGATGTACCAAACCCGCACGAGTCAGTTCTGCCGATTTTGGATAGTGATGCAATAATGCATTTACCAACGTACCTGATGAGTTGCCCGCACCTGGGTGAACCACCATCCCAACAGGTTTATTAACAACAATAATGTCGTCATCTTCATAGACAATATCCAGCGGAATGTCTTCAGGCAGGCTACGAGTTTGCGCTTCTAGCTCAACTTCAAGGGTTAACAGTTCAAATCCTTCACATTTATATTTCGGTTTAACACTGTTACCATTTACCAACAAATGGCCTTCTTTTAGCCACTGTTTGAGTTTTTCACGCGAAAAGTCGCTCCAAATCGTTGCTGCAACTTGGTCTATACGTTGTCCGAGATAAGTTTCATCCAATTGAAATTGCAACGATAAACGTGTTGCAGTAGAGCTTGAAGTATGGTTATCTGCATCCTCAGAATCTTCAAGTAAATTGAAATCGGTTTCAGGGAAATTTGGATCGGAAGATTGTGCTTGAGCCATTTGATCATTCAAATAAAAGTGATTTAATAGCGCAATTGTAGCTCATTGCCCGTATTAACAGAGGAATTTTTATGTCGCTACCACATTATAAAATGACAATGCTTGCTCTAACGATTGGCATTGCATCTGCAATGGTAGGCTGTAGCAGCAATCCCAAGAAAGAAGTGGTAGATACCGGTCCACAATCGAGTGAACAGGTTTATATTCAAAAAGCAGAAAAAGCACTGCAAAGTGGTCAATATACCGACGCTGCAAAACACTTAGAAGCATTAGATACCTATTACCCTACAGGTGAATATGCGCAACAAGCTCAACTAGAGCTGCTCTATGTGAAGTTTCAGCAGAAAGATTATGAAGGTGCGATTGCACTGGCTGATCGTTTCATTCGTTTGAACCCTCAGCATCCAAACGTGGACTATGCCTACTATGTCCGTGGTGTAGCCAATATGGAACAAAACTATGATGGTTTGATTCGTTATACTTCTTTAAAGCAAGCACATCGCGATGTGAGCTATCTTAAAGTGGCGTATCAAAACTTCGTAGACTTTATTCGTCGTTACCCTTCAAGCACTTATGCTGTAGATGCTGCACAACGCATGAAGTTTATCAGCAATGAGTTGGCTGAAAGCGAAATGAATGCCGCACGTTTTAATATCAAACGTAAAGCATGGGTCGCAGCACTAGAGCGTGCTCAATGGGTGATTGAACATTATCCGCAAAGCCCTCAAGTGCCTGAAGCTTTAGCAACTGTTGCTTATTCGTATGACCAATTGGGTGATAAGCAAACTGCGCAACAATATACCGATGTCTTGAAACTAAATTATCCAAATTTAGTGAAATCGAATGGTGAAGTGAACTTACGTGCTGCCCGTAAAGAAGCAAGTTGGGTCAACCGTGCGACTTTAGGTGTGTTTGGTCGTGAAGAACAAAACAGTTCTGAAGAAAAAATCGAGCAACCCAAACAAACAACAGAGCGCAGCTTTACCAACCGTATTAGTTTCGGTTTACTCGATCGCCCTGATACACAGCAAAACATCAATACTGAAACCGAATAATTCCTCTGAAATATTCGCTATTTTAGAAAGGGCAAGTTATCATACTTGCCCTTTTGTTTTGTGCGATTTCCGCTTGATCAAAACGCCTAAAAGGTATACAAAACAATCTAGATTCGATGGTTTTTTGCATTTTACAACCTCCATCTCTGCTTATTTTTCACGGTTTTCAAAACATCAGCGACTGACGATTCGACATGGCTATTCCTCAACACACCATTGACCAAATTTTAGATCGGACCGACATTGTCGACCTGATTGGTCAACGTGTGAAACTTAAAAAGTCAGGTCGCACCTATTCAGGCTGTTGTCCGTTCCATCAAGAAAAATCACCATCTTTTCACGTGTATCGTGACAAACAATATTTTCACTGTTTTGGTTGTCAGGCCAATGGGAATGCCATTCGTTTTTTAATGGACATCGACAGTCGTAGCTTTATTGATGTGATGAAGGATTTGTCGAGCCAAACAGGCATCGAACTTCCAAAAGACAACCGTGACTCGAAAAAACTGGTGTATAAGCGCGAAGCTAAACCTGCCCAAAAACCACAGGTCGATGTCGCAGAAGCCAAGAAAACCGAGCCAGCTCCAGCACAACCTGAGTTTCAGATTGAGCATGATCCTTTTGCTGAATTTCATTCCATGGACTACCAAGAGGGTTACGCTGATTTTGATACGTTCGAGGGCTTCAACACCACACCCGTTCAGGAAGGCAACTTATACGACCTGTTAGAAAATATTGCGCAATACTATGAGCAACAACTACCGCATAGTCGCTCTGCTCAGCAGTACTTTAAACAGCGTGGTCTCAGCCGAGATACCATTGCATATTGGCGTTTAGGCTATGCACCTGAGGACTGGCAACACTTAGAGAAAGCCTTTCCGCAAGATATCGAAGGCTTAAAGCTACTCGGATTGATTCGTACCAGCGATAACGGTCGTGACTTTGACTTGTTACGGGATCGTGTCATATTTCCGATTCGTGATGCCAAAGGTCGTGTCGTGGGCTTCGGTGGACGTGCTCTAAATGACGAAATTAAGCCCAAATACATCAACTCGCCAGACTCTGAGGTATTTCATAAAAACCAATTGCTTTATGGTTTATATGAAGGCCGTAAGCAAAAAGCCCAAGACTGGCTGATGGTCGAAGGCTATATGGATGTGATTGCGCTACAGCAGTATGGCATTGCAGGTGCCGTGGCGACCTTAGGAACTGCCAGTAACACCGAACACTTAAATATTCTGTTTAAACAAAACAACCGTATTACCATTGCCTTTGATGGTGACGTGGCTGGACAAAAAGCGGCTCGCCGTACTTTAGAAATTGCATTACCTTTGCTCAATGATGGTCGCGAGCTGAAGTTCTTTGTTTTACCGAATGATCATGACCCTGACTCACTGATTCGTCGTGAAGGTATTGAAAACTTTAATAAACTGCTCCAACAAGCTCCACTGTTGTCAGACTTTGTTTTTGCACATCTGACGCAGAACCATGACATCAGCAGCCCTGAAGGTAAAAGTCAGGTCATGAGTGAGTTACGTCAACTGACGGACTTATTGCCAAAAACAGGCTCTTTCCGTTATTTGCTAAATCAATCCTTCAAAGAAAAACTTGGTTTTGGTCGTCGCTGGACACCTCAAGTCAGCAACGATGCCTCGTTGTCTTTTAATATTCGCACCAAAGATGAAGACTTCGCCCTCGCCGTTCTGATCCATCATCCGTTTTTGTATATTCACTTTGAAACTCTACGCGCCTATTTACCTGAAGATGAACTTTTAGCGCATGTGCTACAAGTTTTAGATGGCATCTTTGATGATTTACCTGATGACCAAGAACTGGCAACCTATTATGTTTTGGGTGCATGTAGCCGTTATGCCAACGCGATTGCTGATATTATGCAGCGCACAAATATTGAAGAACTAACTAAAACACCAGAACTGGCGGATAAACTGGCCAGTGAATATGCTCTCTCGCTTGAAGAAAAATATTTAAAACTTAAACTTAAAGCCCCAAATTCATTAATTGAGACACGAAATTTAAAACATAAACTCTTTGAACTGACCAAAAAAATAGGCTTAAGACTGATTACTTAAACCTATTACATTTTTTGTATTTGGATTTACTTTTTAGTTTTACGACGTTTAGCAAAAGTCTCATTTAAACACGTTTGCATTTGTTCAAAATGACTTGGATCTTCTGATTTGGCTGCTTCACGCAGCATAATCGAGGTCGGATGTAGCAACTTCTGCGTCAAACGATGTGCAAATTCTTGCATCACCTGCTCGGCCTGTTCTCCTTTTGCAATTCGTGCTAATGCTAGCTCTAGTTCTTCTTGTCTTAACTGTTCACCTTGCTGACGGTAAGCATGGATGGTTTCACCCGCCAGATTGACCTTTTGCTGGGTCACTAACTCCGTTGCTAGTTGGTTAACCATCACCTCTGCTTCAACCGCCGCCTGACGACGCTGAGCAAGGTTTTCATCAATCACCGACTGTAAGTCATCTACGCCATATAAATAGACGCCATCCAAACTTTCCACTTTCGGGTCGATATCACGCGGAACAGCCAAATCCACCATCAACATTTGTTGATAACGACGCTTTTTTAAGGCAGCTTTGACATCTGGATAATGAATCACCTGATGTAAACTTCCCGTACAACTGGAAATGACATCTGCACGCGCTAAGTTATTGGCCAACTGATCAAACTCAATAATTTCAACATCTACACGATGGGCTATTTCTTGAGCCAAAGCTTCAGCCCGTTCACAGGTACGGTTACAAATGAGGATTTTTGCGACTCCCATTTCAGCCAAATGCTTCGCCACCAAGCTATTCATTTCGCCCGCAGCGACCACCATGACTGTCAACTTTTCAGGCTTACTAAACACTTGTAATGCAAGCTGAGCCACCGCGTAACCCATCGATACAGCATGACTACCCACAGCCGTTTCAGAGCGGACGCGTTTCGCCGCATAGAAAGCATATTCAAAAATTCGGTTTAAATGAGGAGAAACAGTATGAGCCGTCTTCGCTAGAGATAGTGCTGATTTAACCTGCCCCAAAATTTGCGGTTCACCAAGCATGAGTGAATCTAAACCGCTTGCAACACGCATTAAGTGAGTGACAGCCTGCGCATTTTCATAACGGTATACATGATTCAACAATTGTTTAACATCTATGCCATTTGCTTGGGCGAGCCAGTTTAATACCATATCTGAGTTTTCAGACATGGCATACACTTCTGTTCTGTTACACGTAGAGACCACTACCATTTCATTTAAGTCTTGGTTTTGGCCTTGTTGCTCAAGCAGTTGCGTTAACTTTTCAGGGTTAAATGCAATTTGCTCACGCAATTCTACGGAGGCGGTTTGATGGTTGACACCCAATGCAAAGAAAGACATATCAGATCATCATTTCGCTAAATTTATGCTATTGTGCAATAACGGTGTCATAAAAAGCATTACTTGGATCAAGAAAAATTGCGTCAAACACATTGCCGACTGAGCGGCGCGAGAATTAAGCAATATTCTACCACATTCTTACTCGTCGGTAGCATGGCATCTAGTGCTCATCTTAGAGCAGCTGGAGATTTTTCGCTATCTAATTATGATGCAATTCAACAAAGTATGATTGCCGAATTTGCACTGGCTTATCAAGACAGCGCGACTGCCCTGCATAACTATACTGTGTTGGCGATTAAAAGTAATTCCACCACCATTAAACAGCGCGCTTTAAATATTGCCCTTGAACAAAATGACTTGCATGCCGCACTCGACATTGCAACGCATTGGGTGGTGCAAGAGCCTACCGATGTTCCAGCCTTATTTTATTTATCTCACATTGCACTCAAAGCACATGAATATGAACTTGCAGCTGAAACACTCGATAAAATTCTCAACATTGATGCCAATGCTGATTTAGAGCAAATCCTTGCGGGGATTGCCCCTGAAGAACCTGAAGATCAAGAAATTCTCATCCAAGCACTACGTTCAAGTAAAGAGCGGAACAATCCCTCTATTTTGGCATTGATTGCAGGTTTAGAGGCGCAAAATGGCCAGCTTGACCAAGCCCTAACCACCATCAATAAAGCCCTAAAAAAGCGCGGAAAAGTCACAGGCTACATCCTGATGAAAGCCAACTTACTTAGCGCACTCGGTCAAGAAGAAGAAACCCGTAATTGGTATGCAAAATCGAGTCGTAAACACCGTGACAATGTCGATGTCCGTTTAGCCGAAGCCAAATATCTGATTAAAATCAATGCGTCAAATGAGGCCTTAACCAAGCTTGAGAGCCTGATTAAAAAATGGCCTGACCAAGAAGAAGCCTTGTTTATTGCGGGATTAACCAGTATTGACTTAAAGAAGTACGAAAAAGCGGAAAAATATCTGGTTGAACTACGTAATTCGGCCAAATATCAAAATGAAGCCTATTACTATCTTGCGGTGAATGCTGAACGAAAACAGCATTTTGAAACAGCCAAGGCCTACTATCGTCTGGTCGATGGTAGCCTGTATACCGTATCACGTCGCAGCCTCATCAGTATCTATACCCAGCAAAACAAACCCAATGATGCTTTACGCTTTTTAACCCAAGAACGGGTGAACTATCCACAACATGCAAGCTTTTTGTATCAGGCGCAAGCCGATATTTTAAAGCGCATGAATAATAAAGCCGCAGCCATGCGACTGTTAGATGAGGCGATTAAGAACTTACCAGATGATCCTGAACTGATCTATTCTGAAGTGCTAATGTTGGATGCACATACAGATAAAGACAAACTTGAAAAGTTGCTGAATCAACTGTTAAGTATCGAGCCTAATAGCCCAACCTATCTCAATGCTTATGCATACACTTTAGCCTTGCAAAACAGACGCTTAGATGATGCACGTAGATTTGTTGAACATGCTTTAGAATATGCCCCCGAACAAGCCTCCATCTTAGATACCTTAGGCTTTATTTGTTACTTACAAAATGACTTTAGCACTTCAGCCAAAGTCTTAGAAAAAGCCTACCTTATCAGTGGTAGTGTCAATATTGGCGTGCGTTATGCGCGTTCAGTCTATATGCTCGGTGATCTGCAAAAATTCTCCACTGTGTTACAACAACTCAAACAAAAACATCCAAATGATCCTCAATTGGATCAACTCAATACTTTATTGTTACCCCAACAACTGAAAAAGAGCTCATAGTTTTTATGCGTATTTTCTTAAATCTGAGCTTAAGCTTACTTGCTGCAAGTAGCTTGGCACTAACAGGCTGTCAACAGTTTACCAAACCACAGCTTGACCCAAACACCATACAAACCGAATCTGATCAACAATTTAGCTTACAGGGTAAAATTGGGGTGCGTACGCCTGAACAGACAGGCAGTGCTTTTTTCACATGGGTACAACAGCAACAAGAGTTTGATATCGAGCTCAGTGGAATTTTAGGCGTTGGTAAGACGCAAATTACTGGTCGTCCAGGTGAAGTTAGCCTGAATAGTGCTAAAACTGGCCTCATCCAAGCTGAAACCCCTGAAGAACTTTTAAAAACAGCAACTGGTTGGCAGGCGCCCATCACCCATTTAGTCAATTGGGTTCAGGCTAAACCCGCAACAGTTCAAGCACAAATCCAACGTGACAGTGCCAAACGAGCAGTACAGATCATTGAAGATGGTTGGAGCGTTGAGCTGAGCTATAACGAGCAAGCCCATATGCCAAATCGGTTAATTTTAAAACAAGCACTTGAAAATGGTGCAGAAAACCGTATTACAATGGTCATTCAAAACCGCTAGTTTATCTTGTTATGATCCGTGTCCCTGCCCCATCAAAGCTGAATTTGTTTTTACACATTACGGGTCGTCGTGAAAACGGCTATCACGAACTGCAAAGTATTTTCCAGTTGATCGATCTGTGTGATTGGTTGGAATTTGAGCCTCGTACAGATCAAGAGATTCATATTGAAGGCTTAAACAGTGTCGATTTGAGTCAAAATCTGATTTATAAAGCGACACAGATACTTAAGCCGTATGCACAAACAGCCACCGGTTTATCCATTCGTCTTGAAAAAAATATTCCGATGGGTGCAGGCTTAGGTGGCGGTTCATCGGATGCCGCAACGACATTAATCGTGGTCAATCAACTTTGGCAATGCGGGCTAAATACTGAGCAACTAGCAGACTTAGGTGTTCAGTTAGGCGCAGACGTTCCCATCTTTATCCATGGTCGCAATGCATGGGCTGAAGGCATAGGTGAGCACTTAACATTCATAGACTTAGATCAAAAACAATACATTGTGTTAAAACCTGATTGTTTTATCAGCACTCAATTGCTTTTTTCACAAAAAACATTGACAAGAAACACGAAGAGCTCTAAATTTTGCGCCTATCAGTTAAAGTCATCTGATTTTGGAAATAATTTTGAGCCTTTGGCAAGAAGTTTATATCCAGAGGTAGATGAAGCGATGCAATATCTCGACCAGTTCGGTGTTGCAAAACTTACAGGTACAGGTGCTTGTGTTTTTGCTGAAGTAACGAGTGATATGAACATTGATGATGTTCTTGCAAATGCACCATGTAAAGCTTACTTGGTCAACAGCTTGAATGAATCACCAATAAGACATTTCAACGTTACCTGATAGGGGTATCGCCAAGTGGTAAGGCACCGGTTTTTGATATCGGCATCCGTTGGTTCGAATCCAGCTACCCCTGCCATTTTATTTCACCTGTAGATGACTGTACTAGGGGTATCGCCAAGTGGTAAGGCACCGGTTTTTGATATCGGCATCCGTTGGTTCGAATCCAGCTACCCCTGCCATTTTACAGTAATCAAATTTAGGGGTATCGCCAAGTGGTAAGGCACCGGTTTTTGATATCGGCATCCGTTGGTTCGAATCCAGCTACCCCTGCCATTTTCCAAAAAAGACAGAACAACACTTTGCTGTTCTACTGTTAATTTACCTTGACAGAAAGACGCAAAAATATTAAAGTTCTGCCGCATTAGGGGTATCGCCAAGTGGTAAGGCACCGGTTTTTGATATCGGCATCCGTTGGTTCGAATCCAGCTACCCCTGCCATCTAATTCCTAAATTGCCAACCGCCAAGGGTGCTTCATGCCCAATCTTGTCGTTTTTAGTGGATCTGCACATCCACAATTCGCCCAAAAAGTCGTAAGCCACTTGCACATCCCTTTAGGTGCTGCATCTATTGGTCAATTTTCTGACGGTGAAATTGCTGTCGAAATTACTGAAAATGTTCGTGGTAAAGACGTATTTATCGTACAACCTACTTGCGCCCCAACGAATGATAACCTGATGGAAATCCTCGTTATGGCTGATGCTTTGCGTCGTGCAAGTGCTGGTCGTATTACCGCAGTGATTCCTTATTTCGGTTATGCGCGTCAAGACCGTCGTCCTCGTTCATCACGTGTTCCAATTACTGCAAAAGTTGTCGCAGATATGCTGACAACTGTAGGAATTGACCGTGTGGTAATGATCGACCTTCACGCTGACCAAATCCAAGGTTTCTTCGATATCCCTGTAGACAACATCTACGGTACACCAGCGCTTTTAGCTGACCTTCGTCAACAATCACATGATAACCTCATGGTGGTTTCTCCTGACGTTGGCGGTGTTGTTCGTGCACGTGCTGTTGCTAAACAAATGGGCGATATTGACCTTGCTATCATCGACAAACGTCGTCAAAAGGCAAACGAATCACAAGTCATGCACTTGATTGGTGATGTTAAAGGCCGTGACTGCGTCATCGTAGATGACATGGTGGATACTGCAGGTACTTTATGTAAAGCTGCTGATGCATTGAAAACATTTGGTGCGCGCAAAGTAGTTGCTTATGCAACTCACCCTGTTTTATCAGGTAAAGCTATCGAAAACTTGAAAAACTCTGTGATTGATGAATTGGTTGTTACAGACACCATTCCTCTTTCTGAAGAAGCTCAAGCTCTTGGTAAGATTCGCCAAGTTTCAGTTGCGAGTATGGTTGCTGAAACAATTCGTCGTATTAACAACGAAGAATCTATTAGCGCAATGTTTGATTCTTATCTATAATATAGCGCTGAATTTTAAAAGCCCTGCCCAGTGCAGGGCTTTGTCTCACTAGGTCGGTCGCAGATCTAGTTTATTTAAAACTTAAATTAAGGATGTCTATCATGGCAAACTTCGTATTAAACGCTCAAGCGCGTGAAGCAGCTAACCAAGGGAAAGGTGCGAGCCGCCGCCTTCGTCACGCTGCTCAAGTTCCAGCTATCATCTACGGTGGTGCTGCTGAACCTGTAGCTGTTACTTTAGAACTTCGTGAGCTTGTTAAAGCTTTAGAAAACAACGCTTTCTTCGAAGAAGTTGTTGAAATCAAAGTTGGCGACAAAGTTGAAAGCGTTAAAATCAAAGCGTTACAACGTCACCCAGCTAAAAACACGCCTATGCACGCTGACTTCGTTCGCGCATAAGTGTTATTGGTGTAATTAGTGTCAAATATTTCACTGATTGTTGGTTTGGGCAACCCAGGTTCTGAGTATGCCCAAACCCGCCATAATGCAGGCTTTTGGTTTGTTGAACGCCTTGCAGAACAATATGGCATTACGCTTAAAAAAGACCCAAAATTCAATGGAATGAGTGGGCGTGGTAATATCGAAGGTCAAGACGTCCGTCTGCTATTACCCACAACCTTTATGAACCTTGTTGGTAAAAGTGTTGTTCCCTTCGCAAAATTCTACAATATTGCTCCAGAAGCAATACTGATTGCTCACGATGAACTGGATATGAACCCTGGTGTCATTCGCCTAAAAACAGGTGGTGGTCATGGTGGTCATAATGGTTTACGTGACATAGTTCCTCATATCGGTCCAAATTTCCATCGCTTACGCATTGGTATTGGTCACCCCGGTTCAAAAGAACGTGTTTCAGGACATGTCTTAAGCAAAGCACCAAGCAATGAACAAAATTTAATGGATGACGCAATCCATCACGCATTGGCTCGCACTAAAATGCTGGTGAATGGTGAGATTCAGCCTGCCATGAATCAAATCAATGCTTACAAACCAAACTGATAAGTCAAAAAAATGTTGAACCATGCTGCTTGCCATACTGTCATTTTAAAGGCAAAATGCGCTTGCCTGATTGCTTATCCAGCAAGTTCAGATTGATTCAACCATAAGATAACGATCTTAGGTCCACTCAGGAGACGCTAGCCATGCTATCTCGTTTATTAAAAGCAAAAATCCACCGTTGTGTTGTTACCCAAGCTGAACTCCATTATGAAGGTTCATGTGCAATCGATGGTCTTTTATTGGATTTAGCCGGTATCCGCGAATATGAAGAAATTCACATGTGGAACGTGACTAATGGTAAGCGTTTCAGTACCTATGCAATTCGTGGTGAAGAAGGTTCTGGCATCATTTCAGTCAATGGTGGTGCAGCACATCAGGCCGATGTAGGTGATTTAATGATTATTGCTACCTTTGGTGATTTCACAGAAGCTGAAGCAAATGCACATAAACCACGTTTAGTTTATGCAAATCCAGATAACACTGTAAGTCACATGGCAAACTGCATTCCAGTACAAGTGGCTTAAGCCCAATAGATTAAAAAAATCCGCTGCGTGCGGATTTTTTTATGAGCAGAATAATGCAATTGTATCAATTCTGAGCAGCGCGAAACCCGCTCAACCAATCTCGTTTGCTCTCACAGCCTAAATCTTGTAGCTGATCACCTTTCAATGCCATGAGTATCGCATTGCCCTGCTCATCGACTTTAAACTCAGCATATTCTGCCTGCTGATAACAATCCGCTAAACCTTCTGCAAATAAAAAACTTCTCGACGCAGGATAAAGTCCGTTATAGCGATTATTCGGGTTTTGTAAAATCAGTCGAGCTGTACGAACATTTTTCGGCAACTCAAAATAGCTATGTATCACGCGCCTCTGTGAATCGAGTTCAACATAAGTGAGCACCGAAGATTTGTTCTTAATCATTTCATCCAAATAATGACCTGAAAAAATCTGATCTTCTTGATTGCTGTTGGCTTGGCTGGTGCTTTCTGGACTCAAATGCTGAGGCGCAAAATAAAGTTGATAATTCAGCGCCATATAATCACCCTGAATAATCGAACGCGGGTCTACAGGTTGCAAACGCACATACATGGTTTGACTATTGTTTAAGTGCCATTCATTTTTAAAAATTAAGCCTAAAAATACCGCGATGCTGAGTAATGCCAAAACAAGAGGAATCATTTTCTTCATATGCCGAACTCCTCTTTTTGCTTAAATAGCATCAAGCTCAATGTCAGCAAGAGCAATATCAGACCTGACAAGAACATGCTTAAACTTTTAATTAGAAAGGTCACGTCAAGGGAATAATATAAAAACCCTAAAATTAAAGCGAAAGTTGCCAGCGCAAATCCATAGATCACTTTATCTTGTGTTTTTAATGCCCATGAAATGATGGCCAAACAAATAAAAATATCGAAATAACCATAAAAAATCAGCCCTACTGCAAAAGTAGTCAAAATAAAATGCGCAAATAAATGAAACTGCTTTTGAATATGTAAAAAGACAAAAAGTACAAACCATAAAATCGGTAAGCCAAAAGCCAATATCGGAATGTGCTCAATTTTCGCTAATTCGTATTTCCCAAATAAAGTATAAAAACCCATGGAAAATAAAATAATTCCAAGTGCCGAAAGCAATAAACTGCGTTGATATTCAGTTGGCTGTATGAATTTTATGGCCAAAATTCCCAAATAAAAAACATAATTCCAAAGTGCTAGATAAACAAAATTCTCAACAATATTACGCCAACTGAGATGTGCATTGATATCCCAAATACACGCCACACCTGCTGCATATAAACTCCAAATTTGAATAAAGACAAAGAACCAATGTGTTCGCATGAAATAAGCGAGTGCTAGCATCGCCAATTGTAAAAATAGAATAGGAAGAATGTAATTCATTAAATCAACGGTGTGAAAAATCACCGCAATTTGTCCTGCAACCCAGAGACAATAAGCAAATTGTCTTAAAAATAAACTTTGTTTGGCTTTCAACAAGTAAGCCGCCAAAGCCACAAAAACAAGGCCCATAAGCAAAGAGAAATTTCCCCAAAAGGTCAGCATCAACATAGCAAAGACGATGCCCGCAATCCAAGCTCCCACAGCAAGGGGAATAGCATTGAACCGACTATGCGGAATAAATTTAATCAACGTGTAAGTGATGAAAGCAAACCACGCAAAAATAATCAGTGCGATAAAAAATAATTCAAAAATTTCATTCTGACCAAACCACTCCGTTACCGCCTTCACAATGATCAAGGTAAAGCTAATACCTAAGCCAACGGCTGAAAGTACACTACACAACTGATCTTTATTTTGATAATAGTAAGCCAGTGAAATGCCCAACAAGATAAAAGACACGATGAAATAAAGAATGCTTTTATCCGCATAGAGATACATCGCCATATGCCAAATCGAGAGAATGGCAAACCACAGCAAGAATAAATAACGGAGTTTCGAATAATATTTATTGCAGAAATAGAATTGAATCAATGCAAATAAATGAATACTGATTAAAAAGAGATCCGGATATTGATCCCCCCAAAAGGTTTGGATAAAAAACAGAAACAGCGCCAATTGGCTGATAATACATAAAAGGAAAAATACACCGATATTTGGACGATATAACCACGGTAAAAGTAGCACAGACCAAAGTAGAAATAATAAATAGCTGTCAGCACCCGTTTGATAAATTTGACCAATCACAGCCAGACTTAAACCAATCATCAAACCACAGATACTATGTAAACACTGCACTAGAAAATCATGTTTTGTCAGCCACAAACTGCAAACTGCACTGAGGAATAATAACAACTGGGGAATAGCCAGCTGAATATTGTGTGGCAACATAAACCAATTGGCGGCAACCAAATACAACATACTGACCGCAATGAGTGTAAAACCAAAAACTTGAAGATGCTTTATAAAGGATTCAGCACTCCAAGGGTAATCATATTGTTGAATTTTGATCAATTCTAACTCCTCACTCTTATTTTTATCTTGATCATTTCAAACCATTCAAACTATAGAAAAACTTCTTATTCATATTTATGGTTTTTCTCAGATATTCATTTTTGAACATTAAACTCATACTAAGTGAAATCATACACAGAGAGTGTTGGTCTTTAGCAAACCAATAACATAAACACCCCTATAGCAAAATTTGTTCTATGTATAAAACTGATCATTCTAAAACTCCCCCTGTTTTTCTAAATGTTTAGCACTATAATGGAGTTACATCGCTTCAGGGCGGGGTGTAATTCCCCACCGGTGGTAAGTTCAGTTGAATTATTAAAACTGAATCAGCCCACGAGCCAGCCAAGCAGAAATCATCTATTTAGCTCGCAGATTTGGTTTAATTCCAAAGCCGACGGTATAGTCCGGATGAAAGAAGACGACGTGACCAATAGAATCTCAGGTGCAAACCTGTGAGGATTTATTGCTACGCCAATTTTTCAAAGTCCTGAAATGTTCAACCGTACTTCAATTTTACGCGAGCGTTTCAATGTCTAGTTTGATTCAACCCGAAATTTTCTTTTCAGCTCTTTCTCCAGCTGAACAACGTATCCAACAAGCTTTAGAAGATATCCGCCAAGGCAAACCTGTTTTGGTGATGGATGACTTTGACCGTGAAAACGAAGCCGACCTCATTGTGGCTGCCGAAACACTCACAGTCGAAACGATGGCACGCATGATTCGTGATGGTTCTGGCATTGTCTGTTTATGTCTGACCGATGAACTGGCTGATCACTTAGACCTTATGCCTATGGTGTCAGATAACTCAAGTCAGTTTAAAACCGCATTCACGGTGACCATTGAAGCGGCAACTGGCGTGACCACAGGTGTGTCTGCGCAAGATCGTACCACCACAGTCAAAGCAGCAATTAAAGATGGGGCTGTCCCCAGCGACTTAAACCGCCCTGGTCATGTATTCCCTCTTCGTGCACGCCAAGGCGGTGTGCTCACCCGTCGCGGTCATACCGAAGGTACCATCGATTTAGCTCGTTTAGCAGGCTTGAAGCCGGCAGGTGTCTTGTGTGAACTGACCAATGCCGATGGAACTATGGCCTCTGGCATTCAAGTGTTGGCATATGCGCAAACGCATCAGTTGACTGTGATTACCATTGAAGAATTGGTGCAGTATCGCATTAAACACGGAGTCTAATTTTTAAGCTCCTAATCAAAAAGCCTCCATGTTGGAGGCTTTTTGATGCAATACCATCAGCATCAAGCAAAGACAGTATAAATACCATAGAGCGCAATTGTGACCAATATCGCACCACAAACGCCTAACAGCTTATTGTACAAAGCGGACTGCGATAGTTTATTAAAACCCAAATAAACCAAAGACAACGTGCTGAAGTCTAGAATAATCCAGAGAATGGTCAACAGTACAAGGCTGACATCGACATCACTGGTTACCCCAATGAACTGTGGGAAAAATGAAGCAAAGAAAATAATATCCTTCGGATTTGAAATACCCACCAAGAAACCTTGCTTAAAGCCTCCCTGCACCGCCTTTAGTTGCACAGGTGATGTTTCTGTTTCTTGTGCAATGGCTTCTTTTAAAATTTGAAAGCCAAGATAAGCAATATATACGCAGCCTAAAATCTTAATCGCATTTAACCAATGCTCTGCAATGTTTAAAAATCCTTTTAAGATGAGCACAGATAGTACAATAAGAACCAAAGAGGCTAAATTCGTCCCAAAAATGGTTTTTAAGGCTTGTTTATACCCACCTTTTAGACCTGCACTGGCAACCAACAACATCACAGGGCCAGGTGTTGCAATCATGACCACCACAGCCGTACAGTACAACACCAGCTCAAATACATTCACCATCAAAAAAACCCTTTTCCCCAGTCACTCTCGCAAATAGCTTAGGTATGCGAAGTATTCTTTTTCTATATCAAACCAAGAGGACTTATTCGTCCTCTTCCATATGGATGAGATGTTGTCGAATTGCGTCAGCACGTAAAAATGCCAAATCATAACTGGCGGTAGCAAGTGCCAAAACACGGCGTTCAAACTCTTGCCAAATCGGTTTCACTTGCTGCGCTTGAATACCTAAACCACTTTCTTCGGTAAAGTTCTTATTTTTTTCACAGATTTTTAACGCATGATAAAGCTTCCGCCCTTTGGATGCATCGGGACGCAAACGAACGCGTTTAGATAAAACAAAAGCTTCTACCTGCTGCACATCAGCAAAAGGCAACATAGGCACTAAAATTTGATCTAGTTGTGCATCTAAGCGTTGCCACACTGAACGATGCTGCTCCGAAGTGTAGGTGTTCCACTGAATCACTTCATGATTAAAACGACGACAACCACGACACACAGAATCACCAAATACCGTTGAACAACGCCCTGCACATGGGGTCAAAGAGGCAATTCGACGATCTGTACTCAAAACATACTCCTGTTAATAAACGCACCAAAACAAAACGGATTTTGTCTTTGGCAACTGAATATACACGCTCACCTACCACTTGAGAAGCCATTTAAAATGTTTACTTATCTCGCATATTGATTCAATTCCATGTAAAATGTGCGCCTTAAAATTATCTATCAAAATACATTGGAGTACTCCATGAACGCTACTGTAGAACAGCTTGCACCTGTAGAACAGCAAGCGACGACTGGTTGGGTTGTTGCCGCACTTTATCAATTCAAAGAAGTTCAAGATCCTGCTGATCTTCAACAACGTCTTTTAGACTTGGTAAAAACCATCAACCTGTGTGGTACTCTGATTGTAGCGGGCGAAGGCATTAATGGTACAGTTGCAGGAGACCGTGCCGCGATCGATATGATTCATCAATTCCTTCTGAATGAAGGTTTTAACGAAATGGAATATAAAGAGTCTGACAGTGCAGACAAACCATTTCGTAAAATGAAGATCAAACTTAAAAAAGAGATCGTGACTTTAGGCGTTGAAGTAAAGCCACGTGATTTAGTCGGTCACTATCTTGATCCAAAAGAATGGAATGACCTGATTGCTCGTGACGATGTCATTTTGATTGATACCCGTAATGACTATGAATACAAAGCTGGAACATTTAAGGGTGCTATTGACCCAAAAACAGAAAGTTTCCGCGAATTTCCAGAATACGTTAAACAAAACCTCGAACAGCACAAAGATAAAAAAATTGCGATGTTCTGTACAGGCGGTATCCGCTGTGAAAAATCGACTTCTCTTCTCCTTCAAGAAGGTTTCAACGAGGTTTATCACTTAAAAGGCGGCATCTTAAAGTACTTGGAAGAAACTCCTGCTGAACAAAGTATGTGGGAAGGTGAATGTTTCGTTTTTGATGGCCGTACTGCGGTCACTCATGGTGTTGAAGAAGGCCTTAACATTAAGTGTCATGCTTGTGGTTGGCCACTTCTTCCAGCTGAAGCAGAAGAACCGAGCTACGAACATGGTGTGTCATGCAAATACTGTATCGACAACACCTCAGAAAAACAAAAAGAAGGCTTCCGTATGCGCCAGTCACAGATTGCTGCGGCTAAACGTAAACGCCTTTAAAATCATTCAGATTATTTAAGTCAAGAATAAGCCCTCAAATGAGGGCTTATTCTTTTATGCAGTTCGCATTTTTTAAAAAAATTTAACAATTTTGTCACAACATTGAACTCAATCTGAGTCATACTGTATAAATAATAAGCTAAAGTGGTGTCCTAAAGGTCTCCACATAACAATAAAAATGACATGCCTAAACGACGAAAATAGGATGATTGCCATGCATAAAATAATCATGCCACGCCATCGCACACTGATTCGCAATGCCGCAGCAAACCGGATCGAGCAATATCACAATACCAGCTTCAACCAAATCAAAGCCAAGCTTGAACAACGCACGCATTTGTTTATCGTGGTTTTAGGCATGTTGATCGGTTCAAGTATCGCGCTCGGCATTGGTTACCATTTAAGCTCAAATCTTTTAAATTATACGTTGCTTAGTTTAATCCCGATTGCGCTGGCCTATAGCTTACGTAAAGTCTATATTCACACGCTGACCCACACTCGTTTCGACGAATAGAAAACAATACATTTCAATTCTTTACCCACATGCGATAAGTCCTTAAGATAACTTATCGCATTTATTTTTATGGTCTATATGAACCTCACTGCATGGATCATCTCCGTCATGGAACAACTGGGTTATTGGGGAATAGCCTTACTCATGTTTCTTGATAATGTTTTTCCGCCCATTCCTTCTGAAATTATCATGCCTTCGGCAGGTTATGCCGCATCACAAGGCGAGTTGGTTTTAATTGGGGTCATTATTGCAGGATGTATTGGTTCACTCTTTGCCGCGGCAGTGCTGTATTGGATCGGCTATCAATTTAAACAAGAACATATTTTCAGATGGGTCGACCGCTATGGTAAATATCTGTTTATCAAATCCGCCGATGTGAAAAAATCCTTAGATTGGTTTGAGCAGTATGGTCACCGTATTGTATTTTTTGGTCGTATGATTCCTGCAGTGCGTTCACTGATTAGCATCCCTGCGGGGATGAGCCGTATGCCCTTTTGGAAGTTCATGTTTTATAGTGGACTCGGTACAATTATCTGGACAACATTTTTAGCAACAGTCGGCTATTACTTTGGTGAAAACCAAGCACTGATGCATCAAATTTTTAGCAAAGTCGGT
This sequence comes from Acinetobacter sp. DL27, assembly GCF_055810995.1. Lineage (NCBI taxonomy): Bacteria > Pseudomonadati > Pseudomonadota > Gammaproteobacteria > Moraxellales > Moraxellaceae > Acinetobacter > Acinetobacter sp. DL27. The sequence continues at coordinate 851,516 of NZ_CM147947.1, read as the reverse complement.
TATGTCATTATTGCCATTGTCGCTGTGATTATCTTTTGGTTTTTATATCGCAGACATTTGCGTAAAACACGCGGCTAATTTATTTATTTTGGGGAAATACATGAAACACTATTTACTGCATTTTGCTGCGGTATATAGCATTGCTTTGGTGCTGTTAATCACCGTACTGGTCTTTGGTTTAAACCTTAGCGGTTTAGCCTTAATTCCGACCTTAGTGGCTTGTGCACTAATTAGTGTCGGACACTTTGTGAAGAAGGAACAGCGTGTTCCAAGCAATCATGAAAAAATTCAACTGGTTTGGGGTTCAAGTGCAGTCGCAATTATCGTTGGTAGTTTCTTTGTGCTGTTTTTAGTACTGATGAATCCCAATGCTGAAGCGATTATGAAATCCGTCGATAATGCCGGCATTGGACTCACCGCTGTCGTTATGCTGTGTATGGTCGCGATTCATGGTGCTATTTTTCATATTGCCTATGGTTGGTACGCAGACTATTGTTTTAAAAAGTTGCCATAAAAAAAGCACCTCGTTTGAGGTGTTTTTTTTATGCTTGATAGATAACAATCAAATGCCGCACGTCATTAGTGCTTTTGAGCGGAAAGTGCCATTAACTTTGTTTGGCTGGCTCTCATTTCTTCAATCAACCAACCTTTAAAAATGACTTTATGCTGATCATCCTCAAAAGGAGATGCGGAAAGTAAATAATAAGTGGAGCCGTCTTGCACAATCGGGGTAAGCATATCTAACATTTGAAAATCGAGCTCTTTTTCAACCATATAGGCTGACACCACTGTTGCCCCCAACCCTGCTAAAGATGCCTCTATACACAAATAAAAATGTTCCAATGCTACTTTTTGAAAGTGCTTAAACTGCGTTTTATATGCATCCTTAAATTGTGTCCAAATTTTAGGTCTCGAACTGGAAATATACAGCTGAGACATCGGGGCTAAATGATTATGACGCGACACACCAACCATATACTCATCCGCCATTTTTTCACTATAAATGGCCTTGCCCCACTCAAAATCATTACGCCTTAAGGCCAAGTCGATGTTTTGCGCTTTAAAATCCGCTTCTCCACCCGCTGTTAACAAACTGATATCAATCTCAGGATAACGTAGCTTAAATTGAACCAAGCGCGGAATCAGCCATTTCATGGCGATGGTCGGCTCACAGGATAAGATTAAGGTCTTCTTCTCATTCTTCTTTTCTTTTGCCATCTGTACGAGACACTGGTCAATCTGAGGAAACACCTGCTCACAACAATCAAACAGTGTTAGACCATCCCCCGTCAGTTGTAACTTTTTGCCGTCACGAATAAATAAACGATGCCCCAGTGCCTCTTCTAAGTTTTTTAACTGCTTACTGACCGCACCTTGAGTCACAAAAAGTTTTTCAGCAGCGATGGTGACACTGTCATAGAGGGCGACATAATAAAAAAACTTAAGAGAATTCAGTGATAAGCGCTCAATCATTCCAAAAACTCATCGATAGGAAAGAATTAAAATCGATTTTCACTATAGCAAATATATGAAAAATATATAAATCCTTTTAATTCAACCTGAACAAGGATCAATGAGTGAATGAAATTATAGCGATTGCAATCATCATCCTACTTGCAGTCATCAGTCCTGGTGCTGACTTCGCTTTGGTCAGCCGAAATAGTTATCTATATGGGCGTAAACAAGGGATCTATACCGCATATGGTATTGCTTGTGCTGTATGGATACATATCAGCTATAGCGTACTGGGGCTCAGTTTCTTAAAGCACTACATTCCGAACCTATTGCATATCATTCAATATATTGGCGCGCTGTACCTGATGTATATCGGGTACAAAACATTTACCCAACAGCAAATTAGTGACCATGCCACTCATACTTTACTGCATCCACGGCAAGCATTTATACAAGGCTTTCTAGGCAACAGCTTAAATCCCAAAACTACGCTATTTGTGATGAGCATCTTTGCACAGTTGTTGCGAGGCAATCATGGTCTGATGCATTTAATCGGTTATGGCATGTTTATCTCGGCCAGTCATCTGCTGTGGTTTTTGCTCATTTCACTATTCTGCTCTACCCCAGTGATCCGAAATAAAATTTTACGCAAACAAGTGAGCATTAACCGTGTCATCGGTACCGTACTCGCAACTTTAGGACTTTGCTTATTTCTCACAAACTAAGCATGAGTGATACCTGTGTTTAAACACTAAAATTTGGGCATAAAAAAACGTCCTCTAGGGACGTTTTTTTATTTGCTTGCTAATGCCTGCATTGCTGATGTCACGACGCAAGAACAATTATGCTGGCGTATGATACATGAGATAAAGTTCGTTTAAGTTCTCTGGAATTTCTTCTGCAAGCTCATCCATTAACTGACCGTTACGACGGAAAGTCTCCATTTGCGGATCTTCTTCATCAATCCCACTAAATACCATAATTGGTAAAGTAAGATCGACCAGTTGCTCTTCAAACTCAGGCGTGAACCATGCATCTTCATTGAGGAACATTGCATCCACAAAACCAACGCTCCAATCCCCCAGACTTGACTCAACATCGGCCTCTTCAATTTCAAAAGGAAATTCAATCCCTTCTTCATTGGCAAGGTTTTGACGAATAGACTCAAGCCAAGCTTTCACTTGTAAGATGATCTCGGCAGGCACTTTCTTTTGATTATTATCAAAAAGTTCATCCAACCATTTTGCAAAAGTAGGACCAACTGCAATTGCACACAAAAAACCATGAGTCGCTGCAAAATCTAGACCATACTCATTTTGGTCACCATCTAGATATTCACTCAATAAGTCTAAATCTAAAGCACTCATTTCAAATCCAAATTCAGAAACTGATTAGGGCATTAGCATAGCATTTTCAGACACGATGCTACATCTGATTTTAGTCTTCTTCGTCGTCAAAATCGTCGTCATCGTCGATGTCGTAATCAAAATCTTTAAGCTCACGTTCCAAACGGCGCTGTGCAAGAAGGTCATCAATCAGGCGACGTTTTTCTAATGATTCTTTCGCACTAATTTTACTTGATGACTCATCAAAATTAACATCATCATCAGCGTAGTTATCATCTAGTTCAAAATCTGTAGAAGACACTAAAACTACCTCATAGTGAAAAAATGTGAAGGGTCTTAGCCGCTATTTATATGGGTTCCAGAACCTTGTCAAGTTTTATTTGCATTTAGAGCAATTAATTTGATTTTTAGTCTTTATTTCTAACCAATTTTTATGGCATGATATAATCCACCCTGCGTCTTTGTAGTTTACGACTTTAAATGGTCACATAAAATCCAAATTGTTCAGATTTCAAATTTGGGTTTTGAACTTGAGCACGCTCGGGATGAACTTGAAAACAACAAATTCACCCCCATCTAAATCACTGAATTTATATTTTTAATATTTTATCAGGCAGCTTTTGGCTGACTATCCCTGATGGAATACGCAGTTATTTACAAATAAGTTTATGAAGCGAATTGTGCCTAGACGCACAGTTTTCCACTGCCACAGATTCAACGAAGAGTAAGCAAAGATGAGCGATATGACTTCCCCTACTTCACAAGTAGCGGCTCTGATTAGCCGAGGCAAAGAGCAAGGTTACCTAACTTACGCTGAGGTTAACGATCATCTCCCAGACTCGATCACTGAAAGCGAACAGATTGAAGACATTATTCAAATGCTTCAAGATGTCGGTATTCCTGTGCACGAACGTGCGCCTGAATCTGATGATGCAATGTTTGAAGGTGGTAATGAAGCTGCCGATGAAGTTGCTGAAGAAGAAGCCGCTGCTGTTCTTGCCTCTGTAGAAAATGAGCCTGGTCGTACCACTGACCCTGTCCGCATGTATATGCGTGAAATGGGTACTGTTGAACTGTTGACGCGCGAAGGCGAAATCAGTATTGCAAAACGTATTGAAGAAGGGATTCGTGACGTTCTTCACTCGATTGCTTACTGGCCAAATGCGGTTGAAGTGGTATTACAAGAATACAAAGATTATGAAGCAGGCGAACGTCGCCTTGCGGACATCCTTTCAGGTTATTTAGACCCTGAAACTGATGAAGCGATTCCCGAAGTCCTTGAAGAAGAGGCTGAAATTGATGAAGAAGATGATTCTTCAACCAAGTCTACCAAAGATGTGAAATTGGATGATGACGAGGAAGAAGAAGAGTCTGAAAGTGATGATGATTCTGAAGGTGAATCTGGCCCAGATCCTGAAATTGCCAAAGCGCGTTTTGACGAACTGACTGCGGCTTGGAAAAACACCCGAACCATCATCGAGAAACATGGTCGTTCAAGCAAAGAAGCAGAAGACGCTTTAGAGTCACTTGCAACTGTGTTTATGATGTTCAAATTTACACCACGTTTATTTGACATCATTTCAGAAATGATTCGTGGTACACATGAACAAATCCGTACCTCTGAACGTGAAGTAATGCGCTATGCAGTACGTCGTGGTCGTATGGATCGTACTCAATTCCGTACCTCTTTCCCAGGTCAAGAGTCCAACTTTGCTTGGTTAGATGAACAAATTGCGAAAGCTTCGCCAGACCAAAAAGGCTATCTTGAAAAAGTACGCCCTGACGTTTTAGCGTTCCAACAAAAAATTGCAGACATTGAAAAAGATTTGGACCTTGATGTTAAAGGCATCAAAGAGATTTCAAAACGTATGGCTGTAGGCGAAGCGAAAGCACGCCGCGCGAAAAAAGAAATGGTTGAAGCGAACTTACGTTTGGTCATTTCGATTGCGAAAAAATACACCAACCGTGGCTTACAATTCTTGGACTTGATCCAAGAAGGTAACATTGGTTTGATGAAAGCGGTAGACAAGTTTGAATACCGTCGTGGTTATAAGTTCTCAACTTATGCAACGTGGTGGATTCGTCAGGCCATTACTCGTTCGATTGCCGACCAAGCACGTACCATTCGTATTCCAGTACACATGATCGAAACCATTAACAAGATCAACCGTGTATCTCGTCAACTTCTTCAAGAAATGGGCCGTGAACCAACACCTGAAGAACTCGGCGAACGTTTGGAAATGGATGAAGTTAAAGTACGTAAAGTGCTGAAAATCGCCAAAGAACCAATTTCGATGGAAACACCGATTGGTGATGATGAAGATTCGCATTTGGGTGACTTCATTGAAGACAGCAACATCACGTCACCTGTCGATGCTGCAACGTCTGAAGGCTTAAAAGAAGCAACGCGTGAAGTGCTTGAAAACTTGACTGAACGTGAAGCGAAAGTCTTGAAAATGCGTTTTGGTATCGACATGCCAACGGACCATACTTTAGAAGAAGTAGGTAAACAGTTTGACGTGACGCGCGAACGTATTCGTCAGATCGAAGCGAAAGCACTGCGTAAATTACGTCACCCTTCTCGTTCTGAACACTTACGTTCATTCCTAGAAAACGACTAATTGATACCGATACACTGGAGACTTGAAATTTAATCTCGAGTCTCCATTAAGTATTTAAGAGCAACACCTAACGCCTGCAGTTTCGCAGGCGTTTGAAATAAGGGGGACTGACGCTCATGACTATGTTAGACCGTACACCATCACGTGAATTACAAGAACATCTTTGGGTATTTCCTATGGACTACCCGATCAAACTCATTGGCTTTGCCAGCACTGAGTTACATGTTGCAGTGGTTGAAATTCTAGTCAAACATTTTCCAGAGTTTGATGGTGAATCTATCCAAGTCCAGCCATCACGCACAGGTAAATACCATTCTTTAACTGCTCAATTGCGTTTTGAAGAATTAGAACAAGTTCATCAACTGTATGCAGACCTTGCGGCTTGTCCGTTAATTAAAACGGCGCTGTAATTCAAATGATGTATCAATGAGACACGCTTACGAGCGTGTTTTTTTTGTGCCTAGATTCTTAATCTATTGAATTCAGCTTATTCACTGAAGAAATCCCCCTACGCTATAGATCTTTTCTTTATAATTTCAGACATACTTTTTGTTTTATAAGGACGCAAGTGCCGTGTCAGATGCCGTTCTCAAACCACAACTCATTATTCGCCAGTTTGATAGCTTAACTTCATATGCTGACCGCTTTGTAGAAATGAAAGCACTGACTGAACAACGAGATGCAGACACACCAGATGAACTTTGGATTTTGCAACATCATGACGTGCTCACCCAAGGTCAAGCTGGAAAACCTGAACACATCCTCATGAGCAGCAATATTCCTGTGGTACAAACGGATCGCGGAGGGCAAGTCACTTGGCATGGTCCCGGGCAGTTGGTTGCCTATTTTATGTTTGACCTCAACCGTCTTGGCTGGAACGTCCGCACCTTGGTGTCTTATGCTGAAAATCTGATGATTGAGTTACTCAAAAAATATGAGATTGAAGCCTATGCCAAACCTGATGCACCCGGCGTATATGTCGATGGACGCAAGATTGGCTCATTGGGTTTTAAAATTCGTAAAGGCCGCAGTTATCATGGTTTATCCTTAAATATTGACTGTGACTTATTTGGGTTTCACACCATTAATCCATGTGGCTATGCGGGCTTAGAAATGGTGCGAATCTCAGACCTCAGACCAGACTACCCGCGCTTTGAAAACTTATGTGCCGATATTATTGAAACTTTACAGCACAGCGGTTACTTTAAAGAAGTTCAAGTACAGCATATATAAAGGCTTTGCTTTTCATGGAAAAATAAATTAGAGTATTTACTCTAAACTAATAATTATTTTTAGAAAGGACAACAGCGAGTGATTAACGTAAATTCAGTGAAACCCGCTCTGCAATTGACCTATGTCAAACTTATGATGGATGTGATTGGCCGAGGATTGGTCATGGCCAGCCAAGTCGATAGTGAAATTCAGCAAGAAGTTGCCAAATTTCCAGCCAATTTCACCTTATCGATGAATGTCTTTCCAAACGGCCCGGCTTTTTTAGCCAAAGTGACCGAAAACCATCAACTCGAATTACTTACTCCGGGAAGTTTAAAGGCAGATTTAACCATCACTTTTAAACATTTAAGCCATGCCTTTTTGGTGTTTTCATTTCAAGAAAGTACAGCACAAGCTTTTGCACACGACCGTATGATTGCAGATGGCGATATTTCGTATGCGATTCGCCTCGTCCGCTGTCTGAATAAAATGGAATCGTTGATTTTACCGAAAATGGTCGCTGAACTTGCCGTCAAAGAATACCCAACTGAATTGGGCTTAAAAGAAAAACTCACTGGTGCTGCAAATATTTATCTCAAAGTAGCCCAATCATATTTAAAACGGAGTGCATAACATGGCGAAGCCTTATTACGAATTTTTCTGTCCTGTAAAAGTGATCGCTGGTCATGCTGCTTTAGAACACATTCCGTTTGAACTGGCAACATTAGGCGCAACCCGACCTTTAATCATTACCGACAAAGGTGTACGTGCCAATAACTTACTTGCACCCATTGAAGCGGCTTTTGAGTCTACCGATGCGGTGATTGGCGCAATTTTTGATGATGTTCCACCCGATTCAAGCTTAGAGACGGTGCGTAAAGCGGCCAATTTATATCGTGAACACCAGTGCGATGCCATTATCGCGGTCGGTGGCGGATCGGTGATTGATACCTCAAAAGCCACCAATATTTTGGTGTCTGAAGGTGGTGATGACTTACTGAAATACTCTGGGGCACACAACCTACCTAAACCACTCAAACCCTTTTTTGTGATCCCAACCACATCAGGTACAGGGTCTGAAGTCACCATGGTTGCGGTGGTGTCTGATCCAGAGAAAAATGTCAAACTGCCATTCGCATCGTACTATTTAATGCCGCATGCTGCGATTCTCGATCCACGTATGACCCAAACCCTGCCACCGCACTTAACTGCGATGACCGCAATGGATGCCATGACCCATGCCGTCGAAGCCTATACATGCATGGCACACAATCCGATTTCAGATGCCTATGCTACGGCAGCAATTAAAAAAGTCAGCAATCATTTGTTTAATGTGCTGGATAATCCAAGCGATGCCAACGGCCGCTTAGAATTGGCTCAAGCTTCAACCATGGCTGGCATTGCATTTTCAAACTCGATGGTGGGCCTTGTACACTCACTTGGACATGCCTTAGGTGCAGTTGCACACTTGCCGCATGGACTATGCATGAACCTGTTCCTCCCTTATGTCCTTGAATTTAACAAGGAAGTGAATGGCGACAAAATTGCAGATCTCTTGTTACCGCTTGCAGGGCCAGACATTTATGCGCAGACTCCTGCTCACTTACGTGCAGACAAAGCCATCAGTACATTACTCACGATGCGTGATCGCTTATTTACCCTAACCAAGTTACCCCGTACCTTGAGTGAAACAGGAAAAGTGACCTTAGAACAACTCGATGAGGTGGCAGAAAAGGCCCTCAACGATGGTTCAATCATTTACAACCCGAAAGAAGCAAGCTTAAAAGATTTAAAAGCAATTTTAGAAAAAGCTTGGTAATTCATAAAAAATCAGCCAATATAGCGACAATCTTAGCCTGATGTTTTTTTAAACATCGGGCTTTTATTTGCCATAAGGAATAATGCTTTCCTTATAACTATTGGCATAAAAACTGCTAAAAAATCTGAAAAAGTTACTGACAAAAGCGGCCAAATTAATGTAGATTGGCGCACTTTTGAAATTAAATACAGGGGGGATCGTTCGTCTCAAACGATCCTTATTAAACATGACTGATCCTTGATCAACGATTAAGAGGATAACGCCGTTGACTAATATTTCTGGGACTCAATCGGCAGCTAAACTGCAAAAAACGCTAGGTCTCTGGCACATCATTATTATTGGTTTAGCTTATATTCAACCAATGACATTATTTGATACTTTCGGTTTAGTATCAGAAGAAAGTCATTATCATGTGCCAACGTCATATATCATTGCTTTAATTGCAATTTTATTCACGTCAATCAGTTATGGTCACATGATTCGTCGCTACCCTTCCTCGGGTTCAGCCTATACCTATGCGCAAAAATCCATCCATCCGAATGTCGGATTTATGGTCGGTTGGTCATCATGGTTAGACTATTTATTGTCTCCAATGGTCAACATCATTCTTGCCGTGATTTACCTTGAAGCCTTATTCCCTGATGTAAACCATTGGGTCTGGGTGGTAGGTTTAACTGCATTTATGACCGCGGTCAACTTACGTGGTGCACGCTTCGTTGCAAACTTTAATGGTTTGATCGTTTTTGTACAGTTAGGTGTGATTGCTTACTTCACGTGGATGGTTTACAGCTTACTTGCTGGTGGCGTCAACGCAGATGGTACTTTGGTCAATGCTAAATATCAGTTATGGAGTTTAGAGCCATTTTGGAATGAGCTTACTTCACTGGGTGCCCTGATTACAGGTGCGACTTTGCTGTGCTTCTCATTCACAGGTTTTGACTCGCTCAGCTCGCTGGCAGAAGAAACAAAAGATACCGAGAAAACACTCCCTAAAGCGATTTTCTTAACGGCACTCTTGGCCGGTGTGATCTTTATTATCAGCACCTACTTCATGCAGATTTACTTCCCGAACGATCCAAAGACTTACTTTGAAGATGTTGCTGCAACACAGCCTGACATTTTACAAGCCGTCGGTGGCGTTGCGTTTAAAACGGTGGTGTTGTACTTCGCGATTGTGACTGTTATGGCATCGGGTATTTCGGCACATGCAGGCGTTTCACGCTTAATGTATGTAATGGGCCGCGATGGCGTGATTAACAAGAAGATTTTTGGTCACATTAGCCCGAAAAGCTTTACACCGTCTTATAACATTCTCATTGTAGGTGCTGTGGCATTAACCGCTGGCTTCATGGACTTAGACATCGTCATTTCGATGATCAGCTTCGGTGCGTTAACTGCATTTACCTTTGTAAACTTATCGGTGATTTCACGATATGCACTACGTGATGGCCGCACAAAGAATATTAAAGATATCTTTAGCTTTGTGGTGATTCCAATGTGTGGATTCCTCAGTATCTTTGCTATGTGGCTAGAAATTGAAGAAACCGCGTTGAAATTCGGTTTATGGTGGGCAATGTTTGGTATTTTATACTTAGGTTATAAAACCAAAGGCTTTAAGCAACCTGCACCACAACATAATGAATTTGACGATCCGCTCTAATCTTTCATTCAAAAAGAAAAAGACGCCAAGTGCGTCTTTTTCTTTTTTAAACTAGAGTTAAAAAACTAGCCCTTAAATTGTTTAGTCATTTTAGCAATACGTTGTGCATAGACTTTTGTGGTTTCGAGATCCCCAGTTGGAATTTCATCCGTACTTGCATCGGATGGTGATTGCACCAACAAGCCTACAGAACCACCCAAATTATTTACATCTTGACGGGTTGCCGTTTTACTATTGGCAGGCAATAAGCCCAAGCTTACCCAAATACCGCCATGCTGCGATGCAAGTGTTTGTAGTTGAATTAAGGTCACTTGCTTATCACCATTTAAGCTTGCACTATTGGTAAAGCCACCGAAAATTTTATCTTGCCATGCACGAGTAAACCATTTTTTTGAAGATGCATCGGCAAACTTTTTAAATTGCCACGGTGCAGTACCCATATAAGTTGGTGCACCAAATACAATTGCATCAGATTGATCCAATGTCTGCCAATCTTGCTCTGAAATGTCGCCATTTGGGTCAATCTCCACCAAATTTGCACCAATTTCTTGCGCAAAAGTTTGTGCAATCACTTTGGTATGTCCATAGCCTGAATAAAAAACCACTGAAATATTCGACATTTTAGTTTCCTCTTTTGAATCACTTGATTGGCATTGCTTCGTCAAGCATGACGCTGCGTAAACCATTAAAAATAAATAGTATGAAATATCTTAAACACTTGCCTGATCGGGCTTGAGCTTCACATAACTTGCAACTTCAGCGCTTAGGCCCTGCTTCAACTGCTGGGTCTTTTCACCGATCAAAACTTCATAAGCATTTTGCTCGATGCCTTGAAATATTTCTTGAGCTGCTGTTTCTGGCGCAATCTTCGGAATGGGTAATGAACGAGTCAGATCGGTGTCAATAAAACCCACATGCACCCCCATGATCTGAATATTAAATTGAGACAACCACTGACGACTTGAGTTGGTATAGGACCATGCTGCTGCCTTAGAAATGGCATAACTGGTCAAAACAGTGCTTGGCTCCCAAGATACATCCGAGAGAATATTGACCACATAAGCCTGTTGGCTCTTTTGCAAGATCGGAGCAAAAATTTGCGTCACCCGCATCAAACCCAATAAATTAGTTTCCAAAATCTTTTGCGTAGTCGTAATGATATTGGCTTGACAGGATGCTCATTCAAAAGCGCAATGCCCGCATTATTCACAAGAATCGTGGTATCTGCGCATTGTTCTGCTGCCTGCTGAATAGATGCTTCGTCATTTACATCCAGTTGAATCGGGGTAAGCCCCTTTTCCTGAAAACTCCCAATCTGGCGCATACCCGCATAGATCTTTTTAGCGCCCTGACGACGTGCCTCCCGAGCGATGGCAAGTCCTAAGCCACGATTCGCACCCGTAATAAAAACAACAGCCTCAGAAACTTTCATTATGTGATACATCCAATTGCCAGTATTTTGCGAAAGCGTAGTCTGATGACAGCGCTGCATTAAGTCTGTATTCATGATACACTTATGAAACCTAGTATCAATTAGTTACCACTTGGTAACTGGTCAAATACAAGGTATGAAAAGCAAAAAAGACAGCTTGAGGATCTTTGTAAAATGAATAAGCCAATGAAATTTAATATTTTTCATCCAGATTGTCCTGCTCGTCTTTTTTTTGAAAAATTTGCAGACAAGTGGATTTTATTGATTGTGTATACGCTGGATCAAGAGTCGCAACACTTTAATGAGCTCAAGAAAAATGTTTTAGGTATTTCACCTAAAGTGCTGTCACAAAAATTAAAGATCTTAGAGCGCGATGGTTTTTTGACGCGAACCATTCATGAAGACAACGTGATTCGAGTGGAATATGCGTTAACCGAGATTGGCAAAGACTTTGCTCAAAATGCCTATCAAATGAAAGATTGGGTCGAAGCCAATATGCTTAAAGTTTTAAAATCCAGAGCTGGATTCGATCAAAAGCTAGAAAAAACAGAGCCCGCTTAAGCGGGCTCTGTCACAGTAATTTGATTAGGCTAAAGGCTTAAAACCCTGCTGACGCCATGCTTCATAAACAATCACGGCTGTCGCATTGGATAAGTTCAAACTGCGCGAGTTTTCAGCCATTGGCAAACGAATCCAATGCTCTTTTGGAAATAACATACGAACCTGTTCAGGCAGACCACGCGTCTCAGGTCCCATGAGTAAAGCCACGGGACGATTCAAATCCGAAGTATGCGGCGTTTCCGTTCCTTTGGTGGTTAAAGGATAAATCGCATTTATATCGACACCTTTTAGGGCTAAATTTGCTAAACACTCATCGAATGTTTCCCAAATTTGCATGCGCGCCCACTCATGGTAGTCCAAACCTGCACGTTTAAGTTTTTTATCATCCAGTTCAAAGCCGAGAGGCTTAACCAAATGCAGCTGCGCTCCAGTATTGGCACATAAACGAATGATATTGCCTGTGTTTGCAGGAATTTCGGGCTCGTATAAAACAACATGGATCACAGCTTTTCTCTACTCTTTCAATATGGCAATAATTAATCTTGCCACTGTAATTGTTCACGCAAGCTTACTACATCACCAATGATGGTCAATGTAGGCGCTTGAATATGATTTTCTTCAACTTTTGATGCGATATCCGCTAAGGTCCCGACCAGCACTTTTTGTTCTGGCGTAGTACCTTTCGAGATCAAAGCAACAGGCATGTCTGGGCGCTGGCCATGCTCAATTAACTTTTCACAAATTTTCTCTAAACCAACTAAGCCCATGTACAGCACAAGCGTTTGATTCTGATAAACCAACTCATCCCACGGTAACTCAGGCGAACCTTCTTTTAAATGGCCCGTAAGGAAACGCACACTTTGCGCATAATCGCGATGTGTCAACGGAATGCCTGCATAAGCCGAACAACCCGAAGCTGCCGTAATTCCTGGCACTACTTGAAATGGTACACCTGCTGCAAAAAGCTCTTGAATTTCTTCACCACCACGACCAAAGATGAAAGGATCACCACCTTTTAAACGGCAAACACGTTGACCTTTTGAGGCATATTCCACCAGTAAGGCATTGATGCCTTCTTGCGGTACAGCATGGTTAGAACGGGCTTTACCCACATAAATTTTTGTTGCATCGCGACGGCAGAGTTCCATAATCGCAGGAGAAACCAAACGATCATAAATCACCACATCGGCTTGTTGCATCAAACGCAATGCTTTGAGGGTCAGCAACTCAGGATCACCTGGACCTGCACCAACCAAATATACCTCACCTTTCGGCGTTTTCCACTCCAACAGCGCTTGCTCGATTAAACGATCTGCTTCTGCAAGATTGTCATGAAAAACCTGTTCTTTCAGGGGGCTTGCATATAAGTCTTCCCAAAAAACACGGCGCTCGTCAGGATTGGAAATCTTCGCTTTCACCGCTGCACGCCATTTTCCTGAAAACTCAGCCAGCTTACCCATCCCATGTGGAATGCTGGTTTCAAGCTGGGTACGAATTTGGCGAGATAAAACGGGGGATGTACCATTGCTGGCCACTGAAATCACCAAAGGTGAACGATCGACAATAGCAGGAACCATAAAACGGCAATGTGGTGGATCATCAACACTGTTGACCAGTATTTTCAGCGCTTCACAGTCCTCAAAGACTTGGGTATTCACCGCATAATCATCTGTCGCAGCAATCACTAAACGATAGTCATTGAGTTGAATCTGCGCAGGATATAGCGCTTGGATATATTGCCCTTGGCTTTCTTCAACCAGTTGCAATAAATTTGCATCAATATCAGGAGCAATGATATGAATCACTGCCCCTGCTTTATGTAACAACACTGCCTTACGGTAAGCAATATGCCCACCACCGACAATCAGACAAGGTTGCTGTTGCAACTTTAAAGAGATTGGAAAAATATCCACACACGACCTCAATGAGTTTTATCTGACTGTCTTAAAGCAATTATTGTGCACAAAATTGTGCCATACATCGACTTTATTAGTCGATGTACTCAGCACCGCCCATATAAGGACGAAGCACAGTTGGAATTTCTATCGAACCATCAGCACGTTGGTAGTTTTCCATGACCGCAAGTAAAGTACGGCCCACAGCCAAACCTGAACCATTCAGCGTATGCACAAATTCAGTTTTCTTTTGGTCTGCACGGTAGCGTGCTTTCATACGACGCGCTTGGAAGTCACCCATGTTTGAACATGAAGATATTTCGCGGTATGTATTTTGACTTGGTACCCAAACTTCAAGATCATAAGTTTTAGTTGCACCGAAGCCCATATCACCACCACAAAGAATGATCTTACGGTACGGCAAACCAAGTGCTTTCAAGATCCCTTCAGCATGACCTGTAAGCTCTTCAAGCGCTTGCATTGAGTCTTCAGGTTTAACAATTTGCACCATTTCAACTTTGTCGAATTGGTGTTGACGAATCAAACCACGCGTATCACGACCGTATGAACCTGCTTCACTACGGAAACATGGCGTATGCGCTGCATATTTCAATGGTAAACGGTCTGCATCAATGATTTCATCACGCACAAAGTTGGTTACAGGCACTTCCGCAGTTGGAATGAGGTAATACTCTTTTTCACCTTGTAATTTGAATAAATCTTCTTCAAATTTAGGCAATTGGCCTGTACCACGGAGTGAGTCAGCATTGACTAAATACGGCACATAAGCTTCGGTATAACCATTTTCTAAGGTATGCGTATTCAACATGAACTGGGTAATCGCACGTTGTAAACGAGCAAGTGGCCCTTTGAGCACGCTGAAACGAGAACCTGTCAATTTGGTCGCAGTTTCAAACTCAAGACCACCCATCCACTCACCTAAGTCAGTGTGATCTTTAATTTCGAAGTCAAACGTACGCGGGGTACCCCATGTGAGGATTTCCACGTTATCGCTTTCGTCTTTTCCTTCAGGAACAGACTCATCTGGCAAGTTTGGAATGCTGAGTGATTTTGCTTCAAGTTCAGCTTGTAATTCAGACAAAGCGACTTCTGCGGCTTTGATTTCATCACCAATCGCTGACATGCGCGTCATAATTTCAGATGCATCACCACCAGCTTTTTTAATTTGGCCAACTTGTTTTGCACCCGAATTACGTTCAGCCTGAAGAGATTCAGTTTTGGATTGAATCTCTTTACGGCGAGCTTCTAGTGATGCCCATTCTTCAACATTCAGTTGTACACCACGTTTTGCTAAGGCTAAATTTACAGCCTCAATATTATTTCTGAGTAATTTCGGGTCGATCATAGCCAATCTTTTGCAAAGAAAAAAACTGGCTATAGTGTAAGCGCTTCAGGCCGAAAAATACAGTCACGCGATCACTAGCTGTGGCTTATTACAGCAATTTTCATGGCTTTTCTTTGCTCGCTTTTTCTCGTTCAGCTGCATAATCGACAAAACTTGGCAAATATTCCGCCTTAATTAAGCCGCTGGCTTGTTGATACGGTAAAACCAATTCAGACATCCCTTCTGCATAAGATGCTAATTCATATAATGGATAGACAAACACCACACCTTTGGCACTCATATAATAATTATCTGTCAGCTTCAATTGCTCTCGTGAAATATTATGATCGGACAGCCACATACTATTGGCACTATATAATGCATCTAATAATTGCGATTCAGTCTTGTCTACCACGATCTCACTCAGTGCAACACGTTTTTTCTTTGCCAAATCTAAGGTGATGTATTCGTTGTGATACATGCCATGTGCGGCACGCGCTGGGTAGTGATAATACATCAAAACAAAATCAGCATATTTACCACGCTGCGCCACATAACGGACATCAGACAAAGTTTCACTGAGCATGTTTTCATCAATCTGTGGCTTAGCCTGCTTTGAGCTTTCAAACGCCACAGGATTGGCTTTTTTCATCCGCTCATCAAAATATTGATTGATCCATGGAACATTAGTTTCCACGCTGTACAGCTGGTATTTGGTGCACCCTTCTTCATCACAAGCAATAGAACGCGCCAATTGTAATGGTCGAACTTTTGCCTCTATCAATGGCAAGGTCTGCGCGACATGAGCTGGTTTAGTTGTCTCTTCACTTTTTGCAGCGTTACTGTCATTTTGTGGCTGGCATGCGCTGAGCAATCCCGCGCACAACATCATTGCGAAGACAGATCCAATTTTATTGTTATGAAGTAATATCATGATTTACCCGCAGTTACGTATTCAATAGCTCAGACTATACAAAGCACAGCCATAACTTCCCACCACGTTATGTAACTGAACGTGACCCAATAAAAAACCACCCGAAGGTGGTTTTAAACAACAGACTCATTTTATTGGTCAATAATATCTGTGCCTTTAGGCGGAGTAAAATTAAAGGTTGAAGGTGGAATATTGGTATTTACCTTGGTGTTATTAAAACGCACATAGGTGGTTTGTCCCAAAGAATCTTCTAAGATCATTAACGTCGGCGCATTTTTCGCACCAAAACTGATCGTTAAACTTTGAAACGCACCATCATCGCTTTTTGGGTACAGGGTATAGTAAGTTTTGCTCTGATTTGGTTGCGTAATACGGTATGACTTACGAATCTGTTCCGTATTCCCTGACAATAATAGTGCAGGGGTATTCGCCACCTGTTCATCTAAAGTCTGACGAACTGCTTGCTGTAAGTCTGGATCATAAATCCAAACCGTTTTGCCCGAAGTCACAATGGTTTGTTTTGCAGGGCTTGTGGTTTCCCAATAGAATTTCCCTGGACGCTCAACTTTCATCACCCCTTTAAAGGTCTGATTCATGTGCTGAGCAGATAAACCTTGTTTCTTCGGTGCTTTAGATGAATTTGTGACTTTGGTGGTTTGCTCAAAGTTAGAACTGATACTTTGAATACCACTCAACTGTTTCACTAAACTCGTCGTGGCTTGTTGCTCCGATGCTGCAACCGGAGCTGCAAATACTGTACTGCTCATAACAGGGCCAAGTGTTACTACACCTACTGTCATTGCACATAAAGTCTTACGAAGCATTTTCATAATCTCACCTTTTATAATTTGCGCAGTCGCAATTTGTTAGATGAGCTATCTTAAATCAAATTTTATGGCTAATAATTGAGAATATAAGAAGATTTGTATATTTATTGGTGCTTAATGTTGTGAAATATCCATCATGATGAAGATGAGATGTGTCCTTTATACATAGAAAAGCCCCTAAATCAATAGAGGCTTTTCTAACTGAGGTTAAGAATTATCACTGTCATTTCCATTGCCAACCAATTGCTGCACCTGCACCGAAATCACCTTCGCTATTGGTTGTCACAGCTACTTTGTATACATATTTGTTACTTTCAGTCACACCACTGAGACCAAAAACATAACCTTGCTCACCTTCCCATGTACCCACACCGGCACTAAACATAGTGTAGCCAGCATCTGTCGGTTGCGGTAAAGATGCTATCGCAATACTTGATGCAACTGCTGCATAGGTTCGATCTTCGAGTTTTCGCATGTCTCGGTTCAAGGCATTTACACGACTATCCGTATAAGCATTTGCTTGATTGAGGGTTTGTTGCCCAACTTGGTTCACATAAGTTTTTGCTTCATTCAGGATGTAGGTGTCAGCAGCATCCATCACTTCTTTAGAGATCCCATTGGTACCGTTTGTACCTTTAAGACTTGCTAACCATTGAGTAATGCTGCCCTCAAAACCATTACCAACTGCAACATCATAAGCACTAAAACCTGTTGCACCAGTCATCCCTGTGTTACCCATATCGCCTTTTAAGCTAGCGAGCCATTCGGTGATAGTACCGTCAAAACATTAACTTGCGCAACTTGATAAGCATTATATCCTGTCGCTCCCGTTTCACCTTGGATACCTTGTTCGCCTTGTGCTCCAGTTGCCCCTGTCTCACCTGTGGCACCTTGGATACCTTGTGCACCCGTTGCTCCAGTATCGCCTCTGTCTCCTTTATCACCTTTGGCTCCTGTAGCACCTGTTGCACCTGTTGCACCTGTTGCACCTGTTGCACCAGTATAACCCCTGTCTCCTTTATCGCCTTTGTCGCCCTTATCTCCTTTGGCGCCAGTTGCTCCAGTATCGCCTTTCACACCTTGGATACCTTGCTCACCCTTATCGCCCTTGGCTCCTGTGTCGCCTTTTTCTCCTGGGATGCCCTGTGGTTCCTCTGGAACTATTGGTCCTTGTGGTCCCATAGAACCTGAAGTTCCAGAACCGTGTCCATGTCCGTTACCATTTCCATGTCCGTTACCATTTCCATGCGAACCATGACCATACCCATTTCCGTTCCCATGTGACTCGTGTCCTTGTCCCTGCCCTTGATGATTATCTCCCTGAGTTGCCCATGCTGCATTCCCCATGGCCAATAAAATACTCAACAACAATAATTTCGGAGTAAGTCTTAGATTCGTAACAACGCCGCTATTCTCAGTGTTTGATCTATAAGAAATACGCAACGCTGTCTCTTTCATCATATGGTTTTTTTCAATTTGACTGTTTTGTTTTGTAACAACCATATAGCAGCAGGATTTTTCCAAGACTTTTGTGAATATTCTGTTCATATCTGTCTACCTTTCTTTTAGTTTTGTTTTTTTACTACACTCCTATTTTTTGTGATGTATATCACTATTTATTGGTATTTAGTGCTTTAATCAAAATATAAAAACACAAGAAAAATAAGCTAACAATATGAATAGACGAAAAAAAACCCACAAAACTGTGGGTTTTTTTACTATTAAAACTTACGCTTCAACAGTTACGTAGCGACGGCCAAACTGACCTTTCACTTCGAATTTTACTACGCCGTCAGCGGTTGCAAACAAAGTATGGTCACGGCCCATACCAACGTTTTGACCTGCGTGGAATTCTGTACCACGTTGACGAACGATGATGTTACCAGCAGTCACAGATTGACCACCGTAAATTTTAACACCAAGCATTTTAGGGTTCGAATCACGACCGTTCTTAGTCGAACCACCGGCTTTTTTAGTTGCCATGTCTCATTACTCCTCGTGATTAGCCTGAAATAGCTGTAATTTTCAACTCAGTGAACCATTGACGGTGACCTTGTTGTTTACGGTAGTGTTTACGACGACGCATTTTTACAATACGGATTTTGTCGTGACGACCATGGCTAACTACTTCAGCAGTTACAGTAGCACCAGCAACAACTGGAGCACCGATTTGAATGCTGTCACCATTTACTAGCATTAATACGTCATCAAACGTAATAGTTGCGCCAGTTTCAGCTTTCAACAATTCAACTTTAAGGGTTTCACCCTCTACAACACGGTGCTGTTTACCACCGCTTTGGATTACTGCGTACATAATGTACTCCAAACATGCCCGTGTCGTCGTGCCGATAAAGGAATATATCGATCTTAATACGAACGCCACTGGGGTTAATCAAGGGCAAGGATTTTAAGTGATATTGACTCAAACAACAAGAGATTTGCCGAACTTATTAGACTAAATTAACGATTATTTAATAATCGAGAAAAACTCAATCAACAAATTACAGTTCAACTCTTGCTTGACTTTGCTTACAATGAAATAGATTTTTAAAATCAATCCGCTATAGTATGGATGAATTGATTTTTAAAATGTAAATAAGCCTACAAATGCAGTACGCTTATACATTGGGGAAATAAGGAACTGTCTTTCGTAAAATATAGCCTCGCACGCTAGCGAGTCTTATTTATGATTGAAATGAATCATTTAGACATGTATCCCTATTTACACAATACTGGTAATGCTGATTTTTATCACTTTATATAGATGAGGCCGCTCTTCAAATGACCATCGACTTTAAGCAAGATATTCTCGCCCCTGTAGCTCAAGACTTTGCCACGATGGACACATTTATTAATGAAGGCATTACCTCTAAAGTGGCATTAGTCATGGCGGTGAGTAAACATGTGGTTGAAGCAGGTGGCAAACGCATGCGTCCCATTATGTGTTTATTGGCTGCCAAAGCCTGTGGTGCAGAAGACTTGGAACGCCAACGTAAACTTGCTGCAATCATTGAAATGCTGCATACCGCAACCTTAGTCCATGATGATGTGGTTGATGAATCTGGCTTACGTCGTGGTCGCCCAACGGCCAACGCGACTTGGAACAATCAGACCGCAGTACTGGTGGGTGACTTTCTAATTTCACGTGCCTTTGATTTATTGGTCGATCTCGGTGATATGACCTTACTCAAAGATTTTTCGACAGGGACTTGTGAAATTGCCGAAGGTGAAGTGCTACAACTTCAAGCACAGCACCAGCCTGAAACCACAGAACAAACTTATTTAGATATTATTCACGGTAAAACGTCACGTTTATTTGAACTGGCAACTGAAGGGGCTGCCATTCTTTCTGGGGCACCGCAGTACCGTGAACCGCTGCGTTTATTTGCAGGCCACTTTGGCAATGCCTTTCAAATCATTGATGATATTTTGGATTACACCTCAGATGCGGAAACATTAGGTAAAAATATTGGCGATGATTTAATGGAAGGTAAACCGACTTTACCGTTAATCTCAGCATTGAAAAATACAACGGGTGAAGAACATGACATTGTTCGTCGAAGTATTGCGACAGGTGGAACAACAGATCTTGATCAAGTCATTGCTATCGTAAACAGTTCTGGCGCACTAGATTACTGCCGACAACGGGCGCATGAAGAAACCGAAGCCGCACTTCAAGCATTACAGGCTTTACCTGACAGCCAATATCGTCAAGCACTGGTCAATTTAACCAAACTGGCTTTACATCGAATTCAATAACAAATGATGCTTTAAAATGTTTTTAACTTGCCTATGCATATAAAATTTAATGATCTTTTCTCTCAAATGCAGCAACAGCTTGAACAACCTCAAGCTGTTTTAAATGATCAACTTTTAATTGAGTTGGTGGAGCGTATTCGTCCAATAGATGCGTATCAAACCGATGAAATCCATCAAAAATTTCAAGCGCTCATTCAAGCATTACTCATCACTCCCGATGCCGCATCGACCTTACAAAGCTTTGTTCTGCGGCTTATTTCCCAATATAAACAAACCAGTCTTTATGCCGATACAGGCATCTTGTCTTTAGATGGGTTTTGGAACCAATTGTCACAGCGTTTAGGGGCACATTTTCTCCCACTGATTAATGATGAAACTCAACTGCAAGATTTAGTCCGTCGCGTTTTCCCCAACCGAAGTGATAAATATTGGCTCGATAACATCCGAGACAGTGACTGGCTACAACTGCTGAACCTGCTCAATCACGGGCATGCCAATCAAAAAGAAAAAGTCAAAATTCGCAGTGAAGTGATTAAAGCCATTACGGTGTTGTCTTATCGGATTAGTGGTATTGGTTTATATCCAGAGTTTATTAATGCGCATCCTGAGCTGACCGAATATGAATCGCCTTTTTTAGTGCAGAACCGCGAAATTGTCGAATTCATTCAACAGTATAAAAAGGCACATCAAGAAGCTGAAACCTCGAGTGTGGTTGCCCCACCCGACGCCTCTCAAGCACTGGTCATGATTGAGCAGTGTCGTGATGTGGTATTGAAAATTCGCCGTGCGACCAAACGTATTGGGGTCAGTGTCAGTTTAACCTATCTGATTTCCTTACTTGAGCAATGCTTAGACCGCGTCGAACTGTTGCTCAATTTAATTGTAGAAGAAGGCGAAGCACACTATGAAGCGGTGAGCCTGCTCTTGGTCGACATTACCGCTGCGATTTATAGTGAACGGAGTGTACGCTCTTTACTGACGACCAATAGTGAATTGATTGCTTTACAGGTGACTGAAAATGCCAGTAAAACGGGCGAACACTATGTAAGTACAGACAAACAAGGCTTTTTAGCCATGTATAAGTCCGCAGCCGGTGCCGGTGTCATCATTGCAACCATGGCCACCCTGAAAATATTGTCTGCACGGATGATCATGGCACCGCTCATGCAAGCCTTTGTTTACAGCATGAATTACTCATTGGGGTTTATGTTGATTCATGTGTTGCACTTTACCGTGGCAACCAAACAACCAGCAATGACAGCGGCGGCACTCGCGGCAACAGTACAACAGCGCAAAGGTTCAAAAACAGCGCAAATTGCTGAATTAGCAGCGCTGATTATTAATATTATTCGCACCCAATTTATTGCTATTTTGGGCAATATCTCAATTGCCATTCCTGTTGCCGCGTTTATTACGTGGGCATGGGCAACTGGCATGCATGAACCGCTACTCAACCATGCAAAAGCGGCGAAAGTCTTACATGACTTAAACCCTTTTACCTCTTTGGCCATTCCGCACGCCGCGATTGCGGGTGTCTGTTTGTTTTTATCGGGACTTTTGGCGGGTTATTTTGACAATATGGCGGTTTATCGCAAAGTTGGCCCTCGTTTAAAAGCACACCCTCGTCTCAAAACCATCATGGGACAAGAACGGCTCGATAAATTTGCAGGTTATATAGAACGTAACTTAGGTGCGTTGGCGGGTAATTTTCTGTTCGGGATTATGTTAGGAAGTATGGGAACCATTGGTTATATTTTGGGTTTACCCCTAGATATTCGCCATATTGCCTTTGCTTCAGCAAACTTCATTCAAGGCCTGATGAATATTAATGGTAGTCCTGAGATTGGCTTGATTATTGTATCTTTCCTCGGAGTACTCGCTATTGGTCTGACGAACTTATTTGTTAGTTTTACTCTCACGATTATTGTGGCTTTACGTGCACGTCGGGTCCGTTTTGAACAGTGGAAACCGTTAGCAAAATTGGTTTTAACCCATTTTCTAACGCGACCAAGTGACTTCTTTTGGCCACCCAAAGTACCTCTTGAAGTTGATGAAAGTTCGAACAATACAAAACACCATACAAAATGATTTTGTACCCATTTTGAGCTCTTGTTACACTGTAAACAAAATTTTATACATGATTAATCAACACTTGAATTAAAGTGTACTGATGAGTACACTTTAACCCAGTAAATAACCGCGCTTAAATCGGTTGAAATGACACGAGTTCCAGCATGCCTTACTTGTTGCTTTTTATCGGTATTATTTTATTTATAATCAGTGTATTAGCTCTAAGCATTCAACCACTCACCGCTTTAGATCTGGCGATGGTCGAATGTTTCAGCACATTAAGAACTGAGCCTATAGATAAACTTGCAATACTTTTATCGGCACTCGGTGGCATGCCGTTTGTATTATTTCTAACCACTCTATGGTGTTTCCATCGTGCATGGTATAAAAAGTATAGAGATGTTGTTTTTATTGGTTTAGGCGTTGTTGGAAGTATTGCTTCTGCTTGGCTACTTAAATTTCTAATTTCAAGACCACGCCCACCAGAAATGTTTCACCTAGTGACGAGCTATGGTGCTTCCTTTCCGAGTGCGCACAGTATGTATGCTGCCACTTTGGCGTGTCTTGCCATTTTCTTAAGTCGACCATTTCCTGCACATCGTTATGTTGTATGCATTGCTATTTTATGGATGCTGATGATGGGAATTTCAAGAGTCTATCTTGGAGTACACTTCCCATCCGACGTTCTCGCAGGTTGGAGCATTAGTATTATCTGGATTTCACTGCTTTACATCTTGTGTGGCAGATATACCCAATTAAATACACATTATTTTTAGATAAGAATCTAATCGAGGTGGAACAATGATATCGGCAAAGCTTTGGGCCCCAGCCCTTACCGCTTGCGCATTAGCAACGAGTATTGCACTTGTTGGTTGTAGCAAAGATCCAAAGGATGCGCAGCAAGCTGGCGCTTCTCAACAAATGCCACCTACTGAAGTCGGTGTCATTGTTGCACAACCGCAAAATGTAGAACAATCTGTAGAGTTATCTGGCAGAACCACGGCATTTGAAATCTCTGAAGTTCGCCCACAAACGAGTGGAATCATTCTAAAACGTTTGTTTGCGGAAGGCAGTTATGTACGTGAAGGCCAGGCACTTTATGAACTTGACTCTCGTACTAACCGCGCAACATTTGATAATGCCAAAGCAGCATTATTACAACAAGAAGCGAATTTAAGCACACTCAGAACCAAATTGAATCGTTATCAGCAACTGGTTTCAAGCAACGCTGTTGCGAAGCAAGACTATGACGACTTAGTGGGTCAAGTAAATGTCGCTGAAGCACAAGTGGCAGCAGCACGTGCTCAAGTTAAAAATGCTGAAGTGGACTTAGGTTACTCAACCATCCGCTCTCCAATTTCAGGTCAAACCAACCGCTCTACAGTTACTGCTGGTGCTTTGGTGACTGCAAACCAAACAGAGCCATTGGTGACGATTCAACGTTTAGACCCGATCTATGTTGATATCAACCAATCAAGCTCTGAACTTCTTCGTTTACGTCAACAATTGAGTAAAGGTAGCTTAGACAGCAGTAACAACACGCGTGTGAAGCTGAAACTTGAAGATGGTAGTGACTATCCAATCGAAGGCCGCTTAGCGTTCTCTGATGCCAGTGTCAATCCAGATACAGGGACTGTGACGATTCGTGCGGTGTTCCCGAACCCGAATCACTTGCTGCTTCCAGGTATGTTTGCCAATGCACAAATCGTTCAAGGCGTAATCCCGAATGCGATGTTAGTGCCGCAAATTGCAGTGACTCGCACACCAACAGGTCAAGCGATGGCAATGATTGTGAATGACAAAGGCGTAGTAGAGCCTCGTCAAATCACCACAGTTGGTATTCAAGGCCAAGACTGGATTGTGACTGAAGGCCTTAAAACAGGTGAAAAAGTTATTGTTGACGGAATAGCAAAAGTTAAAGCTGAACAGAAAGTTGTTGCGAAACCGTATCAACCTAAAGCAGCAGCACCTCAAGCTCCAACAACGGATGCTAAAAAGACAGAAGCTGGTGCAAAAACTGAACAAAAAGCTACTTCAAATACATAAGGGGTAGACGAATATGGCTCAATTTTTCATTCATCGCCCTATTTTTGCTTGGGTGATTGCACTGGTGGTTATGTTGGCGGGGGTTCTTTCGCTAACTACAATGCCTGTTGCTCAATATCCAACAATTGCACCACCAGTGGTGACAATTGCTGCAACTTATCCAGGTGCTTCTGCACAAACTGTTGAAAATACTGTAACGCAAATCATTGAACAACAAATGAATGGTTTAGATGGTTTACGTTACATTTCATCTAACAGTGCGGGTAATGGTCAAGCGTCAATCAACTTGAACTTTGAACAAGGGGTTGATCCAGACATTGCACAGGTTCAAGTTCAGAACAAATTACAATCTGCAACAGCGCTTTTACCTGAAGATGTACAACGTCAAGGTGTGAAAGTGACCAAGTCTGGTGCGAGTTTTATGCAAGTACTTGCATTTTACTCTCCAGATGGAAGTCTTTCTGGGGCGGACATTAAAGACTATGTAAACTCAAATATTTCTGAACCACTGAGCCGTGTTGCTGGTGTAGGTGAAATTCAAGTCTTTGGTGGTCAATATGCGATGCGTATTTGGCTAGATCCAGCGAAAATGAACAGTTTGCAAGTGACACCAAGTGACATTGCTGCTGCAATTCGTGCTCAAAACGCTCAAGTGGCTGTAGGTCAGTTAGGCGGTGCACCTTCTGTACAAGGTCAAGTGCTGAATGCGACTGTCAATGCGCAAAGTATGTTGCAAACACCTGAACAATTTAAGAATATATTTCTAAAAAATACATCTTCTGGTGCTCAAGTCCGTTTGAGTGATGTTGCGCGTGTTGAACTCGGGTCAGATAACTATCAGTTCGACTCTAAATTTAATGGTAAGGCTGCTGGCGGTGTTGCGATTAAACTGGCAACTGGTGCAAATGCACTAGATACAGCAGCGGCTGTAGAAAAGCGCCTCAGTGAACTTCGTAAAAACTACCCAAATGGTTTAAAAGATCAACTGGCTTATGACACCACACCGTTTATTGAACTTTCGATTAAGAGTGTTGTTAAAACCTTAATTGAAGCGATCATTTTGGTCTTTATTGTGATGTTCCTGTTCTTACAGAATTGGCGTGCCACAATTATTCCAACATTGGCTGTTCCAGTGGTTGTATTGGGCACATTTGCTGTCATTAACATCTTCGGTTTCTCAATCAACACGCTCACCATGTTTGCGATGGTCTTAGCGATTGGTTTATTGGTTGATGACGCAATTGTCGTGGTGGAAAACGTAGAACGTGTCATGGTCGAAGAACATCTTGACCCTGTAGCGGCAACTGAAAAGTCCATGAAACAGATTTCTGGTGCCTTGGTCGGTATTACGAGCGTGTTAACCGCAGTATTCGTACCGATGGCATTCTTTGCGGGGACAACAGGTGTTATTTACCGTCAGTTCTCGATTACGCTTGTTACCGCAATGATTTTGTCACTGATCGTGGCATTAACCTTCACCCCTGCCCTGTGTGCAACCTTGTTAAAACAACATGATGCAAACAAGCCAGAAAGTAATAATATTTTTGCGCGTTTCTTCCGTTGGTTTAACAGTAGCTTTGAAAAAGTTGCCGTGAAATACCAAGGCGGTGTCAACCGCATGACGCACCATAAAATATTCTCTGGTGTGGTTTATCTACTGGTGCTTGCAGGTTTATTCGGTCTGTATAAAGCCTTACCTTCTTCATTCTTACCAGATGAAGACCAAGGCGTCGTCATGACTTTAGTTCAGCTTCCACCAAGTGCGAGCCTTGAACGAACGGATAAAGTCATCACAACTATGACTGATTACTTCTTGAACAAGGAAAAAGAAAATGTAGAGTCGATCTTTACTGTTTCTGGTTTCTCATTCACAGGGGTTGGCCAAAATGCTGGTCTTGCATTTATCAAATTGAAGGACTGGAGTGAGCGTACGACACCTGAGTCGCAAATTGGTGCCATCATCCAACGTGGTATGGCATTGAATATGATTGTGAAAGACGCCTCTTACATCATGCCATTGCAATTACCTGCAATGCCAGAATTAGGTGTTTCTTCAGGTTTTGACATCCAGTTAAAAGATGCTAGTGGTCAAGGTCACGATAAACTGATTGCAGCACGTAATGCTGTGTTAGGCATGGCTGCACAAGACAAACGTCTTGCTGGTGTTCGTCCAAATGGTCAAGAAGATACTCCGCAATATCAAATCAACATTGATCAAGCGCAAGCAGGAGCAATGGGTGTAAGTATTGCCGATATTAATTCAACCATGAACATGGCGTGGGGCGGTTCTTATATCAATGACTTCGTTGACCGTGGTCGTGTGAAAAAAGTTTATGTTCAAGGCGACTCAAATACACGTATGATGCCGGAAGACCTAAACAAATGGTATGTACGTAACAACGTAGGTACGATGGTTCCTTTCTCTGCATTTGCATCGGGTGAATGGACTTATGGTTCACCTCGTCTAGAGCGCTATAACGGTATTGCTTCGGCTAACATCCAAGGTACTCCAGCACCAGGCGTTAGTTCGGGTGATGCAATGCTCGCGATGGAAGAAATCATTGGCAAGTTACCATCTATGGGCTTAGATGGTTTCGACTATGAATGGACGGGTTTATCTTTAGAAGAACGTGATTCGGGCAATCAAACAGCTCCGCTGCTTGTTCTTTCAATGCTTATCGTCTTCTTATGTCTTGCCGCATTGTATGAAAGTTGGTCTATCCCTGTTTCAGTATTGCTGGTTGTACCACTTGGTATTATTGGTGCATTTACTTTAACGTGGTTAGGTATGATCATCAAAGGCGATCCAAATCTGTCATTTAACATCTACTTCCAAGTCGCAATTGTTGCCGTGATTGGTCTTTCTGCGAAAAATGCAATCTTGATCGTAGAGTTTGCAAAAGAGTTGCAAGAACAAGGTGAAGACTTGTTTGATGCAACCCTTCATGCTGCAAAAATGCGTTTACGCCCAATTATCATGACCACCCTTGCTTTCGGTTTTGGTGTCCTTCCGCTTGCCCTTTCAACAGGTGCTGGTGCAGGTAGTCAACACTCGGTAGGCTTTGGTGTCCTTGGTGGTGTAATTAGTTCTACACTGTTGGGTATTTTCTTCATTCCAGTATTCTTTGTTTGGATTCGTAGTATTTTCAAATACAAACCTAAGAAACAAAATAATCAGGAGCAAACATCGTGATGCAAAAAGTATGGTCTATTTCAGGTCGTAGCATTGCGGTATCTGCACTTGCGCTTGCTTTGACTGCATGTCAAAGCATGCGTGGTCCAGAACCCGTCGCTCAAGCGGATATCCCAACAGGATATATTGGTTCAACGACAGGTCCATCTGTTGCAGAACAAGGCTATAAAGACTTTTTTGCTGATCAGCGTTTAGTCCAAGTCATCGAGTTAGCACTAGCCAATAACCGTGACCTCCGTACGGCGACTTTAAATATTCAACGTGCTCAGCAAGCGTATCAAATTAGCGAAAACAACCAACTGCCAACCATTGGTGCAAGTGGTAGTGTGCTTCGCCAAGATACACTCAGCAGCAACAAACCCATGACAACCTATAATGTTGGCCTTGGCGTAACTGCGTATGAGTTAGACTTTTGGGGGCGTGTTCGTAGCTTAAAAGACAATGCTTTAGACAGCTATTTGGCGACTCAAAGTGCACGTGATGCAACACAAATTTCGTTGATTGGTCAGGTTGCACAAGCATGGCTGAGCTATTCGTTTGCTAATGCCAACTTAAAACTGGCAGACCAAACCTTAAAAGCACAGCTTGAGTCGTACAATCTAAACAAAAAACGTTTTGATGTAGGTATCGATAGCGAAGTCCCTGTGCGTCAAGCGCAAATTTCGGTTGAAACTGCACGTAATGACGTTGCGAACTACAAGACTCAACTTGCACAAGCACAGAACTTACTCAACCTGTTGGTGGGTCAGCCTGTTCCTGCAAACTTATTGTCTCCTCAACCTGTGAAACGTATTACCCAAAGTACGGCGTTGACAGCGGGCTTGCCAAGCGACTTGTTAAATAATCGTCCTGATGTCCGTGCTGCGGAATATCAATTGTCTGCTGCGGGTGCCAACATTGGTGCGGCAAAAGCACAGTTATACCCAACCATCAGCTTAACAGGCACAGCGGGTTATGCATCGACAGATTTAAGCGATTTGTTTAAATCAGGTGCCTTTGTATGGTCACTTGGCCCAAGCTTGGATATTCCAATCTTTGACTGGGGCACACGTCGTGCCAATGTGAAGATTTCAGAAACTGACCAAAAAATTGCGTTGTCAGATTATGAAAAAACCATTCAAACCGCTTTCCGTGAAGTGAATGATGCCTTGGCAGTACGTGAAAATATTGGTGACCGTCTAGCAGCGCAACGTCGTCTGGTAGATGCAACCAACACCACTTATAAACTTTCAACTGCTCGCTTCCGTGCAGGTATCGATAACTACCTGACTGTACTTGATGCACAGCGTACATCGTACTCAGCGGAACAAGGGTTGTTATTGCTTGAACAAGCAAACTTAAACAACCAAGTTGAAGTGTATAAAACCCTCGGTGGCGGTGTAAAAGCCAACACGACGGATCAAGTGGTGAAACAACCTTCATCTTCAGATGTGAAATACAACAAAACAGCAAACTAAGGTTTGCAACATCAAAAGCTCACTTCGGTGGGCTTTTTTATTGCTTTTTGCTGGGCTTTTTCCTATCTTCAAAGATAATCAAATCATTTGAATATTGAACATTATGCTTTTAAGTAACCTTGAGTCTGTTCCTGGACATCGCATTTCCCAACAACTGGATGTGGTCTATGGCAGTACGGTTCGAAGTAAACATGTCGGGCGCGACTTTTTGGCAGGGTTAAAAAATATTGTCGGTGGTGAACTCACTGCCTATACCGAGCTTTTAGAAGAATCACGCCAAGAAGCCATGAATCGTATGATTGCGAAAGCACAAGGCCTAGGGGCCAATGCCATTGTAGGTATTCGTTTTTCAACCTCAAATATTGCCCAAGGTGCATCTGAGTTATTTGTTTATGGCACTGCAGTCCGTGTCACACCGTTAGACAACCATCTCCCCGATCCATTTCCAACACAGGCCTAAGCCATGGAAAGTTTAGTTTTCCAACTGCTGATCTTTGCCGTGCTCTTTAGCGTCGGTTTTGGCTTTGGTCGTTATAACGAACGCAAACATTTGGCGGAGCTTGAACAAAATGAGAAGCGTCTTGCTTACATTACTGTGGGTAATTTACGCAAAGTAAGCTTCGAGCAGTCTGGGCACATGATCAGTAGCAATGTTGTGATTTCTCATGATTATTTCAAATATGTACTGGCGACCGTGCAAAACTTTTTGGGGGGTAGACTCACCAGCTATGAAAGTGTTATCGATCGCGCCCGTCGTGAAGCCATCGTTCGACTCAAACTTGAAGCGGAAAAGCACGGCGCAACGCATATTGCTTGTATGCGACTGGCGACCACAGAAATGGGCATGCAAGGCGGTATGGTCGAAGTCTTTGCTTATGGGACTGCCATTCAAAGTCCTTAAACAGCGACTATTGACCAATCATCCATTCACTAAACTCAAATAGCATGAGCGTTCAAAATAGCTCATGCTCGCTCACCTTCTATCGTACATTCGGATGGTAGATTGCTCACTAGAGCATAATTCTCTACACTGAACACAATAAAAATGGACATTACCTACACTGTAAATAGGTCACAGATAATGAAATCTTTAGCACTAAAAATAAGTATGGCTGTACTCAGCATGATTCCACTTGTAGCCAAAGCTGAATTAATTGTACTGGCATCCCCTCAAAGTAATGATGCGTACTATGCAAAAATGATTGATGATATTTTTGATTTTCACGTCGATTATGCAAAAAAAAATTATTAAAAATGGAGACAATGTCGTTGTTCTGACGGACAAGGGCCTCTACCCCGACTATGTCAAAGCCTTGGGCAAAAAGCATGTGGCAATCGCACCGATGCATGACATTTGGATGCGCGACTTCACCAGCGCCAATCCTGCTCAACCCGTCATGTTCCGCTACACGGCGGCAGGACAAGGTGGCGCTAAAAAAGGTCAGGCCATTTCAGATGAAGTGCAAGACGAGTTTAAATACTATAGTCAAAAAGCAGGCTTACAGTTTACTCAAAGCAAACTATTGAATGATGGCGGAAACTGGGTTGAAGATGGTTATGGCAATGTCGTCCTCAGCACTAAATTTCTAGCGGATAACAAGCTCACCGAAAGCGAAGCCCGCAAGAAACTCATCGCTTTAACAGGTGCAAAGCAGATTGCGTTCATTGAAGCCGATGAACAAGGGGGCTTGGAGCATGCCGATGGCGTAGTCAGCTTTGTCGACCAAAATACCTTAGTGATTAACTCTTACCCTGAAGATCCCGACTATGCCAAGCAACTCAAAGCAGATTTAAAGCGCGGCATTCCCAATGTTAAAATTCGTGAAATCATCACCCCTTATGATGGCAGCGAAATCTACGATGAAAAATTTGGTTCTGCATGTGGCCTATACACCAATATGCTGGTCACGCCTGAACGGATTTACTTCCCGCAATTTGGGATTAAAGAGGATGCTGTCGCTTTACAGCAAATTCGTAGCATAACCAAACGTACTGTTGTTCCAGTACAGTCTTCTAATGTCTGTCATATGGGCGGTGGTGTGCGTTGTATGTCTTGGCAAGTGCGTGGGAAAAATGCGGAATTGTTCTTAAATTATTTAAATAAAATCAGTAAGTAGTGCAACTCTGTCCCCTTATCAAAGCATAGGGGGATATGGAAACAATATGATCCTAAAAGGCAGGTGGAAGTTAGTTTCCTCCTGCCTTTTTAAATTTACTTCACTTTCATCTTACGAATCATTTTATACAACGTTGTAGGCGATAAACGAGACACCAGAACCCCCATTTTCTCCTTCCGTCCACCCACTACGATGTACTCTTCACCTTTAAGCAATGCACTCACCACCGTTTGCGCAAAAATATCGGGTTCTAAACCATTTTCAATCGCTTCGTCTTGATGACCTTGCGGTTTGCCCGCGCCATTTAAAGCATTAAACGAAACATTGGTTTTAACAAAGCCCGGGAAAATCACCGATACATCCACGCCCTCATTGGCCACTTCGGCACGCAGGCTATTTGCCCACATATGAATGGCAGCCTTGGCTGCTGAATAGCTGGCACGGTACTGCGTCCCCAATAGCCCCGCAACACTCGAAACAAAGGCAATACGACCTGATTTTTGCGCTAAAAATGTTGGTAGAACAGTTTTGGTTAAAAACACTTGTGAGAAATAATCCACTTCCATAATCGCACGTTCAGTCTGCATGCTGGTGTCAGCAATCAAGGCACGTTGGCTTAAACCCGCATTATTAATTAACCAGTCAATCCGACCTTTTTTCTGTAGTACTTGCTCATAGGCATGACGAACTTGAGCTTCGTCGGTAATGTCGGCACAAATGGAAATGTGTTGATCCGGATTGAGCAGTCCGACACGAACTTTTTCGAGTTCGTCAAAACGTCTTGCCGTGAGTACGACCTCTGCCCCTTGTAAAGCACACTCTTTGGCTAGTGCTTCACCTAACCCTGAAGATGCCCCCGTAATCCACACCACCTTAGCGTCTAAACTGTTTAACTGTGCCATGTCCTTATTGCCTCATACCGAAGTTTTATTTGCGGATTGATCATTTAAAAAAGTCAGGAAATGATCGAAATATTGACTCATCATCTGCGCATCATAGATACGCCCTAATTTATCAAAACGTTTATAGCCCAACTGGGTCGTCAAGTTAATCACCCCATTCAGTGTTTTATCGACCACCAGATTAAATTTAAGCATTTTTTTGGGTTCACGAACCAGACTGGTCACCCCTTGATCGACAATTTGCGTAAACACCTTCAAAGCTGGAGCAACATAGCTGTTATTGCCCTTTTCCATCTGTTCCGCACATCCCAAAAGTTCGGTGACTAAAGTTTTTTCGACTGGGTAGCTTAAAAAATGCATGCTCTCGGTGTCATACATCATTTGCTCTAGATAATTCACCATTGGAATTAGACGGTCATTTGAAAAAAACGACACGGACCACGGCATGTACTTACGCATAGTGTCCACAATGTGCTGAATAATTTTTTCAGACTCCCCATCGCCTGAGGTAGACAAGCGTGCAAGATCACCAAAGACTTGATCAATCACTTCACATGAAATATCCGCTAAAACCTCACCCAAAGGTTTGGCAAGGCTTTGGCTTTCGCCGGCATTAAGCTGTTGATGAATGTGGGCAAAGCGTTTGTGAGTTTCAGGTTTTAATTTTAATGATATTTGATAAGTCATAATGATCCCCCCTTTTTTTGATTTTTACTGCGAACAAAGCGCACTCTAGGTTTAGACACATCATAAAGCGCTCTGCATCATGTCGCAATTGCTAGATCAACGCATTTGCTTTACATGCCCCCATTTGCGATTTCTTTGCTACAATAGATGCAATTTTTTATCTACTTTTGAACTGTTTGAACTATGACTGATTCAGCGCAAAATATCGCTACAACTTACGATCCGACCGAGATCGAGAAAAAATGGTACCAAACTTGGGAAGAACGTGGCTATTTCAAGCCCTCTGAAAAAGGTGAGTCATTTTGTATCATGATTCCGCCGCCAAACGTCACCGGTAGCTTGCACATGGGTCATGGTTTTAACAATGCCATTATGGATGCCTTAACACGCTACAACCGTATGTCAGGTAAAAACACCTTATGGCAACCGGGTACAGACCATGCGGGTATTGCCACGCAAATGGTGGTTGAGCGTCAGTTGGGTGCTCAAGGTGTCAGTCGTCATGACCTTGGTCGTGAAAAATTCATCGAAAAAATCTGGGAATGGAAAGAGCAATCAGGCGACACCATCACCCGTCAAATCCGTCGTTTAGGTTCATCAGTCGATTGGTCGCGTGAACGCTTTACGATGGATGAAGGTCTATCCAATGCCGTAAAAGAAGTGTTCGTTAAACTGCACGAAGATGGCTTGATTTACCGTGGCAAACGTTTGGTGAACTGGGATCCAAAACTGCAAACTGCGCTTTCTGACCTCGAAGTTGAGTCGGATAAAGAAGAAGCAGGTTCATTGTGGCACTTCAAATATTTCTTTGAAGATAAAAACCTACGTACGCATGATGGTAAAGACCACATCGTTGTCGCGACCACACGTCCTGAAACATTGTTAGGTGATACCGCTGTTGCAGTCGCACTGGATGATGAACGCTATACACACCTCGTTGGTCAGAACATTATCCTGCCAATTACAGGTCGTGCTGTTCCAATCGTTAAAGATGAATATGTCGATAAAGAATTCGGTACAGGCTGTGTAAAAATCACCCCTGCGCACGACTTTAACGACTATGAAGTTGGTAAGCGTTGTGAACTGCCTATCATCAATATCTTCAATAAAAATGCAGAAGTATTGGCTGAGTTTGAATACATTTCAAAAGCGGGCGAACAAATCTCGAAAACCATTGCTGCCCCTGCGGACTATATTGGTTTAGAGCGTTTTGAAGCACGTAAAAAACTGGTTGAACAAGCAGAGGCTGAAGGTTGGTTAGATCAAATCCAACCTTATACCTTGAAACCACCTCGCGGTGACCGTTCAGGTGTGATCGTTGAACCACTTTTGACCGACCAATGGTATGTGAAAATTGCACCATTGGCGCAACCTGCCATTGAAGCGGTTCAAGATGGTCGTATCAAATTTGTTCCTGAACAGTACAGCAACATGTACATGGCGTGGATGAACAACATTCAAGACTGGTGTATCTCTCGTCAACTTTGGTGGGGTCACCGTATCCCAGCTTGGTACGATGCTGAAGGCAACATCTATGTGGGTCGTGACGAAGCTGAAGTCCGTGCCAAAAACAACATCCCTGCCGATGTTGCGCTTAGCCAAGACGAAGACGTACTCGACACATGGTTCTCTTCTGCGCTGTGGACGTTCTCAACTTTGGGTTGGACTGGCGATGCCAAGAAAGATGCGGAAAACTATTTCCTCAACACCTTCCACCCAACGGATGTATTGGTGACAGGTTTTGACATCATCTTCTTCTGGGTTGCTCGTATGATTATGTTTACGATGCACTTCATGAAGAATGAAGATGGTACGCCACAAGTACCGTTTAAAACGGTATACGTTCACGGTTTAGTCCGTGATGGCGAAGGTCAAAAAATGTCGAAGTCTAAGGGCAACGTACTTGATCCTTTAGACCTCATTGACGGTGTTGACCTTGAGACCTTGGTACAAAAACGTACCACGGGTCTAATGAACCCGAAACAAGCGGCGAAGATTGAAAAATCAACCCGTAAAGAATTCCCAGAAGGCATTCAAGCCTATGGTACAGATGCAGTTCGTTTCACCTTCTGTGCGCTTGCCAACACAGGTCGTGACATTAAGTTCGACATGAAGCGTGTTGAAGGCTACCGTAACTTTGCCAACAAAATCTGGAACGCAACCCGTTTCGTGATGATGAACTGTGAAGAGCAAGTGATTGGTACTGAAGTTCGTCAGGACCTGTGGGAATTGCCTGAACAGTGGATCGTAAGCCGTCTGCAAAAAGCAGAAGCTGCGGTACAACAAGCCTTTGCAACTTACCGTTTAGACTTGGCTGCACAAGCGATTTATGAGTTCATTTGGAATGAATACTGTGACTGGTATGTCGAACTGACCAAACCTGTTCTGAATGATGAAAATGTATCGGTTGAGCGTAAAGCTGAAGTTCGTCGTGTACTCCTAGCGGTAATGGAAGCATCTTTACGTCTTGCACACCCAATCATGCCGTATTTGACTGAAGAAATTTGGCAGACACTTGCACCGAAACTCGGTATTTCTGGTGAAACCATTATGTTGGCGCAGTACCCTGTTGCCAACCCTGAGCGTGTAAACGAACAGGCTGAAGCCGATATGCAATGGCTCCAAGGTTTGATTGGTGCAGTACGTAACATCCGTGGTGAAATGGGCTTAGGTAATGCGCGTTTATTACCAGTGTTGCTTCAAAACACGACGGAAGCTGAGAAAGCACAGATCACACGTATTGAAGCGTTGTTTAAAGCATTGGCGAAAGTAGAAAGCATTACGTTCTTGGCGGATGCTGAACAACCACCATTGTCTTCTTCTTCTGTTGTGGGTCACGTGTCTGTCTTTGTTCCTATGAAGGGCTTGATTGACCCGAAAGCGGAACTTGGTCGTTTACAGAAAGACTTAGACAAAGTGCAAAAGCAGCATGACGTCATTGCAGGCAAACTTTCGAATGAAGGTTTTGTGGCAAAAGCACCTGCGGCTGTAGTTGAAGGCGAAAAAGTGAAATTGGCTGAGTTTGCTGATCAGTTAGTGAAGATTCAAGCGAATATGGAGCAGATTGCAGCGCTTTAAGGTGTTGGTAATTTAATCTAATATATTGTATAAAGGGCTGATTATTCGGCCCTTTATAGCTCTAGTGAAATTATTTAATTTAAAAATCCAAATTAGAAATTTATTTGAGAAAATATCTACTCCTGCCCCTACGATAGAAATCCGCAAAGAAGAAGAGGAAGAACGCCTTAAAAAGCTCTATTATATTGCTGTAAAAACTCGTAATTTTGAAATTACTCAACTTGTTCAACGTAATAACTTCTTTATGATTTTTCAAGGTGTATTAATAGCTTGTATTATTAACTCTAACAATACTGTTCCATTAATTCATACTATTATTTGTCTAGTAGGAATAGGAGTTTCTTTTTATCAAATGCAAGCTGCTTCTGGTGCAAAATTCTGGCAAGAACATTGGGAAACAGAGGTAGGCGAAGCAGAAAATAGATTAGAGTTTTTTTACAAAGCAAAAGGTGTTAATGATTTTCATAAGCTTTTTAATAAAAATATCGAAGAAGTTAAGAATAATATTTATACAAAATTTTATAAAAATGATAAAAATAAACTCAATCCTCATTTTTGGGAGAATAATACATTTAAAGCTGACTCTAAGTTTTGGGCTAAAGATTTTTACTATGATAGCCTAATTAAATACTTCCCATTTACACCAACAAAAACTCGTATTTTATCAAAACCTTCTGTGAGTAAAATTCCAATTCAAGTTGGAAGGTTCCTTCTTTGCATTTGGCTCTTAACCATTTTCTCAACAACAAATTGGGGAGCTATCAGCTATAATTATTTAAAAGAATTGGGGCTAATTAATGGGCTACCAGGTAAATCTATTACCAATATAGACATTCGGAATCAAAAAATCCCTGATCGTCAAGATGGTTTTGATGATTCCAATGAAATTAAAAATTTGAATAAAGTGAGCCAATAAGTTATGAGTGGATACAACTTAGATCAAAAATTAGTAATTGGTTTAGCATCTAGTGCTTTATTCAACTTAGAAGAATCTGACACAGTCTTTAGAACCGAAGGTGAGTTAGCCTATAGAAAATATCAGCAAGATCATGAAAATATCCCTCTTGAACAAGGTGTCGCCTTTCCATTTATCCAAAGGTTATTAAGTCTTAATAATATTTTCCCGACAGATAAACCTTTTGTTGAAGTAATTTTATTATCACGCAATGACCCAAATACGGGGCTACGTGTAATGAACTCTATTGAGTATCACAAACTAAACATTAAGCGAGCAATATTTTTACAAGGACGCACTCCTCATAAATATATTAATGCTTTAAATATAAGTCTATTTTTATCAGCAAATGAAATTGATGTAAACCAAGCAATCACAGCTGGCTATCCTGCAGGGCTAATTCTCAAGGGCAATATATTTGATATTGAAAATGATGAAGAACTACGCATTGCATTTGACTTTGATGGAGTAATAGCAGATGACTCATCTGAAAAAATATTTAAAGAAAAAGACTTAAATGCATTTATTGAAAATGAATCTAAACTTGCTGATCAGCCAGCAAATACAGGGCCTTTACATAAACTACTTCAACAATTATCTACACTTCAAACAGCTGAATTAAAGTATTTGGAAGATAATCCTACATATGAGAGCCGTTTAAGAGTTTCTATTGTAACTGCTCGTAATGCTCCAGCTCATAAGCGTGTAATTACAAGTTTACGTGCTTGGGGAATTGATACTATCAATGAAGCTTTTTTCTTGGGAGGTATCGAAAAACGTAAAGTTTTAGAAATTCTAAAACCACACATTTTCTTCGATGACCAAGTAACTCATGTCGAAAAAACTGCTGAAAGTATTGCATCAGTACACATCCCATTTGGGATCGCTAATAAAAAAGCTGAACTTCAACAATCTACTGCATCAACTAACCAGAAAAAAGCAGCTACAGAAGGTGGCTAATTTTTACACCCCCTATCCCATAGGGGGAGGGAGCATCATCTGACCTAAAGATTACGCATGAATTTAACAATGGATGTTCCCTCTCCTTTTAGGAGAGGGTTAGGGAGAGGTCTGTTTTAATTCAGAACATTTCCACCACAAATCCTTCAACACGATATCCGTCCGACTTAACACATCATCATTCCAATATCGTACAACTTTCAAATCCAAAGCCTCTAAAAACTTAGTTCGTTCAGCATCATACTTAATCGCATCGTTTGTGCCATGCTGACTTCCATCTAACTCAATGACCAAACCCAACTCATGACAGTAAAAATCCACAATATAGGGAGCAATCACATGCTGTCTGCGAAATTTCAAATTCATAAATCGTTTAGCACGAATTAATTGCCACATGAGGTTTTCTGCATCAGTAGCATTGCTTCGCATGGTTTTGGCGAATTCTAATAATTGTAGGTCTAGTTTCATTTTTTATTTTCCATTTTAATTACCCTCACCCCAGCCCTCTCCCTGAGGGAGAGGGAGCATTCTTTATTAATTTAATAGTTATTCGATACGCAATGAAGTTCCCTCTCCTTCTAGGAGATGAGCAGCACTGCTGCGCAAGGGGAGTTACAGTACCCCATGCCCCAACAACATTTCTACCCCACTCACCTTTTTCATATGCTTTAACCGCTCTTTTTCCCACTTCAACTGCTGCTTTAACTCAGCAGCATCCTTATCTATCACCTTATACACATCATTCATTTTAAGTTGCTTGGTATTAACATGACTACTCAAGTGAAAAGATGCAAAGATCTCCTCTAACTGGCTTTGCAAATTCTGACTCTGTGCTTCTAAAGACAACTGATAAAACTTCACTTGTTCCGAACTTAAAGCTTTTGAGCTTAGGCCTTTATTGGTCTCTAGCTGTAACTGGAGTTTCAGTAAATAAAATAAATCCTGCTCTGCATAAGCATCATTTACCTTCTGCAAAAGTTCAGTCTTATCTAACTTCTTCGCTTCATCAGGCTCACGGTCAGGGTGAATCATCGCAGTAATTTTTAAATACACGGTTTTCAGTGACTGCTCTGCCATTTTGGCTGCTTGCTCACGTTTTTCTTGTTGTTTTAACAGCTTGGCACGTTCTCGTTCTGCTTTATATTGGGCAGAATCGTATTCATAATTTTCCCAGTCCACATCCACGTTTTGTTCTACAGTTTCTGCGAGGTCATGACTTTGTATTGAGTTTGCTTTGGTTTTCTTCGCGCGTATATGCTCTGCATGCTGCATATAGAAAGTATCCACTTTCTCTACCTGTTCTTTTTGCTCGGAAGTTAGCATCTGTGATTTTTTCAGCATCTTGGCTAAAGCGGCTATTTTGGTGTCAATCTGCACCAAATCTGCTTTGCTAAAGGCATCGCCGGCCAAATGATTCCACAGGGTCTCGAGCTGCGTAAATAAAACCGTGTGTAACTCGCTATAAACAAGTAAAAGCTTGCTGCGCGTATAGTTTTGAATATCGGCTTGCGCATTTTGCCATGCTGCCAATTCTTTTTTTTGCTGTTCAATACGCTCAATCAAACGATTTAATTTTTTCTGCTGCGGGGAGCGCTCAACCTTAGGCAGTTGGCTCATTTTTATATCGTAAGACATCACAATAATGCACAGTAAAGCAGAAGATACTTCAGTGTAGCAGATCACCCCAATCTGCCACAGTCAAAGCCTAAATGTTAAAGTGCAACCACACGGTTACGCCCTTGCGCTTTGGCTTGGTACAAATGCTGGTCGGCACGGCGCATGGCAGTCTGTGCATCGCTATCAGTAACCTGAACCACACTCACCCCAATACTAATACTGATGGGATGCTGATCCAAAATCTGCGCTTGTTCGACAGTTTGGCGTAGATTTTCAGCCAAAATCATTGCACCTTCAAGCGTGGTCGTGGGTAACAGCACCACAAACTCTTCACCACCATAACGAGCAACAAAGTCCGACTCACGGATGTTCGAGGACAACACCTGCGCCACTCCTTTTAAGACTCGATCACCCACCTCATGCCCATACTGATCATTCACTTTTTTAAAGTAATCTACATCCAACAACAGCACCGCATAGCCCACATGACTACGTGTAAACTGAGCGTATAAATAGTCCAGATAATCGGTCAATGCACGGCGGTTATATAGTCCTGTCAGTGCATCATGCCGTGCCAACTTTTCCAACTCTATATTGGCCGTTTTTAGTTCCTGTGTGCGCTCCTGAACCTTTTGTTCAAGCGTTGTATTGGCATCCATTAGCTGATGTTTTTGGGTCAACAGTGTGTCGGTCATACGATTTAATGACTGTAACAAGCCTTTGATTTCTCGAATACTGGTATTCGCCTCAAAGTAAACATCTTCACGTCCCTGCTCGACTGCATGCGCACTTTTTGCCAAGTTTTCAATTGGACGGCTAAAACGATTCGCTAAGTGATAAGTCACAAAAAGTAGCAGTAATGAAATCACAAAACCAATAGCTAAGATTTGATGTTGCAGTGACCGAACTTCTACCAAGGCTATCGAAACTGGCTGGCGAATCATGACATGCCAACCCAAGTTCATCTGTGTCTGTGAAAACACAGGAACATCCGTGGTGAGGTAGTTTTGTCCCTCTCCCCAGTCATGCACAAAGTAATTGCCATGTTGTTTGCTAAAACTCGGAGGGTTCACCTGACCAATACTTTTAAACGGATATAGAATTTCACCCGCTTGGTTCACAATAAACACTTCAATTCCACGTTGTGCAGCATTTTCAGATAATGAACTTTTCAGCACATGGCTTGCCCAGCTCCAGTCTGCATGCGCAGCCAAAACGCCTTTTATTTTATGCGTCGTAGGGTCATAAATGGGAGTCGCAAAATCAATAAAACGCATCGGTTCATTCGGGTTAATGGCCTTGATTTTTTTGGCGAGTAGAACAGCCTTGTGTACATCGCCCAAATATACTCGCTTGGAACCGTGAATAAACCAATCTCGCTCAGATACATCTGCACCTTGCAATAAATGATTTGCTGCAACTTCGACTTTACCTTCGGGGTTCGCAATCCCAAGCCATGCATAATATTGATATGATTTTTTAACTTGGTCGAGTTGCTGTTGAACACGTGGATTATTAAAGTCTGCCTCAGCAATAAACGGCGATTGACTCAAAAGCACCATTTCCCGTTCACGTTCTGTCAACGAATTTGCCAAAGTATTACTGATACTCTTCGCAGCAATATATAAGGTTTGACCGCTGGATTTACTCATTTGAGCCGAAGCAGTTTTACCGATATATAAGGTAATACAGAGCCCCAAAGTAAACGCCAAACCAGCAAATAACACCATCAACCGATTACGAAATGAATCCATTTTTAGCATTTACCCCACTGCTCCTCAGTTTAAAGTGTTTCAGTCAACAACAAAACCTGCGCGATATTTCGTCTCTTTCTCTGTGCTAAAGCAGTGTTTAAGCAATACTTTGCTATCGCTATCCATGTGAGCTTTTGAAGCTTACCAATAGTTTTCGACCGCGATATTTCCTTCACCACGGCGGTTCATGGTCAGACCACGTGCTTTCAGGGCTTCTTTGGTGTCTTCAACCATTTGCGGGTTACCACACAGCATCACATGGCTGGTTTCTGGGTTTAGGCTCAAACCGACTGCTTTTTCAAGCTCACCATTTTCAATCAGTACAGGTAAGCGGTCATGCAGTGGCGCATGCGGATCACGGGTAACAATTGGCACAAATTTAAAGCCTGTATGGCCTTCACCAAAGGTCTCTGCAATTTCCTGAATACGTGTTGCATAGGCCAGTTCAGAGGCTGTACGTACACTATAGACCAGTGTAATGCTCTCGTACTTCGACCACGTTTCAAAGTCTTGTAACATCGAAATAAAAGGTGCCAGCCCTGTCCCTGTGCCAAGTAGCCATAAGTCTTTTGGTAACGGCAACTGATAACGCGCCAAAGTCAAAAAGCCGTACGGAATCTTTTCGAGGTAGATCTCATCATCGACTTTTAAGTGTTGTAAATTCGAGGTAAATGCACCTTCAGGCACCACAATCGAGAAAAACTCTAAAGTTTCATCAAAGGGAGAGGACACCACCGAATACGCTCGAACCACCAATTCATCACCCACTTTGATGCCAATACGGGCAAATTGTCCTGCGGTAAACTTAAAATGTGCAGGTCGCGTCATAGTGAAGCTAAAAAGTGTATTGGTCCAACGGTGTACGGATAAAACCTTTTCTAGGCTAAATTTTTCAATTGACATGATTTCAGCGTGGCATCAAAGACGTTGCTCATGTTAGCATGACCACATAATTTGTTAATATTTTTTAAATGTTAAGGCTATATTCATGCGCATGACTTTACGCCAGTTGGCGGTTTTTGTAGCAGTTGCTCAAGAAGGCACAGTAACCAAAGCCAGTGATGCGGTTCGACTCACCCAGAGTGCTGCGAGTATGGCTTTAGCAGATCTAGAAGACGGTTTGGGGGCTCCTCTGTTTGACCGTCTAGGTAAGCGTCTTCAGCTCAATGATCTGGGTCGTTTCCTGCTGCCACAAGCTTTAGAAATTTTGGGTCGCTGTGATGCTTTCGAGCAAGCCGCTAAAGGTGAGTTACAAAGCATTGATTTGCGTTTGGGTGCAACCCTGACCATCAGTGACTACCTCATGCCTGACCTAATGGCTGATTTCTTACAAATTCAGCCTCAAGCCCATTTACAACTGCAAGTTGGTAACACCCGTCAAATGATTGAGGCGGTGAATCAGTTCCAACTAGATTTGGCTTTGATTGAAGGCTCTTGTCACTTACCACAGCTACAATGTATTCACTGGCGTGACGATGAATTGGCCGTCTGCTGTGCACCAGACCATCCTTTGGCGCAGTTAAATCGCACATTAACGCCTGATGACTTTAAATCTGTCGAGTGGATCTTGCGCGAAGAAGGTTCAGGTACGCGTGAAGTGTTTGATAACGCTATTTTAAAAGACTTGCCTGATGCCAATATCCGTCTAACCTTGGGTCATAATGAAGCGATTTTAAAAATCGTGGCGGGTGGTTTAGGGATGTCATGTATTTCAAAACTGGCAACAGAACCTTTGCGCGAAAAAGGCCAGTTAGTGGTGCTTGATACTCCGTTTTGGTCTCTCACGCGTCCACTGTTCATGTTGGTGCATCGTCAGAAGTACCAAGGCCCAGGACTCAAAGCCTTTATGAAATTCTGCGAAAAATAAGTAAGTAAAAAGCACCCAAGGGTGCTTTTTTTATTTCCCAAATTGGCGCTCACAAGGCTCACCATCATTGTTCCCATCCATTTGGGTATTTGGACAATTCCTTAAGAAGTAAACCGCTTCTTCATAAGAACGCATTTGGGAGCAATGGGTTCGTCCATCGCATTTAAACTGTCCAGTGCTGACAGGTAAACGACCATTTTGTTTATCAATACTTTCCGTTACACGTTCAGAGCGTGGTTGATTGGTCTGATGCAGACCTGTCTCTAAATTACGCTTACCTTGCTCAGATAAGATTTGATCGGGCAACTTTCCTAAAGCTTTACGCTGTTCTTCTACAATCTGTTGCTGCTCGAGCATCAACTGTTCAGCTTTACGCTGTTTTTCTGCACTATAACTTTGATATTTCCCATAGGTCAAAAAGCCCAGTACCGCGACGATAATGATGCCAATCACGGTGATGATGGTACTTTTATGCCCCGCCTCATGGTAACGTGGTGAAGTTTGGGTACGCGCTTTTTTCTTATTTGATGATGTCGTTGCTTTACTTTCTGAGGACAGACCGAGCCGCTGGATATTCCCAGCCTTAAACTTGCCTTGGTCTTCTACAATCATAAACTGAAGTGCTTCACCAAGCTTGGGCTCAATGTTGTGCTGTGGCAAATCTTTGATATGAAAAAACACATCATCAATATCCCCTTCCACCTCAATGAAACCAAAACCACGTGGGGTACTAAAGCTTTTGATTTTCCCTTTCAGAAACATAATCTGCTCTATTCAACTGTATTTTTCGTATTGTAATCAATAAAAAAGAGGCTAAAAAGCCTCTTTGCTTCAAAATACAAAGATTAATCTTTGTACGATTTCACTCTGAATCAACGCTGACTTAGCGTCTAAAATTAGACAATAAGTCTGTGGTAAT
Source organism: Acinetobacter sp. DL27 (assembly GCF_055810995.1). Taxonomy (NCBI): domain Bacteria; kingdom Pseudomonadati; phylum Pseudomonadota; class Gammaproteobacteria; order Moraxellales; family Moraxellaceae; genus Acinetobacter; species Acinetobacter sp. DL27. Next base: position 807,028 of record NZ_CM147947.1, on the reverse strand, counting down.
CGATTTATTATGGCTTGAGACTTTCGATTTTTTGGCTTTGGCAGAGTTGTCTTCAACCCGCTCAATTTTAATCGCTTTATAGCGATCGCCATTTTCAACCACATTAAACTTCACGCGTTCATTGCGTTTCGGCTCACCTGAGTCTGCAGGAAAATCCGAGATATGAAAAAATACGTCGCCTTCAGGTGAGGAAATAAAACCAAAACCTTTGTCAGCGTTATATTGCTTAACTTTTCCTTGATATTGCTCGGCCTTCATAAACAGATCCTAATATGTACACGCTTTGTTGTAGTATATAAAAAAGAGGCTATAAAAGCCTCTTTTTGCTGGGGCTCAATCTTAATCTTTTTGAACTGAACCAAAGATTTTATCGCCCGCATCGCCTAGACCCGGCACGATATAACCATTGGCATTTAAGCCTTGGTCAATTGAAGCCGTGAAAATAGTGACATCTGGGTGCGCATCCAAAACACGTTTAATACCTTCAGGCGCCGCAACCAACACCATCACACGAATGTCTTTACAGCCACTTGCTTTCAATACATCAATCGCAGCAACCAATGAAGAACCCGTTGCAAGCATTGGGTCGATGATCATTGCTAAACGGTTTTGTACATCTGGAACTAATTTTTTGTAATAAGTACGTGCTTCAAGCGTTTCTTCATCACGCTCTAAACCCAGTACAGACACTTTTGCACTTGGAATCAGATTTAAGAAACCATCTAACATGCCAATACCCGCACGTAAAATTGGCACAACCGTGATTTTTTTACCCACAATGCGATCTACCGTTACTTTACCATTCCAACCATCAATTTCATGGTCGCAAACAGGTAAATCTTTGGTCGCTTCATAGGTCAACAGCATGGTCACTTCTTGAGCCAGCTCACGGAAGTTTTTAGTGCTGATATCGGCACGACGAAGAAGACCAAGCTTATGACGAATCAGTGGATGACGAATTTCATGGATAGCCACGGGAGAGCACCTAAAAGGTAAAATAAAATTCCTTACATTATAAAGCTTTTTATCGTGCGATAAAAACAAAAAAGCCCCCAATTGATGGAGGCTTTTTTGTTAAAACGAAACGTTTTTAAAAATTAGTGCTGTTGAGAAAGCATAAAGTGGATTGGAGATAGAATCTCTGACTGGAGTGCTAACTTGATAATTGGATCTGGATAGATACCAATCACAAGCACTGCTGCCGCAGCTAAAAGCACCATAATACCACCCACTTTTTGACCCCAATGATCCACAGCGTCTACACGAGGTGCATCTGGTGGTGTCATGTACATGACAACCATCACACGGAGATAGTAGTACAGACCAATACCAGAACCAACGATGATCATCGCAGCAAGGAACCAATGTTGAGTCGTTACCGCAGCCATGACCACAAGGAACTTACCAATGAAGCCCGCTGTCAATGGAATACCCGCAAGCGATAGCATCATCACGGTTAATACGGCAGTCAACACTGGACGACGCCAGAATAGACCACGATAATCCGCTAAGCTTTCTGCTTCGTCTACGTTGTTGTATGGGCTAGACATCAATGCAACCGCACCAAACGCACCAATCGTAGTTAACACATAAGTGATCACATAGACCGATACGTTACCAAGGCTTGCATAAGTCATGCTGATTAAACCAATCAACAAGTAACCAAAGTGCGCAATTGAAGAGTATGCCAAGATACGTTTCAAGTTCACTTGTTTCACTGCAAGGAAGTTACCCACCAAGATCGATAATACCGCAATCACGGTTAAGATCGTCACGATTGAGTCAACAAGGATCGCACCTGAGGTTAGGATGTAACGTACAAACAGACCAATTGTCGCAACTTTTGCAGCTGTAGCAAGGAATGTTGCGATCGGTGTTGGTGCACCTGCATAAACGTCTGGCGTCCATTTGTGGAATGGCGCTAAAGACAGTTTGAATGCCACAGCAAAAACTATTAGACCTAAACCTAAAAGTACCATTGGCTGTTGGATGTTTTGCATTAACGCTTGAACATTGTCATAGAATGACATTGAACCTGTGTACGCGTAAATGTAAGCCATACCCATCAACAACATTGCCGAAGCTGTTGCTGAAAGTACCAAGTACTTCACACCCGCTTCTAAAGACTTAGAGCGTTGGTGTGTATATGCCAATAAGCCATATACAGGAATCGACATCAACTCAAGGCTAATGAAGAACGATGCATAGTGAGAGCTTGCCACCATTAACATTGCACCAGTCACTGATGACAACATTAAGATATACAACTCTTCACGGTTATCTTTATAGCTTTCGATATAGGCATGCGACAGAGTACAGCATGCCAAAGCAGCAATTAGAATAATTACTTGGTACAGCAAGGTGAACGCATCCACCATGAACATACCCATCACGTTCGCAGGTTTGAAAGCACCACCGAACATTGTGAATAGTACATATGCTGCCGCAAGGTTTAAGCCCACCACTGATGCTGTCGCAATTAAGTTATGGTTACGCTTAATTGCAGTAAGAATCATCACGACGATCGTTGTTAAAGCAACGATCATCACAGGAGCTAAAGGCATAAGCTCAGAAAATGACATTGTGAAGTTCATGACTTATTGCATCTCCACATTTTCGAGTTGAACAGTTGCTTGACTCGCAACGTCAACTACTTCTTGTACAGGAATGTAGCTGTTCGCTAACCACGCCATGCTTGAATTTGAAATATCAAGGAAGCTTTGTGGGTACAAACCAAGCCATAACAGACCGAAAGCACAGATTAACAAGATCACTACTTCACGCGCATTTAAGTCTTTCAATGGGTTGTTGTAGTGCTGCTGTTGTTCTTCGTTTGGCGTACCAAACAACGCTTTGTGGATCAGAATCAAGCCATAAAGACCTGCAAATACTAAGCTTACTGCCGCAAGAATAGTAAACACTGGGAATTTTGCATAAGAACCCATCAAGATCAGGAACTCACCAATGAAGTTACCTAGACCTGGAATACCTACAAGCGCCGCCACGAAGAACATGAGGAAGAATGCAAGATATGGGAACTGACCACGCATACCACCCATCAAACGCATATCACGTGTATGAACACGCTCGTACACTTGACCACACATAATGAACAATGCAGCAGATGACAAGCCATGTGCCAACATCATGATCATCAAACCTTGGAAGGTTAAGATGTTACCTGCGTAAATCGCAAGTAAAACAAAGCCCATGTGTGAAATTGACGTGTACGCAAGTAAACGTTTCATATCGGTTTGCTGGAAAGCACACCAAGCACCGTAGAAGATACCGATTAAACCGAAAATGATCGCGATGTCTGCAAACTGCGCAGAAGCCGCTGGGAAGAATGGAATCACAAAACGCAGTAAACCATATGCAGCCGTCTTAATTAAGATACCTGCAAGGTCAACCGAACCTGCTGTAGGGGCTTGCGCATGCGCATCTGGTAACCAGCCATGTAATGGGAAAACTGGAAGTTTTACCGCAAAACCGACGAATAAACACAGCATGAATGCAAAAGCAACAGCGGGTAATTCTTTGTCTAAAGTATTGGCTACAGCTAATAAGTAGTTATAATCAAAACCGATCATACCCGTCATCATGTAACCATAAACCACAAGGCCTAGGATACCGATGAGCATGATAAGACCCGCTACTTGCGTGTAGAGGAAGAATTTGGTTGCAGCATAAACACGTGACTTACCTTCTGCCCCTTTATGACCCCAAAGTGCGATCAAGAAGTAGATAGGTACAAGCATCATCTCCCAGAAGAAGAAGAATAAGAACATGTCAATCGCTAAGAATACACCGATCACACCACCCAAAGACCATAAAAGGTTTAAGTGGAAGAAACCAACATTCTTTTGAATTTCACCCCAAGAACAGCCGACAGCCAACACACCTAAAAGTGCCGTTAAGCCCACCATTAATAGAGATAGACCATCCACTGCTAAGTGGATGTTAATGCCTAAAGTCTGAATCCATGGCAACATAAATTCAGCAGACCACGATGGCACTTTCGCGCCAAGTTCGTAGTTAAATGTACCTGTCTGCCATAGCGCAACAGTTAAGCCCAAAGTAATGAGCATACCCACTAACGCGATATAACGCGGCAGTTTGTCGTCGAGTTTGTCGACTAACCAACAAATAAAACCAGCAATGAACGGAACTAAGATCAGCGCGGGTAGAATCCAGTTGTTTGTGATTTCCATCTTATTTCCCCACGATCTGAGTGACGATCAAGACCATTAGTAATACAAAGATACCTAATGCCATGCTTGATGCGTAATCACGCAATGAACCCGTCTGACGTGAACTTGTGAAGCTGTGACCGCCTTTTACAAGTGCAGGCAAGACTAACCACAAGCGATCAATTGGATCACGACCTAAAATCTTCGCAATAAGCAAATATGGTTTCACAAAAACGATGTCATAAAGCGCATCGAAGCCCAGTGCATTACGGCAAATGTTTGCAAGACCTGCACCCAATGACGTTTTAGCAAAGCCTTTCACTGCGCTATAAGCAAACGCAAACAAGACCACACCAATCACTAAACCAACCAATGCAATACCCACAGCGGTATATTCAGCGCTATGCATGCCATGTTCTAAAGCTTCAGGAATCACAAATGCTGGAATTTTTGCTGCATTTAAAATGCTTTCCACTGGTGCTTTAAGTGCCGCACCGACGAAAGTTGAAAGTACAGCAAGAATCGCCAAAGGACCCCAGAAGGTAATGCCTTTAATCGCATGATACGGTGTATTTTCTTTACCAAAGAACACAACCCAAATGAGACGGAATGTGTAAATCGACGTTAAGAAAGCACCTGCTACACCCACCCAGTACAATGAGTTATACACTGCGATTGATTCGCCTTGTACCCAAACTGCACCTAAGATCGCATCTTTCGAGAAGAAGCCCACGGTAATGAATGGAATCGCTGCCAATGCACCGCCACCAATGGCGAAACAAGCAAATAGGAATTTGTTCTTGTAGAATAAACCGCCCATCTTGAAGATGTTTTGTTCGTGGTGGTAAGCCAAAATCACGGCACCTGAAGACAAGAACAATAATGCCTTGAAGAATGCGTGAGTCAGCATGTGGAACAAGCCTGCTTGATAAGCTTCAGCACCTACAGCCATAAACATATAACCCAGCTGACTCATCGTTGAGTAAGCCAAAATACGTTTGATGTCGGTTTGAACCAATGCAGCAAAACCAGCCACTAACAACGTTACCGCACCTGTGATTGAGATAAACATCATCACTTCAGGTGCCATTTCAAACACGGTGTACATACGACAGCACAGGTAAACACCTGCAGTTACCATTGTTGCAGCGTGGATCAATGCAGATACAGGTGTAGGACCTGCCATTGCATCGGCCAACCATGTTTGTAATGGGATCTGTGCAGATTTACCTGCCGCACCCAAGAACAACATCAGTGCTGTCCAAATAGTTAAAGATGAACTTTGTGTCATCACTGTTGGTGCAGCTGCAACCACTTCTGCAATGTTTAAAGTACCGAACTGTTGGTAAATTAAGAACAAAGCGATCAGTAAGAAAACGTCACCGACACGTGTTACGGTAAATGCTTTAATTGCTGCAAAACCATTTGCAGGGTTTTGGTAGTAGTAACCAATCAGCAAGTAAGAGCATAGACCTACGCCTTCCCAACCCAAGAACAATAACGCTAAGTTATCGCCCAATACGAGCAGCAACATGCTGGCAACGAATAGGTTGAAATAAGAGAAGAAACGCGCGAAGTCTTCTTCACCACGCATATACCATGATGCAAAGATGTGAATCAGGAAACCCACACCTGTCACCATACCCATCATGAGCAGTGATAACCCGTCAAGATGTAAGCTAATGCCTGGACTTAGGTTACCTACATTGAACCATGTCCAAAGATGTTGAACATAAGTCACTTTGCCATTATTAACAAAGTCTAGACCAGCGATCAAAGCAACCAATGCAGAAAGGCCAACTGCCCCCACACCAATAATGGCAGCGACATTTTCAGGAAGCTTGTTACGACCTGCCGCTAAAAGGACAAAACCAATGAGCGGGAATAATACTGTTAAATATAAAAAACTCATCCGCGCATCTCACTAGCAGCATCCACATCCAAGTGATGGAAGCGATGGTAGAACTGAAGGACGATCGCAAGACCAATACAAGCCTCTGCCGCAGCAAGCGTTAAGATCAGAATAAACATGATTTGTCCGTCTGGTTGTACCCATGCACTACCAGCCAAAACAAACGCAAGTGCAGCTGCGTTCATCATGATTTCAAGGCTCATTAACATAAATAATAGATTGCGTCGCACCATCACACCGTAAAAACCCAGTGCAAAAAGAATGGTTGCAACAATCAAACCATGTTCTAAAGGGATGTTGCCCATTATTGTTTGTCCTCTTCTGCACCTGGTTCACGTTTACCAAGATGGAATGCTGCAACCAACGCAGCAAGCAATAACATGGCAGCAACTTCAACCAATAATAAATAGTGAGTAAAGAGTGCTTGGCCAACGACTTTTGGACCCACAACTTCAGTACCCATAACAGGGCCAGCCGCTGTGTAGTCAGAGCCGAGCATCCACACCAACACCAAGCCCATTAAGAAGCTCATGAGTGCTGGATATGCCCAAGCAGATGATGTTAACCATTTACGCTCTTGTTCAACGGTGTGTTGACCAAGGTTTAACATCATCACTACGAATACGAATAACACCATGATCGCGCCTGCATAGACGATGATCTCAAGTGCACCAGCAAATGGCGCACCCACGATCATAAACATGCCTGCAACTGCAAGAAGTGACACGATCAAGCTTAATAAAGCGTGTACAGGATTCGCGTTGGTCACAACACGAATCGTCGAAACGATGGCCACAAGTGCCATCAAATAAAATGGCCACATCATGGTAATAAGCTCCGTACATCAACTGGTGCGCTTTCACGCTGCGCTTGACCTTTGTCTTTTCCAGTTACAGCCATACCGGTTACACGGTAGAAGTTGTAGTCTGGGTATTTACCAGGACCTGAAATGAGTAAGTTTTCTTTCTCATATACCAAGTCTTGACGAACGTATTCACCCAACTCGAAATCTGGAGTCATTTGAATTGCAGTCGTCGGACATGCTTCTTCACACATACCGCAGAAAATACAACGTGAGAAGTTGATACGGAAAAACTCCGGATACCAACGACCATCTTCTTTTTCTGCTTTTTGTAATGAAATACAGCCAACAGGACATGCAACTGCACATAAGTTACACGCAACACAACGTTCTTCACCATCTGGGTCACGTGTTAACACGATACGACCACGGAAACGTGGTGGAACAATTTGTTCGGCTGGCACTTCTGGGTAAAGAATGGTGTCACGTTTACGTGTCACGTGTGAGAAAACCATCCACAGTGAACGTACGATTGACCCGAACCCAGCTAGAATTTTATACATTTTATTCTCCCTGCCCTTACCACAGAATCACTGCGCCAGTAACTAATAAGTTAACTAACGCTAATGGTAAGCAAATCTTCCAACCAAAGTTCATCACTTGGTCATAACGCGGACGCATAAGTGAACCACGAGCCAAGACAAACATCATCACAAAGAATGCTGTTTTGATAATGAACCAGAATACTGGTGGAATGAACGGAATATCGATGTTAAATGGCGCTAACCAACCACCGAAGAATAGCGTTACGATCAATGCAGAGATCAGAACTACGTTGACGTATTCCGCAACGAAGAACATCCCCCATTTCATACCGCCGTACTCGACGTGGTAACCTTCCGCCAATTCTTGTTCTGCTTCTGGTTGGTCAAATGGGTGACGGTGAGTTACCGCAACACCTGCAACCACGAAGATTAAGAAACCTAAGAACTGTGGAATGACAAACCATACATCTTTTTGTGCTTCTACAATTTCACGCATGTTGAATGAGCCTGCAATCGCAACCACACCCATCAATGAAATACCCAAGAACACTTCATACGAAATGGTTTGAGCTGCAGAACGTAGACCACCAAGCAATGCATATTTGTTGTTTGATGACCAACCACCAAACAATACGGCATAGACTGCAATACCTGCCATTGCCATAAAGAACAATAGACCGATGCTCATGTCTGCAACACCTAAGTATGGTGATACAGGAATAACCATGAACGACATCACCGCTGTTGCCATGGCAACAGCAGGAGCTAAACGGAAAGTCAATTTGTCAGCAAACTTTGGTGTCCAGTCTTCTTTGAACATGATTTTCAACATGTCGGCAACGATCTGGAACATCCCCCCAGGACCTACACGGTTCGGACCATAACGGTCTTGCCATAAGCCCAGTAAACGACGCTCAATAAAAGACATCAACGCAGCGATGAGTACTACAACGAGTAAAATCACAATCGCTTGAATGACTGAGTAGGCAATTGGCCAGTTCTCAGCCCAAAGCGGCGTTTGACGGATTAATTCTTGTTGCATGAATTACGCTCCTACCGCGACTGATACAGGCTCAGCAAGTGAAACCGTAGGTGCAAGACCAACTGGATAACCAATATAACCTGTAGGTAAATAATCAATCACTTGAACTGGAAGTACGATCGAAGTCTCACCTGCTTTCACAGTGATTTTTTGACCATCTTGAACATTCAAACGAGTTGCATCTTGCTCACCCACTGCAAAGACCGCTTCAGGAATACGCGATTCCATCGCAGGTGTTTTCACAGTAAATTCACCAGAAGCAAAAATGTGATGCATTGGCACTAAACGGAAGCTTTCAGGGTTTGCAACCACAACCGCTGGAGCAACGAAAGTACGTGCTGGGCGCTTCGCTAAACGATCAAATAAACGCACACCCGAATCACCACCTTTTAAGTGACCACCCACGTTATCTTGGAATTTGTTCCAAGCTTGCGGTGAGTTCCAACCTGCTGACCATGCAAATGGTACCAGTGGAGACGGCGTCTGGTTCCCGACATAACCTTCCATAGAGAATGTTAATGCCGAATCGATATCTGTCGGTTGTTTCGGTTCATGCACGTTCAATGGTGCACGCATAGAGGTACGACCAGAGTAACGACGCGGTTCACGCGCAACTTTCAAACCATGGACACGGAAGCCCGCATCTGGAGCCACATCTTGAATCGCAGCAAGTGCAGGTACGTTTTTCGCAACTGACTCTATGACATCATCAAGCAAGGTCCAAGAAATCGCTTTGCCCTTCACGCCTGTTTCAATGGCATGTAACCAGCGCCAAGATTCTTTGATCGCCAGTTCAGGTTTGTAGTAGCTCGGGTCATACACTTGGTAGAAACGTTGTGCACGGCCTTCTTGAGAGACAACCGTACCATCGCCTTCAGCAAATGACGCAGCAGAAAGTACGATATCCGCTTTCTTCACAGTTTCAGTTTCAGAGTGATCTAAAACAATCACGTCTTTACCAGAAAGTGCTGCTTCAACTTGTACCGCTGGCAAACGACGGAATAGATCATTTTCAACAATCACAACCGTGTCATAGTCTTGCGCAAATGCTTGCTCTAAGCTTTGGCCACCGAAGATTGCTAAGCCCATAGAGTTCACTTCAGGAACCGTCAAGGTTAAGCCAGCATTTCCACCAAGGTTTTGCGCAACTTGTGCAGCAGCTTCCATAATGGATGCGTCTTGTAAACTTGTACCTGAAATGATCAGTGGTTTCTTCGCCGCTTTCAGTGTATCTGCAATGTTCTGAGCAAATGCTTTCGCATCATCCGCCAGACCAAGAATTGTATCACCCTTTACAGCAGTAGCAACGGCAAAACCTAAACGAGCGATGTCGTTTGGAGAAGCAACCACTTCACCTGCAGCAACATCAGCTAAGCGTGTTTGCGTTGCAGCCAGGATGAAAATCGGTGATTTCGCATCTTGAGCAATACGTTGTAGCGGTTCTGCTAACCAGTCTTGGGTACGACGTTCCGCAGCCATTTCTTTGGCTTTGTTTTTCGCCGCTTGACGAACAGACAACGCCATACGTGGCGCAGTTTGCGTTAAGTCTTCACCCAAAATAAGCACAGCATCATAGCTTTCGATTTCACGCATACCCGGATTATATACACCTTCGGTTTGCATAATCGATGCAGCCAATTCAACCAAGTTTTGCTCTTTTTGAGACATACCTGTTGAATAGTTCTCTTGACCAACTAATTCGCGAAGCGCGAAGTTCGACTCAAGTGATGCACGTGGAGAACCAATACCCAAAACTTTTTTGCCTTGGATATTTGCAATCACGGTATCTAATGCCTGATCTACAGAAACTGTAGTTACTTCAGCACCATCACGGAACTGTGGTTGACGTGGGCGATCTGCACGGTTCACATAGCCTGTACCAAAACGACCTTTATCACACAAGAAGTATTGGTTTACTTCGCCGTTGAAACGGTTTTCGACACGACGAAGTTCGCCATAACGCTCACCCGGAGAAATATTACAACCCGAAGAACAGCCTTGGCATACGCTTGGCGCATACTGCATGTCCCACTTACGGTTATAACGTTCTGAGTGAGTTTTGTCGGTGAATACACCTGTAGGACATACTTCAGTCAAGTTACCCGAGAATTCAGACTCTAAAGTACCTGACTCAGGACGACCAAAGTAAACACGTGACGCGCTTGCATACACACCAAAGTCTGTACCACCGGCATAGTCGTTGTAGTAACGAACACAACGGTAACATGCAATACAACGGTTCATTTCGTGTGAAATGAATGAGCCTAGCTCTTGGTTGTAGTGCGTACGTTTTGTGAAACGGTAACGACGACGGTCGTGTTGAGTCATCACGGTCATATCTTGTAAATGACAGTGACCACCTTCTTCACAGACTGGGCAGTCGTGTGGGTGGTTAGTCATCAAGAACTCAACAATTGACGCACGGAAGTCTTTCGCTTCTTTGTCTTCAATCGAGATGTAGGTATTGTCAGATGCAGGTGTCATACATGACATGACTAAACGACCACGCGTATCTTCAGGATTCGCGTATTGAGTCACGGCACATTGACGGCAAGAACCGACAGAACCTAAGGATGGATGCCAACAAAAGTACGGGATATCAATACCCAAAGACAAACATGCTTGCAGCAAGTTCTCTGAGCCATTGACTTCGTACGATTTGCCATCGACATGAATTGTAGCCATAGTCGAATTCCTTAAGCTTGTTCTACGTTGCTAGTTTGCGCAGCAGCATTCACTACTTTTGCTTCAAACTCGCCACGAAAATATTTGAGTGCACCCATCAACGGTTCCATTGCACCTGGAGCATGCGCACAGAAAGTCTTACCAATCCAAAGCTTACGAGTAAGTTCTTGTAAGTGATCGATATCTTCTTTCTTACCTGTACCATCTTCCAATGCTTTCAGTGCTTTCACCGCCCACGGTAAACCATCACGACAAGGCGTACAGAAACCACATGACTCACGTGCAAAGAATTCTTCTAAGTTACGAGTCGCTGAAACCATACATTGCGTTTCATCCACCACCATCAGCAAACACGTACCTAAACGTGAACCTGCTTTCATGATGCTCTCAGCATCCATCGGTAGATCAATGTGTTCAGCAGCCAAGAAGTCTGTAGACGCACCACCCGGTAACCATGCTTTAAGCTTCAAGCCATCACGCATACCGCCCGCATAGTCTTCAATTACTTCACGCGCAGTTGTACCAAATGGAAGCTCCCAAAGACCAGGGAATTTCACCTTGCCAGATGCACCATAAATTTTTGTGCCTGGATCTTTCGACTTACCCGCAGATAAGCCGATATACCATTCAGGACCACGCAACATGATTGCCGGTAAGTTATTGTAGGTCTCTACGTTGTTAACAATGGTAGGACGACCCCAAGCACCTGCAACTTGTGGGAATGGTGGTTTCGTACGTGGGTTTGCACGGCGACCTTCAAGCGAGTTGATCAATGCAGTTTCTTCACCACAAATATAACGACCCGCACCGGTGTGCACATACAACTCGAAGTTCCAACCCGTTCCAAGGATGTTCTCACCCAAGTAACCTTTGGCACGAACTTGCTCAAGCGCTTCATTTAAGTACGCAGCTGCTTCAATGTACTCGCCACGAATAAAGATATAACCATGGGTTGCTTCTAGCGTATACGCTGCAATCAACATCCCTTCGATCAATTGGTGAGGAAGTTTTTCCATCAACAAACGGTCTTTGAAGGTCCCTGGTTCCATCTCATCGGCATTACAAATCAGGTAACGTGGACCTGAGTTGTCATTTGGCGCCATCAAAGACCATTTGATCCCTGCTGGGAAGCCCGCACCACCACGACCTTTTACAGTCGCCGCTTTAATCACTTCAAGCACATCTTTCGGTGGCATGGTGATTGCTTTTTTCAGACCCGCGTAACCTTCAAGCGCTTCGTAATCATCGGCATTACGAACGTGCTCTTGTTTACTCAAACGCCAAGTTAATGGATGCGTTTCTGGGTTACCTTCGCCATAAATTGGTTTTGGTTCGGTATTCATACATACTTCTCCAATAACTGTTTCACTGAAGAAACTTCAACCAAACCGTGAGTGTCTTCATTCACCATTAAGGTTGGGCCTTTGTCACAGTTACCTAAGCAGCAAATCGGCAGCAAAGTAAAACGACCATCCGCAGTCGTTTGACCAAACTGTATGCCTAACTCGCGCTGAAAAGCTTCTGCTAAAGTTTCCGCACCCATCAAGAAACACGCGATCGAGTCACAAAGTAAAATGACGTTACGACCCACGGGTTGACGGTAAATACGGTTGTAGAAAGTTGCAACACCTTCCAAATCAGCAACACTGATTGTCAATAACTGAGCAATGGCGTTTAGCTGCGCGTCATCTACCCAGCCATTACGGCGTTGTACACACTTCAAAGCATCCAAAGATGCTGCACGTGGGTACGGATAGTGACCAATGTGATGTTCAATTTCGTGGATTTCGTCCGCAGTCAAAATCCCTTCAACATTCACGCGTGGCTTTTTATCAGTCAAAATCATCATAATGCGTTTACCCCTTAGCGATCCACGTCAGCCATAACGACGTCAATAGTCGCTAAATAAATGATCAAGTCAGACATTAAGCTGCCGTTAATCACAGAAGGCATTTGCTGTAAATGCGTGAAGGTCGGTGTACGAATACGGGTACGGTAACTCATGGTTGACTTGTCTGAAGTCAAGTAGTAATTCGACGCACCTTTTACCACTTCCGCCATCACAGATGCTTCACCTGCAGGCATGACTGGACCCCAAGATACGCTTAAGAAGTGCGTAATCAAGGTTTCAATGTCTTGTAAAGTCTTGTCTTTTGGTGGTGGAACAGCCAATGGGTGATCTGCTTTGTACGCACCTGAAGGCATGTTGTCTAAACATTGCTTCACGATTTTGAGTGATTCTTCAATTTCACGGAAGTGAACCATCACACGTGCATAAGCATCGCCTTCGTACTCAAGTGGGATGTCGAAGTCGTAGTTTTCATAGCCACTGTACGGACGATATTTACGAACGTCGAAATCAATACCTGTTGCACGCAGACCTGTACCAGTCACGCCCCAAGCCAATGCAGATTTTGCATCATATTGAGCTACGTTACGGGTACGACCAATAAATACTGAGTTGCGTAATGCAGCTGTATAGTATTCATTCATACGCTTCGGCATCCAATCTAGGATTTCACGAATCAGATGCTGCCAGTTGTTTGGCAAGTCATGCGCTGTACCACCGATACGGAACCATGCTGGGTGCATACGGTAACCAGTGATTGCTTCAATCGCGTCATAGATTTTTTGACGATCCGCAAACATGTAGAAGACTGGTGTCATACCGCCGGCATCTTGAATCGCTGTACCGATATACAATAAGTGGTTATTGATACGGAACAATTCAGACATCATGACACGGATACATTGCGCGCGGTCAGGTACAGTAATCCCCGCCATTTGCTCCACACCCATCACATAAGGCATGTTTTGCGCACAACCACCCAAGTAGTCGACACGGTCAGTATAAGGAATGAATGAATGCCAAGTTTGACGCTCAGCCATCTTTTCCACACCACGGTGGTGATAGCCGATATCAGGCACACAGTCTTTCACTTCTTCACCGTCCAACTGCAAAATGATACGGAAAGCACCGTGCGCAGATGGGTGGTTCGGACCTAAGTTCAAGAACATGAAGTCTTCGTCGTCATTACCGCGTTTCATACCCCAATCTTCAGGTACAAAACGAAGGTGTTCCTGTTCGTAATCCTGCTTCGCTTGGTTCTGCATATACGGTGTATATTCAGTGGCACGTGCAGAGTATTCTTTACGAAGAGGGTGACCTTCCCAATAGGTTGGCAACAAAATACGACGGAGCATTGGATGCCCTTCGAAATTGATCCCGAACATATCGTAAGCTTCACGTTCGTACCAGTTGGCATTTGGCCAAATGTTGGTTGCAGTTGGAAGATTTACATCATTTTCATTCAATGCAACTTTGATACGAATATCACTATTACGCTCAAGCGATAATAAGTGATAGAACACAGTAAAGTCAGACGCAGGCAAACCGTCGCGGTGTGTACGTAAACGTTCATCTACCGCAGACAAGTCAAACAACATCACGTATGGACGTGACACTGTACGCAAGAACATTAAAACTTCTTGTACGCGCGCGCGCTCAACCCAGACTGTTGGAAAGTCTTCAAAAGTCGTTTGCACATAGAAGTTCTCGCCAAATTTGGTTTTGAGCTCTTCTACAATTGCAAATGCTGGGCGTGAATCAACTTGCGCTGACTCTGGCATAGCGTTTTCAGTTTCAGCCATTGGCTTGGCTTCCTATTTAATACAAATTCATTCAACCTAAACGACAACTACACCCAGACCGGGTGCATCAAAATAACTGTCGTTTAAATTATTTAATTTCATCCATAGAGCGTAAGTTTTTCACTGCAATACGTTCAGCATTCTTACGGTCACGTTCTGGCATCATCTTTGGCTTATACACTGGCTTAAGATCATCACCAATCACGGCAGAAAGTGGACGGCGCTCTAATTGAATTTGGTCTTGTAACAACATTAATGCTTGGATTAATGCCTCTGGGCGTGGGGGGCAACCTGGAATATAAACATCAACTGGGATGATTTTATCCACACCTTGTACAACTGAATAAATATCGTACATACCGCCAGAGTTTGCACATGCGCCCATTGAAATAACCCACTTCGGTTCCAACATTTGTTCATATAAACGTTGAATAACTGGAGCCATTTTGACGAAACATGTACCTGCAACAATCATCAAGTCAGCCTGACGAGGTGAAGCACGGATTACTTCGGCACCGAAACGCGACAAGTCATGCACGCCAGTTAAAGTCGTTGCATACTCTACGTAGCAGCAAGATGTACCAAAGTTAAACGGCCAAACTGAGTTCTTACGACCCCAGTTCACTGCTGTATGTGCCACGTCCTCTAAACGAGTCATGAACACATTTTTATTCACTTCTTCTTCAAGCGGATCCGTTACGATTTGACGCTCTTGAAGTGGATATTGATCAGCATCCGGATTCGCACGGGTTAATGTATATTTCATCCCGAGTTACTCCTTATCAGACGATTTAGCCGGTGACTTATCTTTCACACGACCAGATGATTGAGCTGGGATTTGACCTGTAGGGTCCATAACCAACTCTTCAATTGAATTAAAGCGAGTGATTTCTGCAAGATTCATATTTGGAGAACCAACTTTAGGTTTAATCCCTGCTGCTTTACGTTTGTCAGAAGGCGACCAGTTAAGCGCACCGGTAGACAACTCATAAACCAAACCAACGAGTAAAACTAAAATAAATACTGCTGCAGTGGTGAAACCCACCCAACCCACTTCACGAACCGATGTAGCCCATGCGTATAGGTAAAGTGCCTCTAAGTCGAATACGACGAAGAAGATTGCAACCAAATAGAACTTTGCTGACAGGCGGATACGTGCGCCACCAGCACCAACCACACCTGATTCAAATTGCTCTTGCTTTGCACGGCCCCATGACTTACCCCCAAGGAGTAATGGGACAGTAAGCATAAAGACGCAAAGAAATGTAACGCCGATCACGAAGGCAATAATTGCCCATTCGTATGGAGTAATGGCACTCATGCGGGGATAACTCCTGGCAGGCCTAATTTATTAACAAAGAATGCATGTATTGGCCTTCAAATACACCAAACACAAAATTAATCCCGCCAATTGTACCCGATTGCTGACGTAAGTTGCTAGCTTATAGACCTTCGTCTTTAGGATGATTTCTCTTCGTTTTTTGAGATTTTTTCGATGAAAGCCCTTTTATTTCGAAACCAATCGCTTTATCTAATAAAACACTACTATTCTATTATTTTTCCAAATTTTGACATTCAAACAAAGCCTATAAACCATTTTTCAACCTCATTCCGATAACAATCACACAATCAGCAGTTTAAAAAACTCAGCTCAACAACCGCTGCATTTTGTTTATTTAAAAAGTACAAAAGTAGATTAAGTCACTCATATTTTTTGTATTTTTTTGCAAATCACTCCAATCAATTAATGCACTTGGCTTTTTCTTGTGCTATTGATATAGACAACCAACAACAAAGAATAAGGAGCACCACATGAGTCTGGAATTCACCCATAAACCTAACTATTTTTTATTTGCCCAGTTGCTTATTCGCCATGTTGAAACTTATGTTCGTAAACACCCCGATGCCAATAATGCCATCTTTGATTTACGCGACATTTATGAACTTTTTCGCCAAGATAAAGCTTCAGCCACCACCAACCTTGATGGCATTATGAATATTGTGGATGAATATAAAATTGAAACGATTAATGGTGATCAAAAGCTCATTAGCCGTTATGGCATAGATACCCAAAATAACTCATTATTGATTGACTTTAATGCAGATGCGCTTGAAAGCCTAAAACAAGGCAAGCAGATTATTTCTCCCGATGCCAGCATCCAAGAATAAGTCAGTATAAAAAATAAAAAAGCACCGAATTTCGGTGCTTTTTTTAATGCTTAGTTTTTTGAATCTGTACTATCTTTGACACTATACTTCTTTTTAGACTTACTAAAGCGATGTGCCGGCCATGTCATGGTAAAACGTGCACCACCGAGACTTGGACTCTGATCCACTTTAACGCTACCACCAAACCAATAGGCAATTCGGCTCACAATCGACAAACCTAAACCATAGCCACCCGATGCTCGAGTCCGACTATCATCCAAACGTGCAAAGGCTTCAAAAACGCGCTCTCGCTCGTCTTCTGGAATGCCTGGCCCATCATCTTCAACACAAACATAGGCCATACCGCTGTCATTAATACCACCACTGACCAGCACTTGATGGTCACCATAACGAACCGCATTACCAACCAAGTTCTGTACCACACGGTGTAAATAACGGCGCTCAGCTTCAACCTTCAAAGTTAAAGGAGGGGCATTTAAATGAATTTCTTTCTGAGTTTTTAAGGCTTCCGTTTCAACCACCACCTGATCCAAGACTTCAAACAATACAATGTTTTCAATATCGAGTGATGGTGTGCCCTGCTCCAACTTAGCATAGGTCATGATTTCATCAATTAAGGTATTTAAAGCCTCAATGTCTTTATCAATCATATCGACTTGCTGAAGACGGTATTCATAATCATCTTCTTCAGCCAACATTTCCATACCAAAACGAATCCGAGCAACGGGCGTACGAAGCTCGTGCGATACCGCACGCATCAGCTCACGCTGTGCCTCGATGAGTCGCTGAATATGGTCTGACATGCTGTTATAGCTATTGGCTAGACTGGCCATTTCATCGGTGCCATCGACAGGCAAACGTAGGGTCATATCACCCGCTTTCATACGGTTTAACCCGTAATTGACCTCGCGAAGTTTACGCTGCATCGGTACAAGCAAACCATACACCCCTAAGCTGAGCACAAACAGGCTCAACAAGGTAATCCCTGCTGCGAGCTGAAACGGCATCCAGTTGAAAATAGGCACAGGCCCCAATACCAAAACCTTGCTCGGCGAACTTGGTAAAGGTGGAGACACAATAGAAATGGTGGTGCCACGCACAGAAGCACTATCACGATATAAGATCACGCTATGATCTAAACGCAAACGACCAATCTGCTCCGACTCTAAAGCCAGATTTTGTACTTCTTCAATCTGTACAGGATAAGAGAAATGTTTCTGTACTTTTTCCAAGTACTCTTCTTCTTGACCTGGGTAATACACCAGATAATCTAGGATAAAAATCGGGAGTGCTTTCATTTGCAACTCGCCAATCTTATCTACTTTAATATACAGTAAATGTTTCGGATCATCTTTTAGACCAATGATCAAGTACGCCACTTGCGTTTGCGCATCATAACGCACAGCCGCTTTACGCTCACTGATCCGCTTTAACTCTGCACGACTCAAATCCACCTTATCCGCAGGGATCATATTAATCGGCAGTTCAAGCAAATCTGAAGCATCTGAAATCCAGTCTGCTTTTTGCTGTGCATTGGTCTGACGGGATACACCTTCACTAATAATAAAGGAAATCCCGTCCGTCAAAGACTCGCGATATTCTTGCACTCGCTGATAGTTAATAATTTGTACAAGGAAATATCCCATGAGGGCAACAATAGCGACCAGCACCACCAGCCCAGCATAGATACGCAAGAATATACTGTGTTTGAACACTAAAAATGTCCCGTTTTAACGAATCAAATAAACGGCTTAAAGACCATTGGTTTCTTTTACAAATAAGTAGCCTTTACTACGCACCGTTTTAATACGTTTTGGATTTTCAGGATCATCACCAATTTTTGGACGAATACGCGAAATACGCACATCAATTGAACGGTCTTGACCGTCATATTCGATACCACGTAAGCGTTCGAAAATGTCTTCGCGAGAAAGGATGCGACCTGCATTTGAAGCCAACAACCACAATAAGTCATATTCAGCGCTGGTAAAGTCAACTAACTCACCATTTAAAGTCACTGAACGACCACCGTTATCGATCACCAGATCATCAAATTCGATACGCTGTGCAACTTCATCTTCAGGTGCTTTGTCAGTACGACGTAATAAAGCACGAATACGTGCAAGTAAAACACGTGGCTGAACTGGTTTTGCCACATAGTCATCTGCACCCATTTCTAGACCAAGCACTTGATCCATATCTTCGGTACGTGCAGTCAACATCAAAATCGGTTGGTGATAATGTGGACGAACTTCACGGCAAATGGTTAAACCATCTGCACCTGGAAGCATCACATCCAACACCACCATATCGGGTTGTTCTGCAATAATACGGCGAATGGCACGGTTACCATCGGGTTCTACCCCAACCTCAAGACCATTACGGATTAGGTATTCTTGAGTTAAGCGAGCTAGGCGCTCATCGTCTTCTACGATTAAAATTTTTGGTAACTTTTCTTCTTGGCTCATGGAGTGCCCCTTTATTTTGACGACTTAACGTATCCTTTAAAATCCAAGGGATACGCTCTGATATATTTTGCAATATACACACGTTTACATTGTAAACAAGATCTTGTTCACCAAACTGATACATCAAAGTAGCATTTTGTTATACATTTTTTCAGCCCCGAAATGAGCGCTTTCTCGCGTTTGCTGTATATCCAACCAAAGCAAAAGAAACGTTTCTTTACAAAATGGCGATTTTTCATACCAAGTCACTGTTTGAACAGTTTATAACTCACTCATTCGTCTGTTTTGAACTTATCCACAATGTTATCTATAAGCACTTAAACCGAGCTTTGTTATGCTATCGCCTTGTCTAATAAGGCTTAATACAAGAATCATAAAAAAGGGATCTTTTTGAGATCTTTTCGAGACCAGATCGATCAAAATATTTAATAAAATGTCAATATTGATCTACCCTGAATTTTCCCGTATCTTGTGTTCAATTAATTTTTAAACCACTAGGTCTTGTGTTTAAACCTCAAACACTGTGGCATAAAAATCGCCCAGTTCAAACGGTCCATAGACATAAAAATAGATGACAAAATGGAGCTATGCTAGCATGAGCGTATCGAATTCAACCCCTGGTCAAATTCAGGTGATTAAACGCACTGGAGATGTTGCCAGCTTTGACGCAGAAAAAATCTCTGTTGCCATTGGTAAGGCATTTTTGGCTGTTGAAGGCCAACAAAGTGCTGACTCAAGCCGCATCCACGATCGTATTTCTCAACTTACCGAGATGGTATTAAATACGTTCAGTCGCCGCCTACCTTCTGGCGGTACAATTCACATCGAAGAAATCCAAGACCAAGTTGAACTTGCGCTGATGCGTACAGGTGAACAGAAAGTTGCTCGTGCGTATGTCATCTACCGCGATCAACGTGCTGATGCACGTAAACAAGCAGGTGAAAACCATCACCCAACCTTACAAATCACTGACGCCAATGGTCAGCTTCAACCGCTTGACATGCGTAAGCTTGAAGCGACTGTAACAAAAGCTGCTGAAGGTTTAGAAGGCATCAATGTTCAAGCGATCATCGATGAAACCATTAAAAACCTTTACAACGGTGTAAAAGCGTCTGACATCGCAACCACGATGATGATGGCAACACGTACACGTATCGAACAAGAACCAAACTATACCTACGTGACAGCTCGCCTACTTCGTGATGAATTGGTCGCAACTGGTTTAACTTTCCTTGGCTTGTCTGAAGACACAGCTGAAGGCGATGCTTTAGAAACTTTCCTAAAGAAAGGTATTGAGCTAGACCTACTTTCACCAGAACTTCTCAACTTTGACCTTGCGAAATTAGCCGCAGCGATTCAACCAGAACGCTCAAACCAATTTACGTACTTAGGTCTACAAACATTATTTGACCGTTACTTCATCCACTCAGATGGCGTACGTTTCGAATTACCACAATTATTCTTCATGCGTGTTTCGATGGGTCTTTCACTCAACGAAGCAAACCGTGAAGAACGTGCAATCGAGTTCTACAACTTATTGTCGAGCTTCGATTACATGGCGTCTACGCCTACCCTGTTTAACTCAGGTACGCTACGTCCACAGTTGTCTAGCTGTTATTTAACGACCATTGATGATGACCTATATGACATTTATGGCGCTATGCGTGATAACGCAATGCTATCTAAATGGGCAGGCGGTTTAGGTAATGACTGGACGCCAGTTCGTGCCTTGAACTCATATATCAAAGGTACAAACGGTAAGTCACAAGGTGTAGTTCCATTCCTTAAAGTGGCAAACGATACTGCTGTTGCAGTTAACCAAGGTGGTAAGCGTAAAGGTGCTGTGTGTGCATACCTTGAAACTTGGCACTTGGACATCGAAGAGTTCCTAGAGCTACGTAAAAATACTGGTGATGACCGTCGCCGTACGCATGACATGAACACCGCGAACTGGGTTCCTGACTTATTTATGCAACGTGTTTTTGAAGATGCTGAATGGACACTGTTCACGCCATCTGAAACACCAGATCTACACGACTTAATGGGTGCAGAATTCGCTGAGCGTTATGCACACTATGAAGCGATTGCGAAAGAAACAAACATGTTGCACAAGAAAATCCGTGCAAAAGATTTGTGGCGCAAAATGCTGTCGATGTTGTTTGAAACAGGTCACCCGTGGATCACATTCAAAGACGTATGTAACTTACGTTCACCACAACAACACGTTGGTGTAGTTCACTCTTCTAACTTGTGTACAGAAATCACATTAAATACAAGCAAAGATGAAATTGCGGTATGTAACTTAGGTTCAATCAACCTTGTACAACACGTTCAAGGTGGTGTGTTAGACCGTGAAAAGCTTGCACGTACAGTAAAAACAGCGGTTCGTATGCTCGATAACGTGATCGACATTAACTACTATGCTGTGCCACAAGCGAAAAACTCGAATTTGAAACACCGCCCAGTGGGTATGGGTATCATGGGCTTCCAAGATGCGCTGTATGAAATGCAACTCGCTTATGGTTCTGATGCAGCAGTAGACTTTGCTGATGAATCAATGGAAGTGATCAGCTACTACGCAATTTCAACATCAAGTGATTTGGCTGTTGAACGTGGTACTTATGAGACATTCAAAGGTTCACTGTGGGATCAAGGTATCCTGCCAATTGACTCACTAGACCTTGTGGCTAAAACACGTCCTGAGCGTATGTTTGAAGTTGACCGCACTCAACGTTTGGACTGGGACACTTTACGTGCCAAAGTTCAAAAAGACGGTATGCGTAACTCAAACGTGATGGCCATTGCACCGACTGCAACCATTTCAAACATTTGTGGTGTGTCTCAGTCGATTGAGCCAACATTCCAAAACTTATATGTAAAATCGAACCTATCAGGTGAATTCACAGTGATCAACCCGTACCTAGTACGTGCGTTGAAAGACCGTGGTCTGTGGGACTCTGTGATGGTGAATGATCTGAAACACTTTGAAGGTTCAGTTCAGAAGATTTCTCGTATTCCTGAAGAGCTTAAAGCGATCTTCGCGACGGCATTTGAAGTTGAGCCACGCTGGATTGTGGATGCTGCATCACGTCGTCAAAAATGGATCGATCAAGCGCAGTCTTTAAACCTTTACATCTCTGGTGCAAACGGTAAGAAACTTGATTTGACCTATAAAATGGCTTGGTTACGTGGTCTGAAAACAACGTATTACCTTCGAGCTTTAGGTGCAACTTCTGCTGAGAAATCAACCATTAACACTGGTGCATTGAATGCAGTAAAACCTGCAACTGTAACGGCAGCGCCTGTTGCAGCAGTTGCTCAGGAAGTTAAACCAGAAGTGGTTGCTGAAGATGAAGGCTTCGGTCAAGCAGCTCCAGTGCCAATGGCGTGTTCAATTGACAATCCAGACTGTGAGGCTTGTCAGTAATCACCTCCCCTAACCCCTCCCAAAAGGAGGGGAATTACACCAAACTTATTGAGGTGTGAAAGTCCCTCTTTTAAAAGAGGGATTTAGGGAGATTAAAAAATTAAAGACAACCTAGGAAATCACCATGCTCCATATGACACATAACTATATGTTAGGTCTTGCGACCTTGGTGATTTCCTTTGTGGTTTTGTTTTATATGCCAATTGCCTACTTTTGGGTAAAAGCAAACCAAACCAAAAAGCGAAAGCAAAATAAGTCGTGAGAATCACGTTCTATGCACAGTTTTAGAACAATGATTGGCAAAACTTAATTTTGCTTTCACAAATTAAGCGTATAGTAAGACATCTCAGCACTGCTGGATGTCGATAAAAGATATAAAGCAACGTAGAGAGAATTGATATGTCTATCCTAAGTTGGGACGATTTCGAAGATGATTCGCAAAAACCGGCTGCACCTGAACACAAGTCTGCGCCCGTCGAACCGCAAAAAGCGGCTAATCCGCAGATGGTATCTGCTGCAGAGCAACCACAGAAGAATGTGGCAACTGCACAACCCGCTTCAACCCCTCGAAGCCGATCAACAAATCCAGCCGATCCGTTGGCAAGAGCATCTAACGCCTTAGAAAGCTTAGATGTTGCTCCAGGTCTAGAAGAACTAGAAATGGGTGCACAACGTGTACAAGTTGATGACAAAGCGATGATTAACTGTCGTGCGGACTTAAACCAACTTGTACCATTCAAATACGAATGGGCTTGGCAGAAATATCTAGATGGTTGTGCAAACCACTGGATGCCACAAGAAGTGAACATGAACCATGACATCGCGCTTTGGAAGTCTGAAAATGGCTTAACTGAAGACGAACGTACCATTGTTATGCGCTCTCTTGGTTTCTTCTCTACAGCAGACTCATTGGTTGCAAACAACTTGGTATTGGCGATTTACCGTCACATTACTAACCCTGAATGCCGTCAGTACATTTTGCGTCAAGCCTTTGAAGAAGCCATTCACACTCACGCTTACCAATACTGTATCGAATCTTTAGGTATGGACGAAGGCGAAGTCTTCAACATGTACCGCGAAGTTCCATCAGTTGCGCGTAAAGCAGCTTGGGGCTTGAAATATACGCAGTCTTTAAGTGATCCTACTTTCCAAACTGGTACACCTGAAAACGACCAAATTTTGCTTCGCAACTTGATCGCGTTCTACTGTGTTCTTGAAGGGATCTTCTTCTACTGTGGTTTCAGCCAAATCTTGTCGATGGGCCGTCGTAATAAAATGAATGGTGTTGCTGAGCAATTCCAATACATCTTACGTGATGAGTCGATGCACTTGAATTTTGGTATCGATATGATTAACCAAATCAAGATCGAAAACCCAAGCTTGTGGACTGCTGAATTCCAAGAAGAAATCATTCAAATGATTCTTGAAGGCACCATGCTTGAAATCGAATATGCGCGTGACACTATGCCACGTGGTGTATTGGGTATGAATGCTGCGATGATGGAAGAATACTTGAAATTCATCTGTAACCGTCGTTTAGCTCAGTTAGGTTTGCCTGAGCAGTTTGCTGGTGTGAACAACCCATTCCAGTGGATGTCTGAAATGATGGACTTGCGTAAAGAGAAGAACTTCTTCGAAACACGTGTGACAGATTATCAGACCGGCGGTGCGTTGAGTTGGTAAGGTAAAACGCGTAAGGCGACACATATGTCGTCGTCACGCGACACATAAGTTGTCATTTGCGACACATAAAATGTCATTGCGCGACACATAAGTTGTCATTGAAAAAACCGCCATTAATGGCGGTTTTTTACATTATAAATATGAAAGCTTATAAAGTAGGCCAATCATCAGGGACCAGCGCTGGTGGTTTTGTCCAAGGAGTTTCGACTAGACACTCCTGAAACCATTTATCTCTTAAGTTTGCATGCTCAGTAACTATTATTTGAAATCCTGGGACTTCTTTTTGAGTAAATTCTAACAATAATGTAAATAATAAGTTAACAGCATTAATATCAGCATCTGATTCAGTTTTTTGTACTGTTCCATCAGCTTCTTGATATGATTTTTCTGATGGAAAATAAACTTGAGTAGGTTGATCTATCATTAGGAATCTAGGAACTGGTCTATTATTTTTTGCCATAAATGAGTGCAGACCCATCAATGTTGATAAGTGATATGCTAAATAGTTTTCTCCTCCACCTGTTCTACTCATTGGAACAGGTCTATCAGGCCTATCAAAAATTATTGTAGGTACAGATAGGTCAAGTCTAATGGGAAAATCAAAAAACTCAGCTTTAAATTTAACTATATATTTTGAGATTTGAGACGAAATATTATTCATTATTGAAATAAAACGACCATTACTATCATCATTTCCGTAACTCTGCATGAGTTCTTCAATTCTTAGTTTTAATCTTTGGTTTTCTGATTCAAGCAGGACCAGATCTGTATTAGAAACTAAGTTTTCCAAAAAAAGACTTACCCTTCCAATAACACGTAGTGCTGCATTATTACGTGTTTTCGCTTTTTCCATTAACTCATTAGCTTCTATTGCTTTAGACAATTGCAATTCAATTAAGTTTATATTTTCAATAACTTCTTGTAGTTCATTTTTTAACCCAACTAAATATGCTTCCAACTTAGGCTTCTGCGCACCTACTTGATTCATTTCACGATTTAGAGACTCCAGTTCATTAAGCAATAATTTAGCGATAGGAGTATCTAACGATAAATTACTCTCACAGAATGGCCATTGCCATTCATTAGTTTCTGGATTACGAGGCAAAGCCTTTATAGATTCCAATGGCTTTGTTGCACAAAGATTTAAAAATTAAGATTTCCCATATCTACTCAAATTTAAGTGGCAACTTGGGTGTGAGGTCGGCCTAACTCTGTGAATTTATTTAATACTGCTACACGTGCATGCATCTCATTGACTTGGCTTTGAAAGTTTCTCGAACTGAGTTTATCCCCCAATAATTTGATGCAATGCATCTTAGTTTCGACCAAACTTCGCCGATGATAGCCTGACCATTTTTTCCATAGTGTCCTGCCTAAACGTTTAACTGTTCGAAGTAATTCATTTCGCTCTAGCGAGCTGATCTTTGTATCTTTCCAAGGTTTCGCATTTTTTCTTGGCGGAATCACCGCATGCGCTTGCCGATCTGCAATGACCTGACGGCATTGCTTGGTGTCATAAGCTCCATCGGTATAAACAGAGTCAATCTGATCATCTTGTGGAATCTGATCGAGTAAATCACCAAGCACTTGTGAATCACTCACATTATTTGTAGTGAGTTGAATAGCGCGTATTTGAAGGGTTTCAGCATCTATACCAATATGAAGTTTACGCCATTGGCGACGATATTCAGGTTGGTGTTTCTTACGCTTCCATTCACCTTCGCCTAGAAACTTTAAGCCAGTAGAATCGACGAGTAGCTGGAGACCATTACTGCTTTTTTGATAGTTAATTGCAATATCAATATGCTTTTGTCTTCTGCAGATGGTGGAATAGTCTGGTGCTGTCCAATCTAATCTACAAAGATGAATGAGACTTTGCACAAAGCCAGTGACCATGCGTAAAGACAATCGAAATAGGGATTTGATCATCAGACAGCATTGGATGGCTGTATCTGAATAAGTTTGATTTCGACCATGTTTACCTTTGGGTTGAGCGTACCATTGAGTCTTGGGATCGAACCAAATTGAGAGATTTCCTCGATTTATTAATGCACTGTTATAAGAAGACCAATTGGTTGTACGATAGATTTTAGGTGTGGGCTTATTCATTTGCGAATTATATTGCCGAATAAGACTTTATCGGTAGGTTTGTGCAACAAAGCCGTATAAAATCCATCTATATAATTTTCATAATTATTAGGTATGTGAAATTTTAAAAAACAAAATCAATAATAATATTTTTTATTTAAACCATATCCACCAAAAACAAATAACCCCCTATTAAAATAAAAATATTCAATTCAATTAGAAAAATTCCATATAACCATTTTTTTGCATCACCACTTATATCATTAACTTACATCAAAAAAAATAACTAAAAAAACCTATTAAATTAATTCTAAAAAAACCATAAATCAAAAAAAATCTTTAAATATATTTAACACACACATATAAATTAAAATTTTATCTAAATAAAGATATGCATATAACAGCTAGATGTATTTTTTGTTGGAACTTAACGGCTTTGTTGCACAAACCTACCGATAAAGTCTTATTCGGCAATATAATTCGCAAATGAATAAGCCCACACCTAAAATCTATCGTACAACCAATTGGTCTTCTTATAACAGTGCATTAATAAATCGAGGAAATCTCTCAATTTGGTTCGATCCCAAGACTCAATGGTACGCTCAACCCAAAGGTAAACATGGTCGAAATCAAACTTATTCAGATACAGCCATCCAATGCTGTCTGATGATCAAATCCCTATTTCGATTGTCTTTACGCATGGTCACTGGCTTTGTGCAAAGTCTCATTCATCTTTGTAGATTAGATTGGACAGCACCAGACTATTCCACCATCTGCAGAAGACAAAAGCATATTGATATTGCAATTAACTATCAAAAAAGCAGTAATGGTCTCCAGCTACTCGTCGATTCTACTGGCTTAAAGTTTCTAGGCGAAGGTGAATGGAAGCGTAAGAAACACCAACCTGAATATCGTCGCCAATGGCGTAAACTTCATATTGGTATAGATGCTGAAACCCTTCAAATACGCGCTATTCAACTCACTACAAATAATGTGAGTGATTCACAAGTGCTTGGTGATTTACTCGATCAGATTCCACAAGATGATCAGATTGACTCTGTTTATACCGATGGAGCTTATGACACCAAGCAATGCCGTCAGGTCATTGCAGATCGGCAAGCGCATGCGGTGATTCCGCCAAGAAAAAATGCGAAACCTTGGAAAGATACAAAGATCAGCTCGCTAGAGCGAAATGAATTACTTCGAACAGTTAAACGTTTAGGCAGGACACTATGGAAAAAATGGTCAGGCTATCATCGGCGAAGTTTGGTCGAAACTAAGATGCATTGCATCAAATTATTGGGGGATAAACTCAGTTCGAGAAACTTTCAAAGCCAAGTCAATGAGATGCATGCACGTGTAGCAGTATTAAATAAATTCACAGAGTTAGGCCGACCTCACACCCAAGTTGCCACTTAAATTTGAGTAGATATGGGAAATCTTAATTTTTAAATCTTTGTGCAACAAAGCCCTATGAATATCAAAGCCAATTTGAATTAATTTTTGACTCACTTTTACCCCATAAAATGATAATTATTATTTGCTATCGTTATATTAACTTAGTTATGAAATTGAAGTTGTAAAACATTGATTAAATATTAGGTATGAAACATAAAAATCCTAAAAAACCCGAGCAAAGATACTCGGGCTATAAAACTTAATTCAAGCTATTGAATTTAAATATAAATTAAAAAATATTTCGCATAACTTGTATCATGTTAAGTTTAGTAGTACTCCCAAATTGGAAAGTATTTTTGAGGTGATTTTCTCTCAATATTTAATTTAAGATGATTGATCTTCCCCACATGTACAACATATCGCATACTCACAGCTAATTACGTTCCCAGGGCATCCTTCTGTTAAACAATCATCTCTATCAACTAAATGTACATCATTACAAACGAAACAGAATAAATTATCTGAATCAGGTTTATTAGGTCTTAAAACTGCATATATAGGTTCAATTCCTTCATATTTATCACCTTCATATTTACATTGTGGGCAATAATATAAACGTTGTTTCTTATCAATTTTAAAAAATCGAGTTATCTGAGAGGGGGTTAAAAAATTGAATACAGTTAAAAATTCTTTAGCAACTAAACCAGATACATGGTCTGTATCGAAATATAAGTGAGTTTCTGGTGAATTCCCAAGAAAATCAGAACGTGTTTCAACCCAACTTTCATCATGATAAAGATATTCATGTACCTCAAGCAGAATCAAAATGACTTCTTGAGCTGACACATTCAAGTCTCTACTAACAGTATGCATTGCTTTATTTCTTTGCTTTCTAAGCCTATCAAACAATTCAGAAAATTTATCATCAAATTTCGTAGCATTAACCGTATTATAAACCTTGATTAAATCTTGAGCATCAATAGCTCTAAATTCTGAGAAGCTCACTCCCCTACCATCATTATCTTTAGGCCAATCTGAATAATTTCCAGAAATAAGCAAATATGGGCTAATTTCAACGAGCTTCCCTTTTATTGCTAATTCAACTCCTTGTTGAGCAATTATAAGTGATGTAAGAATTCTTTGACGTGCAGTTTCCCAAAAAGCTTCTTTGTCATTCTCGTCTATTTCTGAATACCGACTAGCATCATTAATCATTAATAAAAATGAAATTACTATGTCCCATGCAAAATCGAACTGAGCTTTTGCTGCAATATCAAACTCTTCGCTTGTCGGAATATCTTTGATCATTAGTTAAAAGTTTCCTTTATTAAATTTTATATGATAATTAATATCTTATTGTAATTGCTCAATAGATTTATTATTTAGTATTCAATTTTATAAAATTATTACTAATTCTAAAATCGAATTTGATATCAACGAATTTAATTAAAATGAATACTTCTATTTAACATAATGACTCTTTTAGGAAAGACCTTGTTACAGATCCTGAGTCTAAAAAATCTTTTATTGAAAAATGACACTGGTTGAGTCGTCTTAAACTCCTAATGACATCGGTTGAGTCGCTGTATGATGTCATTATGGTTCATAAGAAGAACTAAGATATTGATTTGATTATCATGCTAATGACAAGCTATGTGTCGTTTGACGGTCGTCATAGAAAAGGCTGCTATTTGCAGCCTTTTTTTCATTAAAAACAAATTATCCTAATTCTTTGATCATAGTATTACCTTGTTGATCTAAAGGCGTATATTGGCTTCGAGCATAATCAACCAAGTCTTTGGGATAATAAGGTTTATCTCGATAACTACTATCATCTATTCTCAATATAACGGTAACCGCTGCTGCTTCAAGTGACCAATAGCCTGGAAATTGACTACTCTTATGCCGATCATGATAAGGTTCTCGTTTACTCGCTCCATACCATTCATCCAAATACTGTGACATCAACTTAGGTCGGTCTTCTTCTTTGGCTGCAAATACTTTATCTAGTTTTCGATAAGGTAGTTGTCTTAAATAAATATTAGAAATATCTCGGTCTGGTAACCAAGGAGAAACTAACTTATCTAACAGGGCATCTTGTTCATTATTCTCATAAGCCAAAATATCCATGATCGTTGGCAAATGTTCAGGTTGGGCAAACAGTATCGAAAAACAAACTAATTGTAGTGCTTCCCAATAGTCACCTGTAACCAATTCTAAATGTGGGACTAGATGTCCATCAGATTCACCACTTTTGTGAAAATTTAAATGAAAAAATTCTGCTTGTTTAAGAGCATAAAGAACATTTGGAAAGTATTCAGATAATACCTTTATAGAAATACCTGCCGAATAACTAAAGAATATAAGTTCCAAAGAAGCTTCAAAAAAATGATTAGATGATAGATAAATGGCACCTTTAGGTTTATCTTTTAACAGTTCTTTGTCATTTAGTCTCTCTCCAATTGTTTGGACGGACTCTAAAGCTTGATTTATAAAATATTCATAATCTTTATATTTTTGGTAGAGTTCTCTTTTTTGTATTTTCCAATCACTTTCATTAAGTAATCCGATCATCAAAGTTATTCCATCAATATGTATCCAGCCTAAGATAATTAGTTGTTCTAAACCAAATGATTTATATCTAGACTCAATCAGCTTATTTATCAACTACCAGAAAATATTTGTTATAAAAAAGGAACCTTACCAGTTTCTTTTAATTCATATCAATGACTTAAATCCAAATACCAAATCGTTTCACCCCAAGCATTATTTGGAATCTCGGGCATCACATCACCTTGGTTAAAATGACGTTTCTCCATGTTATTTGCTGGGCTATACCATTCACCTGATTGAGGGCATATTTCACCTGCAAAACAACGTAAACGCTTGTCACCATCCTCAGCATTACCTTGTTGATCTAAAGGCGTATATTGGCTTCGAGCATAATCAACCAAGTCTTTTGGATAATAGGATTTACCTCGATAGCTACTGTCATCTATTCTTAATATTACTGTAACTGCCGCAGCTTCAAGTGACCAATAGCCTGGGAAAAAACTACTCTTATGTCGGTCATGATATGGCTCGCGTTTGCTAGCACCATACCATTCATCCAAATACTGTGACATCAACTTAGGTCGGTCTTCTTCTTTGGCTGCAAATATTTTATCCAGTTTGCGATAAGGCAACTGTCTTAAATAAATATTCGAAATATCTCGGTCTGGTAACCAAGGAGAAACTAACTTATCTAACAATGCATCTTGTTCATCATTTTCATAAGCCAAAATATCCATAATTGTAGGCAAATGCTCAGGTTGGCCAAATAGTATGGAAAAACAAACTAATTGTAGCGCTTCCCAATATTCATCTGTAATTAACTCTAAATGCGGTACTAAATGACCATCACATTCACTACTTTTATGAAAATTGATATGGTGCTTCGCATGTATATTCCAATATTCGACTATAGTTGGAAAAAATGATGCAAGATTTTTAACAGGCAATCCTGCTGTATAGCTAATTAATAAACTTTCCAAGGATAGTTTAGCCAAAGTATTTGATGCCATAGATAATCCAGTCAAACGATTACTAGATATGTTCTCTGGGTTGCTTAATGTTTTCACCCCTATAGGAATCTTTCTAAAAATAGCATCTACTCTTGACTTATAATCTTTAAAACTTTGATAATTTTCTCTATGAAAATTATTCCAATCATCTAATTTTAAAATATCCATAAACCTACTCAATGAAAGTTTGATCTAATAACGTAATTAATGGGAATTGAATGTTATGTAATTTGCCTTTTGAACGATCATGTTGTTCATATTGCTTTCCTGTTACCATAAATACTTCACGATTATAAATTGTTGGTGTTTGTCCCATTAAGGTAGCATCTTCATATGAGTCCTGAATAACAGTTCTATGTATTTGAGGAATTGATGTATCGACTTTAATTGAACTATAAATCCATTTATGACTCATCTGACGACCTTTCGTCTTAGTTCCGCCTAGACCCGCTTTACCTTTACTCCCTTCCAAAGTACTTTCATTTTTAATTGAAGTCTCAGCACTGGTTGATCTCTTTCCTAAGCCAGAATTTTCATTATATTCAGTTTTTTCATTAAAAATATTTCCAATCTCAGAACGATTTCCTTCAATAGCCTTAGCATCGGATTGTGCCATGCCAGCCAAAAATGAAAAATGACCAAAAATACTTCCCTTCGTTTCACCTACTAAATATTTACGCCCTTTATGGTTACCAAACCATAAATGATCTATACCCGTTTGGTTAATATCTTGCTTACGTATCCGATCACCAGCCGCATTACGCTTTAAACGCTCATACTCCTCAATCAAACGTCCATTATCATTGACCTTACGTAAAGATTTACGCTTTTCTTTCGAATAATAATCAACGATATGTTCGGCTGGCACGCCAGTAGACCAACGCTTTTTCTTTGCTTGACGTATTTCATGGCTTTTTTTTGCTTTTGCAGCTGCTGAACTTTGAGCAGTAGGCGCATTATTTTTAACTTGTTGTTGCGCACCACCTCGTTGAGGATTTGAAGGCCGCTGAGCAGGAGGAGGTGTTGCCCCTTTTCCACCGCCTCTAGGCAAGACAGGTCTTGCAGGAACTTGTTGGCTAGCTTTACCAACAGCAGTTGATGGCAAAGGTGGATGCATATTTAGCATTTGATTGACAGTTTTTTGAATTTCAGCAAATGCAGCGTTCATATACTTAGGCGCATCTTTTTTTACCTGAGTAAACATTTTGATTACTTCATTGACCTTTGGGCGACCTATAACCTGTTTAGCTAACCAAGAATCAAGTACATCAACAATCTCATCAATCATTTTATTGAGTAAAGAAATACACTCATTTTTTAACTTATTCCAATTTATTTCTTTGAGTGCTTTTTTGGGATCGATCTTGGCATATTTACGCATTGCATCAAAGACACGTTCTGCATTTGCCCCATTTTTAGCCAACTTAAACCCAGCTTTAAATGCATCACCAAAACCTGGGATACATCCTATCAGCGTAATGACTAAATCCACCCACCCCATAACATTTGCAGGATTTGCTGAAACTAAAATAATGCCTCTTATCAAATCCCTTAGGTCAAATAATTGACCTACTACAGGGACACAACCTAAAACAGCAGTCACAATAATCTGACTTGGACCTGTCCCACTGCCATCAAGTAAGCCCATAAACCATTTGCCAACATCATCATCAGCTTTTTTAAGTTGTTGTTGAGAGACATGAGGATTAACAGGTTTAGTTGCATTTGCAGGAACAGAAGGTAAATTAGCCATTAAATATCACCTTCTTGAAAATTACGTTCTGTTTCCGCTTCATCGTCAGTTAAGTTTTTTAAATGAGTATCAGTGTATGATTTTGTTTCAGGATTAATTTCATTGTCTAACATATAGTCATCATAATAATCATGAACAATATCTCCACCATTTTGTATTTCTTCAATTTCATCATCAAAGAAGTTATCGGTTAGATATGATTGATAGACTGATTTAAACGAATCTCTGGCAGAATTAGCATCTTCATCTGTTCTTATTTTCTGATTAATAATAGGATTTTCTAAAAGTTTTATGAAATGATCAGGCTCAACTCTTATATCTTCCCCATATAAAACTTTTGCTTTTTTT
This sequence comes from Acinetobacter sp. DL27, assembly GCF_055810995.1. Lineage (NCBI taxonomy): Bacteria > Pseudomonadati > Pseudomonadota > Gammaproteobacteria > Moraxellales > Moraxellaceae > Acinetobacter > Acinetobacter sp. DL27. Next base: position 773,304 of record NZ_CM147947.1, on the reverse strand, counting down.
CCAAGTTCAATATTTTCTATTTTCGCATAACCGTTTGCATCTAATTGTCCTTTCTGACTTGTACCATCATCAAATAACAACTCATACGTGGCTTGTTTAACAGGTGATAAGTCTTCATAAACATAATTAAGTTCAATGGAACCCGTATTTTTCCCAATAACAGGTAAATAAGGTAATTGAGCTGAAACCTCTCCCCCACCCATAAACAAATGCTGCCCCGCCTTAACCTCAAACTTTCCACTAGTTGTTGCAAAAACTCCGGAACTATTAATCTTAAGTTCAGAACCATCAGCGATTAATTTAATTTCTTTAGGGCTGGTAATGTAAATGGCATCTTCAGTTGAAATGATCTGTACACCTTTACGTGCTATCAAATCAGCCCCATCTGCTTGAGCCTGTATTTCAACTTTGCCTTGACCTGCATAGAATTTCGCACCGTCCTGTGCGGCAAACAAACTGATTTTACTTTGTGCATGTGCAAGTAAATTCTTTTGGGTACTAAAATTAATACTGTCCCCTGCACTGTGACCAATTTGACCATCTGCTGAAAGGTGAACATCTTCATTTGTAGTAAGAGCAATCGAATGGGGGGAGGTCAATAGCATTAAAGCTTGTTTAAATGCTTTTGCCTTCGCCTCACTTTCTTGTTCAATTTGTTCAATAAACTCTTTTAGATTATCCAGTATTTCTAATGGATCGGTTTGTTGATTTTTAGCAACTTCACTTAAAGCTTTTGAATTATTTAGACTAGATTCAAATTGTGATTTCGTTTCAGAAGTATCAAGATGATGACCATTTGCTGAATCTTGTCGATAGGTAGAAAGTAATAAACCCTGTTTAGCTCTGAGTGCTCCCCATTGGTCAGTACGCAGTTCAAAACCCTCACCGCGCCCTTCACTCGTATCCGTTTCTTTAGGATGACTCAGATTCCCTAAATTCAGTTGTGTCGCACCATGACTGCTTTGTAGCTGGGTACTGATCTGACCCGTCGTGTCATCAAAGCGTAGTTGCCCAAAGCCCTCGCCTTGAACTTCTTTTGATCGGATCCCTGCCAGTTTTTTGGTATCAGGCAGTTTACCTGTATTGTCAAATTTGCTTGGATGACGTTGTGCTTCATGGATGCGCCCCACGACAAATGGCCTGTCGATATTGCCATCAAAGAAGTCGATAACCACGATTTCACCAATACGCGGTAAGAAGCGTGCACCATAACCTTCACCAGCCCAAGGTGTGAGCACATCAACCCAAGCAGAATCTGTATCATTGTCATTTGAACCTGCACCGCCATCGTGAGTATTGTCTTCACTACGCGTGAACAGGAAACGGACTTTAATACGCCCCCATTCATCCACATGAATTTCTTCACCACTTGGTCCAACCACTTTCGCGCGTTGTGGTGATGCAATAGGGCGTTGTCGCAGCGGATTGTATTCTGGAACAATGCTGATATTACGTCGTTGTAAGACGAGGTGATTGGCTTGGCGTTCGTCTTTATTATTTGTCGTAATTTCAGCCTGTTTCCAATTGGTTTGTTTCAGCAAAGCTGTGATTTGATCGGTCAAATCTTTAGGCAAATTATTCTGATTATAGAATTTTTTGGATGTGATTAAGAATTCTCTGTCTGAACCACTATGCTGATCAATTTCAGGGTGCTCATTGAGTTCGAACCAGTAACCCACTTGTGCATCTCGTACGGTCGAGGTAGCCATAAATTGTTTGGCTTGTAAGTCGTAATAATGACCAAGATTTTGATTAAACTTTTCAATCTGACTATTGCCTGATTTGGTCGTTCCATCTTCACCTTTAAGGTCTTGTATCCATGCAGGTGAGAAATGCCATGCCTGCTCTAAACCTAGGCTGGCGTTGTCTTGATTATCACTATGGCTATGTTTGCTTTGAACTGAACCCGCACCTTCTTCAATTTCTAAAGTATTCGATTGCCAACGTTGAATATGCACAGATGTTGGTTGTATAGAACGCTGCCCGACCAAATTTGTAATCGAATCACTGCTTTCTACAGCACTGCTACGATGGAAGCGAATATTCTGACGCTCTAAACTTTGATATTGGGCGTTGTCATCAATCAGTCTAAGTTTTTGCGGCTGAATGGGTTCACTTGAACTGGACACTTTGAGCTGAGACTCATCAATAAGCCAGTTAATCCCCTCTGAAGAGAGCAGCCTTTGAATAAATTCACTGTCCAACTCATTCGCTTGCATAATGAATGGGCGCACATCATATTCTTTGCTTAAACCACTTTTATCCAAAGTCAGACTCGAAGCAAATAAGGGACTACGTTGCTGCCACTCGGCAAAAATAGTTTGAACCACATCAACAACAGACTTCGCCATGAAAACTCTAGAATTACGTCGATGCTTCCATAAGGCTGTCGGGTCTTCCACGGTTAAACGGTATATGGTTAAAGCGCCATCGCTTGCCCCTACATCAGCCTTGGTGATGATGCCTGAAATACGATTGAGTTCTGATTTTTCAGTGACAATATCGACAGCCACCTGACTACCAATAAATTGCTTTAACGGAATATGAGCGGAGGTAGATAAGCAAAGGAGCTGTAACTCTATACCTGCATTCAGTTCATGCGTTCCATCTATGCGCTGAAGGAATACTTGTTCGTTAAGCGAAGTATTGCTGAACTGAATATGAATGGCACGTTTTTGTGCACTAAGTCCAAGTTGCTCTATTGCAGCATAAATATTATTGGGCATCGTTATTATTAAATTTTAAGTTGTGGCTGATTGTACAAAAGTCTCAAAAAAAATCTTTAATTTTTTGTAACTTTAATAAATTTTTTAAGTTTCAGAGCCTTTTTTCAATAAATGACCGATCCATCTGTAAGTTTCTATTTTTATAGTTTTGATATTATCCCAGTCATATTCAGCTTAACCCCATTCATTCCTTTATCCCCCAGAGAAGTATTAAAATTTTATTTTCTTCAAACTGGTTTGCAATTTACTCGAACTTCATTTAGCCCGCTAACAATTACAATCTTCTACATAACCCGCAATTCTTGAAGCTGTTGCTTATCAGGATAATATAGGCCACTCCCCCATAGATACATAGCCTACTGCCAATAGCTTATACATAGTAGCAATTGATCTGCTATCGACAGACAGTTTAGATCATCACCTTATGCAGGATAAATACAAGTTAAGTACATCAATTATTATTCGAAAAAAAGACCCAGCAATTCACGTCAGATGTTTGAATTGAGATCCAGCCTGCTTATGTATATCAATATATGGCATAGAATTAATTACACAGGAAAGATGAGAAAATCTGAATGCAAAATTATAAAAATAATAGTTTATTATAAGTTATACGCGTGATTTATTGATTATCTCTGCACATTCCAACGGTTGTATTAGTCACGAATTAAATGAAGCTTGCAACTTTTCAGATTTGGTATAGTTCAAATACATTCAGTTATACATAAAAATTAAAAACTGAGTGTGTATAGTTTCTTTGAATCATCCTATTTTAGAATATGTTTTAACCTCAATTCTTTTGGCTTTAATTCACATAAAAAACGAATATGATTTAAACCCTATTTTTAAATAGTTTAATGTCAAACGACCCAAAGCTTGATCATAAAAAGCACCATTAGCTCCCCTATGCGCTTGTTTTGGTGCAACTCTAAAAACACTTAGACTCACTCAATTAATCCAAAGCTTTACTCTCAACCAATTGATTTATAAAAATTATAACTAAAGATAAATAAAATTGATTAGATTGGCATAGATTCTGCATTTTTGTATTCCATCATGTATACAAGTTGGAATGCAAAAAATGAGTCAGAACAAATGCATTGGCTGGACACTTCAAGAATGGCAAACTGCTTATCTCAACCAAGATATTCATCTTGAAGATTTAATCGACTATGTAGCGCAACTACCCCAACCTGATCATGCATGGATTTCAATTGCTACGACAGAAATACTTTCCCAACAAATTGAAGCCTTAAAGCAAAAAGCAGAGCAAGCTACAGACCTCAGCAAAGAATTACCTTTATACGGTATTCCGTTTGCAGTGAAAGATAACATCGACGTTGCTGGTTTTGTCACCACGGCCGCATGCAAAGCCCTGACAACTGTTGCTACACAAGATGCAGAAACCATTCGCCTGCTTAAAAATGCAGGGGCAATTGTTGTAGGAAAAACCAATTTAGACCAATTCGCAACGGGGCTTGTCGGGACACGCTCTCCCTTTGGTGCAGTCAGTAACACGTTTAATGCTGACTATGTCAGTGGTGGCTCTAGCTCTGGTTCAGCCAGTGTTGTTGCTCGTGGCTTGGTGCCCTTTGCACTCGGAACAGATACTGCAGGCTCTGGCCGTGTTCCTGCTGCATTTAACAATATTATTGGGCTAAAACCGACTAAAGGCCGTTTTTCAAATCGTGGTTTATTACCAGCTTGTAAAAGCTTGGACTGTATTTCGATTTTCGCATTAACGGTAACAGACGCCGACACCATTGCCCAAATGGTAGAACACTACGATGCGCTAGATAGCTATTCACGCCAGCATCCAAAGACTGCACCTGCGAAACTCTCGGCTAAACCACATTTTGCTATTCCCCAAAAACTGGAATTCTTTGGTGATGACCAAGCTAAGTATGCCTTCCAACTGGCGGTAGAACAGTTAAAAGTTCTAGGGGCTGAAATTACTGAAATTGATTTTTTAGCGTTTGAACAGTTAGCAGCCCAACTTTATCAAGGCTCATGGGTGGCAGAACGTACCGCAGCGGTTGCCGAGTTGTTGGCACAGCAACCCGATGTTTTCGATCCGACAGTACGTGCAATCATTCAAAAAGGTCATGATTTTAGTGCAGTCGATGCCTATAACGCAGAGTACTTAAAGCAGGACTTAAGCCGAAAAATTCAAGACACTTTGGCCCAATTTGATGCATTGATTGTTCCCACCTCCCCAACCATTCATACTCTTGCGGAAATGGAACAGTCACCGATTAGTCTGAACTCTGAGTTTGGAACTTATACCAATTTTACCAACCTCGCCGATTTAAGTGCCCTCACCCTGCCCGCGGGTTTCCGCACCGACGGTTTACCTTTCGGCATCAGCCTAATTGCACCTGCATGGTATGACCAAGCTCTGATTGAATTCGGAAAAATTTGGCAGACGCATTTGAACTTAAAGCTGGGGGCTTTAGACCGCTATGCACCCATTCCAAGGCTACAGAACTCAGTCTCTCCACATCATATCCGTGTTGCGGTGGTTGGAGCACACTTGACTGGAATGCCGTTGAACTTCCAATTGCTCACACGTGATGCCGTGCTTATGGAAACCACGCATACCGCTGAGCACTATGCCCTATTTGCACTAAATGGCACGATCCCACCTAAACCCGGTCTAGCCCGAGTCGATGAACACGGTCAGCAGATCATTGTTGAACTGTGGGATGTACCGACCGCTCGCTTTGGAGAATTTGTCGCAGAGATTCAGACACCACTGGGCATGGGCAATGTCGAACTGGCAGACGGTCGATGGGTGAAAGGTTTCATTTGTGAACCTTATGGCTTAAACGATGCTGAAAACATTAGCCACTTTGGCGGTTGGCGCGCCTATATCCAGCACCGTAACAATTCAAAAGTAGAACAAGCTTAGTCAAATTTAGGAATTTTAAAATGTTTAAAACTGTATTGATTGCAAACCGTGGCGAAATTGCCGTACGTGCAATTCGCACTTTAAAAAAACTGGGGATGACCAGTGTAGCGGTATATTCAGACAGTGACCGTTACGCACAACATGTCAAAGACGCGGACATTGCCATTGCTTTAGACGGCTTAAAACCATCCGACACTTATTTAAACATTGAAAAATTGATTCAAGCCGCACAAAAAACGGGGGCTGAAGCTATTTTCCCCGGCTATGGCTTTTTATCAGAAAGCGCTGAATTTGCAGAGGCTTGTGAGAAAAATAATATTGCCTTTATGGGGCCAACCGCGACACAAATTTTAGAGTTTGGTTTAAAACACCGTGCACGTGAACTTGCGGCGGCTGCACAGGTTCCTATGACACCAGGGACAGGGTTACTTGAAAGCTTAGATGAGGCAATTTCAGCTGCAGCTAAGATTGGTTACCCTATCATGCTGAAAAGTACCGCAGGCGGTGGTGGTATTGGTCTTACCCGCTGTGATAATGAACAAGCCTTAGTCGAAGCTTATGAAAGCGTCAAACGTTTAGGCGCACAATTTTTTAAAGATTCGGGCGTATTTTTAGAACGTTTTATTGACCGTGCGCGTCATGTCGAAGTTCAGATTTTTGGTGATGGCCAAGGTCAAGTGGTTGCATTGGGTGAACGCGACTGTTCATTGCAACGTCGTAACCAAAAGGTAGTGGAAGAGACCCCAGCGGCTCATCTCCCCGAAGCCACACGTCAAAAACTACACCAAGCAGCAGTTGAACTAGGCAAATCGGTCAATTACCGCAGCGCAGGTACGGTCGAATTTATTTATGATGCTGCACGTGATGAATTTTACTTCCTTGAGGTCAATACCCGACTACAAGTGGAACATCCTGTCACTGAGATGGTGACGGGTTTAGACCTGATTGAATGCATGCTTAAAGTTGCTGCGGGCGATGCACTGGATTGGACGGCACTTAGCAACATCCAACCGCAAGGTGCGGCGATTGAAGTGCGTATTTATGCAGAAGATCCAGTTAAAAACTTCCAACCCAGCCCGGGTGTACTGACTGAGGTTTCATTTCCAGAAGACTGCCGCATCGATACTTGGGTCTCAACAGGAACAGAAATTTCGCAATATTTTGACCCGATGATTGCCAAAATCATCGTACATGCGGACACCCGTGCACAAGCCATTGAGCAACTAAAAAATGTACTCTCTCAAACTCGTTTAAATGGCATCAGCACCAATTTAGACTATGCACATAACGTCATTTCCGATGAACGCTTTGCACAGATGCAAATCTGGACACGCCTGCTGGACGACTTTGACTACGTGCCGAATGTGATTGAAGTTCTACAAGCTGGTACGCAAAGCTCAATTCAGGACTTTCCGGGACGTGTTGGCTATTGGGATATCGGTGTACCACCATCGGGTCCTATGGATGACTATGCTTTTCAATTGGCCAATCAAATTGTAGGGAATGATGCTAGCGCAGCAGGCTTCGAGTTTACCCTACAAGGCCCAAGCCTCAAGTTCCACCAAGACAGTGTGATTGCACTGACAGGTGCGCCATGCCCTGCGCAACTGGATGATAAGCCCGTGACCTTTTGGCAACCCATTCATGTACATGCAGGTCAGGTTCTCAGCTTAGGACAGGTCGAGTCTGGTTGCCGTAGCTATTTAGCCGTTCGCCATGGACTTGATGTCCCCCTATATTTGGGCAGTCGTTCGACTTTTGCTTTAGGTAACTTTGGCGGGCATGCAGGACGCGTGCTTCGTGCAGGTGACATGATCAAACTCGTCAACACAATCCATCCAAATAGCGATACACCTTTAGCAACGCAAGAACCAGAAGCTCTATCTCCTGCACTCATTCCAAGCTACGGCAAAGAGTGGAAAATTGGGGTGCTGTATGGACCACATGGTGCACCTGACTTCTTTAAACCCGAATATATTGAAGAGTTTTTTGCCTCCCAATGGAGCGTACACTTTAACTCCAACCGTTTAGGCATTCGTCTATCAGGGCCAACACCAAGCTGGGCACGTGAAAATGGCGGTGAGGCAGGACTTCACCCATCCAATGTCCATGACTGTGAATATGCCATTGGTGCGATTAACTTCACAGGCGACTTCCCTGTCATTTTAGCCAAAGATGGGCCGAGTCTGGGGGGCTTTGTTTGCCCTGTAACCATTGCCAAAGCTGAACTTTGGAAAGTGGGTCAGCTTAAAGCCGATGATAAAATCAGATTTTATCCTTTAACTATTGAACAAGCCAATGCCTTAGAACAACAACAAATTGAACGAATCGAAAACTTTACCGATGCAGTACTCCATTCTGAGCCGCCAAGCAGTGATATTCCAACATCCGCAATTCTTGCCAGCTTAGAGGCAACTGACATGTCTCCACGCACGGTATACCGCCAAGCGGGTGACAGTTATATCTTACTGGAGTACGGTGACAACGTTTTAGACTTGGCGCTACGCTTGCGCGTTCACCAACTGATGCAGCTGATCCGCGCGGCTAATATTCAAGGCATATTGGAACTGTCCCCCGGTGTACGCTCGCTGCAAATCAAATACGATGGACTCACACTTCCACAGTATCAATTGATCGAATTTCTACTCAAGCTTGAACAACAAATGGGAGATTTAAGCCAAATCAAGATTCCGTCACGGATCATTCATCTCCCAATGGCATTTGAAGACAGTGCAACTTTAGGTGCTGTTGAACGCTATCAAGAAAGTGTCTGTGCCAAAGCACCTTGGCTACCGAACAATGTCGATTTTATTCAACGTATCAATGGTTTAGAAAGCCATGAGCAAGTCAAAGAAATTATTTTCAATGCCCATTATCTGATTTTAGGCCTTGGTGATGTTTATCTCACTGCGCCCTGTGCAGTACCGATTGACCCACGCCACCGCCTATTAAGCTCGAAATACAACCCTGCACGTACTTTTACCGCTGAAGGTACTGTAGGCATTGGCGGCATGTATATGTGTATCTACGGTATGGACTCTCCGGGAGGATACCAACTGGTCGGGCGCACCCTACCCATCTGGAATAAGTTTAAAAAGAACAAACAGTTTGGCGACAAACAATGGTTTCTAAACTTCTTTGATCAAATCAAATACTTCCCCGTATCTGAGTCAGAGTTAGAGCAATGGCGTGCCGACTTTGAAAATGGTCAAGCACAAATTCAAATTGAAGACACTGAATTTGACTATGCCGCGTATTTACAACTGCTTGAAGATGAAAAAGACAGCATTGCCGAGTTTAGAGCACAGCAACAACACGCTTTTAGTGCTGAAGTGGGCTTATGGAAAGAAAGCGCTGATCATCAAGAGCATCTGATTACAGAAGTACCTGATGAGACTGACTACAGCGCCTATGCAGCACTACATGCTTCGATGACCGGTAATATTTGGAAAATATTAGTGGAACAAGGTCAGATTGTGAAAAAAGGTGAAACCATTGCTATCATTGAAGCCATGAAAATGGAATTACCAGTGTTCGCAGCCGACGATGGTGTGGTTAAAGCCATTATTTGTCGAGCTGGACAAACTGTGCATAGCGGTGAGCCTTTGGTTTATATGGAATAACACATGCCCAATATGACGCGTGCGGGTTCAAGTTCAGACAATTTGTCTGAACTGGTTTACCAGCAAATTAAAAACGATATCTTTGATTTCAAGCTGATGCCGGGTGAACGTTTTACCGAATCTGAAATCGCCTTGAACTATCAGGTCAGTCGTACGCCTGCACGGCAGGCACTCTATCGACTGCAACAAGAAGGCTATGTAGAGGTAGCATTTCGTAGTGGCTGGACTGTCCGTCCGTTGAACTTGCAATACTACGATGAGCTGTATGAGCTACGCATCATGATTGAGCAGTATGCAATTCGAAAGTTATGCAGCAGTGCATCTCAGCCCTCGAAGGAAATGAAACACCTACACAAAATTTGGATGGTTGCACCTGAGCAGTATCTGTCAAGTTTAAAAGCCATGGCGAAAATTGATGAAGATTTTCACTGCGCGTTGGTTCGCGCGATTGGCAATCAAGAAATGATCAAAATTCACCAAGAAGTCAGTGAAAAAATTCGCATTATTCGTCGCCTCGATTTTTCAAAAACAGATCGGATTGAAGCCACCTATGCGGAGCATCAAGCCATTTTGAATTATATAGCACAGCAACAGACGGAGCTTGCCGTTGAAAAGATCAGCGCTCACATTCAACAAAGTCGAGATGAGGTAAAAAAAATTACCTTAGGTATGCTTAATCAGCATGCTGTTGTGAAAGCAAGTCGCTAAGCACTCAATCAACATTCCACTCTCAAATAAAAAAGGCGCTTCATGCGCCTTTTTTAGCCTTTTAATTTAAGCAGGAATACGCAGCACTTGGCCTGGGAAAATATCATCTGCATCTTTCAATAGCGGACGGTTGGCCTCAAAAATTTTATTGTATTGGTTGACATCGCCATAAAATTCTTTGGAAATTTTTGATAGATTATCGCCCGATTTAACTGTGTAGAACTTACTTTCAGGTTCAGGGCTCGCCACAGTGAGTTGATCATCGACTTGTGCCACATGGTCAATATTACCGACGGCTAAAACAATCTTTTCTTTGTCGGCTTGAGTCTGAACTTGCCCTTTCACGGTCGCCAAATCCGTGGTGGAGTTATAGCTGACTGAAAGTCCCGTCACAGATAAGCCCAATGCTTTGATATGACCCAATAACTTGTTGGCAATTTCTTGAGCCGATGGCTCTGCTGGTGTGGTTGGTGCGGCTTGAGGCTCGGCGGCTGCTGTGTTTTTCTTACCAATGCCTTTAACAAAATCAAAAAGACCCATGTGTATGCTCCATCTTGTTATATCAGTGTTGTTATATTGAATGCTCAAAAATGAGACACCCTTTTTTATACCCAAAAAAGACAACAGATTTGGTAGCGAATAGTCCTCTTAAGGTAAAGCTTTGTAAGTTACCCAAGTAAATAGCAGATTTTAAAGGTGAGTTAGGTGCTTTGCATTTTTTGAAAGGCATAAAAAAGCCACCCAACTGGGTGGCCTTTCCATTCAGCAAAGCTGAAACAATATGTATTAACCTAGTTTCTTAGAAACGTAGTCAATTGCAGATTGTACAGTTGTGATTTCGTTAGAATCTTCATCTGGGATTGTGATGTCAAAGTCGTTTTCGAAAGACATAACAAGCTCAACAAGGTCTAAAGAGTCAGCACCTAAGTCATCCATGAAAGATGCTTCGTTTTTGATTTCTTCAGCCTTAAGACCAAGTTGTTCTGCAACTGCTTGCTTGATGCGTTGTTCGATATCGCTCACAGGAATTCTCCTCATTGCTTGTGGCGTTTTTAATGCCGTTAGTTTAATTGAATCTTTAAAATTTTGAAAGTTTATCCATCAGCCAATTAGCTCATGTATAGACCACCATTTACATGCATTACCGTACCAGTAATGTAATTTGCTTTGTCTGATGCCAAGAAGCTCACCGCATTTGCAATATCTTGTGGATCACCTAAACGGTTCAAGGCCACTTGATCGCTCATTTTTTTACGGATGTCTTCGCTTAATTGCCCAGTCATTTCTGTTGCAATAAAACCAGGCGCCACTGAGTTTACAGTGATTTGACGGCTGCCCATTTCTTTTGCAAGGCTACGGCTAAATGCTTCAATACCAGCTTTCGCTGCTGAATAGTTGGCCTGACCTGGGTTGGCAAAATGCGCAACCACAGAACTAATATTAATAATTCGTCCAAAACGTGCTTTGGTCATACCTTTTAAAACGCGTTTCGACAAACGGTAAACTGCTTTTAAATGGATATTTAAAATGTCATCCCAGTCATCTTCTGACATACGAAGTAACAAATTATCTTTGGTAATCCCTGCATTGTTCACCAAAACCAACACAGGGCCATAGTTTTGTTCAATGTCAGTTACAAGCGCATCAATGGCAGCACCATCACGAACATCGAGCACTTTACCTGCACCGTGTTCACCGAAGCTTGCAGCCAGTTTTTCTGCACCTGACTCAGATGTCGCAGTACCCACAACAAAATAACCGTCTTGAATAAGTTGCTGAGCGATGGCAGCACCAATCCCTCGACTTGCACCTGTCACGAGTGCAATTTTGCGTTCCTGTGTCATGCAATTTTTCCTTCAGCCACTAAAATGGCATTTAGTGCATCTTCCAAGCGTGATTTACTATCGAGTGGAAATGCTTTTTCAATATTAGGTAGACGTTTTGCCAAGTTTGCCAAAACATTGCCTGGACCACACTCTGCAACATATTGGATCCCTTGATCCTGAATAAACTGCATTGTTTTGGTCCACTGTACAGACTCATATAACTGAGCTGTAAGTGCTTGGCGGACTTGTGCTACATCTGTAGCAATTTCCGCGCCCACATTTTGTATTACAGGTATGCTAGGCAGCTCAATGGCAGTTTGTTCCAAAGCTTGTGCGAACTGTTCTGCAGCAGGCTTCATCAATGAACAATGCGATGGAACAGAAACTGGTAATGCAATCGCTTTGCCACTGTTTTCTTTGGCTAAAGCCATGACTGCTTCAACTGCTGCTTTTTCACCAGCAATTACCACTTGACCCTGAGCATTGTAGTTAGCCGCTTCAACTGAACCTTCAGCTTGACTCGAAACTTGTTGGCATAAAGCAACAACTTGCGCATCATCTAAACCTAAGATGGCCGCCATTGCACCCTTACCTTGAGGTACAGCACTTTGCATTAACTTGCCACGCAAGTTTACCAGCTTGACTGCATCGCCTAAGCTTAGGCTTCCTGCTGCAACCAACGCACTGTATTCACCAAGTGAGTGTCCCGCCAAATACTTTGGTGCAACACCACCAAGTTCTAACCATACACGCCACAAAGCAATGCTGGCAGTTAACAATACCGGTTGGGTAAATTCAGTTTGGTCTAAACCTTCACCAGATTGTGCAATGTGCCACAAATCGAATCCAACCGCTTTAGAGGCTTCTGCAAATGTTGCTTCAACACTGGCAAATTGTTCTGCCAATTCAGCCAACATGCCAACCTTTTGTGAACCCTGACCGGGAAATACAAAAGCTGTTTTTGTTGCCTGAGCGACTTGATCAAGTTGTTTCGCAGACATAAAAAAGTCCTTTCTTGTCTTTGCTCTCGTTTATGGAGCGAAAATTTAACACTTAATTTAGGTCGATGTAATTGCCAAATACAACAAAAACAGCAGCGATAAAAATTCGACAACAAAAAAAGGGAGCTTTACGCTCCCCTTTTTTCGACTAAGCTTTAAGCTTAATGCTTCGACAATTATTCAGCAGATGCTTTAGCGAATAATTGACGACCACGGTAGATACCATCTTTAGATACGTGGTGACGACGGTGAATCTCGCCAGTAGCTTGGTCTACAGTTAATGCATTCTCGGTTAAAGCGTCATGTGAACGGCGCATGTCACGGCGAGAGCGACTTTTACGGTTTTGCTGAACGGCCATGATGGCTCCTTACAAATCGAAAAATATGGATCAGAACAAATTCAGTTGTCTTATACGGAAGAGTATAACACAAAAATTAGTTAAGTTTACCCTTCAAACTTGCCAAAACATCAAACGGATTATCCCGCTTTTCTTCAACAAGTTCTTCAACGGCAGGTTGGTGCTTATGTTCACAAGCGTCATGCTTAGCGGACAAAGGCATCAACAATAACAATTCATCTTCTATCAGAGACAGTAAATCAGCCGTCGCAGGCGCATCATAGCTACCTTTCGTCGTTGCTTCACTTTCACCTAAGACGATGAAATCAGCATCCTCATCCAAGCGCTCTATCAGTGACTCATCATCCACTAGAGCTAGATGAAAATCTGAAACGAGTTCAATGTTTACCGTGCCTAAACAGCGCTGGCATTCCATTGGAACGTTCGTTTCAACGTGACCATCTAGCCATACAATACGATGATACGCATCCATTGATAGCTTACAGTCTATGTTAATCAATTGATCATCAATTGATCCAACAGCTTCACGGGCTATACGAGCAAAGCGAGACAATGGCAGTGTTCCTGACCATGTAAAGCCTTGTTCGGCCCATTTAAACGGCTCAATCTGTGCCGGAAAGGTATTTGCTGACATAATTAAGGCGGCAATTCTACAAATTCATCAGTACTCTGTCAAAGATTAAGATACAATTTTGTACTTATTTAGACAGACCATTTGGGTAACTTAAGTCATGCATCTGTTGCAGCCGCAAACAGAAGTGAGTATTTCATCACTTGTGAGCACAATTTCAACTGTCGATTCTGACATTTCAAACCGCCAAGTGCAACTCTCGACGTGGGAGAATTTGTGTACAGAAGCAGAACAAGTTGATTGGCTCATCTTACACTTTAATCGTTGGTTTTCCCACCTGAATGTCAACTTGGTTAAAGGTGACTTTGAACCTGAATATTTTCCCGCGATAGACAGCACCCCTGCACGCATCCAATTTGCCCATGGTTTTTTTAATAGCGCCTTGCATGAAATCAGCCATTGGAGCATCGCAGGAGACCAACGCCGTCTACTCCCCGACTTAGGCTACTGGTATGCACCCGATGGTCGTACGGCTGAGCAACAAGCTTTATTTGAGCAGGTTGAAATTAAACCGCAAGCCATTGAATGGTTATTTGCCACAGCTTTTGGTCGGAAGTTCCGTGTTTCCTTAGACAATCTGACTGGTGAAGGTGGTGACGGCAACCGCTTCAAAGACCATGTTTTTGCTCAAGTTCAGGCTTATTTTTCAGGCCAAGCTCAATTACCACGTGATGCGAAACACTTCATTGACTGTATTTGCCTATGTACTCGTGCTGGCAAAACATTACAGAGCGATGAATTTCAAAGAGAAATGCTCGACTAAATTTCACACGATTCACATTTTGGTCATTGAACATCACCGAGATAAAGCGCGATAATGTTGAAAAAACCATCAGGAGATAAAAACGATGCTTCATTTAAGAGTCCATCCTGATAACCCTCAAGCACGCTCCATCAGCCAAGCAGTAGAACGGATTCGTGCAGGCGATGTGGTGGTATACCCGACCGATGCCGCTTATGCCATTGGCTGCCAGATTGGGAATAAAAATGCCATGGAGCGGATTGCTCAAATTCGCGGCCTTGGGGCCAAACATCAATATGCCATCATTTGTGCAGATCTGTCCGATATTGCCACTTATGCCAAAGTCGATAATGCCATGTATCGTTTACTGAAAAACAATACACCAGCCGTGACCACGTTCATTTTGCCTGCAACCAGTGAAGTGCCTAAACGCTTGATGCATCCGAAGAAAAAAACCATTGGTCTACGTATTCCAAGTAACCCTGTGTGCCAAATGTTACTCAAAGAGTTAGGTGAGCCGCTACTAACCAGTACTTTAATCCTGCCGAATCAGGAAGAACCGCTGGATGATCCCTATGACATTGAAATGCAACTTTCAAAACGAATTGATGTGTTTATCGACAGCGGGCTGGGCACCTTGAGCACCACCAGTATTGTCGACTTATCAGGTGATCACCCTGAAGTGATTCGCCGTGGGCTTGGCGATGTCAGCGCATTTGAGTGATGCGCTGCATTTATTCGCTAGGGAAACTGAATCTCACATTCTCAAGAGATCAACATGACCCTGTTTACGGTTTTGCTCAATCTGAATCAATTTCCCGCGCAACATAGTTTATATGTTCAGCGTCCGTGGACGCTTGAGTCCGAGACTTTGGTGCAAAGCCCGAGTTCAATCAACTGCATTATGCGGGAAAAGAATCTGTACAACTATTTCCTGCCGATCGCGACCATCCAACAATACTTTAAATATCTTGAACCCAAAAATCTCTGCCTGCAAGACAGCTGTCAGCGCATCATTGAATTTGCGCTACAAGCACCTGAGTAAATTGTGGATGAATCTTTTCCTTGGCGTCAACTGACGCATTTATGCATATTTTGGACGCACTTTACATCCCTAGGCTTTCAAATCAGTACACATCCATAAAAAATTAAAGCACTTCACCTGTGCGGCTTTAGCGCTAACGACCGATGTTACTGCAAAGAACCATCTTCATTTAAAAGTGCAGAAAAAACAGCCAAGTCCATTCTTTTGAGTGGTTCATCTTCTGAAGCAGTTTGCTACTGTACGGCCAGAACATCAAACATACTTCGCCGTACATTGACGATGGATCGTCATGAGCATGAAAAACAGCCACATCATAATCAAATCAATAAGGACGAAAAATGCCAAACCAATGGAATATAACAATATTAGGCCTGTTTGCCGTTTCAACCACTCCAATGCATCCAAGCCAATCTATCACATTCAGGTTTACCCCAAACAACTATCTCAGCTTCATTTAAATCGAGCCTACAACAGGTTGTATGAAATGAGGAAAAGTTGTGAAAGCCTCATGTCTGGAGCTCTAACTCAATCGGAATACCCAAACATCTAAGCCTTTTTCTTCTGTAGGTCTTTTCTTCCTACTTCGCATTTTTGCGCATTTTTTTTCAAAACTGAATATGGTTTTTCAACACCACAACAAGGAAACTTTTAATAAGGGATTGCATATGAACAAAAATAGACCATTAACCCCAAAACCACTGACACAAGTCCTCACGCTGGTCGCAGCTATTACAGCATCACATGCCGCTTTAGCCGCACCTGAACCCCAAAGTACTCCACCTCAAGCCTTAAACCAGACAGGCTTGGTCTTACCCCAACCCACACCCGCATTTAAAGGGGTGATTAAAGAAACCTTTGAAGGCTCTAAACAAGATTTCCCTCAATCTGTAAAAGCATCTAAAGACGCACCCAATGTGGTGGTGATTTTGTTAGATGACTTAGGCTTTGGGCAAGCTGGCACCTTTGGTGGGCCTGTGCCGACACCTGAAATGGATGAACTTGCAGATGATGGTGTGATTTTCAATCGTTTCCATACCACAGGGATTAGCTCTCCAACACGTGCAGCGCTTTTAACAGGACAAAACCCACATCAAGTTGGAGCGGGAACCATTACTGAACTTTCAACAGGTTATCCGGGATATAACACAATATGGCCCAAAGAAAGTGCCAGTGTCGCTAGAATCCTTAAAGACAATGGTTATGCCACTGCGGCATTTGGTAAATGGCACAACACCCCTGACTGGGAAACATCCCCAGTTGGTCCCTTTGAACGCTGGCCAACAGGTCTCGGTTTCGAATATTTTTATGGCTTTTTTGGTGGTGAATCGAGTCAATGGGAACCACAGCTGATCCGCGGAGTGACACCCGTTGAACCAACTAAACGGCCAGAGCAAGGCTATAACATGAATGTTGACTTGGTCGATGATGCAATTGGTTGGATCAATCGTCAAGGCTCAGTCTCACCAGATAAACCGTATTTTGTCTATATGGCACCCGGTGCTGTCCATGCACCACTGCATGTCAATCAAGAATGGATTGACAAGTTTCAAGGGCAGTTCAATCAAGGTTGGGACAAAGTCCGTGAAGAAACCTTGGCCCGTCAAAAAAAGCTTGGCATTGTCCCTAAAAATACCGATTTAACGCCTCGCCCAGATAGCATTCAAGCTTGGGCTGCGCTGAGTGCAGATGAGAAGCGCTTGTTTGCAAAACATCAAGAAGTCTTTGCAGGCTTCCTCGCACAAACAGATCATGAAATGGGACGTTTGATTAAAGCCATCAAAAAACTTCCCGATGCAGACAATACCCTCATTATTTTTATTGCGGGGGATAATGGTGCCAGTGCCGAAGGGACATTAACCGGCACCTTAAATAACCTAATGACTCAAAATGGTTTTCCAGATACCGTTGAAAATCAATTAAAACATATTGATGAAATTGGCGGCCCAAAACACGAAAACCAATATCCTGTAGGCTGGGCATGGGCTGGCTCATCTCCATTTCAATGGATGAAACGTGTTCCTTCTCACTTCGGGGGAACACGTAATGGCATGATCGTTTCTTGGCCTGCGAAAATTAAAGCCACACATGCTATTCATAACCAATTCCATCATGTTTCCGATATCACCCCAACCATTTTAGAAGCGGCTAATATTCCGCAGCCTAACCTCGTGGATGGTGTAAAGCAAACGCCAATGTCTGGCATTAGCATGACATACAGTTTCAATGATACAAAAGCCAAAGATCAGCGCCATATCCAATACTTTGAAACGGGTGGACATCGCGCCATCTATCAAGACGGCTGGGTTGCATCATCCTTCCATGGCGTACCGTGGAAGCTGAGTGGCTCTAAAGGTTTTAAAGATAGTCAATGGGAGCTATACAATATCAAGCAGGACTTTTCCCAAGCGCATGACCTAGCAGCCAAAGAGCCTCAACGCCTAGCAGAAATGCAGAAGCTGTTCGACCAAGAAGCTGGCAAATATGGCGTATACCCATTAGATGACCGTTTTGTGGAACGTGCCTTTAATCCAGAGCGCCCTTCTTCGATTCGTGGACGAAAGCAATTTACCTATTCAGCAGGCACCACGCGTCTACCTGAAGGCAGTGCACCACCGATGTATCAACGCTCGCATAGCATTAAGGCTGACGTTGTCATTCCTAAAAGCGGTGCCAATGGTGTGATTGTGGCTGAAGGTGGTTCAGGAGGCGGGTTCTCGTTGTATTTGGAAAATGGCATACCTGTGTACGAATACAACTTCTTTGCCCAATCTTATTATCGGATTGCTGCCACCAAAGCGTTAGCGCCGGGTAAACACAGCATCGTTGTAGATTATCAACAGACTCGGCGTGAAGGACGACATGGTATTGGTGGACCCGTGACGATCAGCGTCAATGGCGATACGGTTGCCCAAGGTCAGGTTGAAAAAGTGGTTCCTTATCGCTTCTCCGCAACTGAAACCTTCGATATCGGTATGGACTTAGGCTCAACCGTTTCACCTCGCTACAATGAAAAAGCGCCGTATGCATTCACAGGTCAAATCGATACCGTCACAATCGATTTAAAAGACTAAATAATTTCAAACGCGATGATCTGAGATTGATCAACACCCAAAAATTTGAGACTTCAAAGTCTCTGAAGTTGGAGCAGCGCTGAAATACTTTCTTCGTATTTCAGCGCTATTCTTTAAGGTATTCATCCAATGCCTATTTTGTAGGCTGCTTTTGAGATTCATAATGCCGCACTATGCAGCCTCATCTAGCTACTTACAATAAATCGATTATTTTTTAAACCACAGGACTAGGCCCTAAGTACATCATGTTCTCTTAAACCCAATCCATTTCTGCAAATTTAGCCACGACATCAGCGGATAAAAAGCATCACACAAATAAATACTCTCTATTTATTTACAGCTTTTTTTGTTATTTGGTCGGTGAAATCATGTATTCACGCCGCAATTTGTTTTACACTAAGCCCTATTAAAATTATGTATTTTTTAAATCGCCTCTACTTTTTCTCCTTAAGTACTGATTCGAAAAAACATAATCATGCCTTTGAAAATTCGCGTGGCCAATAACTGTAATGAATCAATCCGTCCATAATGCCATGGAAGATCTTCCACAAATCCGTGTTATGGATGAGTGGCATGACTCCATCCCCGAGGATTTATATATTCCTCCAGCTGCATTTGAAATTCTTTTAGAGCATTTTGAAGGACCACTCGACTTTCTGATTTACCTGATTCAAAAAAACGGCTTCGACTTATTACAGTTAGATATTGCCCCGATTGCAGCGCAATACCTGTCTTATATGGATGCCATGAAGTCGCTTAACATTGAGCTGACAGCGGACTATATGGTGATGGCCGCACTCTTGGCTGATTTAAAGTCACGTTTGCTGTTGCCAAAAGCACCCAATACAATCCAAATTGAAAAAGATCCAAAACAAGAGCTGATTGACCGTTTAGAAACTTATCTCCGTATTAAACAAGCGGCTGAACGCTTGGGGCAAATGCCTATATTAGAGCGAGACACCTTCTCAACCAATGTCAGCTTAGGCCAAACTCTAAACAATAATGACGGTCATGATGTGCAACAGCTGCGTGATGCACTGTTCTGCGTGTTTAACCGACCTGAGCCGATCACCCATCAAATTGCACAAGAACCTGTTTTACTTGAAGAGCGCATGGCTTTTATTGAAAGCAAAGTCGCTTCAGGTGAAGTTTTAGTTTTTGAATCTTTGCTGCGTCCCATCCAAGGTCGTATGGGCATGGTCGTGACGTTTATGGCCATTTTAGAGTTAACACGTCAGCAACGTATTCAAATTGTGAGTTCAGGTGTTGAAGCACCACTTTCGATACAAGGAGTCAAAAAATAATGTTAGAACAAACCGCTCCTTTAACGAATGAAGATAACTTGCATGAAGTGCTGATGCAGTTAGAAGCAATTATTTTTGCCAGTGATGCGCCTGTTTCACTTGCGCGATTGAAAGAATCGTTCCAAAATCAATATAGCAAACAAGATTTACGCCAGTTTTTACAACAACTTGCCATGCTACAACATGGTCGTTCGATTGAACTGATTGAAACTGCTCAAGGTTTTCGTTTTCAGGTTCGAGCAAAATACCGTCAAATTGTTGCACAAACGTGGCCAGAGCGACCAACTCGCCTCTCGCCATCGCTACTCGAAATGTTGGCCGTGGTTGCTTATCATCAACCCGTCACTCGAGCAGATATAGAACAAATTCGAGGAGTCTCAAATAACAGTCAACTGTTACGAGCGTTATTTGATTGGAACTGGATTAAAGAATCTGGTTTTCGTGAACTCCCAGGAAGACCTGCGTTGTTAGTTACGACGCCCCAATTTTTAAATGCATTTGGCCTAAATTCTTTAGGTCAGTTGCCTCCCCTGCAGGATGCCAAGGAAGCTTTTATGGCCCTCGATGCGAATGCACCGAAGTCGTAAATAGGTGAACTGTTGATGATAATTTCTAAGGTTATGCTGTCATGAGTGAAAAGTTGCAAAAGGTACTCGCACGAGTTGGTTTGGGTTCTCGCCGTTATATGGAAGAAGTCATTGCCGCTGGTCGTGTGAGTGTCAACGGCCAAGTTGCCCAAGTAGGCGAACGTATTGAACCAGGTGATGAGCTTCGCATCGATGGTCGTAAAGTATCGTTCCAAATTGAAGATGAAATTCGTCGTCGTGTTCTGATTTACTATAAACCAGAAGGCGAAATTTGTTCACGTAACGACCCTGAGTCACGTCCAACGGTATTTGATCAATTACCTGCAATCGCGAATGATCGCTGGGTGATGGTTGGACGTCTGGATATTAACTCAACAGGTCTACTGTTGTTCACAAATGATGGCGAACTCGCGAATCGCTTGATGCACCCATCAAACGAAGTTGAACGTGAGTATGCTGTACGTGTTATGGGTGAAGTGACGCCTCAAATTAAGAACAACATGCTCAAAGGTGTGGTGTTAGATGATGGCCCAGCGAAGTTTGAGTCATTCTCTGAAATTGGCGGTGAAGGGATTAACCGTTGGTATCAAGTGGTGGTAAAAGAAGGTCGTAACCGCGAAGTACGTCGTATTTTTGAATCGCAAGGTTTAAAAGTCAGCCGTCTACTCCGTACACGTTATGGCACGGTTATTTTACCACGCGAACTACGTACGGGTCGTTGGATGGAATTGGACAAAAACGACATCGATAACTTAACCAAAGCGGTTGAGTTAAAACCACGTCAAGGCACTGGTTTGTACGGCATGGCAAAACGTCGTACTGAACGTATGCAAGAAAAACCAATGGCTGCACGTCGTGGTGGTTTCTTACGTCAACAGCGCCGTGACAATGAAGATGAAGGCCAACAACAAGCGAAGCCAGCTTTCAACCGTGAACGTCGTGAAAATCCAAATGGTCATAGCCAACGTCGTCAGGACAATGCTCAAACAGGTTATGGTCAACGTGAACCACGCCAAAACTCAGGCTACACACAACGTGACAGCCGTCCAGAGAACTTTGGCAACAAAGGCACCTATGGTCAACGCGACGCGCGTGATGAAAATGCGCCACGTAAACCTTTTGGAAATAAAGGCTTTAAGAAGTTTTAATTTTTAAAGTCAAAATTTGAGCCACTTTCGAGTGGCTCTTTTTATATGTGTTAACACTACACAATAAGCCCTCTTTCTGTTCTAGATCAGAAAAAAACTGCAAACTCCTCATAAAAAACGCCCAACCTATTAAGCATTTTTATTATTAAAACAACAGCCCCCCATTCATGCCACACTTTGCGGAATAGCACTAAGTAAACGTTTGGTATATTCGTGCTGTGGCGACTGGTACAAATCATCTGAATTGGCTATTTCCACCAAATCACCATGATTCATCACCATAATTTGATCTGAAATATATTTCACCACTGATAAATCATGTGAAATAAAGATATAACTCAGTCCAAATTCATCCTGTAAGTCTTGCAGCAAATTCAGTACTTGGGCTTGTACCGAAACATCCAATGCTGATACCGACTCATCACAAATCAAAACCTCAGGTTTTAAAGTTAGGCAGCGCGCAATCGCAATACGTTGACGCTGTCCGCCTGAAAACTCATGTGGATAACGATAAAAAGCCTGTGCAGGTAAGCTCACGCGTTCTAACAAGTCCAAAGCCATCTGTTTACGTTCAGCATCATTCGCCCCGATCCCATGTACCTGCATCGGCTCCATTAAAATCTGCCCGACAGTAAAGCGTGGATTAAGTGATGCATAGGGATTTTGAAAAATGATTTGAATCTTGCGTTGATACCGAGCAAACTCTTTTTCTGACATGGCTAAAATATCTTGACCTTCAAACAGCGCTTTTCCTCCTGTCGCTGCCTGTAAACGCATCAGCAATAATCCGATGGTGGTTTTCCCCGAACCAGACTCACCCACCAAGCCCAAAGTCTTGCCTTTTGCCAGTTGGAAACTCACGCCTTTGACCGCTTGAAACTCCTCTTTGCCGAATAATCCTTTACGACTATAAAATGACTTTTTAAGATCACGCACATCTAAAATAACCGCTTCTTGGCCAGTTAAGCCGCGAGATCTTTGTTGAAGTGACTCGACATCGATGGTATGCGTTTCAATATAGTCATCGCCCTTTTGCTGCATGAAATCACTGATCATGGGCAAACGCATGGGACGTTTAGATAGTTGCGGACGGCAGTGCAACAACGCTTTGGTATAGACATCTTGAGGGCGTTCAAGCATATCTTTAACCCAGCCTTGTTCACGAATTTGACCATCTCGCATCACGATTACCTGATCAGCAATTTCCCCGACCAAAGCCAAATCATGGGTAATAAACAACATCGACATTTGATGCTTCTTCCGCAAAGACTCCAGCAAATCTAAAATTTGCTTTTGAATAGTGACATCCAGCGCCGTCGTCGGTTCATCGGCAATCAATAGTTTGGGTTTACACGCAATTGCCATAGCAATCATGACGCGCTGCTGCTGCCCACCCGACAATTGCCCCGGATAAGCATCAATCTTGGTTTCAGGAGATGGAATCCCAACTTCTATCAACAGTTCCAAAGCACGTGCACGCGCCTGCTTACGACTCATGCCCAAATGTAACTGCAAAATTTCTGCAATTTGTGAACCTACCGTAAACACAGGATTTAAGGATGACATCGGTTCCTGAAAAATCATGGCAATATCTTTACCACACTTTTTCCGCATTTCACGGCGTGGTAAATCGAGTAGGTTTTGCCCCTCAAACAAAATTTTACTGTCCGAAGCAATTTGACTGCTTTCAGGAGATAGTAGTCCCATAGTCGCTAGCGATGTGACCGACTTCCCACTGCCTGACTCCCCAACCAAGGCCACTGTGGTATTCACTGGAATACTAAAACTGATGCCTTTGACCGTTTCAATGTACTGCTTTTCTTCATTTTTAAAGCTGACACGCAAGTTTTCCACCTGAAGTAAGGCTGGCGCTGTCATATGATTAAGTTCAGACATTCTCATGCTCCTATTTCAGTTTCGGGTCTAATGCATCTCGCAGTGCATCGGTAAACATTGAAAATGCAGTGACCAGAACCGCCATTGCTACCGAAGCGGCCGCTAACTGCCACCACTTGCCTAAAATCAGTTCACTTTGCGCTTCATTCAACATACTGCCCCATGACACCACACCGACAGGGACACCAAAACCTAAGAAGCTCAAAATCACCTCTGATTTAATAAATGCCACCACTAAAATTGACATTTGAACCAGTGCGATATGACTGACATTGGGAAATATATGCACAAAGATACGTCGGCCATGACTCACCCCAATTGCTTTTGCCGCCAGTACATATTCCCGCGAAGTATGCTTCATATATTCGGCACGAATTAAACGATATACTCCCGTCCACCCCGTTAAACCCAAAATCAAAACAATGGATAAGACACCTTTTTGTTGCAGTACTGCGGCAATCGCTAGCACCAAGAGCAGATAAGGAATCGAAGTGAAAATGTTATAAAACCAGTTCAAGACATCATCGACCCAGCCACCAAAGTAGCCCGAAATTGCACCTAGAACGGTACCAATCACGACAGCAAGAAAAGCTGCGACTAAGCCAACAATAATTGATGTTTCTGCACCTTTAATGGTTTTCAGTAAAATACTTTGTCCCCATTTGTCGGCACCTAAAATCAGGCTTTGCTTGAGTTCCGCTTGCTGATCTAGTAAATGACCATCCAGCGCTTGGTCAATCGCTTTCATATCTTCGGCTAAAGGATCAACAACCCCATAGTAATCAATTGCCCCCCCCACACCCTGTTCAGCAGCAATTTCTGCGTTGAGCTCACGAATGACATCTTTTAAAGGATCAACAGGGTTTTCAGGCACAGCCGCTTCGACTTTTTGTGTTTCACTTTGCGTAGCAGGTATTGCAGCAGCCCCCATAAACGTAGGGGGTGCATAACTCACCGCAACTTCTTTATTCCAGTCTTTTGCAATCAATCCTGTGGATGACAAAATTAACAGCACCAAATAAAACAGTACGATTAGGAGGGAAAACATGGCGATTCGATCGCGTTTTAAACGGCGCATGGCGAGTTGCCATAGTCCTGTAGACGCTGTTGTAGGTTCGGCAGTATCTGGTTTTCTTTTAGTGAGAACACTGAGCATAATTCACCTACTTCAACTGTACACGTGGATCGACCCATTTATAAATCAAATCGGCAATCAAGTTGAAAAACATCGTTGCGAGAGCAACGTACACAGTAATGGCTTTAATCACAGGAAAATCACTACGCTCTACTGCAATAATTACTTCACGACCAATGCCCGGAATACCAAAGAAACGCTCAATCAAAAATGCACCAATCAGCAAAGCAGGTAAACTTGCCATCACGTCTGTAATAATTGGAATCGAGGCATTACGTAGCACATGCACACCTAAAATGCGCCGTTCACCAATCCCTTTGGCACGTGCAGTACGAACATAGTCTTGATTGACTTCATCCAAAACAAAACTACGATACAACCTTAAAGTCGGGGCAATACTGACCACCAACATGATCAGAATAGGCAATAAAGCATACTTAAACAGGTTCTCGCTGAAGCTATCGCTCCAGCCTTGTACTGGAAACCAGCTCAGCTGATAGGCAAAGACATACTGAAAAACAATGACATACACCAAGATACTGATCGACATACCGATGGTACACAGCATCATCACCATACGATCCGTTAAACTGCCGCGCACGGCTGCTACAGCCAAAGCCAAAATAATAGAAATAATGGTTTGTAAGATCGTCAGTGGAATGAGCAAAGTCAGCGAGGGCCCGAGTCGTGTCGTGATGATTTGCGATACTGACTCCCCTGTACTCCAACTTAGCCCATAATCAAATGTCAAAATCTGCTTAATGAAAATCCACAATTGCACATAATAGGGCTGATCGACCCCAAGCTGCTGTCGGATATTTTCAATCTGTTCAGGGTTCGACATTTTCCCCGCCAAAATATAGGCAGGGTCGCCACCGACCCAGTTAAACAAGAAAAAAATCAGCAACACCACCCCAAGCATGGTCGGGATCATTTGCCAAATTCGACGAATAATATATGCCAGCATAAAAATGCCCCTTATTTCACCCGTTGACCGGTAATTTCATCGAAAAAGGCTTTGTTATCAGGCTCACGACCCAAAAAGTCTTTGACCAATGCTTTGGCAGGTTTTTGACCACCTTGGGACAAAATGGTTTGACGATAGTGCTGTCCCACTTCAGGGTTATTTAAGTTATCACCAAAGGCTGAAAGCATGTCCAACGCCATCACTTCTGACCACATATAACCGTAATACCCGACTTGATAACCGCCCATGATGTGACCAAACTGCCCCGGAAACTCGGTGGTTGGAACATAACCCAAGGCCGTTTCGCCTTCCATTTTTTCCCAAACCTTTAAGGGCTGAACCTCTCGTGCATCACTACCATGTAGCGCCATGTCATACTGTGCATACAACGTCTGACGAGCATAATGCAAACCGCGCCCATAACTATGCACGGCATTGAGTTTCGTAATCAATGCATCATCCACGCGTGGACAGTCAGGTTTACAGTAATCTGCCACCTTTGACAAAGTCTCTTTACGTCGTGCCCATTCTTCATACATTTGTGACGGTGCTTCGACAAAGTCTCGCTCAACTGAAGTTCCTGACTGAGACGAAAAGCGTGTGTTGGATAAAATGCCATGCAGTGCATGACCAAACTCATGTACAAAAGTTTCTAGTTCATCGCTATTTAAACCATTGCGGTTAAAGTTAGTGACCAGTGCTGAAATCGGTTTGCGCCCAGTTAAGCTACTGCCGCCATAAACGCCCCACACAGCAGCATGTCCATACTTGCCTTTACGTGGAAATTTATCCATATATAAACCGCCGAGCAGTTGCCCAGTTTTGGCATCGGTCACATCGTAATATTCCACTTCATCTTGCCAAACCTCGACTTTGGCAGGCTTAAAGTTGATGCCATACAGATTTTCAGAAATGGCAAATAGCCAGTCCTGAGAGGCTTGCGTTGGGAAATACTGACGTAGCTGTTCTTGGTCGACCTGATACTTGGCTTTGCGTAATTTTTCACTCCAATATGCTTCGCTCCAACGCTCAATACTGGCTTGCTCAACAGGGATATTTAAACTTTGCGCTTTAAACTCGCGTAGAGTTTGGACTTCCTTCTTCTCTAGGGGTGCCACGGTGGCATGCACCTCTGCCAAGAATTTATTCACAGTTTCAGGGGCTTTCGCCATCCGGCTTTGCAGTACCCATTCGGCATAACTGGACTTACCAAACAGTTGTGCTAACTCATAACGTAAGTCCATGGCTTGCTTCAGCAGCGCCAGATTTTTCTCACCGCCACGTCGGGTAAATGCAATTTGATAACGCTTACGTGCATCATCGTTATCTGCCAACTCCATAAACGGACGATAATCGGGATACTCAAAACCGAGTAGGTAATTACCTTTGTCATTTTTCTTTAAGCCATCGATATAACTTTGTGGTAGGCCTTTTAGCTCATCAGGGCTAAATTCGAGTTTTTCAGGATTATCACGGACATTACGCGCATACTCTTGTTCAATTTTTGCCAGTTCATCAAAAATCACTTTTAAACGTACTTGTTTATCTGCTGAAAGCTGTATCCCTGTTTTTTCAAAACCTTCCAAAATATCTTCACGGAACTTGGCTTCAATCGGATCAGCAATTTTAATTTTCTTAATTTGTTGATATAGCTTTGGATTCTGATAAACATCAGTTTGGAATTGGCTAATTTTAATTTCACAGTCTTCAGCCGCTTTACGCAGTGCTTCATCAGGGTCAACATTGCTATACAGAGCAATCGGGCCATAAAAATCTTCAAATGATGCAAAAATACGATCCCATTCAGCCAATACGGGCGCTGCTGCCGTTTCGTTTTTAAGGGGCTTATTTTCAAACGTTTTAAGTTGCTTTTTCACATCCGCAATTTTGGCATTACACATTGCAGGGATGTCTTTGGCTTGAAAGCTGGGTAATGTTTGGCGCGGTGCTGTTTCCGCCAAAGCCATCTGACTCATCCCTAGGCCCAACATGCACAATGCGGTGAATTTAAAATGTTGCTTTTTCATCATGACTCCAGTTTTGTTTAATTTCTATTTCTTCAAATCAATATCGATATACATCCACTCTGCGGGCAGTATGGGATGCTTTTTAAAACCAATTACACGCGGTTGTGCCAAGATATTGCGGTAACGCGCACCAATCACCTGCACAGGCATATACACCTCTAGCAGACGCGACATTTTGGCGTAGATTGCATCGCGTTCTGGGCTCGGTATCATCTTTTGGGCTTGTTCATATAGACGGTCATATTCAGGAATTTTGGCGCAGCCATTGTTGGTAATTTTGATGTTTTTGCCATAAAACAGCTGCATAAAGTTATCTGCATCTGGGTAGTCTGCAATCCATGCCGATGTCTTAAACATAGTTTTACATTGTTTTTCTAATTTCAAAGCTTCAGCAAAAGGCATCGACTTGGTGGTCATTTTAATTTTGACGCTGTCTAAGGTTTTTTTCCAAAACTCCGCCTGTTGTTGACTGCGTAAATTATTGCCCGAAAGCGTCATCTCAATCACCAAAGGTTTGCCATTCGGCTGAGTACGCCAACCATCCGCAGCTACTTTATAGTGATAACGATCTAACAATAAATTTGCCGCTTTGACTGAATAAGGAATACCGCTTCGATAATTGGGATCGTAGCCCACCACACCACTTGGAATCGGTGCTTGCAGTTTTTGCGCATCACCTTTTTGTAAAATATTGATGTAATTATCGGCTGAAAAAGCCATTGCCATGGCACGGCGTAAGGCAATTTTATCTTTACTTAAGCCGCCGACCACTGGGTTTTGCATATTCCAATAATGATAGTCAATCGAAGGATCGGTGATCCGTGACAGCTGTACGCCTTTTTTAACCAATTCCGGTTTTAACTTTCCATCTTGCAAGGCTTGAACCGTCAGCTCACCATCTAATGCAAACAAATCCACTTCATCTTTAATAAAGGACAACCATCGCGACTGGCCTTCTTCCATCACCTGAATATCAATCACGCCAATTTGCGGCATCTTTTTGCCTTGCATGGCTTTGACGATTTTTTGGTCCTCAGACGTACTGGCTTTAAAGTTCCAAACAAAACTTCGGAAATTAGGATTGGCCTTTAAAATAATCCGCGAACCTGGCGTCCAACGGCTGAGCATATACGGCCCCGTTCCTATTGGATGCCCCATCACAAAACCCGCTTTGTCACGATATTTTTCGATGACTTCCCGTGCAACCGCGCCTGCAGGCTGATGCGCAAGCAGCATTGGAAAGTTCTGATCTGGGCTGGTCAGGCGAATAACCAAGGTATAACGGTCTGGTGTTTGCAAGCCCGCGACAGATTGGTCGTAATTGAATTTTCCTGTTTTCTGCGCCTGTTTCAGCAAAGCCTCCATCCCTAAGATTCGCCCATCAAGCAGCCAACTGTTGGGTGAACGCAAGCTCGGATCCATTAAGCGTTTAAAGGTATATACATAATCAGCTGAGGTCAGCTCACGCTTTTTACCTTTAAACACTGGGTCAGCAGCAAAATAAATCCCCTTTTGCAGACGAATGGTATAGGTCAATCCATCCGCGCTCACCTCGGGTAAAGCCACAGCTGTTCGTGGTATCAATTTCGCAGGTGAGGCCAAATAATCATAGGTAAACAACGTTTCAAAAATCGAACCGTTGACATGCGCCGAGTACAAGTCATGCACGCCCGCAGGGTCAAAGCCTGTTTCAGCCACAGGAAAAACATAACGTAAAACTTTTTTCGGGTCGGCAGGGCTTTGTGCAAAACTGGAAACTGAACTACTCAGCAGAATACTGCCTACCCAAATCCCCAACCCCCATCGTTTCAATTTCTGATTTAGATCTTTCATTATTTTCTACATCTCAATTATTTTTTTATGGGCTGAATATCCAAATACTGCCAATTGGTGTTCATCATCGGATGTGCTTTAAAACCCTGAACTTGTGGATGCAACAACCAATTTCGAATTCGACTGTTATGAATAATCCATGGATTATCAGCTTCAATTTGACGACTGAGTTTTTCATAAAATGGCAAACGCTGAGGTGGTCGGAGTGCCATTGCTTGTGTATAAAGTGCATCATAGGCTTTGGACTGGTAGCAACTGAGATTGCCCTGCGCCGAATTAGGCCCATACAGCAGTTGGGCAAAGTTTTCCCCTTCAGGATAGTCCGCAATCCAAGCCCCGCCCCAAATCATATATTTACATTGCATCGCTGCTTTTAAATTGTCAGCAAAGTTACTCACCACAAAGTCGGCACGCAGACCAATCGCATCTAAATTTTTCTTCCATAGTTCAGACTGAATCACGGAACTGGAACTATTTTCAGTCATAAATTTAAGCGTTAGAGGCTGACCATTCGGTAGTCGGCGGTAGCCATCTATACCCTTTTTATAACCGAAACGATCCAGTAATTTATTCGCCAAGAGTGGGTTATAGGCCACACTACTCCGGTAGTTGGGAATAAAGCCTTGTACCCCCTCAGGCACTAACATCTCCGACTTCACCGCCTGCCCTTTATACAGTTGTTTAATGGCTTCTGCTTGGTTGTAAGCCAGACTAATCGCACGTCTTAATGCAACTTTTTCAAGCCCAAAACCACCCACTGTAGGGTCTTGCATATTAAACATGGTATAGGTGATTTCAGCGTCTTTATTGGGAAAATGTTGAATACCCTGCTTGACCAGTTCAGGTTTGAGTTGTTTGCCATTTAAAGCCTGTGGTACCGCATTGGAAGTCAGCTTGTCAAAGTCGAGTTGCCCCGATTTGAACGCGAGCCAGCGAGACTGTTCTTCTTCAATAATACTGACGCTGACTTTGCCGATTTGCGGCATTTTTTTGCCTTGCATCTCCTTGACCAGACGGTTGTCCCAACTTGAACCTGTAGATTTAAAGTTCCATGTAAAACCACGATATTTCGGGTTGGCCACCAGTTCAATACGACTCCGCGGTACATATTTACTCAGTTGGTAAGGCCCTGTTCCCACTGGATGCTGCGCGATTCGGTCCCCATAAAACTCCACCACTTCCCGCGCTGTTCCACTAAATGTGGCGTAAGCCAAGATATACGGAAAATTATAGTCAGGACGAGTTAATGTGATTTGTAGTGTGTATTTATCGAGGGCTTTTAAACCCGGAATCGCGGCATCGTAATTAAACTGGCCTGTTTTCTTGGCTTGAGCAACAGCAGCATCGCCACCGACAATTTTGCCTTCAATAAATGAATAGGTCGGTGAGCGGTTTTTCGGATCCATAATCCGCATCATGGAATAAATATAATCCTGCGCGACCAACTCCCGCGGCTTGCCTTTGAAGGCCGCGTCATCGCTAAAATAAATATTGGGCTGAATTTTAAAGATATAGACTTTGCCCTCTTGTTCTATTTTTGGCATCGCCACTGCTGTATTTGGAACCAATTGAGCGGGACGCGCCAAATAATCATATTTTAAAAGCGGTTCAAAAATGGCTTGGGCAATACTACCACTATAAAAATTATAGGTTTTAACCGTATCAAAACCATCATCAGGCGCTTCATAAGCGATATTTAATACTTTGTTTGGATCTGCAGGCGACTTTGCATAGGCAGAAAAGCCAAAACCCATCGCAAGGGATAAAGCAGCAAGCTTCAGTTTTTTTGAATTCAAGTTCATACCTATACACATCTTTTTTTAAGCAAGGTGATCTCATGCCATCCATGTTCAATGTCAGTGTTTTATTTTTCAGACAACACTGACAAAAACTTAAAACATAAACCCATGTTTTATAAATTAAATTTTAAGTATCAAAATTTAAAAAACGGTCATGGGCAAATATTCACCTCAGCAACAAAGCGAATATCATGCCACGCCTATTTTTTCTAATTCCTTAGGATGTTGTACCATAAGTCGAAAAATGTTCCATCCAATTTATACGACTAAGCTTCAGATATAACTTAGGTAAAACATCGATTTCTTTTTGATGAGTGGCCGTAGACAGTAATTTACACCTGCTCTTTATTCACTTTAGACATTATAAATGTGATGCGCCGTGCAGCTCCCCCTCTTGTATTGCGCCCACTATCTTTTTACTTCTTTGATGTCATTTGAATTATTTTTCTAGTCGGTATTCATAAAAACGTTTTCGTTACCGCAAAATCTTCATATTACTTTGAGCGAAGTTCGGCTTGAAACTTTCCAAAATTTAGCAACAACTCATCCTCCAAGTGCAGCATGATCATGCGCACTTTGAAAGAGGATGTCTCATTCTTTTTTACATTTAAGCAATACAAATAAAAAAGATTACTTCAATACAGGAATATCGATCCACAATGCTTGCGGAAAATGTGTCGCCAAATATGCTTTTAAATAGGTTGCTGTATCTTTAGAAATAAGTTCATCTTGAGATTCATCATTTAAGTTATAGGCTAAAGCGTAAAGCTCTAAACCACGGTTTTTCAGTGCTTCTAAACTTAAAATGGTATGGTTAATACTGCCCAAACGCCCCGAACTCACCAAAATTACAGGCAGTTGCTTGGCTGCAATGTAGTCAATACTGAGCAAATCTGTGGTTAAAGGCACCATCAAACCACCCGCACCTTCTAACAACACCACCTCATATTTTTCAGCCAGCTGCTGAGTAGCACACTCGATTTTTGCAAAATCAATCTCACGACCATCAATTTTAGTCGCCAAATGTGGCGATGCAGGATAACTAAAAATTTCAGGCATGGTCAGCTTACTGTCATCTTCTGGAAACCAGCCCATACCCATAATTTTACGATGCTGTTCAATGTCTTCAGAAACATCAACATTGCCCGTTTGTACTAGCTTTTGGGTAATGGTTTTTTGGCCTTGTTCATTCCAAAGCTTGGCTAAGTAGCCCGTGGTATAGGTTTTCCCAATGCCTGTATCGATTCCACTGATAAAGTAAACTGATCCAGTCATGGCATTCTCCGTGCAATACAATAAATAGGGTGATAACTCAGGCGATAATGAATCTGTCCTAATGTATCGAGTTGTGAAAATTGTTGATAATCTTGATAAAAGCATTCGAGCGAGTGCTTGGTCCAACGAAAGCTCGATGCAGTTGCCGTGACACCAGTGGCTTTTAAATGTTGCAGTACCTGTTTCGGTGTCGCAAAGTCTAAGTACTCAATCTGTTCAGACAAATGCAGAACTTCAAAGCCTTGGTTTTGCAATTTTTCCCGTAGTTGATCGAGGTTGACATAATCTAAACCTTGCCCCGTTAAGGTCTTAATCTCTTGTAAATTCCGCTCCCCAAAAGTGGAAAAACAAAACAGCCCTTGTGGAAGCAGACTGTCATTCGCTTTCTGAAAAACAGCATCAAGATTCGTCATCCACTGCAGTGCAGAGGTCGATACTATCAGTTCTAAATGAGCTGGAAAAACAAGCTGTTCAATATCGCCCAATAACCAGTCTATATTCGAATAACCCTGAAAGTGCTGCTGCACCTCGGCATACAAGTCATTCAGTAGATAGTGCTGAATTTGGAAATCCTTCAGCAAAAGATGGCTTAAATTGCCTGAACCACAACCAATTTCAAACACCCGCTCAAATTGCGTTTTAACGGCATAACCTTGGATTAAATTAAAAAGCTGGCGTACAATTTGCTTTTGAACAACCGCATGCTCACTGTAGCTTTTTCCTGCCTGAGCAAAGCGCAATGCGACTTGTGCTTTATCAATCTCTAAATTCTTCACGACTCACTCACAACAACTGAATCAACTGATCTAAATCAGTATGGCGAACTTGAGCGGTCAAGGAAATACGTAGTCTAGAACTATGCTGCGGCACAGTCGGTGGTCGTACAGGCATAATATAAAAACCCGATTGTTGCAAAGCTTTTGCCTTCTCTACAGTTTTGCTTGAATCCCCGATGATCACAGGGACAATTTGTGAAGTTGAAGGACAAGCAAAACCTTTGGTCTGAACTGCTTGCTGTAGACGCTGACTGATACTGTGTAAATGCTGACGTGCATTATTTAACTGCAAGACTTGTTGCAAGATAAAGTTGCTCCACGCCATGCAGATCGGCGGTTGTGCCGTACTAAAAATCAATGGGCGCATAGTATTGATCAGATAGTCTCGAATCACAGGGTGACAAATCAGATAGCCACCGATTGAAGCCATAGCCTTACCCAAAGCGCCAACCAAAAAGTCGATCTCATCAATCACTTGGTATTGCTCAGCACAGCCCAAGCCTTGCTCACCACGCACACCGATGCCATGTGCTTCGTCGACATAGAGCATGACTTTTTCAAACTGTTTTTTGATGCGGACCAATTCAGCCAAATCGGTTTCATCACCATCCATACTAAAAATGGACTCGGTCACCACAATGATCCGCTCAAAAGCATCATCGGTATGATACTTTTGCAAAAGTTGGGTTAAATGCGCCAAGTCATTATGGCGATAACGTACCAACTTCGCTGTCGATAAACGAATACCATCAATCATGCTGGCATGGATTAATTTATCAGCCAGAATTAGGGTTTTACTGTCCGCTAACGCAGGTAAAATACCAATATTCATGTGATAGCCGCTGTTGAATACCAAAGCCGCTCGACCATGAAAAGCTTGACTCAGACTGCTCTCAAACTGTTCATATTCAGGAAAATTACCCGTCAATAAACGTGAAGAAGCTGAACTCATCCAGCGCTGTGTATTCGGTGTTTCATCGAAAAACTGTTCACGTAATTCGATATTTGCAGCCAATCCTAGATAGTCATTCGATGCCAAATTCAACATCTCATGATCATGGATTCGAATCATCCGCCCTTGCTGCACATTGGACGTAAACTGGCGCAAATTGCCTTGCTGTTTAAGTACATCCAGTTGTGCTGCAAAATGTTCTACATGCTTCATACAACAGGCTCCTGCATCTGCGCTACCACTTCAACCAGTTGCTCAAGCAAGGTCTTCAGTTCCTGTGTGGTAATCACATAAGGAGGCATCACATAAACCAGTTTTCCAAATGGTCGCACCCAAATACCACGGCGGACAAACTCCTGTTGTAAGGTCTTCATATCCACATTAAACGTCAGTTCAACCACACCGATGGCCCCCAGTACACGAACGTCATGGACATATTCAAGTGACTGCAACGGGGTCAAAGCAGTACGAAGTTGTGTTTCGATGCGTTGAATATTGCTTTGCCAATCTTGTGAAATGAGGAGTTCTGTACTTTTCGCCGCCACCGCACACGCCAAGGGATTGGCCATAAACGTTGGGCCGTGCATAAATACGCCCGCTTCGCCTCGACTGATGGTTTCAGCAATATGCTTTGTGGTTAAGGTTGCAGACAAGGTCATATAACCGCCTGTTAAACCTTTACCCATACACATAATGTCAGGTTCGACCTGTGCATGCTCCCAAGCAAAGAGTTTCCCCGTACGCCCAAAACCCGTCGCAATTTCATCAAAGATCAGTAAAACACCGTATTTTTCACAGAGCAATTTGGCCTGTCGTAAGTACTCAGGATGATAAAAACGCATCCCTCCTGCACCCTGAACAATCGGCTCAATAATCAGCGCGGCGATACTTTCATGCTGTGCAGCTAAGGTGTTTTCAAGCTCACGAATGTCCTTCTGATCCCATGCTGCATCAAAGGCAACTTGCGGTGCAGGAACAAAAATACGATTGGGTAAACTTGAGCCAAAGATTTGATGCATGCCTGTGACAGGGTCACAGACCGACATCGCATTCCATGTATCACCATGGTAGCCCGAACGCGGGGTGACAAAATTGGTTTTGTCTTGTTTTCCAAGCGAAGTCCAATACTGAACTGCCATTTTTAATGCCACTTCAACCGCAACAGAACCCGAGTCTGCATAGAAAATTTTATCTAAACTTGGCGGGGTGATTTGCAATAGTAATTTGCCCAGTTGAATGGCGGGATCATGGCTAAAACCACCAAACATAATATGCGACATGTTTTGCAATTGATCTGTCACGGCCTGATTCAGTTCAGGGTGGTTATAACCGTGTATGGTGCACCACCACGAAGACATTCCATCAATCAGCTGACGCCCATCTTCTAGTTCAATGGTTGAACCAAAGGCTTTTTTGACTTTAAAGGTGGGGAGCGGATTGGTCATCGAGGTATAAGGATGCCAAATATGTTCCCGATCAAATGCTAAGTCATCCAACTCACCATCCAATTTGGCATTGATCTCAGTCATCCTTAACTCCATATCGACTACAGTTACAGCAAAATTTCAATTTGACTGATCTTAAACCTGCGCGCATCAAAAAGAAATTGCGATATTCGCCACTCAGCGAATTGTTTAATCCATTTTTTGTAAATATTGGCAGATTTTGTCAGTTACTTCATCGGCATGAAAAACTGGAAGCCCATGTGAACCACTTAAAAGCATCGCATCTAAAAAATTTGCACCTAAAGCTTTTAAATTATCCAAGACTTTGTAGCTAACTAAAAAATCTTGTTTGGCCAATAGATGGAGTTGATGTCCCGTATAATTTTGTAAGATTTCAACCGTATTTAAATGCTCTAAACAATTGAGTCCCTGTTTTAACAGATCTAAAGATTGAGGCTGAATCAAACTTTGCAACTGTAAAAAATCTTGCTTGGTGGTTGTCGTTCCTTGACACACCATAAATCCAAATTTCTTTAAGGTTGCAATCGCATCTGCTTCGAAGGATTGTTTAAAGCTTTTAAATATCGCTGGACTCATCGCGGTTGCCCAGTTTTCATGCGCCACAAAACACGGATTTGAAGCCAGAGTGATTAACACTTTTTGCTGTTGATACTGCTGTTCAACAGCATCGACCAATAAAGTCGCCAGTTGCCCCCCCAAAGACCAACCGATAATGACATCAAAATCTTTGGCTTGTTCAGCATGTTGCTGCAACGCCTGTGTATCCAATCCATTAAAAATATTGATCAGCTCAACCGAATGGCCTTTATGCTGCAAAGCATGAGCCAAAGGTTGTAGTAACTTGGTCCCACCACCCCAGCCCGTGATGAGTAAAATACGTTGATTCAATGCAGACTCTAAAACTGTAAATTTCAAACAGTATAAAACCTCAGACTCCGTTGCAAAGCAAGCCCTTTGAATGAACAGTAAATTTAAATAATTCAGATTTAGACACCAGAATCTCAGCACTTTAGTGCCTTAAAATTTGCTAAGATCAATGAAATACATTTCTGGACAGCCTACACAATGAAAATAATGCAAATGGCAACGATTAGCTTAATTTCGCTAGGTAGTTTCTGTGCCATCAGTAGCGCCACTTATGCAGCACCGGCTTTTTCAAGCGCTTCATCAGACCAAAAACAATGGGTCGGCAAGCCCGCACCGAGTTTTAAGTTACAAGATCAAAATGCCAAATGGCATGAGCTCAAACAATATCAAGGCAAATGGGTGGTGTTATATTTTTATCCGAAGGATGACTCACCAGGTTGCACCCAAGAAGCCAATCAGTTCAAAGCACTCTACCCACAATTTAGCAAAAATAATGCGGTGGTCTTAGGTGTAAGTCTGGATGACGTACAGTCACATCAAAAATTTTCTAAAAAGTTGGGGCTGAATTTCCCTATTTTGGCTGATCACAATCATCAACTGGCAAATCAGCTCGGCATCGTACGGAACTTGGGCATCGCAAAAATTGCCAAACGTGAAACCTTTCTGATTGACCCACAAGGTACAGTGGTCTATCACTACAGCAGTGTGAATACCCAAACCCATGCGGGACAAGTATTGGCAGATATTCAAAAATTCTCTAAAAAATAACCCATACAAAAAAGCCTTCGGACATTGATTCGAAGGCTTTTTTGATTACTCAGTATGTAAATGCAAAAGCCACCTTTAGATAAAACTGGTAGCTGGCATCTCTTACATTTGAGACTGAATATAGTTTTGCAGACCAATCAATTCAATTAAACGTAATTGTTTTTCTAACCAATAGGTGTGGTCTTCTTCAGTATCTGACATTTGCTGACGTAACATGTCACGGGTAATGTAATCGCCCTTTTCTTCACACAATTTTACGCCTTGCGCCAATTTTTCACGTACATGATATTCAAGCTTTAAATCAGCTTTTAAGCATGAAACGACATCTTCACCAATTTCAACGTCATCACGTTGCATATTTGGTGTACCTTCCAAAAACAAAACACGGCGAATAATTGCATCCGCATGTTGTGCTTCTTCTTGCATTTCATGATCGATACGTTCAAAGATTTTGCTCAAACCCCAATCTTCATACATACGTGAATGAATGAGATATTGATCGCGTGCAGCCAATTCTCCACCGATCAACATATTTAAGTAGTCTACGACTTCAGGATTGCCACGCATTTCAAAATCTCCATTCTCTAATGCAACTATTATGGACACATTTAATTCACTTTGCAAAAGATAAATTATGTAAGTTTATGATTTTTATAAAATTAAAATGAGAAACATACGCATTTGCAGTATGAATCATCAAAATAATAGTTATAAAAGAAGCCTTTGCAAAACTTCATCCTTTTTGCAAAGGCTTTTTAGGCTTGAACCGCCCTGTGCTTCATTTTGTAACCATTAAAAATGCTTCTTATTTCAACCTTGGAACGGTGCACAATCTTTCATTTTTTCTGAGCAACGGACCAAATAGAACCCTCTTCTGCGGACTGTACTCGGGTCTGAGCTTGACGATAAAAACGGAAAAATAACCCAGCAAAAAGAAGAGCAAAGACGTCAACCCACCATAAAGAGGAAGAAGATGACCATAGCCCAATCTCAGGTAAGAGCAGTGCTATAGCAGAAGTCAAAGGTATGAGCAGTAAAACAATCACAATCGACAGCAATAACGTTGGTAATGCTCGTGCTGCGCCCAGTAGAAAGCTAAGCATTAAACTGAAGATAAAAATCGCATAATAGATATACATAAACCATGCGTTGATGCTGTGTAGTTCAGGACTGAGTACATAGGCCCAGCGCCCGATCAACATACTCATAACAATGCCAAAGACCGTTCCCAAACATGCGCCTATGGTTAAGTTTGCGATGAATTGCACATCCTTACGCTGTGCAGGTGGTGCTAACTTTGGATTTTTTTGTCGTTTCACTCGAGACTCAATCCATAACAGATTACCTGAGTAAAATAAAAATGCTCCGCCCAGCCCCAAGGCCAAATACAACCACCGGGTAAAATCTCCGCCATAGTTACCAAAGTGCAAACTGAACATGGATCGAATCAGTTGATCTAGACCAGAACTTTGGGTATTTAAATTGGCTGTACTATAGGGTGCGGGCTGGTAAGGATTGAAAAACATCACGTCGAAGTTATCACCACGTAACATCTGGTCAGGGCTGTATAAACTGACGCGTGCCGATGCCTTGGCGGGTTGGTCTAGATTGTTAAAGCTTACAGACGAGACCTCATAACCCTGCGCTTGTTGCTGTACCTGTAAGAGTATCTTTTCAACATCCAGTCGAGGAACTGGATCTGCAATCTGCACCGCAGCGGGACGTTCAAACAATGGTTTGCCTTTGGACACCAACTGCCCCAAGCCATCATAAAATAGATCATGAAATGCAAAAACAATCACTGTCACACTAATCAAAATATGAAACGGTAAACTGGTAATGCCAATCACATTATGCGCATCGAGCCAAAAACGTTTTTTGTTCTTACCTTGCCGTATCGCAAAATAGTCTTTAACCAACGTTGGCAAGAGGATGATCAAACCTGTCATTAGCGCCAAAAAATATAAGACGGATACCACACCCATCACATAAACACCGAGTGTATGGTGCCCAAGCATTCTGGGAATGCCTGCCGTTTCGTGCAGTTGTTCAATCAACCAACCCAGTTTGGATAGGTTTTCCTGTTCAACCTGTAAAGTTCCATCTGGTTTCAGTGTCGCTAACATCGCGCTTTGATCGGTATCAAAGGCATGATCATCATGTGCTTGACTTTGCGCAGGTTGCCACTGAATCGGGGCATAATGGAACTCTTTGGAGTTTAAATTGATCTGGAAACTTTTTTTGCGCTTCAGGATAGTGCTGCTGTACCTGCAATACCAAGTCATTGTACTGATGGAGTTCAACCGTATTTAAACTTTGTTGCGGTGGCGTTGCCCACTTACTCAAATCATGCTGAAACATACTCAGCCCACCTGCAAAAAAGCAGATGAACAAGAGAATGCCTGCGCAAATTCCTACCCACGTATGCAGCTCTTTAGCCAGTCGGAGAATATCTGTACGTACCTTCATGCCCTATTGCCCTCTGAGCCAAAACACAAATGTGTAAGCCACGACATTGAAAAACAGATAAATCACAATGGACTGCCAACCGCGTGGAATAAAATAGGCCATGAAAAAGAGCGGTAGCCAAATCCACGGAATCGACCACATCCCTAACTGTGGAGCAAGGCTACGATACTCAGATTGCAGTCCCCACATCGTGATTAACGCAGCTAAAGCGAAAGCTAGGCTGAGTCCAAGAACTGCGCCCGCAAAGCTTTTCGTCCACCAGTCAGGTTGTATCTTTTGATCGCGTAGCAACGTCATGCGTCAAAGCCCCATGTAATAAAGGAATAAATGGCAGTACTGACCACAACACCAATGGCATCAGCAACCACATCAACACGGCCACCAGTTTTGGTAATACCGCCAGTAAAAGAACCAATGCCAAAATAAAAGCAAACCACCCGACCCAACGATACTTTTTCGCCACAGCCTGTTTAAGAACCGTTTGATTAGGATGGGTCAAATACAGCAGTACACAACCACCGCAGCACAGGAGTAAACCGAGAAATTTCATCATTGCGTTCAACTTAAATGAGACAGCATTCAGACATAAAAAAAGCCCAATGCATCGCAATGGGCTGATCATAAAAATTAGAAATCGAAAGTGACGCCAAGTTTATAGGTACGTGCACCACCAACCGTTGCATAGTAAGAGTTGAACACACCTTCCCAATATTTTTTATTAGTCACGTTATCTACATTGGCTAAGAAAGTCGTGTTTACACCACCCAGTTTTGTTTTATAGCGCGCACCAACATCGAGAATAGTATAGTCAGGAAGTTTATAGGTATTCAAACTATCTAAATATTGTTCACTAACATAGTTAGCCCGAGCATTAACATTTAAACCATCTATCACAGGTACGGCATAATCCAAGCCTAATGAGGCAGTAAAGTCTGGCACACCATAAATCGTATTGCCTGAAATATCAGTGGTGCTTGTAGAACCTTTTGTATATTCAGCATCAATATAAGCCATGCTTCCCAGTAGACTTAAGTCCTCAGTCAAATTCCCTGAGAAGGACCATTCAATACCACGTGATCGACTTTCCCCACCATCTTCAGTGATCTGTGTATTACCATTAACCGCTGTCGCCAAAGCTGTTGTGATCAGAGTCGGTTTTTCAATTTGATAAAGTGC
The DNA here is from genome assembly GCF_055810995.1 of Acinetobacter sp. DL27. NCBI lineage: Bacteria > Pseudomonadati > Pseudomonadota > Gammaproteobacteria > Moraxellales > Moraxellaceae > Acinetobacter > Acinetobacter sp. DL27. The sequence continues at coordinate 732,216 of NZ_CM147947.1, read as the reverse complement.
CAAGCTATTTAACCAAGAACCAGCTTGATACTTTGTCCCCACTTCATATTGCTTCGTTTCGTAAGGCTTAAACAGTTTTCCTTCATTCACATCCGCGGTAGAAGTTACTGAGTCTGCTTTTGATAAACCTTCAACATAACTTGCATAGAAAGATAAATTTTCTCCAAACGGTTTGATTACTATCCCTAAACTTGGTGAAAGCTTATTTTCATCGTATTTCACATCTGTAGTGAGACTTTCTAACTGCATATCTTGATAACGAGCACCCAAAATCAACTGAAATTTGTCATCCAACATTGAAATTTGATCCGTCAAGGTATAACTCATGAATTTATCATCTTCATAAGGTACAACTGTTGGATAGGTCGTTGGCATTGTCCCGTTCGAGTTAAGATTATAAAGATTCGTTGTAAATGATGAACTGGTCGCACGAGAGTGTTGATCGTATTCGCGATGCACATAATCTGCACGTAACCCAAGGGTATGTTTAATGGCGCCTGTATTGAATTTAGTTTCAATACCCGTATTACCACTTAGGTTATTTTCTTTAGATGCGACTCGATAATACTGCGAAGTTGCATCACCTGCACTGTTCTGCAAGATCATACGCGTACCAAAAATATGCCCCGAATAACCTTTTTCAACATAACCCACACCTGCAAAAACCTTAGTATCAGGAGTGAATTTATATTCACCATTTAAGCCCGCATAACGGCTATAGGTTTCCCCATGAATTTGATCAAAGTAATTATTATCACCCTTTGGTGCAGCAACTACGCCTGTTTTTTGCATAGAGACCATTGCAGGTGAACCATTATCACGGTTTTCACGAATGGCATAAGCATCAAAGTTTAGTTTTAATTTATCGGTCGTATAGTCCGCTGCAATCGAACCCAGTGCTAAACGGTCATCCATACCTTCAATAAGATGCTCACCGTCTCCATATGTGCCGTTTACACGAACTCCGAATTGTTTTTGGTCACCAAAACGACGAGAAACATCCACATTGGTTTTATAATAACTCTCATCTTCTAATGACGTCGAAATACGTGTTAGATCTTGGTCGGCACGTTTAGAATTCGCAATCACTACTCCGCCAACGCTTCCTGCTGGTGCCATACCTGCAACCAAAGCATTCGGCCCTTTCAATACTGTCACCGATTCTAGTAAATCTGTTGGTATACGTCCCATAGGAGCTACAGCGTATAACCCGTTATAAGCCATATCATCATAGCCGACACTAAAACCACGAATTTGGAAGTTTTCGTTTAAATGACCTTGATTGGTCGTCGCACGAATACTGGCATCATTTTCTAAAACTTCCCCCACTGTAGATGCTTGTTGATCACGAATCAGTTGCTCTGTATAAGTAGAAACCGTAAATGGTGTATCAATCGCTGACTTATTCCCTAAAGCACCCAAGTTAGCCGCCTTCGCCAATTTACCATCGGCATAGCCTTGTTGTGATTGCGCTTCTGATTTTAAGGCAGGTAAAACTGAAACCTCCTCTGCAAAAGCAAGCTGTAAACAGCCTCCACCCATCATCAAAAGCCCAACAGAGCTTGCAAGAATTTTCTTAGAGAAGGATTTCATTTTAAACAACACTTATTTTTAATGAGAATCATTATTATATGTAAAATAATTATCATTATTTATTGTATTTTATCATTTGACTTATCTATCTGATCTAAAATACAAATTTAAGGTTACTTCAAAAAATACGTTCTACTCGCTCATTTTCAATACAGTTTGGTGCAATATTATAAAATGACGCATAAGTCAGACACCTGTTCACCCCATAGGCAAAGACTTTCATGGCATTCACGTTTACACTAAGCCAATACTTAAAACAACAATGGGTAATCTATGACAAACTTAGCAACACAAGCACCGGTACTGGTTACAGGTGCATCGGGTTATATTGCCAGTTGGGTGATTCAAAAATTATTAACCCAAGGGTATACCGTTCATGCCACTGTACGTGACTTGAACAAAACCCAAAGCTTCGCGCATTTATCTAAAATTGCAGACAGCAGTGCTGGAACACTGAAACTCTTTAAAGCCAATTTGCTCGAACCCAATTCCTTTAAAGAAGCGATGCAAGGCTGTGAAATTGTCTTTCATATGGCCTCTCCTTTCGTCGTTACTAACTATAAAGATGCAGTGAAAGACATCATTGAACCTGCTGTTTTGGGCACAGAAAATGTCTTAAACACCGTAAATGAAACCGAGTCTGTTAAACGCGTTATTGTCACTTCGAGTATTGCGTCGACCTATGGCGATGCCATTGATATTTTAAAAACGGATCATAATACTTTTGATGAAAGTCACTGGAATACCAGCAGCTCAGAGACTCATCAGCCTTATCCATATTCTAAAGTGATGGCTGAGCGTAAAGCTTGGGAAATGGCAGATGCACAAAACCGCTGGCAGTTGGTATGCATTAACCCTGCATTGGTCTTTGGGCGTTCATTGACACCAAATACACAGTCAGGCTCAATTGAGGTCTTACAACAGTTTACCAATGGTTTGACTTTAGCTGGTGTCCCACCTATGTGGAATGGTGTGGTCGATGTTCAAGATGTTGCTGAAGCGCACTTACAAGCAGCATTCAACCCAGAAGCAACAGGTCGTTACATCGTGAGTGGTGGAACTTTAAGTCTGCTTGAAATCGGTCAATTGCTGAAAGCACATTTTGGTTGGAAGTTCCCATTTCCACGAAATGAACTTCCTAAAGCAGCCTTTAAGGTGATTGGTCCATTCATTGGTTTTAGCCGCGAGTTTGTTGAATTGAATATGGGTTATCCGATTTATTTTGATGCGAACAAGAGCCAAAAAGAATTAGGCTTAGAGTATCGAGATGTCAAAGAAAGCCTCGTTGAGCACTTCCAACAATTGCTCGATGACGGTGTCATCAAGCAATATATTCCTTGAAATAAACAACCTAAGTTTGAATTAAATATTTCTCCAGCTTATTGAAGAAATGATCTTGGCGGAGTCTTATCAAGTTCTCACCCCATTTCATCATTAGCCTGCAGTTGGCCCTACTTTTGTTTCGGCAAAAGTAGGCAAAACCATTGTCATCTGCAAAACCTGACCACTTTTTGATGTATCAGAAATATGTCGCAGAAACATTATCTTACTTACACCACGCAGGTTGCAGATGACGTGCCCAAGTATCATATTTCTGATTTAACCTGAGTCAATGATCTAAGCCTCTAACTGTCCATAATCTTTCATCAATTGAATAAACTCAGCTTCATTAATCACAGCAATACCGAGCTTCTCCGCTTTATCCAGCTTTGAACCTGCTTTTTCACCTGCAACAACACACTTGGTCTTACTCGACACACTACCACTGACACGTGCGCCCAGTGCTTGTAGGAGCTGTGTTGCTTCATCACGCCCCATCGTACTGAGTGTCCCCGTCACGACCCAACTTTCGCCATTTAAAGGTTGGCGACTTGGTGCCACAGGTGCATCCCAGTGAATACCTGCCGCCAATAATCGGTCTAAAACTTCAAGATTATGCGGCGCTTGGAAAAAGTCGACAATCCACTCCGCCGTGATATCCCCTACATCTGGGGTTTTCTTTAAAGCTTCAATGTCTGCGACACGTAGCGCATCTAAAGTTTGGAAAGTATTGGCCAACATACGTGCTGTGGTTTCACCCACCCCACGAATCCCCAATGCATAAATAAATGCAGCCAAAGTGGTTTTCTTACTATTTTCAATCGAATCAATCAAGTTCTGAACGGACTTCTCACCCATTTTTTCAATGGTTAATAGCTTTTCTCGGTGCTCATGTAGGTGATAAATATCAGCCACATCTTTAAGCAGATCAAGATGTAACAGTGACTCGACCCAACGATCGCCCAACCCTTCAATATCAAGAGCTTTACGTGACACGAAGTGGCGAATTGCTTCGATACGCTGTGCGGCACAATACAAACCACCTGAGCAACGTGCTAAAGCTTCACCTTCGGGCATCACCACTGGCGATTCACACACGGGACATTGGCTCGGGAGTTCAACTTCAGTCGCATCGACAGGACGGAATTCAGGCCACACTTTTTCCACTTTGGGAATCACATCACCACTACGGTAGACACTGACAGTATCGCCAATACGCACATCTAGGCGGTGAATTTCCCCAATATTATGCAAGGTCACATTTGAAACGGTCACGCCGCCCACAGCAACAGGATTCAAACGCGCCACAGGTGTGAGTGTACCTGTACGCCCCACTTGCCAGTCAATATTTTCAACCGTGGTAAGCGCAGCCACTGCAGGGAATTTATAAGCCGTTGCCCAACGTGGTTCTCGGCTTAAAAAGCCGAGCTGTTGCTGTTGTTTGAGGCTGTTGACCTTGATCACCATGCCGTCAATTTCCACACTCAATTGTGGTCGTTCCGCATTGATTTGCTCATAAACCGCTTGAACTTCTTGAATACTATCGCAGACAAAATGACGCTCGCCAACCGCAAAACCAAACTGTTGCAACCACTCTAGACTTTCCGACATGGTGCTTTGACCATGGTTCGGTTCACACTGCGCAATACCATAAGCATAAAATGCGAGTGGACGCGAAGCCGCAATATTCGGGTCTAACTGACGTAAACTTCCCGCTGCGGCATTACGTGGGTTGGCAAAAGTCTTCTCCCCTTTAGCTTCATTTTCTGCATTGAGCTTTTCAAAACCTGCTTTAGGCATCAAAACTTCGCCACGAACTTCCAGTAGCGTAGGTACTTCGCCCTGATTTGTGGTCAACACCTTCGGCAAGTTACGAATGGTTTTGACGTTTTGGGTAATGTCTTCCCCTGTCTCACCATCACCACGCGTCACTCCACGAACCAGCACACCCTGTTCATACCACAGTGAAATCGCAAGACCATCAAACTTCAGTTCGACATCATATTGAATCGTTTGATTCGGCAAACGTTCTTCTGCACGGCGTGCAAAGGCAAAAAGTTCTTCTTGATTAAACACATTGCCTAAAGACAGCATCGGTACCACATGGGTCACGCTCGTAAACTTCGCCAAAGGTTTACCACCGACTTTATTGATCGGGCTATCTGGCTGAATATACTCAGGGTATTGTTCTTCTAAAGCTTTCAACTGATGAAAAAGCTGATCATATTCACTGTCTAAAATAGTCGGCTGATCCATCACATAATAAGCATGATTATGCTGTGCCAAAATTTGGATCAGTTGACGCATTTGCGCAACGACAGTCGAAGGTTGAGTCATAATTTCACCATAAAAAAGGGCGGTCTTTGTTCCGCCCTAAAAATTGTATTTCTACTGTCTATTATAGAAATCGTTACCACTGCTTTCAATCAGATTAAGCGTCGATTGCTTGTCCAGCACGGTAATCAATCGCCAAATGGCGCCAATGCTCTCGCAGTTGTGGCGTGAACTCTTGGTTGTTTTGGTCATAAACCGTTCCATCGATTTCACGAGCAATCAAACGTGAAATACTGTCCATGGTGTCGAAGGCATTTTGCACGTCACGGTGTGGTAAGGCCAAGAAAAATGCCAAGCCTTTAATTGGATCGGTCGACAGATTTTCCAAGTCAAAACCATCCATGCCTGTATCAGTAATTTGCAACACAGAGAACAGCAATTTGGTTCCATCTTCGTTATAACGATGGAAACAAGACATTTCGCCAAAACGTAAACCATACTTCATTAAAACTTTTAAGGTTTTCTCACCAGACAACGCGCGACGTTCAGGATAAACATTCAGGGCAATAAACGACTCTGCTGTGGCTAAGGCACTTTCATCATCGACAATTTTTTGCTCATACAAATGTGCATCTAAAATGCTGCTTTCATCGTCAAACTCCAAAATTTCGGCTTTTTCGACATTGGCATTTAAACTAAATTCAGCTTTATCCGCTTTTGCTTGGTCATCGACAAGCGAGGAGCTTGCGCTTTCAGTCGTTAATTCCGTTGCATCTGCTACAGCATTTTCAGGAGCGACTGAGTCTACTGCTTTATTTTCTACCTCAGCTGATGCATCCAAACTTGGTTCAGTACTGCTGCTTTCGAGCACACTGTCTGCATCCAAAGCTTTCGGTTCGGCTTTTTCAGGCAGTGTCTCTTCTACAGAGCTTTCGTTTAAAGTCGGCTCTTTACGTTCAGCCTCTTCAACTGATGCCGTTTGCAGTTGGTCACGTACGTGACGCGGGATAATCGGTTTTTGACTGTCAGCATCGATATGCAATGCGGACTCAAGTGAAGGCGCTGCATCTGCCGGCTTTCGAAAAATCATTCGAACCCCAAACAGCATAATGATCACTGCTATGACAATACCAATAATTGTTGTGTATTCCATCTTATTAGGCCTCCGCGACTAAACCGTATTCTTTTGCCTGTTCTAAATTTACAGTCACTAACTTTGATGTTCCCGGTTCAGGCATCGTAACACCTAACAAGTCGGTCGCCATCGTCATTGCGAGTTTATTATGGGTAATGTAAATGAATTGCACCTGTTCAGAAAGCTCTTTTACAAGATTACAAAATCTTCCCACGTTCGCATCATCCAAAGGTGCATCAACTTCATCCAAAACACAAAATGGCGATGGATTGAGACGGAAAATCGCAAACACCAAGGCCAACGCAGTCAGGGCTTTTTCTCCCCCTGAAAGTAGCGCCAATGAGCTATTGCGTTTGCCTGGCGGACGGGCCATGAGCTTAACCCCTGACTGCCAGTCATCTTCTAAAGTCAGACTCGCTTCTCCGCCATTGAAAACTTTCGGGAACAGATCTTGTAGTTCGGTATTGACCCGATCAAAAGTGCTCATGAACAGTTTACGGGTTTCTTGATCAATACTTTTCATTGCAGCGCGCAACTGCTCAACGGTATTTTCCAAATCTTGAATTTGATGACTCAACTCTTCAAAACGTTTTGATACTTCTTCATATTCTTCTGAAGCCGCCAAATTGACTGCGCCCAATTTCTCAAACTGCTGCTGTGCTTTTTCTAAAACTTGTTGATGGCTACTGATCTCAATGCTCAAACCCTCAATAGCTTCAACATTCATCTCTTTCAGCTGTTCAGAATAATGTTGTAAGTCTGACTTTGCCGCTTGCCACGCCAAACGTTTCTCTTCTAACTGGGTTCTTAGCTTTTCATCTTGTTGTTGCTGTTGATGACGGTGTTCGGTCAAACTTTGCTGGCGCTCTTGCACTGCATTCAGTTCAACTTGCCATTCAGACCATGTCTTTTGCAGCTTTTCAGTAATCTGTGCTTGTTCGCTAAACTGGCTTTCCAAGGCAGGCAGTTCAAGTTGTACAGGGTCAATAAACTTTTTGGCCTGCTCCATCTGTGACAATATTTGCTGATACTGCGCCTTTAAGAAAGTACTGTCTTTTTCTAACAGTTCAATCTGCTGTGTGGTTTGCACCGCCTGACGACGCACCATTTCAAGCGCCTGCCAAACCTGCTGTGCCTGCTGCTGGCTATCATCCAGTTGCTCGGTCAATGACTCCACTTGGAACTGCATGGTTTTATAGTTTGGCAAGTTTTGCTCTAGCTTAATATTTAATGCATGCAGATCAATCTCCAGATCATCTTTTTGCATGGCATCTTCTTCAAGCTGACTGTCTAGCTGCGCCAGTTGATTGGCCAATTGTTGCTTTTGCACTTCAAAGGCTTGGTTGGTACTTTGCACTTTGGCAATATTCAAATCAATCTGCTGCGTCGCTTGAACTTCTTTTTTCAACAGTTGTTGATCCGCTTTTAACTGCTCATCCACCGCTTGGACTTGAGTACGAAGCTCTGTAGTTTTCGTTTCAAGCTGAGTCAGAAGTCCCGTTTTTTCAGCAAGACTCTGTTCAATTTCATCTAAACGAATTCGATGGCTTAGCGCACCCTGTCCAGCTTGGCTCGCTTCGTCATAATCCAAACCAATCACCCAGTCCATGCCAACATGGTATCCATCTAAACTTAAAAGAGACTGACCATCTTTCAATTGCTTTTGCAGCGCTAGGGCTTGTTTTAAGTTGGTGGTCACCCCCACCTGCTGCCACAAAGAGGATTGTGGCGATTCAATCCAACTGGCTAGGCTATCGCAACCTGCAATTTCGATCAGTTCAACATGCGGCTGAGGCGTTAACTGACGTGCAACGGCATCGGTGAATGCATCGCTGTTGTCCAAACAATGCGCTGAAAGCCATTTGGCTAAGAATTTTTCGACCAGCGCGGCATGGGTTTTAGCCGCATCTTTAAGCTTCAGCACATGCATCAACTGTGGATGATCACTATTTTTTAAGGCACTAACTTTAACCAGAAGCTGCTTTAGATGCTTCTGTTCGGCACTTAAGACCTGTATATCTGCTTTGTGCTGATTCAACTCAGTTTGAGCAGCTTGGTGTTGGATACGCAAATCATCCAGCTGCAACTGCACCTCAATGATACTTTGCTCACGTTGTAACTGCTGTGCCTCGGCGTTTTGCTTGGCATGTAACAGCTGGTCTATCGCATCCAACTGGCTTTGGTTTTGAATTTGCGCCGCTTGCTGCTCTAAAATCTGCTTTTGCTGTTCAAAGCGTAAAATATTTTTGGCCAACTGTTCACTTTGCGCCAACATTTGCGTTTTTTGTTGCTGCTGTTTTTCAACCAAACTTTTGACTTGTTCAAACTGTTGAAGCAACTGTTGCTGCTGTGCTTTTAAGTCCGTTAAACCTTGGCTTTGCTGTTGGTTTTGACTTTCTTGCTGTTGTAACTGTTCGGTATGAAGCTCATTCTGTTCGTGCAAACTTTCCAGTTGCAGCTCAATCAGTTGCATCCGTTCTTTGGTTTGCACCTTCTGCTGTTCAAGCTGTGCCAAAGTAGTGGTGTTTTGCTGGAACAGTGTCTGCTTTTGTTCCAAAGTCATTTTCAGCTCAGCCAGCTTTTTCTCGGCCTGTTGCCACTCACTCTGTAGTGGTGTGGACTGCTGAATCAGGCGTTGAAATAGCTCACTGGTCGATGTCAAATCATGCTCTAAAGTGGTTAACTCTGAACGCACCAGCTTGAACTGCTCACCTAAATCATTCATGTGCAGCGTATATTCTTGCTGTAAACGACTGCTTTGTTCGCATTGAAAAGACAAGACTTCGACTTTAATGGTGCGAATTTGGCTTTCCAGTGTTTTGTACTGAATTGCGGTTTCAGCCTGACGTTTTAAAGTTTTTAACTGTGATCTTAACTCGGAGGCAATATCTTCTAAACGCGATAAATTTTGTGTGGTGTGATCCAAATGCAATAAAGTTTCACGGCGACGTGCTTGATAACGCGAAACTCCTGCAGCTTCCTCAATAAACACCCTCATTTCTTCAGGTTTTGCATCGACCAAACGGTTGATCATGCCCTGTTCAATAATCGAATAAGAACGTGGCCCTAAACCTGTGCCCAAGAAAATATCGGTAATGTCCCGACGACGGCACTTAGTACCATTTAAAAAGTATTCAGACTTGCCATCTCGGTTAACCTGACGTTTGACCGCCAGTTCGGTATAGGCATTATAGCTACCGCCTAACTTGCCATAAGTGTTGTCAAAACGCAGTTCTACACTGGCGACACTGACAGGTTTACGCTTTGCCGTACCTGTAAAAATGACATCCTGCATACTGCCACCACGCAACTGACGCGCACTGGATTCGCCCATGACCCAGCGAATAGCATCGATCACATTGGATTTGCCACAACCGTTCGGCCCAACGACTGCGGTGCGGTTATCTTTAAAGTGTAATGTGGTACTGTCGGCAAAAGATTTGAAGCCGGAAAGTTTTAAACTGCTTAAACGCATAATGTCCTGACTAACGTCGTGAGCGTCTCGCCCACGCAAGTTCAATTTGTTTCATTCGGGTCAGAGATTCCAACACCAAGTTACGTAAGTGTCGACAAAAATCTTCCATAAATAAAGTAGCTTGTTGTGATTTTCTGATTAAAACAGCATCAGTCACCAGTTTAAATAAATCATAAGATTCTTGTAACTCTCTACGCGAAGTATTTAAGGTTAAAAAATAGCTCCGACGTATCGCGGGTAACAATTCTTGGTAAAACTTCATCAAATAAGCATTGCCCACCATTTCATGCTGGCGCGCCAATCCTTCAAAAATCAAATCATAAAATTTTTCGATACTGCCCTGTTTCAGTTGATTCCCCAACTCATCCAATAACAGCTGTAAACGTTCCGCTTCATAGCTGCGCCATGTCTCCGCTATGCGTTGCACAATTTGCCCCAACAGCAGACTACTGGTGTCAAACAAGGCGCGCACTTGTTGAGCCGACATTTCAGAAACGATGGCACCACGGCGGGGGTAGATTTCAATCAGATGTGTACGTTCAAGCAGTAACAAGGCCTCACGCACCGAGCCGCGACTCACATCCAGTTCAGCGGCAATACGTAATTCTTGTATGCGCTCACCTTCGACCAACTCACCGCGAATGATTTGTTCACTGATGTGCTTGGCAATTTGTTCGGACAAACTCTCTGTATCATGTGCTTGCATACTGTTCCTAACTTGTTTTTATAAGATGCAATCCATGGTCTTTAGTGACCTATTTTTAGGTTTTACCCGATCTTAAACGCTAAACACTATGTCATTGTCTAACAATTTTACCGTCTATAATGCCAATCAACAGCAACGCACACAACATTGTCAAAGAAATTAAGAACTAAAACCTTGATAAATAAAATATAAACCAACTACCACCAACAAACCAGCAAAACACTTTTTCAACATCGCAGGCGATAAAAGATGCGCCACTTTCGCACCAAACTTTGCGGTGATAAAACTCATGACCGCAATCCCGAAAAAGGCATAGACATGAATATAACCAATGGTATTCGGTACATTCACTTCAGCCCGATGCCCGAACCACATAAAACCTAAAGCTCCAGCCACTGCAATTGGTAAGCCACAAGCCGCAGACGTCGCCACCGCTTTTTGCATAACCACACCATGACGGTTTAAGTATGGCACCGTCAAACTTCCCCCACCAATGCCAAAGATCGCAGAAGCCACACCAATGCCAGCACCGACAAATAACTGTTTGCCTGTAGACGGCAACTGACGCGATGGATCCACCTCAACATGTGCGCCACTAAACATTTTGTACGCCACCCACACTGCAAAAAAACCGATCAGCAACTGTAAGCCATGTCCCGACATATAGTCTGCAATGCCCGCACCTAAAAAAGCGCCCATGACTAGACCTGGGGCCAAATTGCGAAACACAGACCATAACACTGCCCCGCGTTTATGATGTGCACTCACGGAACTCATTGAAGTGACAATAATAGTCGCCAGTGATGTGCCAACCGCCATATGCATAATGACACTCGGGTCATAGTTCAGATGAGTAAACACCACATATAAAATCGGGATGATAATGAGTCCACCACCGACCCCAAATAGCCCCGCAGCAAAACCAGCGATTGCACCAATCAGTAAATATATGATTAACTCCATGATCATTTTTCACTTTTCTCAGATTCATATGGATTTAGAGACACGCCAATTACAACAGCTTCTCGCTGAAGCACAGCAACTTCCTGAAGTTTTATTGCTTAAGCCAGTTACCACATCCACCAATGATGATGTGCGTGAAATTGCGCAAAAAGGGATTCAGAGCGTTTTGGTCTGCAGTACACGACAAACTCAAGGTCGTGGACAGCGTCAACGACAATGGGTTTCTCCTGAAGGAAATATCTATTTAAGCACATTGCTACAGACCAAAACACCTATAGATGGGCGCTTGGCTTTAGAAATTGCGTTAAATATCTTGCAAATGCCGAGTTTGCAAGGCCTTGCTCTGCAAGTGAAATGGCCGAATGACCTTTACAGTGCTCAAGGTAAATGGGGCGGAATTTTAGTTGAACCACTGTCGAGCCACCAAGCTATTATTGGGGTGGGCATCAATATCAACCAAGTCGAAGATACCCAGCTTGATCAAGCCACCAGCTCACTTGAACAGCTGGGTTTAGCCCAAGCAGAGCGAATTCGCTTAATGGCGGAACTATATCTGGCAATTCAACAAGCAGGCCTATGGTTCACCCATAATAGTGCAAATTTGGCTTCTCGTTTCAATCATTACGCAGCATTTATGCAGCAACAGGTCGAATTTGAACATATGAAAGGTCTGTCTCAAGGCATCTTTTTAGGCATTCAAGATGATGGTGCTGTACAAATTCAGACCGCCAATGGTGTTGAAAATTTTTATCAAGGCCGTTTACGCCCAATGATTCCTGTTTAAATGATTGAGTATCATCATGAAAAATTTATGGTTAGATATTGGTAATACTCGTCTGAAGTATTGGATTACGCAGGAAGATCAAATTTTGGAACAAGGGGCTGAGTTACATTTACAGTCCCCTGCCGATTTGCTTTTAGGCCTAATTCAGCATTTTAAAAACTTAAACATCCAACAGATTGGTGTTTCTTCGGTTCAGGACAAAAAAAATAATGACCGAATCCGTAGACTTTTAAAAAGTTTAAATGTACCGATCACCTTTGCCCAAGTACAGGCCAACTATGCAGGCCTGCAGTGTGGTTATGAACATCCAGAACAACTCGGAATTGACCGTTGGCTGCAAGTGTTGGCTGTCGCACGTAATCCAGAGCAGAACTATTGTGTGATTAGCTGTGGCACGGCGCTGACCATCGACTTGGCAGATGGTTTACAGCATTTGGGCGGCTATATTTTACCCAACCTCTACTTACAACGAGACTCGCTGATCCAAAACACCAAAGGCATTAAAATTCCAGATGCTGCTTTTGATGAACTTGGGCCCGGTCGTAATACCATCGACGCAGTGCATCATGGGATTTTGCTCGGTTTGGTCAGTACCATTGAAAAAGTCTTGCAACAGTCTCCACGCCAACTGATTTTAACTGGCGGTGATGCACCTGTATTTGCACGCTATTTGGCAGAGTATGCACCATGCATTGAAAATGATTTATTACTTAAAGGACTACAATATTATATTCAGCATCACCCCTGAGCCACCGCCTGCTGTTGTAAAAGGGGTTTTGAGGTATTGAGCAGTAGCTCAAATTCCGCATAGCCATTTTCACGCATAAAATGCCCTGCACGTTTCACCTCCAATATCTCTGCACTCAAAAAATGCCCAAAGGTAAGGGCCAAAGGCGGTGGAACATAAGGGTCATTATTGGAAAACATCACCACACGTGAAGCGATGTGAGAGTGGAGTATCCCGCTGTCCAACTTCGCTTGCGCAATAAAGCCACTTAACTCAGGTAAGGTTGTTAAAGCCGCTTTAAAGCCCGCAATACAGAAGATCGCTTTGATTCGACGTTCACGCAGTCTACTACTGAGATAATGTAAAGCTGCTAGACACCCCAAACTATGCGCAATGATGATGGTATTTTCATCCAAAGCGGTCATTTGCAGGGCCAAAGCCTGTTGCCATTCTTCGAAATGTGGTGCATCGCTGTGCGGGAGCACTAAGCGTTTTACTTCAGCATGCAGATCCATCTGACTGAGTTTTTGACTTAGCCACGGAAACCAATGGTCATTGGGCGATGCTTGATAGCCATGCACAATATAGATATGTTGTTTTGATCCATTCATTTTCAACTTCTTATTATAATGTTTGAAAAGAATAAATTTTACGCAACTTTCAAGCCATAAACAGTGCGTTTTTGTTATTAAGCGACGGTATTAAAAATACACATAATATTTTCCATGACTCACAAAACAACATAAAAAAAGGCGCTCAAGGCGCCTTTTGCTGAAATGCTAAGAAGTAGATTACTTCTTATCGTTCCCACCAAATAATGGTCCCATTCCGCCGCCGCCACCAAACTGTTTTTGCATACCGCTTAATGATTTCATCATTTTTGCCATACCCGATGGATTGGCAAATTTCTTCATCATTTTCGCCATTTGCGCATGTTGTTTAATCAATTTATTGACTTCAACAACATCCATACCACAGCCTGCTGCAATGCGCTTTTTACGGCTTGGGTTCATCAGGTCCGGATTACGACGCTCTTTGATGGTCATCGATTGGATAATCGCTTCCATCTTTTTCACTTGCTTTTCAGGGTTCGCTTGCGCCAACGCATCTTGAATCCCTGCATTGCTCATGCCAGGCAGCTTATCCAAGAAGCCCATCATGCCGCCCATTTTATTCATTTGCTCAAACTGCATTAGCATATCTTCAAAGTTGAAGCTGCCGCCTTTTTGCAGTTTTTTCGCCATTTTTTCGGCTTTTTCTTTGTCGACTTTACGTTCAAGTTCTTCGACCAAAGAAAGTACGTCACCCATACCCAAGATACGCTGTGCAACACGTTCAGGATGGAATGGCTCTAAGGCATCGAGCTTTTCGCCCATACCTAAAAATTTGATTGGCTTACCTGTGATTGCGCGTACTGAAAGCGCCGCACCACCACGTGCATCACCATCAGTTTTGGTCAGAATCACACCAGTCAATGGCAGTGCATCATTGAAGGCTTTGGCTGTATTTGCCGCATCCTGACCGGTCATTGCATCGACCACGAACAAAGTTTCAGTTGGCTTAATTGCCGCATGAAGTTCTTTGATCTCGTCCATCATTTCATCGTCTACGTGTAGACGACCTGCAGTATCGACAATCAAGACATCCGCAAACTGAATTTTGGCTTGTTCAATTGCACGTGTTGCAATGGTAATCGGTTTTTCGTCTGCACTCGATTCAAAGAAAATCGCGCCAACTTCACCTGCAACGGTTTGTAGCTGTTTAATTGCTGCTGGACGGTAAACGTCGGCAGATACCATCGCTACTTTTTTCTTTTGGCGTTCTTGTAAGAAGCGAGCAAGTTTTGCAGCCGTTGTTGTTTTACCTGCACCTTGTAAGCCCGCGAGTAGGACTACAACAGGAGGTTTTGCTGCAAGATCAAGGCTTTCATTTGCCTCGCCCATCATTTTTGTTAATTCGTCATGCACGATTTTAACAAATGCTTGGCCCGGCGATAATTGAGTCATGACTTCTTGACCCAATGCCTCTTCCTTAACTTTCGCGATAAATTCACGAGTTACAGGAAGTGCAACATCGGCTTCAAGAAGTGCCATACGTACTTCACGTAGGGTATCTTTAATATTGTCTTCGGTTAGCTGCCCAGAGCCAGTAACATTTCTTAAACTCTGCGTGAGTCGTTCCGTTAAGGTATCAAACATTGCAAAATCCGCTTAAAATTGCTAGTTGCAAAAAAAATCTTTCTTAAAATAGAAAATTTATGCATAGAATGCTATAGGATACTGTAGTTCGCACCGAATTTATATAAATGAATATTCATCATCCTGAAAAAGGTTTGACATGATTAGCCTGCCCTTGGTTTACACCATCTTAGCATTAGTCGCTTATACCACCTCTTTTTGGTATTTGTTCCTCAAATTAATGGCTAAACGTGATCCAAACCATTGGTTTATTGGCATTATTTTAGGCTTAGGCTTATTACTACATGCAACTGTTTTGTACCATGACATGCTCACGCCGATGGGGGTGAATTATGACGTTTTTGTCTTAATGTCATTTACATCGGGGCTCATGCTATTACTTAGTCTACTCTATAGCACTTATCGTCCAATTCTAGCTTTGAACCTGATTGGCATTCCTGTGGCCGCTACAGGACTCATTTTAGGTTTTGCCTTTAGTCAGTCCACTCAATTTATTGAACAGCGCTCATTGGGCTTAGATATTCATATTATTTTATCGCTGTCCGCCTATGCCGTGCTACTGATGGCGACCATACAAGCCGTGATTTTATGGTTCCAAGATCGAGAGTTAAAGAACAAACAAAAAAAACGCTTTTGGGTCAACTTACTGCCCTCTTTTCAAGCGATGGAATCTTTACTGTTTGACTTAATTAAAACGGGTTTTCTTTTACTGACTGTAGCATTGGTGTTTGGTTTCTTTACCATCGATAACTTTTTTGCCCAACATCTGGCACATAAAACCGCTTTTAGTATTATTTCTTGGTTTGTGTATGGGGCTTTACTCATCGGACATTACCGTTTTGGTTGGCGCGGTCAAAAAGCGATTCGTTTTACCTTAATTGGATTCTTCTTGTTGGCTGTCGGTTTTATCGGATCTAAGTTTGTATTGGAAATGATTTTAGGTCGATAAAGTCTTTTGTTAAGTTTGCATTATTAAATATGCAGAGCACTGCTCGATAAGTAGGAGCGTGATAATTCAGTAGAAAAGCCCAGCTTAAATAAACTGGGCTTTTTAGTAGACCTCAATATTTTGATTTAGAATAAATTATCGAGTGCATTTCGTATTATGTAAATTTTAGAAAAACTTAAATACTTTTTACTGTATTGAATACGTTGTATGCCGCTTTTATCCGTTCTTCATTTGGGATTCTTTTATTCATTAACATGACTAGCCCAAAGCCTTTTTCAGGAATAAAAAGAACGTAAGTTCCAAAACCATTAGTAGAACCAGTTTTATGAAAAACTTTGGATTTTGACTGACTAATATCCTTTATAACTGGATTTGATTGCATAACAACACTTTCAGAATTGCTCTCTTGCAAAATTTCTAAAGTAGTCGGATAAGAGAATGTCTCCCACCCAAGCGCCTGCGTCATATTTCCAAGCTTGAAATAGCCTTTGTGCGTTTCTAAAATGGCTGTCTTTATCTTTGAACTATTTTTTTCTACATTCAAATTTGAGTTTAAAAAATTCAGCATATCTGGAAGTGTAGATTTAACCCCATATGCTTGAGCATCTAATGCACCAGGATTAACTCGAATAAGATTATTCTTTTGATCATGCCCAAAAGCGTAATGTTCTATCTGTTCCTCTGGAACGTTCACATAAGTGTGTTTTAAATGAAGACTTGGAAAAATCACCTGTTCTAGTAATGATGGGAAAGGGACTTTCATTGATCTTGCTGTTAACTCGCCAAACAATCCAATACTTGGGTTTGAATATTGACGATATTTACCAGAAGGTTTTTTTATATGCCAATTTTTAAAATAGTCTAAAATTTGCTCATCTGTTTTGACATAATCAGGAAATTGTAAAGGTAAATTACCGCTAGTATAGGTCGCTAATTCCAGCAAACTCACCTTATCAATTTCTGAATTCTTTAAAGCTGGCCAATATTGACTTGGATGATCGTTAAAAGATAATCTTCCTTGAGCCTTAGCATAAGCACCCGCGGTTGCAGTAAAAAGTTTGCTGACAGAACCCAACTCAAAGATAGTCCGACTATCTACTTTTTTATTATCATTATTAGATTGAAGACCATAATAGTGTTCGTAGTTTTCTCCCTTATAAATGACGCCTATCGCCATTCCTGCCACACCATACTGTTCCATAAGTGGTTTAAATGACTGGTTAACAGCAGTTTCAATATCTTTTTGATTTGCCTCGATTTCATATGCATTTGAATGGATGCTACATCCCACGGCAAAGATAAAGAGACTAGTTTCAAATAGTCTTTGGGTTTTAGATAACATTCCTGCTATTAGCCTCAATAATACAAATAACAATGTTCTCACTTATCTAATATATTTTCTGTAATAAATCCTTACCTCTTCTTTAATGAAGTGGGCGTTATGCGAAATAAGTTTAAAACTCATCTAGGCACTCACAAAAGCCTAACTAAACCAATCATGCGGGTTGTACATACATCTACAGAAAGCTTCGACTAGTGTATGACAACTCCCTAACCAATAGCACTGATCGATAAACCTTAAGTACATAAGAAAGACAATAAGATGGATCGTTTTTTATCCACCTGCTATACTTATTAAAATTATTACACCTCCCTTGTTCTATTTTAGAGTAACGCCAATGAAGTAAGTTTTTTTTTCCGTCAAATCTAATTTATGTGTTTTCTGACGTGCAAAATAAACTTATTTACTACTCTATATCTCTATAAAAATTTATTTTGTATGTCCTGTATAAAGGAGTCTTCAATGACCCAACAGGCCTGTACTGTAAAAAATCTCAACGTTCAATTTGCTTATGAACCACTTTTTCAGCATTTAAACTTTGAATTGCCCGCTGCCCAATGTTCAGCTCTGATTGGACGAAATGGTCAAGGCAAATCAATATTAATGTCGCTACTCACTCAGACGCACATGCCCAATTATGCGAGTGGCGAAGTGATTTGGCGTATGCCATTTTCCTACTTAAGTCAGCTCGAGCGTTTAAGCAACTGTACGCTTGCCGAAGCCCTTAATATTGCTGACCTGTATGTAAGTTTTCAGCGTATTGAACAATCGACTGCGAGCTTTGAAGACTATGATCGCGTCGAACATGCATGGCATCAACCCACTGAATGGTTGAAATTGCTAGAAAGTGCAAACTTACCTACAGATCTATCTAGCTCAGTTTCTCAACTCAGTGAAGGTCAGAAAACCAAACTGGCGTTGTGCTGCCTTTTTTTACAAACTGGGCATTATTTACTTCTTGATGAACCCAGTAATCACTTAGATCATGCAAGTCGTGCGTGGTTAAGTCAAAAAATCCTTCAACATCCTGCTGGCTGTTTAGTCATTAGCCACGACCGCACATTGTTAAATCAAATCTCCAATACCTATGTTTTAAATGATTTTGGTTTGCAACACTTCCGTTGCAACTATGCCGAGTATCAGTCACACACAGAGCAACACCAGCAGGCGCTACAACACAATATCTCGCAAGAGAAACGCGAACTCAAACAATTACAAATCCAACAGCATGAACAGCGCATGAAAGCCCAGAAAAGGCAAAAGTCTGGGCAGAAATTACGAAGCTCTGGTTCTCAAGCCAAAATCCTACTCGACTTTAAAAAAGAACGTGCGAGTCAAACCTTATCGGGAGTCGCGCAGCAACAACTTCGCCAAAAGGAACAAGCGCAAGATGAGCTCAAAAACAAACAGCAGCAACTAGAACAGATTAAGTCACAAAAGTTTGATTTCCATTTTCAACCTAAACAAACTGGTGAAATTCTTCGTTTAAAAGAAGTGGTTTTAGCAGCACTTTCTATCTCCCCTATTTCTTTTGCCTTACATAGCGGAGAAAAAATCCAACTGCGCGGCCAAAATGGTTCAGGTAAGTCGACTCTACTTCGTGCCATTCAAAATCATAGTCATGTTCAATCGGGAGACATTTTTAAGCGAGGAGCATCGTTATATTTAGATCAAAACTTTAGCCTACTGAATCCAGAACTGAATGCGGTACACAATTTACAGTTATTGAATCCGTCTTTGTCCGATGAGGCGTGTCGAAATCAATTGGGGCAACTTCGAATTCGACGAGATAAAGCTCTGCTTCCCATCTCACTACTTAGTGGCGGTGAACAACTCAAAGTTGCCTTACTGTGTATCAGTCTCGCAGCACAGCCTGTGAACTTACTGCTACTGGATGAACCTGAAAATCATCTCGACATCGACTCAAGACAACTGTTGGCACAGGCTATTCGCGATTTTACAGGGGCGGTTATTTTAGTTTCACATGATGACGCCTTTGTCGAGGAGACACAGATTCAAAGCTATTTCGATTTAACCCAAACGCATTAGACTAGACAGCGTGATCGGATTTGCGTATAACACCGTTTTTCTATTTGACTGGTGACACCGCTGTGAAACTCATTCTTGCACCAATGGAAGGCTTAACCGACCCAATCATGCGTGATGTGCTCACGTCTGTAGGTAGCTTCGACTGGTGTGTGACCGAGTTTATCCGTGTGACCAATTCGGTCTTACCCGATCATATTTACCACCAGTATTGCCCTGAATTACTCAATGGCGGAAAAACGGCGGCAGGAACACCCGTGCATGTGCAGTTTTTGGGCAATGACCCTGAAATGTTGGCTGCCAATGCCATCCGTGCAGTGAAACTCGGTGCACCCGCCATTGATATGAACTTTGGCTGTCCAGCCAAAACCGTGAACCGTCACCGTGGTGGCTCGGTGCTTTTAGATGAGCCAGAAGTGGTACATGAACTGGTCAAAGCAGTACGTGATGCGGTTCCTGCACACATTCCTGTTTCTGCGAAAATGCGCTTAGGTTATATGGACCGACATTTTATGTTGGACAATGCTCATGCCATTGAGGATGCTGGTGCGGCTTGGGTTACGGTGCATGCACGTACCAAAGCCGATGGTTATACCCCACCCGCTTTTTGGGATCAGCTCCGCCCGATTCGTGAAGCATTGAAGATCAATGTGATTGCCAATGGTGAAATTTGGAACAATGCAGACGCGAAACAGTGTCGCTTAGAATCTGGCTGTGAAGATTTGATGATTGGACGTGGTGCTGTGACCACACCCGATTTGACCCAATGTATTCGTCAAAATATCGATACGCCTCTGCTGACATGGAATGAGCTGCTGAGCTTACAAATCCGTTTTTTAAACGGCGGCTATAAAAAAGAAATGAATATGGTCGGACGTTATAAGCAATGGTTGGGCATGATGTCTAAACACTATCCTGAAGCCAAAGCCCTCTGGGATGAAGTCAAACGTATCAAGCCGCTGGATGACATTATTCTTAAACTAAACGCAAGCTCAACTTAATCCGTTCGCGCAACGATCGCGACAAAAGTGGGTAAGTTCCACGCACCACCTGCAAAGCCTTTACATTGCTGCGATTGTGCCTGATAACTGAGGACAAAAGCCTTTCCATTCCAAGCCCACTCAGAACGAATACCACAGTCAGCGATACCCCGCCCTTTTTGTTCTGAGAAAATTTGTGCCTCACTAAAACTTGAGCCTGATGTGGTGACTTGCTGCTGAATCTTTTGCAATGCTTTGTCCATGACCCAGTAGCCTAGACCTTCATTGTACGCTCCACGCCAGCATGGTACTTGAACCACCACTTGTTCCGCATTCAGCGGATAGACTGAAACCCGATCTTCCTCAAAAAACCGTGCCTCATAAAGATTTGGACAGTCTTGTTCATCTGTTGTTGCTTTTAACTTTTTAAAGAGTTGATTGGCATTTTTACTGTCCACGGCAAAGTGGCTGGCAACCGCAGGGCGATATCCCGTGATGCCAATTTTGGGGATGGCTTTGGGTTGTAAAACATTTTGCTCAGACTGATTGCCTTTTTGATATACCGCATTCGGTGTATTTACACGCTTTTGTATATCATCCATTTTGAGCAAAACTGCATTTGCCCCAGCAGTTGAAATTTGCCATTGCTGTGCTTGGGTCGTAAGACGAATATCTTCTGCACCTACCAAAGCCTTTAACAACAGCGCACTTTGAGCACTGGACAGTTTCGCAGTACTTTTCTTGGCATCGATGGTCAGGCTCCCCAGAGATGTTCCTCCTACGTTTAAATTGGCTTCAGTATCCTGTGTAAATTCCTCAGCCACTTGAATTTGGCTGAGTACCGCACTGCCTGCACCTGCGGGGCGAGAAATCAGTAATGAAATAGGATGACCAAACTGAGCATCACTTTGATACCCCACCGCACGGCACATGCCCGTATTATCACAGGCAAGTTCCCAGTCTTTATGCATAAAATAGTTACCCGTTTCAGCATGAGCCAACTGGCTCAAGGCACTCATCAGCAACACACCAATAATGGGACTATTTCGTTTTATAATCTTATTATTCAACATATGCACTCACTCCACTTCAGAGGAATCTTAATTTTGCACTCAAAAACTTCGGCTTTGCACGATACCTGTGTAATTTAAACAATCTTCAACGCGAATCCGTTGTACTTTCGACAGCTGATCTAAATCAAACCAAGCATAAGCAGTATGTTCATCACTGAGGCTGATCTCAGCAGATGCAGTCAAATGGCACCTAAAAATAAATGTATGTGAGGTCACTGCCGAATGAAAGTACACGCCCGATAAATAATCTATCCGAACCTGACAACCGAGCTCTTCTTGGCACTCACGCAATAAAGCCTGATGAATGGTTTCTCCCATATCCAAGGCTCCACCAGGCAGCCCCCAAGCCTGATCGGCATAATTGGCTTTCAGTAATAAAACCTGTCCTGCGTCATTGGTCAGCACCGCATGAGAACTCAGTCGGTAGAAGTCTTGAAATGCCATAGATACCTTCTTCTTAAGTTGTTCATGTTGTCATTCAAACATAGTCCAGCAAAACGGAGGTGGCTCAACCTGTACCCAAGCCAAAGCTTTAGTCGAGCTCAGTCTGGAAAATGAATCGGCTTTGACATTTTAGTTTCAAAGTCCACAGGCACCGAAATATGCTGATGGGCAACCAACCACTCACCTGCCGTTTTTTGAAAACATAGCGTGGTTCTGCACCAAGGAATCTCTGGGGTTGCAACGCCACTGGCATGATCCAGTTTAGAATAACAATGTAAAAAAGCTAAACCATCACGACTAAAAATATTGATGTTACGCCTAAACACTTTGATTTCCCCCTGAAAAAATGGGGCATATCGTCTCCACAATTCTTGGTAGGCTTGTACACCTTCTAGCTCAAAGCCAATATCAAACAAGCTGACATCACTCTGACAAAGACGAATGATATTTTGTACATCCATTTTACAAATGGCATCATCCCATTGTTTGAGTTTGAAGATAATTTCATGCCCTGCATGCTCATCTCCAACTAATCGAAAATCCACATCGCACTCCCACACTACAAATCAGACTGCATAAAAAAACGCGTGCGCCATCCATAGCAAACACGCGGTTTTCTTTAATTCTTAAAACAAGCAAAATATGTAATCTGATCTTAAGTCGTCAAATCCTTAATCGTGGTACTTGAACCATTGTTTTTGACCGATTCAATGCCTTTGTCTCGGGATTGCTCACTGGCATAAAACTGACTGGTACCAATAATCTGATGATTGGCAGCCTTTAAGTTAAAATAAGGTTTGCCATTTTTGGCTTCTAAGCGTTCATAACGCGTATCATCGGGGCTGTTTTTTTGCACCGACTCAATTCCATTATGTGCTGACGCTTTTGCTTTATACAGTTCACTGGTCAAAATGACCTCGCCATTTCCCGCTTTTAAAACAAAGCGATATTGGCCATCATTTGCCTGACTTACTTCGTACCATCCTGACATAAGCTCACCTATTGTTATTTTAAAGTGATTGTAGATCCACCAAAATTGAATAAAAAAACATCCAATTTCATAAAATATAAATGACTTCTTTTATAAAAAAAAGTGCATTTACTACCAGCCCAAATTTTATTTTTTTAAAATAACAGCGCTATATGAATAACGCATGACAGCCACAAACCGTTTAAATGACACGCAGTATCGGCCCAATAAACGGTTTGGCACTCTTCATCATTTTATGCTTTTAATACCAATTTGCTATAACTGCTTTTTGGCATTTCAATAATTTCTACACAAATTTGTACCGTTAAATCCTGAGGAGCGGTAAAGTTTTGCTGCAAAGTTTTAAGCAATTGGCTCGAAATGGCACACTTAGTAGCTTCATCTCGTCCGCTTAATAAAGACACTTTGGCATGCAAATAAGCCTGTGCATCGCCTTCTACCCCAATCATAAAATCGGACTGTCGAATGGCACGACTTTTGATGTCATTGCCCGATTGTACAAACTGGCCATCCAGCAAAGCTTGGTTTAACGCCAATAACATCGGCTTAACTTCAAGGGTGTCGATATTGTCTGAATATTCAAGGTGGATATGTGGCATAGCGTATTCTTCAACAAGTTTTTATCTTTATAGCATGCTGTGCGGGTGTTTCAACGCTTAATGTCTTTTCAAAATGGCTGAAAAAACAAAAAACGGAGTCCAATTGACTCCGTTTTAATCTCGAACTGCAAACTCAGCGGATTACGCTTTTTTCACATACTCAGATTTCAGTTTCATCGCACCGACACCGTCAATTTTACAGTCAATGTCATGACCATCTGCGGCATCTGGCAATAAACGAATATTTTTCACTTTGGTTCCGACTTTCACCACCGATGACGAACCTTTAATTTTTAAATCTTTAATCACCGTTACCGTGTCACCATCAGCAAGTAAGTTGCCGTTGGCATCTTTAATTGCCACCACTTCTTCAGTTGCTTCTCCCTCTTTCCATTCATTTGAACATTCAGGGCAGATCAGCAAGTCACCATCTTCATAGGTATATTCGGACTGGCATTTTGGGCAGTTGGGTAAAGACATAAAAACCTCAAAAATAAAAAAAATAAGCAATTCACATTGCTTAAAGCGCCAATATAGCATTTTTCAGACGAAAGCGATGCAAATCACATATTTATTTTAAGGCTTTAGCCTTATCATGGGATGAATAAAATAAAGCCTAGGAAAATATAAATTTTCCCTGTAATAGCATCAGCTCAATACTTACTTTTGTTCCAAACACTGCTTCAAAATCACCACATGGTTATGCTGTTCTTCTTTGGCTGCGGTAAGTAAAGTGATCTGCTCACGCACTGCCAGTTGGCGCAAATCATTAAACTCGGCGGGATGTGCTTCCAGTTCTTTCATATAACGGACTTTAAACTCATCCCAGTGTGCCACCATGTCTTGGTGGTACCATTTCCGCAGTTCATTGGATGGCGTAAGAGTTTTTGGCCATTCATCTATTTTTGCCTCAAGTTTTGAGACCCCTCTCGGCCATAGCCGATCAACCAAAATCCGTTTACCATCCTCTGCTTCGACAGGCGCATAAATTCGCTTCATGCGTATTGGCATACAAAACTCCTTTTATTCTTTTGTGCAACTTATTCTATTGTTCAAAAATGACGAAGCACTATTCATCGGGAATGTCTGGATTCACTAAAAAAGCCAAGAGTTGCAATGACTCTTGCCAGCCCAGATAACAGCCATCGACAGGAATCACATCGGGTAAACCAGACTGCGTAATATGAACCTCTGTACCGACAGATACTTCTTTAAACTCAACACGCACTTCAATTTTTCCTGCCAGTTCAGGTACATCGAACTCATCGGTATAGCGTAATAAACTGTTTTCAACGATTTCATGATAAGTGCCATGAAATGAATGCTGCATGCCTGTACTGAAGTTGGTAAAGAACATGCGATATTGACCACCTTCACCCAAATCGAACTGATCTACATGTGCGGTAAAGCCGTGTGGTGCCATCCATTTCACTAATGCATCTGCGGTGGTAAAAGCACGATAGACGCGCTCGACGGGCGCACTAAATACGCGGTGTAATTGGACACTATTTGACATGGTTTTTCTCGTTCTTTTCAAATATTCAGATTTAGTTTAGAACGCTCAACCCCACATACGGTAGTTTTTTGTGCATCTTTTTTTAAACAACCAAACGTGGCCAGCTGTCTTTTTCTACCCACCAACAAAAAAAGCATGTTTTTCAACATGCTTTAAATTTGACCATTTTTTAGGCCTGACCTTGCTCATAGTCCTCGTCATCTTCGTCGTCATAGACATAGGCCATACAGCCCCAGCCGTCATATTCACCACCAAACTGTTCTGCAATTTTAGTAAACCATTGTTCTAAGTCGACAATGTCTGAATACTCAGGTTCCATATACACATAGATGGTAATAATCCACTCAGATACGTCGCTTTCTTCATCAACAAACAACGTGATTTTTTGCTCTTCTTGTAATAAATACAACGCACACTTTTCTGCTTGTGACTGCTCTTGAAAGGCAATCGAATATTCTATTTCATGCGGTTCAGATAGGTCGTCGCCATCCTCAGCCATTTGCCAAAGTACATTTCCGTTATCATCATCTGGATATAATTCATAATCACGTGTCATGCGTATGTCCTTGTTATCTTTTTAGCCAATATATCGTTGGCAAGTGACAAAATAGTGACTTCAACATAGCATATTTTGCTCATTTTTATAGCAGTTACATCTGATTTTTCGAAGGTTGTTTGGACTTTATTTCACGTAGGCTTTACCGCGTTATTGTAAAACCCGATGTTCAACTAAAATATCCGCTTGAAACTGTAAATCACTGCTTTTTAGGCTTTCTAATAAGGCCGCAAATTTAAGTTCTTCTAAGCGTAGAGCCAGATAACTGTCTTGTATCTGAGTATGACCAAAGGCCGCACCATAGTGATTGATGAGGGTAAAGTCATCCTGCAAAGCTTGAATCAAAAGACCAAGATTATCTTTACTCACACGTTGTAAATAAAAATCTGCTTTCGTATTAAACAACTGTGAAACCAAGACCATCACCGATAGTCGTCGATGTTCATCCATAAAGGCACAGGTCACAACTTCATTTTGCTCAACCGCACGAATCACTTGTTGCCGGACTTTTTGTAAATGACCAGCCGCATCCGTTTTCCCATAGCCTTCGATGAGTTCATCTAATAACTGCTCCGAAGGCAGTTGATAACTCTGGCTGTAGGTTTCAATTTTATGGTGTAGTGCCTTCGATATTTCAGCCAGATGTTGTCGTTCTTCAGCCATGTGAAAAAAAGCACCCAGTTTTTCTCTGGCGCGCTGCATGGTAACTTCTTTGGCTTTACATTCATATTCCGCTAAGAAGTGATGTACTTTTTCAATGCGCTGCCGACATTGTTTGAGCATTTGTTCAGCATCAAATTTGACCGTCTCAGCAAACAATTCAACTTGGTTGTGCCGTTCAATAACATAGTGTTCGACATCAATAATTTCTTGGTAAGGACTCAAGGTTTCATTGCGTTGTCTGAGTGTTCCAAGCTCAATTCTTAAACTGGTCAGCCGATGTTGTAATTCACTTTGCTGCTGTTCATAAACTTCTAAACTGTTTCGACTGCGCTCTAAATTGCTTTCTAAGGATTCAATCTTCTTTTTTTGGGCAAGGCTGTGTATTTTTTGCCCGCATATAACAGCACACAGCAGGACAAGAACGACAGCGAGTACATAAAGCATGGCCTATCTCCCTACGGGAATGTCATTTTTATTTTAAAGACTCAGCTGTAAGAACACATGAAACT
The DNA here is from genome assembly GCF_055810995.1 of Acinetobacter sp. DL27. Classification (NCBI taxonomy): domain Bacteria; kingdom Pseudomonadati; phylum Pseudomonadota; class Gammaproteobacteria; order Moraxellales; family Moraxellaceae; genus Acinetobacter; species Acinetobacter sp. DL27. The sequence goes on along the minus strand of NZ_CM147947.1, from coordinate 705,373 downwards.
CGAACAGTAAGCCTTGGAACAGACAAACCTATTTTCATTCAATTTCAATCAGTCGTGACCATGGCCAAAAAGCCAAACTCAAATGTTAATTTCAACAAAGATAAGCACACTGGATAAAAGTGCACTTACACAACTTACGCTAACGGTTTTTTAAACCGCCCGATATCCCAAATTTTAAGTATTTCTCACAATTGAGACAAAATGTGATGCAATTAAAATGGCACACTTCCATGAATCGCGACCGCTTTTCCACTTAAAGGCTGCTGAAAGGCGAGAAAACTGGCATGTAAAGCCATACGTTTTAATGGACTCCGTGTCGGCTCAGGGTGATACAACTTATCCCCTGTAATTGGATGTCCAATATATTGCATATGCACACGTAGCTGATGTGAACGCCCCGTAATCGGGGTTAGTAAAACTCGCGTAATATCGGTCTCAATGTCATAGCTAAGAGCTTGATAAAGCGTTTTTGCAGGCTTACCCAGTTCAAAATGCACGATCTGCCGTGGTCGATTTTCCCAGTCGGTAATCAGTGGTACTTCAACACTGCCTTCAGCATCCAACTGGCCTTGAACTAAAGCAATATAGTGTTTATCCACCGTGCGGGCTTGGAACATTTTACTGACAGCAACTTCGGCATCGCGGTGCTTGGCAAACATTAAAATCCCCGAGGTCGCCATATCTAAACGATGGGTAATTTTGGCATGTGGATACTGGGCTAAAACCCGTAAATAGGCGCTGTCTTGGTGTTCTGGTAAACGTCCTGGCACCGACAACAAGCCCGCAGGCTTTTCAATCACCACCAAATCATCGTCTTCATAAACGATCACCAAGTCTTCTTGGGGCGGTGCATAAATAAAGTTGTCATTTAGAGCCATGGGAATAACAGCATACAAAAGCGAGCGCGAAAAATAGCAAGCTGTGTTTCTGCTGTCAATCATTCACCAAATATGGAAAACAGCCTTAACCCTAGGCATCCATCACTCCATATAAGCCAGCTTTTTAGCAGCGCTGATTGGCTTGAAAGCTTAAAATAAAATGATGTAAGTGAAACTACAACAGCAGGATTTTTCAATTTCTGCAGGAAATATTAAAATTTATTTTTTTGATTTATATTTTATTCGAGTTCAAATTTTTTAGGGTGTCTGGGAAAACATGTTGTTTACTTCAACTATCATAACTTTGTAAGTGATGATCTTATAGCCTATAAACTTTTGATTTATAGCGTCCTAAGCCGAATCAAGACCTTTTGGGTAAGTACTACTCACGCGTTTTGCGCCACTGGTAGCATGCTACTCTTTTCGATCCCGTCACACCCTTGAGATATAATTTAACAATCCAAGGGCGGGATTGTTTCCCGAAGATAAAGTCTTTTTGGCTTTTTTTGGAAAAAAATCTTGGCTTTCAGGTTATCTAAAAAATATTTTCCCAAATGCAGCGTATTTATGATTTTTTTCTCACATAAAAGCGCTTTTCTCAGGATTTTATTTCTTTGCTGCATCACAGATGAGAAAATCAACTTCCTGCACAGACCTGCATCAGCTGAATGAGATTCCCGCAGGTATCATCAAAGACTGCAACTTTAACTTTTCCTGCCCGCATCGGTTCACTGGTAAAACGTACCCCTAGGTTTTTGAGTCGTTCATATTCCGCATCAAGGTCATCCACTTGAAAAGAAGTATAGGGAATTAGATCTGCTTTAATCGCAGCCTTAAACGGCTGTGCCGCAGGATGTGCATCAGGCTCCAGTAGCAGTTCAACCCCCTCTGGACTTTCGGGTGAAACCAAAGTCAGCCAGCGATAATCCCCCACAGGTACATCATGTTTGACTTTAAAACCGAGTTTTTCTGTATAAAACTGACAAGCTTTTTCTTGGCTATCGACCATGATGCTGGTGACATATATTTTCATTGTTGTTCCAGATTTTTATCAGACTTTTAATGGTTATAGCAGAACTCTAAGCGTTCCAATGTTATCAAATCGCAATTTTTTTAAAGCCGTTTTCGCAAACCAAAGCGCCAATTTGTTTTGACACAGTTAGAGCAAATATTTGGATAAATTCGGAGCAATATAGAAGTTTTAAAATGGAAGAAAATATTTGAATGGATGTATCTTTTATCGTGTTGTTTTTATAATTTAGTTTCTAGGGATCAGGAGATAACTTCAACGATTAAAACTGGGTAAGTTCTAAACTTTTGCCTATAAATGGATAATCTATAGCGTCCTAAGCCGAATCGAGACCTTGTGGGTAAGTACGACGCTGATCTGATAGATAACAAGTCGCAAACTACTCTTTTCGATTCCTGTACCCTTAAACGCTATATTAAGCAAATTGGTACGGGATGAATTTTCGAAGATTGGCTAATTTCAATCAATGATGAAAAATATTTCCCAAAATACACAAATAACAGAAAAAAACATTCATAGTGATACTTTAATCATCTATTTCATCGCATAAAATGAACTTCTATCATTTTTTACACCCTCATTTCAGAATGCTTAAGTCCCCATATAACCTTGCAGCCACGTTGCAATAAACCACCACAAACTGATCGCGGACATACCACAGAGTAAATTAGCTAAAACTTTCTGCAGATTACTGAGCTGAGACAGATAGATTTTTCGGTTAATTACATAAGCAACCACAGCTAAGGCTCCACCGATTGCTCCACCAATGATTACTAAAAACAAAGGCCAACCTGCCATCAAATGAGCAGCTGTACTCAGCTTAGGTTTCTCTTCAACACTCAAGGCCAGTTCTTTATTTTCCATCTCTTTCCCCTATACATGATCAAGCAGTCATGTGACTGATGCCTCAGACTCACGTCACTCATAAAAGTGTATTTTGAAATATAAGTTAGCAAAAACTAAGCCAAGACTATTCAAAACTCAGATCGTCGATGTCCTGAATTGTGCTCAAATACATTGGAGCAACATTCACTTTGCTCCATGTTTCTTTAAATTTAGGGTCGCTATCAGGGTCTTTGTTGAGATTTTCTCTGACCAGCTTCTTAGCGGTGAGAAAATTGACACTGGTTTCGCTATTCACATAAGGGCCAAAATTATCGGAGCTGTCATAGCCAATCAAGCGCATATCACGCCCCTCTAAACGGAACTGATAGGCCCAATATCCATAACGGCCATGTGCATAATGCAGTTTTAACAGGCCTTTTTCGATAGAGGGCACCAACTCGGGCGCAAAGTACACACCGCCATCTTCATTTTCTGAAGAAAACAGTGACAGGTTCTGAACGACTTTTTGGTACTGCCCTTTTGCATTCAACAACACAATCACACCACGGCGGTTGCGGTCTAGTTTCCCACGGTATTCATCGGTGACCCACTGTTTCGGATCCGTACCTTTGACGATTAAAACTACATCTTTTAAGCCATCTTTGTTTAAGTCCCCTTGTACGACCTCAAACACCGTATATTTTGCAGGAAGATAAACTTTGTATTGACTGGTGGCTTTTTGTCGCTGAATGTCTTCTACACTTAAGTTTTCAGCACACAGATTGGCGGAGACACCCAACATTGCAGCGAACATTAGAGAAGTTTGAATGAACTGTTTTTTCATAGTCTGCTTAATTTTTTTAAATAAAGTAGGTAAAAGCGCACGCTAATGAATGCTTCATTTTTGGCATCTGTACCACAAATTAGCATTTATCAGAAGCCTATTTGTAGGATGCTCTACAATTAAAACAGATGACCGTATCAGTGTCATATTTTGATTGCTGCCGTTGAAAACTTTCGGCTAAAGTGACGAAAGACCATTCAAATACGTTTCATCATGAAAACCAAAACTGCCCTGCTGATGCTATGCCTTGCGCTTTCCCTCAGTGCATGCAAAGTGTTAAAAACACATATCGTCAAAGTCACCAGCTCAACCGAAGCTCAGCCAAATGAAATGTTGCTAAAAACCACCAAAGGCTATGTGTACTTATCGACACAGAACATGACAGATAAACAAAAACACATCCTAAAAAATCTGCGTCCTTTTCAGTGCTTAGAAATTAAAACATCTGAACAGTTTGCCATGCGAAACCGAGTGGTTCGATTTTCTGACTTTAAAATTCGCGCTTTAGTCGAGGCTGACCGAGAGTGTCGAAAAATTAAAGTCACAACCCGAGTTGAAATTCATTAATGTTGTAATGCTTAAAAATAGAGCATCCATATCCAACAATGAAAAGCTCTGCATAAATTGCAGAGCTTTTTTGTTTTTGATTATTTGAAACAACACTTGTCACAACCTTCGACTTTTTCTCTGGGCCAGTTCATTCTTGCCCGTTTATAGGCCAGCTCATAATTGGCAAAATAACCAATCAGAATTTGATCCTCCGAGCTGGGTAAATCTGCACAACCTAAGGATGCATTATGAATATGATGAATGCCTTTTTCACTAGGCTGTTCATTTACAATAAATTTTATCATTTACAGTTCCCCGAATAATTTTTATAAAGTTCAACTACAAACAAAACCATACAAAAAGTATGTATTTATAAAATTAAACGGATAGCGTATGAAAATCAATCATTATTTTAAAAGTGAAACTGATCTCTAAGCCATATCAAGTTAAAAGGATTGATGTCCACATAACGGAAAAATTAGCCACTCTATTTTTAAAATTTAGAGACCCAGCAATGCCATAAGAAAACGGCCGAGACTATAAAGGTGTTCTGATACTTTGTTGTTTTTTACGTTTAAACCAACGTACGGCCCAGATCGCCAAAATAATGCCCACAATCACCACCAAGACTGGAACCAGTAGTGAAAGCACGGACAGTAAAACGGCTCCGACCCACTCCACTGTAGACACCAGTGGGTTGGCAACCCCGCCTGTCGTTGCGGTTGAAACCCCACGGACAGCAACGGTACTCATTTGCACGGCGCCTGCTGTTCCTCCACCGACAATAATTGCCGCAGCCCAACTGGCAAACTGCGACATTTCACCGCTGCTGACTGCCATAGTGGTGAGTGTTCCTGCGACCATCGCGGCTGGCGTTGCAATGGTGTCCAAAGCGTTGTCGACCCAAGGTATGTAATAAGCTGCGATTTCACAGACAGTTGCAATGGCTAAGGCGATACACACCGATGGCATGCTTAACCATTCAAAACCTTGCATGGGTTCGAACCATCCCATAATAGATGCAAGGCTCATAACCAAGAGTGGGACAAAGACACGAAAGCCACAGGCCGCACTTAAGCCAATACCGATACAAAGTCCTAATATGGTTTCCATGTGCTTTTCCTATGTGGCCTAAGTTGGGATGTTTTTTATCTTTTTTATAACTTAGCAAAAAGCCCTATCGGGTGATAGGGCTTTTCTTTAAAACAGTGGGTAACTGTTAAATCTTTGGCTTAGGCATTCTTATTGTTAAATTGATTGCCTTGGCATTTGGTACACGGGGGTAAACGATCTGTACCAATTTCTAAGTAGACGCGGTGTCCGCATTGAACACAAAAATAGAAGCCTGTTCCAGGTTTTTCGCCAGCAGTAACCATTTTTGTTCTCCATATGTTTAGAAAATGGTCTTACTAGTATATGCATTTTATGATGGATGTCTATTGATCATTTTGACAAATGATGACGTCATAAATGTAAGAAATGATGTATTTCAAAAATAGCTAAGCTAAATAAAATTTAGTCATGAAAGTGTATCTTTCCTGACATCCAAAACATGAACTTGCTGTCGGTGGCTTATCTTATTGTCTTTAGTGCGTTGAATCTTAAATGTACTCTCTTAAGCCGAGATGCGTTTGTGTCATGGCATGCATTTTTAGCTTATCCAAAAACACTTCTTCCAACAAATAAAAAGCCCTATCTAATGACAGGGCATGATTCAAAACAGTGGATAACTGTTTGCAGTGTGCAGCTTAGGCAATCTTGTTGTTAAATTGATGGCCAAAGCATTTGGTACACGGAGGTAAACGATCAGTACCAATTTCTAAATAGGTGCGGTGTCCGCATTGAACACAAAAATAGAAGCCTGTTCCAGGTTTTTCGCCAGCAGTTACCATCTTTGTTCTCCATAGATTTTAGAAATGGTACATATACTATAGCGTGATAGTTTTGATTATTTATTGACCTTTCCGACGGGTAGTCGGTGGCGGAAAGGATAAACTTAAAACCAATAAAGTAAATTATTTATTAAGCAGGAAAGACATAATGTCTACATCTTGTTTGCAATGGTTTTGCTTCAAAATTGAAGATTGATAGTTTAAAAAATCAAATTGTTGAATAATACCTTCTAATAAATGGGATTTTTTTATCAGTTCATATGCATACGGATCAATTTCATCTACATTATCCAAACTTATATCACCATTATTCCTAATATATTCAATGAGTTCTTTCTCAAACTCCACAATATCTTGCCTAGTTGCAATCTTATTGTTTAAAAAATATTCCTTAGAACTATCTTGGTAGAGTCCTCGTATGAGGCTACAAAAAACATTATATTTTCTAGCCCCTCCCACTCCAAAAACAATGATTTCTTCTTGTGCTTCTTCATCATAATGTATAGAGACTGATGAGTAAAATTTTTGTAAAATTAACAAATCATAATTTTTATAATTACGGAGGCTATTAATATCGGAAGATACTCTATAAATTTTATCAATAATCCATTCCTTTTCTAATAAATATGGATTTATATCATACACCATACTAATAACACTATCTTGCCTACTAATATTAAATATTTTTTCAAATAAATCATATTTTTTTGCACTAGTCACATTTACTAAAAATTGAGCAGAGAAATACTCTTGAAAAGATCTATGAGTAAAATTAAAACCTAGGCCATCTCTTTGCAATATACATACCGAGTCTAACAAGTCATTCAAAAAATCAATTGAATTTGTATTAACACCTGAAATAGCAATAGAATTATCAATATATTTATTTATTTCATTTTCATCAAATGAATATAGACGATCACAATAACTTAATATACAAAATGCTTCTAAACAACGTTTAAAATCATCTAAAGGAAGTTGAGAAAATGACTTTCTTTTGTACATACTTTTCAGTGAATCATGTTTATTAAATAATGTTAAAAAGGCTTGTTCGTAAAACAAATGTATCTTGTTCGGTATTTCTGCTATTTGCTCATAAGTTAAAAGCATCATTGTTAATAGCAATGGGTTTGAAGCAAAACTAGTATGAGATCTATAAAGTTTCTTGTCTAAATCTTTTAAAAATGATGTCTTAACCTGTCTATCATAATCTAGCTTATTAATTAAAGTTAAAGCTTTATTTTTATCAAGCTCTAAAATCCTATATTGATAAAACTCCTCCCAGGAAGAAAACCTATTATCAAAGCGACTAGAAATCAATATCCTGACACCATGATAATTGTTTGATAAATACAATATTTCTTTTTCTATTAATTCACGATCTTCACTATTCACTTCATCAAAACCATCCAGAACAACTAAAACCTTCCCTAATTTAAAAGCATAGTCTAATTGCTCTTTATTAAATGAAGGATTTATAGAAATCATTAGATTTAGTATAAAATTATATATAGACTTGTCAGAAGAACTATTAAGATGCCTTAATTCAATAAAAATTGGAAAGACTCCAACAGGTTTTTCTATTAGTTCAACAAAAAGACTCTTGCAAAATGTTGACTTCCCACTACCAGCATTCCCCAATATAATTAATCGTTTATTCTTTTCTATCTCATCAATAAAATTATTTTCATTTATAAGTTTAGAATTAATTCTCAAATCAGTTCTGACATAAAAATCTTTTATATTAACAGGCATTTCTCTATACAAAAGAGTCTTTGTTTTTGAATATCTCTCATAATTCCTTTCTAAATATTCAGAAAAGCATAAATTAAATGATACTTGAATCTTATTATTTGTTTCTTTAGTTAGCTTTTTTAGCCCATTAAATATAGGTAACGTAAATTGAGTAATTAATTCAGAAACAAAAGTTTTAATTAATTCTTCTTGCATATTATTCCCAGTATAAAAAACCCTATCATCAAGATAGGGCTTTTGTTCAACAGAATCAATTGCTTTTAGCTAAAATCTCAAGCCACTTGACCTTCTAAAAAGTCCTGAGCAAAACGTTGTAATACACCACCCGCCTCATATACAGACACTTCTTCTTCAGTATCTAGACGACAAGTGACAGGTACTTCAACAATTTCACTCTTACCTTCATCCGTCGCACGCTCAATGACTAAAGTTAACGTCGAACGCGGCGCGATATTACCAATCACGCTATACAGCTCAGTACCATCTAGCTTCAAGGTTTTACGGTCAACACCCGCTTTAAACTCAAGCGGTAACACGCCCATACCCACCAAGTTAGTACGGTGAATACGCTCAAAACCTTCTGCCACAATCGCTTCAACACCTGCAAGACGGACACCTTTGGCAGCCCAGTCACGGCTAGAGCCCTGACCATAGTCTTTACCTGCAATAATGATCAACGGTTGCTTACGATTCATATAAGTTTCAATCGCCTCCCACATACGCATCACTTCGCCTTCAGGCTCAACACGTGCTTTCGAACCTTGCTTGATCGTACCGTCCGCACGAACCACCATTTCATTAAACAGTTTTGGATTCGCAAACGTTGCACGTTGTGCAGTCAAATGGTCACCACGGTGCGTTGCATAGGAGTTAAAGTCTTCTTCAGGTACACCCATTTTGTGTAGGTACTCACCTGCTGCCGAATCCATCATAATTGCATTCGATGGTGACAAATGATCTGTGGTGATGTTATCAGGCAAGATGGCAAGCGGACGCATATTTGCCAGTGTACGAGGTGCAGCCAAAGCCCCTTCCCAATACGGTGGACGGCGGATATAGGTACTTTGCGGACGCCAGTCATATAAAGGACTGGCCGCTTTTTCTGTTACACCCAAGTCAAACATTGGAATATACACTTTACGGAACTGTTCAGGTTTCACCGCTTCTTTAACCAATGCATCAATTTCTTCATCCGATGGCCAAATGTCTTTCAGGTAAATTGGATTACCCTCTTTATCTGTACCCAATGCATCTTTTTCGATGTCAAAACGGATCGTTCCTGCAATCGCATATGCAACAACCAGCGGAGGAGATGCCAAGAATGCTTGTTTTGCATAAGGATGGATACGACCATCGAAGTTACGGTTACCCGAAAGTACCGCAGTTGCATACAAGTCACGGTCAATAATTTCTTGTTGTAGTTTAGGGTCTAACGCACCTGACATACCGTTACAAGTGGTACATGCATACGCCACGATACCAAAACCGAGTTTCTCTAAATCGTCTAATACGCCTGCTTCTTCAAGATACAAAGCAGCAGCTTTAGAACCCGGTGCAAAAGAAGATTTCACCCAAGGTTTACGGGTTAAACCCAATTCATTGGCTTTACGTGCCAATAAACCTGCTGCAACTGTGTTACGTGGGTTTGATGTATTGGTACACGAAGTAATTGCAGCGATAATCACAGCACCGTCAGGCATTAAGCCATCGGTACGATTTTCAACAACACCTGCAATGCCTTTTTCTTTTAAGTCGCTGGTAGATACACGCGCATGTGGGTTTGATGGGCCTGCAATATTACGTGTTACCGTTGAAAGATCGAAGCGAAGTACACGAGGATATTCCGCTTGTTTCATGTCTGATGCCCAAAGACCAATTTCTTTGGCATAGTTTTCAACAAGTGCAACCTGCTCAGCTTCACGACCTGTCAGCGTTAAATAATCAATGGTGTTTTGGTCAATATAGAACATGGCTGCTGTTGCGCCATATTCAGGGGTCATATTGGAAATCGTGGCACGATCACCTACTGACATGCTGTCCGCACCTTCACCAAAGAACTCTAAATATGCACCAACGACACGTTCTTTACGCAAGAATTCAGTCAAAGCCAATACGATATCGGTTGCAGTAATCCCCGCTTGACGTTGTCCAACAAATTCAACCCCGATAATGTCTGGAAGACGCATCCACGATGCACGACCGAGCATCACATTTTCAGCTTCCAAACCACCGACACCAATCGAAATCACACCGAGCGCATCGGTATGTGGTGTGTGAGAGTCTGTACCGACACACGTATCTGGAAATGCTACACCTTCACGACTTTGCACCACTGGAGACATTTTCTCCAAGTTGATTTGGTGCATGATGCCATTGCCCGCAGGAATCACATCGACATTTTCAAAAGCGGTCTTAGTCCATTCGATGAAGTGGAAACGGTCTTCATTACGACGATCTTCAATGGCACGGTTTTTCTCAAATGCATCTGGATCAAAACCACCGTATTCCACAGCAAGAGAGTGATCGACAATCAACTGAGTCGGTACAACGGGATTTACTTTTGATGGGTCACCACCTTGATCTGCAATGGCATCACGTAAACCGGCAAGGTCTACGAGTGCTGTTTGTCCAAGGATGTCATGGCAGACGACACGCGCAGGATACCAAGGGAAATCGTGATCTTGTTTTGAGAAAATCAGTTCTTTTAGTGACTGCTCCAAAATGGCAGGATCACAACGACGCACTAACTGTTCAGCCAATACTTTTGACGTGTATGGAAGTTTTGCGTAAGCGCCTGGCTGAATCTGTTCAACGGCTTCTCGCACATCAAAGTATTCTAGCTGGGTGCCTTGCAGTGGTTTGCGGTGATTATTGTTCATAGCGTTCCTGCCTTTGGTGTTTCATTTTTCTTCACTGTCTTTACGAGACAATTCATCTTTGTCTGCTAGGCATACTACACTGTCGAAAACCCATTTCCCAAATCGTTTATATTTCATAAACTTAGATATAAAAACAGGGGTTTTTGAAATATTTAGTTACATTAACTTTTAAATATTTACTCTAAATATGATTTTTTCTGAAAAATAGCGGAAAATAGCCCTAATTCTTTAGTATTAGATTTTAAGGTAGGCGAGCAATTCATGAGCGATCTAGCTTTCTCCTCTTTCACTTTAATTGGTGTAGATGCACTCAAATTTTTACAAGGTCAAGTGACGGTCAACGTTGAAGCTTTAGCTGAAAATACAACGCAATACACCGCCATTTGTGACTTGAAAGGCCGTATTCACTTCGGTTTGTGGCTGACAAAACGTAACCCTGAACATTTTGAAATTGTCACCACTCAAGACCAGTCGGAAGAGTTTGCTAAGCACATTAAAAAGTTTGGTGCTTTTTCTAAAATGAAACTTGAACCTATGGGTTCAGTTTTCCCAACCTTCACGCAAGACCGTACCACTTTCTCTGCTGAGCCTACCGATATTGCAGCATGGCAAGTGCAAGCCATTACTCATGGTGAAGCGTATATCGACCAAGCCATTGAGCATGTGTTTCAACCTCAAGAGCTACGTTTACACCAACGTGAAGGCGTGCACTATGACAAAGGATGTTACTTGGGTCAGGAAGTAATTGCGCGTTTATGGTTTAAAGCCAAACCCAAAGCATGGTTGCATTTAATTCAGGGTACAGGCAGTGCGCCTGCGCAAGCTGAACAGTTAAACAAAGGTATTCAAGTGGTGAATAGTGCTGCGATTGATATCGGTTATGTCGCGTTGGTGGTGGCACGTCCTGAGTCTTTGACCGAACTGGATGTAACAGTTTTAGACTTACCAGAACACTTAAATGGTGATGTGGCGAGACCTGCTTAAGTCTTTAAATTTTATATTATTATGATAAATTAGCCTCTAAAACTTATTCTTGGTTTTGGGGGCTTTTTTTAAACTTAAAGCGATGAGGACTCTTTCTTCCTCACATAATAAACCACACCGCCCTTATCGTCAGAAAAATAAAAGGAATTTGCATCTATACGGTAAATATCCGCAGGCCGACCATTCACCTTATTCCCCACTAAAAAACCATCCATAAAGGTTTCAAGTTTTTTCCCTTTACGCATAATCACAATTTTATAACCATGACCAATTGTGGCATCCGTAGAACCATGTAAAGCAACTAAAAAAGAATTTTTAATGGTTTCATCCGTATTTGGATGATCAAAATAGTCAAATCCTAGTGCAGATGAATGCGATGGGAAATAGGCATAAGGAGATGGTACATTTTTACATCCTGTTGGACGTTTGAATTTTGAATCTGGAAAAATCTTACCATTCGACGAATAGCATGAAGCCCAACCATAGTCGGCATCACGTTTGAGTGCATAAAAAGTTTCGTCAGGTTTATTTTTACCCAAATGGTCTGCACCTTGATTGGTGGCAAATAAAAATTTACCCACCCATTTCAAACCGACAGCATTGCGTAAGCCTGTGGCATAAATCTTTTGTTCCGAACCGTCAGGGTTCATTTCTAAAACTGTTGCTCGAACTTTTTCTTTCTCGGCACAAGCATTACAACTTGAACCCACTGAAACGTAAATTTTTCCGTTCCCACCTACTGCAATGGTTCGTGTTAAATGCCAGCCACCATATTTATAACTTAAACCATAATCAGGAAAAGTCGCTAAAACTTCAGCTTTAGCCGTGGGTTTTATTTCACCTTGGGTGAATTTTCGTCGGGTGAGCTGATGAGTTTCAGCCAAATATAACCAGTCTTGCCCTGAAGAATCGGTATAAAATTGAACTGAATTTGGATTTTTCAGACCTGTCATATAAGGAATAATTTTGCTGAATTTACCAGTTTCAGCATTCCATTCATCCAAAATATAAACGATGCCTTTATTATTGTCGGTCAAATCGTGCATGTCCGTTACAAACATTCTACCGTCAGGTGCTTTGCTAAAAAAACGAACACGTTTTAAGCCCTCAGCCGCAGGAATAATGTCGTAATTTTCTGGAAGATTGAGAGAAAAACGCTTCCCATTTTTCAAGTTGATTTGATGAGGCACAAGATTTGGCTGCCCCGCTAAAACTGCCATTGAACTAATTAAGCTTATGAATAAGATTGAGAATATTTTTATCATTTTAGAGACGTCTCGATTCATCTTATGAAAAGTAACCTTCTTTTTTATATGATATAACTTGAATGATGAGCACATAGTCAAACGCTTTTGCTAGAAAATCGTATAGGCTCTTCATATACAAACTATTATTTTATATTATCTTTTAGCCTAACCACTGCAAGTGTCTTTACAGTGGGTTAAGCCATTCACACTCGTTCTTCGGGTATAAACAAAACATAAAAAATTGTTGCTTTAGAACTCTATAGCAACCATCAGTCCTTGGATAAAAGGCTCACCCAAGGACTTAAACCCTTTTTAGAGCCTTATTTAATAGTTCACTCATTTTCAATGAATATGAAATATCAAAAATCATGAAACAGCTTATTCATGTCTTTGCAGAGATAGTCTTTAAATGAAAAGTCTCGTGCATGTTTAGCATCAAATTTTGCAGTCACACCGTCTTTTTCAAAGATATACACGCGGTCATCTTTGCTCACTAAAAATTCACCACCCAATTTCATCAATAAGGCATCAATTTTTTCACCATCTGGAATCGACTCATCGGCCAAAACTTTTAAATAATTTCGCTTAATTGACTTAATAAACATGCTGAACTCACTACTCATTTTCAGCGCTATTTAAACAGAATCTAAGCCAGAATCCTAATAAAACCCGAAGCCATCAACTGCAAATACCAATAACCTCTTTCAGTCCTTTCCACTGTAAAGTATGCAGTTTGTATTGGAAAAATATATACCGATCAACACAATCAACGGAAATTTGTAAGACCAAGACACAATTCAGATATTTACATTCACACAATTCAACTTATGATGTGAAATGACTCAAAACAAATACACACATAGATGGACTTATGTGTATGAAAAAGGTTTATAAAACATGAAGAAACTCGTACTTGCAAGCTTAATTGCACTCTCTAGTCAGCTTGCACTTGCAGCCTCCACTCAAGATACCATCAACCCCGAATTTGCCAAGATTGAAGAAATGGTCAAAGCCAACAATATGACGGGGGCATATCAGGCTTTAGAAAAACTGGCAAAGTCTGGCAACCCACAAGCCATGTACAACTTGGCTTATTTGACTCAGACTGGCCAAGGCACAGCGAAGAATGAGAAGAAAGCCATTCAGCTCTATCAAGATGCTGCAAACAAAGGCTACCCTGTTGCGCATTATGTGCTTGCGAAAAACTATGTCACTGGTACTTTAGGCTTGCCTCAAGACATCAACAAAGCCAAACAACACTTTGAAGCCGCATCTAAATTAGGCTTTGATGATGCAACCGTTGAATATGCCGTACTGTTATTTTCCGAAAATAAACCAGAGTCTGAAAAGTTAGCCCTTAAGAAACTTGAGCCTTTGGTGAAAAAAGGTAACTATCAAGCCATTCATGCACAAGCCTTGTACGACATCAGCACAGGCTTTAAAAACAAACAGGAAGCACCCATTCAAAAAGGCCTCAACAGCATTCAAGACTTAGCCAAAAAAGGCTATATTCCTGCACTGATGGCCGTAGGCAATATGTTTGCTAATGGCAATATCATTCCGCAGAACTTGCCTGAAGCGAAGAAAATTTTCACCGCTTTAGCCAAGGAAAATGTGCCACAGGCCAAAGAGTCTTTGGCGATGGTTGATAAAATGATTGCCGATCAAGCCAAAGCCCCTGCTGCAACAGCTGCGGTCAAAAAATAAATCTCTTCTTCAAAAAATACTCTCAATTGAGAGTATTTTTTTCACCACCAAAGACCAATCAAGACACTGACCACCACAAAACTCAATAGCGTGCTGATCATCAATGGGGTGAGTGCTTTTTCATTTAAGCCATACACTTGCCCAAAAATTCCAAACAAAGACGGCATTGGTAAAGCTGCAATCAAGGTTCCTGCATAAATCATCTTTGGGTCCAATGCAGTCAAATAGGTCAGTCCTAAATAAACCAATAGTGGCATACAAATATTTTTAGATACCACCAGATAAACCGTTTGCAGGTTAAAAGACTGAATAGTGAGACCCACCATTCCCCCACCAATAATAAAGAGCGCTAAAGGTGCAGCAGTCTGGCCTAACATCGCAAACACTTGGTCGATTAAATGTGGAATTTGAATTTCGAAAATCGCACAACTCATACCAAGCATCACCGACAAGAACAGTGGATTTTTAAGTAGCGTAAGAAATGTAGTTTTTAAAATGGAGGCTAAATTGGCTTGTCTTTGTCGCCCTATTTCTGCCAGAGTGAGCATCAGCGGTACAAGAAATACACTTTCAATGATCACCACCAATGAAATATAAATCATCGCTTCACTTCCCATCAGCAGCGTCAAAATCGCTGCTCCCAATAACCCCGTATTGGACATGGATGCACCCAGTGAAAAGACTGCAGCGTGGGTAAAGTGATTCTTAAACAACTTTTGACCTAAAATAAAAGCCGTAATAAATAAGCCAAAGGTCACAGCGGCATAAACATAAAAATATGACGGATACCAAATTTCATGCAAATCTTTTGAAGCTAAGGCGTGCAACAATAAAGCAGGTAACGCAATTTTGATGACAAAAGCACTGATTGCAGTCATTTGCTCTTTAGCGAGCAACTGGATTTTGACAGAGGCAAAACCGAGGAAGAGCAGGAAAAATACTGGAAAAATTACCGAAAAAATCATTCAAGTTGTTCCTTTTCCAGATGATGTAAGTAAAGACCTATCCTAGAATACACCTTTACTCAGTTGAAATATTTTAAAAGACCAATGGGCGAAGTAGAATGCTTATGTGATTAAAACGCAGAAAACAAATCTTTGATCCCATGAGGCTGACACCGTAAATACTGCGGTGCAATAGAGACTTTCCCACCCAGTTCTGCAGCGGCATGCCACGGCCATCGTGGGTCATACAACATGGCGCGCGCCAGACCAATTGCATCGGCTTCTTGCGCTTCTAAAATATGTTCAGCCTGCTTAGCTTCTGTAATCAAGCCCACCGCAATGACTGGAATTTTCACCGCTTGTTTCACTGCATGGGCAAAAGGCACTTGATACTTGGCCTTAATCTGAATGTCTTGTTCCACATGCAAGCCACCACTTGAAACATGAATATAAGCCGCACCGAGTTGCTCCAACGCTTTCGATAGCCCCACTGTTGAATCAATATCCCAACTTTCTGTTGTGGTCGACTCCATCCAATCAGTTGCAGATAAACGTATACCCACGGGATAATTTTCAGGAACAGCTTGTTTAATAGCTTGGAAGACTTCTAAAGTAAATCGAATGCGGTTTTCAAAACTTCCGCCATATTCATCTGTACGTCGGTTCGACAGCGGTGACATGAACTGATGCAACAAATAGCCATGAGCTGCATGTAGCTCAATCAGCTCAAAACCTGCATCTACAGCGCGTACTGCAGCACTGGCAAAGTCATCAATGATGTCTTGCATCTCTGGCACACTCAAAGCATGTGGTGCATGCTCTTCAGGCTTAAAGGGGACATCACTGGCAGACACCGTTTGCCAACCATGCGGTTCATTCGGTTTGATCTGACCTTTTCCCGACCAAGGACGATCAGTCGATGCTTTACGTCCCGCATGTGCCAGTTGAATGGCAAAAGGCATTGGAGAGAGTGTTTTGACTTTTTGAAGTAAGGCCTTCATTTGCGCACGTTGCAAATCATTCCACAGTCCTAAGTCCGCAAAACTGATCCGTCCTACCGCTTGTACGGCTGTCGCTTCAACAATACATAAGCCTGCACCTGACAAAGCATAATTGGCCCATTGTTGCTCATGCCAATAGCTCAGCTCACCCGCATCATTGGCTGAATATTGGCACATCGGCGCAATCACGATTTTATTTGTTAAGTTTAGATCCCCAAATTGAATGGGTTGAAATAATAATGGCATCACCGCTCTCCCTGTACTCACTATGATCTATAACAAATAAAGTGCCTTGCATTCAACGCTAAAAGTGCAAATCTGCTGTCAAACCTTTGCACTTTTATGGCTATCTATTTAGAAAATAATGCGGCTTCCGAGCCCCAAGACCAATGCATTATCCACCACATGGCTTGAACCTGAGTTGATCACATATTGGATGTTGGGACGTAACATTAACCACGGCGTAGCGTTATAGCTATAGTTCAGTTCAATATTGTATTCCGCGCTCGCATCATACTGTGCTTTACCCGCAGTGAATCGCTCATTCAGATGTACTCGATTCACACCCAAACCTAAAATATCCGTCGGATGCTGCTCAAATACCCCAATATATTTCAGCCCCACTTGTTGCGAGTTGTCTACTTTATTGGTGATGTGGTCATGCCATGTAAAGTTGGCAAAACTATGCAAACCTTGGCGCCCTGCACCCGTTGAAGTCAGTTGCTGTTCGATGGCAATCCATCCTGCAAATGTCCGGTCTTCGCCAACCACACCTTTGCCATAAGCCACGTCATATTGGTTATTTGGATCATCTGCGGTGTTATATATCCCACCGACCCGATAACTCCCCACCAAACCATTGAACAGTGCTTTCGGTGTCCAAATCACTTCTACTGGAATAGTCACACCGTCGGCATGTTCTGTGTCTAGGCTCCAACCTTGTCCCTCGGCTTTGCCATTGCCATTATCTGGATTAAATTCGTACACCCCAATTTGCGTTGCCACTTCAGGAGTCACTTGATATTTAATGCGACCGCCCCATTGTGAAACCGGCGTATTCATCCAGATATTGCCCTGCCATTTCCCCATTTGCGCGGCACAAAAGGCATTACTAACAAAATCACAGGCCATCACATCAAAATCAGAACCCAAACCCAGTCGCCCAACTTTGACACTGAGCCCTTGTGCTTTAAAACGCTTTTCAATCGAAAGCTCAGATAAACGGCTGTCTTGGTTTCCACGGCCATAAGTGGCTTGCACATTGGCTAATTGCGGTGCAGAAGGATCTTGCAAATCTCGAATTGAGGTACTTTGTCCTTGACGCGCAGTCGCAACAAAACGAACAGTGACCCCTTCCCAGCCCGCTAGCTTTTCTAAATCAAATTGTGTTCCTAACCAAAACTGCGAAGCGGTACTTGGGCTTGCACCTGCATTGCGACCGCCATCCGCCAAATAGTTGGTATCTGTTAAAGCATTGGCTTCAAACTTAATGCCTTTTTGCGCCAATTCAGTTCGTTTTCCCTGCCAGTCACCAAACAAATACTGGCCATGTACATCCAACATTTGCTCCGCATGACTCACTGTCGCCCAAGCACACATTGCAGTTGCTAATAAAGAGAAAGAAAACTGTCGCATAAAACCTAAGCCCCAAACTAAAATGAAGAACAATCCATTTCATTTAAATGAAAAATTTAATGAAAAGTACATAATTTTTAAACAAAGATCTCAGCAAAATTTTTATCATTAAGTCAAAAAAAAGTTATCAATATCGTCCACAGCTATAAATAGAAGATTGGATTTGGGTGATTCATGCCAGTTTTCACTCGATTCAAGAATGCTATTTAAAGAGGATGATTCCTGATCGCAGCACACAATCCCGCACTTTTGCTTTGTGCAAATGCGCTAAAAGCAAGCCTCTGACTGAAATCACTTGCAATCTTGCGTGTACACCGCAATATTAGCCTCAAGTTTTATCAGCTCATGTTGCCATGCCAGAATTACCCGAAGTTGAAACCACCAAAGCCAGTTTAGCGCCGTTATTAGATCAACAAGTACTCAGTATTGAAGTTCGCCAGTCGAGCCTGCGCTGGCCGATTCCCGCCGATCTCAGCAAACTGGTAGGACAGCGTTTAATTCAACTCAAACGCCGTTCTAAATACATTTTGGCCGTTTTTGAACAAGACACGATGCTTTGGCATTTGGGCATGTCAGGGAGTTTCCGTATTTGTGAGGTCGGTGAAACGCTGCGTAAACACGATCATTTGATTATTCGTTTTGAAGATGTCGAGCTACGCTACCATGATCCGCGCCGCTTCGGCTGTATTTTATGGCTGGATGAATATTCGCAAACCAAGTTAATCGATACCCTTGGGCCTGAACCGCTGAGTGCTGATTTTAACGCTGAATATTTAAGTCAAAAGTTAAAAAGCAAACAGGTCGGCATAAAAGTTGCAGTCATGGATAACCATGTGGTGGTTGGTGTTGGAAATATCTATGCCACAGAGAGTTTGTTTAATTTGGGCATACACCCTGCGCAAGTGGCGTCTAGTTTAACGCCCAGCCAAATTGAAAAATTGGTGGTCGAAATTAAACGTATTTTGCAGCAGGCCATCGATTTAGGTGGTTCTACCCTGCGGGACTATTCCAATGCGATGGGTGAAAATGGTTACTTTCAACAAACCTTATTGGCTTATGGTCGAGCAGGTGAAATGTGTGTGAACTGCGAGACTACGCTTGAAAACATTAAACTGGGACAGCGTGCTTCTGTATTTTGTCCCGAATGCCAACCGCTGAAAAAAGTGCAACCTAAGCCCAAAGCCACAGCTCGAGGAAAAACCAAATGAAAACTGCCATTGTTCGTCATATTTTGGTCAAAGACAAAGACCTCGCTGAACAACTGAAAAAGAAAATCCACGATGGTGCCGATTTCGCCAAAATTGCCAAGCAATATTCCACCTGTAATTCAGCTAAGCGCGGTGGTGAACTGGGTGAAGTCAAAAAAGGCCAACTGGTGCCTGTGATTGATAAATTGGTCTTTAGTGCTGCTGAAAAAGTACTACATGGCCCCATCAAGAGCCAATTTGGTTTTCATTTACTAGAAATTAAATTCCGTATGGATTTTTAAAAGGCTGTGCGGTATGTGATGTGTTTAAGCCTAAACACATCACGAACACTGTATTTGATTAAGCCTCTTTCATCTCATATGTCCAAGCATCAACGCGTTCGCCTGACTCCAACGTCCCTTGTACCCTCACCCGTTGATACTGTATCCCTTCAAACTCATCCAACGCATCCCAATGTTCGGTTAATTTTTTACTGCTAAAAAAATATCCTTCAACTGCTGCTGCTTGCGGATCTAAAACAATGGCGAATAAGCCTTTGTCAGGTCCCCAATCCAAAATATGCACCACGCCATGCACATAGCCTTTTTGCCATGTTCCACCTATACGCTCTAAAAGATGGGCATTTTCATGATTGGGACGAAGTGTCCCATAGACAAATAATTGGTTCATTCGGCATCACCACAGCTATTCAATCAGCGCGCATCATAAAGTCAAAATTGTACAAAAACCAGTCTTTGGATCAGTCTCAGACATAAAAAAACGGCACTTGATGTGCCGTTTTATTTTAACCATTCGATTACTGACGTTTTTTCAATTCATCACGAATTTCACGTAACAACTCGATATCTTCTGGGGTTGCTGCTGGTTCAGGCGCTGCTTCTTCTTGTTTACGGCGCATACGATTAATCATTTTCACCATTAAGAACACCACCCATGCCAAAATGATGAAGTTAATTAAAATCGTAAGGAAGTTACCATAAGTCAGGACGTTTACCCCAGCTTTGGTTAACTCATCTAAAGACTGTAAATTGTTTGGGTTGTCCCCCAAAACAAAGAATTTCTGTGTGAAATCTACACCACCACCAGTCACAACCGTGATCAATGGCATGATGATGTCTTTCACCAATGAATCGACAATTTTACCAAATGCACCACCGATGATTACACCGACAGCCAAATCAATCATGTTGCCTTTTACCGCAAATTCGCGGAATTCTTGAACAATACTCATCTAAATCTCCAGTTATTTTTTGACTTTAATTTATGTGACGAAGTATACATTAATTTTATAGCTTCATTTCCACGTAATTTACTCGGAAATCATCTGCTTTTATATATTGGTTTGCTAATTTTAAACAAAAAAATGCCATCAATAAATTGATGGCATTTTTAAATGTCGCGGCCCTGCATGGGGCAACATCATTTTTAAAACTTATTTACCAGAACGGTTACGTTTACGTTCGTTTTCAGTCAAGTAACGCTTACGGATACGGATTGACTTAGGTGTTACTTCAACTAATTCATCATCTTCAATGAATTCAAGTGCTTGTTCAAGTGTATATTCAACAGCAGGAACAAGAGTCAACGCATCATCAGTACCAGAAGCACGTACGTTTGTTAACTGTTTTGCTTTAGTTGGGTTAACTGTCATGTCATCTGAACGAGAGTTAATACCAATGATCATACCTTCGTAAACTTCTAACTGAGGTTTAGCAAATAGACGACCACGGTCCTGCAATGTAAACAATGCATAGCCAAGGCAAGTACCTTGAACCATAGAAATCAACACACCGTTTTGACGTTTCGCAACAGTACCTTGTTTCATTGGACCGTAATGCGAGAAGCTTGAAGTCATGATTCCTGTACCAGAAGTCATGGTCAAGAATTCAGAACGGAAACCAATTAAGCCACGTGAAGGAACAGTTGCTTCAATACGGATACGGCCTTTACCGTCAACTTCCATATTCGTCATTTCGCCTTTACGGTGACCCATTTGTTCCATTACAGAACCTTGGTGCTGTTCTTCAACGTCAAATGTTACGTTTTCGTATGGCTCTTGCTTTTCGCCATCAACTTCTTTCAAGATTACTTGTGGACGAGATACGCCCATCTCGAAGCCTTCACGACGCATGTTTTCAATAAGAACTGAAAGGTGAAGTTCACCACGACCAGATACTTTGAAACGGTCTGGACTGTCAGTGTCTTCAACACGTAACGCTACGTTATGAATCAATTCGCGGTCTAAACGCTCACGGATGTTACGTGAAGTTACGAATTTACCTTCTTTACCAGCAAACGGTGAGTTGTTTACTTGGAAAGTCATCGTTACTGTAGGCTCATCTACAGACAATGGTGGTAAAGCTTCAACATTTTTCGGATCACAGATTGTGTCAGAGATATGAAGTTCATCAATACCTGTGATACATACGATATCGCCTGCTTGAGCAGAATCAACATCAACACGTTCTAAACCGTGGTAACCCATGATTTTTAAGATACGACCGTTACGAGTCTTACCGTCTTTATCAATTACAGTAACTTGAGTGTTCAGACCAACTGAACCACGTTGAATACGACCAACACCGATAACACCTACGAAGCTGTTATAGTCAAGTGAAGAAATCTGCATTTGGAATGGACCATCAACATCAACTGCTGGTGGCTCAACAATGTCTACGATGGTTTGGAACAATGGAGTCATATCTTCAGCAAGTTCTTCTGGAGATGGACCAGCAACACCACGAAGACCTGAAGCGTAAACAACTGGGAAGTCTAACTGTTCGTCAGAACCACCAAGGTTATCAAACAAATCAAATACTTGGTCAATAACCCAATCTGGACGCGCGCTTGGCTTGTCGACTTTGTTGATGATGACGATTGGCTTCAAACCACGTGCGAACGCTTTTTGCGTTACGAAACGAGTTTGTGGCATTGGACCTTCTTGAGAATCAACAAGAAGAAGTACACAGTCAACCATCGACATTACACGTTCAACTTCACCACCGAAGTCTGCGTGTCCTGGGGTGTCGACGATGTTAATACGGTATTCTGTATTGGTACGTGCATCTAACCATTTGATTGCCGTGTTTTTTGCAAGAATGGTAATACCACGTTCACTTTCAATCGCGCCTGAATCCATGACACGCTCAATCTCGCCTGCACGATCGCCAAGTGCACCTGATTGCTGTAAAAGTTTGTCTACTAGAGTGGTTTTACCGTGGTCAACGTGCGCAATGATGGCAATGTTGCGGAGAGTTTTGATATCTGACATGTAAATTCGATACGCCTAAAGTTTGAGGGCAAATTATACAGAAAAATAATAGAATTTAGTAGTGACAGTTTATTGACAGACTCATTTTTTTTGATAAGTGGTGTGTAATTAATTTTGTAAAGCTGTGTAAAGCGATTAGAATAGCGCCACCTTGCTAACACCCTTTGACATATGTCTGATCAGAAACTCTCTCCCAATCAAACAGATCAACTCGATTTGGTCTATGGTTTAAACGACCGCCCTCGCCCAATCATTGCTTTTCTTGCTGCCTTTCAACATCTCCTTGCAATTATTGTCCCAATTGTTACACCCGGCTTACTGATCTGTTTAGCTTTAGGTGTTTCAAAACAAGACACCAACATGATTTTATCCATGTCTTTGGTCATTTCAGGGATTGCAACCTTCTTACAATGTAAAAAAGTTGGACCTTTTGGTGCAGGCTTATTGATTGTTCAGGGCACCAGTTTTAACTTTATCGGCCCGATTATTGGAATTGGTTCAGCCATGGTGGCTGCAGGGACTCCTGTAGAATCCGTCATGGCTGCAATTTTTGGTGTGGTAATCGCAGGTTCATTTATTGAAATGGGCGTGTCACGCATTCTGCCATGGGTGAAAATGCTCATTACCCCATTAGTTACAGGCATTGTGGTGTTATTGATTGGTTTGACTCTCATTAAAGAAGGTCTAATCAGCATGGGGGGTGGCTATCAAGCCATGTCAAACAATACCTTTGCTAATGCAGACAACTTAATCATGTCCTGTACAGTATTGGCACTGATCATTATATTGAACCGCATTCGTATTACTTGGGTGAAAAGCTCGGCTATTTTAATCGCACTAATTGTCGGTTATGTGTTGGCAGGCTTTATGGGGCATCTCGACTTTTCAGGTCTTCAGGATGCACCTCTGGTTCAAATTCCAACCCCAATGCATTTTGGACTCAGCTTCTCTTGGAGTTTGTTTATTCCAATGGCCTTTATTTACCTTGTGACCTCTTTAGAGGCAATTGGTGATATTACGGCAACCTCTAAACTCTCCAACCAACCTGTCGATGGTGCAACATGGATGGAGCGTATTAAAGGTGGTGTCTTGGTAAATGGTGCAAACTCTTTCCTTGCGGGTATTTTCAACACCTTCCCTAGCTCGGTCTTTGCACAAAACAATGGCGTGATTCAGCTTACTGGTGTTGCGAGCCGTTATGTCGGCATCTGGATTGCTGCGTTATTGGTGATTCTAGGTTTACTCCCTGCTGTTGCAGGTGTGATTCAGGCGGTCCCTCAAGCTGTTTTAGGTGGCGCTGTAATGGTGATGTTTGGAGCTGTAGCAGCTTCTGGAATTAACATTCTGTCAGGTATTCATCTTGACCGCCGCGCACTACTGATTATTGCCATTTCATTGGCACTCGGCTTGGGTGTTGCACAAGTTCCACAAATTTTGGAACACTTACCTGAATTATTCCGTAACATCTTTAGCTCGGGTGTTGCGACAGGTGGTATTGCAGCCTTGTTATTAAATATTATTCTTCCTGAAACGAAGAAATAATTGTTCATTTCAGTATGCACTTTGCCCAGCACTGTCTGGGCATCGTTTTTACAATGGAGTATATAAAATGGATCCACGAAGTGAAGTTGTTCTTCGCCAGCAGGAATTTCTCTCTGGTTCAGTTTTACTGGTCAATGCACCGTGTGACGAATTAAACACACAGCTAATTGGTACTGTAGAACCACATTTTTGGACATGGAATCTTAACGAATTACAATATTTTGAGGCTCAACAAAGCTCAGTACATTTTGGCACAGATTTGCCTGATGTCGCTTTTGATCAAGCCATCGTGTTTGTTCCAAAGTCAAAAGAACTACTCAATTATGTCCTACACCAACTGGTGAGTCGCTTGGCCGTAGGCGCATCAATCTTTTTAGTTGGTGAAAAGAAAGGCGGTGTAGAACGCGCCTCTAAACAGCTACAACCTTTTGGTAAAACCCTCAAATTAGACAGCGCTCGACATTGTCAAATGTGGCAGTTAGTCACCGAAAAAACCGTAACCACAAAACCTTTGGCCGATTGGGCACAACTCTATACAGTGCCAACCCCGAAAGGTGAATTACAGATTTGCGCATTACCGGGTGTGTTTAGTCAAAATCGTCTGGACGTGGGTACAGCCGTGTTATTGCCTCACCTTTCACAGGTCACTTCTGGAAAAATTGCAGACTTTGGCTGTGGTGCAGGCGTGATCAGTGCTTATTTGGCCAAGTTAAATCCGAAAAATCGCATTTTTGCACTGGATGTCGATGCCTTTGCACTGGCTTCAACAAAAATGACTTTTGAGAAAAATAACCTTTTACCAGAACAACTTGAGATTAAGGCGGTACACGGAATTGAGGATGCTCCTCTGTTTTTACACGCAATCGTCAGTAATCCCCCATTCCATCAAGGCATTCATACAGATTACAATGCCAGCGAAAATTTATGCAAAACATCCCGTCGCCATCTTAAATCGGATGGTGAGTTGTGGATTGTTGCCAACCGCTTTCTGAATTATCCATTACTCATTGAGCAAAGTTTTGGCCAATGTACAACCAAAGCCGATCAACAAGGCTTTAAAGTGCTGTTTGCTAGCACACAAAAGAAATCTTAAGGAACAATGATGAGCGAAACGACTCAACCAGCTCAACTCAAGCGGAAGCTTGGAGCTCGCCATCTGAATATGATCGCCATTGGTGGTTCAATTGGTACAGGTTTATTCCTTGCCTCAGGTGCAACCATTGCAAATGCTGGCCCTGGCGGGGCGTTATTGGCCTACTGCTTAATTGGTGTAATGATTTACTTTCTCATGACCAGTCTGGGTGAGTTGGCAACACACAACCCAACATCGGGTGCATTTTTCACCTATGGCACCAAGTATGTTGAAGGCGGTTTTGGTTTCGCCCTTGGCTGGAACTATTGGTATAACTGGGCCATTACGGTTGCATTTGAATTGGTTGCAGTACAATTCATCATGAAATTCTGGTTTCCCGACCTGCCCGGTTTCTACTGGAGTGCTCTCTTCTTAGCTGTTGTCTTTGGGATCAATGCACTGACAGTCAAAGGCTTTGGTGAAAGTGAGTTCTTCTTCTCCTTGGTTAAAGTCCTTGCCATCATTGTGTTTATCATCATTGGTATTTTCATGATCGCTAAAATCATGATGACGCCAGGTGTCGCAACTTTTGCCAACTGGACCAAAGGTGAAGCGCCCTTCGTTGGTGGCTTATCTGCACTGATTGGTGTGGCGATGATTGCAGGGTTCTCGTTCCAAGGTACCGAAATGGTCGGTGTTGCTGCAGGTGAATCAAAAGATCCGCAAAAAACGATTCCGATTGCCATCAAACAGATTTTTTGGCGCATTCTACTGTTTTATGTAGTGTGTATTTTCATTATCGGCACACTCATTTCATATGATGATCCACTTTTGTTACAAGCAGCTTCATCAGAGAATATTGCACTCTCTCCATTTACCTTACTCTATGAAAAAGCTGGTTTTGCCTTTGCTGCCAGCGTGATGAATGCCGTGATTTTAACTGCGATTCTATCGGCAGGTAATTCGGGGATGTATTCGTCAACGCGTATGCTGTTCAATATGGCTCAAAATGGCAGTGCACCTAAAGTGTTTGCCAAATTAGACCCTCGCGGCGTACCTATGAATGCGCTTTATGCGACAACAGCAATTGCTGCACTCTGCTTCTTAACCACCTTTATTGGTGAAGAACAGGTCTTTAATTGGTTGCTCAACATGTCAGGTATGTGTGGCTTTATCGTTTGGTTAGGGATTGCAGTTTCACACTATCGTTTCCGTAAAGGCTATGTTACCCAAGGTCATAAGGTTGAAGACTTAGCTTATCGTGCGAAATTCTTCCCCTTTGCACCGTGGTTTGCCTTTATCCTGTGTGCGATTGTTGTTTTAGGTCAAAACTACCAAGCGGTACTTGATGGCGAATGGCTCTCCGTTTTATCGACCTATATTGGTATTTTCTTATTCTTGGTGATTTGGCTAGGCTATAAATGGAAATACAAAACCAAACTGGTTTCTTATCAAGAGATGGATGTCAGTCCAATGAATCCTGATCGCGAATAAAATCCATTCATAATAAAAGACAGCCTTCGGGCTGTTTTTTTATTGTCATCATTTCATCGTTTATTCATTTACTCAAACCGTAAAACATCAATTAATAACGTAATTTTCAATAAGACAGTTCAATTATTGACGTCACATAAAAGCGATACCTATGATTCGGATCTAGCCTAAAACTAGTTAATATTCTGTAACCAGCATTTGCTCACTTATGTGATGAACAATTTACATACTTGGGCAGTAAAAGGACATACTTGATTTAGCCTCTCAATTCGCACAGTCATTACTTAATATTACGGATCATTGAGTGCTGATCTCTATCAAATTCCTAGACCCTAAATATCAAACCAGAAATCTTATCTCATTGGCAAAATAAATCCTTATAAAACTAAATAACTAGAAATATCCATTCACTCTAAAGGCAAAATTATTATCGATGTCGTGAAGCATGAGTAATAGAAATCCCCCTTTTCATTCTTCTTATATTCATCCTCTAAAATTAAATACTACTAACAGTGTCTTATATCCTATGCGTAAATGACCATGACCACCGTAAGTCTTAACGGCTCTTGCATTGAGCTTATTTTCAACAACACGAGCTAACATAAATTTCATTGGTTTAGACATAAAAAAACGACTCCGAAGAGTCGTTTTTTAGTTAAAACTCAGATTATTGAGCTTGAACTGTACGGCTGCCAGAAATTGTCGCGAATACACGACGGTTCATAGCACGACCTTCTTTAGTGTTGTTGTCAGCAATCGGTTGGTCCCAAGCGAAACCTTGAGTAGACAAACGAGCTGGGTCAACGTTATATTCGTTTACTAGAGACGATTTAACAGAGTTAGCACGAGCTAAAGATAAACGTTCGTTCAATGCACGTGGACCAGTGTTGTCTGTGTGACCTTCAATGCGAGCAGTAGCGTTTGGATATTCAACTAACTTCTCAGCAACTTTAGCGATTTCTGGCTTGTATTGGTCTTTGATGTTTGATTTGTTTGTATCAAAGAACACACGAAGTTCCATGTTAAGGTCTTCAGTTAACTCTTGTGGTTGAACTGGAGCAACTGGCTCAACCGGAGCAACTTCTACTACTGGAGCAGCAGGTTTCAAGTGACCACCAAGAACTACGTTAAGACCAGCAAGTGCTGTGTAGTTCCAGAAATCTTCATCGATGTTGTAAGTAGCACGAGCTTCAGTACGTAGAGACAAAGCATCGTTCAAGCGCCAGAAAGCACCAAAACCAGCATTACCCAAAGTACCTTCGTCATCTTCAGCAGAAACACCAGGAACGTCATAATCGTATTTATAGTGACCAGCACCTAAAAGTACATACGGCTTGATTTTGCTGTCGTAGTTTTTAGTGATCAAATCAGAAGTAGCATAGAAGTTACCGTTGATTTGTGTTTGCTTATACTCAGAACCAGAGATACCAGTATAGTCGATATCACCTTTTACTTGGTTGTATTCAGCTTCGAAGCCTAACCAAGGAGTCAATTCAACACCAAGTGCTGCACCAACGAATAAATCGTCTTGAAGCTCAGGACCATCAGTTAAATGGTTGCTCCAGCTATTGTTGTGTTTACTGTCTTGCCAAGTATAACCAAGCATTAATGGAGTAATAGTTACGCCCGCGTTTGCAGCAGCTAAAGGAGCAGCTACGAGCATTGCTAATGCAATACGACTCATTTTCATGGATTTATCCTCCAGAGATAACAATTGTTTTTCAAGCTTAAGCTTAAAATTATTTAACCATTCTGAGATAGGCTTTTTTATACCCCAGTTTTATTTTTAAGCTATTCGCAATGAATCATACAAACACTTTATTTTTTTTCCAAGTGCTTGATAACTTTAATCAAGTAAATTATTGACAAAATTACTTACAATTTCCGTTGTAATTCGGTAATTTTTTACTCAATTTTTACTTGCGAATAGCTTATTTTCACTTGTCTTACATTTTAACAGCTTTTTAAACAAGTTGAGTACTACTAATTATGTATAAAATTTGTTTGATAAACAAAGCTTTAATAAATAAAAAATAGCTCTACAACAATAAAACTGGATAACCATATGTTTTTTATAAATAAAAAAGGGTTCACTTTATTTGAACTGATGATCACTATTAGCATTATTATGATCATTTGTACAATCGCGCTTCCTCACTTTCATCAGTATATGGCCTCACAAGAGAGAAGCAAGACACTGAATACATTAAGAAATAGTATTCAGGCAGCCAAAAATATAGCCAATCTGCAGCGTCAAAATATCACCATTTGTCCAAGTCAAGACCTCGTTCAATGCCAAAATCATCAATGGAACACAGGCTTTATTGTATTTATCGATAATAATAAAAACCGACGAGTAGATACCAGTGAAACCATTATTCAGACAGAACAACAGCAGCTCAAATATGGCAATCTTGATTGGCGTGGCACCCTCAGTCTTCCATCTTTAAGCTTTAAAGCTGAAAATGGCCTCCCCCTTGGCTCAAATGGAACCTTCTATTACTGCTCTATGCAAAGTCAGGATCACTTTAAACTGGTTATGAGTAGAATGGGGCAGATCCGAACTGAACTCATCAATACCTGTAACTAGACCCATGAGTCCATAATCACGTTTTCAGCTTTTCTCTCTAGCAAATTTGCATATACTGCTTAAGTTTCCAACAAAACGTATAAGTAATTCGGAGTAGAAAATGACAGACATCGTAATTGTGAATGGTGCTCGTACGGCAATGGGCGGTTTTCAAGGCAGTTTAGCAAGTGTAACCGCTCCAGAACTCGGTGCTGTGACGATTAAAGAAGCAATTGCTCGTGCTGGCCTACACGCAAACGATGTAGAAGAAGTCATTATGGGCTGTGTTCTACCTGCGGGATTAAAGCAAGGTCCAGCACGTCAAGCTATGCGCCAAGCAGGTTTACCTGATTCAACAAGTGCTGTGACCATTAATAAATTATGTGGTTCTGGCATGAAAGCGGTAATGCAAGCAGCAGACATGATCAAAGCAGGTTCTGCAAATATCGTGGTTGCAGGTGGTATGGAGTCGATGACCAATGCACCTTATATTTTAACCAAAGCACGCGCGGGCTACCGTATGGGTCATGGCGATGTTAAAGACCACATGTTCCTTGATGGCTTAGAAGATGCAGAAACAGGTCGTTTGATGGGTTCTTTTGCACAAGATATGGCCAATACCCGTGGCTATACGCGTGAGCAAATGGATGCCTTCGCAATCCGCTCTTTAGAACGCGCACAAACAGCAGTCAACGAAGGTTACTTTGCAGATGAAATCGTGCCTGTGACAGTTTCATCTCGCAAAGGTGATGTTGTCGTTGATAAAGATGAGCAACCGTTCAATGCCAATATTGCAAAAATTCCAAGCCTTCGCCCTGCTTTTGCTAAAGATGGCACCATCACTGCAGCAAATGCAAGCTCAATCTCAGATGGCGCATCTGCACTGGTTTTAACGTCAGCAGAAAATGCATCGAACAAAGGTTTAGCACCATTAGCGAAAATTGTAGCTTATGCATCGAATTCACAGCATCCATCAGAGTTTACCATTGCACCAGTCGGTGCAATTGAAAAAGTGCTTAAGAAAACGGGTTGGAATGTGCAGGACGTAGACCTTTGGGAAATCAATGAAGCTTTTGCAATGGTAACCATGTGTCCAATCGATGACTTCAAACTTGATCCTGCAAAAGTGAACATCAATGGTGGAGCCTGCGCACTGGGTCACCCTGTCGGTTCAACCGGTTCACGTATTATCCTGACTTTGATTCATGCGCTTAAACGTACAGGTGGTAAAAAAGGGATTGCAGCACTATGCATCGGCGGTGGTGAAGCGACTGCTGTAGCGATTGAATTACTTTAAGATGCAAGCAACCTGCTTTTATTGACATATTTTATACAATAAAACATAGGATAATTAGCTGATATAAAAGCGACATTTATGAAAATCCCTCGACTGCGAGGGATTTTTTATTACAAGATTGTATTAGGGCCGATCTCAACGACTTGTTAAAATAACGACGAAAAAAACAACAAGGATAAGAAAATGCAACTGAATCACTACCTCAACTTTGATGATCAAACTGAAGCCGCTTTTAATTTTTACAAATCTGTCTTTGGTGGAGAGTTTGCAACGTTCATGCGTTATGGAGACTTACCTTCAGATGAAAGTTCAGTCGCCCTTTCCGAAGCTGACCAACAAAAAATCATGCATGTTTCACTTCCCATCAATGCCAGCACGATTCTGATGGCTTCGGATACCAACGATCAGTTTTGTGCTCAAAGCAATACTGTCTTTACTGTAGGCAACAACCACTATATTTCGATTAACTTAGATGCCCATGAACAAGCCGATGCAAAACGCTTATTTGATGCGCTTTCAGTCAATGGAAAAATAGAGATGCCTCTAGAAAAAACCTTTTGGGGTGCACTCTATGGCGCATTTACCGACCAGTTTGGAATTAAATGGATGGTGAATTGCCAACTAGAAGAAGGATAAAAGCGTCTTCTTTTTAAACATCAATATTTGAAAATTGCGCAATAATAGTGAGCCCCACGGTAATAAAACCGATACCGAGCCATCCAGCCAAATCAATATTCTGTCCTAAGAATGTTTTAGCAAGGAGTGCTGTGGCAATGACACCAATGCCAGACCACAGCACATATAAAATTCCCGCTTGCATAAATTTTAAGGCATAGGCTGCACACGCAAAAGAAATCATATAAAGCACCAGTGCAATGCCTTGATCCAATTTATTGACCAAGCCATTACCTTTTGCGGAATAAAAAGTCGAAAGCACATCTGTAGCAATAGCAATAAGTAGCCAAATGACACCGGGATTAATTTTTGCAAAAAGTGCCATCATGTCCAATCTACCTGCTTCTTTTTCTTCAATTTGTTCATCAAAAATGCTGCGTATAAATACAAAAAAGCTGAACCGAAGTCCAGCTTTTTATTCACTTGAAAATTTAAGCGCCCGTTTGATAACTGGCTTGTGCAACGGCTGTTGATGCTTGATATGGATTTCTAAAATCATTTAAACCCGCAGCAGCTTCAAGAATGTCTTTACCTTCTTTAATCACAAAGGTATCAAAGCCTGAACGTTTCATGTAATTCAAGACATCTTTAAACACATCACCTGTTGCACGTAGTTCACCTTGAAAACCTTGGCGACGTAAGAGCGCTGCAAATGAATAGCCACGACCATCGTTAAAGCCCGCAAAATCAATAAAGATGGCATCTAACTGATCTAAAGGGAACTCATGCGTTTCAGGAGAAGCATCGACTGTAACAAGTAATGCTTTTTTACCTGAAACTTCAGCCAATTGATCTAACTGCTCAACCATTAAAACCACATCACCTTGTGGTAAAACACCCTCTTCACCAATCACTTGGTAAGTGTTGTCTGCAATCGAGCCATCTTTAGAGAGGACTTGTAGTGCTGTATTAAGCATATGCACGCTCCTTAAAGGGTTGAATGCCCACACGGCGATAAGTATCGATGAATTCTTCACCCTCAGCACGAAGGTCAAGATAGGTATTTAAAATTTCTTCAACGATGTCTGGTACCACTTCAGCTGCAAATGATGGGCCTAAAATGTCACCAATCG
Source organism: Acinetobacter sp. DL27 (assembly GCF_055810995.1). Taxonomy (NCBI): domain Bacteria; kingdom Pseudomonadati; phylum Pseudomonadota; class Gammaproteobacteria; order Moraxellales; family Moraxellaceae; genus Acinetobacter; species Acinetobacter sp. DL27. The sequence goes on along the minus strand of NZ_CM147947.1, from coordinate 673,002 downwards.
AAGCATCATGATCGGCATTACCGCCCAAAGTGATTTGGTAGAATTCAGCGCCTTTTTTGTCCACACCTAAAATACCAATATTGCCCACATGGTGATGACCACAGGCATTCATACAACCTGAAATATTCAGATCCAGTTTGCCAAGGTTATAAATGGTATCTAAGTCATCAAAACGGCGTGAAATCGCTTCTGAAATAGGAATTGATTTCGCATTTGCCAGTGAACAGAAGTCACCGCCTGGGCAGCAAATAATGTCGGTTAAGAAACCAATGTGCGCACGCGCCATGTTATTGTTTTCAAGAATCTGCCACAATTCAAATAAATCTTTTTGTGGCACATCTACTAGTGAAATATTTTGCTCATGCGTGGTCCGCAGTTCACCAAAGGTGTATTTGTCTGCAAGGTCTGCAATCAAATTCATCTCTTCCGTGGTCACGTCACCCGGTGCAATACCCGTGCGCTTCAACGAAATTGTTACAATACGATAGCCCTTCACTTTGTGCGCATTGGTATTGATATTGAACCACTGTTTGAATTTGGGATGCGCAGCAAACTGCTCAGAAAAGTCTTCATCTGCATAATCTTGATAATCAAACGGTATAAATTCTTCGTCTAATTTCTGCAAAATTTCAGGCTGAATTTTTAAAGTCTGAATGGTGTGCGCAAACTCAGCTTCGACTTTTTCAGCAAAGACTTGAGGCGTCAACGCTTTCACCAAAATCTTAATACGTGCTTTGTATTTGTTATCACGACGACCGTGTAAGTTATAAACACGCAGCACAGCTTCTAAATAAGCAATCAGGTCTTCACGTGGCAAGAAGTCACGAATGAAACTACCAATCACAGGGGTACGACCTAAGCCACCACCGACTTTAATTTTATAGCCGATCTCACCTGATGCATTTTTAACGATATACACCCCAATATCATGGAATGAGGTCGCTGCACGATCGGTTTCTTCAAGTGCTGATACAGCAATCTTGAACTTACGTGGCAAGAAAGCAAACTCTGGGTGGAAGGTTGACCATTGACGGATCAATTCACACGTTGGACGTGGGTCAGCCACTTCACCTGCAACCACACCAGCATATTGGTCTGTGGTGGTGTTACGAATACAGTTACCCGAAGTTTGGATTGCATGCATTTGTACAGAAGCTAGCTCTTGAAGCATGTCTGGAACATTTTCTAGCGCAGGCCAGTTAAACTGAATATTCTGACGCGTTGAAACGTGTGCATAACCACGGTCAAACTCAGTTGCAAGTTCCGCAACTTTGCGCAATTGCGTTGAGTTCATTAAGCCATAAGGCACAGCAATACGTAACATTGGCGCATAGCGTTGTACATAGAGACCGTTTTGAAGACGTAATGGGCGGTACTCATCTTCAGTGAGTTTTCCAGCTAAATAACGTTCCGTTTGGTCACGGAACTGTGCAACACGTTCATTGATCAGTTGCTGATCGAAATCAGTATATAAATACATGGCGTACAGCTAGTAGTTTCATTATAACGGCTGACAGCATAACGAGATTTAAACTATCAACAAAATGCGTTTTTTACATATTTCATAGCTGTTTTATTGATAAGGATAAGTAGATGTACTGTTTGTCCCTAATCCTAAAGGTTTTTTCTGATTAAATTATTTTTTATTAGATACTTATACATTATTCAGCTAACTCCGTTCAGCCGATCACATACACACAAACCCATCCATTACTACCGCATAAATTTTAAACTCTGCTTATCTGGGCAGATCTCAATTTTTCTATTGCTTCCTCGTTCTCACTTTGCCCTTTTAAACCAACTGCACATAAAAATAGCCTGACGAATCAGGCTATTTGAAAGTTTAAATGACTACAGAAGATTATTTTGCATCGGGTAAGGCATACGCCACCAAAGCATCTCCCATCTTGGTGCCAAATGAACCATGACCACCCGCCATAATGACCACATACTGTTTGCCATTGGCTTCATAGGTCATTGGTGTTGCTTGACCGCCCGCTGGTAGACGACCTTTCCAAAGTTCATCACCATTGGTCACGTTGATGGCACGGATATAGTTATCCTGCGTACCACCGACAAACATCACATTCCCCGCAGTTGAGATTGAACCACCAAGCATAGGCACCCCCATTTTAAATGGTGGTAATTGAATTCCTGGTAAGCTGTCACGGATCGTACCAATACGACGTTTCCATGCAACTTCGTGAGTATTTAAATCCACACCCGCCACAAAGCCCCAAGCAGGCTGTTTACATGGCAAACCAAATGGAGACAAGAACGCACTGATTTCAACACCGTAAGGCACACCATACATCGGTTGTACACCCGCTTCGGTGCCTGCACCTTTGGCTGTTTTCGGACGGTTTGGATCGGCTGGAATGAGTCGAGATACAAACGGCAAACCGATTGGGTTCATCACCGCAATTTGACGGTCAGGGTTAACGGACATACCGCCCCATTCAAATACACCCAAATTACCTGGGAAAACCAAAGTTCCATTTTCTGAAGGTGGGGTATAAATACCGTCATAGTTCAGTTTGTGGAAAGACACCCGACACATCAACTGGTCAAACATGGTTGCACCCCACATCTGCTTATCCGTCAATTTCTCTTTTGGCGCAAGGTCAAAGTCAGAGAAAGGTTGTGTCGCAGAGTAACGCTCACCTTTGGTTTGCGGCCCACGTTTCACTGTTTGTGGTACAGGTTTTTCCGTAATTGGAACAATGGCTGCACCAGTACGACGGTCTAGAACAAAGGCATTGCCTGTTTTCGTTAACACGTAAATGGCAGGAACCATTTTGCCCGACTTGTCTTTAATGTCCGTCAATGTCGGTTGTGATGGTACATCCATATCCCACAAATCATGATGCGTGGTTTGGAAATTCCACACCAACTTACCTGTTGAGGCATTCAATGCCAGCATTGAGTTGGCATAACGCTCATGCAACTCGGTCCGGTTACCGCCCCAAATATCTGGCGTACCCACACCCGTTGGAATGTAAACGATATCCAAAGCTGCATCATAGGCTAATGGTGCCCATGCATTCGGTGAGTTTTGAACATACTTTTGACCCGGGGCAGGAATCGCGTTTGGATCTTCTGCACCTGTGTCAAAGACCCACAACAATGCACCCGTATTCACATCATAACCACGGATCACACCTGAAGGCTCTTCAGTTGAATAGTTATCTGTGGTTGAACCCGCAATAATAATAGTCGTGCCTGTGACCACAGGTGGCGACGTTGGGATATAACCACCCGGATAAGGGAACGGCATATCTTTTTGTAAGTCAACTTCACCATTTTTACCAAAGTCAGTACAACGCTCACCAGTATCAGCATTGATGGCAACCAAACGGCCATCATTGACAGGTAAGATTACTTTACGTGGACATAGCTCAGACGATGACTTTTTATTCTGCAAGCTGGCTTCAAAACCAGCCGTATTGTTCGCATCATAATAAGACACGCCACGACAGGTTAAATGCTGAAAAGTATTGTCCGCTTTGAGTTTCGGATCAAAAGTCCATTTCGCCTTACCTGTAGCTGGGTCAAGTGCAACCAGTTTTTGGTGCGTGGTACAGATATACATATTGTCCCCAACTTTAATTGGGGTGACCTGATTGGTGGTTTCACCAGAGTCATTTTCTGTTTTAAAGTCGCCTGTGTTATAGGTCCAAGCGACTTTTAAATCTTTAACATTCTCAGAATTAATTTGCGTTAAAGGAGAATAACGTAAGCCGGATTGAGTACGGCCATAAGCAGGCCAGTCGCCATCAGCAACACCCGGAATGGACTGCGCGGTTGCAGGCTGCTTGCTGCTCAGTTCACCTCGAATTTCTTGAGGGTCATTAAACACAGCAAAAATCATCACGGCAATAGTCACCGCCAGTGAACCTGTTAAAACCAGTTTTGCACTTTTAGCGTTGTCAAAACCGCGCGTGACCGCTGGAATGAGTAGCCACAAGCCAAATAAACCAAGGATATCTAAACGTGGTGCCAAGGCAAAGAAGTCTGAACCCACTTCCCATAAGCCCCAAACCACTGTACCCAAGACCAACAACGCATAAACGATTAATGCCGTACTTTTTAATTTTTGCAGTAGAACTGCAGTCGCGATGAAGAGTAAACCTGCAATGATGTAGTACCAAGACCCACCAAGCACTGCAAGATAAATCCCTCCTATCAGCAGGACTAAACCAAAGATCACAGCAATCACAGCTGTAAAAGTTTTAAGCCCTGAACCTGAAGACGGAGTACTCATATTGACCACCTTTTTCTTAGATTCTGTTAAAAGCTCATATCGTTTCAATATCGATATGAGCACCTAGACAGTTTTTAGATTTTAAGTATCTGTCCAAACGACTTATTTCGAACAGTTTTATGCTTTGAGCAACCGTAAAAAGTATTTATTAACCTTGTTGGACAAATACTTATCGATCTAGAAACTAAAATGCGGTCTGGAATTTAATTCCGCCGACCCATGCATTTTCACCATTTTTATACGCGCCTACATGGCGGATATATTGGATATTGGGACGAATGGTTAACCAATTGGCTGCATGTATACCGTAGTAAATCTCGGCATCATATTCTTCACTTTGTAAGCCACGGGTATCGACGCTGTTATTGGCAATATTCGCGTCATTGACATCATCATTGATATTAATACGGGCTAGGCCAATCGCTATTTCATCTTGAGGGCGGGCATCAAAAGCACCTTTATAGACTAGACCAATGTTCTGCATGTCGCGAACCGTATTGGTATCTGAATCATGTAGTGTGAGATTCACAAAACCTGTTAAACCACGTGCAGCATCACCGTGATGTGCTGTGAGTTGCTGCTTGGCAACAACCCAGCCGCCTTGTTTATGTGAGGTTTGCTGTGGGTTTTGAATGTCTGTGGCATCTGCCGAACTGTAGTAATAACCCACACGATATTCGCCGGGTAATTTTTCAGTCCCTAACTGAGGAGACCACACCACTTCAGCAGGAATAATGGCCCCCTGCGAACCGTCGGTACTTAAGTTCCAACCTTTGCCACGTTCTAAGTTTTCAGGGTTATATTCATACACCCCAACTTGTGCATACAGGTCTGGCCGAAGATTATATTTGACTCGCGCAGCCCATTGGCTGACAGGCCAGTTGTACCACTGGTCACCGACCCAGTTACCAACTTGAGAGCCACAGAGCGCAAGGTTTTGGAAATCACAGTCGAAACTGTTGAAGTCTTCACCTTCACCAAAACGACCGACTTTGATGTCTAACTTTTGATCCATGAACTTTTTCTTAATCCACAAATCGGTTAAACGCCACGTCTGCCCACGTCCCCACACTTCTTGAGTGGAACTTAAATACCCATCTAAAGCATCGGATGTTTGAGAAAGTGAACGCCCATTGCGTTGGGTAATGGTGATTTGAGCCTCAGTATCCTGCCAGCCCAAAATCTTGTCTAAATCAAAGTGCGTACCAAATGCAAACTGGTCTGCATATTCGGTACCATGACTTGAAGAATGTGAGGCATCGAGCAACGTTGCCATTTCACCCGTATAGCCAAAGCTAAAGTCGTAGCCTTTTTGCTGCAATGCGCTGCGCTGACCATTCCAGTCACCCAGCATCCAAGGGCTTTCTGCCTCAAAGGCATTTGCAGCATACACACTTTGAAAGCAGCAACTGAGCGCTAAGAGACTGAGGTTAAAACACCAACTTCTTTTACATTTATTCATAATTGGTGACCTTTCTTACAAAATTACAACTAATCGATATGATACGCTTTATTTGTATAAAAACCCATTTTATGACGTTTTGTTGTTTTAAATCTATTCAAATTATCGCTATATGATATTTATAAAGAATCAAAACCGAGCGGTTTGCCTATAAATTCATATCTTATTTTTGAACGTGAAAACTTAATTGGACAAGCTAATTGTTGTTCGCTTTTTGTACTCCCCTCTTGTAAAGGTACAGAAACCACCCATGCACGATCTTTTGCTAACTGCGAATCGAGTGCTTCATCCAACTTTAATACAGGCTCAACGCAGACATCTTGCTGCTGAAAAATTGCGTTCCACGTGGCAAAATCTTGGGTTTTAATTTTGTCTTTTATTGCTTGTTTCACCACCTGACGGTCATCAGTTGCCAATGAAGCTCCTTTTTCAGCCACAATCGGCAATTCTAAAATTTGTGCCAACCCATATAAAAACTGTGGCTCTAAACTCCCAATCGATAAATAACGCCCATCTTGCGTTTCATAATAGTCATAAAAAGTCGCACCATTGAGATAGCTTTGCTCGGGCCCTTGTTTTTCCTGCCCTGCTAAGCTCGCAGCTGCGGCCATACTACTGAGTCCCACCACACAGTCGGTCATGGAAATATCAATATACTGTCCCAAACCACTCCGCTGCCTTTCAATTACTGCGGCTAAAATTCCAATCACACTATGCAAAGAGCCTCCAGCAATATCCGCAATTTGAATCCCCATTGGGGGTGGTCCACTGTGCTGCCGGCCACTATGTCCCGCGATCCCTGACAAAGCCACATAGTTGATATCGTGTCCTGCCTTATTTTGATACCTCCCTGTTTGCCCATAACCCGTAATGGAACAATAGATCAAGCGTGGATTAATTTCAGATAAGGTCTGATAATCGAGCCCTAATCTTTGCATCACACCTGGACGGAATTGTTCAATCACAATGTCATAGTCTGAAATTTTCGACTTGATCAGTTCAATATTGGCAGGATCTTTCAAATCCAGAGCGACAGCATGCTTATTTCGGTTGAGATAACTATGTGCAGTGGCCTGTCCATTGGCATAAGGTGGCATTAAACGGATCAGATCGGGGCGGGTTGGAGACTCGATGTGGATCACTTCTGCACCTAAGTCTGCTAAGTACATTGTTGCAAAAGGTCCGGGTAAAAGTGTAGAAAAATCGAGAACTTTCAATCCTTTCAATGCCATATCCATGTTTATTTTCTCTTTTTATGTTGATTTTTTAGCTATTTTAGAAATATAAAAGCAACAAAACAATGTCATGTTCAGCCATTTACCTTGATCATTTCGGCAATTTAACATGTAAAAAGGCAAAAAACTTTAGTGTAAATTGCCTAAAATACTTTTTTTAGCGTCATTTAGGTCAAACGCAAGTGAATATAAAAGAGACTGAAGGATTAAATATGAGCCGCGATACCATTAGTATCCATTTCGTCAATGCGGCTTTAACTGGCGTAAAACGTCTCGGCATGGATGTCGAAACATTACTTTCTCACGTAGGGATTGAGGCAGAACTGCTGCGTCAACCTAAAGCCCGTATTTCTCCAGAACAATATACTCGCTTCGTTAAAATGTTATGGATGGTGACCCAAGACGAACATGTTGGCTTCGATAAGCAACCACGTCGTTTAGGTACGTTTGCCATCATGTGTCAGCTGATTATTCATGCCAAAACCTTAGGTGATGCTTTAGAACTGTCTTCACAGTTTTATAAATTGTTTGGCGATGAGTGGTCGGTGACCTTAGAGCGCGACAAACATGAGGCTCGTCTTGTTCCTCAGATTCCAAAATCGATGGACCCAGATCACTTCATTACCGAAAGTATGCTGATGATTTGGCATGGTCTCGCGTCATGGTTGATTGAACGTCGTTTACCACTGGAACGTGTACACTTTGGTTATGAACGTCCGACTCATGCAGATGAGTATGATGCCCTGTTCTTCGCACCTGTGATGCAGTTCGACATGCCGCGTACCGAAATCACTTTTGCAGCAGATTATTTAGACTTACCGATTCGTCAGAATGAAGAAACGTTAGAAGAGTTTTTAAAAGCCGCGCCTGCACAGTTGTTGGTGAAATTTAAAAACACCAACTCACTCACTTCACGTATTCGTGATGTGTTGAAGAGTCAAATTGGTGAGGAAATGCCAACCCTGAATGATGTGGCTTCCATGTTGTATTTATCTCCACAAACGCTGCGTCGCCGCTTAGCTGCTGAAGGTAAAAGTTACCAAGGCGTGAAAGATGCATTACGTCGTGATGCCGCAATCCACCTACTATTGAACCCAGGTTTGACTTTAGAAGATGTGGCACAACAAGTGGGCTTTAGTGAAACCAGTACCTTCCACCGTGCCTTTAAAAAATGGACTGGAGTTACACCCGGTTTATATCGCCAACTACATGGCTATCACTAATTTTCTAGTTTGACGACGGTTCGGCACATTGCTAAACCCAAGATTTCGATCTTGGGTTTTTTTATGCCCCAATCTTCAGTCTATTGGCAAAAAGACTCATCTGACCTGACCCGTTCTAGTCATTGCATCACGGCCATTAATTTGTACACTCAAATGCATAACAACTTAAAAGTCATAAAAAGGAACAGCTATGAGCGAGGCTTATATCATTGACGCCATTCGCACACCACGCGGAAAAGGAAAGAAAGATGGTTCATTGCATGAAGTGAAGCCAATTACTTTACTGACAACATTATTGAATGAGCTCAAAGATCGTCATCACTTAGATACCTCTAAAGTAGACGATATTGTCTTGGGGTGTGTTACTCCAATTGCAGACCAAGGTGGTGATATTGCTAAAACTGCTGCAATTGCGGCAGGTTGGGACAATGATGTTGCTGGTGTGCAAATCAACCGTTTCTGTGCTTCAGGTCTTGAAGCTGTCAATATGGCTGCGCAAAAAGTACGTTCAGGCTGGGAAGATGTGGTTGTCGCAGGTGGTGTTGAGTCAATGTCACGTATTGCAATGGGTTCAGATGGTGGGCCATGGGCATTAGACCCTGAAACAAATTTAAAATCACACTTTGTTCCGCAAGGGATTGGTGCAGATTTAATTGCAACATTGGATGGTTATACCCGTTCAGATGTCGATGCCTTTGCAGCAAATTCGCAACGCAAAGCAGCAGCTGCGCAAGCTGCGGGTTATTTCAATCAATCAGTGGTTGCTATTAAAGACAAAGCAGGCGTGACCATTTTAGATCAAGATGAATTTATCAAACCGTCAACAACAGCAGAAGGTTTAGCAAAACTCAATCCAAGTTTTGAAATGATGGGTGCAATGGGTTTTGATGCAATTGCATTACAACAATATCCAGAAGCGCAAAAAATTAACCATGTGCATCATGCAGGAAACTCATCGGGTATTGTTGATGGTGCGGCACTTGTATTACTTGCTTCCGAGAAAGCGGTCAAAGAACAAGGTTTAAAACCACGTGCCAAAGTATTGGCGACCGCATTGGTGGGTTCAGATCCAACCATTATGCTGACAGGACCTGCACCTGCTGCTCGTAAAGCATTGGCAAAAGCTGGTTTAACGATTGACGATATTGATCTATTTGAAGTCAATGAAGCATTTGCATCAGTGGTGATGCGCTTTATGACCGAATTAAAAGTTCCTGCTGAGAAAGTCAATGTGAATGGTGGTGCAATTGCGATGGGACATCCATTGGGTGCGACAGGTGCGATGATTCTTGGAACTTTACTGGATGAGTTAGAGCGTCAAGGTAAAAAGCGTGGCTTGGCAACATTATGTGTGGGTGGTGGCATGGGTATTGCGACCATTATTGAGTTGGTATAAGGAGAATAATAATGAGCGCAATTCAATATTTAAAAAATGACGATGGCATTATTATTCTGACTTTAGATTCTCCAAACCAATCTGCAAATACTATGAATGCAGATTTCCGTGTAGCTTTAGAAAATATTGTTTCTAAACTGAAATCTGAAACATCGATTACTGGGATTATTCTCCGTTCAGCGAAGAAAACTTTCTTTGCGGGCGGTGATTTGGATGAGCTAATCCAAGCGCGCTTGGAAGATGCTACACCATTTTTTGAAATGATTCAGAAAATGAAAGCAGAGTTTCGTTATATCGAAACTTTAGGTGTTCCTGTGGTTGCAGCATTGAATGGTACGGCTTTAGGTGGTGGTTGGGAAATTGCTTTAGGTTGTCATGCACGTATTGCATTGAATGATCCTAAAACTAAATTTGGACTTCCAGAAGTGACTTTAGGTCTGCTGCCGGGTGGTGGTGGTATCGTGCGGATGGTACGCCTTTTAGGTCTACAAAATGCTTTTCCATTCTTAATGGAAGGTAAGCAGTTTGGTGTAGATAAAGCAAAATCTCTCGGTTTAATTCAAGATACTGCGGAAACACCTGAAGAGTTGATGGATAAGGCGATTGCTTGGGTAAAAGCTAATCCGAAATCACAACAACCTTTTGATGTTAAAGGCTATAAAATTCTGGGTGGTGATCCTAAAACACCTGCGGTTGCACAAATGCTGGCGATTGCTCCAGCGATGCTCCGTGATAAAACCAAAGGTTGTTATCCTGCTCCTGAAGCAATCATGGCGGCTGCGGTTGAAGGTGCGCAAGTCGATGTGGATACGGCACTAACCATTGAATCTCGTTATTTTACCTATCTTGCGACAGGTCAAATTTCAAAAAATATGATCGGTACTTTTTGGCATGGGATGAATGCCATTAAAGCAGGGGCAAGCCGTCCTAAAGATGTTGCAAAATGGCAAGCGACCAAAGTTGGTGTGCTTGGTGCAGGGATGATGGGTGCAGGCATTGCTTATTCAACAGCAATTAAAGGCATTCCCGTTGTACTCAAAGATGTTTCTGTTGAAAATGCAGAAAAAGGCAAAGCCTATAGCCAAAAATTATTGGATAAAAAAGTATCGCAAGGTCGTATGACTGCTGAAAAGTGTGATCAGATTTTAAGTTTAATTACAGCTACAGCATCTGCGGAAGATTTAAAAGGCTGTGATTTAATAATCGAAGCGGTATTTGAAAATCAAGAACTCAAAGCGAAAGTTACCCAAGAAGCCGAAGCATTCCTTGTAGAAGGTGGTGTGATGGCTTCAAATACCTCGACATTACCAATTACTGGTTTGGCAAATGCATCGAAAGATCAAGCAAACTTCATTGGTCTGCATTTCTTTAGTCCAGTCGATAAAATGCAATTGGTTGAAATTATTAAAGGTAAAAACACTTCTGCTGAAACTTTGGCAAAAGCATATGACTATGTACAGCAAATTGGCAAAATTCCGATTGTTGTGAATGATAGCCGTGGTTTCTTCACCAGTCGTGTATTTGGTACTTTTGTTCAAGAAGGTTTACGTTTACTGCATGAAGGTGTACACCCAGCTCGTATTGAAATGGCTGCACTCAAAGCAGGCATGCCCGTTGGCCCATTAGCCATTCAAGATGAAGTTGCATTAACACTTTCTGAGCATGTTGCCAATGAAACACGTAAAGCATTGCAGGCTGAGGGTAAAGATTTACCACGTTCAGGTGCAGATGATGTGATTCAAACCATGATTCATACTTTTGACCGTAAAGGTAAAGCTGCTGGTGCAGGTTTCTATGATTATCCAGAAGGTGGCAAAAAACTTCTTTGGGAGGGGTTGAACCATTGGAAGAAAGATGTAGATATTTCTGAACAAGAAATGATTGACCGTTTCTTGTTTGTACAATCGCTAGATACCTTACGTTGTTATGAGGAAAATGTCCTTGAGTCTGTCATTGATGCCAATATCGGTTCGATCTTTGGGATTGGTTTTGCGCCGTGGACAGGGGGTGCAATTCAGTTTTTAAATCAATATGGTTTAGACCAAGCTTTACAACGTGCCAATGAACTTGAAGCGAAATATGGTGAGCGTTTTAAAGCACCGCAACGTCTGGTTGAATCGGTGCCATCAGGTCAGATTCGCTAAAACTTCCACCTTAAAAAAGGGATCGGCAGATCCCTTTTTTTGCGCTCTCAGCACACAACAAAATTAACCTGCTGATTCAGCATCTAATTTTGACTTATTTTAGTGCATTCTTTTCAAGCCCGACGCAGTTTTTTGTGTTATAAAGTTACATAGTTTTAGATTTATTTTTATTCAATTGGGCTGTTGCACATGACTGACAATACTTCTCCTGAAAAATCACCATGGGGTTGGAAAGCACTGATTATTGCTTTCATTTTAAGTGGAATTTTCTTAGGTATCTTCTACCTTGCGATCACCAATGAGCCTGACTATATGCCAAGTCAGCAAACGCAGCAAAACTCTCAGCAACATGCTTTTAAAAACGCGCCTGCAATGTCTGAAGAAGCCATGGCCAAAGCACAAGCGGATAAAGATGCGCGCGAAGCAAGAGCTCAAGCAGCTTCTGAAGATACCACAGAACATGCAACCGCTGATGAGCACGACATGAGTGCCGATGAACATGCGAAAATGTCATCTGAACATGGTCACTAATATGCTGTGACTAATAAAAAAGCCCTGAAAGATCAGGGCTTTTTTATGGATGATAAACGCATATGGATATGCGGAATACCACAATCCAAATACTCCTCGCCCTCTTGCATAAAGCCCAAAGCCTGATAAAACGCTTGTGCATGCACTTGAGAGGATAAGACTACAAATGGACGCTGTTGCTGTTGGGCATATGCTATCACCGCCTGCATCAGGACTTTGCCTACGCCCAAACCACGATGAGACTTCAAAACTGCAACACGACCAATACTATGATTTTGCAAAAGTCGTGCGGTGGCGATGGCTTGATCTTGCTCATAGACCACAAAATGAACTGAGATTTCATCTTGCTCATCCCATTCATCTTCAGCAGCAATGTTTTGCTCTTGAATAAAGACCTGCTCACGAATCATTTTCGCAGCCTGTTGCAGCCCATCCCATGTTCCATGGATAATTTTCAAGCTTGGCATTTTTATTTCCCTATAAATCATTTTTGTATTGGTCATTACACTAAAAAATGATGTTCAGATCAGCATTTGCAGCCTACATCTTGCTGATCCCATTGATCATTCAACAGCAATTCCAGTGAATGCTTTTGAATACCATACATCTCTTTCAAGGCTTGAATTTGTGCCAAGACAGCAACATCGGGCGCTTGATAATCCTTACGCTTGGTTGCCAAAATCATTTTATTCTTGCTGGTATGCTCAAGTGCTACAAACTCAAACACTTTGGTTTCATAGCCATAGGCTTTGAGTAATAAGGCACGAATAGTATCCGTCAGCATTTCAGCTTGCTGTCCTGCATGAATGCCAAACTGCAACATGGGTTGCAACACGAGCGGAGCTTTCAGTTGCGGGCGTAATTCTTTATGACAACACGGCGCGCACATGATCATTTCGGCATTTAAACGAATGCCGGTATGAATCGCAAAGTCAGTCGCGACATCACATGCATGCAGCGCAATTATCACATCGAGGCGTTCAGGTTGGTACGTCCGAACATCACCCTGAAAAAAATCAAGTTGCTGAAAATCCGACTTGTTCGCAACTTCCTGACAAAATTCCACCATTTTGCTGTTTAGCTCAACCCCAGTCACAAAAGGGTTCAAATCTTGCTTCAGCAAATAATCATACAAAGCAAAGGTTAAGTAGCCCTTTCCTGAACCAAAGTCGACCACGCGCAGTTGTTCAGGCAGCTGAATATGACTTAGTGCCCCTGAGAAAATTTCGACAAACTTATTAATCTGCTTCCACTTACGCGCCATACTGGGAATGATGTGCGCTTTTGCATCGGTAATACCAAGTGGCTGTAAGAAATAACTGTCTTGATCCACAAAACGCTGTTTGACACGATCATGACCTTGCTGCTCAACAGCTTTGGTTACCGTCTTATTTTTACTTTGCGTCAGTATGGCTTTCTTCTTGTTCTTCTTCAGTTGCAACTCTTGTTCAGTTGTCAGCAGATTGGCTTGTTTACACTGCGCCAAAAGTGCAGTTACCGTTTCAAGTGCTATGTCTAATGAATAATTTTTGGTGACATCTTGGGTTTTATGGCGATATAAACAGCTCAATACAGGCTGCCCTTGTAACATGACGACTCGAAAAGTCATCTTCTCGAGTTGCTCCAGTTCACCCTGATATTGACTCAGAATCATCCGATCAAAACTTTGAGATTCAAGCGCTTGCTGGAAGGCTTGAAGGAATTGCTGCTCTTGTGCAGAGGACGATACCGAAACGGTCATAATAGAAACCAAAAAAAGAATTGCGATTAAATTTTAAAGCGTCTTACGCTAAATGCAAATTTGAATTACGATACAGTTGTATATTTTATAAAAATGCACACGACTTATGAGCGCTCACCCTGTTGTAAACTACGATCCAGCTGAAGAAAGAATCAATTTTATTAGCCATGCTATTGGTGCTGCGCTTGCACTCATAGCCGGTATTTTATTGATTATCAAAGGGTCTTACTTAGAAACAGCGCAGTGGATCGGGCTGTGGGTCTATGCTTTGAGCCTATTTTTATTGTTCGCCGCATCAAGCTTATATCATTTTGCCGAATCTCCAGAGCGTCGTGGCTGGTATAAAAAATTAGATCACACTGCCATTTATTATCTGATTGCAGGCACCTACACCCCATTTTTGTCTATCGCACTGCCCACACAAAAAGCCCATTACCTGCTCATTGCACTTTGGGTGATTGCACTCATTGGTACACTATTCAAGTTAGTTTTCATTCATCGCTTTGAAAAAATTTCACTGATTGCTTATCTGCTTATGGGTTGGCTGGCTGTACTGGTAATGGATGATATGCAACGCTTTTTATCTAAACCAGCTTTGACTTTTTTAATCATTGGTGGACTTTCCTATACCATCGGTGCATTGTTTTATGCGCTAAAAAAGGTAAGATATACGCACGCTATCTGGCATATTTTTGTATTGATTGGTGCAGGATCACATTTCTTGTCCATCTATCTTTACGTGATATAACCCGCGCACACTACCTTTTTTAGCAACCCTAATTCCGTAGTCTGCCCGAGGAACATTCGTATTTTTTTAAAAAATTACGCCTTTTTTAAAAAGATGACGCTTTTAAAACTCAGTTCGACTATTTTTTAAGTGTAAGGTCTACCATGGCGTCATTAAATACTGCTGTTGCTGAACAGCAGCCTGTAAACTCAAAATTCCGCGTACTTACAGCCAGTCTGGTAGGTACAACTATCGAATTCTTCGATTTTTATATTTATGCCACTGCGGCTGTCATTATTTTTCCGTACCTGTTCTTTCCAGCAAGTACCGATCCAATGACCGCAACCATTCAGTCTTTGGCGACCTTCGCGATTGCCTTTATTGCACGCCCGATTGGCGCTGCACTCTTTGGACATTTAGGTGATCGTATCGGCCGAAAGGCGACCTTGGTTGCAGCTTTGCTGACCATGGGACTTTCAACCGTGTGTATCGGCTTATTACCCACCTATGCGCAAATTGGAATTGCCGCACCATTACTGCTTGCGCTGTGTCGTTTAGGTCAAGGTCTCGGCTTAGGTGGTGAATGGTCGGGTGCGGTATTGCTTGCCACAGAAAATGCACCTGAAGGTAAGCGTGCTTGGTATGGTATGTTCCCCCAACTGGGCGCGCCGATTGGCTTTATCTTGGCAACTGGTTCATTCTTAACGCTGGGTCATTTTATGACTGAAGAAGCGTTTATGACTTGGGGCTGGCGTATTCCTTTTATCTCTAGTGCGTTACTGGTAATTGTAGGTCTCTGGATTCGTTTACAACTCCATGAAACTCCTGCGTTCCAGAAAGTTTTAGACAAGCAAAAAGAAGTTAACATTCCATTTAAAGAAGTGATCACCAAGCACTGGGGCATGTTAATTTTAGGTACCATTGCAGCCATCTGCACCTTTGTGGTGTTCTACCTCACGACGGTCTTTGCTTTACAATGGGGTACCAAACAGCTGGGTTACACCCGCGAACAGTTCTTACAACTTCAACTGGTCGCAACCCTGTGCTTTGCTGCATTCATCCCCTTGTCTGCGGTTTTTGCTGAAAAATTTGGTCGTAAAACCACGTCTATTGCAGTCTGTATTGCTGCGGCGTTATTTGGTTTAGTATTCTCAAGCATGTTGGAATCAGGCAGTACCCTTATTGTGTTCTTGTTCCTATGTATTGGCTTATCCATCATGGGTTTAACCTATGGACCAATTGGCACCGTGCTCTCTGAAATTTTTCCAATATCCGTTCGTTATACAGGTTCAGCACTAACCTTTAACCTTGCGGGGATCTTTGGGGCATCATTTGCACCTCTCATTGCCACCAAGCTTGCAACCACCTATGGTTTACATGCAGTGGGTTACTACCTCACGGCGGCATCGCTTCTGTCTTTATGTGCGTTCTTAATGATCCGTGAAACCAAAAATGATGATGTAAACAATCAAATTTAACCCTGAATTTGATGTCTAAAAACCAGCACAATGATGCTGGTTTTTTTATACCAATGCATTAACAAACGCTACAAAAACCATATTTAAAATCTGTCGTTTTACTTCAAAAATAGAGAGAGATACAGATGAATAGGACCGAAAAATGGATGAAAAAATACAACAACTCACTAATGAACAACTCCTTGATGTCATCGTATTAGTTGAAGAAAATAAAATTATTCAAGCCATTCAATACATCGCCACACATACCGCTTTTCAATACGATGATGCACAAGAGATCGTGACTGAACTCACGAAGCGGCATGATGCTGCGCTAAAAAGCATGTATCGCCATAAACGACATCAACAACAACGCATATCAACCGCTGAATTAAGACACCACAGCTCCCTTGTGTCTGAAGGACGGAGCTTTACACAACAACAGCCACAAAGCCCGCATAGCACAGCAGTGAATAACCTCGATGCAATACAAGACCTACAAGAGCTCCATACAAAAAACCACAACCTTTGGATCGTCTTGGCTGTGGTCATTTTGGTTTTAAGCTTTATTTTTTATTGGTTCTAAACCCAACTTAAATCAGTTCAATAATATCGATAGTCGGTGGTACGCGAAAACGAAACGGCACACCCACCATGCCTGTTCCAACCGTAACAAACACATCCGCATGTTCATGTCGGTATAAGCCTTTTTTGTGTCCTAATATAGACACTTTTTTCATTATATAGTCTGTGAGCCATGGCAGCTCAACTTGACCACCATGCGTATGACCTGAAAGCATTAAAGGACGACTAGGTAAAGCAGGGACCATATCGATCGTGTCTGGATTGTGTGATAGGATGACCCACGGTTTGTCTTGCGGTAAATGCGGCATAAAACGCATATCCGCCTTGCCTGCCCACAAATCCCCAACTCCAATCAGACGAAACTCTTCAAATTCAACAATCTGACCTTCAATATCAATCACATTATTCACCTTCAAAGCATGTCTTAACAAATTTTGAATCGGCGGACCTGGATATTGCTCATCATGATTACCATTGACCGAATAGACTGGGGCATTAATTTCTTGCAACACCTCTAATTCTTCTGCCAGTGTATTTTCAGGTTCATAAGTCCAGTCCCCTGCAACCACCACCAAATCAGGTTTTTGTTCATTCAGTCGTTTGACGATAGTTTTCAGTTGTCGCTCATGCCCTGAAAATAGGCCAATATGTAAATCCGCAATTAAGGCAATACGAACGGGTTTGAGTAATTTATAATCTTCTTGGATTTGATATTGAGTGGTTTTGACATGTACAAAATGCGGTTCAATGAAACGTGCATAACACAGCACACCACTGACCAAAAACACAAAAATAGCTTCATGCCATGAATAATAGCCCTGAAAACCTGCATACAAGCTAAAGAAAAATAAAGGAATAAGTAAATAAGAGAGATAAAAAGCCAACAAATGCACAAAGGCCTTAAACGGATGAATCGTCTCTGTATTGGTTTGACTGATCCATGCCTGATACACCGCCCACCCCGCAAGCAAGGCCATCGCAATATAAAAATAGAACACGACGGAGTGTATATTCATCATAGACTTTTACTCACAAATTGTTCATCAAGAACACATAATCTTCTGTTTATCTTTTCACAGCTCAGAATTATACTCAAACCAAATTTATAGACTTTATGACGATGGAAAAACCTCACGGCTTAGCGAAACAAACTTTATTCCGCTCATCTTCGACTCAGCAAGGTGCCAAACTGTTGTTGCTGAGCTGTATGGTTTTGACTGTCCCAGCGTGTAACACCTTACCCAAACAGATCCCACAGACGCCCGTCTATGCCTTTGATTTGCAAACAGATCAAACCAGTTTAGGCAAAATCGTTCTGCCTTTACGTGAACAAAATCCAGGCCTTACAGGTTTCCATGTTCTCTATAATCCTCTCGAAGCATTGGCCGCGCGTATCCATCTCATTGATAAGGCAGAAAAGACCTTAGATCTACAATACTATATTTGGGACAACGATCGTATTGGTTCTTTAGCGCTTTATTCTATTTTGAAAGCCGCTGATCGCGGGGTGAAGGTTCGATTACTAATCGATGATAACAATGCCAAGAAAATGGAAGGCATTTATTTGGCGCTCGATCAACACGCCAATATCGACATCAAACTGTATAACCCCTACCTCTTCCGTCACTACCGCGCGATGGATATGGTCTTAAATCTAAAACGCATCAACCGCCGGATGCACAACAAAAGCTTCATTGCAGATAATCAAATTTCGTTGATTGGTGGGCGTAACATGAGCAATCAATATTATAACGTTAGCGACAGTTATCAATTTTCTGATGTTGATGTCATGTTAGTCGGCTCTGCCTCAGATGAAATTGTGCACTCCTTCGATGAATACTGGAATGACGACTATGCCTTTCCAGTGCGTCAAATTGTCAACGCCAACCATTACAGCTTGCGTTATGAGGGTTTAAAAACCCAGTTAGAGCAGCACTATCAGGAAGTGACTGTACAAAATTATTTGGATCTGGCCAATCGTTCGCAGGCCTTTGAACACTGGCTGAATGATAGTATCCAATTCGATTGGGTCAAAGCTGAAGTGGTGAAAGACTCGCCAAGCAAAACCAAATCACGGGCAAAAAAAGAAGAACATTTAAACTTCCAGTTGCAAACCCATTTAGAAAAACCCATGGAAAGCATCGACATTATTTCAGCCTATTTTGTACCTGAACGTAAAGGCAAAAAACAGTTGGCGAACTTAGCACAGAGTGACATTCAAGTCCGTGTACTGACCAACTCATTTATAGCCAATGATGTACCATTGGTACATGCTTTCTATGGAAAATATCGTGAAGACTTGCTGGAAAGTGGTGTCCAACTCTATGAGTTTTTAGCTACACCTGCGGCCGAAGCCTTAAATGAAAACAATGAAGAAATTTCGAAAAAAGCCAAAGTCAGCATCAAAGGATTAAGCCGCTCGAGTCTACATGCCAAACTCATGGCCATTGATGAAAAACAGGTTTTTATTGGTTCATTTAATTTTGATCCCCGCTCTGCCAACTTAAATACAGAAATTGGGGTTTTACTGAACAGTCCACCGCTGGCCAAAGCAGTACACTACACCATGGACCAAAATCTCAGCAAATATGCCTATAAGCTGGTCCTAGATGCAAACAAAAACATTAACTGGCAAATCAAACAAGCAGATGGTTCTACCAAAACCTATACCACTGAACCAAAAATGAATTGGTTCAAACGTGCTGGTCTCAAAGTCGTTTCTTGGCTACCGATTGAAGGCTTTATGTAAGCCTTCAAGCTTGTTCCATGTTTAGTTGAGACTTCAAAACTTTATGATGTAAATCAGCCAAACCTTGCACCATTTTTTGTTGGACCAGTGCCGTTAAACTATCAACCGTATGTCCTGTGGTACAAATGGCTGGGAGCGCAACTAAATGTGCCGTGACTTGTGGCATCTCTAGTACTTTTTTAACATGCTCGGCAAAACTAATGTTACCGATAAACGGAGAGACTTGGTCAAGTCCGCCTTGTTGATTCACATAGCAAATCAAACAAATTTGCACATCACGTTGGGCCTCAATCGCAGCACCTAATATACGTCCATGAACCTTTTTCACTTTAGAACCATCGGTCGTGGTCGCTTCCGGGAAAAACAACACAGGAATATCTTGTTTTAAAAACGCCGTAATTTGCTCTCGAATTTTGATGGAATCGCCTGAACCACGTTGAATAAACATGGTTCCACCACTTTTTGCCAGCTTGCCAAACACAGGCCATTTTTCAATTTCAGCCTTGGCCAAAAAGAAAACTCGTGCGCCTGAGCCTAAAACCGCGACATCTAACCATGAAATATGATTGCTGACCCAAAGTGCAGGCTTACGTGGAATATCCCCGTGGACATGCACATCAATGTTAAAAACTTTGCACAGTCGACGGCAAAAATACTGCACGTAACGGGTATTTTGTGGATTGTTAATGTCTTTATACAAGCCATGTCGATAGACCAAATAAAACCCTTCGGACACGGCGCCAAGCCCCGAAGCCAGCTTTTTGCCATACAGAAAAAGCTTAGAGACACCTTTTATTGATGTTGTTTTTATTTCAGTATTCGATTGCATAGACGGTTCACTTGGCACAGCTTCATTCAACATTTAATCATTGATTTCGGCTCATTCTATACTGATCTTAAGTAACTTGCATTGATCATAAAAACCGAAGGACCAGATGATTATTTTCAATTTTAATCGTTTAAATAAATTAATTAAAATAAATCAATCGAAATACTAAAACATGGTGTGTACATGAACGATCAAATGAACCCTCCAGCTCCGCCGTTAAATCCTATTCAGGCACTGAAATTTATTATAGGGCTCAGTATTTTATACTTTGGTACCTTACTGCTTTTGGTTCACTTATTTCGCTCAATGTAAGGCAACGGCATAACTATTTCGCTCAATCTCAGCAAATTCATCTACACTAGAGTTTTCAATGTGAGATCGAATTTAGTGGAATATTTTGAGCAGAAGCAAGGTGGCGAAAAAACCATTTTAGTCAGTGTTGCCATCCATATTCTGGAAGACCTTGATGCAGAAGAATTTCGTTTGCTTGCTAAGTCGGCAGGTGCAGAAATTCTGGAGCATGTTCACGCTCAAAGATTCAAACCCGATGCTAAATATTTCATTGGTTCAGGCAAAGCAGAAGAAATTGCTGCTCGTGTTGAGGAACTTGAAGCCACGCTGGTGATTATTGACCATGCCCTGACACCCAGTCAGGAACGTAATCTGAGTCGCATTATCAACTGCCGCGTCATTGACCGTACACGCCTTATTCTAGATATCTTTGCACAACGTGCCCGTACCCATGAAGGGAAACTTCAAGTCGAATTGGCTCAATTGGATCACTTGTCTTCTCGATTAGTCGGTACAGGCATTAGCCTCGATAGCCAAAAAGGCGGGATTGGACTCCGTGGTCCAGGTGAAACGCAACTCGAAACTGACCGTCGTTTACTCCGTGTCCGTGTTGGACAACTTAAAGATAAATTAGAAAAAGTCCGTCAGACCCGTATCCAAGGGCGTGCTGCACGTCAAAAAGCTGCAATTCCAACCGTTTCTTTGGTTGGTTATACCAATGCGGGTAAATCAACCCTGTTTAACACTCTAGCCAAATCTGATGTTTATGCCGCAGATCAGTTATTTGCAACCTTAGATCCAACCTTAAGACGTTTGGAATGGGATGGTATTGGCCCGTTGGTCTTAGCCGACACGGTTGGTTTTGTGCGTAATCTTGCGCATGCTTTAGTGGAATCGTTTAAAGCGACGCTAGAGGAAACATTAGAGGCCAGCTTGCTGTTGCATGTGATTGACTCGAGCAGTCCAGACCATATGGAACAAATTGAAGCCGTTGAAAAAGTGCTCAAAGAAATTGGCGCAGATATTCCGATTCTACGGGTGTATAACAAGATCGATCAAAGTGGTGAACAAGCCAAAATCATTTACGCTGAACCAAATGTACCTGAACGTGTCTATGTCTCAGCACATACAGGCGAAGGATTTGATCTACTACGCCAAGCGGTACAAGAGTGCTTGATGGGCCAAATTCAAAACTTTGACGTCTTACTCAAACCTGCTTATGGCAAATTGCGTAATCAACTGTACGCCCTAAATGTGATTCAATCTGAAAATTATGATGATGAAGGCAACCTCCACCTACAAGTGTATATTGCACCACATAAACTTGAACAATTGATTAAACAAGCACATTTACCGATTGATGAAATTTTAGGTTTGAAAGCAAAACAATTTCATCGTGAACTCGAAGAATTTGAAATCAAAAACTAAATCGGTTAAAACGTGATAAGTAAAATGTTAATGACAGAACAAAATGGAATGGATAAAAACTGTTGATTGGAAAGCATGGATAGGCACGGTTGCCCTGATCATCATCTTTCGTGAAACGGCTGTATGGATCACTGGACGTTTTGGACATCCTGAACTGGGCAATTTAATTGGACTGATTAGTTTATTAATCGTCCTTTTGGGTTGGAGAAAATTTTATAAAATTCCAGTACGTTTGGTCGATACCAACAATAAAATCATGAAAGAAAGTGCCTTTGCTTTTCTACCTATCAGTGCAGGCTCCCTGCTGATGATGACGCATTTAGGCAGTGAAATCCCAATGTTTTTAGTGGTGCTATTTGTCAGCACACTAATTCCTCTGTGGGTTTACGCAAAAATGTCTAAGAAATGGCTTTAGGAGTGTGCACATGATTCCCATTATTTTCGGTTTTTTCCTAACCCTCGTTGCCTATTTACTGGCAAAGCCACTCAACAAAAAACTGCCACAAATTCCCGTGATTGTTTTTGGCATGTGCTTTGTGATTGCCCTGCTGTTGTTGTTAAACATTCCATATGAGCAATATATGGCACAGGTAAATCCAGTGTTTAACCATCTGCTCGGTTATGTCACAGTCGCTTTGGCTATTCCATTGGCTGCAATGCGCTATGACGACCTCCCCCTCAAAGCCGTGGTGGGTATCTTGGTCTTTGCCAGTATCAGTGCGGTCGGACTGCCGATGGGACTGGCTTATCTACTACATTTGTCCGATCCTACCATTATGGCATTTGCTACACGCGCAGTCACAACGCCTATCGCAATTAACATTGCAACACTGCTGCAAGCCCCTGTGAGTCTGGCTATTTTAATCGTGATTTTATCTGGTGTGATTGGTGCTGCATTTTCACCACTGATCCTCAAACACATTAATGATGAACGAGCATCGGGCTTAGCGCTAGGTCTTGCAGCTCATGCCATCGGTACAGCTCAAGCATGGCAACGGGGAAGTATTGCTGGACGTTATGCAGCCTTTGGAATGGCTGTCAATGCGGTATTTACAGCAATCTGGTTACCGTTGTTTATTCTATACTTGCAAAAAATGTGATATGTTCCTCACATAAACAATTGTATTGTTTAAAAAATCGACTTAAGATGAGTTTGTCGTTGATTAAATGATAAAAGGATTTTGTTCATGAGCAAATTGACACTTGCAATCGCATTCGCTACAACCGTTATAGGTAGTACAGCTTTCGCTGAAGATATTAGCGGCACTTGGAAAAATATTGATGACAAAACTGGGTCGTCAAAAGCCATCCTTGAGATTCGCCAAGAATCAAATGGGACATATACCGCTAAGATCGTTAAAGTGACGCCTCGTCCGGGTTACACACCAAAAGAAACGTGTATTAATTGCCCTGCGCCGTATACCAATAAGCCTATTTTAGGCATGGATGTGATGAAAGGTTTGAAACACAGCGGTGATACCAATTACACGGGTGGAAAAATCATTGATCCACTGTCTGGTAATATTTATAGCTGTAAAGCAAAACTCAGTTCGAATGGCAAACGCTTAACCTTGCGAGGCTACGTAGGCATATCTGCTCTAGGTCGTAGTCAAACGTGGATTCGAGAATAATCTGAGTTCTATTACTAAACAGGCTTGGTCTACGCAATCATTTAATAGATTCATTTTAGATTTTGTAGACCACCACTGAGTCATTCATACATTGCACCAAACTTAGTCTGATGGTTTCAAATTCAATGAATAAAAGAGTTTCAGCTCAGCGTGTATGATTTTTCAATTTTTAAAGGCAACTGCCTAACTCATATCTAAACACAAAACAGTTTGCCTTGTGCAAACTGTTTATTTTTCTGTGTCTTGGATATCTTTTTGTGAAACTATAGAGAACCTTATATGAAAAGTAAGTTTTTTATCGCGGGATTAACATTGTCCATGCTTTGCGGGGGAGCATTTGCACAGGACTTAACAGGGACATGGCAACAAATTGATGATAAGTCAGGCTCACCAAAAGCCATCATCGAAATTCGTAAAGAATCAAATAATACTTACACTGGAAAAATTGTAAAAATTACACCACGCCCAGGTTATACGCCAAAAGAAACTTGTGTGAATTGCCCTACGCCATATACCAACAAACCAATTTTGGGTATGGACATTATTAAAGGCTTAAAGCATGTCGACGGCACCAATAACTATGAAAAAGGTCGTGTGATTGATCCACTGTCTGGCAAACTTTATGATGCGAAAATGAAACTGAATGCCACAGGAAAGCGTCTTTCTCTACGTGCATACATCGGTGTTTCTGCTTTAGGTCGTAACCAAACCTGGTTAAGAATCGACTAAGAATAAAAAAGCCACGAACTTCGTGGCTTTTTTAATGCATGTGCTATTGAACTGGATTATCAACTGCAAATAAGGTCCCATCTTCTAAACGGTAAGCCATTAATTGATGCCCCCAAACACAACCGCCATCTACATTTTGAATCGAGTCCGAAATGGTTTTACCTTGTAAAGCAGCCCAGTGACCAAACACAACTTTATGGGTTTGCGCTGCTTGTGAAGCAAATTCAAACCATGGTTTGAAGCCTTCAGGCATCGGGTCGCTGAGTGAATCTTTAAAACTAAACTCCAAACGCCCAGCACTATCGGTTAAACGCATACGGGTCAAATAATTTACGATACAACGTAAACGCGCGTGTCCCGTTAGTTCATCCGACCATAAGGTAGGCTCTTTGCCATACATTTCTTTTAAAAAGGCATCGACAACATCAAAATCATCCGCTGCAATGACCGCCTCAACTTCTGCGGCTAAAGCAGCAGTTTGTTCTGCTGTCCAATTGGTTGGAATGCCCGCATGCGTCAGAACCGTCTTTGCGTTTGGAAACACACACAAGGGTTGTTTACGTAGCCAATCAATCAAATCATCACTATCAATCGCATCAATCACATCACGAATGTTATCTTTGTCTTTAATTGCTTTAATGCCACGTGCAGCCGCAAGCAAAGTTAAATCATGATTGCCTAAAACTGTTGCAGCCGCATTACGCTCTACTAATTTTTTAATAAAGCGTAAAGCACCCAATGAGTTTTCACCACGGGCAACCAAATCCCCTGCAAACCAAATAAAATCTTGGTCAGGATCAAACTGTATGGTCTTTAACAAGGCTTTTAGTGCTTCAAAACAACCCTGCACATCACCAATGACATAATTGTATCGAATCTCTGCACCTGTCACCTTAAGCCACCATTTGATCTGCTAATGCCACAAATTGAGCCAGTGTTAAAGTCTCTGGACGTGCCATCGGATCAACACCCGCTTGTTCAAAACCATCTTCAACCAACATGCCTTTTAAGCTATTACGCAAAGTTTTACGACGCTGAGTAAAGACATGCGAGACCAAACGTGCCAAGGCTTTTTCATTTTTTGCCACAATAGGCTTAACCGCATACGGCTCTAAACGGAACACCGCAGACGTCACTTTGGGTGGCGGGTTAAATGAACCCGGTGGTACTTCAAACAAGAACGTAGGTTTACAAAAATACTGAATCATCACCGACAAACGACCATATTCTTTGCTATTTGGAGAAGCCGTAATACGGTCAACCACTTCTTTTTGTAGCATAAAGTGCATGTCTTTAACTTTGTCACCAAACTCCAAGAGATGAAACAAAAGTGGCGTCGAAATGTTATACGGCAAATTACCCACAACACGTAAAGGACGACCATCTTCAAATAAATTAGTGAAGTCGTACTTCAGTGCATCGGTTTCAATAATGGTTAAACGTTCAGGATGTGGCACACGCCCTGGCAAACCGGCTGCCAAATCACGGTCTAATTCGACCACCGTAAGTGCGTCACACTCACCAATCAACGGAGAGGTTAAGGCTGCCAAACCAGGGCCAATTTCCACAATGTTATCACCTGAACGTGGTGCAACTGAACGTACAATCTTGGCAATCACACGTTGGTCATGTAAGAAGTTTTGCCCAAAACGCTTCCGCGTATGGTGCCCTTCATCTTTAGGGTTTAAGGCATTAATTTGATACATAAAATTTTCCAACGTGAGTTAATCACTGAACATTAGTGACGAGCTAATTCTAACGCTAAATCAACAGCGACCTGTAAGCTTGAGCTTTTCGCAAGACCTGTGCCTGCGAGGGAGAGAGCTGTGCCATGATCGACTGAGGTACGAATAAACGGCAAGCCCAAAGTAATATTAATGGCTTCACCAAACCCTTGCGATTTTAACACAGGTAAGCCTTGATCGTGATACATCGCCAAAACAGCATCGGCATCTTTTAAGTTTTCTGGGGTAAATAAGGTGTCGGCAGGTAGGCTCAGGCTCATATTTATGCCTTGAGCACGGTAGCTTTCCAGCACAGGGTTAATCACCTCAATTTCTTCCATGCCCAAATAACCATCCTCCCCTGCATGTGGATTTAGGCCACACACTAAAATGTGGGGATGCTCTTTTTTGAATTTGCTGTTTAAGTCTTGAATTAAAATATCAATGACTTGATGCAGTCGCTCTTTGGTAATCGCATCGGGTACAGCTCTTAATGGCAAATGTGTAGTAGCCAGCGCAACACGCAAGGTCTTGGTTGCAAGCATCATCACCACACGTTCAACTCCAGCAAACTCTTGGTAATATTCGGTATGTCCACTAAAGTGAATCCCAGCATCATTGATAACTGACTTTTGTACAGGTGCAGTTGCAACACCTACACTTTTACCGGACATGGCATAAGCGGCCGAACGTCGTAGCTGTTCTAAGACATAGGGTGCATTTTGAGGATTGAGCTCACCCATTACAACAGCTTCACTTAAAGGCACATGCTCAACATAAAGTTGTCCCTGAGTTGATGATGCTTCTTGCCTTGAATATTCAATCAGTTCAATGTCCAATCCCAAACATGCTGCACGTGTACGCAGCAAATTCATATCACCAAGGACCACGATCGGACGTTCATCTATACGAGCGGCAAGGCTTAAACAAATATCTGGACCAATCCCAGCAGGTTCACCACTGGTGACATATAAAGGCAGCATGATCAACTCAAATTAAATGCGTTTTGACTATTATACAACGTCTCACCCAGTATCTCCGCATTCACCGTACTCAACTTAAACCTATTCTTTTATATTTAAATCCTCACTTATCCTGTTTTCACATTCCATCGACTTTCAAAGAAAAAATAAAGCCTCAAACATATAAAACATGAGCAAAGAAATTGCGAGTCGTAACTCCTGTACTATCCGTTATTTTAAAATACTTCTATGGTGATGATCCCGCATTTCATTCAGTGAAGTCATAAAGTTCAATATCGCTGTTTACTCATTTTTTTAAAGTTTGAACTCTTTTGTGGTTTTTTAAAAAGAATAAACTTTGATCTCTTCCTTTATGTAGGGAAATACCTTAAAATACGGCTCTTGAAATTTTATATTTTCATTTGTGATTCTGAGCAACTTCGTTTAGAATCGCGTCTCCTTTTGTTTGGACAGATTCCATAGTCCAAACCAACTATAATAGGTAGTGGTTTAATGAAAACTCTCAGCGCTAAGCCTGCTGAAGTTCAACACGACTGGTACGTTGTTGATGCTTCTGGCAAAACTTTAGGTCGCCTTGCGACTGAAATCGCTCGTCGTCTACGTGGTAAGCACAAGACTTCTTATACTCCTCACGTTGACACTGGCGATTATATCGTTGTAATCAATGCTGAAGAAATTCAAGTGACTGGTAAAAAAGCGCTTGATAAAAAATACTATCGCCACACTGGCTTCCCTGGTGGTATCCGTGAGACTAACTTTGAAAAGTTAATCGCTCACAAACCTGAAGCAGTTTTAGAAAAAGCTGTTAAAGGTATGTTACCAAAAGGTCCTCTTGGTTATGCAATGATCAAGAAAATGAAAGTGTATGCAGGTACAGAGCATCCACACGCTGCTCAACAGCCACAAGTTTTGGACATCTAAGGGATACAGCACATGGCTACTAATTATGGTACAGGTCGCCGTAAGACCGCAACTGCACGTGTTTTCTTGTCAGCTGGTACAGGCAAGCTCGTAATTAACAACCGTACTCTTGAGCAATACTTCGGTCGTGAAACTGCTCGTATGGTTGTTCGTCAACCTTTAGAGCTTCTCGAAGTTACTGAAAAGTATGACCTTTACATCACTGTTGCTGGTGGTGGTATCGGTGGTCAAGCTGGCGCTATCCGTCACGGTATTACTCGTGCGTTGATCGCTTCTGACGAAACACTTAAACCTGCTCTTCGTCAAGCTGGTTTCGTTACTCGTGATGCTCGTGAAGTTGAACGTAAGAAACTTGGTTTACGTAAAGCTCGTAAACGTCCTCAATTCTCTAAACGTTAATTCGTTTACCGAATCGGACAAAAAAGCCTTGGTTTATCCAAGGCTTTTTTTATGCGTCATTTTCAAGTTTTAAGTCTAAGTTTCCTGCTCTATTCTTACTACATGCCTCTAGTTGCATATTCCAGCTTATTTTGATAATTGATGATCTTTGGGAAGTGGTGCATTACACGGCTCGTCGGTTTTCTCATCGACCATTTTCACAGGCCCATCATTATAAACAGTGACCTTACAGCCTTTTACTGTATATTCTTGCTGAATGCCGCCATACATATCATCCTCAGAGATAGAGGTAGCGACATCACAGGCTTCATCGGCAATACAAGCTGCATATTCAGCAGTCTGCTGCGCTACATCTTGATTTTGAGCATAACTACTTGAGATGGAAGTCATTAATATAATAACTGCGACCGATTGGGTGATTCTGAGCCTAAGCTGCATGGTTCTATCCTTATTTTTCATTTATTCCAAGTTGTTCGATTGTATAAGCATATTAAAGTTAAGATGATTTTATTGGCTATTTTTAGTATTCTAACCGATTCACTTCACCTAGTTTCTTGAAATATGTCTGTCGAAACTACTCCGCTTCAAGGAATTACGCTGTATAGCCATGCAGATGATTTTCGCTCCCATTGGATTCGTTATGTACTTGCAGAGAAGCAAATCAAATACCATTTGGTTTTAAGTGATGCTGATGATGAAGATCTCGCCAGCTTAAACCCTTATAATCAGCTGCCGATGTTGATTGAAAATGATTTAAAACTATTTAATGCCAATATCATCTCTGAGTATTTAGACGATCGTTATCGTCAAAACAAGCTCTATGCCGACGCCCCTATGCCTCGTGCGGAACAGCGTCAGTATATTTGGCGCTTTGAACAAGATTGGTTAAAGCTTGCTGATATGATGCTGCGCCATCCAGATACACTTGATGAACAAGCAAAGCTGAAAGCACAAAAAAAACTGAAAGACACACTCATTTCCCTAACACCATTGTTCCAACATTTCCCCTATTTCATGTCGGAAAGCTTTAGTATTTTAGATTGCATGCTTGCTCCTATCTTTCTACGCTTAAACAGCATGGGCGTGCATTTACCCAAACAGCAATGCCGCCCAATCTATTTATATTGTCAACGTATTTTTAGTCGTCCTGCATTTTTAAAGTCTTTAACTTTGCAGGAGAAAAACCATTATCAATCTGAATTTAAACAGCCGTAGAGAACATTATGTCTGATCAAGAATTAAACCTTACGCCGACTCGTCCATATTTAGCTCGCGCCATTTATGAATGGATTTGTGATAACCAATTGACACCGCATTTATTGGTCGATGCAACCCAGCCCAATACTCTCGTTCCTGAACAGTTTATTCAAGATGGCCAAATTGTCTTAAACATCGTCCCTCATGCAGTACATGCGCTACATATGAGCAACGATGCGATTACCTTCTCTGCACGTTTTGGTGGCGTATCTCGTGATATTTATGTCCCACTTAATGCTGTGATAGGCATTTATGCCCGTGAAAATGGACAAGGCCTGTTCTTCGATCCAAGTGAGTATGACAATCATACCCAAAGTGAGCAAAATGCTTTAAAATCAGACAATGAAGAAAAAACTGAACCCGCTAAGAAAAAACCAAGTTTAAGGTTATTAGATTAATAAAATGGAGTAATTATATGGCTTTTGATTTAGTACAATATTTTGCAGAGCAGATTAAAATTCAAAAGCCTGAGCTTCTGAGTCAATATTCAGATGAGGAGCGACTTCAATATCTTTCTGAGGCCAACACCCTCTCCCTTGGAAAACTCATCACTTTGATGCGTCAAGATGGCACCAAGCTCTATCAAGAGATTCAAACTCAAGATCATCTCTATATTCAAGAACTTGCAAGGCATCTCACCACGTCTCCGCAAAATGAATCACAGTTAGCGAAGGCAGACTTAGAGCATAGCCTAACCACCATGTTGAGTCTCCAGTTTGCTGAACTCAAACAACTTGATGTCACAGGGAACTTTGGTGAACATGGAATTCGTGAGCTGCTTGTCGGTCAAATTGAGCACCTCTCAGGTCTGGCTGATGACTGGGTTTGGACAACAAGTGAGCTAACAGAGCTGATTGGCTCTAAACCAAAGCCTGAAGAAGAGCTATCATTAGAAGAGACGATGAAGGAGTTTAATCAAATGGTAAATCAACACGCAACAGACCACTCAGATCAGCTACATGTACAGGTAGCAGAGCAAAATCCAACACCAACATGGGCAAAACTGATTGAGCCTGCTGTGGCTATCGTCATTTTATGGGGACTTTATTGCGCAGCAAGTCAAATGTTTGTCTAATTCTCCAAGGGATGCACTCATTTTGCGCATCCCTTTATTTTTCAATGAAAAATAATTATATATTTCATCTTTAAAAATCAAAAAAATCGATTTATTTTTTGCTTTTATTTGTCTAAATGGTAAAAGTTACATTTTGTTACAATGGCAAATAAATTAAACACTTTTACAAATAACAACAAACTTTCTCACACTCCTTTTTTAAATACGCAAACCCAATCACAGAATCTCTAGCAAAAACTGACTAAAAGGCTCGGGATTAATCGTACATTTATTCATCTTTTTTTTGTTACATTTATTTATATTGATAATTTTTTCACGCCGTCCATATAATTAAATCAACTTGTGAAACAACAAGTTAAAAGGATTTTAAAACTCATAAAATTAAAGAGAAAAACTATGGCTAAAGTGTCATTGGAAGCATTAGCAAATATCGATGGATTCTATGCAGCAGCATTGGTCGATGGGGAAAGTGGTTTGGCCCTAGCAACTCAAGGCGGTGGAAGCATTGATTTAGAACTCGCGGCGGCAGGTAATACTGAAGTTGTTCGCTCAAAACGACGTGTTGCACAAGCATTGAACTTAAATGACTCAATTGAAGATATTCTAATTACGCTAGGTAAGCAGTATCACCTTATTCGTCCTTTAGAAGGCAATGACAAAATTTTCTTATATCTTGTCCTTGAACGCTCTAAAGCAAACCTTGCCATGGCTCGCCATGAACTCAAAGGGTATGAAAAAGGCCTAGATTTTTCTTAATTTGAATTGCCCCTTTCTCATCCTTTTGGGAAAGGGGTTGTATGCGTTGTCCTCTTCAACCTAATTAAATTAAAGAAACACTATGAATAAGCAATATATTAATATTGCGATTACCGGCCTGAGTTCGAACCATTCTGACGAACTTAAAACACAGCTACGTAATCTCATTCCTCAAGAGTATCAAATTAACTGGAGCTCCGCTGCTGACCCAACGATTGATTGTTTATTTATCCATGAAAGTTTTTATGAAACCGAAGGGATCCAAAAGATCATTCGAAGTCGTCAGTTC
Organism: Acinetobacter sp. DL27; assembly: GCF_055810995.1. Classification (NCBI taxonomy): domain Bacteria; kingdom Pseudomonadati; phylum Pseudomonadota; class Gammaproteobacteria; order Moraxellales; family Moraxellaceae; genus Acinetobacter; species Acinetobacter sp. DL27. Next base: position 641,176 of record NZ_CM147947.1, on the reverse strand, counting down.
CCATGGCTAAAAATTTCTAAGCAAACCCATAACGAAAATCGACTCCACGAAAACATACTTTCTTTACCAATTACACATCTTGAAAGCTTCTCGAATTGGATTATTCAACATCTACTACACCCCTCTTTTGACAACAAACAAATCCTTCCTATCGAAACTCAGAATAAAAAAACACCGTACAAATTAGAATATTTCAGTAAAATGCTGGATAGCGAACGCAACTCAAAGCTACATCTTTTTGATACTTTGGGTACCATTGCCATCATTGATATTCAGAAAAATATCGCTTGGCTCAATACAGAGCGAGAACAAGCCTTTACAGATTCTGGTTTTGATTATGACATTGCCAGCACCAGTAACTTCATGAAAGTCTCACGTAAGCACCCTCATATACTTAGCGATTGGTTATGGCAATTTTTTTGGGATTCACCCATATTTTTGAAAGAAATTGCGCCTGAAGATGGACATTTTAAAATCCATATGTGGCCTAAGCCAGCAAGCAATATGGACAGGAAAACCATTTTTCAACTTTCCAGCTGCTTTATTCAAGGTGGTAAAGTTTCAAAAATTGCGACGCAATTGAACCTCCCCATTGAAACTGTGCAGCGCTTTATTGCAGCCAATATTGCGACCCATAATCTCTCAAAAATCAATATTTGGGATAAACACTTTAACCCACCAGAAATGCCTCAAGTTACAGAAGAAGCAGGATTAATTAAAAGCTTTTTTGGAAAACTAAGAAAAAAACTAGGCATATAGGATAATAATATGATTTTACAGCGCTTTAAAATTGTTTTTGCTGGTGGTATGGGTGCGGGTAAAACGGAGGCGATTCGATCACTCTCAGAGATTCCCGTACTGCAAACGGAGGCTTTCAATACAGACGCACAGCGTCATACCAAATTAGAAACCACCGTTGGTATTGATTATGGTGAAATCACGCTTGATGAAAACCTGACCATTGGGCTATATGGTACACCTGGGCAAAGCCGCTTCGACTTTATTTGGTCTGCCATTACTAAAGGTGCTATTGGTGCGGTGATTTTGATTGACCATCATTCAGACAACCCTATTCAAGAATTAGAAAGCTATCTGGAAACCTTCCAAAACTTTACCGACAATATTGCAATCGGCATTACACATACCGATCTTCTTTCTGAGTCAACCAAATCAACCACTATCTATAAAGACTGGTTATTACAAAATGATCTCTTTTCTCCACTCTTCTTTATCGATGCAAGGAAGAAAGATGACGTTTTGTTATTATTAGAAGCGCTCATTACCTCCATTGAGATCAACTCAAATATTGCCAATTAACCCTTAACGAGGTTCTATATGTTTACTTTAGCGCAAAGCCGCACAGCACCAAAAGAGTTAATTGATTTTGCAAAGAGTGAGATTCAAGATGTTCTCATGAATGTCCGCAGTGTCAATTATGTCATGCTGTGTAGCACAGATGGTTTCGAGTTAGCTCATGTCTATAAAAGAGATGGGTATAACAGCACTAAACTTGCAGCAGTTAGCAGCTCGATTTTAGCTATGGTTGCAGCCTTTATGAATGAAATTCATCTCGAAGGTTGTCAATCAATTACTTTAGATGCGGACAATGGTAAAGCCATTTTAACCTCGATCCCTTCTTCAAATCATCCAATGATTATCGTAACCTTGACTGAAAAAGATGTACTCTTAGGGCAGCTACTCTATACCCTAAAAAATGCAAGCAACAAAATTATGCAATACTGATATCTCTAATAAAAATATAAACAAATTTAATTTTTATTCAGAATGAAGCCTATTAAATATTAACGGCTATGTTTTAGCCGTTTCTTCTATATTCCCCTATTATTTAACCTTTAATTTTAATTTATATAAATGTATGCTTGTATAATTTAGCAGCGTATTCTCTGCTCTAATTCTTTTCTTTCTCTATTTATATTTTCAATCTTCCTTGCATAAAAAAATCCCCCTCTGCATTAAGCGGAGGGGGATTTGAATTAATGAGCTGGCGATGACTTACTCTCACATGGATAACTCCACACTACCATCAGCGCTAAGAGGTTTCACTTCTGAGTTCGGGAAGGGATCAGGTGGTTCACTCTTGCTATTGTCGCCAGCACAACTGTTTATGACTATTCGTTTGGTCTTATTTACACATTGTGTATGCCTAACTTTCATCAAATGAGTTATTAACAGAATATCTGAGTTAATTTAATTTGCACATTGTACTTAGCTTTATAACTAAATCAAGTTGTTTGCAGTGATTTGAACCACAACACCAACTGTTTGGGTGTTGTATAGTCAAGCCTCACGAGCAATTAGTATTGGTCAGCTTCACATATCACTATGCTTCCACATCCAACCTATCAACGTCGTAGTCTTCAACGGCTCTTTAGAGGACATAAAGTCCTAGGGAAATCTTATCTTGAGGTAGGCTTCCCGCTTAGATGCTTTCAGCGGTTATCCCTTCCGAACATAGCTACCCGGCGATGCGACTGGCGTCACAACCGGTACACCAGAGGTTCGTCCACTCTGGTCCTCTCGTACTAGGAGCAGATCCTCTCAAATTTCCAACGCCCACGGTAGATAGGGACCGAACTGTCTCACGACGTTCTAAACCCAGCTCGCGTACCTCTTTAAATGGCGAACAGCCATACCCTTGGGACCTGCTTCAGCCCCAGGATGAGATGAGCCGACATCGAGGTGCCAAACACCGCCGTCGATATGAACTCTTGGGCGGTATCAGCCTGTTATCCCCAGAGTACCTTTTATCCGTTGAGCGATGGCCCTTCCATACAGAACCACCGGATCACTAAGACCTACTTTCGTACCTGCTCGACTTGTGGGTCTCGCAGTTAAGCGCGCTTTTGCCTTTATACTCTACGCGTGATTTCCGACCACGCTGAGCGCACCTTCGTACTCCTCCGTTACTCTTTAGGAGGAGACCGCCCCAGTCAAACTACCCACCAGACATGGTCCTCGTCCCGGATAACGGGACAGAGTTAGAACCTCAATATTACCAGGGTGGTATTTCAAGATTGGCTCCACCGAAACTAGCGTCTCGGTTTCAAAGCCTCCCACCTATCCTACACAAGTAAGATCAAAGTTCAATGTCAAGCTGCAGTAAAGGTTCACGGGGTCTTTCCGTCTAGCCGCGGGTACACCGCATCTTCACGGCGAATTCGATTTCACTGAGTCTCTGCTGGAGACAGCGCCCCCATCATTATGCCATTCGTGCAGGTCGGAACTTACCCGACAAGGAATTTCGCTACCTTAGGACCGTTATAGTTACGGCCGCCGTTTACTGGGGCTTCGATCAAGAGCTTCGCTTACGCTAACCCCATCAATTAACCTTCCAGCACCGGGCAGGCATCACACCCTATACGTCCACTTTCGTGTTTGCAGAGTGCTATGTTTTTAATAAACAGTTGCAGGGGCCTGGTTTCTGTGGCTGCCAATAGCTCAAGGAGTAAATCCTATCACCGTCGGCAGCGTACCTTCTCCCGAAGTTACGGTACCATTTTGCCTAGTTCCTTCAGCAGAGTTCTCTCAAGCGCTTTGGTCTACTCGACCTGACCACCTGTGTCGGTTTCGGGTACGATTCCTATGTAACTGAAGCTTAGAGACTTTTCCTGGAAGCATGGTATCAGCCACTTCACTGTACAAGTACAGCTTGCTATCAGTTCTCAGCATAGAGTACCCCGGATTTGCCTAAGATACATGCCTACAACCTTCCACCTGGACAACCAACGCCAGGCTGACTTAACCTTCTCCGTCCTCTCATCGCATTACATAGAAGTATTGGAATATTAACCAATTTCCCATCGACTACGCCTCTCGGCCTCGCCTTAGGGGTCGACTCACCCAGCCCCGATTAACGTTGGACTGGAACCCTTGGTCTTTCAGCGTGCGAGTTTTTCACTCGCATTGTCGTTACTCACGTCAGCATTCGCACTTCTGATACCTCCAGCATACTTCTCAATACACCTTCATCGGCTTACAGAACGCTCCCCTACCACTTGCAATAAATTGCAAATCCGCAGCTTCGGCATATAGTTTTAGCCCCGTTACATCTTCCGCGCAGGCCGACTCGACTAGTGAGCTATTACGCTTTCTTTAAAGGGTGGCTGCTTCTAAGCCAACCTCCTAGCTGTCTATGCCTTCCCACATCGTTTCCCACTTAACTATAATTTTGGGGCCTTAGCTGGCGGTCTGGATTGTTTTCCTCTTGACTACGGACGTTAGCACCCGCAGTCTGTCTCCCGGATAGTACTCATTGGTATTCGGAGTTTGCATCGGTTTGGTAAGTCGGGATGACCCCCTAGCCGAAACAGTGCTCTACCCCCAATGGTATTCGTCCGAGGCGCTACCTAAATAGCTTTCGGGGAGAACCAGCTATCACCGAGTTTGATTAGCCTTTCACCCCTATCCACAAGTCATCCCCTGGCTTTTCAACGACAGTGGGTTCGGTCCTCCAGTTAGTGTTACCCAACCTTCAACCTGCTCATGGATAGATCACCCGGTTTCGGGTCTACACCCAGCAACTAAACGCCCTATTAAGACTCGATTTCTCTACGGCTCCCCTATGCGGTTAACCTCGCTACTGAATGTAAGTCGCTGACCCATTATACAAAAGGTACGCAGTCACCGAACAAGTCGGCTCCCACTGCTTGTATGCATGCGGTTTCAGGATCTATTTCACTCCCCTCACAGGGGTTCTTTTCGCCTTTCCCTCACGGTACTGGTTCACTATCGGTCAGTCAGGAGTATTTAGCCTTGGAGGATGGTCCCCCCATATTCAGACAAGGTTTCACGTGCCCCGCCCTACTCGACATCATCATATAAGCCCTTTCGTGTACAGGACTATCACCCACTATGGTTGCACTTCCCAGAGCATTCCACTAGAACTTATATGACTTAATGGGCTTTTCCCCGTTCGCTCGCCGCTACTGAGGGAATCTCAATTGATTTCTTTTCCTAAGGGTACTGAGATGTTTCACTTCCCCTCGTTCGCCTCGTATGACTATGTATTCATCATACGATACCTGCCTTATGACAGGTGGGTTTCCCCATTCAGAAATCTCCGGATCACAGGATATTTGCCGCCTCCCCGGAGCTTATCGCAGGCTATTACGTCTTTCATCGCCTCTGACTGCCAAGGCATCCACCACATGCACTTAATTACTTGACTATACAACCCCAAACAGTCGTAGCACCTACAAGTAGTACTAGGACAGATCGATTGCTCGATCATACAGTTTGTTGTTCTGTGTACTTAAACACTGTACAGCTTCAATTCAATTCACATACCAAAACGCTTGATTCAGTTAATTTCGCTAGTAACTCATTTCTTTAATCTTCATCATCCAGTAATAAATCACTGTTAATGTCGATCTTAAAAACGAGTATGAACAAATTATTTCAACTCAAATATATTCTGTTAATGATTTTTCCAGCCTTCGTCAGGTCAGGAAACTGTGATAAATCACAGAAGTTAATAAGCTTTAACTTACTAAATTCTATAATCTATGGTGGAGACTAGGAGAGTCGAACTCCTGACCTCCTGCGTGCAAAGCAGGCGCTCTACCAACTAAGCTAAGTCCCCAGCTTATCAATAAGTCAATGTCTCTGTTTTTCTGTATTCAGCATTGAACAATGCTTGTTAGTCAGATTTGGTGGGTCTGACAAGACTTGAACTTGTGACCCCACGCTTATCAAGCGTGTGCTCTAACCAACTGAGCTACAGACCCTCAGATACATCGTCATGAAGAACAACTTGTTGTGGATTCTTACCAATCGTCAATCTTTCGTTAAGGAGGTGATCCAGCCGCAGGTTCCCCTACGGCTACCTTGTTACGACTTCACCCCAGTCATCGGCCACACCGTGGTAAGCGTCCTCCTTGCGGTTAGACTACCTACTTCTGGTGCAACAAATTCCCATGGTGTGACGGGCGGTGTGTACAAGGCCCGGGAACGTATTCACCGCGGCATTCTGATCCGCGATTACTAGCGATTCCGACTTCATGGAGTCGAGTTGCAGACTCCAATCCGGACTACGATCGGCTTTTTGAGATTAGCATCCTATCGCTAGGTAGCAACCCTTTGTACCGACCATTGTAGCACGTGTGTAGCCCTGGTCGTAAGGGCCATGATGACTTGACGTCGTCCCCGCCTTCCTCCAGTTTGTCACTGGCAGTATCCTTAAAGTTCCCGGCTTAACCCGCTGGCAAATAAGGAAAAGGGTTGCGCTCGTTGCGGGACTTAACCCAACATCTCACGACACGAGCTGACGACAGCCATGCAGCACCTGTATGTAAGTTCCCGAAGGCACCAATCCATCTCTGGAAAGTTCTTACTATGTCAAGACCAGGTAAGGTTCTTCGCGTTGCATCGAATTAAACCACATGCTCCACCGCTTGTGCGGGCCCCCGTCAATTCATTTGAGTTTTAGTCTTGCGACCGTACTCCCCAGGCGGTCTACTTATCGCGTTAGCTGCGCCACTAAAGCCTCAAAGGCCCCAACGGCTAGTAGACATCGTTTACGGCATGGACTACCAGGGTATCTAATCCTGTTTGCTCCCCATGCTTTCGTACCTCAGCGTCAGTATTAGGCCAGATGGCTGCCTTCGCCATCGGTATTCCTCCAGATCTCTACGCATTTCACCGCTACACCTGGAATTCTACCATCCTCTCCCATACTCTAGCTTCCCAGTATCGAATGCAATTCCTAAGTTAAGCTCAGGGATTTCACATCCGACTTAAAAAGCCGCCTACGCACGCTTTACGCCCAGTAAATCCGATTAACGCTCGCACCCTCTGTATTACCGCGGCTGCTGGCACAGAGTTAGCCGGTGCTTATTCTGCGAGTAACGTCCACTATCCAAGAGTATTAATCTCAGTAGCCTCCTCCTCGCTTAAAGTGCTTTACAACCAAAAGGCCTTCTTCACACACGCGGCATGGCTGGATCAGGCTTGCGCCCATTGTCCAATATTCCCCACTGCTGCCTCCCGTAGGAGTCTGGGCCGTGTCTCAGTCCCAGTGTGGCGGATCATCCTCTCAGACCCGCTACAGATCGTCGCCTTGGTAGGCCTTTACCCCACCAACTAGCTAATCTGACTTAGGCTCATCTATTAGCGCAAGGTCCGAAGATCCCCTGCTTTCCCCCGTAGGGCGTATGCGGTATTAGCATTCCTTTCGGAATGTTGTCCCCCACTAATAGGCAGATTCCTAAGCATTACTCACCCGTCCGCCGCTAGGTCAGGTAGCAAGCTACCCTTCCCCGCTCGACTTGCATGTGTTAAGCCTGCCGCCAGCGTTCAATCTGAGCCATGATCAAACTCTTCAGTTAAAATCATTAGTAGCTTATGGCTACAAATCTTGGCTCATCAATTTTCTGACAAATATTTCTCAAATAAACTTCGAGTAATTTTTACCATCAATCAATGAAATATTTTCGATCGATCAATCAGTAAAAATCCACACAAGTTGTTCTTCATAATCTCTTAATGATCTTCTCACTGATTCGTCATCAGCAAGCTAGGTCGGCTATACTACTCTCTTTCAAGAAGAAGTCAACTGGTTTTGTTAATTATTTTTAAACCTATTCAAGACTTCCAGATTCTACCGCTTGGGCTAAATCCTTGTTTCTCAACAAGTTTTAATCAACATCACCGCCGATGGATGTGCATTCTACAGTATTTCTAATCCCTTGCAACACCTTTTTCTATTATTTTATTTCAAGCGCATATTTTTTGGTCAAAAATGTGATTTTTGTCGATTATTAAAGCAATTTTAACCATCACTGTTTATTTTTCGTTAAAATAAGCTCACTTTCGCTGCCAAGCAAAATGAATAATGACAGCTTCTAAATACAAAATTTATTTAACTCTCTTGTCCTGTTTAATGATTTCTCAGGCACAGGCACAGCCGCAACTAAATCTCCCCGCAACCACATTGACGATTTTGAGCTATGTGCGTTGGAATACACCCAATCCTATTTCTTTATGCATTTTAAATAATAACCAATTATCCAATCAGTTCATTCAAGTGAATCAGCAACTCAAGAGTGCGTATCAAATTCAAGCGGTCAGTTTGTCTGAATTAAATAAGGTTATGTGCAATGCTGTTTTTTTCTCAACCTACACACCACGTGAAGAGCAAAATATTATAAATAACCTAAAAGATGCTCCACTGACTTTTAGCTCTAACAATACTGAATGCGAATTAGGTAGCGCATTTTGCTTATATCAAAATAAAACGCGAACTTCTTTTAAGGTAAACTTGGCCAGCCTGTCCCAGTCCCAAGCGCGTGTAGATCCACGTGTTTTATTATTAGCAAAGTCTACGGAGCCTTAAGTCAATGTTTCGTAAAAGCTCTAATACTTCTCTACAAAAAATTTTTAGTCAGTCTCAATTGCTGATTTTTGCTCTTACTCTTGGAATTTGTAGTTTAATTTTCGTGGTGATTTCCATCTACACCATGAATACCTATGCCAAACAAAGCCTTAATATTTTTAGCGCAACCTTAAGTGAGCAAATTCAACCTGCTGTCATTTTCAATGATCGTATTACGCTACAGCAAACGCTGAACAATCATATTCAGCAATATCCCATTCGCGCCATTCAAGTCATCAATCTACAAGGAAAACCACTGGCCGAGGCATACAAACCTACACCTGAGTTTGCATGGATGGAAAATCTGTTTGATAAGGTCTTCTTTAAACACCCCGTGACACGCACCATCAAACATCAAAATAACCAGTATGGGACATTGATCATTTACGGTAGTGCCACTCAACTCATGAGCTTTTTCTTTCAGCTCTTGATTTGTCTCTCCGCTGGGATTTTTGTCATCCTGTTGATTATGTTATGGTTGGTACATTCAACCTATCAAAAACTGATGCACTCGATTCAACCCATGGTCAATACCGTTGAAAGCCTTAATCTTGATACTCAATATCAAGCACGTCTTCCATCATCCCCCATTTATGAGTTTCGCGTCATCAGTGGTGCATTTAATAATTTATTAGATAAGGTGCAGCGTACCAATGAAAAGCTACAAAGCGAAAACTCTCAATTATCACATCAAGCATTGCATGATCAGTTAACTGAACTCCCGAATCGTCATTATTTTTACAATATTTTGTTCAATCAATTTGAGCACCCTGAGAAAAACCAGACCGCTCTCTTTTTTATTGACAACAATAACTTTAAAAACATTAATGATGTTTATGGGCACTTAGCAGGTGATGCCGTCCTCAAAGAAATGGCCCAACGTTTGAAAAAGAATGTCAGAAGCCACGATGTGGTTGCGCGCTTAGGTGGTGATGAATTTGCAATTCTGCTTCGTAATATCAAACACTATGATCATTTAGAACTGATTTGTGAGCATTTAATCGAATGCAGTAAAGCCCCGTTATCTTTTGATCAACATCAGATTCATTTTAGTTTCAGTATTGGCGTTGCTTTCTCAAAATGTGCAACAACACCTGAAGATTTGATTGCTGAAGCAGACAATGCCATGTATAAAGCCAAAAACTTAGCTCAAGGGTGGTACATCACACCTTGCCTAAATCCTGATCAGGAATCCTCATGTTAAAACATCTTTGTAAATTTATGCTTATCGCAGGTCTTATCACTGCTTTATCTGGCTGCCTTAGTTTAGGTCATCTCAACTATAAACAAGCGCGCATGCTGAAAAAACAAGGCTTTACCCTGACTGAAGAAGGCTGGACACTGAGACTGCCTGAAAAATTATTGTTTGGTTTTGACCAATCTGATATTCAAGCCACTCAAAAACCTGCACTCGAAGCACTTTCTAAACAGTTGCAGCAGTATAATTTGAATAAAATTAAAGTGGTTGGACATACAGACAATATTGGTGACCCAAGCTACAACCAAACACTTTCGGAGAAACGCGCATCAACAGTTAGCCAGATTTTTATCGAAACAGGGTTTAAAACTCAAAATATTCAGAGCATGGGTCGCGGTGCATCACAACCTCTGGTAGAAAATAGCAGCGAGGAAAATCGAGCGCTGAATCGTCGCGTGAATATTATTATTATTCCATAAATATTTCTGTTTTATGTTTTATCTTGAGCCTTCGACATGAAGGCTTTTTTATCTATTGCACTAAATTGCAGGCATAAAAAAACCGCTTAACGCGGTATCTTTATCTCGACCATTTTAATAAATGGTCGGAGCAGTAGGATTCGAACCTACGACCCCCTGGTCCCAAACCAGGTGCACTACCAGGCTGTGCTATGCTCCGATTTCAACTTTTTAAAGTTGGGGTGAATGACGGGATTCGAACCCGCGACAACTGGAATCACAATCCAGGGCTCTACCAACTGAGCTACATCCACCATAACGTGTCGGTTCTTAATACCAAGCTACCTAATGGCGCGCCTGACAGGATTCGAACCTGTGACCATCCGCTTAGAAGGCGGATGCTCTATCCAACTGAGCTACAGGCGCATGACCAATAATACGAGGTATTATGGATAACCTTGCCTTGAAGAATTGGTCGGAGCAGTAGGATTCGAACCTACGACCCCCTGGTCCCAAACCAGGTGCACTACCAGGCTGTGCTATGCTCCGATTCATCTCAGCTTTTATATCGAACATCTCGTTCGGTACGGTGTGCATTCTAGGCGTGACGCTTGATAACGTCAACACCTATATTTAAAAAAAATAAAAAAATCACGTCAAATGTATATTAATCAAGCGTTTCAGGCATTTTTTATACAAATTTTAACGTTTTAGCGATGCACTGAAATCTAACATACGATCTAAAGGTAATTTCGCACGCTCCGCAAGTGCAGGATCTACGAATATTTCCTGATCGCCACGCTGTAATACCTCTAAAATACCATCCAGCTCATTCATTGCCATCCATGGACAATGTGCACAAGAACGACAGGTTGCACCCTCTCCGGCTGTTGGTGCTTCAACCAAAATTTTGTTCGGTACAGCTTGTTGCATTTTGTAAAAAATCCCCCGATCGGTTGCCACAATCAGTCGTTCATTGGGTAAGGTTTGCGCAGCTTTAATCAGTTGTGAAGTACTTCCAACGGCATCAGCAACATCCACCACTGACTCAGGTGACTCAGGATGTACCAGCACCGCAGCATCAGGATAAAGCGCCTTCATTTTCGCAATGCCACGTGCACGGAATTCTTCATGCACAATACATGCACCATCCCAAAGCAACATGTCTGCGCCCGTTTTCTTTTGGATATAACGGCCTAAATGCTGATCAGGCGCCCAAATAATCTTTTCACCTAAACTGTCTAGATGCTCAATAATTTCAACCGCACAACTTGAAGTTACCACCCAATCGGCACGGGCTTTAACGGCTGCTGAAGTGTTGGCATAGACCACTACTGTATGGTCTGGATGGGCATCACAAAACTGACTGAATTCTTCAACAGGACAACCCAAATCTAAAGAACATGTAGCCTCTAAAGTGGGCATCAGAATGGTTTTATTCGGTGATAAAATTTTTGAGGTTTCACCCATAAATTTAACGCCCGCCACCACCAAGGTCGATGCTGGATGATCACGACCAAAGCGGGCCATTTCCAATGAATCGGATACACAGCCACCACTTAACTCGGCCAATTCCTGCACTTCAGGATCGCAATAGTAGTGCGCTACCAATACCGCATCGCGCTTTTTCAACTCTTCCAAGATTAAAGCAAATTTTTCTTGCTTCACTTCTTCACTGAGCTTTGAGTCTTTGGTTTCACCCAAACGGTCCAAATGCGCCTGCACAATTGATTTTGCGTCATTGGCAATTAAATTGGTCGCATTGTTCATCATTCATTCATCCCTTCATGCTTGTCGGCAAGCAAGTCCCGCACTTAATTTATTGGCCAAATGGCTTCTCGGCTTTTGACCAATCATTCAAAAGTTCTTATGGTAAAAAAGCCTCCAAAGGAGGCTTTTTTTAAACTCGTTAAGATTAAGAGCGATAATCCGCATTAATCTTTACATAGTCATAAGATAAGTCACAGGTATACACTGTGTCTTTCGCTGCCCCGCGTCCTAGATCTACACGAATGGTCATTTCAGCTTGTGACATTACACGAGCACCTTCCGCTTCCGTGTAATCGGCAGCTGCGCCACCATCCTTACAGATTTGCACATCATCTAACCAAACTTGGATTTTTTCAACATCTAAATTTTTAACCCCAGCATAACCAATCGCAGCCAAGATACGTCCCCAGTTCGGATCTGACGCAAAAATCGCAGTTTTAACCAAAGGTGAATGCGCAATACTATAAGCAATATCGCAGCATTCTTGCGTGTCATGACCACCTTCAACAGCAACCGTAATAAACTTAGTTGCACCTTCACCATCACGCACAATTAGTTGTGCAAGACGTTTCATCATACGCGTGAGTGCATCTAGTACTACGGTATAGCGTGCATCTTGGGTTGAGCTAATTTCAACACCACCCGCTTGACCCGTAGCCGCAAAGATACATGAGTCATTGGTTGAAGTATCACCGTCAATGGTAATTCGGTTGAACGAAACATTAACCGTTTCGTTCAACAGTTGCTGAACCAACTCGCGGCTGATAGGTGCATCGGTTGCAACATAGCCCAACATCGTTGCCATGTTGGGACGAATCATGCCTGCACCCTTAGAAATACCCGTCATGGTATACGTGATGCCATCCAATTCGAATTGCTCAGATGCGCCTTTCGGTGTGGTGTCTGTGGTCATAATCCCGGTAGCAGCAGCATCCCAAGCATCAGCACTCAAACTATTTAATGCAGGCTGTAATCCATTTAACAAACGATCCAACGGCAATTGCTCACCAATCACCCCTGTTGAAAACGGTAACACTTCCGTTGATTGCACACCAGCAAGTTCAGCCAACTGTGCACAAGTACGCTCAGCATTCAGCATGCCTGTCTTGCCTGTACCTGCATTGGCATTACCGGTGTTAATAATGAGGTAGCGCGGATTCGCCACATGTAAGTGCGCTTTTGACACATGCACAGGTGCTGCACAGAACGCATTTTGAGTGAAAACACCCGCAACATTCGTTCCTTCAGCAAATTCGAAAATGACAAGATCACGTCGGTTCTGATAGCGCACATAAGCTTCAGCCGTTCCGATTCTCACCCCTTTCACCACGTGCATTTGTGGCATTGATACGTCACCTACTGGCATTTTAAACGTCCAATTCATTTGTTAGAAAAAACACAGCTTATTAGAATTTTCAGAAAAAATCGAGCAGAAGACTTTGTTTGCTTTAACTTTTCAATGCACACTCATTTTTGACATAAAAAAACCAATCCGAAGATTGGTTTTATGCAGCAGCATTTGATTAATTTGAAGCAAGCTGTGCTGAGCTAGACAAAAGCGCTTGTTTAGCATTTTCTTGACTTACAGGAGAAAGCGCTGGGTTTGAAGCCACAATACGGTTCACCGTTGCTGCATTTACAGGAGCTATAGCAGCCGTTTGCAGAACCACTGGGCGTTGATTCGGGTTGGCAAAGGTATAACGAATCCCTGTACGTGGACTTTGTACCGTAATATTACCATTGGCTTGTGCCGCAGGTGCTGTGGTTGCACCGCGTGCTTGTTGAACTTTAGCTGCAGTAGTGGTATCTGCAAATGCAAAAGTTGGAAGCGCTAAAGCTACAATCATGATTGGTTTTAATACTTTTTTCATTGTCTTTCCACTTTAGAGGTTTAGATGATGAGCAACTAAATAGCATTTAATGCCTAACACTGCAAATGCTATTCACATTATGCAACGCTTTAGCTGTAATCAGAATCGTATTTGGATTGATCTTAATGTCAATTTTTCAGCCATGCCAATAAAAAGCAGAACCGAAGTTCTGCTTTTTCACTCGTTCACAGTTTAGATTTTACCGTGACACTGTTTGTATTTTAAGCCTGAACCACATGGGCAAGGCGCGTTACGACTCGCAGGTGCCGCAAACTCTTCTACAGGCTCGTACTGTGCATCTACTTCTGCGAATTGGCTTTGATCATCGGCCAACAAACCATCAAAGTCTGCATGCGACAAGTTCAATTGCATCGCTTCAGCTTGAGCTTGCTTTTGAGCTTCCATTTCAGCCAGCTCTTCAGCCGTTGGTACATGTACGCGAGATAAATCGGTCACAACATCTGATTTAATAATCGCCAACATATTTACAAATAAGTTATACGCTTCTTTTTTGTATTCTTGCTCAGGATTTTTCTGTGCATAGCCACGCAAGTGAATGCCTTGACGTAAATAATCCATCGCCGCCAAGTGATCTTTCCAGTGGCGATCCAGCGAGTTCAACATGAAGTGACGCTCCAGCATAACTGCTGTTTCATCGCCCATTTGCTCACGGCGGCTACGGTAGCGCTGTACCACTTCATCAGTAATACGCTCAACCAAAGACTCTTCATCTAAACGACGGTCATCTTCCAACCATTGGTTGATTGGCAAATCAATCGCAAGGTCTTCACGTAACGCTTTTTCAAGCCCATCAATATCCCATTGGTCATGAATTGACTCAGGTGGGATATAGTTAGAAATCACGCCTTTCATCACATCACGTTGCATCTCTTCGATGTAATCTTGCAATGTGCTTTCCGCCAAAACCTCATCACGTTGCGAGTAAATAATTTTACGCTGTTCGTTGTTGACGTCATCGTATTTCAATAAGTTCTTACGAATATCGAAGTTACGTGCTTCAACTTTGCGCTGCGCATTTTCAATCGAACGTGACACCATTTTATGCTCAATGGCTTCATCTTCTTGTAAGCCCATCGCGCGCATCATGCCCACAACACGATCACCCGCAAAGATACGCATTAAGTCATCTTCAAGTGATAAGTAGAAACGTGATACACCAGGGTCACCCTGACGACCTGCACGACCACGGAGCTGGTTATCAATACGACGTGATTCGTGACGCTCAGAACCAATGATGTGTAAGCCACCAGAACTCAATACCATTTCATGGTTTTGTTCCCATTCTGCTTTTAAGCGCGCTTCATCTTCAGGGGTTGGGTTTTCAATTTTTGCCAGTAAAGCTTTCCAGTTACCACCGAGCAGAATGTCTGTACCACGACCTGCCATGTTGGTTGCAATAGTTACTGCTCGCGGTGCACCCGCTTGCGCAATAATATCCGCTTCACGTTCGTGTTGTTTCGCATTTAACACTTCGTGCTGAATACCAGCATCACGTAATTTATCAGAAAGAATCTCAGAGGCTTCAATGGTTGCTGTACCAATCAAAATTGGTGCGACACCAGACTCATGCACACGTTGAATTTCTTGAATAATTGCGTTGTATTTACCATTACGATTTAAATAGATTAAATCGTTTTGGTCGAGACGAATCATTGGACGGTGCGTCGGAATGATGACCACGTCTAGACCATAAATTTCTTTCATTTCCGCAGCTTCAGTATCGGCAGTACCGGTCATACCCGAAAGCTTTTTGTATAGACGGAAATAGTTCTGGAAGGTTGTGGTTGCAAGCGTTTGGTTTTCAGGCTGGATTTCTAAGCCTTCTTTTGCTTCAACTGCTTGGTGTAAACCTTCAGACCAGCGACGACCTGGCATGGTACGTCCTGTGTTTTCATCGACAATGATCACTTCACCATCATTGATGATGTAATGCACATTGCGTTGATACAAGTAATGCGCACGAATGGCGGCAGTAACATGATGAACTAGATTTAGGTTGGTCGATGAATACAGGCTTTCACCTTCAGCCAACAAGCCCATTTCAATCAGTTCATTTTCAACCGTTTCGAAACCAATTTCTGTCATTTCAACAGAACGTTGTTTTTCATCAATCCAGAAATGACCGCCATCTGCGACTTTTTCTTCTTTCTGTGCATACAGTTTGGGCGGAATACTGTTGATTGCGGCATACAACTGTGAAGAATCATCACTTTGGCCTGAAATAATCAAAGGCGTACGCGCTTCATCAATTAAGATCGAATCGACTTCATCGATGATGGCATAGATCAAACCACGTTGTTTTTTCTCAGCAAGCGAGAACACCATGTTGTCACGTAGATAGTCAAAGCCAAATTCGTTGTTGGTACCGTAGGTAATATCAGCACGATAGGCTTCAGCTTTCTCTGTTGGATCTTGCATGGAATAGATAATCCCGATGCTTAAACCCAAGAATTCAAAGAGCGGACGGTTTAACTCAGCATCACGCTGTGCCAAGTAGTCATTCACGGTAATGACGTGAACACCTTGAGCACTAATCGCGTTTAAATAACACGCCAAGGTACCCATCAGGGTTTTACCTTCACCTGTACGCATCTCTGCAATTTTACCTTCGTGTAAGGTAATACCACCGATCAACTGTACATCGTAATGACGCATGCCCATGACACGCTTAGCTGCTTCACGGCAGACGGCAAATGCTTCCGGGAGTAATTTATCGAGGCTTTCGCCCTTGTTATAACGTTGTTTAAATTCTTCAGTTTTTGCAGATAAGTCTGCATCGCCAAGAGCGGATATCGTCGGCTCGAGCGCATTAATCTTGTCTACGATTTTACGCATGCGTTTGAGTTCGCGCTCATTTTTGGTACCGAAGATTCCTCCGATCAGACTTGCCAACATGAATAGACTCTCTAAATCTTGCTTGTCAAATGAATATGTTTTCTTAGTCGTTATTATGGTGCTAGAAATTTGAAGTACAAGGGCTTTACACAAAACCATTTAAAAAATCTATTCATTGTTTCTAGCCCGTCGAATCTAAGGCAAACTAATGTAACAAATTTTAAACAGCCGACATAGAGATTTCATCCGAACTCATCAGGATTCAACAGTCTTTTTTAAAGTAGTGACTTTAATTGTTTGCAGTTATTCAAGGTTTTGCTTTCAAGTGCTTGATTTTGCCGCAGCGAGGCTTTCACCCCATTATTGGACTGACTTGGATTTATGCTCTGTAGGAAACTCAAGAGTTGTTCATCATTGACTCGCATTGCGGTAAGAATCGGAACAAGCTGTACACAAGCAACTTGATAAATATTATTCGCATTCTGACCTCGAGCTAACTCCTGTTCGAGAGCCTGAGACAGCGCCACTTTCCGCTGTGTAAGGCTTTTTTGAGACGCTCGATATTGATCTGTAATTTGTTGTGGCGTTTGACGAGCAGTACTGACTTGGGCTTGTTTCAATTGCCCACCATTCTGCGCATGGGTTACTTCCAGTCCCCATAACACTAAAGTCAGGGCGATACCTATTTTTTTCATTGTTGGAATGCTCAAGTTTTTATACTTTGTGGAATTGCTTTAAAAAACAACTATAAATCAATCATGAAAATAATTATAGCCGATCGTATGTGCGATCAATTCTATAGAGCGATACACTTCACAAAAGCAGAAAAAATCTCGTCTAAACACCGTTACCAAATATGCAAATAAGCGGTGTCTAGAGCAACAATGAAAGTCATCTTTGGCATACCAAATACAGAACACTTATCCGATCAATTATGAATATTTTGTATAAACAAATAATAAAACACTATTTTTCATGCAAAAGAAATTGCGCCATAGTGATGTTCATTCCATAAACATAAAGATAATTTGAGGTTCAACATGAGTTTACGTTTAGGCGACATCGCACCCAACTTTCAACAGGCTTCGAGCGAAGGCGAAATTGATTTTTATCAATTTTTAAGTGACAGCTGGGGGGTATTGTTTTCACATCCTGCTGACTACACGCCAGTATGTACCACCGAGCTTGGCTTTACCGCAAAACTCAAAGATGAATTTGAAAAACGTGGAGTAAAAGCCATTGCCCTCTCGGTCGATGATGTCGAATCGCATCAGGGTTGGATTAAAGACATCAATGAAACCCAAAATACCACGGTGAACTTCCCGATCATTGCCGACCAAGACCGTAAAGTGTCTGAGTTATATGGTTTTATCCATCCCAATGCCAGTGAAACATTGACTGTCCGCTCTTTAGTGATTATCGACCCAAACAAAAAAGTCCGTTTGATTATTACCTACCCTGCATCGACTGGTCGTAATTTCCATGAAATCTTACGCGTGATTGACTCACTGCAACTGACCGATCACTACAAAGTTGCAACTCCTGCGAACTGGCAACAAGGTGAAGATGTGGTGATTGTGCCATCACTCAAAGATGAAGCTGAAATCGCACAGCGCTTTCCGAAAGGTTATAAAGCAGTCACCCCGTATTTACGCCTGACTCCACAGCCTGAACAAGGATAAAATACTCTACTCTTGCACTAGACAAGCGAAGCCCGAAGTTTTAACCGAGCAGCCCTATTGAAAACAAAAATGGGACACTGAGCTCCAAGCAATCCAAAGAGGAAACTAACCCATAAAAATACGTTCAGAGTCACCTTATATTATCGTTTCAAACTCCAATGACGAGCCGAGTTTGAACTTTTGAAAGCCTGTCAATCGACAGGCTTTTTTCCGCTTAAAGCAGGCATACATGACTCTTTAACAAAATCAAACTGTTAAAACTCAAATCTTCCGCTATAACAGTCAAAACAATACGATAAAAATGACTTTATGATCTATAACATTCACCATTTACATTGCGGCACCATGTGTCCAGTGTGTGCCCCACTCTTTGGTCAAAAAGGTTTTCAAGCTAAGGTCGTGTGCCATTGTCTTTTGGTTGAAACAGATCAAGGGCTGGTGCTGATTGATACGGGCTTAGGCATACAGGACTATCTACACACCAAACAGCGTTTGGGGCAGTTGGTGGCTCGAATTGGAAAAATTGAACAAAACTTAGAATTAACCGCCATTGCACAAATCCAAAAACTTGGCTTTAGCCCAAAGGATGTCAAACACATTTTGGTTTCACATCTGGATTTTGACCATGCGGGGGGTATTTCCGACTTTCCCAATGCAACCGTACATATTCTGTCTAACGAATATAATGCGGCACAAAACCTGAAATCATTCAAAAATAAAGCCCGTTATAAAACACAACAATTTCAGCAGCATCGCCATTGGCACTTTATTGAGCCGATTCACGGTGACGCATGGTTTAATTTGACTCAAGTACAAGGGTTTGACTTATTTCATAATGAGATTCTTTTGATTCCACTGTTTGGGCATACTGAAGGTCACTGTGGCATTGCCATTAAAACCCAACAGGGTTGGAAACTCTTCTGCGGAGATGCCTACTACTCCCACCTAGAACTCAATCCCCAAAACAAACTTCGCAGCTTAAATGCCTTGGAAGTATTTTTTGCCGAAGATAATGCACAACGTTTAAACAACCTGTATAAAATTCAACAATTGGCACAGTCGGAACCACGTATCGAAATCTTTTGCGCGCATGATCCGGTTGAACTTTCACACCATCAGAGCCTGATCCTATGACCAAATATCTTGTTATGCTTTCTCTGTGTATCAGTGTTTCTGGCTGTATGACTACGCCTGCGCTGCCCGAGACAGAGCGTCCACAACACTGGGGACAGTCTATCCAACCTGCGCATAATTTCTATCAAATCAGTGAAACTGTTTTTCGTAGTGAGCAACCCGATCAAGATTTAGTTCAGAGTTTAAAGGCACAGAAAATTGATGTGATTATTAATTTACGCTCACGTAATCAAAACCTGAAAAAACTGTCCAACCAAGGGTTTAAACTGGTGCATATCCCGATTCATACATGGGCGATTGACCGAGACGATTTGTTAAAGGTGATGCAACAAATTCAACATGCGGAGCAAAACCAGCAAAAAGTTTTACTGCATTGCTACCATGGCTCAGACCGTACAGGCGCCAGTGTGGCTATGTATCGCATTATTTTTCAAAACTGGTCTACCACTGATGCCTTGGCTGAGATGAAACATGGGGGTTATGGTTTTCATCCGATTTGGCAAAATATCGAACCGTTATTTAGCCCTGCAAATATAAAATGGATTCAACAGCAACTGTTGAATCCATCATAGTGAAGGCAAATGGGTTAACCCAATTTTAGCGTTTGTCGAGTGGCACCCAGTCAATCACCCATGCGGACTTCATACCGAGGCTCGCATCTGAAGTGATCTTTTTGCGGGCTGCATCGGCAGTATCACGGTCTTTAGATGGCCCCACCATAATCCGTACGCCTTTAGAGGTTGGACTTTTAGTGACCTTATAGCCCTTAGCACGAAGTTTCGCCGCCAGTGCATCCGCATTGGCTTCATTGGCAGCCAATGCCACCTGTACCATCCACTGCTTATCGCCATGTTCAAGCAAATCACGCGCTTTCTCAGCTTCCGCCTTTTTCTTGGCTTCATCAGCTTTACGCTTTTCATCAGCTTTACGCTTTTCATCTGCCTTACGTTTGTCTTCCGCTTTTTTCTCAGCATCTGCTTTACGTTCGGCTTCTTTTTTCGCTTCAGCCTTACGCTCGTCTTCTGCTTTACGTTTAGCCTCTGCTTCTCGCTTAGCTTTATCTTCAAGTGCTTGCTTTTCTGCTAAGGCTTTTTGCTCAGCCAGTTTTTTTGTAGCCGCTGCTTTTTCAGCTTCAGTACGCGCTTGCAGCTTTTGCTGTTCCAACTTCTTTACTTCAGCCGCTTTGTCCGCAGCAATTCGCTGTTGCTTGGCTTTTTCATCTTCAACCAATTCTGGTGGAATGTTGTCCGAGCTTTGCTGTGCAGCATTACGGTGCGCATTCAACGCGGCATATTCTTCCGCTGCTTTACGTGCAGCATCTGCTTCGGCTTGCTGTTGCATTGCTAAAAATTCGGCCGCACGAGCTTCTTGTTCAGCAACCGATTTTTCACGTGCTACACGTTGTTGTTCCAGTAAACGCTTTTCTGTTTCAACATCAACCGTTAACGGCTGAAGTTGAACCAACTCACCTTCGGCATTACGTTGCACATTTTGTGTGACTAGCTCTGGTGTTTTAATATTATTTTGATGTATTTCTTCTTTGCCTTTAAGCAGTAATGCCGCCAAAAGGACACCACCACCTAATAAAACAACGCCACCCATCCAACGTTGTTTGCTATTCATTGACATTCTTCCAAATACTCCCATACCGCTTCTAAGGTATGAAATGAACCACATACCAAAATCAGCTGATTATTCTTTGTTTCGTCGAGCGCTGATTTAAAAGCCAATTT
Source organism: Acinetobacter sp. DL27 (assembly GCF_055810995.1). Lineage (NCBI taxonomy): Bacteria > Pseudomonadati > Pseudomonadota > Gammaproteobacteria > Moraxellales > Moraxellaceae > Acinetobacter > Acinetobacter sp. DL27. The sequence goes on along the minus strand of NZ_CM147947.1, from coordinate 620,082 downwards.
CACACTGTCAAAGTGCTGCACATGTTGCCCTTGCAGCGCTTGATCCAATTGTTCAATTGGAGCTGCACGCGGGACCGTTAATGCCGCAATTTTCCACGTTTGTATGGAGTCTTTCAATAACTCTGTGACAGATTTCACATCTTTATCTGCCAACATCGAGAAAACACTGACTACTTCAGTGTACTGTTTATTGTATTTTAGGAAATTTCGCAATTGATTTAATAAAAAAGCAACACCATGCGGGTTATGCCCTGCATCAAAAATTACCGTTTTGTTCTGTATTTGGCGAATTTCAAAACGACCTTGCAGTTTTGCGTTTTGAATTCCTTCAGAAATAGCCGCTTGAGTAACCGTTAAACCACTCAATAAAACAGCAGCAACGGCTGTTGAAATATTTTCAACAGCGAGTGCACCCTGCGGTAATTTTAAGGTTGTACCAGAGGATGCAAACATCCATGACTGACCATGCTCACTACGTTGATAAAAATAGTCACGATTCACTGCATAAAGTTTTGCAGCACAAGCATCCGCTTTATCGATAATCGCTTGAGGGATTTGTTGTAAGCCACCAAACACCACAGGAATATTAGGACGGATGATACCTGCCTTTTCAAAGGCAATCTTTTCAATAGTATCGCCCAGCCAGTCAGTATGGTCTAAACCAATATTGGTGATCACCGCAACATCGGGTTCAATCACATTGACCACATCTAAACGACCACCTAGACCCACTTCAAGCACCCAAACATCACATGCTTGGTCTTTAAAAATGACAAAAGCCGCGAGTGTGGTCGCCTCAAAGAACGAGAGGCTTAAATCACAATCACGGCGCGCTTGATCCACTTGTACAAAAGCATCGACCAAACGTTGGTTATCGACCTCTACACCACGCAATTTGACTCGTTCATTAAAACGGTAAATATGTGGTGACTGATACAATCCCACCTTATAGCCTTGCGCATTTAAAATGGCAGCCAGTGTGGTGGTGGTCGAACCTTTTCCATTGGTTCCCGCTACAGTTAAAACTTTGGCATCGGGACGCGTTACACCGAGCTTTTCAGCTACAGGAATAACCCGTTCCAATCCTAAATCAATCCCCGTAACGTGAACATGGCCCCAATAATCGAGCCATGTTTCTAAAGAGTCTGTTGCAAGTGGTGCTGTGTTCAAGACAAATTCATCAGTTTCGCGACAATACGATAAACTGTATCACGTAATGCGTGACGGTGAACAATTTGATCGATTACACCATGATCAAGCAAGTATTCCGCACGCTGGAACGGCTCTTCTAGCTTTTCACGCACAGTTTGTTCAATCACGCGTTTACCTGCAAAACCAATCATCGCTTTCGGCTCTGCAATATGTACATCACCGAGCATTGCTAAAGATGCCGTTACACCGCCGTAAACTGGATGCGTCAACACCACCAAATATGGCAGCCCCGCGTCTTTCATTTTTTGGATGGCCGCTGAAGTACGCGCCATTTGCATCAAAGACAACATGCCTTCTTGCATACGTGCACCGCCTGAAGCAGCAAAGCAAATCAAAGGTTGTTTGTCCGCAATGGCTTTTTCGGCCGCTTGCACAAAACGGTCACCAACAACCGTACCCATTGAACCACCCATGAAGTCAAATTCAAAGGCACAGGCAACCAAAGGAATACCTTTAAGTAAACCTTGCATCACCACCAAGGCTTCAGTTTCACCTGTTTTGGTCTGTGCTTCACTCATACGCGCTGGATATGGCTTTGAGTCGACAAATTTCAACGGATCTTTGGCTTTAAATTCTTGTCCCAATTCTGTTTGCACTTGGTCAAAGAACCAATTCAAACGATCACGGGCTTTCATACGCAAATGTTCATCACACTGAGGGCAAACATACGCGTTAAATGACATTGCAGTACGTGTAACAAGTGCATGGCACTCAGGGCATTCAATCGTTGGTTCTGTAAACGTCGCCTTGAGTGAGGTTTGCTCATCAGGTACTTGAATACCGGGTACACCACGTTCAGTCCATGGCGTCGATGGGCTTAGGATTTTCCCTGATTTAACATCTTGACTCATACTAACTCATCGAGCGCTGCTCGAAGCTCCTTGACTTTATTAACCGTTTCAACCACGGCTTGTTCTGGTGCTAAGTTTGCAAATTGCTTAACAAAAGCACTACCAACAATCACAGCATCAGCCACTCCGCCCATTGCTTTGGCAGATGTCGCATCACTGATCCCAAAACCAACACCGACAGGAATATCTGTTTCTGCTTTAATTTTCGCAATTCGGTTTGCAGCTTCAGCAACGTCTAAAGTTGCTGCACCTGTGACCCCTTTTAAAGACACGTAATAGATGAAACCACTCGCCTGTTTCACCACATGTTTAATGCGTTCGTCCGTTGAGGTTGGCGCTAGTAAAAAGATTTGATCCATATCAAATTGCTTCAATACAACATCAAGCTCTGCTGCTTCTTCTGGTGGTAAGTCCACCAGAAGAATGCCATCGACACCACATGCATGCGCAGTCGATACAAACTTTTCATAACCAATGACTTCAACTGGATTCAGATAACCCATCAATACGACTGGGGTCTCTTGATCCTTTTGACGGAACTCTTTGACCATATTCAAAGCATCTAAGGTATTGGTGCCACCTGCCAATGCGCGTTCTGCAGCAAGGGCAATCACAGGACCATCTGCCATAGGGTCTGAAAATGGAAGACCGAGTTCAATCACATCTACACCCGCCTCGACCATCTGATGTAACAAAGGAACTGTTACCTGTGGATGAGGGTCACCAGCCATAACATAAGAAACCAAAGCTTTACGCTGTTGAGATTTAAGCTGTCCAAAACGAGTGGCTAAACGTGACATAGGGTTGTGCTTTCCTTAACTTGTTTAAAATTAAAACTACTGAGGAGTTGGCTTTGTAAAAATACAAGACGCTGCATTGTAACGCTATTTTTTACTCATTGAATAGAGCACATCGCGTTCGCGTTCCAATTCATTTTTCGTCAAATATTTTCAGAACAACCGTAAAGCACCATTTACTGATATTTCGGTTTTTTTCTCAATGATCAAAGATGCCTAATTTTAGGAAATACCAAAATGTCTAAGTTTTAGATAAACTTATTTTTATTTGCAAAAAAATGATAAAAATAGGCGGTTTAGCTTTTACATTTAAAGTTTTATGAAATAGCAAAACCTGCATTATACTACGCACATTCTTTCATTTCCCTATCTCCTATGACCACCGATAACTCAGGTTTAGTGCAAGCAAGTGCGCTTGCGCTGTTACCGCTTATTGTTTTTTTAGCCATTTTCTTAGGCAGTGGTATTTACCATTCTATGATTGGAACCGAGTTTGCGTTCTATCAAATGAAAGCGCCTGTTGCGGCCATTCCTGCCATTATTTTGGCGGTGTTGATCTACCGCGGTGAGCTGAATCAAGGCATCGAAACCTTTCTGCGCGGTGCAAGTCACCCGAACCTCATCTTAATGTTCATGGTGTTCATGTTGGCAGGTGCATTTGCCAGTACCACCAGCGCCATTGGTAGTGTAGATGCCACAGTGCAAATGGGCTTGTCTGCGATTCCACCAGCCTTTGTGCTGCCCATGCTATTCATTATTTCAGCGTTCATTGCAACAGCAATGGGCACCTCGATGGGCACCATTGCGGCCTGTGCACCGATTGCCTTTGGTTTTTCTCAAGCCACCGATATTGCTGCTGTCTATGCCATAGGTGCGGTCGTGGGCGGTGCGATGTTTGGTGATAACCTGTCGATGATTTCGGATACCACCATTGCAGCCACCACCAGTCAAAAAGTTCAACTTCGAGACAAGTTTCGCGTCAATGTCTGGATTGCAGTACCTGCGGCTTTAATCACAATCGCGATTTATGTCTTTAGTATTCACCAAACCGAAACCATTCAGTCCAAAGACTTTAATCCTTGGCTAGTATTGCCCTATGTGGTGGTGTTTTTCCTTGCCTTCAGTCGTTTACATGTACTTGCCGTACTTACAGTCGGCGTGGTGCTCTCTGGGGTGATGGGACTGATTACACAGCCAGAATTTACCGTCATTCAACTCAACACAGCCATCTATGATGGTTTTGTCGGTATGTTTGAAGTCGCATTACTGTCGATGTTCTTGGGCGGTCTTTCGACCATTATGCAAAAAGAAGGTGGTCTCGACTGGCTTATTCAACGCATTTACAGCCTCACCCGTTTATTTAAAGTTGGTCGTGAGCGCGCAGGTGAAATCGGATTGAGCTTTTTAGTAGTTTTCTCTAACATTTTTGTGGCCAACAACACTGTAGCGATTATTTTATCGGGCGATATGGCGCGTGAAGTCGCTAAAGAATATGGCGTAGACCCCAAACGTGCAGCAGCTTTGCTCGACATCTTTTCATGTGTTGTACAAGGGCTTATTCCCTATGGAGCACAGCTTCTATTGGCCTGCTCAATTGCAAAGCTTTCGCCAGTTGAACTCATCGGCAGCATTTACTACTGTTGGATACTGGCGATCTTTGCCATCCTTGCAATTGCATTCCGTTTTCCACGACTGAAATCAGCCTGATCATTGCATACATTTCAGCGCCTTCCAAAAGGCGCTTTTTTTATGCCTGCTGTTATTTCAGTTGTCGTTTCAACTGTAATAAGGTCTGTCCACTGTGCTGTTTATAGGCACGCGCTAAAGCAGACTGTCCCGAATAGCCGAGTTGTAAGGCGATTTCAGTTAAACTCAAACCTTGTTGTAAGAGATATTCACATCGCTTCATGCGCTCTGACTCACGTACTCGCTTAAATGAACTATCCCAGTCTTGTAACTGGCGTTGTAAAGTCCGCGTTGACAAGTGTAATTCATTGGCAATCTGTTCAATTTTAGGGGCTTCCGCATGTGCTTTAAGATAATCAGCCACGGCGCTATGAATCTGTTGCAATACGCTTTCATAACGAGGCTTGAGTGCAATTGCAACTTCTGCTTGTTTCAGTAAAAGCTGCGTTAAAGATGGATCAGCAAAGCCCGATTTTAACGCCAGACTGTCCGCACTCATCACATAGGCATAGCAGGCTTGATTAAAGCTCACTTCACAGCCATAAAATTTTTGATAATGATACTGTGCCATCTGGGCTGGATGCGCCATTTGGATTTTTAAGAACTGTAATTGATCGGGAAAAATTTTCTTGGCCAAATGCACAATGGATGCCATGGTCATTTCATTCAGTGAAGCATATTTCTCATTGAGAAAAGGCCAAGTCAGCCAAATCTCACTGCCCCTTTGCTGCATCTGCATGGGACTCACTTCTGCACCATCAATCACCAAACGACTAAAACGCATCACATAACTCAGTGCTTCAGCCACGCTATTACTGCGTGTGGCCATATAGCCCAAAACACCAAAATGCTCAGGTTGAATAAATTTTGCCATCTCCATAATCAACTGAGGGCAATCCAACTGTTCTCGCGTCAGTTGTAAAATCGTTTGAAAGAACGAAAATGGCGATTGGGTATCAATTGGCAGTTGTAATACATGCTCCAGTTCATACTGATATTGCGCTAAAAAATCGAGTTGATGAAAATCAATTCCTTGCTCTATGAGATACATATTCAAGAGCTGAAAATAACTATTGGGGATTTGTAATTCTTGCATGACGGCCCACCCGCTATTTGACATGCGATATTTTCACATTGGCGTAAAATGTATAAAAAATGGCAATATCTGTCAAAACAAACTGCATTTTCTCCGACATACTGCAATCATCCAAGGCAAATGAAGTAAAACAAAATGAATGCCATTGTTAAAGCCCCTATTGAACCGATTGTGCGAACCCAACTTAATTTTAAGCTCGATGAAGTGCCCCGTTTTTGGTTTGGCGGCGACCCATTTCGGACGCGTATGTTTGATGCACTCAGCCTCACTTTCCCCGATGGAGAACGCTATTTTATTCAAAGCGTGCGTTTGTTTCGGGACCAAATTACAGACCCAAGCTTAGCGGCTCGTGTCACCGACTTTATTAAGCAGGAAGCACAGCATGGCATTGCCCATGACAAAATGAATCAGGTCATGCGAGAACAAGGCATGCCTGTCGATCAGTTCATTCAGCGTTTAAATAAAATCTTTAAGTTCGAATTAAGCAAACGCTCGCCGCAATACAACATTGCTATGACTGCGGCAGCAGAACATTTAACTGCACTGATGGCCGAGACTTTTTATAGCCATAAAGCCACGTTGGCTGAGGCTCACCCTTATGTGCGTGCTTTATTTGCATGGCATGCCATTGAAGAAATGGAACATCGTGATGTCGCGTTTGATGTGATGAAGCAAGTCGGACATGTGCCTGAAGCGACGCGTCTATTTGCATTGGCCTTTACCACGGTGATGATGTTTGGTTTCACTACCTATCGTGCAGATGTCATGCTCAAGCATGATGGCTTTAACCGTATTCAACGCTTGCAAATGATGCGTAAAGGACTGCCTTGGTTCTTTGGGAAAAAAGGGATACTGTCTCGAATGCGTGGTCAATATCTCGATTGGTTTAAGAAAGACTTTCATCCCAATCAACATCCCGTGATTGCGCAGTACGATGTTTGGATCGATACCCTAGCAGAAAACCATGATCCGATTTTAGCGGGTGAAGCTTTTTGGCAAGCAGGCAAATAATTCAATAAGCGCAACAAAGTATAAAAAAACCGGCATGAAGCCGGTTTTTCTTATCACTGGTCTTTTACCACTTTGCATAGTGCTGTTCGAGCAGTCCATATTCATTCAGTAATACAATCTCTTGATCACCCTGCTGAATCGTACCACTAATCTTGGCTTGCCACTGACTAAACTGACTGCCCACAAGACGCAAATTTAGGTTTTCAAAACGGCGCCAACCGGTGGTCACGGTTAAATTTAAGCGTTCATCTAGCGAACGAATGCTCCAACGCCCTTCTTCTTCCATTTGGAACAGAACATCACTGACGGTGTATAGTTTTCCATTCACCCACAAACAGTTTTCATTGCCAAAACTTTCATTCACACCAGAGGCTAAGTTCAGACCAATACGCTTACCCTGTGCATCCCAAAAACTACAAGAGAGCCAAAACCAAGCTGTTTCCGGTCGAAGGAAACCACAGGTATCATCTAGCGCAGCCAAGGTTCGCTCATTAAACTGAATGATCTGCCCCGCTTTATTGGTAAAAAACCCCTCGCAAGCTAAGGTGGTCAGTTTCTGGGTATAAGTCCAACCATTAATCCCTGTTGGACTGCACATACTCAATGGATCAGTACCTGCGCAGAAAATACGGGCGCTCAGCTTAATCTCACCATACTTGGTGACTTGAACATAGCGCACCCCATTGGCATGCTGAATTTCAATTTGAAAAGGTGAATTTGCAAACACACTTTGATTATATAAAGGCTGTTCATCTAATACGGTTTTACGCGCCAAAAAATTCACGGCGTTCCATTCAAGTACTTCATTTTTGAGATGATCATAAATATAAACAAAACCATGCCCAGCCCAAGCAATATCAGCAATCGCTAAGCCAATGGTGTAATGCTCATGTTGAATGCTACAAAACTTAAATTTCTTATATTTCAGCTTTTTCCGCCAGCCAGTGAGTACTTCACCATATGGGGTTTTATACTGATACTTATTTAAATCAATGGTTTTTGGAAGTTCGCTAAACCGACCATAATGTGGTTGTCCATTGGACTGAATCAAATCCATTGATGCTTTATCCTTAAGCAAAAGTTAATTAATATCCATAAGCCTATTATGCCTATAATTTTAAAGGTGAAAAGTATTTAGTTTGTTTTTTCATCAAATTATTCACCAAACCTGCTTTTTCTTTTTAATACATCACTTAAAAAAAATTAGGAATGATTCAAACTTAATTTAACATGAGATATGTATTTTCCCATGTATTTACATCAAACTCAGCTTCAACCAAAGTCACATAACGCCCATATACACAATCAATCGAGATACAGTCATCGACATCTAAAACACGGTCAGTATGTTGCTTTTGCCACGTTTGATCAAAATGTTGTTTGCCAAGTTGTTTGGCTTCTGTGGCATGCGGAGCAACGACGAGTACATAACGATGTAATTCACCAAATTCACGTGTGTCATAGCCACCTAAATTTATGAGCCACAGTTTTTCATCCTCTGCTTGGGGTTGGGCATCACTAAACTGTATTTGGTATTTTTTTCCTCGACATTCAATGCCATTCACTTGCGCCCAAGCATCAATATGTAAGCCTTTTTGTTCACCAAACCACGCATTTTTAAGTTGCGGATAAACATCTTCAAGCGAATCACCAGCGGCTAAAACCACATCATGAACTTCTGTATTGGCGCGGGCATGACGGCCACCGAGCATGACAATAAATAGGCTGGGCATTCTATTTCCTTTCTTTTGAGACATTTTTACAGCTAACATGCGACTCACTGAAACGTCATTCGCAATTGTTCGAGGTAGACCACACTTCGAGAGAAATGTTTTCGCAACGACATTAATCACATGAAAGTATAGGACGAGTTTTGCGAATGACAATGCCTTTGGTTACTTTGGGCTTATTCAAAGTAACATTATGAACTCTTTACATTTGAGGTGTAAGCAGTAAGACTCCGTCAAAATGCAGATAACGTTACATGACCATTAAGATAAATTTGACCAAAGTTTTCATTAGTAGGAAATATCTTACTTTGGTTTCGGAAAAAGTAACAAAACCATCTTGTTGAGCAGACAGCCATGTTGCCTTCCCTTATTCATGTTTTTGATAACCTTCTATTTCAAAAAAATCGTGCTGAATTACTTCAGCACGATTTTCATATTGTATAACCTTCTCCACAGAGAGAAGCTTCACACCAGAGGAAAATTACATCTCAACCATTTCCACACCATCAATACGTGCCACAGTCATTAAGTCCTTATCACCACGACCTGAAACCGTCGCAATAATAATTTGATCTTTTGACATCGTTGGCGCAAGTTTAGTGACATACGCCATGGCATGAGAACTTTCCAGTGCAGGAATAATCCCTTCAATATGGGTTAAATCACGGAAACCTTGTAGAGCTTCGTTGTCATTGATCGGCACATATTCAACACGATGCATATCTTTCAAGAAGCTATGTTCAGGGCCTACACCTGGATAATCCAAACCTGCTGAAATCGAATGTGTTTCAATGATTTGACCTTGTTCATCCGACATCAAATAAGTACGGTTACCGTGTAAAACCCCAACATGACCTGCATTTAATGGAGCAGAATGTTTACCTGTTTCAATGCCATAACCCGCGGCTTCAACGCCGTACATTTTTACATCTGGGTCATTTAAGAATGGATAGAACAAGCCCATTGCATTTGAACCACCACCGACACATGCCACCAAAGCATCAGGTAAACGCCCTGCTTGCTCTTGAATTTGTTTACGTGCTTCACGACCAATAATCGATTGGAAATCACGAACCAATTGTGGATAAGGATGTGGGCCTGCAACCGTACCAATCACATAATAAGTTGAATCAACATTGGTGACCCAATCACGCATCGCTTCGTTCATGGCATCTTTCAATGTTTTAGAGCCACTTTCCACAGGCACAACGGTTGCACCCAACAAACGCATACGATAGACGTTCATGGCTTGACGTTTTACGTCTTCTGCGCCCATGAAAACGACACATTCAAGACCTAAACGTGCTGCGATCGTAGCCGTTGCAACGCCATGCTGCCCTGCACCTGTTTCAGCAATAATTCGTTTTTTACCTGACAGTTTTGCCAGTAAAGCCTGACCAATGGTGTTATTCACTTTGTGCGAACCCGTATGATTGAGGTCTTCACGTTTTAAATAAATTTGCGCACCACCCAACTCTTTCGACCATCGCTCAGCATAATATAAAGGACTAGGACGACCTACATAGTAGGCGAGGTCACGGTCGAATTCTGCCAGAAACTGCTCATCATCCTTCATACGGAAATAGAGCTTTTCTAAGTCTTCTAATGCTGCCATTAGAGTTTCTGACACAAAACGTCCGCCATGGATACCGAAATGCCCTTTTGCATCTGGGTATTGGGTATAGTCAATCACATTACTTTGCTGATCCACGATGGACTCCTTGCATGAAGTTTTCTATAAGTTGTTGGTCTTTTATACCTTTAGCGGATTCGACGCCTCCGCTGACATCTACAGCATAAGCCCCAGTCGTCTTTATAGCGTCTTCAACATTAGTTGGGGTTAAACCACCAGCTAAAATTAAAGGAATATCCAGTTTGGGGAATTGTGACCAGTCAAAACTGTGTCCTGTTCCCCCTTTCAGTTCAGGATGCCATGCATCTAAGAGCACTGCGCTTGCCCCTGCCTGTTGAAAGCGTTGAACTTCTGCCACCACATCCATTTCAGGTTTCACTTGAATGGCTTTATACCAACGACGTCCTACTTGTGCAGCAATTGCCTGACAGTCTTTTGGTGTTTCATCACCATGAAACTGAATGATATCCAGCGCTACTAGTTTTAACACATCGGCAATGTCATCCGCAGTTGCATTCACAAAAAGCCCAACAGTTTGCACATAGGCAGGCACATGTCGAATCAATTCTTTAGCTTGAGCTGCACTGACATGACGTGGACTAGGCGGGAAAAATACAAAACCAATCGCATCAGCCCCAGCATTGACCACAGCTTGAATATCTTGGCTACGGGTAATTCCACAAATTTTGGCACGGGTTCGCATAGGTTATGACTCTGGCTCAACCCTATTTATAGCTGATCTATAAATAACAGGGCAAATCATTGTAATGCAATTTTTTCACCTTGCGTAAAGTTCATCCTGAAAAAATCTTTACATAGATTGTTTAATTCGCATACAAACCTTATACTTCGCTCAAATGCAATAAGTCTAAGCACTATGCTTTAGGGAAGTTGGTGAGAGTCCAACACTGCCCCCGCAACGGTAAAACGAAACGTATATCTTTATAAGTATTTGCACTTACATCACTGCACTCGTGTGGGAAGATGGATATACCAATATTGTTCGCAATATTTATATTTAAGTCCGGAGACCTGCTTGTTGCGCCATTTAACTCAATCATTCACGGGGGGTGAATGTATGGAGCCAGCATGTCAAATTTATGTCAGCCTACAGCTTTAGTGGGCGCAATCGCTATTGCGATGGGTTTCTCTACGTCTGTATCTGCACAAGACAGTTCTAATGTTGTAAATGCATCTTTAGAAACATTGGTGGTCACTGCAACCCGTTCTGAAGAAAAGATTAAAGACGTACCAGCACGTATTACTGTGATTTCAAAAAGTGAAATCGAAAAAAATCCAGCTCTCAACTTATCAGATTTAATTCAACGTGATCCGTCTGTTTTTGTCAAACAAAGTGGCGGAATAGGTCAGATCACGGAAATCTCAATTCGTGGAACTAGACCAAATCACACTCTCATATTGAAAGATGGCGCTCGTCTAAATAGCCAAAACCACCTTGCTGCAATTTATCCATCATTTCTTGATTCATCTGATCTTGAACAGATAGAAATTCTTAAAGGTCCAGCCTCTGTACAATATGGAACAGAGGCAATTGGTGGAGTGGCTCAAATGATAACCTCAACTCCAACAAAAAATAGCAGTTTTATTACAGGTATCTATGGGGAAAATAATACCTATAAATCTATTGCAGGAGCTGACCTCATTCAAGATGGTTTTTATGCACAAATTAGAGGACAGCGCTTAGAAAGTGATGGAACACGAGTTCTAGATAATCAAAGCAAAGATCAAAAAGCCGCTTATGATCAGAAAGGTTATAGTGCGAAAGTAGGTTACGACAATAAAAAGAATATTAAAACTGACCTGTCAATCAGTCAAAATGAAGGGCTGAGTCAATTCTACAATTACATGACTATCAAAAATAATGCAGAGCGTATATTTGAGAACCGTCTGATTAATTCAAGCATTCAATATGGTTTTGCTGAAAATCTTACATTATCTGCACGTTATTCAAACTTTATTGATAACCAACAAGTAAAAGATAGTGATCCAAACCACTTTGATACAGAAAACAATGAAGGTGATCTAAACTTAAACTGGAATATAGACTCTAAGAATAATTTACTCGCAGGTGTAACTTATCTAAAATCAGATTTTAAAAGTAATGATGTAAAAGATAAAAAACAAAGTATCGATTCTACCGGTTATTATGTTCAACATCAGTATAAGACAGATAAGCTAAATACTCAGGTTGGTGTTCGTACTGAAGATAATGAACTATTCGGTACACATACAATCGGTCAAGGAGCTGTTCGTTATCAAGTATTACCCGAAACAAGTATTTATGCCAATATCGGATCAGCTTTTAAAGCCCCATCCCTTACAGAACTCTATTATTTTTCAGAAAAGTCCTATGGAAATACCTATGGTAATCCTGATCTCAAACCAGAAGAAAGTATTTCCTATGAAATTGGTGTAGATCAAAGAATTGGGCAAAACCTAAATGCCTTTTTATCTGCTTACCATACTGAAATAAAAAATTTAATCAGCTATAAATACTCAAGCCCGAACTCAACTTATATCAACATAGATAAAGCTGAAATCAATGGTGGTGAGCTAGGTCTTAAATGGAAAAAAGATGACCTATTCCTAAACACAGAATACGCTTATGTTGATTCAAAAGATAAAAAGACTGATCTGAGAATTGCATATAAGCCTAAACAAACTTTCACTTTAACGACTGGACTTGAGAATTCGATTTACGGAATCAGTGCTTCACTTATTGCACGATCAGATATTTATGCAGATACTGCCAATAAAGTTAAAGCTCCTGGTTATGCAACCGTTGATTTAAACATGTACTGGAATATCAATCCTAATATTAAAGTGTTTAGCAATATTGAAAATATGGGCGATGTAGAATATAGAACAGCTGATAACTTTGGCGATGGTTGGTATGTTAACGGGGGACGTCAAGCCTCTGTAGGAGTCACTTTCCGTTATTAATTTAACGTAAAGACTCAAAAAAATTTAAAAACAGCGCAGTTTATGGATAATGTTTTGACCGACATTATCCTTTTTTTCATTCTTTAGGCAGGACAAATTATGGGCCACCGTTTAAGTAAAATTTATACCCGTACTGGCGACTCAGGCACCACAGGTCTGGGCGATGGATCACGTGTGACTAAAGATGATCTAAGAATTACCGCACTTGGTGATGTGGATGAACTTAATTCAACAATTGGCGTACTTCGTGCTCAAATTACCGCAAGTCAAATCACGGACAAAGCAACATGGGATAAAAGCTTAAGCCTGATTCAGCATTGGCTTTTCGACTTAGGCGGTGAAGTCTGTATTCCCAACTATCACTTGCTTCAACCTGTTTGTATTGAGTTTCTTGAACAAGAAATTGACCGTATGAATGAAGACTTACCCATGCTGAAAGAATTTATCTTACCTTCGGGTTCTTTAGCATGTAGCTATGCACACCAAGCACGCGCGGTATGTCGCCGAGCTGAACGTAGCTTAATGTCAGTGCACACGCGTGATCAAAATATTCAAAGCACCGCACTACAGTTGCTCAACCGCTTATCGGATTGGCTTTTTGTCGCATCGCGTGCTTTACAGCGTGCTGAAGGTGGCTCGGAAGTACTTTGGCAAAAAAATATTAATGAAACTATTTAAACGTTTCTAAGTTTTAGAACGAAATAGATCTTTTCGGAGTCTTGCAGTGATCAATTCACTGCAAGACTTTTTGATGTTACTTTTCTTTTGGGCAAAGCAATCAAAACCATTTTTCCAAGCGTAAAACTCGTCAAATACCATCACTTATCGTGAATATAAACATTTCATTCAAATTCAGTCCTACCTCAAACCATTACGAATCACATTTACGCATATCTGATATCTCTACCTTAGAATCTATCCCAATCAGATATTTTTAGCGCTACAATCACTCAAAAGACGTATATAGCTCAGGTTCAATATGAGAATCATCGGACATCGTGGTGCACGTGGCGAAGCCCCAGAAAATACACTCGGCGGTTTTCAATATATTTATGATCTAGGCATACGTGCGGTCGAATTTGATGTTCGTCAGCTCAAAGACCATGAGCTGATCATTATGCATGATGACAACATGCTCCGAACCACTGGGATCGACCAAGCACTCTACCCATTAAGCAGCACAGAACTCGATAGCTATAATCAAGCACATATTTGGCTAGACTGGGAAAAGCAAAGTACCCCAACACTACGACAAGCCCTCCAGATTATGCAGGACTTTGAACATCTTGAAGTTGAAGTCAAAGCTGTAGAAACACAAGCTGAAGCGGAACGACTAACACAACATCTCACACAGCAACTTAGAGGCTTTGAACACAGTGCGGTCATCACCAGTTTTGATCTTAAAATCCTACAAGCACTCCAAAATCAAAACTCAACATTTAAACGTGGCTTATTGATTGAAGACGATATTCAACATCTTGCGATTGAACAAGCGCTCAAATACGACTGTTGCCAAATCGGCTGGATGAACCAACTCGCAACCGATGACTTGTTAAAAGCCACACAACAAGCGAATTTAGCCATTAGTGTTTGGACAGTGAATGACATCGAGCGCGCCAAACATTTACGTGACTGCGGCATTGATGGATTAATTACCGATTTTCCTAAAATGATGCTACAACATTTGGCAGATGCGCATTGAACAATGCCAAAGATGGACTTGAGTTTTACATGAGCAGTGGCACTGAAAATGTTCATTTTTCATATTGATCGCTCTGCTAATATAAAGCCTAGAAATGCTTCGATAATTTCGATATCTAAACATTCGTATTCTGTTACTGTTTAGTACAATACATCTGTACAATAATGCTAGTGAACCAAGGTTCGCTCATGCTAATATGCTGTAGCTTAATCCATGCAAAAAGTAATGGATTGACCTTCCATTTATACCTCCCAAGGTTTCAGGAGTGCTGTTGGAGATGAATGCTCCCCTACCCAAAGCCCCATTTAACTGGGTTGCAATTTTTGCATTGGTTTTTCTTCCGATTGTGGCTGTGATTGCAATTCCCTTATATGCCTTTCAGCATGATTTCAGCTTAGCCGCTTGGATCAGTATGTTTGTATTACTGGGTGTTAGTAGCTTAGGTATTACCGCTGGCTATCACCGTCTATGGGCACACCGTGCTTATGAAGCAAACTTACCTTTAAAAATCATTTTAATGATTATGGGTACCTTTGCTGTGCAAAACAGTATTTTATATTGGGGTTCAGGTCACCGTACCCACCACCGCCATGTCGATGATATCGAGAAAGATCCCTACTCGATTAACAATGGTTTTTGGTATGCGCACATGGGGTGGATGCTTCGTGACTATCCATCAGCAGAACCTGATTTTAAAAATGCACCCGATTTACTGAATGATAAATTGGTGATGTTCCAACACAAATACTATGTTCCTTTAGTGATCATCGTCCACACTGGTATTTTATTACCGATTGGTTGGGCTGTAGGCGACTTATGGGGCGTGTTATTGTTGGGCGGATTAATGCGTTTAATTCTCAGCCACCACGTCACGTTCTTCATTAACTCTTTATGCCACATGTGGGGCAAACGTCCATATACAGACGAAAATACCGCACGTGACAACTTCTGGTTAGCTATTGCCACTTGGGGTGAGGGTTATCATAACTACCACCACATTTTCCAATACGACTATCGTAACGGGGTGAAATGGTGGCAGTATGACCCAACTAAATGGTTGATTTGGTCATGCTCAAAACTTGGTTTAGCTAAAAACTTACGTCGTATTCCGAGCTTTAATATTAAAAAAGCTGAACTTGCGATGAAGTTTAAATACGCAGAACAAGACTTAGAAGTTCATGGTCTCAATGTCAATGATGACATCAGCTCGGCGAAAGCTCGTATTGCGCAAGAGTATGATGCATTCACCCAAACCTTGAATGACTGGGCAAAATTGAAAGAACAAGAAATTCAAGCCAAGAAAACAGCAGTGGCTGAAAAAATCCATCAAATGGATGAAAAGCTCAAAATTGAGTTTCAGTTAGTCGAACAGCGTCTAGGTCATCACCGTCAAACCTTGACCACCTTGATGCGTAGCATTAAAAAAGCGCCTGTTTCACAATAATTGATCTCTGATTTACCATTTCAAAAGAAAGCTCCGCAAGGGGCTTTTTTTAGCAGTTCATAAAGGATAACAGCATGGATATTAACAATATTCCTTTCGGTATTACCAACTGGGCCGAGATACCAACCACCCGCCATACAGGTGATCAGGGTCATGCCCTATGGCGTACTCAGCAATTTGACGCGATTCGCGTGCGTATGGTGGAGTATTCTGAGAACTATTTGGCCGACCACTGGTGTTCTAAAGGGCATATTCTGTTGTGCTTAGAAGGCGAACTACACACCGAACTAGATGATGGTCGAACTTTTACCCTCACAGCTGGCATGAGTTACCAAGTTGCAGATCAAGCTGAAGCCCATCGCTCGTCCACCTCAAAAGGTGCTAAACTGTTTATAGTTGACTAAAACAGTTGGATATATGTCTTAACACTAAAACTTTGCTATATTGATGGGGTCATGGCTTATCCCTTGTGATCCTTCACTATGCAGTTCAATTCACGCTATTCTCTCCTTCCGTCAAAACTTTATCACCATCAACAGCCCCTGCCACTGAAAGGCGCAAAAGCAGGTCATTTCAATGCTGCTTTAGCAGAACAGTTGCAATGGTCTGAAGCCGACAAACAGTCTTGGGTAGAGATTTGTAGCGGACAAAAAACCTTTAGTGAATTTGAACCATTGGCAATGGTCTATGCTGGGCATCAATTTGGTCAGTGGGCAGGACAGCTCGGTGATGGTCGGGGTTTATTGATCGCACAAATCCTCGATCAACATGGGCAAACCATTGACCTGCATTTAAAGGGTGCAGGTTCTACTCCTTATTCTCGAATGGGAGATGGTCGTGCGGTACTTCGCTCCGTCATTCGTGAGTATTTGGCTGGACATGCGCTGAATAGTTTAGGTGTCGCATCAAGTAATGCTGTTGGCTTTACCTCATCGGCTCAAGGCGTGCAGCGAGAAAAATTGGAACTCGGTGCCATGATGTTACGTACATCGGACTGTCATATTCGCTTGGGGCATTTTGAGTGGATCAACCAGTATCAACCTGATTTACTCGGCGAATTCACCCAAGAATGCATCGCATGGCATTACCCCGAGTGTTTAGATGCGGAACAACCTGTTTTGGCATTTGCAACCCAAGTAATTCAACGGACTGCGGTAATGGTTGCCAAATGGCAACTGGTCGGCTTTGCACATGGAGTGATGAATACTGATAATTTAAACATTACAGGTTCAACCCTCGATTTTGGTCCTTATGGTTTTATGGAACGCTTCCGTCCGAATTGGATTAACAATCACTCCGACTACCAAGGCCGCTATACCTATCAGCAGCAGCCGAGCATTGGACACTGGAACTTATGGACATGGTTGAATAACCTCATTCCGCTTTGTCCGCAAGACTATGACAAAGAACAATGGAAGCAAGACCTTGCCACTTGCCTAGAACACTATGAACCCACGTTCTTGGAGCACTACAAACTGAGTTTAAGTCAGAAAATGGGCTTACCTCATTTTCATACTGAAAGTTTTGACTGTGCCATGACCTTCTTACGGATTCTACAAACCGAACAGCTCGACTACACACAAAGCTTTACGCGTTTACAGAATCAACAATATGAAACGATTAAAGATGACTGCCTTGACCGTCGTCAATTTGAAAGTTTCCTCGCGCAATATGAACAAATTCGTGCAAATCAAGACACAGCAGAACTCAATGCAGCCATGCAACAAGCCAATCCTGTTTATATCCTACGCAATCACATGGCACAAAAAGCGATTGAGCTGGCTGAACGGAATGATTTCTCAGAAGTCGAACGCTTATTTGACCTGCTTAGCCACCCGTTTGAACGAAATGTAGCACTAGAGAAAGCGGAAGATTTAGCACCTTTGCCAACGGATGTTCCTGAGGTGATGGTGAGTTGTTCCTCTTAAGCATTTGGCTTAAACTGTGGATAAATTAAACAATATCCACAAGGCTTTCCACTAGAGTGATGATCAACATGTCCTTACACCTTATTGCTGCAAAAGCTGCACTTGCCCTGCCAGAAGTGATGTGCAGTCAGCCCTTTGGTGAAGGCTGTGATGTCTATAAAGTCATGAATAAAATGTTTTTGCTCAATTCATCTTTAAGTGGGGCAGCTTTAAGTAACTTAAAAGTTACGCCTGACCACGGCGCGATGTTACGTGATATTTATCCGTATATTCATGCAGGTTGGCATATGAATAAAAAGCATTGGATTTCAATTTATGAGCATGAAAACTTAGATTCGGATTTAGTCATTGATCTAGTACATAGCTCTTATGAACTCGTGGTATCCAAGCTGAATAAACTACAAAGACAGCGAATCGCTGCGCTTAAAGCCATCACCTAAATATGTATTGAATGAAAAAGATTTTTAATTACGCCTATTACATGTTCTAAAGCGCAACCCTATCACTGCATCAAACAGGTCATGGATTTGAAGGTATATTGTCTCGGCTAAACAGTTTTTCAACGTTTTCTACGTATTGCCCATTTGGAACCCAAATTTTGAAAAGAAAAGCGAAATGAGACATTTATAGATGATAAAAAAAGCCCGACATCCTGTCGGGCTTTTTCGTATTGGTTAGCTAGGTATAACTCCTGTTGTACCTCACATCCTAGTGTTGAACTTATCATTTTTGTTTTATGTTTTGGAACTTCCCGTTCTCTATGACTGCATCATATAAAAAATCTTGGGACTGACCTAGACGCAATCGACTTGAATAGTTGTAAGCCAAAACGTACATGGAAAAATAAGCTTAATTAGACTTACCCCCAAAATTATCCGCAGAAATTGTGGATAGTTTTCAGGATAACCGAAGCTAAACCTGACTCCTTAAAATAAATTTTTGCGTGATTTAAAACCAACTTTATAGCCCACTGCTTCAATCTGTCGGAAATACAACCACTCTTTTCTCAATTTTGCCTATTTAATTATCTACACAGACCAATCTGAAAAGATGGAGTATGCAAGTCGCTCACTCTCCATCCAAGTTAATCAGAAAGCCATGCTGAACTCGTACAAAGACAGACTGAGAATCAGTAAAGTCTTAGTCATTTTCATATTCAGTTGCTTATTTGAATGTATTGTCGAAAAGTTTGGACGCTATCTTATAGTCCAACCCTAAGTGACATACATAGGGCTAGCAGAATGCTTCGCTGATTTGAATACAGACTGATAGACCCTCTGCATAGCAAAAGACAAACTAAAACATTATTTAAAATGCTTATAACTTACCCATGAATCAGAACCCTCAATGATCAAAAGCCCAATAAAAAAGGACTCATAGTGAGTCCTTTTTTAACATCATCACCTGCGCTTTAGCTCTTTTTCGTCTTCAATGTTTTAAATAAAACAAATAACACGAGAATCCAAACAGGAAGCATCAACACGGAAAGCATAAAACCTTGATTCCACATGATATATAAAATCATCAGCATAAATACTAAAACAAAATAATTGCTAAACGGTGCAAATAACGCTGGAAACTTAGTTTGAATGCCCTGCTTTTTCATACTCTGTCTAAATTTAAGATGGATCAAACTGATCATCATCCAATTCAGCACAGCCGCACTGACCACAATATAAATCAGATAACTGAGCGCTTTTTCAGGCAAAAAGTAATTCAACAGCACACACCCAAAAATCAGTAATGCTGAAAATAAAACCGCCGCAATCGGTGTCCCTTGTCGATTCACCTGCTTAAAAACTTGTGGGGCATTGCCTTGTTCTGCCAGACCTAATAGCATGCGACTATTGGCATACATCCCACTATTACAAACAGAAACCGATGCAGTCAGAATAATAAAATTCAGTAAATGCGCTGCCCAATCAATGCCCATTTGCTTAAAAATAAGCACGAATGGACTTTTATCTAAACCACCCAAATCCAATTGATTCCAAGGCACTAAAGACAAAAGAATCGCCAGCGAGCAAATATAGAACAGGAAAACCCGAATCACCGTTTGATTGACGGCTTTTGGAATGTTCTTTTCAGGATCTTCGGTTTCCGCAGCCGCCATACTGATCAGCTCGATGCCGCCAAAGGCAAACATCATAAAGGCCAACATATAAAACAAGCCTTCAAAGCCATGTGGGAAAAACCCGCCATGTGCCCACAAATTAGTGACGGATGCGGTTGAACCTACATCTGCCGTCAACAACAGGTAAACCCCGAAGATGATCATGGCGATAATCGCCACAACTTTAATCATCGACAGCCAAAACTCAGACTCCGCATACAGTTTGACATTAGCGAGATTGGCCAACGTGATCACCACAAAAAACACCAGCACCGAGACCCACGCAGGAATATGTGGCCACCAGTAATTCACATACTTACCAATCGCGGTCAGCTCAGTCATCACCACTAAGATGTACAGCACCCAGTAGTTCCAGCCCGTTAAAAAGCCTGAAAACCGCCCCCAATATTTAAAGGCAAAGTAGCTGAATGAACCCGTCACTGGCTCATGCACAATCATTTCACCGAGCTGACGCATAATTAAAAATGCAATCAAACCGCCCATCATATAACCCAAAATAATAGATGGGCCAGCAGACTCAATAATATGTGCTGAACCTAAGAACAGACCTGTACCAATTGCACCGCCCATGGCGATCAATTGAATATGGCGGTTCTTTAAACGGCGCTGAAGTTTAGGCGTCTCGCTGCTCAAAACACATGCTCATCTGATAAAAAAATGAATTGTACCGCTTGCACAGACGATCAACCAGTCTTGTCCTTTAAAATCGCCAATTGATCAGTTTCATTTCACAAGCTAGAGATTTAAGCGAACTGTTGATTTTGATTACCGCCTTGAGTCCATCCCATAAAAAAAGCGGATAAACCAAGGCTTATCCGCTTTTTTTATCGCTCAGAAAACTGAATTAATCTTCAGGATATTCAAAACGATAGCCTACTCCATATACTGCCTGCACCCATTCATGACGATTACCTGTTTCAGCAGCATCCGAAATCTTACGACGTAAGTTCTTAATATGGCTATCAATCACACGGTCAGCCACTTCAAAGCTGTCTGGGTTGATATGATCCAGTAACTGCGCACGTGAATAAACTTGCCCCACATGCTCTAAAAACAACTCCAGTAAACGAAACTCGGTCGGTGTTAGGTTTAAAGGCTTTTGCTGATACCAAATGCGTTGCTGCGCTTTATCCATACGGAACAAAGACTGATCTTCAGGCTCAGCCTTACGTTCTAAACGGCGTAACACGGCTTGGACACGCGCCACCAATTCTTTCGGGCTAAAGGGCTTACACACATAGTCGTCTGCCCCCATGTTCAAGCCAAGCACGCGGTCGATTTCTTCCGTACGCGCGGTAACCATAATGATCGGTAAATCTGACTGTTCGCGGACTTTACGGCAAATGGTCAAGCCATCCATACGCGGCACCATCAAGTCTAAAATCATCAGACTCGGTTTACGCTGCGTAAAGCTATCGTAGGCTTCATGACCATCGTGAAACATACTGACTTCAAAGCCCGCTGCTTCAAGATAATCGCGGACCAATTGTGCAAGTTCTACTTCATCTTCAACCAGCATAATATGTTTCATACATACTTCCTTTTGTGTTTCATTTTTTTGGGAACGTTAACTTGCAACGTAAACCTCCCAAAGGCGAATGATCAAAACTCAATTCGCCGCCTAAAGCCTGTGCCAGTTTAGCCGATAAAGCCAAACCTAAACCTGTACCACCTGTGCTACGCGTACGCGAGTCATCGACTCGATAGAAACGCTCACCGAGTCGTGCCAATTGCTCATCGCTTAAGCCATATGGACTGTCATCGACATAGACCGTCCAGTCTGTTGCAGACTGTTCCGTATGAACTCGAACCTGACCACCTGCTTCGGTATAACGAATGCTATTACCCAACAAATTGACCATGATTTGCTTAAAGCGGTCAATATCAAGTTGTAACTCAGCGCCCTCACCTTCGACACTAATGCTTAAATGGGCTTGTTCAAATTTGGGCTTAAAGTTTTCCACTTCTTGCTCAATCACCGCCCACGGGTTCACGGTTGCAAAGTAACAGTTTAATTGCTGTGCTTCTGCTTGTGCCAAATCGGCCAAGTCATGCGTGAGTTTTTTCAAACTGGTGACTTGGCGTAGCATCGATTCAAAATGCTCAGGTGTTGGTTTTCGAATTCCGTCTTGCATCGCTTCGATCTGCGCTTGTAACACTGCCAGCGGCGTTTTCAACTCGTGCGAAGTATCTGACACCCATTGACGACGTGAAATTTCATGCTGATCTAAAATCACCGCCAGTTGGTTCAGTTCATTAGATAAATCACCCAGCTCATCGTTTCGATTCACTTTAACTTGATGCTGAAAATTACCCTTGGTTAATTCACGCGTACCATTCAACAAGCGTTGAATCGGTGTCTTAAAATAAGTCGCAAGTAACAACGCAGCAATTAAACTGGCAAAAACGGTTAAACCATAGACCAGTAATAAATAACGTTTTTGGTTACTAAAGAAGTTAATACTCAACGCATCATCTTGATCGAGAACTGGTTTCAACCCCAAATACCCCACCACTTGATTATTCACCACAATAGGACGGAAAGAAACTTGATCATCCGAAGGTTCACCGACCACGAACTGACGCTGCGTATCGTATAAAGACAAACGCGAGCTAAGCCCCAAACGGTCAGGTGTGGATATAAACTGTTTTTTGCCTGTGTTTTGTTTGCTCTCTTGTTCAATCT
The DNA here is from genome assembly GCF_055810995.1 of Acinetobacter sp. DL27. Taxonomy (NCBI): domain Bacteria; kingdom Pseudomonadati; phylum Pseudomonadota; class Gammaproteobacteria; order Moraxellales; family Moraxellaceae; genus Acinetobacter; species Acinetobacter sp. DL27. Next base: position 597,208 of record NZ_CM147947.1, on the reverse strand, counting down.
CTTCTTTTTTACGATCTGGACGGAAAACATTTTGATTGGCGCTGAGCGGAAACTTTAAACCTTCAAAGGGTTGAAACTCCGAAGGTAAGTTTTCCTCCAAAGCTTGCAGTTCTTGTTCGGTTAAAATCTGTTTTTCATGTTTGACTTCAGTGGTAGAGACATCACTGAGTAAGGTTTTGGTATTCTCTTTAAAATAACGCTGTTGCAGAGCAATGTCGTACTGGCGACGTAACCACCAACGAGAGAGACGGTCATAATCATCTGGCGCGGCATGTCCTTCAATCTGCAAAATTTGCGCTTGAATGGCATTGCCCCAATCATGATAAGTGCTATAAACGCCTGCTAAGTTATCAATCAGATGATCGAGCTTTTGCATTTCCACGTCCGCCACATATTTGGCAAAATTCTTTTGCATCGTCCAATGCAACACACCTAAACTCACCGTGGTAATCACCAAAGTGGTCAGCAATACAGTGAGGAATAAGCGTAAAGCAATCGGTACGCGGCGAATCTTCAAAAGCAATCTCTCGGTCGTTCTTTTGCCTTGTTATTGTATAGAACACTGCACCAAAAAACTCTCCATTGTTTCTACATCTTTATTATTTAATCTTTAATCATCCAAAATCACATGCTCTTGTATGGGGGAGTTGTAGAATGAATAAGATGACAAAATTGGCTTTAGCCACTGCCAGCGTTTTATCTGTAGGTGCGTTGACAGCCTGTCAATCTACCCAAGCACCGAAAGATATGGAGCAGTCGCAACATATGCATGGTCATTATCAAAAAGACCGTCACATGACACCTGAACAACGCGAACAATTTAAAAAAATGCGTACTGAACGCAAGCAAGTCATGCAAGACATTAAAAAAGCCTGCGATGGCAAAGCGGTGGGGTCAGCAGTCCAAGTCAAAGCAGGTGAACAAACGCTAGATGGCACATGTGCGATTTCGTTTAAACCGAACCGTGATGAAATGAAACGTGGTGAACATCGCCTAATGCGTGGCGATCAAGCCGATCGTGGTGAGTTCCGTGGCATGCATATGCAACGCGGCGAACCGCTAACCGATGCGAAACGTGCTGAGTTAACTCAGCAATACGATCAACGTTTAGCTGAACGTCAAGCGCGCCAACAAGCTGCGACCAAAGCCTGCCAAGGTCAAACCGATGGTAAAGTCGTGCAGTTAAAAGTTGGCACACAAACAGTAGATGGCAAATGTATCGTTCACTTCCAGCCTAAAGCCCCTGTTTCAGCACCGAATAAGGCTGCTTAAGCCACTTTAAAAAGCATAAATATATAAAAAAGGCGCAAATTGCGCCTTTTTTATTGGACATAACTTTTTACGCTTTTTGACTATTTATGTCATGCCAAAAGCAGCAAAACTGTTTACACTCAGTGCACTTAGCGATTTTGAATAATATTTATTTGACTTTACAGTCACCAAGAAAAGCACCTGAACCGCTTGTACCAAATTAGAAGATGTTGCACGATTAAGTTATTCCAATCCGTGTCAAAGAAGACACGTTTTTATGTTTATTAGGATTATAAGCTGGTTAAACCAGTATTGAGGAAACCGATATGCCACAATACAAAGCGCCCTTACGTGATATGCAATTCGTACTGCATGAGCTATTGAATGCAGAAGAACACTATTCTAAATTGCCTGCATTTCAGGAAACCGTAAGCCGTGAATTGGTTGACCAATATTTAGAAGCTGCTGCAGATTTCTGTGAAAACGAATTGTCTCCAATCAACCAAAGCGGCGACCGCGAAGGTTGTACTTGGAATGATGGCGTTGTTACAACTCCAACTGGCTTTAAAGAAGCGTATCAAAAATATATCGAACTTGGCTTCCCGTCTCTTTCTGCTGAAGAACAATACGGCGGTCAAGCATTACCTGTTTCTTTGGGTAACGTGATTTCAGAAATGGTCGGTACTGCAAACTGGGCATGGGGCATGTACCCAGGTCTTTCTCATGGTGCAGTTCGTACTTTAGAACATCACGGTTCAGCTGAACAAAAAGATGCTTACTTACCAAACCTTGTTTCAGGTGTTTGGACAGGTACGATGTGCTTAACAGAATCACACGCTGGTTCTGACTTGGGTATTATCCGTACTAAAGCTGAGCCACAAGCTGACGGTAGCTATGCAATCACTGGTGAGAAAATCTTTATCTCAGCGGGTGAACATGACATGGCTGAGAACATTGTTCACATCGTCCTTGCTCGTCTTCCTGGCGCACCTAAAGGTACCAAAGGTATTTCTTTATTCATCGTACCGAAGTTTAACTTAAACGCAGACGGTACTGTCGGTGAGCGTAACGCGGTGCGTTGTGGTTCTATCGAACACAAAATGGGGATCCACGGGAACTCAACTTGCGTAATCAACTTTGACAATGCAAAAGGTTTCCTGATTGGCCCTGAAAACCGTGGCTTAAACTGCATGTTCACCTTCATGAACACTGCACGTATTGGTACTGCAATCCAAGGTTTATCTGCATCTGAAGGTGCATTCCAAGGTGCGTTGATTTATGCGAAAGACCGTTTGGCAATGCGTTCTTTAACAGGTCCTAAAGCACCAGAAAAAGAAGCCGATCCAATTATTGTTCACCCTGCTGTTCGTAACATGCTATTAACGCAAAAAGCATTTGCTGAAGGTGGTCGTGCACTGGTTTACTTATTGTCTCTACATGCGGACGTGGTTGAGCAAGGGGCAACGGAAGAAGAGCGTAAATCTTCTGACAATATCTTGTCACTGCTTACGCCAATTGCAAAAGCATTCTTGACTGAAACGGGTTCTGAATCTGCAAAACACGGCGTTCAAGTGTTTGGTGGTCACGGCTTTATTTCAGAGCATGGCATGGAACAAATCGTTCGTGATACACGTATTGCGTGTCTATACGAAGGGACAACTGAAATCCAAGCGCTTGACTTGTTAGGTCGTAAAGTTTTGGGTACTCAAGGTGCAATGTTGAAAGACTTCACTAAGATTATTCACAAATTTGTTGAAGCAAACAAAGACAATGCTGCAATGAAAGAGTTTGTTGAACCTCTTGCTGCTCTAAACAAAGAGTGGGGCGACTTAACCATGCAAATTGGTATGAAAGCAATGCAAAACCCAGATGAAGTGGGTGCTGCTGCGGTCGATTACCTCTACTTCTCTGGTTATGTAACGCTTGCTTACCTATGGGCACGCATGGCACTTGTGGCTCAAGAAACATTAGCTGCAGGTACAACTGACGTTGACTTCTATAATGCGAAAGTCACGACAGCTCGTTTCTACTTCAAGAAGATTCTTCCACGTGTTCGCTCACACGTTGACGTGATTGCGGGTGGCGTAGAACCGTTACTTGCATTAGATGCAGAGCACTTTGCATTCTAAGTAGTTAATAACTAAGTCGATATTAGAAATAATTGTACTCTTGAGTACAGAAATGAAAAAGGACAGTCATAGCTTTGGCGGTCCTTTTTCTTTATAAATAGAGCGTTATTTCGCTTGGGTCATCTGATAACACTCTCCGTTGTTAATTAAGCTGTCCTAAGTCTACAGAGATTCAAACAATAAACAGGTGAACGAACATGCCAATTTATAATGCCCCACTTGCGGATATGAAATTTATCCTCAATGACGTTTTCAATGCAGATCAGTTCTGGCAGTCTAATGAAAATCTAGCTCATGTAGACAGTGCGACGGCTGAAGCGATCCTCGAGGAAATGGCTAAATTTGCGCAGAACGTCACCCTGCCTTTAAACCGTACAGGTGATGAAGAAGGTGCAACATTTAGCAATGGAGTAGTGACTACACCTGCTGGTTTTAAAGAAGCGTTTAAGCAATATGCTGAAGGCGGCTGGATTGGCTTAGCGGCGGATGAAGAATGGGGCGGTCAAGGCATGCCAAAAATGCTGACGGTTCTGGCAGATGAAATGCTGTTCGCAACTAACCCATCATTCATGCTCTACCCGCTTCTTTCTGTCGGTGCAGGTATGGCGCTGAACAGCTACGCATCGCAAGAACAAAAAGAAACCTATTTACCCAAAATTTACTCAGGCGAATGGTCTGGGACCATGTGTTTAACTGAGCCACATGCAGGTACAGATTTAGGCATTATCAAAACTAAAGCTGAACGTAACGAAGACGGCACCTATAACATTACAGGGACTAAAATCTTTATTACTGGCGGTGACCACGACTTAGCTGAAAACATCATTCACTTGGTTCTAGCGAAAACACCAGATGCACCTGCGGGTTCACGCGGTATTTCACTCTTCATCGTGCCTAAATTCCTCGTGAATGCAGATGGTTCTGTAGGCGAGCGTAATGCGGCAGGTCCAGGTTCAATTGAACACAAAATGGGGATCAAAGCGTCTGCAACTTGTGTAATGAACTTTGACGGTGCCAAAGGTTACTTGGTCGGTAAAGAAAATGAAGGCCTTGCGGCAATGTTCGTGATGATGAACTACGAACGTTTATCGATGGGTATTCAAGGTTTAGGCGCATCTGAATTTGCTTACCAAAATGCTGCACAGTACGCGACAGACCGTTTACAAGGTCGTAGTGCGTCGGGTGCTCAATCGCCAGCTAAACCTGCGGACAGCATTTTAGTTCATGGTGATGTGCGTCGCATGTTGCTTAATGCACGTGCCAATAATGAAGCATCTCGTGCCTTTGCAGTATATGTCGGTCAACAACTGGATATCACCAAGTTCTCAACAGACCCTGAAGCTGTGAAAGCAGCCAATGACCGTGTTGCACTGTTAACCCCTATTGCTAAAGCGTATTTAACCGATACTGCATTTAACGCAGTAATTGATTCACAAATGGTCTTCGGTGGTCATGGCTATATTCGTGAATGGGGCATGGAGCAATGTGTACGTGACTTACGTATTGCACAAATCTACGAAGGCACCAACGGCGTTCAGTCTCAAGATTTAATCGGTCGTAAAACCATTAAATGTGGTGGTGCATTCATTGCAGACTACATTACTGAAATCCGTGACTTTGCTAACGGCTTAGATGCAGACCTAAACTTCATTAAAGATGCAACACTCGATGCAGCAACTGAAGTGGAAGAAGTGACCAAGTATATCCTTGAACGTGCTGCTGAAAGTGCAGAGTTCCCGAATGCAGCAGCAGTAGATTACTTACATGCAGTCGGCCTACTCAGTTTTGCCTATATGTTTGCAAGAATTGCCAATGCTGCAAAAGTCAAAGATGGTGACTTCTATCAAAACAAACTGGCGCTTGCAGCTTACTTTACACAACGTATTTTGCCTGAAATCGACTTACGTATTGTAAAAGTAAAAGCAGGTGCAGAAGTCATCACGAACTTCTCTGAAGACTACTTCACCAGCCAAGCTTAATCGCCTAAAGACTAAATAAAAAACGCCTGCTTCGTCAGGCGTTTTTTTATTCAGTATTCATATAAAATTAAAGAATAATTTCATTCCAAGCTAATATTGTTGTTTTCTGTGTGCCGCTCATTAGCGGGTTATTTGGGTCACCCCCCAGAAAACTAGAGTCATATGTAATAGTCATATTACCACCGCCACTTAAATTAGCAGATGCATTACCACCAAAAGTATATGCTCCTGGGCTTCCCTGAATATTAGCAACATATATGGCGCCACGAATAGCAGTATTTCCACCACCACTTCCATTAAATGATCCACCTAAAATCAGTAGGGCTCCCTTGAAATCACATTGGTTACCCGTTGGTGAATAATTACCTCGAATAATAACAATACCTGCACATGATGGAACATATGTTTCCAACTTACCAGTTACACTTCCATCGATATAAGTCACACCTTGCGCATATCTAATAGAATCAGCCAAAGCCATAACTTGATTTGGATCTCCCCAGAGCCCTAAATCCGTATCCTTAACACATGCTCCACTTGCGGAAGGACAATTAGCACCACCACTATAATGCTCTGAAGTTTCGCGATTGTTAGGAATACCCGCTAGAACCGTACTTGCACCTGAGTTCATAGTTGCAATAGCAAGCTTATTTTGACCATTAATTTTAAAATTCTTACTATTTTTACCTGTAAATGAGCCTACAGTACCACCTAATGTTAAGGCGGCAGGAAGATCAGGTAATTTAACAGCATTAGGGAATTGCCCCTTTATCTTGATCTGGTAAACACTTTCACCCAAAACTTTAGTACTACTCCCACTGGTTTTAATTAAATTACCCGTGATTTGCACCGTTACAATTTTATTATCATCATCCCAGCAGGGATTCCTATTCGCAACGACACATCCAGGTATACTTCTAGCCGTATCAATCCAATAATAACCATTATTTCCGGAATTAACCGTCCCTGTTCCAACATTCGGTATAATAACACTCCAACTGGTATCACCCCCTGTAGGCCATCCATTATTCTTAAAACGATTCCTTGCCCAATTTAAAAATTGTGCTGCCCCATCTTCGGCTGAATTGATAGTAATCACTTTATTATTAATATTGGCAGTCATTTTGTCTTGGATGATCGTGCCCCGCATGGCGTAAAGACTGATCATGGTTGCAGCAAATAAAACTACCACTGTAATAATGAGGACGGAACCCTGTTGTTTCTTCATTCTTTTATCCTCACTAAGACCAACCATTAGTTGTAGTAAATGTTATAGATTTGTTAACTGACGTGTTACACCTTAATGTTAAAATCATAGTTTGCTTGCTATCTTGTGGTAACAAATATGTATCACTTTTCAATGCCGAAAAAGCCCCACTATCTCGTTTAATTTCCCAGTCTGAGACATCTGCACTTATGTCCAATATAAGCCTGATATTTGTGTTCTTTTTAGCAGCAATTGCACTCGTATTTGCCCAGTTATAGGTATTATTTTTTTCATCTTTTAACGTAATTTTAGTCAACATATCACTGGCACAAGTTACATCTGTTCCTGTTCCTGTTCCTGTTCCTGTTCCTGTTCCTGTTCCTGTTCCTGTTCCTGTTCCTGTTCCTGTTCCTGTTCCTGTTCCTGTTCCTGTTCCTGTTCCTGTTCCTGTTCCTGTTCCTGTTGGTAAATTGACATTACTACTCCCCCCACTCGAAGCCAATTGCGTCATAGCTAAAAGATGTGAGGTTGAAATAAAATCAATAGTAGATTGTTTAGTATTTCCCTCAGACACACTCATTTGAGAAAGTACACTGGTTACCGTGCCCCAAACATTACTCACAGATGTATTTTCTACACCACTAGATCCATTAAAAAAAGATTGATAAACCAACGAATTCGCACTAGTACCATTCTGAATACCGTAAGCAAATTTTACTTCAGGAATATCTTTGGCCAAGGTAACAGTTTGCGTTGTTCCATCATCCAATGCCAAGATACAAATAAGTTCATTTTGTTCATTCACTTTAAATGTATTCATACTGGAATTATTTTCCTTGCCTAAACAATCCCTTTGCGAACGGTCAAAATATATAACCAACTCATTATTACTTTCTGGGAATCCAAATGAATTCGCTTGTCTTACTAATCGTGTAATTGTGGTCGAAGCAAAACGAAAATTCTCCTGTGACCGATCCATTACATCTTTTTCTAGTATCAATTTTTGATTCGAAAATAAAATGGCTAAGGCCCCAGCGGTAATAATCAGACCAATGGTTAACCCCACCATTAGCTCAATAAGAGAAACACCAGCTTGCGAATATCGATTCATAACTATTTTTCTTTTCATCTAATTCTCCCTATTAAATTTCACACTTCGGTACTGAAAAATAATAGACAAATGTTTCTTTCTGAGATGGATCAGTGTCATACCATTTGGCTTTTCTATTTTCCCACTTGATCGTTATTTCAAATTGTCTCTTGGCTTCATCATGAATTACCAGATCACCACTCCAACTGTTCATACGATTATGTATAGCTTTTTGACTAGCTGTAAGCCCCTGAACAAAATCACTCTCATTTCCCGTAACTTTCCAGCGTTTTTGCCATCGTTCTTTGAGTGCATTGATTTGCCCTGCAGCAAGTTGCCCAGAGTTATCATCTAGCGAACACACGCTCGCCCACATTCGATCTGTCAAATCATTTGCTTGAATCGTCGCAATCGTTCGTTGTGTTGTGAGTGCACTTTGCTGCATGGATTTCATATGCAGTATGCCAAGCCCTAGTAGTACTCCAGCAGTAATAAACATTGCAATTAAAGCTTCAAATAGTACAAACCCTTGTTGAGAATTTATTTTATTCATGATTTAACACCCTGTTTTACTTTTGAATGCTCTGCCAATGACTTCGACACAGACTGAATAAGTATCTGCGCCAGCGATAGCTACGGTAATTTCATGTTCAGCAGTCGTTGAACCAACAGGATTAAAAGCTATAGTTTCTGGTGCCGTAATCGAAAGTTGTGAATTATCAAAGGTTAGTTTCTGAATTGGTGCAGATGAAGCAGAAGGTATTGCAATGAGGCCCGTTGACCAATTGATTTTATTTGCACTTAAACAATTTGTACCATCTGAACTACCACAAATGGTAACTGTCTTTCCAAGTCTAACTGCTTCAGTTCGTGCTTGCTGAAGGAAATTAAGAATCTCTCCACTACTTGTTTTGACTTTAGTATTTTTTAATGTTTGGCTTAAATTGGGGGCAGCTAATGTCGCGATTAAAGCGAGTACAGCAATCGTGACCATGAGTTCAATAAGTGTAAATCCTTTTAAACTTTTCATTTCCAACACCCCGATGTGCTTGGTGTTTTAGTGCCATCTTCTTTGAGTGTTAATGTCCCACATACAGAGTCCGACTGTACATTTGTTGGTGTCGCGGTAATTGTATAAGTCTGAGAGGAGTTAGCCACATTAATTGATAAAGTATAGTAGGTTGTTACATTTGCAGGCGATTTTAATGCTGTAGGGATATCTGCAACTGCTGGATAACTAAATGAAGCATTATATTTGCTCTCTAGAAATTGAGCTAAAGTTAACATGGCAGCTTGTGCTTCTGTTCTATGGCTTGCCACGATATATTTTGTATAACTCGGTATAGCAATAGCTGCAAAAATTGCAATAATTGCTACAACGATCATTAACTCAATTAAAGTAAACCCCGATGATGATTTCATTTGCCACCCCAGCTTAAGCCTTTATAAATTTTTTTAGACAAAATTTTAGATTGTCATAATATAACCAATTTACATGTTTATCAAAAAATAAAAAATCATATGACTAAAAACGTCATTTATGTGTTTTTTTTGTTAAAACCTACTGAATTTAATCTAAATTATCCTTTTAAACATAAGCCTAATGACAAGCTTAGTTTGACGGCAAGTTGATAAACACGTAACTCAACAGAAATTCCTAGCAAATATCCATCAATACTTCTGTCTTATTTTATTATGACAAAAAAAGCTCCTATTCCCACTAAACGGATATAAGCATGGTCAGCAAATACCTTTTCTCTATTTTTTTATCGGGTTCTCAACTATTTCTGATAAGACCGCGTACCTAACTGATTTCTTATGAGGAGCCACTTACAACTAAAAGACCATATTCCATCGAGTTTTTCTCATGCTTTAACCACTAACAATACTTTATTGTACTAAATACTCTGATTTTTACACACAGGAAACATAGTTGAATCAATTTATCAGTAGGTAATATTTTGCTAATCTTGAAGAGCACCAAATGTAAAGCATGTGGTGTTTGTTGATAATACACATGCTATCAAGTAGGCAACTTTGCCAATGCTGCAAAAGCTAAAGATGGTGACTTCTATCAAAACAAACTGGCACTTGCAGCTTATTTTGCTCAACGCATTTTGCCTGAAATCGACTTACGTATTGCAAAAGTAAAAGCAGGTGCAGAAGTCATCATGAACTTCTCTGAAGACTACTTCACCAGCCAAGCTTAATCGCTTAAAGACTGAATAAAAAAACGCCTGCTTCGTCAGGCGTTTTTTTATTACTCAGCTTTATTTTTGCTTTTATACGTCATGTGCATGAAATTTGCTTATGATGCAATAAACCACCATCAACATATCAGGAGGCAGCCATGACTAACCGTGACCCTAAAATAGAGAAAATAGAAACCCTCCTCGATAAACTGGGCAATACTGCAGTAGAAAGCTTTCACTATGTGGCTTTATTTATTATTGGCTGTATGGTGATTTGGTCGGCAGGACATACCGTTTATGAGATCCTGACCATTAAACAATATGCCTCGATTGATGATATTTTATTGTTATTCATCTACCTCGAACTGGGCGCAATGGTTGGTATCTATTTTAAAACCAACCACATGCCTGTCCGCTTTTTAATTTATATCGCCATCACTGCGCTCACCCGACTTTTAATTTCCGATATCCAGCATGACCACAAAGCTGATATGGATTTGGTGATTATTACGGGTTCAATTTTAATTATGGCGATTGCAATCTTAGTGGTGCGTTATGCATCGTGGAATTATCCTTCAGTAATTCGGGATAAACATGCCGACAAGCCTTTACCTGAAGGGAAAACACCACGCCCACAAGATGATGAACTCGCTTAATTCTTTATTGACCACTAAAAAACCCTCCGTCTAAACAACGGAGGGTTTTCTGTATCAATCAAAGATTCATTTATTTTGAATCCGCTTCTAAAGCGTAGCGTCCATTTTCATAGATCCAGTGCATGCCTTCAGGTGGGTCTGGCAATCCCAAACGTCGCCAATCGGTAATCAGCACATAATCACGGCTTTCAATACTGGAGTCGCCATCCCCATACACATAGCTATTGGTTTCCTGACTATAAGTTGAATAGCTAGGGGCCCGATAAATAATACTCACACCCGGTCGCATTGGATATCCGCCATGAGGAGGATGGTGCGGAGGTGGCCTGTGATGAGGTGGCTCAATTGGAGGCGGTGATGTAGGTCTGGGCATTGCTCCTTGATACGGCCCAGCATAGGTTGGGAAACGCTGCGTTTGCGAAGTCAGCGGTTTTCCATAATAACGCGTCGCTGGTTGAGCAAAACTCAGTGCAGGAAATAAGCTGAGTAAACTTATTCCATAGATTATTTTTAAATATTTCATCATCTTCCTCCACTGAGGTGAATATTATTATTTTAAACCAATTTTATGGATAAAAAATGTACAAACTGTCAATTTTAGATCACTGCCCGTTATCACTAATATAAGGTTTGAAGCAGGATTTCTTTGAAAAGCAAAAAATCATATATGTTTTCAGTTTATACTTAATCTTTGTTTATAAACGTATTGGATGAACAATCGTGGCTGAATTAAGTTTTGATCGACTCTATGAATATTTTGCAAAAGTGCCCAGTATTCAAAAAAATCTGATTGATGCTTATGGCACAGATGGCAAAAGTGCATGGTGGTTTAAGTTTCAAATTGATGTAGATCATCCTTTGGCATGGCAAACGGTACAAGAGCTTGGACATGTACTGAACTATATTTCTAAAAATGAGCGCCTACCGACGCAGTTTCTACCTGTTTCACCGCCGCCATATATGAATGGTGAAGCCAAGCAATTCTTGGCATGGGTCATTCAGTGTAACCATCCTGACTTTCCACCCGATGTCATATGTGACTGGTTAGAAGCACGTCTACCGAGTCCAGTGGAAGATGCCGAAAAATGGAAAATCAAAACTGATCTACATGAAATCGATAAGATGACCGATAAAGATTTGGATCAAATCATCCCGCCAAATCCTAAACAGTAAGTCCAAATAAAAAAAGCGCATATTGCGCTTTTTTTATTTTAGTTTTTCTCTTACCTAGCTGTGCTACGCCCTTTCTAAGAAGGAAAAAAATCTCTAAAACGTCGATAAACCACTCCACTCCATAAAGCGGTATAGCCCATATTTGAGTTTCGACTCATCTTTATATTGCTCATAGCCCACACTCATTTGACGACCATTTAAGTTCGACCATGCCCCATCAAAATATTGCTGTGCATCTGTAAACACCGCTGCATTAGACTGGCCAATCACACGTAAATTGGTCTCTAAGTTATAATTCTTCAAATTCCGTGCGGTAAAATTTGCTGAACCTAAAATGAGCTCTGCTTCTTGTGCATGGCGTTTTACAATCATTTTGCTATGGCACTGCTCTCCTTGAGTATTACACCAACGTACTGTAATACCTGCATCGTTAAGCTCAGACGCAACTTGACGGTTCGGAATTCCATTCTTTTGACGACCAAATGCATCTTTATTAGGGTCGAGTAAAATCCGAAGTTTAACGCCGCGCTTCTGCGCATCTTTTAAAGCATTGATAATTTGACGCTCAGACAAATAAAACATCGCCAAATCAATCTGGTCATTAGCTTTTGCCGTATTCAACAAGTTGAGTGTTGCATCTAGAATTGCTTTTTCAGTCAGCACCTGTACCTGCGGTTGAGATGGATTTCCTGCAATTTCGCCCAGAATCACCATTGGTACATCGCCCTGAGACATATGTGCTACAGTTTGCTCTGTTTTCAACACATCTATTGCGGTATTGCCTGTCACCAACAGCGCTACATTGGAATGTCGTGAACTGCCATCATGCGGATTCGCCGATGTGACCAAGGTTTTCCAACCTTCCGCGGTATCGACCACCAATGTTTTGCGATGATTGGCTTTAAAATTAAATAAGTTTAAATAACTACGTAGGGTAATTTTTTCATCCCCAAACGGGTTTCTTAACCAACCGCCGTCGGGATTATTGCCTGCGTTTTGACAACAGATATACCAAAAACCAGACCAAACTGGATTCGAGGCACGAAGTGGACGTAAATCCGTTTCAATCACATCCACACCCGCCTGACGCAATTTACGGTAATGCTCTGGTAAGAGCCCGCCATATACCGAGTTAATCGGGTCAGTGATGACTTTGATTTCAATATTCGGATGCAAGCTTCGCTTGACAATCAATGCATCGGTCAGCTGCCGAGTCAACGCCCGTTGTGATGCTTGAGATGTCCCCACTTCATCATTAAACAAGAACATATCCAACACAATCGTGGTTTGTGCATCTTCAATCAGTTTAAACACTGCATTGAAAATATGATGATCTTGTTGCTGCTTGCCTTGTGCATCGATATAGGTTTGATCTGCAATAAATTTGACATCGGCATGACGTAACTTGCCCGTATAGTCCAGCCCATCAGGCAGTGGTTTAACGCTATGGTAAACTGCGGAGGTTAAATAAGTCAGAGCCAATAAACCCACCACGACACCGACATAACGGGTCGATGTCCAGTTGAGCTTTTGATGTAATTTTCGAAAGATACGCATAACAAAAAACCTAATCCAATATACTCAGACTAGGTTTTATTGTTTGATTTTTCAAGAGGATTTCTGTTGTCAATGTTTTGGCAACCTCTCCCTAACCCTCTCCTTTAAGAAGAGGGAGCACTTCCTCTTTACGGAAAAGGTGGGGTTGAGTCTTGAAATAGCACTTAGAAACTAAAGTCCAGTCCAACTGTGAAGTTACGCCCAACTTGTGGAATGGTCGATAAGAAAGAGGTATGCGAATAAACCGTCTCATCTAAGAGGTTATTGGCTTTGAAATACACGCGATAATCATTGCCCTGCATATACTGACCATTATATGCCAAGCCCAAATTCACCATGTTATAGCCCTCGGTTTCGGTCTCATAGCTTGCAATTCGATCTTGCTCAAACACATGGTAGTACTCTGCCGTTCCTGACCACGTGTCACTAAAGTTAGCATTCACTTTTGTTCCTAAACGGCCAGCAGGCACTCGCGGAGCATTTTCATTGTCAATTTTGCCACGTACATAGTCACCAAAGACACTCATTTTATAAACATCGTTGATGGCATAAGACGCTTCTGCTTCAGTCCCATAAAAACGCGCTTTGTCTTGAGTGTAGTCTACTAGGCGGAAGTTTTTGTAACGATAAGTTGTTTGAGCATAAATGTAGTTGTCATACCAGTTATGGTAAACATGAACGTGATAATCAATTTTATCCGTATCGTAATGGAAACCTAATTCTAGATTATTGGACTTTTCAACATCGAGATTTTCATTGCCACGCTCATAGGTATTGGTTGCAAGATGCTTACCATCAGCATAAAGCTCTTGTGCCAAAGGTAAACGCTCTTGATGTGACCCGACCAAAGACAGTTTATAGTTCGGTGCAAACATCCAATTCACAGCACCCGAATAGGACACGGCATAATCATCATAGTCTTTTCGATCTGACTCAATATCAATCGTCTGCTGATCGATACGTGCCCCTAACTCAAAATGAAAGTCATTCCACTGCTTATGTTCTAAACCAAATACGCTCCACTTTTGCGTCTTGGTCGGTTCTAAAATAGACTCTTCACCCGTGATATCTAGTTTTTGTTGATTGTACTGTACGCCAACCACACCTTCCCAATCCGCAATCGGCTGATGCACCATTTCTAGACGCGCATCATAACCTTTACTTTTAAAAGTGGTTGCAACGCTATCACCTTCAATTTCATCATGTTGGTAGTCGGTATAACTGGCATGGGCACGTAACTTCTCAAACCCTGCAATCGGATTTAAAATTTCTGTACGGAAGTCATAACGCTCCGACTTTAAGTCAACCCAAGGGCCTGCCTCATGTTCGTCATGCGCATGGTCGTGTCCTGAGTGATCATGTTCATCCGTATGTCCATGATTATCGCTTCCGTCACAGTGCAAATGATCCTCATGCGGATGACAGCTCTCATATTCATGGCTATGCCCAGGTAAACCGTATTGATCTTGACGGTTGGTATAGGCGATACCCGCAAAACCACGCTCACCAATCCATGAACCACCAACACTGACCGTTTCGCCTTTGGCAAAGGTATTTCCGACACGACGTTCTTTTTCGAGTTCACCCTCATGCTCATGGAAATAGTTCGGCGCAATATAGTCATTCGCTTCACGCTTTGAACCTTCAACCCGTAGAGCAAACTGACTGCCCAAAGCAACCGTCGCCCCAGCACTGGCCAACTTTTCATCACTGCCAGAGTTGTAGCGTAATCCCGCCGTACCTTCTAGACCTTTTTCAGGCATGCTGGTTGGAATTTTTTGATCGGTGACATTGACCAAACCGCCCACGGTGCCTGCACTGTATAACAGGGTTGAAGGGCCACGGATGATTTCAATTTGCTTGGCCAAAATCGGATCGACCGTCACGGCATGGTCTGGCGATAAAGTCGAGACATCAGCAGTTTCTGAAGCATGTTGTAAAACTTTCACGCGTGGACCATCTTGACCTCGAATCACGGGTCGACTTGAACCTGAACCATATTGATTTGAATATACGCCTAGCTCATCAGCCAAAGCATCCCCAATGGTCGGTGCACGTTCTTTTAAGCTTTTTTGCTCAATCACCTGATCGGCGACTGCAAAATCAGCAGCAGTCTGAACGAGTGGATGTGCTTGGCTGGTCAACGTTTCAAGTTGTTGTGTTGTTGTGTCATCTGCAAAAACGGCAGGTGCGACCACCGCCAAAATAGAGAGCGTTATCAAATTTTTATGGAAAGCCATGGAACTCACTCAAGCGTACAATTTTTGAATATTGTTATAATATAACATTTCAAATTCATTGCAATAAAAAACATTCCAATCGTAGAAAAAAGATAAACTGCCCTATCCATCTAAGTCGATGCCAACGCCAACAGATCAATGCCCTTTACCATTTCACATGCCGTTCTCGCACCCCCTTTAGCCAAACTCAGTGGTAACCGTTTACCGATTGCTGCCATTGCCATTGGCAGTATGACCCCTGATCTTTATCGACTGTTTACACAAGCCAATTCAAATACTACTCACTACTGGACTTCACTGATTCACCCCAATCTTTGGATTGGACTCAGTTTTTGTGTTTTGTGGTACGCGCTATTACGGCCCTGTTTTTATCGTTTTTTAGGCATTCAGCATGAATTAAGGCTCAGCAGTATGCTGCGTTTTTTTAAATTTTCTGTGGGCGTTATTCTCGCGATCCTGCTGGGTACAGCAACGCATCTGTTATGGGACGGACTCACCCATGCTGACTTCCGCACCTTGTTTGGACATGCATTTTTAAGCCAAAAAATCTCTTTGTTAGGGCACGGCTATCCGCTACACCGCATTTTACAAATTGGCACATCGGCACTGGCTTTGCCCTTGTTGGCGTCGATGGGTTGGCGCTATTACCAAACCTATCAGCAACATTTTCCAGTGAGTTTAAAAATCAAACGCTTTGCAATTGGACTGTTTATACTGAGCCTGTTGGGCAGTTTAATCAGTGTCTGGGACTATGCACGTTATATTCCCACGCAAGTGTGGCAGTCAGACCTGTATTATTTTACGGGGCGAAGTATTAATGAGTTTAGCCAAGTCGCTTTGCTAATTTTAATCTTTGGCTGCATTCTGTTTTTATTTTTAGATCGAGACTATCGTTTAGGCTGAATTTAGACCAACGCTTAAATGCTATTTCATGCCTTTTTTAAGCTATACCTTGAGAGTCAATGCCCAAAGAGGCATAATCCTACCTTTATTTCTGGCGGTACGCTGTTTACGTATTCGCTACCTTTAGCCATATAGTTGGATTTTTAACGCCATGATGCGAACTCATTACTGCGGTTCTTTAACCGAAGCTCAAATTGATGAAACAGTAACCCTCTGCGGTTGGGTACACCGTCGCCGTGACCACGGTGGTGTCATCTTCCTTGATATGCGTGACCGTGATGGTCTTGTGCAAGTGGTTATTGACCCAGACACTCCTGATGCATTCGCAACTGCAGACAAAGTACGTTCAGAATTCGTATTAAAAATTACAGGTCGCGTACGTCGCCGCTACGCAGGCACAGAAAATGCCAATATGGTGAGCGGTCAAATCGAAGTTTTAGGTAAAGAAATCGAAGTTCTTGCTGCATCAGAAACTCCGCCGTTCCCATTGAATGACGACAACACCAATATTTCTGAAGAAATTCGTTTGAAATACCGTTTCTTGGACATCCGTCGTCCTGAAATGTTAGATCGTTTACGTTTCCGTTCTAAACTAACCAACTTAATTCGTAACTATTTCGAAGACAATGGTTTCTTAGACGTTGAAACTCCGATTTTAACCCGTGCAACGCCTGAAGGTGCGCGTGACTACTTAGTGCCAAGCCGTGTATCTAACGGTAGCTTCTATGCACTTCCACAATCACCACAATTATTCAAACAATTGTTGATGGTCGGTGGTATTGATCGTTACTACCAAATCGCAAAATGTTTCCGTGATGAAGACTTACGTGCAGACCGTCAGCCTGAATTCACCCAAATCGACGTTGAAACATCGTTCATGAGTGACGATGACATCATGGATTTAATGGAAACGTTGACCGTTAAGATGTTCAAAGAACTTCTTGATGTTCAATTCGATAAATTCCCGCGCATGACCTATACAGATGCTATGCGTGACTATGCATCGGACAAACCAGACTTACGTATTCCTTTGAAATTGGTTGACGTCGCAGACCTAATGCAAGAGGTTGAATTCAAAGTATTCGCAGGTCCAGCGAAAGATCCTAAAGGTCGTATCGTTGCATTACGTGTTCCGGGTGCAGGTTCATTACCACGTAGCCAAATTGATGAATACACGAAATTTGTCGGCATCTACGGTGCAAAAGGTTTAGCGTACATTAAAGTAAACGAGCTTGAAAAAGGCATCGAAGGCTTACAGTCTCCAATCGTGAAATTCATCGAGCCAATCGTGCTTGATCTCTTGAAACGTGTTGGCGCAGAAAATGGCGATATCGTGTTCTTTGGTGCAGACAAAGCTAAAGTTGTGAACGATGCCATGGGTGCTTTACGTATTAAAGTTGGTCATGACTTGAAGATGTCGACTTGCGAGTGGGCACCGCTTTGGGTGGTTGACTTCCCAATGTTTGAAGAAACAGATGATGGCAAATGGACCTCTGTTCACCACCCATTCACACTCCCTAAATCAAGCGTTGAAGATGTGAAGAATAACCCAGGTGCTGCACTTTCTGTGGCTTATGACATGGTGTTAAACGGTACTGAAATTGGTGGTGGTTCACTGCGTATTCATAACCTAGAAATGCAAAAAGCGATCTTTGAAGCTTTGGGTATTGGTGAAGAAGAAGCCGAAGAGAAATTCAGCTTCCTACTGAACGCATTACGTTACGGTGCGCCTCCACATGGTGGTTTAGCATTCGGTCTAGACCGTTTAGTCATGCTCATGACGGGTGGTGCTTCTATTCGTGATGTGATTGCATTCCCGAAAACCAAAACTGCTGAATGTCCATTAACCCAAGCGCCTGCACCAGTTGAATCAAATCAACTACGTGATTTAGGCATTCGCTTACGTGAAAAACCAAAAACTGAAGAAACTAAATAATCTTTAGATTTTGATTAAATAAACCCTGCCATGTGCAGGGTTTTTTATTTAGGACAAGGCTGTCTCCTCCCGCTAGATCTGATTTTTCGCTTCAAATTTTCCAAAATTTCCTTTGAACTTTTGACCTATCACCCTTACAGTGGGTCACGATAGTCTATATTTTATTGCAGTAGTTCTGGCACTAAAGCATTCTGTTGATTTATTCATTTATTTTGTTCTTAAGACGCTCATCTTTTTTCGATTTTATCTATCTTAGATTTTTAAGTCTCTTTGCAAAATTTTCTCTCATCACATCTTTTGCATAAGATCTCTGAGTTTAAATATGGCTATGTATTATCTACTTAAAATCTTCTCACTTTTTCCATTGTCCTTTTTACAATACATCGCACGCGGAATTGCGCACCTGCTTTACTATAGTGACTCTTCAATTAAGCGTATCACTACCATTAATCTGCAGTTGGCCTACCCTGAGCTCGACCCAATAGCACTCCAGAAACGCGTTCATCTCAGCATTCAAAGCCAGTGTCAGACCTATATTGAATTTTTAAAATGTTGGGGAATGCCTCCACAATACAACCTAGATTTATTGAAAAACATTCATGGTGAATCTGTTCTAACAGAAGCTTTAGCCAATAAAAAAGGCGTGATTGTGATCATTCCGCATTTTGGTTGTTGGGAGCTGTTAAATGCATGGTTAAATGTCCATACGCAACCGATGATCATGTATAAACCCTATAAAATTAAAGGTGTTAATCGCTATATTTTAGAGGCGCGTCAGAAGTTTAATGCGACCCTAGTTCCTACTGATGAAACAGGTATCCGCAGTATCTTCAAACACTTAAAACACGGTGGCCTCACCGTAATCTTACCTGATCATCTGCCAAAACTGAGTGGGGGTATTTATTCCTGTTTTTTCCAGCAGAATACTTTGTCCACGACACTGGTCTCTAAAATGGCGGCTAAAACGCAATGCAATGTGATTGGATTAAGTTGTATTCGTAGTGCTGACGCAGCGGGTTTTGATGTGTACTGTACAGAATTATCTCAAGATATTTTATCGACAGATCTACAGCTGTCGGTGGACAGTTTAAATCTTGCCATGCAAGACATAATTAACCAAGCACCTGAACAGTATATTTGGTCCTATAAACGTTTTAGAAATTGTTATGGCAATATCAATGCTTATCGGATACAGCCACCAATGTAGGCTCCACAAACTCGCACATGATCTCAAGCAGTTCGAAAGCAATAATTTATGCTATTTCCTAAAGGCCTGAATAGAATACTTTTATTCATTTGAGATCAATTCTCAGCAGTGGCATAATAGCGCACTGTTTTAGATAAGTTGTGAGCAACCAAATGGCTATGCGTCCTGAAGTCCGTCGTCGTGGTATTGTGCTAATTGTTTTTGCAATCGTACAGTGGTTTTTCATGCGCTATATTTTAGACAATCAATTATTTAATTTAACCACCTATGACCGTATTGTCTTTTTCTGTGTAAGTAGCCTTGCGGGTGCTTTTGTCATTTTTGTTGGCTTAATTTATATGGTCCTGAAAGGAAATGCGGATAAGGAATAGGTTCTAAATATATGCAAACAATTTCGCCGAAAACATTTAGACAAGTTCAATTGATCAATAAGTTGTTTAAAATTTCAAAAAAACATTCTTTTTTAAGAAGATTTTCAAATTTTTTATTCCAGAAAAAAACAAATTTAATTGTTCAGGAATTACGAAAGTTACATCTCGATACATTAGAAACTTACAAAGAGAAAATATTAATAAATCATCATCCAAGCATCACTAATATCATTTGGTTATGCTGGTTTCAGGGAGAAGATCAGGCTCCTGCTCTGGTACAGAAGTGTATCCTGAATCTAAAGCAATTTAATCAAGACGAATACACGATTAAAATAGTAACATTAGATAATTATAAAGAATTTATTGATTTACCTTCTTACATTGAAGAAAAATTTAAAAAAGGTATCATCTCTTATACACAACTCTCGGATATATTAAGATTTACCTTGTTAGCAACGCATGGGGGTATATGGATTGATTCAACATATTTGACCCTGTCACCACTTCCTAAATACGTAACAAATCATTCTTTTTTTAGCTTAACTAGCGCTGTTTTTCCTACTTACTCAATATCAAAAGGTCGTTGGGCTGGTAATTTTATAAAGTTTGGTAAAAATGATTTAATTGCTTGGCTATTTAAAGACTTATTTTTCGAGTATTGGAAAAATAACGATCAACTTATAGATTACTTCTTAATTGACTATTATTTCGAACTTTTATATCGAAATATCCAATCTTTCCAAGAGAATCTTGAAAAACTACCTCAATATGGTGACAATCGCCATCTTTTAAATAGCATTTTATTTAAAGAGATTAATCAAATTGATAGTTCCAAATTAGAACAGGATATATATAAAATATATAAATTAACTTATAAATTTAGGGCTGAAAAAGCAAATAAGAATAAAACTTATTTCAGAGAGTATTTCTAAGTACTCCCTGAAAGAAGCTTATTTATTTAAAAAAGTTTCTCATAATAATAGTTAACTTCAAAATTTCTTTAATAAAATTTGCGAAACGATCTTTATGTATCACTTTATAGTTATATAAATGATTATTTAACATTCTTTTTTTAAAATTATTTAACTGATTTTTTTCAGAAAACTGCTCAACTGTTTTAAATATTTTTTCTGATTTAGCTTCGCTAATTCTCCCATACAAATGACTTGTATCAAAGAAATATGTAGGCTTATCAACGTGCTCAAAATTACCCAAGTCTCCAATTCGATACCAAAGCTCTAGGTCTTGCCACATGCAGAAGCTCTCATCAAAACCAAAAACTTGTCGCAACGTTTTTGTTTCTGTAAAAATTTGATTACCAACATAGTTTGCAAAAAGGAGATCATCTTTCTTAAAGTATTTTTTAGAAAATAAGCTATGTTCTTTTGCCTGATTGCTTTTTTCACTTTTAATATTTGAGGTAAATAAAGCGATTGAGTCTTCTCTCTTTTTATTTACCCAATAATCTAGAAAGAACTCAAGGCGATGTGGTAAAAAATAATCATCATCATCTAAGCCTGTAATTAACTCACCTTGTGCTAAATCAATTGCAATATTTCGGCTTACGCATGCACCATTATTTTTATCTTTAAAAAAATAGCGAATGCGTGAATCTACTTTGGCCAACCCAACTAAAAAATCTTGCGTACCATCTGATGAGTTATCATCGACAATAATAATTTCAAAATTTTTATATGTTTGATTCTGTACAGACTGAACAGCCCTTTTTAAAAGCTCTAACCTATTATATGTTGGTATATATACAGAAATTAGTGGTTCCATCATTCATCTGCACTAATCATAGTTTCAAAAAATGTATAGATCATTTTCACGACAGTTTCCTGTTGTTGAGTAGAAATACCATACCATAAAGGCAACCTTAGCAATCTCTCGCTCTCTTTAGTCGTGAATTCATCAAGGCCACAAAACTCAGAGTATTTTTCACCTGCAGGAGAGCTATGCAAGGGAACATAATGAAATGTAGCCTGAACACCGTTGTCTTTCAAATATTGGAGTAAACTACTTCTTTGTTTTATATCTTTAACTTTTACATAAAACATATGAGCATTATGTTTACAATTTTCAGGAATTTGTGATAATTCAATTTTTGAGCTATATGTTAAGGGAACCAATTTTTCATAATAATAGTTCCATGCCTTTAAGCGCTCTTGATTAATATGTTCAGCACTATCCAACTGAGCAAACAAATAAGCAGCCTGAAGTTCACTTGGCAATAAACTACTACCAATATCACTCCAAGTATATTTATCCACCATACCTCTAAAAAACTGGCTACGATTAGTACCTTTTTCTCTAATAACTTCTGCTCTTTCTATAAACCGTTGATCATTTATGAGTAATAACCCGCCCTCACCGCCACTCGTATAATTTTTTGTTTCATGAAAACTAAAAGCAGCTAAATGTCCAATTGTCCCCAATGCCTTTCCTTTATAACTAGACATGACACCTTGCGCAGCATCTTCAACGACATACAAATGATATTTATGGGCCAAATCCATAATTACATCCATTTCACATGCAACACCTGCATAATGCACTGGAACAATCACTTTTGTTTTTGATGTAATTGCTGCTTCTATTTTTGTTTCATCGATATTCATTGTATCCGGACGAATATCTACAAAAATAATTTTTGCACCTCGTAAAACAAATGCATTTGCCGTACTTACAAAAGTATAGCTTGGCATAATGACTTCATCCCCCTCGCAAATATCTAGTAATAATGCTGCTAGCTCAAGTGCATGTGTACAAGAAGGGGTTAATAAAGTTTTTTTACAAGTAAATGAGTCTTCAAACCATTTTTGACATAACTTCGAATACTTACCATCACCTGAGAGCTTTTTAGACTGGATAGCATCTACAATCAATTTAGTTTCAGAACCTAATACTGGCGCATTATTAAAAGGAATCACTTATTTGACTCCGAGTTAAATTCATCCACTAATTTTAACATTTCACGACTTCTATCTTTTACTCGTTTCCCAGGTATTCCAAGATAAATTCCCCATGGTGCGGTACTTTTTAATATTAAAGTCATTGCACCAATAGAAGAACCTTCTGCAACATTTACACCAGGTAAGATTGTTGAATTTGCCCCAATTATAGAATATTTCTCAACGATTACTTCGGCTCTATATTCATTTTTATATTTGGTGGGAACAAGAGAATTCGTCATAGTATTCCCAGAATAATCATCACTTTGGCTAAATATTTTTACACCATAAGCCACTGTCACGAAATCATGTAAAATAATACCTGGTATACCACCGGCTAATAGACACATCGGTGTTATATGACAATATTGACCTATGGTTACATTTCCAGAAATAACACAAAAATCATCAATCCGCGAATGATCACCAATCGTTATTTGTTCACAATTATAAATCGAAGCTTTATCACTAATTTTTACGTTTATACCTAAATTTTTAAAACCCATTGCATTGAGTTGTTCTTCAGATAAATATGCCATTTCTTATGACTCCAACAAATTTTTCCATTTCTCTTCAAATTTTTCTTTTGAAAAGTAATTCTTTATATTGATTTCATTTTTAACTAATTTTTGATTATTAGTTAAATTAAATTCTTCAATATCAAAAATATCAATGCCCATTCCTTTCAATAGTTTCCACTGAGACGTTCCAGATCTCAAGTACACTACCTTCCCCATTCCCAAGAGACTAATAGTGTTTCCCATAGCTTGCTGCCGTTTGTGATTAAAAATAGCAATATCTATATTTTGAAGAAAACACTGATATTTTTCATAGGTCATGAACTCAGTCAAGGGGACAAACTTATGCTCAAATATAGTCTTGCCATATTCGATCACTTGGTCAGCATAATCTTGATTTCCATAAGATAAAGGCACATAAATCTTAATATTTGACTCTTTAAATTTTTCAAGTTTAGCTAAAGCTTCAATATGCTCATTTGCAGGGTCAGCAGAATTACCTAATAAAATATTTGTACATTCTCTCTTCTCTACAGCCAAATGCTGTTCATGAGTAAAAATATTACTCAAATAGCATAGATTCTCTAGATATTTACCCCTAGCCCCATATTTTTCTCTCGCATATTCAACATCGCCAGGTAGATATGTGAGCAAATACCCCATATTCTTTATGATATATTTTTTATAATAAGTAGATAGGCCAGAATTTTTATGAGTCTCATATAAATCTCCCCCCCACATCAACCAATAGCATTTCTTTAATAACCACGGGTTATAAAAAAGAAGTTTTATAATTTTTGAACTAAATAATCCATGTAATATCACTTTATCAGCGCTATACATTTCTGATAAGAGCCTAAAATAGCTGATGTTATTAGCTTTTTTCCCTAAAAAAAACACCCCTCTATCTTTTAAAAAACCATAAACAGTCTCATCACCGTAGAGATAAAAAGTATTTTTCTCTTGGGGAAATTTTTCCTGTATAAAGTCAATCAAAGGCGGTAAAAACTTATCAGCCATACCGACGTGAATTATTTTTTTTTGCACCGTTTTACCCAATCAACTAATGAGATCAAATACTGCCCATAATCATTTTTACTCATACTTTGGCCAATTTCTAACACTTGTTCTTTACTTAACCAACCTTGATTAAATGCGATTTCTTCCAAACATGCTACTTTATAGCCTTGGCGTTTCTCTAATGTCTCTACAAATTGCGCCGCTTCGAGCAAACTTGCATGTGTACCTGTATCAAGCCATGCAAAACCTCGCCCAAGAAGCTCAACATTTAAATCACCACGCTCCAAATACATTTGGTTCACTGTAGTAATTTCTAATTCACCGCGTTCAGAAGGCTTCACTTGTTTGGCAATTTGAATCACTTCATTGTCATAGAAGTACAGTCCCGTTACCGCAAAATGAGACTTCGGATACTGAGGCTTTTCTTCTAGGGAAATTGCTCGTTTCTGCTCGTCAAACTCAACCACACCAAAACGCTCAGGGTCTTTAACTTGATAACCAAAGACTGTTGCGCCTTTTGCACGGGCAACGGCTTGTTTTAACATTGGCGTAAAGCCTTGACCATAGAAAATATTATCGCCTAGTACCAAACACACATTACTATCACCAATAAACGCTTCGCCGATAATAAACGCTTGTGCCAAACCATCTGGGCTTGGTTGAATAGCATATTGGAGACGAACACCAAATTGTGAACCATCACCCAGTAAACGCTCAAAGCTCTCTTTATCTTCTGGTGTTGTAATAATAAGGATATCCTGAATTCCTGCCAGCATGAGCACAGAAAGTGGATAATAAATCATGGGCTTATCATAAATAGGTAAAAGTTGCTTTGAAACACCTTTTGTAATTGGATACAAACGTGTACCTGAGCCACCCGCCAGAATAATACCCTTTGTTGTTATTGCCATTATGCGTTTACACCTAATCTTTCACGTTGATAGCTACCATCTTGAACTCGACGGCACCAATCTAAATTATTTAAATACCATTCAACCGTTTTTCGTATACCCGTTTCGAAGGTTTCTTGTGGCATCCAACCGAGTTCTTTTTCAATTTTTGCCGCATCGATCGCATAACGCAAATCATGCCCTGGACGATCTTTCACAAAAGTAATCAGTGTTTCATATTTCTGCCCAGTGGACTGAGGCTTTAGCTCATCCAAGATCTTACAGATCGTTTTTACGACTTCAATATTTTGCTTTTCGTTATGTCCACCAATATTATAAGTTTCACCAACAACACCTTCTGTAACAACCTGATATAAAGCACGTGCATGATCTTCAACGAATAACCAATCACGGATTTGATCACCCTTGCCATAAATGGGTAATGGTTTCGAATCTAGGGCATTGAGAATAACCAAAGGAATCAATTTCTCAGGGAAGTGATATGGACCATAATTGTTTGAACAATTGGTTACAATCGTGGGTAGACCATACGTGCGCTGCCATGCACGAACCAAATGATCTGAACTGGCTTTACTTGCAGAATACGGTGAACTTGGTGCATAGGGCGTTGTTTCAGTAAATAAGTCCGTGGTTCCCTCTAAATCACCATACACTTCATCGGTCGAAATATGATGGAAGCGAAAAGCTTCTTTTGCTTCTACGCTTAGACTTAACCAATATTTTCGTGCGGCTTCCAATAAGCTATAAGTGCCTACAATATTGGTCTGAATAAATGCAGCAGGACCATCAATAGAGCGGTCAACATGCGATTCAGCAGCCAAATGCATAACTACATCTGGTTGAAATTCCTGAAATAGTTTTTCTAGTTCGACTTGATCACAAATATCTGTTTGGGAAAATTGATAGCGTTCACTTTTTTCAATCGATTGAAGTGACTCTAGATTACCTGCATAAGTCAACTTATCTACATTTAAAACATGATGATGGGTGTTTTCAATAATATGACGTATTACTGCTGAACCAATAAATCCAGCTCCACCTGTTACTAGAATGTGCATTTCAAGCTGTTCCTATCATTTCATCACATTTGTATTTTGTTTTTTAAGTAAGTTATCAATGTATTCAGTTTAACTGCCCGATCGGCTCTTATTTAAACTCAACAGGCTTCCCCACTAACGCATATTTCACTTGCTTCAATATACGTAAAATCTCCAGTTGGACTTTAGCCCAACCCTTCTTCTTTTGCTTTTTCATCCGAGCTTTACGCTCTGCAAGCAAATCACTTGAAAGTACCGTTTTCTTTTCAGGATATAACATCATTTCCTGTATACATAAAGCAGGCGTCATCTGATACACGGGATGAAATGTATGACGTATAAATTCATCAAACATCACTTGGTCTAGTGGGATCAATTGAATTTTTTTCACATACTCCAAATATTTTTGAGCACCGTCAAAACTCAGGATATAACCTGCGGTGCCCAAGTTTTTTCCCGTGAGTTGAATAATATGACGCATGCCATTTGCTATTTCTGACTGAGTTTTACCTAGAAAAACCTGATCTGCAAATGCTTCCGTCTTAATAATGTCCCAACTTGGGTTGATCCAGCCTGCGTTATTTAATAATTCAGCAGCATCCTTCCCTAAATACACATCATCTTCAAAAATAGCCAAATGAGGGATTTGCTCATCCACCATTTTTTGCCAAATCGAGACATGACTCATAAAACAAGCCAATTCACCTGGACTTAAAAAGTCTTCCTGAATATTAAGCTGCATTTTTTCAGCTAAAGGACGTGCTAAATCGGGCGTTAGCGCATCAAAAAACTCAAATCCAATATTCTGTTTGCCGAACTCTTGCACGATGTGCTCACGACGCGCTGTGGCTGTCTTTAAGCTGATGACTATATTTTTCATATCAATACTACTTACTTCGATGCAACCAAATGCTTCATGGCATAAAATTTATCACGCCACATCCGTTTTTGTTTTTTAAGGCCGTGAGAAAAACTACGCCCTTCTTTTTCTTTACGGGAAATACCTTGTACTGCTACAGTGCCCAAGATATCACTATCCAAGCCAGCAGGTTTCACTAAAGCAGGCCACACGCCTAACCCCTTTCCATTTTTACTGAGCCAAGTTTGGAAGAAAATATCGACAGGCATGGTCATTTTTTTTCCAGCCTGCATAAATGCTTCAGCACCTTGACGCGACCACACCAACCCTAAACCACGAATAGGGAAATAAAAAGCATGCCATAAGCTCATACCCTCAATATTCGTAATATCTTTGGCCAGCTTTTTCTTTTTGGCTGCAATGTTAATCAGATACCAATCCAGCTCTTTATGCTGATCGAGATACTCAATCACACCATCAAGCTTGTCTTTAAAATCTTGGTTGATTTTCATATCATCTTCAAGTACCACCAAATAATCAGCATCCGTACTTAAAAATTTTTCCGCACAGCCATAGTGACTTAAATAGCAGCCCAACTCTGAATTCATCAATTTACGGCCAAGTACGTCGTTCGCCCCTTGGTCATCATAGTCTGCAAATTCAGTTAGATCTTTACCACGTCCATCGACTGCAGAAAAGCGTTCAAAAGGCCAGTTGACTTGATTCAGCTGCTGAGTTGCTCTTTCAAGTCGTTCCTGACTGCCGTCCAAATTAATCAAATAAGTAACAACTTTCATCATGAACCTTTAAACTAAAACTGAATGGGGCAAATAGCCTGCTAATTTTTCCTGCATAGCTATACTGATTTTCTTTGCAGCATCACTATCAAGCTGATCCAAACTCTGTATACAACCGTACTTAATCTCAGGATTATGCAACGCTTGTATAAAACCATTCAAACTGTCCTGATTTTTAAGATAGGCCAACTCAAGATCTGGCTTCAACTCCACCTGCTGTTTTTGAATCTTAATGTGGTTCATTAATGAAATTGGATTCAGCTGTTCTACACTACGAAATTTAAACTTGATTTGCGTTTCTAAAAGCTGTGGATGCTGCAGCAAATAATCTTTTAATGCATGACGATCTACAATATGTGGATAATGATGGATTTCAAAAAATTTATTGAATCCCAAAACATCCGCGCCAAGCATCTGTGCAATCATATGTTTCGGCTGAATTGGCTTTCCAAATTGACGACTCATCAACTGACGATATTTGAGCTTTGCTTTGAGTGCAAAACTATTTTGCCAATGACCATAGATCACCAAGCTTTCCGCTTTTAAAAAGTCTTCGACTTGCGCAGGCGCATTAAAAAAGAAATCATCATTCAAATAGATAAAATAATCCGACAGCCCTTCAATATTCCAAAGCATGCTTTCAATAGAACGGGTATTGAAGGTTGGTAAATGCTCTTCAAAACCTCTAAAAATTTCTTGGTGATCAACCACACGAATTTTATCGGCAACACACAAACCTTGCGCAGCAAATTCATCGATAAACTCAGGACGCTGATTATCTGCCACCACATAGATATGACGACAGAACGGTACATATTTTAAAATGGAAGCAATGTTGTAATAAATTTCGTTATTACTGGCAAAGCGCGTCCCACTGACTGCATCAGAGGCATCTTCACCGGTCAGATATTTATGGCGTTTCTTTTTTAATTCAAGATCATTGCCATCTACCCAGGCAATCACGATATCAATATTTTGCATTCACTTGATCACTTCAAAATCTGAGTCTAATGGGCAATTATTGCCACGCATCCTTAATCCACTGTGATGGCAGTACATAACGATACCATTTTCCACCACCACCATTAATCGCATCAGGTGGATTGATTTCACCATGGAAAATAATGACCTTAACCCCTTCAGGTTTTACAGGTGGTTTAAAGTATGCCAACGGAATTTTTTGCAAACAGTGATATTTGTAACTCTTACACCAACTATCAGGCCAGTAAGAAAGTTTTTTCTCTTGATCGACATACCAAGACAAATAAGCTTGCTCATTACGAAACTTTTGACGAATTTCATCAAAATGTTCACGAAAATATGGCATCAACCCTGGGAAAGCGCCCAGTTTAAAACGGTAAACCGAGCTATTGCCTGTAATACGCCAAGGACGTTTCCAGTCATGGATAATCAGGAAGTCCCCAGGATGGGTAAAGAAACTGTCGATATTGTCAACAATCACTACATCCAAGTCTAAAAAGACCGCATTACCTTGTAAACCGTACAAGTCTGGCTCGAATGTAGACAATTTATTCCAACCTCGTTCAGGACTTCCCTCTGGAAGCGCTAAAGGTGGAATGGGAAAACATTCAACTGCAGGATCGATTCCTTCGGTGCGGTCTGTTAGACAAACCATTTTAAAATCAACCGTGGTGTGACGCTTCACCATGTTATATAAACGATTGACGTACTCGGCCCCATATTTGGTGCCCCATTTCATGCATAACACAATGTTTTGTTCTGTCTGTGTTTCAGCCTGTTTTGACAACGAGTCGTTTACGTTTTCCTGCATGTTCTATCATCCACCAGCATTCTGCGTTGTATCATAACATTTCTTGCAATAAGTTAGTGTATGGCTTTTTCAAAGCCCTCATAATACTCAAAAATAGTTTGTGCTATGATACGAAATCGCTTAGATAAATCCTTTACAGGGTTCACTTAGCTCTCATATGAAGAATATATAATCAGGTTGATATGAAAATAGCAGTTGCAGGCACAGGTTACGTCGGCCTTTCTAATGCCATGATCTTCTCACAACACCATGAAGTGATTGCACTAGACATCATCGACACGAAAGTTGACATGTTGAATCAAAAAATCTCCCCGATTCAAGACACAGATATATCAACATTTTTAAGCGAGAAACCGCTCAATTTTCGTGCCACAACTGACAAATATGAAGCCTATCAAGGCGCTGATTTTGTCATCATTGCAACACCCACCGACTATGATGTGCAAACTAATTATTTCAACACACAGAGTGTGGAAAGTGTCATTCGAGATGTGGTCGAGATCAACCCTCAGGCAACGATGATTATCAAATCAACAGTGCCGGTGGGCTTTACTCAAAAAGTCAAAAGCCAATATCACACTGAAAATGTGATCTTCTCCCCTGAGTTCTTACGTGAAGGCAAGGCGCTGCATGACAACCTTTATCCATCTCGGATTATTGTCGGTGAAAAGTCACAACGTGCTCAGTTGTTTGCGGATATGCTGATCGAAGGGGCAATCAAAAAAGATAGTCCTGTATTGTTTACCGATTCAACTGAAGCTGAAGCAATCAAGTTATTTGCCAACACCTATCTCGCGATGCGTGTCGCTTACTTTAATGAACTCGATACCTATGCCCAGTCCTTCGGTCTGGATACCCGTCAAATTATTGAAGGCGTATGTTTAGATCAACGCATTGGCAATCATTATAACAACCCATCGTTTGGCTATGGTGGCTATTGTCTACCGAAGGATACAAAACAACTTCTTGCCAACTACAATCAAGTGCCGAGTAACTTGATTCAGGCCATTGTAGATTCCAACAGTACGCGTAAAGACTTTATTGCAGACTCTATCATTGCAAAAAATCCTAATACCGTCGGCATTTATCGTTTAGTGATGAAAAGTGGCTCCGATAACTTCCGTGCATCGGCGATCCAAGGCGTCATGAAACGCATCAAAGCCAAAGGCATTGATGTCATTGTTTATGAACCAACCTTAAATGAAGATGAATTTTTCAAATCCAAAGTGATTAATGATTTAGAACAATTTAAACAACAAAGTGATGTCATCATCGCCAATCGTAAGTCACAGGACTTAAGTGATGTTGAAGACAAAATCTATACCCGTGATATTTTTGGAGGCGATGAATGAACGTTTTAGTAACAGGTGCAGCAGGCTTTATCGGCTTTCATGTCTCTAAAAAACTACTTGAGCGTGGTGATAGTGTTATCGGTTTTGACAATATGAATGATTATTATGATCCGGCTTTAAAGCAAGCACGTATCGACTTATTACATCAGACTGCTCAGCAAAGTGCTGGCCAATTTGACTTCATTCAAGCCAATCTTGCCGATAAAACAGCAGTTGATCAATGCTTTCAACAATACCAGTTTGACCGTGTGATTCACTTGGCTGCACAAGCAGGCGTGCGCTACTCACTTGAAAATCCAATGAGTTATGTAGAAAGCAATATTATTGGCTTTACCAATATTATTGAAGCTTGCCGCTATGCGAAAACACCACACCTGACCTATGCCAGCACCAGCAGCGTATACGGTGCAAATACCACCATGCCTTTTAGTGAGCAGCATGGTGTCAATCATCCTGTCCAATTTTACGCAGCAACAAAACGTGCGAATGAATTAATGGCCCACAGCTATAGTCACTTATTTCAATTGCCAACCACAGGCTTACGCTTCTTTACGGTTTATGGACCTTGGGGGCGCCCTGACATGGCTCCCTTCAAATTCACTAAAAATATTATTGAAGGTAAAACAATCCAAGTATTCAATCATGGCAACCATAGCCGAGACTTTACTTTTATTTCAGATATTGTCGAAGGTGTGATTCGTTCAAGCGATCAAATTGTACAAGCCAACCCAAATTGGGACAGCAATCACCCAGATCCATCGACCAGCAATGCGCCCTTCCGTATTTTTAATATTGGTAATAATAACCCTGTTAAGCTAATAGACTTTATAAGTGCAATTGAAAAATCTACTGGTAAAAAGGCCATCACGGAATTACTCCCTCTTCAGGCAGGCGACGTGGCTGATACTTTGGCAGATAGCAGTGCTTTAGAAAAAAGTGTGGGGTATAAACCATCTGTTTCAGTTGAAGATGGTGTGAAACAATTTGTAGATTGGTATCGCGACTTTTATCAGGTTTAAATAAAAGCCACTCGCTAATTAAACTAATCTAAAATAAAAACCCTAATTACTGTGTAATTAGGGTTTTTAAATACAGATGTATTTAAATTAAATTGTAGATCGTTACACCATAAAATTTTTCTTACTAAATCACCATCCACCACAAACCTGTCTCCTATACCCATAAAAATTCTTTGAGATAAAAAAAACCTATCCTTCGGTTGAAGATCCTCAACTAAATAAAAGAAGCTTATTTTTAAATAGCAACATCTTAGCAATAGGATAACTTTTACTTATACTCGCTGAGGTTAATGAAAATGGCTTTTATTAAAAATTACAGTATCAAAAAACCATTAAGCTTATACAAAATATTGGCTTAAATTACTCAAGAGAAATAATAAATTAAACACCACCGAGTAATCATAGATAATCCTATGACGACTCTACTCTTACAAAAACAATTTATTCATTTTAATTTTTTCATACATTTATCAACATATGATTAAGAACGCCATAATTCTCCAAGTTTTGCATCCCACTCAACAGGAGAAATAACCATACGCCCTGCATTTGGGGTCAATGTGATTTCACTAAACAGCACTTCATCTTGTGACAATAGGAAGTCAATTCGGCTATAACCATATTCCAAACATAACTGCTCAGACAGCTCAACCATTTTATGCATCTTGCACGGCTCTACCACCGCTTCTGGTGTATTCACTTTATAATCTACCGTGAAAGGCTGTAACACCCATGAGGTATCATAAATATTTGAATACTCTGTACCATCATTCCCTTGGACATCAACTTCAACATACTCAGGCTGACCTTCAAAACAGTGGACACGACATGTTGTAATAGTGGCATGCGTGTTAGCATCACGATACAAGTCAACATAATGCTCGGCCAAAATGAGCGGCGAAATATTTTTATAGTGCCACTCTCGCTTACGGTAGTACATATTCATTTTTAAACTGTTATTTAGTTTGCTTTCCGCACCATTAACATCAAATGTACTTTTATCACGACAAACAATGGCGCTTCCACTGTCGTGGGTACATTTCAAAACAAATTGGTTTGGAAATTGATCAAAATCAATATTCTTAAAGTCACAATATGTGCCTATAAGTGGGACCAGATGTTTTTCTCCAATCCGATCTATAATCAATTCTCTTACTGCCGATTTATCAGCTAATTTGGTATGTAGTGCACTTCTTTCAAAAATCATTCGTGCAGTAACTTTCTCATTAAAACTTTCAGGTTGATTAAAATTTGGGGTATACCCTAATTTATTAATAAACCTTTTTTTTAGATAACTCTCATCTGAAACAAACAACGTTCTAATTACTTTTGCTTTATATATAAGACTGTTAATCATGGGTAGTTTTTAAATGCATCTCATTCTTACTAAATAATAGCAAATTAATGTAATTTTGTATGCTTTATGTATATTATATTTTTTCAGCATCTAAAAGACATTGATGGGGTAAGTAGCAATAAAACCTCATTTCTCTAGCATTTAAAATATATAAAAAAAGAGCTCCGAAGAGCCCTTTTCCACCGAATCACTTATTTTACATAAGTTAACCAGTGTGCGTATTTCGGGTCTTTACCCTTAACCGCATTAAAGAATGTGGTTTGAATTTGTTCCGTAATAGGACCACGCGTACCTGAACCGATTTCACGGTCATCATATTCACGAATAGGCGTAACTTCAGCAGCCGTACCTGTAAAGAATGCTTCATCTGCAATGTAGAATTCATCACGTGTAATACGGCGCTCAACTACGTCATAGCCCAAGTCTTTTGCGATGGTAATAATGGTTTGACGCGTAATACCATCAAGTGCACCACCCGCGATATCTGGCGTATGTAAAACACCATCTTTCACCAAGAATACGTTTTCGCCAGAACCTTGACATACATAACCTTGAGGGTCGAGCAGCATTGCTTCGTCATAACCTGAATGCGCCACCTCTTGGTGAGCCAAAATCGACAAGGTATAGTTACCTGATGCTTTCGCTTTACACATGGTCACGTTTGGATGGTGATGGGTAAACGATGAGGTCTTCACACGAATACCTTTCGCCATTGCTTCATCACCGAGGTATGCACCCCAGCTCCATGCCGCTACTACTGCATGAATGGTATTGTCTGTTGCAGCAATACCTAATTTTTCCGATCCAATAAAAATAATTGGACGCAAGTAGCAAGACGCTAATTTATTTTCACGAACCACATCAATTTGAGCTTGCTCTAGTGTTGCTTGATCAAACGGGACTTTCATTTGATAAATTTTTGCAGAGTTCAATAAACGCTTAGTGTGTTCTTTTAGACGGAAAATAGCCGTGCCATTCGGTGTTTCATAGGCACGGACACCTTCAAACACACCCATGCTGTAGTGCAAGGTATGTGTTAATACGTGAGTTTTTGCCTCACGCCAGTCAACCAATTGTCCATCTTGCCAAATAAAACCATCACGATCAGCCAAATTCATGACACACACTCCAAATTTATATACACAGTCATGTTACCCAATGCTCACGATTGAGCTTGGATCAATTAATCTTTGCCATAATTTGCAAACGATCACTCGGGTATCGCGCCAGTCCGCAGCATTTACTTGCATGGATTGATTCGCAAGGGCTAAACGGTGGCTCTCGGCTCGTTCACTGAGATAAGCTTGAATCAATGCAGTCGCATCGTCACTGGATAAGCAACTGGCTTTTGCAGCGTCCTCAAGGATTCGTACATTGTCGGAATAATGGGCAAGATCTGGATGAGATCCGCTCCATGCCAACACAGCATACTGTGCCATAAATTCGATATCGACGATACCACCTGCGTCTTGTTTTAAATGAAAAATTCCATCTTTTTGTTGTTCTTTAGAAGAACCCAAATGGTCTTTCATTTTTTGACGCATCTTCAGCACTTCTGCGCGTACATTTTCCTCATCTCGTGGCTGCGTCAAAATCCGACAGCGCAATGCTTCAAACTTATCACGCAAACTTGGCTCACCCGCAATCGAGCGAGCACGTACCAATGCTTGATGCTCCCAGACCCATGCATTTTTCAACTGATATTGTTCAAAGGCTTTTAAACTGGTAACCAATACCCCTGCTTCACCCGATGGACGTAAGCGTGTATCGATTTCATAGACCCGACCATCGAGGGTCTGCGTGGTCATCAACGACATAAATTTCTGCGCAACACGCATTGCAAACTCGAACCCACTGATCGACTTCAGCCCATCGGTATCGGCTTGCTCATCCATATAATGAATAAAGACCAGATCTAAGTCCGAGCCATAACCCAGCTCAATCCCGCCAACTTTGCCATAGCCCACCACGGCAAATGCCAAATGATCGATCGAACAGCGCTGTCCTTCAACATCGAGCGGATAACCATGTTTCTTTGCCGTCATTTGGTAAGCCAAATTTAAAGTTGTACTGACCGAAACTTCTGCAATATCGGTCAAAGCATCGGATACTTTCATCAACGGACTTTCAGCCAAGACATCACTGGCTGCAACCGCCAATACATTGGATTTTTTAAATAGGCGCAGCACACGCATCAAATCTTCAACGTCATCAAGCTCAATACGAAGCAACTGTTGACGCAGAGAATCTTCCAAATCTTGACGGCGCGGTAGCTCAAAGTCCATGGACAAAAATTCATCCAAGAGTACTGGATAATGGGTCAATTCTTCACAAATCCATGGACTTACGGTTGCCATTTTAACTAAGCGCTGTAACGCCCCTTTACTCTCAATCAACATGACCAAATATACGGTGCGCCGCATCACAGACTCGACCAAAGGCATAAGGCGAAGCAACGCGGCTTGCGGCTTATCTGACTGTAAAATCGCTTCAATCAAATGCGGCCAAAACATTTTTAAACGCTGCACCGCTTTCGCAGGCAGTTTTTTCAGCGCATGACCATTCCAAAATTCATGAATGAGGTTTTTTGCATTCGCATCCAACACTTCATTTAAACGCGCTTCTAACTGACTAAAACTTTCTACGAAAGGGTCATGTTCTTTTTCTTTAATTAAATGCTCAAATTGGTAAATAACTTTGGCGCGCTTTTGGTTTAAGTATTCAATAAATGCATCCCAACTGACAAAACCCAAGATGTCAATCATCCTTTGTCTGAGTTCTGGTTCTGTTGGCAAAGACTGGGTTTGTTGATCATTTAGAGCTTGAATGGCATGTTCTACACGGCGCAGAAATAAGTAAGCATCTTCCAGCTCACTGACCGCCTGACCATCCAGCAAACCCACTTCACCCAAATGATGCAAGCTCACTAAACATTGACGGTCTTGTAATTCTAATTTTGCCCCGCCATAAATCAGCTGAAAAACCTGCACAATAAATTCGACTTCACGAATACCGCCTGCACCCAGCTTAATATCATCTTCGATATTGCGGCGTAATACTTCACGCTCAATCATGGCTTTCATTTCGCGCATGGCTTCAAAAGCGGTGTAATCGACATACTTACGGAACACGAAAGGACGAGTCATATCCAACAACTCACCCCCCTCTTTGCCCCCTGACACAATCCGCGCTTTAATCCACGCATAGCGCTCCCACTCGCGCCCATGTTGGCTTAAATACTTCTCCAGCGCAGCATGACTAATCGCCAGTGCAGAACCATCACCCCAAGGACGCAAGCGCATATCCACACGGAAGACAAAACCATCAGCCGTGATATGGTCCAACAAGTAAATGAGTTTCTGACCCCACAAAATGCAAAACTGTTGTACGTCTATGCATTTACGACCATCAGTTTCACCTTGCTCATCAAAAGCAAAAATCAAGTCGATATCACTAGAGAGATTTAGCTCTTGTGCACCGAGCTTCCCCATCGCGACCACAATTAAATCTTGAATTTTATGGTTATAACCCACAGGCTGACCATGTTTAGCTACCAATGGTGCTAAGGCAAACGCTTTTGCCACACAAATGGTTGCATCGGCAAAATCAGATAACTCACGCGTTAGCGTCATCACATCGATCAGTTGATTGGCATCCTGCCAAATCCAGCGAAACATTAAACGCGCACGTAAAATTCGGATGGTGCGCATCCACGTGATTTCATCACTGATGTCTTTTAAGGTGTTTTGAACGACATCGAAAATTTGTTCGGTGGTCAATGGCTGAGAAAATTGATCAATTGCATAATCTTGTTCAAGATAAACCTGATGTATAGATAGGACTTGTTCCGCATATTGACTTGCGCGCAATGTCTTTTGCAATTGCTCAGCATTCATGATCGACTCTTTCGGATTGTTTTGGTTATTTATAACAGCAGATCATGAGATTAGGCGAATTATTTTATAAGAAAAGTATGATTATTCACTAAATTCTTGCAGGGATGTCTCGAGTGACAATGCTTGATGTGCGCTGTTCGAACGGGGCAGGCTGACGATAAAAGTTGAACCTACACCTTCTTTCGATGTGACTGAAATTTCACCTTTATTCAAATCAACAAAACGCTTACACAACACCAGACCTAGACCAGTCCCTTTCTCCCCAGCAGTCCCCTTAAAACTAACGGTTAGTTTCGGTTCAAATAAAGATTCGATTTGCCCCAATGTCATACCTAGACCCGTATCTTGAATGTAGATATCGATAAAGTCATCACGCTGTTTAGCATCAATCGTCACAACCCCTTCGCCATGCATATGGGTAAATTTCAGCGCATTTGAGACCAAGTTTTGGATCACCGAGGTCACCATATTGATATCTGCAAAGATTTTTAAATCATCGGGGACACGGTCAATCAGTTGAATATTTTTATTGATAGCCAACGCATGCAACACATCAAAAACGATTTGAGAGGACTGCTTAAGCTTGTAATGGATGGGGTGATAAACAAAGCGCCCGCCCTCTGCCATCGCCCAATTCAGTAAGCTCTCTAACAAGCTATAAGTCGATTGCGCGGTATCATGCAAATAATCTGCAATGCTTTGCACACCAGACTCATCCAAACTTTTGCGCTCTTCAGCCAACACTTCTGAGAAACCAATTAAGCCATGAAAAGGAGCTCTTAAGTCATGTGCAATAATTTGGAAAAATTTGGTTTTACTGACATTCATGGCCACCTGTTGTTCATACAACTCTTTGAGCTCGGCATTTTCCATGCGCAAATGCAGCAGATTAAGAAATCCAGATGCCAGTTCATATACATTTTCTACAGCATCTTGCGTAAAAGCGTCCAACTGTTCATCAAAGAAAATTACTTGCCCTACAGATTTATCCGATGCCTTTAAATCCAATGCGATGATACGGCGATGCTCAAAGCCTAGAGCACTCACCTGCTGAGAAAGACGATGATAATGGCGATGTAGGGTATCAATCGTGATATCACCTTCAAAATGAGTAGCAAAATTAGCTTCAGCGGGTAACCGAAAAGCATTGAATGCATGTTTGCCCGCATACCAACTATAAGGTTCATTGCTAAACGTTAAAATTGCGGCATGTGCACCTAAAATTTTTCGCGCAAATTTGAGAAAGCTTTTAATTTTATTGTCATTACTGTTCACGCCCAACAATAAAGATAAGTGACAAGCA
The DNA here is from genome assembly GCF_055810995.1 of Acinetobacter sp. DL27. Taxonomy (NCBI): domain Bacteria; kingdom Pseudomonadati; phylum Pseudomonadota; class Gammaproteobacteria; order Moraxellales; family Moraxellaceae; genus Acinetobacter; species Acinetobacter sp. DL27. The sequence continues at coordinate 558,502 of NZ_CM147947.1, read as the reverse complement.
CTTAACTGTTCTGTATCAGACCCGACATCTAGCAATTGAATACCCATTTCTGCCTCATCTTTTGTGATTTTTTCGGCACAAACCTATTATTTACTTCTATTTATTAGCAAATTTTCAACATTAAAACAATATAAAAATACAACAATACAAGCGTGGCATTTAACAAAAAAATCAATTATGTCAGACTTTTATCTTGTGACTGCTTTTGCTTTTTGAAAATTCGTTATTTATCAGAAGGATTAAAACAAAATTTTGAGTCCATCATATGAGGACATAATTAAGCAAACCCACACCAAACATTCAATTGTTTTAAGCCATCTGTAATGTTTTACGGCGATTTGATTCAAATCTTAAATTTCGGGCAATAAAAAACCCAAGACTGAATATGCTTGGGTTTTTAATATCTTGGTCCGAGGGTCGGGATCAATATATTAATATATCCAATTGTTTTAACTAAATTTATTAAAATTAAAAAATTAAAAGGCACTCACTAAGGTACTCATTTTCAAAATTAGAAACCCTGCTATTACAATAACTTAAATAAAAAACAATCCTAAAATCTTAATAATTAAGCGTAGACACCAATTTAATAGCTTCTACTTTAAAGTCATCTAGATCATGAAAGTCAGGGTCAGGTAGCCTAGGAAAAAGTGCTTTTAACGCGTATTCACTACTTAGCCCTAACACATCCTCATCTAGCTTATAAACATGATAACTTAAATAAGAAGCAATCAGAGGTAATTGAGCAAGTAAGTCTTCAATACTCTCTGCACTGTAAAAATCCTCCTCCCCCTCTGAACTTCCAATTTTTCCGCTTGTAACATGGGCGTGGTAGTACAGCATATTATTTTCTATTTCTTCATCATCTATGCTGAGATTTACGAATAAAAAAGAATCCTTATCCTCATATACCACCCCAATCATATATGCATTGAAATTACTTAAAGTATTATTTTTATCAAGAATATAATCAAAAGCATCTTTTAACTTCATTATGTTTCCTTATCTAATAATATTGAATTACATGAAACTAAAAATCTAATTTTTTGATGGTGATAGCTTCTAAAGTATTGTAATTTAAGATCATAGTCTAGACTTTAAGGGTGTAATCATGGGGTATATTGTAAAGCTATTAGAATCAGGAAATTACTTTGTTGGTGATGAAGGAGAAATCGTGACTACTCCCTCTAGAGAAGAAGCAATTTCTGAAGGGCAATTCGATGAATATGAAGAAGCAAAAGAAACCGCAGAATATTGGTCTAGACAAATGGTACTAGGTGTAGATTACATCATTGAATCAGTCTAATGATCATGGAGTAGAGATGAAAGAGGAAGAATTAAGAAAACTTTATACAATTGAAGTTTTTTTGAAACATGGTGATCTACCTAAAACTATGCGTGATGATTGGACACCTAGTTTTGGGCTTGAACAGGGCAAATATGGTATTAAAGATGACGATAAAGCTCATGCCTATATCAGCCTAAACGGCAAACTTAAAAAAAGTAAATGTGAGTTTTTTGAAGATAAAAATTTAGCTCAAAAATTCCTAAACCATGTAGAACCAAAATTGAAAAAGCTATATCCAAGCATCACAATCAACCTAAGAAATGTTAAATCAAGTGAATTAGATTACAGAAGAAAGAAAGCACTAGAGGAAGCTATTGCTAATAATCTTAAAATTCAAAAATCACTTTAATAAAATCTATGAAAATCAAAAGCCATCAGATAATATTATTGATACATAAGTACAAGTAACTTTAACTTGCAAACTTTTACAAATAGTTAAGTTCTTATTCTCAATAAATTTTGCTTTAACCCCGAGGGAAATATGAATTCTAAAGTTGAATCTATTGATCTAGAAGTGATCAGAGCAGATTTATTGAAAAAAGTTAACCTTTTACGTAAAAGAAAATATCCTTTTGCACCTATAAATGATTTGGCTGAACAGAATGGAATTTCTTCCTCAAACGGGTATGACTCACTCTTAAAAAAAATTCAGCAAATTACTAAAGGTGATGTAGTAACAATCCTTACTAACTTTCGAAAGGCTTTAACGCCTGAGGTAGTTAAACACTGTCTATATGCCAATAAAGCTATTTCTATCTATAAGCTACCTGATGATATGAACTTAAATGATTTAGAAAAATCTTTAAGTACACTAACTTCAAATTGCTCTATAGATGACAAATATTACTCAATCGAAGATGAAGATAAAGTAGAAAAAGATTTCATTGCTCGATTCCAACCTGATGATGATATGAGTATCTTCGTTTATCACGATCAACGCTCTTACGTTTTTCGTAGTAAAGAAGAGTCAGCTAACGTTATTGATTCTTTTAATAACGAACTAGATCCATTAGATGAAAATCAAGAAGTACTGGAGTTAATTAAAGTAATAAAAGTAACAATTCCTGCTTTTGATTTTGTTGTTTTAGACAAGAAGCTAAAAATTTTAGTTATTGGCTTTGACCTAGCATATGTATTCCCTAAAGCAATGATTAATAAAGCTTTAGATCAATTAGAAAATAAGATTAAAAAGATTAAAGGTCTTGCTCATCTAAATAGGTTAAATTTTAGAAATGCAATTGAAAATATGGAAAATGAAACAGATGGAGTTGTTTTTGGACATGCTTTTTGCTCATCAGGCGGAACTTTCAATCATTTAGGTAAGACGTCCTCAAAAAGAGCAGATGTACGAAAGGATAGCTTTTTTACAAAAGGTTCGACAGGTGAAATTCTGGATTATTATGGAATTAGAAAACGCTATAATACAGGAAAAAGAGATTGTGCCGTGACTGTAGCATTATCTTATAGAGAATATAAAGCTTCCGCCTTAACCCCTATTTATATAGCTGTATTAGACTATATGCAGGAAGCTAATGATCTAAGACATTGCTGTAAAAAACTTCTAGATAATTCATAGATTATGAAGAATTTTATCCAGAGAGTTGATAGCTTTCTTGCTCTTCTAAAATTTAAAGATAGTGATAATATTAAAAAATATTCACATAATATTATTAGTTATGTTGAGACTTTAGATAATTTAGGAGATCAAGAATTTTTATTCTCTTTCTTATTTAAAGTTTCAGAAGCAACTGAAAATGATTTAGAAAACTTCAGTAATGCTGTTTATCTATTAGTTAATGAACAAGTTAATTTCTTCAATCAAAAGTTTCATTATCACAATGAATTAAATGATGACTGGGAACCTTACTCCGCAGAGCTATTTTCAAAGAACTTAATTAATAATATATTCATTCACCCTCAAAGTGGTGAAACTATTACTAAAACTGAATATTTAGAACTAGTTCAACCTTATTTCGTCGCATCTAATGAATTATTGGGAGAAAGTTTTGAATCTCAATAGTTTACCTATCAATGCAACTATGCTTGCCTTAAGAAATTCTATTACTAATTACGATGATTGGATAAAAGTTTTATATATGGATATAGATGAAGTCTACTCATCTTGTCTAGACAGTACTGAAATATTCCTCAAATTATCTGAGACAGAAATAAGCTCCATGATAGGTATGGGACTTAAAATGAGATTCTATAATGTACAAGTTGATTCAGATAAAAACGGTAATGCGGATTTAAGTGTTCAATCAGGTTCATTTTTATGGATAGGTGAAGCCAAGATTGTCAACAACAGTACAAAAACAGATTTTGAATATCTCCACGGCGGATTGAAGCAACTACTAACCCGTTATAGTAAAGGGCAAGGCAATGCTGTTAATGGCTCTCTTTTAATCTATCTTAAGCCAAATAGTAGGTTTACTAACGAAAATAATTTTATGAGTGACTGGATAAGTTATGTGCAAGAACATGAATCTTCATATGTGACTCACTATCAATGTACTCAGAAAAATACGAATAGCATTACTGACCATAAGCATCCCACTTCAGGTAATGATTATTCCGTAAGACACATGCCGCTTACACTTCATCACCTACCTGAAGATAGCAGTGGAAAAGATGCAAAAAAATATGCAAAAAGACGTAGCGTATATGAAAGTGCAAGTATTGGTCCAAGCAAGTAAACTTTACATTTGTACATATTAATATATAGATGATGTCATTCAGCTGTGGAGTGGTGTGGCGATTGTGTATAGAGTCTTAAAAAATGTCTAAATCTACAAATTTTGCTACAACACTTACCGTAATTTATTTAGCATTAATAGCCGTATGTATCGCTATATATCACTTACTTATTAAGTTTATTCCTAACCATGACTATCAGAGTCTTGCCGTAGACCTTCTTTCATGGTCTGCTACTTTATTTGCTACTATTGCCCTCCTCTATACATTTAATAGTTGGAAAGAGCAAAAAAGATACGAGCTTTCACATAGTATTAGTTCTGATATATACACTAAGTCCCAAAATTTCCGTTCAAATTTTACAAGTGTAATTATTGCAATTTATGCTATGCATGAAACGAAAGAAATTGATAAATCTGTAAAGAAGGTAGAACATCTTATTACTTCTTATTACGATGATTTATCAGAAAGCTTTACAAAACTTAATTATATTTTTAATGATAAAAATCTCACTGATAAGTTTATGAAACTATTAAAAAGTGTAGAGGCACTCATAGACTTAATAAACTTAGCTAAGATGGCTTGCTGTACTGATGATAATGAAAAAATTATCTATGAAAAAATTTATGATAATAAATTACAAGAAACATTTGATAACCAATATGCTCAAATCCAAACCCTTATAAATAATTTCACAGATAATGAAGATATATATAGAGAAGCCTTATTAAAGATTTCTCTATATAAACACGTTTAAATCATTAGATAATATTTTAGAAAAACCTTTAAATATTTTAAAAAAATGTAAAATTCCATTTTTTAATATGATCTAACTTTATTCTTCCAATTTTCGTACCAATTCATTACCTCTAAATAATCAAAGTAAACGGCTGACTGTCTATTGATGCCAGATTTCAGAGCTTTAGGAAAGCTTTTATCTTCTTTCTGTAATCTATTTAGTTTATCTCTACAGATGCCAAGCATTGAACTTACTTCTTTTGCAGTTAGTCGGAATTTTGGAACCCAAACGTGATTTAAATTATTATTTTCATTATTTAATAACATTATATTTTTCCCCTATTATTTTTTTATTAGCAATTGCCTTATTTATTAATGTATCAATTTCTAGATTATATTTTTCTAAAAAATCTTTTCTCTTTCGATGAATTGTAGTTCTTGAATAAAAATCTAGAACCGTTCCATCAAGAACAAAGTTATAAAATTTCTGGTCAGCTTTATTTTTAATTGTGGAAACTTGTGCTGTACGTCTAAAATCAGGCATTTCCAATTTATTGAATTCATTATAAAATAATTTTTCCAAATAATTAATATCAAACCAATTATATCCAAATTTTAAATTCAACTCTTTTAACTTTCTTGAGTAAATCTTTATTTCTTTTCTAATCATGCGATTCGCTAATAAGGCTAGCTCTTTACTTATTAAGTTTTTTCTTTTATTAGAACTTAACTCATTTCCTTTATGATAAAAACCTAAAACCCAATGCTTAGAATTTTGTCCAAAATAAACACCATTTTGATATAGTGTTTTCTTTCTATAAGGATACCGACCACCATTTTTAATATTATTTAAATACTTGATAGAAATTTCTTTATCATCAAAAATCAGATCAAATTTAATATGAACACAATAAAGTTCAAATTTACCTTTTTTTATTTCATTTAACTGCGCATTAGTAGGTGAAATTAAATTCATTTTCTTAAGCACTAAGATTGTATCAGTTACTAAATTGACTACAGAGTGACTGCCATCTACATTTTGTCCATTTAACCATTTATATAAGTTACCTGAGATTCTTAATTTTGAACCTTTAGATTTAACTTTAATTGTCTGTCTAGTTTGAGATTCAATCATTTTAGATTTATATAATATTTTTTCTTGTTCAATATTCTGATTTTTATCAAAGAAAATATATCCACCTTCCGATAGCTCTAAAGGATTGTGATCTACATCTACAACAACATCTATCCAATCAACATCAAAACTTTTTTTATTTTTATTCATAATATCTCCTATTATTTTTTTTATTATTAATTTTTAAATTATTTTAGGAACAGAAATACCCCGTGCATTATTTTTACACGAAAAATTTAAGATAAAATTAATTTAAGAAAATTCGAAATATATATTTATTTTTTTTGTTTTATTATGCTACAAACGTAGTATTAATATTAAATATATGAGATATATTATACAATAATTTATTTTAAATGTCAACTTTTAAGCATTCTATAAGTCAGTAAGAGCCATAGTTTTTCAGTAAAAAAACTTCTTTTTCATACTCCTTGAAGTCAAATAACACATGACCAAAATTTTTAAAAAATTTTATATTATTATCATCATTTCTTAACAAAAATACTTTTGGAATTATTTTACTTAGATCATCTAATTTTATATTTTCAATTTTTGGATAAATTAAACCATATCCTATCCAGCACTCAATCGCATAAGATAAAACATCATTATTTTCACTTATATCTTCAGCCAAAATTGATTCAACATTTTGGTATTTCATTAAATCTTTGACTGAACATTTTACAACCCTAGGCGAATTCAAACATGAGGTGCGACAGTTTCAAAAGCCATATGATAATCAACAAGCTGAGCAAATTTCTCTAATGGTGTAAGCCAATCTAACGCCTTTCTAGGACGAGTATTCAGTGACATGGCAACTTGATTTAAATAATGCTGATCTGCCTGATTTAAATCAATCCCTTTAGGTAAATATTGCCTAATTAAACCATTCATATTTTCGCATGTGCCTTTTTGCCAAGGTGAATGTGGGTCACAGAAATATACATCTATGCCTAAATCTTCTTCGAGTATTTTATGTTCTGACATCTCGCGTCCACGGTCATAGGTCAACGTTTTACGCAGTTCTGCAGGTAAATATTTCAGAGCTTCAGTTAAAGCCTTGCGCACTGATTCTGCCTTTGCATCAGGTAATGTTGCCAAGATACAGAGCCGTGTATTTCGTTCAATAAGTGTTGCTATCGAACTTTTATTGTCTTTACCTTTAATTAAATCAGCTTCCCAATGACCCGGTATTTTTCTTTCTTGAACTTCGGCTGGGCGCTCATGAATAGTTTTAATATCCTGTAATATAGAATCTTTTTTAGGTTCACCGTTAGCTTTTCGCTTTTTATTTTCATGACGCAGACAGGATAATAAGTCTTTTTTCAACTCACCCTTTGGTAATGCTCGTATCGTTGAATAAATCGTTGTATGGCTTACATTCATTGTTTGATCCAAATCAGGAAATGTCTTTAAACGCTTTGCTATTTGCTGAGGAGACCATAAACAACGGATCGCTTCAACAATAAATTTCCAGAGGATTGAATCGATTTTGAGTTTTCTGTGACCACGTCTACGTCTAGCGAAGGTGTTATCAGAAGCATATCGAGCTTGATAAACGTCATTGATGCTATTTCTTTTAAGCTCACGATAGATCGTACTAGGATGTCTTTTAATGAGTTCAGCAAATTTTCTGGCTGAAAAGCCTTCTTTTCTTGACTCAAGCATTAATGCAGTACGATCTTCAAAGTTAAGATGATGGTATGACAATTTTATATACTCCATAAACCCTTTAAATTAATTAGGTGGTTTATGTCGCACTTCAAGTTTTACTCTGCCCTACTATTCGCTAAGAAGAGCTTCATTCATTTTCTCTTTTGATTTTAAATTCAGTAAGTCTCCATATTCATGAGGAGTTATATACGGATTATTTTCAATATAGGTTAGCCAGTTACTCCATATATTCATAATTTTTCTACGTTCTTCTAAGTATTCTGCAATATGAGTATACGCTCCAACGGTATCATTCTTTTCTATATGACTCATTTGCTTTTCTAAAGCATCTCTTTGGAACAAACCCATTTCAGCTAAAGAAGATCTTGCTAAAGCCCTAAAACCATGTAAACAAATCTCTTCTTTGTCATATCCCATACGCTTTAAAGCATTATTAGGTGCTTCCCCACTCAAGAATTTATTTTTGTCTTTCACACTTGGAAAAACGTGATTACAGTTACCACTATAAGTATAAATTTCTTTTAAAATTTCTATCACCTGTGGAGATAATGGCACAAGATGTTCTCTTCTTGATTTTGCCCCTCGATTCGAATACTTAATCCCTTCAATTAATTCTCTTCTAGCAGGTACACGCCACTGTTTCTTTTTAAAATCAATCTCAGTCCAACGTGCGTATCTAACTTCAGAAGAACGAAGGAATGTATGTAATACTAGTTTTAAACAACTCTTAGTTAGAAAATGTCCAGTATCTTTCTTAATCCCTTTTATAAGGTTTGGGATTTCATCTAGTGATTTAAAAGTAGCTCTATGTTTTTTGGGAGCAGATAAATCTAAAGTATCTTTCAAATCTCTAGCTATATTTGTTTCGATAAAACCATGCTGTAGTGCATATGCATAGATTAATATCAAGTCTGCCCTGATTCTCTGTGCATGATCTGCTGACTTTTCATAGATTCTATTTAAAAGATTCATCAATTCTTTTAATGTAATTTTTTCAATCAGTTTATCTTGAAGGATTGGAAAAACATGATTCTCAAATTTTCTTAGTCTTTTATGCTTAGTTTCTTCATCTAATTCAGCTTTTTTTGCATAAACTTCTAACCAAGCAAGTGTGATTTTCTTAAATGTGTGCTGATTATCTTTTTTCTGATTTTGTAAATGCTTTTGTTCTTTTGGATCTAAACCTTCTGCAAGCATTGTTCTGTAAGCTGAACGATATTCTCTAGCTTTAGCTAAACTTAGTTCAGGATAGGTTCCTAACGTCATTTTAGACACTTTATCAGCTATTTTATTTTTATATTTGAATTGCCAACTTTTCGTACCAGAGGGTCTAACAAGTAAAATTAGACCATCACCATCATGCAATGGATATTCTGTATCTTTAGGTTTGGCAGAAGCACATTTAGTATCAGTTAGAGGTTTAACTTTTATTGCCATTCCAAATCAATACCTTGAGCATATGAGGTACTCATTAAGGTACTCATTTGGCATAGGTGTATCAAGGAATATAACGTGATATAACGATTGATAATTTAGATAAATGCAGGATTTACAAAGATATTTTATTATATTAATCCATATATCTTAAAAGATATGGTCCCGAGGGTCGGACTCGAACCGACACGTCATCTCTGACAGCGGATTTTGAGTCCGCCGCGTCTACCAATTTCACCACCTCGGGAAGGTGTTGATGCGTATATTAAACTTTTTGAAAAACTTGTCAATGCAAGTTGGTAGTGATTGGCTATTTTTAAGTCACATTTGTTTTTTTAGCTTTATATTTGTGCAATTTCAGCGTTTTTCAACAAAAACGCATATACTAAGCGCAATTTTGACCTCCCTTATTTTGACGCTGTTTTCCCATCATGCAACTTTCTGATTTTAATTTCGACCTCCCCGATGAACTCATTGCCCGTTATCCTTTAGACACGCGCAGTGCTTCTCGACTGTTACACCTCGATGCTCAAGGTCAGCATCATGACTTTCAATTCACCGACATTTTAGATTTGCTCGATGCAGGTGATTTACTGGTCTTAAATGACACCAAAGTGATGAAAGCACGTCTCAAAGGCAAACGTGCCAGCGGCGGAGCTGTCGAAGTTCTGGTTGAACGCATGCAAGATGCATTTATTGCACACTGCCACATCAAAGCCAGCAACACACCTAAAGCTGGCGCTGAGCTCTTTATTGGCCCAGATGCCGTTAAAGTCACAGTGCTAGGTCGTCATGAAAATTTATTTATTGTGGAGTTTTCCCAGCCAATTTTAACGGTGCTGGATTTATACGGACAACTTCCGATCCCTCCCTACTTCAACCGTGAAGCTGAAGCCATTGATACCGAGCGTTATCAAACAGTATTTAATGATCCAACCAAGTTAGCCAGTGTCGCTGCACCTACCGCAAGCTTACACTTCGACCAAAAGCTGTTGGATCAACTTGAAGCCAAAGGTATTCAGAAAACCTTTGTCACTTTACACGTGGGTGCTGGTACCTTTCTGCCTGTACGTACCGATGATATTGCCAATCACATTATGCACAGTGAGTGGTGTGATGTTCCAGAGCACTCGGTTGAGCTGATTCGCCAAACCAAAGCTCGTGGTAACAAGGTCATTTCTGTTGGAACAACCGCCACCCGTGCCGTAGAAAGTGCGGCTCAAGCGCATCAGGGTGAACTCAAAGCGTGGACGGGAGATACTCAAATTTTTATCTATCCAGGTTATGAGTTCAAAGTGGTGGATCGTCTTATCACCAACTTCCATCTGCCTGAATCGACCCTTCTGATGTTAGTTTCAGCGCTGTCAAATCGTGATAATATTTTGGCAGCTTATCAACATGCGGTAGCCAACCAGTATCGCTTCTTTAGTTATGGCGATGCCATGTTAGTCGACCAACTTCAACCCAAATAAGAACCACACATGCCTATCGATACGATCAAACATTCCATTCATATTCGACGCAAAAAGAATAAAATTGTGTTTGATAATATCGACAGGCTTTGGGACATCGGCCGAGGGGCAGATTCTGCACAAGATATTCTTGACCGACTGCACCCTTGGAACGCCCCGATTACTCTGAAATTTGAAAATGTGCTGCCTATTCTACTTGGAATAGTCGGCATTTTTTTTATTGTGCCTGTGTTCTTTGTCGGAGAGCACATTTGGACCTTATTCAGCTTTTTATTTGGCTTAGGCTGTCTGCTTTGGGCCTATTTAAGTTATGAGCAAGATGATCCGCTTGAAGAGGTCACTGACTATCTCGAAAAACAAATTATTCATAAAAAATACCAGCTCAACGAGTTTAGCCCTCCGCAGCATATGGGCGTGGCCCTACAACCTGCATTTTTTATTGCCCATTTAAAGCTGCTGTTTCCAATTTTTAATCAAGGCACCATCAGCAACGATATTCCGTACTACGCCAGTACCACTTGGCAGGATGAAGCAGGACAACAACATCAGGTTTTGTTGTTTCAATATCATTTTGTTGATGAAATTCGCCTACGTGATAAAGATGGCAATGAGCTAAAAGTGAAAGAAGTGCATAAAGACTTATGGGGATGTTTTGTCTTTGAGGTACCCACGCAAGGACTCGCGATTACCGCATACAATAAAAAATTTTATTATCCTTATAGTTTTCCATGGCATAGCAGTGATATTCAGATTAACCAGAAACTCAAATTTTTTGGTACTGACCAGATGCAGATGGCCAAACTTCTCTCCCCTGCATTTGTGCTGCGTACTGCCGATTTTTTCCGTTCTCGTGAAGGCGATTTACTTTTTCATCCTGAAAAAAATATCTTGTGCTATATCAGCCCACAAAACCTGTTTGAAATATCCAGCAAAGCAAAAAAAATCAATGACATTTCGACATTGCGTGGACACTTACGCACTTTTAAATTACCTTATCTAGAGCGCTTAGAATCTGATCTAACGCAATTTTTAAAATAATGACATTTTGCCGTTTGAGGACTGTATGGGGCTATTGATTTTCTTATTGATTATTATTGCAATCGTGTTTGGCGTGATCGTCATTCGCAATAATATTGTGCGACACCACAATGCAACCATTCGCGCATGGTCAGATGTAGCAACCTATGAGCGTCAGAAAATAAAAATTCTAGATGGCTTAGAACCTTTGGTCGAACAATACTCTAGCTTTGAAAAAGGCACCTTGGAAAAAGTCACTGAGCTCCGTCAAAACATTCTCAACCTGAACTTAAACAATACAGATGTCAATCAGTTGCAGCGTATCGAAGCATTAAACCAAGAGCTAATGCGCAGCCTCAATGTTGTGGTCGAAAACTACCCTGAGCTCAAGGCCAATGAGATTTATCTAAAGATGATGAATGAAATTGAAGAGCAAAATGAAAATGTCGGTGCTGCGATCAGCATCTTTAACCGCAATGTCGAGTTATTTAACAACCACATTCAAGTTTTTCCAAACAACATTGTCAACACCATGACCGTGGGTAAAAAAGCGGTACGTCCTTTCCGCGACGCGACTGCACTACAAAATTTTGATTACCGTCCAAATTTCAATTAAAGCCGTAATAAGCCAAAGGTATATTTAAAGGCACTCCGATGAGTGCCTTTTTCATCTCCTGTGTTATTTTTTCCAGCAAAGCCTCCCATCACATCTAACACCACTCCACAGCATCAACACAACTTTAAACAACCGTAACCAGCTACGATTCAACTTAAAAAGCTTTGCTTTAAAAGTGTTACAACACTGGTGTTTATTTGCATAATCAAGGAAAATAGCCTCCTTTTAGCGGCGAACTGTTTTTTCGCTCTTGCGCTGCAAGCAGAGCAGTGCTTTGCTCTTGTTCAGGATATTCTATGAAGTTTGAAAAATTAGGTCAGTCGGGTCGCGCCCGTCGTGGTCGTTTAACTTTAGAGCACGGTGTGGTTGAAACCCCTGTGTTCATGCCTGTCGGTACTTATGGTACGGTGAAAGGCATGCTCCCGCGTGATATTGAAGACATCAAAGCGCAAATTATTTTAGGTAACACCTTCCATCTTTACCTACGCCCTGGCCTTGAAGTAATTAAAGAGCACGGCGGCCTGCATAAATTCATGAAGTGGGATAAACCCATTCTGACCGATTCAGGCGGCTTCCAAGTCTTCAGTTTGGGCGCGATGCGTAAAATTAAAGAAGATGGCGTAACGTTCCGCTCTCCAATTGACGGTTCTAAAGTATTTTTGTCTCCTGAAATCTCAATGGACATCCAACATACATTGAACTCAGATATCGTGATGATTTTTGACGAATGTACGCCTTATCCTGCAACGCATGAAGAAGCGCAAAAGTCGCTACAATTGTCATTGCGTTGGGCAAAGCGTTGTAAGACTCAGCATCATGATGTGCTTGAAAATAAAAATGCGCTATTCGGCATTATTCAAGGCGGTATGTATGAAGACTTACGTGATGAGTCTTTAAAAGGCTTGCTTGAAGTGGGTTTTGACGGTTATGCCATTGGTGGGCTGTCCGTCGGTGAACCGAAAGAAGAAATGATTAAAGTGCTGGATTATCTTCCAGAAAAAATGCCAGCAGACAAACCGCGCTACTTGATGGGCGTGGGTAAACCTGAAGATATCGTGGAAGGCATCCGCCGTGGCGTCGATATGTTTGACTGTGTCATGCCTACACGTAATGCCCGAAATGGACATTATTTTGTAACCGACGGTTTAGTACGTATCCGTAACAGTAAATACCGTCATGATCAAAGTCCGCTGGATCCACACTGCGACTGTTATACCTGTACCAACTTTACTCGCGCGTACTTATTCCATTTGGAAAAATGTGGTGAGATGCTGGGTTCAATGCTCGGTACTATTCACAACTTACGTTACTACCAACGTTTCACTCAAGACATTCGTGATGCATTGGATAACGATCGCTTTGATGCCTTTGTTGAAGATTTTTATGCACGTCGTGGTTTAGAAGTTCCACCTTGCCCCCAAGATTAATTGTTGTGAGCATTTGCGCTTGGTAAAAAGACAAGGTAAATTGCAGAACAAGTCTATTTATGATCAATTCGTTGGTCACCGTTTTTTAGTTTAGGAATTTGAAATGAGCCTTTTTATTTCTACAGCTCACGCAGCGGGTGAAGCTGCACAACAACCAAGTATGGTCGCAAACTTATTGATGATTGCTGTTTTTATTGCAATCTTCTACTTCTTAATTTGGCGCCCTCAAGCAAAACGTGCCAAAGAGCACCGCTCTTTGGTTGAAAGTCTTGGCGTAGGCAGCGAAGTGGTATTTGCTGGTGGCTTAATGGGTAAAATCACTAAACTCGAAGGTGACTTTGCAGTGGTTGAACTGAGCCGCGGTGTAGACGTAAAAATTCAACGCGCAAGTGTGATTTCAGTTCTTCCTGAAGGCACATTAAATAACCTTTAATCAAAAAAATTAGTCGTGCATCCGCACGACTTTTTTCATTTTAAGAAGAAAACAAATGCGTTACCCAGCATGGAAATATCTACTGATTCTCGTGGTTTTGACGATCAGTACATTATATGCCCTGCCTAGTTTGTATCCGGATGAGCCTGCGGTTCAAATTTCTGGTGCCAAAGCTGGTACCCAAATTGACCAAAGCATCGTACAAAAAGCAGAGCAGATTTTAAAATCTGAAAGTATTTCAAGCCATGACAACAGTTTTAGCAATAATGCTGCACTGTTACGTCTTGACTCTAGCGAAGCACAATTAAAAGCCAAAGAAGCGTTACGTCGTGGCCTTGGTGATGACTATGTTGTCGCGTTGAACTTGGCGCCAACCACGCCAGAGTGGCTACAAAAAATTGGTGCAAAACCAATGAAGCTCGGTCTGGACTTACGTGGTGGTGTTCACTTCTTATTAGAAGTGGATATGGATAAAGCGATTGCTCAGCGCATGGAAACCTCTGCGACGGATTTACGTCGTCAGTTCCGTGACAACAAAATTAAATTTAACAGCCTTGCATTAAACAACAACACCATTACCGTTCAGTTCGCCAACAATGATGATCGTACTGCGGCTCAAGACTACTTACGTAGTAATGGTAATGAGTTTAATCAGCAAGCGGTCGCAACTGCGACAGGTTCAACCTTACGTTTAACCTATACCGATGTTCGCCGCCAAGAAATTCAATCTTATGCCGTGAACCAAAACTTAACCACTTTACGTAACCGTATTAACGAGTTAGGTGTGGCAGAAGCCTTGGTACAAACACAAGGTAGTAACCGCATCGTGGTTGAGCTCCCAGGTGTTCAGGACACTGCTGAAGCAAAACGTGTCTTGGGTCGTACAGCAAACCTAGAGTTCCGTTTGGTCTCTGACCAAAATGACCAAGTGATTGACCCTTATACGGGCAAGAGCAATGGTCAACCGCTTCCACCAGGAACCGAGCTTTTTGCATATCAGTCTTTAGACAGCGGACGTGAATTACTTTTAAACCGTAACCGTATTTTAACGGGTGAACGTGTTCAAAACGCATCAAGTGGCTTTAGCCAAGACACTGGTGGCGCTGAGGTAAACATTACCTTAGACACAGCAGGCGGCAAACTGATGGCCGATGCAACCCGTAATGCGGTGGGTAAGCGTATGGCTGTGTTGTTCATTGAAAATAAACAACGTATTAGCTATATCACCGATCCTGCGACTGGTGCGCAAACTGAAGTCCGTACACCTTATGCAGAGTCTGTCGTGATTAACGCTGCAACTATTCAAGCAGTCCTCGGCTCTCAATTCCGTATCACGGGTCTAGACTCGCCTCAAGAAGCGTCTGAACTCGCACTAATGCTACGTGCTGGTGCACTTGCTGCGCCAATGTACTTTGTTGAAGAGCGTGTTGTTGGCCCAAGCCTCGGTCAAGAAAACATTGATAAAGGTGTGCTATCGACTCAAATCGGTTTCTTACTGGTAGCAATCTGGATGGTGGTCTTCTTCCGTCTCTTTGGTTTAATTGCTAACTTTGCCTTGGTCTTCAACTTAGCCATGATTCTAACGGTCATGTCTTGGATTGGTGCTTCCCTCACCCTGCCGGGTATTGCGGGTATCGTGATTACCATTGGTATGGCGGTCGATGCCAACGTCTTGATCTGTGAGCGAATACGTGAAGAAATGAAGTGGGGGGCATCACCCAAACAAGCCATTGTGGCGGGTTATGACCGTGCTTATAACACCATTTTCGACTCAAACTTAACCACGTTCTTGGTTGCATTTATCCTATTTGCTATCGGTACAGGCCCAATTAAAGGCTTCGCTGTGACCTTAATGATCGGTATTATCTGCTCTATGTTTACTGCTATTACAGTAACACGTGCGATTGTACAGCTCATTTATGGCAAAAAACGTAACTTGAAAAAGTTGAGCATATAAGGAGATCGATGATGACTGATGTGACTCAACAAGATTCAAAAAAATACGGCCGTCCAGATGATGAACGTGTGATTGATTTTATGAAGATTGCGCTGCCTGCAGCCATTCTTTCTATTGTCTTAACCATCGGCAGCCTATTCTTTATTTTCACCAAGGGTCTTAACTTAGGTTTGGACTTTACTGGTGGTATTTCTGCCGAATTGAACTATAGCAAACCAGTGAAATCAGCCGATGTCTCTGCCGCACTAACCAAAGCTGGCTTTCATGACCCTGTGGTACAAACCATTGGTTCAGATCGTGATTTGATTGTGCGTATGCCTGTACAAGAGGACACAGCCGCAGAAGACTTAACCAAAACTATTACCCAAGCTGTACAGCTACCGGGTAACTCTGCTTCAGTTAACAAAGTTGATGTGGTGGGTGGACAAGTCGGCAATGAACTCTACATTCGCTCAGCGGGTGCTGTGGCTTTAGCATTACTGCTGATGTTGGTCTACGTAACGATTCGCTTTGAATTCAAACTGGCGATGGGTGCGGTACTGTCTTTGTTCCATGACGTGGTGGTCACCATCGGTATTTTTGCCATGATGCAGTGGCCATTTGACTTAACTGTATTGGCTGCAATTCTGGCTCTGATTGGTTTCTCACTGAACGACAACATTGTCGTTTCGGATCGTATTCGTGAAAACTTCCGTAAGATTCGTGGCGCTTCGCCTTTAGAGATCGTTAATATCGCTTTAACTGAGACCCTACGTCGTACCATTCACACCTCAATGACTTTATTGTTGGTGGTGATCTCGATGATGATCCTCGGTGGTGATGGCCTTAAATGGTTCTCTGTTGCGATGTTTGTGGGTGTTTTTGTGGGTACCTACTCTTCAATCTACATCGGTACAGCTTTTGCTTTATGGCGTGGCTTAAACCGTCAAGACTTCATTGTTCAAGTGAAGCCTGAGTTTGAAGAAGAAAATGAAATTCCATAAATGCACACCATAGTGTGAAAAAAGAAAGCCTCTCAATCGAGAGGCTTTTTTATGTCGGTGTGAAGGTGTTGTACCAGCTCAATCTGAGGCAACGCATAGCCACGACAGGACTGCTCTGCCCGCCAAGCCACGGTCAGCATCACATCTCCCAACTCATAATTTTGATAGGCAAAACTCCCAATCAGCGGATGACTACACATGCCGCCATTATGCGTTGGATGTGCTTGAGTGTTCAGTTCATTTAAGTTTAAACGAATGCCTAAACCTGATGCTTTAAGCACCGCTTCTTTGGTGGTCCAGACCTTAAACCAGTATGCTTTGTCCTGATCATACTGTTGCCACACGCGAAGTTCCTCTACGTGAAAAGCATGTTTAGCCAAAGCCTCAAAGCGGACTTTTCGGCTTAACTCCTCCACGTCCACGCCTAGATCCTGCATCCGCTCACTGGTAGCTAAAGCGTAGTAGTTTTGGCTATGACTATGATTGAAATGAAAAGAAGGTTGATCAAGCAAATAAGGTTTACCTGTCTCACTCAGTGCAATGGAGTGATCATCCACAATCATCTGCCGTTGTTCGGATAAGCATTGATTGCGATATTGATAAATGGCTTGTTTTCGCTGCACAATTTGCTCAACACGTGACAGGCTGTGATCCACCTGCACAATGTCCTCAATCTTTTTCAGCTCAACACGTATTGTCCTTGCCACTTTGCCTTCCTATCATGGTTTCATGCATCATAAAATAAAAAAGCCCAAAGATCACTTTGGGCTTTTCAGCATCAAAACCTAAATGCCTGATTAGCGTTTGAATTTCTTCTCAGCTTTCTTAAACTTCTGAACATAACGACGCTTACGCGCTGCTGTACGTTCATCCACCTGTGACTTACGTCCTTCAAATGGGTTTTCAGAGGTTTTAAACTCAATACGTACTGGCGTACCTTCAAGTTTGTACACTTTACGGAATACGTTTTCTAAATAACGACGATAATCCGCAGGCGTTTTATCGACTTTGTTACCATGCACTACAATCGTTGGTGGATTTTGACCACCCATATGTGCATAACGCATTTTAATACGGCGACCACCGACCATTGGCGGTTGGTGCGCATCCGTAGCATCACTTAAAATTTGTGTGATTTTTGCAGGTGAAACTTTCAAATGTGACGAATCATAAGCACGGTGAATCGATGGATATAAATCACCGACACCCGTACCATGCAATGCAGAAATCAAATGCACTTTCGCCCAAGGAATAAAGTCAAAGCGACGATCGACATCCAATTTACATTGTTTGCGATCATACTCAGACATATTGTCCCATTTGTTAATCGCAATCACCATCGCACGGCCTGCTTCAAGCGCGTAACCAATCAGATGTAGATCTTGCTCAACCACACCTTCACGTGCATCAAGTACAACCACGATAACATGGGCATCTTTAATGGCCTGTAGCGTTTTCACAATTGAGAACTTCTCAATCATTTCATCGACTTTACCTTTACGACGCACACCTGCAGTATCGATTAAGGTGTACTGACGGCCATCACGTTCATACGGAATATAGATCGAGTCGCGGGTTGTACCAGGTTGGTCAAATGCAACTACACGCTCTTCACCCAATAAACGGTTCACTAGCGTCGATTTACCTACGTTTGGACGACCAATAATCGCTAAACGTAAGCCTGTGTTCTTGTCGTGTTCATCTGCATCTTCATCTTCAGGCACACTTGAAAGCACATCTTCAAGCATTTGCTGTACACCGCGACCATGGCTCGCAGCCACTTGCATGGGTTCGCCCATACCCAACTTGTAGAATTCAACAAGTGCAGCTTCGGCATGTACACCATCAACTTTGTTCGCCACAAGGTAAACTTTCTTACCCAGTGTACGCAGCTCACGCGCAATTTGCTCATCAGATGCGAGCAGACCTGCGCGTGCATCGACTACGAAGACAATGATATCAGCTTCATTGATGGCTGTTTTAGACTGTTCCGCCATGTAAGAGTCGATACCGCCTTCATTTTCGCCAATACCACCAGTATCAACCACAATGAAAGACTTATTTTGAAATACGGCATCACCATATTTACGGTCACGAGTCAGACCGGCAAAGTCAGCAACAAGCGCATCTCGGCTTTTGGTGATCTGGTTAAATAGCGTTGATTTTCCGACGTTCGGACGACCAATGAGCGCAATTACGGGTTTCATAGATTAACCTTTATTCAAGATCAGCCAGTGAGACTGGTCTGAACATCAGAAACTGGAAGAAAAATTAGGTGAAAAACCTGAATAAAAACTCGGGGTTTTGACTAAGCAAACACCCCGAGGAATTTAAAAAATACGAATTTCGACTAGTTTAACATAAGTCGAACAGAATTAACGATTCTGCCAAATGCTTAATGCACCCTTTCGTGTCGCAACATAGAGTTGATCATCAATCACACGTAAAGTACGCACTTCACCAGACGTCTTCGCACGACCAATCAATTCACCTGTTGCAGGGTTCAGCATGTGCAATACGCCATCTAGATCACCGACAATTAGGTCTTGGCCCAACATCACAGGATTACTCAATTGGCGGTTCAGCAGGCTGTCATTCTCCCAAAGCTTTTGACCCGTGCTAATTTCATAAGCCACTAACTTACCGTCAGTTTGCGCCACGAATACACCATTACCCACTACTTCAGGGCGCTGCGTACTGCTTGAGTCTTCACTCCACACTACTTGCTGTGAAGCCAAATCTGTCATGGTCACTTGACCTTGATAGCTGGTCGTAATCAAGTACTGACCTGCCACTACAGGATCACCATCAACATCATTCAAACGTTGAATATCCGAACGACCATCCGACACTGCCACACGGCGCTGCATACGTGGTACGCCAGTGAGCACATCTAAAGCATAGACATAGGCATTAGCTGAAGAAATCAGCACTGTACGCGCATCGACAGTAACAGGCGCTGCGTTGCCACGCAAGCTAAGTTGCACATTCGGTAAGTTATAGGTCCACACTTGCTGACCTGTTGCCAAATCATGCGCAAAAACAGTGCCATCATTACTTACAGAAATTACACGACCAGTTTGAATCAACGATGGTGCAAGAAGTGCACCTGTTAATTGTGCAGTCCATTTTTGCTCGCCAGTTGCCTGATCTAAAGCAAACAATTGACCTTTGGCGTTGCCTACAATGACATGACCATCGGCAGCCTCAACACCTGAACTCAAACCGGCTTTAGATACTTCTTTCTGCCATAGTTTTTGTTTGCCTTGATACGCCGTCACGACACCTTTAGGGTCAAGTGCAAAAACTACACCGTTGTCTGCATCTAAGCGTAAACGTAAAGGATCAGCAGTCGAAGTTGAAGACACACTTTGAGAAAATACAGGAGTCAGGGTTTTCGCCTGCGTCAGTTTTGGAAGTGGATTCGGCTTAACTTCTTCTACTTTTCCGCTACTTGCACAACCCGCAAGTGCTAAAGTTAATACGGTTAATGCGCACGAAATTTTGTATTTTCTATTCATTCAGTTTCTTCCGCTGCTGTTTCTATAAGTGGACGTTCGATTTCAGGATCATCAACTAAAATACCAACACTTTCGAGTTTAATTTGTAAAATTTGGCGGTCTTGTTTACGTTCAACCAACTGATCCCATGCACTTTGGTAGGCTTTTTTCGCATTTGCGATGTCATTTTTAGCCACATAGACATCGCCCAAAGCTTCATCGGCTGTCGCTTTAAAAGCAGGATCTTTTACCAATGCGAGGTTTTTAATCGCATCATCAAACTTCTTTTGCGCCAATTGTGCATACGCTAAACGCAATTTCACAATTTGCACTAAGCCGTCGTCATCCACTTTAGAGTTTTCAACTTTCTTCAGTGCTTTTTCAGCACTTGCATAATCCGCTTTGTCATAGGCCAATTTTGCCATCAACAATTGCGTTTGAATGGCCTGCGCCGAATCTGGTGCTTCTTTCACAATTTTGTCGGCAGTTGCAGACAAAGCTGTAAATGCATCACCTTGCGTTGCACGTGCTTCATCCATCAATTGTTGAACTTTAGCCGTGTTCATTTGGTTCTCGGCCAAAGTCTTCTTCTGCCAGTATTGCCATCCAAAAAAGGCAATCAGCGCAATTAAAATCCCACTAATAATGGCTGAACCATATTTCTTAGTGAAAGACTTTAAACTATCAAGTTGTTCTTCATCACTTAATGCGCTCATGTGACTACCCTTTCCTTATATTTTGGCTTATTTTGAAGAAAATTTTTCAATCATAAATGGCACGATGTCATCCACCGCAACCAAAGTTTGTTCAGCTGTTGCCAACTCTTTTACGGCAAACTGTGCAGCTTCCACCTCGCGCTCACCCAAAATAAGGGCAAACAATGCGCCAGACTGATCCGCTTTTTTCATTTGCGACTTCATTGAACCATGTGAACCAACTTTCAAACGAAGCGTGCTTGATGCAGCATCTAACTGGTTACGAATTTGTTCTGCAAGCACCAAAGCTTTGCCTTGAGAAACAGGATCTGCCAATAAAAACATTTCGCAGTCACGTACAGGTGTAGCGTCTTCCACTTGTTCAAGCAACAACAACAGACGTTCCATGCCCATCGCAAAACCAACTGCAGGTACAGACTGATCTGCCTTGCCTTTAAGCTGACCCACTAAGCCATCGTAACGACCGCCCGCACAGACTGTGCCTTGTGAACCCAAATGCGTGGTGGTCCATTCAAAAACTGTTTTGTTGTAATAATCTAAGCCACGCACCAGTTTTTGATTAATCACGAAGCTCACACCTGCATCGGTTAAATACTGCTGCAAGGTTGCAAAGTGCTGTAGCGTCTCTTCCTCCATAAAGTCATGCAACTTCGGCGCATTTTCTAAAATGGCTTGGGTTTTTGCATCTTTAGAGTCAAGGATACGTAGTGGGTTGGTGGTTAAACGACGCTGTGAATCTTCATCCAAATCATTTTTATGTGATTCTAAGAACTCCACCAATGCCGCACGGTAAGCTGCACGCTCATCAGACTCACCGAGAGTATTCAACTCAAGTTGAACTTTATCTGCTACACCCATGCGTTTCCACAGACGTGCCGTCATCAAAATCAGCTCAGCATCCATATCTGGGGTTGCAACACCAAAGGTTTCCACACCGAACTGGTGGAACTGACGGTAACGACCCTTTTGTGGCTTTTCATAACGGAACATCGGCCCGATATACCAGACACGAGGCGTTGCACCGCGAAGCAAGTTATGCTCCAGCATGGCACGTACACAGCCTGCTGTTCCTTCAGGACGTAAAGTCAAAGACTCAGGCGGATTACCTTTGTCCAAAAAGGTGTACATTTCTTTTTCAACGATATCCGTTGCATCACCAATCGAACGTTTGAACAAATTGGTTTGTTCAACAATAGGCAGGCGAATTTGCTGGTAGCCATACGCATCCATCAATGATGCGAGATGCTGTTCAAGACGTCTCCACGCTGGTGTTTGCGTAGGAAGAATGTCATTAAAACCTTTGATTGCGACAATTGAACTCATGATGAACTACGGATGATCTCTTTAGATTTAGCTTCTTCAAGCTCTGAAACACGCTGACGAACCATCGTTTCGATTTCGTCAACCAACTGATTTGTGTCAATTAAATGGCTCTTTTCACCATTACGATACACCAGTGAACGTGGACTTGCACCAACTACACCAATATCGGCTTCTTTGGCTTCACCCGGACCATTCACTTTACACCCAATCACCGACACATCCATTGGGGTACGAATATCTTCTAAACGCTCTTCTAAGGCTTGCATCACTGAAATCACGTTAAACTCTTGACGTGAACAGCTTGGACAAGCAATGAAGTTAATGCCATTTGAGCGAAGACTGAGTGATTTTAAAATATCAAAACCAATCTTAATCTCTTCTTCAGGTTCTGCTGCCAAGGAAATACGCATGGTGTCACCAATGCCATCCAACAACAAGCCGCCCAATGCAATCGCAGATTTCACTGAACCCGTACGATAAATCCCAGCTTCTGTCACACCCAGATGTAACGGATTATCAATTTGCTGTGAAAGTAGACGGTAAGCATCCATGGTTAAAAAGACATTGGATGCTTTCACTGAGACTTTGAATTCATGGAAATCTAAACGATCTAGAATATCAATATGACGCATCGCCGACTCAAGCAATGCCTGACCGGTTGGCTCACCATATTTCTTTTGAATATCTTTTTCCAGAGAACCTGCATTCACCCCAATACGCATAGAAATATCGTTATGACGTGCTGCAGCCACCACTTCACGGATTTTAGCTTCAGAGCCAATATTTCCCGGATTAATCCGTAAACAGTCCGCACCCAAGTCTGCAACACGCAGTGCAATCTTGTAATCAAAATGAATATCTGCAACCAACGGCACCGATGAACGCTTACGAATTTCACCAAAAGCCTCTGCCGCTTCCATCGTCGGTACAGAAACACGCATGATGTCCGCACCTACATCTGCACAACGCTGAATTTGCGCCAGCGTTGCTTCCACATCACAAGTTTCAGTATTGGTCATACTTTGAATGCTGATGGGTGCATCGCCACCGACATAGACTGAACCTACACGAATCTTACGAGTAGGCTTGCGTTTAATTGGATTTACAATCATTGCTTTTCCTTGATCCCATTAACGTGACAAGCGGAAATCTGCTTTTCCACCGACGGTATATGGTGACAATGAAATACTTTCATTATTTAAGCTGAGTGACACAGCAGCAGCATCATCGATACGAATCTGAAAAGGTGTCTCGCCAGCAAGCTCAAGTGTAGAGGCTTGACGCCCTGTTGCCAGTACTTTCCCAGTTGAATCGACAATATGTACAGACGTAGGACGATTGAACTCAAGTTTCAACTGATCCCCTGTGGTTGCAGCAGCCCCATTCATATTGATGATTTGTACATCAGACTCAGTCTGCGGAGTCGCAGTCTCATCTGTACTGCCTGACCAATTCTGAATCATGCCGAACAACGCTGCTAAAATCGCAATTACAACAATCGCAATCAGTCCACGTTTTAACCATTTACGGTTACGGTCACGGTTAGAACCGGGTAATTTACCCATGATTTTAATCGGTGAATTATTCAATGCGTGATTTGGCAAGAGCCCCGTATCATTGGCATAGATGTCATCAAAACGCTGAATAATCGTAGTAGCATCCACTTTTAGGAACTTCGCATAAGTACGATAGTAACCCTTAATGAAGGTCGCTTCTGGAAGCACCGTATATTCGTCCTGCTCAAGCGCAGTTAAAGTCTTGAGTGGAATATTCAACTCTTTCGCAACATCGCTTAATTCACGTTTTTGTGTAATACGAATTTGACGAAGATAATCACCCGGACGTTGGATATTTCCTAAAGCATTGCTAGAACCATTCGATTGTGGTGAATTAGGATTTACTTCCATACGGCCTCAGTAGTGTACTGTAATTGCAAATAACGTTTGTATTCTTGACTGTCTGGATACAATGCACGTAGCTGGTTGACCAGTACTTGCGAACCCATCGTGTCATGATTTGCTCGCGCAATTCGGATCCCAATCCAAAGCGCACGTGCATCTAAGTTTTTCTCGCCAACCGCTCGCACAAACTGTTCATAGTACTGCGTAGCTTCAGCATTTTGCTGACGTAAATATGAAATTTCCGCCATTTCGATCATGGCAAGATAGGCACCTGAGTTTACCTGTAGGGCTTGTTTAAAAGCTGCTTCTGCTTCCGCTACTCGACCTACTTGTAGATACGCACGACCTAAATTTTCCAATGCTCGATAACGTTGATCATACCCTAAAGTTGAACCTGCAACTTGAAGTTGATCAATCGCGTCATTATAACGCCCAATTTGATATAAATACGTACCGTAGTTGTTACGAGCCTGTGCATTTTTTGGCTCAGCCGCAATTGCATGCTTAAAATAACGCTCTGCCTTTTCCACATTTTGCGGACTGCCTTCACGCTGTAACAACACCCCCATCATCATATTTGCAGATGCATCACGAGAGTCGATGTCTAATGCCTGATCCAATGTACGTTTTGCAGCATCGTAATCATTCGACTTAATATATTCAGCCGCCAACTGCGTTCTAACTTGTACTGCTTTACTTGGATCACCTTTCGTATTCACGGTTTGGCAACCCACCAAGTACCACGCTGACACACCCAGTGTCAGCGCAAGGTAAAGTTTAGAAACGGGTTTTTTCAATTGGCATCCCCTTATATTATCCTTGTGAACGTAGAATCTCGTTTTTCTCTGCTACTTTCTTTTTCCACTGCTCAGCACGACGTGTTCGATCAGCCACTTGACCGACCAATTGTCCGCAGGCAGCATCAATATCATCACCACGCGTTTGACGAATCGTACACACAAATCCAGCATCAGACAAAGTTTTTTGGAAAGAAATAATGCGGTTGCGACTTGAACGACCATAAGGCGCATGTGGAAATGGATTAAACGGAATTAAATTAATTTTACTTGGTAAGTTCTTCAACAGTTTAATCATCTGCTGCGCATGCTCAGGATGATCATTCACCCCATCCAACATCACATATTCAATCGTGACATGCTTACGTGCACTTTCATTACCGTCTTTAGCGATATAACGCTGACATGCTGCAATCAATTGTGCCAATGGATATTTTTTATTGATTGGAACCAACTCATTCCGTAGTTCGTCATTTGGCGCGTGTAGGGAGATTGCCAATGCAACATCAATATCTTGTGCCAATTGATCAATTTTCGGCACCACACCTGAAGTCGATAAGGTCACACGGCGCTTAGACATGCCATAAGCAAAATCATCTAGCATAATACGCATTGAGCTCAAAACGGCATCATAGTTCAGTAATGGCTCGCCCATCCCCATCATTACGACGTTGGTCACCGAGCGCTCACGCTCAGCCACAGGCACATCTTCCATATAAGAATAGTTTGCAACCCATAGCTGACCAATAATTTCATCTGGGTTTAAGTCACGCTGAAAGCCTTGTTTACCGGTTGAACAGAATGAACAATCCAGTGCACAGCCTACTTGAGATGAAATACATAAAGTACGGCGCAAACCACTACGATGTTCAGCAGGAATCAATACGGTTTCAACCAAAGAACCTTCGCCCTCACCAACACGAAACACCCACTTACGCGTACCATCTTTAGAATAATTTTTATGCACCACTTCTGGCGCTTTAATTTCACAAAGTTTTTCAAGTTTTTCACGTAACTTGCCTGAGATATTGGTCATCTCTGCAAAATCAGTCACAAAAAACTGATGAATCCATTTCATCACTTGTCCTGCGCGAAACTTTTTTTCTCCCATATCTTCGAAGAATTTTTCAAGCTGCGGACGTGACATGCCAAGTAAGTTCACTTTCGCAACAGAATTTTGCTGTGCAGGAGCGGATGGAGATTGTTGCTGTTCAGCCGAAACTGTAGAGACAGCGACCACTTCAGTACTCATGTGTATTACCTAAACCATGTCTAACGATGAAAGGAGAAGCTCAATAAACGAGCAGAAATTTATTCAGGGAATAAAAAAAACCAGATAAGTATAATAACACTTATCTGGTTTGAATACTTCGAATTAACGAGTACGTGGAGCAATCTCAGTTTGAGCGAAGAAGTAGTTAACTTCACGATCAGCAGATGCTACAGAGTCAGAACCGTGAGCAGCATTTTCGTCGATGCTTACAGCGAAGTCAGCGCGGATAGTACCTGGAGCAGCTTCTTTAGGGTTAGTTGCGCCAAGGATTTCGCGGTGAGCAAGAACTGCGTTTTCACCTTCAAGAACTGAAACAACAACTGGACCAGAAGTCATGAACGCAACTAGGTCAGCAAAGAAACCACGTTCTTTGTGCTCTGCGTAGAAACCTTCAGCTTCAGCTTGAGTCAAGTGTTTCATTTTAGTTGCAACGATTTGAAGACCAGCTTTTTCAAAACGAGCAAAGATGTCACCGATGTGGTTTTTAGCAACTGCGTCTGGTTTTACGATAGATAAAGTACGTTCAATAGCCATGATTGGCTCCTTAAGTCAATGTAGACATGAAAATTTTGGCGCATTATACCGACATAATGCACAATTTTCTGCTTTTACTCTGTAAAAAGTTGCTTTTTTCGATGCAAGGATTATCGTGCTTCGTCAATCCATGCCATTTGAATTGCTTCAAGCAAACCTTCAGTCGACTTGGTCGGATCATCACTAAAGTCTGGTAAGGCACATACCCAAGCATGTAAGTCTGTAAAGCGAATCCACTGCGGATCGACATCTGGATGAGCTTCATACAACTCAATAGCAATATCAATAGTGTCTGACCAACGTAAGCCCATGGTGGAGTCTCATCACAATGTAGAAGATGCTGTACTGTAGCAAACTCTGAAATTTAAGCGCTAGTTTGTTTGAGATAAAATTGGGCTTTTTTACAACACGATATTTAAAAATGGTGCACTACAAATTAAAGTAACAGCTACCACCGCACCTATAGCCGCTCCCACCAACACATCACTTGGATAATGCAGCCCTAAAATCATGCGTGACGCGGCAACCAAAACAGTAAAAGGCAACATGAGCACCAATAAAATTGGCTGTACAAAGCCTAATAACGTACTGACCATCACTGCATGTAAAGTATGACCCGAAGGAAAACTAAAGTGATCGAGAGGTCGCTCACCCATTCGAATCACCTGATGTACTTGATAAGGTCTTGGGCGAATAGTTTTGATTTTTAAGACTTTATAAATTAAGGTCCCGCACAATGAACCAAGAACCAAATACACGATTTGCAAACTGTAGACCAATCCTTGCAACAACCAAGTTAAAGCCAACATCGTGTACCAAAAGATACCATCCCCCAATCGACTGATCCGCTTAAAAAAATTGGCTACAGTATGCGAATGGGAAAAATGATTGAGATAAACACAGCCTTTTAAATCTAAATCTAATATTCTTATTTTTGCAGTTTTAAGATTCATACCACTTCTCCTTAACAACAATGTTGAAAGTTCAGCTGGAAAATCATTGTTATATGACGATTTAATTCATCAAAATCGCTTCTCGTTAAGCTCATATTAAAGGGTATTTTTGACAGTTTGATGATTTAAGTTAAAACCCATCAAAATTACCCAACTCATTTTTATCACTGACGCTTTTAATACAGCTATTGGTTAAGGTACTGCCTTAATATTTGCCGCGTGATATAAGGCTTGCTCAAACTGTTTTACAGGATACTGCCAGCCCACACTTTCAATTTCTTGACGCGCTTGAGTTCCCATACATCTGAGAACCTTTTGCTCTGGCAACTGAATAATAGTTTGCATAAAGTGTGCCACTTGTCCAAAAGGACTCAACCACCCTGTTATACCTTGCTTAATATAACGCTGTGGACTGGCATAGTTATAGGCCACCACTGGCAAACCACTGGCCATGGCTTCGAGTACCACATTACCAAAAGTCTCTATTTGACTAGCAAAAACAAAAGCATCTGCACTGGCGTAGGCTTGAGCGAGTGACTGCCCTGTTAAGCTTCCCGTAAAAATAACATCTGAGCCATTTGCCATCTCAGTTAAGCGCTTACGATCTGGCCCATCCCCCACAACCACCATTTTCAACTTGCGTGATTGCTGCTTCTTGATATTCAAATAACTTTCAATGAGCACATCGACTTCTTTTTCTGGAGATAAACGTCCCACATATAGCAACACAGAAGTATTAGCATCTGCATGCCAACGCTGACGCAATTGTTCTGAGCGATGCTCTGGATGGAAGCGAGCTGTATCCACTCCTCGCCCAACCTCAACCAAGGGGCAAGTCACACCAAAGGCCTTAAGTTGATTTAATGTGGTTTGACTCGGCACACAGGTGAGTACCGTATTGTTATGAAACCAGCGAAGATAACTTTCAATCGGTTTGACCAGCAAAGCCAAATCAAAGAAGCGGCTAAAGTCATGAAAAGTTGAATGGAAACCACTAGACACTGGAATTTGATGTGCTTGAGCAGCATACAGTGCCGTCAACCCCAACGGTCCTTCCGTCACAATATGGACCACATCTGGTGCGAAGCATTCAATCGCTTTGCTGACTTTGACATACTGTGGCATACCAAACTGCATGTCGGCATATTTAGGAATGCTTTTTGCCCAGACCAAACACTCCTGTTCTGCCTGAAAGTCGGCACATATGTTTTTTTGTATTGGGCGGATGAGCTGAATACGATGTCCCAGTGTCTGCAAACCTTTACACAGTTGTAACAAAGAGTTCGCCACACCATTAATTTCTGGTGACCATGTTTCCGTCACAATGGTTATTTTTAACCGCGGGCGAACCAGATCTTTTAAAACACTTATTTCTTCTATGCTGTTTTTGTTTTGGTGTAATTTAAAATAAAACTTAAAACTATCTGGAAAATCTTGTTGTTTTAGCAGGCCCGCAGTGGATATGTAAGACATATGACACCTATTGCTTGATTTTCCCTTAGCATAGATGTCGAGTTTGACAGTTTGATGATAAATTCATGACAGATTTAATATGGACCACCAGCATATTTTAAAGATTATCTAGTCATCTCTTTTCTTTTCAGCGCCCAATCTTGGTTATCCCTTTCAATTCGATAAGTTGGCAAGTTCATCAAACCAATCCATGCAAATAATTTTTCCAACCGCTCCACTTTTTCAGGGTTAAACTGCTGTGTCTCTCGTTCTTGTAAGCGCTTTAATTCCTGATAGGTAGATAAACCTAAGGTCACATCTACAAATGCTTCTTTCGGAATTTTGGTGGTATATATTGGTCTAGTAAGAAGCTCCACCCGATGCCAAAGTTGACCATTCAACTCAAACTCCCTTTGAGTTGAATAATGATATCCGATATTCGCTGATGAGATATTTTTAACAATTCGAACTTCTTCCTCATATGTCCATTCTTGCATTTTATAAAAGGAAACCATGCTTCAGAAGATTTTCATTCACTTGCTAATTTAATAAGCTCGAATTGCCTATTGAAAGTAAATTATCAATATTGGCTGCATTAACACCTTTAGGAACTGTTTTCAAATATCTAACTTCGCCCTTCTGGGCTGGAATTACATATTGATCAATATTTTCAAAGCCTGCTTTTTTAGTATCAATACCTATGACCATTCCTTTGTAGCTATCAGCATAATGCGACCACATCAGTGGATTCAAAGCCGTTCTAGTTAGACTCAAAATACAATATTTTCTCGAAAAGCGATTGCGGAATGCATTGATTGCAACTGACAAGGAAACGTCTAAATCATAAAGCCCCAAACCAGTTCCTTCAAATGGATCATTAAAGTCCTCTAAATGAGAAAACCCCAAAGTACTTGTTTCTAAAATCTTTAATCCAGCTTCAAAACTGACATATTTATATAAAATCATTTTTGTTATCCAATAAAAAAACCCTCGCTTTCGCAAGGGTTTTATAGCATATCAATCAGCTAGATCAGAGAATTAGTTCTTCTCTTTATCTACGATCTTGTTTGCTTGAATCCAAGGCATCATCGCACGCAACTTACCACCAGTTACTTCAATGCCATGCGCTGCGTTTTGACGACGACGCGCAGTCATTGATGGGTAGTTCAACGCACCTTCGTTAATGAACATCTTCGCGTATTCACCAGATTGGATACGTTTAAGTGCATTGCGCATCGCTTCACGAGACTGTTCGTTGATTACTTCAACGCCAGTTACATATTCGCCATATTCAGCGTTGTTTGACACTGAATAGTTCATGTCCGCGATACCGCCTTCAAACATCAAGTCAACGATTAGCTTAAGTTCGTGTAAGCATTCGAAGTAAGCCATTTCAGGTGCATAACCTGCTTCTACCAAAGTTTCGAAGCCCATTTTCACAAGTTCTACTGCACCACCACAAAGAACTGCTTGCTCACCAAATAAGTCAGTTTCAGTTTCTTCACGGAAAGAAGTTTCGATGATACCTGTACGACCACCACCGACGCCTGAAGCATAAGAAAGTGCTAGGTTACGTGCATTACCAGACGCATCTTGATGAATCGCGATTAAGTCAGGAACACCTGAACCACGTTGGTATTCAGAACGCACTGTATGACCTGGTGCTTTTGGTGCAACCATGATTACATCAAGGTCTGCACGTGGAACAACTTGGTTATAAAGAACAGAGAAACCATGGGCAAATGCTAATGTTGCACCTTCTTTAATGTTTGGCTCAATC
This sequence comes from Acinetobacter sp. DL27, assembly GCF_055810995.1. Taxonomy (NCBI): domain Bacteria; kingdom Pseudomonadati; phylum Pseudomonadota; class Gammaproteobacteria; order Moraxellales; family Moraxellaceae; genus Acinetobacter; species Acinetobacter sp. DL27. Next base: position 527,345 of record NZ_CM147947.1, on the reverse strand, counting down.
ACGTCACGATAAAGTTGTGATTGGAACTCATCTGGAGTCAAGATCATGACTACGTCAGCTTGTGCTACAGCAGCAGGAACTTCAGCAACTTTAAGACCTGAATTTTCAGCTTTTTTCCAAGAAGTAGAACCAGCGCGTAAACCTACAGTTACGTCCACACCAGAATCTTTAAGGTTAAGCGCGTGTGCGTGACCTTGTGAACCGTAACCAATGATCGCTACTTTCTTAGATTGAATGATAGATAAGTCGCAGTCTTTATCGTAAAAAATTTGCATTGCTGTCTCCGCTAAAATGCTTGGTATTCTGTAATTCCATCAAGGGGTTTATTGTTTGATGAAATCCCCCTCTTTCTCAAAAGGAGGTTGAATCGTGTTAATGAATTAAATGGTTAAAACTTTTTCGCCACGCGCGATGCCTGAAACACCTGAGCGTACAACTTCCAGAATGGTGTTCTCTGCGAGTGCATCAATAAAACCATCAATTTTTTCAGTCGTACCCGCGATTTGAATGGTGTAAGTCGTTGGGGTGACATCAACAATTTGCGCACGGAAAATGTCCGCAGTCCGTTTGATTTCAGCACGTGCCGAGCCAAGTGATTTGACTTTAATCAACATCAACTCACGCTCAATGTGCGCACCTTCAGACAAATCAACCACTTTCACCACTTCAACCAATTTGTTGAGCTGTTTGGTGATTTGTTCAATTTTATGGTCATCGCCATAAGTCGTTAATGTCAAACGCGATAAGGTCGGATCTTCGGTTGGTGCAACGTTTAAGGTCTCAATGTTATAACCACGTTGAGAAAATAAACCCACCAACCGAGAAAGCGCACCAGCTTCGTTTTCTACAAGTACAGAGATAATGTGTCTCATGACGTGCGCTCCCCTTTACCTAACCACATATCTTGCATTGACTGACCTGCAATAAGCATTGGATAAACATGCTCTGTACGATCAACCATCACATTAATAAATACACATTTATCATTGATCGCCATTGCTTCAGCAAGCTTCGACTCTAGCTCATCCGCATGGTCAATTTGGATGCCAACATGACCATATGCTTCCATCAATTTAGGGAAGTCAGGTAATGAATCAATATAAGAACTTGAGTGACGTCCTTCATAGTTCATATCTTGCCACTGCTTCACCATGCCTAAAGCTTGGTTATTCAAGCAGAGGATTTTTACGTTTAGGCCATATTGCTTACACGTCGAAAGCTCTTGGATACACATCTGAATCGATGCTTCACCCGTGATACACACCACTTGTTGGTCAGGGAAAGCCAATTTCGCCGCCATCGCATAGGGTAAACCTACACCCATGGTGCCTAAGCCACCTGAGTTAATCCATTGGCGTGGACGTTTATACTTATAATAGTTCGCACCAAACATTTGATGCTGACCTACGTCAGAAGTAATGATCGCATCACCATTGGTGATTTTATCCAACGCTTCCACCACTTGTTGTGGTTTCATTACCCCATTTGCACCAGACTCATAACGCATGCCGTGAACTTTACGCCATTCATTGATTTGCGCCCACCAAGCAGCCATGTCCTCAGGATTTGGTTTAGACACATTCATTTGTTTTAACTGTGTCAACATTTCTTGAAGGACAGGTTCTACCGCACCCACGATCGGGATATGTGCCATGATAGTTTTTGAAATCGTCGCAGGGTCGATATCAATATGAATCACTTTGGCATTTGGACAGAATTTTGCTGGATTATTGGTTACACGGTCATCGAAACGCGCACCGATACACAAAATCACATCAGCATTGTGCATGGTCATATTGGCTTCATAGGTACCATGCATACCCAACATGCCAATAAACTGCGGATCATTACCAGGGAATGCACCAAGCCCCATCAAGGTATTGGTGACTGGGAAGCCCAAAATATGCGCCAGTTCAGTTAACTGTGCAGAAGCATTCCCCTGAACCACGCCACCGCCAGTATAAATCACAGGACGTTTAGCATGAATCAGCTCTTCAATCGCTTTACGAATTTGACCTGAGTGACCACGATGCGGCGGTTGATACGAACGCATCTTCACTTTTTCTGGGTATTCGTAAGCAAATTTCTCAGCTGGATTGGTTGCATCTTTTGGAATATCGACCACAACTGGACCCGGACGACCAGAAGCTGCAATATAAAATGCCTTCTTAATAATCGAAGGAATTTCGCTGGCATGGCGCACTTGGAAACTATGTTTTACGATCGGACGAGAAATACCGACCATATCTGTTTCTTGGAATGCATCTTCACCAATTAAATGTGACGCAACCTGACCTGACAAAATCACCATTGGGATTGAGTCCATATAAGCCGTTGCAATTGGAGTCACAGTATTGGTTGCACCCGGACCTGAAGTCACGAGGACCACACCCGTCTTACCTGTTACGCGTGAGTAAGCATCTGCCATATGACCAGCAGCTTGTTCATGGCGCACGAGGTAATGATTGATTTTGTCTTGTTGAAAGAACGCGTCGTAGATATGTAAAACTGCGCCGCCTGGGTATCCAAATACATGTTCAACGCCTTCGTCCGCCAATGCGCGAACGAGCATTTCACCACCAGATAAAAGTTCCAACGTGATTCACCCTAATCTTTATCACTGCAATGGTGGAAGGCACCAGCAGTGTTTCATTCATTGATTGTCTGCACTGTTATAGCACACATATTTCTTAGTTTTCATAGCAATAGGAAAAAATTCTGATCTGTATGCTGTTTGAGCAATATGAGATCTAAAACGTGTTGGGATAAACACATTTTTTTACTTTGTTCACGGTCTCGGCTAGAAAGCGTGTCCATTGCATGAAATGACACTTTATCGAAGGGTGATCGAGTAAAGGCATATAAAACTAAAGACAGCATTTTTAGGAGTTTCGTGACTAAAGTCAAGTTTAAAAATTAGCTTTTTTTTGTTTATTTACAGAGCGTTTGTTTTTTATTCATCGCGGACAAAGAAAACTGAGTCGCTTTTTCTCGGTTTTTTAGTTCAAAAACAAATAGATTTCTATTTCACTGAATTTATTAATAAAAAAACATAATAAAACCCATAAATAAGTTTAATAAGATATTCACTTAAATTTAAATCCAATATCTATCTCAGATTTTTTCAGTTTTAAATATAGATCAGCATTTGTTCATCAGGTTTTAGCATAACCTTCTTATTTTCATACTGTGCCATAACGCATATTTCACACGTTAAACTGAGGATTTGACCTGCAAAATATTTCAAAAAACTCAGATGAAAAAATGTATCAAGCGATGCTTATTGTTCTAAAATTGGCATAAAATAACGACAACGATAAACCCGATAAAATCCAATGACTCCGGATATAAAAAGGACAATGGTAGATGAGTATTCAGTTTGCAAAAATGGCAGCATGTTTGGTGGGGATGGGGCTTGCAATAGGCAGTACACAAAGCTTTGCCAAGACGTATTATAAGTGGGTTGATAGCCAAGGCTCGACACATTACACCACGACACCTCCACCCAAAACAGCAAAGAAAAAAGGCAAAGTCGACACCTATGGTTGGAAAAATTCACCACAAGCTGCGTCATCGGAAGCACCTGCCAATATACCAAATACCGTACCAGCTCCCCCCAATGCTGTACCAAGCGCTGCTCCAGCAGCACCAGCAATAGTTGATTTAGAAAATCAACGACGTGAAGCGAATGAAGCACTTCAACAAGGCCAACAAGTCCGCCCTGCGGTTTAATCATTCCGTACGGTTCCAGATTTATTTTCAGCTTGTTTAATTTCCTGCACAAAACATAGCGCAAAATTCACTTTTAGGTGCATTTTGCGCTATGCTGTGCAACAAACTTTTTAACCATTGTTCTACATACGTATATGACTACTCACATTGACCCTGAATATCAAGCGAGCGCGATTGAACCTACCGTCCAACAAGACTGGGAAGCTCGTAAAGCCTTTAAAGTTGCCGACTCTGTAGAAGGTCCACGTCGTTATATCCTCTCGATGTTCCCTTATCCAAGTGGCAAACTGCATATGGGTCATGTGCGTAACTACACCATTGGTGATGTCATCAGTCGTTTCCACCGCCTTAAAGGGGAAACCGTCCTGCAACCTATGGGTTGGGATGCTTTTGGTTTACCTGCTGAAAACGCTGCGATTGCACACCAAGTTGCACCTGCAAAATGGACCTTTGAAAACATCGCATATATGCGTGACCAATTAAAAAAATTAGGTCTATCAGTCGATTGGGATCGTGAATTTGCAACGTGTACCCCTGAATACTACCGCTGGGAACAGTGGTTGTTCGTGCAACTTTATAAAAAAGGCCTCATTTACCGTAAACTTTCAACAGTAAACTGGGATCCTGTGGATCAGACTGTACTGGCTAATGAACAAGTTGAAAATGGTCGTGGCTGGCGTTCAGGTGCATTGGTTGAAAAACGTGATATTCCAATGTATTACTTCCGCATTACTGACTATGCGCAAGAATTATTAGACGATTTAGACACATTAAAAGACGGTTGGCCACAGCAAGTCTTGACCATGCAACGCAACTGGATTGGTCGTTCACAAGGGATGGATATTACCTTCCCTTCTGCAAATCCTGACGTATATGCAGATGGCTTAACAGTATTTACAACACGTGCTGACACCTTAATGGGTGTGACTTATGTTGCTGTTGCAGCAGAACATCCAATGGCGCTGAAAGCTGCGGAAAATAATGCTGAACTTAAAGCATTTATTGAAGAATGCCGTATGGGTTCTGTGGCTGAAGCTGACCTTGCCACTGCTGAAAAGAAAGGCATGGCAACAGGTCTGTCTGTAAAGCATCCTGTCACTGGCGAAGCAGTTCCTGTTTGGATTGCCAACTACGTGTTGATGTCTTATGGCTCTGGCGCAGTGATGGCTGTACCTGCACACGACGAACGTGATTTTGAATTTGCCAATAAATATGGCTTAACCATTAAACAAGTGATTGATGCTCAAGGTGCAGACGATGCAGACTTTGATGCTGCACAATGGCAAGAATGGTACGGCTCTAAAGAGGGTAAATTGGTCAATTCTGCTGAATTCGACGGTTTAGACTTTCAAGCAGCTTATGATGCGTTCCTTGCGAAATTAGAACCAACAACTCTTGCAAGCACCAAAGTTCAGTTCCGTTTACGTGACTGGGGTGTATCGCGTCAGCGTTATTGGGGTTGCCCAATTCCAATGATCAACTGTGAAAAATGTGGTCAGGTTCCTGTACCTGAAGAGCAACTTCCAGTGGTCTTACCGACTGATGTCGTACCTGATGGCTCGGGGAACCCATTGAACAAGATGCCTGAGTTTTATCAAACCACTTGCCCAAGCTGTGGTGGTGATGCGCGTCGTGAAACTGATACTTTAGATACCTTTGTAGAGTCATCTTGGTACTATGCACGTTATGCATCTCCTGATTTTACTGATGGTTTAGTTAAACCTGAAGCTGCTCAAACATGGCTTCCAGTAAATCAATACATCGGTGGTGTTGAACACGCGATTCTGCACTTACTTTATGCACGCTTCTTCCACAAATTGATGCGTGATGAAGGTGTAGTACAAGGTAATGAACCATTTACCAATCTATTAACTCAAGGTATGGTTTTGGCAGACACTTATTACCGTGAAGCTGAATCAGGCAAGAAAACTTGGTTTAACCCTGCAGATATCGACCTCGAACGTGATGAAAAAGGGCGTATTCTGTCTGCGAAATACCAAGGTGATGGTCAGGACGTAATTGTTGGTGGCCAAGAGAAAATGTCGAAATCGAAAAATAACGGTATCGACCCACAAGCTATTATTAATCAGTACGGTGCAGATACGGCACGTGTGTTCATGATGTTTGCAGCTCCACCAGATCAATCACTCGAATGGTCTGATGCAGGTGTGGAAGGCGCAAACCGTTTCTTGAAACGTGTATGGCGTTTGGTTGCCAGCTTCCTTGAAAAAGGTAATGCAGCCTTTGCAATTGATACTGCTCAACTGTCTACAGAAGCACAAGACTTACGTCGTAAAACGCATGAAACCATTCAAAAAGTGGGTGATGACATCGAACGCCGCCATGCCTTTAACACGGCTATTGCAGCGATGATGGAACTATTAAATGCGAACAATAAATTTGAAGCGAAAAATGATAATGATGTTGCGGTTGCTCGTGAATCGATTACAACGCTTTTAACTTTACTTGCACCATTTGCACCACATTTAAGCCAGACTTTATTGGCTGAATTCGGACTGGACTTAACCAGCGTGTTGTTCCCGACTGTAGACGAATCTGCACTCACACGTAATACGCAAACGATTGTGGTTCAAGTGAATGGTAAACTGCGTGGCAAATTAGAAGTGTCTGTCGATACATCGAAAGATGAATTGCTTGCATTGGCTAAAGCCTTGCCAGAAGTTCAACAATTCTTGACAGGTCCAACCAAGAAAGAAATTGTGGTGCCAAATAAATTAGTGAATTTGGTGGTTTAAAAAGCTTTAAAACTCCTTCTTAGGTTCCCTCTCCTGAAGAATTGTTTAAGCACTGCTTTAAACAATTCTGCAAGTGAGGGCTAGGGAGAGGTAAACTCCCCTCATCCTAACCTTCTCCCTAAGGGAGAAGGAACTGAAAATGATAAACAAAACCCAAACAAAGCCCGTTGCCAGTCAACGGGCTTTGCACATACAATCACGGCATATTATTTTTCTTTTATAAAAAAGAGCAAACAGAGGACAACACATGCATTTAGGCAAACGTTTGGCAGCTATTGTTTTAACTTGTGGCCTAAGTGCGGGCTTGGTCGGGTGTGGCTTTCACTTGAAAGGCATCAATCCAAGCGCAACACCGATTGCTTATTCAAAAATGAATTTGGTGCTTCCGAAGAACACCGATGAATTGCATGAAAAATTGGCCATTTATTTAGGTGCGTCGGGTGTACAGCTGAGCAGTGGTTCAGATGCCTATGTGCTTCGCGTGCTAGATTATAAACCGCAGCGTTTAGAGTTGAACGGTAAACTGATTGAAGTATTATTACGCCTCAATGTCACCTTCCGTATTGAAGATGCGCAAGGCCGTCCAATCACTGAACCACGGACCGTAGTTGCAACGCGTAGTTATCAATACAACGTTGAAACCGTTAACACCGATGACCAAGAGAAAAACTATTTGAATCAAGTCATCGTGGATGATGTCGCGCAGCAAATTGTGCGTCAGATTTCATCGAACCGTCTACCACCTGCACAGCAGTAAGGTTTATTAACAATGAAACTTGACTATTTGCAAGCCTTAAAACGTGTCGATGAAGCTCGCGGTGTGTGGATTATGCAAGGTCAAGAACCATTGCTTGAGCAAAATTTACTGGATGCGTTTCGAGCAAGTTGGCAAAAGCAAGAAATTGAACGACAACGGCATGACATTAGCAATGTCAATGACTGGAAAAATGTCTTTAATGCACTCTATAGTTTGTCCTTATTTTCAAGTCAGCTTGCCATTGAAGTTCATGGCAATATTAAGCCCGATGCTAACGCTTTAAAGTTGCTAAAAAGCTATATCCAAAACAATGAACAGAACTTGCTTTTGGTGGTGATGCCAAAACAGGACAGCGCCAGCCTAAAAACGGGCTTTTTCCAAACGGTTGAAGCCAATGGCGTGCATGTTGCCCTGACCGCAAATTATCCGCGTGACCGTCAGCAGATTTTAAGCATTGAAGCAGATAAGCTTGGGGTTAAACTGAGTCAGGATGCATGGCAATGGTTAGAACAACACCATGAACACAACTTACTCGCAGCTAAAAATAGCTTAATGCGTGTCAGCGACACCTTTGCCGAGGTTGAGCTGATTCAGATTGATCATTTACATGCCTGCTTACAAGACCAGTCCCGCTATAGTACTTTCGATTTGAGTGATGCTCTGCTCGAAGGCAATCTGGCGCAATCGATTAAAATTTACCAATACCTGATTGCCTCAGGTGAACCCCTTAGTCTGATTTTGTGGAGTATCAGTAAAGAAATGCGTTTACTCATGCAACTGTTTGAGCAACCGCAAAATGCACTACAACTGGGGATTTGGAAGAATAAAGTCAGCGTCTATCAACACGCCTTACGTCGACTGAACCCGCAGTGCTTTTTAACGTGGCCCAGTCTCCTGCTTCGCATTGATGCTTCGATTAAAGGTTTGGGGCATGAAAATGCTGAACATGTCGTGATGCAAGCCATTGCAACGCTGTGTGGAAAGTCACTCTTTCCCGCTTAAATTACCGCAACGAGTCTTTTAAAAATAATAATCATTTCTATTTGTTCAAAAAATTCACGATTTATCCGTATTTCGCTTTTATACTATCTGCAATTCTGTTTACTCCCTGATTCCAATGCAAAAAATAAAAGCTGTCAAAATGGTTATCGCGGTACTCTGTGTTGCCGTACTTGCTTATGTCGCGTGGACATATTTCAAACCAAAACAAGAACAACCACAGTATATTAGCGAATCCGTCACTCGTGGTGATCTTGAAAATACGGTATTGGCGACAGGTACTTTAGATGCAACCAAACTGGTGAGTGTCGGCGCACAGGTCTCAGGTCAAGTACAGAAAATGTATGTGCAACTGGGCGATGAAGTTAAACAAGGTCAATTGATTGCGCAGATTGATTCAACCACTCAAGAAAACAGCTTTAAAACAGCAGAAGCCAATATTAAAAATTTGCAAGCGCAGCGTCTACAACAGGAAGCCAGTCTTAATGAGGCGCAACTGGCATATAAGCGTCAACAGCAAATGTATGCGCAAGATGCCACATCAAAAGCAGAATTAGAATCGGCTGAGGCCAGCTATAAAACAGCACAAGCACAAATTAAAGCGATTGATGCACAGATTGAATCTGCAAAGGTGACTAAGTCGACCGCGCAAACCAATATCGGATATACCCGCATTGTGGCACCGACTGATGGTACCGTGGTGGCGATCGTGACTGAGGAAGGTCAAACTGTAAACGCCAATCAAAGTGCGCCGACTATTGTTAAAATTGCAAAATTACAAAATATGACCATTAAGGCGCAGGTCAGTGAAGCGGACATCATGAAAGTTGAAAAAGGCCAACAGGTGTATTTCACCACTTTAGGTGATGACAGCAAGCGTTATGCTAACCTACGTCAAGTTGAGCCCGCGCCAGACTCGATTACCGATGAAAGTACCACCAGCACATCAACCAGCACCGCAATTTACTACAATGCTCTATTTGATGTACCCAACCATGATGGCAAGCTACGTATTGATATGACTGCACAAGTCTACATCGTGCTCGATTCTGCAAAAAATGCGTTATTAGTCCCTTCTTCTGCAATTTCAACTCGTCCTGCAAATGCAAAGCGGAACAGCGGTTCAAATACGCAAGCAGCGTCATCGACACAAAGCAAATCGGACTCAGACCGACCTCAAGGTCCGCGACTTGAACGTCTGAATTTAAATGCAGCGCAACAACAATTGGTCAAAGAAGGTAAAGCTACGCTGAGCGTAGTCCGTGTCTTACAAGCGGATGGCTCAGCTCAACCCAAACAAATTTTGGTGGGTATCAATAACCGCGTCAATGCACAAGTGCTGGCAGGCTTAAAAGAAGGCGATCAAGTGGTGATTGCAGACAGTTCGGAGAATACTGCCGCTTCTGCCAATAGCAGCAACCGCCGTCGTAACAGTCCACCAATGGGAATGTAAGCATGACCAAAAAAGCCTTGCTTGAAGTCAGCAATTTGGTGCGAGAGTTTCCAGCTGGCGAAAGTACTGTCCAAATTCTCAAAGGCATTGACCTGACCATTTACGAAGGTGAATTGGTTGCCATTGTCGGCCAGTCGGGTTCAGGTAAATCCACCCTGATGAATATTTTGGGTTGTCTCGACCGCCCAACCTCAGGAAGTTATCAGGTTAATGGTCGCGAAACGGGTAAACTCGAACCGGATCAATTGGCCGAATTACGTCGTGAGTATTTTGGTTTTATTTTCCAGCGTTACCACCTTTTAGGCGACTTAACCGCAGAAGGTAATGTTGAAGTCCCTGCGGTTTATGCAGGGGCAACACCGTATGCACGTAAACAACGTGCCACTGCTTTACTGACAGAATTAGGGCTGGGCAATAAAACTCAAAACCGACCAAGTCAACTTTCTGGGGGACAGCAACAACGTGTCTCGATTGCACGTGCGTTGATGAACGGCGGTGATGTCATTCTCGCTGACGAACCGACAGGTGCCCTAGACTCGCATAGTGGCGTGGAAGTGATGCGGATTTTGCGTGAGTTAAATGCCGCAGGCCATACCATTATTTTGGTCACCCACGATATGCAAGTGGCGAAAAATGCTTCGCGGATTATCGAGATCAGCGATGGGCAAATCATTGCAGACCGTGTCAATCAACCTGAGCATGACACTGAACTACACAGCGACCCTGATGCAGAAACTGCGATTTCTGCCCAGCAAGAAAAAAATAAAAGTGTCTCTGCATGGCGTTCTCTGCTCGACCGTTTAGGTGAAGCCTTCCGTATGGCACTTTTGTCCATGAATGCACACCGCATGCGAACCTTTTTGACCATGCTCGGCATTATTATCGGGATTGCCTCCGTCGTGACGGTGGTAGCTTTGGGAAATGGATCACAACAACAGATTTTAAGTAACATCAGTAGTTTAGGAACTAACACGATTACGGTGTTCCAAGGTCGCGGTTTTGGTGATAACTCCAAAATGGCCAACTTTAAAACTCTTGTTCCTGCCGATGCTGAAGCGCTCGCCACCCAACCGTATGTGAGTGCGGTTAGTCCAATGGTGAGTTCATCCAAAACCATTCGCTATCAACAGAGTGAAGCCAATGCCACCATTAATGGTGTCGGCGGTGATTATTTCACAGTGAAAGGCCTGACCTTCAAAAATGGACAAACCTTTGACCAGCGGAGCGTCCGTGACCGCACCCAAGACGTGGTCATTGACACTAATACACAAAAACAGTTTTTTAGTGATGGTAGCAGTCCGATTGGGCAGGTCGTACTTTTAGGCAGTGTTCCTGCACGAATTATTGGTGTCGTCGAACCGCAAACCAGTGCCATGGGTTCCGATGATACTTTGAATGTATATATGCCCTACACCACGGTCATGAGTCGTATGCTCGGTCAGAGTAATGTGCGTAATATCGTGGTGCAAATCAATGATAAGTACTCCACCAGTGCGGCTGAAAACGCAATTGTGAACTTACTCACCTTGCGCCATGGTCAGCAAGATGTGTTCACCATGAACAGCGATAGTATTCGCCAAACCATTGAAAAGACTACCAGTACCATGACCCTATTGGTTTCTGCAATTGCCGTGATTTCTTTGGTGGTGGGCGGTATTGGTGTAATGAACATTATGTTGGTTTCAGTGACCGAACGGACGCAAGAAATTGGGGTTCGGATGGCGGTGGGTGCGCGTCAAAGTGATATTTTGCAGCAGTTTTTAATAGAAGCCATTTTAGTCTGCCTGATTGGTGGGGTTTTAGGCGTGTTGCTCTCGCTGGGTCTAGGACAAATCATTCAAAAATTTGCTGGGGGCAATTTCGGGGTTGCTTACTCAACCACGTCTATTATCGCCGCATTTGTATGCTCGACTTTAATTGGTGTGGTGTTTGGTTTCTTGCCTGCAAAAAATGCAGCCAAACTCGACCCTGTTGCAGCACTTGCCAGAGAATAAGGAAAAAATATGCCTTTTTTATTTACGCGCCTTTGTACCGCGATGCTGCTTGGCAGCACGTTGGTTGGCTGTGCAGCTGTGGTTAAAACACCTTATCAAGCACCTGCAGTAGAGACGCCGACTCAGTTTCAATACGACAAAGCAGCATCACATCAACGTCAACAAGCCTTGTATGCCGATCAATGGTGGACGTTATTTGGCGATGCACAGCTCAATCAACTGGTCGATGCCGTGCTAACCAAAAATGCCGATTTGGCCGTTGCAGGGATGACTTTAAAGCAAGCGCGTTTACAAGCAGAACTGGCTGAGAATCAGCAAAAGCCACGAGTGAACTCTACGGTGTCTACAGGTCATCAGTTCGACTTAAACTCAGGCAATGACAGCTCAAGTGGTCTGTCTTTGGGTGCTGGCTTAAGTTATGAAGTCGATTTATTTGGTAAATTGGCCCGTCAAACTCAGGCAAAAAGATGGGAAGCTCTTGCCACTGAGCAAGATTTACAAGCCACTGCTCAAAGCTTAATTGGCACCACGGCGAAATTATATTGGCAGTTGGCCTATTATAATGAAAGCCGTACAACGGCTGAGCAAAGCCTTGCAACCTCACAAAAACTCTACGATCTGGTTAAAGTTCAATATCAAGCTGGTGCTGTATCAGGATTGGACTTAACCCAAGCTGAACAGTCAGTTCAAAGTCAAAAAGCCAGTCTGAGTCAAATTCAGCAAAGTTTGGTCGAGACCCGTACCGCAATTGCCGTGTTACTGCATATGCCTGTACAGCAGTTGAGTATTGATGAACCACAGCGTTTACCACGCTTAGCTTTGCCTAGTATTGCTGCGGGCTTGCCTGCCGACATTTTGTCGCGCCGTCCAGACTTAAAAGCGGCTGAGCTCCGCTTGCGTGAGAGTTTAGCGACCAAAGATGCCACCACGGCGAGCTACTATCCTTCGATTAGTTTGACTGGGAATCTTGGTTCAAGCAGCACCTCGCTAACACAACTGCTGAAGAACCCTGCTCTAACCTTAGGCGCAAGTTTAAATCTGCCGTTCTTGCAATATAACGACATGAAACGTGACCTTGCGATTAGTCAATTGGACTATGAAAAAGCCATCGTGCAATATCGTCAGACCTTGTATCAAGCTTTTGCCGATGTTGAAAATGCACTGTCTGCACGAACTGAGTTGAGTCAACAAGTACAATTACAACAGCGGAATTTAGAACTTGCTGAGAAAGTGGAACGTTTGACCCAAGTGCGTTATCGCTATGGTGCTGTGGCTTTAAAAACCTTGTTGGATCAACAAGAAACCACGCGCACTGCGCGCTTAACGTTGGTCAATACCAAACAAAGCCAATACAACGCCTATGTGACGTTGATGCAAGCCTTGGGTGGAAGTCCTGTAAAAGAACTAGCAAAACAATAGTCCTAGCACTATTGTCTTGTTCTCTTATTCTTTCACCAGATCTGGATTATTCTGGATCTGGTGAATACGTTTAATATTGTCTTGATCATCAAAAACAATTTCATACGAAAGTTGCTGACCATCGAAATACATCTCGGCTGGAGAGCCAATCACTTCCCATAGACCAATCGAGGCAATATCCGCAGTCGTGTGCCATAACGTACGACTGATTCTGGCTGCTTTTGAGTAGCCTTGTTGGAAAGTATAAATCTCTTTACGCTCTCCATTGACGGTTTCTGAAGTAACTGGTGCACCCAATTCAGAAATCACATAATTACGGTGTTTTCCAACCTCTAAAACTGTCAGATTCTTTTTATGCGGCTGGTTACTCGCCATCACTGCGGCACAACCTTGAAGTGAAAGAAGAGTGACTAATCCTAAAACAACAGTTACTTTTTTCACGCTTTAACCTCCCCCGAAAGCTCAAAATTATATTTTTATCGACATTATCTTTAGAATTTTAATTCAACAAAAACTAGGATTTATTAGCATATAAAATATTCGATGACAAATAAATAATTATACTTTTTGATAAAACTTCAACTGATCAAACATCACTCAATGGAATATCAAGTCAAAACTCATAGAGTGATGTTGCTCATAGCTTTCGTGTTGACGTAAATATTACTGTTTTATATGCTGATCAAAATACAATCACACTTAATAAGATACTCAAAATGGTTATACGGCAAGTCTGTTATATAACTGTAGTTATGAGCTAGTAAGATTAGGAGTCAGCTCTTGAAAGATAAAAACTACAACCGAAACGTAAGCTTATTATGTCCTACTTGTGGCTGCTCTCAGTTTCTATATGAGAATGGCGTTGATGAAACCATCGAAATAGCTAAGTGTGCGTCTTGTGCACGAGAAGTCACAAAAGATGAGCTAATTCATGAGAACAGCGAAAACATAGACGAACATGTAAAAGAGATTGGCAAGGGTAGAACTGATGACATTGCCAAACAACTGCGCGAGTCCTTAAAGAAAGCCTTTAAAAGCAGCAAGAATATTAGGATAAAGTAATGGCATTTACTGTAGACGCAGCAAATATCATAGCTGGAATGGCATTATTTCTTTCTGGCTATGCTACATGGATTACCTTAAAGTTCAACAAACGCCAACAATCCCTAATTGATAGCCAAGAAAAGCTTAATAATTTACTTCTAAAAAGAGTCGAATGAAGCTGAAAACTCAAAAAAAGCAGATCTAGGTGCCTCATTTATAAAGTTAGGCAGCAGCAAATATAGACTGAAAATATGGAATAAAGGAACAGCCTGTGCCACGCACGTTAGAATTGAATTCCCAGAAGAAAACAACATTCTTATGCAATCAGAAATTGATGAGAAATTTCCTCTAGAAACACTTGAAACCTATCAATCAGTTGAACTGGTTGCAGTTGTGCACATGGGAACAAAAAGGAAGCATGCAATTCGTCTAATATGGTCAGATGCATCAGGAGAAAATAATGAGAAAGTTGTTTATCCAACGTTGTAAGCACATAACGACTTTTCCAAGACCAACTCTATTGTTTTTTTAATCTCGCTACTCTCTGAAAAAACAAAGCCGCTATAAAAGCGGCTTTATCAAATGATTTGAATCAATCTAATTAGTCATCGAGCATCAAGTCTGGGCTCATGCCTACAGTATTGAAACCTGCATCAACATACATGATTTCACCCGTAATACCATTTGCCCAAGGTGAGCAAAGGAATAATGCGGCATTACCGACATCTTCAATGGTCACATTACGTTTAAGTGGTGAAATTTTTTCGTTTACATCTAACATTTTGCGGAACGACTTAATACCTGATGCCGCCAAAGTACGGATTGGACCTGCTGAAATCGCATTCACACGAATCCCTTCTGCACCCAAGCTTGACGCCAAGTAACGTACGCCCGCTTCTAATGATGCTTTCGCCATACCCATCACGTTGTAGTTTGGCATCACACGTTCAGAACCTTGGTAAGTCAAAGTCAATAAACAACCTTGACGAACTAAAAGTAATGGCTTCGCAGCACGCGCCATAGCAATAAAGCTATATGCACTGATGTCATGTGCCACTTTAAAACCATCACGATCCGTTACATCAGTAAAGTCACCATCCAAGGTATGCGCAGGCGCAAAACCAATCGAATGCACCACACCGTCTAAACCATCCCAGTGTTTTGCCAATTCAACAAAAGTTTGTTCAATTTCAGCATCGACAGCCACATCACATGGTAGAACAATCGTTGAGCCAAATTGTGCTGCAAATTCATCTACACGTTTTTTCAGTTTTTCATTTGGATAGGTAAACGCAAGTTCCGCACCTTCACGGTGAAGCGCTTGAGCAATACCAAATGCAATTGATAATTTACTTGCAATACCTGCTACTAAAAAACGCTTTCCAGCCAATAGTCCTTGTGCCATGTGACTCTCACTCAAAATAATTTATCTGCATAATGCCAAGTTTAAGTTGAAACCGAAATTGCATAATGCGCCTTTTTTCAATTCATCAACATTCAATAATAAATACGCCCCAATGAAGGGGCGTATTTGTTAAAACTAACGAGATTAGTCGTCGCCACGCAACATGCTGAGTAGGCGTAGAAATGAATAGTACATCCACACCAAAGTTGCTAGTAGCGCAATACCACACAGCCATTCCATCGCTTTCGGAGCGTGTTGTGCCGCAGCACTTTCAATCAAATCAAAATCTAAAATTAAGTTCAGTGATGCAATCACTGCAACAAAAGCGGCAAAACCTAAACCTAATAAGTTATTTTCAAATAAAAATGGAATGCTTGAACCAAAAGCCAAACGCATAACCATCTGCACCACAAAGACAATCGCGATGGCAATCGATGCCGACATCACTACCGATTTGAATTTTTCAGTGGCACGAATAATTTGAAAACGATACAAACCAAACATTACTAAAGTGGTGACAAAAGTTGCCAAGAGCGCTTGTAAAGGTACACCCGGATATTTCAATTGGAAGATAACCGACACCCCACCTAAAAAAGCACCTTCAAACAAGGCATATGGAATGGCAAGGGTACGTGCGGTATTTGGTTTAAAAGTTGCAATCAGGCCTAAAATTAGACCACCAATCGCACCGACTAAGGTTGCAGCATAGGCCAGCGAAATATTTAAGGTCATAAAACAGTATAAAAACAGTGCCATACCGACCACAGCCGCAATCACTGTAAGTAATACAGACTTCTGAATAGCACCTTGAACAGTCATTGGTTGACTATAGTCCGCATGTGTTTCCACGCGGTTCAAAATAGGGTTATTACTTTGCATAACTCAACTCTTTGTTATAATTTAATTAATTTACTTTATCATAAAGCGTGTTTTAAACTTGTATAGCAAAAAAGTGTTTCTTTTTTCTACACAAACACCCTCAGCTCTATTCTATTCGATTTCAATAAAAAAGAGGCTAGCGCCTCTTTCTGTAATACTTATTTATTCATAATAAAAAAGTATTCACGATAATACTTCAGTTCCGCAATCGAATCACGAATGTCATCCATTGCTAAGTGTGAAGCATTCTTTTTCAAGCCACTCATAATTTCTGGACGCCAGCGTTTAGCCAACTCTTTTACCGAAGACACGTCTAAATTACGGTAGTGGAAATATTGTTCCATTTCAGGCATTAAACGGTGTAAAAAACGGCGGTCTTGGCAGATTGAATTGCCACACATCGGTGAGCTTTTTGGATTGACCCATTTCTTTAGAAATTCTAAAGTTTGCTGCTCCGCATCTTGCGCCGTCAATTTACTGCGACGTACACGTTCAATTAAGCCTGATTGACCATGTTGGCGAGTGTTCCACTCATCCATTGCATTCAGCACACGGTCTGGCTGATGTACAGCAAGCACAGGCCCTTCAGCTAAAATATTTAAGTTATCATCCGTCACAATTGTAGCAACTTCAATAATTTGGTCGTTATCTGTATCGAGACCTGTCATTTCAAGGTCAATCCAAATCAAACGCGTATCAGCGGTGCTGCTCATAAATGTGCAATCTTATTCGGCTTAAAAACGATGATAGTAGCAAATTAATTGCTTCGATGCTGTAACTGCTACCCTGCTTCGTGCTATTTTTGCCATCTTGAATTCATGGTTTTTTAGGATATGAATGGCTTTAATTCGTAAACGTCGTTTAACTGAACAGCAACAACGCCGCATTCAGAAACAACAGCAAACACGTCAAGAAGATATCGACACTTCAAATGACTTAGAAGGCTTGGTGGTGCAACACTATGGCCGTCAGCTTGAAGTACAAGCCCTTACGACTCCAGATCTACATCCCATCAAACCGACAGTACAAGCAGGCGAGCCTGAACCGTTTTGGAAACCGATTGAACTCGGCAGTATTTGGCGCTGCCATACACGTACCAACCTTGAACTACTGGTCACAGGTGATCGTGTCAAATGGCAAGCCGACCCCAATACGGGGCTCGGTATCATCAATGCCATACAGCCACGCCAGTCACTACTAACTCGTCCAGACCGTTATCACAAAGTGAAACCTGTCGCTGCCAATATCAGCCTGATTGTGATTGTGTTTGCGCCACTGCCTGAGCCTGCACCAGGTCTGATTGACCGTTATTTGGTGGCCTGTGCCGATGCCAACATTCCAGCACTTTTGGTGCTGAATAAAACCGATTTGCTCAAAGACAATGACCCGATTTTAGCGTTGATTGCGGAATATCAAGCCTTAGGCTATGAAGTGATGCAAACACAAGCCGATGGTGATTTAACGGCACTGACTCAGCGTTTAAAAAATGAAACAGTAGCCTTTGTCGGCCAGTCTGGGGTTGGTAAAAGCACGCTGATTAATGCCATCGTGCCTGACGCTGCACAAAAAACCAATGTGATTTCTGAAAACTCAGCCTTAGGGCAGCACACCACGACCTCTACCCGTTTGATTGGTTTTGGCGAAGGCGCCTCGCTGATTGACTCACCGGGAATTCGTGAGTTTGGTTTATGGCACTTAGATGCGGACAAAGTGCAACGCGGCTTTCCTGAAATTGAAAACTTGTTGGGCTACTGTCAGTTCCGTAACTGCACCCATAAACATGAAAAACAATGCGCTTTACGCTTAGCTGCGGCAAATGGTGAAATTTTAACGCGCCGTTTAGACAGCTATCTACGTCTGATTGATGAAATTGCTGAAGCTCAGCAAAAAATTTAATTTTTATTCAACCTTAGCCCTTGAAGCGGTGATTTTGATCACCATATTTTATGAGCTATACTCTCTAGCAATTTTTGAATTGTAATTTAGGTGACTTGTGGAACGTTGGTTCGAGTTTATGGGGAATCACCCCTTCTTATTTGGAACACTTGCGGTATTGGTTGTTTTGTTTTTCGTACTTGAAGGACAACGCAATGGTCGCAAAATTTCACCACAATCTTTAGGTATTTTAGTGAAAGCTAAAAATGCCATGTTGATTGACTTACGTGATGCCAAAGATTTCCGTGAAGGTCATATCAGTGGAAGTCGCAACATTCCCTACAGCCAAATTACAAAACATGCTGAAGAGTTAAAAGCTGCAGATCGCCCACTCGTGTTCATCTGTAACTTAGGCCAAGTGGCAGGCACCGCTTTACAACAAGTTGCACATACTGACAGCTATCGTTTAGATGGCGGGATTAGCAACTGGAAGGCTCAAGGCTTACCACTGGTTAAAGCTAAATAATTCGCACAAGGAGAAACTCATGGCTCAAGTCACTATTTACTCAACGACTGTATGTCCATATTGCGTTCGCGCAAAGCAGCTCCTTGAGCGTAAAGGCGTTGAATATAAAGAAATTAATTTATCTAAAGAAGCGCCAGAAGTCCGCATTGAATTGATGCAACGCACCAATCACCGTACGGTTCCACAAATTTTTATTGATGACCAATTTATTGGTGGTTTTGATCAACTTTATGCTTTAGAGCGTGAAGGCAAACTCGACCAACTATTGGCATAATTAGCTCAGCATATTAAGGATTAGAAAATGAGTGAAGCTCAACCACAACTTGCTTTAGAACGTATTTATACAAAAGATATTTCTTTTGAAGTCCCTGGGGCGCAAGTTTTTACCAAAGAATGGCAACCAGAGTTGAACATCAACTTGTCATCTTCTGCTGAAAAAGTTGATCCAACTCACTACGAAGTTTCACTTAAAGTGGTTGTACAAGCAAACAACGCAGGCGACACCGCGTTTATTGTCGATGTCACTCAAGCGGGTATTTTCCTTGTAGATGGTGTTGAAGAAGAACGTCTTCCGTACATCTTAGGTGCATATTGCCCGAACATCTTGTTCCCATTCCTTCGTGAAGCGGTGAATGATATGGTAACTAAAGGCAGCTTCCCGCAATTGTTACTTACACCAATTAACTTTGATGCTGAGTTCGAAGCAAATATGCAGCGTGCTCAAGCAGCTGCTGTTGAAGGTCAAGCTTAAAACTTTAAGCCCTTCAAACATAAAAAAGACCGCTTTTGCGGTCTTTTTTATTGTACTGAATTATTTAAATGCTTTATGGCCTTGCTGCTTAATGGCCTCAAACTTGGTTGAACTTTGTTTGGCTTCCGCAAGTTTCCCAGCATGTACCAAATGTTGAGCATGTTCAATTTCTTGGGTTAATGCATCAAACTTTTGTTCATATTGTTTCACTTTAACACTGTCTTTCGGTTGTTTCACCAAACTGTCAGGCTTGTTTTGTTTGGCAGTTGCCGCGGCTTTTTGCATTTCAGTTAATGCGGTATTCGCCTCTGTGGCAGTCTTGGCTTGATTAAAAGCTTTTGAGTTCTTTGCCAAAGATTTCATCGCACCTTCTAGCACTTCCGACGCTTGTGCAAGTCCTGCCAAACATAAACCACTGCTCAACAGCACAACCTTTAATAATGTTTTCATTCTTATTCCTATGAGTTTGCAAAAAAAATGCAGCCTAAGGCTGCATTGAATATCGCAAAAATTAAGACCGATGTAAATTAAAAATCATCATCACTTTCAGGGTCTCGATGTAAAGCATCGTGAATCGCTTCAACCAACTGTAAAGCAATTTCTTGTTTCGACGCTTTTTCCAAATCGCGCTTTTCCATTTTATAGCTTTCTGCAAAAAAGACTGTCATCGCATTTTCATCAGAAGCAAAACCAATATCAGGACGTGACACATCATTACAGGCAATCATATCGAGCTTTTTCGCCACCAATTTACCTGCGGCATATTCCTCGACATTGCGTGTTTCTGCTGCAAAACCCACCATGAACGGGCGTTTATCTTGCTGTGCAATGGTCGCCACAATATCAGGGTTTTTGATTAAAGAAACGTTGAGCTCATCCCCAGCTTTCTTAATCTTATGCTCTGCGACTTCTGCGACGCGATAGTCCGCAACAGCGGCTGTCGCGATAAATACATCACAGCCTTCATCTAACATTTGCATACTGGTATCCAGCATTTTCATGGCAGATGAAACATTGATTCGGCGTACACCGTTCGGTGTGTCTAAGCTGACGGGACCTGCAATTAAAGTCACTTTGGCTCCTGCCGCATAACAGGCAGCAGCAATAGCAAAGCCCATTTTACCCGTACTGTGATTGGAAATATAACGCACAGGATCAATCGCTTCACGCGTTGGACCAGCAGTAATAGTGACTTTTTTTCCCGCCAGCATCCCAAATTTTTCAGCCATGGCACGCTGTGCTTTATGGAAGTATTCTGTCACTTGATGGGCCAAATCCTCAGGCTCAGGCATACGGCCTAACCCGACATCACCACAAGCTTGCGCACCCGCATCTGGCATGATCACATGCACGCCATCTTCCACCAAAGTCGCTAAATTACGCTGCGTCGCTTTTGCCGCCCACATTTGTTGGTTCATGGCTGGTGCGACCCATACAGGGGCTTTGGTGGCTAAATATAAAGTAGAAAGCAGATCATCGGCTAAACCCGCAGCAAACTTTGCAATGGTGTTGCAACTGGCAGGCGCAACCAAGAGCAAGTCTGCCCAACGTGCCAGCTCAATATGCCCCATGCCCGCTTCGGCTTCAGGGTCGAGAAGTTCTGTATGGACGGGGTTACCCGACAAAGCTTGAAAAGTTAGCGGCGTAATAAAAGCCTGCGCACCTTCGGTCATCACCACACGGACTTGAAAACCCGCATCTTTTAAACGGCGAACCAAAATGGCACTTTTATAGGCAGCAATACCGCCCGTAACAGCTAAAAGGATATTTTTATTTGGAATTACACTGAGATCAAAGCTCACGAACAGGCTACCTTTCTGTTGCAGTGGCGCTCACAATAGCATTAAATAGTCTCGCACCCAATCATCGATTGGACCCTGTTTCTCAAATTAAGAATAAAAAAGTATAAAATAATGCACTTATCCATAAAAAAATGGCCTGAACAAGAACGGCCACGTGAACGCTTATTACAACAAGGGCCAGCCAGCCTCTCCGATGCAGAACTGTTGGCCATTTTCATCCGTTCGGGCTCAACGCAACATTCTGCGGTCGAATTGGCACGTCTTTTGTTGCAACATTTTGGTAGTCTGAATGCGGTTTTCGATGCTGAACTGCCCGAGCTCAGCCAATTTCACGGCATTGGCCCGACCAAGTATTCACAATTAATGGCCGTCAAAGAATTGGGACGACGCTACAGTAGCCAGCAGCTCAAGCAACACAAGTTGGAACTCAATCATTCAGCTCAATTGCTCAAGTTTTTACAGTATGAATTTTCAGGCGAGAACCAAGAAGTCTTTGCGGTGCTCTGCTTGGATGCACATTTAAGAAAAATAAACTTTAAAAAATTGTTTTTTGGCGCAGTCAATTCTTGTGAAATATCGATCAATCAATTGCTCCGTTATTGTATTGCTCAACACGCTACCTTTATCGTGATTGCACATAATCATCCGCTTGGAAAAGCTCAACCTTCCGCGGCGGACATCGAACTGACCGAGCGCATTCTTCAAGCCAGTCAACTGCTCGATATTCAACTAATTGATCATTTCATTTTATCACCCGAAGGTGCTTTTTCTTTTGCTGAACACGGCCTGATCCAATCCGTTTAAATATGCAGACAAATGATTGACAAATACCGCGACAAATATGAAGATCAAGCAAAATTTTAAAAGAATTCTAATCACATGATTGTGCGTGATCAGCCCAGTATTTTTAAGGTGCTTTTTTCATGGCGTGGCACCATTCTTCCCAAAGTTTTACCCCCTTTGGGCGTGGTCATGTTGGTCTCCGCCATTATTGGCATTTTGTCCTATGTCGGCTATTTCCACTTCCCTGAACTGCCTTTGGTCGGCTTCACCCTCATTGGGGTCGTACTTTCTATTTTCCTCGGCTTTAAAAATAGTGCCTGCTATGACCGTTGGTGGGAAGCGCGGAAGTTATGGGGCATTTTAATTGCCAACTCACGTCACTTTGACCGTGACTGTCGTATCTTGACTCAAGGTCGTCGTGAACGTGTGATTCAACATGTGATTGTCTTTGCCAATGTCTTACGTGACCGTTTACGCCATCAAACAGCCAATCCAACAGAATTGGTGCAGACCAGTGGCTTAAGTCAAAATGCACTGACTCAGCTATATCAACAAGCCAATGCCCCGCAGTATACGCTCAGCTTGATTCAGTGGGAGTTAATGCAAGCATTAAAAGAAGGTGAAATTAGTGACATTGTCTATGCGCAGTTGAATCAGCATGTTGCTGACTTGAGTGTGGTGCAAACCGGTTGTGACCGTATTGCGACAACGCCGCTACCTTTTGCCTATTCAGTATTACTCAATCGTACGGTGTATTTTTTCTGTCTCATTTTACCGTTTAGCTTAGGTTCAACCTTGGGTATTTTCACCCCGCTTTTGGTTGGTGTGTTGGCCTATACTTTCTTAGGACTCGATGCTTTGAGCTCGGAAATTGAAGAACCTTTCGGAACGCAAAGTAATGACTTGCCGCTGGACTCGATGGTACGCACCATCGAAATTGAACTGCTTGGGACTTTAGGTAAACCGACTCCTCCACCCATTCAAGCACAAGACAATAACTTACTCTAATCGAACTCACACTGACCTTCTCTTAGGCCATATAGCTCTTGGAGAAGGTAGGAATGGTCAAAAATCTTTAGATAAAACTTTCCCAAATCCCCACTTGTCCGTCTTTGACTCTGGGAATATTGCCCAACTTAATCCACGGCATATTGTCACCATGAAAGTCACTCCCGACCGATACTTTTAAACCATGCTCGGCAATCATTCGGTCCACCATTTGACGGGTAGATGTCGGTTCGACATTGGGCGGCAATTCAACCGCATCCCCACCAAACTGCGCAAATATTTCAATCAGATAACGAATGTTAGTAGCAGATAAGTCATAACGTGTCGGATGCGCCAATACGGCAAAACCACCACTGGCATGAATCACTTGAATGGTCTCTTCTAAACCCAGCCCATCAAATTTCACGTAGGCTTTCTTACCTTCCTTAATATATTTATCAAACGCTTGTTGCGCACGACTCACATACTTTTTTTCAACCAGGGTCTTGGCAATATGGGTTCGAGTCACACGGTCAGGCATCTGTTCAACTTTCGCTAAAACATCGAGATAAATATCTTCACCAATCAATGGAATCAACAAATCACAGATTTGCTTAGCACGTCGCGCACGGATTTGTTTTTGCTGTTCAAGGCATTTTTGCAGTGGTTCTAGATCTTGCATATTCAATGCAACCACATGCACACCATAGTTTTTCTGGGTTGAGGGTCTCGACCACTGGCTCGAAATTTCTACCCCCGAAATAATACGCATCGCATGCGACTTTGCAGCCAACTCTGCCAACACAAGACCATCCATGGTGTCATGGTCTGTCAAAGCCAAAGTATGGATGCCTTTTTCCGCGGCAGCATCAACCAATTGCTTCGGTGTGAAAGTACCATCAGAAATATTGCTGTGAGTATGTAAATCTACGCCTTCCATCACTTATACTAGCTATTTATTTGAACAGATTTAGATACTCTAACATGAAAGCACTTTTAGACTTTGTGCCGCTGATAATTTTCTTTTATTTATATAAAACTGTAGATCCTAAAAATACTGATCACCCATTGCTCCAATTGATTGGTTCTGCTGGGGGTGTCGATAATAATAATATTCTTGTAGCGACCACAGGTTTGATTATTTCGATGCTGGTGGTTTACGGCGCACTGTTCTTCATGCAAAAGTTCCGTTTAGACAAACAACAGTGGATTGTGTTGTTTATGACGGTTATTTTCGGCGGTGTCACCTTAATGCTGTCGGATGACTTTTACATCAAACTTAAAGCGGCCTTGCTGAACATTATTTTCTCAGGCGCTTTCTTACTTTCTCCTTATTTTGGCAAAGAACGTAAACCGCTGATCAAACGCTTGTTCGGCCCAATCTTCAATTTAACCGACTCGGGTTGGATAAATTTAAACTTTGCATGGGCTGCTATGTTTGCCCTCATGTCTTTTTTACACGTATTTTTCGCATTTTTATTTATGGACGGAAAATATTGGGGAGAATTCACGGCTTTTGGTGACATGATCGTGATGTTTTCCTTTATCATTATTCAGTTTATTGTATTGCGTAAATACTTTAAATCTTCTGAAGAGTAATTTAGCCAGAATATACATCGAGAACTCATATGCCGCTATTCGTCGTCACATGTACCGATCAAGAAGGTACAGTCGAAAAACGTCTTGCTACACGTCCAGAACATCTTGCTCGTTTACAAAAACTCAATGATGAAGGTCGTTTAATTGTTGCAGGAGCGATGCCGAAAGATCCAAACAATCCACAAGCAGGCTTTTACGGCAGTACGATCATTGTTGACTTTGACTCACGTGAAGCACTCGATGTCTGGTTACAGGAAGAGCCATTCTTAAAAGCAGGGGTTTATCGTCAAATTGATGTTAAACCATTTAATAAAGCATTCCCTCAAGGATAAGGTCATGCGCGTTGTTGTCACAAGCTTATTGGGCTTATCTCTTCTTTCTTCTATGGCGTGGGCCGTTGAAACTGCTCCTGCCCCGAGTGTAGCCTCTGCTGTACCAGCAACGACTGCCGCACCTGTTCAAGTGCAAGGTAGTACAACTCAACCGAAAATCATTCCTGCGGTGGCCACAGTTAGCCCAACAGGTCAACCGCAAGAAGCCAAACCACTCACCGCTGAACAACTTGCCAAGAACAAAGCATTGCAAGATGCCAAGGTCAAAGCATTAGTCAAAGACCAAGCTTCACGTCTTGCACAATTGGAAAAAGCCAATCTCGATGCTTTGGCGCAAAACCAAGAGCTACAACTTAAAAATGATAGCCTCGGTGTACAAGTTCAAGTCTTACAAAGCGAACGCAGTGCGCAAATGTTCCTCTACGGCGCTGCAACCATCGCTGTTGGTGTATTACTGGGCTTCTTAATTGCCAGTTACGTTTATACCAAACGTCGTCGTCAGTGGTAAGCTAAGCCCTATTGAAAACAATAGGGTGCTGTGGTTGTGTCGCTTGCAATTCAAACTGCCGATTTAGAATGGCAACAGATTGATGGCATAGATGTGCCAGTCTCAAAACAATTTGGCGATGTCTATTTTTCCAAGGACAATGGTCTACTCGAAACTCGCCATGTGTTTTTAAATGGTAATGATTTATCTGAGCGTCTGTCCAATCTTCAGCCCTTTGAATATTTTAGTGTTGGTGAAACAGGCTTTGGCACAGGGCTCAACATCTTGGCGCTTTGGCAACTTTGGCAACAGGTTCGCCCAAATAACCACAGCCACCTTCATGCCATTTCAGTTGAAAAATTTCCGCTGTCTAAAACTGATCTGATACGTGCACTCAATGTCTGGCCTGAACTCAAACCAATCGCCAATCAACTGATTGCACAGTATCCTTATCCGATTGCGGGTTGTCATCGCCTGAGCTTCCCTGAGGAACGTTTTAGCCTTGACCTTTGGTTAGGTGATGCCCAAGATGTTTTCCCCAGCATGGCAAAAACCAGTCGCGTTAACGCATGGTTCCTCGATGGTTTTGCGCCTGCCTGTAACCCAGACATCTGGGAAGAACAAATACTGAATCACATCGTTCGCCTATCTGGTATTGGAACGACATTTGCTTCATTTAGTGTCGCAGGCGTGCTCAAACGTGGTTTAACACAGCATGGTATTTCTATTTCACGTCCGCGTGGCTATAAGCATAAACGCGAAATGCTCAAAGCCATCTGGTTACCTGCTGAGCCTGAAAACACATCAGACGCTGTAGATACCAAATCAGTATTGAATCAAAATCGACCTGATCAAGTACTACACGCTTTTAAACAACGCCAGATTGCTATCATTGGCGCAGGGATTGCAGGTTTAAGTAGTGCATGGGCCTTTGCTGAGCGCGGGCACCAAGTCACGCTCTACGACCAATCTGAGCCACTTGCAGGAGGTTCAGGCAATCCGCTGGCCTTACTCAACCCCAAACTTTGTCCGATTGAACAAAGTCATGAACATTTAATGACTTTGGCTTGGCAACATGCTTTACAGCACTATCCCAAGTTTCAAGCTTTTCGCCCCATTCAAGTACATCAACTGGCGCTGAAAAAAGCCGAAGACTTACTCGATCTCGAACAACAATACCCTGCGTATCTTTTGACAGCCGAAACCGCTGCTGATTCTGCGTTAATCACTGAATATCCAAGTCTGAATCTAACTGAAGCCGGCGCTGTCTCACCACATCAACTCAAAGATCAAATCTTAGCGCATCCGCTCATTCAGTTCGTACAAGCCAACATTACTCAAATCCATCCAGAGCACAATGAACTTTTCAATGAACAAGCCCAATCTCTCGGTCAATTTGATCACGTGATTGTCTGTTGTGCGCGCCACACGGCTGCTTTTTTTGAGCACTACCCTGTGCTGAAGCCCATTCGCGGACAAGTCAGTTGGGTGGAGAATACTGCGCAACCTTTAGCCCTCAATCAAGCTTATAGCTATGGCGGCTACTGTATGCAGCTTGATGCTCAACAGTTCATTTTAGGTGCATCCTTCCATCCCAATCGGGACGACAGCGATGTTTTGCTTGAAGACCATGTGCATAACTACGAGCTTATCCACAGTGTCTTTCCAGATTATGCACAATCACTTCCTGATGTGAGGACTTGGCAAGGCCGTGCATCTGTTCGCGCGCAAAGTTTGGACTATTTTCCAGTCCTTGGAAAAATGTCTGAACAGACTGAAATTTATAGCTTTGCGGGCTTGGGTTCTAAAGGCTTTTTGTTTGCCCCTTTATGTAGTGAAATTTTAGCGGCGCAGATACTGAAAGAGGCCTGCCCCGTTCCTGAGTCACTACTACAAAAGCTCAGTCCGACCCGATTCCATAAAAAGCTCAAAGCCAAAAAGCCTTATTTTAAAGCGCAGTCTTAGTTCTGCTTATGACTCAAGTACAGCATATGGCGCTATAAATAGAGAAATGTAAATTTCTAAGACATTAAAAAAGCGCCTTACGGCGCTTTTTTTGCTTCTGCTTAATTACTTTGTTCTAAGGCTAAACCAGCATCACGAGCAGCACGGGTACCACCCATTAAAATCACATACTCACGCGCACTGTCAAAACCTTCGAGTAACTCTGCAGCACGTGGCGCTTTACTACCGCCACCACATAAAATGTAAATCGGTTGATCCGTCGACACTTGAGTAAGGCTCTGTGCTGAAAGTTCTGTGATTGGCTGATTAATCGCCCCTTTCACGTGTGCTTCAGCATAAGCACTTGAATCGCGTACATCCCAGATGATCGCATCCTCTGGGAACTCAAATGTTGTAATTTCTTGTTTACGGATCATTGCGCACTCCTTTGATGTAAACAACACTTGGCAAATGAAGAAAACATCCCTAGCATCTCAGATATTCTTTCCATTTGTAAAGGTTTAATCCATGCCATCTTTTGATATTGTTTCAGAATTAGAAATTTTTGAAGTAAATCATGCCGTTCAGAACACCCAAAAGGAAATCGCAACCCGTTTCGACTTCCGTGGTCAGGACGTTTCAATTGAACTCAATGAAAAAAACAAAGAAATCAAAATCTCAACTGAAAGTGATTTCCAGTGTGAACAAGTGTATACCATGTTAGAGAACCATTTCTTTAAGCGTAAAGTCGATATTCAAGCGCTTGATCCACAAAAAATGACTGCTTCAGGTAAAAATGTACTTCAAGTGGTGAAATTAAAAGACGGACTTGACTCAGATACCGCAAAAAAAATTAACAAGGCCATTAAAGAAAGCGGCATTAAAGTGCAATCTTCAATTCAAGGCGACAAAATTCGTGTGACTGATAAAAAGCGCGATACATTACAGCAAGTAATGACCTTTTTAAAAGAACAACAATTTGGTCTGCCTTTACAGTTCAATAACTTTAAAGACTAATACTCTTGTTTGATCATTTGAGGTAACTATGCCAAAGGCCAATCGCTTATCAAAACTTGTAAAAACCACGTCACGCTTGCCGAAAGCGTTGCGTACGCGATTATGGAGTCAAGCTTTTGGTCGCATAGTTCCCATGGTCGGCAGTGCCAATATTCGTTATTTGCAAGTCAGTCACAGCGAAGTCGTAGTCAAAATCGAAAATCACCGTGCCATGCAAAACCATATTGGTCAACTGCATGCCTGTGCCATGGCCTTAATTGCTGAAACGGCAACGGGTTTTGTAACAGGGATGAATGTACCTGACCATTGCATCGTTCTGATTAAAAGCATGCACGTTGACTTTAAACGTCCGAGTAAAGGTGCCATGACAGCGACAGCCACCTTAACACCAGAACAACAGCAACTGATGCAAACCACCGCCAAGGGTGAAACTTTAGTTTCTGTGATAGTGATGGATGAATCGGGTGAAGCACCTGTTCAATGTGAAATGTTATGGGCATGGCTCGACAAAGCATCATTGAAAAAGTAAAAGTGTAAATATAACTTACTGTTTGGTAAGTATAAAATTTACAACAATACGCTAAAGCTGCGACTAAAACTTACTATATCTTTGTTTCGACTCAGCTCAAAATCATGCTACATAACATGAATATTTGAGCTGACTTGATGAAAAAAAGACTAATTTTAGCGACTGCCTTATTTTCTTTGGGGCTGGTGGCCTGCCAACAGCACAACCCAGCCAACTCATCGGTTTCAACAACGCCGAATGACTATTCGACCTCTGCCCTGACTGAACAAAATAAAAAAATTATAGTGGACTTTTATGAAGGCGTTTTTAGCAAACATCAGGTTCAAACCTATTCTGACCGCTATATTGGTACACAATACATTCAACATAATCCCTATGTGGCAGACGGCAAAGCACCTTTTGTAAACTACTTCACCCAGTACTTTAAAGAACATCCAGATGCAAAAAACACCATCAAGCGTGTCGTAGCCGAAGGTGATTTGGTGGTGCTTCATGTACATTCCACTCAAAATGCACAAGATCGTGGTGAGGCCGTTGTTGATATTTTCCGCGTCGAACAAGGCAAAATTGTAGAACATTGGGATGTGGTACAAAGCATTCCCGCGGAGTCCGCCAACCGCAATACTATGTTTTAATCCATCGGACTGCATGGAATAGCAATAAAAAAAGCCAGTGATTACACTGGCTTTTTTTGCAGACCAACTCAAGCTTTAGTTGGATTGGCTTGCAAGGAATTTTTCTTTAACATCCGCTGGAATTTGACGTTTATTGCCTTTGACATCCACTGCCACAAAGGTAAATACACCTTCAGTTACACGTACAGGTGGGCGTGAACTGTCATGGCTATCCCACACTTCAATTTCCATTTGAATCGAGGTATTGCCTACTTTTAAAATTTTAGTATAACAACTAATCACGTCCCCGACTTTGACAGGGACCAAGAACGTCATCTGATTAATCGAAATCGTTGCACAACGCC
This sequence comes from Acinetobacter sp. DL27, assembly GCF_055810995.1. Classification (NCBI taxonomy): domain Bacteria; kingdom Pseudomonadati; phylum Pseudomonadota; class Gammaproteobacteria; order Moraxellales; family Moraxellaceae; genus Acinetobacter; species Acinetobacter sp. DL27. The sequence continues at coordinate 497,296 of NZ_CM147947.1, read as the reverse complement.
CTTTACTAAAGCGTTCTGCGTGAATTGCGCCGGCCAAATCCATTTGTGACACAATCCAACCACCAAACACATCTCCACTCCAGTTGGTATCGGCTGGCATTGCAATCGTTTGAAGAGATAGCATCCCTTCTGGTTTCACATGAATCTCTGACACGTTGACTCCAATTTTCGTTATGACTGGGCTTGCAACTGTTGATCTAACCATTGTTGCAATTGTGGCGCACGGAGCGCGCCGCTTATTCTAGCAATTTCAGTAGTTTTATTCATTAAAACTAAGGTTGGAATACTTCGCACATTAAAGGCACTACTTAATCGTGGAGATTCTTCGGTATTAATTTTGGCAAAAATCACTTGTGGATTTTGTTTCGCCACTTCAGCAAAGTGCGGAGCCATCATTTTACATGGACCACACCACTCTGCCCATAAATCAATAAATACAGGCAAATCGCTATGGCTAATGAACTGGCTAAAATTCTGCTCATTCAATTCAATCGGTGCCGCAGGTAAAAGCGCTGCGTGGCATTGACCACAACTCGGATTAGCATTCAGCTTCTCTTCAGGGACACGATTTTTTGCCATACAGGTCGGACAGACGATAATCATTTAGTTGACTCCAATATGTTGATGTAAGAATTCTAATTGGGTCGAAATGGCTTTTTCAAACCAACTGGCATGATAAATATCAAAATGCTGCATCTCCCATTCATGATATTGAACAAAAGGGGCAATATTGGTCGCTGCTTCACGACTGGATTCAATCGGAATTAAACTATCATGCTTGGCGGCAATGAAAAGTACAGGAATATTAATTTGTCTGACATTTTGAATCGGACGATAACGAATTAAATTAAAAAATAATCGGGCAGGTATCTCACCACTCCAATAATAATCAGGATTAATAATCGAACGATACCCCAAATAGGCATCTTGCGTCGGTAAAAAACATAACTCTCGTGGATTAACCACAGGTAAAGTGGTCGGGGACATCCCCACTTTCCCCCCCATATAATCTTGGCTCGATAGTTTTAAGGCTTTAGGGAACTGTTGCAAAGGATATAACTTCGCACTGGCTGCCCCATCTACAAAAGGCACTTGCGCCATCACCGCCTGAACATTTTTGAACTCTGCAGCAATATCGAGTACATATCCACCGCTGAGTGCCGTCCCCCACAACACGATCCGTCGACTATCGATCGACTTACGTTCTTTGAGGTGGTTAATCATAGTCCGCCAGTCTTCCAGCTGTTTCTTAATCGAGACTAACTCTCGTGGACGTCCAGTACTACCGCCCCAATAACGGTAGTCAAATAACACGACTGCATAACCCGCTTGTGCAAAACGCTGCGCAAATTGGATCAGTTTGAATTGGCGCAGCCCAGCCAAGCCATGGGCCATCACAATCACTGCTGGTTTTTCTTCGGTTTTCGGACGATAAAAATCCGCAGCAATGACCTCTTGGCCACTTTTGACATATAGCGGTTCAACGGTATAGGCGTGCATACCTGCTCCATTGCGTTATTTTATGGTTGTAATCGCTTATAAATATTTCAACAGCATAGGCTGAACTTTCAGCTTAATGCTATCATAAAGCATATCTCGATTAGTTTAATTTTGGAGTGACAGCATGAGCGAAAATGTAGGCTTTGCAGGTCAAATTGGCCCAGAACATTTGGTTCAAGTGGTTGAAAAAGGGTTTAAATCTGTGATCAATAACCGCCCAGATATGGAAGGTGGTCCAGAACAACCAACCAGCGCTCAAATTGAAGAAGCAGCTCGTGTTGCAGGCCTCGATTATGTCTATCAACCTGTCGTTGCAGGGCAAATCACAGAAATGGATGTACGCACTTTTGCCAATCATTTCAATGAGCTACCAAAACCTGTTTTAATGTTCTGCCGTACAGGCAATCGCTCAAACAACTTATACCAACTAGCGAAGCAAATGGACCTGTTAGATGACTAAACGGTTGTTTAAAAGTGTCATCTACACTGCTCTGATTTTAACGAGCAGTGCATTGTGGGCGGCAACGAATAACCTGAGTCAAGCACTCAGCCCGCAGCTCAGCGTTTCAGGGGAAATGACCCAAGACAAGTTTCAACAGTTGATAAAACAAGGTTTTAAGTCCGTCATTGTCAACCGACCAGATCAAGAACAAGGTAATACCGTTCGCGTTGATCAACTGCGTAATATTGCGGAACAGTCCAAAGTCAGCGTAATTTACCAACCGGTTACCAGCAGTAAAATTTCTGAAACAGACGTGGTCGAATTTGCTAAATATTATAATGAATTGCCCAAGCCTATTTTAATGGTCTGTAAGAGTGGTGCTCGCTCTAGTCTGCTGTTCAATCAGGCAAAACAACGAGGATTACTCCATGAATAAACTGTTGCTGCTTTTACTCTGCTGTACCTTAATGACAGCATGTAGCTCAATGAATGTCCGTCCTACCGTTGGGGTAAGCGTTGGTACTGGCTTATAAGTCAAATGAAAGTGAAGACGGCATCTAGTGCCGTTTTTTTTACAAAATATAATCATCTACAGCCCTGAATATGTTAACTATAGAATATGTCTCGCTTAGATAAACGTTTGCTTATGTATGATCTGATTATTATTGGGGCTGGAACTGCGGGTATCGCAGCCTACCAACAAGCCGTGAAGTCCACACAAAATCTATTAATCATTAATGATGGGCCATGGGACACCACTTGTGCACGTGTTGGCTGTATGCCATCAAAAGTCCTGATTTCTACAGCAAATCGCATGCATGATATACAACATGCGAATCGTGTCGGATTGCAAGTAGAGTCAAAAATAGACCGCAGTCAGGTCATGCAACACGTACAAAAACTCCGTGATCGCTTTACTCATAGCACCCTTAAAACCTTAGAGAACTGGCCTGAGTCTCATAAAATTCAGGGCTGTGCTCGCTTTGTCGATTCAAAAACGGTCGAAGTTAATGGGCAACTCTACCAAGCCAAAAGCTTTATTTTAGCTGTAGGCTCCACACCTAGCTTTGACCCAGCATGGAAAGATGAACTTGGTGATCGACTCATCACCTCCGATCAAATCTTTGAACTTGATACTTTACCAAACTCCCTAGCCGTTATTGGGAGCGGAGTCATCGCGATTGAACTTGCGCAAGCCATGCAACGACTTGGCGTCAATACCATAGTCTTTGCACGTAGTCGTAAAGTCGGCGTTCTGACCAGTCCTAAATTGCAGCAGTTGGCACAAACAGAAATTAGCGCTGAACTTGAGATCAAGTTCGAAGTTTTACCCACTAAAGTTAAGTATATAAACGATCAAGTTAAACTTAATTTTATTGAAAATGCTCAGCCTAAAACACTCAACGTCGATTATTTATTGGTCGCTACTGGACGAAGCAGTCTTTTAAACACTCTTAAACTCGACAATATCAACACCTCATTCACAGACTTAAAACATTTGCCTGTTGATCCTGAGACCAAGCAACTCGCTGACTACCCGATTTTTATCATTGGTGATGCATATACTGATACTCCATTACAACATGAAGCCGCACACGAAGGTAAAGTCTCGGTCAAAAATGCATTAAACTTCCCTACTATAGAATCATGCAAAACTCTAACACCCTTAGGCATCGTGTTTAGTAGCCCAGAAATGGCCATGGTTGGACAAAACTTTAAGCAACTACAAAGTGCACCTATCGATTTTGTCATCGGCGAAGTCTCTTATGCTAAACAAGGACGTGCATTGGTTCTGGGTAAAAACCATGGGGCCATTGAGGTGTATGTGGAGAAAAGCAGCCGCAAGTTAATTGGTGCTGAATTATTCACAGACTCTACTGAACATTTGGCTCATTTACTGGCATGGATGATTGCAGAACAACTGACCGTCGATGAAATTTTGCAGAAACCGTTTTATCACCCAACCCTTGAAGAAGGTTTAAGAACGGCATTAAAACATGCACGCCGGCAGCTTAATACCTAAGCTGCGAATTATGATTTATATTCTTTTAATAAGGTTCTCTGTGTGTAATTAAGCGATCTCATCAACGTTGTGCAGCAAACTATAAATCATTCGCTGCATGCGTTGATTTAATTACAAGACACGTGCTTAATAGATTTGCGGTAAAGTTCTTATTTTAGTGCGTAACTTAACTGATCTAAAACACATTAATACCCGTAATAAACCATGTGTTGTAATACATAAGTCAGTAATTCCCGATCCATTTTCGCTTCAGCAATAGCTATTCCCTCCAAATAATTGCTTAATTAGCGAATAATTTCACCATAATTAGCGAATAATTTCACCATATTCTTGCTTTTGTTTAGGGGATAAAGATTACCACTATAGAAAGTACCAACAAAACAAGTTAAAGCACATCAGGAAAACTTAAAAGGTGCTCTATAACCTCTTGTAAATATAAGACATAAAAGCCAGCAAATGCTGGCTTTTTTACCATTTAGGCCCTTATAGATAGCTTATTTTCAGCTCTTTTCATCTGATTACTTCTTCATATTTTTCCCTATTAAATTTTAGAGGCTATGTTTTAGCCGTTTCTTCTATATTCCCCTATTATTTAACCTTTAATTTTAATTTATATAAATGTATGCTTGTATAATTTAGCAGCGTATTCTCTGCTCTAATTCTTTTCTTTCTCTATTTATATTTTCAATCTTCCTTGCATAAAAAAATCCCCCTCTGCATTAAGCGGAGGGGGATTTGAATTAATGAGCTGGCGATGACTTACTCTCACATGGATAACTCCACACTACCATCAGCGCTAAGAGGTTTCACTTCTGAGTTCGGGAAGGGATCAGGTGGTTCACTCTTGCTATTGTCGCCAGCACAACTGTTTATGACTATTCGTTTGGTCTTATTTACACATTGTGTATGCCTAACTTTCATCAAATGAGTTATTAACAGAATATCTGAGTTAATTTAATTTGCACATTGTACTTAGCTTTATAACTAAATCAAGTTGTTTGCAGTGATTTGAACCACAACACCAACTGTTTGGGTGTTGTATAGTCAAGCCTCACGAGCAATTAGTATTGGTCAGCTTCACATATCACTATGCTTCCACATCCAACCTATCAACGTCGTAGTCTTCAACGGCTCTTTAGAGGACATAAAGTCCTAGGGAAATCTTATCTTGAGGTAGGCTTCCCGCTTAGATGCTTTCAGCGGTTATCCCTTCCGAACATAGCTACCCGGCGATGCGACTGGCGTCACAACCGGTACACCAGAGGTTCGTCCACTCTGGTCCTCTCGTACTAGGAGCAGATCCTCTCAAATTTCCAACGCCCACGGTAGATAGGGACCGAACTGTCTCACGACGTTCTAAACCCAGCTCGCGTACCTCTTTAAATGGCGAACAGCCATACCCTTGGGACCTGCTTCAGCCCCAGGATGAGATGAGCCGACATCGAGGTGCCAAACACCGCCGTCGATATGAACTCTTGGGCGGTATCAGCCTGTTATCCCCAGAGTACCTTTTATCCGTTGAGCGATGGCCCTTCCATACAGAACCACCGGATCACTAAGACCTACTTTCGTACCTGCTCGACTTGTGGGTCTCGCAGTTAAGCGCGCTTTTGCCTTTATACTCTACGCGTGATTTCCGACCACGCTGAGCGCACCTTCGTACTCCTCCGTTACTCTTTAGGAGGAGACCGCCCCAGTCAAACTACCCACCAGACATGGTCCTCGTCCCGGATAACGGGACAGAGTTAGAACCTCAATATTACCAGGGTGGTATTTCAAGATTGGCTCCACCGAAACTAGCGTCTCGGTTTCAAAGCCTCCCACCTATCCTACACAAGTAAGATCAAAGTTCAATGTCAAGCTGCAGTAAAGGTTCACGGGGTCTTTCCGTCTAGCCGCGGGTACACCGCATCTTCACGGCGAATTCGATTTCACTGAGTCTCTGCTGGAGACAGCGCCCCCATCATTATGCCATTCGTGCAGGTCGGAACTTACCCGACAAGGAATTTCGCTACCTTAGGACCGTTATAGTTACGGCCGCCGTTTACTGGGGCTTCGATCAAGAGCTTCGCTTACGCTAACCCCATCAATTAACCTTCCAGCACCGGGCAGGCATCACACCCTATACGTCCACTTTCGTGTTTGCAGAGTGCTATGTTTTTAATAAACAGTTGCAGGGGCCTGGTTTCTGTGGCTGCCAATAGCTCAAGGAGTAAATCCTATCACCGTCGGCAGCGTACCTTCTCCCGAAGTTACGGTACCATTTTGCCTAGTTCCTTCAGCAGAGTTCTCTCAAGCGCTTTGGTCTACTCGACCTGACCACCTGTGTCGGTTTCGGGTACGATTCCTATGTAACTGAAGCTTAGAGACTTTTCCTGGAAGCATGGTATCAGCCACTTCACTGTACAAGTACAGCTTGCTATCAGTTCTCAGCATAGAGTACCCCGGATTTGCCTAAGATACATGCCTACAACCTTCCACCTGGACAACCAACGCCAGGCTGACTTAACCTTCTCCGTCCTCTCATCGCATTACATAGAAGTATTGGAATATTAACCAATTTCCCATCGACTACGCCTCTCGGCCTCGCCTTAGGGGTCGACTCACCCAGCCCCGATTAACGTTGGACTGGAACCCTTGGTCTTTCAGCGTGCGAGTTTTTCACTCGCATTGTCGTTACTCACGTCAGCATTCGCACTTCTGATACCTCCAGCATACTTCTCAATACACCTTCATCGGCTTACAGAACGCTCCCCTACCACTTGCAATAAATTGCAAATCCGCAGCTTCGGCATATAGTTTTAGCCCCGTTACATCTTCCGCGCAGGCCGACTCGACTAGTGAGCTATTACGCTTTCTTTAAAGGGTGGCTGCTTCTAAGCCAACCTCCTAGCTGTCTATGCCTTCCCACATCGTTTCCCACTTAACTATAATTTTGGGGCCTTAGCTGGCGGTCTGGATTGTTTTCCTCTTGACTACGGACGTTAGCACCCGCAGTCTGTCTCCCGGATAGTACTCATTGGTATTCGGAGTTTGCATCGGTTTGGTAAGTCGGGATGACCCCCTAGCCGAAACAGTGCTCTACCCCCAATGGTATTCGTCCGAGGCGCTACCTAAATAGCTTTCGGGGAGAACCAGCTATCACCGAGTTTGATTAGCCTTTCACCCCTATCCACAAGTCATCCCCTGGCTTTTCAACGACAGTGGGTTCGGTCCTCCAGTTAGTGTTACCCAACCTTCAACCTGCTCATGGATAGATCACCCGGTTTCGGGTCTACACCCAGCAACTAAACGCCCTATTAAGACTCGATTTCTCTACGGCTCCCCTATGCGGTTAACCTCGCTACTGAATGTAAGTCGCTGACCCATTATACAAAAGGTACGCAGTCACCGAACAAGTCGGCTCCCACTGCTTGTATGCATGCGGTTTCAGGATCTATTTCACTCCCCTCACAGGGGTTCTTTTCGCCTTTCCCTCACGGTACTGGTTCACTATCGGTCAGTCAGGAGTATTTAGCCTTGGAGGATGGTCCCCCCATATTCAGACAAGGTTTCACGTGCCCCGCCCTACTCGACATCATCATATAAGCCCTTTCGTGTACAGGACTATCACCCACTATGGTTGCACTTCCCAGAGCATTCCACTAGAACTTATATGACTTAATGGGCTTTTCCCCGTTCGCTCGCCGCTACTGAGGGAATCTCAATTGATTTCTTTTCCTAAGGGTACTGAGATGTTTCACTTCCCCTCGTTCGCCTCGTATGACTATGTATTCATCATACGATACCTGCCTTATGACAGGTGGGTTTCCCCATTCAGAAATCTCCGGATCACAGGATATTTGCCGCCTCCCCGGAGCTTATCGCAGGCTATTACGTCTTTCATCGCCTCTGACTGCCAAGGCATCCACCACATGCACTTAATTACTTGACTATACAACCCCAAACAGTCGTAGTACCTACAAGTAGTACTAGGACAGATCGATTGCTCGATCATACAGTTTGTTGTTCTGTGTACTTAAACACTGTACAGCTTCAATTCAATTCACATACCAAAACGCTTGATTCAGTTAATTTCGCTAGTAACTCATTTCTTCAATCTTCATCAATCAGTAATAAATCACTGTTAATGTCGATCTTAAAAACGAGTATGAACAAATTATTTCAACTCAAATATATTCTGTTAATGATTTTTCCAGCCTTCGTCAGGTCAGGAAACTGCGATAAATCACAGAAGTTAATAAGCTTTAACTTACTAAGTTCTATAATCTATGGTGGAGACTAGGAGAGTCGAACTCCTGACCTCCTGCGTGCAAAGCAGGCGCTCTACCAACTAAGCTAAGTCCCCAGCTTATCAATAAGTCAATGTTTCTGGTTTTCTGTATTCAGCATTTAACAATGCTTGTTAGTCAGATTTGGTGGGTCTGACAAGACTTGAACTTGTGACCCCACGCTTATCAAGCGTGTGCTCTAACCAACTGAGCTACAGACCCTCAGATACATCGTCATGAAGAACAACTTGTTGTGGATTCTTACCAATCGTCAATCTTTCGTTAAGGAGGTGATCCAGCCGCAGGTTCCCCTACGGCTACCTTGTTACGACTTCACCCCAGTCATCGGCCACACCGTGGTAAGCGTCCTCCTTGCGGTTAGACTACCTACTTCTGGTGCAACAAATTCCCATGGTGTGACGGGCGGTGTGTACAAGGCCCGGGAACGTATTCACCGCGGCATTCTGATCCGCGATTACTAGCGATTCCGACTTCATGGAGTCGAGTTGCAGACTCCAATCCGGACTACGATCGGCTTTTTGAGATTAGCATCCTATCGCTAGGTAGCAACCCTTTGTACCGACCATTGTAGCACGTGTGTAGCCCTGGTCGTAAGGGCCATGATGACTTGACGTCGTCCCCGCCTTCCTCCAGTTTGTCACTGGCAGTATCCTTAAAGTTCCCGGCTTAACCCGCTGGCAAATAAGGAAAAGGGTTGCGCTCGTTGCGGGACTTAACCCAACATCTCACGACACGAGCTGACGACAGCCATGCAGCACCTGTATGTAAGTTCCCGAAGGCACCAATCCATCTCTGGAAAGTTCTTACTATGTCAAGACCAGGTAAGGTTCTTCGCGTTGCATCGAATTAAACCACATGCTCCACCGCTTGTGCGGGCCCCCGTCAATTCATTTGAGTTTTAGTCTTGCGACCGTACTCCCCAGGCGGTCTACTTATCGCGTTAGCTGCGCCACTAAAGCCTCAAAGGCCCCAACGGCTAGTAGACATCGTTTACGGCATGGACTACCAGGGTATCTAATCCTGTTTGCTCCCCATGCTTTCGTACCTCAGCGTCAGTATTAGGCCAGATGGCTGCCTTCGCCATCGGTATTCCTCCAGATCTCTACGCATTTCACCGCTACACCTGGAATTCTACCATCCTCTCCCATACTCTAGCTTCCCAGTATCGAATGCAATTCCTAAGTTAAGCTCAGGGATTTCACATCCGACTTAAAAAGCCGCCTACGCACGCTTTACGCCCAGTAAATCCGATTAACGCTCGCACCCTCTGTATTACCGCGGCTGCTGGCACAGAGTTAGCCGGTGCTTATTCTGCGAGTAACGTCCACTATCCAAGAGTATTAATCTCAGTAGCCTCCTCCTCGCTTAAAGTGCTTTACAACCAAAAGGCCTTCTTCACACACGCGGCATGGCTGGATCAGGCTTGCGCCCATTGTCCAATATTCCCCACTGCTGCCTCCCGTAGGAGTCTGGGCCGTGTCTCAGTCCCAGTGTGGCGGATCATCCTCTCAGACCCGCTACAGATCGTCGCCTTGGTAGGCCTTTACCCCACCAACTAGCTAATCTGACTTAGGCTCATCTATTAGCGCAAGGTCCGAAGATCCCCTGCTTTCCCCCGTAGGGCGTATGCGGTATTAGCATTCCTTTCGGAATGTTGTCCCCCACTAATAGGCAGATTCCTAAGCATTACTCACCCGTCCGCCGCTAGGTCAGGTAGCAAGCTACCCTTCCCCGCTCGACTTGCATGTGTTAAGCCTGCCGCCAGCGTTCAATCTGAGCCATGATCAAACTCTTCAGTTAAAATCATTAGTAGCTTATGGCTACAAATCTTGGCTCATCAATTTTCTGACAAATATTTCTCAAATAAACTTCGAGTAATTTTTACCATCAATCAATGAAATATTTTCGATCGATCAATCAGTAAAAATCCACACAAGTTGTTCTTCATAATCTCTTAATGATCTTCTCACTGATTCGTCATCAGCAAGCTAGGTCGGCTATACTACTCTCTTTCAAGAAGAAGTCAACTGGTTTTGTTAATTATTTTTAAACCTATTCAAGACTTCCAGATTCTACCGCTTGGGCTAAATCCTTGTTTCTCAACAAGTTTTAATCAACATCACCGCCGATGGATGTGCATTCTACAGCATTTCCAAACCAACACAACCCCCTTTACTCAATTATTTATAAAAAAACTCCCACTTGTTTATTTATTCAGCAAAATGACGATTTTTTCTTATTTTTTGAGTGAAAAGGGAACAATTTCTCCAATTTCATTTCGATTTTTTTCTTGCGATTTTTTTTCTTGCCACTTTAATGCACGACAATCCACATATTCACAATAACCACTTTCGCCCTGTTCCTCATAATTATCCATTTTGAGTTGATATTTAAAGCTACCTACATAACCCGCAGCCAAACCAAATTTAAAATCACCACGACTTTGAGCGTAAAGATGAATGTGATGTCCCTGCTCATCTTGATAATGCCATTCAAACTCTCGCGGTAAATACATTTTTTGCCCATTGGGGGTTTTCACAGCAGGATAAACACGATGAACTTGAAAGCAAACCATCCGATCAAACATATGGGTTTGTTGTTTTTGCAAATCACGTATATACATACGTGACTGTACAATTCGATTAAACGAATCTCGAATTTGTTCTAACAATAGCTGACGCTGATCCACCAGATTAATGACTTGATATGTGAAAAACGCTAAGGGTAAATAACTAAAGTCGATACTGCGCGCGTATTCAAAAGCTCCTAACTGGTCAATGTCATAGCGCTGTTCTTTATATTTAACTTCTCCCTGACATCGACACAATACAGACCAATGCTCGGCAAGACCAAAACGCAATTTGGTGAAATGTGAAATCAGTGGTGTTGTTGTTATTTCAATCTCAAAACTCAATTCTGTGTCTTTTCTTTGAATTTGAAATTTTGGGAACGTTCCCATGAGTTGTTCTTTGTTGGCAAATTTAAATGTTTTTTCTTGAAATGAACATTCCGCAGAAATTGAATAACGGTTCAGCTGCCCTGCCATATGTGGACTACTGCTGGCCAATACCGTAGCAGTATCTAAGGGGGTAGTTCTGATTGCACTGTTATTCCGAAACATGGGCGTATTGGGCTGACCAATCATGCTCAAAAAATTTAAGTAATGTAGTGGCGCAGGAAGATTGGGAATGGTTAAAGCTTGATGAATAATTTTATATTTTTTATTGGGTGGGTGATAAGCAGGAAGTGACCGTGAAGGAGCCTGATTAAGTTGTTTAGACTGATCGAGAAAATCTTGAAACAACCACATATCATACTCCTTCTACATATCATTAACTCATGATGGGCTGTGCTGACGTCGTGCTAAAAACGTAGTAACAAAGCCAGATAGTGCATAAATCAAGGAAATGACCAAAATACCCACAGGGATATTGTAAGTCATTGCAGCAAAAATAAAGACCGCGATAGGAAGGACAAAAAATGGAACGCGCTTACGATCTACCGTCTTAAATGAATAATATTTAATATTCGAAATCATGAGGAGTCCAACAGACACAATCACTGCTGCGCTGATGGCTTGAATACCCCGCTCACGAAGATCAAAAATTTCTGGGAAATCGAGTCCGACCCAAACCAATGAAATAATAATAATCGCAGCAAGTGGACTAGCTACACCAATAAAGTAACGCTTATCGACCACACCGATTTGCACATTAAACCGTGCTAAACGGAACGCGGCACAGGCGGTATAGACAAAACAACACGCCAAACCAATACGACCGAGCGAATCCAAACTCCAGCTATACATCAAAATAGCGGGGGCAACACCGAACGCCAATAGATCAGATAAAGAATCATACTGCTCACCAAAAGCACTCTGCGCACCAATGGCTCGTGCAACGCGGCCGTCCAAGCCATCCAATAACGCTGCCAAGAAAATGGCATAAATCGCTTGCTGGAAGTTGCCATTCATACTGGCAATAATGGAATAAAAGCCTGACAACAACGCTGCCGTTGTAATCAGGTTCGGCCACAAATAAATACCTCGACGTTTTACTTTTTGACCTTCCTGTGTATGCTCTTCTTCTTCTACCTCAAAAGTAATCCCATCAAAAGTAGGCGTACTGCGGGGTGAAGATTCGCTTTCAGGTTTATTTATATTTGTCATTCTCTGTCGATCCTAATGTAGCCTTTTCTCTTATAGTCTATCTTTATTCGCCAACTAACCAACGAACAGCAGCATGACCACCATTTTCACTCATACGCAAATGTGGGAACAACCATTGGAGCGCTTCATCTGCATCTTCAGAAAACTTCCAAGGTGGGTTAATCACCAATAGACCACAACCATTTAAGCCCACTGGGGTATCATCTGGCCAAACACATACTTCGCAGATCAACTGACGACGAATACATGTTTTAATCATTTTCTTTTCAAAACGATCAATCATGGCACGGTCTTTGATCGGATACCAAATTGCAAACACACCCGTTGGCCATTTTTTATATGCAGTCGCTATGAGATCAACCAATTGAGGGAAATCTTTACGCTCCACTTCGTAAGGTGGATCAATCATCACCAATCCGCGTTTTTCTTTGGGTGGAATAACGCCAAATAGCCCTTCATACGCATCGCGCTCATGTAAACCCGCGCGTTTATCACGAACGTTGTAATACAACTGTTGGAATACATCACGCTGCATTTCAAAAATGGTGGCTTTGTCTATTTCACGCATGCCTTCCAATGCAAACCATGGCGAACCTGGATAAGCACCTTTGCCTGAACCTTCACGCATTTTTTCAACAATTTTTAAATACTGCTGAACACCTTCAGGTGCATTACGCTTAATTGAGTCATCAAGTTTTACTAAGCGGTGAATACCATTTAAAAACTCACCCGACTTTTGTGCTTCTGAAGTCGATAAATCATATTTACCAGCACCGCCATGCGTATCAATATAACGATACGGTTTATCTTTTTGATTGAGGCGAGTCAAAATCTGAAGCAAAAGGACATGCTTCATGACATCTGCAAAGTTACCTGCATGGAAGTGGTGACGGTAATTCATGTTTCTATCATTCCTAAAATCAATGAGTATTTTAGCATGAAAAATAGTTTCGTTCAGATTGCTTTCATACACTAGAATAACCGTGGCTTTTCTTTGTCTTTTTTAGGTTAATGTAATGGAAGCAGTTCTTCTCCCAAAGTCTTGGAATGTTGATCAAATCCTAGATGATTTAGATCAACATGGTTTTGCCATCATTGATGATGCCTACTCTAATGACTATGTAAATCAACTCATTGAAGAATGTACTTCGAACTTAAACCGCTTTCGTGAAGCTGCTATTCAAAACGGTGTCATCAGCAAGATCCGTAGTGATCACATTTTATGGCTCAATCCCGAGCTCGTTATTTCCAATCATCATGTTCAAGCCCTTTATAGTTTGGGTCAGGAACTAAATCGTGCCTTTTATCTTGGTATTCGAGACGTCGAAGCACATTTTGCTTGCTATAACGCTGGCGAGTTTTATGCCCTGCACCGTGATAACCCTCAAGGCAAAAATGGCCGCATGATTTCTACGGTTTATTATTTACACGAAGACTGGCAAGACGGTTGGGGCGGTGAACTTCATCTGCAAGATAAAAATGACATTTGGCATGTGCTACAACCCAAACCGAATCGTATTGCACTGTTTCAAAGTGACTTGCTGCATGAGGTCTTAGAAGCTAAACATCAGCGTTTATCGATTACTGGATGGTTACGAAGTGACAGTACAATCCTATGATTCAAGCAAAAAGACTTTAAATTGTAAGAAGTATCCTCATATACTGAACATCAATTGATGAGGATGTAACCGATGCGTGCCAGCAGTCAACAAATTATTCAGCGTATTGGTGAAACAGATCAACTCTACCTACAAGGCAATAGCCCTGAATTAGCCCTTGAGCGTGCTGATTTGCGCTTACAGTTGGTCACACTGAGCCAACTGCGCCAAGAGCAAGTCCACTTTTTACAAGAAGCGGTGGTATTACTTGAGCAAGGTCGAATTGAGTTTGAGGAAATGCCTCTATCTTTGTACCTCAATTTGTCTTTGCATCTTGCCAAGGCTTATATGCTGTACTTTGAAATCACCAAAGAAGATCGCTTTGCACTGATTACACAGCAAATTCTAAAACCACTGACCAGCTATGGTCAGGGCGATATTTACCTGTTTTTGGCCTATGCCTCGGTCAGTCGAAAAGAGTCAGCATTGGCACGACACTGGCTTGGCAAATATGCGAAAAGCACCGAGTTTGATTTCGTTTTACTGCGTGAACATGCCGCTTTTGTTGACCTTCATCAAGAAGATTGGTTTATCAAGCTGATGCAAAGTAAATTGCACTAAAATCTACAAATAAAAAACGCCTGAAATCAGGCGTTTTTTTATGGGTCAATTCCACTATGTAAATCACGACGGCATAGGATCAATTTAGGCAGTTTGAAGTTTATAAGCATCAAGATGTAGCTGTTGATTGAGTTCATCAACCATAATCGCCCAATCATCATCCTGAACCAAATGACTGATTAATAGCGCACGTTGAGCGGAATTCCAAAACGGTGCATCGTGTAAAGACTGATGAGCAGGAAGTTGATGCGTACGAATATATAACTCGATGGCAGCCGCACTATTGGCGAGTCCCAGTTGCGAAAATAAAAGCTCTAAGGATGGTTTATGTTGACTGAGCATCTCGGCCTCCTTATCAATACTATTGTCAATTATTATTGAATTAACTTATATGTATTTTCTAAAAAAACCTAGTCATAAAACTAGGTTTGTTGTTTCAATTTGTGATTATAAATGACACGATCCTGAAAGCGTATGTTCTGTATGCAATTGTTCATTTAACAGGTCGACCACCATTGCCCATTCATCATCTTTTTTCCAATTACTGATAATGAAGTCATGCTGTGCTTTTGACCAAAAGGGTGCTTTATGCAATGGAATGTCTGAAGTAAGTTGGTGTGTTTCAATAAACTGATCGATTGCTTCCGCACTCGCATCAAGCCCCAATTGTTCAAATAAAAGTTCTAAAGTCGGTTGTTGGTCAAACATCATTGTTCTCCTCAAGCCCTGATCATGCCCTTTTAGAATAAACCTTTGGCCATCTATGCTCAGTTGTATCTACATCACAGCATGTTATTTTTTGTTCAATAAACACCCCATATAAAAAGCACCCCAAATGGAGTGCTTTTTTCAAAACAGATCTTAAACCGATCGGTTTTTAATTATTTAAGCATGTCAGCAATTGCTGCGCGCTCTTCTTCAAGTTCTTGAAGAGTTTTGTCCATACGCTCACGGCTGAACGCATCGATTTCTAGGCCTTCAACACGTGTGTATTCGCCATTTTCGCAAGTTACAGGAACACCGTACATTACGCCTTCAGGAATACCATAAGAACCGTCAGAAGGAATACCCATCGTTACCCATTCGCCATTTGTGCCAAGAGCCCAATCGCGCATATGGTCGATAGCAGCGTTCGCAGCTGAAGCAGCTGAAGACAAACCACGCGCTTCGATAATCGCAGCACCACGTTTACCAACAGTTGGAAGGAATACATTCGCGTTCCAGTCAGCATCGTTGATTTTGTCTTTTAAGCTTTCGCCGTTTACAGTTGCAAAACGGTAGTCAGCATACATCGTTGGAGAGTGGTTACCCCAAACAGTCATGTTTTTGATGTCTGCTACAGCAACACCCGCTTTTTGAGCAATTTGAGTCAACGCACGGTTGTGGTCAAGACGTAACATTGCTGTGAAGTTTTTCGCTGGAAGATCTGGAGCAGATTTCATTGCGATGTAAGCATTTGTATTTGCAGGGTTACCTACAACAAGTACTTTAACGTCACGGCTAGCAACTTCGTTTAGTGCTTGACCTTGACCGATGAAGATTTCACCGTTCACTTTCAATAAGTCAGCACGTTCCATACCAGGACCACGTGGACGTGAACCAACCAATAACGCGTAGTCAGCATCTTTAAATGCAACTTTTGGATCATCAGTACCGATCATGCCAGCCAATAATGGGAAAGCACAGTCGTCTAATTCCATCATTACGCCTTTAAGCGCAGCTTGAGCTTTCTCAAAAGGAACTTCTAACAATTGCAGAATAACTGGTTGGTCTTTACCTAACATTTCGCCACTAGCGATACGGAATAATAGGCTATAACCGATTTGACCAGCAGCGCCAGTAACGGCAACGCGAACAGGTTGCTTCATGTACTTATCTCCATTTGAGGAACGTTATATGATTAAATAGCTGTTCTATCTAATCTTAATAATCATAAACGGCAAAGATTGTACTCCAATACTTTGGCAGATGCATGTAAAAGAGAATGAATTCCAACAAAAGTATGATAGGAAATATAAATTAATTTAGGGAAAGAGATTAGTAAGAACCTTTGATCGCAAAAGAATTTGGACAGTTTTCTTGTATATTCTCTGCACAACCTTTGTACTGACCATTGGGTTTATAACAGACCTTGACTTCGGTCAAAATATTGGTTTGACGGTGAGTACGGCAGCTAAAACGTAACCCGCTTGCAGGCAATCCAGGATTCAAACGTTGGAACTGTCCACGTAAGCTATGCAGTTGCGCGGTTTTATTTTCAGATGAAGTCAAATCTGCGGGGATTTTTAAACGTTCTGCATAATTAATCACGTTACGGAAATATTGACTGGCACTCATCGGCACACACCCCCCAATCTCTGCCCACAACTGACGACGTGCATGCTCATCAGGCATGACTCTCGCCACCACTTTAGTTTGAAGCGGAGACAATACAGCTGAAGACTTGGTCTGACATTCTCGTGTCGTAGTTTCAGGGTATAAGCCAGTGATATTGAGTGAATAGCCTTCCAAACACTTCCGTTTCTTTGAGCCTTGACTATCGAACAAGCAAACGGCGGGTGTCATTTGAACTTCCATCACATAGCCAAACACGGTCGGTGTTGCATGGACTGACGTCACAAAAAATCCCATAGCAATGCCGCTGCTGATCAACAGCAGAAGCTTTTGCGTTAAGACTGATTGGGATGACATCAAAACCATAAAATGTCTGTGCCTTTATTATTGACTTCTAAAAGGAATATTTTGCATGCGCTGGGTAATAGACTGTGGGCCCTGTCCAAGCAGAACACCATAATGTGTCGCATTACTCATGACATGCTTGACGTAATCACGAGTTTCAGTCAGAGGAATACTTTCTGTGTATTGATCCGCCGCAATCGGCTGATTTTCAGGCTGCCAACGGCGCGCACGATTTGGCCCTGCATTATAACCCGCTGTGGCAAGTACAGGACTGTTACTTAATTGGCTTTGAATCATGGACAAGTAAAATGTGCCATAACGTACATTGGTATTCATATCACTCAGTGCAGCAGGATTATAGGTTTCACCCATTTGTCTAGCGACCAGTTTTGCCGTATCAGGCATGATTTGCATCAAACCACCTGCCCCCACATGCGAACGAGCATGGGTAACAAATCGGCTTTCTTGGCGCATTAACCCATACGCCCATGCAGGATCTATGCCTGCATTGCGACTATGGCTGACCACATAGCTTTGATGCGGCATGGCATAACGATAACTGTAGTTATGCTGCTTGACGGTTCGATCGGCTGCATAGATCGCTCGGTCATACCATCCCATTTCTGTGGCACGTTTAGCAGCAGCCAAAATTAAGCCATCATCTTGTTTTAAATAAGCTTGTCGAACCGCCCAATTCCACTCACGGTTAACATAATTGTCTGGTGCATTGACGTTGCGCAGTGCAAAAGCACGGCTAAAGTGAATATCTTGACTCAAACGTTGCGCATCCGCATTGCTCGGTTGGGTATTGGCTGGAATCGTTTGATAACGCTGACCAATACGATCTTTTGCCAATAAGTTATGATAATCGTCACCTACTGACAATTTTTTGAAGATCTCGCGGGCCAGTGCTTTTGACTTTGCATCACCACGTTGTTCTGAAGCACGGGCTAACCAATATTGCCAGCGATCTTCTTGTTTCTGCGTCACACTCATGCCATCAATGGCACGAATGACACTCTCCCAGGCGCCGAAACGAATGGCTTGACGTGCATAGATTTCAGCTTCTTCTTCACTCAGTGCTAAACCATAGCTCCGATCGAAGGCTTGCAACACTTCCACATTAAAATTGTTTTTCATAACGGTTGTGCCACCGATATACCCCACGGCACGGTACAACGCTTTTTGTACCGCCTCAGGTGTCCCCTCAGCAGCTCGCTTGACCGATGCCAGTGCAGTATTTAGATCACTGTCGGCTAAACGGCCAATCGCATAAATTAAATACGCTTGATCTGCCGCCGATGCTTTCGGTGCGGACCATAGATAGTTCAGGGGATCGACTTGAATACTATTCAGCTGGGCCAAAGACAGATTCATGCCAATGGTTTGTGCGGTTGCAATCGCTTGACCTGATTGCCCTGCACGTAGCTGCGCCCATAAACGTTGTTGTTTGTCTTGCTCCGTCATCAGTGGACTAGACAACATCATGCGCCCTAGCCCTGTACAAGATTCAGGTTGTGAATTGGTCGTGAGCCAAACATCTTTATATTCGGCAAAAACCAAAGGATCGCCTGACTTGGCACGGACTTGCGCCATGGCACAGCTTTCTGCGCGATCTGCATTGGACACATAGGCCAATACCGGCTGTGCAGAAGCAAAGTCGGCCATTTTGACTTTTTCTTCGATGTAATCTGCTGCTAGCTTCTCAGCCATGGCAGATTGCGGATAGCGCTGTGCAAATCCGACAATATTCGCCGCAGGCTGCAACGCCAAATTACTGTTAAGCACCCAATATTCAGGGTAATAGCCCAGCACATCACCCTGCATACTGCTTTGATATTCTTGTAATAAGCTTACATTCCCTGCATTTGCGGCACGTAAGGCATCATTAAACTGTTCATCTGCGGCTTGTGTCGCTGCAGATAGACCCAAGGCAGCCACACCCAACGCAAACACTTGATAATATTTATTCTGTAATCGTTTTAACATGGGTTTGCCTTCAGTCATCTTTGGATTGCCTAGTCTCGTCTCATCATTTTCATTAGTTTAATAACTCATAACAGACTCTATTGTTCTCTTATGTAACCTTATGATTAGACAATATTAATTTTCCTGCATTTTCACTTCACAAATCAATCTTTTTAGCTTCAGATTTAAAGCTATAAGTTTATTCAGATTTCCTGCTAAAATATGCGCCTTTCGTAGATTTCACATGGTGTTTGATCGACCCTTTTTGTCGCCAGCCAAGCTCTGCTTTCGCCGCCACAGATACCGATCAGACACAAAAACCTAGATTTATCCCCCTTAGGAGCCTACATGACGGTTCAAACCTTCATTCCAAATGGTGCCCAAGCTGCCTCAGAAAACACTGTTACCCAGCCACAGCACACCCCAGCCATCGATGGATCAGTTAAAAAACTGTATATCGAAACGCAAGGGTGTCAGATGAATGAGTATGACAGTCATCGTATGGCAGACTTACTTGGCGACTCGCACGGTTATGTGCTGACCCAAGACCCGAAAGAAGCCGATATTCTACTCATGAATACCTGCTCGATTCGTGAAAAAGCCCAAGAAAAAGTGTTCTCTGAATTGGGTCGCTGGCGCAAGCTGAAAGACAAAAATCCAAACCTGATCATTGGTGTTGGTGGTTGTGTGGCCTCTCAAGAAGGTGACAACATTCAAAAACGTGCCAACTATGTCGACATGATTTTCGGCCCACAGACCTTGCACCGTTTGCCACAAATGCTGGATCAGCACTTCGATCAAATCGAAAAACCCAAGAAAGAAAAAATCAAATTGGTCGATATTTCTTTCCCAGACATTGAAAAATTCGACTTTTTACCTGAACCGCGTGTTGAAGGTTACAAGGCTTTTGTTTCAATTATGGAAGGTTGTTCAAAATATTGTTCATTCTGTGTGGTGCCCTACACCCGTGGTGAAGAAGTTTCTCGCCCATTGGATGATGTTTTAGCTGAAATTGCCACTTTAGCCGAAAAAGGTGTCCGTGAGATTTCTTTATTGGGTCAAAACGTCAATGGTTACCGCGGTGAAACATTCGAAGGCAATATCTGTACTTTTGCAGACTTGTTACGTCTGGTTGCAGAAATTCCGGGGATTGGGCGTTTACGCTACACCACTTCACATCCACTTGAGTTTAATGATGACTTGATTGAATGTTACCGTGACCTACCGCAAATGGTGTCGCATCTACATTTGCCCGTGCAAAGCGGCTCAAACGATGTTCTGCAAGCCATGAAGCGTAACCACACCATTGATGTCTATATCGACAAAATTGCCAAATTACGCAAAGTCCGTCCAGATATGCATTTATCCAGTGACTTCATCATTGGCTTCCCGGGTGAAACCGATGCGCACTTTGAAGAAACCTATCAATTCATCAAAGATATGGACTTCGACCATTCCTACAGTTTTGTCTATTCAAAACGTCCGGGTACACCTGCGTCTGAGCTTGAAGACACCACCTCTGAAGAGGTGAAAAAAGAGCGTCTCAGTAAAGTTCAAAAATGGATCAAACGCTCAAGTATTGACAAGACCGATGCCATGCTCGGCACGATTCAACGCGTTTTGGTCGAAAAGGTTTCTGACAAAGATCCAAACTTACTGATTGGTACGGCTGATAATACTCGTTATGTGAGTTTTATTGGTGATGCAGCATGGGTCGGACGTTTCGCTGAAATCGAAGTGACAGAGATTAAAACTTTGAATTTTGTTTATGGTGAACTCTTGAATCTTGAGCCTGACGTGGCGTAATGTAAGGGAATAGATTCTGACTACTTAAAGGAATTCTCTTGACTGCAGCGATTCGACGTACAGTAACTTTTCCTGGGGTTTCAATAGAACGTTTAAAGAGCATGCTCGGTGCTTATAACGGTCATTTGAAACAAATCGAACAGCGTTTAGATGTCACTATTTCCCATCGAGGTGATGCATTTTATGTCGATGGTGAAATGGATGCAGTTGAGAGAGCCGAAGGTCTGCTCCATCGCCTGCATGAAGAAGCAGAAAATACGGCACAAATCAGTGCCGACACCTTACACCTCATGATTCAAGGCAGTCAGACTGACCGTGAATTGCAAGAAGACCTCGACGGGCAAGAGCACACTGGTTTAGATGAAGTATGGCTCCAAACCCGTAAAGGTCGTATCAATCCACGTGGTGCCAACCAAAAGCGTTATGTGCAGCGTATTCTACAAAGTGATATTTCTTTTGGTATTGGACCCGCGGGTACAGGTAAAACCTATCTCGCAGTTGCAGCCGCAGTCGACATGCTAGAACGTAATGAAATTCAACGGATCTTATTGGTTCGTCCTGCCGTTGAAGCGGGTGAAAAACTCGGCTTTCTACCCGGTGATTTAAGCCAGAAAATTGATCCGTATTTACGCCCACTCTACGACGCCTTGTATGAAATGCTTGGTTTTGAAAAAGTAGCCAAACTGATTGAACGTCAAGTGATTGAAGTGGCACCACTGGCGTATATGCGTGGTCGAACTTTAAACCACTCTTTCGTGATTTTAGACGAAGCGCAAAACACCACGCCTGAACAAATGAAAATGTTTCTCACACGCTTAGGCTTTGGTTCGCGCGCAGTGATTACTGGCGATATCACACAGGTCGACTTACCGCGTGGTCAGCAATCTGGTCTGGCGCATGCTTTACGAATCATCGACAAAATCAAAGAAATTCACATTACCCGCTTCCACTCTCGTGATGTGGTACGCCACCAATTAGTGCAAAAAATTGTTGAAGCTTATGAGGGATGGGATGCAGAACAACATCGCTTAACGGCTGAAGCTCGTGCTGAACGCAAAGCGCGTCAAGAGGCCTTAGTGGCTGAAAATGATGCCGCTGCCGATGCTCAGCATTAAGTTAAAGCCTGCGGGCATTTTAAAATGCCCGCAGATGTCATTATTTAAGGATCTATTTTGAAACTGAGTCTTTCTCTACAACAGGACTTTCAAGCACCTGAATTGGTCTTGAAACGTGGTTATATCAAAAAAGTTGTAGAAACTGTTTTACGTCATATTGGCACACAGAGTAACTGTGAAATTGGCATTGCTTGTGTCGACCATGACGAAAGTCATAAATTGAATTTGGAATATCGCGGCAAAGATAAATCCACCAATGTATTGTCTTTCCCGAGTGACTTGCCCGATGAAATGGCACAAATTCTTGACTCATTTCCTATTGGCGATTTAGTCATTTGCATTCCTGTGGTGCTGTTGGAAGCGAAAGAACAAAACAAAGCACCACTGACGCATTTCACCCATATGTTGGTACATGGCACATTGCACCTCATGGGCTATGACCATGAAACGTCAGAAGCAGATGCTGAAGAAATGGAAGGTATCGAAATTGAAATTTTGGCTAAACTCGGTTTTGAAAACCCTTATTTAGAACAATAGCTATTAGATCTAAACAACTCACCCGATTCATCTCGATGTGTCGGGTTTATTTATGCTAAAAATAATGCAAGATGAAAAAAGAGATGAAGAGATTATAAAAATGCATACATCGATTTCAAAACTACTCTGCGTTATTACCCTATTCTGCACCACGCCACTTTATGCCAAGAGCAATGATGAAAATCAAACATCCTGTCAGGAAGTGAAGTTTCAAGACGCAGATCAGGCCTGGGCTGGACATTATTATTTAAACGGCGTTATGGAGGTCGGTTCCGAACTTTTACTAGAGCCCAACGGTAAATTTAAATGGTACTTAGCTGTCGGCTCTTTAGACCAATATGCTGAAGGGACATGGTGGAAAAATGGCAACTGCATTGGTTTAAAAGCATTACCGAAATATAGCAAGCACTTAGAAATTTTTCCTACCCGCCTAGATGTGGAAGAGTCTCATTTAACTGTGACTTGGATCGGTGGACGTCAAGACGGTGCCTATGTACGCGCAACCCAATAAACCGAGCTAACCCAGATAGCATAACAACTTAAAACAATGATACAGCCATTTAAGGTTGAAGTCTGAAAATGAGAATGCGCTGACTCAAGTCAAGACGGCATGTGAATAAGCCTAGACTTATTCACATTTGAATAAAAAACGGCTATTAATAAGCCGTTTTTGTATTTCTCAAGATTTTTAGAATTGATAGCGGAAAGTTAGCGTTGCATTACGTGGTGCACCATATACCATACTATTTTTACCTAAGCCTTCGTAATATTTCTCATCAAACAAATTATTCACATTCAGTTGAAGTTTAATATTTTGATCAACTTGATAAGCTGCCATTAAATTCGCCAACACATAGGCATCTTGCGTAATGCGCCCCGCAGTCTCATCTTTATATGCCTCGCTCTTATAGTTTAAGCCACCACCAAAGCTCCATCTATCGAGTGTATATTTGGTAAATAGATTGGCTGAAGTTCTCGCAGCAGTCGTTTGTACTTTTTTGCCATTCGCATCTTCTGCATTAAAATGAGCGACACCAAAACTCATGTCCCACTTGTCCGTCAGTTTGCCATCTAACTCTATTTCAAATCCTTTACTCTCCACACCATCCGCACTGCTGTAAACATCTACTGGTTTAGTATCAATCTCAATCGATCCACTTTTCTCAGCCACATTATCTTGTTTTGTTAAAAATACCGACATTGATGCATTAAGCTGTTTGTCAAAAAACTCTCCCTTCAAACCTGTTTCATAACTTTTACCTTCACGTGGGTCAAGATATTGCTGATTCGCATCTTGCTTATCTTCTGGTTTAAAAATACCTGTATAGCTGGCATACCATGAGTAATCTTCCAAAAAGTCGTAAATCAACCCTGCGTATGGCGTCACTTTATTATCAAATTTACGATTGCCTTTACCGTCAGCACTTTCATACTCCCAATTGGATACACGTACACCTGTTACTAACTTTAAAGGCTCTAACAAAGTGAACTTACCTGCTAGATAAGCCCCTGTTTGCGTGGTTTTATTAGATGGATTTGCGACATTATTATTAATGGATCCAAGAATTTTTGATGGCGTAAAATTATTAAAATCAATCGTTTCATTATCTAAAGTTGGTGATCCATAATAACGATCAGTCAGCTCACTTTGGTTATACATAAATCCAGCAACAACCTCTTGCTGTAGTCCACCTAAAGTGAAAGGTGCTGAAATATAAACATCTGCATTATTTTGCGTAGTCTTTGAAGTATCGGTGTATGGATATAACCCGCCACTGCTATTGGTTGCTTTATCTACAGAGTCGGACCACAGATATAATAATGCTGTCTCTGCATCAATTTCGCGGTAATCATAATTTACGTTCAACGTAATATCATTAAATAACTTCTGCTTAAATTGGGCAAATGCTGTAGTTGTATTGGTATTCCAATAGGTCCAATCGCTGGTCACTGTTAAATCACGATCAAAATCTGTTAGCGAGCCATCATTATAAAATGCAGGTAACCCCCCCCATTTAATGCCTGAACGATCAAGTTCCTGATAACTTGCACCCACTGACAGATAGGTGCTATCGGTCAGATCTGCATCAAGCACGCCATAAAATAAATTATTTTCTTTTTCATATAAATCTGCGAAAGAGTCTGTGCTTTCATGTTTAACAACAACTCGCCCACGCACAGTACCATCCGCATTTAAAGGTGCAGAAATATCTGCCATGCTATTCCATGCATTCCACGAACCATAAGATGAACTTAAAGTACCTGTTAACTCTTTTGCATTGGCATGTTTACGCACCATGTTAATCGCAATCGAGGGATTACCCGCACCCGTCATTAGCCCATTAGCGCCTTTCACCAATTCCACACGATCATACATACTCAGGTCTGGATCACTTGCAATGTCCAGTTCAGATGAACTCGGAACACCATCAAATAAATAGTAATCCACATCAAACCCACGTGCTGTCGGATATTGACGTTCATCCCAGCGATTGGTCGTTACTCCTGTCACGCTGTTCAACATATCTTGGAAAGAATTAATATTTGCATCATCTAAATACTCACGGGTTAAAACTTTAACCGACTGCGGTGTTTCGCGAAGCGACAAATTTAATTTGGTCGAGGTACTGGCACTTTTAGCAGTATAGCTCTTAGTTCCTTCTGTTACGGCTGGATTCTCTTTCTCAGCCTGAACAGTAATGGTTTCAAGCTGTGTACTTTCATTGCCTACTGTAGATGCTGCAGATACCAACGTCGGGAGAAATACCGTTGCTGCCGCCATAGCCAACATCAGTGGGCTAACTTTGAAGCGATTCAATGTTGGAGAGTTGTACATAAAACTATGTCCTTATAACAGGGATCGAATATTTAAAGGCATGCACACTCTCACCCCATCGCTTCGCTATAAAGAAAGATGCCTCAATGCTTAAAAATATTTAACAAAAAATACACTGCAAATGATAATTATTTTTATTATCAATTCAAGTTTTAAGGAGTAAACTTAATGTATTGTTTTTTATTGTTTATAATGATAAAAAATCAAAACAAATAAATAATATATTGTTTTTTAAAAATTTATTAAATTAAAATTAATTATAATAATTTTACGTAAAGAAGTGCACAACTCAGTGCACTTCAAACTCTGCCTCTGCTGGGTCAAAACGCCATGTACGCACAATGCGTAACTCAGAAATATCCTTCATTTTGGCATCAAATCCACCAAATGGTGCAGCTTTACGTACCGAGGCTTTTGCAGCCTCATCGAGCATCTCATGGCCTGAACTATCAATCAGGCGAATGGCGCGGATACCTCCTGATGTATTTAGAATCACCATTAAACGCACTTCACCCGCCAGCCGCTGCTGTTTAGCTGCTTCTGGGTAGTAACGGTTGCCATAAAACTCCACTTTCTGACGGAACTTTTCAAGATAGGCTGCCGAAATATCTTGCTTGGCTTGAATACCATCGACTGTTTTGATTTTTTGCTGACGGCTAAAGTTTTGTTGGCGTTGTAAATATTGCGCTTCAAGGCTGGCCACCATTGCTGCTTTGGCTTGAAACTGACTGTTCATTTCTTCCATGGCTTTTTTGCGCTGGTTATCCTCAGCTTGTTTTTGCCAACTTAAAGTCGTCATTAACAGTTTTTCTTCAAAATTCAGCTCACGTTTTTGTTGGATCTGTTCTAAAGTTTCACGCTGCTGTTCGCCTGTACTTTGCTCAAGCATTGGTGCGGGCATGTCACTCGACATGCGGTGTGACTCACGAAAGGTCCCTGAACCCTGTTGATCGGCTTGCGCTAAAAAATCTGCATTTTCAATTTTTTTATCAGAAAGACGCAAGGTAACGGCAATTTCTTTCACTGCCGCATCATTCTCTTGAGGCATAGCAAATTGCAAAGTCAAAATCACGAGATGCAAAAATACCGCCAGCACAACAGTCGCTGTAAAAATTGGGTCTTTCCACCAATCATGAGCCAAAGGCATTACATTTATTTTTCTAAGCATCACACCAAACCGACAATTTGTCTTGTTCCCCAAAGCGCAGGCGCGCAGTATAAAATAGACACAGTCTTCATTTTATTGCGTAGAATGAGACCTTGTGCCATTTAGATTCACTGTTTCATAAAATCATGAAAATGGTGCAATTAATTTTGCTAAACTGCAAGGTTCATGAGCAGTATTTTTCAAACATTTCGACCAGAGATCTGATCGCTCAAACACGTTGATTCGCTAGGACGCCTCTTATGCAAACGCTTATTTCCAACATTTCAAATCGTTTACGCCAAGTTTATCAAAAGGCTGAAGGATTTATTGAGGATGAGCGCGAGTTTCCAATGTCTCAAGTCTTTTTAAATGCCACTTTTCAACGTTTTGTGACCGACAACGTGAGAATGTTGAAAGACCTGCATGCCGACTTACATGATGATTGGTTACGTTTATATGCCACACTCGACTATAACGGACTCAAACTCACGCTCTCGGTAGATTTGAAACTGGCACAAATGGAATTAAATAAAAAAACACAGTTGATCGTATTTGAGCAAATCAGTGACACCAGTGTGCTGGATGCTGAATACCCAACGGTATTTCATAAAATGGGTGTGCGCTGTGCCCTATTCTTTTATCAAAAAGTCCTGAACCAAGACCCCTTAGGCATGATTTTAGAAAAACTGAATGTGATTAAAGTCAAAGATGATCTGCTGCATTTGGATCTGAATCGCTGGTTAGGAAAAAATCGTTCCATTATCGATACCTTAGGTAAAGTCCATGTCAATCATGCCGTGTTGCGTGAAGCAGAATTGGTAGTAATCGGTAATGTCAACTTAACGGCATTGTTCAATAAGTTTTCGCAAACCTCGATCGATGACTTGATTGAACCTAATCTAGACCAAAGCACGGTCTCGCCAATTCGACAAAAATAATTCGGGATGCTGCGACTAAAATGTGACTTAAGGTGGGTAAAAGAAACATAAAACTACAGTTTGCCCTATGTTTCGAATTTTTTCTTCATAATCAACGTGCATAATATTTCTATGCAAAAAATTTGTGCCTACAACTGAATAGGAAACTTTTTCTTATGGCTAAATCAATGTTGAAAACAGTCGCAATGGCAACAGGTGTCAGCACCTTGCTCTTTGTCGGTTTCTCCAGTCAAACCTTTGCCATGAGTCCATTCCAAGCCAGTTATCAATTTAACTATAATGGCAAAAACATGGGCTCAGCGACGCGTACGTTATCGAAATCGGGCAACAACTGGAACTATGTCTTTGCAGCCAAAGCTGGTGGTATCGCCTCTGCAACCGAAAGTAGTCGCTTTAGTTTTAATGGTAAACAAATTCAGTCCAGCAGTTTTAGTCGTAGCAGTAAAATTTTGGTGCATAACAACACCATGAGTATTAACTTCAATCCAGCGGCAAAAACCATCAATACCAAGAAAGACAAAGAAGCGCGTTCTTTCGCTTGGAAAGCAGGCGTACTGGATGAACTGAATGCTGAATTACAACTTCGGGAAGACATCAAAAATGGCGGTTTAAAATCGACTTATTATTTGGCCGATGCCAAAGAAGTGGAAGCACGTAAATTTGTGAAGCAAGGTTCTGAATCAATCAAAACCGATTATGGCACCTTTGATACCATTAAAGTGGTGATGAAACATGACAAACCTGGTCGCGAAACTATTTTCTGGTTAGCACCTAAATTGGACTACCTTCCAGTCAAAGTCAGCCATGTGGATAAGAAAACATCCTATGGATTGCTATTAACGGGTTATAAAGGTGCAAGCAATTAGTCATTTTGACGAATTTTACTTGCATTTTTTCAGGTGCTTCCTAAAATACGCTTTTGCTTGAAAAAGCACCTGCCCCTAGAGGATTCTCCCGTGTACGCACTAGAACAGAAAATCTTAAGCGAAGGTATCGTTCTATCTGATGAAGTTCTGAAAGTTGATGCTTTCTTAAACCACCAAATTGATCCGGTTATGATGCAATTAATCGGTAAAGAATTTGCTGCTCGTTTTAAAGATGCAGGCATCACTAAAATCATCACGATTGAAGCATCAGGTATCGCACCTGCAATCATGGCAGGTTTAGAACTGGGCGTGCCCGTTATTTTTGCGCGTAAATACCAATCTTTAACCTTAAAAGATGACCTTTACCGCTCAAAAGTCTTTTCGTTTACCAAACAAACCGAAAGCACGATTGCAATTTCAAATAAGCACATCAGCTCAGCAGACAAAGCCCTCGTGATTGATGACTTCTTGGCCAATGGTCAAGCGGCATTGGGTCTGATTGACTTAATTCACCAAGCGAAAGCAGAAGTTGTAGGTGTCGGTATTGTGATTGAAAAATCATTCCAACCTGGTCGCGACATTTTGCTTGAAAAAGGCTACCGCGTTGAATCTTTGGCACGCGTAAAGTCATTGGCAAATGGCACTGTTGAATTTGTTCGTGACTAATCACGGCGTTTAACTTCAAAAAAGAGCACTTCAGGTGCTCTTTTTTTGTCACTCAGATGACCCGCGGGTCATCCACATGTAAATGCCACATTTGCGCTGTAGGTTATTTTTAATTTAAAGTAAAAATATATCGTTTTTTTTCAATTTAATTACACATTGAAGTTGGAGAAATGCGATTTATATAGCATGATCAAATCTAAAAGGTAATGTCCACTTTCTAAGAGCAAAACAAACAAAGACTAAATTGGATACTATTTTATAGAGATACCGAATTGAATGATAAACAAGAATCAATTAACTGAACGATCATTTACCCCAGGCCAATTATCTGGCTTTGATGGCGCGCACTCCATTCAACTCCCCGTAGACTTCATTCACGACTTGAGTAAAGCAGACTCCTTGCAAGCTGTTCTAGATACGATTGCTTACTGGATTTCTCACGTGTTTGATGCGGATCGGGCCAGTATTACTCTGCAAGATACTGAAGAATATCTCAAGCTGTATTCGATCTCAGGCAATCATGCGATTCCAATGGATTTTAAAATTCCGATTGGACAGACCTTTGTCGGACGAGTTTTTGCCCAATCTCAACTGATCATTTGCGATGACCTCGCTCAGTCGGATGAACTGGATTGTAAAATGCTTTCCGAGCATGGCATGGGCACCTGTATGGATGCACCCATGATTCACAATGGCGTGTGTATTGGTACCTTAAATGTGGCAGATCAACGTAAACATCACTACACTTTGCAGCAAGCGATTCTTTTACAGAGTCTCGCCACTTGGTTAGCTTTGAACATTAAATTGCATTTACAAGTGCAAGAAATGGCTGTCTTAGCGTCTACAGATGAACTCACAGGGACCTTTAATCGTCGAGTATTTGTGCAAGAAAGTAATCAAACCATGCAGCATTTCAGCCATACTCGCGTACCCTTTACGATAGGCATCTTAGATATTGATCACTTTAAACAGCTGAATGACTGTTATGGGCATACCGCAGGTGACCATGTGCTGAAAAAGATGACCAAAAAAATCCGCAGCGTACTGCGTGACGAAGACTTTCTAGCCCGTATTGGCGGTGAGGAATTTGCGATTATTTTACCCGCCTGCTTGGGTGATGAAGCTATGCGGGTCTTTAAACGCATCTGTTCAACAATTGAGGCGATGGAAGTACATTATGAGCAAGAAGTGCTATGTTTCACCGTCAGTATAGGGGTTGCTGAAGTCGGCAAACATGATGCAGATGCAGAGGATGTTTTTAAACGCGCAGATAAAGCCTTGTACTGTGCCAAACAAGCAGGACGAAACCGAATTCACTTTGCCAACTAAACTGTATTTAAAAACACAGCATAAAGTACTCAAGAAATTACAAGTTTAATAAATATTATTGCCGCAAGTTCAACTAAGATTTACTCTAGATTCAGTTGTTTAGATCTTTCAAATTTAAGCTCAAAACACGGTTGTTCTGCACAACGTGTCATCCACACCGTAAAACGGCTGCCAGCTTCAATCACTGGTCACCCGAATAGGCCAATAGACTATGGAAAATACAATTCTCTGCCCAAAATGTGGCTCTAGTGATGTTGAAAAACGCAATCACGAGCAACAACTGACTAAAATTGGGGGCGTATTGCTCAGTTCGGCAGGTGCAACCGCTGGTACCGTCGGTGGTGCAGCATCTGGGGCCTCTATTGGTGCAGCGATCGGTGCAGCGGCTGGACCTCTTGGGGTGATTATGGGTGGTACCATTGGCACTTTTGTCGGTGCAGTCAGTATTGGTGTAACAGGCGGGTTTTTAGGACATCGTTTTGGTAAAAAAGCGGGTGCGATTGTCGATAAAAATGTCTTTCTTGACTATAAATGTCTCAAGTGCGGTACAAAGTTCAAAGAACAGCATCTGACGCCAGCCCAATAATAAAAAGCCCATCCTTGATGGGCTTTTTTCATGTCTCAATGTTCTAGGCTTGTAGTTTCTTCACAACTTCCCCAAGACGCTTACCTTGAGCTTCGCACAGCACTTTTTCATCTTGGCTTAAGTGCTGATCATGTCGAGGCCCGCTGACATGGCTCGCGCCATACGGTGTTCCACCTGTTTTAGTATGTGACAATGCGGGAATGGCATTGTTCAACCCTAAAATCATCATGCCATGATGAAACAATGGTGGCAGCATAGTCAATAAAGTACTTTCTTGGCCACCATGCATCGAACCTGACGAAGTAAACACACAAGCCGGCTTGCCATGCAAAGCTCCATTGAGCCAAAGACTGGTGGTCTGGTCGAGGAAATATTTCATTTCAGAGGCCATGTTACCAAAGCGGGTTGGTGAGCCTAGCGCCAAACCTGCACAGTTTGCCAAGTCCTCTAAACTACAATAAATATCGCCTTCTGCAGGAATACTCGGCTCTGCTTCCTTCACCACAGCCGCAATATTCGGCACCGTTCGAATTTTAACTGCAACACCACTGGCTTCAATTCCATTTGCAATCAGATGCGCCATTTCACGGGTACTGCCATATTTGCTGTAATATAAAACTAAAACATAGGTTTGCATGAATAGAGTTCGGTGACAGAAAAAATAAAACTATACGGTATTTTTCCTATTTTTTGGTTAAGCTTAGGGTGAAAAATGTAGAAAAGATGAAGAAAACAAAAGAGATACTTTGCCTATGTTAGAACAGTACTTAAGAAGACTTCCTTTCTATGAGAAAACTTGGTTTCAGTTCGTTTTATTTGTACTGCGCCGCTTTGAGGCCGATCGATGTCGTGAACAAGCAGGTTCACTGACCTATACGACCCTGTTTGCCGTCGTTCCAATGCTGACCGTTTTTTTGGTGATCATTTCCTCAATCAAAGCGCTTGAACCTGCACGACAGCAATTACAACAACTGATCTATAGTAATTTTTTACCGAAAACCACGATTGCTTTTGACAAGGCCTTAAATGCGTTTACCGATAAATCCAGTAATTTAACCATTATCGGGATCTTATTTTTATTCGTCACTACCGTCATGATGCTAACCAGTATTGAAACGGTCTTTAATCGAATTTGGCGCGTTCGTGAGACTCGCGGCGGCATTATTGGCTTTATGCGCTATTGGACCATTATTTCTTTGGGCCCCATTCTACTCGGTAGTGCCTTTGTCATTTCGTCGACGATGGCTTCCCTCAATGTTCTGAGCAATAATTTTGCAGGCTATGAGCTTGATGGCGCATTTGTCCTGTGGCTGATTTCATTTTGCTTAACCGTTGTTGGCTTTTTTATCCTGAATTGGACCATTCCAAACCGCAGCGTCCCGATTAAATCGGCTTTGATTGCAGGTTTATTTAGTGCCGTCGTGTTTGAACTTCTGAAAAATTTGTTCGGCTTCGTTATGTCGAACTTCACCAGTTATGAAATTATCTATGGTGCATTTGCCGCGATTCCCATTTTCCTGTTATGGATTTTTCTGTCGTGGAATATTGTCCTGATTGGGGTCGAAATTAGTTATGCCCTGACCGCCTTTACCTCCCATAAAGAGCAAAAACGGCACCCTGTCATTATGCTACTAGATTTGCTGGAGCTGTTTTATAAAAAGCAGCAACAAGGACTCAGTATCTCTGATGATGAAGCTTTAGATGTATTAGGGCGGGATGAATTGGGGCGTTGGCCGAGTTACGTGTTTATGCTTGAACAACAAAACTTAGTCAAACGTACCGATGACAACCAATATGTGCTGGTACGCAATTTATCTCAAGTCGATTTTTGGAGTTTTTACAGCAAACTTCCTTACCCTTTACCAAAGCGTAAAGATTTGGGTAATGTCCATCCTGATGATGTCTGGATGCAAAAAATTGGCCCAGCGTTAGTAGAATCGGATGATTACTTGGCGGCCAAACTCGCTATTCCGCTGTCTACAATTTTTGATGATAAATCTTAAGCCTTCATATTAAAAAACGTGTCTATGACACGTTTTTTATATGTTGAATCAAAGCAATTTAAGTTCAACCTTCACCCTGAATTTAAGGTAGATTCAAGCCGACTCAGTATTTACTGCAAAGCCATTCTAAATGCCTGCACATACTGCTTAATTTTGTGATGCAAACTCACCACCGTCACCCCCATCAACACAAAGCATGTTCCTACCAAAAAGTTGAGTTCCAGCTGTTCATTGAGTAACACCACACCAAAACACATCCCGAAGATTGGAGTCAGAAAAGAAAAGACTCCCAACTGGGATGCCAAATATTTTTTCAACAGCCAAAACCAAATCAGATAACTGGCAAATGACACGACAATGGTATGGAAAAGCAAACTTGTAACGGATAATACAGACCAGTGAATCGTCGCTTGTCCCATGAAGAAAGCCACAGTCAATAACACTAAAAATGCGATAAAGAGCTGATAAAACAAAGTTTGGGTCGCAGGTGCTTCTGCTAGTTTAGTCAACCGCACTGCAATGGTTGTGGCTGCCCACAATACCCCTGCCAAAAGTGCTAAAGCATCACCCCAAAGTGCAGAACTTGCAGCCGCTTGTGAGCCTGCAGGACGAAATAAAAATGCAATCACAATCCCAAAAAATGCACATGCAATGCCCAACCACTGAATGAGCGATAAACGTTCAGAAGGCAACTTCCAGTGCAAACCCAATGCTACAAAAATAGGCGCGGTATAAAGCAAAACTACGGTATGCGCCGCGGAGGTAAAACGTAAAGCTTGAGCGACCAGAAAAAATTCTGCTGCAAATAAAAGCCCAACTAAAATTCCTGCGGGTAAGTAGTCTCGCCCCCATAAAGATGTGCCCTTTGCCAACTTGATCATGGGGTAAACCATCAACGCAGAGAGGCCTGAGCGAAGTGCAATTTGCATCACTGCAGAAATATCGGGGGCAGCAAGCTTTAACACCACTTGTTGTAATCCCCACAAAATACACAGCCCAAACATAATCCCTGAAGCTTTACTGTCCAGCGCTTGACGACTACTCACGACCTGCTCCACTGAAAAAGATTAAAGCTCACTATAGATTTGTCTGAAATAAAACATATAATTTAAAACAGACAAGAGATCTTCTTATTCAGGCAATTTCAGCCATGCCCCAACGACAACAAAAAAAGAGCGCGCCACTCAAACAATTACCGACCAATGATCATATTGATAAATTATTGTGGATCAGCTTTCGCGAAGACCCCGCGCAGTCGGTTTATCCTGTGCATGGACATGCATGGGGGGAATTTGTATACGCCTTTAATGGTGTGATGGAAGTGAATATTAACCAGATTGACTACCTTACCCCACCACCTTATGGCATTTGGCTCCCACCCAATGTGGCTCATAGCAGCTTAAATCGCACCGATGTCTCGCATGGCACCTTGTATATCCATGAAAGCTTATGCACCCATCTACCTCAGCAAGCGGGTATTATGCTCAGCTCACCTTTGGTCTCGGCACTATTCAAACATTTGAGACAATCTAGTCTGCCAGATGATGCACCTGAACATATGCGCTTACTCTATGTTTTGCTTGATCAGTTACATCATGCAGAATTGGTCAGCAGCTATTTACCACACTCTGAACACCCGACCCTGAAAAGCATTTTAGATTTTTTACATCTGCACCCTGCGGATAACAGTTCTTTGCAACAACTGGCGGTACAGCACAATATGACTGAACGCACACTGGCACGTTATAGCCAAAAAGAACTTGGCATGTCCTTGAATGAATGGCGACAGCGCTTAAAAGTCATGAAAGCCATGAGCATGCTGACAGAGGGAAAAAAGGTCGAAAGTATCGCGCTGGATTTGGGCTATGCCAATGCATCGGCCTTTATTAATATGTTTAAACGCTGGATGGTATATACCCCCGATCAGTTCCGTAAACTGTACCATAGCCACCAATAACGCTAAAAAAAGATCACCGAAGTGATCTTTTTGAATGATGGGGTTTGAAAGCCTGTGAATTAAGCTTGAACAAAGGTATTCCAAGAATAATCTTGGTTTTTCCCTTTTAGAGTCATTTTCAACTGTTCACCCGCCTGTAGTGCAGCCACCCCAGCAGGTGTACCTGTCATGACTACATCGCCCGCTTCCAAAGTGAAGACTTGGCTAATGTCGGCCAACAAGGTGCCAATGTCAAAAATTAAGTGTGCAGTGTTGCCCGCTTGGCGCAGCTCATCATTGACATGAAAACTGTAATGCACATCATCCCAGTCCTGTACCACATCGGAAACAGCAACCCAGTCTGCCAGTACACACGAACCATCAAAGGCTTTGGCACGTTCCCAAGGCTGGCCTTTGGTTTTCAAATCATCTTGTAAGTCACGCAAGGTTAAGTCCAAACCTAAAGTTACAGCCCCTACCGCTTGAAGGGCTTGAGCTGGATCGGTTGCTTTGCTTAGGCGATGGTCAATGCGTAAAACCAGTTCACATTCATAATGGCAGCTGCCCCATGCAGGATTCCAAGAGATGCCCGCATCTAAACTGAGCAAACTGCTCGGTGGTTTGATAAATAAAACCGGACGATCAGGAATCGAATTGCCTAATTCTTTGGCATGGTCTGCATAACTACGACCGACACAGACAATTTTAGATGGACGTGTACTCATGATCTTCCTCTGATTTTTTGATGGTGTTATGGAACAAAATGCTTATTTTTTGAAAGTATTTTCAAATTTTGCTTGATCCGCACTATCGGCCAACGCACGCTTAGGCACAATCACCACAGTACGGTTTTTCAGCTCAAGCATATAGGTCAACTTGCCACTGGCAAACTTTTGCACTTCATTATAATGGACCACTTGCTTGCGACCATTGGCATAAATTTCCGCATAATCTTGGTATAAATCGATGCCTTGCTCACTTTTACCAAACTGATATTTCACAAATTGGCGCTTAAACATCATCGGCAGGAACGAATAGCGCATGAGAATTTGTAAAACTAAGAAAAATATACCCAATGCCACATAGTAGCGACCGACGCCTGAAAAGCCGAGCATAAAGCCCCACACAATAATCCCGACACTAATCAACG
Organism: Acinetobacter sp. DL27; assembly: GCF_055810995.1. Classification (NCBI taxonomy): domain Bacteria; kingdom Pseudomonadati; phylum Pseudomonadota; class Gammaproteobacteria; order Moraxellales; family Moraxellaceae; genus Acinetobacter; species Acinetobacter sp. DL27. The sequence continues at coordinate 461,090 of NZ_CM147947.1, read as the reverse complement.
GCGTGATAAAACGCGTCATTTGCTTTTTACCAAAGGTCGCTAAGGCAAAACCATCTTGGGATTCTTCTAAAGTAAGGAAATAACGTGTCGATAATGCAGGCTTGTTCTCTGACATAGGGTTATATCAAATAGCTAAAAATATTGTGCTCAATACTACAACACAATCGGTCATTATTTTAGGACTTTAGCAGATCGATGTTGATTAGCTGGTAATCCACTCAAGCCGAGGCCATACCGATATAAGAGCCACATCATAAAACGGAGATGTAAGAAACAACTGAATAACTACGGAAAAAGATCCATCCATGCTATGGATTTCTACTGAACAGAAAGTGCAGGCACAAAAAAACCGCAACATGTGCGGTTTTTTCAATATTGATCAAGTTGGTGCGCTCAGAGAGATTCGAACTCCCGACCCCTTAGTTCGTAGCCAAGTGCTCTATCCAGCTGAGCTATGAGCGCGACGTCTTGATGGGGTGCATTGTATATGGTTTATTTCATTTTGATAAGTCATTTTGTAGTAACAAACCATCAAATGTTTATTAATCGTACATAAATCGGATTAAGTCGCTAAAAAATATATAAATAATTACAACATTCACTCAATACATTAAAAATTAGTGCAAATTCACAAACAGCAACCACAACTAGTATGAGATTCTTTATAATCAAATAGAAGAATTACATAAAATTAATTTAAGATACAAATGCCAAATCAAACAGATCAATCAACTTTAAACATGAGTAAAATTGGACCAGCAATAGCATCTGTACTTATCCTGCTCATCGTCATTGGCTATTCTATTAAAACAATAAAAAATCAAGTTCGACATATTGAAAGCTTACACTCAAACGAATGGCACGTATTTGAAAGGCATATGAATTCAAACTATTTTTTTACCGTGTCAAAATTTCGAGACAATCGTAAAAGCCTATATATAAGCCAGAATGGTGACGTATTTTATTCTCAACTTTGTACCAACAAACGGCTTTGTTGCACAAAGATTTAAAAATTAAGATTTCCCATATCTACTCAAATTTAAGTGGCAACTTGGGTGTGAGGTCGGCCTAACTCTGTGAATTTATTTAATACTGCTACACGTGCATGCATCTCATTGACTTGGCTTTGAAAGTTTCTCGAACTGAGTTTATCCCCCAATAATTTGATGCAATGCATCTTAGTTTCGACCAAACTTCGCCGATGATAGCCTGACCATTTTTTCCATAGTGTCCTGCCTAAACGTTTAACTGTTCGAAGTAATTCATTTCGCTCTAGCGAGCTGATCTTTGTATCTTTCCAAGGTTTCGCATTTTTTCTTGGCGGAATCACCGCATGCGCTTGCCGATCTGCAATGACCTGACGGCATTGCTTGGTGTCATAAGCTCCATCGGTATAAACAGAGTCAATCTGATCATCTTGTGGAATCTGATCGAGTAAATCACCAAGCACTTGTGAATCACTCACATTATTTGTAGTGAGTTGAATAGCGCGTATTTGAAGGGTTTCAGCATCTATACCAATATGAAGTTTACGCCATTGGCGACGATATTCAGGTTGGTGTTTCTTACGCTTCCATTCACCTTCGCCTAGAAACTTTAAGCCAGTAGAATCGACGAGTAGCTGGAGACCATTACTGCTTTTTTGATAGTTAATTGCAATATCAATATGCTTTTGTCTTCTGCAGATGGTGGAATAGTCTGGTGCTGTCCAATCTAATCTACAAAGATGAATGAGACTTTGCACAAAGCCAGTGACCATGCGTAAAGACAATCGAAATAGGGATTTGATCATCAGACAGCATTGGATGGCTGTATCTGAATAAGTTTGATTTCGACCATGTTTACCTTTGGGTTGAGCGTACCATTGAGTCTTGGGATCGAACCAAATTGAGAGATTTCCTCGATTTATTAATGCACTGTTATAAGAAGACCAATTGGTTGTACGATAGATTTTAGGTGTGGGCTTATTCATTTGCGAATTATATTGCCGAATAAGACTTTATCGGTAGGTTTGTGCAACAAAGCCCCAACAAACTAAAAAATATCTGTAAATTAGCTTATTCATCTGAAATAAAAGTTGAAAGCGTACTTTTTTATGCTCAAATACATAAACGGACAGGGCGATATACTTCACTACATTTAAAAGACATCGTTTTCATAGATCAAAATAATCGCCAACAAACATTTAATTATTTAACTACACCTCCAGATGATCAAAACTCTATTTCTAATAAAAAAAATAGTTTATGGATTTCACTCATACTCATATTTATAAGTTATTTATTCTTCGGATCTGTGGCATCTTTTCAGATTTCCGATAGTATTCCTCAAAATATTAAAATGCAAAAAAAGATCAATAAAACTATTATTATCGCAATCTGTATGTGTTACTGCTATTTAATTGCAATCACATTAATTACATTCTTGAAAAATTAATATTTTTCAAATATAAAACGATCAGACACAAAAAAACCGCAACATGTGCGGTTGATTGTTCAAGTTGGTGCGCTCAGAGAGATTCGAACTCCCGACCCCTTAGTTCGTAGCCAAGTGCTCTATCCAGCTGAGCTATGAGCGCATTACTTGTGTGCCAATTCAGGCGATACGTTACATACAGTTTACTTATTGGTGCGCTCAGAGAGATTCGAACTCCCGACCCCTTAGTTCGTAGCCAAGTGCTCTATCCAGCTGAGCTATGAGCGCGACATAAGTAAAGTTGGCGGTGAGAGAGGGATTCGAACCCTCGGTACAGTTACCCGTACGCATCCTTAGCAGGGATGTGGTTTCAGCCACTCACCCATCTCACCGTAACGTGCGGCCATAATACAAACTTCATGCCAGCACTGCAAGCACAGACACTCAATTTTTTGCATATTTCTGTTCAATTAAATACTTTTTAAACAATTTAGGGCGGATTCATCCGAATTTCTTCTTTTCTCTATATCTGCATGTTGAATAAAACAACAGATATTCTAAATTGTCGACATAAAACACAATATTGCAATCATTTGCGTGCAGTCTGTCTTCGCATGACTTATGCTAATCCTATCTACTGACATACAGCCAAAGACATTATGAAAAATTGGGTCGATCCTGAAGCAAAAGCTGAAGCTGAACGTTATGACAACCCTATTCCGAGCCGCACGCTCATTTTAGAAACCATCGAAGAAAAAAAGACGGCTTTATCGCATGCAGACTTGGTCGAAATTTTTAACATTGCAGATCAAAAAAGTATTGAAGCGCTCAGCCATCGCTTAATTGCGATGGTTCGTGATGGTCAACTGATGAAAGATGGCTTCAAGTTTCAAATTGCCGAAGAGCAACCTGAACATGAAGCAACCGTCTACATTAACAGTAAAGGCTTTGGCACGGCGAATATTGCAGGGCATGAAGACTTACTTCTGCCTGAACGCGAACTGCGCCAAGTGTTTAATGGTGACCGTGTTAAAGTGCGTCAAACCTCAGTGGACCGCAAAGGTAAAGCTTGGGGCTTTATTACCGAGGTAGTGCAACACCGTGTGAAGCAAATCATTGGTAAAGTATCAATACATGATGGTGAATACTTTATTCAGCCAGCAAATCCCAATGCGCACCAACCAATTACCTTAGAAAAAGAGTTAATCGAACACGCACAAGTCAAAGTGGGCGATTCGGTTCGTGTCGCAATTGATGACTACCCAACCAAAGATGAGTTGGCGACAGGTCATATTGTGCAATCGATGGCAGACAAGGCCGACACTGAAATTATTATTCCGCAAACCATTTTAGAGTTTGGTTTGCCGTATGAATTCCCAGAAGAAGTGATTAAAGAAGCAGAAAGCTTTAAAGAGCCTTCAGCGCAGGACCGTGAAGGTCGTATTGACCTACGAGATTTAGCCTTAGTCACTATTGATGGTGAAGATGCACGCGACTTTGATGATGCAGTCTATGCAGAAAAACGTTCAGGCGGCGGTTACCGTGTGGTGGTGGCGATTGCAGATGTCAGTCACTATGTCCGTTCAGGCAAACCGCTGGATAATGAAGCTCAAGAACGTGGTACATCGGTGTATTTCCCGCACTTTGTTTTACCGATGTTGCCTGAAGCTCTTTCGAATGGCTTATGTTCACTCAATCCGCATGTGGACCGTCTGTGTATGGTCTGTGATTTAAACCTGTCACGTGCTGGTCGCGTCACCAAATTTGAATTCTACCCATCTGTGATGCACTCAAAGGCACGTTTAACCTATACCAATGTTGCCCAATACTTTGAAGGCGACAGCAGTGCCATTCCTGAAGACCGTGATGTGCGCAAATCCTTGAATACCCTGTTCCAACTTTATCAAGTCCTCAAAGGTTTACGTGCAGAACGTCATGCCATGGAATTTGAAACCGTTGAAACTTACATGACCTTTGATGAGCTGGGCGGTATTAAGGAAATTTTACCGCGTACGCGTAATGATGCGCACAAACTGATTGAAGAATGTATGTTGTTGGCAAACGTGGCAGCGGCTGAATATGCGCTACAACATGATGTGCCAATGTTATACCGTATTCATGAGCCACCTGAGTTTTCACGTATTCAAAAAGTACGCGATTTTGTCAAACTTCTAGGTCTATCATTCCCAGAACAGCCGACTCAGAAAGACTACCAAGCCGTGATTGATGCAACCAAAGACCGTATTGATGCTCCAAGTATCCATGCCGTGCTGCTACGTTCGATGATGCAAGCCTACTACGGCGCGAATAACGCAGGTCACTTTGGTTTAGCATATGAAGCGTATACACACTTCACTTCTCCAATTCGTCGCTACCCAGACTTGTTGTTACACCGTGCCATTAAAGCCAAGTTAAAACATAAACCTGCACCTCTTTCAGGGGCCGCTTTAGATGATGCTGGTCAACATTTCTCGGCGACTGAACGTCGTGCAGATGAAGCGTCTCGCTCTGTCACCACATGGTTGAAATGTCATTATATGCAGCAGCATTTGGGTGAAGAATTTGTTGGTACCATTTCTGCCGTGGCAGAATTTGGTCTATTTGTCACGCTCAAAGACTTATATGTTGACGGCATGATCCATGTCAGCCAACTGGGCGATGACTACTTTGTCTATGACCAACCAAGTCAGAGCTTAATTGGGCAGGCACGCGGTCAAAGCTTTAGCTTGGGCGATGAAGTGAAAATCAAAGTTGCAGCAGTGAATTTAGAAGACCGCAAAATTGATTTTGAATTATTGCAGCAACTCTCACATGGTGGTCGGCCCATACGTAGTCGAGCTCCTCGTGTTGGCAAAGTCAAAACAGCACGAAGCGAAAGTAAAGAAGAAGTCTTTAGCGAGTCGACAAACGCCTCTCCCAGTAACAGCGGAGACCAGCCCATACGACGCAAAAAAGATAAATCCCAACCTAGCTCCTACAGCAAAAAGCCTGGTAAAAAATCTTCATCAAAGTCTGAAACAAAGGTTAAAGATAAAGTGAAGAAAAAGTCGAAACCTAAAAAGAAAAAATCAAATGCAAAAGCGAAAACTGAGTAAATGATGTAAAAGGTGCTAGGGCTTAATGTTCTAGCACCTTTTTTCATAGGGCCAACATGAACTTTTTGCGTTTATTTTTAAGCAAACCTATCAGCCAATATCATCCCTTGCTTTACTTCATGGCCACGCGTAGCCGACGTATGATGCGCTATTGGCAATGGAAAACAGATGGGAAAGACTACGCACATTCATTTTCTAACGCCCCTTTGGCTTTTCGCGTCAAAAAGCATCAGTCCGTTCTGATTCGTAAATTAGGCGACAGCGATCAGCACTGGCAACACAATAAAGTCATCAATCTCAAAATTGCCAGTCCGTGTATTTCTGGGATTTTAATCCACCCACAACAGACTTTTTCTTTTTGTCAGTTAGTGGGAAAACCAACAACTCAAAAAGGCTATGTTGAGGGAATGGAACTCAGCTTTGGTCAAGCACGCGGTGGCATCGGCGGCGGTATTTGCCAAATTGCCAATCTCATTCACTGGCTTGTCTTGCATAGCCCGTTGCAAGTAGTACAACGTTCACAGCACTCCTTTGACCCTTTCCCAGATCATGGTCGTGTACTTCCTTTTGGTAGTGGCGCTGCAATTTTTTATAACTATATCGATTATCAATTTTACAACCCCACCCCACATAGCTTTCAAATTCGGCTGTGGTTTAGTGAGAAATGTTTAGAAGGTGAACTACGCTGCTCCGCCGATTTAGGCTATGTCTACCATGTGTTTGAGCAACAGCATGCCTTCCTAAAAATCGGGACGGATTACTACCGACAAAACGAAATTTGGCGACACCGTAAAGAAAAATATAAAAGCGGTGAAATCTTAGCAACTGAATGCATGACCCGTAACTTTGCCAAAGTGCTTTATCAGCCCTCACACATTGACCAGCACTACCGATCATGGGCTGAATTTCAAGCAGCGCAAAACATCAAAACCAATTAGAACTTGATTTCCCAGTGCATCACCCTTACATCTAGTGATAACTGAACATTTAATTTGGCTTAAACGCATGACATTAGAAAAAGCAACCTTGCCTGTTCCACAGTTTGATCAAATCACCTTAGTACAACTCCAACAGCAGATCGAACAGGCAATTCAACAGGGTCAAAGTTTTTTAAAAGACCTGAGCGAAGTCCCTGAATCGATTCAGGCACAGCTTGCTGTTTTAGAACAAGTTGATCATTTAGAAAATAATATGAGTGAAGCATGGGGCGTGCTGTCCCACCTCAATGCGGTGATGAACAATGCTGAAACTCGTGAGGTGTACCAGTCACTATTACCAAGCTTAAGTGAATACTATACCGAGTTAGGTCAACACACAGCACTGTATCAAACCTATCAACACATTCATGATGCTGCACAATTTGATCACCTCCCTGAAGCCCAACAAAGTGCAATTAAACTTGCACTGCGCGACTTCAAACTGTCAGGGGTGGCTTTAGAAGGCGAAGCCAAAAAACGTTATGCAGAAATTTCGGCACGTTTATCACAACTATCGTCCGACTTTTCCAACCATGTTCTGGATGCAACACAAGCCTATTTCAAACCTTTAGCGGAACACGAACTGGCAGGCTTACCACAAAGCAGTATTGAGCTGTTAAAACAATATGGTCAGCAGCGTGAACTGGATCAACCCGTTGCCACTTTAGACTTCCCGTCGTATCTGGCAATTATGACCTATGCGGAAAACCGCCCTTTACGCGAAGAACTGTATCGTGCCTACACCACACGTGCATCTGATCAGTCTGAACACGCTGAGTTTGATAACACCGCAGTGATGGAAGAAATCTTAAGCCTGCGTCAGGAAATGGCTGCACTGTTAGGTTTCAACAACTACGCCGAGCTTTCATTGGCCAGCAAAATGGCGCCAAATGTAGCAACGGTAGATCAGTTCTTACGTGATTTAGCTGAACATTCACGTGCCCCCGCACTCAAAGAAGTGGCGGAGCTGAAAGCTATTGCTGCTGAAGATGGCATTGAGGATTTAAAACCGTGGGACAGCACGTATTATTCGGAAAAATTGAAAGTCCAACAGTTCAATTTATCTCAAGAAGCACTCAAGCCCTACTTCCCTGCACCCAAGATTTTGCAGGGCTTATTTAGCATTGTGAACCGTCTTTATGGGATTCAAATTGTGGAGCGTGAAGCCCCTGTTTGGCACGCAGATGCACGCTATTTTGAACTAGAAGATCAAGGTGCAGTGGTCGGTGGATTCTACTTTGACCTCTATGCACGTCAGGGCAAACGTGGTGGCGCATGGATGAGTGGTTTCCGCTCTCGCACCCAAACAACGCAAGGCCTACAAAAACCGATTTGCTATATGGTGTGTAACTTTACGCCACCTGTGGGAGATCAAGCAGCGTTGCTGACTCATGATGAAGTGATTACCTTGTTCCATGAATTTGGACATGGTTTACATCATATGTTGACAGAAGTTGACAATATTGCGGTTGCGGGGACACACGGCGTGGCATGGGATGCCGTAGAGTTACCAAGCCAATTCATGGAGTTTTGGGCATGGGATACTGAAAGTTTAGACCTACTCAGTGCACATATTGACACCCAAGAAACCTTACCAGAAAGTCTACTGAAAGCCTTGCTGGATGCGCGTTTCTTCCAATCTGGCATGCAAAGTTTACGTCAAATTGAGTTTGCCTTGTTCGACCTCAGCATTCATAAAGCAGCTCCTGCTTTGAAAGCGGACCAAGTCCAAGCCACCTTAAATGAGATCCGTACACAATATGCTGTTTTAGAGACCACGCCTTATAACCGCTTCCAGCATAGCTTCAGCCATATTTTCGCAGGCGGCTATGCAGCAGGTTATTATTCTTATAAATGGGCGGAAGTTTTGGCCAGTGATGCCTTCGATCGTTTCGAAAATGAAGGGATTTTTAATACTGCCACTGGAAAAGAATTTCGCCAGTTTATTCTAGCAGTTGGCGGAAAAGATACAGCGCTTGATGCATTTATCAATTTCCGTGGACGCGAGCCAAAAATAGATGCTTTACTTCGTCATCAAGGTTGGACGAACCGCTAAAAAAGTGAGTAAACTAGGCGCCTAAATTGTTCAGAAGGTAAGTCTAATGACTATTAAACGTCGTTTCATTGCAGGTGCAAAATGTCCTAAATGTCAGGCGATGGATCGAGTTGTTATGCTTACCTCGAATGACGATGAATGGATTGAATGTATCGACTGTGGTTATTCTGAGAATCGTCCAACTCATGTAGACGAGCCTCAGATCCCCGCTATCCCTGACGAGGTTGGGGTCATTCAATTTAAACCACGTCAATCCAAAGAATAAAGGTTGAATCGAATGTCATCCGTACAACACAACAACCCTAAATTACTCTGGGGTATTACAGCAGGTTTAGTTGCAATCATTGCGATTTTCGCACTTTATCAGTGGTTGTTTGCTGCACAAGAGTCTGCAGCAACACCGGTGCACCAAGCGGAGTTGATTCAGCCGACCGTGAAGACCCTTCCAGAAGCTGAAAAAGCAGCTTCGACCGCCATGGCAGACAACACTATTAAACTGGTTGAAGAAGAAATTTTAAAAGCACCTGTACCTGAAAATGCCTCACTTGCCAAAGAAGAAGTGGCAAAACTGGACGATATTCAAAGTCAGTTAAAGGAACAGGAAAAGAGCTTGCAAGCACAGCATAAAGATGCCGATGAACTCGTAAAGCTCAAAGAAGAACAAATTAAACTGTTAGAAGCACAATTGGCTGCACAGTAAAATACAGTTGTTATTTTTAAAGACGTTAGCCTATCGACTGATACGCTAACGTATTTTTTTGCCCTGCTGCTTCACCTATCTTTTCAATCAGCACTAAGCCATTACATAACTCATCATCTCTTTTGAACTACCTCCAGTGATAAAGTCTCTAGTCGTTATACATCACAACCCCTAGCTCATACCAAGGATATCTTTTAGAAGGAGTGTATTTGTCGATTAGCTCTTATCATTGAGCTTAAGTAAGGGCTGATTTTTTAAGATGGGACGCTTAGCAATATCCTTGTACTTTGTTTTGATTTGATTGGTATAGTCAAACTACTTTATTATCCACACATTATTCCAAAAAACTCAAAATAATTCATAGAGTTAGCTATATGAGTTTTATAGTGATTTGACTATAGTCTCTGCAAAGAAATCAGTTTACTGACCAGCATCATCAATAAAGCTAAAGCATTAAAAAAAAGCATCCGAAGATGCTTTTTATGTTCTAACTCAAGTTCACAACTTAGTGATACCAGCCAAATAACTTAAAGAAGTATGGAACATAAGCAATGATCAGCATCGCTGGGAACAACACGATCAAAGGCAAAATCCAACGTTCATAACGATAATAGAAAGACAAATGACGCACTTCCTCATCGGCCTCATTCACCTCGACATCACCAATGGATTGTCTTGCTAAAAGATGATTAAGGGCCACAGGTGGTGTCACATAGCCCAACTCAAAGCCAATCAAGGTGATCATCCAAAAATGGACAGGATGAATACCATATTGATAGGCCACAGGTGCAACCGTCGCAGAAATCAAGATCACGGCGCCAAACGGATCCATAATCATCCCAACAAAGACCATCAACCCCAAAATCAGAGTAATGACCAAGAACGTACTGCTAATATCAGTTGGGAAGAAACTCATTACCTCCGTACGTTCAAGCAATCCGCCCACGCTCACCGACAGTGCCATTAAAATGACCAAAGCACCAATGTGCCCAACGGTTTCACTGGTCGAGATATGCATCGATTTCCAAAAACCGACTTGGCGTAACACGTCCATGGAACTAGATTGAACCACCCCATGATTCACCACTTGTCCATCATCTGCGGAATTACCATGTAGCCCTTCACGGTATTCTGCATGGGCAACTTGAGCCCCAGCCAATGCAGGTTCACCACCCGAGTTATAATTTGCGCTGAGTGTCTCATCCCAATGCCCCACAGCAGGCAAAGGCGCAGGCTGATGACGTAATTTATCAAACAACACGATCATCAATAAAATCACAGGCATCATCACGGGTGCAGTAAATTCATTTAGGTCAGTGTCTAATAAGAATTTATAGAACATCCACGTGAGGACAAAAATCACGATATAAGGCACAACTTCTAAGAAAGCACGCCCTGATTTCGGGGCGGCCAAACTCGGTGCCGCGATGCGGAATTTACTCTCTGCAAAGAAGAGTGAAACCACTAAAAACAGTGTTGAGGTCAGTAAGAACGTGTAAACACCATATTGATAAAGCAGGTCCGTCGTGACTTCTTTATTTAAAGATGCCACCACCACAATCAATAAGCATGGACGCAAAACTACACCTAGCGAACCCGACATTGCCGTTGCAGCCAAAGCAAACTGACGACGTCCACCTGCATTCCAAACTTCTTTATAAATAATCGCCCCTGCTGCAATCACAAAGATCCCCGATGCACCCGTATATGCCGTTGGTAAGGCTGCAGCGATTAAAATCAACCAGGTGAGTGTTTCGGGCGCCAAATTCCATGGACGCAAAATATTTAAGAACAGATCCACGACACGGGTTTGTTTCAACAACATACCCGCCCAAATAAACAGGGCTAAATTTAGGAAAATACTCGAAAACTCAACCAATTGTCCCAAGTAAATCCCTTGCCCCATGGGGTAGTCCATGAAGAAGATAAATGCCACACCCGTAATCACCGCCATGTAGGCATACAGAGGCACACTTAGGAAAGCAAAGCCTAGACGCCCGCCAGCTTTGGCCTCTTTCGGTGGGCTAAACAGCTGCCATACACTTATCAAGGTGAGTACCGAAAACAGAATCATCCACAGCCAATAAATCAGCTGGGTTTCGCCATTCATCGGTACACCCGAATCTTTGACTGAGTTAAATTGGCTAATGCTCGAGTAGGTTAATAGACCATTACCGAATGTCATCAGGAGGCTATAAACTCGATAATCCAGCTTGGTTGCAGGGCCACGCAAACCAATATGATGGATTTTTAAGGTGGCACTAATCGCAGCTAAAACCACCATAAAAATTAATAGAATGACGCGATTTTCTGTTCCGAATTTAAAAATACCGAAAAAGGTGGTTTCAAAATTACGATAGGCACGGATACTTGGATGTGCCTCCATATGTTGCATGGCTTTATCATAAAACTGATACTTTTCTTCACACTGCTGCACACCCGCCAAAATGGATGCACGCACATCAGCTTCCGAAGCTGTACCAAAAAAGTCAGCGAACTCATCCGCAGCATTGGCTTGCATTTGGGTTTTGACCAAAGCATCCACATTCGGCTGCCGATTACACTCTGGCTTGGCAGGCTCTGCCCTTAAAAAAGAATACTGCATACCCGTGGCTGGGTCGCCATATAAGCGCTCACCCATACGTAGCAATTGGCCATGGATCATTTCACCTGTACCAATTAACAACGTAAGTAACAGTAAAATCAGAATGAAAAAAGTAGAAATCCACTCGGTCCATATATACTTCAGCAGATCGAGTCCTGATCTGCGCTGTCCATGATTCTGCATGTTGTTTCCTATTTTTATTACCGTTCTGTCCAGCGCAATGCACCGCAGAACCTGTCGTTTTAGTCGGCTCGAGCTTGTCCTTTCTCTATGCCTTTAGATTTTTGTTTTGTTTATCTTTGCATCAAATTTATATTTTTGAATATGACAATCTAGATTTTCTTTTTAGAATTTAGGTCGATAGATTACTCATCAAATAGATTCACCCCGATTAAATACACAGCTGCAATCACAATCCCCCAGATCACGCCCAACAAATGTGCTTCGACCAAAACTGGACTCCCGATCAGTTCAGCCGTAGCACTTTCGCCAAAGGTATTTTCCCAAATCAATTTGCCTAAAATGAGAAATAATACCAAACTCGCAAACATCCGCTCTTTACGGTACAGCAAATGGACAATGGCTATGGCAGTGAACATCCCATGCAGCACACCTGACAGCCCAGCATAGGCTTCAATATCTGCCAGAAAATAGTAAAAACTGAGACTAATCAGCGGCGGTAAAATCAGCAATAACGCCACAAAATGCCAGACACGGGCCCGTGGAAAAATAAAAGGCAAACACATAAAAGCCAGCATATTGAGTGCAAAATGAATCCATCCCACATGCACCCAGTGCGCGGTCCACAAGCGCCAAATTTCAGGAAAAATATCGACCCGCCAATAAATAAATTGATCTTTAAAAATCTGTAGGCATGCCGAGATCGACACGACAAACGCAATCAAAATGATTTTTCGACTCATAAATTGATCATGCATCACATGTCCTTATCGTGTTGCTCTTTCATTTATTGTTATTTTTTCTGCGCTTCCGCTCAGTTTAAAATTGGTTAACTTTCACTAAACAACTCATCTAGCTCAGAACGGTCTTCTTTTTCATCCCAGAAATGCGCCATACCACCATCCCCAGTTCGTGTCCCTGTGTGTTCAGTCCAATAACGATCCGAAATGCCCTGAACCATACTCGAGGCCATACTATCAATCAGTTTAAATTGTGGATTGCTCTGTTTTTCATCGCTATAAGATGCTGCATAACTTTTCAATGCATCACGAATTTTGGCATCGTCCCCACTGGCTTGAGCCGCTATAGCATACATTGCATGAGATAAGCGAACCCCTTTTTGCTCCCCAATTTGCATCGATTGTTTCAAGGTCTGATACGGATCAGGTTTACCTTCACCCGCACCTGGCAATAAAGTCCAAATCACCGCACGTGTTGCATTCGGCGCACCCCAAAACTTTTCATTGTCTAAACACACCATCCCACGCTCGACAATCGCAGCAATGTCTTTAGGAACATTGACTGCACCACCTGAGTTAATATCATTGGTCATGGCTTGTAGCCCACTCAACATCCCCAGCATATACACAGTTTGATCCAAATCGCTGTTCATTTTTGGACAGCCTTCGCCCAATGGTTTCTTATATTTCTTTTCCCAGCGGTTTTGAAAAAGCTGATAACCCGTATATTGGCGTTGTGCCGCAGTCGCCGCCCAACGCTTTTGTTCAATCCGAGCATCCTGTGCCTCAGAGACATTGCCTGCTTTCGAGGCACGCAAATAACGTAACTCAGCCCCAAGCGCCTGATTTTCCGCACAAATACCCGATGCTGAATAAAGTAGAACTGCCACACGCGTTGGATCTGCCCCCATGTCTTTAGTCGACATAATCGCAGGCGTCAAAGCATTGCCTGAGTTACACACCATCTCAGCATCTTCCATAGCTAAGATAGGCGGCACAATATGTTTTTCACTAAACCCGAGCGCAACATTGGCGCCTGTTTTAACCACTTGTGAACAACCCGAAAATAATAAACTTGTAAGCGCTACAACAGCCACACCTTGGCCTATTTTTTGGACTTGCGACATTTTCCTGTCCTCTATTTGTATAATTGTATATGTCCATGCTGACAAACATAGCAGAAGCATTTTCCGAAGAAAAGAGTATTTACTCTAAATCAGACCACTACTCTGCCATGAAATAAAAAGCGGAAAATTGACTAAAATGACGCCTCAACTTTTTTTTAGGCAAAAAAAAGTAGCATAGCGACGGTTCGGCACATGCTACTTATCAACTGGGAAGCCTAGCTAGGCTTTGTTTGGTGCAAATCGTTCCTTCAGCACAGTTCCTAATCGTCCTATAACAATCGCTAACACAATTGCTACCACTAGAAACATCCAAGTTGGGATCATCATACGATTTTCCTTGTTTGCTGTTGGTGATTTGAATGTACATTTTAAGATCAAAAAACTGTAGGAAAGTTGTCTGACAATCCAAAAAAGCACATCAGTTTCTTCAGATATGTCAGACAAAGTAAGACTTCATATATTTATACTTATTATTTTTCAATTGCTTAATTAAATTTCGAGAGTTAAAATTGTCCAACAATTATTGCATTTTAGTGAGTATTTTCAGAGCTTTCCATTGTGTGATGGGTAACTGATCACACCAAACCAACATCGGTTTTGCTCTAAAGTGTTGAAAATAAATCACAATATAAGCACGATGATCCACAATATGGCTGATTTGAACTCGTTTCACATTGGTTTGTTTCTGAAGTGACAAAGACCAATCACGGCCGTCTAAATGCTGAAGCTGAAAATGTTGCGGTCCACGTAGAAAAAACAAATACAGCACAAAGCCTGTAACCAAAGCGATCAGCCACAGTCCAAAAGGAAGTAGCTGATACAGGACCAGCATCAGAACGGCATAAATCGACAACTGAAACACATAAGCCAAACGGCTGGGTTTAAGTTGAAAATGACGATGTTCCATTGCACTTATCCGTGTACATAATGCTTTAATTTTTGAATCAAGGTTTTCATTTCAGGGTGTGGCGGCTCAGAGACTTCCATAAACCAATCCAGCAAATCTGGATCTTCTTGTTCAACCAAGGCCGCAAACATGGCCTTTTCCGTAGGATCAGCCTGAAGATAATAATTTTTCACATAAGGGTCAAAGTACACATCAATTTCTTTTAAACCACGACGTGCACGGTAGATTACTTTACGTTCTTCCAAGCTCATTTCTTCAGTCATTACATTCCCCAAATTAATTGAAACGGCTTAGTTTAACCGATCACACCTCCCTCGCCACTAGTTAAATGTCGCAATTTTAACAACTGGCAAAACTCATCAAAAAATCAAATAGATTTGAGCATTCAGTCCATTGTCGCATGTGCTGCTTTTCACTACTCTCTTAGCAAAATAACAACATCAGGATGAGCTTCCATGCAATCAGGCGCAATTCGCCCGTTAAACAATATGCTGCCGCGCAACTTATTTAATGCTGAACATGAGGCATTTCGAGAAACTGTGCGAAAGTTTTATGCCAAAGAAGTTGTTCCAAATATTGAAAAATATGAACAACAGCAGCATGTCGATCGTGAACTATGGAATAAAGCAGGCGCCATGGGACTACTGTGCGCCACCATGCCTGAAGCTTATGGTGGCTCGGGTGTAGACCGTTTGTACAGTATGATTTTGATCGAGGAGCAAGCCTATGCCATGGATTCCTCAACTGGATTTTCACTACACTCTGACATTGTCGCGAACTATATCAATAACTTTGGCAGTGAAGTACAAAAACAATATTGGTTAACGCGGATGGCTTCGGGTGAAACCGTCACAGCCATTGCGATGACTGAACCTGGCACAGGCTCAGACTTGCAAGCGGTACGTACAACGGCTGTTTTAGACGGGGATGACTATATTATCAATGGCTCTAAAATCTTCATTACTAACGGCTATCTCTGCGATATGGCGATTGTGGTCTGTAAGACGGGCGACAGTGAAAAAGGTTCAGCCAATCTCTCATTAATTATTGTAGAAGCTGATCGTGCGGGGTTCAGTAAAGGGAAACCTCTCAATAAAATTGGAATGAAAGGACAAGACACCTGTGAATTATTTTTTGATCATGTTCGCGTGCCCAAAGAAAATTTACTCGGTATGGAAGGCATGGGCTTTATGATGCTGATGAAAGAACTGGCTTGGGAGCGTATGTTGGTGGCTATCATCTGCCAAGCGGGTGCAGAAGCAGCACTGGCACATACCGTTCAGTACACAAAAGAACGTAAAGCTTTTGGAAAAACGATTTCTAGCTTTCAAAATACCCGTTTTAAACTGGCAGAGTTACGTACAGAAATCGATTTTTGCCGCGCTTACCTCGACCGTTGTATGCAATTGCAACTGGAAGAGAGTCTCGGGATTGATGCCGCAGCGGCTGCCAAATATAAAATTTCCGAGATGTTTTCTAAAGTTGTCGATGAATGCCTACAACTGCATGGTGGCTATGGTTATATGCTGGAATACCCGATTGCACGAGCTTATCTAGATAATCGTGCCAATCGCATTTATGCAGGAACCAATGAAATTATGAAAGAGTTAATTTCCCGTTCACTCTAAGATCAAAAAGCCCCTCTTTGGATGGGCTTTTACTTTTAACAATGTGCTTGATGAAACTCCGCAATCAAAGCAACCAACAACTCTGGTTGCTCTTTATGTGGCATATGATGTAAACCTTCTAAAATATGCAGCTCAGCCTGCCCAGACACCCCTTCAAAAATCTGCTGGGGTTGTGCCGTACTGCCGTATTCATCTAGTTCACCATGAATAATCAAGGCTGGACAACCCACACCATCAATCACACTGGCCAAATTCCAATCTTGGAAAATGGGCGATAGCCATGTTTCGGTCCATGCATCAAGCACCCACTGCGCCTTTTCTGGGTGATACCTCTCCAAACGCTCCATTTGTCCCGCTTGTTGAAAGCCAACTTTCGCTTCACTTATCCCCTTCAGTGTCAGTGCTTCAACCGCATACTGTGCAGAGATTGAAATTAATCCTTGGCAACGCTCTGGATACGCCGCAGCAATCGCAACAGACATCCCCCCACCCACGCTATGCCCGAGGATGACAAAATCCTGGATCGAAAAATAATCCAATACAGCTTTAAAGGTCTGTTCTGCTTCAGTGATGACAAAACTATGCGCCAGTGGCTGTGTACTCGCATCAGATAGACCAAAACCTAAACGATCATAGGCATAGACCACGCGCGCGGTCGCTTGTGCCAGTTGGGCAGGGAAATCCCGCCATAAAGCCACACAACCTAATGAATCGTGCATTAAAATAATCGGAGCTAAAGCGTGATCTGCTGCATCAGTGTGCCATTTTTTAGCATGAATCATATTTGACGCAGATGGGACTTGGTAACTTTGTTCTAAGATATTCAACATATTCCCTATTCTTTATCTTTTAAGTTTTTAAAATCATCCACCAGTCCTACAGTTTAAGAAAGTAAAAACAGAACACCCTAAAGTCATTTCCATAAAAAAAGGAGCGTTACGCTCCTTTTAAATCAACTACTCAGCCTAAGACACCAATTTAGGTTTCTGGTTCAATGCTGCATCACGTTTAGCAAATTTCAGTACTCCATCCTCAAAAGAAGCACTTTTCAATGTCTTCCGATCCGCAAGATAATTATTGCTGACTTTCCATGGCGCATGTTTACCTTGTTTTGGCATTACATTGGCGGCACGTGCAATATAACCCGAACTTAAACTGCCCATGACCGTATCTTCCATCAGCTCTGTCGCATCCCCTTGCGGGATCACTTCAGCCCACTGTCTTTGATCCATATAATTGAGTAAGCGACAAATATATTCAGCTGCAATATCCACTTTCAAAGTCCATGACGCATTAATATAGCCAATAATCATCGCCATATTCGGTACATCACTCACCATCACGCCCTGATACAACATATGCTTAGAGGTATCTAACGGTTTGCCATCAATCGTTGCTTGTATGCCACCCAAGATTTGAATTTCTAGACCTGTGGCTGAGACGACAATATCTGCCTCTAAATGCTGACCAGACTTTAATTGAAGGCCCGTTTCAGTAAAGCGCTCTATCTGATCTGTTTCAACACTTGCTTGGCCTGAGCGAAGAATTTTAAATAAATCACCGTCTGGCACCACACATAAACGTTGGTCCCAAGGATTATATTCTGGGGTAAAATGTTTCATGTCCACTTTACCTTTAAGCTGCATTTTAATCGACTGGAGCAGTAGTCGGCGTAACAATTTCGGTTGTTTCTGCGCCAGTGCATAAATCCCGCGTTGCATCCCAATATTACGTGCACGGGTAAATTTATACGCCACATCTTCCGGCAACACTTTACGCATTTTGTCATATACAAAATCGATCGATGGTACCGAAGCAATATAGGTTGGAGAGCGTTGTAGCATAGTGACATGCGCCGCACCACCTTTGGCAATCGCAGGCACCAGTGTAATCGCTGTCGCACCACTACCAATAATGACGACTTTTTTACCTGTATAATCTAATTTTTCAGGCCAAAACTGTGGATTTACAAACTCGCCTTTAAATACTTCTTTATTTGGAAAATCAGGTTGGTAGCCTTGGTCGTAGTTATAATAGCCTGTACAGCCAAACACAAAATTTGCAATCCAGTTTTCTTTTTTGCCTTTTGCATTCTCAATCACTACCTGCCACTTTTTCTGAGCAGAATCATAATTGGCGCTGAGTACGCGATGCTTAAAATGAATTTTTTCTTTGAGTTTCTGTTCATCAATGACTTCCGCCAAATAGCCCTTAATCGAAGAACCATCTGCCAAAACGCTGGCTTGTTGCCACGGTTTAAAATTAAAACCAAAGGTCGACATATCTGAATCAGAACGAATACCTGGGTATTTAAACAAATCCCATGTTCCACCAAAGCTGTCACGACGTTCAATAATTTCAAACGAACGTTGTGGACAATGCTTGGTTAAATGTGACGCAAGGCCAATGCCTGAAATACCAGCACCTACAATGAGCAGATCGACGTGCTTATCCATGTTGTTTTTATCCTGTCTTATATTCTGTTCTTATTAAACCATAAAACTGACAATACACAATGTCAAGTTTAAACATATCTGTCGTAAAATATGTCACTACAGGCCAAAATACAAAGATTGTCGAACAAAAACCCATAAAAAAAGACCAGTGAAACACTGGTCTTTTTCTAAGAACAACTGAATAGTTCTACGAAATTATTTAACTTCGCGATCTACTAGTTCAACGTAAGCCATCGGCGCAGCATCACCTGCACGGAAGCCCGCTTTAAGAACACGTAGATAACCGCCGTTACGTTCTTTGTAACGAGGGCCAAGAACGGTAAATAATTTACCAACAGTTGCTGCTGAACGAGTACGAGCAAACGCTAAGCGACGGTTTGCAACAGTATCGTTTTTAGCTAAAGTGATTAAAGGCTCAGCTACACGACGTAACTCTTTTGCTTTAGGCACAGTTGTTTTGATCAACTCGTGCTCAAACAAAGAGTTAGCCATGTTTTGAAACATCGCTTTACGATGGCTGCTTGTACGGCCTAATTTCACACCACTATTACGATGACGCATGGTGATAGTCCTACTTAATTAACGGCTACGATAGGCGAAACGATCGTCCATACGGAGACTAGCTGGTGGCCAGTTCTCTAAACGCATGCCGAGTTGTAAGCCTTTTGAAGCCAGAACATCTTTGATCTCAGTAAGCGATTTTTTACCAAGGTTAGGAGTTTTGAGTAACTCAACCTCAGTGCGCTGTACAAGATCACCAATGTAGTAAATGTTTTCTGCTTTCAAACAGTTAGCAGAACGAACAGTAAGCTCTAGATCATCTACTGGACGAAGCAAAATCGGATCAACTTCTTCACGAGGTTCTTGAGCAACAGGAGCTTGATCTTTCTGAAGGTCAACAAAAATTGCAATTTGTTGTTGCAAGATTGTTGCCGCTTTGCGGATCGCTTCTTCAGGATCAACTGTACCGTTGGTCTCAAGATCAATGACCAATTTATCAAGGTCTGTACGTTGTTCTACACGAGCGTTTTCCACTGTGTAAGACACACGTTTGATTGGGCTATAAGAAGCATCTAACTGTAAGCGACCTACAGGGCGAGTTTCGCCTTCTGGGAAACGCGAGTCAGAAGTTTCATAACCACGACCTTGAGAAACTTTCAAGCGCATTTTTAATGAGCCTGAAGCACTTAAAGTACCGATCAAATGTTCAGGGTTAACCACTTCAACATTATGAGGTAAACGAAGGTCAGCGGCAGTTACGTCGCCAGGACCTTGTTTCTCTAATGTCAAATAAGCTTCATTTTGATCGAACAGCTTAATAGACAATCCTTTTAGGTTCAGCAAGAGCTCGACGATGTCCTGCTGCAAGCCTTCCAAAGTACTGTACTCGTGCTCGACACCTTCAATCTCAACTTCAACCACAGCAGCGCCAGGTAAAGAAGAAAGAAGGATGCGACGTAAAGCATTGCCCAGAGTATGACCAAAGCCACGCTCTAAGGGTTCTAGAATAACTTTTGCCGAGGTCCCGCTAACCGCTTCGACCTTGATCGCTTGCGGAGTTAGAAACTCATTTGCAGTACGCGTCATATTGCTACCTCAAGGATTATTTAGAATACAATTCTACAATCAAGCTTTCGTTGATTTCAGCAGGTAAATCTGAACGATCTGGTGCAGCTTTAAACGTACCTTCCAACTTAGAATGGTCAATTTCCATCCAAGAAGGAATACCACGTTGTGCAGCTAATTCAACTGCGTTTTTGATACGCAATTGTTGTTTAGCACCTTCATGCACAGCAATTACATCACCAGCTTTAACTTGGATAGACGCGATGTTAACACGACGGCCATTCAAAGTGATCGAGCGGTGAGATACAAGCTGACGAGCTTCTGCACGTGTAGAACCAAAACCCATGCGATAAACGACGTTATCAAGACGGCTTTCAAGCAGTTTCAACAAGTTTTCACCAGTTGCGCCTTTCACACGAGCAGCTTCTTTATAGTAATTACTAAATTGACGCTCTAAAACACCGTACATACGACGTACTTTTTGTTTTTCACGTAATTGTAGTGAGTACTCAGATTGTTTGCCACCACGCGCTCCGCCATGTTGGCCAGGAGCTTTAGCAGCTTTTTTAGTTTTGACGTCAAATGGTTTAACGCCAGATTTTAATTGCAGGTCTGTCCCTTCGCGGCGAGAGAGTTTGCATTTTGGACCAATATAACGAGCCATGAATGTTTCTCCTTACACGCGACGTTTTTTAGGTGGACGGCAACCGTTGTGCGGGATTGGCGTCACATCGGTAATGCTGTTAATTTTATAACCCACTGCACCTAAAGCACGAACCGCAGATTCACGACCAGGACCAGGACCTTTTACAAGGACGTCCAAGTTTTTCAAACCGTAGTCTAAAGCAGCTTTACCAGCAACTTCAGCAGCTACCTGAGCAGCAAACGGAGTTGATTTACGTGATCCACGGAAGCCTTGTCCACCAGAGGTAGCCCAAGCCAGTGCATTACCTTGACGATCGGTAATAGTCACAATGGTGTTATTAAAAGAAGCGTGAATGTGTGCAACACCTTCAGAGACGGTACGAGTGACCTTCTTGCGTGTGCGAGTATCTTTAGCCATCTTTTAGCTTCCAGAAATCTTATTTCTTAATAGGTTTGCGCGGACCTTTACGGGTACGTGCGTTAGTTTTGGTGCGTTGTCCACGGACAGGCAAGCTGCGACGATGACGAAGACCGCGGTAGCAGCCTAAATCCATTAAACGTTTAATGTTCATGGAAATTTCGCGACGTAAATCACCTTCGGTCGGAACCTTAGCAACTTCTGCACGAATCGCATCAAGCTGAGCGTCATCTAATTCACGGATCTTTGTAGTCGGCGCAATACCAACAGCAGCTAAAATATTTTTAGCAGTGTGGCGACCTACACCAAAGATGTACGTTAGAGAGATAACAGCATGCTTGTTATCCGGAATGTTTACACCGGCAATACGAGCCATTCAATTTTCTCCAAAAAGGCAGTTAAGACAATCAACCGCCCCACAAAAATCTTGAGGGGCGGATAATAACCTAATTAGCCTACTGAAATCAACAGGTCTTGATCAGATTAACCTTGACGCTGCTTATGACGAGGTTCTGCGCTACAAATTACGCGAATAACCCCATTACGACGGATAACTTTACAGCTACCACAAATTTTCTTTACAGAAGCTTGTACTTTCATGATGAAACCTCAAGTGCGCTTATCCCTTAGGATGAGCAGTCGTTTTTCTCATTAACGTTTGATTATCGTACTGATGCGAGGTCAGATGAGCTTGCAGCTGAGCCATAAAGTCCATCACTACCACCACAACAATAAGCAAAGATGTTCCACCTAAAGAGAATGGAATACCAAATGAGCTTTGTAAAATCATCGGCATTAAGCAAATGATGGTGATATAAATCGCGCCAATAAATGTCAAACGGTTAAGAATATGATCTAAGTAACGAGCAGTTTGCTCACCTGGACGAATACCAGGTACATAAGCCCCGCTGCGTTTCAAGTTTTCCGATACTTCTTTCGGGCTAAATACAAGCGCTGTATAAAAGTAACAGAAAAAGATAATTAACGCACCAAAGAGCACCAAATACAACGGCTGACCAGGCGAAAGCACCAATGCCAAATCTTGCAAACTACGTTTGATAATACCCGCATTCGGATCTGCACTACCCACCCATTGACCTAAGCTCGCAGGGAACAAAAGCAATGAACTTGCGAAAATCGCAGGGATCACACCCGCCATATTAATTTTTAATGGCAAATGTGACTGTTGTGCAGTAAATACACGACGTCCTTGTTGTTTTTGAGCATAGTTTACTGGAATACGACGTTGCGCCTTCTCAATAAACACAATTGCAGCTAATACAGCCAGAGACAACACGCCAAAAATTACCAAGCCGATTAGACTGGTTTGACCATTATCTACTGATGATATTGATTGCAGAATTAAATTCGGCAAACCTGCAACAATACCGGCGAAGATGATCATGGAAATACCATTACCCACCCCACGTTCGGTAATTTGCTCACCTAACCACATCAAGAACATTGTACCTGCAACCAAAGAGGTTACAGCTGGTACGTAGAAAGCCAGACCTGCAGTTAAGGTAATCCCTTGACTGATCAGACCAGCACACATCCCAATTGCCTGCACGAGTGCAAGGAACAATGTACCCTGTCGCGTATATTGATTAATCTTACGCTTGCCTTGTTCGCCTTCTTTCTTTAAAGCTTCCAGCGAAGGAATAACTGTAGACATTAACTGCACGATAATCGATGCAGAAATGTACGGCATAATCCCAAGAGCAAGAATGGACATACGCTCTAATGCACCACCTGAAAACATGTTAAACAAACCAAGGATCGTGCCTTGGTTTGCATTAAAAAGATTTTCAAGTGCGGCATTATTAATGCCTGGTACTGGAATATGTGCTCCTAGTCGAAAAACCAATAATGCACCGATGAGAAACATCATGCGGCGAATAATTTCACGGTATTTCACATGAAATGGCTGGCCTTTCATCATATTGACATGACCTGAAGAACTAGGAGACATAGACACTAGCGATTACTCCTCGACTTTACCGCCAGCAGCTTCAACAGCAGCTTTAGCGCCTTTAGTCACAGCAACACCTTGAACAGTGAATGCACGAGTAATTTCACCAGAAAGTACGATACGAGCACGTAACATATCTTTACGTACAACGTTTGCAGCTTTTAAAGTTTCTAGGCTAACAATGTCGCCTTCCACTTTAGTAAGCTCAGATAAACGTACTTCAGCAGTTTTCAAAGCGATTTGGCTAGTGAAACCGAATTTAGGTAAACGACGATATAACGCAGTTTGACCACCTTCAAAGCCTGGACGAGTACCACCGCTCTTACGTGAATTCTGACCTTTGACACCACGGCCACCAGTCTTACCAACGCCAGAACCGATACCACGGCCTAGACGACGATTTTCACGTTTTGCACCTTCAGCAGGTGCAAGCTCATTTAAACGCAGAGTCATGGCTTATTCCTCTACACTAACCATATAGTAGACTTGGTTGATCATACCACGGTTAGAAGGCGTATCTTGCACTTCTACAGTATGACCAATACGACGCAGACCTAAACCTTGTAGGCTAAGCTTGTGATTTTTCAAGCGATGCGCAGAAGATTTAGTCTGGGTAACTTTAATCGTTTTCATGATTGATTACCCTTGAATTTGTTCTACTGTAAGACCACGTTTCGCAGCAACCTTCTCAGGAGAAGTCATATCACGCAGACCGTTAAAAGTCGCGTTTACTACGTTTGCAGCGTTAGTAGAACCATAACATTTTGTTAATACGTTACGTACGCCTACAGCTTCTAGAACTGCACGCATAGCACCACCAGCGATTACACCAGTACCTTCAGAAGCAGGCTGCATGTAAACACGGCTTGCACCGTGACGCGCGTTAATAGGGTGCTGTACAGTACCGTTAACAAGGTCAACAGTAATCATGTTGCGACGAGCAGCTTCAAGTGCTTTAGAAATAGCAGCTGGAACTTCACGTGCTTTACCACGACCAAAACCTACACGACCATTACCATCACCAACCACAGTCAATGCTGTGAAAGAGAAGATACGACCACCCTTAACAACTTTGGCTACACGATCAACGGCAACCAGCTTTTCAACAAGACCTTCGTTTTGTTCAACTTTAGCCATGATTAGAACTCCAAGCCGTTTTCACGAGCAGCATCAGCCAAGGCTTTGATACGACCATGATATTTGAAACCAGAACGGTCAAATGCAACCTTAGTAACACCAGCTGCTTTAGCGCGTTCTGCGATTAAAGCACCTACTTTAGTAGCTGCTTCAACGTTACCAGTTGTACCAGCACGTAAAGTAGCATCTAAAGTTGAAGCTTGCGCTAAAACTTTGCCACCATCTGCTGAAATAACTTGAGCGTAGATGTGACGCGGAGTGCGGTTTACACACAAACGAGTCGCACCCAACGCACGGATGTGCAAGCGTGTGCTTTTCGCACGACGCAAACGGGATTGTTTCTTTTCGTTCATAAGAACCTCGCGCCTTATTTCTTCTTAGCTTCTTTACGAAGTACAACTTCGTCAGAATAACGAACACCTTTACCTTTATAAGGCTCTGGTGGACGGTAACCACGGATATCTGCAGCAACTTGACCTAAACGTGCTTTATCAGCAGATTTAAGAACAATTTCAGTTGCTGTAGGAGTTTCAGCAGTTACACCTTCAGGAAGCGTATAGTCAATCGGGTGAGAGAAACCAAGGTTAAGGTTAACAATGTTACCTTTAACCGCAGCTTTATAACCAACACCGATAAGTTGTAACTTACGTTCGAAGCCTTCGCTCACACCTTTTACAAGGTTGTTAAGCACAGCGCGAGCAGTACCAGCTTGCATCCAAGCGTCTTTCGACTCAGCTTTTGGAGCAATCGCTAAAATACCGTCTTCCTGTTTAAGCTCGACCAGCGCATGCAGGGTGAAAGACAAAGTACCTTTGCTACCTTTCACTTCGACCTGCCGGCCGTTCTGAGTAACTGTTACACCGTTAGGTACAGTTACTGGGGCTTTAGCCACACGAGACATGAGGAATCACCTATTAAGAAACAAAAGCAATAACTTCACCACCGATACCTGCAGCACGTGCAGCGCGATCAGTCATGATGCCTTTGCTTGTAGAAACAATTGCAATACCTAAACCTTGCTTAACGCTCGGAAGTGCATCTTTACCGCGATACTGACGTAGACCTGGACGGCTTACGCGTTTCACAGTTTCGATAACTGGTTTGCCTTCGAAATACTTTAAAGTCAAAGTAAGAGTTGCTTTGCCTTCAGCATCAGCAACTTCTACGTTTGAAATGTAACCTTCTTGTTGAAGAACGTTTGCAATAGCAACCTTCAACTTAGAGTTAGGCATAGAAACTGTTTGTTTCTTTGCCATTTGCGCGTTACGAACACGAGTTAACATGTCGGCAACGGTATCTTGCATACTCATCTATAGCGCTCCTTACCAGCTTGCCTTAACAACGCCCGGTACATCACCTTGCATTACTGTATCGCGTAATTTGTTACGGCTTAAACCGAACTTACGGAAGTAACCATGAGGACGACCAGTTAAACCACAACGGTTACGTAAACGTACTGGAGACGCATTACGTGGTAATGCTTGGAATTTCATCATCGCTTCGAAACGCTCTTCGTCGCTAGCATTTACGTTTGCAATAACAGCTTTTAATTCAGCACGTTTTGCAGCGTATTTAGCAACAGTAGCTTCGCGTTTCAATTCGCGATTAATCATACTTTTCTTAGCCATATCGACCTCTTATTTGAACGGGAAGCCGAATGCACGCATAAGCGCACGGCCTTCGTCATCGGTGCGAGCAGTCGTAGTGATGGTAATATCCATACCACGAATACGATCAATCTTATCAAAATCGATTTCAGGGAACATGATTTGTTCCTTAAGACCCATTGAGTAGTTGCCGCGACCATCAAACGATTTCGCAGAGAAACCACGGAAGTCACGAATACGAGGGATCGCAATCGAGATTAGACGGTCTAAGAATTCGTACATACGTTCGCCGCGTAAAGTAACTTTACAACCAATCGGCCAACCATCACGGATTTTGAAACCAGCGATTGATTTGCGAGCTAACGTAAGAACTGGTTTTTGACCAGCGATAGCTTGCATATCAGCAAGAGCACCATCAAGGAGTTTTTTGTCAGCAGCAGCTGCGCCAACACCCATGTTGATCGTGATTTTAGTAATGCGAGGAATATCCATCACATTTTTAACGGCTAAAGTCTCTTGTAATTGAGCCTTAAGTTCGTCGTTGTAACGCGTTTTAAGTCTGGCCATTGCCTTTTCAACCTATTACTTCGCTACCGCCACTGATTCACCATTTGACTTGTAAACGCGAGTTTTCACGCCTTCAGTCACTTGGTAACCAACACGGTCAGCCTTTTGGGTTGTAGCATTAAAAATTGCCACGTTAGAGATATGAAGCGAAGCTTCTTGTGTAACTACAGCGCCTTCAGCACCTGTTGCACGGTTCGGCTTTTGATGCTTCTTAACCAAGTTAAGGCCTTCAACCATAACACGGTCATTTGAAACAGACAGAACAGTACCCTGTTTGCCTTTTTCTTTACCTGCGATCACAATAACTTGATCGCCTTTTTTAATCTTAGCCATGATTGCCTCTTATAGAACTTCAGGAGCCAGTGAAATAATTTTCATGAACTGTTCAGTACGAAGTTCACGAGTCACTGGTCCGAAAATACGAGTTGCAATCGGCGCTTTGTTGTTGTTCAAAATAACAGCAGCATTATCGTCGAAACGAATCACTGAACCGTCTGGACGACGGATACCGAATTTTGTACGAACTACAACAGCATTCATCACGTCACCTTTTTTAACACGTGCGCGTGGAATAGCTTCTTTTACAGTAACTTTAATAATGTCGCCAACAGAAGCATAACGACGGTGTGAACCACCAAGTACTTTAATACATTGTACGCGGCGAGCACCACTATTGTCTGCTACGTCTAGCATACTTTCGGTTTGAATCATTGCCCTACTCCAAAACCGAGCATCACCGGTCACAATTTCGAAAGGCTCAAAGAGTACTCGAAATTAACCGATGATGCAACAGATACGTCTAATTACTCAGCAGCAGCTTCAACAACTTCAACTAGAGTCCAAGACTTAGTTTTAGAAATTGGGCGGCTTTCTTTGATAGTCACAACGTCGCCAGTTTTAGCTGTGTTGTTCTCATCGTGAGCATGTAATTTAGTTGAACGGCGGATTGATTTGCCATACAACGGGTGTTGAACGCGGCGTTCGATAAGTACAACAATAGACTTGTCCATTTTGTCGCTTACTACTTTGCCGGTTAACGTGCGAACTGTTTGTTCACTCATTGTCCGTTCCCCTGTTTTTCGGTAAGGAGTGTCTTAATACGAGCAATTGTCTTACGAGTAAGTGCAACTTCGTGCGATTTACCCAATTGACCAGTTGCTTTTGCCATACGAAGACGGAATTGGTTAAGCTGTTGCTCATCAAGCAAAGCTGTCAACTCTTCTACCGACTTTTCACGTAGATCTTTAGTTTTCATTACATTACCGTCCGAGTCACGATAGTGGTTTTAAACGGAAGTTTAGCAGCTGCAAGCGTAAACGCTTCGCGAGCCAATTCTTCGTTAACACCATCAATTTCGTACAAGACTTTACCTGGTTTGATTTGACAAACCCAGTATTCCACAGAACCTTTACCTTTACCCATACGCACTTCAAGAGGCTTAGAAGTAATCGGCTTGTCTGGGAAAACACGGATAAAGATCTTACCACCACGTTTAATACGACGGCTGATTGTACGACGCGCTGCTTCAATTTGACGAGCAGTCATTTGACCACGCTCAACAGATTTAAGTGCGATTGTACCAAAAGATACCGAGCTACCGCGGTGAGCTAGACCAGTGTTACGGCCTTTCTGCACTTTACGGAATTTAGTACGTTTAGGTTGTAACATGGATTATTCTCCTTTTTCAGCAGAACGATCATTGCGACGACCACGACGCTCTTGACCTTCACCACGACCACGACCGCGTTTAGCTGGACGCTCTTCAGCTGGAGCTGGGTTCATGACTTGTTTCATGCCACCCAAGATCTCACCACGGAAGATCCAAACTTTAACACCAATCGTACCGTAAGTCGTTTCAGCACGCATAGTTGAATAATCGATGTCTGCACGAAGTGTATGCAAAGGTACGCGACCTTCACGATACCACTCAGTACGAGCAATCTCAGCACCACCTAAACGGCCTGATACTTCAACTTTGATACCTTTAGCACCAGCACGCATTGTGTTTTGAACCGCACGCTTCATAGCACGACGGAACATTACACGTTTTTCTAATTGAGAAGCGATAGCTTCAGCAACTAAACGAGCGTCTAAGTCTGGGCGATCGATTTCATTGATGCTTACTTGCGCTGGAATACCCATAATTTGAGTAAGCTCACGCTGTAATTTCTCAATGTCTTCGCCTTTTTTACCGATAACGATACCAGGACGTGCAGTGCTAATAGTTACTTTAGCAGCGCCCGTAGGACGTTCGATAAGAATATTGCTGATCATTGCATTCTTAAGTTTTTTAGTTAAAAACTCACGAACTTGAAGATCTTTAAGCAAGTATTCAGCGTATTGTTTCGGACTCGCATACCAGTTGGCGTTATGACGTTTTACAACACCAAGGCGGATACCGATTGGATGAACCTTCTGACCCATATCAAACCCCTACCTTAACGGTAATGTGACAAGTACGCTTAGTAATACGATCTGCACGGCCTTTAGCACGTGGCATAATACGTTTAAGGCTAGTGCCTTCATCAACGTAAATCGTAGTAACCTTAAGGTCGTCTACATCTAAACTGTTATTGTGTTCAGCGTTTGCAATTGCAGATTCCAATGCTTTTTTAACCAAAACTGCAGCTTTTTTGTTGCTGAAGTTGAGAATATTAAGCGCGTGAGCAACAGATTTGCCACGGATTAGGTCTGCAACCAAACGAGTTTTTTGTGCCGAGATAGCGGCACCGCGTAATTTAGCAGTAACTTCCATCATAGCACCTTAACGTTTAGATTTCTTGTCAACACCGTGACCACGATAGGTACGAGTTGGCGCGAATTCACCAAGTTTGTGACCAACCATATGTTCAGATACGATCACTGGAACATGGTTACGGCCATTATGTACAGAAATTGTTAAACCAACAAAATCTGGGAGGATCATCGAACGACGCGACCAAGTTTTGATCGGCTTACGGTTATTAGCCGCGATAGCCGCTTCAACCTTAGCGAACAAGTGCGCATCGACGAATGGGCCTTTTTTCAGAGAACGAGGCATTGTCAGATTCCTTTACTTGTTACTTAACGCGACGGTCGCGAATAATCATCTTAGTCGTACGCTTATTGGTACGTGTCTTGTACCCTTTAGCTTTTTGACCCCATGGGCTTACAGGTTGAATACCTTTGCTACGACCTTCACCACCACCGTGCGGGTGATCTACTGGGTTCATCGCCATACCACGAACGGTAGGACGAACGCCACGCCAGCGTGCTGCACCTGCTTTACCAAGTGAACGAAGGTTGCTTTCTTGGTTAGAAACTTCACCAAGAACTGCACGGCACTCAACGTGAATTTTACGCATTTCACCAGAACGTAAACGAACGATAGCGTAAGAACCGTCACGACCCAACAACTGAACTGAAGTACCAGCAGAACGAGCTAATTGCGCGCCTTTACCGATTTTAAGTTCGATGTTGTGAAGAGTAGAACCGATAGGCATGTTGCGAAGCGGTAAACAGTTACCTGGACGAATTGGAGCATCATTACCAGATTGAACTTTATCGCCAGCGCGAAGGCCTTTAGGCGCGATGATGTAGCGACGCTCACCATCAGCATACAATACTAGTGCAATGTGTGCTGTACGGTTAGGATCGTATTCAATACGCTCTACAGTTGCAGGAATACCATCTTTGTTACGTTTAAAGTCAACTAGACGGTAGTGCTGCTTGTGACCGCCACCAACGTGACGAGTCGTGATGTGACCGTTGTTATTACGACCACCAGTACGTTTTTTAGCTTCAACCAACGGAGCATAAGGCGCACCTTTGTGAAGATGGTCGTGAACGACTTTCTCTACAAAGCGACGTCCAGGAGACGTTGGCTTACATTTTTGAATTGGCATAATTCTCGTCCTTATTCCGCTGCGCTTTCAGCGGTATCGCCCAAGTCAGCCATTTCAACATCTTGGCCAGCTTTCAGGGTGACGTATGCTTTTTTAACATCAGAACGACGTCCTAATGTTTTACCAAAGCGTTTAGTCTTACCTTTAGTGATCGTTGTGTTAACTTTAACAACTTGAACACCAAACAATTGCTCAACAGCTTTTTTGATTTCAAGTTTGTTTGCATCAAGTGCAACTTTGAATACTTGAACACCAGCAGTTTCGCCTAAAACTTGTGCTTTTTCTGAGAATACAGGTCCTTGTAGGACTTGATAGATACGTTCGTTGTTCATCCGAGTTCTACCTCAATTTTCTTAGCAGCAGCTACAGACATAACAACTTTATCGAACGCAATCAAGCTAACAGGATCGATAGCAGCAGCATCAACCACATCAACGTGTGGAATGTTGCGCGCTGCAAGGTATAGATTCTCATCTACAGATTCTGTAACGATCAATGCACGAGTAGCATTCAAGTCGTTAAGTTTTGCAAGCAACTCTTTAGTTTTTGGAGCAGCAACAGCAAACTCTTCAACCAATACAAGACGATCTTGGCGAACAAGTTCAGCTAAGATACATTGCATTGCACCGCGATACATTTTGCGGTTAACTTTTTGAGACCAATCTTGTGGGCGAGCAGCAAAAGTTTTACCACCACCTACCCAGATTGGGCTACGAATAGAACCAGCACGAGCGCGACCAGTACCTTTTTGACGGAATGGCTTTTTGCCACCGCCAGAAACGTCTGCACGTGATTTCTGAGCTTTTGAACCTTGACGACCACCAGCTAAATAAGCTGTAACAACCTGGTGTACAAGAGCTTCATTGAATTCACGACCGAACGCAACTTCTGATAATTCAACAGCAGAGCCGGAAACAGTATTTAAATTCACGTTATTTCCCCTCAGGCCTTGATCGTAGGACGAACAGTTACGTCACCACCAGTAGCGCCAGGAATTGCACCTTTCACTACTAAAACTGAACGTTCTGCGTCGATAGATACAATTTCTAGACCCTGTACAGTTACGCGTTCAGCACCTAAATGGCCAGCCATTTTTTTGCCTTTGAATACGCGACCAGGAGTCTGGTTTTGACCTGTAGAACCCAGAACACGGTGAGAAAGTGAGTTACCGTGAGTAGCATCTTGCGTACGGAAGTTCCAACGCTTAACACCACCTTGGAAACCTTTACCTTTCGACTGACCAGTTACGTCAACTACTTGACCAACTGTGAACATGTCTACACCGATAGTTCCACCAACTTCACGACCTTCAAGATCAGCTTCTGTTGCACGGAATTCTTGAACTAGACGACCAGCAGCAACACCCGCTTTCGCGAAGTGACCTTTCTGAGCGTTAGTTACGCGAGATTCGCGACGTTCACCAGTAGTGATTTGAATCGCTTGATAACCATCAGTTTCAAGCGTTTTGATTTGAGTGATGCGGTTAGGATCAACCTCAATCACTGTAACAGGCACAGAAACACCAGCATCTGTAAAGATACGTGTCATACCGCACTTGCGACCGACTAAACCAATAGCCATGTGCATAAACCTCTAAAAAAGCGGCCTAATTAACTTAGAGCGTTAATTAACCCGAAAGCCTTAACCCAATGCGATCTGAACATCAACACCAGCTGCAAGATCTAACTTCATCAATGCATCTACAGTTTTGTCTGTAGGTTGAACGATGTCGATCAAACGTTTATAAGTGCGGATCTCGTATTGGTCACGCGCATCTTTGTTAACGTGTGGTGATGTTAAAACGTTAAAACGTTCAATGCGTGTAGGCATTGGAATTGGACCACAAACTTGTGCGCCAGTACGTTTTGCTGTTTCTACGATTTCTTGAGCTGATTGATCAATTAAACGGTGATCAAAAGACTTCAAACGGATACGAATTCTCTGGTTAGACATACCAGTAAACTCCAAGCCAAATATATAAAGAATCACTCCTGACGCATCTCACCCCACTAAAAAGGTAAGTGTCAAGAGCAGTGAAATATCACTAAGGTCATGATCGATGCCACGACTGTCACGATGTTAACTACTTTATTCGCAGTTAACCCCCTTTCATTAAAGGGTCGCTCATTATAGCCATTGTTTAATGCATAAGCAAATCCATTTTTGGTTTTTTACAATATATTCAATTTGTTTGGATTATCAGTAGCTTAAAAAAGCATCAATAGACTGTTTACCGCAACACATAATCAATTGCACTGTTAAGAATTTGATTTCCCTCAATAAAATTTAATTTTGGTGATTTTTTCAATTCAGTTTCAGTTGCCACGTATTGCCCCGAAAACTTATTCAGCTCGTCATCATTTTCTAAAAAAAGTGCTAAGGTTTCTGGCACGATCTCTGGGTGAAATTGAAAACCCAATACATTCTTTCCAATTTGGTACATTTGATTGCGACAGACGGTATTTTCAGCCAAATGTACAGCACCTTTTGGAATTTCAAAGGTCTCGCTATGCCATTGCATCACATTAAACTGTTCAGGCAACTCAAAGCATTCTGTTGGGACGTGCTGGATTTTACGCACTGTCGCCCAACCCAACTCCTGTTGTTCATTGCGACTGACCGCGGCACCGAGCGCATTGGCAATCAATTGCCCGCCCAAGCATAAGCCAATCGCGGGCTTTCCAGCGGCCAAGTAACGCCTTAACCAACGCTTCTCGATCTTTAACCATGGAAAATTTACTTCATCATTCACACTCATGGTACCGCCCATAATAATCAGTAAGTCGACATCCTCAATACTCGGTAAAGCTTCTATCTCTAAGGCTTGATCTATAGGTAAAGCAAAAAACTCTGTTGCACTGATTACAGCACCTTGTTGTTTTAAATATGTATAGCAACTGCCGAACCCTTCACCAGCAATATGCTGAAAATAATGTACTTTTAAATGCGACGTCATGCGCTTATGCCTTCTTTTTACTATCCTTATAGATGATTTAGCAAAATTGAAGCCAACTTTTTATTTTGTTTACCTTTATTCACATTTGTTCAATTTTCTCGCCTATTTAGAAACTTTCTCTTAAGCTAAAAACAATTTATCGCTTTATGATGAGTCGATTCGTGAAAAAAAACCCGCAAACCGCATTGGTTCATGCACCAAGACAAGCACCGCAGTACATCTCAACGGTCCAACCTCCCCTGTATCGTGCATCGACGATTATTTTTGAAGATACCGATGCACTATTTAATCGCCATTGGACCGATGACTATGACTATAGTTATGGCACCCATGGCACCCCTACCACCTTTACATTGGGCGATAACATTGCACAAATTGAGGGTGGAAAGTACTGCCTACTCGCACCAAGTGGATTGTCTGCAATTAATTTGGTGAATTCATGCTTTCTAAGCCACGGTGATGAAGTTTGGGTGGCAGATAATATTTACGGGCCAAACATGGAGCATCTTCGTAATCTAGAAAAACGCTATTGCATTGATGTTCGTGTTTATAACCCTATTGATGTGTCCTCTTTCCAACCGACGGAAAAAGCAAAACTGATTTGGCTAGAAGCCGCAGGCTCAGTCACACTGGAATTTCCAGATTTGGTTGGATTGGTGAAAAAGGCGCAAACGTATCATGTGCTCACTGCTTTAGACAATACATGGGGCGCTGGTCTTGCCTTTAATGCTTTTGATTTTAGTGATGCGCACTTAAGTGTAGATGTGACGGTACATGCTTTAACCAAGTACCCAAGTGGCGGTGGAGACATTTTAATGGGCTCAGTCGTGACACGTGAGCGAGCTTTACATCATCAACTCTTTCGCACGCATGCCATTCAAGGCATTAGCGTCTCTGGGGATGATGTTGCTCAAGTCCAACGCAGTCTAGCATCAATGCGCATTCGTTATGCCGCACAGTCTGAAAGTGCGCTGCAACTCCTAGCATGGCTAAAACAACAACCGGAATTTGTGCAGGTCTTACACCCTGCTGACTCGAGTGCTGCAGGTCATTTATATTGGAAAGACATTTGTGTCGATCAACACAGTGCAGGTTTGGTCAGTGTCATTTTCAAGCCCGAATTTGATCTGCAGGATATTCGTCAGTTTTGTGATGCCCTGTCACTCTTCAAACTCGGCTTTAGTTGGGGCGGTCCTGTGAGTTTGGTGATGCTTTATGACCTCAAAGACATGCGTGTACTTGAGCATACACATTTACAACAAGGTTTATTGGTTCGCTTTTGTATAGGACTAGAACATCCTGCCGATTTAATTCAAGATATAGAAAACGCACTAAAACAACTGAATAACCATCACAAAAAAATTGAATAGGAAGAAGTATGAGCACCCCGATCATCATTGCCAAGAAAACCACGAATACCCAACAAGATGTTGTTCTACACTCGAAGTTTGCCAACCGTCATGGCTTAATTGCAGGGGCAACAGGGACAGGTAAAACCGTAACCCTGAAGGTGTTGGCTGAAAGTTTTTCCAGACTCGGGGTGCCCGTATTTTTAGCCGATGCCAAAGGTGATGTTTCCAGCTTAGCGCAGGCAGGCGCATCCAACCCAAAATTTGATGAACGCATTAAAAGTTTAGGCATCAACAGCATTCCCTTTGCTGCATCACCCGTGGTGTTTTGGGATTTATTTG
Organism: Acinetobacter sp. DL27; assembly: GCF_055810995.1. NCBI lineage: Bacteria > Pseudomonadati > Pseudomonadota > Gammaproteobacteria > Moraxellales > Moraxellaceae > Acinetobacter > Acinetobacter sp. DL27. The sequence continues at coordinate 425,761 of NZ_CM147947.1, read as the reverse complement.
CTGAACAAGGTCATCCTATTCGCACCACGATTACCGAAATTGGTCCGCTGTTGCTGGCACGTATGCTGAATTTGAATGACACCCAAGAAGGGGTACTATCTGCGGTATTTCGTATTGCAGATGATCAAGGCATGTTACTGATCGACTTTAAAGACTTAAAAGCCATGATCGGTTATGTCAGTGAACATGCCGCAGAGTTTAAAGCCGAATATGGCAACCTATCTCCTGCCAGTCTTGGCGCGATTCAACGGAATTTATTGGCACTAGCCGATCAAGGCGGTGATCAATTTTTCGGGGAGCCCAGCTTAAATATTCTCGACTTTATTCAGACCGACAGTAATGGTCACGGCTATATCAATATTCTAGCCGCAGACAAACTCATGAATACCCCAAAGCTCTATGCCACTTTTCTGCTCTGGATGCTTTCAGAATTATTTGAACAGCTGCCTGAGGTTGGCGATATGGACAAGCCCAAACTGGTGTTCTTCTTTGATGAAGCGCATTTGCTGTTTGATAATGCCAGTGCAGCGCTACAAGAAAAAATTGAACAAGTGGTGCGCCTGATTCGCTCCAAGGGGGTGGGTATTTACTTTGTCACGCAAAATCCACTGGATTTGCCTGAAAGCGTGTTGGGGCAACTCGGCAATCGCGTACAACATGCCTTACGTGCCTTTACCCCGAAAGATCAAAAAGCAGTCAAAACGGCTGCAGACACCTTCCGCGCCAACCCTGAATTTAAGGTTGAGCAAGCCATCACGGAGCTTGCCGTGGGTGAAGCTCTGATTAGTTGCCTAGATGAACAAGGCACACCACAAGTCGTGGAGCGCGCATGGGTGATGCCGCCCTACTCGTCTTTCAGCCCCATTAGCCCAGAACAACGTCAAACCTTAATTTCACAAAGTATCGTGGCAGGCATTTATGAAAAAAGCCTAGACCGTGAAAGTGCTTTTGAACTTCTACAAAATAAAGTGGTTGAACGCCAACAACAAGCCGTACAGATAGAGCAAGAGAAACAACAAGCCAAAGAACAAGAAGCGCTAGAGAAACAGCAGGCCAAAGAAGCTGAAACACTGGCTAAGCAACAAGCACGTGAGCAAGAACGTATCGCGAAAGAACAGCAGAAGGAAGCTGAACGTGAAGCAAAACAGCGTGAGAAGCTAATTCAAGATACAGTGGGGACGTTCGCTAAAAGTGCAGCACGCAGCCTCGGCGGCAGTACGGGACAGAAAATTATGCGTGGTATTTTAGGGTCTATTTTCGGCAAGTAAAAAAAGGAACATAAAGTATCATGAAATCTTGTCGGCAATTTTCACGGTGAGTATAACGAGATGATGATTTATTGTTAAATTTCCTTAACAATCAACTGGAGTTTTAACATGACTAAATCATCATCTCAACCAAAATCAATTCAAAACAATGCCACCAATATAGTCAATGCCAATCGTGGTACAACAGGTACAAACCTTACCTATGATCAAAATCAGGGTAATCGTGGCAAACAACTGAATCCAACTTATCGTTCTAAATAAGTACTCATTTGCACGTTATCTCATCGATAACGTGCTTTTTATTTTTTGGGGGAATCCATTAAATGCGCAATCAAATCAGATTTCCAACTCAAGGTGAACTTGTCCATTTTATTTTTAATAGCTCAGGCATTTTAGCTGACCGTCACGATCAATCTGATAACAATCAAAAAGAAATTAAGCGAATACAAACTCAGCTTCGTCGCCTAGCCAAAGAAGATGGAAAGTTTTTAAAGAATTTTGAAGATTGTCAATTTTTGCTTCGAGAAAAACTCATGTCAATTGTTCAAGATGATGATTGGGTCACGGCGATTGGACAGAGTTTAGTGGATTTATTTCAGTGCTATTTGGAAACCATTCATCGTGAGGGAACATTTCGGAACAAAAAGACCAATGTTGCTTATTTGATTGAACTGGTTTGGATGCCTCGTTTAGTTCTGTCATTCTTTAAATACAAATGGAAATTCCATCAACATTTTCAAAAATTTCAATCCATAGACACGCCTTTTTGGTTTTTAGGGCGAGGTCAGCAAACACCTCTAGCCATAGTAATTGACTGGATTTATCAAGTGACAGGACAGACCACCACCTCGTTTCACACCTCATCAAATGACATCACTCAACAACGAGATTTGGAAAACGTCCGTCATTGGCGACAAGGTAAAAATTTATCGACTTGGCATGATTTAGAACAAACTTTTCAACGTGCTATGCAGCAACATAAGATTAAAGCTGATCAACAACAACTGTTTAAAACGTATTTATTTTTAGCCCGATGGGTGACATCGGTATTAGAGCAAGTAGACCAACATTATGGCGTAGATTTCACCAAAAATTTAATTACTCAATTCAAACAACAATTTAGCTTAATTAACCAGGCTTTCTTGCCTGCTTATCAAGCGCGTCCATCTGAATTAGAACATTTACTACAACAACAGGCTGAAGGATTTAGCCTTGAACAAAATCAGGAAATGCATGATCAAATATGCGTGGACTTATTCTTTAAATATTTAGCACCCTGCCAACAAAATATAGCACAGTTTGCACAACATTCACCGAAGAAATTTGCAGAAGCAACACAAAAAATTTCTTTATTTCAACCACTAGAGCAGTATTGTATTGTCACGATTGCCCATGTTCTGAACACCTTACAGAAATATCAAGCCAAAACCAATGAATACCCTGCAATTGAAAATATGATGCAAGGTTATGACATTATCTCAGGTAAACCAATAGATATGAATCAATGGCTACAAGACCATGAACAAAGCCAAGCATATGTTATGTTTCCATGGCTAAAAGATTGGGTTCTTGGACGACAAGCCTTATTACAGCATCAATTGCAACAAGCGCATCAATATTTTCAATCATGTTTTAACATTATCAAATATTCAGCCTGTCGCCAACATCGCTTTGTCGAAGATTACTTAGTGGCATGTGCTCAACTCACAAAAAAACAGGACTTTGATAAAGCCTTATCATGGGTACGATATATGGATCACTTTGGACAATGGCAGGGCAAACTTCCACTTGATCGTGAAGATCATGTGTTATTTCAACAATACCAACATGCTGTTATTCATCAATCTGGCATTTTTTTTGGTTATCATCCTGACCATGATAATTTAAATTAAAACAATGTTATAAATATATCCCATATAAAAAATATGATTTTTATTAAAAGATGTATTTACATTACACCTTTAAAGGTATATTTTAAATACATCTTATAAATGATAGCCAAGAGAGATCAAACATGACTCCGCAGCAAATTGACCTTGTAAAAGCAACTGTTCCCGTCCTTCGTGAAAACGGTGTCGCACTCACAGGTTATTTTTATAACCGTATGTTAGGCAATAATCCTAATTTAAAAGAAACCTTTAATATGGGGCATCAACGCAGTGGTGCTCAAGCCCAAGCTTTGGCGGGTGCTGTGTTGGCCTATGCAGAAAACATTGAAGATCCTTCTGTATTGCTTCCTGTGGTTGAGCTGATTGCCCACAAACATGTCAGCTTGAATATTCAAGCACCTGACTACAACATTGTTGGGGAAAACCTCCTCCATTCGATTAGTGAAGTTTTAAGTATTTCAATGGAAGATCCATTGATTGATGCTTGGGCTGCAGCGTATGGTCAATTGGCTGATTTATTCATTAGTACTGAAAAAGCGATTTATGAGCAACATCAACAAACTAAAGGGAGCTGGTTAGGCTGGCGCAACTTTAAAATCGCGAAAAAAGTAGTGGAAAGCGATGAAATCACCTCTTTCTATCTTGCCCCTGTGGACGGTGGTGATTTACCAAAATATGAAGCAGGTCAGTACATTTCAGTCCGTGTATTTGTTGAGGAACTTGGTCTAAAACAACCTCGCCAATATACCCTTTCAACTAGCCCTCAAGCTGACTATTTACGTATCTCGGTCAAACGCGAAGATGAAAAAGGCGATTTGGCAGGAGGCTGGGTGTCAAATACCCTGCATGGTTTAGCCGAAGGTGCTGAAATTGAAGTGTCTGCACCAACAGGTAACTTCTACCTAATTGACCCAAACAAACGTAATGTCTTTATTAGTGGTGGTGTAGGCCTCACGCCAATGGTGGCGATGCTGAATCAGTTGGTAACTTTGGATATGCCAGAGCCTGTGACTTTTGTACACGCCTGCCGTAGCAAACAAGTGCATGCCATGAAACAACATATTCATGACTTAAAAGCCAAATACCCACGTTTAAGCACCTTTACTGCATATGAGTTCCCACATCAAAGCGATGTTTTGGGTCAAGATTATGATGCGAAGGGTCGCCTTGATTTGAGTACCATTGATAGCGCGATTCTACCTGTTCAAGCAGATTACTACTTATGCGGCCCAATGCCATTTATGGCAGAACAGCAAAAAGCCCTGATTGCCCGTGGTGTTCCTGCCGAAAATATTCACAGTGAAGCTTTTGGCACAGGTGGTGTTCACCACTAACCCATGCCATCGGCATAAAATAGAGAGGGTTAGTCAGGTTATGCTAGACTAGCCCTTTGTTTTTTTGCTTATCAACGATCAGTACCCTCATGCAGCTCAATAAATTTACCGATTATGCTTTGCGAATTCTGATGTATGTTTCCCAGCCGAAAGCACTGCCGCATACCATCGCAGAACTGGCGCAAGCTCTACAAGTGTCCGAAAACCACTTGATGAAAATCGTACACTTTATGGCGAAACAGCAGTGGATTATTACTGCACGTGGTCGTGGCGGTGGGATTCGACTCAATCCAGAAACCCTACATTTAAGACTGGGCGAGATTGTACGGATCTTGCAAGCGGATCAGAATATTGTGGAATGTAACACCCCGCCTTGCGTACTCCGTTCGAATTGCGGACTGAAAGGGATCTTAGATCAAGCGCTAGACCAGTTCTATCACAGCTTAGACCAATATACCTTAGCGGATGTACTGGGTACTGAAGCTCAGAATAAGTTCACGACCCACTCGCCGATTAACCTGATCAATCTCGCCGATTAAGGTCTTTTATAGATAAGATTACGGACTTTACGCTGCAAAGGTCGATTGCCTGCTCGACTTCCATTATAATGGCTGATTGTAGATCATAAATTGAAGTTGAGTTATGCACCACAGCCGAGGAAAATCCAAAAACAGTAAAATTGCTGCTGCCCCAAAGCAAAAAATTAGCTATGAAAAAAAGGTAGATTCTGCAGTTACTGAATATGCTGTGCGCGCTCTCAACTGGCTGCGTAAAGCAGAGTTTTTAATGAGTGCCCCAAAGCTCAACCTGTGTGTAGAAGATACAGGCTATGAAATTGCTTTTGCGGGTCGTTCAAATGCAGGTAAGTCTAGTGCTATCAATGCCTTAACCAATCAAAAGCAATTGGCTCGTGCCTCGAAAAGACCGGGTCGTACACAGATGATTAACTTTTTCAGTCTGGGTAATCCCGATCAACGTCTCGTCGACTTACCCGGTTATGGTTATGCAGCCGTGCCTGAAGCGATGAAAATCGTGTGGCAAAAAGAGTTAGAAAATTACCTGATTCAGCGTAAAAGCTTACAAGGCTTAGTCTTGTTGATGGATATTCGTCATCCGCTACAGCACTTTGACGTGATGATGTTGGAATGGGCGTATTCACGTAAATTGTTTGTGCATGTGCTACTGACCAAGTCCGATAAACTCAACCGTGGCCCTGCATCTAAAGCATTGCAAGAAGTGAAAGCCCAATTGAAAAAGATGAAACTGGATTTCTCAATTCAATTGTTCTCTTCTCTCAACAAACAAGGCCTAGAAGAACTGGCGAGTGTGATGGGCGGACGACTGAATTTTACTTTAGATCAAGCCCAACATTTTGACTTAAGCAGCATTCCAGATGCGACGGCAGATGAGCTGGATGCAGACGAATTCGATGAAGATCCTGAAGCCGCTATGGATCTTGATGCTGAAGACGATGTGGAAACCAAACCACAGCCTGAGGCTTAAGTTTTAAACGCCAACCTATAAAAGCATCATCTATTGCTGTATCTGTGTCCCCTATTGCTAATCGCAATCGGGGACTTTTTTTTATACTGACTTTATTCAGCACGTGAAAAAAATTCAATACATATAAAAATAGGTCAGCATATGAAATTATGGTCTCGCTTGAAAAAAAACAAAATTCGTTCCTCGATTACCTACACCATTAAGCCCCGCAAAGTTAAATTTGAATGGCAAGACAGTCCAATTGATTGGATTCCCAGCCAACCTTTTGCCAGCTATTTCATCAATGAAATTAATATGATCCTGCCCGCAGGTGAGTTCTGGTTCTGCCGCCTCTATAACAAAGTCTTACCGCAAATTAGCGATGAAAAGCTGAAGCAAGATGTACAAGCCTTTATTCGCCAAGAAGCCATGCATGCGCAGGCACACAACTCAGCCAATAAAGAGTATCTCAGCCAAAGAAAGATTGATGTCTCCCGTAATCTAGAGTTGATGGATTTCTTATTTGGAAAATTACTGGCTGATAAACCACTAGATCTCACTGTACCTAAAGCACTTGAGCACCAGTGGGATCTGTTTCGACTCGGTATTATTGCCACGGTGGAACACATGACCTGTATCCTTGGAAAATATGCACTGGACAACACCGAATGGGAAAAAATGGGCGCTGACCCTGCGATGTTAGACTTGATCAAATGGCACGGCGCAGAAGAAATTGAACACCGAACCGTCGCATTTGATTTGTACCGACACTTAGGTGGTGGCTACATTGCGCGTTATTATTTGAGTCTGGTGGTGATCGCTGCCGTGCTGGGTTTATGGGTCGATGGTGCGGCCCATATTATGAAACAAGATGACCGCTTTAAGTCGATTCAACCCAGTCTGTTTAAACCTTGGATTTGGCGTGAGTGGCTGTCTATTTCTAAACGGAATCATCAAGTTTTACCAAGTCCACTCTGGTTAATCTCACAGCAATTTGGCTATTTAGTGCCGTGGTATGACCCTGTACACGAAGCCAAAACAGAAGATGCTATTGCCTACTTAGACCAATCCCCAGCGGCTAAACGTGCCATGCTCAAAGTCGCTTAAATCCTAAAATAAAAAAAGCAGCTTAATAGCTGCTTTTTTATTTTAGAGCAAAACTTAAGACGGATTCGATAAATTGGGCAAAGGTGCATCCAGATCCTTGGTATGTCGATCCACCACCACACTAATCATCATGTCACCTTGTACATTCACCACAGTACGCACGGTATCCAGTAAGCGATCAATCGGTAATAAAATCGCAATCGCTTCAGCAGGAAGCCCCACAGACTGCAATACCATAATCATAGTGACCATGCCTGCACTCGGAATCCCTGGAGCACCTAAAGAGGCAATCATCGCCGTCAGACACACCACCAACTGCTGACTCAAAGTCAAATCTAGTCCCATCAAGTTGGCAATAAACAAAGCTGCCGCTGCCTCATACAGCGCAGTACCATCCATATTGAGCTGCGTCCCCAACGGAATCACAAAGCCCGCTGTTTGCGGACGTACACCGAGATTTTCTTGCGCACATTTCAGTGATAAAGGCATAGTTGCCGAGCTTGAACTGGTGGCAAAAGCAGTAATCAACGCCACACGTGTACCTTTAAAAAAGGTCATCGGGTTCATCTTGCCAAAAATCCACAGTAATAGCGGTAAGACCACCAGACCATGAAAAATGGTAGTGCCCGTTACCACAGCCGCAAACTCAGCCAAACGACTCAATACCGAAATGTCTTCAGTGGCAATCAACTTAGCAAGTAAGGCAAAGATTCCTAGCGGGGCTAGCTTCATCACCCAACCAATCATCAACATCATGATGTCAAAGAACTGTTGACTCAGCTTACGTACCGTACGGAATTTTTCTCCGCCTTTAACCAGTGCCACTCCAATGAACAGCGCAAAAACCACCACCGCTAAAACATTGCCTTCGGCAAAAGCTTTAAACGGGTTAATCAGCGTATTTTGAATAAAGTTAGTGAAGAACGAAGATGGAGTAAGTGTATCTGGAGTTTGATGAGCGGCCATGGCGTCTTGGAACATGGCGATATCGACACCTTTGCCGACTTCAAATAAATGCGCGCAGCTTAAACCCAATATCAAGGCCAAAGTCGTGGTAGTGACACAACATGCCACCGTAATTTTCCAAACACGGGAGAGCTGGCCACCCGCTTGTAAGTTGGATACCCCCACAACAATTGAGCTAAAAATAAGGGGAATCAAGAGCATTTTTAATAGACCAATAAAAATACTGCTGACCACCCCGATTCCATACAAACTCATGTCTAAAAAAGCGGTACCCGGGAAAAGATTGAGAATAAATCCGAAGATGACCCCAAAGATCGCTGCAATTAGAATTTGCGTGTTTAAGCTCATAGCTTCATGCTTTTCAAAGATTTCTTTGGGAAACTATGCCATGTGAACGGACTAGAATCGAGCATTTTTTTGTCACAAGTACTGCACATTTCCCCATATGCCTCTCCCAAAAATATAAGACTATTACAATTGAAGCTCAACTCCTAGCTCTGCTCTGACCACCTTTCAGTCATAAAAAAAGCTGAGTCATATCACTCAGCTTTTTCTGTACTCAGACTTTATTGGGCTTCGATTTCGCGGAGCCGAATCAAACCTTCTTGCGTAGTGCTACACACCAACTCACCGTTTTGCCACATTCGTCCAAAGTTTAAACCTCGTGAACTGGCACTGACTGTGGCATCCATGTCATACAGCATCCAGTCATCCACGCGAAAGGGTTTATGGAAATACATGGCATGATCGATACTCGCACACTGTAAACTTGGCGAAAGATAACTTAAACCATGCGGGCGCAGTGCCGTGGTCATTAAAGTGAAATCTGAATAGAATGCTGCAATCGCCTGATGCAACGAAATCTCATCCACTTCTGTTGCAATGCGGTCATGCGTACGAATATAGTGCGCATACACAGGTGCTTCAGGCTGCGGTTGGTACGGGTTCTGTGGATTGATAGGACGAATTTCCACATGACGATCCCGCATAAAACTTGCACGCACATTTTCAGGCACAAATTCCACCATCATTTTTTTCAGTTCAGCCTCAGACTTTAAAGACTCTGGTGCTGGATACTCAGGCTCACCGATTTGATAATTCAAGCCTTCTTCATTGTCAGCAAAAGACACCATACACATAAAGATGGTTTTACCATGCTGAATACCACGCACTTGGCGACTGACAAAACTACGACCATCACGAATTCGATCAACTTCATAGATAATCGGCGCGTTCACATCGCCACCAAATAAAAAGTATGCATGTAAAGAATGAGCTGGACGATCCGTCGTATATGATGCCGCACGTAGAGCCTGACCTAAGACTTGTCCGCCAAAAACACGCTTCCCAACCAAATTACGGCTTTTTCCACGAAAGATATTTTCCTCAATTTTTTCGAGGCTCAGTAATTCAACCAACTCTTGGGTTAAGGCATTCATAAGCAACCTACTTAATGGTGAGAGACCAGATTTTTGTGTAAAGTGATGAGGTATGATATCGATATTAAAATCTATTTTGCCATAAATTCAGACTAAAACCCTATAGATTACTTGACTGAGTTGTCATAAGTTTTTTTCGTTATTTCCCACTAAAAATACGATTTTTAACGATAAAATTCACCATATAAAACAAATTTGTCAGGCAATGACATACGGTTTATGTTTACAATTACGCAAAATAAATACCCCTTCAGACAAACTGCGGGATTGGTCATTTAAGCAGGAGTGTATATGTCCAAAAGTGGCTTTGGTCAAATGTATAGAAAGCTTTCAAGTAAGCTTCTTGACCTCATAGTAACCCCACATGTATTGGGTGAGGTTCCAACAGAACCGACAGCAACAGATGCTGACCCAGCAGCTTCAGGCCATCCCAAAAAAATTGTCTGTTATGTGCTTCAAAACCACTCACGCAGTAATGCACTATTGGTGGATGGTGAAACGCGTCGTTTAAAACTTGCTCCTGCACTCGATCCTTTGGTCGTGGGGACACATCAAGAAAAAGCATCGATCGTGTTTTTACAACATAACGATGAAAATAATTTACTTAACCCTTCACCACACACCTTTCCACCGCGCCTATTACGTCTAGTTGAAGCTTTAGAGCAACAACCCGATTTAGACGTGGAGCTGATACCTGTGACGGTACTGTGGGGACGTTCACCAGACAAAGAAGACTCTTGGTTTAAATTGCTATTTACCGACACTTGGGCAACTCCAAGTACGGTGAAGCAGCTGATGAATATCGGTTTACATGGTCGTCAATCATTTTTAGAGTTTCATGAAAGTCAGTCTTTACGTGCGTTGGTCGACTTTGCAAAAACCACCTATCCAAATTTATCTCCTGCAACGTATATTCTAAATACCTTAAATAATCAGCTCGATGCACACCGTGAAGCGGTACTCGGCCCTGACCTTTCAGACCGCCGCAACGTGATGCATTCATTGATTAAAGCCAGTGATGTACAAGATGCGATTCGCCGCGAAAGCATTCGCGGCAAAATTAGCATGTTGGATGCTGAACGTCGTGCCATTGGTTATGTCAATGAAATCGTATCGGATTACTCACATTCAACCATCCGTTTTGCGGAAATGGCGCTGGCACGTTTATGGACACAGCTCTATGACGGAGTTGAAGTACATAACTTCAATACGGTTCGTGAGTTGGCTAAAGACTACGAAATTGTGTATACCCCATGTCACCGCAGTCATATCGACTATTTACTGCTGTCTTATGTGGTCTATAACCGTGGTTTGATGGTGCCTTATATTGCTGCGGGCGATAACCTAAATATGCCATTTGTTGGGCAAATTTTACGTGGTGGCGGTGCATTCTTTATTCGCCGTACTTTCCGCGGTAACGCGCTCTACACTTCGGTCTTTAAAGAATACCTATACAGCATTTTGTCGCGTAACACGCCTTTAGAATACTTCATCGAAGGTGGTCGTTCACGTACAGGTCGTCTGCTACCACCGAAGACAGGTATGTTAGCCATGACGGTACACAGTCACTTGCGTGGTCGTGCCAAACCGATAGTCTTTGTTCCGACCTATATTGGCTATGAACGCTTGATGGAAGGTGCAACCTACGTCGGCGAGATGAACGGTAAACCCAAAGAAGCCGAGTCTGTCTTTGGGATTCTGCAAACTTTACGCAAAATTGAACGTATTTTCGGTAAAGTCCATCTGAACTTTGGTGAGCCCGTTTTCCTCGATGACATGCTGAAAAAGCATGGCGCTGAGAATGTACAAATTGCTAAAAATGATGATCCAATTCCGCAAGAAGTCTCTGATGCAGTCAACAGTTCAGCACATGCAATTTTAGAAAATATTAACCGTGCAGCTGTAGTGAACCCTGTTTCACTCTTGTCTTTGGTGCTGCTAGCCACTGAAAAGCATACGCTTGATGAAGAAATTTGTATCAAACAGCTCGATACCTATCGCAAGTTGTTGACGACACTTCCTTATGATGAGCGCCTCTTGGTCACGCCATTATCAGGTAAAGAAATCATTGCTTATGGTTTAAAGCTGAAACTGATCAAACGCGTCAATCACGTTCTTGGTGACATTATTGCGATTGCGGACAATCAAGCGGTACTGCTGACCTACTTCCGTAATAACATTTTGCATGCCTTTGTATTGCCATCACTCGTTGCTGCTTTGGTTGAACACAATGGAACCATTGGCCGTGGTGATTTAATCAATGTAATTCGCACGCTGTATCCATTCTTAAAAGCAGAATTGTTTTTAAAATGGGAAGATTCTGAACTCAAAGATCAAATTTGTGCTTATGTAGATGGTTTGATTCAAGCTAAACTGATTTCTGAAGATGCCGAAGGCCACTTGATTTCCCCTGCTCCAAACAGCGAAGATCATAACCAATTGGTGGTATTGGCTGCGCCAGTCATGCAGAGTCTTGAGCGTTACTACATGACGCTTGCGCTGATTACACAGCGCGGTTCTGGGAACATTTCAGCACGTCAGGTTGAAGAGCTCAGTCATTTGGTGGGTCAGCGTCTGTCTGTCCTGTATGAGTTCAACTCACCTGAATTCTTTGATAAAGCCCTGTTCCAAAGCTTTATTAAAGTGTTGACGCAACAAGGGTATATCAGCACCAACTCAGACAACGCGATTGTGTTTGATGAGAACTTTCAAAACGTTGCTCAATATGCCAACTTGGTACTGGATGATGTCACGCTACAAATGTTGCAACACATCACCACTTTCAGCGATGAAGAACTGAAAGACACGCTAGACAAAGTGGCTGCTGAACAAGCGAAGAAGCGTTTGAAACGCAAGAAGAAGTAATTTTTTAAGTGCATAGGTATCTGCGAGAGTAGGTGCCTATGCTGTAAATGAATAAAAATAAAATCTATTTCGTATAAGAAATTTATGTTTAATGGCTTACATCTTCGTGTTGAACAAGGCTTTGTAATAATGGAAATTTTTAGAACTGATAGATCCTTTGTAGCCATTTCTACAGCTTCAAAGCCATACAATTGATTTTTATATGTGATTTTTTCACTTTCATTGATACGATTTTTGGTTTAAATTCAATAAATATAGTTTTAAATGTGAAAATATCACAATAAGGAATGCCATGTTAGTAAGATTTTCAGTTGAAAATTTTCTTTCTTTTAAAGAAAGAACTTATTTCTCAATGGTTGCAGGTAAAACTAGAAGTAAGGCATATCATAAAAATAAAGCTATTTCTAACGTACAAACATTAAAATTTTCTGCTGTTTTTGGAGCCAATGCTTCTGGTAAAAGTAATTTAATTAAATCTATCGATTTTGGTAGAAAATTAATTATCGGTAAAGAACGACTGACATCCATACAAAATCAAAAGTTCAAACTTACATCAGAAATCAACTCTAATAGTCGTTTTGAATATGAAATCCAAGTTAATGATCGTATGTATGCGTACGGTTTTATAGTTTCTAAAAAATCTGTAGTTGAAGAATGGTTATATATAGTAACTCCAACAAAAGAGACCCTAATATTTGAAAGACTTAATGATGAGATTAAAATTAATCATGAAAAAATTAAAAAATATTCAGATACCGAAAAAGAATTTTGGAATTTCTTTGTAAACTCAGTTAAGTCAGACAAATTAATACTGACCCATGCTTCACAATTAGAGATTAACAAAGAATTTTCTTCATTTGATCACATAAGAAGTATTCTGAACTGGTTTAAGAATAGTTTAACGATTGTGTACCCAAATTCTAGATCTGTTGGTATTCATTTTGAATTATTGAAAAATGAAGATTTAAGATTAATGTTTAGTAAGTTTCTATCATACTTTGATACTGGCATTAATTCTATTGAATTTCATTCCGTTGATCCTTCCCGAGTGAAAATCCCAGAACATATTTTAACTGAAAGTATCAATGAACTATTAGAGGAAGATGGTGAAAAAACAACAGCTATTCTTTCTGAACAAAGATCAGGCCAATTGGTGTTTTTACAAAAAAATGGAGATAGCGTAACCTGTTCTAAAATGATAACAAAAAGGAAAGTTCAGGGTACTGATCAATATATAGAGTTTGATCCAACTGATGAAGAATCAGATGGTACAAAGCGGTTATTAGATTTAATCCCCCTACTTGTCGACTCTATGGATGGTGATAATGTCATTATTATTGATGAAATAGAAAGAAGTCTCCATCCTAATCTTGTAATGAATTTTATTGAATTCTATTTAGATTCATCAAGAACAATATCAAATAGATCACAATTGATTTTAGCAACTCATGAATCTGGCCTCCTAGATCAAACATTAATTAGAAAAGATGAAGTATGGTTTATTGCGAAAGCTCAAGACGGCTCTTCTCATTTATCCTCTTTGGAAGAATTTAAAGTTCGTTTTGACAAGGAACTTAGGAAAAATTACTTAATTGGCAGATTTAATGGCATTCCTAAATTTGGAAATAAATTAGATTTAGCTGATACTGATGGAAACCCTTATTTTTTATAAATTTTTAATAAAATGCCTAGAGAAATAGTACCTTTTGATAGAATAAGTTCCACAGTTGAAATTAATAAAATTTTTTTAATTGCTGCTTAAGGGTCAAAAACTGAATATTTATACTTATCTGCCTTAAATGAGAAGCACGGGAGAATTTGTCGATTGCTCCCTTTTCAACGCCCTAAAGAAGAAGCATCACATTCCGCACCTAACAGAGTTTTAGGACAGTTAAAGCGTGAGGCAGGAAGAGCTAATTTGAAAGAAGGTGATTCATGCTGGTTAGTTGTGGATAGAGATTCTTGGGGACAGGTTCTTATAGATGCTGTAAGAGATTGTAAGACATTACAGTACAACCCTATTGTAAGTGCTCCATGTTTTGAAATTTGGTTAGTATTTTATTTTAAGAAACTAGTCGAATTGACTGAAGAAGAAAAAGCCCAACTTATTTTGAATGGCGATGTTTCTAATAGATATAAATATATCGAAAAATTTCTAACCAATATTATGAAACAACTAAAGTTGGGTAAGTATAAAGCTAATCATACCTTGCCTGATTTCTTCTTCATTCCTAGCAATATACAAAAGGCAATAGATGAAGCTTATGCTATTGAAAAGATGGAGATGGAAAATAATGAAAGTTATGAGTTTCCTATAATGCTCGGGTCACAGATGTATCAAATGTTATCTTTGTTTTTTACAGAAAATGAAATAACGTTAAATTGATGTTTATGAATTATAAATATCTTCTAAAATTAACATAATAAACCTTATACGAAATTCTTGAAATTTTCATATAAGCATCAATGTCTTAGTTAAATTCGTTCTAGAGTTCAGCGCACTAGAACGGATTTATCATGACTCTTCACGTTCCACAGCCATTTTCCAAACGATGCTTCACATTTTTTATAAGTGAAAGTAGAAAATTATTTTGACTCATACTCTGCTAACAACGCCAAATAATCATCAAAACAATGTGGATGCTGTAATTCAAAACTCATCTGTTGCATACGTGAAGCATAAATTTTCTTGCCTGACGGCATATTCCTTTCCAAAACCAAAGCTGGTAGTCCTAACTGCTGTTGAAACCATTGAATAATTTCATGTAAAGGTAGCGGTTGGCTATTGCTACAAATGTAAGACTCTTCAGTATGTTCCACGTGAAGCAATTGCGCTAGAAAAGCAGCCAAATCCTCAACATGAATTCGGTTTGACCAATGCAGTTTGGGATAAGCTTTTGTTGTTGCTGCAAGTTTAATCATACGTGCAACTGAAGTCCCATAAATTCCTGTTGGACGCACAATCACACATTCAGATGGATAAGCCTGTTGCCACAAAGTTTCCATGTTCAATAGCACCTGCCCTTGCGCATCGCTCGGTTGGGGACAAGTATCATCATCAACCCGCTCGCCTGCACTTTCACCATAGACACGTGTAGAAGAAACCACGATCACTTTTTTTAAAGGATGACTTTTTAAGGCATGTAGCATGGGTGCAATCGAGTCTACAAAAGTTCTCTGATACGACTCCACCATACTGCTCTCAGGCGAGAGTAAGACATATACGGCATCAATCGGTGCGACTTGAGACAAATCCAACTGATGAATATCTTGAGTCAAATGCTCAGCCCAATCATCTGATTTCGGACTCCGGCTAATTGTGGTAATTTGGTGGCCTTGCTGAAATAACTGTTTAGCAACACGCTGAGATGTTTTACCATAACCTATAAATAAAATATGCATTTAGCACCAAATCACAGACAAAGTTGAGGGGACATGGCTGCAGTCCATCAGTTGCAGGGGGTCGGAGCTGCCTCTGCTGCACTACTTGAAAAGTTGAATCTCTTCACTACAGATGATCTATTGTTTCATCTGCCACGAGACTATGAAGATCGTAGCACGATCATCCCCATGAACCAATTGACGGTTGGGCGTAGCTACTTACTTGAAGGCACGATTCAAGGCGTGGACTTTCCGCCGGGTAAACGTAAATCGATGGCGATTGGACTGCAAGACGACTTTGGCAAAGTGACTTTGCGCTTTTACCATATTTATAAAGGCTTAACGGACCGTGCAAAGATCGGTAATCGTCTACGCATTTTTGGTGAAGTCCGTGTGGGTGCACGTGGCTTGGAAATGTATCATCCAGAAATTCAACTCATTACAGAACATACGCCCCTTCCACAAACCCAACTAACTGCGATTTACCCCAGCACAGAAGGTCTGACTCAGCCTAAGTTTCGTGAATACATCAAACAGGCTTTAGCCAAGCACAGTGATGATTTACCTGAACTGCTACCCGCAAAATTTACCAATGGCTATGCACTTAAACAGGCGTTGGACTACATCCATCACCCTCCTGTAGATGCCAATATGCTGCAACTGGGCCAAGGCTCACACCCTGCCCAGCAACGTTTGATTTTTGAAGAGTTGGTTGCGCATCAGGTCAGTCTATTAAGCCGTCGTGCCTATATCCAACAGATTGAAGCACCACGTATTTCTGCCAGTCGTCAGTTTGCCAAACAACTACTCAGCAGTCTGCCTTTTGAAATGACCAATGCACAAAAGCGCGTCTCCAAAGAAATTGTACAAGACTTAAAACTCAATAAACCGATGTTACGTTTGGTTCAAGGCGATGTCGGTGCAGGCAAAACCTTGGTTGCAGGAGTCGCAGCCTGCCATGCCTTAGAAGAAGGTTGGCAAGTGGCGTTAATGGCACCGACTGAAATTTTGGCGGAACAACATTATCTCAATTTTAAAAAATGGTTTGAGCCTTTGGGACTCAGTGTATCTTGGCTTTCAGGTAAACAAAAAGGCAAAGCCCGTGCCTCAGCCGAACAAGCCATTGTAGATGGCACAGCGCATCTGGTGGTGGGTACACACGCCCTGTTTCAAGACAATGTCCGCTTTGCCAAACTTGGATTAGTAATTATTGATGAGCAGCACCGCTTCGGGGTCGATCAGCGCTTAGCCCTACGTAATAAAGGCGCGCAGAATATGACCCCACATCAATTGGTCATGACCGCAACCCCTATTCCACGGACTTTAGCCATGTCCGCCTATGGAGACTTGGACACGTCCGTGATTGATGAACTTCCACCCGGACGAACCCCGATTCAAACCGTGACCATTCCACTCGACCGCCGTGAAGAAGTCCTACAGCGTATTGCCTGCAACTGTCTAGAAGGTAAACAAGCTTACTGGGTCTGCACCTTGGTTGAAGAGTCTGAAACTTTAGATGCTCAAGCTGCTGAAGCGACCTATTTAGAAATTAAAGAACGCTTCCCAGAACTCAACATTGGCCTTGTACATGGCAAAATGAAAGCCGATGAAAAACAAGCGGTAATGCAACAGTTTAAAGCCAATGAATTACAACTCTTGATTGCGACCACAGTGATTGAAGTGGGAGTCGATGTACCAAATGCCTTGATCATGGTGATTGAAAATGCGGAACGTTTAGGACTCTCTCAATTGCACCAATTACGTGGCCGTGTTGGTCGAGGCGCCAAGGCTAGCTTTTGCGCCCTGTTATATAAAAGCCCACTATCTCAAAATGGACAAGAACGCCTACGCATCATGCGTGAAACCAATGATGGCTTTTTAATTGCCGAAAAAGATTTGGAAATCCGTGGCCCCGGTGAATTGCTCGGTACCAAACAAACGGGTGATATGGGCTTTCGCGTAGCCAAACTGGAGCGTGATGATCATTTGCTCAATCAAGCACATTATGTCGCAGCGCAGATCTTAAAAGAATATCCACAAAATGCTGAAGCCTTACTGAAACGCTGGCTGCCTGAAGCACCACGCTATGCCTATGTTTAGTCATCTTCTGCACACCGCCAAACAGTTGCTACACAAAGTACAGCCTTGTCAGTTGTGTGGCATTGTACGCGCAGATCTGCACTCGGTCTGTTTGGACTGTTGGCAACAACTCCCAATACATCCACAGACCATTGAAAAACAAGAGCTGAGTATTCATGTCGCAGGGCAGTATCAATATCCTTTAGATCATCTTATTCAGCAGTTCAAATATGAACAACAACTGCATTGGCAACCTCTACTGTCAGGCATTCTTCAGCAAATTCGCTTAACTAAAGTACAAGCAATTGTTCCGATGCCGATTTCGACTCAGCGTTTAGCGGAACGTGGCTACAACCAATCAATGATCCTCGCCAAAGACTTAGCCAAGCAGTTAAATGTTCCCATTTGGCAGCCTGTGATACGACTGCATCAACATTCGCAAAAAGGACTCAGTCGACTGGAACGCTTAGATCAAATTCAACAACAATTTAAAATCGATCCACAACAGCGCCAGTATGTAAAACGCTACCGACGTGTTTTGATTTTGGATGATGTCGTGACCACAGGCAGCTCGATTCAGGCACTGACTTTACAGCTTGAACAATTGGGTTGTCATAAAGTCAGCGCCGCGTGTATTGCCTATGCACTTGAATAATTAGACTACGTCAATCATCAAATGTTCACGTACCCATGGCATGACCACCTCAGTGGTCAGCGGTGCAAGTGCAGTCTGCTGGTCATTCAAACTGACCCATTTCATTTCTGCAATTTCAGCTGCAATTTGTGGCACTTGCCGAAGCTGAACATGGTAAACATAGCTGACCAATTTAAAATCAGGTTCATTGGCAGTGGCAGTTTCAAAACGACCAACAAACTGTTCAATCATCGCATCACTTCCAATTTCCTCCCGAATCTCACGCAGCATGGCTTGCTCAGGTGCTTCATTGGGCTCAAGCTTACCACCCACTTGCATAAAACATGCGGTGTTCTGCTTACGCACCAACAAAAGCTGCTGCTGTTCATTCACAATAATAGCCGCAGCGACCGTAATCACCTTCATGCTTTGACATCCAACAACTCAGGATCAACCATGCCCCACTTCGGTTCAGGTGCTTGGAACTGATCCATCTGCTTTAAAATGGCTTTCACCGAATCCGATACAATCAGGCTGTCGGTAAAGCGTGCATGGGTAAAGCCTTTGTCGGTGGTCATCTTTAGGAATTTAAGTAAATCATCATAAAAGCCATTTACATTTAAAAAGGCATTCGGCTTGAGGTGAATGCCGAGCTGAGCCCACGTCCATTGTTCAAAAATTTCTTCTAAAGTCCCTGCGCCGCCAGGCATTGCAATAAATCCATCCGACAAGGCTGACATTTTCAGTTTACGCTCTTGCATGTCTTTGACGACATGTAACTCGGTCAGACCTTGATGCGCCAACTCACGATCCACCAGCACGTGTGGAATCACGCCAATCACTTGACCGCCTGCCTCTAAAGCACTGTCTGCCACAATACCCATTAAGCCCGAACGACCACCACCATAGACCAAGGTTTTGCCTTGTTCTGCAATGGCGTGTCCAACCTGACGTGCTGTTTCGGAAAAGATTTGATCTGAACCTAATGCGGAACCACAAAAGATCGCAATTGAATTTGTCATTTTTTACTCTGATATTTAATTGTCATGCAACTTCACTAAAATGAATGGATATTTTTTAGCAATTTAACCATTCGATCAGTGTTTTTATTGCAATCCTTGTCTAAAATACACCCATCCACTTCAACCATTACTGCGCAAAGGAGAAAGACGGCATGCTTGAAGCCTTTTACGCCACAGAGCGCGGTAGCTTAGAAGACATCACCATTAATGGCGATTTCGATCTTCAGCCCGATTTGGTCTGGCTTGACCTCATTGCTCCCTCCCAAGAAGAACAACAGTGGATTTTAGATGCATATGAACAAAATTTACCTACGCTAAAATCACTCGAAGACATTTCATCTTCAGCTCGATTCTACCGTGATGACGACGGTATTTTGCATATCAGTACGTATTTTTTAACGAAAAATAAAAACTATCAAGTCGATGGTGAGCCTGAAGAAAGCAGCGGTGCCCTTGCCACGGTACAAACTGTCGCTTTCATTTTGCATAAAGAACGGCTCTTTACCCTTCGTGGTGAAAAACTGGTGGCCTTTCGTGCCTTCCGTGCGCGTGCTCGCCGCAATGACTACGAAATCGATTATAAAGATCCAACGTGGATCTTACTCGGTTTACTCGAGGCGAAGCTGGACGAGCTTGCGGATATCTTAGAAGATATCCACAAGGACTTGGAAAAGTATTCCACAGAAGTACTGAATAACCGTCACCGCGAGATGATTCTCGACTTAGATGACATGATTACCCGTCTAGCACACTTGGAAGATATGCTTGGAAAAGCACAGCTTTGTTTGATTGACTTACGCCGTGTACTGACCTTTTTATCACGTCCACGTGCTTTAGGCAGTCATATTTATGATGCGGATATTCGAGAGCTCAGTGAAGACGTTCGCTCACTGGTTGAGCATGATGCCTTCTTATTCCAAAAAGTACGATTCTTACTGGACACCACTTCAGGCTTCATTAACACCGAGCAGAATGACACGATTCGTCGCTTCTCTATCTTACCCAGTATGCTCGCTCCACCAATGCTGATTGCCAGTATTTACGGTATGAACACCGATGTGTTACCTTTTGCCAAAGGCGGCACCAGTTTTATTGTGGTGAGCCTGATCTTAATGGCTTTCCTGATTGGTCCGCTCATTTACTTCCGCTGGAAAAAATGGATTTGAGTACAGCTTAAAACACTGCTTTTCCTCATAGATTTAAGAAATGCAACATATAAAAAAAGCACCTTAGGGTGCTTTTTTTTATTTAAGGGATTAACTTTAAGTCATCCTGTAAATGACAGGCTTGAATCACCTTCATCATTTTTTCAGGTACAGCTTTAAAATGTAAACTATGTGCATCGGGTGTTTGACGCAACCAACGCACCAAAACCGCCAGTGCCAATGTACTACCATGCTCAAGCTGGGCCAGATTTACCACCACAGGATAAGACTGTGACTGAATCACTTTCAAACCTTGTTGATAGTAACTTTCAGCATTGTCATATGTAATCTGACCTGAAAGCTGCATTTCCTGATTGCTAAAGTTAATCACCTTTCACCTACTTATTTTTTCTTTTCAACCGCTGCTTCTGCATCAGGTTGGAAGTTTGCAATCGCTTTATCTAGGTCGCCGCCATTACGTTTAACTGTTGCCGCAAACTGATTACGGAACTGTAAACCAAGGTCAATACCCGACACATTGATATTACGGATTTTCCATTGGTTGCCTTTATCCGCCAACTGGAAAGACACTGGGATTTTTTCGCCTTTGTTATTAAAGTCGATCGTCACCACAGGGTTTTTGCTATTGGTTTCTTTATACGGACGGATGGTATATGTCTGATTGCTGAACTTCGCAAATGCAGTACCGTAGTTTTCAATCAGTGTTTCACGGAAATTGTTTTCAAACTTCGCGCGTTGTGCAGCAGTACTGTATTGATTGGTTGCATAAGTCCCCATCACAATACGAGAAAACGCTTGTGAATCCACATACGGGTCTAAGTTTTGACGAACAATCGTTTTCACAGCAGCTGGATTGTTTTGTAGCTTGGCATGATCCGCTTTTAAACGCGCAATCAAGCCATCTGCCACTTTTTTAACAAAAGCAGGTGGTGCTTCACTTGGTGCTGCAAAAGCAGTACCTGCAAACATTGTAGTTAAAATGCTAGCTGTCAGTGTTTGTTTCAATAAAGTATTCACTACAATTGGTCCTCTTCAAATCATTCAACAAATGACACGTTGGCATCTGCTGTTTCAGCGGTTTCAGGTTGCTCAGTTGTTGCTGAAGCATCTTTCGATTTACCTGCACCACCGGTAATAAATTTAGTAATTAAGTCCTCTAGGTCCATTGTGCCTTGGGTATTGCCAATGCTTTCACCACGTTTCACGTAGTTCAAACCGCCCCCTGGAACAATTTTCAGGTACTTCTCACCTAGCAGACCATTGGTTGCCACCATAATATAAGCATCTTCATCAATGCTGGTGATGGACTTCATGTTCGCAATAAGTTGCTTTTCCATTTCTTTTTGTTGCGCAGCATCCGCAGAGGTATAGTCGCTACTGTAACGAAGCTCTTCAAGTGCATTCTTTTCAACTTCTTTGAGTTGTGCTGCATTAAAGGTCGTTAATTTACCATCTAAAGAAAAAGAAACCGTCGCTAAACGTGTCACAGGGTCTAAGCTAATTTGATCAACTTGACCAATTTTCACCCCACTCATCGTCACTTTCGCACGTGGTTTTAAACCATTTACATTATCGAAGGTTGCACTCATTTCATAGCGATCACTGAGATTTGATCCCACCAAACCACTCACTCGCATCGCAATAAAGAACAAAGCGATACCGAATAAAATGACAAATATGCCGACTGCCAGCTCACT
Source organism: Acinetobacter sp. DL27 (assembly GCF_055810995.1). Classification (NCBI taxonomy): domain Bacteria; kingdom Pseudomonadati; phylum Pseudomonadota; class Gammaproteobacteria; order Moraxellales; family Moraxellaceae; genus Acinetobacter; species Acinetobacter sp. DL27. The sequence continues at coordinate 403,432 of NZ_CM147947.1, read as the reverse complement.
TGCACGTGATTTCATTAAACACCTCCAAACATGACCGCAGTCAACACAAAATCAAAACCTAAAACACAGAGCGATGAATACACCACAGTGCGTGTGGTTGATGTCGCAATACCTTCAGATGTCGGTTCACAGGCATAGCCTTGATACACCGCAATCCATGTACAAATTAAAGCAAAAACAAAACTTTTAATGATGGTGCCATTCAGGACATCTTTATAGAACTCTACGCTACTTTGAATGCCACTCCAGTAAGAACCTTCATCTGCACCCAAGAAGTCCACACCCACCATTTTACCGCCCATAATCCCTACCGCAGCGAAGATGACAGACAGCATCGGCAAACTAAAAATACCGGCCCAAAGTCGCGGCGAAATCACACGTTTAAGTGGATCAACCCCGATCATTTCCATACTGGACAGCTGCTCTGTGGCTTTCATTAAGCCAATCTCAGCCGTTAATGCAGAACCCGCACGACCTGCAAACAGCAATGCCGCCACTACAGGTGCTAACTCACGTAGTAAAGTCAAAGCAACCGCTGTACCCAACATCGCTTCACTACCAAAGGTCACCAAGATGCTATACATCTGCAACCCGAGGACAGCACCAATAAATAGCCCTGACACCACAATAATAAGCAGCGACAACACCCCAACACGGTACATTTGGTAAACAAATAACCGAACACCTAAAGCAGTGGGCATCGAAAATAAAATTTGTAATAACATCAGGCTGGCAACACCAATGCCGCGAACCCGTTCAATCACGCGTCGACCTAAGAGTGCTATCGCATTCATGCTTGCACCTCAGTATTTAGATATGCCTTATGGCTAAATTGATAATCGACAGGCCCTTCAACTGTACCTGTTAAAAACTGTTTAACAAACGGAGATGCATTCGCCTGTAACTGTTCAGGCGTGCCTTCACCTTGCACCTTGCCTTCAGCAACAACATAGATATAGTCTGCAATCGATAAAGTTTCAGCCACGTCATGTGAAACAATAATCGTTGTTAAATCAAGAGCTTCTCTCAATGATCGAATCAGACGTGTGAGTACACCCTTCACAATTGGATCTTGTCCTGCAAATGGCTCATCGTACATGATCAGCTCAGGATCCAGTGCAATTGCACGTGCCAAAGCAACACGACGATTCATCCCGCCTGAGAGCTCAGAAGGCATCATCTGTTCTGCACCACGTAAGCCGACAGACTCTAGTTTTAAAGATATGATTTCTGACAGTAAATGCTCAGGCAGCTTGGTATGTGCTCTTATCGGAAAGGCCACATTTTCATATACCGACATATCGGTAAACAATGCGCCACTTTGAAAAAGCATGCCCATACGCGCACGCGCAGCGAATAAATCTTTGCGTGACATTTTCGCAATATTTCGCCCATCAAAAAGCACTTCACCTTGGTCAGGGGTCAATTGACCGCCAATTAAACGCAGTAAAGTGGTTTTACCTGTACCCGATGGTCCCATAATGCCCGTAATTTGACCCTGTCGAATTTTTAAATTGACCTGATCATAAATGACACGTTCCCCTCGCTTAAAACTCAGGTCTTTGACCTCAATGAGGGCTTGAGCAGTCAGAGGCGCTTGATTATTCATAGCTGTGCGTTTTCCTGCATTTTTTCAGCATGCATACTATAAAGGATTAAAAAACGATATGTTAGCGTATTCCGTGTCTAATTTTGTGCACGAATTGATTTCAGTTGGTTGTATTTATATTTATTTGAACGGCGAAAACAAGTTACATAAGATGAATTGCTTCATCCATAACGACTATAGACAAAGAAAAGAATGTTGCAAATCAGCAAAAAGAGTCCGAGATAATGTGCCATATTGACCTCTTTCACGTCAGAGAGTGTGGCGATTGATTCAACCTCATTATTGTGCATCATTATTATCAATACAATTAAAATATGACTCAGTATACATTTTAATTTATTTTTTTACAGCCGTAGACAAAAAAAAACCAGTGTTTCCACTGGTTTTTTTATTCATTCAGACTTAGTCGTTAAACTTACGACGTGGGCGGTCAAAACCACCTTCAGTACGTGGACGATCTGAATTAAATTCACGCTTCGGACGGTCTTCGCCACCAAAAGTACGCTTAGGACGGTCTTCACCACCGAAAGTACGTTTTGGACGGTCATCACCAAAAGAACGTTGTGGACGGTCACCAAAACCACCTTCACGACGTGGCGCTGGACGATCACCAAAATCACGTTTTGGACGGTCACCAAAAGAACCTTCACGACGTGGTTTGTAGTCTACACGGTTACCGCGGTTGTCATCATTCGAGTCAAAACGTGGCTTATCGTTGAAACCGCCTTCGCGACGTGGACGATCAGAGTTGAATTCACGCTTTGGACGATCATCAAAAGAACGTTGCGGACGATCACCGAAACCGCCTTCACGACGTGGCGCTGGACGATCACCAAAATCACGTTTTGGACGGTCATCAAAAGAACGTTGTGGACGATCACCGAAACCGCCTTCACGACGTGGACGATCATTATTAAACTCACGACGTGGACGATCTTCACCACCAAATGATGGACGATCACCACGAGGTTTGTCATCGTAGCTACGACGTGGACGGTCATCACCACCTTCACGACGTTTAAAGTTAGACTCACCTTCGAAACGAGCACGACCGCCGCCATCGCGACCACCGAAACCACCGCGACCACGACCGCCGCCATCACGACCACGACCATCACGACCACGACCATCACGACCACGACCGCCGCCATCACGACTACCGCGTGCAGGAGGTGGAGATGGCTCAAGACCTTCAATTTCAGATACATTCAAACGTGCATCTAAGAAATCTTCTAAAGCACGGATTTTACCGCGTTCACGGTAAGTTGCTAAAGTGATTGCTTTACCAGTACGACCCGCACGACCTGTACGACCAATACGGTGTACATAGTCTTCGTTCTTCATTGGAAGACCGAAGTTGATTACGTGTGAAATAGTTGGTACGTCAAGACCACGTGCAGCAACGTCGGTTGCAACTAAAATTTTTGCACGACCTTCACGGATGCTACGTAAACGACGGTTACGCACAGTTTGTGGCATAGCACCATGAAGTGCTACAACTGATAAACCTGCTTCAGCAAGTTCTTCAGCCAACATATCGGTATCTTCTTGAGTAGAAGCGAATACAACAGCTTGATCAAGATCTTCAGCACTTAACCAATGCGTTAGTAATTTTTTCTTGTGCTCAAAGCCATCAGTCCAGTGTAAAGTCTGAGTGATGTCAGTATTCGTAGAGTGACCAGTTTCGATTGCAATACGTTGTGGATCATTCATCATGCGTTCAGCAAGTGTAATGATACGACCAGCAAATGTTGCAGAGAACATTAAGGTTTGCTTACGGTTCGCAGCAAGATCGCTAATTGCTTCTAAGTCTTCAGAGAAACCCAGATCAAGCATACGGTCTGCTTCGTCAACAATAAGCGCATCAACTTGGTCTAATTTAATTTGACGACGGTTTACAAGGTCAAGTAAACGACCTGGTGTTGCAACAACAACTTGCGCACCTTTTAACTGTTGGATTTGTTTACCAAAAGGCATACCACCCATGATTGCTGCAATACGTGCACCTTTCATGTGACGGACAAAACCAATCGCGTCTTGGCTTACTTGCTGCGCCAACTCACGAGTTGGGCAAAGAACCAAGATATTCGGTTGTGTAATTGCTTTCATACGTTCTTTGAACGGAACGAAAGTCTCTTGGGCTGCAAGTGCGTTTAACGTTGGAAGTAAGAACGCAGCAGTTTTACCTGAACCTGTTTGGCTAGATACTAAAAGGTCTTTACCTTCTAAAGCTGCAGGAATCGATTGTTCCTGTACAGGCGTAGGAGAAGTAAAACCTAAGCTTTGTAAAGCTTGTTGTAACGATTCATGTAAAGGAAAATCAGCAAAAGTTTTGCTCATAGAGTATTTCACCCGAAAAATGGGTGCTCCATTAAATATATGGTCTGATGGACATCGGCAAAAAGCGGCACAGCAATAATCGCTGAAAATATAGAATCAGCGGCGATCCGAGAACGACGATGCGTATAACGCACATTTGATTACAGCCGCAACCTGAAGGAATCGCTTAAGCGATTGGGTGGGGCGCGAAATAATGTCCTCTCTTTGGACCGGACGCGCATACACAATGATAGAAGAGAATGTTCAGGTAATGAACGAAATTTAGTGCGTGGGCGGAGTATAGCAGGATATTTTTAAAAGTCACCTCTTTTCGTGAAATTGATACAATATTTTCCTCAAAGATTGAATAAATGCAGGTTTTCACTTTATTTTTTTTGACCATCTAGAAAAATATTGAATAGCTTTCTTCTTTCTCCCCCTCAACTATCAGCCGTAAAACGCCATTAATTGTACTAGCTCTTGCTCTAATGCTGCCGTGATTTGACATGCTATCTGACCTGTAATGAACATTACACACAGCAAGCTTAAATAGGTGTCTATACGCTGGCTAATTTTAACCCACTTTATTTCTGTATAGCGTGATCTGCATTCAGAGTTGATCAGAATCTGGCACAGCCTATGTTTTACAATTGAATAGAAGTCAAAGCCATAAAGTAAATCACCACAAAGGTCTTTACTTTTTTTCATCCTCATCAAAGAAAAAGCCCTCTTATGAGGGCTTTTTCAATGTCTTAAACACGATCTGCATACTATTACTTAGCTGCTTCACCCCAAGCAGGTACAACTGCTTTCATCAGAGGTTTCAACATTTTCATAGAACATGCCAGTACTTGGCCATTTTCCATAGATTCGCTACCACCACGTGCATCAACCACTGTGCCGCCCGCTTCTTTCACGATCAACTCACCAGCTGCGATATCCCAAGGCTTTAAGCCGAGTTCAAAATACGCATCGAAACGACCCGCTGCCACGTACGCCAAATCTAATGCGGCTGAACCTGTACGACGGTATTGCGCGCCAGCTTCAGTCACATTTAACAACGAATCAAAATGATTTTTTGCATAAGAAATCACTTCGCCATTACGTTTTGCACGGTAAGCATGACCCACAGACATGAATGTATTTTCAAGACTGTCTTTCACATTTACACGAATACGACGTTGGTTCATCATGGCACCACGACCACGACTTGCAGAGAACAACTCATCTTTCACAGGGTCGTAAATTACGCCGTGTTGAGTAATGCCTTTATGTTGAACTGCAATAGAGATACAGAAGTGAGGAACGCCATTAATGAAGTTTAAAGTGCCATCAAGTGGGTCGATGATCCAACACCAATCTGCGTCGTGACCTTTACCTTCTTGAAAACCAAACTCTTCACCAAGGAAGCTGTGATTTTTATAGCTTTTACGTAGGGTATCGATAGCCAATTGTTCCAAGTAACGGTCTACACGCGTTACAGGACCATCAATTCCTTTTTCTTCGACTTGTAGATCGAGCTTATGACGATTTTGATGCGCTTTTAAAAGCTCTTGACCGACTAATTGAGCCGCACGCGCAGCCATCACCACCATAGGTTCCATTGAACACCCACTACAATTTGAAGATATTGATAAAGAATAATGCATAAAAGCCCGCGCATCTTATCAAAGATCGGGGCTTTTAGGGAAAAAATGTTTCTAAAATTTAAAAACGGTGCTTAAACCATATGTACAAGTTTTAACCACGCTTGGCGCACCGAGCTTTCAATGCCTTCTGCATCTAGTCCTGCCTGATGCAACATTTGCGCATGTGTGGCTTGATGCATGAAGGTATCCGCTAAACCGAGATTTAACATCGGTTTCACGATTTGAGCTTGTGCCAAATATTCATTGACTGCACTGCCCGCACCCGCCATTACCGCATGTTCTTCAACCGTAACAAATAAAGCCGTTGATGGTGCTAAAGTCGCTATCATCTTTTCATCAAGCGGTTTAACAAAGCGCATATTCACCACACGAACCGCTAAATCTTGCTCAGCCAATGCCTGTGCTGCCTCTACTGCGGCCTGAACACGACTCCCAAAGGCAAGAATGCTAATAACGTCGTCTTGGGCATCATTCAAGCTCGCTACAATTTCAGCCTGACCAATTTCGATCGGGGTCATCTGTTGTTGAATCTCAACCCCCAAGCCATTGCCACGCGGGTAACGCACTGCAGCAGGACCATTATATAAATAAGCGGTATGCAACATTTGACGACATTCATTTTCGTCTTTAGGCGCCATAATCACCAAATTCGGTACGGTGCGCATAAAGGCATAGTCATAGGCCCCAGCATGAGTCGGGCCATCTTCCCCCACTAAGCCTGCACGGTCGATACCAAAAGTGACATCGAGATTTTGCAGAGCCACATCATGAATCAATTGATCATAGCCGCGCTGCAAGAAGGTCGAGTAAATGGCCACCACAGGTTTTAAGCCTTCACATGCCATGCCCGCCGCCAAAGTCACCGCATGCTGTTCTGCAATCGCGACATCAAAAAAGCGCTGTGGATACTGTTTGGCAAAACCCACCATACCTGAGCCTTCGCACATGGCAGGGGTAATCGCCAGTAAACGCTCATCTTGTGCGGCTTCATCACATAACCATTGACCAAAGACATCTGAATATTTGGGCGCCGTTTGCGGAGCAGACTTGGCATTTATTTTTGTAATCGCGTGATATTTGATTTGGTCAGCTTCAGCAGGTGCAAAACCTTTGCCTTTTTTGGTATAAACATGAATTAAACGTGGCCCTTTACGTTTTTTCAATGCGGTAAAGACTTGTGTCAACTGCTCAACATCGTGCCCATCAAAAGGCCCAAAGTAATCAAAACCAATCGCTTTAAAGACGTTGTCAGCCGCATCTGTCGCTGCGCTATGTAAGCGTGAGTTATAGATCCATTCAGGATGTGGCTGTACATAAGCTTCGCCATCCGCCGAAATATTAATGGACTGACCACTTTCCCAAATCGAAGCCAAATGTTTAGCAAAACCACCTGTGCTGCATGAAATCGACATATCGTTGTCATTCAGCACCACCATCAGGTCCGCATCATGCGCGACTGCATCGTTCATGGCTTCAAAGGCCATACCTGCTGTCATCGCCCCATCACCAATGATCGCGACCACTTCACATGGATTGTTTTGATAACGACGTGCCAGCGCCATACCTAGACCTGCTGAAATCGCAGTCGAAGAATGTCCGACTCCAAAGGTATCAAACACCGATTCATCACGCGCAGGAAAGGCAGCCAAACCATCTTTAGCACGAATAGTCGTGAGCTGTTCACGGCGGCCCGTCAAGGCTTTATGCGGATAAGCTTGATGACCGACATCCCAAATTAAGCGGTCATTCGGCGTGTTGAAGCAATAATGTAATGCCACGGTGAGCTCGACTACACCGAGGTTTGCACCAAAGTGTCCCCCACTTTGTCCTGCGGCATACAGAATAAATTGACGTAGCTCGTCTGCCACTTGTGCTAATTGACTTTGCTCAAGCGAGCGAAGTTGTTGAGGATGATCAATCGTATCCAACAACGGTGTTACAGGGCGATGAGCTGGTATTTCTGTATACAACATAATATGGCAAAGCCTTCTAAAGCCTGGCAAATCTAGCTAGGTCAAATGGGTAATTCGATCATATCGTCGAATGCTATCACCTTCAATCAGCCATATTTCTAGCGATGCAGTTTTGAGCAGTGCTCTCACTGGGTGTTCGTTTAGTGCAGGTGATTATCCTGAATAATCTTACTATTTATCAACTATTATCGTTCGCTTTATACAAAAAAGAAAATCTTCTGCATAAATTCATGGATGCAATTCTACCAATGTCGATGCATTACGCTATACTTTAGCCAATTTCTGAACTATTTACAGGTTTAGCTGTGCCTATTGAATTTGTTGCTACATCCCGTTTACCGACTGCTTTTGGTGAATTTAACATCACCGTATTTCAAGATCCTAAGACCGGTGAAGAACATGTTGCACTCTCAAAAGGTTTGGATCAGCCGATCACAGAACCCGTTTTAGTCCGTGTTCATTCCGAATGTCTCACGGGCGATGCCTTTGCTTCCTTGAAATGTGACTGTGGTCCACAATTGCAAGCCACGCAAAAACTGATCAATGAAGCTGGGCAAGGCGTGATTCTGTATTTGCGCCAAGAAGGTCGTGGCATTGGGCTGACCAATAAAATTCGTGCTTATGCGCTACAAGACCAAGGGCATGACACAGTCGATGCCAACCTAATGCTCAACCTCCCTGCCGATGCACGTCGTTATGACATGGTCAGTATTATGTTAGATCATTTAAATATTCAACAAGTCCGTTTGATTACTAACAATCCATTGAAGATTGCAGCACTGCAAGAACAAGGGATCAATGTGGTGGATCGTGTGCCTTTGACGGTCGGTTTAAATCCTTTCAATGAAGAATATTTAAAAACCAAACATGAACGCATGGCACACTTGTACAAGAAAGATGATTTTTAAAATTTAAAAACTTACTCTAAGCCTGCTTGAAAAAGGCTGGCTTAGAGCACTTCAATCAGATTAGATGGTCATGGAGAAAATACGACTCTCAGGTCGACGGCGTTTTAAATGCAAATCAAACGCCATACAAATATTGCGGACAAAGGCTTTGCCCTGCTCAGTCACCCGTATACTGTGTGGTCTAATTTCCAATAAACCATCGTCCTGCATTTCTTCCAGTTGTCCCAAGACCTCAGCCAATTCCAGAAATTGCATATCTGAATCTGCCCACGACGTCTGAAAGCTACACATCAAATTTAAAATGTGGCGACGAATTAGCAAATCTTCAGCACTCAAAATATGCCCGCGATAGACGGGAAGTTCATTGTTTTCGAGTCGCACATAATAATCTTCGAGTTTTTTTTCATTTTGCGCAAAGCTATACCAGCTATCGCTGATGGATGAAATACCTAAACCTATCATCACTTGGGTTTTTGATGCGGTGTAGCCCATAAAATTGCGATGCAGAGTGCCTGCCTGAAATGATTGGTACATCGCATCACTTTCTAAAGCAAAATGATCCATACCAATTTCATGATACCCCTGCGCAAGCAGCTTCTTTTTCCCTTCTTCATAGCACTGCCGTTTTATTTCATCTTTCGGCACATCATGGTCTTTAAACCCACGTTGCCCGTTGCCTTTGATCCAAGGCACATGCGCATAACTATAAAAGGCCAGACGGTCTGGGCGTAAACGATTGGTTTGATCAATGGTGTTGAGCACATCATCCAAGTTTTGAAAAGGCAGACCAAAGACCAAATCATGTGAAATTGAGCTATAGCCTATTTCACGTGCCCACTGCGTCACCTGCGCAACATGTTCAAAAGGCTGTATCCGATGAATGGCTTTTTGTACGGTTTCATTATAATCCTGTACCCCATAACTAACACGGCGAAAACCCAAGTCATACAAGGCTTGCAAATGCTCCCGTGTGGTGTTGTTCGGATGCCCTTCAAAGCTAAACTCATACTGCTCGGCAATCTCTGCATGCGCAAGGATGCCTTCAATTAACTGAGTTAAATGTGCTGGAGCAAAGAAAGTGGGCGTTCCTCCACCCAAATGAATTTCTTTAATGCGCGGCTTTTCTTCAAGCCATTCACAATAAAGAGACCATTCCTTTAAAACCGCCTGAATATAGGGCTGCTCCATCTCATGCTTTTTGGTCACGCGTTTGTGGCAGCCACAAAAAGTACAGAGACTTTCGCAAAAAGGCAGATGAATATACAAACTTATGCCTTCAGTTGAATTCGATTCAGCAAACGATGTTTTCAGCGTCTGTTTCCATTGCTCTAAAGAAAACTGCGCCTCTTCCCAATACGGCACCGTTGGATAACTGGTATAACGTGGACCAGGAACATTGTATTTTTGAATCAATGAATCGCGCATATTTACCATCAGTTCTTCCGCATTCAGAAGATGCAGCCTATTCTGCATCGCCAAACTCGGGTCTGTACTTTGGTTATTCTGCTGAGCTTAGAATCAGAATTCAACCTAGCGAATTGGTCAGGTTATTTTCGAATGGCAGCATTTCATTTTTGAATTGCTTCACAACATCGAATGCTGCAGTAGGACTCTTCGGAAAATATTCTTAATCTTTTTGCTGTTTTATGTTTTGATGTAGGCAGTTTTCATCTTTTTCCATGAGGCTTTTCATGCAGCACCCAACGTCTGCGGATATCCAACGTGTTCGCGAATTTCTCCTCGACTTACAAGCTCGTATTTGTGCCGCACTTGAACAACAAGAACGTGCAGGTGGCGGGACTGCGCAGTTTGGAATAGATGATTGGGAGCGTCCTGAAGGCGGTGGGGGTCGCTCACGCGTACTGCAAAATGGTACGGTGATTGAAAAAGGTGGAGTGATGTTCTCACACATCAACATATCTAAACTCCCTGCTTCAGCGACTGAACGCCATCCGCAAATTGCAGGCGCCAAAGCACAGGCCATGGGTGTTTCTTTAGTGATCCATCCGAAAAATCCAAATGTCCCGACTTCACATGCAAATGTGCGCTTATTCGTGGCTGAAAAAGAAGGTCAAGATCCAATTTGGTGGTTTGGAGGGGGCTTCGATCTCACTCCATTTTATCCCAACGATGAAGATGTACTGTCATGGCATCAGACAGCGCATGACTTATGTGCGCCCTTTGGCGCTGAAGTCTATGCCGAACATAAACAATGGTGTGATGACTACTTCTATTTAAAACACCGTGACGAACAACGTGGTGTCGGTGGATTATTCTTTGATGATCTCAATCAATGGGACTTTGAAACCTGTTTCCAATATATCCAAGCTGTGGGCAATGGCTACCTCAACGCCATTCTTCCAATCTTCCAACGTAACCAAGACAAGCCTTATAGCGAGGCACAGCGCGACTTTCAAATCTATCGTCGTGGTCGTTATGTTGAATATAACTTGGTTTATGACCGCGGCACGCTCTTTGGTTTACAAACAGGTGGCCGGATTGAATCGATTTTAGTGAGCTTGCCAAATTTGGCGGGTTGGTCATATCGAACTGAATGGGAGCTTGATTCCGCTGAGAAAAAACTCACCGATTATTACCTCAAACCACAAGATTGGCTCAAGCTGCTCAAATAGACACATAGACTTACAATTCTAAATCCCCCACGTATGCCCTTTTCACCAGATTAGGGCAGCTTATACATTAAATTTTATATATTTCCCGATCAATTCCCCGTAGAATGACCACTACACAAAGCGTCATTTCTTTGCATTTATTAAAACATTGTCACAGGTTTAAAACAGTAATTGGGTTCTTTTAAGTTCGCAAAAACCGTAAACTAAATTAAGTAATTTTCAATACATTCATTTTAATGACATCAATGTTTAATATCCTCCTTTGTGTTCTATGAGGCCCCAAACATGTTCGCAAAAAGAGTTAGCTCTACCACCATGGTTCTTTTCTGCTTTGCTATTGTGTTGCTAAGCTCGATCAGTACCACCATTTTTTCTGAAAGTGCATTCAATGACAATGCTTCCATCAGCATCACTGTATTTGCAGGTATCGGCTTAACCCTGACAGCGGCAAAGCTATTGTTTGATACGATTCACAACATCTGTAATCCATAAGCCCTTCTGCTTCAGAAAAAATAGTCTAACGCTTTAGCCTGAGTCTAATTTGCCGTATATTGAACGGCATTTCTCACATGGACTTGGTGCGATGAGCAAACAATTCGCTGTCATTGGCAACCCGATTGAGCAGTCTCGCTCACCTGAACTTCACCATGCGTTTGCACAAAAAATGGGGCTCGACCTCAACTATAGTAAACGTCTTGCGCCATTCGATGGCTTCCTCGCCAACATTCAAGAATTCTTCGCCCACGGTGGCATAGGTCTAAACGTCACAGTTCCATTTAAAGAACAAGCCTTTGCCGCCTGCGCAGTCCTCACTGAACGCGCTAAAATTGCGAAAGCAGTCAATACGCTGTGGATGGTCGATGGTCAACTGCATGGAGACAACACCGACGGACAAGGCTTAGTCGATGCCATTCGTGCGTTGGACTGGAGTTTAGACCAGGCTGATGTGTTAATCATCGGTGCAGGTGGTGCAACTCGCGGCGTCATTTACCCACTGGTACAAGCAGGGGTGAAAAAAATTGTGATTGCCAATCGTACCCTTGCCCGTGCAGAGCAACTGGTGAGTGACTTAAAAACAGCTGTACCGCAAGCTGAATTACAAGCCATCGGCTTAGATGCACTCGAAGGGCAATTTGATTTGGTGATTAACGCAACCTCTGCCAGCCTAAGTGGCGATGCCCTCATTCTGCCTGAAGATTTGCACTTTCAACATGCTTATGAAATGGCCTATGGCAAACCCTCAACTTTTTTGGATCAAGCCAAAGCTCGCGGCGTACCTACCTCAGAAGGCTACGGCATGCTGGTTGGTCAGGCAATTGAATCTTTTTCGATTTGGAATGGCATCAAACCCAACCTCAGAGACTTTTTATAAGCACAAATAAAAAAGAACCTCTGCAGAGGTTCTTTTTTCAGATTAGTTCATGTGTTTCTGTACGGCTTTATAGGTCTCGTAATAGGTCGAATCGCTAAAGAAGTCGTCATGTTCAAGCTTCAAACCTTGCAACGATTTTTCTGTCAATTGACCTTTTAAGTCATCTGCAAATGCTTTAGCAAAGACTTGTGCAGACTGAGTCAAATATGCGCTCTGCTCTTGGTCAATCTCATAGGTATCGGTAAATTTTTCTTGATAGACCTGAGCAAAGACCGCTTGCTTGGTTTTGTATTTCTTCGCCAAATCCTTCCAATGCTGATTTTCTTGTACATTTTCCAACGCATCATTAACAATATTGGCGATACTTTCACCCAGCTCATCAAAGTCTTGTTTGTGTTGTAAAGCATGTTTTTGACGTAACTGAGTCAGACGTTTAAGTGCTGCACCCTTCGGCTCTGCAACATCCATGAACTCATAGGCATACACTTCTGAAATTTCATTGATGGTCGCTGAGCTATAGTAACGAATATACTCTGGACGCTGTGCGGCAAACATCAAAGCAAATACCGCTTGGTAGGCTTTGACTTCAGAATGATGACGTGCATAACTTTGCTGCGCTGCCTGCTGGTAATAATCTGAAATAGCCTTAGGTAATTCTGTTGTGCTTGATGATGCGCTCTCTACACTTGATGAATCTGCACCTAACGGGCCCAGCATGCCTTTCACTACATTTTCCAGCAATGAACCTTTAGACACTTCCTCAATCGATTTGGCATTTCTTAAAGCTTGACGGTCAATGGCGGTCGCACTGCCATAATTAAACACCTGATTGGTGCTCTTAATTTGCAGCTTACCAATTTGCTCATCGCTAATCACAATGTTGTAATCCATGTTTTGCGCACGACCTTTTTGGTCCAGTCCAACATCCATCACAAACGGTGAACGCTCACTACCCAGCTGTGCCATGATTGGTGTAATTTCAGCCTGATGTTTTTGCCAAAGTTGTTTAAAGCTTTGTGCGTCTACCAGTTGCTCTGTTTGATACGCACTAAAGAGTGGTTTCAGCTCTTCCAAAACATTGGTCGCTGCTTGTCCAAAAGTCTCTTCATCTACAGATTCATTGGTTATTTTAGGTGCAAGTACATCAATATCTTGATAATCACGGCATGTGGTCACTTTACCAATAGGAATGTTCTTGCTGTTGATGAGCGCATCGCAAGCTTCTTCAGATAGCGTATTTGGTGCTGCAGAAGCAGACACTTCAGTTGCTGTCTCATCAGCATCTTCTGTCGCGGCCTGCGCATAAGCCACATCTGCTGCTGCATCAACCGTAGCATCGGCAGCGGCATCTACAACAATGTCTTGTTCATCGCTCTGCCCATAACCACTCAAGTTCTGCATTTTTTGGTTCACCAAATGACTGACACGTTCGAGTGAATCATAGGCCGGGTCTTCACTTGCGCTACTTGCAGCAATCTCTGCTTCTTTCGCTGCCTGCATTGCATCTTCCGCGGCCCTTGGTGTTTTTGCAGCATCCTTAATCAGACTCTCAGCATCAAAAGCTTGTATCTGCTGGGTATAGTGCAGTTTATTGACGTATTCAAATAAGCCCAATTGTACTTGTGCTGTTTCTAAGTCACCCATATAGCGAATTTTCTTGCTTAGCCCTGCTTCTTTTTCTGACTTGCTTAAATCAACACTATGCACCTGATTTGGCTCTGCCAAAGCATATGGCAGTGCATTCATCTGCTTCAAATATTCAGCAAACTTTTTAAAATCGATATTACTGAATGCTTCTTTATGCTTAGAAAAGTCGATATAGGCAAAGCGATCCTGACTTTCACGATTCACCATAAACGGCATAAAGGCAAAGTAGTTGGTGTAAAATTTATAATCATTAAAATCAACCACCATCGGCAACTGTGCTTGCACTTGTAGGGTTGGTTTTTGATAACTTAACTGCAAAGTCAATGCTGCCAATTTTTGACGGAAATGCACAGAACCTTGATAACTAAACTGTAAGTCATTGAGTAAATTTACCAAAGACTCTGCGATTTGAACCTTAGCAGAACGTGATTCTCCACTGCCATACAACGATGCATACGGATTTTGTTCACGCGCAAGTGCATCATATAAGGCTTGTTTTTCTTTGGTGGTAAAGGAAATCTTTTGATTTTTTAATAACTGATCTAATTGTTTTTTCAGCTCTGGATCTAAATTCGTCCCATTTGACTGAGCATTGGACTTGGAATTTGGCTTGGACTCATTAAAATTAAAGTCAGATTGAATAGAGAACTGACCTTTAAAATCATAGCTGGCATTTTCAAACATGGCATTAAGACCATGCGTGGCTTGTTGCCCGAGCTGCTGATCTGAAGAGGCATTGGATTTAATGACATGCTGAGTACACCCACTGATACTCAAACCCAATAAACAAAGTGTTATATATTTTAAGCGCATAATACTTGCTGAAAACCTGAGTTAATTATAGTTTATTAAAAAAGTACATGATCAAAAGACCACCGAGTCAGTGTAACAGAACTGTCTTTTTAGATTGATGATTTTATCTACCAATTCGCCTTTCTGACATTTTCTCAAGTCGGATCTATCAATGTATTTTGATACGATGTATGAATAATGAAATGATCGATTTAAATAATCCAATACTATTTCTAAATTAGGATTACACACATGCCTGCATATAAAGCTCCCTTACATGATATTCGCTTCTTAATGAATGAAGTGCTGGACTATCCTGCACATTATCAAACCCTATCGAATGGTGAAGCTGCCGACGCTGATACGGTAGATATGATCTTAGAAGGCGCAGCAGATTTTTGTGAAAATATTTTATCTCCCTTAAACCAATCGGGCGATGAAGAAGGTTGTACCTTCGACAATGGTGAAGTGAAAACACCAAAAGGCTTCAAAGACGCTTACGACCAGTTTGTCCAAGGTGGCTGGCAAGGTTTGTCTTTCCCTGAAGAATTTGGCGGTCAGAACCTGCCTCAATCTTTAAATCTGATTAAATCGGAAATGATGGGCACCGCAAACTGGTCTTTCCAAATGTACCCAGGTTTAAGCATCGGCTGTATGAACACCATTTTACAGTTTGGTACAGACGAACAAAAAAATCTGTATATGCCGAACTTAGTGGCAGGTACATGGTCAGGTACCATGTGTTTAACTGAACCTCAGTGTGGCACCGACTTAGGCCAAGTAAAGACCAAAGCAGAATTAAATGCCGATGGCACTTATAACATCTCAGGCACCAAAATCTTCATCTCTGCAGGTGAGCAAGATTTAACTGAAAACATCATTCACATCGTACTTGCTCGTCTTCCAGATGCACCTGCAGGCACCAAAGGCATTTCACTGTTCATTGTGCCTAAATTCTTGGTCAATGCAGACAGTAGCCTTGGTGAACGTAACCCTGTGACTTGTGGTTCAATTGAACATAAGATGGGGATTCGTGCTTCTGCAACCGCAGTGTTGAACTTTGATAATGCTGTCGGTTACTTGATTGGTGAGCCAAACAAAGGCTTACATGCCATGTTTACCTTTATGAATACTGCACGTATTGGTACAGCAATTCAAGGTATTGCACATGCTGAGCTTTCTTTCCAAGGTGCACTTCCATATGCCAAAGAACGTATGTCGATGCGTGCACTTTCTGGCAAGAAAGACCCTGAAAAAGTGGCGGATGCTATTATTCATCACGCTGACGTTCGCCGTATGTTGCTAACACAAAAAGCGATTGCTGAAGGCGGTCGCTCAATGATTTATTACGCAGCGCAAATTGCCGACAAAATGGCAGATGCGCTTGAACGTGGCGATACTGCTGCATTTGAAGCACATGATGATCACTTAGGATTCTATACCCCAATTTTAAAAGGCTTCTTAACAGAATTAGGCTTGGAAGCTGCAAACCATGGTATGCAAGTCTATGGCGGTCATGGCTACATTAAAGAATGGGGCATGGAGCAAATTGCACGTGATGCACGTATTGCGACATTGTATGAAGGCACTACAGGTGTTCAAGCACTTGACTTAATTGGTCGTAAAGTACTTCTGACCTCTAAAGGTAAAGTGATTCGCGACTACACCACTGAAATTTTAAAATTCTGTGGTCAACAGGCACGCAACAAATACATGCGTCGTTTTGCATGGGACTTAACCAAAGTATGCGCACAGTGGAATGCCTTAACTGTTCGCATTATGCTTGCAGCTCGTAAAGACCGTGACGTGGTATCTTCAGCTTCTGTCGATTTCTTGATGTTCTCTGGCTATGTGATGATGGCGTATTTCTGGGCACAACAAGCAGCTGTGGCTTCAGAAAAATTGGCTTCTGGTGATGGCAAAGAATCTGCTGAATTCTATAAAGCAAAAATTAAAGTTGCAGACTTCTATTTCGAACGTTTATTACCACGTACCCAAGGTCATGCTGAAGCAATGGTCAATCCTTCAAAAACCATGACTTCTTTAGCACCTGAACACTTTAGCTTTGATTACTAAGCGAAAAAACTGAATGCATCATCCTATTTATGTACCTTATAAAATAGAATGACAATCATCAAAAATAAAAAATCTAACTATCGGCAGATAGTTAGATTTTTTGTCTAAGTTGTTGGATGATTTTACTTTACAGTGACAGTAATACTGCCTGTGTTCGCCGCACCAATCGCTGAGGTTTTGATGGTATCAATTGTGTTTTTAAAGCCTTTGGTATTCACAGAAGCATCAACAGAACCTGAGTTAAATGCTAGGTTTGCAGCTGCGTAATTACTCAAAGTACTATTCAACTCTTGATAATATTCAGTATCAACAGCTCCACTAACAGCAGCTTCAACACCTGAATCGAGTTGTTGATGATAATGACCACCCACATCGTTCCAAGCATTCAAAGAAGCATCAAACTCTCCAGCAAATGACCCAGAACTCACTTGATACACACTGCCTTGTTCAAGCGTGATGTTACCAGTGTTCACGGCACCAATTGCAGAGGTTTCAATATCTCCCAAACTATTGATTCCACCAGCAGTATTCACAGTTGCATCGATACTGTTAGTATTAATGGCAAGATTCAAAGCACTTCCATTTGTTGCATTTTGCGCTAATAAATCAAGAGTGTCTTGTAAACCTGTATTCACCTGTACATGATGTCCTCCCCCAGCCAGTGCAGCACTTGATAGGAAAGCTACAGATACAGATAAGGCGATTGTTTTGATAGTATTATTCATAATTATTTCCTTATTCACTCTAAAGTACTCCTCGCTAAGTACTCATTTTTTTATGTAATAGGAGCGAGCCTATTCTTGAAATTCGGTTAATCACGATTGCTTGTTGACCAATAATTTTCAGTGACCGCTGGATTTGCATCCCAAAGCAATTGTGGTGGTTCATCTGTTTTCTTATCTTCTTTCTCTACAGGCTGTGATGGTACGGCCTGTTTTTTACTAATATATTTAATCAAATCTTGTTTACTCATCTCCTGTTCCGCATCAGGATCTTTGATCAAATCCGATTCCCGCTGTTTTGGAGGTCGTGTATCTTTACTTGGTGTATCCGTTAATTTATTTTTTTCATTCAGAGGTGCACTGCTTTTGGAATGAGTATCAAGCAACGCTTTGTCTGTCTCTGAACCTGCACTATAGTTTTGCTGTTGGCTTTCTTTATATTTGTGGAGTGCAACCGAACTGCGGGTTAAATTTAGAGTTCCAAATTCAGGTGGAATGGCTGCACGGCAACTTTCAAATGTATTGGGTGGAATCACTTGGCTTAACAATTCAAAGGTCGCCAAATTGAGCATCTGACGTAATGCAAAATTGGTTGCTTCACGTTCACCCTTGCCTACTTGAATATTCAGTAAGGTATGCCCTGCAAATCGACCCGCATTAATACCATAATCTTGCGAAACGATTTGCTTTTGTAAGGAGACGTTTGCGACCACTCTACTGCTACGGGTATCAGTGAGAGATAAATCGAGCCCAACCATAATTCGGGTTTGACTATAGGTTGGCCCAACACCGCCTATTTGCATATCAAAACCACCACCTGGAATGAAATCTAAACTATTGATACTGCCAGTGACGTAATAATCTGAAGCATGAATATTTCTTGGATCACGAATACCCCACTTCGCCTCACTTTCAATAATGCGGGGATCACGACGGTTTAATAGACTCACACCTGCTTGGAACAATGCCGATTGCACCATATCCCCTGCACCTTGGGTGACCATTTTACCGCTGCCTCCGTTGGTGACCACATCTTTACCCGTTTGATCTAAGATTGCGCCTACGGAGAAATTAACATCATTACGTAACTGTCCTTTTAGACAAGACAGAGCCATATCAAAAGGGGTAAAAATATCTGTAATTGGGGGACCTTGCACTAAGGTGACAGGCTTCTTATTAGACAACGCTAATCCAGTACAACCTGTCACAACTTGACTTAACACAAGCACAACACTCACCGAAGATACGACTCTTCTATTTACTTGAAAATTCAGCATAGTGAGGCTCCCGGTTGGGTGCTCAAATTAGGACAGGCTTGATTATTTTGATTGGTTGTTGACGTAACATCTGCCTCATTCACGGCATCACTAGAAATATCGACGGTGTTGTCTCCACCATTAACATTAACGTTACTTGTAGATGAGTTTACCGTACCAATGGAGCTGGTTGATGTACTGTAAATTGTGGTTTTTCCCAGCCCGTCATAATAGTCTGAATCCATGAGCTCAATTAAATTGGCCTGAACTAAATGTTCTGTTGAACGGTTCGCAGAAGGTTTCCAGCGTGTACTCCATTCATCCGACGTTGCATAGGAATTACTTAAAAAACACAGAAAACATAATCCTATATTAATTGCTGCTATTCTCATGACTTTAACCATCCCTATTAACCCATATTATTTCCACACTCTCGGTTTAATAAAATTTAATTTTTATTTAATCTAAAAACATTAAATCACATAAAAAAATTTAATAAACCACCAAGAAAAAACAAATGACTCAACAGAAAAACAAACTAAAAGTATCTTATTGTTTTATTTTTTATTGACTGAAACTTGGTATACACTTTCAATTGTAAAAAAATATTTCAATCAACAAAATACCCCCCAATAAGAAGTGTTAAAACAATTCATTAAAATAAATTATAAAAAACACACTTCCACATAAATTTATTTCTTCAACTCAATCCGGCTTTGTTGCACAAAGATTTAAAAATTAAGATTTCCCATATCTACTCAAATTTAAGTGGCAACTTGGGTGTGAGGTCGGCCTAACTCTGTGAATTTATTTAATACTGCTACACGTGCATGCATCTCATTGACTTGGCTTTGAAAGTTTCTCGAACTGAGTTTATCCCCCAATAATTTGATGCAATGCATCTTAGTTTCGACCAAACTTCGCCGATGATAGCCTGACCATTTTTTCCATAGTGTCCTGCCTAAACGTTTAACTGTTCGAAGTAATTCATTTCGCTCTAGCGAGCTGATCTTTGTATCTTTCCAAGGTTTCGCATTTTTTCTTGGCGGAATCACCGCATGCGCTTGCCGATCTGCAATGACCTGACGGCATTGCTTGGTGTCATAAGCTCCATCGGTATAAACAGAGTCAATCTGATCATCTTGTGGAATCTGATCGAGTAAATCACCAAGCACTTGTGAATCACTCACATTATTTGTAGTGAGTTGAATAGCGCGTATTTGAAGGGTTTCAGCATCTATACCAATATGAAGTTTACGCCATTGGCGACGATATTCAGGTTGGTGTTTCTTACGCTTCCATTCACCTTCGCCTAGAAACTTTAAGCCAGTAGAATCGACGAGTAGCTGGAGACCATTACTGCTTTTTTGATAGTTAATTGCAATATCAATATGCTTTTGTCTTCTGCAGATGGTGGAATAGTCTGGTGCTGTCCAATCTAATCTACAAAGATGAATGAGACTTTGCACAAAGCCAGTGACCATGCGTAAAGACAATCGAAATAGGGATTTGATCATCAGACAGCATTGGATGGCTGTATCTGAATAAGTTTGATTTCGACCATGTTTACCTTTGGGTTGAGCGTACCATTGAGTCTTGGGATCGAACCAAATTGAGAGATTTCCTCGATTTATTAATGCACTGTTATAAGAAGACCAATTGGTTGTACGATAGATTTTAGGTGTGGGCTTATTCATTTGCGAATTATATTGCCGAATAAGACTTTATCGGTAGGTTTGTGCAACAAAGCCGTTAAGTTCCAACAAAAAATACATCTAGCTGTTATATGCATATCTTTATTTAGATAAAATTTTAATTTATATGTGTGTGTTAAATATATTTAAAGATTTTTTTTGATTTATGGTTTTTTTAGAATTAATTTAATAGGTTTTTTTAGTTGTTTTTTTTGATGTAAGTTAATGATATAAGTGGTGATGCAAAAAAATGGTTATATGGAATTTTTCTAATTGAATTGAATATTTTTATTTTAATAGGGGGTTATTTGTTTTTGGTGGATATGGTTTAAATAAAAAATATTATTATTGATTTTGTTTTTTAAAATTTCACATACCTAATAATTATGAAAATTATATAGATGGATTTTATACGGCTTTGTTGCACAAACCTACCGATAAAGTCTTATTCGGCAATATAATTCGCAAATGAATAAGCCCACACCTAAAATCTATCGTACAACCAATTGGTCTTCTTATAACAGTGCATTAATAAATCGAGGAAATCTCTCAATTTGGTTCGATCCCAAGACTCAATGGTACGCTCAACCCAAAGGTAAACATGGCGAATTCAAACATGAGGTGCGACAGTTTCAAAAGCCATATGATAATCAACAAGCTGAGCAAATTTCTCTAATGGTGTAAGCCAATCTAACGCCTTTCTAGGACGAGTATTCAGTGACATGGCAACTTGATTTAAATAATGCTGATCTGCCTGATTTAAATCAATCCCTTTAGGTAAATATTGCCTAATTAAACCATTCATATTTTCGCATGTGCCTTTTTGCCAAGGTGAATGTGGGTCACAGAAATATACATCTATGCCTAAATCTTCTTCGAGTATTTTATGTTCTGACATCTCGCGTCCACGGTCATAGGTCAACGTTTTACGCAGTTCTGCAGGTAAATATTTCAGAGCTTCAGTTAAAGCCTTGCGCACTGATTCTGCCTTTGCATCAGGTAATGTTGCCAAGATACAGAGCCGTGTATTTCGTTCAATAAGTGTTGCTATCGAACTTTTATTGTCTTTACCTTTAATTAAATCAGCTTCCCAATGACCCGGTATTTTTCTTTCTTGAACTTCGGCTGGGCGCTCATGAATAGTTTTAATATCCTGTAATATAGAATCTTTTTTAGGTTCACCGTTAGCTTTTCGCTTTTTATTTTCATGACGCAGACAGGATAATAAGTCTTTTTTCAACTCACCCTTTGGTAATGCTCGTATCGTTGAATAAATCGTTGTATGGCTTACATTCATTGTTTGATCCAAATCAGGAAATGTCTTTAAACGCTTTGCTATTTGCTGAGGAGACCATAAACAACGGATCGCTTCAACAATAAATTTCCAGAGGATTGAATCGATTTTGAGTTTTCTGTGACCACGTCTACGTCTAGCGAAGGTGTTATCAGAAGCATATCGAGCTTGATAAACGTCATTGATGCTATTTCTTTTAAGCTCACGATAGATCGTACTAGGATGTCTTTTAATGAGTTCAGCAAATTTTCTGGCTGAAAAGCCTTCTTTTCTTGACTCAAGCATTAATGCAGTACGATCTTCAAAGTTAAGATGATGGTATGACAATTTTATATACTCCATAAACCCTTTAAATTAATTAGGTGGTTTATGTCGCACTTCAAGTTTTACTCTGCCCATGGTCGAAATCAAACTTATTCAGATACAGCCATCCAATGCTGTCTGATGATCAAATCCCTATTTCGATTGTCTTTACGCATGGTCACTGGCTTTGTGCAAAGTCTCATTCATCTTTGTAGATTAGATTGGACAGCACCAGACTATTCCACCATCTGCAGAAGACAAAAGCATATTGATATTGCAATTAACTATCAAAAAAGCAGTAATGGTCTCCAGCTACTCGTCGATTCTACTGGCTTAAAGTTTCTAGGCGAAGGTGAATGGAAGCGTAAGAAACACCAACCTGAATATCGTCGCCAATGGCGTAAACTTCATATTGGTATAGATGCTGAAACCCTTCAAATACGCGCTATTCAACTCACTACAAATAATGTGAGTGATTCACAAGTGCTTGGTGATTTACTCGATCAGATTCCACAAGATGATCAGATTGACTCTGTTTATACCGATGGAGCTTATGACACCAAGCAATGCCGTCAGGTCATTGCAGATCGGCAAGCGCATGCGGTGATTCCGCCAAGAAAAAATGCGAAACCTTGGAAAGATACAAAGATCAGCTCGCTAGAGCGAAATGAATTACTTCGAACAGTTAAACGTTTAGGCAGGACACTATGGAAAAAATGGTCAGGCTATCATCGGCGAAGTTTGGTCGAAACTAAGATGCATTGCATCAAATTATTGGGGGATAAACTCAGTTCGAGAAACTTTCAAAGCCAAGTCAATGAGATGCATGCACGTGTAGCAGTATTAAATAAATTCACAGAGTTAGGCCGACCTCACACCCAAGTTGCCACTTAAATTTGAGTAGATATGGGAAATCTTAATTTTTAAATCTTTGTGCAACAAAGCCGAACTTAACTAAGCTTTGCGCATAATGGAATGCCTTAACCGTTCGCATTATGCTTGCAGCTCGTAAAGACCGTGACGTGGTATCTTCAGCTTCTGTCGATTTTTTAATGTTCTCTGGCTATGTGATGATGGTGTATTTCTGGGCGCAACAAGCGGCTGTGGCTTCAGAAAAATTGGCTTCTGGTGATGACAAAGAATCTGCTGAATTCTATAAAGCAAAAATTAAAGTTGCAGACTTCTATTTCGAACGTTTATTGCCACGTACCCAAGGTCATGCCGAAGCAATGGTCAATCCTTCAAAAACCATGACTTCTTTAGCACCTGAACACTTTAGCTTTGACTACTAATTAACAGTATCAGACCGATAAAAAGAGCGTCTAGGCGCTCTTTTTATTTCTTGTTCGACCTTATATTTCCATAAACCTGCAACTTCGTAGTTGCTGCTGTTCTCTTTCACATATTAAAAAATCATTTAACAAAAAAAATAATATAAATATTCAATTACATCAGAAAAACAAATATGATCAGCGTTCAAATATCAATAAAGGAAATAACAATGTTAAAAATGTATAAGCTGAGCTACTATATCTTTCCGCTCATGCTGGGCTTTTTATCAATGGACACTATTGCGGCAATCAATGTTTATGGTCCAGGTGGGCCAGCACCAGCGATGCATGAAGCAGCGAAACAATTTAAAAATAAGACAGGGATAGATGTCCATGTAACCGCTGGTCCTACTTCACAATGGGCCGACAAAGCCAAACTCGATGCCGACGTCATCTATAGCGGTTCGGAAGCCATGATGTCTGATTTAGAAAGCGTTTTTGCCGACAAAATCATTAAAAACTCCATTGAACCCATTTACTTACGCCCTGCTGCCATTTTAGTCAGAAAAGCCAATCCCAAACACATTCAGGGATTTAAAGATCTAAGCAAACCAAACACTAAAGTTCTGGTCACGCATGGCGCAGGCCAAGTCGGCATGTGGGAAGATATTGCGGGTAGAACGGGCAACATTCAGCTCACAAAATCCTTCCGTAAAAATATCGCCATGTATGCACCCAATACAGGCGCAGCGAAAAAAGCATGGGAAACAGACAGCAGTTATGATGCATGGTTGGTGTTCAATATTTGGGGAGTCAGTAATCCAGACATTGGGCAAATTATTCCGATCGAACCTGAACTGGTGATTTACCGTGATGCAGGTGTTGCACTGACTCAGCACAGTTTAAAAAATCCTGAAGCGAAAAGTTTTATTACGTTTTTAAGTTCTGCTCAAGGCCATGCGATTTTTAAACAGTTTGGTTGGAACAAATGAGTGCTTAATTTTAATCTTTGATCCACATTCAAGATCAGTTTCCAAGCTTAAAAAATCGAACCTTTAACAAGCAAATTAGACATAAAAAAGAGCGCCACGGCGCTCTTGATTGAAGAAAATATAACTACTGAACCTCGGCTAAAAGCGCTTGTGCTGCCATTTTACCCAAGGTATTCGATGCCAAAGGACTATCTCCTGTAATTAACTTACGGTCTTGAATACACTGTCCCGACATCTCTTTATTGACCACTTCAACACCCAACTTTTCTAAGCGATCTGCCAGCAACCACGGTAACTCCCCCGGCATATAACCAATGTCTAAGTTTACCCCTTGGTCTAGTGCATCGGGGAACACATACATTTTATAGCCTTTAAAAATATAGTTTTCAGGCGCTTCATTAACCGCGGCTGCCAATAAACCTGCTGGCCCATGACACAAAGAAATGACAAATTTATCTTTTGCCACCGCCCACTTCAGTAAGGTTTTTAAGTCTTCACTGTCAGGTAGACCAATTAAAGCACCATGCCCACCGGGAATAAGAACGGCCAAATAGGGAGAGTCATCACCCAAACTATTTTTCAGCACATCTGTCAGTTTTAAGGGTTTCTTAAACTGAGCTAAGTATTTTTGGAATGTTGCAGGCACGACAGCATCTTCATGGGGCATCGCCCACATTTCAAGTTTAACTGGATTGCCGGATAACGTCGCAATATCAATGTCAAAGCCCGCACGGTCTAAATGATACATAGGTAGTAAAGTTTCTACAGGGTGGTTGCCTGTGGAGAAGAACTTGCCATTTTTCATCAGTAAATAACGCTCATCACTTGCGACCATCAAAACTTTTTTATGCCCAATATAGGGTGTTGGATAGTCGGTTCCATCGAAGTCGGTTTTACTGGCGGTGTATTGGGAAAGTGAATAAGGCGATGGAAAGAATGCATTATCTTCAGCTAAATCTGGGCTTGGATTACGGTCTTGGCTGGTCTGTGCCATGCTGATTCTCCTTTATTATTACTTGGTTATTTTCAGTTTTACGAAACCTAGAGTTCTGTACCACAGCTCATTTATTCAGCATAACAAAGTTTCAACGTGGCTCTGTTTTAAGATGTAAATATAAGCTTGCCTGTATGACAAGATAAAAATTTGGACAATAAAAAACCCCGACATCCTGTCGGGGTTTTTCGTATTAAGTGCTGAGGTAAGACTCCTGTCGTACCTTCGTCCTTGAGCTGATCTTTATTGTTATTCTATTGGAGCATCCTGCTCTCTATGGTTCTATATTAAAAAAATCACATGCAGACGTATAGGCGAAAAAAGCGAGAATTGATGTAAGCTAATTCGTACAAATGAATCAACCCTATTCATAGTGGCTGAATCAAAAAGGGCTGACCATTTAAAGTCTGGTGATTATTAACTCGCTTAATTTTACACGCAGGTATTCTTTTAGACTTTATGTTTTAATTCTTGTGTATTTTAGCTGGGTTTAATCCTGATGAGAAAGCAATATCATTTTAGAAAAGTTGAAAACGATACCCATATTTGGGATGTCGATCGCTTGGTCGAACTCACTCAATCTTTTCAAGTCAGACAAGTTCCGCTATCAGACATCAAGGAATTAGACGAAGCTTATTGGTATCCAGATACTCACCCAACCACTCAAGACATTATTGCGCATATGCAACTCATTCAAGAGGCAGATTTAGCTTATCCCATCATTTTATGTGCTCAAGGCCGATTAATGGATGGTATGCACAGAGTGGGGAAAGCGAAAATTCTAGGCAAAGAGTCCATTTCTGCGGTTCAATTTGATACAAATCCGCAACCTGACTTTATCAATGTGCATGAAGATGATCTGATCTATGATGATTAAATCATTCAATCATTTTTTAAATCAAAACGATATAGATGCATGAAACACTAATCACAGATTGGGCTTTGAATGAGTCTTTATGTAAAAAGGTGGATTGAATCGCAATTTTTATTGTTCAATATTTGAGCTAAAACTTAAGTGAACTTAAAAGAAAATATCTATTCAAATTGTGGATATACGAAATCGTAATACCCTGTTTTTATACGTTTCACTATATCAAAAGGGTTCACAACCACCCCTATTTCGGCTTTACGGTTTTCCCCCTCTAACTCTCCAACATAAGTAAATTGATCATCATTGATGTGCCATACATACCAGTTTTGAGATATTTTTATTGTTTCCTCTCCTACTTTCGCACCATAATCTCTTGAATCTCTAAATAGAATTTTAGAAATATCTCCAAGCTCCGTACTCTTGCCAACTTTAGTCCACAGATCCATTTTTACTCCCCATCTCGTCACACAGTGGGCATAAAACTCGACCTCACCATGAACAATATCCGATATGTCAGGGTGAGGTCCACATGGATACTCAGTTTTAAATGCCCTAATCACATCACTATTCAGTTGTGTTTGATCATAAGCAATAAGTTGAAAATATTTCTTCGTGCCATGCTCTAAGTCTACAGAAAAAATATCGCCGATCTTTGTATAAACTCTTGCCATGCTTGAATACCCAAATTCTCAGTTTTTTTAATTAAATGAAGATTCTTACTGAAGGCCGTGATATTCGTTCCCCAATTTCATGTCTTCTATTTTTTCTCACATATCTTAGCCGACTACGAAATGAAGACTGTGCCATGCTGATTTATAGGTCTTACAATCAATAACACTAAAACAATTTTTATTATATAAATCTATACCTTATAAAAAAACACCAAAAATTAGAATTTTTAAATCACTTCCGCAGCGCATGTATCGCTTTTGAGCCAAATTTAAGCCATGATGATAATTCACACAAGCATGGCTTTATAAAACTTAGATAAATTCTTCCAAAACAGAATTTAAGAATACATGCCCTTGCTCGGTACACGCTAAACGTGTGGCATCATCCACCATTAATTTTCGACTGCGGAGTGAGTCTAACGTTTCAGCTAAACTATCCAAACTCAAACCTGTACGCTGTGCATAATTTTCAGCTGCAATCCCATCATTTAAACGCAAAGCATTCATCATAAATTCAAATGGTAATTCATCTGCTTCAATGCGTTTCCACTGCACATGCTCCGCAGGGACTTTGGCTAAATAGTCTTTCGGTAAACGAGTTTTTTGAAAACGATAGACCCCATCTGGCTGGGTAACTTTGGCATGTGCGCCTGCCCCAATTGCTAAGTAATCACCAAATTGCCAGTAATTCAAATTATGTGCCGAGGGTAGCTCTTTACGCCATGCTGAAACTTCATAATTAATAAAACCCTGCGCTCTTAAATAAGCTTCGCCTTGGGCTTGAATCTCTTCAAGCACATCATCCACAGGTAAGACAGGCTTGGTTCTAAAGAATACGGTATTCGGTTCAATCGTGAGTTGATACCATGAAATATGGGTTGCACCATTGTCCACGGCAAGCTTCAAATCCAGTAAAGCTTGTTCTAAAGTCTGCTCAGGCAGACCATGCATCAGATCGACATTAATTCGCTGAAAACCTGCATCACGCGCAAGGCCAATCGCAGAAATCGCATCGGTATTACTGTGAATTCGTCCCAACTTGGTTAAATGTTCCGTGTTAAAACTTTGAACCCCGATCGATAACCGATTGATACCTGCCACCAAATAATCGGCAAAAGGGTCATGTTCGACTGTACCTGGATTGGCTTCTAAGGTAATTTCACAATCCGCCTCAAAAGGCAGTAGTGCTGTTAACTGGGCAAATAACCATTGATACCCTTGTGCCGAAATCAAAGACGGTGTTCCGCCGCCAATAAACACACTATGAATGTGACGCCCTTGAGCAAACTCAAGCTGAGTTTTAAAGTCCTCCACCAAAGCATGTAAATATTCTTGCTCTAAATCTAAAGACAACTTGCCATCTGGCACTGCATGCGAATTAAAGTCGCAATAGGGACACTTACGCACACACCACGGCATGTGAATATATAAAGACAACGGAATATTTGCAGGATGTAAATCGGTCAAGGAAAGACTCTAAAGCACAGCGGTAATCTTGCATATTTTAACATGACTGCATCAAGACACTTATGAAATCTGCGTCTATTTAGATTAGACTGATAAAAAGACAAGAAGAATGAATGGTTTAAAATGATGAAAATATCGAGCCACTTGCTGTTTATGCTACCACTGGCCTTTGGTATTGGCATTGCTATGACTTTTCAAACGGCACTAAATACACAGCTCAGAGAATATTTTTACTCTCCGCTACAAGCCGCATTGTTATCCTTTTTCATTGGTACCTGCGTTTTAGCACTTTTGGTTGTACTCCAGCCCGTCGACAAACCACAGTTACATGATTTTTCAAATATTCCTTGGTACTTATGGCTCGGTGGTTGCTTAGGGGTTTATGCCATCAGTATAAGCATCTATACTGCGCCTAAATTAGGCTTTCTCACGTTTTCAGGTTTGGTTATTTTTGGACAAATCCTGACCTCCGTGATTTTTGACCACTATGGTCTACTTGGTACCGAAAAAACGCCTGTAAATTGGCAGCGTTTACTTGGTGGCGTCGTAATTTTTATTGGTGTGCTTCTCACTTTACAACGCTGAATTTATTTAGACCAAGCACATGATGAATATGAGTAATTTTTGTGTCGACTACAAATAAAATCACGTCCCATCGTTTCGAATTAAAAAAGTTATTGGTGTTAATGCTGCCCATCCTGATCACGCAGTTTTCTCAAGCAGGTCTCGGGTTAATTGATACCATCATGGCGGGACATTTATCTCCTACCGATTTAGCCTCAATTGCCGTCGGTGTCGGTTTATGGATACCAGTGATGTTGCTGTTCAGCGGCATCATGATTGCGACAACACCATTGGTGGCTGAAGCCAATGGTGCACGTACCCCTGAAAAAATCGCCACCATTGCCCGCCAATCCCTTTGGGTGGCCTTTATTTTGGGGAGCATTGCGGGTTTAATTTTACAAAGCATGCCACTATTACTACCACTCATGGGTGTACCTGCAAACTTACTGCCTAAAGCCAGCTTATTTTTACATGCCATTGGCTTTGGCATGCCTGCGGTGACTATGTATGCAGCACTGCGCGGATACTCAGAAGCACTCGGCCATCCACGTCCTGTGACCGTCATTAGCTTAGCCGCCTTGGTCCTTTTGGTTCCACTGAACTTTGTCTTTATGTATGGTTTCGGCCCGATTCCAGCGCTCGGTTCAGCAGGCTGTGGATTTGCCACTGCAATTTTACAGTGGATCATGTTTTTCACCTTGGCCACTTATATTTTTAAAGCTTCGGCATATCAAAAAACTCAAGTGTTTAGTACTTGGGAGAAGATGGATCGCTACTGGATCGAACGCATTTTAAAACTTGGCCTACCCATTGGCTTAGCGATTTTCTTCGAAGTCAGTATTTTTAGTACCGCTGCAATTATTCTGAGCCCACTGGGTGAAACCATTGTGGCGGCGCATCAAATTGCAATGTCGGTCACCTCTCAGTTGTTTATGATTCCGATGTCCCTTGCCATCGCCCTGACTATTCGTGTTGGGACCTACTATGGCGAAAAAAACTGGGAGGCTATGCGAAAGGTGCAAAAACTCGGACTGGCTACAGGTACGGTTTTGGCGCTGATGACCATGCTGCTGATTGCACTGTTTCGTCCTGAAATTGTGGCGATTTATACCTCGGATCATGAAGTATCAGAAGTTGCAATGTATTTACTGCTGTTCGCACTCGCCTACCAGCTGATGGACGCTTGGCAAATTAGTGCCGCAGGCTGTTTACGCGGCATGCAAGATACCAAAGGCCCAATGTGGATCACAATGGTTGCCTATTGGATCGTGGCTTTTCCTGTCAGCATTTATTTGGCGCGCTACACCAACATAGGTGCAGCAGGTGTTTGGATTGGACTGATTGTCGGTTTAAGCGTGGCGTGTGCCCTGCTCTTGCTCCGACTTTATAACAACAATAAACGCCTCAGTCAGGACTATCCTTAAGTTATGCATGGCATTGAATAGGAAGGAGGCCCTTTCTTCCTATTCTAACTGTTCTACTGTTGTGCCAAAGCGTCTTTCAAACCTTGTGGCACTTCACTCTCATCCTCAACGTCTTTAACCACCACCTGCCCCACGATTACCTCACTGCCATTAAAGGTCATGGTGGGTGAACCATACAGACTATAGCCTTCATTCAATGCTTGAGTGACGCGCGCACAAAAATGCACATCGTCCTTGCCTGTAAAATAACGATACACTTTCATTTATTTCATACTCAAAATTTTTCGCACAGTGTAACGTGATTTTTAAATACAAAAGCATCCTGTGTGTAATTCACACAATTGACCACTATTATTTAAATAGAAACATCAGCTTAACAATTTAAAGTAGGCAGTTTTGCATTTGTCGCCTATGATCAAATCTGAGATGTAATAAGATGCCCCGAGGAATATCGCATGGCAAATACGACTCGTACGCCCGGTCGTCGCTTTATGAAACTTGCCAGCATGACGGCAAGTATCGCAACCAAGACTGTGACCAATTCAATTAAAAACTTCAATGCCGATGAAGATAAAAAAAATGCGGCGCGCAGTCAGCTTTTTCAGGACATTGGACTTCAAATTGCAGATACCTTAGGTGAAATGAAAGGTGCCGTGATGAAAGTCGGGCAAATTGCATCTCAATACAAAGACATTTTCCCGCCTGAAGTGGCACGTGCGATTAGTAAATTACAACGTCAAGCGCCTGCGATGCCTTTTCAAGAGATCAAAGCTCAAGTTGAAAAAGAACTCGGCAAGCCGCTCAATCAAATTTTTACAGCCTTTGAAGAACAACCCTTTGCCGCGGCCTCCATTGGCCAAGTGCATAAAGCCACTTTACCGAGTGGTGAGCAAGTTGTAGTTAAAGTTCAATATCCGGGTGTAGAAGAAGCCTGTGAAAGTGACTTAAAACAAGTACGTTTAGCGCTTCGCTTGATGGGTGTGCTCAAAATTGACCGTAAGCTGCAAGATCAACTCTTTAAAGAAATTCAGGACAGTTTAGACAATGAGCTAAACTATCAAATAGAAGCCCAAAACTTAGAGGTCGCAAGAACCTTTCATCAAGCGTTAGACTCTAAAATTATTATTCCTCAAGTCTACAAAGACTATTCAAGCCGTCATATTTTGACCTTAAGCTTAGAGCACGGCGAAAGCATTGAAACTGCCAGTACATGGTCACAAGAGACGCGCAATGAACTGGGGCGTCGTTTATTTCGTGCCATTGGCCGTGAGATTTTCTTCTTAAAGCGCTTCCACTGCGACCCACATCCGGGCAACTTTGCTTTCCGAGAAGATGGTAGCGTGATCGTGTATGACTACGGCGGTGTAAAAACCCTATCGACTGAAATCGTGATGCATTTTAAGCAGCTGATTCAAGCAGCGCGCGACAGTGATATCTTGGTCATGGAACAGCAACTGACTGCTTTGCACTCGATGTCTGAGCAAGGCAAGTTCCCTGCCGACTTGTATAAAGCATGGTTAGAGGTGCTCATGCGTCCACTGACCACTTTGTATGACTTTGCTGAGAACTCAGCGCATCATGATGGTATTGAACTGGTCAAACCATCACTAAAATACTGGGATGTATTTAAACCCTCACCCGATACACTAATGGTCAATCGCACAGTCTCAGGACATTATTGGAACCTGATTCATCTCAAAGTGCACGACAACCTCAATGATCTATTTGAAGAGTTGGTCCCGCCTCCCGCCTAAATAAAGACTGCGGGCACGATAAAATCGCTACAACTCAATAAACCCAGTTACATAAAGTCACTGGGTTTATTTTGACTTCCTTATCGTTATATTATAACATTTCAAAATAATACATTTAAGGAGAAGTCTATGCGTGCCAATATTCATCCAGAGTATCGTGAAGTCCTGTTCCACGACACCAATGCCGACGCGTTTTTCGTGATCGGCAGTACCTTACAAAGTCATCAAACTCGTGAGTATGAAGGCAAGACTTATCCTTACGTCAGTTTAGATATCTCAAGTGCTTCACATCCGTTTTATACCGGTGAACAACGTCAAACCAGTAATGAAGGTCGTGTTGCAAGCTTCAATAAACGTTTCGCGCGTTTCAAACGCTCACAATAATTTCATTTTTCTTTAAGCTATACGCGTTATAGTAAAGATATCAAGAAGCCTAAGACCTCCTCCAGCTTAGGCTTCTTTTTTATGCGTTCTTTTCTGGTTCCTATTTTGACCAGCTTTTTTCTTAATGTTTAAGCACACTATCCAACAGATAAAATCCGATCCCAAGCACGATGACGCCCACCACTAAACTCGACAGTGCATAACTCAAAGCCAGCACTGTTTGTCCCTGTCTAAATAACTGAAAAGTTTCGAGGCCAAAACTAGAAAATGTCGTAAAACCGCCCAATATGCCCACCATCAAAAATAAACGTGCTTCTTGTTGCAGTACTGGAAACTTCTGGCTAAAAGCAAAGAAAATACCCGCAGCAAAACAACCGATGATGTTGATCCACCATGTCGGCCATGGAAAACTCATACTCGGTTTAAACAACCATAATCCTGCACCGTAGCGTAAACAGGCCCCTATTCCGCCCCCCATTGCCACCAAGATCCAATTCATTGACCTATCCTATTCTTTACAAAATGCGTATGGATAAGTCCGAAGTTATCCACAGTCCATCAACTATAATGCTATTAAACCTGAATCAATCCTCGTACTTCAAGGTTTTTCAACATCGGTTGTTGCCCCTACATATCTTGCTGTCTCACTCTCAAAAGTGAACTTCAGCATTCAAACTCACACATGCTTTACATGGGATATTGAAAACCCAGCATCGCCGAATATCTTTACTTCCCCTAATGTACTCTATGACCAATACAACATAGATTCCTAAAATCACTAGCACTCGTTCTTCATGCAAAACAGAAGGTTTTCTCTCAGGCAAAAACTCACAAGAGCACACTTTTTGGGTATGATGTGGATATAAATTTAGTCGGAAATAGACGCATGGCACAGGTATTATTGGCTCAGCTTGCAGCGGGCGAAGCAAAATTTTCAGATGTATTGGCTTTTATTGAAGCAGCCTATACACATACACCAACTGCATTTAAAAATGGTTTGCAGCACAATGCGGCAACTGAAAACCAAGGCAGCGCAAAAGTGTTTTCGTTTGCACAACTTCAAGGTCTCGATCAAGCGCAAACTTTAAGCCTATTTGCAGAACACTATGCTTCTGTTTTAGCGACACCTGATGCAACAGATCATCAAAATATTCGTCAGTTCATGTTAAATGGTTGGGATGGTATTGAATTTGAAGGTACGGCATTAACTGCAAAATAAAGATAAAAAACCACGTTCAAGCAACTTGAACGTGGTTTTCGAACAATACAAGATTAATTTTATTATCAGATACTATAAATACTATTAACATTGATACACCTATAAGCATCCACAGATTTGACCAATAGGTTTCACGTGGAGCAAGACTTCATATGGGTGTTAATCGCCTAGAAAACATTAAAACAGCACGATGAAGTAACTACGCGCTACTTCCACATTACCCCTTTACCCGTTCGATCCATTGAATTGAGCTGACCCGAAATACTTCACACGCACCATCCCCAGTATCGGTCGGGGTTAAGGATGAGGTCCAAACCATATCTTTGTCTTTAATTTCAACCAACTCACCTTTTAAACGGACCAAATCACCACGTTTCACGTGTTTAATTTGTTTAGCAATTTCTGGGTTGGCTGGAATAATGTGCATATTCGACACCATTTGCATGGCTTGCTCGGCAGGCACAGGCAAACGATCGATTTTCCAATTGAGATAACGGTCGTATTGATTCACGGTAATATGGCGTGCAATTTCAGGTTCAGCAAACAAGCCCCAACTCACGGCGTAGTCAATCGGGGAGAATTTCGCTTGTGCATCATCCGAATACATTTTAGAACCTAAAATTCGAAAATCACCTTTAAACGGTTTCAATACCGAAATCGATTGATCTTTAGAGGTCGGTGCTAAACCTTTGGCAATGTTGTAATCTACAGTGGCACTTGCACTGATGGGTAACAGCAAACTGCTGAGTAAACTGAGCAGGATAAATTTAGATTTCATTGCAAACCTCATTCCCATCAACCTAGGAAAATACGAAACAATTTCATCTTAGTCCAGTTTCCTGAAAAGAAGCTTATGAACTTAGTAACATTATGAATGAATTATGCAGTCTACTTTTAGCCACAACACTTTTCAGTTAGGCTAGAGCTGAAGAACAGAGCCCCAAAAACAATCATGCTTTATAAATACTATCAACAACACATCTTTCCGCATGTCCTGAATCAGGTCATGCAAGTACCAAGCTTAATGGACAAGCGCCGCGAACTGCTTTTGCCGATTCAGGGAGAGGTATTGGAAATTGGTTTTGGTACAGGGCTGAATCTACCCTTTTATCAAAATATCGATACTGTCTTTGCCCTTGAACCCAGTCCTGAAATTTATCATTTGGCTTTAGATCGGGTACAAGCAGCAGCATTTGAAGTGCATCATGTACAAGCCCGTGCGGAAAAGTTGCCTTTTGCTGACCAGAGCCTTGAGCATGTAGTCAGTACATGGACATTGTGTAGTATTGCTGAGCTAGAACAGGCTTTGGCGGAAATATTACGCGTGCTCAAACCGGGTGGCACCTTACATGTGGTCGAACATGTATTAAATACAAATAACCTTTATATTCAGCGCCTACAACACTTACTCACACCTGTGCAAAAGCGTTTAGCCGATGGTTGCCATCTCAATCGAAACATTGAACAGGCCTTAAAAGCAGCAGGATTTAATATGATAGAACAGCACTACTTTTATGCCGAAGGTATTCCGAAACTCGGACAACTGATGTTTTTTGCACGTGCTCAAAAGCCACACTCAAGCGATGGATCATGATAGTCATGTAGAAAGCATCTGCTCTATATAAAGAAATGCCTTCATGGGTAGACATTATCAAGCTTATTCGATCGTATCGAAGTCGATGCGGACCGTTTCAAAACGAACCCGCCCTGCTTGAATCGCTTGTGCAATAGCAACTTGTCCTTTGGTCAGCCTCGCCCCACCGCTTTTAATATCAATGAGAACAATTTCAATGTCCTCTGGTCGCCCTTCACCATCACGTAGGTCGGTATAACCATCAAAGACCACATAGTCGACAGGATCACCCAAAAACTTGGCATCACTAGGTAAGTATTCAAACTGGGGCATAATCGGTGCCAGTTGCTCCGCCATTTTACCTTTGAGCACTGCACGACTGGTATTGACACTGCGCTTTTGTGCATGGGTTAAAGCCTGCTGATGCTCTAGTTCTAATTCGGCAATGTAGCGCTCATATTCTGCTTTGATGCGTCCATTTCGGCTGTGGCTTAAAATGAGGGTGGTCAAGACCACACCAATTGCTGCACCGATCAACATTGCCATCCATATGGACATGGTTCTTTCCTAATTTTGTGCTACAGGTAGCAAGATTTAAACTTACAACTTTGGTTTGGTGTCATATGCGACACACAAAAGAATGATATGCTAGGGGTGAGCAGAATAAAATCATTTAAGGTCATGAAAACGATATTAATCGCCAACCAAAAAGGTGGCTGTGGCAAAACGATAACCGCAATCAATTTAGCTTCGGCACTTGCACAAAAAGGTTATAAAGTGGCTTTGGCCGATGCCGATAATCAAAAATCTGCTCGTCAGTGGTTAAAACAGCGTCCAGAACAAGTAGCGCATATTCAAAGTTTAGATTGGCGCCATGAGAAATCGATTGGTGAAGTGCCTAAAAACATTGAATATTTAATTATCGATGCACCAGGTGCACTGTCTGGTGAACATGCCGAACAACTGGTTAGTGAAGCGCATGCAATTGTGACGCCACTGCAACCCTCATTTTTTGATATTGACAGTACTCGCCGTTTTTTAAAGCATTTACAAGATATTAAACGCATTCGTAAAGGCAAAGTGCAAATTTTGCTTTTGGCTAATCGGGTCAAAGCCAACAGTGCCAGTGCCAAAGACATCCAAGATTTTTTTGCGAAAATTGAACAACAGCCTGTAGCGTGGATTTCAGAACGTACCGCGTATGGCCAATTGGCAATGCAAGGTTTAAGCGTATTTGATAAAACACAAAAGAATTACCTCTCCATTCAAAGCCAATGGCAACCGCTGCTCAACGCCATTGTCGATGATCCAAGTGCTTGGTTCTAAAATGTTTTACTATAGATAAAATGGGGCTATTCCCTGTTTATAGTCGGTTATTCACGAGAACTTACCAAGGGTACGTTCTCGTGCGCATTTTTTTCAGTTAATATGACTTTGACCTTAGAGATATAGCAGTGAATACCGTGCAACGATACGCACCAGCCTTACAAAAAGTATTGTTATTTGGACTGATTTTTATTCTGTTCTATTTGAGCTTTCAAGTCCTGAAATACTTTATTGTACCTGTGCTTTGGGCTGCGATTATTGCCTACATCACATGGCCTTTATATCACTCAGTGCAGAAACTCTGTGGACCACGTCCAACCTTAAGTGCCACTATCATGATCAGTATGGTGGTGTTAGTTGTCGGTATCCCGCTGACCTTTGCCATCTTTATGCTGCAGCATGAAGGCCGTAATCTGTTTTATGAACTGCAAAGACAAGTGTTCTCAGGTCACTTAGATGTCCCTCAATTTATTCGGGACTTGCCCATCATTGGTAAAGAAGTCACCCGTACCTTAAAAGAAATCAACACCGATCCGAACAGTATTGTACAAAATGTCTCGGGCTGGTTTCAAAGCCACTTAAACTATGGTCGTTTGGTGCTGAGTGAAATTAGTAAAAATATTTTTAAACTCTGCTTTGCGGTGAT
This sequence comes from Acinetobacter sp. DL27, assembly GCF_055810995.1. Lineage (NCBI taxonomy): Bacteria > Pseudomonadati > Pseudomonadota > Gammaproteobacteria > Moraxellales > Moraxellaceae > Acinetobacter > Acinetobacter sp. DL27. Next base: position 366,029 of record NZ_CM147947.1, on the reverse strand, counting down.
GTCGTTATTCTTCTTCTATCGTGACGGACAAACCATTTTAAATCAGGTCAGTAAAGCTTTGGAGATGGTGATTGGCCCACGTATCCACCACTATTTAGATACTATTTCTGAAACCACGCGTGCTGTGGTCTATGGAGTTGGCCTGACTGCAATTGCGCAAGCACTCTTGGCAGGCCTGAGCTATTTTGTTGCTGGTGTCCCAAACCCAATGGTACTGACCATTGTAACCTTTATCTTTGCACTCATTCCTTTTGGCCCACCTGTGGCATATAGCGCCGTGTCTTTATGGTTATTCTCTCAAGGGCAAACCATTGAAGCGATTGGAGTGATGGCGTGGGGTGTTTGTGTGGTCAGCACAGCAGACAATGTGATTCGCCCATTGGTGATCTCAGGTGCAACGCAAATTCCGTTCTTACTCATCATGTTTGGTGTATTGGGTGGTTTAGCCAGCTTTGGTATGGTCGGCTTATTTGTCGGGCCCGTGATTCTAGCGGTACTGTTAGCCATTTGGCGCGAATGGCTACATGAACAAGTCAACGAACCCCTAATGATGCCGAAAGCGACATTGGCTTATGATCCACCTGAAGAGCCTTTAGATACGCCCAAAAAATAAGTTCAGTGAAATGACTTGAGCGCATGCTTTCCTCGAAAGTATGCGTTTTTTTATGTCAGATACAAAAACGCTGTACGGACAACATTGAACCGAAGCCCTGCCTTTGTTTGAATAGTTCTGAATTTTAAGGAAAAAAGGATCCAACATGTTGTCTTCTGCTTTCAAACTAAGCGCACTTGTGACTTTAATCGGTTTAGGGACTGTGGCATGTACCACTACACCTACTGAAACCAACACGATGGTCAAAGACGTCGATGTACACGCTGTTTCAACTGCAGGTGTGGGACAAAAAATTGGTACCATTCGTTTTATTGATAGCCCTGTTGGTTTAGCAATTCAAACCAATTTGACTCAACTTCCACCCGGCCCACACGGTTTTCATATCCATGAAAAAGGTTCGTGTGATGTAGCTGAAAAAGAAGGAAAACCTGTGGCTGCTTTAGCGGCTGGGGGACACTTTAACCCAGAAAAAGCACCAAACCATGGCACACCACTCAATGGACATATGGGGGATTTACCCATCTTGAATGTCGATTCAGCAGGCAATGCAAAAGTCAATTTACTCGCTCCTCGCTTAAGTTTAGCTGACGTTGAGGGCTTAGCGGTGATGGTGCATGCCGGTGGTGATAACTATTCAGACACCCCTAAACCACTTGGCGGTGGCGGTGACCGTATTGCGTGTGGCGTAATTAAATAAGTCTATTGTCCCCTGCACTGTGAATAAAGCAGTGTTTTCCCCTCGCACATGTGGATAAGTTTCGACTTATACACAATGCAGCGGAGCCATGCTCCGCTGCATTGTGTGTAAGAGGTGAATTTTTGATGTGATGGAGCACCGCATTAAATTGACAGTTCCCTGAAAAAAGTTCAGGCTAAAACCAAAATAAAACTAAGCCTAGACTATTACATCGTGAACAATCTTCGTCAGTGGTTTCAGTCCTTTCAGTCCAATGCAATTTTTATGTATTGCTTGCAAATCTTGATTGTGCTCAGTGGTACAACCTTAGGTTTATATTTTTTAGGACTACAACAACTCATTGTTCCGACCACATTAGGTGCAATTGCAACTGCCTTGACTGACTTCGACGACCGACTCAGCATTCGTCTCAGAAACCTTGCCTATGTCTGTGTCTTGTTCTTTAGTGTTAGTAGCATTCTAGATTTTTTGCATCCTTATAAATTCTTCTTCATCTTATATTTATCACTGTCTAGTGCTTGTTTTATTTTACTGGGGGCACTGGGGCAACGCTATGCAGCAATGAGCTTTGGCACCATTCTACTTTCCCTATACAGCATGTTTGGCCTAGGTGAATATTCGGTTTGGTACTTTCAACCCAGTTGTTTTGTCTTGGGAGCATTATGGTATGGCTGTACTGCCATTGTGTTTTATATCCTTAAACCCACCTTGGCCGTTCAGGACAACTTAAGCCGCTGTTTTAACCAAGTTGCCGATTTGCTCAACGCAAAAGCACGTCTATTCGACCCAGATAATCGAGACAATGTAGAAGTGCTGCTCTACGATTTATCCTTACAAAACAGTACTGTGGTGCAAAGTTTTAACCACACCAAAAGTTCACTACTGACGCGACTAAAAGCGTCTCGCGCTAACCAAAACACGATTTATTGGCTCAACCTCTATTTTCTCGTTCAAGACATTCATGAACAAGCCAGCTCTAATTATTTGCACTATGAGCAGTTACATCAAAACTTTAGCCGAACTGATCTCATTTTTCGTATTCAAAAAAATATTCGGCTGCAAGCCCTTGCCTGTCAGGCTTTGGCACGGTGTATTTTGAACAATCAAACCTATGTATCAGATCCAACGACCACTCAGGTGTTGCTGAATTTACACAGTTCCATGCAGGACTGGATTCGAGATCATCCACACAATATTGAAGTCAAAAATCTACAACTGATTTTAAATAATTTGGACAGTGTGCATGAACGTTTTCAGCACCTCAACGAACTACAATCACGCCAAGAACAGCGTTATCAGCAGCATATTGATAACCTCAATTTATATGATGATGATATCCATGATTGGCATGATCTGTGGCTCAAACTCAGTCAACATCTCACCCCCCGATCCGCACTGTTTCGACATGCGGTACGCATCGCCTTTGTCTTTGCTGTAGGTTATGGCATCTCGCTTCTGCCCTTTGCGCAACATGGCTATTGGATTTTGCTCACCGGCTTATTTGTTTGCCAAATGCGTTATTTTGCCACCAAAAGCCGCTTAAAAATGCGAACCTTGGGCACAATTTTGGGCGTTGTTTTAGGGATTCCGCTGCTGTATTTCGTGCCAAGTATTGAAGGACAACTGTTACTGACCATTATTTTTGGCGTGTGCTTTTTCTATCTCAGCTCCAAGAAATATGCCATGGCGACCCTGATGGCAACACTCATGGTGCTGCTCATCTTTAACTTAAAAGGTGCAGGCTATGCCATTATTTTACCGCGCATTATAGATACCCTCATTGGCTGTGCCATTGCTTGGTTCGCAGTGAGTTTTATTTGGCCCGATTGGGACTTCCGCAATATTTCCAACACCATTAAAAATGCATCCGATGCAACCCTCAACTATTTCAATGCCATCTGTGAGCAATATCAACACGGCAAAAATAATAGTCTAGCTTACCGCAGTGCACGTCGTACTGCGCATAATGCCCAAACCGAACTGGCGAACATGATCTCCAGTCTTAGTACTGAACCGAATCCAAACCCAGAGCTGGTGCATCATGCTTTTCGCTACTTGGTATATAGCCACAGTCAACTCAGTTATATTTCTGCTTTGGGAAGTCACCGAGAATTGGTACAGGATACACAAGTGCTGGAACTCATGCTGTGGTGTCAAAATACGCTAAATCATGTACTGCTCCATCAGCAGGCATTAGCTGAACTCGACATCCAGCAGAAACTGGCCGAGATTAAACGCTTAAATGCTCAAGAAACCATGAATCAGAATTTACACTTGGTCCTCAAACAAATCAGTCTACTACTGGAAACCTTGCCCGAATTGCTGAAGTTAAAAACTGAACTACTGGCCCGAGATATTAAATAAAATGGACTACACAACGACGATCTTTAAATGGTTCATGATGTAAGGACGTATTGTGGTTCATTTTTATCTGGTTCTTGCGTACACTCGAGCTTCATTCTCATAGATTTTTTGACCATGAACATTCAGACATTACGTGTTGTAGGATTTTTAGAAGGGATTTCTTTTTTACTGTTGTTATTCATTGCGATGCCAATGAAATACATCTTTGATAACCCTATCCTAGTCAAATACGTGGGTATGGGGCATGGCGTATTGTTTATCTTGTTTTTAATTGTGCTGTTTGTGGTCTGTGAAAAGCAAAAGTGGTCTTTGAAGATGTTTATTTTAGGTTTGATCGCTTCGATCTTACCTTTTGGCCCTTTTGTGTTTGATGCCAAAATTAAAAAATTAGAACCTGAGCAAGCTGAAGCCTGAGTCTAAAAAAACTGGCTTTAAAAAGGATTTTTTAAAGCAGTCATAAAAAGCGCCCATTCAAATGAATGCGCGCTTTTTTATGATGTGCACTTAGCTGAATAAAATCTTAGTAAACACCACGCTCGAGACGTTTTTGCATCACTTTTTTCACGGTCGCACGTGGAAAGCTAAACCAAAGTGCAATCAAAATGAGGCAGACCAAACTATAGGCCCAAAGGCCAAATGCCACATAAGCCATGCGAACCAGTTCAATCACGAAGAAAAACGTAAACATCATCAGTACCGAAACGGCTGCGGCAACCGTCCCTTTGGACACTTCCGATGACATCAAAGCAAAGCGATATAACACAGAAAAACTAATGCCTTCACCGAAGCTCACCAAAGTCATCCCCACAATCAGTAACGGCAAGAAATAGCTTTGGAAAATGGTGCCGAGCACCACCAAGAGCGTACCAACGAACATCAAAGGTAAACCAATTAATACAGTTTTACCCAGTGCCATTTTGTCGATGACTTTAATCAGTACAATGTTGCCCAGAATTAGCCCCCCCAAGACGGGGAACTGCGCCAAGCCATATTGCATACTGCTTAAGCCAAGTTCCTCTACCAAGATCACAGGCGACAGCGCAATCCACAGCATCAAAGGCATGGCGACCATCGGTAGGCCAAAGGTGAGCGCCAAAAAGGTCTTATTTTTATAGACCGTTTTATAGTCATCCCAAATATAGCGCAGCGGCTTTTTAGAATGACGCTGTTGTGTCGCAGGCATTTTGGCTTTTAAACCAAACCAACTTAAAAAAGCCAAAAAGGCGATGCCAATAAAGCCCCAATGCCATGACACATGGTCAATCATAAATGCGCCCACTACAGGGCCAAGCAGCGGTGCCAACAAAGAAATATTGGCCATGAGTGCCATGACTTTAATGGCATCACGTTCTTCAAAACTTTCCTGTACTGCGGCATAACCCACAGCAGAAATCATCGATAGCCCCACGCCTTGTAAAAAGCGGAGCGCCAAAAAAGACTCAATGTTTTGAGTAAGTAAAATCGCGAGGCAAGTAAGCACGAAAAATGCCACACCTGCGAGCAACACTTTTTTACGGCCTAAACGGTCTGAGAGTGGTCCAAGCAGCCACGCGACACAAGCACCGCCCAGTAAATAAAAGGACATAGACGATGGTGCCCATGCACTGCTTACCCCAAAGTCTTGAGTAATAGCGAGCATGGCAGGCTGGACTAAATCGTTACCGATATAGACCGAAAATTCGAATAAAACCAATGCCAAAGGAAACATCAATGTGGCACGGCTTAACTTTAAAGTTTGTACGTTTTGCATTGTTATCTACATATAAAATGCGTACAAGCCTGAGCGAAGTCCGTTGGAGGGAGAGACGACTAAGCCCAATGGCAAGCACTGAGAAAATTTATTAAATTACGTTTTTTGAATGCACTGAGATTTCGCGGCTTAATACACCGTATTCACAAGGTGTCTAAGATAGATCAAACGATTTCAGTTGTGAGATTTTTATAACTCAAACTAAATACACCCACTAGTTTAAGTGGGTGTATTTTAGCAGTTTATAACTTGATAAATTGTAATTTTTCTTACAGTCGCTAAGCTGAGATTTCAGTTTTGACTTTTATCGTGTTAGGTTCACGAGTGAGATGATCTGGCTTCATAAAGAAAGAACAAATGATTGCAAATACAGCCATCCCCACAATATAACTAATTATTAAATGTGGGCTGCCATCGCCAATACTCAAGAGTTTAGTTGCAATAAGCGGAGCTAAGCCTCCCCCTAATACACCTGCAAATTGTACAGAAATAGAGATGCCACTATAACGAATTTCGGCGGGAAATTGACGGGCAAATAGCTGGGCTTGTGGTGCATACATAATTGGGAAAACCACACCAATACCTAACACAATCGCCGTCCAAACCAATACTGGGTCTTTGGTCCCCAACATAGTGAAAAATGGATAACAATATAATGCCAAGGCCAAGAGACCAAACATAAACATATTTCGTTGCCCGACTTTATCCGATAAGTGTCCACACAATGGTGTCATCACCATAATTAAGCCTGCACCGCAAATCGTTGCAAATAAAATATCCTGACGCGGAATCCCTAGTTTGGTGGTGGTATACGCCAAGGCAAATGTAGAGGCAATATAAAACCAAGCATTTTCTGCTGCACGGGCAAAAATAATCGTCAGCAACTCACGTGGATGATTTTTAAAGACTTGCATAGCAGGAACTTTAATTTCCTGCGCCTGCTCTTTCACTTTTTCGAAGTCAGGTGATTCAGGGACTTTGACGCGAATATACCAACCTACTCCTAATAGCAGAATGCTGGCAAGGAATGGTAAACGCCATCCCCAACTAAATAAACTAGCTTCAGGCAGTAAAGAAACAGCGCCTAAAGCAAGAGAAGCCAATAATAAGCCTCCCCCTGCACTGGCCTGAGGTAAACTTCCCCAGAAACCTTTGCCACCTTCGGGTGCATGCTCAACTGCCATCAAAACAGCACCACCCCACTCGCCCCCCATCGCCATACCTTGAATAAATCGAAGAATGACCAAACAGAAAGTTGCCCAATAACCAATACTTTCATATGTAGGTAATAGCCCAATCAAAACCGTCGGGATCCCCATCATAATCAAGGTGGTTAACAACATGGCTTTACGACCAATCTTGTCGCCAAAGTGTCCAAAAACAATCCCACCCAGCGGTCGTCCGATAAATCCCACCGCATAGGTGGCGAAAGCGGCCAATACCCCAGTTAAAGGGTCTAAATTTGGGAAAAACAATTTATTAAAAATCAGTGCTGCAGCGGCACCATAAATAAAAAAATCGTACCATTCTATGGTCGTTCCCACCATGCTGGAGATTCCAGCCAAACGGTGAGAAGACTTTTTATGTGGAAGACCCGATCCTTGTATCTGCTCCATACCCACCTCTTGCAATTCTTAGTATTGTCTGCTTTCTGTCACGTTTAAAATCTGTCCTGATTTTTAAACCACGTGACTATAACGATATTGGTTATGATTTCATGAGTTTTAAAGCTATGACGACTCATAACTTTAAGAAAAATATTATAAAAGTGAACGAAAATTCACTAATTTATTAATGTGGATGAATCTTGAAATAGAGTCAATCTACTTAATTACTTAAGTAGTTTTCATAAAGTATTTTTTATTTAGATTACATAAGCTTAAAAATAAATTCTTGATTTTTAAGCACTGAGGATGCACTTGGCCACCCCAATATTTGAATCAAAAATGCATCATTGAAAACAATAGAAAAGATAAAAAGGTCATTTTTTACAATTGCTAATTCAGCACAATTTACTATATTGCTTCATATACTAAGTATGGATACTTATTATGATTCACTATAATAAATTGGCTTTTGATTTTAGCCCTGCACCTATCGTGGTGCTCAGTAATCGGCATATGGTCGAAATGAATCACGCCTTTGCTCAGATGTTTGGTTATGAGCGTGAAGAGCTTCTTCATCACTCCATTATTAAAATTTTCCCCAGTATTGAAGACTATGAGAAAGTCGGAAATGATGCTTTGCAAAGCCTATTGCAAAAAAATAGCCTGCATTATTCGGATCAACGCTTTATGCAGCATAAAAGTGGAGAGATTTTCTGGACACATACCCATGGACGTACACTCACCCCTGAAGATCCTTTTCAATTGATGGTGTGGCATTTTGAACGTAAAGAACAGCATCCGCTGACAAGTAAGCAGAAGTTAACCAAACGTGAGTCTGAGATTACGCAACTCCTTGTAAATGGACTAACCTGCAAAGAAATTGCACGAAAACTTTCCTTGTCACATCGTACAGTCGAGGTTCATAAAGCCAATTTAATGAAGAAGCTAGGTGCTCATTCTAAAAGCGAACTCAGCTCTAAAATTATTATTCAGAATCGCCTGACACATTTTTAAGACGTCATCTTTATTTGAATGGTTCAACATAATAATGATAAAAAGGCGTAAACCGACTACGCCACTTTTATCACCAGAAAAACAAGGATCTATTTCAATCAAGAACACTTCGCTGTTTGGAAGTTCTTGGTATTTTTACCGCGCGCGCATTGGTAAGAGGTTTTCGTCGCAGTTTTTTCCCAGTCGCCATCGACCAACTTAAAGTTATACACGGTACGCACCGACTTCACCGAATCATCTAACAACCCTGTTTCAGTCACTTTGACTTCTGCCGCAGTCGGAGACTCAACCGTATTAAAGTATTGGCGGATTTCAACCGTAGCCAACTCATTACGCAAATCTGGACGCTCTTTAAGTACCTGAGCCAACGGCGTATCTGACGAACCGACTTTATTCACTAACTCTTTGGTCGTCGCACAACCTGACAATAATCCCACACATACGGCTGAAGCTAAAATAAGACGCAACATAAATCCCACCCAAAATTCATTATTTATCAGTCCATCATGCCTTTTTTAGGCCTATTACACTATTTAGTAAATGTAATTCAGTTCCTTCAGCCATAAAAAAGCGCATCACGATGGATGCGCTTTTAAAATTCAATTCGAACTTAAAGATCGAATAATTTACCTGGATTCATAATTCCGTTTGGATCAAAAACTTGCTTCAATGCCTTCATATATTCAATCTCTTCCGCTGAACGGGTGTAGTCAAGGTATGGCTTTTTGGTCATGCCCACACCGTGCTCCGCAGAAATTGAACCGTCGTATTTTTTTACAGTTTCAAAGACATATTTATTCACCACCTGACATTTGGCAAAGAATTCGTCTTTACTTAAGTCAGCCGGTTTTAAAATATTTAAGTGTAAATTACCGTCACCAATATGACCGAACCAGCAGATTTCAAAGTCTGGGTAGTTACTTGCCACAATCGCATCAATTTCTTTAATAAATGCAGGAACGTGGGTAATCAAAACTGAAATGTCGTTTTTGTATGGTGTAAATGGAGCAATCGACTCAGAAATGTCTTCACGTAAGCGCCATAAGCTTTCCACTTGATCGAGGCTTTGGCTCAACACGCCATCCAGTACCCAGCCTTGTTCCATACAGTGCTCAAAAATTTCCATCGCCTTGTCCATGATCGGCTCAAATGGCGCTTCAAATTCTAACAATACATAGAATGGACATTCGGTTTCGAACGGACGTTGTACATGACCATGTGCCAACACTTTTTGCATTGCAAGTTCACCAAAGAACTCAAATGCAGTCAGGTCAATTTTTGCTTGGAAAGCATGCAGTACAGGCATCACAGCATCAAAGTCAGGCACGCCCAATACCATTACTTGAAGGTCTTGCGGTTGGCGTTCCAGTTTGATTTCAGCTTCAGTCACTAAACCCAGTGTCCCTTCACCACCAATGAATAAATGTTGCAGTGCATAACCAGTGGCGTTTTTGATCATGCCTTTGTTTAGACGCAGCACATCACCCTTACCTGTGACTACAGTTAAACCGAGTACCCAGTTACGCGTCATGCCATATTTAATGACTTTAATACCGCCGGCATTGGTGCCAATGTTTCCACCAATTTGACTCGAACCCGCAGAAGCAAAATCGACGGGGTAATACATGCCTTGCTCTTCAGCATAGTTTTGCAGCTGTTCAGTCACCACGCCTGCTTGGACGCGAACCATACGGTCTGCTGGGAAGAATTCCAAGATTTGGTTCATCTTGTCCATGCTTACCACAATTTCACCGTTGGCAGCGACTGCACCGGCAGATAAGCCAGTACGACCACCTGATGGTGTAATCGCAACATTGAACTCATTTGCAAGTTTCACAACCGCTTGCACTTGTTCCGTGCTCGATGGAAAAACGATGACTGACGGGTTTGGATCAAAATGTTTGGTATGATCGCGTCCCCAATTTTCAAGGCTATCCGCATCGGTTTTAATGCGGTTTTCACCTACAATTGCTGTCAATTGGGTCAATAACTCTGGGGTTAAAGCGACTGGAGCATTCATCGTTTTCAGACCTTGCAAGAAGTAAACAAGTTGTTTGTGGCGCTAGGGTTCTCTGCATGAAAAGCGCTTTATTTCAGTCTTTCCATGCCCTAAGGCTCAGGCAGTTCGTGAGGATTTAAGCAGCAGTGTGCAACTGGCTTATTTTCACGGAGTCATATTATAAGGCATTTTTTCTGTTTCCCGCAGAAAAAGCTGTTTTATTCAGGATACCTTTGAAATGATTAGTTTAATTAGACCAAAAAGACTTTTTTACGCACCATAGAGGCTAAAAATACCCAGCAGAGTCCGCATAAAGGAAATGTATATCGGGCGCGGTACGTGCTATTATATCGCCACTAAATTTGGCCTTTGTAGCGGAGCCGTAATGAGCCAACATCTTTCACTTCCTAAAGATAAAATTCGTTTCTTGTTGTTAGAAGGCGTTCACCAAAACGCAATCGACACACTAAATGCTGCCGGATACACCAACATCGATTATCGTAAAACTGCGCTTGAAGGTGAAGCGTTGAAAGAAGCGATTAAAGATGCACATTTCATTGGTATTCGTTCCCGTACACAACTCACTGAAGAAGTGTTTGAAGCAGCGAATAAATTAATCGCTGTTGGTTGTTTCTGTATTGGTACCAACCAAGTGAACTTAAATGCTGCGATGGTTCGTGGTATTCCAGTATTTAACGCACCATACTCAAATACACGTTCAGTGGCTGAACTTGTACTTGCTGAAGCTATTCTTCTTCTTCGCCGTGTACCTGAAAAATCGACAGATACACATGCAGGCGGTTGGAACAAGTCAGCTGTTGGTTCGTTCGAAACTCGTGGCAAAACTTTAGGGATTGTCGGTTACGGTTCAATCGGTTCACAACTTTCTGTCCTTGCTGAAAGCTTAGGTATGAAAGTGATCTACTTCGACACAGTAACAAAACTACCATTAGGTAATGCACGTCAAGTCGGTAGCTTAAACGAACTTTTAGCCAATGCTGATGTTGTTTCTTTGCATGTACCTGATGTTCCGTCTACACGTAACTTCATGACCAAAGAAAAATTTGCACAAATGAAAGAAGGTGCAATCTTCATCAATGCTGCACGTGGTACATGTGTCGTGATTGAAGACTTAGCAGATGCCTTGAAATCAGGTCATGTTGCTGGTGCTGCGGTTGACGTGTTCCCGAAAGAACCAAAAGCCAATGGTGAAGAATTCATTTCTCCACTACGTAACATTCCAAACGTGATCTTAACCCCTCACGTAGGTGGTTCGACCATGGAAGCGCAAGCGAACATTGGTTTAGAAGTGGCTGAGAAATTCGTTTCTTATTCAGATAAAGGCATGACTTTATCTGCGGTGAACTTCCCAGAAATCGCGTTACCGTTGACCGAAGGTAAACACCGTTTACTTCACATCCACAAAAACGTGCCAGGCGTGTTGTCAAAAATCAACAACTTGTTTGCTGAACACGGCATCAACATTTCAGGTCAGTCTCTCATGACCAAAGGTGATGTGGGTTACTTGGTAATGGATGTAGATGCAACAGCATCTCAAGAAGCTTTAGATACTCTACAAGACGTTGAAGGCACAATCCGCGTTCGCGTATTGTTCTAATTCGACTCTTTTTAAAAACCACAGCTGCCAAGCTGTGGTTTTTTTATTTTTGAATACTTGTTAAAATTTTATGTGCGACCCAAGCACATTCTCCGCTACTTTTTGCAAGTATTCATTTCTCTATCTAGTATTCTAATAATGCCAAATCTAAAAAGTACTCCCCACCTCCAAGCGACCTTTTTATTGCTGATTGCAATGCTTAGCTTGCAAAGTAGTGGTTCACTGGCCAAAGTGCTGTTCGATCAATTTCCCATTTTAACTGTTTCCGCCATGCGCTTGCTGTTGGGATCAATCATCTTGGCCGTGCTGTTTAAAATTTGGCAGGTTGATTTTAAGCAAGTCAAATATAAAGCCATTCTCAGCTATGGTTTTGCTTTGGCAGGCATGAACCTATTGTTTTATTTATCCATTGCTCGCCTGCCGCTCGGCATTGCAGTGTCGTTTGAGTTTATTGGCCCACTCAGTGTTGCTCTGTTTTATGCCAAACAACGCTTTGACTTTGTTTGGGTCGGGCTGGCTATTTTAGGTTTGGTTTTACTGTTTCCATTCGACCAAGCTGCTCAACCTTTAGACCCTCTTGGGATCACATTTGCACTAGGTGCAGGTGCATGTTGGGCCTTGTATATCGTGGCGGGGCAGCGCCCATCGGGTGTTTCGGGCAACCATACCGTGTGCTTAGGCATGTTTGTCGGTATGCTGATATTAATGCCGCTTGCCCTATTCAGTGGTTTACCCACAAATGTGTTTAAACCCTCAAACTTGGTCTATTTCATAGCTTTGGCAGTTTTGGCTAGCGCTTTGCCTTTTAGCTTAGAAATGATTGCGCTACGCAATTTAACCGCTTTAAGTTTTGGGACGCTCATGAGCCTTGAACCTGCTATCGCAGCACTATCCGGTTTTGTCTTTCTAGGCGAGCAACTATTGTGGTCACAGTGGCTTGCGCTCAGCGTGATTATCATGGCTTCTATTGGTTGTACTTATACAGCCCAAAAAAACCGCCAAGCTACAGTTTAAACGATGTAATCCAGAGTTTGAATTTAGCTTTTAAATCCAAAGGCTCTATCGATTACTTTTAAATTCATGTCGTTGCATTAAAAAAATTCAGCTTATTCAGCATCCAACTTGGGTGCTGAATCGTTATACTAATCCACCGTCTTAAAATAACAGGTCGCTATGACCTGATGTGTGCATGATGCCTAATTCTCAACTGATGGCAGTGATGTTCATGGTCTTGTCCATGCTGTCCTATCAAATCAGTGCTTCTTTTGCCAAGCAGTTGATTGCAATGCTGGATCCCCTCACCGTGGTGACCCTTAGACTGTGCTTTGCCGCAATTTTAATTGTGCTGATGTTCCGCTCATGGAGCATCATTAAACGCCTACCGCATTTAAAGTGGAAAGATTTACTCAGCTATACAGCAGCCTTATGCCTCATGAATATTTTATTCTACGCTTCGCTGGGTAAACTGCCGCAAGGTATTGCCGTAGGTTTAGAGTTTTTAGGCCCTTTAACTTTAGCGCTACTCTCGATCAAACAACGTCGTGATTATATTTGGGTCGGATTAGCGATTTTAGGCATTGCACTGATGGTGCCGTGGCATCAAGCCAATGCAAGCAACTTCTCGTTCTTAGGAGCCGCATTTGCGGTTTCAGCGGGTGCTTGCTGGGCGCTGTATATTTATTTTGGGCAAAAAGTCGTCCGTCAAAATATCGGCATGCATGCTCTCAGTATTGCTATTGTGATCTCAGCCTTGGTGCTTCTGCCCATTAGTGCCACGCATAACCCAACAGCGCTGATGCAAACGGAATACTGGCCCAAAGCCTTATTGATTGCACTACTCGCCACAACCATTCCTTATGCTCTAGACCTGATGGCTTTGAAACGTTTAAGTAAACTCAGCTATGGGACGCTTTCAAGTTTGTCGCCGGCTTTAGCAGCCTTGGCAGGTTGGTTACTACTGAAAGAACAAATTAGCATGTGGCAAACGTTAGCGCTAGTTTGTATTATGATTGCCTCCGTTGGTGTTACCTTTAGAGCCAAACCGCAAAGTGATGACGCGCTTTAAATCACAAAAGATGGCACTCGCCATCTTTTGTTTAAAATGGACTTAAACCAAACTGTCTTTTTCAATTTTTTTGTATTTTTTATATTCCTGCTGATACTGCTTGGCGAGCGCAGTCTTTTGAGCATCGAGTAAAATTTTTCCTGCTTGCTGAAAGAAACCATGCTCTTCTTCTTGTAAGTGATGATGTACAGTTTCCGATAATTTTTTTGCAATTGCCAACCAGCCCGGATTTGAGAATTCCGTCTCCGTCAATTGCTCCAATAACTCATCCATTTTATGATGCTCTGCCAAAGCATGGCGGGTAATGTTAAGGCCCGAATCAGTCATCATTAAAGGGATATAAAAATAACGGTCTTCTGCCACAGCATGGGCAAATAATTCATTTTTAAGGCGTTCAAATAGCTCACGGCGCTCAGGCGTATCCCCTGAAGTTTGGAGTAGTCGTTCAGCCAAATTTCGTTGTATAACGTGACTTTCTCTTAAGGCTTCAAATATATTCATTCTATGCTCCAGTTCCATTCAACTTAAAACATCATTTTTTATTGAAAAGCTTCTTGGTACAGCATTGAGTGCACTGTATTGATCATAAATGCAATAAACGAGAAATGAGGTCACAGACTGCGCGTTTTTTGTAATGAAGTTTTAAAGGTATCGCACCATTACATCAAAAACATTTGATAGCTCAATCTTACAATCAGAATCGTCACCAAAATAAGAAATAAAATGCGGATAAAACCACTGCCGTATTTCAGCGCCATTTTTACCCCACAAATAGACCCGATCATATTTGCGACGGCCATCGTGCCTCCTACAGCAAAGAGCACATGGCCCGAGGGAATAAAAAAGCTTAGCGCTGCAAGATTGGTCATCACATTGCCAATTTTAGCCAATGCCGCCGCATGCAAAAAATCGACGCGTAAATAGCGAATAAAATAGAAAATAAAGAAACTGCCCGTGCCTGGGCCAAACAAACCATCATAAAAGCCAATGGCTAAACTCCCGATTCCCGCCAACAGCAAAATTTTAGGCGTCACACGCTGTGCCATATGCACTTGCCCAAATTGCTTCTTCATGAGGGTATAGACCGCCATCACAATCAACATGACCAAGACAAAGGGTTGGAGGACTTCTTTTGGAATCATGGCGACACTGGCCGCGCCCCCAAATGAACTGATGGTGGCACACACTGCGACCACAGCCAAAAGTTTCCATTCAAAGCGAACTTTGCGGGCAAAGGAAACGGCGGAAGTGGCTGTACCCACCACTGCCGCTAATTTGTTGGTGCCAAATAAAGTGGCAGGTGCCATCGACGGAAATGCATTCATCAAAGCGGGAATTTGGATCAGCCCACCACCACCGACGGCAGCGTCAATTGCGCCTGCACAAAAGGCAAAAAAGATCAGACTGATAATAATGTCAATGTCCACGCCTTATCCTTTTTTACCGAGTGATATATTTCGATTATAGATTTAAAACCCGCTTTGGAACCAATCTTTTCTTATCGGTAATTTCAGCCAAACCTAAGCATTTTTCCCCATCGAAAACCAAGACCTGCGCTTCCGCTGTATGCTCAATATTACTTTCCATACCGCGACTAAAGTATTCACTGCGCCCTTCTGGAACTTGTACTTTAGGAAAATGATCTACGGGTGCATACACAGGTAACAACAGTGCTTCGCGCTCTTGTTCAGACAAACTTTCCAAATACTCAATGGTATAACTTGGAATCAGATCAAAATGACCTGTTTTAATGCGATGTAAATAAGTCAAATGACCATAAGTACCTAATGCCTTCGCAATATCTTCGCCTAAAACACGAATATATGTGCCTTTGGAGCAGGTAATATCAAGGGTGACACTGTCTGCTGTGAATGAAAGCAGCTCAATCGCAGAGATGGTAATCGGGCGTGCTTCACGCTCAATCTCAATCCCTTTACGGGCTAACTCATATAAAGGACGACCATCTTTCTTCAAAGCGGAATACATTGGTGGCACTTGCTGAATATCACCCATAAACTGAGCCAAAACGGGCTGAATCAGCTCTTCGGTTAACTCAGGTACAGCCTGCTCTAACAACTGCTCGCCTTCTACATCACCTGTGGTGGTACTGTGACCCAGCTGAATGGTGGTTTGATAGCGCTTCACCGAGTCCAACAAAAAGTGCGAAAACTTGGTTGCTTCGCCCAAACAAATCGGCAGCAATCCCGATGCCAATGGATCAAGCGCTCCCGTATGCCCTGCCTTTTGCGCACGGTATAACCAGCGCACTTTTTGCAATGCCGCATTTGAACTGATCCCCAATGGCTTATTCAATAAAAATACACCATTCACGGCACGGCGCTGGATTTTTGAAGCAGATGATTTCATAACATAGACACGTCTTAAAGCTGCCGCAATACTATCAACCGCTTGTCTAGTTTTACAACTTTTCTGTTGTTTATTTGCCCTTTTGTTTCAGAATAAATCGAGTTCAGTCATATGAACCAAATAAAAAATACAATAGGGATGTTAGGCATAGGATATGCAAAAAAAGAAATTATGGCTCATTTTCGCCGTGATCATCGTTGTCATTCTTGGTTTTCTCATTTGGCTCGCACCTAATGCAACTGTCGGCTCAAACCAAGGGCCGATTAGCTCTAGCGCTCAAAATACGACAGGCTTATTACCCGCAGCGTCAGACTTGCCACATGCTTCAGGGTTGCCTTTTGCCAGTAACAGCCAACAGGACACCGAAGTCAACTGTCAACTGGTGCTTGACCAAAGTAATCGCTTAGTTGTTAATGAACAAACACGTAACTGTTTTGAATATTTTATTACCCAATATGGTGAAAAAAATATTGACCAGATCACGCAAGATTTTAAAGCCTATATCCAGCAAGGTTATAAAGAACCTGCGCTTAAGCAAATTTTAGATCTTTGGACTCGCTATATAGATTATCGTGTGCAATTGGGTAGTCTGAAGGAGCCAAGCCTAAATAAAGAAGACCCTGAGTACTATCGTAAAATTTTCACTTTGATGAAAAACCTACGCAGTCAGTTCTTTTCCGACTATGAAATCGAAGGCCTCTTTGGCGCTGAAAATACCTACCATGAATATACCTTAGACCGTATGAGCATCATGGCAGATCAATCCTTAACTGAAGTACAGAAAGCGCAGAAACTGAAAGAACTGTTTGCTCAACTGCCCGAAGATTGGAAAGAAAACCTAGAACAACTCTCCAAACTCGAAGATCTGCGTAAACTGACCTCAGATATTAAAGCGCGCGGCGGCTCTGCTGAAGAAATTCGCCAAATGCGCCAGAATCTTGTCGGTGCCGAAGCGACCGTACGCTTAGAAAAACTTGACCAAGATCGAAGCAATTGGAAATCTCGGGTCAATACTTACTTAGAACAACGCGACAACATTCTTAAAAGCAATATGAATCAAGATGCGCAGCAGCAAGCCATTCAAAAACTACGTGATCAACAGTTTAATAATTCACAAGAACAACTTCGACTAGGAGCCTTTGAAACCACGCATGACACAGGAGGAAAACTTCCGTTCGCAGATTAAAGCTATACCGTGTTTGACTTTTTCAGGATGAAAAAAATGTTTATAATGAAAAGAATGATACAAACAATGTCACTCGTAGGACTGATTACCAGCCTTGGACTCAGCGCAACCACAGCCACAGCTGGATTACAGACGGTGACTGCAAGCGTAAAAAGTAATTATGCTCAAACCAAATATCCATTGCTATTTACCCATGGCATGTTTGGGTTCAGCCGAGTGGGCGTTGCCGAACTTGGACTAGATTACTGGTATCAAATTTTACCCGACTTGGCTCGAAATGGAGCAACCACCTTTGCAGCACAAATTTCCCCTTTAGAGTCAACTGAAGTACGGGGTGAACAGTTACTACAACAAGTTGAAGAGGTCATCGCCCTGACAGGCAAGCCCAAAGTTAATTTGATTGGGCATAGCCATGGTGGACCAACCATTCGCTATGTAGAAGCAGTTAAACCGCAATATGTGGCCTCACTGACAGGTGTGGGAGCAACATTTAGAGGTTCAAAAGTGGCTGATCAGCTTCTTGCCAATCAAGGCGGAACACAACTACTCAGCCTAGCGGCGGATTATATTATTGGTCCTATGCTTGCTTATGGACAAAGTAACCCTGCATTAAAAAGCAATTTAACGGCATCGCTCACCTCGATTAGCGAGCAAGGTTCCAGTGCTTTTAATCAGAAATATCCAACAACAGCACTGGCTTCAGACTGTAACAAGAGCGGTGCAACATCCAGCAATGGCGTGTATTACTATTCGTGGACTGGCACGTCTCAAGTCACGAACATTCTCGATGTTGCAGATAGTGCGATCTCACTGTTGGGGCCTTTGGCCTATGGACATTTAGACAATGATGGTTTAGTGGCACGCTGTAGTACACACTTCGGTAAAGTCATCCGTGATAACTATGACTGGAACCATTTAGATGAGGTCAACCAAGTTATGGGACTACGTGGACTATTTAGCGCAGACCCTGTTGATGTCTATCGCCAACATGCCAATCGCTTAAAAATGCAAGGACTCTAGTTCTATTTTTCCCTTCGAATCTTTAACGTTTCGGAGGGATGCCTCCTAGAATTATCCAGTTACAAACTGTATTTAATTTAATCGGATTTCTCTACGCTCCTCCTCCCTCACCTTTATACTCATTTTTGACAACTTAAATTGTCGTCATAAAAAATAAAAAACGAGGATGATCAATGAAATATGGATTATTGATAGCTGGACTGCTGTCGACCTGCGCACTTGCTGCTACACAAACGCAAGCAGCTGCTTCACAAATTAAATCAAACTACGTTGCCTCTAATTATGCAAAGACCAAATACCCTTTGGTTTTTGCACATGGTATGGGTGGCTGGATTCGAGCAGGAACCGATGAACTTGGTGTGGATTACTGGTATCAAATCTTGCCAGATTTAGCCCGTAACGGTGCAAACGCATGGGCAACACGCGTTTCTCCATTCAACACATCTGAAGTTCGTGGTGAACAACTGCTGCAACAAGTAGATGAAATCTTAGCGATTACAGGAGCACCCAAAGTCAATTTGCTTGGTCATAGTCACGGCGGACATAGTATTGCCTATGTCTCAAATGTTATGCCCAATAAAATCGCGTCTGCAACAGCCATTTCTAGTCCTTTAAAAGGCTCTCCTGTGGCGGATTTGATTATTTCCGCGCAAGGTACGCCGCTAGAACAACCGCTGGTAGGCTTAATCAACTTTGGGTCCAAGGCTATTGTTTGGGCACAACAGCAAAATCCGAACTCACTTCCACATGATGCACTCGGTGCTGGTAAAAGTTTGAGTCAAGCTGGGTCTAAAGCTTTTGCACAGAAATATCCATTGGGTATGCCAAAAACAAGCTGTGGTGAAGGTTTAGCGAAAGAAAATGGAGTTTATTTTTACTCTTTCTCTGGCAACTCAACATTAACCAATATTCTTGATCCAGACTCATTATTGGGTGCGACAGGCTTACTCATGCAAGCGCCAAATGATAATGATGGCTTAGTCTCACGTTGTAGTGCCAAATATGGTAAGACCGTGCGCGATAACTATAATTGGAACCATTTAGATGTGATTAACCAGTTCTTTGGTCTACGTTCTATTTTTGCTCCAGACCCTGTGGATGTTTATCGTCAACACGCCAACCGTTTGAAGCTTCAAGGACTCTAAAATTTAGGCATAAAAAATGCGCCATTGGGCGCATTTTTTTACTCGTATAAAACTTAAAATTAAGCTTTAACTTTACGAGCTGGTAACTTTTCACGAATACGTGCAGCTTTACCAGACAATTCACGTAGGTAGTAAAGTTTAGCACGACGAACGTCACCACGACGTTTCACTTCGATTTTAGCAACGATTGGAGAGTGAGTTTGGAAAACACGCTCAACACCAACACCGCTAGAAATTTTACGTACTGTGAACGCAGAGTTCAAGCCACGGTTTTTCTTCGCGATTACAACACCTTCAAATGCCTGAAGACGCTCACGGTCACCCTCTTTTACTTTAACCTGAACGATAACTGTATCGCCTGGTGCAAAAGCTGGGATGTCTTGTTTAAGCTGTGCATTTTCAACAGCTTGTACTAAAGGATGCTTACCGCTCATGGGGTATCTCCAATATGTGCGGGTCAGAAGAGGTCTGATATCCGCTGGGTATAGAGGCTAAATCGCATAGACCCGATTATCTTTCTCTTTATGCTTGACCACTTCAATGCACAAAGAGCCTATTAAAAGAATACTCTCAATTAAGTATTCAAATCTGTTAGCCATTTCTTTTGCTGCTTCGTCAACTCCACATTTTCCACCAACTCAGGTCGGCGTTGTTGTGTTCGTTGATAACGCTGCAAAAACCGCCATTTCTCAATATTGGCATGATGTCCCGACTTTAAGACTTCAGGGACATCCAAACCTTCAAAATGGTCTGGCTTGGTATATTGTGGGCAGTCCAAAAGACCATCCACAAATGAGTCTTGCACATGAGACTGTTCATCAGACATTGCACCCGGAAGTCTCCGAATAATACTGTCTAATAAAACCATCGCAGGAAGCTCACCACCCGATAAAACGTAATCCCCTATCGACCATTCCTGATCAACATATTTTTGGATCAAACGTTCATCGACCCCTTCATAACGGCCACACAACACAATCAATCCATCATAGTCGACAAACTGTTGTACTGCAGGCTCATTTAAGGTTTTTCCTTGCGGTGACATATACACCACAGGAACATGAACTGCACCTGCTTGCATGGCAAGCTCTTTGGCACGTTGAATTGCTTTTGCCAGAGGCTCAGCCATCATCACCATACCTGGACCACCACCAAATGGACGTTCATCCACTCGTTTGTAGTTGCCCTCAGCATAATCACGAGGATTAATACAAGTTACTTGTACTAAATCACTTTTTGCTGCACGCCCGCTAATACCGTAGGCTGTAATCGCTTCAAACATTTCAGGAAAAAGCGTAATGACTGCAAAAAACATCGCAGACCCCCGTATTTCCAAAAATAATTAGTAATCTACGCCCCAATTCACGTAGATACGACCAGCTTCGAGATCAACGCGTTGCACCACATCTTTATGCCATGGAATCATACGCTCTTCAGCATCAACGCTGTCTGGTGTTGCGTGAACCACCATCACATCATTGGCACCTGTCTCAAACATTTCATGGATTTTTCCGAGATTTACTTCTTGTTCTTCATCATCCAAACCTAACACTGTTAAGCCTTTCAAATCTGACCAGTAAAACTCATCCATTCCTGCTTTAGGAAGTTGCGCTTTTGAAATCCAGACATTTGCGCCAACTAGGTTATCTGCTGCAGTGCGATCAATGACGCCTTTGAGCGAAACAACTAAGCCTTTGCCATGCGGTTTCCAACGTTTTACATCTATTGTTTGCCAACCTGCTTTGGTTTCAATGTACCAAGGCAGATAGTCAAAGATGTTGCTCATCGGTTCTGTATTGGAATAGATCCAGAGCCACCCATTTAATCCATATGCTGAACGTAACTGTCCAATCTGAATACGATCTTCGGGAACATTCTGTGTTGGTGTCATGGGCTACCTACTACTTAATTAGCAAAAATTATGCAGTAGCTGCAGCTTTCTTAGCTTGAGCAGCTAAAGAGGCAACACGTTCAGATGGTTGAGCACCTTGAGCAACCCAGTGTGCAAAACGGTCAGCATCTAAACGAAGTTTTTCTGCTTTACCTTGAGCTGTTGGGTTGAAGAAACCAATACGTTCGATGAAACGACCGTCACGTGCATTACGGCTATCAGTTACAATAACTTGATAGAACGGACGTTTTTTAGCACCACCGCGTGCAAGACGAATAACTACCATGATACAACCTTATAGTTTTTACGGATTATCCCTGCCCCGACCACCGGAACATTTCAAACCCCTTTCATAGAGGGCAATATTTTACGTTATCTTTGCTGCGAAAGAAAGATTAAAATTTGTTTATCCACAGTTTTGAATTTGGATTTTATCTGCCGTCCCAGTTGGAGGTGGCTGAAGGAGTGCAGGCAGAACCGCTATTAATGTCTGTTCCTTTGGTCCAACATCGCTCTCCACGAGAGTTTAACACCAAATGCCCATTTCCTTCTTGAGCAGAACCTGTAATAGGTGTGGCTGTCAGTATCCAATCCTGAGAACTTAAAACCGCAGGAACTCCAGCCACGGGTGTTAAACTGACTGTATATAATCCGCCCCCCTGTGTTGGATAAGATGCGGCGATCCCGAAATCACTTGCAGTTGCCCCAACAATCTTAAAGTTTGCAATCTTATATCTTTGAATCTGATCAGCAATTTGCATAAGACTTGCTTGCATGTCAACGCGCTTCGTACGACGTACATACTCTTGATAAGATGGATAGGCTATAGCTGCTAAAATTGCAATAACAGCGACAACAATCATCAACTCAATTAGGGTAAAGCCTTTCTGTATTCTTACCATGCCTCCCCTCCCGCACCACATCCTGTGTAGGTAATATTTGCTGCTGTTAAATTTTTGCAACGTATTCCTGTACTTGTGATTAAGTAATTATAATTTTTAACATCGGTTGTAATAGCTTTAAGTACCCATAAATGCCCTGAAGCAGTAGTTGCATTTAGCAACTTCGTAGTATCTGAGCCATCTTTTAATTCAAAACTGTACGTTCTTGGGGTATTAATCGTCTGTGTAGATAAATCAAAACCTTTATAACTAAAATTTCGTGCTTTATGGCGCTCAAGTAGTGTCGCTATACGCTTCACTTCTTGCTGTGCTTTCGATGTCTCGGCTCTTCGGATATAAGTTTGATAAGATGGGATGGCAATTGCAGCAAAAATTGCCACAATCACCACCACCACCATCAATTCAATCAAGGTGAAACCATTCTTAGTCATAGATCACCTATTATTTCTCATACCAGCGTTGAGCAATGAATTTAATAGTTGTTGCATATTGATCATTTAAATTATTACCAATAATTGCACCACCCACCAAACGTGTAGTTCCATCACCACCACTGGCAATCGTATGATTCTGAATCCCTGGTCCATGATCATCACTGTAATTAGTAGATGTACGGTCAGGATAACCACTTGCCGAACATTGACCATATGGCATACAGAAAATTTGTACTGTACTAACCCCTTGTACACCACCACCACATTCACCCGTTAACCCTAAACGACTTGCATCATAACTACTCACGTATAGGTCATAATCAATAGCAGTCGGGGAAGAAAAGATTTTTTCATGCTGAATTTTGGTGCCACTTGGGAGTTTATAGTACCAACCTGCTGAAGTTGCGTACGGTGCTACGGGTGCCGCTATATTGGTAGCAGTTTGCATAAAACGATTTGCCATAGTCAACTCATTGATTACACGCGTACCCGTCGCTCCGACCGCTGCATCTTGAGTATTCAGGGTAATATCTGATGTATATAAATCTGAACGTGTTACGTCTTTATCATATATGTTATATAAAGCATCAGATGTCCAGCCAGAACCTTCATCATAAGCAGCCAAAGGATGGCTTAAATTCCCACTACCAATTGAGATCGCTGCAAATAAATTACTGGTTTGACTATCTTTAAAAATTGCAAATGAAGGTGCTGCATAAAAACGTGGGCTTTTTCCACCTAAAGCATGCATATTGAGGATTCGAGTTGAACGTGTTGCAAACGCACCTGTAATGGTCGCTTTGTTGTTAAGATCGATACGGAAGACTTGACCACCTAAATCACCAAAATATAGATGATCAACCAAACCATCATTGTCTCGATCAGTCGTTTTAATTTCACTGACCACACTATAAGCCATATTTGGACTATGTAGCGCTGCAATATCTGGGTTAGTGGTTGCATCCGTAGTTACGGCGTTTTTGCTTACCCACCACAATAAACTACCCGCATCCGCACCATCAGCACTAAACATATATACACCAGCGCCAGTCCCATTGATTTGATTATAAGTATCCGTTTCATAACCTGCATCATAACCACCACCAACAAACATCACCAACTTACGTTGCCCTTTCCACTTGACCCACGTAATTTTAGGTTTAGACCAACTTTGCCCCATATAACTGAGTGGTGTACCAATTTCTGCACTAGCTGGATTGATATGAAATTTTAAACTGGGGTTGTTTATATCATGTAAATCAAGCGCATAATAACTACGCCCCCCCATACGCAAACCACCATAAACCAGTTGTTTACCTTGTAAATAACTGGTCGTACCATCGACAGTAATTGGTTTTCCTTGACCCACAGTTAAAGTACCATCCGTCTTAGGTACATATTCAGTATAAGCTACCCATGGTGCATCGATTCCATAGAACAGCTTATTTGTGCCTTCTGAGGTTTGTTCAGGTGTTAAGAATGCTTTACTTTGTCTTTCAATCATTTCATGAGGTACAAAAGCAAAGACCTCCTTACCACCACCATTAATTGCAGTATAGTCATCTGCTTTGACCACATGAAGTAAACCCTGAGTACTACCAAACAACACATAATCTGCACGATTACTTGGTTCGAGCTGATTGGTCGTCGTGTTATAGGTCATTTTACCTTCATTGGAAAGTAACAATGGCGATGAATGCATCACTGCGCCTAACTGACGCAGTTTGAACAAACTCATGATATCTGAACGTTTCGCATCATTAGTTGCCCAAGTCCCACTGTTAATTTGGCTTAAATCTGTGCTTTCGCTAGCGACACCGCTACCATTCACCACTCGGTTGGTCAGTAATTTACGATTATCTGACGTAATATTACCAGTAGGATCTAGAGTCGCAATTGGCAATTGCGATTTCACCCCGCCCATACGAGCGTAAAGCTCACTCCCCCATACCGTTTCATTCCCTTGAGCGATAGTGGCCACAGAGCTGACATCAGGTGCCCAATAGTCGTGCGTACCCGTAATTAACTGTCCTTGGTCATTCGTCACCGCTTCTTTTACTTCAGCTGCGCCAATGATGTCATTATTTTTACCAATTAAACGCCCCAAATTATTGACGCGATATTTTTTCATATTACCAACCCATAACTGGCTTCCCACAGTCGTTAACTTGTTTGGTGTCGGTTTAAATTGAGAAAAATAAGCATTATTTTGTACCAATGCTGAATTTAGTGGATCTTGTGGAATGGTCGGGGCTCCTGTAGTCATATAAGGAATGTCTACTTTAGCGACATCTGCAATAAAGTCTTTAATTGTTTTAGACAATGCATCTGGATCTTGAACTGAATTATAGCCACCACCACCATTTAATCCCGCATAGGCAGCATATCTTTTGTCATTCACGATTTTAGTATCGACTGATGAATTACTAAGATTGGTATTGATAGTATTTTGCGTGGTCACTTTAGAGTCGTATGGTTGTAAATCAGGAAGCCCGAGCGTCATCGTCGAACCATAACTCACAACGACTGATTTGACTGGCATGTTAATTCTAGCTTTACCAGCTAACAATCGCGCAGCAGCAGCGTTGACACATTTCCAAGCCATTCCATCGCCAGCAGATCCACCACTACCACCATCAGGACACTGACCCACCATATTCAAAATCGTACTTCCTGTTTCCCCTCTTAAAACAGAATTTAATTTATTTCTTGCGTATCCTACATCGTCAGAATCAGGAATACCTGAGGTCAAGGTAAAAATGCCATAACCAGAACACTGGTCTGCAGTTAAAATTGTGCCATCAGAATTCGTCAATAATCCATGCGCTGCATCGCCATATCCTTTTGCTACTGGAACCTCTTTCTCATCATAATTTGTTTCTGATATATCTACACTAGCTATAATCTTACTTAGTTGGTCACGGCCATCATTACACCCTGTATAAGGTGCTGTCTCACAAATTGCACCTGTAGTCGGATTATACCAAGCTAGTGGCACTGGCCTAGTCACTTTATCACTACCATCTAAACGACCTGCGGCAATACGTTTTGAACCATCATGCTTAGGAAAAAAAGATAAACCCATTTTAACGTTGGCCCCCAAACTTACATCATTAATCACGTCTAAGGCACTACGCTTTAACATAGTAAGTCGGCTATAACATTTACGATTACCCGAAGTAGTTGATGGACACAAATTATCGACTCTAGTTTTAGCTGCACCCGTTAAGCCGTTATAAGTCGCTTTGGGCATTTCACAATAGAGTGCATTAAAAGTATACGATTTTGTACCATAAGTTTTTGTTTCAGAATCGATATAATATTTCTCTTTACCGCTAGGGCAATCTACGCCAGGAAAGTCATCACTGATTGTACTCGGTCCACCTTTCATACCGGAGGGGTCGCCAGACATAGAAGTTGAGTTATCAAGGTTCAACATGATTCGCGCTTTACCATCTGAAGCATTCGGCGCTTTATAAATTTCAATATCACTGGCATAGTTACTTGCAGTCACACACAGCATTAAAGTGCTTAATACCGAGAGATTAAAGGTAATTAATTTCGCTTTATTTTTCATAATGTTGCCTCCCAATAATCCGTTTTTTTAACGACTTGCATTAAGTTATATTCAGCAATTTGTGTGTTGACTGGCACACCTAAATTTTGTAAGCACTGTGAAACAGAAGTACCCATCGTTTTAGTAGAATCATCAGGGTCTTGTACAGGTGTTACTCCATTTGGAATAACCACTTGATTCATATGCTTAGAGAAACAATTATTAATCTTAGAGTCCTCGACAGTACTTAACGCTGGCACTATAGATGTCGCAATGACTAAAATTTTTTCAGATTTTTCAATTTTTGAGGCTTCAACATCCGTGCCCTCTTGCATATGTTGGAAAGCTAGATCCAAGCTATCAGAACTTGTATTGGCTTTAATCGCAACTTGCGTCATGACAGCTCTGCGACCACTAGTAAAAAAGTTTTCCGTACCACCAATTTTACAGTAACCATCCAATCCCAACTCACTATTTGAAGGAGCAGTCCCAGACACCCATTTCATAAAGCTCGCTTGACTATAATCATAGAAATTACTAGATGCACCGCGATAACAAAAAACAAGCTCTTTACCTTTGTTCGCATCACTTTTAATTTGCCCAAACAGACCATCATAAGCCGTGTTTCTAGTCAAAAAAACGGGGTTTTCAACATTAAATATTGCTGAATCAGAGTTTTGCACCAGTAATTGCTGTGCTTGGCTATTAGTTGCAATACTTAATGCAGTCAGGCTACTTCTCACTGCCAATGTACCAATTACGGTCACAAGAACCAATAAGATCAGAACAACAATGAGCGTTGCACCCGTTTGTTTTGTTTTCATTATTCACGCTCCCCAAGAGCATTTCTCAAGGCGATAGTTTGTGATACAACTTGGCGAATATATTTAGGATCTGTTGATGCTTTCACTTTAACGGTCTGATCCAATACCTGAAAGGTTTGGTTCGATTTAATAACAGCATCATTTCCCAAGGGTTGCGTTGAACGAACCAATGCTCCCAACTGTACAGATAAGATCCTAGGACGCGGGGCCGTTAATGCCATATAACTTGAAACGGGCATATAGCGGTGCATGCCATTCGCTTCTACACCAAGTAACACTCTAAAATGATCAACACGCTTCATGATAATTTCACCAGCATCACCATAACTAGAAATCACTGCCGGAGTTTCTAATGCATAATGCCCAGCATCACAAGCTAAAGCTAAAGCTAAACTTTCATTTGCGGCTTTATTACTATCTGCTCTTAAAAAGTAACGCTGCACCACGACTTGTAATCCTGTCGATGCCTTATTAAACCGAAGCTCAGTACCTTCACAATCAAAACCACCAACAAGCTCATCATCTGTTGTACTCGCAGTCCCTTTGTCATCCAAAGTGTATTGTGGCAAATACTGGATCACCAACTGATCACTATTCACAGCAGTATCACTACTATTTACAACATTACTGGTTAAATCATTTTTTGAAATGAAATCCACATCTAATGCCGTGCTAGTTAGATACACATTACTCTTTGGCTCAGTATTCGATGTTGTTAAAACTATTCCGCCATATGTTGTCTGATCGTTAATTGCAGCACTTCTCACATTTAAATTAGTCAAACGAATATCTTTTGTAATGTAATTTAAACCAAAGTTGGCATTATCCTGTAGTTCCGCGACACCTTTTTGCATTGCTACACTTTTCTGCCCCGTTAAAAATAATAAAATAGCAGCCGCAACCACAATCAAACCTAATGCCAAAGAAATCATTAATTCGATTAACGTGAAACCTAATTGCTTATTTTTCATTTTAATAGGTCTCCATAATTACGCAGGTAGAAGCCCCATGATAAGTAGTCCCATTGGTACAATCCCCAGTTGCGGTACCATCAGTTGCACTCGTATCGCCCCAGGCAACATACAAACAATTTCGTCCATCACTATTTCCTGCACAAGACAACATGTTGACCGTCATACCCAAAACAGCCGCCTTCTGCGTAACCTGAGCCACATCAAAATCGGCCAAATCTGCCGCGCTACAAGAGTCAGTTATACAATTGGTAGCAAATGATGTTTGATTTCCTGCGGTTGATGTTTCTGTCTTGTAGGAAGTGAAACCACTCCTATTCGCACGTATACGCTCCGCCATATCTCTTGCAATATTCATTGCTTGCACACGATTAATCGCCTCAGACGTAGCCTCGACAGCTCTATATTGCAATGCAATAAATCCTAAAATACCAATAGCCAATATCAATAACGCTACCAATATTTCAATTAAACCTACACCTTTTTGGCTCGACATCATTATCTTCATGAGCACGTCCCCTCGGCAATCTGTTGAATCGTACCCATTTTAGAAATGCTCACTGTTTTAGATAATTCGCCAGAACTTTGCTCACAAATAGTAAAAGAGGTATCGGTCGTTGCATTTTTAATTAAACCACTCGATAAAAATGTAATACTTGTTGGAGAACCAGCTTTAAGCACAGCCTTGCCTTCTGGCATCCAGTTCAATTGACTGATTGAATCTGCAATAGCTGTTGTATTCAATTGCACAGTCACTTCCCGACGTTCTAATGCTGCTTTTGCTCTTGCCTGAACCAATACATTAGCTAATTCTTGCGTACTTTTTTTTAAATTCTGTCTTAGTAAAAGAGTGCCAAAAGAAGGTACCGCTATCACTGCGATAATGGCCATTACGGCAATCGTCACCATCAATTCAATTAAGGTGAACCCTTTTTGTTTATTGTGCATACTCTCCCCCACGGCAACAAAGCTTAAGCCTATGTAAAGCGTATTCTAATTTTTTACAAAAGCGGCACAATACAGGATAAAAGGCATAAAAAAACAGATGATTGCCAATTTACAATCACCTGTTAGTTTTTCAATAAAATTAGAATGTTAACCAATCCACCTTTTAGGCTTGAGTTACCGCAATACGTAACTCTTTTGGCAAACTAAAGGTAATATTTTCTTCCGTTCCGGCAAGCTCTTGTGGTGGTGTTGCACCCCAGTCTTGTAATCGTTGAATCACTTGCTTAATTAAAATTTCAGGTGCAGACGCACCCGCTGTGACACCAACTTTAACGATATTTTCAAACCATACTTGTTGAAGCTCATCTGCATTATCGACCAAATAAGCGGCTTTACCCATGCGCTCGGCCAATTCTCGTAAACGATTCGAATTCGATGAATTTGGTGAACCGACCACCAATACCACATCACATTGGATTGCTAAATCACGCACCGCATCTTGACGATTTTGAGTCGCATAACAAATGTCATCTTTACGCGGCCCTTGAATCTCAGGAAATTTCGCCCGTAACGCATCAATCACTTTTGCAGTATCATCAATTGATAAAGTAGTTTGAGTAACAAAAGCCACGCGCTCAGGATGATGCACTTGAAGCTCGGCCACGTCTTGTTCATCTTCAACCAAATAAATCGCACCACCATTTTTCAGGTCATATTGCCCCATGGTACCTTCAACTTCTGGGTGGCCTTCATGACCAATTAAGATGGCCTCAACCCCCTCACGAGCATATTTAGTAACTTCAATATGAACCTTGGTCACCAATGGACAGGTTGCATCAAAAACCTTTAAACCACGACGTTCGGCTTCGATCTGTACTGCTTTAGAGACCCCATGTGCACTAAAAATTACAATATTGTCATCAGGTACTTCATCCAATTCATCGACAAAAATTGCACCTCGTTGACGTAAATCGTCTACGACAAATTTATTGTGCACCACTTCATGTCGTACATAAATGGGTGGATTAAAACACTCAAGCGCACGATTTACGATGGCAATCGCACGGTCAACACCTGCACAAAAACCACGTGGATTGGCCAATACAATTTCCATATGTTCCTCGATACCACTTTTCAATCAGCGGAAACTAATAAAATAAATGCAAACAAAGTGACGCCTTGCTATTTCGTTTAAACCTTGTCTGCTCTAAAATAGAGAAGATATTTTATCATATCAGGAAAAATATCATGTCGGGTCTCTTGTTTGTCGTTTCTGCAGCTTCAGGAACAGGCAAAACATCCCTCGTAAAAGCCCTCCTTGACCGTGTAACGAATCTTCACGTTTCTGTTTCTCATACTACACGTGGGCAACGTCCCGGCGAACTTGATGGTGTACATTACCATTTTACCGAAAAAGACTCATTTTTAGCCTTGGTTGAACAAGGTGGTTTTATTGAATACGCCGAAGTCTTTGGTAATTACTACGGTACAGCTCAAACTACAGTAAAAGAACAACTGGCGAAAGGTCATGATGTCCTACTAGAAATTGATTGGCAAGGCGCACAGCAAGTTCGCAAGCTTTTTCCTGACTCTAAACAAATTTTCATTTTACCACCAAGCCAGTTTGATCTGCGTCAGCGTC
Organism: Acinetobacter sp. DL27; assembly: GCF_055810995.1. Classification (NCBI taxonomy): domain Bacteria; kingdom Pseudomonadati; phylum Pseudomonadota; class Gammaproteobacteria; order Moraxellales; family Moraxellaceae; genus Acinetobacter; species Acinetobacter sp. DL27. The sequence goes on along the minus strand of NZ_CM147947.1, from coordinate 335,416 downwards.
TGTCTAACCGTGGCACAGACTCGGTTGAAGTGATTGAGCGGCGTTTAGGCTGTGCAGTTGAAGACATGCAACAATATGTTAACTTCGACTATGTCATTATTAATGATGATTTTAATAAGGCATTGCACGATCTTGAGTCTGTGATTATTGCCAATCGTTTAGTCATTACACAGCAAGCGAGTCGTCATCAGAAAATGATTTCTGAGCTGATCACCCCTGTTGAAAAGTGATTAAAACTTGAGTCTACAGACAAAGCACCTTATACTGCACAGTCTGTTTAATTTTAGCCTTTGTAACGAGAACTCTTATGGCACGCGTAACCGTTGAAGATTGTTTAGACCATGTAGACAACCGCTTTGAGCTTGTACTAGTGGCAAGCAAACGCGCGCGTCAATTGGCACGTCAAGGTATTGAACCTACTGTTGAGTGGGACAATGACAAACCGACTGTTGTTGCATTACGTGAAATCGCAATCGGTCATGTTTCTAAAGATATTTTGAAACAACGTGAGCAAGACTACCAAACTTCGAGTCTTGATCTTGCACTTTCTGCAAACAATTTGAATTTAGATGGTTTTTCTTTCCAATAAGAAAAATTTATCGCTTAAAAGCCTAGTTTTTAACTAGGCTTTTTTATTGGATAACTTTTATATTTATCCAATACACGTTATAACTAGAACATAGGATTCATCGTGGTTTAGGTGTATCTTTTTTGCTTTTCTCTCAATGAAAAATTTGACAACTCATGCAATATGTTTTTCATTAGAGGATCAGTAAAATTTTCTTGTAATTGCTACGTCTTAAAGGTGTTTTATGCCAGGCCCAATGGTCAGCCAAGCTAAACAACAGCTCAAAACTATTATCGATGCTTACTTAACTGAAAGCGACGTCGAGCGAGTGCTTGCGGCCTGTGATTATGCGGATATTGCCCATGATGGTATTACCCGTAAAAGTGGCGAACCCTATATTTTGCACCCCATTGCGGTCAGCTGTATTTTAGCGCATATGCGTCTAGATGCCGAAACGCTGATGGCGGCACTTTTACATGATGTGATTGAAGACACAGACTTTAGCAAAGAAGATATTGCAGAAAAATTTGGAAAAACCGTTTCCGAACTGGTCGATGGCGTCACCAAACTTAGCCAATCCAGTGATAAAGAATATAATAAAGCCGCTTCTTTCCGAAAAATTCTGCAAGCCACACTACAAGACCCACGTGTCATTATTATTAAACTGGCTGACCGCTATCACAACATGACCACCTTAGATGCACTACGTCCCGACAAACGTGCGCGTATTGCCCAAGAAACGTTTGATATTTTTGTCCCGATGGCACGTATTGTTGGTATGAATGAGATGGGCGATAACCTCGAGCATCTGTGTTATCAAAACCTTGACCTCGACATGTATAACAATGTCCAAGAAGCCCTCCTGCAAACCAAACCCAAACGCTGTGAATATCAAAGCAAATGGGAAAATAATCTGACTGAGCTATTAAAAACCCATCAAATCTCAGGTCGAATTAAAAAGAAAAATAATAATATCGAACTGTTACGCCACTTTGTGAAAAATGACATTGATCTACATGAACTCACGCATAGTCATGCCTTTGAAATTATTCTAAATAGCATTGCTGACTGTGACCGCTTAGCCGATGTGTTGCGAGAGAGTTTTCAAGTTTTACACTTTGCAGACCATATCCGTAAACCCCTCCCAGGTGGTAACCAATCACTGCTACTGCGCTTAAAAGGTGAAAATACAACCTTATCAGTAACCATTCAAACCGAACTGATGCGTAAAGCGGCGCGTTTTGGTGTAGTACTGGGCGACAGTGCTCCACAAGCTTGCCGCTCTGCGATTCAAGCCTCGATGCAGAACTTGAATGTCTTGATCGATGGAGCCTGTGCTAAAACCACTTTTAGCGAACTGCTCGATTATTTACACCAAGAGAAAATTTGGGTGTATACCCCACAAGGTCATCTACACGAGTTACCGCAAGGGGCAACGGTAGTCGACTTTGCATATTCTGCCAGCTTATTTTTAGGTAACCATGCGGTAGGTGCGAAAATCAATGGGGAAACTAAACCACTTTCTACGCCATTGCACAGTGGTCAGGTGATTGAAATTATAACCGATGTCTTGGCCACCCCAAACCCGGATTGGCTCAGCTTCGTCAATACGCAAAAAGCCCGCCGTGCCCTACAAAATATACTGCGTGAGCAAGACATCGAAGAACAACGCCTTGTTGGACAACAAGCTTTAAATCGCGCTTTAAAACTATTCAATGTATCCATTAAAGATTTAACCGAATCAGACTGGTTAGAGCTTTTACAATGGCGACATATTGAAAGTAAAGACCAACTCTTTGAACAAATTGCCGTGGGCGATTTACTGCCGCAATTGGTTGCGAATCATTTGTTTGCGCATGACCAAAGTGCACAGGAATCTGACAGACTCATTCAAGGTACTGAGGGTGTCGATGTTAAATACGCACATTGCTGTAACCCTGTGTTGGGTGACCCAATTCAAGGACATTTATCACGCCGCGGTCTTATTGTGCATCGTGCACGTTGTCATAACCTCCTACATGAACAACATCTGCACCCTGAAAATATCATGCCGTTGCAGTGGACTAACGAGAATGAAGAAGAAATTAGTTTTACTGCATATTTATTGATTAACATGGCCATGGATGACGAACAAATTTCTGACCTAATTTATCAATGCCGTAAAGAAAAAATCGGGGTTGAAATGGTGTGTAATCAAGATGATAAGACTTATGTCAATGTTGTGGTGCACAACCGTAAGCAAATTGCAAAAATCATTCGTGATCTACGTATGCATTTTGGCTTCCCACGTATCAGTCGATTGGCTCAACCTGTTAGTATTGCGGAAACATCGATTGCGAGTTAATTGTTTAAATCCACACATTTTAATGCCAATCTAGGCTATGATTGATGGTGAATATAATAGGAGAACACGATGTCCCGCCAAGTAATTCATACTGAAAATGCCCCTGCTGCGATCGGCACTTATTCGCAAGCAATCTTAGTCGGCAATACACTTTACCTTTCTGGTCAGATCGGTTTAGACCCATACAGTATGGAGTTGGTTGAAGGCATTGAAGCACAAATTCGTCGTGTGTTTGATAACTTAAAAGCTGTCTGTGAAGCTGCTGGTGGAACACTGGCTGATATCGCGAAGTTGAATATTTTCTTAACCGATCTTTCAAACTTCCAGTTGGTCAATCAAATTATGGGCGAGTATTTCGCACAACCTTACCCTGCACGCGCTGCACTCGGTGTGGCTAGCCTACCTAAAAATGCATTGGTTGAGATGGATGGCATTGTGACTATTAATCAATAAGTTATATTTTTTTAAGAAAAAGCCACCGATTGAGTGGCTTTTTTTTATCCAAAATCTCAATAAAGACAAATGAGATTTCAAATGATTTTTATTGACAAACGATAACAATTATCAATAATATCACTTATCTTATTTCTTTCATGTGGCTTGCTGAAATGTACGTGTGCTTATGCCGTGGTATTACAGATCAAGATATTAAAGACGCTGTTGAAAATGGTGCGGGTAGTTATCGCGAAGTTCGCGAGATGCTCGACCTCGGCACATGCTGTGGTCGTTGTGCACCAGAAGCACGCTCAATCATCAGTGCTGAAGTATCTGCCATTGCCTCACGCTTAGCCATTGCTGCCTAGGTATTTGATTCGTTTTTTAGAATAACCATAATTATTAATTTACTCTTTATGAGTAACTCCTCCCCCGCTTATGACTCTAGGCGGGTTTTCTTTTTTAAATGCCTAAAATCAAATTTCCACCTCGTATGCTTTTGATTGCGATTTTCATTTGCTGTTCTATAAATTACTCGCCAAAAACCACTTTGTTGTTTAAGATATTTCTCATAAGTTATTGATATTATTTTTAAGCCGCAGTTTGAATGGAGCTTTATCATGAAAGGCAATCGTGATGTAATTAATCAGTTAAATCAGGTGCTTTATCATCATTTAACTGCCATTAACCAAAATTTCCTACACTCTCGCATGTTTAATGACTGGGGGATTGAACAACTCGGTTCAGCTGAATATAAAGAGTCAATCCGTCAAATGAAGCATGCTGACAAAATCATTGAGCGCATTCTTTTTTTAGAAGGTCTACCAAACCTACAACACTTGGGTAAACTCTACATCGGTCAACACACAGTGGAAGTTCTTAACTGTGATGTCCGTAAAGTCAAAGAGAATATTGAATCCATTCAAGCTGCTGTCAAGCTTGCCGAAGAGCAGTTGGACTACGTTACTCGAGATCTTGTTCAAGAAATTTTAGAAAAAGAAGAAGAGTGGTTAGATTGGACAACTACACAGCTTGATTTGGTTGAGACTGTAGGTGTAGAGAATTATATTCAGAGTCAGATTTAAAACTTTTCTATCATTTAAAAAACCTGCATATGCAGGTTTTTTTACTGTTGAGCTTTATTTCCAAGGTCGAAGATCGACGATCTTCACTACTTCACCTTTCTCTTTATTGATTAAAACTGTCATATCAACAGCATTGGCTTTTAGAGGAACAAAACCAGTTGCTTGAGGATATTTAGACACAATACGCTCTACTTGTTTTACATCATTATACTGATTAAGCTCCTTCAAACTTTTTGTTCGTTGTTGCAGTTGTGGTTTTGCTTGAACAAAATCAACATAACGCTCAGGTTTCTGCGCAATCGAAATACCCCCTAATGCTTCTGCGAATAAATCATCATTCCGAACATTTGCATCCTTAGCAAACTCTACACCCACCCATTGTGGCTTAAACCAAGATGGATGCTGAAATTGGGGAAGTGCTTGTTCTATATGATCTGTAATCATTTCATTTTTTCGCACCAACTCAAAACGATCTACGTTGTAGGCAACCCATACAGGGCGGCCCTGCTCAATACTATATATACCATAGCCAAGTGCTGAAATTTGTAGTGCAATGATGATGCTTAAATCTATTTTTAAGGTTTTTTTACCCTCTTTATAAACCAATAAACCCAGCACAGGGCCGACTATTACATCTATAGCAAGCATCATAAGGAAGATTTGAGTCACGCCAACCGCTGTGGCAAGTGGTGATGGATACCAAATAAAAAAGACAATTCTAATAATAATTAAAGCAATTAAAATTGAAACACTTAAATGCTTAATAAAAAATAGTTTTCTTTTCGATGTGAAAGGCATCATTATTTTGATCCGCTCAGTTCGTTCCACTTAAAAGCCAATGTAGCATCCTTATTAAATAAAGATTCGTACGTATAAGTTCTACCATATAGTTTTTGAATAATGAGTAAATGTCGTTTTGCCTCTACCTCTTGCTCATTCAGTGCTAATGCTTGCGCATAACGATACAAAGAAATCGGCATCGCATATCGATATGCCACATGCTTCATCCATTTTAGCTGCTCAGAAGTCATATTAGATTTTGGCTCCGTACGCATAAAACGAATTTGCTCACGTAATTGAGTCAACAATATTACATTTGGTGCCGCTTTTTCTGAATGAATTTCTCCAATATTTGCTAATTCAAATCTTGCTAGTTCAACATCCTTTTCAATTACTCGATATTCCACAAAAATCCAGACATATAACATTAAATAAAATAATAAAAATACAGCAAAAAAATTCTTATTAATTTTGAATAATTTTATATTCAATCGATCCGCTTGCACTAAACCCAGTAAAAAACCTACTGGAATAAGAAAAAATGCATACTCCAAAGGATACTCTAGCATTGCATGAACCAACACTGAGCCAATCATTGCAAGCGCAATTATTATTTCAATAGATGCTGCCAATTTAGTTAATTGATATAACCACCATGAGAAACCCAGAATAATCAAGATACCTAAAGGGATACCATTCCAAATTATTAAATCCAATAGAATGTTATGACTGTGTTCTATCCATTCTGTTGTTGGATAGTCCAGAAATACCGTGATTTGAGCAACACTCACCTGATTCCAGCCATACCCCAACCAAGGTTCATGTTGAATAGCAATCAACATCTGATGCCACATTGGTAATCTCAAATATCCATTAGTAGCTCTAGAAACAATATCAGCAGTTGTGATTACTCCTAGAAATTTAGATAAGAAAGGAATAACGATAAGAAAGACAACATATACAATTATAAAAAATAGTAATTTTTTTCTCGAAAACAACACCTTCAAATCATACGTTTTCCAAACCCACCAAATTGCAAAGCATATAGAAAATATCCAAGGTGTTCTTGATTGCGTTAATACTAAACCAAATAACAGAAAAATGGCTAAGAATGATCCACATATTCCATTGATATATTTTTTTTCATATATATATAAGCTAGCCATCAACCCTAAACATAAGAATGTCGCAAAATTGTTTGGCTGTGCAAAATTTGCATAAGGTCTTCCTCCTGGCACCAAATCAACAATAAAGACACTGCCCATCTTTAACATTAACCATTGGCTTAACTGGATTCCCACCGAGACAATACACGTCCAAATAATTAGATAACTGAATACTTTATATATTTCGAATTTAATTTTTTCACTTTCATTTGCAAGATTGAAAGCTATAAAAAATGCAAAAGAGAATCCCGCAATATAAATGGAAGAAACCAATGCATCACCAAAAAAAGCATTACCTCTCAATGACCACAACAATAAAGGTAGAGCTGATAAAGCAATAAGTAAAATAAAGATTTTAGGAATGCTTAAATTAATATTATTTAAAAGCAAAAAAAATCCCAAAAAAAATAAGGCTAAAAAAATTGAAAAATCATTATTAGCAGTTGTCCAAGGCAAATAGTGATTAGGCGTCAGCCAAGAAAATCCTACTAATAAAAAAGAGAACAATAAAAATATATTTTTAAACTTTATTAACATTAATAATTTCTCTAATAAAAAAGGCTCTATATAGAGCCTTTTTAAACTATTAGATATTAACCACGGCATGAACCTGGTAAATATTTAGGAGCAATACCATTTGTAGCGCCTGGACCACATTTCCACGAATGAACACTTGTTCCAGCCTCAGCACTAGTCATAGCAGTACCATCACTCTTCAACGGTGTCATATCAATCGTTTTATTTGCAGCCGTTTTAAGAGAAGAATCTGCACCTAAAGTTACTGTAACTAAACCGGCAGCAGATGTAGTTACACTAGCAACATATTTACTTGGAGCAGTACCAGAGGTACTCTCACAACCCCAAGCTCCTGCTCCTGGCAATGAGCCAGATGCTGAAGATTGATATACTTCTGTAATTGTTGTACGGCATGCTGAACCAGCTAAAATTCCTTCAGATACTTTAGCGCGAATTGTATAATCTTGGTACGCAGGCAGTGCAATTGCAGCCAAAATACCAATAATGGCTACAACAATCATTAATAGAAAACATTCCATAAGTGACTTTATATGGACATGCATTAAACTACTGAATTATATATTTTTACGTCATTATTCATTTTGTCCATATGGACATGCTTTTTAATGGGCAAACTTTTGAGTTTTGTCCATATCAGAAAATGGCTTTTACTGAGTGCGATAGCATGAATTTTATGAAGCAAACTAATCGTGAGATATTTTAAAATTTTGTTAAGCTAAAACTGAATAAAAAATCCAGACTCATTTATAAGTCAACTTCTGTATTTCTCCTTTAGGCTGAAGAATCTCACGTCTTGTATGATGCAGAACAATACACCTAGTCGCTTCGTCATCACCAAACTACATGGACACAACTTTTACAGCTGCACGAGGTATTCGTTCGGTTATTTTGAAGTCTTTAAGCCGTTTCATTCTATTACTCACCGATATATGAAACATTCCGTATACAACAGCACTTTCAATTCCAAATTGCTTTCATCCCCACACAAGCAACCACCACCAAAGCAACATAGTTTTCTGCTCGCTTAGCTGCTAATAATTTAACTTTTCCCAGTACAAGCAATTTTCATATTTACATATCTCAAAACCGATAAAACTGACATTTTTTGTCACTTAATTACATAAATCTACTTTTTAAGTTTTTAAGATTTTTAATCTATTAAACAATCTATTGATTTCATGAGAAATAATTAGATAATATACATTGGCACGTTTAGTGCTAATATTAAAATAGCTTACAAAGCTTATAATTAAATTAACAAAACATTTGTGGAGAATGTTATGAATACAATGCAGAAGGGCTTTACGCTCATCGAACTTATGATTGTGGTCGCTATTATCGGTATTCTGGCTGCAGTTGCACTTCCTGCTTATCAAAACTATACAGTTAAAGCGCGTGTATCTGAAGTTATTTTGGCAGCTTCTTCTTGTAGAACAATCATTACGGATTTAGTTCAAAACTCGCCTACACAGGCTTTAGGTGATATTTTGGGATCAAGCTGTTCAATCCAGCCAACAAAAATGGTTGCAAGTGGATCTGCATCAACTGCAGGTGTAATCACAGTAGTTGGTAATGAAGCTAATCTAGGTGGTGAAACTAGCGCAACGGCCAATTCAATTAGTATCACACCAATGATGGCTGCTGTTGCAGCAGGTACTGGTATTGCTACTGTTGCTGTTGCTAAAGGTGAATTAGTTGCCGCTACGGCTGGTGGTCAGACAATTGAAGGCTGGAAATGTGGCCCTGCTGCTGCAGGTAACAACCCAATGCCAATTAAATATTTACCAGGTTCTTGTCAAGGTACTTACTAATTTTAATTAGTGTTAAAAAGACTGGTGCGCCAGTCTTTTTTATTGTTAAAAGTTAGCAACTATTGAGTAAATAAAAAATTATGATTAAAGAATATAAGTTTCAATCATTGGGTGAAGAAAGTAATTATCGACAATTTCCAGATGAAATTGAAAATAATAATCATATTCTCTTTCACGGAACCGCAGAAGTGAATTTTGAAAATATTAAAAAGCAAGGTTTTCAACCAAAAACTGGTGGTGAATTAAGTAGTATCTCCTTCGCTAAAAACAGTTCATTAGCATTGAATTACGCTTGTGCAGCTAGAAACGATCTATCTCCAAAAGGTATAATTATTATGGTAGACATTTCAAATATAAAACAAGAATGTATAGTGGAGCAAAACTTCGGTATTCATTTATCACCTAAATTTCAACCTAAAATTATTGGCTACTGTTTAGTTCCTGAAAATTATAAGTTTAAGTAAAAATATGTCAAAACGCCTAATTTTTTTTCTAAGCCACTTATCTATTTCATTTCTGATTGCTTTACTTGTCGTTGGACTTGTCTTTTTCATCTGGTATCCATCTCCTCTCGCAAGCGCAGTTGGCGTTACCCATATCTTTTTAATGCTGTTGGCAATCGACGTGATTGTCGGACCAGTCTTGGGTTTATTGGTCTATAAAGAAGGTAAGAAAACACTTAAACTTGACCTAAGCGTAATTATTATTATTCAAATTGCGGCTCTATGTTATGGGATATTTAGTATTGAACAAGGTCGTCCTGCATGGTTAGTATTCCATGCAGATCGTTTCGAGTTAGTGCGAAAAAATGACATCATTTTAGACAATATTGATCAAGCTCAGCCGCAATTTCAATATGTATCATTAATCAAACCACAGTTTGTTGCAGTAAAATCAGCAGTGAGCGCTCAGCAACATCAAGATGATATCTTTACTGAGGTTTTGGGGGGTATTTCTCTTGCTCAACAACCAGAACGCTATGTTGAATTTATTGATGCTAAACTACAAGTACAACAACGTGCTTTATCATTAAGCCAGCTAGAGCGCTACAATAAAAAACAGGAAGTGGAAAAATTTTTGAAAAACTATCCAAAAGCTGATGCATGGCTGCCACTAAAAGCCAATGCTTTAGATATGGTGGTTTTGGTCAATAAAGAATCCGCCTCTATCATCAAAATTGTAGACTTAAGACCGTGGGAATAATTTTAACGGCATATTTTTTACCCCATTTATTAAAAAGCCACTAAGTTCATAAACTGAGTGGCTATATCAATCAAATAGTCCGAGTACTTTGCCTCAATTCAAAATTTTCCAGCAACAGCGAATTGCACTTTTCCAGCAGTTTTTCATAATCTTCTTTCAGCTGCTCATAATCACTTTTCACCGCTTTGGTCTTAGTTTTCGCTTGCTCAATTTGCTGGGCAGGCGAAAGAATATTTTGCCCTGCTTCCTGTGCAGCTAGCTCAATTGCCTCAATTAATGCAGCGTGACGGCTCTTCTTAATCGAACCCCGTTTACGCCCAGCCTCCAGTGCAACAGTGTCATTATTAATTGCAGAGCCTTTGGTAATAATTGTCGGCTTATTGACTTTTAAACGCTCTAAAGCAGCATAGTATTCATTGAGTGCGCTCATATTTTAAACCTCAATATTAATCGTTTTAATTTTTTGAATAGTCTTATTTAAAGCCATAATCTCGCTATCCATTTGACCGTACAGCAAACTGCTTGGTGCTTGTGTATCTCGTGCTCGTTGTAATCGTTGTACTGCTTTTTTCATCTTCTCTGCACTGACAGCATCAAACACTGCATGTGCACAACTTAGACAGCTCGTAATAGCCGTAAAAGAAATTTTTTCGCAAGAATCAGGGTTGGTACAAGCCCCAAAAAGGCTAGGTTTATAGGCGATTTCACCTTTTTTCATGCGCTTAATGGCCTCATCACGATTAGGAAAAACCTTCAACAATTGCTCACGGTCTTTTTGCAGCTGCAAATAGGTTCCTGCACCACCCAACAAACGACTGGAACTATGAATCACACCTTCCTCAAACTGTGCATAGGAGTGTACTAAACGCTGATATTCAAGCTCTTGAAGAAACTCTTTTTGGCTATCGCTGGCTAAAATATTGGGAGCAAATACTGAGTTCTCCCGATAATATAACGTCATCGCTTCAGTTAAATGCTTATATTGAACTGACAAAGCCCCCAAACCGATCACACCTGAACGCGCACCATATACTGCTAAAGAACGCCGAAATTGATGAGTACAGATATTCCAATATTTGCCAATCTGACAGTCTTTTTCGTCCCGCCAGTTGCGGAAAGCATCGAAAGCTTCTAGTTCGGCTAAATCACTTTCACAGATTCTTAATGCTTTCCCGAACATCGTTAAAATCGCAGATCGATAAAGATTAAAATTGGATTGCGTTCGCGTCGGAGCACCTGAAAAATTGGAAATAAAATCCGTTTCGTTTTTAATATTTCGATTATTTTTATTTCGATGCTTTTGCGAGTAAAGCGTTGGAAATAATGGGTATTCAGCAGGATTAGACATATCATAATGTGGATTGAGCAAAGCATAGATTTCACCAATACTTTGCGCTGCACGTACGCCAAACTGAATATCTTCAAACGTGATCCAATAGGTCGATTTATTACCGCCACCATGTAACTTAGAGGTGTGACCCATCAACACATGCACACGATGTTCATTGCTCTGAACGGTTTGATAGCAGTCATAAGACAGCTGATTCACTTCGTTATCCCGCATACCTGTGAATAAATGAATCCAAAGTTTGGCCATACCTTGAATTATCGTCATATAACGAGTGAGATTGGCATGTTTTTCAATCTGATGATTTTCAAAAAGCTGAGTTAAACCCAGCAAATCACGAGCATCGTCGAAACTTATTGTTCGTTTAGCACGCTTAAACTCCACAGGCATCAGGGCAAAATTGGCATCCTGCTGAATACGCTGAAACCATTGTAATAAGGCAGGTGCATTTTGATTAAATTCATTCAATTTATCGGCTAAAGCATTAATTAAAGCGATATAAAGCCGTGAAGGAATAACTTTGGTTTGCGGGCCGACTTTACCTGATCGCAATCTGAGTTGAGCCGCTAACTTTGCTAAATGCTCAATCAGTTGATATGTACTAAAAGCTGGGATCAATGAGGGATACTGCTGTTGCAGAGTAAAACAATCGGTTAAAAATGCTTTGATGCGCAAGGCGGTTGGATAACTCAAGCCAGCATAAGCATCATTGACTTTCGATAGATAAGCGACATCACCAAATAACTGCTGCAACGTACAACCATTCTTGTATGCAAGTCGTGCAAACTGACGCAATGCAAGATGGCGCTGCTCAATACTTTTAATAATCGACTTACCAGTTTTAACGTACAATAACGCAAAGATGATTTTTTTCATTTCTGTACGTATTTGACAGAAGAGAAAATTATCTTCACGAGCATTTTCAAGCCAGCTATCAAAATTCAGGCGACAGTGGCACTTCGGCAAATAGGGTGAAAGATCCCAAACATTGTCTGCATAAACCGATAATATTGCACCGCTTTTCATTCGAGACAATACAAAAGAGGCTGGAACAGTCAGCTGATGATTCTGTAACCGATATTCATCGGGTAAAAACTGCTCAGCAACGCCACTGGCATATAAATACGAATTAAATGAACTCATGCGATCCACCCCAAATCAAGTAATAATTCAAAATGATTGAGCCAATAGGCATCTAAATCACCGCTTTCCACTTCTTCTTGAATTGAAAAAATACGGTCATGTAGATTTTCATAAGTGTTTGATAAATCATTAAGTACTTCGTCAATTCGGTGTAGTACAACACCGAACTGCTGTTCCCATTTGATCAAATCCGTGGCTTTTTGTTTGACATAACCAAGTAGACTTTTCAGTGATAAAAGCTTACGAATATCCGTATCATCGGCATGGATTGCATAGTGATGACAGAACAAGCAATGCTCAAATTGCTGGCAGTTTGGGGTTGGCGCTTGTGCAGTAAAACCAAGTGCTTTTTCAGGCTGTGGCGTTGCTGTCACACATGCACCGACAGGTAAGGTTTGAACATCAACAGGCTGATCTATCGTTTGTACCGAAATTCGCTCAAGCGTTCGAGTTTGTGCGACTGCAACATCTCTCAGCTCATTAAAGAACAGTGAAATTTGCTGAGCTGCATCTTTAAATGACGTACGTGCATAATTATTTCTTGCTGTATCGAGTGAGTGACCCATAACTTCAGCTTCAAGCAGTAAATCACCATCACTTAACTCAACGGTTTGACTGCTTTTATGCTTACGCCACTGTTGTGGTGTAATCCAAACCATTTGAGGAAAAATGCGTTGTAAAAAGCTTTTTATATTTTGCAATTTATTATGTCCAATCGGCACAAGCCTTCGAATTTCATTACGTTGTGGAAAGACAAAATCACAGGTTTCATCTTGGATATACCATGCTCTAAGTTCTAAAATTTGTCTAAAAACAGGTTCAAATGTCACCCCAAACTCAGGCCGAACTTCTTTCCCTCCAGCACGACTTTTTGTTCCTGAGAATCTCCGCCCCTGAGTTGAGGGCAAGATTTCCATCGTATCTAGCTGTAACTGCTGAGCTGTGTCTAAATTAGCCCCCGTTTGTGTGATAAACAACAACATGCCGATGCAAAGACCATAGGAGGCAAGTCGCTCTCGCTCCATATGTCGTTTATCTTTATTACGCTCTTCAAGCTTACGAATCGCTTGATTACGATTTTCACGTAAGCGCTTTCGATGCTCACTATCTTCAGCAAGCCCGAAATCCACCAACATTTTTGAAAAATCGGGAATAGCTGAATATTTAGACAAATAGCTGTGCATATCAAACTGAATATGTTGTTTTTCAATTTGATGATTAAAGCCTGAGTAAAAATAGAACTCTTCCTGATCCACGGATTGAAAGTGCGCGGGAAAGTTACCCTTCTGGACAACGATACGATGGATTTCCGAAAATACATTCAACAAAGTTGCATACGTTTTTTGATGATCCTCCTGTGCAATTGGTAAAACGGGAACATCATAACGCTGCGACTGTACTTGCATCGCTTGACTAGCAATATCAATTTCATGACAATCAAATACATATGCGATCAGTTTTGCAACATAACGCTGATACTGCTTTGCGGTATGCGCAGCCAAGTTATCGTCATCAGTATCCGCAAGCAGAGTCCGATCTACTAAATATTTACTGTAACGACGATAGGCATCGATCACACTATCTTTATTGGATAAATCAAAATTTTTCTTTTGCTGATCAATCCAATCTAAAAATATTTTGATAATGAAATAGAACAACCCTTTTGATAGATCCGATCCATCCATTTGCAGTAGATAATCGGTAAAACATTTTAAAAAATAGCGTCTTTTTTCATCAAAAGAAGCAACAAGCTCATGGTCGGATATATCGGAAGAACATACTCTTTTAGCAAAAAAGAATGTACCGATGTCTAAAGTTCTAAAGGAAAATGAAGCTGTTTTATCTTTGATCACGAGTATGAGATGCTCATGTTCAGTAATCTGTTTATGAATATCAGTGATATTTACAAACAATGGAGTACGAATAAAATTCATGACAAATCTCCTGCTAAATCCACAGAAGATTTGACGTATTTCATCAAGCTAGACTCATACTCATGCTGAATTTTATTGCGCCATTGCAAGCGTGATTTATAGTTCAAATACTGCAAAGTCGTACTAATATTGCGATGCCCCATCCTAGCTTGCACATATTCGACCGCTATCATAGCCGAATGCCCTTCGGGTAAATGCTGTAACTGGCTTTCAAGCAGATTCATACCAAAGCTGGCACGTAAATCATGGAATTTAACGCTTGGAAATTGTGGATCAATTAGACGAATTTCAGGCAATAACACCATTTTAAAATAACTACGTACTGCTTCACCTTCATAGATTTTCAGTCGAGTCTCAAAGGAGTCAGATGCTTTGATCTTTTCAGTTAACTTCTGCTGTTCAGCTTTGCTGGTGTAGAAAGGTGTACCAAGCTTGGTGAGAAACACATAGTTTTCATCCGAGTCGCCATAATTTGATTTCTGTCTACGCAGACGCGCTTTCTCACTATTGATATAGATTTTAAGATCTTGTACTAACCAATTTGGAATCAAAAGTGTCATCGGCTTTTGAAATTTAGTGTCCACACCTGTACCCGCTCCAACGGGCAGACGAATAAAGCCATGACTATCAAGCTCACAACCAATTAAGTTTTTGATTCGCAAAGTACAAATCGTTTGTAAACGAGCACCTGTAAACAATGCAAGATAAAACATCAATTGATATTCACGTGATGATTTTTGCAGTGCTTTTAATATAACAGCCTGCTCTTCAACAGTAAGTGGGCTTAATTCACCACCGTCAATAATGGCTTCAGAATTCGGAGCCTTGGCTGGAACATGTATCGCAAGATCATGCGACTTAATTGCCATTTTTCGACGTGCGCCAAACTCATTATCCACGGCAATATATTTGTAGACATCTTTAAACGGTATGCCATAGCGCTGATGATCAACTAAGTCTTCTGTAACGAGAAATCGATAAAAATTCACTACCGCATTAATTCGATTACTCGCAGAGCGAGCTGAAATTAGACCTGCATTCGCTTGCTCAATAAGACGAGTGCGATATTTAAAAATCGCATTTGACTGTTTTAGTTTGTGGAACTTCAAACAGTCTAGTTGCTCATCTTCTAAAAAACGCTGAAAATCAACCAACTGATTGGCAATAGATGCAAATGTTTTAAAATCATACTGTATTGTTTGCTCAAGTTTTTTCAGCAAATACAGATTAAAAATTTCAGAAGGGTTGCCATCTCCCTGGATAATCACAGGGAATTCGAGATACGCATCACCATGTTTTTCGAACGCTGCATCATTTAAACGATCAGCTGCCTTTCTCAACGTCGATAACTGAAATTTTTTAATGGTCACAACTTTGGCTTTTGATTGGTAGCGTGACTGACCATTTTTAAGTTTAGTGCTCATTTTGAGCCTCCTGTTTATTAAAAACAGGCAAAAAGTGATCTTGAGATAGGATTGACAAAAATGTCCCTATTCATCAAAATACAAATGTCTGATCAGCAATGAAGACATCCATAAAAGCTCATGGTTACGACATGGGCTTTTATACTTTTTGCCGAATGAAAATAATTACTTTTTTGTCAATTCACTCTGTTCCTCCTTTCTTAATCGTTCCAATTCTGTAATAAAAAAAGCATTCATTGACTGATGTCTTTTCTTTGCCGTTTGTTTGGCCCAAGAAACTAAATCTGTGGGTAAGCGAAGATTTGTTTGTTTCATATGCAATAAACTACTTGTTAGCATATTGCTAACATAGCAATATGCTAACACTTATGTCAATTTTTTTTTTATAGCATAATGCTAGTACTAAAATTTCTAGTATTCATGGAATGTATGGGTAAAAAAGACATTCAATTTAACCTTCGAATTCCAGAAGAGTTAAAAAATAAAGTGGATGATGCTGCGAAAGCCAATCAACGTTCCATCAATGCTGAAGCAACTTCTCGGCTTTATGATTCATTCGTCATGAATGATAATATCCAAGTTGAAGCGGCAAAAATCGTTGAAAAATTTTTACGATCACACTCTCCTACAGAACGGAAAAAAGTAGTAGCTAAACGTTTAAATTTCGTATTAAGCGAATTAAAAAAAATTTATCATTTTAGAGAATTTACAATTGCTGAATTAGCTTTTGAGATACGTGAAGATACGGCTGATGAAGCTGAAGCATGGTTTAGGGCAGAATTAGAACCTACATTTGGACAACTGGAAAAAATAGCGCAACATACTTCAGTAAATCCAAACTGGTTACTCTTTGGTAAACAGACTCCATATGATATTCAACATACACGTTTGAATGAGTATTTAGAAAAAGATATAAAGCTGCTCTTAGGTTCAAATCCTAATAATGAATATTTAAATAACTCAAGGGTGAAAGAAATAAAGTTTATTCGAGAACTGTCAGAAACGGGGCAATTAATTATTCTTAAAATCTATGAAAATTATGCAGTTGAAACTTTTTCACCTCCATACCATATTAGCAATGTAAATGGTGATGGTGGATATAGATCATTGTTATATTTTTGCTTATTGACCAAAGTGTTACTGCGATATTACCACCCCAATGTATCTATACATAGCCACCTTCTTCCAGAAGAGCAGTTTAAACTTATTTTGACTGGAACAGTTCATCCCTTAACAATTGTAGAAAAATTACATCATATTCCTTGGATTGATGATTTAGCAGATAAACTTCCTGACGGAATTTTAGACTATTGGAATGGTTTTGATGTATTAAGAGCAAGAATAATTCAAGATTTTGCTAAAGAGAAATACATTCAGACGATTTGGAATGATCCTGAATTGCATCTAAAGCATCCTATTCAGCTTTAAAATAGCGATGGCGTATTACTGAATGTCATTCCTTTTTTCAGGTTCATTACTATATTCAAACAAGTCCTGCATATTACAATTAAAATATTTACACAAGGTATCTGCAACCGAAAGTTCAATTCGAATCGCACGATCATAATACAAATTCGTCAAGGTATTACGGTTAATACTAGTGGCATGCGCCACATCACTTAGCTTCAAAATTTTGCGTTCGCCCATCAGAGCGGATAATCTACATCTAATCATAACAACTCACAAAACAACATTTCAACCCATAGCAGGTTATTTTAACTTGATACCAAGTTCTATCTATGCTAATTTCAACCTGCAACAGGTTATTTTACATATCAAAGAAGCAAATTAACCTTCTTAAATATCATTATATATTGTTTCAAAGGAGTTTTAGCGATGAATAACTACTTTTCCCCAAAATTATCTGTTTCAGAAGAAGTCCGTTCGACTGCCGTTGCACTCATCAAAGAGTTTAATATTGACCGGACATTTGATTTAGCTTTGTTTCTAAATGTAAACCCCAATTTAAATGATCAAGATGCCGTTTTAGCTTGGGTTAATAATTTTTCGAAAATTCAACATGATCTTAACGATTTCAACCAAGTTCGTCGCCACTTCATGAAAAATTTTCCTAAAATCATGTTTACAAACTTTAGTGAATAAAACAAACAAAGGGAGATATAAATATCTCCTTTAATTTTTTACATCAATCTACTTCAGAATGAGACAATGCTCTTATGGTAATCTCAACTAAAAGTGAAACTTAATTTAATTGATTTTAAAAATATGGAATCATCTATAGAAACAGGTCATGTTGAGCCATCAGTCATTGCTTTTGACGTATTTGGTACACTTATAAAATAGGAGAAAGACGTTTCCCATATAGAAAATTAATGAAATAGCTGAAAGAAAATGGGTGACAACCAAAACCTGATGATGCTAAATTTATTATATCCCGCAATTTAAATTTGGTAGAACGTGTAAAGCTATTAGCAGCAAATATTCCAGACCAGTTTCTGCAAGAACTTGAACATGATTTAAATGAAGAATTACGGTCTATTGCACTATATGAAGATACCTTAACTACTTTGGAAGAATTAAAAAAAATTGGGGATTAAATTGGGATTATGCTAAAATTTAGCTATGCCATATGGAAAATTTTTTTCTTCATTATTACCTCCCCTTGATACTTATGCTTGGAGTTATGAAGTTGGTGTAATTAAACCTGGACCGAAAATCTATCAATCGCTAATTGACCAACTACGTTGCCAAACTTCAGAAGTTTTATTTATTGGGGACACAGCTCTTGGCTGATTTTACAGGGACAACAGCATTTGGCATGTCTGCTAGATTGATAGATCGTAAAAATGGTCAAAAATTGGCAGATATTTTAGTGGATATTATTGGCTGACAAGTATTTGCTCTCAGGACTGAGAAAAAATTATTTTTAAAAATATATGTAAGTTCAATCACTAAAATTAGTCTCCTTTCTTTAGTTTTTCTATATAAGCCTCGCATTGAGGAGGCAAACCAAGATTATATTTTAAAGCGATATCTACTCTAGCTGTCACATACTCGATATTTTGAATTTCACGCTGCTGAGCAAAAATTTGAATCGCAGGATGTAACTGTTCTGAGCAACTCGCATCATTACTAAAGTATTTTAGTATCTTGGTTTCATAAAAATAAATAGCAGCAAACAATCGACCATCTTCAAAAATAATCGCTGATGAAGCATCTAAACTGGATGCAGACCGACCTTCATAGTACAAAGCCTCATCTGTTTTCAACAAATAAGGCGCTGAGTAATGCTCAAAATGAGATTGAAATTTTTGATAATCATGCTTTAACAGCTTTTGAAGTTCTGTTTGAATTTTTTGATTTGAAGCAATTTGCGTAATTGATGAAATATCTGAATATTGATCTAAGTCTAACGCTTGTGCATGAATCAATGTAGGAAGAAACAAAAGAAGAGCAAAGGAATATTTCTGCTTCATAGCGGGAACGAGTCTGTCGTTTATTCGATGATGTCCATATGAGCTTACTTATGGAATGTTCATTTTATATGGACACTTATGGAGTATCAATAAGAGTAAAACCCTTTTGAGCGTTCATAACATTCTCCACAAATGTTTTGTTAATTTTTTATAAGCTTTTTAAGCTACTTTGTAATTAGCATGTATTATGCCAACTTTTATTATATTTATTTTCAAATAAAAAACAGCACTTTATTTCACTATTTAAAAATTTATTTTTGAGCATTGTATTTTTATGTAAAAAACTGACAAATATTGTCAGTTTCCCTCTTTCTAGTTCAACATGATTGGAGAATTACCCAACTCATCAGCTTTATCGTCTATTTTATTGGCATAGAAATGATCCAAAATAGTCCCAATTTGTATAACACCATCGACTAAAGCCTGCCGATACTGCTGCTGTGACATTTTTTCAATCATACCCTGGCAAACCTCATCCCACACTTGCTGTGTAGTAGCATCCTGTATCCCACGATCAATCACAATTTCAACTTTTCGCTCACACAAGTTTAAGTAAAGCAAAATTCCACTATTCAATTCGGTATCCCAGACACCCAGCTCAGCAAAGAGCTGTTTCGCACGTCCACGCGTGTCTAGATAATAAGCCTCACGAGCAGGCATATGCCCTTCGATTACTACCTGAATTTCCCCAATGTGCCCATGTTCAGCAGCAGCTACCGCTTGCGAAATCGCATGTTGATCTTGCTGATTAAAAAAGCGTTTACTCGCTGGCATGTGTAATAAATGCTTTAGCCAACGTTTAAAACTGGGTTGTACAACTTCATCTAGCTTTGGTTTAGTGATGATGTCCGTCGTTTCAGTTGTTGTTACCATGACCCTGATGCTCCTCCACCGCCGAAGCCGCCGCCTCCGCCACTATATCCACCCCCACCAAAACCACCGCCACCACGACCTCCACGCCCACCTCCGCCGCCAGAAGAGAGAAAGAGCTGAAATATCGTTTGGGCTAAGGTCGTGATGAGTAAAAAGAAAATACCGCCACCAATCAGTAAACTGGTGATTAAGCCTGCTCCATTTACCAAACCTGCCACGGTTCCTGCAACTGCAGCCGTCGAAGCACTTAAACGTTTACCCACCACAAATGAGCCAATTGCGCCAGCAATTAAGATAAATAAAGCCGTACTAAACGTTTTACTTTTGGCTTCCTGTTCGCGTATGGCTTGGTCTTGTCGTTCTTGTAGTTCTTGCGCCGCTTGGGCTGCAACTTCAGGATCAAGATTTAAAATACGCTCAATTTCAGCAAGCCCCGCATTGATCCCTTGAGCATACTGAGCTTGCTTAAAATACGGCGTGATTTGTTGGTTAATAATGCGATTCGCAATAATGTCAGGAATAACCCCCTCCAAACCATAACCTGTAAGAATCTGCATACGCCGATCATTAACGGCAATTGCAATCAGTAAACCGTTGTCCTGCTTTGCTGAACCGAGCTGCCATTGGTCTGCAATACGCATGGCAAAACCAAAAATATCCTCTTGACCTGTGGTCGGGACAATCACTACGCCTATTTGTGCTTTTCCTGTGTCATGCAAGGCACGAATTTTTTGGCCAATGGCTTGCTTATCTTCAGTACTTAAAATATGCGCTTGATCGATCACGGGTTCATTTAAGGTCGGCAACGTCCGTATCGATTCACCTTCTGCCATCTCATTGGCAACTGGTGATCGTGGCACGATATCAGTATTCGTCGAGCTTACATTATTAGAACTCGCCGCTTGCTGACCTTGAATAATTTTTCCAGTAATGGCTGTTTCAGCCCCATTGTCTGTCGCTGTACCAACCTCTGCCCATGTTAAAGAACTTAGACACAGCAGTACTGATAAAATGAATGCAACCACCCATGTATACGAAAACCGTAAGAACTGCTGCTGTCCTATCATACATTTACCCTATGCCCACGATTGCTTTAGATCACTGAAGTTTCAGTTAGTTAAATGACACCGTTGGTGCTTTTTGCGCGCTTTGCTCCGCACTAAAGTTCGGTTTGGTATCCATCCCAATCACCTTCGCGGTCATGACTTGTGGGAACTGACGTGCATAGGAGTTAAAATCTTGCACCGTGCTAATGTAGCGATTACGCGCCACAGCAATGCGGTTTTCGGTGCCTTCGAGTTGAACCTGCAAATCACGGAATTGCTCATTGGCTTTTAAGTCTGGATAGTTTTCTGAGACCGCAATTAAAC
Source organism: Acinetobacter sp. DL27 (assembly GCF_055810995.1). Classification (NCBI taxonomy): domain Bacteria; kingdom Pseudomonadati; phylum Pseudomonadota; class Gammaproteobacteria; order Moraxellales; family Moraxellaceae; genus Acinetobacter; species Acinetobacter sp. DL27. The sequence goes on along the minus strand of NZ_CM147947.1, from coordinate 313,958 downwards.
GCGACAACGCACCTGTCATTTGCGCCTGCGCTTCTTGATATTTTTGGAATAATGCAGGGTCTTCTAATACTTCTTTATCGACTTTTAAACCCGCGACATTGGCACGTGCCTGTGTAACTTCGGTTAGGACTTGCTCTTCATGCTTGGCATACCCCTTCACCACATTCACCAAGTTCGGCACCAAATCTGCGCGGCGTTGATATTGGTTTTGTACTTCCGACCACGCAGCTGTAACCGCCTCATCTTTAACCTGTAAGGTATTATAACCACAGCCCGATAGCGTTAACGTGCTCGCAAGGGTAACAACGACAGCAGTTTTTTTCATAAAATTCATTCAGCTATCCTCTTTCTTTTGTATTTATTGCAATAACCTGATTGTAAACACATTTGATTATCCTTTTGTTGCTTTTAGTTAAAGTAGCTAAAAGTGAAAAAACCGAGTGATTTTCACTCGGTCTTTATTGCTCATTTTTATATTTAATACTAAACAACCGCGTGCAACTCCTGCTGAAAACCGTCTAGTTGATAATCTTCTATCAAACGGGTTTTCCAGTATTTCAACAACTGGCTGTAATCAATGTCAGAAGGATGGAAGTTGGTTTTGTAGTAAGACAGATATTCAGGCAGTAATTGCACAAACATCTTCGCCAGTAAATACAATCCAAACAGATTCCCGCCCAACTTCGGTATACTCTTTTTACGGTCTTGTAAAAATAAACGGCTGGCCGAGTAAAAAGTTAAACTGGCAAAGCCTGTTGTTACACTGCGCATGATTAAACGACGAATCTTGTCATCACCATAGACATCTTGATAAACATCGAACGCAACTGCACGATGCTCAATTTCTTCAATGGCATGCCACACCCAGAGTTTCACTGCATCATCATCCAAGGTGCTCAATACCTCAGGATGCCTTAAGATATAGCCGCCTAGAAGTGCCGTAAAATGCTCAAAAGCACAGGTAATTGCGAGCTGAATTTTAGGATGCAAGTTTTTCACATAATCATCTTTACGCGCCAACCATGCCTGAAAACGGTCGAGATTATAATCATCACGGCGCCATGCAGCATTAAATGCCGTGTGTGCTTGAGAATGCATCGCCTCTTGACCAATAAATGCCGCAATCTGCGCTTGCAGATTGTCATCCTTCACTTGGTCACGTACATTGCGTACGCTATGCACAAAGAACTGCTCATCGATAGGAAACGTCGAAGACAATGCCGTCAGCAAATGCGACATGAACGGTGAATTGGCAAAATAATGCCGACGAATGGCTTTGGGGTTGAATTGCAAACGTCGAATCGTAATACCCTGAGCTTTTGGACGATGTTGATATAGTTTTTCTGTCGTCACTTGAGTCATGTCTATTTCCTAACATTTAACCGAGCGATCTTCAGTATCTGAATTTAGAGACCGTTCACATATGGCAAAAATGCTTAGTACGTTTGCAAATTCGTCCATTTTTATCAGACTATCCACCAGATCTTTTTCGATTTATCCCGATCCACCCCTTTCATATCATCTCAGGCAAATAGTGATCATAAAAAAAACCCGCCGAAGCGGGTTTTTGTGTTGGACGATTTAGATTAAATGTCTAAATAATCCAAAATACCTTCAGCCGCTTGACGGCCTTCCCAAATCGCTGTGACAACAAGGTCTGAACCACGAACCATATCACCACCCGCAAAGATTTTCGGATTTGAGGTTTGGAATTTATAGGTTTGCTGTTCAGCTGCAACCACACGACCTGAACCATCAAGGTTAATATTCACATTTGTAAACCAATCCGCAGGGCTGGTACGGAAACCAAATGCCAATAACACTGCATCTGCAGGTAAAATTTCTTCTGAACCCGGAATTGGTTCTGGGCTGCGACGACCACGGCTATCAGGCTCGCCAAGTTGAGTTGTAACCACTTTCACGCCCGTAACTTTGCCATTTTCACCGACGATTTCAATCGGTTGACGGTTAAACAAGAAGTTCACACCTTCTTCTTTGGCATTTTGCACTTCACGACGTGAACCTGGCATATTTTCTTCGTCACGACGGTATGCACAGCTCACCACTTCCGCACCCTGACGAATAGAGGTACGGTTACAGTCCATTGCTGTGTCACCACCGCCAAGAACGATCACCTTTTTACCTTCAACACTAATGTACTCGCTTGGGTCTTTTTCCCAACCTTGAGTACGGTTGACATTGGCAATCAAGAAATCCAAGGCATCATAGACGCCATTAAGGTCTTCACCTGCGAAGCCACCTTTCATGTAGGTATAAGTACCCATACCCATGAACACCGCATCGTATTCAGTAAGCAATTGATCGATGGTGACATCTGTACCAATTTCAGTATTTAAACGGAATTCCACGCCCATGCCAGTGAAGATTTCACGGCGACGCTTCATCACATCTTTTTCCATTTTAAATTCTGGAATACCAAAAGTCAGTAGACCACCAATTTCAGGGCGTTTGTCGAATACTACAGGTTTAACCCCGCTACGCACCAAAATATCAGCACAGCCTAGACCCGCAGGGCCTGCACCAATGATCGCGACTTTTTTGTCTGTCCATTTTACTGAAGACATATCTGGACGCCAGCCCAATGCAAACGCGGTGTCATTGATGTATTTTTCAGCATTACCAATCGTCACTGCACCAAAACCATCGTTTAAGGTACAAGCCCCTTCACATAAACGGTCTTGCGGACAAACACGACCACATACTTCTGGTAGCGTGTTGGTTTGGTGACACAGCTCTGCTGCTTGGAAAATACGGCCTTCAGCAATTAACTTCAACCAGTTTGGAATATAGTTATGTACTGGACATTTCCATTCACAATATGGGTTACCACACTCTAAACAGCGGTGGGTCTGATTTGCTGCCACTTCCGCTGTAAAAGGTTTATAAATTTCCACAAACTCTGCTTTGCGGACATGAATCTCTTTTTTCTCTGGATCTTGGCGTGCTACATCCAGAAATTGAAAGTCATTGTTTAGGCGCTCTGCCATGTCTCTCTCCGTGGGTAGGTGCAGCCCGTTTATCTATCGTCTGCACCTGCCTATGTATCAGCAGTAGTGGAATTATTGTGGATCAGCTTGAGTGGTTTTCAACAAGGTCTGTAAATTGGCTGCTTTCGGTTTCACCAACCAGAATTTACGACTGTAGAAATCAAACTCATTACGGATCTTGTACGCCCAAGCACTACCAGTCTCAGCAATGTGTTCATCTAAGATACGGCTTAAGAACTCTTTATGTTCTTCCATCGATTCAGTCGAAATACGATTCAGCTCAATCAGCTCGTGGTTGTAATGATCAACGAAGTCATTATCAAGGTCAAGAACGTAAGCAAAACCGCCTGTCATCCCTGCACCGAAGTTATGACCCACTTTACCAAGTACGGTCACGATACCGCCTGTCATATATTCACAACAGTGATCGCCCGCACCTTCAATTACAGCGAAAGCACCCGAGTTACGTACTGCAAAACGCTCACCTGCTGTACCTGCTGCGAACAACTTACCACCCGTTGCACCATATAAACAGGTGTTACCAATGATTGCAGTTTCTTGGGTTTGGAAAGGTGAACCTTTTGGCGGGAAGATCGACACACGACCACCTGCCATGCCTTTACCCACGTAGTCGTTCGCATCACCCTCTAAACGAATGTGCAAACCACCTGCGTTCCAAACACCGAGGGATTGACCCGCAGTACCCACCAAGTTCATCTTCACTGGGTGCGCTTCCATGCTGAGGTTGCCATAACGACGCGCAATCTCACCTGAAATACGTGCACCAATTGAACGGTCACAGTTACCAATGGTGAAGTGATATTCCCCAGTGGTCCCAGCTTCAATTGCTGGCAACATTTCAGCAACCATTTTCTCAGCAAGCAAGCCTTTATCGAATGGAGCATTGCCTTGTACTTCACAGTACTGTGCCTTGCCTTGTGCAGAAGGATGTGACTCCAGTAATGCACTCAAATCAAGGTGCGCGTGTTTCTCCGTTTCACCTGGAAGCATTTCAAGCAAGTCTGTACGACCAATCAAGTCTTTCACGCTTGCAACACCCAATGCTGCCAACCACTCACGTGTTTCTTCAGCAATAAATGTGAAGAAGTTAATGAGCATTTGTGGCTCGCCAATATAGTGTTCTTGACGTAGATGATCTTGTTGCGTTGCTACACCCGTTGCACAATTGTTGAGGTGACAAATACGTAAGTATTTGCAACCCAAAGCAATCATTGGCGTCGAACCAAAGCCAAAACTTTCAGCACCTAAAATGGCCGCTTTAACCACATCTAGGCCTGTTTTCAAACCACCATCGGTTTGAACACGAACTTTACCACGCAAGTCATTCACACGAAGTGCTTGATGTGCTTCAGAAAGACCCAACTCCCACGGTGAACCCGCATGGTGAATTGAAGACAATGGTGATGCTGCTGTACCACCGTCATAACCTGAAATGGTAATGAAGTCGGCATAGGCTTTTGCCACGCCTGCAGCAATGGTACCTACACCAGGCTCAGACACCAGTTTCACGGAAACCATCGCTTGAGGATTGACTTGTTTTAAGTCAAAGATCAGTTGTGATAAATCTTCAATTGAATAAATATCATGGTGCGGTGGCGGAGAAATTAGGGTCACACCTGGTACCGAATAACGTAAACGTGCAATTAAGCCATTCACTTTACCCCCTGGTAATTGACCACCTTCACCCGGTTTAGCCCCTTGCGCTACTTTAATCTGCAAAACTTCAGCAGAGGTTAAATAAGCAGGCGTTACACCAAAACGACCTGATGCAATCTGTTTGATTTTCGAGTTACGAATGGTACCATAACGCGCTGGATCTTCACCGCCCTCACCAGAGTTTGAACGGCCGCCAATGGTGTTCATCGCAATCGCAATCGCCTCATGCGCTTCAGGAGACAATGCACCCAATGACATGCCTGCAGAGTCGAAGCGCGGTAAAATCGCTTCTACAGACTCCACTTGATCCAGAGCAATCGAGTTATCTGTTTTTAACTTTAATAGGTCACGAATTGTTGCCACTGGACGGTTATTCACCAGCTCAGCATATTCTTTAAAGTCTGCATATTGACCAGAACGCACTGATTTATGCAAAGCATTGATCACATCTGGGTTGAATGCATGGTATTCCTTGTCGAAGACAAATTTCAGCAAACCACCTTGGTCGATTGGTTTACGTGTTTTCCATGCAGTATCGGCCAATTTCTTTTGGTCATTTTCAAGGTCAACAAAGGTTGCACCTTTGATACGGCTCGGTACACCCGTGAAGCATTTTGAAACCACTTCTTCAGACAGACCCACCGCTTCAAACAACTGACCACCACGGTAAGAGGCCACCGTAGAAATACCCATTTTTGAAAGGACTTTTAACAAGCCTTTTTCAATGCCTTTACGGAAATTCACTTGCGCTTGGATTGGGTCACCCAATAGCTCACCTTTTGCAACCAAGTCATTGATCACATCATAAGCAAGGTAAGGATAAATTGCTGTCGCACCAAAGCCTAGAATAACCGCAAATTGATGCGGATCACGCGCCAATGCTGTTTCAACAATAATGTTGGCATCCGTACGTAAACCGACATTAATTAAATAGTGATGCACAGCACCTGTTGCCATTAATGCATTGGCAGGCAAGAAACCTTGACGAATTTTCTTATCAGACAACACCAACAAGGTTTTGCCGTCACGAATCGCTTGCGCTGCTTCTTCACAGATACGCGCAATTGCAGCTTCTAGACCTTCATCTTCCGCATAATTTAAATCGATATCTGCAATTTCATAACCCTTACGACCCAACGTACGGACTTGATGCATTTTCGAATTTGACAACACTGGGCTTGAAATAATCAAACGATCTGCATGCTCAGGGCTTTGTTCAAAAACGTTCTGCTCACGGCCTAAACATGTTTCCAATGACATTACAATCGATTCACGTAATGGGTCGATTGGTGGGTTAGTGACCTGAGCAAACTGTTGACGGAAGTAATCCGATACATGACGCACTTGGCGAGACAAAACTGCCATTGGCGTATCATCACCCATTGAGCCCACTGCTTCCTGACCGCTTTCAGCGATTGGGCGAAGCAATTGGTCACGCTCTTCAAAGGTCACCATAAACATTTTTTGTGATGCTTTAAGGTCGTCGCCTTTTAAGCCTTGATCACATAAATATTCTTCAAGCTCTGGACTACCTTGTACACGGACTGAGTTTTCACGTAACCATTCACGGTAAGGACGCATTTTTTTCAAATGCGTGCTGACATCTTTAGTGTCGAGCATTTTACCTGTGAAAGTATCAATCACCAGAATTTGACCTGGACCGACACGACCTTTAGAAATCACGTCTTCAGGCTCGTAGCCCCATACACCAATTTCAGACGCCAGTGTGATGTAACCGTTTTTGGTAATCACCCAACGTGCTGGACGTAAACCATTACGGTCCAACATACAAATCGCATGACGACCATCTTGAATCACTAGACCAGCAGGGCCATCCCACGCTTCCATATGCTTCGAGTTAAACTCATAGAATGCACGTAAATCAGCATCTAAAGTTTCCACGTTCTGCCATGCTGGCGGAACCAACATACGCAGTGCACGGAACAAGTCCATACCGCCGCCCACAAGAATTTCAAGCATGTTATCTAAGCTTGAAGAATCCGAGCCAGTACGGTTCACGATTGGATTGAGCTCAGTTAAACCAGGCAATAATGGGTTTTCAAACTTTGGCGTACGCGCCATCGCCCAGTTACGGTTCGCAGTAATGGTATTAATTTCACCATTGTGTGCAAGATAACGGAATGGCTGAGCCAAAGGCCAACGCGGCAATGTATTGGTCGAGAAACGTTGGTGGAACACCACAATATGTGACTCAAGACGTGGGTCTGCCAAGTCTGTGTAGAAGTCAGCAATCGCTTCAGGCATCATCAAGCCTTTATAGCTAATCACTGTTGAACATAATGTGGTTACATAAAATGAAGGGTCATTAGTAAGCTGCTGTTCTGCACGGCGGCGTGCCAAGAAGAGTTTACGGTTAAACTCAACTTCAGACACACCCATTGGGCAGTTCACAATAATTTGCTCAAATGCAGGAAGTGACTGCATCGCAATCGAACCCAAAGCATCGTTATTGGTCGGGACCACACGCCACGCCAATACTCGGCAACCTTCAGATTCAATTTCTTTAGTTAGAATTTGTTTTGCATGTGCTGCAATTGCTGGATCGAGGCTTAAAAACACCGTGCCGACAGCAAAAACTTCACTGAGCGTAATATCACTGAGTTTTTTCGCTTCTTCACGGAAAAACTGTTTTGGCATTGCTAAGAGTAAACCGCAACCATCCCCTGTCTTACCATCTGCAGCAATACCACCGCGGTGGGTCATACAGCTCAGACTGTGCATAGCAGTCTTGACAAGATCATGGCTTGCATCACCCTGCATATGGGCGATTAAACCAAAACCACAGTTATCTTTAAACTCATCCGGTTGGTATAAACCTTGAGCGGGAGCTACAGTATTAGGCGATGGCATGTGCATAGCGTACCCTTCTTTCTACAGGCCCTGTCGGGCGTCTAACAATCTAATTACTTCTTGCCGATTCGTTCAATTGACTCATATTCAGATTCTGATTGAAGTACAGCATTTTTTCTTCACACCCAAGATAGACTGATTTTCGTCTTTATGCATGTCTTAATTGAAAAAATGTATGCAGCAGTCACGCACTTATTTAAGGCACTTGGCCGCTACTATTTCGCTCATAAATCGAATCTTTTTTGCGCCAAAACAGTGACATCAACTCAATTCATGCACCATTAAAGCAAGTTCTGTGCCAATTATTTATTTTGTGTGTTAAGCGCTTTAGTTTTATTAGGTTTGTGTTTTTTAAGTAAAAATAAAGTTCGAAGACAATCAATTTATTGCACTATATTTGTGCGTATATGAAATTCACATTTTTTGATGCGCCATAATGAACCAATTTTAATTAAATGGGTCGGTCACTTCAGGTTCATTTGTTTTATTTTGTGGCGCATTCTCTACGGTCGTTTGTGACTTTTGCACATCAACCACATTTCCATCCGCATCACGACGAGTAACCGTTGTCGATGTGGTCGATTGTTTATTTTGTGCGACTGCCGCACGTGCCGCTTGTTGACGCGCAGCAAGGGTAGCTTCATCAATCACGGGCACAGCGGCTGGTTTCAACTGCACAGCATAAAGCTTATTGCTAAGTCCAAGTTCGTCAGAACCAAGATCATTGACATAGTCTGCATAGCTTTCAATTTTTTCAACTTTGGGTTGCACCGACTTCGGCAACGTCAGTTTTAAATCCGCCAATGCTTTTTGCGCCTCATTGGCATTTTTATATACACCATAGATCAGCACATATTGCTCAATTTGGTTTTCACCTGTTAGTCTTAAGTAGCTAAAAGCTTGACGATCAGATTGCCTTTGCAAAAAGCGCTTAATAATCGCCTCTTCTGAGACTCTAAACAGTTCAACTGTACTGTTCTTTTTATTTTCCTGAATAAATTTGGTCCCACGGAATTCAGCTTCATGCTGCGCGATTGCTACAACACGTGTCGTCATATCCAAAGGTTTTACTTCATCGAGGAATGAACCTAAATGAGCGGTGGTTGCGACTTTTTCTGGCTGAATTTGTAACTCAACTTCGGATTCAGCTTTTTTTTCAACTTCAACCACAGTCTCTTGATCTGTAATGGCCCAAAAGACTAAAGCGCCAAACAAGCATGCCCCTCCGAATGCAAGCCAAATATAATTTTGCTTTGTCTGCCACTGGGTTCGAAGGGTTGTTACCATAATAAAGTTATGCCTATTCTTGGTTGGCTAAAATCGCCTGTTTCATCAATTCTACATCAAATGTTTTGGTAATGATGGCCTGTCCTACCGCTTGCATCAAAACCAAACGCAATTGCCCGTTCAAGACTTTTTTATCATGAGCCATATATGCCAAAAAGTCATCGAGAGGAATCTGCGGACATACTATCGGTAAATTCGCGCGTTGAATGATATTTTTTGTACGTACCAAATCTTCTGCACTAATCCATCCCATACGCTGCGATAGATCTGCTGCCATCACCATACCTGTTGCCACAGCTTCACCATGGAGCCATTCACCATAGCCTAGATAAGATTCAATCGCATGTCCAAAAGTATGTCCAAGATTCAATAATGCACGCTCGCCTTGTTCTTTTTCATCATTGGCAACAATACGCGCTTTATGGGCACAAGAACGATACACAGCTTCAGCCAGTGCAGCTTCATCACCCTGCACCAAATCATCCATATGTTGTTCCAACCAAGTGAGAAAGTCAGCATCGCCCAAGAGTGCGTACTTAATCACTTCTGCCAAACCTGCGGATAACTCACGTGGTGGCAGCGTTTTGAGTTGAGACATATCCGCCAAGACCACTTGCGGTTGTTGAAATGCCCCGATCATATTTTTACCCAGCGGATGATTAATCCCTGTTTTACCACCGACACTCGAATCAACCTGTGAAAGAAGTGTCGTTGGCACCTGAATGAAATAGACTCCGCGCTGGAAGCATGCCGAAGCAAAGCCCGCCATGTCCCCAATCACACCACCGCCTAAAGCTAAAACTGTGCAATCACGGTTGAAGCCTGACGCTAACAATGCATCAAAAATCAAGTTGAGGTGCTCAATATTCTTATATTTTTCACCATCGGGCAAAATACACGTTGCAACTGTTTTTCCCAACGCTTCAATTGCTTCCACGTAACGCGCTAAATACAAAGGCGCGACCGTTTCATTACTCACAATCATCACTTGGCGTCCGTGAATATACGGCTCAAGTAAAACTTTCGGATCTAAATCACTGCCAATAAAGATCGGGTAACGGCGTTCGCCAAGTTCAACATATAAGGTTTGCATGGATCAAATCACTTCAAAACTGAATCAAAACTACTTTACAAGAATCAAGTTTAAGATACGCTGCGCCAGGTCTCGTGCAGCCCCTTGATTGGTCTCGATAATATAATGGGCAACTTCACGATATAAAGGATCTCGAACGCTGAGTAAGTCAGTTAACTTTTGTTCAGGATTCTCCACTTGAAGCAGTGGGCGATTTTTATCACGATAGGTTCGCTGTAGTTGAATCTCTACAGGAGTATAAAGATAAACAACGATACCACGTTGTTTGAGAAATGCGCGATTTGGAGCCTGAGTCACCGCCCCACCACCTGTGGCCAAGACCAAGTTGGGTCGAGAGGTTAACTCATCGATTACAACCGTTTCACGACTACGAAACCCAAGCTCACCCTCTTTTTCAAAGATCCATGGAATCGTTGCCCCTGTTTTACGTTCAATCTCATGATCACTATCGAGAAATTCACGTCCTAACAGTTCAGCTAAATGTCGTCCTACCGTTGTTTTTCCAGCCCCCATAGGCCCTACCAAATAAATATTTGGTAGGGTTTCAAACTCTTTGCTTGGCAAGGAGTCACCTTTTAGATTTGTTCAAATTGAAAATATATTAATGATTTCTTGAAACACTGTCATTAACAATTCGTGGTGTCACAAAAATCAATAACTCAGTTTGCATGGTGGTTTTGACATTATTCTTAAATAAATTCCCCACCACTGGTAAATCAGCTAGGAATGGCACTTTTTCATAGTCATTACGTTTCACATCATCAAAAATACCACCCAGCACGACGGTCTCACCATCATCTACTAAGACATTGGTTTGTAATTCACTGGTGTCAATCGCAATACCATCACTAGTAATCGCACCAATGGAGTCTTTCTCAACCAAGAGTGCCATCTGAACTTTACCATCAGGCGTGATACTTGGAGTCACCTCTAACTTTAAGTTAGCCGCACGGAACTCGGTTTTTAAGCCTTCTGTCGCGCTATATGTTTGATAAGGAATCTCTGTTCCTCGTAAAATATAGGCTTTTTGTTTATCACCAGTAAGCACTTTAGGCGCCGACAAGACTTCACCATGACCATCCGCCTGTAGCGCAGTTAACTCAAGGTTTAACATATAATCCGAGATTTTCAATAAACCAAAGTTAAATGTACCAGCCGTGTTTGTTGCTAAATCCACCCCCAAATCAAAACTCGGTTGGAAATCCCCGCCCCATACTGGACTATTGCCAAGTTTTTGTGCACTCCACTTAATCCCCAACTCACGAGAAAAGTCCGTAGAAGCAGTCACAATACGCGCTTCAACCATCACCTGTTTCACAGCCACATCAAGCAAGTCAATCATTTTTCTAATTTTATCAATATTTTGTGAAGTATCATTCACAATTAGCGTATTAGTACGTGAGTCAGAAACAACACTCCCCCGCGAACTCAATAAACTTTCCAAAGCCAAGGAGTCTGAACCCGCGGTACGATTCGACACACTCCCCTTAGCATCGCGGGAGTCCTCTAACAACTTCAGTACATCAGCAGCTTTTGCATAACTCAATTGAATATAATCGGTTTGGATTGGTGCAAGCTTTATACTTTGTGCAATGGCCTTCGCTTCATCTTCCTCAGATTTGATCAGCTCAGCTACAGGTGCAATCCAAATCACATTACCATTGCGTCGCTTATCCAAATTCTTGGTTTTCATAATGATATCAAGTGCTTGATCCCATGGGACATCTTTAAGACGTAAGGTAATATTGCCTTGTACCGTGTCCGAAGCCACCATATTGATGCCCGTAAAATCAGCTAAGAGCTGTAATACACGCCGTACTTCAATATCTTGGAAATCTAAAGAAATCTTTTTGCCTGTATAAGCACTTGGTGCTTTAGGCTTCATTGGGTTTTTATCTTCAGGACGCTTTAAACTAATCGTGAGCTTATCTTCTGCCTGATAAGCCATATATTCAAAACTGCCATTCGACTGGATCGTAATCAGGCCGTTACTACCATCATTTTGTGCATCAATGGTCGAGACTGGTGTTGCGAAATCATTCACATTGAGACGGCGTGATAAGTGTGCAGGAATTTTATTCCCCAAAACGCGCACCACAATTTTACTGCCTTGCTGTTTCACATCGACAGGCGTATTACTGCCTTTTAAATCAATCACAATTTGGCCTTCACCGCCTGAACCGCGTTGGAATCCAATATTTGAAATGCCTTGCTCTGAACGCGCCGCAGCAACAGGTGTTGCTACCGCCGGGTTCGCTGAGTTAATTTTCAGAATAAAGGTATTACCTTCAACACGTGTAGTAAATGCACCGGCATCCGTCAAATTTACAGTTAAACGTGAACGCTGCGCATCTGAAGTTACATCTACTGTACTTGCTTCAGCCGTTGCCACTGCAATACTGCCTTGTTTTAAGCTCTGCTGTGCTTTATCAAAATCCAAAACCAAACGTGATGGCTGTTCCAACTGATAGGCTTGCGGCTGTGGTGGCAAACCGTTGAACATGACACGAATTTCTGTTCCCTGTCCCGGAATTTGCATTGGCACAATATTCGTAATACTGACTTGCGCACTTGCAGCCTGCATCACCGCCATTGCAATTGCACCCATTGAAAACTGACGGAACATATGGTTCATCGTATTGCCATCCCCAAATATAAAATCTTTAGCACTATTTTTCATTTTTATTCCTTTTCCTTTTTTAAGGCGCCGGCCCAATTAATACTAGGCTTCTCGGGCGCTCGACATAGCCCTCACGCCCATCCGGAATAATTTCAATCAAATCAATTTGTGTGGCGGTGATATTAATCACACGACCATGATTCATCCCCAAATAACTACCACGCTGCACGCGTTCAATTTCACCATCAGGTGTTTGAATCAACGCCAAAATTTGTCCATTTTGTCCGCGCATGCTGCCTTTCATGTTCAGCGATTCAATCGCATAACTTTCCAAGGGTTGTAATTGGCGAGATAGGTTTGGATAGACACGTTTTCCAGCCATAATTTTCAGTTCAGCCGCTAATGAGCTTGGCATAAACGGACTTTTTAATTGATGCGCTGCATAATTAAAAGTCGGTACAGGTGGGAAATCTGGCGCAGGTTCAATCGGCAATGGTGGCTGATTGCGAATTTCAGCCATTTGCATATTGACCGCATCAATACGTGAATCACAACCCACAAGGAATAGTCCAACGCAGAGACTAAGCATGAGATTTTGATATTTCATTACTTGGCACCTCCTGCATCTGCCTTAGCTGTATCTTCCACACCTGTAGCAGCTGTCGCCCCGACATAACGGTAGGTTTTCGCTTTTACACTGTATGAAATTTGCGGAATATCCGTCTTTTTCTCATTATTACTTGATGCTGAGATATCGAAGTCATGCAAAGTCACAATACGCGGTAAAGCTGCAATTCCACTGACAAATGAACCAAAAGAATGATAATCACCCGTCGCTTCAATGGAAATCGGCTGTTCGATAAAGAACTCTTGGCGAATTTCTGGCTCTAAACGAATATTTTTAAACTTTAATCCAGAATTTACGCCGCTCACGTTGATATCTTCAACCAAACCAGGAATTTCAGTTTCTTTCGGCAACTGTTCTAACTGCTGATTGAAATTAGCTTCCATTTCTTGCAATTGCGCTTGATATTGCTGCAAGTTACGTAATTTTGAATCTTTTTCACGAAACTCATTCAGTAAATTTTGTTCTTGTGCATGTGCATTTGAAATCGCATCAAGCTTCGGCTTAATCACGACAAAATAACCCAGTGCCCCAATCAATAAAATGATAAAGATCCAACAAGTCAATTTGACTGAAAAAGGCCAACTACCGTAATTGTTTGGATCTAAGGTATTAAACTGTTGAAAAAACTTATCAACCGTCATTTTTTTCTTGGTTACAGCATGGTTTTCTGATGTTAATTCTTCAAATTCATCGCGACTCATTGTGCTGCCCCCGCTGTTGAATTATTAACTGTGCTTGCTGCTTCAGGTGTAGTCGCATCAGGCGCTACTGGCTGTGCAATCTCATCTAAATCTGCCGTAACCACAAAGGTGCCATAGGTTTCTTCAACACGTGGCACGATGGAACTTGGCGCTTTATCTTTTTTCTCTTCAGCAACCAAGAATGAATTCATAAAGGCATTGCGATACCACGCAGATGCTTCGAGATTTCGTAAGAATTCCGCAACTGTATTCGGGCTTTCCGCTTTCCCTTCAATGGTAAATTTATCACCTGTACGCACAAACTTAGTAATGTACATATTAGTTGGTGTAACACGCACCATTTCATCGACCAAACGCACAGCCACAGGACGTTGACCTTGCAAACCTTGGATCAACTTCATCCGTTCAACAATCGCATTGCGCTGCTCTTGCAGACCTTCCAATGACTTTAATTGGACATCTAAGTTTTGATTGGTACTCACCACCAACTGATTGGCTTGTTCTTGATCTTCCAGTTTTTGACTGTAAAAGAACCAAGCCAAAGCAACAGCTAAAACCCCAACTAATGCAGCCCCAATACAATAGGCAATAAATTCTTTTTTTCGTTTCTCTCTTAACGCATCACGCCAAGGGAGTAGGTTTATTTTTGCCATTAATCAAAACTCCTCAATGCCAATCCACATGCCACCATGAGTGATGAAGCATCATTTTCAATTTTTTTAATGTCGATTTGTGGAGAAAAGCCCATTTGTAAAAATGGGTTGGCAATGGTGACCCGATAACCTAATTTTTGTTGTAATAACTTCGCCAGTCCTGGAATATTGGCATTCCCCCCTGCCAATAAAATATGGTCGATCTCATTAAATTGAGAGGACGAAAAGAAGAACTGCAAAGAGCGTGCTGCTTGTTGCACCACTGCTTCAAGAAAAGGCTCAAGCACTTCAATATCATAGTCGTCAGGCAGGGTACGGCTTTTTTTAGCACGTCCTGCTTCTTCAAAAGACAAGCCATAACGGTTTTGAATTTCTTGGGTCAGCTGTTTACCACCGAATACCTGTTCACGCGTATAAATGACTTTATTGTTTTGCATGACGGACAAGGTGGTCATGGTATGACCAATGTCCAGAATCCCAACGGTGTTTACGCCCATTGGGAGTGTATCTGAAAAGACTTTGAATGCATTTTCAATGGCGAAACTTTCAACATCGGCAATTTTCGGCGTTAAACCGCCCAACTCCAATGCTTCAGCACGCGCCTCTACATTTTCAATGCGAGTTGCAACGAGGAGTACATTGACACGATTTGGATTGGCTAAACGGTCTGGAAGGACTTCAAAGTCCAAACTCGCTTCATCTAATGGGAATGGAATATATTGCTCAGCATCATCACGAATCTGAATTTCACGTTCGTCATCGTTCATATCGGCATCCATTTCAATGATTTTAGTAATCACCATGGACGTCGGAACTGCCAGTGCTACGTCTGTCGATTGAACATTGGCCAAATTTACCGCACGCTCAAGGGCATCACCAACTGCTTCTGGATTCAATATATTTTTTTCGACCACACTTCCTTCTGGTAATGGGACTAGTGCATAGCTCTCCACCCAATACCGATTGTTTTTAACAGAAAGTTCCAATACCTTAACAGAAGTCGAACTAATATCTACTCCTATTAACCCCTTACTTGGCTTACGATATAACCTGAGCACAGTATCATTCCTATTATTTTTTTATCCCCAAAAAAAGTAACCCACTAATTAGTCTGCGTCTATAATTTTATACGGATACAATAACTCATCTAACATTCCGTATGTGTACAGGATATACTGACCGCTAATTAGTTTGCCATTAGCTCTTATTAAAACTTACTTGTTATGAAAAAGCTATCTTGTTCGGGCCGTGTTCATCCATTTTTTTTGATCATTATTATAATGTTGGTCTCAATTCCAATGGGTTTTTATGGCATGTATCTCTATATTGCCCCATCTTTGCCGCAAATGACAACTCTAAAAAAGGCGCCATTACTAAAACCTTTACAAGTTTATAGTGCGGATAACCAACTCATTTCGGAATACGGTGGCAAGCTATCTGTACCCGTAGATTACGATCAGATCCCACAAAGTTTTATTCATGCCTTTTTAGCGGCGGAAGATTCTTCTTTTTTTGAGCATAGTGGTATCAGTTTTAAAGGTTTAGGACGTGCAGTCAGTGAAAGTATTACTGGGTCAAACGTCCAAACGGGTGGCTCGACCATCACCATGCAAGTGGCAAAAAACTATTATCTCAGTCCCGAGCGTACGTTAAAACGTAAGTTAACTGAGGTTTTTCTGGCACGAAAAATTGAACAGAATTTAACGAAAGAGGAAATCTTAACCCTCTATGTCAACAAGATTTTCTTGGGTAAAAATGCCTACGGTATCGCAGCGGCAGCTAAAATCTACTACAACAAAAGCTTAGATGAACTCAGCATTGCGCAAATGGCAATGATTGCAGGCCTGCCTAAAGCGCCGTCTAAATACAATCCAGTGGTCAACCCCGAACGTGCTTTAGAACGTCGTAACTGGATTTTGGGTCGCATGCTCCAGCTAGGCTATATCAATCAAAGCCAATATGAAAAAGGCATTGCGGAACCAATTAATCTTGATATGCCTGACCGCGGGGTAAGCAACCGATTTCCCTACATCGGTGAAATGGTCCGTAGTGAACTGATTGAAAAGTTCGGCGAGCATGCCATTGACTCCGGTTATAAGGTCTATACCACCATCAACAGTGAACGCCAAGCCTATGCCGAACAAGCGGTACAAGATGGTTTAGAAGCCTATGACCGTCGTCATGGTTGGCGTGGTGCGGAAGCCCATGACAAACCCTTAAGTAGCTTTAGTGCATTTGCCAACACCTTCCCTGCTGAAGTTACCCGTGTGAATCAAAATAGTTTTGATGCCTTAATGCAAGATGGCTCAACAGTAACCGTGCCATGGTCTGGCATGTCTTGGACACGTCCTTATCGCAATGCGAATGCGGTAGGCGGTGCACCATCAAGAGCATCTCAAATTGTTAAAGTGAAAGACATTGTACGTCTGCGCCCCAATGACAACAAAACCTCATGGGCTTTGGTGCAACTGCCTAAAGTTCAGGGCCAGCTGATTGCACTTAACCCAAACAATGGCGCTGTAGAAGCATTGGTTGGTGGTTATAACTTTTATCAATCTAAATTTAATAGAACCACACAAGGCTGGCGCCAACCAGGTTCGATTATTAAACCTTTTGTCTATGCACTCGCTTTAGAGCGCGGTATGACACCGTATAGCATGGTCAATGACAGCCCGATCACCATTGGAAAATGGTCACCGCGTAATGCCGATGGTCGCTATTTAGGCATGATTCCCCTGCGTCGAGCACTCTATTTATCGCGTAACACCGTGTCAGTTCGACTCCTGCAAACCGTGGGCATTGAACGTACACGTCAATTGTTCATGGACTTCGGCTTAACCGATGAACAGATTCCGCGTAACTACACCATTGCCCTCGGAACACCTCAGGTTTTACCGATTCAAATGGCCACAGGTTACTCAGCCTTTGCCAATGGCGGTTATCGCATTCAACCACACTTCATCAATCGGATTGAAGATGCCTATGGCAAGGTAATTTATCAAAACAACCCTGAATATGCATGTATCAGTTGTATCTCTCAACAAGAACCAAATCCTCAATCTGCTGACACCATCACACCTGATGATGAAGTAATTGAACTCACCAACCAAGAGCTGAGCCCTGCTGAAAAATCGGTAAATCCTGTTGAAATCAACAGTGACTATCGTCAAGCGCAACGTATTTTAAAATCCAGTTCAGCTTATGATATGGCGAATATTTTAAAAGACGTGATTCAACATGGTACAGGCCGTGCAGCACTGCGGATTGGACGAGATGACTTGGGCGGTAAAACAGGAACCACCAATGATGCAAAAGATGCTTGGTTTGCTGGCTTTAATGGCAAATTGGTGACCGTAGCGTGGGTCGGTTTCGACCAACCAACGACTTTAGGACGCCGCGAATACGGCGGTGTGGCTGCGCTCCCAATATGGACAGACTTCATGGCCAAGGCCTTACAAGGCACGCCTTCGGCTTGGGTTCAACTCGATGCCAAAGCCAAAGCCCCGATTCAACGCCATCAGAAAGAAGCACCTCAGAGCAACTTAGGCCCAACCCCACCTTTGGCGCAACCGTTGTATCGCCCTGCACCGGTGGTGGTTCCACGTGCTCCTGAGCGTGACTTTGATGATTTGCCAGGTGAAGAGGAAACGTTGGTTCCAAAGAACAGCACCCCACCCACCATGCAAGCACCCAAAGAACAACCAAAACCTAAATCGGATGCGCTCGATCATTTAATTGATCAAGTCCAATAATAAAAGCCCGCATCTGCGGGCTTTTTTATACTCATGCTTTTTTCTGAAACAGTAAAATTTGATACTGTGCATGTAAGTCAAAAGCTGCTTGTGACTCTAAGGCTTCACGGCGCTCTTGTTTTGCTTTATAGGCATAAGGGGTCATGGCAATCAGGTTTTTTAAGTCCTGCTGATTAAGCTTAAGTTCAGCATCAACAACATCATCACTGACCAAATCAAACGCATCACTCAACTGTTCTACAAATTTGCTCGGTTCATGCTGCTTCACCTCTTCGAACAAAGCTTCACGCATTGCATATAAATGCTGAGGCGCAGGCGTCACCACCAATAAATATCCTTGCGGCTTGAGCACCCTTAAAATCTCTTGTTTTGGAATCGGGCTAAACAAACTACTACATAGATCAATCGATTGATCCAACACGGGTAAAGTTGCTCCTGTACCTACCACCCACGTGATATTTTTATTGATTTTCGCAGCCACTTGAACCGCATTTTTTGCAATATCTACACCGACACATTGCAGCACTTCAGCCTGCATCGCATCGGTGTAATAGCCTTCACCACAGCCGATATCAAGTAAATTCTCAATACGTAAATCACGCACCTTATTTACCACTGCTTGCTGTAAAGGCGCGTAATGACCTGCACTTAAGAAGGCACGGCGGGCTTGTACCGACTCAGGCGTATCCCCCGGATTTTTGCTGTGCTTATGTTGAACGACATGCAGATTGACATAGCCTTGTTTCGCCACATCATAACTATGTGAATTCGCACAGCGCCATGTTCTTTCGTTTAAAGTTAAAGCCTCACGACACACAGGACACATGAGCAGATTCATTATTTTCTCCAAGACATTACCTCATGCATAAAAAAAAGCCGGCAAATGCCGACTCTTTTCATACTTTTGCTTAGCGCAATTTTAAGGTCATTAGCCCTAAAACTACCAGCATAATTGTGATAATCCAAAAACGAATCACCACTTGGGTTTCACGCCAGCCTTTTTTCTCATAATGATGATGTAATGGCGCCATCAAGAACACGCGTTTATTGCGCATTCTGAGGGAGCCAATTTGCAAGAAGACTGAAATCGCTTCGACCAAAAACACACCAGCCATAATGGCAAAGACAATTTCCTGACGAACCATGACCGCAATTGTACCGAGCATTGCGCCCAATGATAATGCACCCACATCGCCCATGAAGACCTGTGCAGGGTGTGCATTAAACCAAAGGAAGGCCAAACCTGCGCCAATCATAGCTGCACAAATCACCACCAATTCAGAGGCAAAGCGCACATAAGGAATATGTAAATAATTGGCAAAACGGACATCACCAGCCAGATATGCAAATACGCCTAAACCCGCTGCAACCAGTACCACAGGCATAATCGCTAAACCATCCAAACCATCAGTAAGGTTCACGGCATTTGATGCACCATTAATCACCAAATAGGTGAAAATGATAAAACCAATACCCAACGGGATCACCGACAAAGGAATACTTAAATCTTTAAAAAATGGAATCAGCAGATCCAGCATATTTGCGGTATGTACAGGATTAGTCTGTTGCTGTGCAATTACATATAGCGCAATACCTGCGCCCAATGATGCAAGCGAGGTCCAAAAGAACTTTTTACGAGCAGGCAAGCCAGCATTGTCTTTATAGCGAATCTTGATCCAGTCATCGGCCCAACCCACTGCACCAAAAATCACCATCACTGCCAAGACAATCCATACATAAGGGTTGGATAAGTCTGCCCACAACAGTGTGGAGATACCAATTGAGAGTAAGATCAGCACCCCACCCATGGTTGGCGTACCCATTTTTTTGGCATGATTTTCAGGAGCATATGAACTCACGGCTTGACCATATTTGAGTGCTTGCAACTTGCGAATCATCACAGGACCGAGCACTAGACCAATGGTCAGTGCGGTTAAAACACTGAGCAAAGAACGCAATGTTAAATAACGAACCACCTGAAACGAACTATGGTAGCCCGCCAGTTGTTCAAATAACCATAACAACATTTAGAGTTTCTCCATCAAATCAGCCATCAACGTTTCCATATGGGTATAACGAGAACCTTTAAACAGGAAACTCATAGACTGGGGTTGATGTGTTTCAATTAAACTGAGTAAGAACGGCAAAGCCTGCTCTTGAGTTAAAAAAGCCTGCATTTTTTTGCCATATTGGGTGCTGCGAGCACCTTCTTGTGCCGCAGGTGCAAATTCACCGACTGCCACCACGAAGTTCAGCCCTTTCACCGAGACCAAATCACGCCCCAGCATATAGTGCTGCTGTGCAGCAGAGCTGCCTAGCTCACCAATATCGCCCATCACCATCACTCGAACCCCCTCTTGCTGTGCAAGCACTTCAGCAGCTGCACGCATCGAAGTTGGGTTGGCATTATAGGTATCATCAATTAACAAATGTCGACCTTGTTGAATAAAGTTCAAACGCCCTTTTGCACCGACCGCTTGCTCAAGGCCAATTACAATCTCATCCAAACGGATGCCAATCGCTAAAGCAAAAGCTGCCGCAGCGGTTGCATTTTGAACATTATGCTCACCAGCAAATGGTAAATTCACCTGATGCACGCCTTGCGGGGTATTCAACTTAAACGTTGCAGATTGTGCCTGTAACTCAATCTCAGTGGCAAAGATTTCACCACCCGCACCAAAACTGAGCACCTGTTCAGTTTGTACTGCTTGGCGAATGCTATCGGCAAAATCATCGGCTGTAGGAACAATTGATGTGCCATTTGGAGCAATATGCGCATAAATCTCAGACTTGGCACGGCAGATGCCATCGCGTCCACCAAACTCACCCAAGTGTGCTGTACCAATATTGATAATGCCTGCAACCAAGGGCTGGACCAAATTCGAGGTATAATCAATTTCACCCTGATGGCTTGCACCCAACTCCATCACTGCATATTGATGCTCAGGACGTATTTCCAATAACATGACCGGCACACCCAAGTCGTTATTCAGATTGCCACGGGTCACCAACGTTGGTGCTATACGTGACAAAATACTGCCTAACATTTCTTTGGTGGTGGTTTTACCACTACTACCCGTCAGCGCAATCACTTTTAGCTGTGGGTTTTGTGCACGACGATAAGCCCCCAGTTGTCCTAATGCCAAACGTGTATCAGGCACCACCAACTGACAAATCTCCGCATCTACAGGCTGGCTCACAATGGCCACTTGGCAACCTTGTTCAGCAACTTGCGTAATAAAAGCATGCGCATCAAAACGTTCGCCTTTGAGTGCCAAGAAAGCATCTCCTGCTTCTGCATCACGCGAATCCGTCAAAATACGTTTAATTTCAGTATTTGGCGCTTGATCATTTAGCCAATAACCTTGGGTGGCTTCGAGTAACTGTGCGGCGCTCCATGACACTAAAGGCACTGTGCTGGTTGTTGAGGTATGCATATGACTTCCTTAGTGTGCAGGATAAGCAGAATCAGTAGTGTGGTGCTGTGCATCAATCGCGGATTGCACTTCGACGACATCGTCAAACCAATGCCGAACACCCTCTATTTCTTGATAGTTTTCATGACCTTTGCCTGCAATCACGACAATATCACCCGCTTGGGCCTGTTGAACGGCAAATTTAATCGCTTCACGACGATCATGGATTTCATGAACCACACGAGTTGAGAAATCAACGCCCGCTTTCATATCGGCAAAAATTTGATCAGGATTTTCAGTCCGTGGGTTATCTGAAGTCAACAACACTACATCCGCTCCATTTAAAGCAGCTTGGGTCATGAGTGGGCGTTTACCACGGTCGCGGTCTCCACCACAGCCAAATACTGCCCAGAGTTGCTGTTCTACATGGCGCTTCAACGTGCTTAAGACTTGAACCAGAGCATCAGGCGTATGCGCATAATCAACCACAAATAAACGCGCATCATCACGAATCACTTGCATACGGCCTGGTGCACCCTTCAGCTGTGCTGTCGTAGCAACCACATCGGCTAAACCAAAACCCGCTTGTTCAACCATAATTAAACTTGCAACCAAATTTTCAATATTAAAATGACCCAATAATGGGTTCTGTACCTGATATTCGGCCTGTGCCGTACACAGGCTAAAGTTCGCACCCGTCAGGCTATATTGAATATTCTTCACCTGATAGTCTGCAGGCTGCGTGGTTGAATAGGTTAAAATTTTCGGTTGGGCTGGATTATTTTGTGCCGCTTGAATCATGACTCCAGCATGCTCATCATCCAGATTGATGACTGCAACTTTCAATGATGGAAATTGAAACAAGCGAGATTTAGCTTCGGCATAGGCCTCAAGCGTGCCATGGTAGTCCAAATGGTCGCGACTTAAGTTGCTATATGCAGCAATTTCAATTTCACTGCCCGCTAAACGGCCTTGCTCCAAACCATGTGAAGAGGCTTCAATCGAAGCAAATTCAGCACCTTGCTTGGCATAGCTATGTAGTGCATTTTGTAAATGCAGCGCATCTAAAGTGGTATGCGACGATGCTTCTAAATTCGGTAAAATGCCATTACCTGTCGTGCCCATCACAGCACAAGACTGACCTTGCAACATCAACAGCTCAGCAACCAAACGAGAAATCGTGGTTTTACCATTGGTTCCTGTCACCGCTAAAATACGAGCAGGCTGGACTTGGCTAGTGGCCAACAAAAATTGCTTTTGCCAGTCTCCCATCAAGTGACGCACATTCGGCACCACAATACTGTTTTCAAGTGCAAGCTCAGTTTCACTCACCACCGCTAAAGCCCCTTTGTCCAAGGCGATTTGCGCAAACTGCTCTGTTTTCTCAGGTTGTGAAAGTGATGTCAGCGCAATAAAAATTTGCCCTGCCTGTACTTTACGACTATCAAGAACAAAACCTTGAAATGGCTGTGCCATCCATTCAGCGCTGAAGTTAGCGGTGTAGAGTTGTTGAAATGTAATGGACATTCATCACCTATCTCTTGATTACAGGAGCATCTAAAGGTTTATCTAAAGGCACGTTCATTAAACGTAAGGATTCTTGCATAACACGGGCAAATACAGGCGCAGACACCGTACCACCATAGTAGGTCCCTTGCGGGTTTTCGACCACGACCACCATCGCTAAACGCGGGTCGCTAACGGGTGCTACACCGGCAAAAAGTGCACGATATTCATTGGTTGAGTAACCTTTACGGTCAGCACGTAACTTATGTGCGGTTCCTGTTTTACCACCCACACGGTAACCCGGAATAGTCGCACGAGTCGCGGTACCACCTGGTAAGGTTGCAGTTTCCATCATCAACAAAACTTGATCCGCAATTTTTGGATCAATCATTTGCTCACCACGGGGCGGCGCATCTAACTTATACAAACTCAAAGGCATTTTCACACCTTTGTTAGCCAACATGGCATAAGCATCCACCATTTGCAGCACAGTCGCATTTAAGCCATAGCCATATGCCATGGTCGCGACTTCCGATACATTCCATTTACTTGGCGGAAGAATTAAACCACCACTTTCACCTGGGAATTTAACCGCAGAACGCTGACCAAAACCGAGACGTTTATAAAAAGTCGGTAAAGTTGCATAAGGGAGAGACAAAGCAATTTTAGCCACACCCACGTTAGACGATTTTTGAATAATTCCACCCAAAGTCAGTGGACCATAGTTATGTGTATCTCGAATGGTATGGTTACCGACTCGCATCGAACCCGGAGTGGTATTAACCACAGTATTCGGCATGTATTTTCCGCTTTCCAAAGCCATTGAAATGGTCAAAGGCTTCATGGTTGAACCCGGCTCGAAAGAGTCAACCGCACCACGGTTACGCATGGCGTCTTTATTGGACAAACTGTTTTTATCGTTCGGGTTATACGACGGCCACGACGCCATCGCTAAAATTTCACCTGTTTTCACATCGACCGCAATCGCTGTTGCAGAACGCGCGTTATTGGCTACACCCGCAGCAGTCAGTTCACGGTACATAATGTACTGAAGGCGCGAATCAATACTGAGCGTAATATTTTCGCCCGGCTCAACTTCTTTAACCACCTCAGCATCTTTAAAACGATTGCCCTTTTTATCTCGAACAATTTGCTGCTCACCATCAATACCCGACAGGCGTTGATTCAGCTGCATTTCTAAACCTTCAATGCCCGAACCTTCACTGTTGGTCAAACCAATAATTTGCGCATTCGGTTGTGGTTGCGGATAGTAACGCTTGTAGTTCTTTTCTGTATACACCCCTTGGAATTCACGTTTCGCAATCAATTCAGCTTGCTGAGGTGGCACTTCTTTTTTCAAGACCAAGTAACGCGAACGCGGACGTTCATTCAGTTTCCGCTTCAGTTCCGCACGATCCATGCCCACGGCATCAGCCAGTTCATCCAGATTTAAGTTTTTGTCTGGTAATTGACGCTTCAATTTACGATTGTGCGGGTCTTTGGCTAATTCAGCGGTAATTTCATCAAACAGTTTTTTATTATCAAAATAATCACGTGGATCAATCACCACTTTCATAATCGGCGTACTGATCGCCAAAGGCACACCATGACGGTCATAAATCACACCGCGCATGGCTTTAATTTTTTCAGTTCTTAAAATATTGGCATTGGCTTTGTTTTGCAAAAACTCAGTATTGATGACCTGTACGTAAAAAGCACGTCCAACCAAAGCAATAAAGCAAGCTAAAACCACTGCCCACATGAGATAAAAGCGCCACATTTCAACCTGTAGAGCCGATTTTTCAGTCACCGCTTGTTGTTTTTTACGAGTGGGTTTACGCTTTTCTACCATGTTACAGCGGCCTTATTTTTTATCTTCTGAAGTCGTGGGTAAAGAAATCACTACGGTTTGCGCCGCAGGTGGTGAATACATCCGCAATTGCGTCACTGCACGCGTTCCAATTTGTGCAGTTGCACCAAAAGTTTGCTGTTCAATCAACAAACGGCCCCACTCTGCATTTAAGTCATCACGCTCGCGCATAAAAGAGCTCATTTCGCGATAGTCATGACGGTATTCAAACACTTGGAACACCACCATCATGGCACTGATAAACACCAGCACCAATAAAATGACATAGGCAATCAGCTTCTTAAACTTTAACTTTGTTGGAATTTTTTCAACGACTTCAGTTTTCATTATTCGCCTTTAAGTGCTAAGCGCTCTGCAACTCTAAGCCATGCACTACGTGAACGTGGATTGGCTTTAACCTCGGCATCACTTGCTTTCACACGTGATACTTTCTTCAAACGACGTGTATCTGGTCGTTGTTGTGGCATACCCCAACCCATATCTTCCTCAAGTGTCGACTCTTTTTGAATAAATTGTTTAATTAATCGATCTTCTAAGGAATGGAAGCTAATCACAGCCAAGCGACCATTCGGTTTTAATACGTCTACCGCTTGCGGTAGGAAAACTTCAATATCTTCTAATTCTTTATTAATGGCAATACGAATTGCTTGGAAAGTTCGTGTTGCAGCATGTTTATTTTTTTCCCATTTCGGGTGTGCCACTTTCACAATCTCAGCCAACTGCGCTGTGGTTTCAATCAACCCAGCCGCTTTAATCGCTTTGGCAATACGACGGCTATAACGCTCTTCACCGTATTGGAAAATAATATTGGCTAAAGCTTCTTCCTCAATATTAACCAGCCACTGCGCTGCAGTTGGACCTTTTGAATTGTCCATACGCATATCCAGTGGTCCATCTTTCATAAAACTAAAGCCACGCTCCGCCTGATCAAGCTGCGGTGAAGACACGCCCAAATCGGCCATAACCCCATCGACCAAGCCAATGCCGCGTACTTCTAACTCATACTTAAGGTCAGCAAAGCTGGCATGGATAATTTTAAAACGTGGATCTTCCTGTTCTAAAATCGCGGCTGTTTCCAGTGCTTGCGGGTCTTTATCAAAACCATAGACACGTGCATTTTCATCCAGCTTAGACAACAGCAAACGCGTATGTCCGCCACGACCAAACGTCCCGTCAATGAAAATCCCTGTATTGCGATCTGCTACCAAAGCATCAACAGTTTCGTGAAGTAATACAGAAATATGCGACATAAAGACTCAATATGATCGGAAGGAAAAATGTAACTGCACATTATTACCTTGTTTTAACAAAGCTCCAAACGACTTTTTGTAGGGAAATATTACTTTTCATAGACAAAACCGTTTTTAAACGGCATTCATTATCAAAAAAGCCTCCTAAGGGAGGCTTTTTAAGTAGTAGCTAAAAATAATTAACTGGATTATTTACGGCTATTATAGATTTGGTCGAAGGTCGCCCCATTCACAAAGTGGGTCTTTTGAGCCTTGGCCCAACCTCCAAACACTTCATCAATGGTGAAGGTTTTTAACGGTGGAAATTGCGCTTTATATTTTTCTAAAACTGCAGCATTACGCGGACGATAGAAGTGTTTCGCCGCCATTTCCTGACCCAGTGGTGAATATAAATAGTTGATATACCCCTGTGCTAACCACTTGTTGCCATTTTTCGCCACGGTCTTATCCACGATTGCCACCGAAGGCTCGGTTAAAATTGAGATCGATGGATAAACAATATCGAACTGATTTTTACCTAAAGTTTTTTGTGTCACTAAGGCTTCATTTTCCCAAGTCAATAACACATCACCAATGCGACGTTCTGCAAAGGTGGTCATAGACGCCCGTGCCGCAGAGTCCATGACTTTCACGTTATGGTACATTTTACCCACGAACTCTTTGGCTTTGGCCTCATTGCCACCGGGTTGTTTCAGTGCATAACCCCAAGCAGACAGATACACCCAACGTGGTAGACCGCCTGTTTTAGGATTAGGCGTAATAATTTGTACACCCGGTTTGGTTAAATCAGACCAGTCCTTAATTTTTTTCGGGTTGCCTTTGCGTACCATGAACACAATGGTCGACGTATAAGGTGCAGAGTTATTTGGGAACTCTTTTTGCCAACCCGGCTGGATTTGACCCGATTTGACAATTTCTTCAATGTCATTGGCTAGGGCCAAGGTCACCACATCCCCTTTTAGACCATCAACGACCGAACGGGCTTGTTTACCTGAACCCCCGTGTGACTGTTTAAAATCGACCGTTTGTCCTGTACGACTTTGCCAATAAGCACCAAAGGATTTATTGAACTCATCGTAAAATTCACGTGTTGCATCATAGGAGACATTGAGCATAGTACGGTCAGCCGCTTGAGCTGATGTCATACTGAATGTCAGACCTGTTGCCACTACGGCAGCAGCCCAGAGAGATTTCAAATGCGTTTTCATGGCGTATTAAATTAAATATCAAGAATTATGCTAAATATATGAAACAAAATCATAAATCGCAATTCACTTTTGTTTTTTAAATACTCGTTATTTTAGAATCACTAAGACTTAATGAATTGTTTTTATTTAAAATAATAGCAAACACTTTACTTATTCTTATTATATACATTTTTATGCTTAAAATATAATAAAAGTGGATATGCGTATATCCACTTTGATGTCCGAACGTGATCTCATCAAACCACAGCACGTTTATTTTTCAGTATAAATCTGATCAAAGATCGCACCATTTACAAAGTGAGTTTTCTGCGCTTTGGCCCACCCTCCAAAGACATCATTAATATTAAAGGTTTTTTGCTTTGGAAACTGAGCAAGGTATTTGGTCGCCACTTGTTTATTTCGTGGACGGAAGAAATGCTTCGCCGCCAACTCCTGACCTTTTGGCGAATACAGATAGTTTAAATAGCCCTTGGCCAAATTTCGATTGCCATTTTTATCCACGGTTTTGTCTACAATCGCAACCGATGGCTCCGCTAAAATCGAAATAGACGGATAAACAATATCGTATTTGTCTTTACCTAGGCCTTGGGTTGCCAGTAAGGCTTCATTTTCCCAGGACAACAACACATCACCGATGCCTCGTTCAGCAAACGTGGTCAATGAACCTCGCGCGCCTGAATCAAGGACTTTGACATTTTGATAAAGTTTTTTCACCAATTCTTTGGCTTTTGCATCATTACCTCCCGGTTGTTTTAATGCATACCCCCAAGCCGATAAATAGATCCAACGCGGCGCGCCCCCTGTTTTTGGATTTGGGGTAATAATCTCAACCCCCGGTTTGGTTAAATCATTCCAGTCTTTAATTTGTTTGGGATTACCCTTACGCACTAAAAAAACAATGGTTGAAGTATAAGGTGCAGAATTATTTGGAAATTCTTTTTGCCAATTTTTATCAATTTGTCCAGTATTCACAATTTCATCAATATCATTGGCCAAGGCCAAGGTCACCACATCTGCTTGTAGACCCGTTGCAACGGCACGTGCTTGCTTGCCCGATCCACCATGAGACTGTTTAAAATTGACCTCCTGCCCAGTTTTGCTTTTCCAATACTGTCCAAAGGCTTGGTTATATTCTTGATAAAACTCACGGGTCGGGTCATAAGACACATTTAAAAAATCTTTTGCCGCATAAGCACTGGCTGCAAAGCCCCCAAGTAATACTAAAATCGATGTCGCTAATATTTTTTTCATTGCTTTATACTCGAACTGAATCTGCTCACTATATAAACAACAAAAAATCAATACAATCATCTAGTTATAATTAATTATAGTTTTTATATCGGATAAAAAGATATCTC
This sequence comes from Acinetobacter sp. DL27, assembly GCF_055810995.1. Taxonomy (NCBI): domain Bacteria; kingdom Pseudomonadati; phylum Pseudomonadota; class Gammaproteobacteria; order Moraxellales; family Moraxellaceae; genus Acinetobacter; species Acinetobacter sp. DL27. Next base: position 285,060 of record NZ_CM147947.1, on the reverse strand, counting down.
TAAAAGGACTATTTTGTGCACTTTTAAGGATAAGCCCATATCCATCCTCCACAGATCAAGCTCAAAATCTCCATGCTGTCTCCACAGTTATTTGGTACAAAAAGCCAAATGATTTATATTTGATGTTTAAATGTCAATTTAGCCCAAATTTGTTTATAATTTTGTAAATTGTGTGACACAGTTCTACTTTTTTATTTGTGAAATCGGTTAAATTGAAACTAGATTACCAATGACTTTAATAAAAATCTGTTCCAATACCATGTTGAGAGGGGAAAAGGACATGAAAGCAACATTTTTACACACCGTTACGTTGAGTATCGGCTTGGCTTGTTTTAGCCAACTGGGACATAGTGCAGCCATTCAAAGCAATGACAAAGCCACGATGCCCACTGAGAAAACATCGTTGATTGAAAAAGCGCTCAGCCAACAAAAAGGCAGTGACCGAACCACGATGACGGACAATGATTTAAAAATCATGACCTCAATCAAAGTTGCACCGACACAAAATTTCTTTGCCACACAAAACCAGCGCTTTAGCCGTTTTGTGCAATCATTGTTCCTCTAAACTAAAAATAAGCCACAGTGTCGTAACCACTCTCAAGTTATGACATTTGCGTACAAAAGCCCGATCACTGAATGTTGAATTAAGCATTAAGTGGTCGGGCTTTTTCGTTATAATAGACCTCAATTTACATTCTGAATCATAATTGGCTATGACTGTTCGTACTCGTATTGCACCCTCTCCAACTGGCTTCCCGCATGTGGGCACAGCGTATATTGCGTTATTTAACTTATGCTATGCCAAGCAACATGGTGGTGAATTTATTCTGCGGATTGAAGATACCGACCAACTTCGTTCGACTCCTGAATCTGAAAAAATGATTTTAGATTCATTGCGTTGGTTAGGATTGAATTGGTCTGAAGGTCCAGACATTGGCGGGCCACATGCGCCATATCGCCAGTCTGAACGCATGCATATTTATAAGCAATATGCACTGGATTTGGTTGAAAAAGGTCATGCATTCTACTGCTTTGCAACAAGCGAAGAGTTGGATCAAATGCGTGCAGAACAACAAGCCCGTGGTGAAACACCAAAGTACGATGGTCGTGGTTTAAAATTATCTGCTGAAGAAGTCCAAAGCCGCCTTGCTGCAGGTGAACCACACGTGATTCGTATGAAAGTGCCCGAAGAAGGCATGTGTACAGTCAATGACTTACTGCGCGGGGAAGTGGAAATTCCTTGGGTACAAGTGGACATGCAAGTCTTGCTTAAAACCGATGGTTTACCGACCTATCACCTTGCCAATGTAGTCGATGACCATTTGATGCAAATTACCCACGTTTTCCGTGGCGAAGAGTGGCTGCCTTCTGCACCTAAACATCAGTTGCTGTATCAATACTTTGGTTGGGAAATGCCTGTACTGGGTCATATGCCATTACTACGTAACCCAGACAAATCAAAACTGTCGAAACGTAAGAACCCAACTTCTATTAACTACTACAAAAATATTGGTGTCTTGCCTGAAGCCTTGTTGAACTACTTAGGCCGCATGGGCTGGTCGATGCCAGATGAACGCGAAAAATTCACATTGGCGGAGATGATTGAACACTTTGACATTCAACGGGTATCCCTCGGTGGTCCAATTTTTGATGTGGAAAAACTGAATTGGCTCAATGGTCAATGGATCAAAGGCTTAAGCCCTGCTGAACTGTTAGATACCTTATTGGCATGGAAAGCAGATCGTAAGATGCTCGAAGACATCGCCGCAGCGATTCAACCTCGTATCAACTTACTTTCGGAAGCGGTGAACTGGTCTGCACATTACTTTAACCAGTTCCCAAGCTTGACCAAAGAACAGTTTGAAAGCAAGAAACTGAGCGAAGAACAAGTTCGTCAAAGTCTGCAATTTGCGATTTGGCGTTTGGAAAGCATGTTCACATGGAACAATGACACCGTAAGTCAAACCTTGATGGACTTAGCCAGCCAAATGGAAATTAAGCTCCGTGACTTTATGCCAGCGTTCTTTATTGCGATTGCCGGTTCGACCGCTTCGACCCCAGTGATGCAAACCATGGTCACCATTGGCCCTGACTTAACCTTCGCGCGCTTACGCCATGCCCTTGAAATTGTGGGTGGTCCAAGCAAAAAAGAAGCAAAAGTTTGGGAAAAACTCAATGAAAGTCTAAAATTGCCGAAAAATGACGCAGTTGATGAAGCTTAATTGATTTTTTAGTTGACGCATGGGCGTTATATCCCTAATATAGCGCTCACACAGAGAGACGGTGTTAACCACTCAACGTGATGCCTCAATAAGTCCCTATCGTCTAGAGGCCTAGGACATCGCCCTTTCACGGCGGTAACCGGGGTTCGAATCCCCGTAGGGACGCCATATTTAAGATGGCAACATCTGGTAAAAAACCCAAGCATTATGACTTGGGTTTTTTATTGCCTCAAATTTTTCAGCACTTCATTACCACGCTTTTGGCTTTCTGCTCCAATCCGATTAGAATACAGCATAGATTCGAATTTTGGAGTTGTAATGCAATATCGTTGTCCTCAATGTCAAAGCCCAAAAATTATGCCGGTTGCTCAAGCAGGGGCTCCAGCAACACGCCCTGTCGTGCCTAAAAGTCTGGTTTTTTTGGTTCCAGCCATTTTTGTATTATTACTTTTGGTGCTCATTAGCATCGCAATGTGGCTGTTCGGGGATGGCGCTGGCTCAACACTACAAATTGCAACGGTTGTGGTTTTCATCGTATGTGTGATTGCAGGTTTCCTGTTTTACCGCGACCTTCCTGATTTTAAGATTTCAATGCAAGGCTTCATGCAGTCTCAGAAAAAATGGAAATGCCGCGAGTGCGACCATGAGTGGGAAATCTAAGTTTTAACTTAGAACCCGCATCCAAAAAGGGAGTCTATGTACTCCCTTTTATCTGCTCAAAGAATAAATAATAATTATTATCACTTGTTAGTTTTTCTCGATATAATCAAAAACCTCATCTTACGAAATATTTTTAGGCCTAGTCTCTATGAAAAATGCTCTACTCTGCACACTCTTGTTCTGTTCAGTGTCTCAAGCACATGAACCCTACGTCGCTCCACTGGCGTATCACACTGAAAATACCCAAGTCCCTGTATTGAGCGCCTATGCGGAACAAGCCTTTCATCCTGAATATGCCCTAAAAGATATTTCATTCAGCGTTTTCCAACCAAACCAAACACAGAATACGATTCAAGCACAGAAGCACTTAGAATCTGCAACTGCATTTGATCTTAAGCTACCAGAAAAAGGCACCTATACCATTTTTGCCAAGACCTCATATCCAATTGAATATGTACAACATAATCGTCAATGGAAAATCTTTGCTGATGTCGCAGCAGATAAAGTCCCTGCCCTAAGCGAGCGTGACTATGTCATACCAAGTGACTTTAAAGGCAAAGTGCCAAGCAAGGTCTCTACGGTTCGCGAATGGAGCATTCAAAGCTATGTGAGCAAAGACAGCTCCTCACCTGTTGCTGTAACGCCAGCCCCAATTCAAGTCAACTTCAAAACCCATCCAAACCAAATCACAGTGCAACAGCCTGTACAACTGCAAATTACTCAAGCAAGCAAAGCCCTAGCGCATGCAGAACTCATGGTTCGCGCTCAAGGTGAGCTTGAGCAGCAAGCGAAAAGCACACCTGTCGACGCACAAGGCCATGCCACACTCACTTTTGCACAAGCTGGGCAATACCTGATTGAAGTGAGCGAAAAAGTCGATGCCAAAGCAAAACCTAAAAATCAGTATTACACCATTATCAGCGTACAAGTGAATGCCCCTAAAACGCCTTAAGAGGCTATTGCTAAGCATAAAAAACCAGCCCGAAGGCTGGTTTTCTAATTGAATTAACGGAAGCGTTAACCGCCAATTTTCTTGTATTTGGTCCGTTTTTGAACTGCAGCATCACCCAAACGCGCTAAACGATAGGCTTCATACTCAGCATAGTTACCTTCGTAGAATTCAGGCTGCTCGTTCTCAAATGACAAAATGTGCGTTGCAATACGGTCAAGGAACCAACGGTCGTGCGACACCACCATTACCGTACCTGGGAATACAAGAATTGCATCCTCAAGTGCACGTAAGGTTTCGATATCCAAGTCGTTCGATGGCTCATCCAGTAAGATGACGTTTGCGCCCATTTGCAGGATTTTCGCCAGTTGTAAACGGTTACGCTCACCACCTGACAACTCACCTACACGTTTCTGCTGGTCTTGACCTTTAAAGTTAAAGCGACCGATATAAGCACGTGATGCAATTTCATAATCGCCAATTCTTAAGATATCCAAACCACCAGAAACTTCTTCCCAAACAGTTTTGTTGTTATCTAAGGTGTCACGAATCTGACCCACATACGCTACTTTAACCGACTCACCCAAAGTCACTGTACCTGTATCTGGCTGTTGTTCACCAGTCATCATACGGAACAGTGTGGTTTTACCCGCACCGTTTGGACCCACGATACCCACAATTGCTGTAGGAGGTACAGTAAAGCTGAGGTTTTCGTACAGTACGCGACCATCAAATGATTTGCTAATGCCTTCCACTTCTACGACTTTATTACCTAGACGTGGGCCAGGTGGAATATAGATTTCAGAAGTTTCGTTACGCTGTTGGAATTCGCGTGAGTTAAGCTCTTCAAAACGCTCCATACGCGCTTTGTTTTTCTTTTGCTGACCTTTCGCATTTGAACGAACCCATTCAAGTTCTTTCTTCAATGCTTTAGCAAAAGACTCTTCTTGCTTGTTCTCTTGTTCTAGACGCGCATTCTTTTGCTCTAACCAAGAAGAATAGTTGCCTTGATATGGAATACCCATACCGCGGTCAAGCTCAAGAATCCATTCCGCCACGTTATCCAAGAAATAACGGTCGTGCGTAATCGCCACAATCGTGCCGGCAAAGTCTTTCAAGAAACGCTCTAACCAAGACACAGATTCTGCATCCAAGTGGTTCGTCGGTTCGTCTAGAAGTAACATGTCTGGCTTAGATAAAAGCAAACGACACAATGCAACACGACGACGCTCACCACCTGAAAGTAGTGTAACATCTGCATCCCAAGCTGGTAGATTCAAGGCAGCTGCAGCTTGATCCATTTGGTTGCTAAGGTTATGCGCATCCCATGAATGGATAATCGCTTCAAGTTTTTCTTGCTCTTTTGCCAATGCATCAAAGTCTGCATCTTCTGCTGCATATTCAGCAAATACTTCGTCCAAACGTGCCAAAGCATCCAATGGTTCGCGTAAACCATCTTCTACGTTTCCACGGACATCTTTATTTGGATCAAGTGGCGGCTCTTGTTCTAGGTAACCAATTTTGATACCCGGTTGCGCACGCGCTTCACCAGAGAAATCTTTGTCTACGCCCGCCATAATACGAAGCAAGGTCGATTTACCTGCACCGTTTAAACCAAGTACACCAATTTTTGCACCTGGGAAAAATGACAAAGAGATGTCTTTTAGGATTTCGCGCTTAGGCGGAACCATCTTAGACACTCGGTTCATCGTATAAATATATTGGGCCACGTAGGACTCCTCAATAGAAAACCAAAAAATCGCAAGAAGCGAAAAAATATTTGCGGGCATTATACGATGAATACGTTGAAAAAATAAGGCATGAAACCGATCTTCAATGCAATGTTACAACTTTCAGTGCGGTTATTTTTTAAACACCCTCTTTATCTCACTTTTTCGCAGACAAGAAGCTGTTCGTAACTCATCTTTATGAATTTTTTAGATAAATATTCATTATTTTCACACTTTAACTCATATTCATTGATGGTAGACTGTGCAATATTTAACTCACGCAGATGAAGTCCCATGACCTATAAAGATGAAACTTTGGCTATCCATGCTGGTTATAGCCCCGAAGCCACCACTAAAGCAGTGGCCGTACCTATTTATCAAACCACGTCTTATGCCTTTGATAATACGCAACATGGTGCCGATTTATTTGACCTAAAAGTCCAAGGCAATATTTATACCCGAATTATGAACCCAACCACAGCGGTGCTAGAACAACGATTAGCCGCACTCGAAGGGGGCATTGGTGCATTGGCCTTAGCCTCTGGCATGGCAGCCATTACTTATGCCATTCAAACCATTACCGAAGCAGGTGACAACATTGCTTCTGTTTCGACCTTGTACGGCGGCACCTATAACCTGTTTGCCCACACTCTACCGAAACAAGGTATCGATGTGCGTTTCTTTGATTATCAAGACCCTGAAGCCCTGCGTGATTTAATTGATGAAAAAACCAAGTTGGTTTTTGTTGAATCGATTGGCAATCCACTGGGCAATATTATCGACCTAGAAGCGATCGCCAAAATCGCACATGAATATGGTGTGCCTGTGGTGGTCGATAATACTGTCGCAACCCCCGCACTGCTGAAACCCTTTGAATATGGGGCGGATATTGTGGTGCATTCCCTGACCAAATATATTGGCGGGCATGGTAACTCGATTGGCGGCGCCATTGTCGACAGCGGTAAATTTCCTTGGGGCCAATATCCTGAGCGCTTTAAAGTACTAAATACGCCAGACCCAAGCTATCATGGCGTGAATTATGTCGAAGCTTTAGGCGAAGCAGCCTATATCGCACGTGCCCGTGTGGTGCCATTACGCAATACCGGTGCAGCCATTAGTCCATTAAGCGTGTTTTTGATTCTACAAGGCTTAGAAACGCTAAACCTACGTATGGAACGTCATACTGAAAATGCGCAGAAAGTCGCAGAATATTTACAAGCCCATCCTAAAGTAAAATGGGTCAACTATGCAGGACTCAAAGACCATCCTCAACACGGCTTGGCACAAAAATATGTCAAAGGGCAGCCTTCGGCGATTTTATCTTTTGGAGTACAAGATGGCCGCGAAGGTGGCACCCGCTTTATTGATGCTCTACAACTCTTCACTCGCTTGGTCAATATTGGTGATGCCAAAAGTCTGGCCTGCCACCCTGCCACCACCACACATCGCCAACTGAATGAAGCGGAATTAAAGTCTGCTGGAGTAAGTCTTGATATGGTGCGTTTATCTGTAGGTATTGAACATATTGATGATTTGATTGCAGATTTAGAGCAGGCCTTGGCTCAAGTCTAAAATACAGACCGCTAAACTTAAAACCTCAATCACATGATTGAGGTTTTTTATACGCTTGTCTTTTATATTGATAGCCCTTTCACTTCGCTTGGATTCGTGGTAAAAACAAGTAATTAGAACCAATAAAATAGAGTTTTTACTCTAAAATTATTTATTATTTCAATAACTTATGCCGTGATATTTTTAAGCAGTTTAGGTATTATACAGTGAAGGAAAGCAGCTACATTTCTTCGAAAATGCAGCCCAAATAATCGAATACAAAAACAGCCATAACCCTCAAATATTTGACTTAGATCAGGAATGATAACGTGAATTCAAGAATAGATAGACTTTTTAAAGAACGCGTAAATGGAAAAACCGTCTTAATTACAGGCGCTTCAAGTGGTATTGGTTTAACCGTTGCACACAAACTGGCTGATGCAGGAGCGCACGTCCTTTTAGTTTCGCGCACCAAAGAAACACTAGACGAAGTTAAAGCAGAAATCGAAGCCAAAGGTGGTTCAGCCTCTGTTTTTCCATGCGACTTAAATGATTTAGACTCGATTGATGAAGTCTCTAAGCAGATTTTAGCTTCAGTCGATCATATTGATATTTTAATTAATAACGCAGGTCGTTCGATCCGCCGTGCTGTACATGAGTCAGCAGAACGCTTCCACGACTTTGAACGCACCATGCAACTCAACTACTTTGGTGCTGTACGTTTAGTCATGAACATCCTGCCACAAATGATGATTCGTCGTGATGGGCATATTATTAACATTAGCTCGATTGGCGTATTGGCAAATGCCACTCGTTTCTCAGCTTATGTGGCGTCTAAAGCCGCACTAGATGCGTTCAGTCGCTGTCTTTCTGCCGAAGTGCATTCACATAAAATTGCGATTACTTCGGTTTATATGCCTTTGGTACGTACGCCAATGATTGCGCCGACGAAAATTTATAAATACGTCCCTACTCTTTCACCTGAACAAGCAGCAGATCTAGTTGCTTATGCGATTGTGAAACGTCCGAAGAAAGTCGCAACCAACTTAGGCCGTTTGGCATCAATCACTTATTCAATCGCACCAGACATCAATAATAAGCTCATGTCGATTGGTTATAACTTATTCCCAAGTTCTACCGCGTCTGTAGGCGAACAGCAAAAACTAAACTGGGTACAAAAAGCGTATGCACGCTTATTCCCAGGTGAACACTGGTAAGTTTTCTTACCATTTACCCAACCTTTGATCAAAGGTTGGGTAGCTAAATTTTTCACCACTCTTTTATAGTCCTTAATATTCGCTTAAGAAAAAAAGTTCACCATAAGAGCAACAATAAAAGGGGAAAAAGAAATGCAGGCACTTTATTTATTCAAGCTTTTTTGCTTCATCTTTGCTGCAATTACCGCTTTTAATCTATATACAGAACTTACCCTTTCTCATATTTCAATCTGGCAAGTGCTGATTCATGGCGGTTTGCTGATGATCTTGCTCGAATTTGGCTTGAAGAGCCAACGCGCACCACAACAGACTACCCCACTAACGAGTGAAATACGCTCACTCGAAACAGAAACTGGGCCAACTTCACACCCCCCAAGCACGTATAGCAATATTTTTTCAAAAATAGGTTTAATCTCCATTTTTTCCAGCCTGATTGCACAAAGCCTAATCAGTTAAGACTCATACTTTTTTTGTGGACAAAAGATAAAGACGACGTGACCCTTCTACTTTTTGTGTTATAAACAGCCGTCTTTTTTTATTTTGTGAATTTATGCGCGCTTTTACTTTCGTACTGCAATATGTGTGTATCGCCTTTGCGATTTATCTCTGCTACCGAGTAGGCAGTAGCCTGTATTTACAAGATTATGTGATGATGGATATCGTGGCCAATGTCGGGACGATTCTAATCTGTATCGATCTTGCTGTTTTCCTGTGGCATAGCTGTAGTACACAAGCCATAAGCCTCAAAGATTATGCCACTCGACTGGAACAACCCGCTCCAACTTTTGTCAAAGTTTGCCGAAAGCTTGGGCACTTTGGCATTATGCTGATTATCACCAGTTGGATCGTGCCCATCATCAACGGATAAAAGTAACCATAAAAAAACCTCCCACTTGGGAGGTTTTTTTATTCAAATCTTAAAGATTATTTCGAACCTTTAATCCCTGCTTGAAGTAACAATGCACCTAAACCACCAATTTTATTTTCTTGAGGTTTAGCCGTTTGCGGCTTCTTGTTTGTTTGAGCACGCTCGCCTTGCGGGCGTGCTTGTTGTGGACGTTTACCTTGTGGTTTACGTTCACTACGCTCTGTATTTTCACGACGTGGTTGACGTGGAGCTTTAGGCGCTTCAGCACCTTCAGGGCGCATCGACAAATTCACACGATTACGCTCAGCATCTACAGTGAGTACACGTACTTGCACAATTTGGCCCGGCTTCACCACTTTATGCGGATCTGCAACGAATTCATTCGCCAACTCTGAAATATGAACTAAACCATCTTGGTGTACACCAACATCCACAAAAGCACCGAAGTTCGTCACATTGGTCACAACACCTTCAAGCTGCATGCCTTCAGTCAGTTGCGCAACTTCCGTAATGTCTTCACGGAATTTTGCTGTACGGAACTCTGGACGCGGATCACGACCTGGTTTTTCCAGTTCAGACAGTACATCTTGAATGGTTGGTAGACCAAATTTTTCATCTGCAAATTCTTCAGCATTCACTTGGCGAATGATTTCAGAGTTACCAATGATATCTTTCACTGTCGTCGCTTTCGCTTCAACAATTTTACCGACCAGCGCATAAGACTCTGGGTGAACAGCAGAAGCATCCAATGGCTCTGAACCATCTTGAATACGTAAGAAACCAGCCGCTTGTTCAAAAGTACGCTCGCCTAAACGCGGCACTTTTTTCAAATCTTGGCGGTTGTCAAAACGGCCATTTTCTTTACGAAAATCGACAATTTGTTGCGCAATCGACTTATTCAAACCTGCGATATAACCCAAGATAGCAGATGATGCAGTATTAACATCCACACCCACTGAGTTCACACAGTCTTCAACGACCGCTTCAAGGGTTTTCGCTAAGCCCGTTTGGTTCACATCATGCTGGTACTGACCTACACCAATCGATTTTGGATCGATTTTCACCAGTTCAGCCAATGGGTCTTGTAAACGACGTGCAATCGACACTGCACCACGAATTGACACATCTAACTCTGGTAATTCCGCAGAAGCCAATTCGGACGCTGAATAAACCGATGCACCCGCTTCCGATACAGAAACACGGGTCAGTTTTAAATCACTGTTTGCTGCCATCATTTCAGCCACAACGCTTTCTGTTTCACGGCTTGCTGTACCATTGCCAATGGCAATCAGGTCAACATTGAACTCGCGGCATAAACGGGCAAGTTCTGCAATTGAACCCGCTTTATCATCTTTGGGTGCAAATGGATAAATCGTACTATGTGCAAGTACATCACCTGATGCATTTACCACAGCCAATTTCACCCCTGTACGGATGCCAGGGTCCACACCTAGGGTTGTACGTGCGCCCGCGGGTGCAGACAACAGCAAATGACGTAAGTTTTCAGCAAAAACATCCATTGCTTCAGATTCAGCTGCAAGACGTTTTTCGGTGAGCAACGAATGTTCGATACTTGGGCGAACTTTGCCTAACCAGAACAATTTAGCCGTTTGTTTTAAATAATCTTGACGTGCTTGCGGCTGTGCAGTTTCAAGATTGTATTCAGTTTCAATACGCGCCAATAGTGCATCATCTTCACCATCAACTTTTAAACCTAAAACGTTTTCTTGACGACCACGTAACATAGCCAATAAGCGGTGTGACGGGACTTTATTTAAATTTTCAGAAAAGTCGAAGTAATCGCGGAATTTTTTGCCAACTTCTTTTTTCTCATCACTTGCCACTAAACTTTTTAAAGTGGCCGTTTTTGCAAACGTGGCCTTAAGTTCAGTGGTCAGTGCAATGTTCTGCGCCCAGTCATCAATTAGAATATGTTGGATCGCATCCAACTGACTGTCTAGATCTGGATAATCTTCATGGCTAAAGTCTGCCAATGCTTCAGCTGGATCAACCGCTTCTGCAAAGACTTTTTCTGCAATCGGGCCTAAGCCTGCTTCTTTGGCTTTAAATGATTTACTGGTCCGTTTTGGACGGTACGGTGCGTAAATTTCTTCTAAGGCATTTTTAGTTTCAGCAGCATTTACACGTGCCAATAAATCATCAGACAATTTGTCTTGTTCTTTTAATGATTCGATTACCTTGTCGCGACGTTCAAATAAGTCACGTAAATAAGCCAAACGTGTATCGAGCTGACGTAACTGCGCATCATCTAAGCCTTGCGTGACTTCTTTACGGTAACGCGCAATAAATGGAACGCTAGCACCTTCATCAATCAACTTGATGGCAGCCTCGATTTGATTTGGACGTACGGCAATTTCTTTTGCCAACTGCTGAACTAAGTCAGTCATCGTATGTGATCCCACAAGGATATGTACTAAAAGCCATGATTATAAAGACCAAGACTATAAAATCCACAACTGTTTTTATTAATTTAATGGCTTAAATGTGACATATTTCAGGCAAATTTCATAAATCCATCTCATTTTCAGTGTTAAATCTTATTTTTAGGTATTCTTTGCCATTTTTTTCTATGGGCTAAGATGTATACATTTGGTATCTATGTCTTGATTTTACCTGCAATATTTGTTGCTTTAGAGCATAGTAAAGACATACAAATGAGTCGTATACTCAAGACTATCCCGACTTTTGTTTACGATGACAATAAAGAATAAAGGAGCACTTCAATGAGTTTAGTTGTACCTGCTGAAAAAACAGATGCTGTACATAGCGACGCAGATCGCGTTGAACGCATTTTAGTGGTAGATGACGATGTGCGCTTACGTACGCTACTCCAACGCTTTTTAGAAGATAAAGGCTTTGTGGTGAAAACAGCGCATGACGCAACCCAAATGGATCGTCTCTTACAACGCGAACTGTTTTCACTGATTGTGCTCGACTTCATGCTCCCTGTTGAAGATGGTTTAAGCATCTGTCGTCGTCTACGCCAATCCAATATTGATACGCCTATTATTATGCTCACCGCACGTGGTAGTGACTCAGACCGTATTGCAGGTCTAGAAGCGGGTGCAGATGACTATTTACCGAAACCATTTAATCCAAATGAGTTGTTAGCACGTATTCGCGCCGTACTGCGCCGCCAAGTTCGTGAAGTTCCAGGTGCACCAAGCCAACAAATGGAAGTGGTCAGCTTTGGGCCATGGTCACTTGATTTATCAACACGCACTCTAACGCGTGAAGGTCAAGTCGTGACCCTAACTACAGGTGAGTTTGCGGTACTGAAAGCCTTGGTACAACATCCACGTGAGCCTTTAACTCGCGACAAATTGATGAACCTTGCGCGTGGTCGTGAGTGGGGTGCAATGGAACGTTCGATTGATGTTCAAGTATCGCGCCTTCGTCGTCTTGTAGAAGAAAACCCTGCTCGCGCACGTTATATCCAAACGGTTTGGGGTGTGGGTTATGTGTTCGTTCCAGATGGCGCGGAATAATTCAAAACTGAAAAATACGGCTTCGGTCTTTTTAAGCTGAGTAGCAATAATCAGCACGACGGAGTCCTAAAATTAAGCTCAACTTTATCGATTAACCTGCGGTTCGCCTTACTTTTGTTTCGACAAAAGTAAGCAAAACCATTGTCATCTGCAAAACTCGGCATATTTCTGCATTTCAACATCATGCTCGCAGAAACTTTATAACATTCAGACCTCCTGCCTCGAACAATTGCAGATGACTTTTCGCGTATCGCATACCTGTCACCATTGAACTATGTCACTTACATAGAAACAGGAAATCACGTGAAACTCGAACCCATCGACCCTCAAAAATTTACAGATTACGAAGCGTATTCAGAACGGAAACGCACACGCTGGGAACGCTTTTTAGATAAAATCAAGCCGCGTTCTGCTGCCATGCGCACCACCGTACTGGTACTCTTCATTGTATTTTTCAGTTTATTTATGTCTTTGTGGTTCTTTTGGCGCACCTTATATCTTCCAGAAATTCAACAACATGCTCGTTATCTTGCTGTTGAAATAGAAATTCTCAACAACCCCGATTTACGGATTTATCATCAAAATACTGAAGTCGATGTCGATGACTGGCTAAGAAGTCGTGTTGGCATTGAATACGTCACCGATCCCAAAGAATATCCTAATGTCAAAGATAAGGTCATCGCCGAATTCTTTACCAACCAAATTGAAGCAAAGCTGGCCAAAGAATTAAAAGTCGAACATGCCACAGTATATTTCCAGTTTAAACCCAGCCCGCGCATTTGGATTCAAACCCCTGAAATGAACGGCAACTGGGTACGGGAACCACTGAAAACCTATGCCAACTACAGTCCTGAGCTAATTTTCGGCTGGTTACTCGGCGTACCACTTATTGCAGCAGCCATTATTTTAACCTTGGTTCGTCAGCTCAATCGCCCGCTGCGTCGTCTGCAAAATGCTGCCAACAGTTATAGTAAAACAGGCACAGCGCCGTATTTAGAGACCAATCACGGCCCCCAAGAAATTCGTGAGGTCAACCAAGCGTTTAATCACATGATTTACACCCTAGATCAGACTGAACGTGACCGCCGGATTATGTTGGCAGGGATTTCACATGACTTACGCACCCCACTGACTCGTATTCGACTCAGTGCAGAAATGATGCCCGATGATGATTTTTTAAAAGAAGGACTGATTTATGACGTTGAAGATATGGATGCGATCTTAAATCAGTTCATTTCCTATATGCGTGATGGTTCGGATGAGGAAATCCAAGACACCGATTTAAATATGCTGTTACAAGAATTGGTGGTGCAATTCAAACCGCTGGATATTCGTTTTGAACCCGCTGAATTACCGATTATTCAGGCACGTAGTCTGTCTCTTAAACGCCTGATTGGTAACTTGATTAATAATTCAAAACGCTACGGTGCTGAGCCGATTGAACTTTCCGCAACAGTGGAAAATGAACATATTTTAATTAGCGTAGCAGACCATGGTGAAGGCATTCCTGACGATCAAATTGAAGAACTTATGCAACCTTTTGTTCGCGGCAATGAAGCCAGAACAGTCCAAGGCAGTGGTTTAGGTCTCGCCATTGTGAAACGCATTGTCGACATCCACCAAGGCCAACTGGCCATTCATAATCGTGAACAAGGCGGACTTGAAGCAATTATTTCGCTGCCTCTTCATCACAATCAAGATGCTGAAATTTCCAGCAACAACCCACTCGAAAAATTAAAGCAAACCTTGGTTGAGCATTTTTAAACTTTGTACAATAGTTGATCAAACGATTTTATTCAACTATTCAACAATTTAATTTTACCAAATATATTTCAACCACTTACAAACCATCAGAATCCCTTATACCCACATTTTTTCAAAAAATTAGACCTTAGCCTAACAGGTATGCACAATGTCGTTCTTGATCGGTACAATCGGTGCCAGATCCAGAATATTAACGAGAGTAAACCATGTCTTTAGATCGTATCCGTTTAGCTTCACTTCACGATAAAGTCATCAGTGCAGAAGAAGCGTCTGCTTTTATTGAAGATGGCATGACTGTAGGTATGAGTGGCTTCACTCGTGCTGGCGAAGCGAAAGCTGTACCTTTGGCATTGGTTAAACGTGCACACACAAATCCTTTAAAAATCACATTAATTACTGGTGCTTCTTTAGGTAATGACCTAGACAAGCAATTGACTGAAGCGGGTGTATTGGCACGTCGTTTACCGTTCCAAGTGGACAACACTTTACGTAAAGCTATCAACAATGGCGAAGTGATGTTCATTGACCAACACTTGTCTGAAACTGTTGAGCAAATGCGTAACCTTCAGTTGAAAAAGCCAGATGTAGCTATCATTGAAGCGGTTGCGATTACTGAAGATGGCGGCATCATTCCAACAACATCTGTGGGCAACTCTGCAAGCTTCGCAATTTTTGCAGAAAAAGTGATTGTTGAAATCAACACCAACTTAAGCCCTGCATTTGAAGGCTTACACGATATTTACATCCCAACTTACCGTCCAACACGTCAACCGATTCCATTGACTCAAGTGGATGAGCGTATTGGTACGCACGCGATCAATATCGACCCTGCAAAAATCGTGGGTATCGTCATCAACAACGACTTACACGATTCTCCATCGACTGTAACTGCGCCAGATGATGAAACTCAAGGCATTGCAGATCACTTAATCGCATTCTTTGAAAAAGAAGTAGCTGAAGAGCGTCTACCGAAAAACTTAGGCCCATTACAAGCAGGGATTGGCTCAATTGCCAATGCTGTACTTACAGGCCTTAAAGATTCGAACTTCGAAGACCTCGTCATGTACTCAGAAGTGTTGCAAGACTGTACTTTCGAATTGATTGATGCAGGTAAAATGAAGTTTGCTTCAGGTTCATCAATTACCCTTTCTGCAAAATACGGCGAGAAAGTATTTAATAACCTTGAAGCGTACAAAGATAAATTGGTTTTACGTCCGCAAGAAATTTCGAACCACCCTGAATTGGTTCGTCGTTTAGGTATTATCGGCATCAACACTGCACTTGAATTTGACATTTACGGTAACGTGAACTCAACTCACGTTTGCGGTACGAAAATGATGAACGGTATCGGTGGTTCAGGTGACTTCGCACGTAATGCACACTTGGCAATCTTCGTGACCAAATCAATTGCAAAAGGTGGCGACATCTCTTCAATCGTACCGTTTGCGTCGCATATCGATCACGCAGAACATGATGTTGACATCCTGGTAACAGAACAAGGTTTGGCTGACCTGCGTGGTTTAGCACCACGTGAGCGTGCTCGTGCGATTATCGACAACTGTGCACACCCACTGTACCGTGATGCATTAAATGACTACTTTGATCGTTCATGTGCAAAAGGTGGTCATACACCTCACCTTCTTCGTGAAGCGTTGTCTTGGCATTCTAACTTTGAAGAAACAGGCCACATGCTTCCTGTTCAAGCAGAAGCAAAATCTGCTTAATTTAAAGTTTAAGAAAAGCGCCCTCTTGGGCGTTTTTTTATGTCTGATGAAAAGTGTAATAAAACACTTATCAAAATAAAAAAACTCAATTAATCTAAAGGCATCCAAAAAATAAAAATGCCAAGCTCATGTTCATTATTCGCCCCTATCTCGAAACAGATTTAGAAGACGTCATTGCACTTTGGGAGGTATGTGACCTCACTCGCCCTTGGAACAACCCTGAAATTGATATTTTTAGAAAAACCGCACAAAAAGATGGTTTATTTTTATTGGCGGTTAAAGATGAACAACTCATCGCCACCTTGATGGGTGGTTATGATGGCCATCGCGGCTGGATTAATTATTTGGCAGTACATCCACACTTTCAACGCAATGGGGTCGCAACTGCACTCATACAGCAGCTCGAGAAGCGCCTGATTGCGTTAGGTTGCCCCAAACTACAACTGCTTGTACGTAAAGAAAATATCGACGTGCAAAGCTTCTATGAGCAGCTAGGCTATGAGGAAATCGAAGTCGTGTGCTTTGGTAAACGTCTGATTGCCGATTAAGCTCAGACACTCAATGCGCCAATACAGGTAGACGACCCAATCTTAAAAAAATTGGAAATTTAAGCGCAAAGACTTGGTTCGCGTGATCATCCAACGCAAAGAATGCTTTGAACTCATATAAGGGGTCATCTGAATTTTTCGCTCGATAATGTTTCAGTGCAGACCATGTATTTAAATAATCCAACAATTGAGCAGCAGACCATTGAAATGACATCAACAATTCAGGCGTCGCTATTTCCTCAAAGTGAAAAGGAATGGTTTGGTAGGCCTCGTCGATATAACGTCTTTCGGCATCCCAATAGCCTGTCAAAGTCTTAAAATAAAGTCGCTCAGTACAGCCCTGTAACTCAGGTTGCTGCAGCTGAATTAAACCATAGCCAATGACCGCAAAAATGCCTTCAGGTCGTAAAGTCCGCCGCACTTCTGCATAAAAACCATCAAAATCAAACCAATGAATGGCTTGAGCCACCGTGATTAAATCAAAACTCTGCTCGGCAAAACTGGTGTGCTCTGCGGATTGGACCTGATAACTGACATTTTCAAAATAAGGTGCATGTTGTAACTGATGAGCACTGATATCTGTCGCCACCACGGCATCAAAATGCGGCGCCAACAATTGAGTCAATTGCCCCGACCCTGCGCCACAGTCCCATGCAAATTGAGGAGTCTCCACATGCTTGAGTATTTCTTGAATCAAACTCGCTGGATAACTCGGACGTGCGAGTTGATAAAGCTGACTTCCCGATGAAAAGCGGTCTTTCATAAGCCATTCTCAGTCTTATTTTTGACTCAAAATTAGCACATTTTCCATTAACCAAAGCATGATGTTGTCCAACATCTTATACAATCCTACTTTTCATAAGAAAAAAAAAAGCCCAAACATTGTTTGAGACTTTTTTGAATATGGTGGCGAGACCCAGGATCGAACTGGGGACACACGGATTTTCAATCCGTTGCTCTACCTACTGAGCTATCACGCCGATGCCGTGTATTAAGCCGTATCTCAGATGAATAGTCAATAAAAATCATCACTTTTTTATTTGATCGGATAAATTTCAGACAAAAAAAATCCCTGATGGGATCAGGGATTGAAATCTTTAAATAAGATTTTGAATATGGTGGCGAGACCCAGGATCGAACTGGGGACACACGGATTTTCAATCCGTTGCTCTACCTACTGAGCTATCACGCCGATGTCGCGTATTAAACAGTTTAAGCGAAGCAGCGTCAAGTCCGTTTTCAAAAAAATCATTTGAGTGTTTACTTTTACAGCAAACCCAGCACCCTTCGTACATTTTTT
This sequence comes from Acinetobacter sp. DL27, assembly GCF_055810995.1. Lineage (NCBI taxonomy): Bacteria > Pseudomonadati > Pseudomonadota > Gammaproteobacteria > Moraxellales > Moraxellaceae > Acinetobacter > Acinetobacter sp. DL27. The sequence goes on along the minus strand of NZ_CM147947.1, from coordinate 267,018 downwards.
GAGTCATTCTTTGTACTTAGAGCGCGTCACCATCACTATTCATGAAAAAAAGCAGCCCAAAGACTGCTTTAAAAAAGCTTAAATTTTACCAATGTGCTCTAAGCAACGGTGAATCGCACCACAACCCGGCTCGAATACTTTGACACCTTTGGCTTCTTCCATACGACAGACTTCTTCAACCAGCCGCTCCGCAACCCCTCGTCCACGGTTAGCAGGATGTACTACGATGTATTCTAAGGTTTTATTTTCACCCTGCCCACTACACCAAATGGCACCAATGACTTTAGTATTAAATTCTGCGGTGTAAAGTAAGGTATACTGAGCTAGATTTTGCTCAAGTTGTTCTACGGCATCATGCCCATCGCCAAATTCAGGACTGGTGTCGTACAGTCGCTCTAGCTGGCTGCGCAACTCTTCTTTTTCCAGTGAAGTATAAGCGTGTACGGTAATAGGCATTGATAAACCCTCCTGAGCAATCTAATATGCGGTGACTTCGTTACGGCGAAACATTTTACATCAATTATTTGACGTCTTTGAGGAACGTGTCTATGACAGAACGTATCAGTGAAGTGGTAAGAAATACCAACGAAACCAAAATTCGAGTTCGTGTAAACCTCGATGGTACGGGTCAAGGCACGCTCAACACAGGTATTCCCTTTTTAGATCATATGATTGATCAAATCAAGCGACATGGCTTATTTGATATTGATATTGAATGTGATGGTGACTTGGAAATTGATGATCACCACACGGTTGAAGACTGTGGTATCACGCTTGGACAGGCTTTTGCCAAAGCTTTAGGCGACAAAAAAGGTTTACGTCGTTACGGTCATTTTTATGCACCGTTAGATGAATCTTTAAGCCGTGCTGTGGTGGACTTATCAGGCCGTCCGGGTTTATTTATGGATATTCCATTTACCCGTGCCATGATTGGTCGTTTTGATGTGGATCTATTCTCTGAGTTTTTCCAAGGCTTTGTGAACCATGCGCTCATGACGGTACACATTGATAACCTCAAAGGTAAAAATAGCCACCACCAAATTGAAAGTGTGTTCAAAGCGTTTGCGCGTGCACTTCGTATGGCCTGTGAAATTGACCCACGTGCAACCAACACCATTGCTTCAACCAAAGGTAGTTTGTAATGACCCGTATTGCCCTTCTTGACTATGGTATGGGTAACCTACACTCAGCAGCAAAAGCGCTTGAGCATGTTGGTGCAACGGTCGATGTGACCAATGATCCCAAGTTAGTGGCTCAAGCTGATAAAATTGTATTCCCCGGCGTAGGTGCTATGCGTGACTGTATGCAAGGCATGCATGAAGCAGGGATTGATGAAGTCGTTCGCCATGCGGCATTTAATAAGCCTGTATTAGCGATTTGTGTCGGTATGCAAGCGCTGATGCAATGCTCTGAAGAAAATGGAGGAGTGGATGCTCTCGGTATTTTTGAAGGAAGCGTGAAACGCTTTCCTGATGTAGACGGCTTGAAAGTACCCCATATGGGTTGGAACCAAGTTCATCAGGCTGATCCGAGTCATCCAATGTGGAAAGACATTGAGCAAGATGCACGTTTCTACTTCGTGCACAGCTTCTATGTTGAACCGAAGAACTCTGGCATTGTGGCTGCAACTTGTGACTATGGTTTAGAGTTCTGTACCGCGATTCACCAAGAAAATTTGTTTGCGACCCAGTTCCACCCTGAAAAAAGTCATACCGCAGGTTTACAACTGCTGAAAAACTTTGTGGAATGGAAAATCTAACTCACGCCTAGATGTGTTCGATTTTAAAAAGCTCAACTTCGGTTGGGCTTTTGTTTATCCAAAATTGATGCATCTAGGCTCAAAATCAATCAGAAACAGCTTAAGTAAATGAGGCGTGTAACCTCACTCCTGTACCCTTCAATGTATAAAATCTTTGCTTTACAGCAGACTACTGTACTCAAGATGGCTGAGATGCCTTTTCATTGTCACCAAATTTGATTATGATTTGCCTGCTTTTTAGACATTTTTATTTATAAAAAACTTAATTTACAACGATAAGGTAAGTCACTATGACTCAATATGTACAAGAATCTGCGCTGAATGCCGCAGGTCGTTTCGGACGTTTTTCATATCTCGCATGGAACTGTCTACTTGCCATTGTAGCTGCGATTATCATTGGTATTTTTGCCGTGATTTTTCCAACAACTTTCATCAATATGGAAACAGGTAACTTTGGTGGCGGCATGATTTTTCTTGCTGTGATTTATATTGCAATCTTCTATTTCACCTTCGTATTTACCATTCGTCGCCTACATGACCGCAACCATACGGGCTGGTTATCACTGTTGATGTTGGTGCCTCTTGCCAACGTGATCCTAATGCTATACCTGATTTTCGCACCGGGTGATGATCGCAGCAACAGCTATGGCTCACCACGCCCAACCGCAGGTTGGGAAGCTGTTTTGGCGTGGATTTATATCCTACTTTTTGTCGTTGGTATTTTAGCGGCAATTGCTCTGCCTTCTTATCAAAGCTATATACAGCGTGCAAATCAATCACAAATCGAAATGCAACAACAATAAAAAAACTTCAACCTTCATCGATTGAACTTAAAACCTGCTTCTCGCAGGTTTTATTTTGCCTTTAAAATCAAAAACCACTAGTCTGAGATAAAAGCATGCCTTAGATATAACATGAATAATTCCCTACCCAGTCTCCCTATCCCCAACAAAGAACAAATTCGAATTTTGCCTCGTTTTCAAAATTTGCCAATGCAAGCGATTCATGTCATTCAAAACTTAGAGCAGTGTGAAGCAATCCGTGCTGAACTGGAACAGATTTCTATCTTCGGTTTTGACAGCGAGTCCAAACCGACCTTTCAAGTAGGAGAAGTTTCCACGGGCCCGCATTTAATTCAACTGGCCAGCGTCGAGCATGCTTATTTGTTTCAAATGAATCCACCCATTTGGAACTTCCTTGCGCCATTTTTGGCGAATCCGGCCCAACTCAAAGTGGGTTTTGGTTTAAAAAATGATGCCCATCTGTTCCGCAAAAAAGGTTTGGAGCTCAAAGGCGTGGTTGAGCTGTCAAAATGCTTTGCCAGCTTTGGTTTGACCAACCCTGTTGGCATTAAAAATGCCATCGCCCTGCTGTTTCGGCTCAACTTCCCGAAAAGCAAAAAAGTCAGCACTTCAAATTGGGCAAGGAAGATACTCACGCCTGAACAAGTTGACTATGCTGCTGCAGATGCCTATGCCGCGTTGTTGGTTTTTGAAGAATTGCGGCGTTTAGAGCGACTCCCAAAAGATATTTCTAAAGAATTAGAGAAAACAACAAAACCTTGTCGTCATGAAAAGCTGTAACAGATGCTTAGAAAATTGCCAATACTTTGCTAAGATGACGGACATTGATTTTATTTAAGATTTGGCTAGGAGCGAAAGCATGCTGATCATCCCTGCAATTGACCTGAAAGATGGCAAATGTGTTCGTTTAAAACAAGGTCGTATGGAAGACGATACGGTTTTTTCTGATGATCCTGTTGCAACTGCACAGCACTGGGTAAATGAAGGCGCGCGTCGCTTACATTTGGTCGATTTAAATGGTGCTTTCGCTGGTACGCCAATTCATAAACCTGTGGTTGAAGCCATTGCTCGCGCACAACCTGAACTGCCAATTCAAATTGGCGGCGGTATTCGTTCACTAGAAACCATTGAACACTACTTAGAAGCGGGTGTGTCTTTTGTCATTATTGGCACCAAAGCTGTTCAAGATCCTGAGTTTGTAGAAGAAGCATGTAAGAAATTTGCAGGTCATATCATTGTCGGCATTGATGCCATGAATGGCATGGTGGCCACCGATGGCTGGGCCAATGTGACCGATGTGAAAGCAACCGATTTGGCCAAACGTTTTGCCGATGCGGGCGTATCGAGCATTGTCTATACTGACATTGCACGTGACGGGATGATGCAGGGTGTGAACGTTGAGCAAACTGTTCAATTGGCGCAGTATTCTGGCCTACCTGTGATTGCATCAGGTGGTGTGACCAACCTTGATGACGTACGTAACCTCAAAGGTCAACCGGGTATTTTGGGTGCAATTACCGGTCGTGCGATTTATGAAGGCAGTTTAAACCTACGTGAAGCACAATTGCTGTTAGATGAACAATCGTTCTAATTGTAGAATTTAAAAAAGAGGTCTTTTGACCTCTTTTTTATGCGCTAAATATCAGTATGTAAAATCTGCATCTTATTTAATAAATCGCATTACGAATAAATTTTAACGGTACAGTTCCACGGTTGATATATTGGTATTCGATGGCACTCGAAAACACAATCGACTCACCTACACCTAAGACTTTCATGTCACCTGCCAAATCCAAAGTTAACTCCCCCTCCATCACATAGAGCATCTCGCGCCAACCGACTGGGTCAGGTTCTGCACTATAGTGTTCATTTGGGGCAAGTACCCATGTCCACAGTTCAACTTTTTGTGTTGCTGCCGCTGAAGCCATTAATTTTGCTTCACTGTGTGCTTGTGTGCCCTGCCAAGCCAGAACGTTGACGACCGCTTGACCTTGCTGCTCAGGCGCAGCAATGATCTGTACAAAATCGACCTCAAGCACATCGGCAATCAAGCTGAGTTTCGCCAAACTAATATTGTCCTGTCCTGATTCAACCCCAGCCACCATGCGACGGCTTAAACCAGCCAAATCCGCCAATTGTTGCTGGCTCAGGCCTTTTAAGCTTCGATAATGACGCACATTTTGACTGACGTGTTGTAGTACCGCAGGAGACTTCATAAAGTTCAATCAAAAAAATATTGAGCAATATATTGCACATAAAAACAAAGCATGACAAGCTATGTGCAATATATTGCACACCAGTTCTTTTATGTTGAATACTCAGCTCGGTTCTAAAGCGCCTGTCATTGCACTGATTTTAATTACCTTTATTTGGGGCGGTACCTTCTTGGCCGTGAAATATGCCTTAAATTTCAGCTCCCCCATGTTCTTTGTGGGTTGTCGTTTCGCCTGCGCCGCGACGATTATTGGCTTATTTTCCTATCAACATTTAAAACACATCACCCGACAGGACTTGTGGGCAGGTGCACTCATTGGCTGTATGGTCACTATTGGTTATGGCACACAAACGGTCGGACTACAAACAGTCAGTAGCAGTGAATCTGCCTTTTTAACAGCACTGTATGTGCCTTTGGTACCTGTATTGTTGTGGCTGATCTTTCGTAAAGTGCCCCATTTTATGATTTGGATTGGTGCGCTCTGTGCGTTTATGGGCTTAGTCTTACTTACAGGCAATAGCCTGAATTCAATTTCACTGAATTTTGGCCAGACCTTAACCTTATTCGGTGCAATCGCTATAGCGATGGAAATTATCCTGATTGGTTATTTTGCCCCAACAGTCGATATTGGTCGAGTGACGGTGATTCAACTGGCAGTTGCCTCTATGCTCGCCTTTGCAGCCATGCCATTGGCAGGTGAACACCGCATTCCAGACTTTTCATGGCCTTTACTGAGTATCGCACTCGGCTTGGGGCTTGCCAGTGCCGTGATTCAATATGTAATGAATTGGGCACAGCGCTCAGTCAACCCATCTCAAGCAGCGATTATTTATGCAGGAGAGCCTGTGTGGGCGGCACTATTTGGGCGCCTTGCAGGAGAACGCTTAGCACCACTGGCTTTGTTGGGCGGGCTTTTGGTCGTGTTTGGTATTATGATCAGTGAATGGAAACCGAAACTGTTAAAATCGAAAAAGAATGTCGAACAACTTTAGCCTATCTCTGAAATGCAAAAACTGCTGAATCGAGTGATAAATGGACATCGATTCAGCAGTACGGTCAGGTATTTAGAATGACACCAACTTGCCCGGATTAATCATTGCTCCGATTCCATACATGCTTTTGGCTATTGGAATCACCAGCAGCGCCCGTGCACAACCCAAAGGAATGTTCTGATGGTGAATACGGGTCAACCTGTTTTTTATTGATACATCGGTTGATTGTCGTTTAAACGTATAATGCCTTTAATGGCACGATACACAATCCACACCCACGACAACCCAATCACAGACACGCAGAAGGTTGAAGCACCGAGTGCGACACCTGCGAAAGCGGTGGCATTTTCACCCGTAAAGAATAAGAAAATAAATGGCACAAAGGCAATCACGTTCCAAATCAAATACCACCAAAAGGTGCGAATCTGCCAAGTAAAATGGCTCTCAAAAATGGAACCACGCACAGAGCCACGCTTCACATAATTAATCACTAAAGCAATAATGGCTAAAATCCCTGCGGAAAAAATCGCAACGATATACAAAATATAAAGAATAAAAGTCAGACTACGATTCGGATCTTGATCGACTGAATAATTCATATTGTCCCTCATAAAGTGGGCTTGAACTTTAAATAGGCAAACTATTGAAAGGAGAAATAAGCCATAAAATTAAAAGAATATTGAATAGAATTGTACAAAAGTAAATCTTTCTAAACGGTTGTTTTTGTGTTTTATGTCGTAGCTTTTGCTGCGCTAACCATGCTGCAGGCCATCCTCCTAAAAATGAAAGGAGATGTAATGTATTTTCAGGTACACGGCGCTGCCCATTTTGTGCAGCCTCTTTGTCTTGTGCATAGAACCAATAACTGGCCGCATTCATCACACTAATCAACAGCAGCACTAATCCACTCAAACGCCCCAGCAATACCAATAGTGCCAAAAACACGATGTATGCCACCGACGCAATTTGCATTGGACTCCAGCGTTGACCCTGTTCGGTCTTTTTCAGTGAGACCTTTTGGGTACGACTCTTTTGGGTTTGTGATGCTTTTAAATAACTGACTTGCTGTGCACGATAACGCCCTTGCGCATCCACAAGCACGTTGTATTCCAACGCACAGCCTAAAATAGGACGAGGACCTTGCCGTGCAAAGTCCTTGATATGTAAAAACACGCGATCTTTACTGTCATCGTTGGGCTGAATAAAGCCATAGCCTTTTTCATCGAACCATTCAACGAGTCGTCCTTGGTCACGCATTTTTCTTTCCTATTTAAGCAGTTACAAATTTTAGGCGGTCAATCACCATATTACGCATTTCGGCAGGATTTTTCTGCAAAATGTCATCCCCCGTACGGCCTTGTTCTGCATTTTTTTGTGCCACTTGTAGACGCATCATCCAAAAACGCGCAGCGGCCATTGCAAGATACAGCTCTAGACAAGATTTTTCATCAGCAGTCAAAGGACGAATGCTTTCATAGGCGTTTAAAAATGCGATGGCTTTGTCTTCATTTAAATGCACACTTGGGTATTCGGTACAGAAGTCATTCAGCGTAATCGCAATATCAAACAAGAACTCATCTTTATTCAATTCATAAAAGTCTAAAATGCCTTTGAGCTGATTGCCCTCAAACAAGGTGTTGTCACGGAATAAATCCGAGTGGATAAAGCCTTTTGGACGATTCGGATAAGCCGCCGATAATGCATCATATAACCCCAACAACTTACTCAGCAGTGCTTGATCCGCCTCACTTAATGTCGGTTTCATCTGTAACGCTACAGCGAGCCAGTAATCATGGTCACGGTATTCTGCACGCTCTAGTGGAAAATCTTGCAGTGCGACATGCATTTGCGCTTGCGCAACCGCAATCGCCTCGGCTTGCTCAAGGGTCGCAGGCATAGGGTGTTTGCCCATCATCCGTGGGGCAATTTGCGCAGGTTTATCTTTTAAACTATGAATGGCTGTGCCTGAGTGACTTAAAGGTACAGGAACCGCTAAACCAGCCTGACCTAAATGCTCAAGTACAGGAACTAACTCGCCTGCGCCCTGTTCATCCATTTCTTCAAATACAGTCAATACATACTGAACAGCATTTTCACACACAATAAAATAGTTCGTATTTTGAATACCGCCTTGAATTGGGATCAGATCGATTACCTCAAGTCCATAAGGTGCTGCAAACGCCTGAACTTCCTGTAAAGTCAAAGTGGTATAAACCGACATATAAAACCTGCAAAAAAACTTACATAAGTTTGATAGAATACCCGCTCCGACTATTAAGGTGTAGCATCTAAGTCGCGAAGTTTCATAATCGGCTGTTATTTTTGGAAAAAATTATGCTAGCTAAACGTATTATTCCTTGCCTCGACGTGGACAACGGTCGTGTAGTGAAAGGTGTTCAATTCCTTGATATTCGTGATGCAGGTGACCCAGTAGAAGTAGCACGTCGATATAACGAACAAGGTGCTGATGAAATTACCTTCTTAGACATTACCGCAACTTCGAATGGTCGCGACACGACTTATCGTACGGTTGAACGTATGGCTGAAACGGTTTTTGTTCCCTTAACGGTCGGTGGTGGCGTTCGCAAGGTTGAAGACATTCGCCTCTTACTCAATGCTGGCGCGGACAAAGTGAGCATTAACTCAGCAGCGGTGTTTAACCCAGAATTTGTACAAGAAGCATCGCAACGCTTTGGCGCACAGTGTATTGTGGTTGCCATTGACGCGAAAAAAACGGGCGAGAACAAATGGGAAATTTTTACCCATGGCGGCCGTAAACCAACGGGTATTGATGCAATTGAATGGTCCGTGAAAATGGCTGACTTTGGTGCAGGTGAACTGCTGATTACCTCGATGGATGCCGATGGTACCAAAGCAGGTTATGACCTTGAGCTGATGCGTCAAATCAATGACCGCGTGACTATTCCAACCATTGCTTCGGGTGGTGTCGGGAACTTACAACACTTGGCCGATGGTATTTTAAAAGGTGGCGCAGACGCTGTACTGGCTGCTTCGATTTTCCACTTTGGACAACACACCATTCCTGAAGCGAAGAAATACCTTGCAGAGCAAGGCATTGAAATGCGTTTATAAACAGACCATAACCGTAAAACCTATAAAAAGAGTACTTTCGAGTACTCTTTTTATCATTTTAAAGATGAGAAAAAATGTATCACTTAGAACTAATCTTATTTATTTGTGGTCTATTGATCTGTTTTGTTTTCATCCTTTTGATGAAGAAATATGTTGACCGCCCTTTCGGTATGCTGGCTGTACTGCTACTCCTCGGTTTATGCCTGTGTAGCTATATCAGCTTCTGCAAATATCAGTTTAAACAGTATTATGAAAAAGCGCTGATTGCACCTGATCAAATTCGGGCTTGTGGTATTTTTACACAATGGTCAGAGGTCACCCATTACCGACGGCACAATATCAGCACTGAAAAAGTGTTTTACTTTCAGAGTGATCGACAAGCTTTTTTATTTAGCAATAGTCCGCATGCCAGACAAAGCTTCCCTGATCTCAAAACCTTAAACATCAACGAGCATGTTTGCTTTCAGTTTTCCCCAAAATATAAAGATGAAATGGATCGCTATATTTTAACCGACTTTAAAAAGCAGGCGAATTAAAAGACTCAATTATACTGTACTCAGGCACAGCCAGTGCCTCTATTATGCAGTAGATGTTAAAGCTTAGAATGCTCGCTGGATCTTGACCGCAATTATGCTCTCAATTTTTGAGACAAAAAAAGGGAGTCTTGCGACTCCCTATAAACCTAGAATAACTACAACATTGTCTTGTTAAACTGGAAAATGAAAAATGACGTACTAGTGCTCATGAGATGATTTCACCTCATCAACAGCTTTACTATAGAATGTTCAAATGACGAAATATTGACAATACATACCAATATTATTGACAAATCACGACAAAAATACCTATTCCGTTATCCTGCAACCGTTTCAGTCGTCTGCGCTGAGTTCAGTGGAATTGCTTCAGGCGCCTTAACCCATTTTGCAGGGAAGACCTGATTGACCCACTGGGTGAGCTTTTTCGACACCACTTGAGGTAAAGCAATACCCAACGGATTTTGCTCTTGCAAATCCAGCGAGGAAATGACCCGCGTTCCTAAAATATAATCAAACCATGGCTTGGTCACACACCAGTTGGCATCCTGATTAGAGTTCATATGATGATCATAATGCCAAGGAATCTTACGCATTGCCCAGTCTGGCTCTAAGTGCGCACGACGGTGAATATAGTAATAATTTCCCGCACTGTACAGCACAGACAACGTCATGCCTTTGGAGACAGGATAAAATAAGGTCCCAAACACACCCGCCACGACTGCGAGTGACACGATTTCATTTTTGGTACGCCAGTTGCTCCAACCTTCAACATAACCATGATCGTGAAACGTGGTTTTCCGCACTTCTCGGTGATGCTCCCAATGCGATTTCATGCTATCAGGCACGGGGCTATAGCGTGGCTTTCCAGCACGGTGCGTTCCATGCAAAATATATTTATGTGCAACCCACTCAAACGCATTGGCAACCACCAGTCCTGCGACAAAACCCTTCCACATGGCAAATTCCTCCTATATTCAGATTGAATATAATGTGCAAACTATGCTAAATATTGACCCTAGCATTCAAATTCATTGACAAATTACGACAAGAACAATAGAGCCAATAAATGCAACATTTCAAAGACTACACAGGTTCTGTCTACGGTGGACTGGGGCATTTACTCTATGCCTATTGCCAAGCCATGGGCTACCCAATTTCTGAACAGCTTGAAAAAGCACAGAACTTAGAACGTTTTGATTATGCCCTGTGGTTAGAGTTACTGAATGATCTTGACAGCCACCTGCACATCCCTGCGCTCGGACTTGAGATTGCAAAGTATGTACAGCCCAAGCATTTAGGTATTTTGGGCTATATTGCGCTGTCCTGCGAAAATTTAGGCGAAGCGCTCACTCGTTATCATGACTTTCACCGCCTCATTTATGATGGCAGTTCACTATATGTTGCAATTGAAGGTGAAAATCTATGCTTTGGTTGGGTGGAGATGCCGATTGAACTCACCACACAACTCAGCAATGAAGTGGCAATGGCGCTGATCATTCAGTTTATGAAACACTTTGTCGCCCATGATGACATCCAGCTCAGCGAGGTTCATTTCACTCACACTGCTCCGAAAAATACGGCACTGTATGAGCAATATTTTAATTGTAAAGTTCGCTTCTCTCAAAGCAGGCCGATGATGATGATTCCTCTCAGCGAATTATCCATGCCCTTTCAGCAAGGTGATCAAACCCTGCAAAAACTGCTCTTACAGCAAGCCGAAGCCTTACTGGAAAAACTTCCCAACTCTACTCACATCGACCAGCGCTTACAGCATGCGATTTTAACGGGGTTACAAAAAAACCAATATCAAATTGAACATATTGCACGGCAACTGAATTTTTCAGTCCGACAGCTGCAACGTTACTTACAACAACAAGGCACGACCTACCAACAGCGGATGCAAGAAGTTCGACGTATTTTGGCGGAGCAATACTTAAGAGATCCACACCTCAGCTTACAGGAAATTGCACTGTTGCTAAGTTACTCTGAACAAAGTGCTTTTCAACGTGCCTTTAAACACTGGACCCAAGTCACACCTCAGCAGTGGCGTATCCAGCATTTTCACTAAAATCGGATCTGTTTGATCCACGTCTTCAGGATGTCATGCTTTTTTTGTTAAATTGATTAAAAAACGAGCATTTCTCATTAAATATAAAGTTCTACGCGAATAAAACATCAATAACTACAAAAAGTGCATTATGAATAAATATCTTGCTGAATTCATCGGAACGTTTTGGTTGGTCTTCGGAGGCTGTGGCAGTGCCATTTTTGCAGCAGCTTTTCCCGAGTTGGGCATCGGCTTTCTTGGCGTTGCACTTGCCTTTGGTTTAACCGTTTTAACCGGTGCCTTTGCACTTGGACATATCTCTGGCGGGCACTTTAACCCTGCGGTCAGTGTCGGCTTATGGGTCGGTGGACGTTTTGATACCAAAGATCTGATCCCCCTATGTGGTCTCCCAAGTGGTCGGTGCAGTTTTAGCCGCTTGGGTGTTATACCTGATTGTCCAAGGCCAAGCCGGTTTTGCTGGTACAGGCGGCTTTGCGACCAATGGTTATGCCGAACTGTCACCAGGAAAATACTCCTTAATCTCCGCTTTAATGATTGAAATTGTACTGACTGCAATGTTCTTGATCGTGATTATGGGCGCCACAGATAAGCGTGCGCCTGCTGGTTTCGCGCCGATTGCGATTGGTTTAGCTTTGACCTTGATTCACTTGATCAGTATTCCTGTGACCAACACCTCGGTTAACCCTGCACGAATTACAGGTGTTGCCATATTTGCTGAAACAGCCGCTTTAAGCCAACTCTGGTTGTTCTGGGTTGCTCCGATTGTCGGTGCCATTATCGGCGCTATTATTTATAAAATTTTAGAAAAAGAGGATTAATTTTTTCTCTATCCCTTAAAAGAAAAAGCCCACAATCTGTGGGCTTTTCTTATTGTTCCACATGGAACATAGATAGGCTTATGTTATAAAAACGGATTGTCAATTTCACCCGACTGCAGATGTTCAATTTTCTCAGGAAGCTGGGCTTCACTTTCAAGCTGTTGCACAATCGCATTCAGATACGCCTGCAATGCTTTGGCCGCAGCTAAACCGGCTTGGTCTTTGGTGAGTTGTAAATTGCCATAAATACTCACGCAGTCCGTGTCATTTTCAAGGGTCAAATCATGGATGGCATGGGACTCATTGCCATGTACAAAAGGTTTAAACATTTTATTTTTACTCTTCTTTATTCTTCAGGCATCGGGCACTGCAGTCGAATGCCTACACATCCAACTGCGTAGAACTTTAACGTAACAGCTGCAAAATATATTGCAATAAGACGTCGACCAATTGTTTCACAATCGCATCTTGATCCGCCGCATCAATACCCGTGCCTTTTGTGACTGTGCTACCACTACTCGACTGAGTAGAGCCCGATTTAAAGTTTTTTTGTAAGGCTTTGAGCTGCTCGGATGAAACCTCTTCTGCGCACTGACTTTCCGCATCCCAATGTGAGTATTGAATTGCACTATTGGCTTTTACCGCCGTTGCTGTCAACGGTAGTTTATAAGTATTACGTTTTTGCTCTTCTGTCAGTTGCGGAAATAAATTCACACCCAACTGCTCTTCCAAATAGCAGACACTGACAATTCTTACCTGCTGTGAATTATCATTCGGTGCGTAATAAGCGCCGATTGCACCCGTTTTTGGCATATAGACCGCTTTATAAACCGCACTCGGAACAATCACTCCCTGACCAATGGTCTTAAGTTTTTTGCCCTGAAATACTGGCCCAGTCACCACAAAAACATCTAGCTTTTGCTTGGTCACAAGCGCCCGTGTGGCTTCTTCCAATTCACGCCACACTTGCTGATTATTTTTAGGAGCCTGTGGCACCATGTTGGCCAAAGAAAAACTGTCGAATTGTGCGGCTTTATTCGGCATATCAGCATTCGGTGCCATATGTCCACGGTCATAGCCTGAACCACGGTAGTCCGACAATGTCGCTCGATGTTCAGTTGCAACATTATTTTCTTCGTGAAAACTATCTTCACGTGGAATTTTTTGGCTCAGGCGCTGCGGCGTCAGAGCCTCTGCAACCCAGAGGGGGGTTTTCGAAACGCCCGAATACATCACATTAAAGCCGTTAAAGCACAGTGCATAGCTGTGTTTACTTAAACTTTCTTTGAGTAAATAGGGCGGAATTTCCCTATAAAATTGTTCTAAACAGGCTGAATTTGAGCTTGGGCTTAAAGACACGTATTGCTGAATTTTTTCTTGACCAAAAGCAATCGCAAAACTTCCCGTTGCCACCAATCCTAAAATCACTTTCAGGCCATTTTGATTAAACATGTTAAACACTGACTTACCTGAACTACTTTTCTTCTTCGCCATCACAACTACAATAAACATCGGTTTTTCACGAGCTTAACAATCAGCGTATACGAAGTATATCGCTCGAGTTCTATTCGCATAACAATTAAACAAAACGCCATATTTAGATGATTTTGCATGTAACAAAATGTCTTTTTTGTAGAGTTTTTCTACGACAACGTGATGCGATTGCGTATCTTTGATTGCTGTCGCTTCAAAAAATATGCCAAGGTAAAAATGAATCGAACGAAATAATACATGCAATTTACGGAGTTCTTATGCATTCTAAGATTTTAGCTTCTCTTGGTTTAATCGGCACAGTGATAAGTGCTTCAGCCTTCGCCGAGCCACCTATCCAACCGGGTGACACCTTAGAAAGTCTCTCTCAAGCCAAAGTCACGACTACTGTTAATGGTCAACCGGGTTCTATTCAAGAACTCGTAAGCTCAGGGCAAATTAAATTGCTTGATCCAAATGCAGCACCTATCAGCCCAGCGAGCCAAGGTGTACCCAATGACCAAGCAGTGATGCCAACATCACCACAGAGTGAAGCCCCTGTTCAACAGGCCGCACCTGACACCACAGTGCAACAACAAGTCGCTGCGACTCCAACAGAGCAACATCCGCTGGCACCAAATGCAGAACTCTCAGCGCAACAAGCTGAAGCGGCGTTAAATGATGCTGTCGCACCCACGGGAAATGCAGACATGAATGCTGCCCCAGCTGCTACACCGCCATTAGATTCATCAGCAGAGGCACCTGTCAATGCGGTTGAGCCTGATTCACTGCCATTACCAGATGCCCCTGCTCAAGCACTTCCTGACGCTTCAGCAGAACAACCTGTCCAAGCGATGCCTGAAGCACCTGAAAATGATCCAATGAACTAAGACTTCAACTGATTTATCCTCCAAAAAAACCAGCATATATGCTGGTTTTTTATTGAAGTTTAAATCTGGATCTGACTACCCAGCTCAACCACGCGATTGGTTGGAATTTGATAGAAGTCGCTCACAGGACTGGTATTCCGTTGCATTGAGATAAAGAGCTTTTCACGCCACGGCGCCATACCATCCCCTACAGTACTGATAATCCGTTCACGCGAGATGAAAAAACTAATTTGCATTAGATCATATTCAAAACCAAGTTCAGCATAGGCCATTTCCAAGGCTTGCGGAATATTTGGCTGATCTTTAAAACCATAATACAAAGTAATACGATAAAAACGGACATCCAGTTTTTCAACACTACTGCGTTCTTGTGACGGAACAAAAGGAATATCGCGTGTAATAACCGTTACCATGATGTTGCGTTCATGCAGGACTTTGTTGTGCTTAATATTGTGAAGCATTGCGTGTGGCACAATATTTGGTGTACCAGTCAAAAAGACTGCATCACCTGGAACGAACTTAGTTTCACTACCCATACTAATGCTTTTAATAAATAGGTCTATTGGCAATGAATCCTTTTCAAGACGCTTCAACACTAATGCACGACCATCTTTCCATGTCATTAAAATAGTATACAGCACTGCACCAATTAAAATTGGAACCCATCCACCTGATAAAATTTTAAGCGAAGTCGAGGCAACAAAAACTGTATCAAGTAACAAAAATGGCACGGCGAATAATGCAACTTTCCACATTGGCCAACGCCACAACCCATAGGCCAAAATAGAGATTAAAATAGTGCCACACAACATAGTCATGGTGACAGCAACCCCATAAGCACTAGCCAAATTCTCACTATTCTCAAACAATAAAATTAAGATCAGTACAGAGATATACAGCGCCCAATTAATAAATGGCAAATAAATCTGACCGCGCTCTACCTCTGAAGTATGTCGCACTGCCAAACGAGGTAAATAACGTAATTGAATGGCTTGATTAACCATAGAAAATACGCCCGTAATAACCGCCTGAGATGCGATAACTGCTGCTGCTGTGGCCAAACCAATCATTGGAAATAGTGCCCATTCTGGAATAAGCATATAAAAAGGATTCGCGAGTGCATCCGCGTCACGCAATAACAATGCTCCTTGCCCTGCATAATTCAATAACAAACATGGTAATACAATAATAAACCAAGCTAAACGAATCGGAAGACGACCAAAATGTCCCATATCGGCGTAAAGTGCTTCACCGCCCGTCATAGTCAAAATCACGGCACCCATAGTCAGAAAAGCCACATAGGGTTGATTAAAGACAAAACTCAATGCCCAGTACGGATTAACCATCAATAATACATGAGGGGTCTGAAAAATACTCCACAGCCCTAAAGCACCAATCGCTAAGAACCACAGTAGGGTTAATGGCCCAAAGAATTTCCCCATTGTCCCTGTCCCATGGCGCTGTACCAAAAATAAGCCAGTGATAATTCCTATGGATAAGGGCTCTAACCACTGATTAAAAATAGGCGTAGCAATACTGAGACCTTCTATTGCAGAAAGAACCGAAATTGCAGGAGTAATAATTCCATCACCAAAAAACAGTGATGCACCAATAAATCCCAGAGCAATAAGATAAATTTTCTTGTTATCACTAATTAAGGTGGTTCGCAGATTTAGTGCCAGTAAGGACATAATTCCGCCCTCACCGTTATTGTCTGCTCGCATAATAATCGTAACGTATTTAAAACTCACCGTTAGCATCATGCACCAAAAAATGAGGGACAAAATGCCTAAAACTGACGCTTCTGATATCGCTAGATGGGCTGTTAAAAAACATTGACGCAGTGCATAAAGTGGACTGGTTCCAATGTCTCCAAACACGACCCCAAGGGCGGCTAAAGTGATTGCGGGCAATGCGGCTTTTTTTGCAGTACTTTGCATAGTGTGTCTTCAATTTAGACAGTATTTTTGCGAATCATATCATCACGCTAAAAGTTTTTCTCTAAATCAATTGTTTCACCTTGTCGATGGCTATGTTTTTCGATATTATCCTCCGCCATGGTGAGGTGTCCGAGTGGCTGAAGGAGCACGCCTGGAAAGTGTGTATACGTTTGCGCGTATCGAGGGTTCGAATCCCTCTCTCACCGCCAAATTAGCTTCCCGTAGCATCCAACGGGGTTCTGAAAGGCTTAAACCGTATAGGTTTAAGCCTTTTTATTGTTTTATTAAATCCTAGTACATCCATTGCAATCCCCCATATCGTGGGGGATAATTGGGGGACAGACTTTTTAAGTTATTTTTCGTCCCCCAATTTGCACGGATACCATTAAAAATGCTTACTGATGTTAAAGTTAGAAAAATAAACCCACTTGATAAAAAAAAGCGCTATTCTGACGAAAAAGGACTATATTTGGAGGTTACACCTTCAGGTGGAAAGTTCTGGCGTTTAAAGTATAGATTTAATGGCCGTGAAAGCACTCTAACCATTGGCAGCTATCCAGAGATCACACTTGCTCAAGCTCGCCGTGCCCGTGATGAAGCACGTATCCAGCTTTATAATAATATTGATCCTAATGCCATAAAGAATGAACGTTTACAACAAATTAATGAAAGCACCCTTTTCAAGTCTCTCGCGATGGAGTGGATGGAAGATCGTAAGCCCGTCATTAAAGAAGGCACATATTTACGTGACCTATCTGTATTTAAAAAAGACCTTTTCCCAGCATTAGGACATATGCCTATTGATCAAATTAAGGGTAAAGATATCCTTGCTTGTGCTAAACAGATTGAAGCCCGAGGGGCTCAAGAGATGGCTAAACGCTCCATACCTTTAGCTGGGCGTATTTTCCGTTTCGCAATTCGTAAAGGTCTAATCGAGAACGATCCTACTCCCCACCTTCAGGAAGCTCTAAAGCCTCGTAAAGTGAAGCATATGGCTCGCTTAGATATTTCTGAATTTCCTCCTTTCTTAGAACGCATGGATCATTATCACGGTAATATTCTCGTTAAGACAGCTTTACAGTTCATGGCTTTAACTTTTGTTAGGACAGCAGAACTCATAAACATGGAATGGGATGAAATTGATTTTGAAAATAAGTTGTGGCGCATCCCAGCTTATAAAATGAAAATGGCTCTCCCCCATATTGTTCCTTTATCTCGACAAGCTATTGTACTTATAGAAGATCTAAAACCACTTACGGGCGACAAGAAATTTGTTTTTTATAATCACAGTACTGCAAAGCCATTAAGTAATAATGCTCTTTTAAGTGCGATTCGCACGATGGGCTATACAGGTAAAATGACGGGGCATGGCTTTCGTGGACTTGCCTCAACAACACTACATGAGCAAGGTTATATGCATGACGCAATCGAAATACAGTTAGCACACACTGTAGGTAATGCAGTATCTCAAGCATATAACCACGCACAACACTTGGAATACCGAACAAAGATGATGCAGGAATGGGCTGATTTTATTGATAGTTTGAGAGGGCTTTGTTGCACAAAGATTTCATAACTATATGATTTTAAAAGTTTTGATTATTTTTTGATCCAAAATTAAATTTATTTAAATCAGATGCTTACATATTTATGCAACAAAGCCTATAAAGACTAACTCTGTACACGACAAATTTCACAGAACCCTTATCCTATCAGGGTTCTGCCTTCTTAAAATTGCCAAAATTTCCTTAAACTCTTCTTTTTTCCCAAAACCAATTAAACGCTGAATCGCCATTTGAACATAGTCTAAACCATAGCGAAATAAACTCATTGAGAGTCGTCCATGCTTCTTTATTTTTATCACTTTTTTTTGATCATGTTGCCATTCACCCGTTAAGTAACACCAACAGAAGCTTATAGCTAACACCGCAATCAATTTTTTCACTCGTCTAGGGTCTGTCAAGCGCGTATTTTCAAGATTAAACCCGCGTCCTTTGAGACAACTGAATAAGGTTTCAATTTCCCAGCGTAATGCATAATCCTGAATAGCATTGGCATTAAACTGAGGAGAAACGACGAGTAAAAGCTCTCCATTTTCTAACTGTAGTGCACTTATATATAGTTTCACCCGACCAACCAAAATCCGTCGTTTACGACATTCAATTTGACCAACTTTAAGATGGCGAAATAAATCACTAATTTTATGATTCTTTCCTAAATGATTGGTGACAATGAAGTTTTTTTAACACGAATGCAGAAGTTGATGTCTTGTTCAATTAACCATGTAAACCACTGCTCACCGATAAACTCTCTGTCTGCGAACACATTCACAATACGGTCTTTACCAAAAATGGCTATAAAGCGTTGAATCAAAGCAATGCGCTCTTTCGTATCTGAATTTCCACGTTTATTAAGCAATGTCCAAAGGATAGGTATCGCTATTCCACGATAAACGATTGCGAGCATCAGGATATTAATATTTCGTTTTCCCCATTTCCAATTGGTTCTATCTAAAGTCAGTTGCACTTGGTCGAATGAAAACATATTGAAAATCAACTGAGAAATTTGACGATAATCAAAATACTGACCTGCAAAGAAGCGCTGCATACGTCGATAAAATGATTGTGGTAAGCACTTGATGGGCAAGGCTTTAGATGCAGAAGAAAGATTACATGTTTGCTTTAAAATAATCACAAGCATGATGAGCGCAAAGCACTTTAAATGTGACTTGTTCCATTTTAGATATTTGTTTAAGATAAGATATAACTCATTGAGATGTGTCATAGTATTCGTCGTTAGAAAACAATTATTATGACATTATTTCAATGAGTTATCTATTTTTGTCGTGTACAGAGAAAGACTAATTAAAAACTTTAAGATTGAAATCATTTAAAAATTAGACTTTTAGAATAAACAAAAACATGGGAGCCTTCGCTCCCACGCTCAACGACTTTGTATCTTGGCTTCAATCCATTGATGGACCTCCAAAGCCACCTTGTCCCAAGATGATGGACAGGAGCTTTGACCTACGTTTCAATTGGTTAAACATTTACATGACCAATGCAAATAAGTTAAAGAATATATTTCACTAAACCCACCTCTAATGAAAAATTTATTATTCCTCTGCTAAATAAAATTCTTGAGGTTCTGGGAATAATAATCCCAAATGTTTTGGGTTAATTTTAAATAAAGGCCCTTTCTCTCTGGCACCACCAGTCATATTCTTTCGCTTAATCAAATGATCCATCGTGATGATCCCCTGCTCCATTAAAAATAAAAACTGACTTGCTAATGGATTCTTGGTGTGTGTAATGGATCTAAGCGTGAAGTATTCATCGTCATTGCTTATATGAGTATCGGCCTTAATCCAGAAGGTTTCATGATGCTTTTCGAGCAATTTATTTCTAAGGGTTTGACCAAGCCAACTGACAACTGAACCACCTTCAATATGAATTTCATTTAATACGTCATTATTGAAATCCACTTCAAAGCCCAATCCTTGAGAATTGTATTTTTTGGCTGCTAAAGTACAGTAAAGCTTTAAATCTCCGTCACGCTCATAACCATATTTATCAACAATTTGTTGACTGCTTTTAAGTTTACTAATTGACCAATCTGGAACTTGTGCAAATAGATTGGTACGGTTGGAAGCCCTATTTAAACGCGATGATTTTAGCTCAATTCCTTTATAATCCGGGAATGGTGATGAGTTAGCCGGAATACCTAAAGCATGTTCAATAGTCATCCCAATTGCCGTATCACCTTTCATAATTGATTGTAATGGACCTTTCTTACTTAAAGCTTGCAACAACTCAAGTAACTCATGAGCTACAGCTTCGTAGTCATTCACAATTTGAGTTAGGATTTGATTCACTGATAAATCTAGTTTTGAAATGTTGAATACATAAAGCTCACCTTTATCGACAATTAAAGCAATTTCATCTCCGGGTTGAGCTGAGCTTTTTAAGCCGTAGATCCAAATTCGCGGATCGCCTTTTTTTGTCTCAGGGCGGTATAAGCTCACTTTCTGATTTTGAGCATCATTATCAGAGACAACTAAAAAGCAAGGATTTAGAACTTTATAGGGAGTCCCTTGCGATTGATTATCATAGTCATGATATTGCTGTTCTTTAAGATAGGCACGTAATGAACCTACGGCATCCATAATCGACTTATCTAGACCAGTTTGGGTAATAGATAACAAGCCATAATCAATGCCTTTTTGAGCTAAATAATGGCGGTTTTTGAGAGAAATTTGATTTTGTTCAGTCGTTAAAAGTATGGGAGTTCTTTGATTCATTTTTTAATAGAGATAAGCCCTGGATTTTTAGCTAAGTGTACTTTAGAATAAGGCTGTTTTTAAAAATCTATCAGAGTTTATTTTTGAACTATATTGAATTGTTCGCCGGTTGTGGTGGTTTGTCTCTAGGACTCGAAGCTTCAGGATATAACCTCGTCATTGCAAATGAATTGTCTCCAATGGCAGCAGAGACGTTTTCCTATAACTTTTTCAATGAAAAGTTAGATGGAAATAATGCACCAGAACATGCACTGTGGATCAATTCAAGTTTTTCAAAAGAAGAAATGAGTAAAAGGCTTCGGGAAAATCCAAAGGCTTATCCCCCAATAGAAGAAGATGGATATACGGACATTTCATCAGAAACAGTGCTGAATAAAAAATTATTAGTCGGCAGTATTGTTGAATTAAATAAATTGATGGGACAGTCTCCAGAGTTACTAAAACAAATCCAAGATCAAGGTTTACCAAATGGATTAGATTTGGTTTCTGGAGGCCCTCCATGTCAAAGCTTTAGTATGGCTGGCTTACGTCAGTTAGGTAATGAAAGAAATACTCTGCCGTGGGAATTTGCGAAATTTGTTGGACTAACTCAACCTAAGTTTGTTCTTCTAGAAAATGTAACCGGAATTCTCAGAGCCTTTAACACCGAGAAAGGTCAATTCTATGCTTGGTATGAAGTTGCTAAAGCTTTTGCCGGCATGGACTATATTCCATTGTGTTTACACGTAAATGCAAAGTATGCCGGTGTAGCGCAAAACCGACCTAGATTTATCTTATTGGGTATGCGTGTTGATGTGTTTAAGAATATCATTGATAAGCTGAATAGCGTTGAAAAATTAGCATTTAATCGCTGCTTTCAATTTTTCGAAAAAGTGAAAGCAAATTCAGAACTTGAATACGGGCATCTAGATTTTTACGATGTGGATAATGATACAGAGTTTTTTACTCAATCATTCTTAAAGCCATTGATTGCTTTTAAGGGTAAAGAAATTTCGGTTCAAGATGCCATTCAGGATTTATCTATTACAGATAAAATTGATAAATCGCCGTATGTCGCTCGACTCGATGAACTATTTAACCCGCTGTTGGCAGATCACGAACAAATAAGCAATTATGAGTTAAGAGCCAATGGTATTCATGTCCAAAAGCGTTTTAAGCTTTATCAGAACTTAAATGCCGTATCGAAAGAAACGAAGAAAGAAGTACAGCAAGTTTTGAAAGGGATTGCAGACAACATCTCGGAAAAAGCATTTAATGAATTACATACGCTAGCTTTCTTGAATGATGAATGTAAGCCGGTTCGTTTTTATAGCCGTGATGATTTGGTTCAATATTTAAAAGTTCATCAAACCAAAAAACAAACACAAAAAGCGTTAATACCACATCAACCTGCACCGGCTGCTTTATCTATTCCAGATGATGCCTGCCACTATAGCGATTTAAGAACACTTACCGTGCGTGAAATGGCGCGTATTCAGTCTTTCCCAGATAACTTTAAATTCCTCTCTAAAGTGACAACTGGCGGGCAAATGCGTAAATTTGAAGTGCCACAATATACGCAAGTGGGTAATGCAGTTCCACCACTTTTGGGCTATGCACTCGGTCAATCCATTAAGTATTTAATTGATTTAAATAATAAAATTAATTAAATACCCTGTATTTTTTTGTCACGTTAAATTACATGATCTACGCTATCTTTAAATTTATATAGCGTAGATCCATACAAAAAAATTTCTGTTATTTTGCTACAAAAGATTTAATTTCTCACCCAGACAATCACAAAAAATATTTGTAAAACAGATTTTTATCCCATATTTATCTATGGCTAAAGCTCACTAAACTTTCATAAAAACGTCATAATGAAGCCTTAGAGTAATTCTCTTATAAGCTATGACCTGACTCTGGCATTCCTGCTATTTTCCACCATATTTTTCTCAAAAAAATCGTAAGCAGCTTTAACCCAATTAATTTTTATCTTTTTTAAATTTTACTTAGGTCTCTGTTATGGATTCTTCCCACTCTACACAAAAACAAACATCTGAATCAAAGCACCCTATTTGGGCGGCTCAATATGTCCGCATGTCTACCGATCATCAGCAATATTCGACCTTGAACCAATCCGATAAAATTCAAGAGTATGCTCAAGAACACAATATCAAAATTATTAAAACATATGTGGATGATGGCAAGAGCGGGCTAAGTTTAAGTGGACGAGCTGGGCTACAGCAATTAATCCAAGATGTAGAATCTCATCAAATTGAATTTAAGGTCATATTAGTCTATGACGTAAGCCGATGGGGACGTTTTCAAGATGCTGATGAAAGCGCCTATTATGAATATATTTGTAAACGCGCAGGCATCCAAATTATTTATTGTGCAGAACAATTTGCAAATGATGGGACGCCATTCACAACCGTCATGAAAAGCTTTAAACGGACAATGGCTGGTGAATATAGTCGCGAACTCTCCAATAAAGTTTTTATTGGTCAATGCCGCTTAATCGAATTAGGCTTTAGACAAGGTGGAACCGCTGGCTACGGTCTAAGACGTGCATTGATCGATCAGCAAGGAAACTTCAAAACTTTACTTAAAATGGGTGAACACAAAAGCTTTCAAATGGATCGTGTCATTCTTGTCGCAGGTCCAGAGGAAGAAATTAAAGTTATACACCAAATCTACGAATGGTTTATTCAAAACAACTTATCCGAATCTCAAATCGCTGAGAAACTAAATTCAGAAAATATTAAGACAGATTTTAACCGTACATGGACACGAAATACGGTTCATGAAGTCCTCACTAACGAAAAATATATTGGTAATAATGTCTTCAATAAAACCTCTTTTAAACTTAAAAAAGCACATGTTTCCAATCCCACAGAACAATGGATTAGAAAAGATCAGGCATTTGAAGCTATTGTACCGCTAGACATGTTTTACACCGCTCAAGGCATAATTCGAGAACGCTCACGTAAATATACTGATGAAGAATTATTAGACTTGTTAAGGACATTGTATCAAAAGCATGGCTTTCTTTCTGGCCTTATAATCAATGAATCTGAAATTACACCAAAGACTGGAGTCTATTCCAATCGTTTTGGGAGTCTACTCAGAGCCTATGAACTCATTGGATTTAAACCTGAGCGAGACTTTCACTATGTCGAAATAAATAAGTTCTTACGAAAACTACACCCTGAAATCACGCAGCAAGTGATTAGTGAAATGGCAAAATTAAATGGCGCCTACATTCAAAAAGACCCGTTAAGTGACCTTATATTCATCAATGATGAAATCAGTATTTCCTTAGTTCTGACCCGCTGCCATAAATTAAACAGAGGTAACTCTCGCTGGAAAGTACGGTTCGACACCATACTAAACCCAGACATCACTGTTGTTGTTCGCTTGGATGCCACAAACACAACAATAAAAGATTATTACCTTTTACCTAGATTAGATTTTATGTGTGGCAAGCTCAGTCTTGGTGAGTTCAACCCTGTCGAATTAGAAAGCTTTAGATTTACAAACCTGAACTACTTATTTGGAATGGCGGAGCGTGTCAAATGGAAATATATAGCTTAGAAAGCAACTCAAATGCACCTGTTTCTATGATTCCAATCGAACATATTGAAATCTTAAATCCAAGAGATCGCAATGAAAAAGTCTTCGCTGAGATTGTAGAAAGCATCCGTACTGTGGGGCTGAAAAAACCCATCACAGTCACCAGAATATCTAATCAAAACCGACCCTATCAACTCATTTGCGGTGAAGGAAGAATCCAAGCATTTAAGCAGCTTGGAGCAACAGAAATCCCAGCTCGCATCATTGATGTAAACAAAGAAGAAGCCTTAATCATGAGTCTGGTTGAAAATATAGCTAGACGCCAACATCGTGCGATGGAGTTTTTAAGCTGTATAGAACGCCTGTCAGATTTAGGTTATGACAAACATGCTATCTCTAAAAAGACCGGATTAGTTCCTGAGTATATTCAAGGCATTTTAACTTTATTAAAAAATGGTGAGGAACGATTACTTTATGCCGTTGAACAAAAGAAAATTCCGCTCAGTGTTGCCCTGAATATTTCAAAAACTGCTGACAACAATTCAGATATTCAAATTGCTTTACAAGAAGCATATGAAAGTGGCGACCTAAAAGGACATCAACTTTTACAAGCGAAAAGAGTTATCGAAAGAAGGCAATTGGTAGGTAAAAATCTAAGCTACGCCCCTAATTCCAGAACAAGTAAAATTTCTGCAAATGATGTTGTTAAAACATATCAAAAAGAAGTGGAACGGGTACACAACTTTGTCAAAAGGGCAAACCATACTCAGCAAGTATTGGCATTTATCGCTGGTGCTATATCCCATTTAAGAAAAGATGAAAATTTCTTTAATTTATTACGGGCTGAATCACTCGATACCTTACCGCAATATTTAGAAGTTCAATTAGCTGAAAAATAGGATGTACATATGCAAGAGGTAAATATCGCATTTCAACTGACCCCATTATACCTTAAGCCTAGTCAACTTCTTTTAAGCAAAACCATACTTAAAAGTACCATTTATACAAAAAAATATGGGCAAATCAAGGCTTCAATTAAAGATATTGGGATTATTGAACCCCTTATAGTAAGTTCAGCAAACAGCAAAGCTCAGTATATTTTATTGGATGGACATATACGCTTTGAAATTTTAAAAGAATTAGGTTATACCCTAATCCCCTGCTTACTCTCTTCAGATGATGAGAGCTACACTTACAATAAAAAAATCAATCGCTTAGCTACCATTCAAGAACACTTCATGATTAGACGGGCAATAGAGCAAGGTGTCAACGAAGAGCGTCTGGCTACTGCCTTAAATATAGACATCAGAGCTATTCGTACCAAAATGAATTTACTGAATGGTATTTGTCCTGAAGTGATTGAATTACTGAAAAATCGTGAAATTTCTCCTAACATTTTCCCTCTTCTTCGAAAAATGAAACCCCTGAGACAAATTGAATGTGCAGAGCTAATGCTATCTCTCAATAACATAACCGTACCCTATGCAAAGGCTCTCCTGATGACAACCGAACCAAGTATGCTTAAAGAACCAACAAAAAAAATAAAGAAAATGGATAATTCATTCGAAGCGATTAAAAAAATTGAAAATGATCGAGCTAATTTACATGTCCAGTTTAAAATTCTTGAGCAAGATTATGCTCAAGATACTTTAAACTTGGTTCTAGCTACTGGTTATTTAAAAAAGTTGCTTTCAAACAACAATGTTAAAAATTATTTAATTAAAAACCATCCAGACATATATACTGAATTCGAAACTGTTACTAAACCAGCGTTACACGAGTGAAAATACGAAAAATAAGGGAGCTCTCGCTCCCACCTTTAACGACTTTGTATCTTATCTTCAATCCATTGATGAACTTCTAAAGCCACCCAACCAATGCGAGACTCACTTAAGCGAACTGGCTTTGGAAAACTTGGATCATAATACCTTGAACTGTCATTAATCATTTCGTAAATCTTTGCCCGACTAATACTTGTGAATTGAATGACTTCTTTCAAATTAATAATTTGATTCATTACAAAAGTTTGACCTGTAATCGCATTCATGATGTTTACTCCTAATCTTTAATGCGAGCAGCAATTCGCTGAAATGATTGAGAGATTCGTAAAAATTAACTTTCGCATTTTACCGAAGTCTCAACTCACTGTGCTGACAGACTGCTGCAAACCTTTCTGAATATCCTGCACAACCCCGTCCCCCTGATTGAATTTAGGCTTTGTTTTGGCTTTTGAGTCAGGCTGCGTTTGTTCAGCTTCAGCAAGCTCATCCGTATAAAACTCCTCCACCAAATCCCCTCCCTCCTCTGAGTTCACCTCAAACTGTGCATTGGCAAAACCCTGTAGAGCAATATGATCCAAAGCAGCCTGATTAAACCCAGAAAGCTTACTTTTCTGATCAATTTCTTTAGCAGTGTGTATGGCCTCTTGCAAATGAACACCCTCGCGTAAAGTCAGATCCACATAATAGACAGGGGTACGATAGCTTTGCGTGGTGCTCTTGCCTCTTAAGGTCAGCTGTAACGGCAGACATGAAAGTAATCCATTCGATGCTGCATGGTAATAGCTGAGTCGTGCAGCTAAAGTCCTGATACTGTTAAAACCTGTCGTTCTAAAAACGAAAGTCCCGAACTCATCCGATTCATCCAGATTCACATAGAGACGGCCATAAGGTTTACACAATCCTCCTTGTGCCAAGAGACATAAATCAGGTGATGGACATAGATGATGCTCAACCCCTTGATTGGTTAAGCGCTGACAAGTTTCACCATTGCCTATACAGACTGGTCGGCCTGTCTGACGGTCAAAAAGGCTGTACTCTGCACGTAAGTTCAGTTCAGGATCATTGAAGATCATTCGTACTGGGATGCTTCTGAGCTTTTGATTTTGTGCTTTGACTCGGAGTTGTTCATCGAGTGGATGCTTTATCCATCCATCTTTACCTTGGATTTGACTGGTAATGGTGAATTGATCGTCCTTTTCAGGCAGACGTTTGCCGTTCTTTTCTACCACTTTACCGATACTAATACGTCCAAGTATTGGCGGGGTAATCGCTAAACCTTTAATCATGTTGATTTCCTCATCGTATAAAATAAATTAGACATAAAAAATCCCATGCACTCAGGCATGGGATTTTTGATTGGTAGTTGGGCGTTCGACTTGTGAATTACACTTAGGCTAAATCTGTTTCAATCATCATTGCAGTAAATGTTGAAACGCCGTGTGCCCTGCTTGCTTTGTGGGTACTGGTTGAGATATTCAGGGTGTGATTTGAGTAAAGCCTTGCTATCCAAGCTGATCGAGTCTTTTGACTTCTTCCATGTCACTGAGCCCGCTTTAAAGGTGGCACGCTCAGCCTCTTGCATCTGGCCTTGCAATTGGTGCTTGAGTAGCTCAAATTGCTGTTGGTATTTATCAACTTGATTACGCACTCGAATCAGTTGTTCAAACTGTTGATTGGCTTGCTCATCTTCAGATAAGTCTGTCGTACTGAGTGGCACATGTTCGGGATAAAGCAGTTGTAGAGCTTTGGCTGCGGATTCACTGGCATCCGCTTCAGGTGGGGTATCCTTTTCCACACAGTCCCAGAAGTAGCGTTCAGCATTGACGATGTGTTGAATCACAGACTCAGAACGCGTCACTTTGAAGATGCGGGTTTCATGTCCACAGATCAGTACACAAATGTGCGCTGCTTGTTTGCCTGTGACTGCTAACTGATGTTGTACTTGGCAAAGGACATAGAGCGGTACGCCATCTCGCCACAGCTTAGCCCCATATTCCCCTGCGGTTTTGCATTCCAGAATTTGGACCTCGGCATTACCCACCACAGAGTAATCTAGATTAGCCAACATGAAATGTTTGTCTGGATCAGGATGTTGCAGCACTGCATTCACACGTCTCACTTTATGTTGGGTATGCATGCTGTAGTATTCAGCAACGAGTGGCTCTAACTGCTTACCCCAGTACAGAGGTGCATGGCCTTCGCTGGCATCTTCAATGTTTTGTTGAATCCGTCCTGTTTTGATCATCCATAGTTCAAGCATCGACATATACGGATTAAGGCCACAAGCAGCAGCACAGTCACTGCTCCCGATCCCTTGTCTACGGACTTCGAGCCATTCGGCTTGAGTCAAATTTTTGGTATCGACAAAGCGTTTTGCGGTAAACAGTTTTGGACGGTCGGCATGGATATGTGGTGTTACATTGTCTCGGTGAATTACGGCTGAGTTCATATTGATTTCCTGTCATTGTTAAATTTTGGGCATAAAAAAAGCCACATCTGGAGATGTGGCAAAAAGGTGTTTGGGCTTAGGGAGATTTACATGATCATCTTGATCTCATGTCCTGATCTTAAATCCTGAATCTGAATCGAAACTTAAACAACTAAACGGAGTGCTTGTTCGAGTCCACGTTGCTTAAGGCCTGCGCCTGCACCGAACCAAGCAGAATCGAGACGATGGTCCTGACTCATGGCACGACGTTCGTGATCTGCAAATTCGGTGATTGAGCACAGCAAACCATAGGCCGTGTCTTTAGCTGAGCTCAGTTCTGCCCCACGCCCATGCCCGTTAAACATGGTCATGACTTTAGACATGGCACGTCCATTGGGTTCAGTCTTGTTTTCAGCTTTAGCTGTGTGGTTAGTTTGGGTGGCCACATTACGATAAAACTGAATAATGCCTTCGTCTTGTTCTGCATTGCTTAGGCTAGTGTTGTTAAACACTGCATCGAAATACGCTGCTGCTTCGGTCTGCGTGACTTTACGTTGACTGAGTTGCTTCATTTCATACATGTGATCCTCCCATGCACGGACTGAAATCCCCAATTGCTGTTTAATCTTCTGTGCATCGAACTTGGTGCTGTGTGGTACTTTCACCACACCTGCACTTGAGTTTTGCCCCTTTAAGGCAATCGCTAAGGTGTTGTTACACACCACCCGGATAGAGGTGAATTGTGCCGTGGTTGCCAGTGTGCCATCACAGGCTGTAGCTAAGAGGATGTAACCATTACTGACATCTTTGCCCTTTAAGGCAGAAGTCTGCCCTGTTCGTGCCAATGCCCAGAATTTCTTCCCGCCTTTGAGTACGCCTGCGGTTTCCAGTTCAAAGCCTGATTGTTCAGTGAGGTCTCGGTAGAACTCTAAAATCTGTTTGGGTTGCACTTCCTGATAGCGCTGGCTCACCACAGATAAAGGTGCATGGGTATCTGAACGGTACAGTACCCGTTGTTCATCATGCGGTAGGATCAAGTTTTGTCCTTTATGATTTTCAGCCATATAACTCACATTTGAGCTTTCGATCTGCCAGTCCATCCCTGCCTGCTGTGCCCAGACTTCAATCGGTTGATGTGGGGTAAGTGGGTTACCTAAGCCATGCCATGGGGTTTCGCCCACATAAGCCATATTTTCAATTTGATGTGCCATTGGATTGTTCCTCTCAGAAGTTGAATCTGTAAATTTTGATGTTGCTATTAAACGTATGTTTGCTTAACTCGGCCCATGCATTTCAAAGGTCTCTTGACACTGCGCGCATTGGTATTGCAGAACATTGATCGGCTTTTGATGATTGAGAAATAACAATACAACGCCCCCGACCACTAGACCTGTTAACCCACCCAGCATAGGGGGGAGATTCATACGCTTTGAAATTTGCATACCGATATTGGCTAACGCCATCGGAGAAAATGCCACAATACTGGTACTGTTAGGCTGTGTTGTAAGCTGATGGGTTTGTATCAATTGCGTATGGTGTGAATGACAAAAAGGACAAATCACAGGTGTCTGTCCAAGCGATGGATTTGTTTTCATAGGGGAATTCCTGATGCTAGAGATAAAGTTTCAGGCATAAAAAAACTGCACCCTTTCGGATGCAGTTTCTTAATGTCTCTTGTCTTGTGCTTATTTCAGTGATGGTATCTTTCGGTCATGCCATCACCATCATGTCTGAGAATGTGTGGTTTAGTTAAAACCATAACTTGCGGTTCCACTGGTCGTTTCAATATCAACCTGTACCACATTTGTAAAACTGCAACCTTGTAATCGCAGACGAAACACCTGTCCCATTTGAAAATGTAATGGAAAGTTAAATCGCTTGTCATGTCCAATATAGGTACATTGTCCATTGTTCACCGTGACATTGGTGACTTCAATCGGTTCTGCTACATTCGAACGGATAGTGACCACTGTCGATCGAGTCCATGTCCCAGAGCCCATTTCATTCAATTCGACCGAGAAGGTATCAGGTTCCAGCCCTGAGCTGCATCCTTGTAAAGTCAATGCGGATAACGATAGCAATGCGGTAAGGCCCAAAGTTTTCATTAAGTTATTCATTCTGTATTACTCTTCAATATTGTATTCAGATGTAGATATACGGATGCATCCATCAATTGATATTGAAAAGAAGACACCCTTACATCGTGGTAATATGTATTTGAAATTTCTTTATTTTTAAAAAGTACTAAATGGCATATTTGGTCATGCTCACCCATCACCTAAATAGTCAAACGTTTCGGGTTCTTTAGGCGTTTCTGGCTTAACATATTTTTGTAATAGTGTTTCTGGAGACAAATAATGCTCTAAACCAAATTTAAATTGCCATAACGGTGATGTGAGTAGATCTTTAAAAGGTAGGGTTTCAACTTCCTCAATAGCATCACTGGTTTTCCAAGATGCATTGACTGCACTTTTTTGCTTGAAAGCAATCGGCTTGATGATTGGTGATAAATAAAATCTAGATGTATTATTCTGCCGATCAGGATTACCATAGTGAATAAAATAAAAAAATATCCCATCCAAATTTAAAGTGTTATTTTTAGCCGTAAGGACATAGCCCACTTTAAGTCGGCTGAAATTTTCAGCAAGAGTCTTTGCCAAATCAGGCTGAGCTTTGATAAGTAGTTCTGATTTGACCACAGCACTGGAATAACGACTTTTCTGCTTAAAGTGAATCGTCATCAATTCCTGATCAGCATCATACTGATAGGTATTATCACTGTCATCGGCAGTGATATCAGGAACAATAGAGTTTAAGGCCCTTTCCAGTACTTCAACATCATAGTCGATTACATTATTTTTGCCATTTTGCTGCGCTTCTCTAATTCGTTTTTCATAATCTTGTGTTTTTTCAAATTCTTGCTTGGGTTCGACCTTAGTTGCTTGCATAGCACGGATATAGTTGATGGCAAGATTGTTGGCATATTTGAAATATTCATCATTACTCAAATCAATCAACAAGTTGTTATACGAGCTATACCCATCCATTCCAATCACAAGAACTTTGCTCTTATCTAAATGTAATTGTTTTTTGATAAATTCATGATTGGCTGGGAAGAATACGTCATCCGCAAGCTTGCTCGGTTCTTTGTAATTGAGTGATTTCATCTTTTCGGGATAAAAGTAAATCAAATTACTACTTATTACATCTTCGTCTATCTTCTCCCAACTTTGATCAGGACTGATCTGTGCTTTCGGCACAATCACCACTGAGGTATCCGCAACATTCCGCAAAGCCTCTTTACTTTCTGTGGTTTGACCTTCTACAGCAGAATCATTTTCAGGTTGTTTTTGACTGGAACAGGCATTCAGTCCCATCAATAAAATACATAAAGACAGACGCTTTAATTTTGTTGTCATCGTACATATTCTCTTCTTTACCCATAAACACCTCTTAGCAGTCGCAAAGCTGGGCATATGGTAGTTTGATGTTCTTCTTGGAGTTCTGCCTTTTATTCTGACGTGACTGTTACGTAGAAAGGAGTCTATCTACAGATCAGCAATAAAATGATTCAGATGTATAGGCCAATAAAGGAACAGTGCCTTCACTGAGCGTTCCCCAATTGTTAATTTTTTAAAATATCGGCTTATCTGGCATCGACAATGCCATAGAGAGTACTGGGATAAAAAAGAGAGTGAGTATTTAAGAATGTAGTACGCATGGCGGACTCCTTGTGTGTATTAAAGAGCTCTACCAAATTACTGTCAAATAATGGTGGCAGAACGAAAGAGGGTTGACAGACTGACACACAAGAATCAGCACGCACAAGGCGTCCCTCCCTCGCCCTACCGCAACGGAGGAGGAACGAACGAGTTCGCCACCAAAAAATGAATCTTTTGATGTGCTTGTGTGTAAATGGTCTGTCAAAACCAACTGACAATGTAGGCCAGCAAGCCAAGGATAATTGGCAGGATTTAAAGTGTCAACGTTCTATAAAAAATGAAGCTGCACAACGATGAAAATGAATGAGAACTGTACGTCTTTTATTTTATATTGAGTAACCTTCAGTCAATATGCTTTGAACAGCAATAAATTACGGTCAAAAACAAAGTCGCATAAACAGAAATTCTTGCAAAAAACAAGATCCGTAAAGAGGGTGCCTCTGCTCAATGAACTAATTTATATCACTCATTTTGATGGCTATATTGGTACATTATTCATACCCCATAGTTTTTACAAGATTTTTTATAAAAAATATCTTTAGTATCAAACGGATTTTCAAAGCTATTTCTCCTCAAGAAATTAAATTCATCTAACCTCGAAGCATGAAAAATGATTGCATTAAAATTAGATCCATATTTAATCTAAATAATATTTATATTTAGAGAAGAAGATGTCAGACCAATTGCTAATTAATAATCAAATTAGACTCATGAATGTGCTTGAGGATTTTGTTTTAAAGAATATCAAGTATTCAGGTGTAGGCGACCAAACATCCTTACATGAACGTTTAAAATTTTGTGGAATTGATTTAGGACCGAATCGGCAAGAATACCGTTATGAGCTTACTGAATTAGATAAACAAAATATTTACTCTTTTCATGCTGTAGGACATTACAAAGAAACAGAGCAACAAAAAAAATATCGTACTATTGCGGTACAAAAAATTCATCTTGCTGAAGATGAAAATGATACTGTCGAAATCCCTTTGATTGATCGTTTGCCTCGCTTTTATGATGATATTTTGACAGAGATAAAGCTGTTTTTTACTTATGTACAATCGGAAGAAATTCTTAGCCTAAAACAAGTGGAAAAATTACGTAAGAAAGCTTTTCATACCTATGCCTTACATAATGACTGTCAAAGTTTAGAGGTCGTACCTAAAGAAATTAATAAGATTTTCGAAAAAATTCACAATGGGCATCAAAAACAAAAGTCAACTGATCACATTAAAGCAAGCTTTCTTCAATATGCTGAAAGAATACTACTCGACAAAAATGAAGTTTCAAAAATTAGTACTATCAGCAAAGACATTATTATTAATGACTTGACCAAAGACTCCATCCCTTTTGTCAAAGAAGCAATCACTAAGCAACACATATTGGAAAGCGAACTTTTAAATCTGCAAGCTGCGCGCCTGAACCTCAAAAAAGACTGTCTCCTCATGTCTGCTGATGTTGATCAACAAACAGAAGCAATTTATATATTCAATACTAAAGATCACGCATTTTTAAAAGACTCAAATCGGAGGTTTAAAAAAAGTGCTTCACACCATCGAAGAAAAGCTGAAGAATTGCAAGGCACTAGAAAAAATACCACTGAGGATATCATTAGAAAAAAATTTTCAGGGAATAGTGAAACTTGGTTAAAACAACATCAGGTTGGCGATCAATCGTTATATCACCTGATTAAAGAGATCGTTAAAAAAAATAAACAGCGCTCTTACCTTAAAGATAAAAATTCATAAGTTTTTAAAGCTGATCCAATCTTCATGATTAGATCAGCTTTTTCAACAGTAATTTCTACCGCCAAATATAAACTTTTTCTCAGTTTCGCCATGAAATCCTAAATGTCCGTGCAAATGGGGTATTTTGATGAGTTTTCTTTTTTTATTGTAGAAACCATCCAATGACAACCAAATAGGACATATTATGGTTTCCGTATCCCCTCAATTTAAGATGATCTCTCGTGTAGATTTAGAAGACCTGACTGGTTTATCTAGGTCTACCATCTATGATCGTCTTAATCCCAAGTCCAAACGCTATGATCCGGACTTTCCCAAGCCCGTGAAGTTTGGTCATTTAACCCGCTGGCGACTCAGTGAAGTTCAAGCTTGGATTCAGTCCAAAATTGATACCCGCAATCTCCTAAAAAAGACGGCTTAACTGTGTATATCTGATTCATTTACACATTCACGTAAATACAAGATGAATTTGTGCATAGCGAGTCTATTTGCCTTGAATTGCAATATGGGTATTAAATCATTTAAGTATATCTAGAATATATTCTTATTAGATATACTTTTTATATATTAATAACTTATATCTTATATTCAGTATTTAATGATTTGACTTCATTATCTTCAGAGGTCTATATCAAACTTAAATGCCATCAATAGTGACCTGACTGCTTTAAGCACGTCAGATCACGTGTGAAAAACACACTGATGACAGAATATATGAGTTAGTGTAATTCACGACTAATCCCTAAACATGCCATTCACCCAGCCTAGACACTACTTAATTTAGCGTCTATAGACAGCTTTTGCCCAAATTTCTTTGAAATTGATTCAACGAGAAATTTATGGAAACAATTAGATTACATGACCACTCAGCAGGCACCTTCACATTTGAAGAACAGCTTGCACTAATCCACTCCGATTCCAGTTCTGCAATTG
Organism: Acinetobacter sp. DL27; assembly: GCF_055810995.1. Taxonomy (NCBI): domain Bacteria; kingdom Pseudomonadati; phylum Pseudomonadota; class Gammaproteobacteria; order Moraxellales; family Moraxellaceae; genus Acinetobacter; species Acinetobacter sp. DL27. The sequence goes on along the minus strand of NZ_CM147947.1, from coordinate 231,973 downwards.
TAACTGGAGAAGCTAGCGTCCCTAACTCTCTTCTACGACATCATGCTGATTATGAAGTAGAGATTTTTTCGAATATTTTGAATGTGTTTGCTAAATGTGACAAAGCTCAATTACCTATTGCACAACTAGCCAATCCATATTTATTCCGCTCGACTCAACATTATAAGGTTGAGTTCGCTTCTGGGTGGGATATTTTAGTGAAGATGGTACTCCCTGCATTTTACTATCAATTCACGGAGCGATATTTCTATGGTGAAGAAATAAAAGCATGGATATCTGTACGCAATCAATTTTCAGAAAAGGAGCTCGAGTTTCTCACACATCTATCTTCGCTCGACTCTGCTAATCAGGATAGTGTAAAAAAATACATTGATCTGTTTAATATGTTCATGGAACGCTTAGTTCAACATATTCAGAGTGCATCTTTCAAAAAGAAAATCAGAGACCGCAATACAACCAAAAAAAATAATAAGAAAGCCTGTGTTGAGCTACAAAATCATTTGATTGCAAAGTTTGCAAAAGTATTGGTTGTCAGGATGGATTTCTCATTAAAACGAGATATGGAAACCATTTTGAAGCATGCATCTTCAATGGCACCCCCCTACTCACGTCATGATTTAAGTGCACTTAAGAGCTTCATGACTAAGTTTAAAAACAACTGGCGTAACAATACTTTATTAAACGCTATCGAAGGCTATATCTTCCAATATGAGTATTCTCAAGCCACAGGTTTCCATGTTCATAGCTACTTTTTCTTTGATGGTAGCAAACATCAACAAGATATCAGTATTGCCCAATACATTTCTGATTACTGGCAGAAAATCACCAAAAATCAAGGAAGCTGTTTTATCTGCAATATGAAGAAAGATCAGTACAGATACTGTGGTATCGGCATGATTCATTATTCAGATCTTAAAAAACAATCTTTCTTAATCAAAACCTTCGACTACATCTGTAAGGCCGATCAGTTTTTCATTTTTTCTGAGCTTAAAAATTTCAAAAGATTTCAGCGAAGTCAATTACCAACCCCCAAAGCGAAGTCTGGGCGCACGCGCACCTTACATTCAACACAATCTCACTAATCCAAGGACTCAATTATGTTGTTTAATGCTATGGAAAAAATGGAAGCAACCAACCAATTAAACTTTATTACCGGTCTATCTCATAACCAAAGATATATACCTATCCCATCGTTTAATTATTTAGAACTTATCCAAAAAATTAAAAAAGGAAATCGATTCAGGATATTTACCAATAATCTGACTGCATTTCCACATCCGAACATTCCAAATCTATACAAGACGAATTTAGGGAATACTGTCTTCAATCATATTTTCGATAATATTCAAAATCCCTATACAACCGGTCAGTTTCAGAGTGCGTGGATCCATCCTGAAATAGAACTACTCAGCCAACTCATGTTGAAACATAATCTACATCAGTTCAACCCAGATGCTTATCAGCAAATAGAACATGCATGTGAAACGTGTTTTGCTGATTTCAAAGTTAATATTCAGACTAGAGCATTCAAGTCACAACTTCAATCATGGATCACTCGTTACCGTTCTTGCAGTAATCGCTACGATCGTTTTTTTGAGTTTATCTATGGTGAGTCCAGTAAGTTTGAACTACATTCACTGATTGTACAACGTAAACGCCCCAATGGTCTTGAACCTGCTTTTGGTGACCCTGACTTTCGTAGTATGACTGCTTACGATATTGTGAAAGAGAAATGCAATGAAATCATTCAAGATGTTTGGAAAAAACGAAGTAAAAACGATGTATTAGGAATTCTCTCACGAGAAGAAATAGACATCGATCAAACATGCTCAATACGGCTTATTTTCATTGTGGAAAAAGAATATTCCGATCTCGTTCCATTCAAAGATACACCCCTTTACGAAATGCTTGAACCGCATTTTATCGAACTCAACCACGATCGTATTGCTTTAGGTAATATCGGTACAATCAATTCTGGAATTGCATCTCTATTTCAAGGACAAGAACAGAACTATTATGATTTAAAACAGATTCATGTAGGCAACCGTTTAAATGTATTAAAAGCTCAACTTTTGATTCCAAGCTACTTGTTTAGAATTGGTGATGATTCATGTAGTTTGAATATTGAACGAGGTCAAACTCAATATAATCGCTAGTTAAAACATTTAATTAAACAGCATGACTTTAATCATGCTGTTTTAGTTACCTATTTTTTGAAACAAATTCATATTTTTTAAACTTCAAAATTTGCCCATACATCATGAATCATATGTTTATTATTAACCTCAAATAGAACACAAACCATTAAACGATACTTATCAATTTTTGAAGCTTCTTTTACTGCCTCTTCCGCACTATCATATTTGTGTGCCAAATCAGGAATTTTGACATAAATTCGGTTAACAATTGAATCTGATTCCTCAATCTGACCAACAAACTCATCCTCATCATAGAGGTGAATTACATAACCTTGAAACTCAGCATTATCAGGCAATCCTAATCGTCGCTTAGCCTCATCAATCGTAATACGTTCTCCCACTAGCTTTTCTTGCTGTGCCTGTACGATTCTCTCTTCTAAAGAACCTCTTTGTTTTGCTTGTCCCAATTCTAACTCCTCTTCACTGAATTGTAGTTGTAGCGCCTTCTACATATTTTGGAAAATGTTTTTGTAAATGTTCAACCCCATCAATTGCCTTTGCTTTGTATTTAAGCCTTTCTTGGAAAAATTGAAGTTTAGCTTTGCATTCATCAAAAATTTCAGCCCATGTTTTGACTAAAATAATATAGTTATCTTTTTCTGCAATAACACCATTCTCAAGGTCAATATAACGGGAATCTAATTTCATATCTCTATCTAAACTAATACCGATAAAGGTCCATTTAGCTTTTGTTTTACTAAACCTTGAGTCTAATCTTATAGCATCAGCATAATCTTGGATTTGAGAAATTTCATCTCGTCCAATCTTTACGCTTGGACGTTTCAGCTCAATAATTAAGTGATGGGCAGTATTTGGTTTATTATTTCGTGTTGTTTTAGAAAGCATAAGATCAACTATGCCCCTTTCTTTTGTCGGGTGCTCGACAGCCTCTAAAATATCAACATCGTTACTCAACAATTTTGAATGTTTCTTTAAACACTCTGTAAGTGACTGATCATCTACGGAAATAAAAAATTCTTCACCAAAAACCCAACAGTTCTCCGCTAACATACGGTGCAATTGTGTCCTTTCCTTTAGATTCTTCTTTCCCACTTTAGAATTAATTATATTTTCAAGGCCACTAATAAATTTTAACCGATCCGTTACAACTTTAGATGCGCTAATAATTGATGAGAGTGATACATCTCTAAGCAATTCAGCCAGATCATCCTGTTCCTCAGGCTTAAGATTCAAAACTTCATTAATAATGGTCTGAAGACTATTAGGGTTTGTTTCTAAAGCCTGTTTTAATAATCTAAACTGGAACTTTCGATTCTCTTTACTTGTTTTTTCAAATTTATCAATGTTATGAGAAACAGTAGAAGCGACTATGTCAAATACTTGTCTTTCCACCTGTTCAACAATATTTGTTGTTTCTGAAGGATACGGATAAATATTTTCTTCTTTCCACTGTTCTACTAATGTGGCTGCCTTTTCAGCTTCTTGGGCCCTAAAGTGCCCTTTTATTATTTCTTTTGCTAAGCCTAAGTTTTTTTGAACCGATGCATTGGAAGGGGCAAAATCCAAACCATGCATATTGACCATTTCTATGATGGCTTCACTTTCAATATAAGCAGTGTATTTTTTATTTGGATAATTCCACCCCATATCTAACTTTAGATAAGGAATACCATGATTACAGCTTAAATATGTTGAAGCTGTTTGTTTTGAGCTTACCCATTCTGTTAGCCTTAAGGTAGATGAATAATTTTTTCCTTCATAATTAATAAAATCAAGATTAAAGGGGGTTACAGCCAAAAGTATTTTTTTAGGATCTAGTTTTTCACCATCAACTTCTAAGTTAATATTTTTATAATCGTAAAGATAAAATGCGAATGTTTCTAAAATCTTAGTCTTTGCTGAATCATTCAAACCTCTTATTTTTTTAGGTACATCATAAGCTTCAATAGTAACCCCTGTCTTAAAATTTTCATCTGACTCTACAGGATCCGAAATCTTCACATCAGATGGATTATTTAAATGCATAGCTACTTTATAGGTAAATAATTTATCTAAACTTTCATCTTTATATGTAATTGACCAATTTACTGTTGCACCTAAAGAAAATGCTTTGAGACGGCCTTTGCCTTCTTTTCCATGTAAAAAACGGCCATATACATCACTTTTAAGTTTATTTTTCTTTTTAGACCCACCTAAATTTTTAAAAATATTTTTTGCTTCAGCAAATGGAATTCCTAAACCATCATCAATGATTTTGATCGATTTCAATGAGTCTAGCCCATTATCTTCAAAAATGACTTTAACATTTAAAGCATCTGCATCCATTGAATTCCATATCAACTCAATCAAGGCATCTACAAGACTTGTTTTTCCAAGTTTGCTAATCAAATCATTTTGTATCGTCAACTGGACTGAATGGGCATAGTTCATAGAATTTCAAAAATAGGTTTGCATATAAAACTGAGTATAAATTATTCTTTTTCAATATACTTAGTTATCATCTAAAAATTTTATTTTCATAACATTCTTCTAGACTACTATTATCTTTATAAATCCCCTAATCATAAATTAAATAGACAATACAAACTAGATGGGGGACGATTGGGGGATTAAAACCAAATTAATTTTTATTATTAATTATATATCAACATCTTAATAATAAAATGTGACTCCCTCTCTCCCGCCAAAATTTTAAAGACCTTAATCGAAAGATTAAGGTCTTTTTTTATGCTGAACATTCTTATTTAGACTTGGCACAAAGTCTGCTTTATAAAAATGACTCTTCACCCAATAGGATAATTTGCACCACAAAGTGAAATATTTATTCAAAAATAAGCGCTTGAACCTGATTCAAACTTGAGCTAAAACAATTTCTACGGGAGGTTAAAATAAATCATCAATGATCATCTAGATGCAATGTTTATGAAGCACAATTCATTTGCGGTATATAACTAGCGAAACACAAAATTGACCAATAAAACTGCTATTCGGGAGTCAGAATGAATAACAGCACCAATTATGTCAAACAAATTAAAAACGCTAAACGAGGCGGTTATACCCCAACCCTTGCAAAGGATGTCAACAAACATAAAATTCAAAAAGCAATTCGTCTGATTGAACAATGGAGAACGCTGGCCAATGAACTCAAACCTCAAATGCAACTCGACATGGCTTTTACATTGGAAGAATGTGCCCAAGACCTCGATCAAATTTTAAGGAGCAAATAAGTTCCATGTTTTCACTTAACCATATTTAAAAACAGTTTCATCACAGCCACCCAAATTTTATTCTTAGCTTTCACCCACCCCTTGGTGGGTGAAGTTTGCACAAAAAATCTTGCGCATTTCAATCGCTCACTTTTTGGCTTGCGTTTTCAAGAAAATCCGCTATTATTCTCACCACGTTGCCGGCATAGCTCAGTTGGTAGAGCAACTGACTTGTAATCAGTAGGTCCACAGTTCGAATCCGTGTGCCGGCACCATTTTATACTTAGCCTCGCTTTTTAGTGAGGCTTTGTTGTTTCTGGCCCTTTGGTTTTTTATTTTATTTTAAATGTCTCTAACTGCTGTAATTTGAACATAGCGCACAATGCCCTGTTCAAATAATTTTTGGCAGAGCTTAGCCGTCATTTTAATTTTGAAATGATCCAAATTTTGAGCGGCCTGTTGGACTAAATGCACATGATAATAACGAGAAAAACCCGCCAAAACTGCATCTGATAAATCTTCAATAGCCACCTGCTGATAGCCTTGTGCTTCTATCGAATGCTGCAAATTCGTCTCTAACTGAAGATGTTCCAAATGAACATCGGCTACTTTTAACAGCATTTTCAGTTGAAGTTTCTCAAAACGATTTAAATTCAAAAATGCATCACTCAACATCAAATAGTGAAAACCGATGCGCCCTTTTGAATTTAAAACAGAATGGGTTGATCTTAGAAATGAATTTAAATCACTGTGATAAGCGGCATCGAGACACAACACCACATCAAAAGGCGCTGAGAATAGCTTTGAATTTAAATTTAAAAATGACGTTTGAATGATGTGTATCTTTGAATTTAAAATGTGCTGTATACGCTGGACACATTCGGCTTGTAAATCAACCGCACAAAGTTGCTGCACATGGTAATGCTGCTGCCACAGCAATAGACTCGCACCCTGCCCACAACCCAAGTCTAAAACACGGTCATTTGATTTTAGCTGTAATCGATCAGCAAGATGCGTTGCAAGTGTTTGGCAAGCCTCAGGATAGGATGACCTTGCATCATTCCAATAGCCAAGATTGCTCCAAGCCAATACAGCGTGATCTCCCAATTGTTTTGCATCAATTGCATATTTATGTTTGGGCAGATGTCGCTGTAAGGTTTGGAGCCATTTCATGCTTTAGTAGCCGAGTTGTGGGGCAACCTCAACTTTAGGTTTTAATCCAACAAACGGCAATGGTGCACCGAAAATTTCTGCAATATGCATTGCTGAAGTGACGGCAGACTCTAAAATAGGCAGACCATCGCACGACCATGAACCACAGAAAAAGACTTTTCGGTTAGCACTCTTATGGCGTTGTTGTAACTCTTTATTCAAAGCCACCGTTTGCGAGTCCACCACCGCACGGGTCAAAGTTACAGTTGAAATCACTTTTTTCGGGTCAATCTCGGTCACAGGCTGCCACGTTTGGAACACGGCATTTTTACCGACCAGACTTGGTTCAACTGAATTGAGCCAAACCGTAAACTGTTGACGGGTAAACTTACGGTCCATCATATAGCTCAGTACCGACCAGTCTTTACGCTTAGGTGGCATCACGGAAGGATCAGTATGAATGACCAGCTGACCTTGCTCAAAACGGAACTGTTTTAACAGCGCAATATCATCTGCAAACTGAACAGGATCTAAAAACTCTTCAATTTTTGTGGTTGGCGTTGCCACCACTACACGGTCAAACAGTTGCTGTTCGCCCTTATTATTTTCAACCAAAACCTTGTCACCTTGTTCAGTGACTTTACTAATAGCAGATCCGCTTTGGATATTGATGTTTTCAATCAATTTATCGACCAAGGCAGGTGTTCCCCCTTGTATACGCAATAAAGCATCACCATCCGTCAACTGACGTAAAAAGATCAGCAGCGGTTTCGCTGGCCATTCGCCGATGGTTTTTGGATTACAGGTACAGATGGTGTAGAGCACAGGCATGACTGCGCCATGCCAAAATACTTCTTCAATGTCATGCTGGTTGATAAATTCAGCCAAGGTAATGTCTTGATCTTTAGATTTGAAGAATTTAGCAATCGCGGTTTTAAGCTGCAACATACCTTTAACCAAGCGCCATCCATACTGCTGCAGGCCCTTACGGTTATTGATAATCGGGAAATTGCCAATGCGGCTACGCGTAGTGGTTAACCATGTTTCTGTACGGTCTTCAAACAACCAACTACACGCCATGTAGGTGCGTACTGGATACGTTTTAATGCCTAAATAAGTCGCAAGACTTAAGGTGTTTTTCCATAAGTGTGGGTTCATGACACGTAACGGAGCATCAATCAGACCACCTTCAAACTCTGTACTGTGGCTGTCCATCCCTCGCCCAGTCAGTGCTTCGAAAATAGTAATATTATGCCCAGCATCCTTTAGAATTCTTGCGGTAGCAAGACCGGCCATGCCGCTACCAATAACTGCAATATCCAAAATTATGATCCGTCAGTCTGACTTATATTGACTGAAATTATGACCCAATGTCGAAAAAATAGGGCTATTAAAAAATACCAGAATCACATTTTTTCATGTGCCGCACCGATAGGACGATATCTACTTAAATTACATTTCATTACACTAAAAAGCCACTTAAATAAGCACAGGTTTTTTATACAATTTATTTTAAATAAAAATATAAACTGTTTAAAAACAAAGTATATAAATTAACTATTTTTATAACACCTGTTTTACAAGCCAGCGAAAAAGCGCTAATATGCGCCTCGCATAAAAACGATAATTACATCACATAATAATTCATGACCAACTATGCAAAACAAGAAAACTACAGCGCCTAAAAAATCCCTACCCTTGACCGAGTAGGGATTTCTTCTTTTTAGCGACAAGATTTTAGTCCACCACAGCAACAGGGATTTCACCAAACTTGCCACGATTAAAATCGTCAAAGGCTTGCACAATTTCTTCCTTGCTGTTCATTACAAACGGACCATAACCTTGAATCGGCTCATTCAATGGTTCACCGGTCAACACCAAGAACTTAGTGTCTTGCAGCGCTTGTAGTTGAATTGCAGCTTCGCCATCTTGAGCAAACATCACAATGGAACTATCCACCACTTTTTGCGTGCCATTAATCAACACTTCACCACTGAGCACCACCACAATCGTGTTATGCGTGACGGGCACATGGATAAAAGTTTCGTACTCTGCTTTTAACTCACCATCCCAAACATTGACGGGACTATACGTTTGAGCAGGGCCATGATGACCACCAAACTCACCCGCAATCACGCGTATGTGTCCAGCATTGTCATCCATTTCGATGCGCGGGATATCCGCCACGGTCAAGGCTTGATAACGCGGTGTAGTCATTTTGTCTTTGGCTGGTAAATTCACCCAAAGTTGTACCATTTCAAACAGGCCACCATGCTCAGCAAAGGCTGGAGAATGAAACTCTTCATGCACCACACCTGAACCCGCAGTCATCCACTGTACATCACCAGTATTGATGGTACCACCGCCGCCGCTAGAGTCTTTGTGTGTCACTTCACCACTATAGGCGATGGTAACCGTTTCAAAGCCACGATGCGGGTGTGAACCCACACCACGTTGCGATGTGGTTGGATCAAATTTATAAGGTGCAGCATAGTCCAAAAGTAGAAACGGACTAATTGCTTGTCCTAAGCGGTCATATGAAAAGAGGTTTTTGACAGGAAAACCATCACCCACCCAATGCATGTCTTGATTACGATAAACACCAATTACTTTTTTCATCTTGGAACTCCTATATCGATAGGATGAATATGCAATCTATACTACCCCTTTCCTCATCCGTCTTATAGCACTGCGCTAGTACACACAATCACACAGATAGGACAATACCGCTAAAATCATCTCACCTGCATAGAAACCAATTTAAAAACAAAGCCATTCCTTATTTTCATGGCATATTTTTGCTCAAATTTTCCTATTTTTAAGATTAAGCATCTCGTTTGGCTTATTTTATTGTCTCATTTTCCTACCTATGATGATATTCAAGCTCAAGGCAGTAACCTATTTACTGATTGCCTTGAGACTCGACTGATAATCACAACGAGGACAGAAAAATGGCGAAACCTTATATTCGTTTAGACAAAGATAATGCAGCGGTTCTTTTGGTTGACCACCAAGCGGGTCTCCTTTCACTGGTCCGTGACATTGACCCAGACAAATTTAAAAACAATGTGCTGGCACTGGCTGCTGCCGCGAAATATTTTAATCTTCCCACCATTCTGACCACCAGTTTTGAAGATGGTCCAAACGGTCCTTTGGTCCCTGAATTGGTCGAAATGTTCCCCGATGCACCCTATATTGCACGCCCAGGGCAAATCAATGCATGGGACAATGAAGACTTTGTTCAAGCCGTGAAAGCCACAGGTAAAAACCAATTGATTATTGCGGGTGTGGTGACTGAAGTGTGTGTGGCCTTCCCTGCACTGTCAGCGCTTGAGGAAGAGTTTGACGTCTTTGTAATTACCGATGCATCGGGAACCTTTAACCCCATCACCCGTGATGCAGCATGGGATCGCATGTCTCAGGCAGGCGCGCAGCTGATGTCATGGTTTGGTGCAGCTTGCGAGTTACACCGCGACTGGCGTAATGATATTGAAGGCCTCGGTTCACTCTTTGCAGCGCATATTCCAGACTATAAAAACCTGATTCAAAGCTATAGCAAAAATACGGCGCAGAAATAATTCGACCTGAGCAAAAGCGATCTTCGGATCGCTTTTTTGTCGTGCGCAATCGTTAGCGATGATACAGTATCAGATCATCCATCGCAGACTGCCTTCGGTCACAAATCAATACAGGCTTGAACCCATCATGCATTCATTTGACGACTATTATTATTTTTATCTTGTGGTCAAGCACGGCGGTTTCAGTGCTGCAAGTGATGCCTCGAACATCACCAAGTCTAAGCTTAGTCGCCGTATTTTAGACCTTGAAGCCAAATACAACGTGACCTTAATTCAGCGTTCAACACGACATTTTAAAGTCACCCCTTTGGGCCAAGAGCTATTTGAAGAATGTCGTCAAATCATTCAGCAAGTCGAAAGTGCGCACAATGTTTTACTGAAACAGAAAAGTGAACCGCAAGGTTTAATCAAGATCAGCTGCCCTTCTGTGATGATGCGCTATCAAGTACGAAGCTTACTCAATCATTTTTTAAAACAATATCCCAAAGTCCAAGTGGAAATGGAACTGACCAGCCGTCGTGTCGATGTCTTGCATGATGACATTGACCTTGCCATTCGGACCAATTTTAGTGCCAATGAAGACTCGAGCATTGTGGTCCGTGATGTGGTCAAAACCACGCATTGTTTGGTGGCCAGTCCTGATCTGTTACAGGACCGTGAAATTCAATTTGCCACCGAGCTGAATGATTTTCCAACGCTCGCACTGGGGGTACAAAAGTCTGATTATCAATGGTTATTGCATCATACCCAGAGTGATGAACAGATCGTGATTCCTTTAGAACCACGGATCAAAAGTAATGATGTCGCAGGCGTGTATTACTCGGCTCTGGATGGACTCGGCATTGCCAACCTGCCTTACTTAACGGTAGAGGCAGATATTGCTTCAGGTCGCCTGATTCACATTTTGCCCGACTGGTGTTCCAATATTGGAACACCAGTCGGTCTATGCTTCACGTAAAGGACAACGTTTGGTCATGGAAAAACTGATTGAGCATTTGATTCAGGGTTTAAGAGACTTTGCCAGCACCAGCAAGGGTTACCATCTGTAAAAGCTAAAAGAACCCGCATAAAAAATCAGCCACTTGGGCTGATTTTGTACAGGCATCATGCTCATGACTCAGCACAATGCAACTATCGAGGTCAGCTTAGATTTTACCAACCAAGTCGATTGACGGCGCAAGCGTTGCTTCACCTTCTTTCCATTTTGCAGGACATACTTCGCCTGGGTGCGCATGCACATATTGTGCTGCTTTCACTTTGCGTAATAGTTCAGACGCATCGCGACCAATACCGCCAGCATTAATTTCAATAATTTGGATTTTACCTTCAGGATCAATCACAAAAGTACCTCGATCTGCTAGACCTTCAGTTTCAATCAGCACATCAAAGTTTTTAGACAAAGTCCAGGTTGGATCGCCAATCAATGGATACTGAATTTTACCAATCACATCTGAAGTGTCGTGCCATGCTTTATGGGTAAAGTGGGTATCGGTCGATACGCCGTAAATTTCTACACCGAGTTTTTGAAATTCAGCATAGTGATCGGCTAAGTCACCCAATTCTGTTGGACACACAAAAGTGAAATCAGCAGGATAAAAAAATACGACAGACCATTTGCCTTTCAAGTTTTGCTCAGACAACTCAATGAATTCACCATTTTGGTAAGCAGTTGCATTAAACGCCTTAACTTCAGTATTGATTAAACTCATGTATTCGTCCTCAAAAGATTTGTGAGATTGCTTAAGTGATACAGCGAGAATACGCACAAATCTAAAATTGGTAAAACAGTAAGTTTTTATTATTTTTATCGGATTTTTAGATTCAATATTTCCCCTCACGCTGTTGCCCGATTTTCACCATTTTGTGGTCTAAATGAAAACCTTTCGATTTTTCAAATGAGCTCAATACAGTCAAATCCAGAGTCAAGCCGAGGAAAATCTATGATTTGGAAGGTCATTTCAAAGCTTTGATGTTCAATTCAAAGTGAATTTAAGCCGTTTCCGTCTGCCCAACTTGATGATAAGCACGATTGAAATAAACCAAACTTTGCTCATGCTGGCTTTGTTGAATCGCGACAATACGGCACATAAAAACCGTATGTGTTCCCACTTCTTGAATGTCATCAATTTCACAGTCAAAATTGACTAAAGCATCCTTTAAAACAGGCGCGCCCGTTTCTAGCTCTGTCCAAACACCATGTTTAAAACGCTCTTCAGACGTCATTTTAGATGCAAAGACATTCGAAATATGCTGATGTTGTGCACCTAACACATTCACCGATAAAATTTTATTGTCGACAAAATGTGCATGTGAACGCGATGCTTTATTCATGCAGACCAATAATGTCGGTGGTGTATCCGTCACACTGCATACGGCAGATGCTGTGAATCCATGACGATCAGCCATGCCTGCCGTAGTTACGACACTGACTGCACTGGTTAACAAAGACATTGCATCTCTAAAGTCTGTTGCTTCAATCATCATTTTATTCCTCAGTAACGGACACATGCTTGTACTCAGATAAAAGCTACCCATTTTATCAAACGGGTAGCCCTTTCACATCACGCGCTTGCTGCGTATGAAGCCGAAAGTTCTTGTCGAATAATTTCTGCACCTGCGCTTAACGCATTCAGCTTACCACGTGCGACTTCACGTGCTAAAGGTGCCATGCCACAGTTGGTCGAAGGATAAAGTTTATCTGCATCTACAAACTGAAGTGCTTTACGTAGTGTATTCGCAACTTCTTCAGGTGTTTCAACGGTGTTGGTTGCCACATCAATCGCACCGACCATGACTTTTTTACCACGAATCAGCTCAATCAGATCCATTGGTACACGCGAGTTTTGACATTCGAGTGAGATGATATCAACTTTAGATTGTTGCAGTTTAGGGAATGCTTCTTCGTATTGACGCCACTCTGAACCCAAGGTCTTTTTCCAATCGGTATTGGCTTTAATGCCATAGCCATAGCAAATATGAACTGCAGTTTCACATTTCAGACCTTCAAGTGCTCGTTCAAGCGTTGCAACACCCCAATCATTCACTTCATCAAAGAACACATTAAATGCAGGTTCATCGAACTGGATAATATCCACACCCGCAACTTCTAACTCACGTGCTTCTTGATTCAGGATCTTAGCAAATTCCCAAGCCAGTTTTTCACGGCTTTTATAGTGACCATCATACAGCGTATCAATCATGGTCATCGGGCCAGGTAATGCCCACTTGATCGGCTGTGTAGTTTGGCTACGTAAAAACTTAGCATCTTCAACAAAAACAGGCTTTTGACGGCTTACTGCACCGACTACAGACGGCACACTTGCATCATAACGATTACGGATACGCACCGTTTCGCGTTTCTCAAAATCAACGCCATCCAGATGTTCAATAAACGTCGTCACAAAATGTTGACGGGTTTGTTCACCATCACTGACGATATCAATACCTGCATGGAGTTGTTCTTGCAATGACAAACGTAAAGCATCTTGTTTCGCTTCGAGTAATGCCTCACCTTCGAGTTTCCAAGGTGACCAAAGTTTCTCAGGCTCAGCAAGCCAAGAAGGTTTCGGTAAACTGCCCGCAGTTGATGTTGGTAATAAAATGGCCATTTTAAATCTCTATTTCAATATTCTGTTTCAGGTAAATTAAGCAGCATTGCTGTTTACGGTGTAATTCGCAGCCCATTTTTCAAGGATGTCTTGATACGGCTTGATAAAGTTTTCTTCTGTCCATTTACCTTGCTTGACCGCGAGCTGACCACGTTCAACGCGGTCATAGACGATTCGCGTTAATGAGTAATCTGGGTACTCTAGGCTGGCTTGATAGACTTGAGCTGCTGATGAATTTGCATTGTAAATTTCAGGGCGATAAATCTTTTGGAAGGTTTCCATGGTGCTAATCACACTGATCAATTCAAGATCGGTGTAATCACGCAGTAAATCACCCGCAAAATAGAATGCTAAAGGTGCAGCGCTCCCTTTCGGCATAAAGAAGCGAACCTGTAAGCCCATTTTATGGAAATACTCATCGGTACGTGAATATTCATCTTGTTTATACTCAACGCCTAACACAGGATGCTCATTGGTAGTACGGTGATACTTCTTCGCTGTTGAAACACTCAAACAAATCACTGGCTGTTGATTAAACTCTGCTTTAAAAGTCTCTGAGTTCACTAAGTATTGATACAGTTTGCCATGTAGATCACCAAAACCTTCAGGTGCATACGATGTCGAATTCTCTTTATTATGTTCTTTCAGCACCACGCTAAAATCGTAGTCACGTACATAAGACGAGAAGCTATTGCCAATCATGCCTTCAATACGTTGATGGGTATGATGATCATTAATCGTGCTTTTCAGCATTTCAATAATTGGGAAAGTTTGACCATTCCCTTCAATGTCTAAATTTGCAGAAATAATATCGATTTCAAGCGAATAACGATCACCATTCGGGTTATCTGTTTGTGCTAAGGCATTGAAACGATTATTGATCATACGAAGTGTATTACGTAGGTTCTGCTCACGACTTTCACCGCGCGCCAAGTTAGCAAAGTTCGTCGTTAGACGTGTGTTATCTGCTGGTTGATAGTTTTCATCAAAACGAATGCGTTTAATTGAACATGCAAACTCTGTACTCATGGCGATCTATTACCCTATATTTCTGCGATAAAACTGAATTTCTTTCATGCTCTTTCTAGAGGGTCCAATTTTCTTTTTGGATCTTTCTAGTGAATCATCTTTCCAGCCTTTTCAGTTTTTTCTGAGTATCAGGCTAAGAAGCAACGATGAATATGATCTATCGTTAAGAGCGTGGTTTAATTTATACCTGAATGATCACATGAATAAAAATGATTTAATCTCAACCAAAAGTGAACTAAATTCATGTTTGTAAATTCTGTCACTTTAACAATGAATTATGCGTGGATAATTTTTGTGGATGTACGAAAGGAAAGAATGAAAACATCAAGTCCTTGTGCGTGAGCTGTGAAAAGTCATGATATTGCTCGATCAACGTCATCAACACGCTACATCTTTATTTTAATTATCTATTTATATCAGCAACTTAAAGTCATAAGCTGATTATTAAAATATTAGATAAAACAGGCGATTCAATGGTTTTGTCTGTGGGAAAATTAAGAGTGCAAGCTTGGTTTTGAGTTCTTGTATTTATTAACTTTGGCTCCTCTTTCTGACCTTGGCTCTTCCTCACAGAATCAGGAAATTTAATATCTTTCCTATCACCAATCAGAATTAAAAAAACAAACATTCGGTCGTTATATTAAAAACAGCTCACCTATATCAAGTAAAACTAAAGAATCATCTCATGCATTTTTTGCATAACTGAATTAAAAATTGCATTGTCGTTTTTTTTAAAAAAAAGTAACACTTGCCACAGCTAAATCCCCAATCGACGATTTAGCACTCAACACCTAAAGCAATGCCTCTATAAATTGATCAACATGGAATGTCATCAATGCCTTGCTACATCAGGCCAAAAGTTGATGAAAAGAAGATTAAAGAAGGAACGATAAGTATGAAGCAGAAGAAATTACTGAAATGTATTCTGATTGCCATGATCTCAGGAATACTGATTGGTTGGGCTTTTCATAGCACTTTAACAACTGCACAAACCACAGAACTTGCCGCCTATTTTAAAATTGTGACTGATGTATTCTTAAGATTAATTAAAATGATTATTGCACCCTTAGTTTTTGCAACAATCGTTTCTGGTCTTGTCTCGATGGGAAAATCCTCTTCTCTGGGATCAATTACCTTAAAGGCCATGAGTTGGTTCATTGGTGCATCATTTATTTCACTTTTACTGGGCATGGGCTTAGCCAATTTATTCCAACCTGGCGCTGGGATGAATCTCACCGTTCCTCAAACAGCGGTTGATATCGGTGTCAGTGCGACAAGTCTGAGCTTAGAAAGCTTCATTACGCATATTTTCCCGCGTAGTTTTGCTGAAGCCATGGCCAATAATGAGATATTACAGATTTTGGTTTTCTCAATTTTCTTTGGTTCTGCACTTGCCTATGTTCAACATCATAGTGAAGCGACCGTCATTGGTAAAATAATTGATGAACTCTGTAAGGTGATGTTCCGAATTACAGATTATGTCATGGCATTTGCACCT
Source organism: Acinetobacter sp. DL27 (assembly GCF_055810995.1). Taxonomy (NCBI): domain Bacteria; kingdom Pseudomonadati; phylum Pseudomonadota; class Gammaproteobacteria; order Moraxellales; family Moraxellaceae; genus Acinetobacter; species Acinetobacter sp. DL27. The sequence continues at coordinate 215,743 of NZ_CM147947.1, read as the reverse complement.
ATTGCCGTTTTTGCAGCGATTGCTTCCGCGATTACCATTCAAGGCCCTAAGCTGATTATTGATTATAGTATTTTCATTGGACAGTTCTATGTAGGATTACTGGTGCTTTGGACTCTCCTGATTGCTTTCGGCTATATCTTCTTGAAAAAAGATATTTTTAAATTGATGCGAATCGTGCGTGAACCCACCATGTTGGCATTTGCGACCGCAAGTAGCGAATCGGCTTATCCAAAAACCATGGAAGCTTTGGAGAACTTCGGTGTGCCTAAACGCATTACCAGTTTCGTGCTCCCTTTAGGTTATTCTTTCAACCTCGACGGCTCGATGATGTATATGGCATTTGCTGTGTTATTTATTGCACAAGCCTACAACATTGATTTAAGTTTTTCCCAGCAAGCACTCATACTCTTTACCCTCATGATTACGAGTAAAGGGATTGCAGGTGTTTCACGAGCATCTATTGTGGTGATTGCCTCCACTCTGGCTATGTTCAAACTTCCTGAAGCCGGTATTCTATTAATTTTAGCGATTGATCAGTTTTTAGATATGGGCCGTACGGCAACCAATGTGATTGGAAATAGTATTGCAACTGCCGTGATTGCACGTACTGAGGGCAATAAAGATGAGCTTACGGAGCAAGAAGGCATCATGGTGAACAACATTTCTCCCGCAAACCAATTAGCCGATAACACTTAGAATTATTTATAGATAAAATAAATGGTGATTTTTAAATAGTAAGTAAAGTCCTTTATTTACTATTCATAAAATCACCTTATTTATTATTTAAATATACCTCAAAACGATTAAAAAAAATAATCCATAAATTCGAATTATTTATTTTTCTGAATTAAAATATTCCAAATATAATTAATTCGATTTGAAAATGACATTTCTCGTTTAACCAGATAGACATCTTGAAATAAATAGTACTGATTACCATCCAGTACTTTTAATTTATTTTCTTGAATCTCTCTTTCAACCAATAATTTAGGCAACCATGCCACACCCAAACCTTGCAACACCAACTCTTTTAAATCGCCTGCATTATCCGTCTCATATAAAGTTCTATAATCCAACTTATTTTCAATTGCTTCATCCACACAGTTTCTTAAATATGCTTGTTTACTATAAGACAACAAAGGAAAAGACTGATCGAGTGAATATTTGGCAGTCCCATCATGATCTAAGGCCGTCACTGGGAGTATTTCCATTTCAACAATTTTATGAAATTCGAACAAAGAACGATCGAATTGTTCTAATGTTTTTTGATCACAATAACTGATTAAAAAATCACACGAGCCATCTTTTAATAAGCGCATCCCCTGTTTGAAATTTGAGGCAATAATTTCCAATTTTAAGTCCGTCATATCCATAGATAACTCATGAATAAAGCGGGGGAAAAACTGGGTAATAAGCGAGTGTGACACTGCAAACTTGACGGTTAACTCATCATGTTTCACATTCTTTTCTAAATATTTTATTGTTGTAGTGAGTTGATTTTGTATATTTTTTGCCGAAGCCAGTAAAACTTGCCCCGCTTCTGTGAAATCAATATTTTTACTATATCTTTTCAAAATTTGGAAACCCAATGAGTTTTCAATATTCTGAATTCTGCGCGTAAAGGCAGACTGCGTGACATGTCGTAGAGCTGCTGCTTGAGATATCGATTTTTCTTGCTCTAATGCAAGTAAATCTTCAATCCATCGAATTTCTAAAGTCATAACTCATTCTTCACTCATCCTTTGATCAATTATAATCTATTATGCAAAAAATGCATGTAGTAATATATTTTTACATTAGAAAAAAAACCGTGCGCACTTTAATATCGATTTATTCGAGATTAGAGTCTATTTAAATGAACATTAAGATTAACACACGCGTTGAAAAGGATTTATTAGGACATAAAGAAATTCCTGCTCATTGCTATTATGGTGTACAAACTTTAAGAGCTTTAGAGAACTTTAATTTAAGTCCAAATAAACTCAATCAATTCCCTGTTTTTATTAATGCCCTTGCAATGGTTAAAGCTGCATGCGCAGAAGCCAATTTTAAACTCAATAAACTTGAAGAAAATAAATACAATGCTATTCAGTATGCATGTGAACAAGTTATTAATTATAAGTATCATGACCAATTTCCAATTGATATGATTCAAGGTGGTGCGGGAACATCCACCAATATGAATATCAATGAAGTACTGGCTAATATTGGCTTAGAACATTTAGAGCATTTAAAAGGCGAATATCAATATTTACATCCAAATAATGATATTAATATGTCTCAGTCAACCAATGATGTCTATCCAACAGCCATTAAAGTGGGTTTAATTTTTGCAATTGAGCAATTGAACAGCCCGTTTCAAAATTTAATTCAAAGTTTTAAGAACAAGTCCGATGAGTTTTCGCATATCTTAAAAATGGGTCGTACCCAATTGCAAGATGCCGTTCCAATGACCTTAGGTCAAGAATTTGGTGCATTTGCAAATACCTTACAAAATGATTTAAACAAGCTCAATGACATCATGCCGTCTGCTTTAAGTGTTGTAAATTTGGGTGGAACGGCAATTGGAACAGGCATCAATACCGAAGTTAAGTATCGTGAATATGCCATCGCAGCATTGTCTGAAATTACGCAAAAGCAGATCAGTAGTTCACCTGATTTAATCGAAGCAACCTCAGATATGGGTGATTTCGTTTTATTATCGAGCTTCTTAAAACGTACCGCGACTAAACTCTCAAAAATTGCCAATGACCTGCGTTTACTTTCTAGTGGTCCTCGTACTGGTCTGAATGAGATCCATTTGGAGCCGCGTCAACCAGGCAGCTCAATTATGCCTGGCAAAGTGAACCCAGTTATTCCAGAAGCAATGAATTTAGTGTGTTTTCAAGTGATTGCAAATGATTTGGCCATTACTTTGGCGGCCGAAGCAGGTCAGCTACAGCTCAATGCGATGGAGCCGTTAATTGCTTTTAAACTGTTCGAATCGATCGATTTGTTAGGTAAAGCGATGCAAATGTTCCAATACAAATGTATTGAAAACATCCGTGCCAATGCTGAACACTGTCAGGCAAATGTAGATAATTCAATCGGCATTATTACTGCACTCAACCCATATTTGGGTTATGAAACAACGACTCGTATTGCAAAACAAGCGAATGAAACTGGTCAAAGTGTATTGGCTTTAATTAAAGCTGAAAACCTATTGTCTGATCAACTTTTAGCTGATGTGCTATCGATCAAAAATATGGTTCATCCTCAGCAATCTTTATCATGATTTATTAGCATTTAGTCTTTTTGAAAAGGGATCTCATCAGAGGTCCCTTTTTTATAGAGAGGAAAAGTATGCTTTGTCACTCGTATTAGCTGAACATTTTGATGCCATAAAGTTCTTTTTTAAATACCAAATTTGCCTAGCCATAAAAAAAGAACTTGATATAAATCAAGTTCTTTTTCACTTCATACAATATTTAGATATTATACAAATCAGAATGGAAGATCATCATCCATATCTGCTGGTGCTGCCGCAGGCGCTGACTGAGGAGCCGCCTTTGGTGCAAAACCGCTTGGGTTATTATTCGCATAACCACTTTGTTGATTGTTGCTATTACCCGCTGCTGGATTGCCACCATAACCGCCTTGGCTGTTGTTATTGTTATAACCACCACCTTGGTTATTGTTGAAACGTGGTTGTGCATAACCATCATTTCCGCCTTGCATTTGCTCGCCTTGCTGACGGTTGTTGTCGAGCATCTGCATTTGCTCACCACGAATTTCTGTGGTGTAGCGTTCTTGACCATTTTGATCTGTCCACTGACGAGTACGCAGTGACCCTTCAATATAAACTTTCGAACCTTTACGTAGGTATTGTTGCGCAATTTCACCTAGACGGTTGTGTAACACAATACGGTGCCATTCGGTTTGCTCTTTACGCTCACCTGTACTTTTATCTGTCCAAGAGTCGCTCGTTGCAATTGAAAACTGTGTCAACGAACCACCGTTTGGAAAAGTTTTCGTCTCTGGATCTCGGCCTAATGTGCCCACTAAAATAACTTTATTTACACCGCGCATCTGATGTTTACTTCCTATCTATTTCTATTATTTACTTTATAAGAGTTATGCTTAAATGGCTACCTCTTTCCCCAACAACTGCGTTAAATCTTGTCGCGTAGCATCATCTATTTGCTGCTTATCGACTTTTACATACGCTACTTGCTGATCAGACATCACCACGACCTCTTCAATACCACGAATCGCTAAAAGCTGTGAAGTCCATTCGTCCGTTTGTTTATGTTCAGGTAAACGCAACACCATCGAAGACAAATAACGCGGTTGCGCCAAGCCAAAACTAATCAATAACCAGACAATCGCCAGTCCAGTCAGGATGCTCCACCCCAAAGCAGTATTGTTTAACAGCAACAACTGCCCACCTGTGACACCACCAAAGAATGCACCTAAAAACTGGCTGCTGGCATTTACGCCCATGGCAGTCGCTTTAGACTGAATCGGTGCAGCTTTCGATAACCATGACGGCAACAGCGCTTCCATGACATTAAAAGCAATAAAGAATAAGCCCAAACCAGTGAGCAAAATATACTTCGACTCAAAGCCAAAAATTAGGATGCCTAAGCCTAAAATAATGCCGCCAATAGCCGTTAAAAAGATGCCTCGCATCTTGCGATATTTTTCAGCCAATACAATACTTGGAAAGGCAAAAAATAGGCTAATCACCAACAGTGGCAAATACACCCAGCCATGCGAATTTAGTGGAATTTTTGCAAAATCGATGAGCTGTGATGGGACATAAATAAACATTGCCGTCAGCAATAAATGTAAGCTAAACACCGACACATGCAGACGGTTCAGATCGCCCATTTTTAGGACTTGTTTGAGCTGAGCCAAATAACCTTGCTGATAATTACGATGATGGCGGGTGACTTTTGGCACCAAAAACAGCATTGAAATAGCCGCCAAGCCCATGATGGTCGTTACCCAGAATAATCCTGAAATCCCTACCAAACCGGTAAGCCACGGCCCCAAACTAAAAGCGACAGCAAAAGAAACCCCGATACTCATGCCCATGGTTGCCATGGCTTTCATACGGTTTTCTTCACGGGTCACATCCGCCAGTAGTGCCATCACCACCGCAGATACAGCACCTCCACCTGCAATGGCACGGCCAATAATCACCCCATAAATGGTGTCTGACATCGCAGCAATTGCACCACCCAAAGCAAATAGGAGTAGCCCAAAAACCACCAAAGGCTTACGGCTATAACGGTCGGCAATCAAGCTGAAAGGAATCTGTAAAATGGCCTGTGTTAAGCCATAAATCCCCACAGCCAAACCGAGCAACGCAGGCGTTGCATATTCATAGGTCTGCCCTGCCACAGAAAATACAGGGATGATCATGAACAAACCCAACATGCGTAAGGCAAAAATACTGCTTAAGGCAAAAGTTGAACGACGTTCTAAAGCATTCATCATAAATGAGGACAGACTGTATTGAATTAATCTTGGATCAAGATTATAGGCTATTCAATCCGACTAGCGGCATGAATTTTATGTTTAATAAAAGCCTTCCTGATCTGAAAAACAAAAAGCGCAGCCTGAGCTGCGCTTTTCCGCGGTTTAAAGCCGTCTGCTTTAAGCGGCTTGATGTTTTTTGTATTGAATAGAAGCAATAACTGCCCAAACAATAAAGGCCACACCAATTAAACCCGTGACGACTTCTGGTACATGTAGACCTGTACCACTTGCCAGCATAATGAATGCTAAAGCACCAATTGCGTAGTGTGCGCCATGCTCAAGGAAGACATAGGCATCCAAGGTGCCTTTTTCGACCAAGTAAATCGTCATCGAACGCACGAAGATCGCACCAATCGCAAGACCTAACATAATAATCACGACATCTGAAGTAATGGCAAATGCACCAATTACACCATCAAAACTGAACGATGCATCAAGTACTTCTAGGTATAAGAAACCACCAATACCTGCTTTGACCACACCTGTGGCTGCGCCATTGGCATTATGCGTAACTGCATTGCCGTCTTCATCAACTTCAGGTTCACCACCCAACAAATGACTCAAGACTTGTACGCCAATGTAAACCACGATGCCCCAAATTCCCGCCATGGTCACCACGAGACGTTTAGCTTCATCAACATTCGCCGCCATCACCAAGAGTGCAATCAAGGCCAAGAATACAGACATTGCAGGGACATTTGCCAAGTTTGCCAAACGACGCTCCAACCAACGGAACCAGTGCGTATCTTTACCTTCATCCAAAAAGAAGTTAAGAAACACTAACAATAAGAACGCGCCCCCAAATGCAGCTATTTCAGGGTGGTGATCCATCAGACGTTGTGAGTAGGTTTTTGGATCATTTAAAGCCAATTGAACGACTTCAACGAAGCCCATATCTGCAGTTACCGCCACAATTGCGACAGGGAAAATTAAGCGCATACCAAATACAGCGACTAAAATACCCACGGTAAGGAATAACATTTTCCAAAAATGATCCCAACCACGTAACACGGACGCATTGACCACGGCATTATCGAAAGATAAAGAGACCTCCATCACCGCTAAAATTGCAGTAATGGTCAAAGCAGTAAACATGGTCTTTAAGCCCGCTTCTGGTCCATGGGTAAAACCCCAGTACGCAGACAACGCAAGACACACGATCGTAAAAATGATAGAGAAACCAAAATGTTTCATCATGACAGATCGACCTATAAAAAATTTGGAGATGAACGAAAACTTAAAAAACAGGTTGAGTTTTATGGCCTCAATTATGACGCTTTTTGCGCCTGAAACCAAAACATCTTCGTTAATTTTTACTTATCTCACCGATGTACGGAGATGGATTGTTGTTCCGCGCAAACTGTTGTTATAGTCTTGCCCATATTTTGGCTTCCCTCAGGATCTAATCATGGCTTTTTCTCAAGACGTTTGGCAACGTAATGTCGACTTATATCAAAAAACACTGGCTTTACCTTTTAACCAAGAATTAGCTTCAGGCACACTTAATAAAGAAGCATTTTGTCATTATGTGATTCAAGATGCGCACTACTTGGTGGCTTATGGTCGTGCTTTAGCGGTGTGTGGTGCCAAAGCGTATGAGGCTGACGACATTATTCAGTTTAGCCAAGGGGCTAAAGAAGCGATTGTGGTGGAACGCAGTTTGCATGATGGCTTTATGAAAAATTTTGATATTTCAAAACAGCAGTTTGAAGAAACACCGCTGACTTTGGCATGTCACCATTACACTTCATTTCTAACGGCAACAGCATGGTCTGAAAGCTACCCAGTGGTGTTAGCAGCGCTCTTACCTTGTTTTTGGATTTATGCTGAAGTCGGTAAAGACATTGTGGGTAACTCTATCGCCAACAATCCATACCAAGCGTGGATTGATACTTACGCAGGTGAAGAGTTCAACCAAGCTGTGCGTAATGTGATTGCAACCATCGATAAAGTGGCTGCGCGTTGCGATGCAGACACCCTTGAGAAAATGCATAAAGCCTACCGTAAAGGGGCTGAACTGGAATGGTTGTTCTGGGACAGCGCTTATAAACAGCAGCAATGGCTCGGTTTAGACCACGCTTAAAAGCGCAAATGATCCCAAAAGCCCTGAACCCTTCAGGGCTTTTTATTGACCGAATCTCGTATTTTTTCAGAAGGCGCGATTGCTATTTTAAGCATTTAAAACTAAACTTTAATAATGATAATAATTATCATTTGCATAATTAACTTTCGAGGGCCTTTCTCATGCATCCTGATACTCTAGGTACTGAAGCCATTCGTGCATTTTTTACCGTACAATGCTGCTGGCTAAATAACGAAGAAATATACCTTGAAAAAGGCTGTTTACACTGCGGTTCTGCCGCGACCTATCTCATTTATTATACCAATCCACATATTCAAAAATTGATGTTGGCTTTTATTAAAAAATATCATTGCGTTTTAAATCGAGAACAAGACTTACTCGACCTGCCAGACTTTGAAGATGACTACGACACCTTCTTACAAACTCTTGAGCATGAAGTCAATTTCTATGCGCGTCTCCATCATGACATTATCCGTCCCTTTGCTTTTGAGACGGTCGATTCAATCTTTGAACGTCGTTATGCGCTAGCATGTTAAATACTGCAACCATAACAATACTCTATCCCTGAAGGCGTATGGCAAACCAAAAATAGCAAAGCCATGATGCAACTTTTGCGCTGCGCCGAATGGGTGATCCTCTCTTTTCTACGCAATGCGTAAACACCTTCCAGTTTTCAGTCGCAGCCAATGTCGATACGTTGAGACTTGTTTCAACACTGAAATCTAGCTACAGTCTAGCAGCATCACTTTTCTTTTGGCCGACATGATTTGTCGCTATAAAATCATGTTTAACACTTGAATAAAGCATAAGTCGTTATCATATACCTCCTTCATCTGCACAATTTCGAGATAGTTTTATGAGCCAAAGTCATATCCGTATTCGAGGCGCACGTACCCATAACTTAAAAAATGTGAACCTTGATATTCCCCGCGACAAATTCGTGGTGATCACGGGACTTTCTGGTTCAGGTAAGTCATCGCTTGCATTTGATACGCTGTACGCCGAAGGCCAGCGTCGTTATGTCGAATCACTCTCGGCTTATGCGCGCCAGTTCCTATCACAAATGGAAAAACCTGAAGTTGATTCAATTGAAGGCTTAAGCCCAGCGATTGCAATTGAACAAAAATCGACCAGCCACAACCCTCGTTCTACGGTAGGCACCATTACCGAAATTTATGACTATTTACGTCTACTCTACGCACGTGTCGGCACACCATTTTGCCCAGAGCATGATTTGCCGATGGTGGCACAAACCGTATCGGAAATGGTCGATGCAGTAAAAGGATTGGATGAAGGGACAGCACTGATGCTGCTTGCACCAGTGGTGCGTGAGCGTAAAGGCGAATATTCCAACCTGTTTGAACAATTACAAAGTCAAGGTTTTGTCCGAGCGCGCGTCGATGGTGAAATTGTTGATCTCGACCCAATTCCAGAACTCGATAAAAAGAAAAAACACACCATTGAAGTGGTGGTGGATCGTTTTAAAGTCCGTGATGACCTCGGCAACCGTATTGCAGAATCTTTTGAAACTGCTCTACGTTTGGGCGGTGATATTGCCATTCTCTCGTGGATGAACGGTGAACACCCAGATCGGGTTTTTTCGGCTAAACACTCATGTCCTGAATGTGACCGCGCCGTTGCAGAACTTGAGCCACGTTTATTTTCATTTAACAATCCCTTTGGTGCCTGCCCAACCTGTGATGGTTTAGGGACTCGTAGCCATTTTAGTGCTGAAAAACTCATTCCAAGCCCTGAGGTGTCGATTAGCCAAGGTGCTATTCGTGGTTGGGACAGACAACGCCCGTACTACTACAGCATGATTGAAAAAGTGGCAGCGCATTTTGGTTTTTCTTTGGATACCCCGTGGAATGAACTGGATGCCGACACCAAAAAGAAATTTTTATACGGTACTGGCAAAGAAAAAGTTGATTTAAGTTATATCGATGAACGTGGTCGTAAGCATAATCGTGTGCAACCTTTTGAAGGGATTTTGCCACATTTAGAACGTCGCTATCGTGAAACAGAATCAAACTATGTACGTGATGATTTGGCACAGTATTTGTCTAATGCTGCATGTGACGCCTGCGGTGGATCACGTCTGAATGAAATTTCACGTCATGTTCGAGTGAAAGACAAAACCATTGCCCAAATTACCAAAATGTCGATTGGTGATGCAGCAAGTTATTATCTAGATTTAAATCTTGATGGTGCAAAAGGCGAAATTGCCGATAAGATTTTTAAAGAAATTCGTGAGCGTTTACATTTCTTAGTCTCAGTGGGTTTGAATTATTTAAGTCTTTCTCGTTCAGCAGAAACATTGTCTGGTGGTGAAGCGCAACGTATTCGTTTGGCTTCGCAAATCGGCGCAGGTTTGATGGGTGTAATGTATGTCCTCGATGAACCATCGATTGGTCTGCATCAACGTGATAATGATCGCCTATTGGAAACCTTAGTCCGCTTACGTGATTTAGGGAATACCGTTTTAGTCGTTGAGCATGATGAAGATGCGATTCGTGCAGCAGATCATATTATCGATATTGGTCCTGGTGCTGGTATTCATGGTGGTCATGTGATTGCTGAAGGGACTTATGATGAAATTCTTGCGAATAATGAATCACTTACGGGTCAATATTTATCAGGCAAACTGAAAATTGAAGTACCGAAAAAACGTACCGCACCACCAAAGCCTGAAGAACAAATTAAATTGATGGGTGCTGCGGGTCATAACCTACAGAATGTGGATTTAACCATTCCTTTGGGTGTGATGACCTGTGTGACTGGTGTATCTGGTTCAGGTAAATCAACGCTGATTAATCGTACTTTATTGCCTTTGGCAGCGACACAGCTTAATGGTGCAACGACATTAACGGCTGAGAAATTTGACTCGATTGATGGTCTGCAATTCCTTGATAAAGTGGTTGATATTGATCAAAGCCCGATTGGTCGTACACCTCGCTCCAACCCTGCAACGTATACGGGTTTATTTACCCCAATTCGTGAATTGTTTGCACAAACACCTGAAGCCAAAGCACGCGGTTATGCTGCGGGACGTTTCTCGTTTAACGTGAAAGGTGGTCGCTGTGAAGCCTGTGAAGGTGACGGCATGATCAAAGTGGCAATGCACTTCTTACCCGATATGTATGTGCCTTGTGATAACTGTCATGGTGAACGCTATAACCGTGAAACGTTAGAAGTTGGGTATAAAGGGAAGAATATTTCCGATGTACTAAATATGACGGTTGAAGATGCCATGCATTTCTTTGATGCGATTCCAGTGATTCATCGTCGTTTGGAAACACTGAATCAAGTGGGTTTGGGCTATATTCGTTTAGGTCAGTCTGCAACGACACTGTCAGGTGGTGAAGCGCAGCGTGTGAAATTGGCTCGTGAATTGGCCAAACGTGATACGGGGAAAACGTTGTACATTTTAGATGAGCCAACTACAGGTCTACATTTCCATGATATTGCTAAACTGTTAGATATTCTTCATGAGCTACGCAATAAGGGCAATACCATTGTGGTGATTGAGCATAATTTGGATGTGATTAAAACTGCTGACTGGGTAATTGATTTAGGCCCTGAAGGGGGTGCAGGTGGCGGGATGATTATTGCGGAAGGTACACCTGAGCATGTGGTGAAATCTAAAGTTTCACATACAGCCAAGTTTTTGAAACCGTTGTTGAAGTGATTCTGGATTCTCCCACTTTAAGAGGGGGGATTTCCTCCTTCCACATAACAGGCAACATGAATGTCATCTGTTTGACTATGCTCAAGGGACTGAGCATTAGTCAAACAAGTGGGTTTTGTCACTTTTGCCTAGTAAAAATGAGATAACGCTACACAATGGCAATTAAGCCAACAATCTAGTAGGAAGATGCTCTAAAACGACAGTCATTAATACCAATCGTTCAACTTATTATTCAAAAGCTCGAATCTGCTCAGCAAGCAAAGCCAACTCTTCATCATTTGCCCGCTGAAAATCATGTGATGAAATATAGCCTTCGTACTGCTCAAAATATTTATCAACATTAGAGTTTACAGCTTTCCAGTTTTCATGCATTTGCTTGGTTCCATGCATAGGGAACAATTTTGCATGTATATGATCGACGCCAAAACCTTCAAATACCATTGCAGTCCGCCCAACGTCTTCAAAAAACCCGTCTAACTTTTTCGCAATTTTCTTGGTGTAAAGTATCAATCCGGTGAGAACATCATCATCCAAATCAAAAGCATAACTTGTGTAATGTTTTTGGGGATTACAACAGCTGCACCTAACGTATTCGGAAAAATTGTTAAAAATGCCATGTAGTCATTATTACTATCAATAATATGGCAAGGTATTTCATTTCGTGTCATCTGACAAAAAATACAGTCTGTTCTCATTTCCCCCTCATTTATTCTTTTGTACTGTTATTTAATTTACTTATTTATTTTGATCTAATTCTTTCAAATATAATATGACTCATTCACTTCATCGACTGAATAAGCCACAACCTTATTTTTACCCTGCTCTTTGGCTTGAAACAAAGCACGATCGGCTTTTTCTAACAGTGCCATCCAACTGGTCGCACCAATTGCCACCCCAATACTAATACTAACTTTCAAATCAGGGCAGCGTACATTATCAACTGACTTCGCTTCATAAATCTCAGAACGAATCTTTTCCGCGATTTTTAAAGCGCGCTCCATTCCAACATTTTCAATCAGCACAATAAATTCGTCACCACCGTAACGTACCAACAAGTCAGATGTCCGAATATTTTCTTTTAATTTTTCAGCCACAAACTGAATCACCTGATCCCCCATCAGATGTCCATATACATCGTTGACCTGTTTAAAATGATCGATGTCGATCACCATTAAACAAGTCTCAGAAAACTGGGTCGGCTGATTTTCCAAAAGTTTAATGTATTCATTCAACGCATAACGGTTTGCAACCCCCGTTAATGAATCCAAATGTGCAATATTCTTGAGTCGAAACTCCAACGCATCTCGCTGCTGAAGCGTCTGTTTTAACTGCTGAATTGCTGTAAATAAAGAATACATATTGGCGGGTTGATCTTTGGTATCCATGGGGTTAGGCCGAATACTGGAATGGGATAAATCAAACAGAATTTCACGCGCTTGAATGAGTGGACTAAACACTCTCTTACGCGCATAGATCATGGTAAACAGTGCCGCAAAAATTGAAATAAGTGAAATACCCACCGTTGTGAGCAAAATATTTTGTGCTTTATGCTTTTCAATGATGGCTTTTTCAACGCTATATTTGAGTAAATAATTTTGCAATTCCACCACGGTCGAAAATTTATCAACGATTGCTTCGGTTAACTGTGTGCCAGTTAAGTAATATGGTCGATGGTAGATACTTTCATTCATCAAACGCTCAACAATCAATAGCCCTTTGGCTAAAAACTCGTTATAAACCGCTTGATGCAACACTTTAAATTCTTCGGTTTTATCACGCTCAGGCTGTAAAGTATCAATGAGTTCCCACAAATACATCACTTGCTTCCGAGTCTGTAAAGAACGCGCTAAATTGGTTTCAGGAATCGGTTGTTTAAAAGCTACATGCGCCATCACATTGGATGCAGCACGACCAGCCTGATCGCGTAAGTCCGCTAATAATAAAATTTGGACATAGAAGTTTGAAACAGCGGTGTCTTTGCCTTCAGATACAGCGATTACGTCTTTTAAAACATCATGACTACGATCCCAAGCATTAAACATTTTTAGGATGGCTTGATCCATAGTCTCGGCATTACGTTGCTCACGTGGTAGAGCCGCATAGGCATCTACCTGTTGTCTGCCTTGTGTTAAAGCTTCATCTAGACGGTCAAATAAACTCAAATCTAAATTTGGGAGATTCGAATGCTTTAAAACCTCTAAGGTCTTTTGCATCTGCTCATCTACCGTGAGCCGATACAGTTTTAACTCAAGCACATGCTGGGCAAAGTCCTGCTGATTACTCGACATGAGTTTGTTGGCTGGCGCACGCTCTCGTGAAATCTTATTGGCCAAGTCTGCAACAGCTTGTAGGGCTTGTATTTCAGTTAAAGCTTGGTTGGTTTTGATGTAATCGCGATAACTTTTGACCATCAACGGAATGGATAAGCTGCACAATGACAAAATAATAATGCTCATTGCAATATACAGCTTTTGACTCAAATACTCAGAGCGTATTTCTCGCATACTTCAACCACGCCCCCATTCCAAAATAAAAGAAAACCAAATTAACTGTTCATTATACGAACAGTATATCGTGTATTTAAGTGATTAATTCTTTGTTTTGCATCGTTTTAAGATTTCATCAGCCCCAAATGATCACGGCTAAACTTTCACGCACCTATGAAAGCTGAGTCAATCCATCCTTAATAATATTCATGTTTAGTGTGAATTTCATTCAATATTTTCTAATTTTCCCATTTTTTAAAGTGCCTATATTTACACATGCAACATTTAGGTGCATAATGCACGGTATTGGGGCGAATTAGAGTATATCCTCAGCAGATATTCTAGTTTTCCCACAAGTTTTGGCGGAAAAAACCAACTTCTTTTAGAAGTTGGTTTTTTTTTGCCCGAATAAAAGTTTTTAATGAAAAATATAGATTCATGATTGCACTATTATAGTGCATTAAATTCCAATATATTTTTCTTCAGAAAAAAGAAGATCTCGAAAATTTAAATAAAAAAAAGCCCAACCTTGGGGAAAGTTGGGCAGATAAACAAAAACTGTTTGAGGAGAATTAGCTTCTCAGAAAACAACAATATTGTTAAATGATTCGCTAAAATTATTATGAAATAAATCTGCTCTGTTGTAAAGCCAACCAAAGCACTATGGATTAATATAATTGCATAATTATTGTGAGAATTATCACAAATCCAGAGAAGATATGTACATTATGCAATCAAAAACCGTGTTTTCTGCACTAATTTTAGGCATTTTTTAGACTTATGACACAAAAACGCCTATGTTTGAGGCACTTCATTTAACTTTTTTACCGTTTGTTCTTATTATATTAATCTAATTTATCAATCATAAATCAAGTTCAGTACAATTCAATATCGCACATTCTCTGTTTTCTAAATAGATATACCCTATTGTTCTGCTGTAAGTTTTTTTTGGTTGACATGAATATGCTCAATTGAGCACTTTTTAACCTTTAGCACAGTTAGAGTAATTACTCAATAATGTAATACCATTAGAGTTCATTGACTTAATAAATTGTTACAATAGAATAGCCTTAGTTTAATCCAATGTTAACAATCTGGTAAATATCATGAAAAAACTCGGTTTAGCCACTGCTTTATTATTAGCCATGACCGGTGCTCAAGCATACCAATTCGAAGTACAAGGTCAGTCAGAGTATGTAGATACAACTGAAAACGACAAAAACTTCACTGGTGCTGTACAAGGTACTTACTATTTCAAAAACGTTGATTCATCTAAAGGTCCTTTAGCTGAAGCTGCTTTCTTAAACCAAGCATCAAATGTATCTTTAGCTTACCAATATGGTCAGTATGATGCTCTTGTAGATGAAGGTCGTTCTGACATCGAATCTCATGTTTACGGTGCTAAAGCAGAAGCTTATGTACCAACTAAATTCGTTCCTGCTTATGCAAGCGCGTCTTACAGCCACACTCACACTGATGGCAAAAATTCAGTAACTCGTGATGATAATGGCGACCGTTATGCATTAGAACTTGGTGCTGTAGTAGCTCCTAACTTCTTGGTTGCTCTAGGTTATACTAGCGTTGCTGACCAAACTGCTCTTGATGCGTTCGGTATCATGAACAATGGTGTAGTTAAAACTTTTGGCGAAGCAGCGACTATTGCTGACGACCAAGATGCGATTACTGCACGTACTAAATACGTAGGTAACATCGACGGTACCAACATGGCGCTTGGCTTAGAAGCTGGCCTTGTTTATGGTGAAGACACTGCTTACCAATTAAAAACTGACCTTTACTTAACACCTGCGTTAAGCGTTGGTGCATCTTATGCAGAGTCTAGCTTTGACTTAACACCGAACAAAGCTTGGGGTGCGAACGTAAACTACTTCATCACTCCAGCGATTGCTGTAGGTGCGAGCTATGTAAATGCTAATGCTGAAACTAAAGCGCTTGACACTCAATCTGTTGGCGTAAACGCTAAATTCCGCTTCTAATTCAATTTAGAAACTGAATACAAAAAAAGGACGCTTAAAGCGTCCTTTTTTTTAGTTTGTGGCTCTGACTAAATTTAAAAAATGTAAATGACGCTCATATTGGTCAATAATATCTTGTAATAGATCATCTAAAGTCCAATCCATCACATCATAGTTCTGTCCACCTTCTCTTAAGAAAACTTCAGCTTGATAAAACTGCTGTTCTTCCAATCTATCCGCCATAAAACTGGGGGGCTGGGTTTCACGAGCAACCACTTGATAGATGAAGTTAATTTCATTATGGTGATCCACGCGTAACTGCAAGCCATGCTCAATCGGTTGAATGGTCACGTCTAGCTGACGGCGCTGAAATTCCTTTTGTACCGCTGAAAAAGCATGTTGTACTTGCTGGCCAATAAATTCTTCGACCTCAGACTGGGTATGCGGATAATGCATAATCAGACCTAGACGTTGTTGCCAACTGCGTGGATTTTGAATCGCACGTGGCGTGATTCGGGCATCTTGTAGTGCACGCATTTTGGTGACATCCAAACGCAGTGCTTTCAGTAAACCCCAACAGACCAGTAACATAATCAAAGTAAAGGGTAAGGCACTCATAATGGTGGCCGATTGTAAGGCCGAAAGTCCGCCTGCCATCAGTAAGATAATCGACAGTAACGCAATCAAAATGGTCCAAAATAGCCGTTGCCATAAAGGTGAATTTTCTGTTTCTGCGGTTAAGTAATCAATCACCAATGAGCCTGAGTCGGCAGAAGTCACAAAAAACAGCACCACAAGAACAGTCGCAATCAGGCTCGATATTTGTGCGAAAGGTAAATGGGTCAAAAATTCAAACAGTGCGACGGATGAATCTTGTTGTACCGCTGAGATTAAAGAAGTGTGCCCTTCTTGAATAATACTGAACAGCGCTGCATTCCCCATGAAGCCCATCCAAATTAGGGTAAAGCCTGTAGGAATGAATAACACCCCGACAATGAACTCGCGAATGGTTCGACCTTTAGACACTCGGGCAATAAACATTCCAACAAAAGGCGACCACGAAATCCACCAGGCCCAATACATAATGGTCCAACCACCAATCCAACCATTGGGTTGGTAGGCATACAGGTTGAAGGTCATCGTGAACAGATTAGATACATATTGCCCTGCATTTTGAATACTGGTTTGTAAGATATAAATGGAAGAACTGGCAAAAAACACAAATAACAGTAAAACCACTGCCAGCACCAAGTTCAATTCAGACAGCCGTTTAATGCCTTTGTCCAAACCAAAACCGACTGAGAGCGAAGCTAAAAAAGTGACAAAAATGATTAGCCCGACCTGAATACCAATACTTTGCTGGATACCAAAAAGATAATTCAGTCCCGAATTAATTTGGGTCACCCCAAAACCAAGTGTGGTAGCAACCCCGAAAATGGTGCCTAAGGTTGCAAAGGTATCAACTGCATCTCCCGTTACACCATAGATTTTTTTGCCCACCAAAGGATATAAAGCGGAGCGAACCTTTAAAGGTAAATTATGTCGGAAAGAGAAATAAGCCAGTGACAAGCCCACAAGCGCATAAATGGCCCATGCATGTAATCCCCAGTGGAAAAAGGTGATCCGCATCGCTTGTTGTGCAGCATCTACGGTTTGCCCATCTCCCGTGGGCGGGTTGACATAGTGCATCACGGGTTCAGCGACACCGAAGAACATCAAACCAATCCCCATCCCTGCAGTAAATAGCATGGCGAACCAAGAACCACTGCTATATTCAGGCAGACTATGATCAGGGCCGAGTTTGATTTTCCCCATATCGGAGAGCGCAATAAAGATCAGCAAGATCAGAAATAACGCGACAGATAAAACATAAAACCAGCTAAATGAGTCAATAATCCATTGATTTAAATGTTTGGTTAAAGCCTCAAAACCACTTGGGTCAAAAAGAATCAAGGCCAGAAAAAGCACCAGAATCACGACAGTGCTGAGAAATACATTCCGTTTGATGTTTGCAAACAGCGATGGCTTTATGGAAGGCATAATTCCCCCAGAAAATTATTTTTAGTACAAAGATATAACCAAAATGGTTAATTAGACGAGTCTAATAAAGAGTGAAGAATGAATAGCTTAAAATTTAACGATTCTGTTCCATCATAATTTATGTTTAAAAATAAGGCAGTGCGAATCCTGTAACAGTTTAATTTTCTTTATGATCATTGGGTCGGTGCTGAATATACTGCAAGGCAATCAAGCGTGAGACGACTAAAGCCAAATACATCACCCCACAAAACATCTGTAACATCGCAATCATACGGGCCAGCGGTGTTAGTGGCATTAGATCGGACAAACCTGTCGCCGACTGCAAACTAAAGCTTAAAAATAATAAATCGAGCCATGATTGTGCGCCCGCCACGTTGGGATTTAAAAAGCTATTGGGTTCCAAAATCTGACAAATGCTATATAAAAAGGCAAAACCCCATGCAATAAGCGTAAACACTGCCCCTGCAGCAAATAGCTCATCCTTGGTCAAATAACGGTCTGCAAACATATAGCGCAGCAAGCCATAGGCCGCAATAAAATAGGCCATCGCCTCAAAGGCATGACTAATCACCAACAGCATCGGATCTCGCGCACCCAGCAAAATCAGTAAGGAAAAGAACAATGCCCCACCAACAAAACTCAAGCCGAGAATGGTAAACACGGGAGTTTGACGAATGACCTTGGCAATGAGTAACAGGACCAAAACA
Source organism: Acinetobacter sp. DL27 (assembly GCF_055810995.1). NCBI lineage: Bacteria > Pseudomonadati > Pseudomonadota > Gammaproteobacteria > Moraxellales > Moraxellaceae > Acinetobacter > Acinetobacter sp. DL27. Next base: position 197,240 of record NZ_CM147947.1, on the reverse strand, counting down.
CCTAAGCCCCAAACCAATACACGTAAAGACAAGCTATGGCCGCTCAACAGCGCCAAAATCAGCATAATAAATTGTAATAGCAGTAACCATGCTGAAGGCAGTAGACGGAAGCCTTTCCAAAATTCGACAAATACTTGCATATTCAGCCTGTTGTTTTTAAAGCCAAGTTTGATTGGTTCTTGTTCTTGCTTTTTTAACTTAGCATGAATAGCCACTAAAACCGATGCTTTTTATTCGTGTCAGTCGATTCATTTTGTTCAACAATTTGAGTACTGCTTGAATACTGAATGTCACGATCTATGTATTTCAATATACAAAGCTGACACAGTTAGGAGCGTCAACACCATAAAAAAAGCCCCAATGAATGGGGCTTTTTTTAGTTCAGGTTCAGATTAGTGATCTGAAGCGCCTGAGATACCAATACCCGTTTGTGAACGTACATACTGCGCATCAAATGCTTTACGTTCTGCTTGTGCACGTGCTGAGTTATCAGTCACAGAGAACAACCAGCAGCAGAAGAACGCCAATGGCATTGCAAAGATTGCTGGACCATTGAATGGGTTCACTGGCGTTTCAGAAATACCCAATGTATCAACCCAAACTGCTTTAGATAAGATAATGAGTACCACAGCAGTCGTTAGACCAATCACACCACCAATCACCGCACCACGCGTGGTTAAACCTTTCCAGAACATTGACAGTACAAGCACTGGGAAGTTCGCACATGCTGCTACAGAGAATGCTAAACCTACCATGAAGGCAACGTTTTGTTTCTCAAATAGAATCCCTAAAATCATTGCAAAAATAGCAAGACCTAAAGTCGCGATTTTAGACATACGAAGTTCAGATTCAGGAGTCGTTTGGCCTTTCTTAAATACGTTTGCGTACAAGTCATGCGAGATTGCTGAAGCACCTGACAAGGTCAGACCTGCAACAACAGCAAGAATCGTTGCGAACGCCACTGCTGAAATGAAGCCCATGAACAAGTCACCGCCCAATGCATCAGACAAGTGAACCGCTGCCATGTTGTTACCACCAACAAGCTCTAGCTTGCCAGTTACTGCCATTTTCGCGACATCAAGGAACTGTGGATTGTTGGATACATAAAGGATCGCACCAAAACCAATGATGAAGGTTAAAAGGTAGAAGTAACCAATGAAACCTGTTGCTACAACCACTGATTTACGTGCTTCTTTAGCATCTTTAACGGTAAAGAAACGCATTAAGATGTGTGGTAAACCCGCTGTACCGAACATTAAAGCCAAACCTAAAGAAATGGCATCAATTGGGTTCGCTGCAAGTTTACCTGGGCCCATGATATTGCCCGCTTCTGCTAAAGAAATGTCATGTACTTTAGAGAAAACTTGAATTGACTGTGTGAACATTTCAGAGAAGCTGAAGCCCACGCCTTTCATCACCATGAAAGCCATGAATGTCGCGCCAGACAAAAGCATGACAGCTTTAATAATCTGTACCCAAGTTGTTGCCAACATTCCACCGAAGATCACGTAAGCCATCATCAGAAGGCCAACAATTACTACAGCAATGTTGTAGTTCAAACCAAATAACAGTTTGATCAGCTGACCTGCGCCCACCATCTGAGCGATCAGATAGAATGCAACGACAACCAATGAACTTACTGCTGCAAGCGTACGCACTGGTTTTTCCGCTAAACGGAATGACACCACGTCAGATAAGTTGAACTTACCTAAGTTACGTAGACGTTCAGCCACCAAGAACAATACGATTGGCCAGCCGACCATGAAACCCAATGAATACAGCAAGCCGTCGAAGCCTGAACTGAAAACCATTGCGGAAATACCCAAGAATGACGCTGCGGACATATAGTCACCCGCAATCGCTAAACCATTTTGGAAACCTGAGATCCCGCCACCTGCTGTGTAGAAGTCAGCAGTGTTGGTGGTTTGTTTTGCTGCCCATTTAGTGATGAGCAAAGTAAATCCGACAAAGATACCAAACATGATAATGGCATGCCAGTTTGTCGCTTGCTGTTGAGCCTCACCCAAATCTGGGCCTGCAAGTGCTAGGCTCGAAGCCAACAGCGCTGTAGTAGCGACTGTAAGCGCTTTCAATGAATTCCATTTCATTAGTGCTGTCCTTTCTCTTGCGCAATGGCTTCAACTTCACGCATTGCTTCTTCATTTAATGCGTCGAGTTTGTTATTCGAGATATACGAATAAACACCACACAAAACAAAAGACAATACAATAATGCTTAGACCCAATGGCATGCCAATCGTGGTCACCCCACCACTGACTGAAGTCATTAAAAATTCTTTGTTGTAGCCGACCAACAACATGAAGCCAACGTATACAACCAACATAATAGTTGTCAGTGTCCAGCTCAGTTTACTTTTACGACTAACCATTTCCTTGAATTTGGGATTTTGTAGAATCTGTTCTACTTGTCTCTCATCCATAACCATACTCCTGTCTGTATCCAACCGTAGATACAATTTTTTAATTCGAATTATTACATTTGCTAAAGTAGCAAGCTTCTGTATTGGTTGTAATTTAGACTTTGGTCTGTAAATTTTAAACAAGCTCAGCAGCCTCTATCCGAGATGCGCTATGATGACCAAGATGACGGAAAAACTTTAGGTAAAATGAACAGCTGGCTCATTATCGGGGTATTGGCCCTCTATATCGTCTTACTCTTTATCTGCGCCTTTTTTGGTGAGAAACACGCCAGCCGCCTGAGCACGCGTGGGCGCATGCTATTGTTTAGTTTAACTTTAGGGGTCTACTGTTCATCTTGGACCTTTTATGGCGCCACCGGTGCAGCAGTTCGTGAAGGCATTATCTTTCTGCCGATCTACCTTGGCCCACTACTCTTCGTCGCACTGGGCTATGACATTTGGCGTCGTTTAGGTCGTGTCCGTCAGCACCATGCTATTTCATCGATTGCCGATTTTGTAGCTGCACGCTATGGTAAAAGTGGGCCTTTGGCCTCGATGGTGACCATCCTCGCCGTTATTGCAATTATTCCTTACCTTGCCCTACAGCTACGTGCCATTGCACTCAGTGCCGCAGTGATTTTAGAACCCACCGCAGGCAGCATCGCCTCAACCACCAACGGTGTGCTGTTCCTCACGGGTATCTTGGCGATTTTGGCCATGATTTTTGGAACCCGACAGATCGCCAATACCGAACAACATGGTGGTCTGATGTTAGCGGTTGCCTTCGAGTCTTTTGTCAAACTGTTTGCTTTACTGTGTGTCGCACTCTTTTTTGTGTTTGCTGCACCCGAAAACATCCATCAAATCTCCAAAGATGTCGCAGAGACTTTTCACCAAGTACAACTGATTGGTGTGCCCGATACGTTTTGGATTCAAACCTTATTGGCTGGACTCGCGATCATTTGCTTACCGCGTCAGTTCCATGTCGCTGTGGTCGAATTGCGTGATGAAAAGCATATTCGCGGGGCACGGCGCTGGTTCGCAGTTTATTTAGTTTTAACCATCATTGCTATTATCCCAATTGCCAGTTGGGCGCTGCATGCAACGCCAGGCTACTTAGCGATTCCCGATGTAGCGGTTTTATCTTTACCTTTAAGTTATGGCCAAGATTGGTTAACCTTATTGGCCTTTTTAGGCGGCTTCTCTGCCTCTACGGGTATGCTGTTGGTGTCTTCAGTGGCCCTATCGATCATGCTCAGTAATGACTTGATCATGCCTGCCTTATGGCGTACCAATTTACTGTCCCGCCACGATAAACGCTTACCCTTGGTGCTTAAATTTACCCGTCGGGTCTGTATTTTAGCCGTCATGTTATTGGGCTTTTTGTTCTTCCATTTTTTCAATGACATTGACCAACTTTCAGTCTTTGGCTTGTTGGCCTTTAGTGCGGTGGCTCAGTTCTCACCGGCCCTTATTGGTGGTCTATACTGGCGTGGTGGCAGTAAACAAGGCGTCTATGCAGGTTTATTGGCCGGTTTTGGTATGTGGGCCTACACCTTGTTGTTACCCACTGTACTGCGTAGTTTGCCTGCTGAATATTCACACTTTACCGAAAGCTTTCTTAATTTCGGGCCAATGGGCATTAACTGGTTACGCCCTGAAGCCCTGCTCGGTTTTGAATCCTTTGCTGCACTTACCCATGGGGTGGTGTGGGCACTCGGTCTAAATATTATTTTATACATTTGGATTTCCCGAATTTTCCGCCCCAGCGTGGCCGAACAAATTCAAGCAGAAAGCTTTTTCTATTATGAAACTAAGCCACTGCCAACACAGAGCACGTCAACAGACATCAACTACATTCATCACGATGTTGCACGCTTAAAAGTTGGTGATTTAATCACCTTAGCCAAACGGATTACTGGCGATGGCGCAACTATGCGCGCTTTCCAACAGTTCTGTGCCCAGAACAATGTGGTGCTGAATGAAAACAGCAATGCCAACGGCATGTGGTGGCGTTTTACCGAACAATATTTAGCAGGCACGATTGGCGCTGCATCGGCACGTACCCTGCTCACCACCGCAATGGTCAACAATGGCCTCGCTTTGGGGCAAGTGGCAAACATTCTAGACCAAGCCTCACAGTGGCAACGTTTTAATCAAAACCTGATCATGACCATGATTGACCACATGACCCAAGGGGTGAGTGTGGTCGATGAAAATATGTGTTTGGTGGCATGGAATAACCAATATTTAAAACTGTTTGATTACCCGAAAGACATTGTCTATGTCGGCTGTCCAATTTCTGATTTGATTCGATATAACGCAGAGCGCGGCGAGTGTGGCCCGGGTTCGGTTGAAGAACATGTAAGGAAACGGATGCACTGGATGCAAGTCGGTAGCGCACACGAGTTTGAACGGATTCGTAAAGATGGTCGTGTCATTCAGATGCGCGGCAATCCAATTGAAGGCGGTGGCTTCGTCACCACCTTCGCCGACATTACCGCCTTCCGTGAAAATGAAGCCATGCTGGAGGCGCGTGTCCAAGACCGAACTCAACAGCTAGCAGATGCATTGACTGAACAACAACTGGCGCGTGAACAAGCCGACAAAGCCAATATGTCGAAAAGCCGCTTTATTGCCGCGGCGAGTCATGACTTATTGCAACCGATGCATGCTGCACGTCTGTTCAGTACGGCTTTAGAACAAAGCGTACAAAGTGAAGAAGACCGTAAAACTCTACAACAGCTTGATCGTGCCTTACACGGTGCAGAAAGCATGCTATCTGCCCTACTGGATATTGCCCGTCTTGAAGGTGGCACCATTCAACCGAACCGTCAGGCTTATCCGCTGCATGATTTACTCAGCGACCTTGAATTGCAGTTTAAATCCATTGCCGCACAGCGCGGTATTCGTTTTAGCGTACATGATGCTCAGTTCTGGATTGATACCGACCCACAATGGATTCGCCGTATTATTCAGAACTTTGTCAGTAATGCCCTACGCTACACTGCCAAAGGCAAAGTGGTGGTGGGTGTACTCCGCTCCACGGACAAGCCACGCCATATTCGAATTGGAGTATGGGATACTGGACCTGGGATTGCAGAAGAACAACGGATTAAACTATTCCAAGAGTTTGAGCGCTGTGGCCATACCTCACCGTGGGGTGAGCAAGGGCTTGGCTTGGGCTTGGCCATCGTGCAGCGGATGACCAGCCTGCTCGACTACCCAGTGCATGTCTATTCAGAGTATGGCAAAGGGTCATGCTTTATGATTGAAGTACCAATCATTGATCCACCAAAAGTCGTAGCAGCGCCTGTACAAGCGGTACCACTCAAAACCAAAGCCTATAAGATTTTGTGTTTGGACAATGACGAAACCATTTTAGAAGGGATGTCGACTTTACTCACCAAATGGGGCTACCAAGTGTTTAAGGCAACCGAGCCTGAGCAAGCTTTTGAGATGATTCAGCAAGAAAACATTCAGGTCTGGTTGGTCGATCAGCACTTAAATCATGACAAAATTGGTTTGGACTTTATTTTAGCCAATCGCCAAGAGAATGTACCTGTCGCTCTGATTACCGCAGACTCAGATCCTGAACTACCACAACGGGTCAAAGATATGAATATAGTACTGTTGAAAAAACCGTTAAAACCAGCCTCTTTAAGGGCATGGTTATCGGGTTTAAAAATTTCAAATCCTGAATAAATTCCCTACATTTGCTCACAAAACCCAAATCAGATGGCTTGGGTTTTGTCCTTTTTAGGCCCTGTATATACAGCAAACTGACTAAAGTTTTAAGGATTTCGACCAAAGTGCTCATTTTCAGCACGTTGAAGCTCCACAATATTGGCTAGAAATTACACATCCACTTTTACTATGGCAAAATACACCATTTACATTAGTGAACACTTGTATACTTAGTTACAATTTTTCAAACATCTGTTTTATATCAACTAAATATACATAAAAACCCAAACTACGACTTTAGTCGTATTCATCTCCATAGGGGATTGGCAGATAACTAGGACTAAGAAAAGATCAGTTTTTCTGCCTATATACCCCTTCCTTCGCTGAAGAAACTGATCATCCTTCTCTTGGAGTTTTATGATGAACATTTCTAAAGCAATGCCACATGGCTCAGATCAGTCGCAACAATTTCTGCGCCAGTATAGTGCCAATGCCTTTTTACCCAGTATTGACTGGGTCGAACTCTTTAAACAAAGTAGACTCAACGAGACTCATGTTCAAGCCTTAGATACGCTGTATCACACCGCCATTCCCCTCGCATTACAAGTGTTTGAACAGCTCGACTTTGATGTGTTTCGACCAGCGGCTTACCAACCGCAAGGTTTAGGCCTATTTGAAAAACTTCAGCAACAAGAAGACCCGTTCTTGCTGGCATTGGAAGCCGAATCCAGCGGACTCAGTGAAGATGTACGCCATCAAATTTGGAGCATGCTCCTTCGCGGCGGTGCAGTTTTGGTGTTTAAAGCATGGCTCGGTAAAGTCAAAACCGATCAGGATCAACTCGACACCACCCAGTTTGACCAATTGTCGGATCTGCTCTTTATTAAAACACCACCGCAAGTCTTGGCGGATCGCTTAAGTATTGATGCGCAAGGAACACAAGACCATATTTTCCTCATGTATGACAACGAAATCTACTTAGACCGTTTCAATAGCTTAGAAACGGCGGCTTTATTTGTCGATCTTGGCGTGTATGATGCGGCCTTTTTAAGTCTGCGCGATGACCGCGTTGCCGCTTACTTGAAACAACAGGGCTATGTCTCTGAGGAGCAAATTGATGACTTGCAATGTGCTTTAAATCCTTTATTTTGCACCGATGTCACCAGTAAACAAAACTGCTTGGCTTAAACTTAAGACCGAAAAAAAGCGCTGATGTTTCAGCGCTTTTTTAATTCAATAGACTACGTTACATGCGTTTTTCTTCAATATTTAAAGCATTGATCGCGAGGACCGCTTGTGTTCGGTTTTGTACCCCGAGCTTACGGAAAATCGCAGTCACGTGTGCTTTAATTGTCGCTTCTGAAACATCAAGTTCATAGGCAATCTGCTTGTTCAGCAAACCTTCTGCCACCATCATCAATACACGGAACTGCTGCGGCGTTAAGGATTGAATCCGCTCAGCCAGTGCAGTCTCATCGGCTGCACGTGGGTCAAAGTTCATGTTGGCGGGTAAATTTGGCGGCAACCAAATTTCACCATCTAACACTTCGCGAATTGCTTCGCCAATATGACTTGGATGTGCCGACTTTGGAATATAACCCATCGCACCATGCGCAATTGAACGCTGAATGATCGAAGTCTCTTCATGCGCTGAAACCACGATAATCGGTAATGATGGATACTGGGCACGAACGTGTACCAATGCAGAAAAACCTGAAGCACCTGGTAAGTTTAAGTCCAATAGCACCAAATCAGGTTCAGGACCTTTTTCAAGGCGTTCATAAAACTCGTTTACTGCGGCTGTTTCATGAATTTGAGCTTGCGGTAAGCTATAACGAACAGCTTGGATTAACGCATGGCGAAACAGCGGATGGTCATCAACGATTAATATATTCATAAGCAACGAGAGATTTCGAGTGCACTAGTCTTGACTATTCTAACCATACAAGTGCCGATAAGGATATGCAAAGTCTAACTTTTTTTCACTTTATCACGCTTTATTCAGAAAAATAGCCTCAATTCCAAGTCGATCTTGAAATATAAATAACTAATCACATTTTGATATAAAATTTATCAGCACATCGAAAAAGGTTATGTATTTTAAATATATATAAAAAATACAACCATTTAATAAAAATTTTAGCAGCCTTTTTCAAGCTCAACAGATATATCTGAAAATCAGATAACTTAACGCTATTTCTTTATTTTACAGACCAAATGCAGATATTAGATAAATAAGCCCATTCCGAGATACAACACTTTAGGGCTGTCCTTATGTCTACTTTACTGCAAAAACCACTCAATATTGTCGCTGTGTCAGGCGGTTTAAATACTCCGTCTAAAACTGAGGCATTGGTACAAGAAATATTAAATGAACTGGGCGATGCAACCCCAATCCATGTACATTTCATTAAATTCAGCGAAATTGGCCATTTACTCGGTGGTGCTATTTACCGCAACCAACTGCCACAACGTGTGCAAGATGACTTAGCCGCGGTCGAAGCTGCCGATGCTTTGATTGTTGGAACGCCAGTTTACCGTGCTTCATTTACCGGTTTATTCAAACACTTTTTCGACTTTGTTGAGCAAACGGCGCTGGTCGATGTACCGGTACTGCTTGCAGCTTCAGGTGGCAGTGAACGTCATGCACTGGTACTGGAGCATCAACTTCGCCCGTTATTTAGTTTCTTCCAAGCACAAACTTTACCGATTGGGGTCTATGCCACAGACAAAGACTTTACCCCAGCGTATACCATCCAAAGTGAATTATTACGAGATCGCATCACCCTTGCTGTGGCCCGCGCTTTACCCATCCTAGAATGGGCACCTGCCAAAGGTCAGCGTGCAGAAGTGGTGAAAGAAAAGACCCAACTTGCCAATCAGAACTTGGGTATTAACACGCAAATCGAACAAGACGATGTGCTGCCTTCAGCCGCGGTCCCGAATTTAGATGCAGCCGAGTCTCGCTTGCATCAGAAAAAAGCCAAACCACAGGTCGCTTAACGCAAAAAAAGCATTGAGAGGGTTTTCACATGTCACAACAGAATAAAAAGATTACGTTTGCTTATTGGGTTCCCAATGTCAGCGGTGGCTTAGTGGTGAGTAATATTGAGCAACGTACGGATTGGAGTTATGACTATAACGTCCGTTTAGCGCAGACTGCGGAAAAAAATGGCTTTGACTATGCTCTGACTCAGATTCGTTTTACTGCAGGTTATAACGCAGAAAACCAACATGAATCGGTCAGTTTTAGTCACGGTATCTTAGCCAAAACCAGCAAACTCAAAGTCATTGCCGCTATTTTACCTGGCCCGTGGAAACCCGTGCTTGCCGCAAAACAGCTTGCAACCATTGACCACTTAACCCAAGGACGTATTGCGATTAATGTGGTCAGTGGTTGGTTCCGCGGCGAATTTGATGCCATTGGTGAAGCATGGCCTGAACATGACCAACGCTATGCCCGCTCGGAAGAATTTATTCGTGCATTAAAAGGCGTTTGGACTCAAGACAACTATAATTTCGATGGAAAATACTACCAGTTCAAAGACTACACATTGTCGCCCAAACCTGTGCAAAAGCCGCATATTGAAATTTTCCAAGGCGGCAGTTCACGCGCTGCACGGGATATGGCTGCACGGGTTTCAGACTGGTATTTTACCAATGGCAATACCCCTGAGGAACTCAAAAAACAGATTGATGATATTCATGCAAAAGCCCAACAGAATGGTCATCAGGTCAACATTGGGGTCAATGCTTTTATCATTGCCCGAGATACCGAGGAAGAAGCGAAAACGGTTCTGCAAGAAATTATTGATAAAGCCAATATTCAAGCGGTTCATGCCTTTGGCGAGGCCACCCGTGAAGCGGGTGCAGCAACACTGGAAGGTGAAGGCAATTGGGCCAAATCGACCTTTGAAGATTTGGTTCAATACAATGATGGCTTTAAAACCAATTTGATTGGTACACCACGCCAAATTGCTGAACGTATTGTGGAATTAAAAGCCGTTGGTGTGGATTTAATCCTTTCAGGTTTTTTACATTTTATCGAAGAGGTTGAATACTTCGGTGCCAAAGTGTTGCCATTGGTTCGTGAGTTGGAAGCTCAACAGCAATCCGTTGAGACTGCCAAATCTGCTTAGCTCGGTAAGCAACAGACACGAACTAAAAAATAATAATGATAGGTGACTCTATTCTTCCCTCAGGGCTCGGCTTGAGGGTTTTTTTATTGGTGTATAATCCGCACAAAGTAAAAAATAACCATTTTATATGAACAACAGCCAACCCTCTAAATTCATTAATCTTTCTTTGGCCTTTTTATGGGGCTATCAAGGTTTAGTTCCTAAAATCCTTTTTATCAATCCCGATGAGATTGCCATTTGGCAAACTTTTGGGCTTTCCTACACACAGGCCCAACTGGCAGGTCAGGGCTCAGGTGTGCTTGAGTGTGTTTTTGCTTTATTGTTCCTCTTTAATTCCAGTAAATATCTGCATTACCTCAGTATCTTTAGCTTAGTGTTTTTATTCGCACTGGTCGCTTTTCTAATACCAGACAGTCTCATTCGTGCTTTTAATCCTGTGGTCATGAACCTTGCAATGATCAGTCTATCCATTTGTTATTGTATGCTTCACAGTCAACAAGCGACTTCCTTTAGTTCACAAAGTAAAGGATCCATATGAATTCAAAATCAGGTTGCATCGTCATTACAGGCAGTTCTAAAGGTATCGGCTTAGGTTTAGCTCAAGCCTTCTTAGAACAACAACAAGCCGTCGTGATTTCTAGCCGAAATAGCACAGATTTACAGCGCACCCTGCAACAGCTACGGCATCGCTTTCCCGCTGCGCTGATTCATGCTGTCACTTGTGATGTCACGCAGATCCATGAAGTACAAATGCTTTGGGATGAAGCCATTCAACACTTTGGTGCTGTTCAGATTTGGATTAATAATGCAGGCAGTTGTACAGCGACACTAGATTTTAAAGATCTTGCAGCAGCAGACATACAAACTGTGGTTCAAACCAATATTCTGGGCAGTATGTTCGGCTCACAAGTGGCCTTAAACGGCATGCTGGCACAAGGCTATGGTCAAATTTTCAATATGGAAGGTTGGGGTACTCGAGGCGAATGGAGTGCAGGCATGACCGTCTATGCCACCACCAAACGTGCCGTAGGCTACTTTAGTCAAGCCCTGTTTAAAGAAACCAAACAGACCAACATTCAAGTCGGCACACTCAGTCCCGGAATGGTAGCAACCGACCTACTGGTATCCTCATGGCAAAATGGCAATGTTCAGCACTGGAATAAAATGAAACGGCTTTTTTTGTTTATTATCGATCCTCCCGAAGTGGTCTGTCGCTATTTGGCTCAACGTATTTTAGAGAATAAACGTCGCCATACTCGAATCGTATGGATGACGCCCTTACGTCTGTTGCTCCGATTTTTGCGGCCCTATTATTGGCGTCGAAATCCCATTAAAGATACAGTTTTAGCGGATCTCAACTCAAAATAATGCCACATCAAGGTGTAGATCATTTACATTAAACATACCCCCCGAATTAGGAAGACTTCTGATGTACACAGGTATCGTACAAGGCTTAGAAAAAACTCTAGATGTCCGTCAAGGCGACGGTTTTAGCACCCTTGTGGTTTCAAATACACACAACTTTTTCCACGATGTCTTCATCGGTGCAAGTGTAGCCATCAATGGCACCTGCTTAACTGCAACGCACATCGACCTTGCTGCCAACCAAGTCCATTTTGATGTCTCAGATTTGACTCGACGCCTGACCACTTTAGGGACTTTACAGGCAGGTGATGAGGTGAATATCGAACGTTCAGCCAAAGTTGGAATGGAAAATGGGGGGCACAACTTGTATGGACATATCGAAGGAACAGCCACGGTAAAGCAGCTGATCCGTCACGGCGAGACTTTGCATGTGGATCTCCACATACCCGAGGGCAATATCAAATACTTTTTCTTAAAAGGTTTTATTGGTCTGAATGGTTGTAGCCTCACCGTCAACCGTGTTGATCGTAACAGCCATGAAATTTCAGTTGATTTGATTCCTGAAACCTTGCGTTTAACGACATGGGCATCGGTACAAGTCGGCGATGCAGTCAATTATGAAATTGATCAGATGACACGGACGATGGTGGATACCTTAGAAAGCATCCATCAGCGTTAAACTGCGTTTTTTGACATTACAGCTGTACAAAAGCGCCTAACTCAGGCGTTTTCTGTATTTTAAAAATGTTATTTATCAAAATGATATACGTATAATTTCAATATTAAGCATCAATCAACTTACCGATACTCATCCCCCTTTTCGACTCTTCTCAGTTCAAATCTCTAAGGGTTGAGCTTCATATTTCACATCAATAATCGCTGCCAAAAACTACGACTAAAGTCGTATAAAATTTCCGCACAGGAGAGATTGTTCAAAATTTACATGTTGCATGCAACATGCTACTATCAATTTTAGATCCAGTTGAGATAGTCATTGGTACTGTAATCTGACCAGTTTTCACGTTTTTCCGATTCTTGGTTTATCAGTAGCGTAGCGGTATTTATTATGTGAGCTTTCATCAAGTTAGCGGCTTGTTGAGCATCTCCACTCACAAATGCATGATGTAACTTTAAATGGTCATCAAAGGTCTGCATACAATTTCGCGAATGCGGAATGGTTGCAGAACCCGCGATTAACACTTGGTTGCGGGTATTGCTAATAATATCAATCGCTTTCTGATTGCCCACGATTTGTAATAACGCTAAATGGTAATCACGGTCAGCTTTTAGAGTCCCTGTAATGTCATTTGAGGCCGCCTTCAGTTTGAACTCCTCAAAAATAGCATTCAAATGTTCAATGTCTTGCTCTGTTCTGACCTTAGTTGCACGGTAGACCAGAGGAACCTCCAGCATCAATCGGATTTGAAAGGATTCAATCATTGTGGTGAATGTTGTCGGAATAATACGTATCCCTTTATTTTTCTCAATTTTCACAATACCAATCTTTTCAAGCATTTGTGCTGCTTCACGCACAGGTGTACGTGAAATGCCGCCAAGCATCTGACCCAATTCTGTTGCTGAGTACAAGACATTGAACTGTAAGTGATTATTGATAATTGCATCCTGCAAAATTTCAAAAGCTTCTTCAGTTAATGTTTTTGGTTTTTGGATCAGTTTCATGAGGTTTTACAAAGGGAATCAATATGCTGAATAAACATTATGCCATCATCGGGGGGGGAATCAATGGATTGGCTGTTGCCCGCCAACTTCTGTTGGACTATCCAGATGCCCGTGTCACGGTATTTGAAAAAGAAACTGATGTTGCCATGCATCAATCTAGCCATAATTCAGGTGTAGTACATGCTGGACTATATTATGAACCAGGGGGCTTAAAAGCCCGCTTATGCCGTCGTGGCGCGACACTGGTTCAACAATACTGCACAGAAAATCAAATTCCCTATGATGAATGTGGCAAGGTCGTGGTGGCGCTCACTAAAGATGAAGAAGGTCGTCTCGATGCAATCTACAAAAAATCGATGGCCAACCAAGTTCCTGATGTCCGTATTCTGCAAGCTGGCGAAATTCAAGACGTGGAGCCGAATTGTATTGGAACCAAAGCTCTCTATTCCCCACGTACCGCAATTGTCAGCTACGGTGCAATTGCGAAAAAAATTGCAGAAGAAATTAAACAGAAAAATGGCACATTGGTATTGGGTCGAAAAGTCATTAATTTGACGGAAAAAAATAATAAAGTCAGCGTACATTTTGATGATCATGAGGTCTATCCAACCCAGTTTGACTACGTCGTAACCTGTGCAGGTTTACAGTCTGACCGACTTGCGAGCAATTCAGGCGATATTGCCACGCCAAAAATTGTCCCATTCTTTGGTCAATACTATGTGATTGATGAACAATTCAAAAATCATGTCAAAGGTCTGATTTATCCTGTACCCGATCCTAAATATCCATTTTTAGGGGTACATTTCACCAAACGAATTGATGGTCAGATGACCATTGGACCAAATGCGTTTATTTCGTTTGGCCGTGAAAACTATACCGGTAATAAATTTAACCTCACCGATATTTACGACTTCCTTACTTACAAAGGTTTTTGGAAATTCTCCTCTAAAAACATGCCCGCAGCGGTACGAGAGCTGAGAACGGTGCTCAGCCAAACCAATTTTGTCGCAGAAGCAGCCAAATATGTGCCATCTCTTGCTGACGTCTCTGTTGAACCTGCAACACGTGGCATTCGAGCTCAAGCTATGGAAGCTGATGGCTCATTGGTCGATGACTTTGTCATTCGCAAACAAGGCAATATCACCCATATTCGTAATGCCCCATCTCCGGGCGCGACCTCCTCTTTAGCGATTGCCGAATATATTGTGCGCGAAGTCATGTCTCACCACTAATAAAAAACTGACTCTCATAAAGGAATATCAAATGAGCAATACTCATGAAACAGAATTAGAAAAAAAGAAGCGACTCAAAAAAGTAGCAACCGCAACCATTGTCGGCTCCATGTTAGAGTGGTATGACTTCTATCTGTATGCCACCATGGCCTCAATTGTCTTTGCTAAAGTGTTTTTTGACACTTCAGACCCAGGCAGTGCCAGTTTGAAAGCCTTTGCGACTTTTGCGATTGGCTTTATCGCACGTCCTCTAGGGGGGCTGTTCTTTGGTTATTTTGGTGACAAATATGGCCGTAAAAAGATGCTGTTTGTCACCTTCTTATTGATGGGACTGTGCACTACAGCTATTGGCCTTATTCCAACCTATGAATCTATCGGCATCTGGGCAGCAGTACTGTTGGTGACTTTCCGTATTATTCAAGGTCTAGGTGCTGGGGCTGAATTTGCAGGGGCTGCGATTACCTCCTATGAACATGCCTCTGAAGATAAACGCGGTAGTCAAGGTGCATGGCCTGCTCTGGGTCTAAACTTAGGTCTCCTGCTCTCTTCACTTACAGTCTTTTTATTAACCTTAAATGGTGATGAATTCTTAATTAATGGTGGCTGGCGTATTCCGTTTATTCTCAGTTTTGTGCTGGTAATTATTGGTTTATGGGTCCGTAAGAGTTTGCCTGAAACTCCTGATTATGCTGAAGCACACGTCGAAAAATCGACTGAAAACCCATTTAAACAGATCCTAAAAACCAATATGAAAGGTCTAAGCGTGGTCTTCCTGATTGCAATTGGTTATAACGCCTTGAGTTATATCTTTAAAACCTTCTCTTTGGCTTATTTAACTCAATTCCAAGGTGTTACGGCACATGTCACTTCATTATCAGTGACCATTGCCAGTTTGGTTGCCATTTTCACTGTCCCATTTTTTGGTTGGTTGTGTGACAAATGGAACAGTAGAAATGTTCTGATCTTAGGTGGTTTTCTCTCGATCCTGTTTGCCTATCCATTTATGAAATTACTGGAAACAGGTAACAATACTTCAATTTACATCGCTTTAGCGATTGGGACAGGTATTCTTGCTCCGATGATGTTCGCACCACAGGGATCGTTTCTCAGTCGTCAGTTTGCCGTGGAAAACCGTTCTACTGGAGTGAGTACAGGCCGCGAAATTGGAACAGCAATTGCAGGGGGCTTAGCACCTTTAGGTGCCTTGTCATTGGTAGCAGCTTCACCAACCAATTCGACGACAGGCGTGATTCTAATTTTAGCGCTAGCAGGTTTATTTGTGGTCTTAACTGCCCTTTGCGATCAAGGCTATAAATTCTCCAAACATAAAAACTAAGTACTTGGATAACTCTTCGTTCACAAAGACAAAGCCCATGTCTAAAATTTAAGACATGGGCTTTTTGGCTTCAGCCAACATTTATCCGTTTGGATATACTTCTTTAATCAACACTTCGACCACTTGCGGTTCAGCCAGCGTCGATGTATCGCCCAAACTATCTAGCTCGTTCGCCGCAATTTTTCTTAAAATACGGCGCATGATTTTGCCTGAACGTGTTTTGGGTAAAGACGGTGCCCAATGTAAGGCATCTGGTGTTGCCACAGGACCCAATACCTTTCTTACCCACTGAATCAGCTCTGCACGGAGCTCTTCCGTTTGCGCTGTGCCTGCTTGTAAAGTGACAAAAGAACAAATTCCCTGCCCTTTGATCTCATGTGGCATTCCTACTACGGCAGCCTCAGCAACCGCCTCATGTGCCACCAAAGCACTTTCCACTTCAGCCGTGCCTAAACGGTGCCCTGACACATTCAGTACATCATCCACCCGTCCTGTAATCCAGTAGTAACCATCTTTATCACGGCGTGCGCCATCACCCGTGAAATACGTTCCCGGATAGGTTGCAAAATACGCTTCGATAAACCGCTTAGGATCCCCCCAAATGGTTCGCATTTGCCCCGGCCATGAATCCTTAATCACCAGATTGCCTTCAGCTTCTCCTTCTAACTCTTTGCCTTCAGCATCAACCAAAGCGGGTTGAATCCCAAATAAAGGACGCGTTGCAGACCCCGGTTTAAGTGGTGTCGCACCCGGAAGTGGAGAAATCAAAATCCCGCCTGTTTCCGTTTGCCACCAAGTATCCACCACTGGGCAACGGCTTTCTCCCACTACCGTGTAGTACCAATTCCATGCTTCAGGGTTGATCGGTTCTCCAACGGAACCAATTAAACGCAAACTGCTACGATCACTCTCACGGACAAAGACATCCCCTTCACGCATCATGGCACGGATCGCTGTCGGTGCTGTGTACAAAATCGTCACATTGTGTTTGTCGACAATATGCCCTGTACGTGCCCAACTTGGATACTGTGGAATCCCCTCAAACATCACTGTTGTTGTTCCATTCGACAATGGTCCATACAGCACATAAGAGTGTCCCGTAATCCAGCCCACATCGGCGGTACACCAAAACACATCATCTTGTTTTAAATCGAACACTTCACGGAAGGTACTATTCACATAAGTTAAATATCCCCCTGTGGTATGCAGCACCCCTTTGGGCTTACCCGTTGAACCTGAGGTATATAAAATAAATAGTGGATCTTCGGCATTCATCGGTTCAGGTGGACAAATCTCGTTAACGGTCATGATTTCCATGTGATACCACAAATCACGCCCTTCTTTCAGCGTAATCGGATTGCCTGTCCGGTGTACCACAATCACGTTTTGTACCGAGTCTGTCCCGGGTAGATTCAATGCTGCGTCTACATTGTCTTTCAGCGGAATCGGTTTCCCCCCGCGCATTCCAGAGTCTGCGGTAATCACAATTTTGGCTTGACTGTCATCAATTCGGCTCGCCAATGAATCAGGTGAAAAGCCACCAAACACCACACAATGCACGGCACCGATTCGGGCACAGGCCAACATCGAAATGGCCGCTTCTGAAATCATTGGCATATACAGCACCACACGATCACCCTTCACCACACCATGCTTTTTCAGGACATTGGCAAAACGACACACTTCGTCATACAGTTCAGCAAAGGAAATGATTTTATGGCGCGACGGATGGTCACCTTCCCAAATAATGGCAGGTTTATACGGATGCTCTTTTAAATGGCGATCAAGGCAGTTAGCACTTAGGTTTAACTGACCATCTGCAAACCATTCAATTTTAAAATTATCTTTGTCATAACTGGTATTTTTAACTTGGCTAAAAGGCTTGATCCAATCGAGCTTCAAAGCTTGTTCAGCCCAATATTCGTCAGGTTGTTCTATCGATTTTTGATAGCGTTCAAAATATTCTTGTTCATTGGTGCGCGCAGTTTTTTCAAATTCAGCAGGTACAGGATAGACTTCTTTCATATCATACTTCCTTATATTCTGACTCTCATCGCGAGAGTTCATGCCACAGTTATTGGTTTATTATTGGACTGCATAACCACAGTATGACGATTGTTTTTTAAACAGATCAACACGGCTTTGGTCGTATATTATTTCTACAATTTAAAACACATTTTATAGTGATCTTTCAATGAGATCCTGTGTTTAATCCGTAACATGAACAAAACTGAACTCAGTAAAGTCGCTCCAGCTAGGCTTTTTTAAGCAGATTGTTACACTTCAGGCTGCGCTATTTCATACATAGAAGCATGGCTCAGCGCCTTCATTCCAAA
The DNA here is from genome assembly GCF_055810995.1 of Acinetobacter sp. DL27. NCBI lineage: Bacteria > Pseudomonadati > Pseudomonadota > Gammaproteobacteria > Moraxellales > Moraxellaceae > Acinetobacter > Acinetobacter sp. DL27. The sequence goes on along the minus strand of NZ_CM147947.1, from coordinate 179,046 downwards.
ACTCAAGCATTTAAAAAACACAGCGATAGATTTTTATCCGTCTATCAATCACCCAGAATGCGATAATTTCATACGCTTTTCTCTATTAAATACACACAGTTTTCAGGCAAAATATGCCAAATTTTCAGCGATTGGAGCACCAGTGTCAGAACAAACCAATACCTTGAGCGAGGTTGCTCAAGGTACGTCAGAGATGCTACATGACGCGACAGCGAAAACCACGCAAAGTGTAATTGCACATACGGCAAAATATAATGACGCCTATTCCACCATCGACAAATTTGTCGATAGTTTTTGGGAGCGTATGCCTTATTTTTGTATTGCGCTGATTACCTTCGTCATTTTTTATTTGCTCTCCAAGCTGTTTAAACTTTTTGTTCGTAAAGCACTGTCTGATCGTTCTTATACCAAGCAAAACCTTGTCCTTGTCCTGAACCGTGTCGGCAGTTCGGCCATCGTCTTTATTGGCTTCCTGATTGCCATGGTGATTGCAATTCCGGGTTTCACCCCTGGTCAGCTGATGAGTGCTTTGGGGATTGGCTCGGTTGCCATTGGTTTTGCATTTAAAGATATCTTCCAAAACCTTCTTTCAGGGATCCTGATTTTACTGGGTGAACCGTTTAAGATTGGCGATGACATTATTGTCTCGGGTATGGAAGGCAACGTTGAAGATATTCAAATTCGTGCCACTTACTTACGTGCGCCAGATGGTCGTCGTATCGTGATTCCGAATGCGACTGTGTATACCAGTGCGGTCACTGTCAACACCGCCTATCCACGTCGTCGCTGCGAGTTCTTGGTCGGTATTGGTTATGAAGATGACATCAAAAAAGCCAAAGATATTATTTTAGGCATTTTAGACCGAGATACGACCATTTTAAGTCAACCAGGTTTTAGCGTGAACGTCGCTGCACTTGCAGATTTTTCAGTGAACCTCAAAGTCCAATGGTGGGTCAACACCACAGAAACCACGGTATCTGGCTCAATCAGTTCAGTACAAGAATATGTGGTTCAGGCCTTTGCTGAGCAAGGGATTTCTATTCCTTACCCAGTTCAAGAAGTTCGCGTCGCAAAAAATGACAGCTACCCGACAGAAACTTCAACTGCTAAATAAGCGTCCTAAAACATAAGGGATCACGGTTTCAGTGCGAATAATACGGTTGCCTAAGCTCATTGCTTGGCAGCCGTTTTTTACAAGTAGGTCAACTTCGTAAGGGATAAATCCACCTTCCGGCCCGATCACAACCGTACACGGATGCTGAATCGCAAAAGGCATTTGGGTATCACTATAGGGATGTGCCACATAAGCAGGACAATTATCTGAAATCAGACTCGGTAATTGATCTTCAACAAAAGGCTTAAAGCGTTTATAAATTTCAATTTTGGGTGCAACCGTATCGCCTGCCTGCTCTAGCCCCAAAGTCATATACTGATCCAACTGTTGTAAAAACGGGGTTTGCCAATAACTTTTATCGACCCGATAGCTGTGCAGCAAAATAATTTTTTCAACCCCTAAAGTCACCGCGTCCATAATCAAACGACGCAGAACTTTAGGGCGTGGCATCGCCACAATTAAAGTCACTGGTAGTTTGGCAGGTACAGGTTCTTCATATAAAGGCTTTAAGCGTACAACTGTTTCACAAACATCAACCACTTGTGTAAGATAACGCTTTCCGTTTTGTATCCCTACTTTTAACGTATCACCGACTTTCAGCTCTAAATGACGATGCAAATGTTCAAGCTGACGCTTGGCACTAATGGACCAGAGTTCAGATTCAGTTTGGCGCGGGTCTAAGAGAACAATATTCATAATAAATAGAAAGAATCCAAACAGTGAAGGCCTCATCAGCACATGTCATCGTGAAAGGCGACAAGGATGTCGCCCGCTGTGCTGAGCTACACAGGATGTACCTTCAGCGCAGCAAAAGATTTTTGTTACTTTTCATCTTTGAAAAGTAAGAACCACCTATGCAAAGCCATCCATAAAATCTACAGTATTTGTAGTAATGACAAACTCACTCAAGTTTTATAAATAAGCATCAATCACTTGAATATGCTTTTTCAAAGAGCCCGTATTTAACTGCATAATCTTTTGTGCCGCTTGATTCAGTGTACTCGCCTGCTCAGTATCCTCTAACAGTGTCATCAACAGCGCAGCAGCTTGTTCAACATCCTCAACAACTTTCACCGCATCGGCTTGTACAAATTCATCGACAATGGTTTGGAAATTAAAATAGTTTTTGCCCAAAACCGTCGGCACATGTAACGCAATTGGCTCTAAAATATTATGTCCGCCACCCGGTTCATTTAGTGATCCCCCGACAAAACAAGCATCAGATAAGGCATACCATAACCACATCTCCCCCATCGAATCGGCTAAATAGACTTGGGTGTCCGCCTCTATTCTTTGTCCCGTACTTCTGCGACTGGTATTTAAATTTAAACTATGTGCAACAGCAAAGACCTCATCAAAACGTTCTGGATGACGCGGCACAACAATACACAACAGTTCAGACTGCGCATCCAAATATGGCTTAAGCGCACTTAACAGTTTTTGTTCTTCGGGTGCATGGGTACTAGCAATAGTGATGATCTTACGCCCAGCGAGCGACCATTCTTCCTTGAGCTGAGTTGCTTGTTTGACAGCAGATTCTGGCGCATGAATATCAAACTTAATACTCCCCACGACCTGTGTCACCGATGGCGCTGCACCGAGCTGAATAAAGCGCTCTGCAGTTGCCTGATCTTGTGCCAAGAGCTGATCTAGCCCATGTAACATCGGCTGCGTCAGGCTAGATACTTTGGCATAGCCTTTGGCTGATTTTTCAGAAAGACGTGCATTAATCAAGATACATGGCACCTGACTCTGCCCTGCTTGGGCAATTAAATTCGGCCACAGTTCCGTTTCAACCAAAGCCAAGAGTTTGGGCTGATACAATGCAAAAAACTGACGAACTAAAGGCTTTTGATCTGCAGGTAAATATACAGCTTGGAACAGGTCTAAATAAGGTGCTTTTAAAAATAGTGATTTGGCCCGCGCCTGACCTGTTTTGGTGGTATTGGTCACCAAGACTGGATGACCTGCTTTTAAATAATGCTCGATTAAAGGCTGCGCTGCATTGGTTTCACCCACCGACACCACATGGAACCAAATCGCTTGGTGATTTTTAACTGGTTGAAACGGCCCGAAACGTTCGAGACATTCTTGTTGAAATTGTTCTGTAGTCTCTGCACGTTTTTTTATTTTAGACTTATACAGCGGTTTGATCAGCGCAAGTGCTGCGTTATACCAAAAAGGAGTAGCCAAATACGTGCTCCAAAAATCAATGCAAAAATAAAACAGCGCAACTCATATTATCCCATGAATTGCGCTGTTATCTTGTCGCGAATTTAACGGAAAAGCAATTTAAACCGCAGCAGTTTCCATTTCAGCTAAAGTCGGATAGTCCACATAGCCTGCCGCGACATCTGTTCCAATCATGTTTTCCAGTTTCAATTCATTCAGTGGCGCATCTTGCAGTAGACGCTCATACAGGTCTGGATTGGCAATATAATCTTTACCCCAAGACACTGCATCCGCTTGCCCCGATGCCAACAGATCAATCGCATCTTCACGGCTTAAACGCATATTGGCAATCAATGGCACACCACCCGAACGTTGTTTCAGGTAAGTACTGATACTGTCATCTGCCAAATATTCACGGGTAAAGAAGAACGCAATCTGACGCTGACCCAATTGTTCCAACGCATAACCAAAGGTTTCACGTGGATCATCATCGCCCATGTCATGCTCATCACCACGTGGAGCTAAATGCACCCCAACACGACCTGCACCCCAGACTTCAATCAACACATCCACTACTTCAAGTAACAAACGCGCGCGGTTTTCTACGCTGCCACCATATTGGTCTTCACGTAGATTGGTTGAACTTTGTAAAAACTGGTCAATCAAATAACCATTGGCCGCATGCAGCTCCACACCATCAAAGCCTGCAGCTTTGGCATGAAGCGCTGCTTGTTTGTATTGTTCAACAATGCTCTGAATTTCAGCAATCTCTAATGCACGAGGCACCACATATTCACGTTTCGGACGCAATAAGCTGACATAGCCTTTTTGTTGCACACTACTTGCAGAAACTGGGGTTTCACCATCCAATAAATCAGGGTGTGATACACGCCCAACATGCCACAATTGCGCGACAATTAAGCCTGCTTGGTCATGTACCGCTTGAGTTACCTGTTTCCAGCCTTCAACTTGAGCTTCATTAAATAGCCCCGGTGTATTCAAATAGCCATTGGCTTCTTCAGAAATCACGGTCGCTTCAGAAATGATCAAACCTGCACTTGCACGCTGTGCATAATACTCCGCCATCATGGCTGTTGGCACACGGTCTGCCGTTGCACGACTTCGTGTTAAAGGAGCCATAATGACACGGTTTTTTAAGTGTAGATCACCTAAAGTTAAAGGAGTATTCAGTTCAGCCATAGTCGCCTCGATCGCCACTTTTTTCAATTAAAGTGAACGTTGCAAATGTTCGATATATTGCTGAATCAACGCTTCATTGCGAGAAAAATAAGACCATTGTCCATATTTTTCCACTTGAATTAAACCGGCCTGCTGTAACACGGACAAATGGTTCGACATCGTCGATTGCGATACATTTCCCAACCGTTCGATATGACCTGCACATACGCCACGTCTAAAGTCACCACATTCGTCACTCGATAAAAATTGTTCTGGTTTTTTTAACCATTCCAAAATTTGGCGACGCGTTGGATTAGCCAAGGCTTTAAAAATTAAATCTATATCCATACTCAAGACACGTTTAATGGGCAGCAAAGCGTTGTCAGCTTGTTTTACTTAATATATCGCATTTTTTCGATTTTAATATCGATTTTTTTAGATATATTGTAAAATTACTGATAACACCTTGCTTTTATTCATTATTTAAATTACAAACCTTGTTTTAAGCTTGCTTCAATAAACTTATCAAGGTCACCATCTAGTACTGCACCTGTGTTGGAATTTTCAACACCTGTACGTAAGTCTTTAATACGCGAGTCATCCAATACATAAGAACGAATCTGACTACCCCAACCAATATCCGACTTCGAGTCTTCAAGTGCTTGAGCCGCTTCGTTACGCTTGCTCATTTCCAACTCATACAACTTCGCACGTAACTGTTTCCAAGCATGGTCACGGTTGGCATGTTGTGAACGTTGGTTCTGACATGCCACCACAATGCCTGTTGGCGCGTGGGTTAAACGTACCGCAGAGTCTGTTTTGTTAATGTGCTGACCACCTGCACCAGAAGCACGATAGGTATCGGTACGCACGTCAGATGGGTTGATATCAATTTCAATGTTATCATCGACTTCTGGCGAGACAAACACAGCAGAGAATGACGTATGACGGCGGTTACCCGAGTCAAATGGCGATTTACGCACTAAGCGATGCACACCCGATTCGGTACGCAACCAACCATAGGCATACTCACCTTCAACACGAATCGTTGCTGACTTAATCCCAGCCACATCGCCGTCTGACTCTTCCATCAATTCAGCTTTAAAACCATGACGTTCAATCCAACGCATATACATACGCAGTAGCATTGAAGCCCAGTCTTGTGCTTCTGTCCCACCTGAACCGGCTTGAATTTCCACATAACATGGATTTGGGTCCATTGGGTTACTGAACATACGGCGGAATTCAAGCTTCGCTAACTCTTCTTCTGCAGAAGTCAATTCAGCTTGGACATCAGCCAACAGACTTTCATCATCTGCTTCGACTGCCAAATCAAGCATCGCTTGCGCATCTTCAAGCTGCGTTGCCAAACCATCTAACACATTTAAGACGTTTTCAAGTTCGCCTTTTTCTTTGGCCATGGCTTGTGCACGGCTTTGATCATTCCAAATCGCTGGATCTTCTAATTCACGGAGAACCTCTTCTAAACGCTCTTTTTTCAGATCGTAGTCAAAGATACCCCCGTAATGTGAGACCACGGTCGTTTAAGTCTTTTAATTGGTTTAGATACGGATTAATTTCCACGTGAATTACTCTCAATCAATATAAAGCGAAAAATAGCCGCTGATTATATCACAGTCGACGGCTGGGATTATTCATCTCAAATTCGACAAAATCACACCCTTCTTTCTAGAGCTTAAAATTTTTTAGCCTCCCAAAAAGTATTCACTTGAACCGCAATCAAGCTGCATATAAATACGAACCATCACATAAAATACATACCTGAGAAGTGTTCTAAACATAGATACGGACTAAACATTTTGAGTTAAAATTGGTTAAAATGGCGTCAAAAATTATGAAATCCACATAATCTACACAATTTTAATAAAACAAAACATTATAAATTTATAATTTATTATCAATCATTTAAATTTAAAAAATTACACGATGTAACCTTAGATACAGAGCATTAACTTTCCTTTGGTTGACGCTTTTTTATTTTGCCCTAGACTGAAGTTGTAACAAAAAATTAATGAAATACAGTTCCACTTACGAGGGGTACATACCATGAAAAAATTAGCAATTGCTTCAGCATTACTTTCAGCTCTAGCGATCACAGGTACTGCACATGCATACCAAGCAGAAGTGGGTGCTTCAGCTGGCCTAATTGATCCAGACAACGGTAGTTCAAGCGGCTCTTTTGGCGTAGATGGCACATACTATTTCAACCCAGTTCAAACACGTAATGCGCCACTTGCAGAAGCAGCATTCTTAGACCGTGCAAGTAACGTTAACGCAAAATACCAATACGACGAAGTAGGTGATAATGAACGTCATCGTTATGGCGTCGGTGCTGAAGTCTTTGTCCCTAACTCAGATTTCTATGTGAGTGGTAATGTTGGTCGCGATGATAGGAAATTTGACCGCGGTGGCGATTTTGATGAGACCGTTTATGGCGCTGAAGTGGGTTATTTACCAGCACCAGGTTTATTAATTGCTGCGGGTCTAAAAGGCTATGACAACGATTATGACGATGGCGTAGATCCTACTCTTCGCGCTAAATATGTCACTTCTCTAAGCAATGGTAAAGATATTAACTTAGAAGCAGGCGCAGGTTTTGGTGATTTAGACGAATATAATCTTGCAGCAGATTACTTCATCGATAAAACCTTAAGCCTAGGTGTAGATTACTACAGCAAAGACCGTGACTATGGTGATACTAACGAATTTGGTATCAATGCACGTAAATTCTTTACCCCGCAAGTCAGCCTTGAAGGCCGTGTTGGTTTTGGTGAAGATGGCAACAACGACTACAACAAATTCGGTTTAGCTGCTAAATATCGTTTCTAAAACCCATTAGAAAACCTTGAATACTCAAAGCCCATTTTCGAATGGGCTTTTTGCACTCTGATAAAGCATTGTTATAAATAAAGATTGACTACCTGCTACTTTTTCGTACACTTCGTTACAACTGTCATAGAACAGTCATATTTTTATAACAAAGAGAGAACCTCTAAAATGCTTAAACAACTTGCACTTACTACCGCACTTATTGCGAGCTTCGGGACTGCACATGCTTACCAAGCGGAAATCAATGCAAACTACGAAAATACAAGCTTTGATGGTGACAGTGAAGATCTTGATACTTTTGGCATCGGTGGCAAATACTACTTAAATGGAGTGAACACTAAAAATTCGCCACTTGCAGAGGCTGCTTTTTTAAGCAAAGCAAGCAACATTGGTCTTGGTTATGCGAACTCAAGTATTGATGAAGACGGCGCCGATTTAGAAATTGACACAGTCGGTTTAAATGGTGAATTTTTTATCCCAAACTCTCAATTTTATGTTTCTGGTAGCCTCAACCGCGCTGAAGTAACGGTTGAAAGTGAATTTGGTAAAGCATCAGATGATAATGTGGGTTATGCATTAGAAGCAGGTTACCTGCCTGTCGATGGGCTACTCATTGCGGCTGGTGTAGCCAAAGAAAATCTTGATCCAATGTATGTTTCAAAAAATGGCTTCATTGATACATTCTCAAATATCTCCGCAGTAGCAGACGATACAGCTGTGACCTTACGCGCTAAATATGTGACTCAAATTGGTAACTATTTTACCAATTTTGAAGGTGCAACATACTTTGGCGATGAAACTGCTTACCGCTTAGGTGCCGATTTATATATCGATCCAACCTTAAGTGTTGGTGTTTCGTTTATGGATACAACATTCGATGACTTTGACACTGTTTGGGCTGTTCGCGCGCAAAAATTCTTTACGCCTGCTATTGCTGTTGGCTTGAACTACACAACAACGGAAGATGCTGATTCATACGGTATCAATGGTACATTCCGCTTCTAATTGAAACAAAAATGTATTAAAAAAACCGCTCTATAGAGCGGTTTTTTAGTGTTGCTCTAAATGCAAAATGCGAAGTTGTACGCTGACATTGCCACGAAATTCATTTTTATCCAGCTCATAGACCAAACGAATTTGATGGTTCATTTCATTGAACTGGTATTTGTCCACCGCATTAAAAGCAATCGCATCTACCACCTGTCCATTGTCTAAAGCAACACGTAATTTTAAATGCACTTCTTTCAGCCAGCGAAAATCTAAAATTTGAAAATTTCCTTCAAAAATAGGCGCTGGAAACTTTTGCCCCCATGGACTAATCTGCTGCAGCAGATCGACCGTTTCAACCTGAATATTCTGTGCAGCTAACTCGCCATCGGTCCATAAAGTCGCCGTAAATAAACGTTCATCCTGAGCTGCCATCAGTGCTTCAAAAGCCTGTTTAAACTCTTCAAAATGGCTTTTTTGAATGGTTAATCCTGCTGCTGCTGCATGACCACCAAAGTGGCTGACCAAATATGGATATTGCTCAGCAACACACTCAATGGCATCTCGAATATGAATCCCTTCTATCGAGCGCGCTGAACCTTTGATATGTATCCCGTCTTCATCTGCTGCAAACACAATACTTGGACGGTGAAACTGTTCTTTTAAGCGCCCCGCAACAATGCCTATCACCCCCTGATGCCAATGTGGCTCGAACATCAGTAAGGCCGCAGGTAAAGCCGTATCATCCAGTTGAATTTGATCCAAGGCTAGTAAGGCCTCTTGTTTCATCGTCGCTTCAACCTGACGACGTTCCACATTCAACTGATTCAGTTGTTCTGCCAATGGATAGGCAGAGGCAAAGTCCTGTGCTAATAGACATTCAATACCGATATCCATGGTTTCCATACGACCTGCCGCATTAATACGTGGCCCCAGTACAAACCCCAAATCTTGCGCTTTTAAACTTGCAGCTTCTCGACCTGCAATCTCCAGTAAAGCGCTAATGCCAGGACGACATAAATGTTGTTGAATGCGCTTCAGGCCAACATCGACCAAGATGCGATTGTTATAGTCAAGACTGGCAACATCGGCATAGGTGCCTAAGGCCACCAAATCCAAATACTGACTCATAACTGCCGAAGACTTATGCAGTTTTTTACGATAGGTCGATAAGTTGGCCAAGACATAAAAGGCCACGCCGACCCCAGCTAAGGCTTTACTTGGAAAATCACACCCCAACTGGTTCGGATTCACTACCGCTTGGGCACTGGGAGTCGGTTTAGTGGTCAAATGGTGATCGGTAATAATCACCTGCATGCCATGATCTTGCGCTTGTTTCACGCCGTCATGACTGGAAATACCATTATCCACTGTAATCAATAAATCAGGTGTAAAGGTGGTAAATGCTAAATCCGCAATCGCAGGCGTTAAGCCATAACCATATTTAAAGCGATCTGGAACCAGATACTCTACCTGCGCCCCCATTTCTCGCAAAGCCAAGATCATTAAAGCGGTGCTGGTTGCACCATCTGCATCATAATCACCCACAATGACGATTTTGTGTTGCTGATCAATTGCAGCATCCATCAACTGAATCGCTTCATTTAAGCCTTTCAGACTAGGGGCCAGTAAATGCTTGAGCTTTAACTCCAACTCCTGCGTTGACGCCACCCCACGGCGGGCTAAAATTTCTGCAATAAACGCAGGAACGTCCTGAAATAATTCAGGACGGGTCATAAAGGGTCTTTGCTTAATTTGAATGGCTGACATTTATGGCATCAAACGCTTCAACACCCAGACATCTTGCTGTTTTTCATAACTTAAACGGTCATGTAAACGGTTCGGACGCCCTTGCCAAAACTCATAGTAGTCCGGCTCAAGACGGTAGCCACCCCAAAAGAGGGGCTTATTCAGCTCTGATTTAGCTTCAACCTGGCTCTGCAATTGCTCAAAACGTTGTTGCAAGACTTCACGGCTTTCAATCACACCACTTTGTGGTGTACTGATATGTGCCGCAATTTGGCTATCTCGTGGACGCTTATGATAGTAGTCGGTCGATTCTGCTTCAGAAATTTTGACCACTTTACCGCCAATGCGAATCTGACGTTCCTGCTCTTGCCAATAGAACAGTAACTCTGCATATGGATTTTCTGCCAAATCATTGCCTTTTTGGCTGTCATAATTGGTATAAAAATCATACCCTGCTTCAGTTGCACCGCGTAGCAATACCGTTCGCACATGCGGACGACCCTGCGCACTCGCTGTCGCCAATGACATGGCATAGGGTTCGTGCAGTTGTGCTTCTAAAGCATGATTAAACCAAAGCAAGAACTGAGCATGTGGATTGGCCTCTACTCGATCTTCACGCAGCTCGCCTTTTTGGTAACTTAAACGAAGCTCGCTGAGATCTTTAATTAAATCACTCATTTTTCACTCCCGATTAAGCTGCATTCGCACGTACAGCATCAGCCAATGCATTTGCTAAACTGCTGACTTCATCGAGATCATCCCCTTCCACCATGACACGAATCACAGGCTCAGTGCCTGATTTACGAATCAACAAACGACCACGACCTTTGAGTTGTTGCTCTGCTTTCTCAAATTCAGCCGCCAAAGCAGGCACCGCATAAGGGTCAAACATCGCCTCTAAACGCACATTCACCAACACATTCGGTAGAAGCTTAAAGTCAGCAACCAATTCATGCAGCGCTTTCTTCTGTTCGACCATCACGGTAAGTACTTGTAGGGCCGCAATAATGGCGTCACCCGTGGTACTTTTATCCAAGGTTAAGATATGCCCTGATGGCTCACCGCCAATGACCCAGCCTTTTTCTTCTAGACCTTGTAGGACATAACGATCCCCCACTTTGGCACGTAATAACGCTACACCCGCTTTTTCCAAAGCCAGCTCTAAAGCCATGTTTGACATCAGGGTACCGACTATTCCAGCAGGCTTTTTAGCACTTTGTGTCGCCAAGATATATAGAATATGGTCGCCGTCAATCAAATTCCCAGCCTTATCGACTAACATGACACGGTCTGCATCCCCATCAAAAGCAATGCCCAAATCTGCACCATTTTCAACCACAGCTTGTTGCAAACTTTCAGGATGGGTTGAACCACAACCTTCGTTAATGTTTAAACCGTTGGGTTCATTATGAATAGCAATAACTTTAGCACCGAGCTCACGAAACACCGATGGCCCCACGCTATAGGCGGCACCATTGGCACAATCCATCACAATCGTTAAATCATTCAAGTCGTAATGATAGGGAAATGTAGATTTACAGAATTCAATATAACGACCTTGTGCATCATCCACACGGACACTTTTACCCAAGTTGGCAATATCATCAATGATGAGGTCTTTTTCTAATTCTTGGTTAATCTCTTCTTGTAACGCATCTGGAAGCTTCTTGCCTTCACTGGAAAAAAACTTGATTCCATTGTCAAAATAAGGATTATGTGATGCTGAAATCACAATGCCTAAACTTGCGTGTAAAGCACGAGTTAAATGGGCAATCGCAGGAGTCGGTAAAGGACCCAACAGATGCACGTAAACACCTGCAGCATTCAGACCTGACTGTAGTGCAGATTCTAAAATATAGCCCGATAAACGCGGATCTTTGCCCATCACTACAACAGGTTTTGATTTTTTACTGTGACGTTTTAAAACTTTCCCTGCGGCAAAGCCTAATTTAAGTGCAAATTCAGGGGTAATAGGGAGGACACCAAACTTGCCACGAATACCATCGGTACCAAAATAACTCATATTTTACTCACTTCTTAATGGTGATCTAAATCATCACTTTTTAATGCCACCACTTTACACCAAAACGAAAAAGCCGTCATAAAAATGACGGCTTTTACTTTGAACAATTGCTATAGCTGAATTAGCCAACGCGATAGTTCGGTGCTTCTTTGGTAATCGTCACGTCGTGAACATGTGACTCCGACATACCTGCCGAAGTAATTTTCACAAATTTCGCATTTTGACGAAGATCTTCAATCACAGATGAACCCGTATAACCCATAGAAGAACGTAAGCCGCCCATCATTTGGTGCACAATGTTGCCCATTGGCCCTTTGTATGGCACACGACCTTCAATCCCTTCAGGAACAAGTTTTTCAGCACCTGCTTTAGAGTCTTGGAAATAACGATCCGCAGAACCTGTTGCTCCTGCCATCGCGCCCAATGAACCCATACCACGATACGCTTTATAGTAACGACCTTGGAAGAATTCTACTTCACCTGGCGCTTCTTCAGTCCCAGCAAGGAGTGAACCGACCATAATCGTACTCGCACCCGCGCCAATCGCTTTCGCCATATCGCCAGAGAAACGAATACCACCATCTGCAATTAATGGAATTTGATCTTTTAGTGCATTGGCAACGCTATCAATCGCAGAAATTTGCGGCATACCAATACCCGCCACAATACGAGTGGTACAAATTGAACCTGGGCCGATACCGACTTTGACCGCATCTGCGCCTGCATCGAGAAGTGCCAATGCTGCATCACCAGTTGCAATGTTACCGCCAATCACTTGGACTTGTGGGTAATTCGCTTTCACCCAACGTACACGCTCGATCACACCCGCAGAGTGGCCATGCGCCGTATCCACGACAATCGCATCAACACCCGCTTCAACCAAAGCCTCTACACGGCTTGGTGTTTCTACACCTGTGCCGACTGCAGCACCCACGCGTAAGCGACCAAGGTCATCCTTACAGCTACTTGGATAGCTTTCCGCTTTACGGAAGTCAGTGACTGTAATTAAACCTTTGAGTTCGTTGTGTTCACCAACAACCAAAACTTTTTCAATGCGATGCTTTTGTAGCAAGGCTTGAATATTTTCTTTCGACTCACCTTCACGAACAGTCACAAGGCGGTCTTGACCAGTCATGATGTTGCTTACAGGTTGCTCAAGATTGGTTTCAAAGCGTGTATCACGACCTGTGACAATACCGACCACTTTGCCATCTTTCACAACAGGTACACCGCTGATGTTGTTGGCTTGAGTAATCGAGATCAATTCGCGCACTGTAGTTTCAGGTGTCACAGTAATTGGATCTTTAACCATTCCTGCTTCAAATTTTTTCACACGACGGACTTCTGCAGCTTGTGCAGCAATATCCATGTTCTTGTGCAAAATACCAATACCACCGTTTTGCGCCATCGCAATCGCCATACGTGATTCAGTCACCGTATCCATTGCTGCTGAAACAAGGGGGATATTTAAATTAATGCCGCGCGTGAATCGTGTCTTTAATGAGACATCTTTTGGGAGAACAGTAGAATAGGCAGGGAGTAATAGGACATCATCAAAAGTTAACGCGTCTTGAACGATGGTCAACATGGCAGTCTCACTGGTAATTTCCGTGCGCTATTATAAACAAATATGAACTTAAATTTCATTTCAATTGAAAATTTATTTTTTTATCTTAGAAAATAAAGTGATAAAACCCATATTTTATTTGATACCTTTATTTTTTATTTCTTGTTTTAAGATGAATTTGATTTACTTTCAAAAACTAAAAGCAGAGCCTTGACTCTGCTTTTACCGATTAACACACTTGATCAAAACCTTCATCGTTGACTGGAATGCTCGCTTCCAATTGCACAAATGGAATCATATTGTGCGCACGTCGCGCTTTGTTGCATTGATCATCCGCGATTTGAACTTCTTTACATGAAGAGCTACGCTGTTCATACATCCCACAACTGACGTGCTCACCAATGGTGCCTTGCAGTGCGATACAGCGTGGGCTAGCTTGATTGGTTCCAACCATACATGAATACACAGCCGTCACTGGCTCTGTGTAATGTTCAGGCATGGAGATACCTTCAGCCCAGTAAAATGAGACTCTAAAAAAGGCACAACATGCCCCGCAGCTTAAACAGGCATCTTCCGTTGGAACTTGAGACAACATCCTTTATATTCACATTTTCAAAAACTTTTTTTAGAAGAAAATATTAAAAAAATTGTGGTTGCCAAACAAGCAAAATTTACGACTATTTTTTCACTTAAGTTGGACAGGTAAAAACACTCTCATCCATCAAGTCGGTACCACACTCCAAAGTCTCAATCCAGTCTAAAAATTGATGAATCTGGTCGTGCCCAATAAACGGTGTCCCATGCTGCGGTACAATCATTTCGACATCCATGGTGCGGACCATATTGACCCATAAACGAATCACTTTGTTATTGCACATATAGCGCTGATGAAACCCTTTCATTTTAGGAATATGCGCAGCAAAGTTTTCCAAAGGTTTTGAGGCATCATCCACCATCGATGCTCCCATATCACCTGAAAATAGAATCTTGGCAATCGGGTCATAAAACTGAAAATTACCCACCGAATGCAGAAAATGCGCAGGCACAGCAATAATCGAAGACTGCCCCAACGTAATCACCTGACCGTGGTCAGGCAGCTCCACTAAACGATCCAGCCAGTTACCTTTCATCCGCTCACTCATAAAAGCTGAGTTCAAGTGGGGTAAAAAGCGTGCCCAAAGTTTAGATGCCACCACTTTCGCTTCGGTATAAACCAACCAACGCGGCATTGAGGTAATAATATCGGGGTCTTGGTGTGAGGCCATCACAAAATCAAGATTGGTCAAACGGGTATATTTATTCAACTCCATGGTCAGCGGCACATAGGTTAAATCACCACCTGGATCTAAGACCGCAGCTCGCTCATGGTCAATAATTAAAAACTGATTTGCCTGTACACCCTCGCCTTTGACCAAGCTGGTAAAGCTAATACACTTATGTGTGCCATCATCATATAAAACCTGTGACGTTGTGCGGTCAAATGCCATGCCCATCCCCTCAAAATGCTGTTTTTCTTAAAAGACTTTTTAATACCTACAACATATATGGATTTACACAAACTTACAATGCATTTGCGACCAATATCATTTGATATATCAATAAATTGAAGATCATTTTTCAATAAAAAATCCCGATTTTTTAAGTCGGGATTCTTATTTTTTACGGTAAATTAGAAGAAATAATGCTGTACAAGTGTTGCAACACCAATGACCAAGAAAATGGCCGCACCAATTTTATGAATTAAGGCAATTGGCAACTTGGTCGCCAACTTATCGCCAATAAAGACCGCTGGCGCATTGGCCAACATCATCCCTAAAGTCGTACCCAACATCACCCAAACTATACTGTCAAAACGTGCCGCTAAAGCCACGGTAGCAATTTGGGTTTTATCTCCAATTTCGGCCAAGAAGAACAACACAAACGTTGCGCCAAATACCCCAAGTTTCTGCCATTTCTTAATGCTGCCTGACTCATCATCCAACTGATCAGGGATCAACATCCAACCCGCCATAGCAATGAAACCAATAGAGAGAATCCAGATCAGCGCATCAGGGCTTAAAACTGTGGTGATCCATTGACCTAAAACAGCAGAGACGCCATGGTTAATAATGGTCGCCAGCAAAATAGCCAATAGAATTGGGACAGGTTTACGAAAACGAGCAGCAAGTAACAATGCAAGCAGTTGGGTCTTATCGCCCATTTCAGCTAAAGCCACGATGGCTGTGGAGAGGAGGAATTCATACATGATGTCTTTCTCTGGCTAGCATAACAAATACCAATGACTCACCGCTCCTGCTAGCCAAAAATCTGCAGAGTGGTAAATCAAAGGTCTTGCCAACAAAAGAAAGCTCTTTAGAAGCTCATTTGGTTCTTTGCTATGATGACCATGCTCGTTTTAGAGCAAATATGTTGATCATCACCTGTTCTTAGGAACAGCGGCTACTCCCCAATGAAGTAACACCATGTTAGGCGAAAATACGTTTTTTGGCAATCTATAAATACAAAAGACCCTGCCAAAGCAGGGTCTTTATTGAGGTATTTTTCAGTGCTTCTAGCTGCTATTTTTCTCTTTTGAGAAGAGAGAATAGCTGGGCTAAAAGCTAGATCATCAGATCAGCAAAGTACGGATGTCTTTCAACAACTTGGTCAGCTTATTGGTAAAGCGCGCTGCATCCGCCCCATTGATCACACGGTGATCATAAGACAGTGACAACGGCAACATCAGTTTCGGATCAAAACCTTGACCATTCCATACCGGCTGCATCGTCGCTGGAGAAATCCCCAAAATTGCGACTTGTGGCCAGTTCACCAATGGTGTAAATGCCGTACCACCAATTGCACCTAAGCTTGAAATCGTGAAGTTTGCACCTTGTAGATCTTTCGGCGAAAGCTTCTTATCACGTGCTTTCTGACCCAACACACCAAGCTCCACAGCAATGTCTTTAATCGATTTCTGGTCTGGATTACGGAGTACAGGAACGGTTAAACCATCTGGTGTTGCTACAGCAATGCCCATATGGATTTCGTTCCGCAAGAGTACAGACTTGCCATCATCAGCCAAGTGACCGGCAAAATCACGCTCTTCTTTCAGCAAATGCGCAACAGCTTTAATAATGAAAGCCATAATGGTCAAGCTAATGCCATCTTTCTTAAAATTACCTTTAAGATCATTACGCCAAGCTTCAAGTTCAGTAATATCCGCTAAATCAAACTGAGTCACTTGCGGGATATAGTTGTTTAAGGACAACTGCGGAATAGAGACTTGTTGCAGACGTGTCAGCACTTTCTCTTCTACACCACCAAACGCACTAAAGTCAGGCAGTTTCGGTAAGCCCGCAGCAGCAATAACCGTCGCAGCAGGTGCAGTTTGCGGTGCTGTTAAACGACCTTTCACATAAGCAAAAATGTCATCTTTCATTAAACGTGCATGCGGCCCAGAAGCTTTGACTTCTGCCAGCACCACGCCCAATTCACGCGCCAGTTTACGTACTGCAGGACCCGCGTAGACTTTAGCATTGGCTGCATTCTGCTCTTTGGTCAGCTTATCTGCACCTTGAGTTGCTGGTGCAGCCTGTACAGTAGATGTCAGCACTGGCGCAGTTGCAACTTGAGCCGCTGTAGGTTTCGCTGATGTCTGAGCAACAGCTTGAGCCACTGGTGCAGGGGCTTGACCTTCAGCTTCAATGGTCACCAAAGCCACACCTTCCGATACATTTTGTCCCAATGCAACATGAATGGCTTTAATCACACCCGCTGTTGTACTAGGCACTTCAACCGTTGCTTTGTCCGACTCAACCACGATGATACTTTGGTCTTTTTCAACCGTATCACCTACTGACACCAAGATTTCAGCAACAGCCGCTTTGTCCACACCCAAGTCAGGCACTGCAATTTCAACCGCACCTGCAGGCGCAGCAGCAACTTGTGGCGCCGCTTCAGCAGGCTGAGCTTTAGTGGCTTGAAGTGCTGTAACTTGCGCAGGTTCCGCAGTCACTGGTGCAACTGACGCTGCTGTTTTTACAGTCAGAATCACCACACCTTCTTTAACACTGTCACCAACTTGAATGCTAATCGATTCCACTGTGCCTGAAATCGTACTAGGGACTTCAACCGTCGCTTTGTCTGACTCAACCACAAGAATGCTTTGATCGACGTCAATTTGATCGCCAACCGACACCAAAATTTCACCAACAGTTGCTTTTTCCACACCAATATCTGGCACTTGCACATCAATCACTTGTGATGCTGTAGTCGCAGCGGGTGCAACCGTTTCAGCAACAGCAGCGGGTGCAGTCTTTTCTTCAGCTTGTACAACGTCAGCCTGTGCTTTTGCTGGCGCTTCAGTTTGTCCCTCGGCTTCCAGCTCAATCAGCGCTGCACCTTCGGCAACCAAGTCACCTAAGTTCACCAAAATACTCTTCACCACACCTGCTGAAGTGCTAGGCACTTCAACAGAGGCTTTGTCGGATTCCAGTAAAATAATGCTGTCATCTACACTAATGCGATCGCCGACTTTTACTAAAATTTCAGCGACGGTCGCCTTATCTACACCAATATCAGGAGTTGTAATTTGCATACTTATTTCTCCTCTTTGTAGTCAGCTACAGCGTGTACAGATGGCGTTGCTTGAGGAGCCCAAGCTACTGGACGGTCCGTATCTAATTCAAATGTAGAGATGGCATCTTTCACTAAGCGTGCATCCACTTCACCTTCATCAGCCAATTTCTTCAGTGTGGCAACAACAATGTGCGCTGCATCTACACCAAAGTAGCTACGTAATTTAGCGCGTGAATCTGAACGACCATAACCATCTGTACCCAATGCTACGAATGGACGGTTGTCTGGAAGATATGCACGAATTTGTTCGCTATAAGCACGCATATGATCTGTTGCAGAAACCACGATACCTTCTGTACCGCGCAGTTGCTCAGTCACCCAAGCCTCTTTCACATTCTCGCTCATTGGATGCAAGCGGTTATATTCTTCACATGCCATACCATCACGTGCAAGTTCATTGAAACTTGTTACGCTAAATACATTTGAATGGATTTGGTATTCATCACGTAAGATTTGTGCTGCTTTAATCACTTCACGAAGAATTACACCTGAGCCCATTAACTGAACAGTGGCTTTTTCATCTTTTTGAAGTAAGTACATACCACGTTTAATGCCTTCTTCAGCACCTTGTGGCATTTCAGGATGCTCGTAGTTTTCGTTCATTACCGTTAAGTAATAGAAAATACGCTCTTGGTTCACATACATGCGTTGTAAACCATCATGCACAATAACTGCTAATTCATAACCAAAGCATGGGTCATAAGACACACAGTTCGGAATCGTGTTCGCAAGAATATGTGAGTGACCATCTTGGTGTTGTAAGCCTTCGCCATTGAGCGTGGTACGGCCTGCTGTTGCACCCAACAAGAAACCTTGTGCTTGTGCATCACCTGCAGCCCATGCAATGTCGCCAATACGTTGGAAACCAAACATAGAGTAGTACATGTACATTGGAATCATTGGTAAGTTATTGGTTGAATAACTGGTTGCCAATGCTGCCCAAGCGCTCATTGCACCTGCTTCGTTAATGCCTTCTTGAAGCATATGACCATCTTTTGCTTCACGGTAATGCATCAACTGTTCTTGGTCTTCAGGCGTGTAATGCTGACCATTGGCTGCATAAATACCTAACTGACGGAACATACCTTCTAGACCAAAAGTACGTGCTTCATCTGGAACAATAGGAACAACACGGTCTTTAATTGCTTTTTCTTTTAACAATGCAGCGATTAAACGAACCATTACCATGGTGGTTGATTGTTCTTTGCCTTGTGAGCCTTTTAATACTGCATCAAAGACAGAAAGTTCTGGAATAGCCAACTGTTCACTTTCTTTACGACGTGCAGGTAAGTAACCACCTAGTGCTTCACGACGTGCCTTCATATATTTCAATTCAGGCGAGTTTTCGCTTGGACGATAGAAAGGCACTTCTTCTAATTGCTCATCGTTAAATGGCAAATTGAAGCGATCACGTACATATTTTAAAGATTCGATTTGCATCTTTTTGATTTGATGCGTTTTGTTTACTGCTTCAATTTCATCAGACAAGCCATAACCTTTAACAGTTTTCGCTAAGATTACAGTTGGTTGACCTTTGGCTGTACATGCTTCTGCATAGGCTGCAAAAACTTTGTACGGATCATGACCACCACGGTTCAGGTTATCAATATCTTCATCGCTTAAGTCTTTAATCAACTCAGCCGCTTCTGGGTATTTACCAAAGAATTTTTCGCGTGCATATGCACCGCCCTTCACTTGTAAGCGTTGGTATTCGCCATCCAGTGTTTCTTCCATAACCGACTTTAAAGCACCAGTTTTGTCTTTTGCAAGTAGTGGGTCCCAATGACGGCCCCAAACCACTTTAATGACACGCCAGCCCGCACCACGGAATAAAGATTCTAATTCTTGAATAATTTTACCGTTACCACGTACTGGGCCATCTAGACGCTGTAAGTTACAGTTTACAACCCAAATGAGATTGTCTAATTTTTCACGACCCGCAAGTGAAATTGCACCTGTGCTTTCTGGCTCATCCATCTCGCCATCGCCAAGGTATGCCCAAACTTTGCGATTTTCTTCTTTAATCAAACCACGGTTCATCAAATATTTTTGAATATGCGCTTGGTAAATCGACATGATTGGGCCAAGACCCATCGATACCGTTGGGAACTGCCAATAATCAGGCATTAAGTATGGATGCGGATAAGAAGGTAAGCCAACACCGTCCACTTCGCGACGGAAATTGTTTAGATGCTCTTCAGTCAAACGACCTTCAAGGAATGAACGCGCATAAATACCTGGCGCACAGTGACCTTGATAATAAATCATGTCCCCGCCAAAGTTGTCGTTATTGGCACGGAAAAAGTGGTTAAAACCGACATCATATAAAGTTGCTGAAGATGCGAAACTTGCCAAGTGACCACCTAAGTCATCACCCGTTTTATTGGCACGGAGTACCATCGCTAGCGCATTCCAACGAATCAACGCACGGATACGACGCTCCATGTCTTGATCGCCTGGCATTGCAGGTTCTTCAGCCACTGAAATTGTATTTAAATAAGGCGTATTTAATCGCTGAATAGGGACATGTTTAGCGATTGCTTGTTGATACAGTTTTTCCAGTAGAAAAGCTGCACGCTCAGTCCCCATGTGTTGTAAAACGGAGTCAAACGCATCTTGCCACTCTTGCGTTTCTTGCGCGTCAGTATCACCATAAAACGCCATAATTCACCTATTTCGATATCCTAATCTTATACGCTAATATGTATCATACTTTCGTCCTATAAGAGTATCGCTACAGCTGAATATGGCTGAGCCATACTATTTAGCAACTAAATAGTCATTGACCATTCGTTACCCAAGATAACAAAAAACCGCCAATTTAGGCGGTTTTTTATACATTTAATGCTACTTTTTGATGCTAACTTAGATTTCGTCAGAGCTGTATTCCTTTTTCAAGCATCAGACCAACGGTAAGTTCGGATCATCGATCAAATCGGATTTAAGGCAACATTGCTAGATAAGTCGATGGGTTTTTGCGTTGACCATCTTTAACTACTTCATAATGTAAATGTGGGCCTGTACAACGACCTGTACAACCGACATTGGCAATATGTTCACCCGCATCTACACGGTCGCCAACACGAGCGATTAAACGTGATGCATGGGCATAGCGCGTGATGTAACCATTGCCATGGTTAATTTCAACATATTGACCATAACCCGTACCCCAACCAGACTTGGTCACAATCCCTGGACCTGTCGCATAAATCGGTGTACCGCTTGGCGCAGCAAGATCTAGACCTGAGTGGCGCTCAGCACGACCATTCATTGTGCGGCCGCCGTAACTTGAGCTCACACGTGCGCTTGGAAGTGGGTGTGTCACTAACCACGAATATGGATTATTTGAAAAACTTTTTGCAGAGGATTCCGAACCGTATTTTTTCGCCAGTGAAGCGTTGTTGAGTTCAACCGTTTTCTCACGTAATTTCACGGACATTTTCGTTTCGGCAGGGATATCAATATCATTAGATTCGGTATAAGCACCTTCCGATAAAGTGCGTGTCAATTGCTCAATTCGATCCGAAGATGCATTATTTGTATTGAGTTCTACCAAATCAGCGAAGGCTACTGAAGCAGCCGATGCCGCAAAAGAAAAAGCCAACAAAATACGTCGCATATGCATAAAAAACCTCTTAAAACTGTTCTTACGAATGTTTCTTGCGTGATCTCGTCCTTGATATCTACCGAAAGAAGCGCATAAGATTAAGACATTAACATGAAGGAAATATGTATGTCCGAACCAGTGAATCTCTTTCAACAAACCAGAAAACACATAAAAACAGGAAACTTAACGTTTCTCTCAAAGCAAGTGACTGCATGGCAGAAACTTACAAAACTGATTCAACCTATCCTACCGCAACCAGAGCAGTGGCAGGTTGTTTGTTATCAATATGGTATTTTGACGATTACCGGCGAAAATCAAGCGATGATTAGTCAACTTGGTTACCTTCAAAAACAATATATTGCACAACTGTCGGAACTTGATGAGTTTAAAGACCTACAAAAACTCCAAGTTCGTTTGAGAATCCCCTCTCAAACACCCGCAAAGATACAATCTATTTCAAGATCGCTAAGCACAGAAACTCAAGACTTAATTCGAGGTGCTGCTGACTTTGTGAGCGACCCTAAGCTTAGCCAAGCAATGCGCCGTTTGGCAAGCAAAAAAAAGTAACCTCGTCTCGACCCGCTTCAGAATTGCGTTTTTAAAATGATACATTCATCACACTTATTGTTGTTACAATATAACATCACACAATAAAGACAATGACTTAAGTCACACTCACATAAGGAATTGGACACTGATCTTCGTCATCAAATGTTACAATTTCATAGCTGCTTGGATCACTTTGGACATTGCGCAATAATTGATTATTCAAAGCATGCCCAGACTTATATCCATCAAATTTGGCAATAATTTGGTGGCCGAGCAAGTAAAGATCCCCCACCGCATCTAATATTTTGTGACGAACAAATTCATCTGAGAAGCGTAAACCTTCTTCATTCACCACGCCAGTTTCATCAACGCCAATGGCATTGTCTAAACTTGCTCCCAAAGCGAGATTATTGGCTTTGAGATAGTCCAAATCTTTCATAAAACCAAAAGTACGAGCTTCGCTGACTTCATAAACAAAGGTTTCGGTTGAAAAATCGATAGTGGCAGACTGATATTCTTTCTTAAAAGCGGGATGATCGAAGTCAATGGTAAAGTTGAGTTGAAAACCCTCATGTGGGCGGAAAATAGCGCGTTTGTCTTCGATAAGCGCTTCAACAGGTTTGAGTATTTTTATAAATTTTTTAGGGGCATCCAATTCTTTGAGGCCACCTTGCATGAGCAAGTAAATAAACGGACCTGCACTGCCATCCATAATCGGCACTTCAGAGGCAGACACTTCAATGATCAGGTTATCAATACCTAGACCTGCAATTGCACTCATAACATGTTCAATGGTACCCACTTTGGCATCTTCTTGAACTAGGTTTGAACACATGAAGGCTTCTTGGATCAACATCGCATTTGCACGAATGTCGACTGGTGGATTGAGATCGATACGACGAAACACAATTCCTCCGTCCGCATGATGTGGCACAAAGTTAATTAAGACTTTTTGACCACTATGCAAACCAATGCCGCTTGCTTTAACGACACGTTGTAGAGTTCTTTGTTTCAACATGTTTCATATCATCTCACCACTAAACCGCTATACGTTAGCATATTTAGCCATTGATAAAAAACAAAAAGGTAGTCAGAGACTACCTTTTCTTCACC
Source organism: Acinetobacter sp. DL27 (assembly GCF_055810995.1). NCBI lineage: Bacteria > Pseudomonadati > Pseudomonadota > Gammaproteobacteria > Moraxellales > Moraxellaceae > Acinetobacter > Acinetobacter sp. DL27. The sequence goes on along the minus strand of NZ_CM147947.1, from coordinate 155,519 downwards.
ATATGTGATTTAACCACATAGACAAATACTACTTACGTTGTTGATTTTTCAAGTAATCTTGAATACTCATAGGTGTTGGACGTGCAGCACTCACTGTCGATGCAGAACTCGCTGCAGCAGCCACGTCTTGGTTCTGACGCTGGATTGCAGGCACATCATCATCTTCAACAACCGCTTGCGTTGCATGCCCATGTTGTGCTACCTGCACATGTGCATTTGGACGCTTCACTGGCTCGGCAGAATCTGCTGAATTTCGAGTTAGACCTGTTGCAATCACAGTGACACTGATTTCATCACGCGCATCTGGATCAAATACGGTGCCATAGAAGACTTGGCCTTCGTCTAGATCGACAATTTGGTTCACAACGTCGGTAATTTCTTCGATTTCGCCAAACGTGACGTCATCACCACCCGTCACATTAATCAGAATCCCTTTGGCATTCATAATAGTGACGTTATCCAGCAATGGACTACGGATCGCTTGCTCAGCCGCTTGGCGTGCACGGTTTTCACCACGACCTAAACCTGCACCCATCATGGCATAACCACGTGTGCTCATCGCAGTTTTCAAGTCAGCAAAGTCAAGGTTAATATGACCTGGACGTACCACCAAATCAAAGATACTACGGACCGCATTTAATAAGACATCATCGGCTTTTTTGTAGGCATCTTTCATTGAGATGTCACGGAAAACTTTTAACAAACGTTGGTTTGGAATGATGATTAAAGAATCTACATGCGCTTCTAATGCTTCAATGCCTTGCTCCGCAGACTGAAGACGACGTTTACCTTCAAAGTTAAACGGTGTCGTTACCACGCCTACGGTTAAAATACCCATTTCTTTGGCAATTTCAGCAACCACTGGCGCAGCACCTGTACCTGTACCACCGCCCATACCGGCAGTGACAAACACCATGTCAGTGCCTTCAAGGTGTTGACGAATCAAGTCACGACTTTCTTCAGCCGCGGCTTGACCGACATTTGGATTGGCGCCCGCACCCAAGCCACGAGTACTTTGCTCACCCAGCTGGATTTTGAATTGTGCATTCATACGGTCTAGCGCTTGCTTGTCCGTATTGGCACATACAAATTTTACACCTTGAATATCTGACTCAAGCATGTGTTGTACGGCATTACCACCTGCACCACCAACACCAAACACAGTGAAACGGGCTTGACCGTTGCTATCGGTTTGATCATCTTCTAAAAATTCAAATGAGGCCATGACCTATAGATTTCCTAATTCGTTATTGGCAGTCACTTAAGCCCGTATACTGCCTTGATCTTAATAAACAAAATTGCTTTTAAGCATGCTGTGCAAGCCATAGCTTGTCAAGTTTAAGCGATGCGTTGTACAACTTCTTAACAATATTCCAAAAAAATTCAACTTAAAAAACAGATTTCAGCTTTTCATTGAGTCCAGACCAAGCACGTCCAACGCGTTTAATCAGAGACAGTTTTTCTGTATCTTCTGGTTCCACTATGGTTTCTTGTGTTTCGCTCTGACTAAACATCAACAAACCTGCGGCAGTGGCATACTGAGAGCGACGCAGTGCGGCAATATTTTGCTCATCTGCTGTCACTTGCACAGGTGGATTACCCAAATGCGCAGACACACCCAACATACGACGAGTCAACGTCACCATCCCTTCGATTTGACTGGCATCACCAGTTAACACCACACCGTGATACAAACCATGAATCGCACCATTACGCTCTAGTTCTTGGCGAACTTGGCCTAAGATTTCTTCATAACGCGCAATCACGATTTCAGTCAGCTCAATACGACTAATCGTTTGCGGACCATCAATCCCTTGGATCTGAATCATATGATCCGGTTTAACCGACTTAATGTCGACACACCCATAGAGTAATTTAATTCGCTCAGCTTCTTCAGTGGTGGTTTGTAACACAGCAGCAATATCACGGGTGACATGTTCGCCACCACGCTGCAACGTATGTGTCAACGCCAAACGACCATCTAAATACACCGCAATGTTGGTGGTACCTGCACCAATATCGACTAAACAAACGCCATACTCTTTTTCATCTTTGAGTAGGCTCGCTTCTGCCGTTGCCAGACAAGACACCACCAGTTTTTCTACCCCGATGTTCGCGCCTTTTAATGCTCGATCAAGGTTTTGCATGGTACTAATCGGTAACATCATCAACTGATAATGACCAATCATGCTGTGTGCAGACATCCGTATTGGGTTTTGTACCCACTCAGTGGAGTCATCCAGCTCAAAGCCCAGTGGAACAGCACTGACCAAATAATGATCCGAGGTCATGTGGCTGGCTTTGGCCAACTCTAATGCACGAACCACTTCACTTGTTGTAATTGTATGGTCAGTATTTTCAACTGGCGTTCGTCCAGATGCATAAAAGCTTTTTAACTCGGCACTTGGGATCGACACCCACGCGGAATGGACACGGCATTCAGCCATATCTTCTGCTTCTTGCACGGCATTTTTTATCGCTGTAATGACTTTATCAAGACTTACAATTTTTCCTTTATTCATGCCTCGGTTACGAGCAGTTGCCATTCCTATCACTTGGATATTGTCTGGCGCATGTACCTTACCAATCAAAACTGAAACTTTGTGCGTCCCAATGTCAATCGCAACAACTGAGGGAACCGCTTCATTCATTATTTACTACTACCATCACATGTTTGTTTAATTTATGGCTTTATGCCTCTGTTTTAAAGCCAAGTATTATGGCTTTGCTGCTGCTCCGCCTGCAATGCTTGTGTCATCAATCGTTACAACAAAATGACCATTTGCTATCTTTGGTGCGGCAGCATTCTTCCATTGGATGGCCAAGCCATTCCGATAACGCAAATCAATGGCAGATACTTTGGCCCAAACTGGCTTCAAATCACTTTGAGCCAAATAACTCAAACGTTGCAGCTTACTCATGGTTTGATCCTGATCTACGATAACACGTAAACCTGAATCGAACTGCATAAACCAAGTCATACGCTCCGTTAAATATAGTTCTTTTAAACGAAGGTTGACTGGCTGGAATAATTGATTAATTTCATTATAACGGCGCATCATCATTTTAGATTGACTGATTGGGCCGTGTAATAAAGGTAAATTCTGATTATTTTTCGGTGTCACTTCACTAAATACATCACCGCTGTCACTTAAGAGACGCCCTGTCCCCCAACGTGCAATTGCATGCCGTGGCATAACGCGAACGCGAATCGCATTCGGCCATGCGCGCGAAACCACCACACGATCGACCCAAGCCAGCTCTAAAGTTCGATCACGAATTTCTTCTAAATCGGAGGTGAAATAATTATGGGTAATGGCTGGTGAAACATGTCCCATCAGCTGATTCTTTTCCGCCTCAGAACGTACACCTACTACATCAAGTTCGGCCACACGTGCATCTGTCATGACTTGATATAAGCCATAAATACCAACCAACAGCACCGCCACGGCAACGACCAACATCACCCAACCACCGAAGTTGGCAAGCTTTTCCTTACGCGTCGGTGGTTTATCGTGTATCGAAGTAATCGCTGCGCGTTTACGGCGCATAGAAGCGGGTAATTGCGCCATTTAGTGAGCCGCACCTGTCAGTGTTTGCTCTAAAATTTGGACACAAAGCGCATCAAAACTATAACCCACTGCATTTGCTGCTTTCGGCACCAAAGAGTGACTGGTCATCCCTGGGACTGTGTTCACTTCTAATAACCAGAAATTGCCTTGCTCATCTTGCATCGCATCAATACGGCCCCAACCACTTGCACCTACCGCTTGGAATGCACGGAGGCAAAGCGCTTGCAACTTTTGCTCTTCTTCAGCGCTTAAGCCACACGGAATTCCGTATTCCACATCATTACGCTGATATTTCGCTTCGTAATCATAAAAAGCCACATCCGCAGGCGGTTGTAGACGAATCACAGGTAGTGGTTGACCACTTAAAAATGAAATCGTGAATTCACGTCCGGTAATCCATTTTTCAGCCATCACCACAGCATCGTGTTGGGTCGCTTTGGCAATTGCCGCTGCCAAATCTTCTGCTTTTTCGACTTTACTCATGCCGACACTTGAACCTTCATGTACCGGCTTGATAATCAGTGGAAGACCCAAATTCGCCACTACTTCAGCCAAATCTGACTCTTGGCTAATGATGCGATAGGGTGCTGTCGGTAAGTCTGAACCCTGCCAAACTTGCTTGGTTTTAACTTTATCCATGCCAATAGCAGAACCCTGTACGCCTGTTCCGGTATAGGGGATGTTGAGCCACTCTAAGACCCCTTGGATTTGACCGTCTTCCCCACCGCGACCATGCAGCACAATAAACGCACGGTCATAACCGACCAATTCCGTCACACTACGCTCTTGCGGGTCAAAAGCTTCTGCATTTACACCCGAACGAACCAATGCTTCAAGTACAGCTGCACCACTATCTAGAGAAACCTCACGCTCAGCAGACTTACCACCAAGCAACACCGCTACTTTGCCGAATTTTGAAGCATTTGACACGTTGATATCCTTAAACTTTATGACTGTTTTATTCATTGAGTAATCACAAAACGTGATTATTTTAAATATAAATGATTGCTTGCAAGCTCAACCGAGATAGCCCCCACATTACCTGCGCCTTGCGTCAATAACAAGTCATCCGCTTGTAACACTTTTTTCAACGCATGCTGCAAATTACCTTCGACTGGATCGATCAAAATCGGCTCTACATCACCACGTAAACGAATACTACGCGCCAATGATCGGCTGTCTGCCCCCACAATCGGTTTTTCACCCGCAGGATAGACTTCGAGCAGCAACAACTGATCGACATGTGACAATACATCCACAAAGTCATCGAAACAGTCACGGGTACGGCTAAAACGGTGTGGCTGGAACATCATCACTAAACGGCGGTCTGGATGGCTTGCACGTGCCGCTTTAATGGTCGCTTCGACTTCTTTAGGATGGTGACCATAGTCATCCACCAATTTCACGTTGCCGCCGTCGATGTCAAATTCGCCCTGTACTTGGAAACGACGACCTACACCGCTGAAACTTTCCAAAGCACGTGCAATCGCAGCATCAGATACCCCTTCATCGGTTGCAATACCGATCGCTGCAAGTGCATTTAGAATATTATGCAAACCCGGCAAATTGATGGTTAAACGCAAAGGCTCACGATCTTTACGTAATACGGTAAAGTGCGACTGCATGCCTTCTTGTTCAATATCCACTGCACGAATGTCATTGTCTTCGTTAAAACCATACGTGATCAATGGACGACCAATACGCGGCATGATTTCACGAATGTTGGCATCATCGCCACACACCACAGCCAAGCCATAAAACGGTAGTTTTTGTAAGAACTGTACAAAGGTATCTTTTAGGACATCGAAACTACCACCATAGGTGTCCATGTGGTCGGCATCGATATTGGTCACGATGGTAGCCATTGGCTGCAAATGCAAGAATGACGCATCTGATTCATCTGCCTCTGCCACGATAAAACGACTCGCGCCCAGCGCAGCATTCACACCGGTGCGGTTCAGCAAACCACCAATCACATAAGTTGGATCGAGATTTTCTTCTGCCAACATGCACGTGACTAGGCTAGTGGTCGTCGTTTTACCATGTGTTCCCGCAACAGCAATCCCATGACGGTAGCGCATCAGCTCACCCAGCATTTCTGCACGGCGCACCACAGGTGTACGCGTTTCAATAGCCGCTTTAATTTCTGGGTTTTCTGCATCAATTGCAGTCGACACCACAATCACGTTTGCCCCTTGAATATTTTCAGCCGTATGCCCGATATAGACTTTGATGCCGTTTTCTTCAAGCTGAGCCGTGGTTTTTGATGCTTTGATATCTGAACCTGAGACTTTGTAGCCTTGGTTCTTGAGCACTTCAGCAATACCACACATACCCGCACCACCAATCCCAATAAAATGGATGTGCTTAATACGGCGCATTTCTGGCACTTTAATTAACTTTTTTGCTTGATCAGCAGGCGTAGATGGCGACATAAAATACTCGGTTTACAATGCTTGAATTAAACGAACCACATGTTGGGTTGCATCGGGTTGTGCTTGCTGACGTGCTTTCACTGCCATTTCAGACAATAACTGACGGTTCATCAAGGGTAATAATAATTCTTTTAAACTCTCGGGCGTCATGCTTGCTTGCGGGCAAATTTTGGCTGCACCAATATTGGCTAAGAACTTTGCATTAGCCGTTTGATGATCATCCACAGCACTTGGCAGTGGAACAAACACCGCAGCCACACCCGCAGTGGCAATTTCGGTCACGGTTAACGCCCCAGCACGGCAAATAATTAAATCGGCATCACTATAGGCTTGGGCCATATCTTCAATAAAAGGGTGGACTTCAACCTGAAACTGTTCAGGGGCATTGGCATAACGCGCTTGGGTCGCATCTGCATGGTTTTGACCACACTGATGATAAACGCTTAACGGCACATTCAATTGCTTCAATGCTTCAGGAACACGCTCATTTAACGCTTGTGCACCCAACGAGCCACCCACAATTAAAACTCGAAGCATGGCCCCTGCTTTTTCACGTTCTTGATAACGCCAAGACGGATTTAAAATTTCCGTAATTTCTTTGCGGACGGGATTGCCCGTGGTCACAATTTTATCTTGTGCAGCAAAGGTGTTTGGAAAAGCCTGACACACTGTTTTGGCAATACGTGATAACTGCGTATTGGTAAATCCAGCAATCGCATTCTGCTCATGAATAATCACAGGAATACCCAGTGCGCGCGCAGCCAATCCACCAGGCCCAGCGACATAACCCCCAAAGCCCGCGACGGCATCGACTTTGAGCTGCTTCATGTAACGCATTGCACTTAAAGTGGCTTTTAAAATTTTAAAGGGTGCCAATACTTTGCGGACTAAGCCATTGCCGCGCACACCTTGAATATCAATTTGATAAATTGGGATATCGTGATTTTTAAGCAGGCGATTTTCCATACCTGTAGGCGTAGCAAGCCACGAGACTTGACAGCCTTGTTGCTGTAATTCCTTAGCCACAGCAAGTGCTGGAAAAACATGCCCGCCCGTTCCGGCAGCCATCATCATTACATGTTTCGGCTTTGTTGGTGTTGCTTCGGTCACAGTCTAATTCTTCAATTCTAAAAATATGGAAACAAAATTCAATTTTAAGCGATCAATTGTAATCACAAACGCATAGCCGCGAAAGATTATTTACTTTTTTTCAACAGGCATTTGATTGTTTTTTTCTACTGATTTTCAAGTTTAAACTAGATTTGTTATCAGATGTGCATTTTTACTCAAACTACAGCACACAATCAGGCTCAACAGTGCAATTGGAGATATTTAAAAATAAAACAATGAAGCTGATTTGAATCAAATATTTAACATCATTCTAAAGTGTAATTCACTTCATTTTAGCGGCTAGAAATACAATCTGAGTGCATACATTTGAACAGAATGAAAATTAGTGGTGTCTAGCAACATAATCCGCTTTATTTTCAACCAAATTTATACACTTTGCAGCAAAGTACAGCTCTATTCCAAAACCGACCACCTCCATGAAGTAAAAAAGGAACCATTTCAGGTTCCTGTTCTGTCGTTTTAGCTAGCTTTGCCTGCTTCCAAGACATCAAATAAATCATCGGCAATCGAGGTACCAAATTGCGCATCAATCTCACGAATACAGGTTGGACTGGTGACATTAATCTCGGTCACGTAATTGCCAATCACATCAAGTCCGACAAAAACCAAACCTTTTTCACGTAAGAAGGGCCCCACTTTTGCGGCAATGGCCTTGTCATTCTCAGTCAAAGGACGTGCTTGACCCAAACCACCTGCGGCCAAATTCCCACGCACTTCGCCGTTTTGTGGAATACGCGCCAAGCAATACGGAATCGGTTCACCATTGACCAGCAAAATACGCTTATCCCCTTCCACAATTTCAGGAATATAACGCTGTGCCATAATCGGACGTGTGCCCATTTCCGTCAACATTTCCAAAGTTGAGCCAATGTTCACACCATCTTGATATAAACGGAAAATTCCCATACCCCCCATACCATCAAGAGGCTTCACAATCACATCACCATGTTCTTTGATAAATTCACGGATCAGGCTTTGTTGTGAAGTCACCAATGTAGGGACTTGAAGTTCGGGGAACTGCGTGGCAAACAGTTTTTCATTACAGTCACGTAAGGACTGTGGTTTATTGATAATCCACGCGCCTTCACGTTCCGCTTGTTCCAAGATATAGGTGGTGTAGACAAAGTTCATGTCGAATGGTGGATCTTTACGCATCAAAATCACATCGTAATCGGCCAAGGACTCTTTTTGCTGTTCACCCAACTCAAAATAATGATCGTAGTCTTCAAACACTTTTAAGGGAGAAATCAGACCAAAGGCTTTACCTTGATCGATATATAAATCGTGTTGTAATGCATAACCCAGTTCATGTCCGCGACGGCTTGCTGCCCATAACATGGCCATGGTGGAATCTTTTTTTAGATTCACCGTTTCAATCGGGTCCATCACTACCAGTACACGCATAATTCTCACGCTCATATTTTTTAAACTTGGCAAAAAGTATAGCGAAGTTTTCAGGTTTGGGTGCAACAAGTTGTGTAATAATTAAAGATTAAAAAATCTATTTTATTCAAATAACTACAACACATTACAGTAACAAATCAAATGCTAACTGCTTAATTCAACAAAGGGAGTATGTGTCTATTACCACGCGACAGCTCCTTTCCACACTTTCTCCATTAAGTCAAAAGGCGTTGAATATCCTTGGCAATTTTTTCAGGTTTAACAATCGGCGCATAGCGTTTCACCACCTGCCCTTTTTGGTTAATGAGAAACTTAGTGAAATTCCACTTGATGCTTTGGCTACCTAAAATACCTTTAGCTTCAGTGGTTAAATACTGATACAGCGGATGTGCTGTAGGACCATTCACATCAACTTTGGCAAACATTGGGAAAGAGACCCCATAGTTACGCTGACAAAAGCTGCCGATCTCTTCATTACTCGCAGGGTCTTGCTGCGCAAATTGGTTGCAGGGAAAACCTAAAATCAGCAGACCTTGCTGCTGATAGTCCTGATATAACTGCTCCAAACCTTCAAATTGCGGGGTTAAACCACATTGGCTGGCGGTATTCACCACCAATAAAACCTTGCCCTGATAATCGGCCAGATTTTTTTGCTCGCCTTCTAACAGTTCGGCCTGAAAATCATAAATTGTGCTCATTACATCTCTTCCATTCATCAAAATGTCATTACTTAAAGTCGCTTCAAGGGCTGAACCGACCTTAGTCTTAAATAAATATCGCATACAATTAACTTGTGCACAAGATTATTATGCGCAATATACTTCCGTTCCTATTTCATTTATACTGCTTTACAGACATTAACATCCAAGGACATGCAACATGGCGGACACCCCACTTTTAGAAAACCGCGTGTGTTTTGCCATGTATTCCGCAACCAATGCCATGGTTCGTCAATACCGTCCACGCTTACAGGTTTACGATCTGACCTATCCGCAATTTATTGTTTTGTTGGCTTTATATGAGCAGGACAATGTGACACTGACCGAGATTGGACAAAAAACCTTTTTTGACTCAGGCACCTTAACCCCGATTATTAAAAAACTAGAAGAAAAACAGTTTTTAAAGCGTGTTGCCGTCAAAGAAGATGAACGTATGAAAAAAGTCGTTCTACTGGAAAAAGCACTGTTAGCCAAAGATAAAATTATGGCCATTCCATTTGAGCTGGCGTGTTCTTTAGGCCTAGATCCCGATGATTTGGCGGCTATCCATCAACTGTGTCAGCGTTTTTTAAATGGCTTAGAACAGCCCCAACACGGCAGTCGAGATACTTAAGTGCAACAAGCGATTGTTGGCTTTCATCTCGATGAAGAACATCATTGGGTGGCGGAGCTTGCCTGTGGCCACACACAACATGTCCGCCATACGCCACCGTGGCAAAACCGTCCTTGGGTACAAACTGAGCAAGGACGCCAAGAAAAAATAGGCGTTCTTTTAAGCTGTAAAAAATGCATGGGAAATTCACAAAAATAATTATTTTGCATTTCCTTCAAATTTTAATGCTTATTTATCAATTTTTTAGAAAAATTAAACAGCCTGTGCAGCTGTACTTTTTAACCTACTAACACTGTGTAGAAAAAATGAATATTACCGTAAGTCTTGTTCATTTTTAGTAAATGATTATACTTCTCATTTTTATTGGCCATTCACTCTCTCCGAGCCTTAAATCATGATGAAATTTTCACCACAGCCGCTTTGTGGTTCTAACCTATTCAAATATAGCCTTCTCAGCTTTATGATTTTAAATGCGCATGCAGCCTATGCGGATGAAGCGACGCTACAAAATAATGAGAATCCCTCTTCTCAAGCGACGACAAACAAATCGAATACAGCAGCAGTTTTGCCCACCTTAAAAATTGAGGCAATGAGTGAACTTGATCCAATCAAAAGCTATGTTGATTATGATCAGGCCAATGTCACCCGTAATGGTTTAAAGAAAAAAGACATTCCTCAAACCATCGACACCATTGATGTACAGAAATATAAAATCTATGGCTCTAACGACCTCAGTGTAATGCTACAAGGTACACCAGGGGTATCGACCAGCTACGATATGCGCGGTGATGGCATTACTCTTCGTGGTTTCTCTGCCGACTCGGGCGATATTTACCGTGATGGTATTCGTGAAAGTGGCCAAGTGCGTCGTAGTACAGCCAACATTGAACGGATCGAAATTTTAAAAGGCCCTGCCTCGGTGTTATATGGTCGTAGTGCAGGCGGCGGTGTGGTCAATATGGTGAGTAAATACGCCAACTTTGACTCAAAAAGCTCAGTCGGTACTTACGTAGGCTCATATGATACTTATGGCGCAACAGCGGATATTAACCAAGTGTTGAATGACAACTGGGCTGTCCGTTTAACAGGTGAATACGGTGAAGCGGATAGTTTCCGTTCAGGCATCGACAGTAAAATTGAGATGATCTCGCCAAGTTTCACTTATAAAAATGATGATGAAACCCTCACGTGGACCACACAATATACCTATGACAAATTAGGTCGAGTACCTGACCGTGGACCAAGTTATAGTGTTTTACCTGCTGGCACATCGATTAAAACAGGCTTTGCTCAAGAGGGTGATTATGTCAATGACGTGCTACAGGTCATTCGTTCAGATTTAAATTACGAATTTGCGCCGAATTGGAAATTCCATTGGGCAACAAGTTACCGCCAAGCAGATCAAGACTTTGATCATTTTTATGGTGGTACCTACTGTGCTTCAAATGCAACCACCAGTAATGGTGAAAGCGCTTCTAGCACTCCACTTACACAACGTCGCTGCTATAACAATGTCGGAAAAATTTCGCAAAACTATTACTGGCAGCAAACATCTAATCGAACCACCACCAATACGTGGGATATTACAGGTGAGTTTGATACGGGCGCTATTAAACATAATCTTTTAGTGGGTACCGATTGGACCTACGAACAAAGAGAGCCGAAACTTTCTAATAAAAACGCCAATGGCAGTCGAATTGATGGTTTTTATGACCCAATTACAGGTCAATTAACACAGAATAATCGTGATAACGGTGCTAAAACCATTACTCAGCATAATTATAATGAAGGCACAAGCTACGGCTTTTTCATTCAAGACTTAATTAGTTTTAATGAATATTTCAAAGTAATGCTCGGTGCACGTTATGATTATTACGATACATCAACCACCAATAAATTATTAGCTTCTTCTGACATCAATTACCATCGTAGTATCAATGATGAAAGCTTTAGCCCCAACATTGGTTTCATTTGGCAACCCACAGATCAACACAGCTTCTATGCTTCATACAATAAAAGCTTTGCACCGTTTGGTGGGCGTGTAGGTGTCAGTGTTGTATCCGCAAATACCAATCTGAATACCTTTGATTCAGAACCTCAATATAATGAGCAATATGAAATTGGGGTCAAAAGTGACTGGTTTGACGACCGTTTAAATACCCAACTCTCAGTTTTTGACATTCGCAAAAATAATATTCGTTATGTACCTGATGACACTAAACCTGAAGAATGGGCAACTGCGGGCGAACATCAATCTAAAGGTCTAGAGTTTAGTTTTATTGGTCGCGTATTAGATAATGTATTTGTCCGTGGTGGATATGGTTATCTACAAGCCGAAGTTAAAAAAGATAAGCAAAACCCAGGTAATGTGAATAAGGTGCTAAATAATGCACCTGAACATACGGGTAACTTATTTGTTCGTTACTTACCTACAGAAAAACTCTATGGTGAAGTTGGTGTGACTTATGTCGGTGACTACAAAGCCTACCCTAATAGCAATTTAAGCAACCAACCCTTGGATATGAAAGCTTTCTCACGCGTCGATGCTGCCATTGGTTATAGTGCTGACCCATGGAACGTGACTTTAGCTGTCAGCAACTTGACCAATAAAGAATACTGGCGTTCGGACTCTATGCCAGGTACACCACGCAGCTTCCTCATGCGTTTGAACTATCAGTTCTAAACCCATTTAGTTAAAACGCCATCTCAAGCGGAACAGGTCACTGTTCCGTTTTTTTATGCTTAGCAATGGATGACTAAACCAATCAATAAATGCTTTGAGCCTTTTGTTATAAAACGCAAGAAACGGATTTTCAGGCCTCGCTGGATTTGTTAGTGTTTTCTTAAGTTAAATGATTTCCGCGAGTAATCATGACAGAACATAGCAATTACGCACGTGTGGCAAAGGCAATTGAATACATTGAACAAAACTTCAAACAGCAACCCAGTTTGGCTGAGATTGCAGAACACGTTCATTTAAGTCCTACACATTTTCAGCGTATCTTTAGCGAATGGGCAGGCATTAGCCCAAAGAAATTTCTACAATATATTAGTGTGGAATATGCAAAGTCGGTTTTGAACAATCACACAGAAAATAATATTTTTGCAGCAACTTTTGACACTGGCCTTTCTAGTACCAGCCGATTGCATGATTTATTTGTCCAAATCGAAGGTATGACGCCCGCAGAATATAAACAGGGCGGTGAAGCACTCCACATTCACTATAGTTTTGCCGAGACCATTTTTGGCTCAGTCATTATTGCCTCGACCCCTAAAGGGATTTGTCATATGGCCTTTACCGAAGCAGATCGGGATGCATTGGTCTATCTGAAAAAACAGTTCCCACGTGCAACATTTATTGAAGATCAGGATGAATTACAACGTAAAGCTCTCGCGATTTTTCAGCAAGATCAAAACAGCTTATCGGAGATTAAACTGCATCTGAAAGGCACCGACTTTCAGCTCAAGGTGTGGCAAAGTCTGCTTAAAATTCCCATGGGGCAGCTCAGCAGTTATGCACATATTGCTCAAGAGATTGGGCAAGAACGTGCCTCACGAGCGGTCGGAACAGCCATTGGCAGTAATCCCGTTGCCTTTTTAATTCCCTGCCATCGGGTCATTCAGTCTTCAGGGCAACGTGGTAACTATATGTGGGGGACAACACGTAAAACCGCGATGATTGGCTGGGAAGGTGCGCATAGCCAAACATCAACTCAAAGAGAAAGCGAATAAAAAAGGAAGCCGAAGCTTCCTTTTTTTTGTTTCAACGTTTAGACGCCATATTTCACGCGGTAGGCTTCCATTTTTGCTAAAGCTTCTGTCTCACCTTTAGCCTCTAAATAATTCATCAAATCTTTCATGGTCACCAGTGCATGCACAGGAATTTCTAATTCTTTTTGCACTTCTTGAATCGCAGACAGCTCACCTTGACCTTTTTCTTGACGATCTAATGCCACCAACACACCTGCAATCTGCGCACCTGCATTTTTCAAAATGGTTACTACTTCACGGATCGCTGTGCCCGCAGTAATCACATCATCAATAATCCAGACTTTTTTGCCTGCAACGGATGCACCAACCAAGACCCCGCCTTCACCATGATCTTTGGCTTCTTTACGGTTAAACCCCCAAGGCACACTCACCCCATGATTTTGTGACAAGGCCACCGCTGTTGCAGCAACAAAAGGAATCCCTTTGTACGCAGGACCAAAGACCACCTCAACATTGTTGCATTCTGTCAGTTTAGTTGCATAGCCAGACGCCAGTAGTGACAAGGCTTCGCCGTCATTGAGTAGGCCTGCATTAAAAAAATAAGGACTCACACGACCCGATTTTAAAGTAAACTCACCAAATTTAAGCACGCCACGTGATAATGCGAGTTCGATAAAAGCTTGAGGGTTAAATGTCGCTTGCGTTGTCATGCGGTGCTCCGTATTTTCAAATTGAGGTAAGACTTGCGCATGATACCAAAGAGTAGCTATCCAAGTGATCAAAAAATTTTACGTGTGGTTTCAATTAACGTAAATGGTCTACGTTCTGCAGAAAAAAAAGGGATTTTTGATTGGATTGCCACATCAGATGCTGATGTGATTTGCATGCAAGAATCTCGCATCACCCACGAACAATGGACAGATAAATTTAAACCTGAAAGCTGGCATACTCACCTGTTCCCTGCTGAACGTCCAGGGTACGCTGGCACTGCTATTTATAGCCGTTTACCATTTGTTTCAGTTACTGATGGGCTTGGTTTTGAATTGGCCGATTCTCAAGGCCGCTTTATTTCGGCTGAGTTTGACTTAGGCTTAGACCAAAACGTGCATATTTGTTCACTGTATTTACCATCGGGTTCTTCTGGTGAAGAAGCACAAATCCGTAAAGATCACTTCTTAGAAGAATACAAACAAATTTTGAAACAATGGCGCGATGAAAATAAATCCGTGATTGTCTGTGGTGACTACAACATCGTGCATAAACGCATCGACATTAAAAACTGGTCGGGCAATCAAAAAGCCTCAGGCTGCTTACCGCACGAACGCGCTTGGCTCGATCATATTTATGATGAACTTGGCTATGTCGATACTTTCCGTGAAGTGCGTCCAGAGGCTGAGCTTTATTCGTGGTGGTCAAACCGTGGACAAGCCCGTGCGAAGAACGTGGGCTGGCGCATTGACTATCAAGCGTGCTCACCTGACTGGAAAGCCCGCACAGTCAATGCTTGGGTCTATAAAGAAACATGGTTTAGCGACCATGCACCTGTCATTATTGACTACAAAATCTAGAAAAATGTAAATATTTAGCTCATATCCAGTGAACAACTGTTTACTGGATATGAGTTTTTAACCTACATTATCTGCCGTTTTTTGAGTCTTTTTCTGATCAATCAATCAGTGCATTATGTTTCCACGGCAAAGGGACGATGTCAGGATGACAGCACAAGGACAGGACGCCGTAGGATGAAATTAAAACGAACTATGGATATAGTTGGTTTTCAAGGATGTGACAATGGACGTTGTAATGAGACCCGCATGATCAGGATGATTAAATGCGGGTTTTCTCTTTTTTAGTTTCTACTTTTTAATATTTTTGTATTCTATTTTTCTTTGATTTAATTCTAAAACGCTTTTATGACAAGACGATGACGCTATTGGCTTAAATCGCGACACTAGAGCTGCTCTGCTTTTTCCGTTACTCTAAACCCAGCTTAAAATTCAAAAGGGTGTTCCATGTTAAACGTGTATGGCATTAAAAATTGTAATTCAATGAAAAAAGCATTCGACCTACTGAATGAGTTAGGTTTAGCGTATGAGTTTCATGATTATAAAAAACAAGGCATTGATGCTGCGACTGTCAAAACATGGCTCGATCAGATTGGGGCAGATCTGGTCTTGAATAAGAAAGGTACCACTTGGCGTAAGCTGACTGAAGCAGAACAAGACACTGCTTTAGCTTCAGAGCAAGGACTGATTGATGCCCTCACCACACATAACAGTCTCATTAAGCGCCCCGTAATTGCAACACCCGATGGTTTTATTGTGGGTTTCAATGAAGATGCAATTCGTGCCTTGAAGGTATAACAAAAAATAAAAAAGCCGAGCAATTGCTCGGCTTTTTTGTTGGATGGAATTAGTTCGCGCGAATCCAAGTTTGGTTACGGCCTAATGCAGCCACACCAATATAGCCACGAAGCTCTAGTTTTTTACCACCAGCAGCAATGTTGCCTTTTAGTTTATAGGTTTTACCGGTTTGCGGATCTAAAATTGATCCACCTTCATAGCTTGTACCACCCGCGTTTTTCAGACCATGTACAATCGTTAAACCTTTCAAGGATTTGTTTTTGTATGGGCCTTCACACTTGGTACAGGCATTTTCTTCACCTGGTGTCAAAATACCTTGAATACTCGCAGTTAAAGTTCCATTTTTCTGCTCAGTGAATTTAACCAAGGCTTTCGCTTGTTTAGTTTTGTCATCAATCGTTTTCCAAACAGTGCCATTCAGCGGATCTGCTGCATGAGCTAGAGCGGTTAATCCTAGTACGCTTAGTGCAAGTGCAATTTTTTTCATTTTTGTCATTTCCCTAGTCTAGTATAGACGACTATCATTATTAAAAAGTCACAACAATTTTTCAATTTTTCAATGTGACCAATTAGTGTAACCTTGTAAATTATGTTGGTAAATACACAAACTCAAGGTAAAACAAATAACAAAATGGAATAACTATGAAGATTGCCGATCCATGGAAACAAATTTTTACGGAGCAGTTGTTAAAAACCACGATTCGAACCCCAAGTCGCTTTAGTCTCCCACCCAGTAGCCAGCGTTTTCTTCTTGAACAAATGTGTCGTGCATTTCCGCTCAATAAGTCGATCCAGATTCGTCCTCTACGTCTCGCAGGCCTGCGTGCGGAAGAATTAAAACCTGAAACTGAAGCCACTCAGCTCATTTTACACATTCATGGTGGGGCTTTCTTTTTAGGTTCAATGAATACCCATCGCGCGTTTGTCTCAGACCTTGCTGCCAGTACACAAATGCAGGTCATTCACCTTGACTATCCGTTGTCACCTGAACATCCCTATCCTGAAGCCATTGATACGCTGTTTGATGTTTATCAGCTATTATTGGAGCAAGGTATACAAGCCAAAGACATTATTTTATCGGGGGATTCATGTGGTGCAAATTTAGCACTAGCCTTGGCACTGCGCATTCGTGATGAGCAACGCCCTCAAGTCAGTGGGCTGATTCTGCTTTCGCCATTTTTGGATTTAAGCTTAACCAGTGAGTCTATTCGCTATAATAGCAAGCTCGATGCACTATTATCCGTCGAAGCCCTTGAAACAGGCATCGACTATTATGTCCCAGAGCAAATTGACCCAGCTGACCCGCTCGTTTCACCTTTATTTGATGATTTAGCAGACCTCCCGCCGACCCTTGTACAAGTTGGTTCGAAAGAAATTCTCTTGGATGATGCCCAGCGGTTTAGAGATAAAGCAACCAAGGCAGGCGTAGACGTGACATTTAAACTATACACAGGCATGTGGCATAACTTTCAAATGTTTAATGCATGGTTTCCTGAAGCTAAAATGGCGTTAGATGATATCGCAATGTTTGCTCAAGCGCTCGACCAAGACTAGACAAATTCCGCATAAAAAAGGTCAGCTTAAAGCTGACCAAATGAGGAATCATGGAACTACAGTTATTGTTATTAGATCGCTTGCACCTGCGCTAAAGCTGCTGCAATGGCTTTATCTTTCAGCTCTGGGCCCATATTCACGCCTTCAGCACGAATGATTTCAACATCGGTCACACCAGTAAAATTAAAGACAGTTTTTAAGAAGCCTTCTTGGAAGTCAACAGGACTATTTTCACCATAGACACCACCACGACTACTGGCAATATAGGCTTTCTTGTCACCAGCCAAACCGACAGGACCATTTTCCGTATATTTAAAGGTACGACCTGCAACACTAATACGGTCAATCCATGCTTTTAAAGTCGAAGTAATCCCGAAGTTATACATCGCCGCACCAATCACCACAACATCCGCATCTAAGTATTGTTGAATAATACGTTCACCCAGAGCCGATTGTTCTGCATTTTGACCCATTAAAATTTCTGCATCTAAATGTGGAATCGGTTGAGTTGCCAAATCCAAATATTCAACCTCAACTTGCGCATGCTTTTCGCTAAGTTGCGAAACAATGGCTTGGCTCAACTGACGAGACACAGAAGCATCCGCCATAATACTTGAATCAATATGTAAAACTTTCATGGGAGGTTCCCGCATAATCTTTATTGAATAGCTGCATTTTAAAAGAATCCTTCTCTTAGAATAATTGGTTTATTTAAAACACTATGTTGCAAAAATAGAACACTTTTCCCTTTTTATAGGGATATTTTTTCTATGATTTTAGATGCTATCTTTGAATTCAATTTTAAGAATTAATTACACAAAAAGAATATGAAAGTATGAGGATAAAAAGATTGAATGAATTCACTAGCCTCCAGCTCTAAAAAATTAAATAAAAATAAACTTTCTCACTATTTACTGGAAGAGGAAGTCATCATGAATTGGAGTACCTTGAAGAAGTGTATTCTGATGTTGGTATTGGCTTGCATTATTCATATTGCTTGGCTTGGTTGGGATAGCTTTATCCTACTGAACCCGCAATATTGGCAGGTGGTCAATCTCGATATTGTGCGTATCCAATTCGTACTGAACTCTATTTTTTTACTGATCTTGTCAGGACTGATTTATCCCTGCTATGTCCTACATGATCGCGTCTGGGTGCAGCGTTTTTTACCCTATGTCGCAATCGGCATTTTTGTCATTTCTCTTTGCCAAGACAGTTATTTCGTTGGCGTATTAAGCCCAATGACTATGATTGCCTACATTTGTTTACTGACCGTGGGCTTAGTTCTATTTAAACGCAAAATCATTTATATCATGCTGATTCCCGCAACCAGCTTTTTGGTCTTCTCAGGCTATCTCAGTTTTATCGATGTCGTGCCCTACTCGCCACTTTTCACCATTAACGGCAAGCTGTTTTATAATGGATTTTGGTTATTTTCAATGCTGTATTTCATTGCTCCTATTCTTGTCACTTGTCTGATTTTATTTGAAATCTTACTCAGCCAATGGCGGCATCGTGAGCGACTGATTCAACATTTAAGTCAGACCGACCCACTCACCAATGCCTTGAACCGCCGCAGTATTAACCAAAGCTTAGATGAGTTACATCATGATAAAAATTGCCCCTATGCCATCGTGCTTTTAGACCTCGACCACTTTAAAAATATCAATGATCAATTTGGACATCATATGGGAGATACGGTTCTGATTGCCGTAAGTCAAAAATTAGGCCTTCATTTGCGTGAAAGTGATGTAGTGGGCCGTTTTGGGGGTGAAGAATTTATACTCATTTTAAAGCAGTCATCCGCCCTTAAAGCTCGTCAAATCGCGGAACGTTGCCGTGCAGCCATTGAAGATTTAGTGATTCAAAATGAAGATGGACGTGCAATTCGCATTACTGCCAGTTTCGGCATTGCCCTAGCAACGGATAAATTGAAACCGCAACAACTTTTGGATCAAGCAGACAAAGCACTATATGCCGCTAAAGCCAGTGGACGTAATCAAATCAAATGCTATTTTGAAATCAATCACTGTGAGATCAAATATAGCGCTGCATGTGGTGACACACAGCACATTTCACCCAACTAAGCTGTTTCCGCCCGTGCCGCGTCGACCCATTGTGTAACCACAGGATGCTGCATAATGTGTTGCATATACTGCTGACTGCGTTCAGATATAGGGAGTGCATAACTCTTGAAACGCATCACTACAGGGGCATAAAAGGCATCGGCTATAGAAAAATCGCCAAATAGAAAGGTATGTTCATCTGCACGCTGTGCCCAAATTTGTTCAATTCGTTCGACATCTGCTCTTAATTCAGCATGCTGCGCCCACAGAGCTTGCCCCTCGGCTATGCTGTACTGCGTTTGAACATGCATTGGACACAATTGGCGTAGTGCCATAAAACTACTGTGCATCTCACAACTGATACTCCGTGCTTGTGCTCTCAAATGGGTCTGTTTGGGCCACAGGGCTAAATCTGGATTTTGCTCAGCCAAATATTCACAGATGGCTAAAGAGTCCCAAATTTTAAATTCGCCCACATCCAATACGGGCACTTTGGCATTGGCATGAATGAGGGACAGTTGCTCTTTAAAACTGGGGTTTGTCGCATCAAAGCGAACCAGTACCTCTTCAAAATCGATGTTAAATGCAGTCAAGACCAACCACGCTCGCATCGACCAACTGGAGTAATTTTTATTGGCAATATATAAACGTTGCATACCCGCTCTCCCTCAGGTTTAAAAACGTTGTAATTGAGCTAAAAGTTCAGCCTCAGTAAATGCACCGGTTAAACGTAAACCACGAATTTCTTGTTGTGAGGCATCTAAGAATAAATAGGTCGGTGGTCCTAAAATATCCCACTGGTTTAAAAGCACTTGATGAGTTGCATCGTAATGACTCAAATCCAATTTGATCAAATAATACGGCGCAAGTGCTTGCTGTACCGTTGCCGATTTTAATATACGGTGTTCAATGGGCTGACAAGCAACACACCAATCGGCATAGACATCGATAATGATCTTTTGACCTTTTGGTGCTTGTGCCAAGAGCTGCTTAAACTCCGCTGCTGTCGCTGCCACATGCCAACGCGCAGATGCAGCCATTGGTGCTTCAAAGAAACGCTGACTCTGCTGATATTGGCTATAAGCAATGTACGTCCCGCCAATGACTAGAGCCACGATGTACAGCATACGCAATTGCGTTTTATGCCACATCAAACGATACAACACATAGATGATAAAGCTTAACCCTAGCAGCAGACTTAGTGCTTGCATCCATGTTTCAGAAAGCAAAGGACGCACAAAATACAGCGCCAAAGCCAACATGATGAAAGCAAAGAATACCCGAACCTGATTCATCCACAGCCCAGCACGAGGCAATACCTTAGCGCCCAGTACGCTTGCCAGTAACAGCGGTGTACCCATACCAAAGCCTAAGGTGAACAGCAAAATGGCCCCTTGCCACTGGCTTTGTGTCTGTGAAATAAACAGTAAAGCGCCTGCCAAAGGCGCAGTCATACACGGGCCAACCAACAGCGCAGAGATCATGCCCATAATCGCGGCACTGATCAGGCTTCCACCCTTTTGCATAGACTGGATATGATCAAGTTTATTCACCACGGCTTGCGGCAGTTTAAGTTCAAACAAACCAAATAGATTGAGCGCGAATAAAATAAAAAGAATGCTAAAAGCAATCAGGGTGGATGGCTGTTGTAACCAACGCTGGAAGTTCAAACCTGCAGATGAGGCCACCAAACCCAAAATGGCATAGACCATGGCCATACTGCACACAAAAACCAAGGCAATCATCCATGCTTTGAGGCCTTTGCTATCGCGAATAATTAAAGAGGTTAAAATCGGCAACATCGGTAAAGAACACGGCGTAAACGCGAGTAATATCCCAAGGCCAAAGAACAGTAATAAACCATAAGCCAATGAGCTTTTAGCTAACTCTTCAGACCAAATTTGGTCTTGCGCAGCAATCACATCGGAAGCTGTTGCGGCGGGTTCAGCAGTGACTGTTGGGTTGATCGGCTCAAATTGCGGATTCGACTGCGCAGCTAAATCTAACAGTCGTTTTGATCCACCCGCTTGATCTTGTAGGCTGACCAAGCCATTGACATCAGTTTTAAACTCAATGCTTTGCGGTGGATAGCAAATACGATCTTTGGCACAGCCTTGCCAAGTCACCTTATAGGTCTGCGAGGCCTGTGTATCTAAGTCAAATTGCACTTGTTGATAATAAACTTGGGTGTGTCCATAGTTTTCATCATACAGATCATGCGCAGGCGGTAGCTCAAGCTTAAGGGGCTGACCCGCCTGTTGCACTTCAAATTTATGCTGATACAGATAATACTGTTCAGGAATATTCCAGTGCAGTTGAGCCGTATGCTCAGTCGTGGATTCCACTGTAAATGGAAAAGCATCTTCAGCTGAAAGAAGTGGAGTTTCCGCATGAACGTTTAGGATACTGGCCCAGATACACAGATTGATGATCAATACTGACAGTGCCAGATACCACGTTTTGCCGCTCATCCCCTGTTTCAGATGAAGATGCTTTTTCATAATATGTTCTTTTTTCTAATTAAAATAAGTATGAAACGCCAAGTCCTGAATAATAACTTTTATCTGAACCATTTAAGTCAATACCAACACTTGCGTCCAACTGCATCCGATTATTCACCGCATACATTACACCTGTACCGAGCGCATATTCATTGTCTTGACTTTCTGCTTTACGGTAAACCAATTCAGAAAAACCGCTGAGTTTATCGGTAAACTGATACTCTAAAGTCGGAATTGCAGAAATGGCCCAATCACTATTTTGCACTTCATAACGCATGGTGATGGATGTCGACACGAGGTCGCTATAATCGTATGCCACCACAGATGACAGGCTATAAATATCATCTTCATTGGTGAAACCATCATTCCCTGTGGCAATAATCGCTTCAGCCAGTACCGCCATACTCAAGCGTTCATCATCCAAGGGAATCGCCGCTTTTACACCGACACTGACATCACCCAAACCGTCTGTTTCAGACTTATGGCCAGCCACTTTCACTTGTTGCCAAGAGGGTCCAGCCCAACCCAATTGCAATTCGATGTTTTCAGCTAAACCTGTGCGCAATAACATATCTGCATTTAAGCTGGTGGTTTTGACTTTTTCACCATCAGCTGTGGTCGATTCAGCATAGTGCGCATTGGCCAAGCCCTGCTCCCAAGCCAACTGCCCCACAGGCGTAATCCCTGTCCCTATGCCCGACCCCGGACGGTCAAAGGAAAAATCTGCAGCCATCGCATTCATACTGAACCCAGCGGCTACACATAAACCTAAATGTTTTAATTGCATCATGATGATCTCGCTGTTTAAGCTAATTCTTTTGTCATTTTTGCACCATGCTGACGAAGCAACTCTAAGGTTTGCTTTTCTTCAGCCAATGCTTCAGCCCAATTAATTTCGTCAAATTCACAATCAAAGAATAAATCGCTAATTGAAGATAAAATAGTTAAACCATCTTCATCTTTGGTGTTTGGATCGACTTTTTCGTCCAACAAACGTTTGACCGCTGGCGCACATGCAGCGCTTGCCGCATCCCAAAGTGGGCCATAAATTTCTTCTGTATCCCACAAATGCAAGTTTGCTTTGCCATGAATCAGTTGTTCTAAAATGTCTAAATGTACCGCTAGAGTCTGTTGTTTTTCTTGTTCTGACAGCGGTGCGCCTGCTTCATACGCTTCGCAAATCGCTTCCCACCATTTGAATAAGCCGTCTGACCAAACAGAAATCACAGGTCCTTTTTCAGGATCGATAAAATTGAGACTTAACCCATCGGTCAATAGACGTTGAACTTGTTGAAGATCTAATTCTTCAAGTGCTTGCACGAAAGCTTGTTGTTGCGCGGTTAACATGGAGATGACGCTCTTCAATTCAGTTTATTCTATTATGCCGAATAAACGGGACATTTGTTATCCGTAATGTTGGATAAAAGTGAGTGCCCAGCATTAAAAAAGCCCCTGATTGAGGGGCTTTTTTTAAATTCGGTGAGGTTTAATCTTCCTCATCATCAACTAGGCCATCATCCTGATCTGCATATACAGGTTGGCCAGCACGTGGTTTATCATTTTTTTCAAAGGTATGTTCTAAACTACGTTTAAGGCGATCAATCGCGCCATGAATCGCAGTATCGACATTATGACCTTTATGATTTACAACCACGGGTTTTAAACCTGCTGGACGCGCTTCAATCATACATTGAATGTCGTCATCTCCGCCTTTATGGCTATTGGCATCACTTAGATGCACTGAAAAGTGGGTAATGCGCTCACTGTGACGTTGAAATTCTTGATTCAGCTCTTCGCGTATATAACTAATTAAACGGTCACTATTTTGAATGTTTTTATCTGTACGGATTTCTATGTTCATAAAATAACATCCTCTCTCTTTCTTTATTCGACTCTTTTTTTGTACGAAGATTTTTATCTCTTGGCACACTTGTAACTTACTGTTTTAACAGTATTCGACCATCTTCAATTGCTTTGGAATATAACCTCCATCGATTGAATGATGAACACTTTTGAGTCTGCAGATCTGTGTCCTTCTCCTTTGAATATCGGGCCTAACTGAAAATTATGCAAGTGATATTTTTAAAAAAATATGAAAAGGATACTTATTGTGACAAGCCCTTACTTGCATGGCTAAAAACAGATGGATTTGATTCCATCTTCTAACTATTCACGTGACTTCATTGGCTAGAATGAACAAAAAAATCTAATGATTATGACAACTTCAATTACGGCAGGAATGGCTCCAAACATCGATCATTCATTCTTTGCAAACATCCCCAAATAAGTGCAAACCCTGTTCCATTCTAAGATTTTCCCAAGCTGTATCATGTCGATATTGCTAAATTTATTATTCAATCACCTAACATTTTTTCCAAGAAGGTCCATATCAAATTAAGTGTCATGCCTGAAAGGCAACATTAAACCATTTGGTAAAAAAAGGATAAAAAATGGCTCATTTTGATATCTATTTTCCATGACGTTCGTCAAATTTGGCTTTATTTTTGCTTAATAATCGGTATCCTGTATCCGATTTTTTGGGGAAATATTCATGAAACTGACTCAAATTGCTGCTTTCGTAGCATTATCTTCTGCTGCGGCAATTTCTCAAGCTGCGCCGATTTGGCAAGACTTTAGCATCACTGGTTTATATGGTGAAAACTATGCTCATCCTGTAAATATGGATGACAACAACCAGCAAACGACTGCAACTGTAGAATATACTGCTAAGTTAAAATATGGTGATTTTTTCGGCTTTGCTGACCGTGCTCACAATGACTTTGAAAACAGCACATATTTCGAGCTTTCTCCTCGTTTAAGCTTAAGCGCAGTGACAGGGACTAAATTAGAAGCTGGTCCAATCAAAGATATTTTAATTGCAGGAACATGGGAAGCGAACAGCTCCAACTACCCAGGTGCAGACTTCAATAACTACCTCTATGGTATTGGTTTTGATCTTGCTATTCCTTATTTCCAATATGCTCAGCTTAACTTCTACAAAGCAGACAATGAAAAAGGGACTACTGATGACTACCAAATGACTGCTGCCTACGGTATCCCAGTTAAACTTGGTTCAGAAGATTTTCTTATTGACGGCTTCCTTGACTGGTCAACAGGTGAAAATGCAACTCATGCAAGTGAGTTAAACTGGACAACTCAATGGAAATGGAATGTAGGTAAACACATTTCTCCAGATACACGTCTTTATGTTGGTGTTGAGCACTCAGTTTGGAACAACAAATACGCCATCAAAGGTTTAGACCAAAATGACGTAAGTGCATTAATCAAATACCACTTCTAATTCACTTTTGTGAATATCCAAAAGCAAGACTTCTGTCTTGCTTTTTTTTATGCAAAAGCAGCATGATACCCCCCCCAACGCATACAACCTTGCCTTCATGTCTTTTCTCATTCGTCCAGCCACTGAACACGATCTGCCTGAGATCCAAAATATTTATAATGCAGAAGTCTTACATGGCATGGCCACTTGGAATGAACATGCCTATGATTTAGCACATTTCCAAAAGAAACTACTACACTTTCAACAGAATCAGTTCCCATTTTGCGTGGTGGAAGACCAAGAAACACAAGCCATTGCAGGTTTTGCAGACTATGCCACCTTCCGTAATTTTTCAGGCTATCGTTATACCGTTGAGCACTCGATTTATATTTCACCCAACTATGCACGTCAGGGCTTAGGCCAGCAGCTTTTAGCATATTTGATTGAACAGGCGAAATTGCAGCAAATGCATGTCATGGTTGCAGGGATTGACCATGCCAATCTGGCTTCTATTGCTTTACATGAAAAATTTGGCTTTGTACAAACTGGCTATATGCCCCAAGTCGGACAGAAATTTGGGCAATGGCGTGATCTGGTGTTAATGCAACTGTTGTTAAATCAGTGAGGTCGGGACTAAATTGTCACTGGTGACGCTAATCACGGCATAGGTATGCTTGGCCGCATGTTCATAAAAGCTTCTGAGCTGAGCAAAGACTAAACTCAACTCGGCAAATTGCAATTCAATCGATTCGGTCTGGATGCCATGTTCCTGTTCTAAGCGTTTCAAACAGGTGGTTTGCATATGTTTTTTAAAGTCATCGATATCCAGTTTTTCTAAAGCCTCTTGGACTTCAACCACACGAACCGCGGTGTTATAACGTACCTCTGTAAGTTGTTTTTGGCGCTCTGCCAAGTGATGCTCGGCTTGCACACTCAAAGCCAGTAAAGAAGTGCCGGACTTAAAACTGCCTTGTAATAAGGTCTGTAAGATTTTCCAGTTTTTACCTAAAAGCAGATGCGAATCGATGTGCTCCGAATTCAGCACATCGTCGACAGAAATAGATTCTAAAATCAACGTTTCCAAAGCATTGGGCGGAATACTTAATAATAATGTGTCCATATGGCTGCTCTTATTGTTGTTGCTTTCCATTAGCTTAACGCGTCTAAAAGCACACTGCTCAAACAATTTGTATGAGTAATTTTTCAGTTTCTATCATCTCTCTATCTTGAATAATTACGAGCCCCTAAAGATTGTCCCTTTACTTCGAATAGCTCCCTATGTTTTATTCAAAGCATAACGAAAATGGGATCAAATCATGCTTAAGTATCCATTCTTGATTGGACTTTTGACTGTAAGCACACTCGCTTCAGCAGATGGCACCTTTGAACAAGAACTTCGCCAAGGTTGTGCCAAAGTCAAAAGCTCTGCCAACTCTGGTAAGAAATTTTATGATCAAAAGCAATATCAAAAAGCGTTAGAGCAATTTCAGTATCAGGCGACGTGGTCTTCTTTTTGTTTAATGAATCAACCTGAAAGTGGTGTATCCCTCAGTGAACGTGATGTCGAAATTGCCAACAACAATGTCGGTTTAAGTTATAGCAAGTTGGGGAAACCACTTTGGGCCAGAGCATGGTTTTTGCGTGATGCTGAGTCTAAATCCAGTCAATTTAATTTAAAGCAACTGCCACCCCCTAAGCAGTCAGCAACACTGGCAGGTAAATATGTGCAGTATGCAGGCTTTGGGCAGTGGAATCAGATTGAGGTAAAACCGCTTAAGAATGTATATCAAATTGAATTTAATGGTCTTTATATGGGACTACGCAGTCTCATCTACGGACCCAATATTGGCGAATTTGAAACCACCATGCCGCTCAATCGAACTCAAGTTCAATATCAGGTCGATGACTGTAAAATTAATTTAAAGTTCGCCTTCGATCCCAAAATGGGACACACCATCCGTGTTAGTGAAACCAATAGCATGAGCTGTGGTTTTGGGCACAATGTTTCGGCAGACGGTTTATTTCTAAAAGTAGACTAAGATCGCGATACAATATTCAATATTTTCATCATTATCCCCCTCTCCCTTTGGAAGAGGGGGATAATAAAAAAGCTTAAATCGCTACCAATTCTCGAATACCTTTTGCAGGCATTTCACAGCCTACCCCTTGCGCAATCACTTGTCCACGGGCCATGACGGTATATGCATCGGCCAGCTCCTCGGCAAAATCATAAAACTGCTCGACCAAAACCACCGCCATGTCGCCGCCATCCGCCAGTTTACGAATCACTCGGCCAATGTCTTTGATAATAGAAGGTTGAATACCTTCTGTAGGCTCATCCAAAATTAACACCCGAGGCTCTGATGCTAGGGCACGCGCAATCGCCAGTTGCTGCTGCTGCCCCCCTGATAAATCTCCGCCTCGGCGGTGCTTCATTTCATCTAAAATTGGGAAAATTTCATACAAATGCTCAGGCACTTTTCGAGTTTTCGCCCCCTTAAACTTGGCCATGCCAATCAGGATATTTTCTTCGACAGTTAAGGTTGAAAAAATATCACGCCCTTGCGGCACATAAGCCAAACCTGCACGCACGCGTTGCTCGGGACTCATTTTCGAGATGTCCTGACCATCAAGTAAAATCTGTCCGGACTTGATCGGTAAAATCCCCATTAAACATTTCAGTAAGGTGGTTTTCCCAACGCCATTCCGCCCCAGTACCACGGAGCACTCTCCCACAGGTGTTTGAAATGAAACATCTCTTAAAATATGACTGCCACCGTAAAACTGATTGACGTCTTTGACTTCTAACATGGTCGGCTCCTTAACGTCCTAAATATTTCTCAATCACATCCTCATTGGCCTGTACCTCAGCCAATGTACCTTCGGCTAAGATCGCCCCTTGAGCCAGTACAGTCACTTTTTCACTGATGGTGTCGATAAAGCTCATGTCATGTTCAACCACCACCAAGGTGTGATTTTTCTTTAACTCTAAACATAGCTCAGCGGTTCGTTCCGTTTCGGCATCGGTCATACCCGCCACAGGTTCATCGAGTAGAATCAGCTTAGGACGTTGCATAAGCAACATACCGATTTCCAACCATTGCTTTTGTCCATGTGACAACAGCCCCGCAGGTTTATGTACCCACTCTTCTAGGCGGATTTGCGCCAATGACTCATCCAAAGCCAACTGTGCATCTGGGTCAAGTTTGCTAAAAAAGCTTTTCTTCACCCGCTTATCTTTTGGTGCAGCAAGCAGTAAGTTTTCCATCACTGTAAAGTTTTCAAATACCGTTGGTTTTTGAAATTTACGGCCAATGCCTGCTTCCGCAATTTGCTCGGTACTCATCTTGGCCAAATCATAGTTTTGCCCAAAAAAGGCGGAGCCTTCGGTCGGTCGGGTTTTGCCCGTAATCACATCCATTAGTGTGGTTTTACCTGCCCCATTGGGCCCAATGATGCAACGTAGCTCCCCTTCTTGGATGTATAGCGATAAATCATTTAAGGCACGAAAAGCATCAAACCAAACACTAACTTTTTCCAAGTACAATGCAATCCCATGACTGAAGTCGGCGCCTTGTTCTTTGGGACGTCCATAGCCGTCTGAAGCATGGCCACCATGAGGTTGTATTAGCTCACTCATTCGCTACGCTCCTTTTTAAAACGGTCAAACAGACCAATGACACCTTTGGGTAAAAAAATGGTGACCACAATAAACATAGCACCCAAGATCAATAACCATGCTTCTGGATAAGCCACGGTGAAATAGGTTTTCACGCCATTAATTAACCCTGCACCTAAAATTGGGCCAATCAAAGTCCCACGCCCACCCGCAGCTACCCACACCGCCATTTCAATCGAATTAACGGGGTTCATTTCACTCGGGTTAATAATGCCTGCTTGGGGCACATACAATGCTCCTGCAATACCTGCAATCACTGCGGACAGTACCCATGCAGAAAGCTTGTACCACAGCGTACGATAGCCCAAGTACTGCAAGCGGTTTTCACTGTCCCGAATCGCCCCCAGCACACGACCGTAGGGTTTATTCATGAGATGACGCAACCCCACAAAGCAAAGCATCAACACCAAAGCCGTTAAAGAACATAAGGTGGCACGCATGGGCGCAGACGTGATGTCCATGCCTAAAATAGTCTTAAAGCCAGTAAATCCATTGTTTCCGCCAAAACCTGTTTCATTGCGGAAAAATAACAGTGCCGCAGCAAATGTCATGGCCTGCGTAATAATCGAGAAATACACGCCTTTAATTTTCGAGCGAAAGGCAAAGAAACCAAAGATGAAGGCCACCACACCGGGCACCAATACCACCAAAGCCAAAGCCCATAAGAAATGATTGCTACCCACCCAATACCACGGCAGTTCAGTCCAGCTTAAAAACCGCATAAAGTCAGGCAGGCTGTCACCCGCTGTCTGACGCATCAGATACATACCAAACGCGTAGCCACCAAGGGCAAAGTACAAGCCATGGCCTAGGCTTAAAATGCCTGCATAACCCCAAACCAAGTCTAGTGCCAAAGCCACCAGAGCCAAACACATGATTTTACCAATCAGCGTGACCCAATACGCAGAGAGATGAAAGGCTGAATCGACGGGTAGTAAATGTAACCAAGGCAGGATCAACATCACCGCAAAGCAGACCGCAATAGTGAGCGCACTATAAGGTTTATCGGAAAATAAAGAAGTGATTTTCATGCGCTTACTCCACAAAACGGCCTTTGATGGCAAACAAACCTTGTGGACGTTTTTGAATAAACAAAATCACAAGAACCAGTAGAATAATTTTTGCAAGAACAGCCCCCATCCCAATTTCAAGGACTGTACCGCTGATCCCTAAACCAAGCGCCGCCAGCACAGCTCCCCAAACTTGCCCTACACCACCTACCACAACAACCAAGAAAGCATCGATAATATAGTTCTGACCCAAATCAGGCCCAACATTGCCCACTTGTGCTAAGGCACAGCCTGCTAGACCAGCCAGCCCAGAACCTAGCCCAAAGGCCAACATATCGATACGGCTAGAGCGAATACCGACAGCACGTGCCATTTGACGGTTTTGTGTCACTGCACGAACAAACAGACCAAAGCGAGTTTTATTGAGCAAATAAACCAACAGCAGTAGCACCGCAACCGTAAACACAATAATGGCAATCCGGTTATACGGCAGCATTAAACTTGGACTCAGCGCTATCCCACCCGATAACCATGAAATATTCGAGACTTCAACATTTTGCGCGCCAAAAATCATCCGTACCAATTGCATCAAAATCAGACTGACCCCAAAAGTGGCCAACAAGGTTTCAAGCTGACGACCATATAGTGGTCGAATTACCGTCCGTTCAATCAACATGCCAATCAGCGCACTTACCACAAAGGCCGCAGGAATAGCTGCAATTAAATACCAATCGACATAACTGCCTAAATAAGTCTTAAACAGGCTTTGCACCACATAGGTGGTATAAGCCCCGATCATAATCAACTCGCCATGTGCCATATTAATCACACCAAGCAGGCCATAAGTGATGGCCAAACCGAGTGCCGCAAGCAGTAAAATACTGGCTGTACTGAAACCTGAAAACACATGCCCTGCCCATTCACTGACCTGAATCCGTGTTTTAATCTGACTTTTGGCATCCACCAACACGGCTTTAAGTTCTGGGTTCAAATTTGATTGAGTTAAAGCTTGCTCAACCAGTGCCAGCACCTCGGGACGATTGGAATCGGTAAGGACTTTAGCAGCCTGAATTTGGACTAAAACATCTGGACTTTCAAAGTCGAGGCGTGCTTTAAGCTGTGCCAAGCGCTGTTTAACTTTATTATTTTGTTCATGCAGATAGAGCTGATTAATCTGCGCAACATTCAGTTCAGACAGATTATTTTCTAAAATATCAATGGCTGCTAAACGTTGGGCAGATTCTTCAGATTTTAATTTGGCCTGTGCCTGCCCAAAGTTTAAAGCTTTACGTAAAGTGTTGACCAAAGTTACCTGAGACAAATCCGCTGGCCAAGTTTCAATCACTTGCTCATCAGGATAACGCAATAATTTTTCATTATTTTTTAAGATATACGTCGTGCCTACACTGTCCCGATACAGCTCATCACTGTCGATCAGTGCCACCAATCGATCAAATTCTTCAATCGTCCCCGGCCATTGGTTGAGCATGGCACGGCGCTCAGCAAACTCAGCTTTGACAAAACGTTGAATCGTATCATTCGAGACTGATACGCTTTGAGTCTGAGCAGAAAGTTGAGCCTCTTCAGCCCAAATACTGCTACTCACGAGCTGTGCCATTGCGCACAGCAGTGCGGCACAAAAAAATTTAAGATTCATAATATGACTTCCTTAAGCTTGCTTAAAACATCTCACATCGGGATGTGCTTACTGAAAAGCCCACAGCGATCGCAGCAGGCTCAACGCTTAAGAAAATTATTTAGGAATGTACGGACTCCAAGGTTCCGCCTTAATCACATTTGGTGTTTTATAGACCACGTCAAACTGACCATCACCACGAATTTCACCAATCATCACTGGTTTTTGTAGATGATGATTTTCAGCATCCATTTTTAAGGTATAGCCTGATGGTGCTTTGAACTCTTGACCTGCCATCGCAACACGAACCTTATCAACATCGGTGCTGCCTGCTTTTTCAACTGCTTGTTTCCACATATTAATGCCCACATAAGTGGCTTCCATCGGATCATTGGTCACGATTTTGTCAGCATTCGGCAGCTTATACTGCACCGCATACTGCTTCATTTTATTCACAAATTCGGTGTTGGTCGGGTTTTTCACCGACATGAAATAGTTCCAAGCAGCCAAATGTCCAACCAATGGTTTGGTATCAATACCACGGAGTTCTTCTTCCCCCACAGAGAAGGCCATGACTGGAATATCCGAAGCTTTAATGCCTTGGTTACCCAGCTCACGATAGAACGGCACGTTGGAGTCGCCATTGATGGTTGAAATGACCGCGGTTTTCTTACCCGCAGCAAATTTCTTCACATTACCGACAATGGTTTGATAGTTACTATGACCGAAGGGTGTGTACTCTTCCATGATGTCCGCATCGGCCACACCTTTGGACTTCAAGAACGCACGTAAAATTTTATTGGTGGTGCGTGGGTAGACATAGTCCGTACCGAGTAGAACAAAACGCTCTGCTTTACCGCCCTCTTCGCTCATCAAATATTCCACCGCAGGAATCGCTTGTTGGTTCGGTGCGGCTCCTGTATAGAAAATATTTTTCGACTGCTCCTGCCCCTCGTACTGCACTGGATAGAACAATAAACCATTCAACTCTTCTACCACAGGTAACACAGACTTACGTGATACCGATGTCCATGAACCAAAAATCACCGCGACTTTATCTTGGGTAATGAGTTGTCGTGCTTTTTCAGCAAATAAAGGCCAATCAGATGCTGGGTCGACCACTACAGGTTCTAATTTTTTACCCAGCACCCCACCATTGGCATTAATTTCATTGATAGTCATCAAGGCCGTATCTTTGAGTGAGGTTTCAGAAATTGCCATGGTGCCTGATAGCGAGTGCAAAATTCCGACTTTGATGGTGTCACCGCTGCTCACTGCCGCTGTTGGCTCAGACGTTGCTGTTTCCGCTTTCTCCGCAGGTTTTGAACAACCTGTCAAAGCAATAGTCCCCATCATTGCAGTTGCAAGGAATGTTTTAGTGAGTAATTTTTGTTGGAACATCTTGATTTTCTCCAAACTTGAAACTTAGGGTGCATTTTGCAATGCATGATTGTTATTCGCGCTATGAGTGCCAATTCAATTTCTATGCCAAGCAGGGTTTTATGATGTGAAAATCATTATCAAATTTTTAATTATTTCAATATTTATCAATTATTTATTAATTTTTAAATGCACTGCATTTTAGGTAGATTTTCGCTCAGAGGACTACTTTTCTGCATACAAACTTGTATACATCATGTGTTCCAAATCAATTCATTTCGCCTAATTCAGTCGATTGATCTGGAAAATTGTGCACAGATTAGGCGCAATTTTATTGCTCATCTGCGCAACAAAAAGCCCGCAATGTACGGGCTTTTTATTTTTAGATTAAAAGTGTTCAAATAACACAATTTATGCATTTAATGCAGAATCATATGCCTAGGTTGATTTAGTGATGTGTAATCTTCAAACCAATAATGTGGATCATTCCCTTTCGTATATTTAACATTTTGTTCTTTATAATTTCCTTTAAACTTTTCAGCAAGGGTAACGTGTATTGAGCCTTGTTCAGGATAATCACAATGTGCATCACTGATTCGATTACCTAGTGCTAACTCATTGTCTAAAATTTTTTTCATCTCAGAATTTAATAAATTGGCATAATACAAAATTCTTTTTTTCCATTCGACACGCCCTGCTAAGCCTAAGGCATGTAGTGTTTCATCATCCACATCAGCTTCACGCATTTCCTGTAATTCTTCTTCATTCATGCCCATATCATTTCGTATATTTTCCGCTAAATGTTTTTCTTGATATTCCATTTTTATTCTCTTAAAGCCAATTTAGTTTTTAGTCATCATAATAGATAAGCCCACTTTACGCAGGCTTATCAATATATTAAACCACCAACTCGGCCAAGTTACCTTTCTGCTCTAACCATTCTTTACGGTCACTGGAGCGTTTTTTTGCCAGTAATTTGTCCAATAAACCTGCGGTAAAATGACTGTCATCCAAGTCTAACTGCACCAAACGGCGTGTGTTTGGATCCAGCGTGGTTTCACGCAGTTGGCTGGCATTCATTTCACCCAAACCTTTAAATCGAGTAATTTGCGGGTTCTTGGTTTTGCATTTTTTCAACATGCTTTCAAGCTCGTCATCGTCCAAGGCATAGTGCACATCTTTTGCATCATCAATCCGATACAGCGGTGGCATCGCCACATACAGATGTCCCTCTTCAACCAAGATCGGAAAATGTTTCACAAACAAAGCACACAGCAGCGTCGCAATGTGTAGACCATCCGAGTCAGCATCGGCCAAGATACAGATCTTGCCATAACGTAATTCGGATAAATCATCCGACCCCGGATCGACCCCGATCGCAATGGCAATGTTATGCACTTCTTGCGAAGCCAAGACTTCATCGGAAGAGACTTCCCACGTATTTAAGATTTTCCCACGAATAGGCATGATCGCTTGGAAGTTTTTATCACGTGCCTGCTTGGCTGAACCACCTGCAGAATCCCCTTCCACAATGAACAGTTCAGACTCTTCTAAGGTATGTCCAACACAGTCTGACAGTTTGCCGGGTAAAGTCGGCCCCGCCACAATTTTCTTACGTTCAACCTTTTTCGCAGCTTTCAGACGACGACCTGCTTTTGAGATCGCCATTTCCGCCAACTGCATGGCAATATCGGAGTTTTGGTTCAACCACAGTGCAAAAGCATCTTTAGCAATGTTTTGAACAATGCCTGACGCTTCACGGCTGGATAAACGCTCTTTGGTTTGGCCTGAAAACTGTGGCTCTTGGAACTTCAACGATAAAATATAGTTCACACCATCCCAAACATCTTCAGCCGACAGCTTCATATTGCGTGGCAGCAAATTACGCAGTTCACAAAACTCGCGCATCGCATCGGTCACACCTGAGCGTAGACCATTCACATGAGTCCCGCCCTGCGCCGTTGGAATCAAGTTCACATAGCTTTCTTGGACCAACTCGCCGCCATCGACATTCCAACAAATGGCAAATTCGGCACTGGCACGCTCAGCATCTCCTGTTGCCACAAAGGCTGGATGAGGCAGAATCTCACGATCCTCAATTTCATCCATCAAATAATCGACGAGGCCATTTTCAAACTGCCAAACAATTTTTTCGTCATTGATTTGGTCAACATAATTGATTTGCAAACCAGCCGCCAAAACGGCTTTGGCTTTTAAGTTGTGCTTCAGCGCTTTCAGGGCAAATTTCGGTGAATCAAAATATTTAGCTTCAGGCCAAAAGTGAACGGTGGTTCCTGTGGCACGCTTCGGAGCTTTGCCTTCTAGCACCGTCAAGGGCTCAGTCGGTTCACCGTGCTCAAAGGCCATTTGGTAAAGGTTGCCTTGACGCTGAACTTCTACTTCGACTCGGCTAGATAAGGCATTTACCACGGAAATGCCTACGCCATGCAAACCACCTGAAAACTGGTAGTTGTCGGTACTGAATTTACCACCTGCATGCAGTTTGGTCAGGATGATCTCGATCCCGCTTTGACCATATTCGGGGTGAATATCGACAGGCATACCGCGACCATTGTCTTCGACTGAAAGCGAACCATCTTTATAAACAGTGACGGTAATTTTGTTGGCATGACCGGCCAGTGCCTCATCGACTGCATTATCAATAACCTCTTGCGCCAAATGGTTTGGGCGTGTGGTATCGGTATACATGCCGGGACGACGACGTACCGGATCTAAACCAGATAATACTTCAAGCGATTGAGCCGTATATTGAGACACGTTGTACTGTTTCCTTATTTTAAGCAGTCCGATAAAAACTGTAATGCCATCGGTATTTTGTCTGCGAAATCTTCCATCGCATGATTGCCTTGCGTTTCCGATATCACGAGCGCTGCGCCATTATAATAGCGCTGTGCTTCACGATAATCCAAAACTTCATCGCCTTGTTGCAATAACACTAAAATTTTGTCTGCATCTTGCACAAATGGCAGCTCAATCTGTTCTAAATAGTCCAATTGCGCATCATCGAGCGTCCAATGTTCATTGACTTTATAGGGCAGTTGCATCGCACCAAATAGATCTCGGAACAAATGCCATGGTTGCATAGCTGGATTGATCAGCACAGCCGGCACTGCTAACTTCGCGACCAGTTGTGTCGCATAAAAGCCACCTAAACTACTGCCCACCAGTACCACCTGATCCAGCTCCTGAATCAAGGCGGCCAATTTTTCTAAGGCCAAATGTGGCGGCATGTTCAAGTCTGGCAAATGCACGTGCCACTGTGGACGAGATTCGCAATAGTGTTTCAGCAATTGACCTTTAATCGATAAAGAACTGCTTTGAAAGCCATGTAAATAAATAATATTCATGCTGTACATTTACTCTTCTACATCATTTTTATTGAACTCAAAAGAGATGGCTTCAGCCGACTGTATTATTTTGTATGGATATAAAAATTGTCAGACAAAAAAATAAGGTCATCTGTGTATTCATCGCTATTGTAAAAGTTGTTCGAGATGAATTAGATAAGCTAGAGTGCTAAGAATTTATACCGTGATCGTTGAAAAAAATAAAGTCCCTTTGGACACAGAAACACAAGGGTAGAAAAAATGCCAAGTTTAACGCCTCTGCACGAGACCTATTGTAAATGGGATCGTACTCCTCCCAGCCAAGCCGACCTGCTTGAAGGGATTGCTCAGTTGGTGACAACCCGCTTAGGCGATGTCGTCCACGATTTAATTCAGGCCATTCAGCGTGAAATTTTAATCAGTTTATTTGGGATGAATGAAACCAGTTCCAAGAAGTTTCTGTCGACACGGTCGATTGAAAAAATTTACCAATTTTCCTTCAATACCCTGCAAAACTACGGTAGCTATTTATTGGCGCCAAGTTTGCGTCATATCATTGAAAAATTTCCAAATTTGCATCGCAAACCCTTAACCCCAACCATGCATTATTTAGTTGGTGCAATCAACGGCGTTTTGGGCGACTATTTACTGAAATATCATAACCCTGTGGCGCTACCGATGGTGTTTTATGATCATTACGGTGCCATCCAGCAAGGCGAGTTGTCTGGTCGTGTGGTGATTATGGTCCATGGTCTATGTATGAACCATTTGTACTGGAGCACGGCGCGTTATGGCGGTATAGGGGAAAAACTGCTGGCGCAACGTGCACAAAATACTATGCTATATCTCAACTACAACACGGGTCGTCGTATTTCAGCCAATGGGCGTAGCTTTGCCAACTCACTACAAGACTTACTCAACCGCAACCCACGCATTAGCTCGATTGATCTGATTGGACACAGTATGGGCGGACTGGTTTCGCGCAGTGCGCTGTTCTACGGCAAACAAAATATGCAAAGCTGGATTCATGTGGTGGAAAACATGGTCTGTATTGGTTCTCCCCATCATGGTGCGGCTTTAGAACGTTTTGGCTTTCATTTGCAGGACAAACTGGGACGTTTCCCATTTGTCAAAATTATTGGGCATATCGTCAACATTCGCAGCAACGGTATTTTAGACTTACGTCATGGCAGTGTGCGGGATGATGACTGGGAACATAATGAAGCGCGTATTGGTCATGTTGATGACAATCGTAAGCCAGCCCCTTTACCCTCCCATATCAATACCTTCTTGGTGGCAGGTACCATTGAGTTTGAACATCGCAAATATCGCGCGCTCAATGTGATTGGGGATTATTTGGTCAGTGTGAAAAGTGCCTTAGGCGAGCATATGAACCCACGCTTTCAACTGAAAGTTCCCGATTCACATAAAGCCATTTTCTACGGCTTAAACCATTTTGAGTTACACACCCATGCCAGTGTTGCCGAACAAATCGTCAATTGGTTCTATCCAAATCCAACCGAAACTGAATATGGTCAAGTGCATGAATACATGATCGGGTTGGATGACTTAGAAGGCATTGCACTCACCTAAACCACTGATACATCCAATAAAAAAGCCAACATGACGTTGGCTTTTTTTATCTTTATTATTTTTTCTGTGCATGGCTTGGATATTTACGCAACAGTTGCCACAGACTAATCAACGCCAGTGCCACAAAAAACACCAAAGACCACACAGGTAAAGACTGACCTAAGAAAGTCCAATCTACAAGTGCACATTCACCTGAACCTGTTAAGACTTGCTCGAACACAGCACGCAGTGGCAACGTGTCTAACCAATAATCCAAGCCTGGGCCACAGCTCGGCACTTGATCAGGCGGTAAGCTCTGTAACCACACGTGACGTGCCGCCACACCAGCCGACCATAAGATCGAGAGGCTGCCCAAAAATGCATAAAAACGTTTAAAACCATTCGATGCTGGGTTATGCAAAAAGGCAATCAGCGAAATAATCCCCAGTCCAATCAGTCCCACACGTTGGAACACACAGAGTGGACATGGGTTTAACTGTAGCGGGCCATGCTCTAAATATAAGGCAAAGGCCATCCCGATGATACTGGCTAAAACCAAAACACCACTCACGAAGCGATAACTCCATTGCATGGTCAATCCTCTTAATTTTTTATCTAAATTGCGCAAGGTACTGTTCAAAACTCAGTTGACTATCTTGCTCTAATTGCTGTTGTTGTTGCAGTGATTGCGTAGCTAAATCGTCAAAATAAGCCCATGTCTCTGCACTCAACTGATGACGCTCATAACTCGATGCATGTTGTGCGGCCATTTGGCTACCAAAGCCCCATGTCCCACCCGCTTCTAGAGTATCTTCGATCATCTGCGCCGACAAAGTATCATCAACTTCAGCGACTCTCTGTTGCATGACTGTCATCGCTTTACTATACAGTGTGGTGTCATAGCACTGATCTAACAATACAGCCAGTTCTTGCATCGCCTCTAAATGAGACTGACTCCATGCTTCAATTGGGAACGATTGCTCACCCACAGCAATTGCAGCATTCGGTGCGCGACCGCGATTGACCACTTCCGCTTGGTTTTTCTCGATTTGATCTTGCTCTGCGGCCAATAAGTCTGGACTATCCAACAGTAAGCAATACAGCGCCAACACTTCTAAGAAACCTGCGGTATCTTCATTGATCCCAATTGGGCTATACGGATTCACATCCACCGCACGTAGTTCGACATAACCGACACCACGATTGCTCAGCGCTTGGGACGGCGTTTCCCCTGCTTGCGGCACTTGCTTTGGCCGCACCAAACTGTAGTACTCATTTTCAATTTGTAGGACATGATCATTAATTTGAATCGGCTCGCCTTGCGCATCATTGAGACCTAAGCGACTAAACGGCGCATAAGCCGTTTTGACTGCTTTTTGTAGACCTTCGAGATAACCGTCGATATTGTTGTAATGAATCCCGAGCTGCTTTTGTGCTGAGTTTTGATAACCAAAACGTCCCATCCGTAAAGCAGTCGCATACGGTAAATACAAGGTACCGCGCAGCAATGGCAACAGATGATGTTCACGCCCTGTCATAAAACACTGGCAGACCGATGGACTTGCCCCGACCAAGAACATGACCAACGGCGTAAGGCGAATAAAGTTGCGGATCAAACCAAAATAGCGGTGACTACGATAGTCTTGTGCAGATAAGGCTTTTAGTGCTTCATCTGTTTCATGTTGTTGTAATTGTTCAAACAGTTGATCTGGAAAAGACAAGTTATAGTGTAAACCTGAAATGGTTTGCATACGACGACCATAACGTACCCCTAAACCATGACGGTATAAGGTCTTGAACTTCCCGATATTTGAGCTGCCATATTGGGCTAAGCGAATTTTATCGTCATTGTCATCCAACATACAGGGCATCGACAGCGGCCAGAGCTTTTCACCATGTTCCAAATGACGATGCGCCACACTATGAATGTCTTTTAAATAATGCAACGCCTCAGTAATGCTAGGCTGGGGCGGCGTAATAAATTCTAATAAAGCTTCCGAATAATCCGTCGTAATATGCGGATGAGTCAGCGCAGAACCCAAAGCTTGCGGATGATCGGCTTGTGATAAAAAGCCATCACTTTGCATGCGCAAACTTTCACGCTCAATCCCGCGTAACATCCCTTGCAAAAGTGATGAATTGACCCAAGTCGGTAACACAGCTGTAGATTTAGATGCGGGTTGACCCATTACAATCTCACTTTTTGGAAGAAACAATTACAACGACGAATAAAATAAAATCATCAGTTTATATCAGTATAACGTGATTTTAATTCGGCACATTACACCCAGTCCTATTTTCAAGTAAACCATCTGTTCTATTTTTTCGGAAAATATTTATCACAAAGTTACGCTATTAGACATGTCAAAAGTGTGATTGTATTGAAGAATAAATGCTAAAGAATTGTAAACTTTATGAATTATCAAGAAATTTTAGATTTTTGGTTCGATCCTAAAAACCAAAGCTGGTGGTTTAGCCAAAATGATGCGTTCGATGCACTCATCGAAGAAAAATTTAAGACAATTCATCAACAAGCGGCGCATGCTGAGCTATGGTCTTGGCGCAGTAGTGCTGAAGGGCGTTTGGCTGAAATTATTGTGCTCGACCAACTGTCGAGAAACCTGTATCGCAACAGTCCTTTGGCCTTTGCTCAGGACGCCTTGGCTTTGGCTTTGGCACAAGAAGCCATCACGCTAAAACTAGATGCAGCACTGCCATCCATACAACGCAGTTTTTTATATATGCCCTTTATGCATAGTGAATCGAAACTTATTCATCAATATGCTTTAAAATTGTTCGAAGACTTAGGCAATCCGATTAACCTCGATTTTGAACAGCGTCACAAAGTGATTATCGATCGTTTTGGACGCTATCCGCATCGGAACCAAGTCCTTGGCCGCAACTCAAGCCAAGAAGAACTGGATTTTTTGACTCAGCCCAACAGCCATTTTTAACTGTTCGGCTTCTCCCTCTGTGCTAAGGAGTCTATCTCATGAAGAAAATTTTAATCGCCTGTGCACTGGCGACGGGTCTGAGTTTAGTAGGCTGTGCCTCTACCCCCTCAAAGCCCTTAACCTTCGACCAGTTAGGTCGGTTTAGTAATACGCCATTAAACACCTCGACTTATCGCATCAGTTTCCAAGCGCGCCCAAATATGAGCTATGGCACGGCTGAAGAAATTACCCTGGTCAAAGCCGCGCAAACCACAGTGCAAAATGGTTACCGCTTCTTTAAAGTACTGAATGACCCGAGCAACCAAAACCAACCGCCCCGACAAGCCGTGGTGTATTCAAACCCAATGCCTTATTACCCATATGGTTATTATTCTCGCCATCCAGCCTTTTGGCCTGACCCGTTCTACGATGTACCACGTGTAGTCGACATTGACCCCGTGCAAGTGTCATACAGCATTCAATGCTTTAAAGACCAAAAATCGGCACCAAGCGATGCCTTTGATGCCACGCTGATTTTAAAATCGCTGGGTGGAAAATACGGTTTGAGCCCAACCGGTGAAGTGCTCCCACCGCCTGAACCCAGCAGCCCCGCGTCGACCAGTAAATAAAGCATAGAGCCTGCCTATGAATGACCCTCAAGCCGTCCCATCGAGTCTGAAACGCAGTAAACGCTTCGCCACCATTGCCCTAATCACGGCAGTGGTGACATGGCTGCTGCTGATGGTCGTTGCCAAATTTGCTCCCACAGACAAGGTTTGGATCATTCATATTTTAATGTTATCCGCCGAAGCAGGTGTGGTGGGTGGCTTGGCGGACTGGTATGCCATTACCGTGCTGTTTCGTAATCCCTTTGGAAAAATGCCGATTCCAAAGTTTTTACGTGATCACACCGAAATTATTCCCCGTAACAAAGACCGTATTGCAGAGTCTATGGGCCGCTTTGTACAAGAAAATTTTCTTTCTCCACAAGTGGTGGAAAAAAGCCTGCAAAGTACCGACCTGTCTTTGGCGGTTGGTCAATGGCTCGCCAATCCACAAAACAATCTGCAAGTCACCCAAGTCATTCAACAAACGGTGCCTAAAGTCTTTGAGTTTGTGGGCCAAGAACAAATCGGACGCTTTATTCAAAGTAACAGCGTGCAGTGGGTGCGTAACACTCAGGTCAATCATTTGGCCAGTGAAATGCTGCGTGCAGTGCTGGAAAATGATTTCCATCAAGATGTATTACAACGCGGACTCGACTTGGCGCATGACTGGATGACCCAACACCCTGAACAAAGTCGTGAGTTGACCCGAACCTTGTTCAAAGAACTCGGGGTCTGGAAACTGGCCAAAGGAGCCAGTTGGATTGGCATCGATGTGCAGCAAAGAACCATCGACTCACTCATTCAACGAGTCGAGTCGATGTTGGCCGATCCTGAGCATCCGTGGCGTCAAAAAATTGAAGCGATGGGGCACGCGCTCATGCTCGAACTGGCAGACACCGACAGTAAAGCCAGCCAGCGTTTAAACCAAACCAAAGATGCCCTGCTAGATAGCCCACAAGTCCTGAATTTTATTAGCGGCGCAGTGGTCATTTTCTGTGATGCCATTAAACAAGACTTACAAAAACCAGACTCTGGCATTGCGCAGAACATCCGTGTATCCATTCAACAAATTGGGGAAAACATCATCTCCAATCAAGCCGTCAGAGACTTGCTTAATCAACGCCTCAGCGGCATTGCGGTCAATCTCAGTGACCAATACAGCGAAAAAGTCATTCGTTTTATCAGCGAACGTATTCACGAATGGGACTCCAGTGTGATGATTGATAAGATCGAAAATGAAGTCGGTGGCGACTTGCATATGATTCGGGTCAATGGTGTGGTGGTCGGTGCATTTATTGGCTTAGCACTGGGGATTATTCGCGCGGCAGTTGAACAGCTCTTATAAAAGCAATCCATAAAAATGCATGCTTTACCCCTGCCCTACATGCAAAATTTGCATAAGTAAAAGGGGATGAATATGCTATTTTGGGCTGATATTTAGACACTTTTAAGCATTCATGATTCAGTTGCCTTCATCTAAACTGCCTGCACAAGGCGTCACTATTTTCAGCACCATGACTGCCATGGCACAGCGCTTAAATGCCCTAAATCTATCCCAAGGTTTTCCAGACTTCGAAGCTCCTGCTGAACTGCTGGATGCTTTAGCACAGGCCACTCAAAGTGGTTTCAATCAGTATGCTCCAGGCGATGGAGTCTGGTTATTACGCGAGCAACTGGCGCAGCAATTTGCACAACGCGATCAGATTCAGCTCGACCCGATGACTGAAATTACCATCACTCCGGGCGCAACCATTGGCCTTTTTGCCACCATTCAAGCCGTAGTCCATGCGGATGATGAAGTCATCATTTTTGACCCCAGTTATGACAGCTATGCGCCAAGTGTGGCTTTGGTCGGGGGTAAAGCCATTCATATTGCGCTCCAGTCCCCGCATTTTTCAGTCGATTGGGAGCAGGTCAAATCAGCCATTACGGCCAAAACCAAACTGATCATTATCAACACACCACATAACCCGAGTGGTGCCATTTGGAGCAAGCAAGATTGGTTGACGCTGATTGAACTGATTCGCGACACCAATATTTTAGTCCTGTCCGATGAAGTCTATGAGCATCTGGTATTTGATGGTCAACGTCACTATTCCGCGCTGTCTTTTCCTGAACTGCGTGAGCGCAGTCTGGTGGTGGGCTCCTTTGGCAAAACTTTTCATGTGACTGGTTGGAAAACCGGCTACTGCGTTGCTACACCTGCGCTCATGCAACTATTCCGTCAGGTCTATCAGTTTGCCAACTTCTGCGGAGTCACCCCAGTACAACTGGCTTTGGCCAATTATATGCAGCAACATCCTGAGCATATTCAAAACTTAGCGGGCTTTTATCAAGCAAAACGCGATCGTTTTATTGAGGGTTTAACTGGTTCACGCTTTCAATGGTTGCCTTCGCAAGGCACTTACTTTCAAAATGTCGACTACAGCCACATTCGTCCCGATTTAAACGATGTTGAATTTTGCCACTTTCTGGCAGAGCAGCATGGCATTGTTGGCATTCCTGTTTCGGTGTTTTATCAGCAGGCGCCAGAGGCTTTGCGCATGATTCGTTTTTGCTTTGCTAAGACCGATCAAACTTTGGCTCAGGCAGCAGAAATTTTGCAAAGCGTTTAAATCTTTTTCAGCTTTGCATTTGCACAAGAACCGACTTCGCTTACTGAAATACATCGGCTTTTCAGCGCTGAACTATGCTAGGGTAAGCCTTAGAAATGTAATAAAAATAACCTCAGGATGACTTATGTCCGTACACACCCCATTG
Organism: Acinetobacter sp. DL27; assembly: GCF_055810995.1. Lineage (NCBI taxonomy): Bacteria > Pseudomonadati > Pseudomonadota > Gammaproteobacteria > Moraxellales > Moraxellaceae > Acinetobacter > Acinetobacter sp. DL27. Next base: position 111,245 of record NZ_CM147947.1, on the reverse strand, counting down.
GTGCAACAGCAAAAGCTATGGAAAGCCTTTTTTATTTTCCTGATGCCTTTGATTGCCACCAATATTCTGCAAAATCTGTCGGGTACGATTAATACCATCTTTGTCGGACAGATGATGGGGGTGCAGGCGATTGCAGCAGTTGCGGTGTTCTTCCCCATCCTGTTTTGTTTAATGGCCTTCGTGATTGGACTATCAGCGGGGTCGACCGTCTTGGTTGGTCAAGCATGGGGCGCACAGAATATTGAAAAAGTACGTGCAGTGGTTGGCTCCACTATTTTTATGACCCTCATTGGTGGCAGCTTTATTGCATTTTTAGGGGTGATTTTTGCGCGACCAATTTTATCGGCTTTGGGTATCGATGAAGACGTCATGCATCTCTCGTTACCTTATGTGCAATGGATGTTGGCAGGTAGTCCCCTACTGTTTGTATATATTATTTATACCTCAATTTTACGCGGTGTCGGAGACAGCACGACACCTTTAATTGCCTCTGGCATGACCATCTTGATTGGGCTTTGTGTCACACCCGTTCTGATTGCGGGTTATTTTGGCTTTCCCAAACTGGGGATTGTTGCGCCTGCCATTGCGACCATTTTAGGCTTTGTTTCTGTGCTGACCTTTTTGTATTTCTATTTGAACTATAAACAGCACCCTCTCCGGCTCGATGCACAACTGCTACGTCATATTCGCTTTGACCGCCAGTTGAGTAAAATCATTCTCCGCTTAGGGGTTCCAACAGGCATTCAAATGATCACCACCTCAGTTGCGGGTCTTGTGATTGTGGGTCTGGTCAACCGCCATGGGGCCGATGCGACCGCAGCCTATGGTGCGGTCAATCAGGTTCTGAATTATATTCAATTCCCCGCCCTGTCGATTGCCATTGCTGCATCGATTTTTGGTGCACAAGCCATTGGCGCAGGCAAATCCGAGTTATTGGCCAAAGTCACGCGTACGGCACTCGGCATGAATATCATCATTACAGGCTCCTTGGTGGTCTTGGCTTATCTTTTCTCCAAATACCTCATGGCACTCTTTATCACGGACCATGCGGTGGTCGAGCTAGGGCAACAGCTGTTATTTATTGTGCTGTGGTCCATTTTATTCTTTGGTGCCAGTGCTATTTTTGCCTCTATTATGCGGGCCAGCGGTACGGTCACCATGCCCATGGTGATCAATATCGTTGCGATTATTGCGATTGAAGTGCCCTGTGCCTACTTATTTAGTGAATGGTGGGGACTGCAAGGTATTTGGTATGCTTATGCGCTGGCCTTTGTCAGCTTATGCATCATGCAAGGACTTTATTATCAATTTGTTTGGAAGAAAAAGACCATTGAAACGCTCATTTAAAGTTAAACGGATATTTAATAAAACAGTTTTTTGATCATGACACTCATTAAAATTAAGCATAAAAGAACCCGCCAAAGCGGGTTTTTTACATCACAACATTAAGACTTTCTTTGGCTTAATTTGGTCGCAAAAGCCGTCACTTTTTGGTAGCCCGTTGGTAAGATGCGCTGAATCAAATCTAGCGTTTTCGCATCATTGCCAATCAATAAACGACGCTTATCTTTTTGTACCGCCTCTAAAATTTGACGTGCCGCTTCTTCGGGTGGGCAGCGTAATAATTTATTAAAGGTCTGTGCAGATTTCTCAGGGTTCATCCCGATGCTACGCAAGCTGTCATTCACTTTGGCTGCATTGGCAATATTGGTTCGAATCCCGCCCGGATGCACGCACAATGCGCTCACGCCAGAGTTTTCCATATCTAACTCTTGGCGTAATGACTCGGTAAAGCCACGCACCGCAAATTTAGTGGCATTATAAGCAGACTGAGTCGGTTGAGCGGTTAGGCCAAATAAGCTGGAAATATTGATGATATGCCCATCGCCTGTTTTCTTAATATAAGGCAGAAACTCTTTGGTGCCATAGACCACACCCCAGAAATTAATCCCCACGATCCATTCCAGCTCTTCATAGGATGCACCTTCTACGGTTGAACCCAAAGCAACGCCAGCATTATTAAAAATCATATTCACAGAACCATGATTTTGTACGGTTTCTTCAGCCCACGCTTGCATCGCTAAGCGGTCTGAGACGTCTAATTTTTTCGTGGTGACACGTACATTGGTGCCTTGTAGCAGTTCAACTGTTTTCGCCAACCCTTGTTCATTGACATCACTCAATGATACATGACAGCCCGCCTTGGCCAATAAAAGTGCCAATTGTTGGCCAATACCCGATCCTGCACCTGTAATTGCCACGACTTTATTTTTAAAATTCTTCATGAGATTGTGGTTGTCCTTTATCTTTGTACATTGACTGTAGATGCTTTTTTTATAATTGACAATATCAATTGTCATAAATTTAATAGCCAAAAGTGTCAAGTCCATGAAAACCACATAGAGATTAAAGCCTACGCATAGGTAGAGTCGTGGTTTATTGCTAAACTATGCAAAACCTTGGCTTTCAAATAGGGCGATGAAATCTGATGACGGCATCTGAACCAGTACAAAAAAACAGCGATAATAATAAAACCAAAGAAAGACAATTCAAGGGCTTATCGCTTTCTGAACGTAAACAGCTGCGTCGTGAAAAACTCATTGAAGCAGGAATTGAAGCCTACGGTACTCACGGCTTTTTTGCCGTGACGGTGAAAGATATTTGTAATGAAGCCAAACTTACCGAACGTTATTTTTATGAGTCGTTTAAAAAAAGTGAGCAGCTGTTTCAAACCATTTTTTTAAAGCTGATCGATGAGTTACAGCACAATGTCATGCAAGCCATCATGCAAGCCTCTTCAGATCCATACAAAATGATTGATGCAGGACTGCGTGCCCTGCTCACTACCTTAAAAGACAACCCCCGCATGGCGCGTATTATTTATATCGATGCAATGTTGGTCCAAGAATTACATAACCAAGCCACCATTCATGAAACCATGACCCGTTTTGACCGAATGATTCAAGCCTTTGTGATGCTAATGATGCCGCAAATTAACCGGTCCGAACGAGAAATTTCGCTGGTCGCCACAGGTCTCAATGGCTATGTCACACAAATTGCGATCCGTTGGGTGGTTAGTGGGTTTAAACAATCCTTTGAAGAAGTTTTATCCTCCAGCCGTATTGTGTTTATTTCACTCCTAGAAACCTTTTCAGACCCGAATACACGGGCAAAATTGGATGTCTAAGACTTTTCATTTGGATGCAATCGGCATTTCCGAATGCAATTTAGATTAAACTTCCATTAATTTTGAATCCCAATATGACGATTTTTTGTCACATTTTTTTGCAAATTTCATCAATCGTCTGTTTTTTGCAATGATACTGTCATAATTAATCTTTGTAATAAGCCTGTCATAAAATTAAAACGGCCTGCCGTTACCTACAATAGGATATTGCGTTGTGAAAGATGACTACATTTTAATCGTCGATGATGAACTTCCCATTCGAGAAATGATTCACACCTCGTTGGATATGGCAGGCTTTCAATGCTTACAAGCCGAAGATGCAAAACAAGCCCACCAAATGATTGTGGATCAGCGCCCTGCTTTGATCTTGCTCGACTGGATGATGCCTGGTGGCGTCAGTGGCGTAGACTTATGTCGTCGTCTCAAGCGCGATGAAAATCTCTCTGAAATTCCAGTGATTATGCTCACGGCACGTGGCGAAGAAGACCATAAAGTGCAAGGTCTAGATGCTGGTGCAGATGACTACATGACTAAACCGTTTTCGACCCGCGAATTGGTTTCACGTATTAAAGCGGTTTTACGCCGCGCTAACGCGCTCAGTGGTGAAAAATCGATTGATGCCAATGGCTTAATCTTAGACCCTGTCAGCCAACGGGTCAGCTTTGGCAATAATTTCCTCGACATGGGGCCAACCGAGTATCGTTTATTGGCCTTCTTCATGACTCATCCTGAGCGTGCCTACACCCGTGCACAACTTCTTGACCAAGTCTGGGGCGGAAACGTGTATATTGAAGACCGTACCATCGACGTGCATATTCGCCGCTTACGTAAAGTGCTTGAGCCTTATGCGGCAGATCGCTTTGTGCAAACAGTTCGGGGTACAGGCTATCGATTCTCTACACGTGCGGATATCGCCCTAGGTTAATTTTGTTTTATGTATGAACCCTACCCGGTCCCTGAACTTGCACGCGAGCATAAAAAAACGCGATACAGCAGTTTATGGGGCTTTGCCAAACAGGACTTACGTCTCCTTGCCTTTTTCTTGCTGATTGCAAGCTTGATTGGCTTTGGCGTCGGTTATTTTTGGACGTGTATTTCCTTTGCTTTTGCCGTTTTTTTTATTCTGCAAATGCGCTCTTTGTATTTAGTCAATGACTGGATTTCCAATCGTCCCTACGAAGTTCCACCCAACCTTGGGGGCATTTGGGGGGCATTATTGTTCAATGTCTATCGTGCACAGCGCCAAGAACGTATTGTACAAGCGGAAATGGTCGGGTTGATTGATCGGGCGCAGTCATCCTTGGTCGCTTTGCAAGAAGCAGTGGTGCTGATCGATGACATGCAACAAATTGAATGGTGGAACCCTGCTGCAGAACGGTTATTAGGCATCGAACAAAATGACCGTGGCCGTAATATTTTGACTTTATTACGCCAACCGAGTTTTGTGGATTATTACAATAATATTGATGCTGCACCAGATGGCTTAAAAATGAAGTCATCCAGTTTTGATGAACATTATGTTCAAGTCAAAATGACTCGATTTGGTGGTGAAAGTCGCTTACTAGTCGCCTATGACGTGACCCGCATGCACAATCTCGAACAAATGCGTAAAGACTTTGTCGATAACATTTCACATGAACTACGCACACCACTCACAGTACTCAGTGGTTATATTGAGACCTTTACCGACCAAGAAGACCTCAACCCACGTTGGAAGCGGGCCTTTGACCAAATGCAGGCACAAGCCAAACGCATGAATGCCTTGGTGAATGATTTGCTATTACTGTCACGCCTAGAAAATGACAAGCAAATTGCTAAAAATCAAATCATTGATATGCCTAGCTTAATGAACCAACTTTATGACGATGCACATGCCTATAATATTGATTATGGGCATACGCTCAATCTCGACATCGACAGTCACTGCGACTTAATCGGTTCAGATATGGAGTTGGCCAGCGCTTTTAGTAACCTGATTACCAATGCCATCAAATACACCCCGAAAGGCGGAACGGTGACCATGGGTTGGCATGACAATGGTGAACAGGCTTATTTTACCGTGGAAGATACTGGCATAGGCATTGACCCTAAGCACCTGCCCCGTTTAACCGAACGTTTCTACCGTGTCGACAGCGCACGTAGTCGACAAACGGGTGGCACAGGCTTAGGACTCGCAATTGTGAAACACGTGTTAATGCAGCACCAAGCACATTTAGAAATTGAATCCAAAGAAAATCAAGGCTCTATTTTTAAAGTGATTTTTCCCAAAGAACGCACCTATAATCCTGAATAAGCCTTTCTTCAAAAGCATGAAAAAAGCACCGATATCGGTGCTTTTTTGTCTCTCACCGTCCGTTTAACAAGGACGGTGACCGAGAGCTGAAAGGATTAAAACGTATGCCCCATCGCTTCACCCATCACCACAGTCGAGTTGGCTTTAAAGGCAGTATCCCACGTCATTTTGTCTTTTTCAAACAGTACCACAGCGGTTGAGCCTAGGTAGAAACGACCGAGTTCAGCACCTTTGTCCAAGAACAAGTCATGCTGATTTAGCTCTAAACGGCCGGTAGGCTTCACTTTTCCTGTTGCAACCGTTTCAATCCCCGCCACAATCATGGCGCCAACGAGAACTACGGCCATACGGCCAATTTCTGTATCAAATAAACAGACCATACGTTCATTTCGTGCAAACAAGCCTGGAATATTTTCAGCAGTGGTTTGATTGACCGAGAACAATTCACCCGGTACATATAAGGTTTCCGTCAATGTGCCTGCAAATGGCATATGCACACGGTGATAATCTTTAGGCGATAAATACACCGTTGCAAACTGACCATTTTTAAACGGTTCAGCCAACTGCGGATCTGCAATTAAATTATCAACGGTGAATTTTTGTCCTTTCGCTTGGAAAATATCACCTTCCACAATTGGACCCAACTGTGAAATCGCACCATCCGCAGGTGACACAATGCTGGTCGCATCGGTATCAATATCACGTACACCCTCTTTTAATGCACGAGTAAAGAACTCATTAAAGGACTTGAATTTCAGTGCATTGCTCTGCTCAGCAATCGACATATCAATGCCATACTGTGCTTTAAACGCAGTGATTACCGCATTTTTCACAATCGGATTTTCGCTGGCTGCGACTCTGCCCACGACACGTGATAACTGATGTTGGGGTACAACACGTTGAGCTTGAATGAAAATTTGTTTTTTTAAGCGTGATGTGAGGCTCAAGACGGCATCTCTCCGGTAATGATAGGACTGTCGAGGCGGTTGCCCCATTCACTCCACGCACCGTCATACGCCTGAATATTCCAACCCAATAAACGACCTAAAATATAAGCCAGTCCTGAACGGTGATGTGACTGACAGTACACCACCACAGGTTCATTTAAGTTAAAACCCAATTGTTCTAAGCGTTGCTGCGTGCGTTCTAAAGGGTGCAATCTTAAATGATTTTCACGGTTAAGGGCAGTACTCCATTCAAAATGTAGTGCATTTGGAATGTGACCGCCGCGTCGCGCTGCAAGCCGCAGGCCTGTATATTCGTCTTCTGTTCGACAGTCCCAGAGTTGGACCTGACTGCTTTGAACCTTCTCTAATAACTCAGCATATTCAATTCGATACTGCTGTATTTTGGCTTGATCGACCTGTACCAAAGCACTGACAGGTTCAAACTGCTCCACTTCAGAAGTGGTTGGAAGTCCTGCTGCAAGCCATGCATGAATTCCACCGTTCAGCAGGCTAGTATTTTCAAAACCTAAGCAGTGTAAATTCCAAATCAAACGCCCTGCCCATGCGCCACCTTCATCATCGTAAACCACCACATGATGCTCGGGTGAAATATTCAGATAACGAATCAGCTCTTGTAAACCTTCTACATCGGGAAGTAGTCCCGTGGCTTGTTCGTCTTGGCGCACCAAAAATCTCGGCTTTAAATGCAAAGCATGTGGAATATGTAACTGGTCATAGACTGAAGCACGACTTAAATCTACGATGCGTAATTTGTCATTACCTAAATGCGGAACCAACTGCTCTGCGTCTATCAACAAGCCAAAATCAAAGGCAGAATGTGTCATATTATTTCGTATGTTTTCAGATCATGCTTTGATCTTAGCACAACTCATTTTTACAATTATTCTGATTTTTTGCATTCTTTTAGCAGAATTATAGATATCACTATTCACAGGTTTTTTTAATGAACAATGCCAGAACGGATTCTGGCATTGCCTATATTCTAGATTAATTGGCTTCTGCTTCAGCAATCTCAAAAACCTGACGTAAATAAGCCAAAAAAGTATCGTTATCGGTCATGGTTTTACCTGGACTGTCTGAGATTTTCGCAACCGACTGGCCATTACACTCGACCAGTTTAAGCACAATATTTAATGGCGTTTGTCCCATATCATTGGTCAAATTGGTGCCAATCCCGAAGCTGACTTGGAAACGGTCTTTGAAATAGTTGTGCAGATCCCACGCTTTCTCTAAATTCAGTCCATCACTAAACGTTAGCATTTTGGTTTTACTGTCAATTTTCAACTTTTTATAGTGGGCATAGGCCTTATCGCCCCATTCATACGGGTCACCACTGTCATGGCGCAAGCCATCGAACAATTTGGCAAAGTACAAGTCAAAATCACGCAGGAATGCATCCATCCCCACCACATCCGTCAAAGCAATACCTAAATCACCACGGTACTCTTGTACCCAGGTTTCCAGTGCTGATTTTTGGAAATTACGTAAACGTACATCCAACGCTTGGAATGCTTGTAGGAATTCATGTGCCATGGTGCCAATCGGGGTTAGGCCCAATTGCTTCGCAATTAAGACATTACTGGTACCACGGAAAATATGCGGGGCAGCTTGATTAAACACCTCAATCACATGTTTTTGCCACGCCAAACTATAGCGGCGCCGCGTACCAAAATCAGAGACTAAAAATGGGGGATCATTTGGCGTTTGCGATGTTTCATAGTGTTTTAATAATGCCACTTTGGCCTGTAAGCGACGTTCACCCTCAACCATGACCTCTTCACTTCGAATACGGCGGAAATACAGCTCATTGACGATAGCAAGCACAAAGATTTCAAACATCATGGCTTGAACCATCGGCCCTTCAATTCGAATGTCTAAACGGCCTTGATGATCAATACTGGCCACAATAAAGCGGCGTTTGAGTTGAAACAACTCTAAATAATCGACAAAATCACTTTTGATAAAGCGCAAACCACGCAGGTATTGCAGCTCATCGTCTTGAAAACGTAATTGGCAGAGCAAATCTAATTGGTGGTTTAAATCATCGAGAATGTCGACCAAAGGATAGACCGTGTCATCCAAATTGCGACAACGGAACTGGTACACACTATGCGCTTGGGGAAACTTATGCAGGACCACCTGTAGCATCGTAAATTTGTACAGATCAGTATCTAATAAGGATTGGATGATGGCAGACATATCATTTTCGGTTTTTAGCAACTTATTGCATTAAAGCACATTTTTTTAAACTGCATAGCCATGTTTTGGTAATTCGGTCTTGCTATTCGACCAATTACTCGATAGATCCTTGTTTCTCTTGATTCAGAATCCAACTGTTGCTGTCTTTGCTGTTATCGCTCTTAGCTTATGCTCTTTTCCTTAAACCTTGCAATGAATATCAACGCAAGTGCCTTGTTTTTTCAATCGATATCTCTCCTGTGCTGCACTTGGTTTGCTACAATTTCAGTCTGCACAATCAAATGGTAGATAAAATCAGTCATGCGGGCCTTATTACAACGCGTTCTCGAAGCCAAAGTGGTGGTCGATGGTGAAACCACAGGCGAAATTCAACACGGTATCTTGGTTTTCTTAGGTCTTGGGAAAGAAGACACTTTAGACAAAGGCAAAAAACTGATCGATAAAATTTTAAAGTATCGCTTTTTTGACGATGAACAAGGCAAAATGGGCTGGAATGTCAGCCAAGCCGGTGGTGGGATTCTTCTGGTTTCTCAATTTACTTTGATGGCGCACACCCAAAAAGGCTTACGCCCTGACTTTGGACCAGCCATGTCACCGAATGATGCTCAAGCCTTATACGAACAACTGGTTGACTATGCCAAGACCCAGTTTGAGCATGTGCAAACCGGTATTTTTGCTGCCGACATGAAAGTACATTTGGTCAATGATGGGCCCGTAACTTTCAATTTAGAAATCGAATAAAAACACCATGCATAAAAAAGCCCTCGATAGAGGGCTTTTTCGATTTCATCACTCTCAATCTGCCTTTTATAAAGGAGACGGAATCGAGACGTTTAAAAAATCTTTTTACTTACCGGTTTTTTCTTTCAAAAATGCGCGAGCGGCTTTAATTTTTGCTTTCACAGGCTTTGGTAGCTTGGGTGGAACCAATTTTGCAACTTGGTTAAACCAAACCAAGAGACCAAAATCACCTTCCATTTTAATGCTGCCGTTTTGCATGCCCGTCATAAATGCGGTTGGGTCACCTTTGATTAAAGTTTTCACTCCCTGCTCACTGTCCGCAAACTGTAAAATAAAATCGGCTTTTTCAGCATCACCTGAAACGGTATCAATCTGACCATTGTTCACAATAATTTGGCGTGCCATACCTAGATCCGTACCAATTTGAATACGGAACTGACGTTCATGAACTAATTCAATAAATTTTGGACTGGTACGCGCCAGCTGTTTCATACGAAGTGCCAAACCAGTAACCATTAAATCCAGCGGATCCGTGCTGACATCAACCAATGGAAGTTTAACCACAGGAATTGAAGATAGTTTCATGACATGAAAGCCTATTGTAATTGTTGATAAATTGACTGTTTTCAATGCTACCACAAGTTGCCATTTTTACCGCTAGGCTTTGTATAACAATCATGTAAGAACGTAAAAAAGATGCACAGAGCATCTTTTTTTACGGTATGAGGTTATGACTTAGCGGCTAGAACACTGCTGTTGGTCATCTTCATATACAGGAGTATGTTCAATACAACGGCGCTGCGCCAGAGCACGTTCTGCGCGACGGTCTTCACGTAGAAGCAACATCGTCACAATAAGCATCGCTGAAGTTAAAGCAGTTAAGTAGCTATAAGTGATCGGCATTTCAAACACTGCTTGCACACCTAGGCGAATGACTTCCAAGATTCCCCAAAACACCATACCCGCCACCATAAAACTCAACCAGCGACGATAAGGCGAAAAGAAAACAGCAATTAACGCAGCGGCGACTAAACTTAAGCCAACGATGGTTGCTAAATTCGCTGTTACCATAAAAACCTCCGTCTAAGATAAATTCAGGCGACTGATACACTGTGCTGAACTCATCCCCGATACCGTTTAAAATTAATGGATTGTGTAGCTTTCAAACTCTATGCATGCATTATGAGCAGTTTTGAAAAGAAAAAAAGGCTTGTATTTTTAGAATGCGACATACCTTGTCGCCATATTATATTGTCATTACATTTTTTTAGATTTGAACTTTTCCAAAACAAAGACGCGCTGAGTCTTGGCGTGTCATTACAAAATAAAACCCGTATTTTCAGCGCTTAAAAATATTTTTTCCAATTCTGTTGATCGTTGTTTTTATCGACATTTTTCACTGACCGCTCATCGTTTTTCGCTTAAATTTGCAACAAAAAAACGCAGCTCAAAGGCTGCGTTTTTGATAACACCGAGATGCTTTAAGCACGATTTAAATCTTTATCGTGCACACCCAATAAATACAACACCCCATCTAAGCCGACACTTGAAATGGCTTGATTGGCGTTTTGTCTCACCAGCGGTTTCGCACGGAAAGCTACACCTAAGCCAGCAATCGACAGCATCGGTAAATCGTTCGCACCATCTCCTACTGCAATCGCCTGCTCAAGAGAAATGCCCATCTTATCGGCTAACTCACGTAATAATAATGCCTTACGTGCACCATCCACGATGTGCCCTTTAACTTCACCTGTCACCAACCCATTTTCAACGTCTAAGACATTGGCATGGACTTCATCAATACCAAGTTTGGCTTGTAGATACTCTGCAAAGTACTGAAAACCACCCGACAAGATAGCCGTGCGGTAGCCTAATGCTTTTAAAGTTGAAATTAAGCGTTCAGCACCTTCTGTAACGGTCAGACGTTCTGCAATTTTAGGTAGGACAGAGGCATCCATCCCTTTGAGCAGTGCGACACGTGCGCGAAAGCTTTGTTGGAAATCTAGCTCACCCTGCATTGCACGTTCCGTAATTTCAGCGACTTGTGCACCGACACCCGCTTCAATCGCCAACTCATCAATCACTTCTTGCTCAATTAAGGTCGAGTCCATGTCAAAACACACCAAACGGCGGTTACGACGGTAGGCATTGTCTTCTTGTACCGCCACATCGACATTCAGTTCATGTGACAAACGTAAACAGGCTGCACGCATGGCTGCGGCATCCAGCATTTGACCACTTAAACCGAATTGAACACAGGCGCGTTTCGGCCCATCGACTTCGCCATTTAAGACGGGACGACCGGACAAACGGGTCACAGTTTCGATGTTGAAACCTTGGTTAGACACAATATTTGTAACTGCTTGTAAGTGAGACGCCTCAAGCTCTGGCGCCAAAGCCGTGACGATATAACGCGTTCGTCCACCTTCGCTCACCCACTGGTCATATTCAGTTGTAGTGATTGGTTTAAAACGTACAGTTAAACCAATATCATGTGCTAAAATTAGAATTTCCTTCATCGCCAAAGCTGTTGCAGTTTGGTCGTCTGAAGAAATAACAATACCTAAGGTCAATTGGTTATGAATAACTGCTTGTCCGACATCTAAAATTTGTAATGAATGAGTGGACAAAACCTGCATTAATCGAGTGAACTGATTCGGCTGGTCTGGTCCTAAAAATGAAATAAGAATGATTTCTCGCATGAATTGACTCGGGTCTGAGCTACGACTATTGTTAGAATCATAATCGAAATTGAATATATTTTCTTTGGAAGTTTACGTTGAATGCGCCTAGACAAGGGCTATTTGCTAGCCTATTAATTGTAAGTTTTGCTTTACATACCTTTTTATTGGTATTGGCAACGACTCATCAACTGAATGAAAACCGTGCCAACCAAGGCCAACTGATGACCTCTCAATTGGTCACAGACAGTCTTGCAGAGCTGGAGCCTGCCAACACGGTTTCCCTTGCGCTTTTGGTGGATCGCTATGCGACCAACCCAAGCGTAGCTTCCATTCGTATTTTGGATGCCAACAATCAAGTCTTGGCGACAGGTGGACAAGTTCGAACACGTGATGGCGAAGTGTTTGTCCGTGATGCGCTGCAAAATGAAAAGAAAGTGGGTAGCATTGAAATCACGCTCATTAAACCAAGTATGGGTGAGATTTTACGTACTCAGTGGTTAGCGATTTTATTGTCCTTAGCGATTCATGGTTTACTGTGGTTAGCTTATCGCGCCATTGCGCGCCCAAGCCGTACCGAATATTTGGCACGGATCAATAATGAATCCCGCTTAAAACACGAAATTCAAGTTTTAACCCAAACGCTTGAACAGGAAAAACACCATACGGCCGTCGCGATTGCCCAAGCACAACAACAAATCAAAACCAGTGCGAAGCCTAAAGAACAGAAACCTGTGATCGTGGACAATCATTCGGTTGCGCTCAATATTCAATTTTATGACCCGAAACAGTTGATGGACTCGGTGAATACAACCGTGTCTATTCCATACTTTAATTTGTGTCAGATTTTCCTCAATAAAAGCACAGAACTGTGTTTAAAACACTACAAACTCAACAGCTCGGACATCACTACAGTTCAATCCTTTAATGAGCATGGTGCCACCCTCAGTATGTCGACAGACACACCGAACGCAGTGCCATGTTTAATGATGATCAGCAGTGTGTTCCAACTGCTATCTGAGGTTTTGTATAAACGCTACCGCGAAGAAAAGCGCTTTGTTTTACAAACGCGTTGTGGCATTTCAACCGCAGTCGATGCAATGCAGCTGTCTGCAAATCAAGCTGCTGAGCGTTTGGTCCAACAGTTATCGGCCAAAGAAAGTGCGGTACATTTAAGTAACGAATTATTGAAAGACATTTCTGAAAGTTACCAATTGGTGAATTTACCTAATCCAACCAATGTCTTGACCCGTCATGCCTTTATGGTCAATGGCATGGGTGCGGAGTCTGCAGAGTTGGCGCAAAGCTTAAGAACGGAAATTTTAAAAGCAAAACAATCTAAAGCCTCTTAATGATGTCCAATCATAAAAAAGCCTGACATGTGTCAGGCTTTTTTATGGTAACTGTTAAATTTTGAGTTGCTTCTGCGCAATTAAATGTTGCTGCGCACTATACCTTTGCTCTGGATCGGTACAGGCCACTTTAAGCCAATGACCATCGGCTTGTAGCTCCCAAGCATTCAAACAATCATTTAAGTAACTGATTAATCCGTCTTTATAAATCTGCTTTTTCAAAACGCGATCTAATATTGGAAAGCAGGTTTCAACACGCGAAAATAAATTACGTCCCATCCAGTCTGCGCTGGCACAGTACAGCTTTTTCTCACCGCCATGCTCAAAACAATACACACGGGTATGTTCCAGAAAACGGCCCACAATCGAACGCACACGAATATTCTCAGACATGCCTTGGACCTGTGGAACCAAACAGCAGATCGAACGGATAACCAGATCAACCTGTACCCCTGCTTGTGATGCACGATACAGTGCGGCAATTAACTGAGGCTCCGTCAAGGCATTGACTTTAATGATGATACGCGCCTTTTGACCGGCTTGCGCAAACTGAATTTCTTGCTCAATCAGTTTTAACAGTTCACTGTGTAACGTAAAAGGCGCATGTAACAACGCCTTCAACTTGGCCATTTTGCCCATCCCCGTCAGTTCTTGGAACATACGGTGTACATCTTCACAAATATCAGGCTGTGTGGTCATCAACCCATAATCGGTATACATACGCGCATTACCCGCATGATAATTGCCTGTGCCCAGATGGGCATAACGGATCAACTGAGCATTTTCACGGCGGACGATCAAAATCATTTTGGCATGGGTTTTATAACCAACAATGCCATACACCACCACCGCCCCAGCTTCTTGCAAAATATTCGCCACGGTAATGTTCGACTCTTCATCGAAACGCGCCCGTAACTCAATCACGGCTGTGACTTCCTTGCCATTTCGTGCTGCTTCTGCCAAGACCTGTACAATTTCTGAGTCAGGCCCACTGCGGTAGAGCGTTTGTTTAATCGCCAGCACATTTGGGTCTTTCGCTGCTTCTTTTAATAAACCAATCACAGGCTGAAAAGAATCAAAAGGATGATGCAATAACACATCCTGTGCTTTTAAGGTATCAAAGGTACTTTTTTGTTTACGCAAAACTTTGGGAATGACTGGGATAAACACTGGATGCTTCAATTCAGGTCGGTCACAACTGGTGCTGAGGCGTGAGAGATTGATCGGCCCATCAATGCGATAAAGCTCCTGCTCAGTTAAATCAAACTCCTTGAGCAAATAATCAATCACCGCTGCGGGGCAGTCATCCTCGATTTCTAAACGCACCGCGCGACCAAAACGGCGTGACGACAACTCATCTTTCAGTGCCACCGCCAAATCATCAACATCTTCCGACAAAATCAGATCGGCATTACGCGTCACACGAAAAGCATAACAACCCGTGGCTTTCATCCCTGGAAACAGATCGCTGATGTGCTGCTGAATCATTGCGGTTAAAAAAATCTGCGTGTCAGTATTGCCTGCCACGTTTTTCGGCATCTGAATTAAACGCGGTAATGAGCGCGGCGCTGGGACAATCGCCATCTCAATGCTTCGTCCAAAAGCATCTTTACCTTGTAAACTCACAATGAAATTCAGGCTTTTATTCACGAGGCGAGGAAAAGGGTGTGACGGATCTAAGCTGATTGGGGTCAAAACGGGTTGAATTTCTTTGGCAAAATATTCTGCAATCCACGCTTTATGTTTTTCTAAAATGTCTTGGAACTGGATGAACTGAATACCTTGCGCTTGTAACTCAGGCAAAATCGAATGATTTAAAACTTCAAACTGTTTTTTGACGGCACGATGAATGGATTGGGACAGGTCTTCTAATATCACTTCAGTGGGAACAGCATCAGGGGTCCGTGCTATCACATTCATATCGCGTTGTTTCATTAAGCCCGCAATACGAATTTCAAAAAACTCATCTAAATTACGTGAAAAAATAATTAAAAAAGTTAAGCGCTCCAGCACAGGCAAACTCGGATCTAATGCTTGCGCTAAAACCCGCTTATGAAACTCAAATAACGATAGCTCTCGGTTAAAATACGTCGCCGATGAATGCTGAAAATTATCCATACCCTCTCAATGCTGTTTGCAACAGTCTGTTATGAAGTGTTTGGCAGGGATGTTAGGTAGTCTTTATGACAGTTTAGTTACAACCTCATGCCAAATAGAAAATTCATCCTGACTTTATGCTTAAAGCTGCAACAGCGTATAGTATTCAAACCGACATATGTTCCTTTTCACTTTTTTCTTTGGCAGTAGCATCTGCTTTCGCGGCCCAATAGCTGGCTAAAATTGGCCCTGAAATGTTATGCCACAAACTAAAGATTGCGCTGGGTACAGCCGTAATTGGCGAAGCGGCAAAATGCACAGCAGCCAAAGCCACGCCTAGTCCTGAGTTTTGCATACCAACCTCAATCGAGACCGCTTTACAGTCAGCATGTGGCAAGTGAAACATCCGTGCTGCTCCAAAGCCAAGTAAATAACCAATCGCGTTATGTAATACCACCACAGCTAAAATCAATAAGCCTGATTCTAAAATTTGTGCTTTTGAGCCGCCAATAATCGCCGCCACAATCAGCACAATCGCCACTACAGAAATTAAGGGCATCACCGAAATATAGCTTTCGACTTTATGTTTTAGCACGGCGCGTACCACCAGCCCTAAAATAATCGGGAACAGGACCACTTGCAAAATTGAACTCAGCATCGACCATGCATTAATTTCAATCCATTGGCTGGCCAAAAAATAGAAAATCGCGGGAGTCAGAACAGGTGCCAATAAGGTCGATACCGTAGTACATGCGACAGACAAGGCCGTATTGCCTTTCGCCATGTAAGTAATCACATTGGATGCCGTGCCACCCGGACAGCAACCCACCAAAATCACCCCGATCGCAATTTCAGTCGGCAAGCGAAACAATAAACACAACAGATAAGCCACGCTTGGCATCACCACAAACTGAGCTGCCACCCCAATTGCAACCGCTTTAGGACTTTGCATCACACCTTTAAAATCATCTACTGTCATGGTCATGCCCATACCAAACATGATCAGGCCCAACATCCACGTGATATAAGCTTTCATCCAGACAAAAGTTTCAGGGCTTAGGAGCGCAATGCCTGCAAATAACACCACCCATAGAGCAAAGGTTTTTTGAATCCAAGCAGTAAATTTTAAAAAAGTGCCCATAACCTTGCCCTACTGCATGTTTTTATAATATCGATATTGGTGATTGAGGTGAACCGATTGGTTCAGCGCATCAGTTCAAGGCATATTGTTGCACAATATCTTTGCAATAAAGACGTTTCACACCATGGGCCAGCATTTCTTGCCATGCATGTTGTAAAGAACCATGTAAATCAATACCTTTGGTGGCATCGGCAATCACATAGGTTTGAAAACCGAGTTTACAGGCATCAATTGCCGTCCATGCCACACAAAAGTCGGTCGCAATCCCCACAATAAATACGGTATCAATCCCACGCTCTCTTAAATAGCCTGCGAGTCCCGTTTGAGTCTTGTGATCCGCTTCTAAAAAAGCAGAATAACTATCAATGGACGCATGACATCCTTTACGAATGATCAACTGCGCTTTGGCAAGATCGAGATCGGGATGCAATTCAGCATCCTGTGTGCCTTGTACACAGTGACGTGGCCAGAGTACTTGTGTGCCATAGTCCAATTCAATGGTTTGAAAGGCTTGTTGATCGGGATGGTTGTCTGCAAAAGAAATATGATTTTCGGGATGCCAATCTTGGGTGAGTACAATATTGTCAAAATAATCCCCCAGTTGATTAATTTTAGGAATAATTTGATCTGATCCTGCCACCGCTAAATTTCCACCAGGCGTAAAACCATTTTGTACATCCACCACAATCAATGCCATATTCTTCTGCATTCTTCTCTGTCCTTTTTGTTCTGCGCTCGAAGGCCAAGCTTAGCTTAATTTATAAAACAGTATTCATCCTTGCGGGTCAAAATTAAATGACCGCAGCCTTGAGTGCAATGGGTATTGTGGCAAATTGAAGCGAAGATAGAATATAGAATATAGAATATAGAACAAAATACTGGACATTGATCTATAACGTTAAAAGGACGATGACACACATACTTAGAGAACTCGCATAATCATGCAAAATCCTGACGTTTATAGAAGTTCATAACCCAATATTCAATTTGATCGGCTTCTAATGCTCGATTGAGATGAAGAGATTCTTTCTTTAAATACCTCAATCCACGGCCATAGGTTATGCAAAACACCCTTTTCAGATGCAAAATAAGATGCAGATGCAAAATAAGATGCTTTTCTTTGTCTACCATTTGAACAAGCTGTATTTTTGTAGCGAAAGATAAAGTTTTTATACACTTTGACTAAAGCATATTGTTCTTCATGTTGTGTTCGTTCATAATTTGCATAAGCATTATTCAATGCATCAGCGCTTTGAAAATGCTATAAATTAAAATACGTACCCATCCAATCTTATGTTTTTCTGGCCTAACTGGATGGACAAATAGGATATTTTTTTAAAATGACTCAGCAAGCACAGACCATCCAAGGCTCAATTGTCGCAATCGTCACCCCTATGTTTGAAGATGGCAGCGTAGATTGGAAGGGTCTAGAGAAGCTCGTTGAGTGGCACATCGCACAAGGCACAAATAGCATTGTTGCTGTCGGTACAACGGGTGAAGCGTCTACTCTAAGCATGAAAGAGCATACACAAGTGATTAAAGAAATCATTCGTGTCGCGAACAAACGCATCCCGATTATTGCGGGTACTGGCGCGAATTCAACGCGTGAAGCCATCGAGTTGACTAAAGAAGCCAAAGAACTCGGTGCAGATGCTGCTCTTCTGGTGACCCCTTATTATAATAAACCGACCCAAGAAGGCTTATATCAGCACTATAAAGCTATTGCTGAAGCTGTTGATCTTCCTCAAATTCTATATAACGTACCTGGTCGTACGGGTGTCGATATGGCGAATGAAACGGTCATTCGTTTAGCCGATATTCCACAAATTGTGGGCATCAAGGATGCCACAGGTGATGTCCCTCGTGGTCAAGCACTGCTCGAAGGTCTTGCTGGCAAGGCAATGACCGTCTATTCAGGTGATGATGCAACGGCTTATCAACTGATTCTGTCGGGTGCAAAAGGCAATATTTCTGTGACTGCAAACGTTGCACCAAAAGAAATGAGCGATGTTTGCGCGGCAGCACTGGCAGGCGAAGCTGAAACAGCTGAAAACCTAAATACCCAAGTTGCAAATTTACACGAAATTCTATTTTGCGAATCGAACCCAATTCCTGTGAAATGGGCACTTCATGAAATGGAGTTAATCGAAACGGGTATTCGTTTACCATTAACACCACTTGCAGAACAATATCGCACACCGCTCCGTGAAGCACTCACAACGGCGGGTGTCATTAAATAAAGAGCACATCAATATGCAATTACGTTTAGGTCTTACTCTCGCACTTTCAGTCGTCAGTTTAGCGGGTTGTAGTTCCCTTGCAGTCAATAACGGTAGTTTGGACTATAAAGAAACCGCAGCCTTAGAACCTCTTAAGTACCCTGAAGGCTCTATGGTTCGACCTGCAACGCCGTTGTATCCAGCTCCAACAGTTGAAGCGCTCGCTCTTGAACATGCACCTGTACTTGAAAATAAGCGCGGAAACCGTTTTGCAATGCCGCGCCCTCAAGCTGCTCAAGTCATGTCGAATGCTGAATCAACGGAAACGGTTGATACAGCTATGAGTCGCCCTCAATTGATTATTGACGGAAATAAGAATCCACTGCTTAAAATTGAGGGAAATTCTGCTACAATTTGGCAATATACGCTTGCCACCCTCAGCAGCCTCAACCATCAAATCGTTGGTCAAAGCAAAAATGGTTATGAAGCAACCATTAAAATCGATCAACAGGTCTATGTGTTAAGACTGACCGCGGTCGGCAGCAGCAACAACCTCGCTGTGTTCAATGCCGATAACAGTTTTGCAGCGCCTGAAAAAGCCACAGAATTGTTAACCCAGATTTACCAAAATTGGCCAGCCTAGTCGTACTAGGCATTTTTTTTTGAAAAAGGTTCCCTCATGTTAAAACAAACCTTGCTCTATACTGGTAAAGCGAAATCTGTCTATGAAACAGACAGTGCAGACCACCTGATTTTAGTCTTTCGTGATGATGCTTCGGCATTCAATGGTGAAAAGATCGAACAACTAGATCGTAAAGGTAAGGTGAACAACCGTTTTAACGCCTTTATCATGGATAAATTGGCTGCAGCTGGCATTGAGACTCACTTTGAAAAACTTCTTTCTCCAACTGAAGTTCTAGTGAAAAAACTTAGCATGATCCCTGTTGAATGTGTAATTCGTAATTATGCAGCAGGTTCTTTATGCCGTCGCTTAGGTGTAGAAGAAGGCAAGGAATTAACACCGCCGACTTTTGAATTATTCTTCAAAGACGATGCACTTGGTGACCCAATGGTCAATGAGTCTCAAGCGATTGCTTTAGGTTGGGCAACTGCTAAGCAACTTGAGCAAATGAAAGTCCTCACTTACCAAGTGAACGAAGTTCTTAAAAACTTATTTGACCAAGGTGGCATGCTACTTGTGGACTTCAAACTTGAGTTTGGCGTATTCCACGACCGTATTGTTCTTGGTGATGAGTTCTCTCCAGACGGTTGTCGTCTATGGGACAAAGAAACCAAGAAAAAACTCGACAAAGACCGTTTCCGTCAAGGTTTAGGCGGTGTGGTTGAAGCTTATGAAGAAGTTGCTGCACGTTTAGGTATCGACCTTTCTGATATCTAATCAGTTACAGATTCAAGAAAACCGAGCTTAAACGCTCGGTTTTTTTATGCAACATCCATTAAATACTGATCACGCTTTTTGAATGCGGTAAAAAGAAAAAACTTACTCATAAAAAATGATAACCACTGGTCATATGTGCATAAATTTTGATCGCTTATGAAATTCTTTTAAATATTTAATTTGTTTGTTTTTTATTCAAAAAAAATGCATTGCTATAACCTACAATTATTAAAACAATATTAAAACAAAGTGGCAAAAGCATGAGTTTTGCCTATATTCTGTGTACAATTGTAAGTCTACGCAGATTTTTACTCTACACGACTCAATCGTGTAGCTCTCATTTGTTTCGGAAAGTGCCATGATTTATGAAATTACTGATCTACAAAAAATAGGACAAGGTTGTTCAAAAATCGTATTCCAACATCCTGTTGATGCAAATAAAGTGATTAAAATCATGAATCCTGAACGTGTAGGAAATGATGGCGGCTGGGAAGGCCACGGAAAAATTAAGCGCCAGCTTTCACAAGGAGTCTACAAACAGTTTCGCCGAGAACTTCTCCAGTATCTTCAACTGTGTAAAAACCAATATAAGCACAATCAGTTTGTCTTTCCTGTCGAAACCCCTTATGGCTTTGCTCAAACCAGTCATGGCCTAGGTCTGATTACCGAAAAAATTGTCAGCCCAAATGACCAAGGCATGACCTTATTTGAACTCTGCAAAACCAAACAGTTTGAAGAAAAACATACGCAAGCTTTAGATGAGTTTTTTAAGGCGTGTTGTGATTTACATATTGTTTTTGGGGAAGTCAATATCGCCGGCATTATGTATACCGAAACTCGTAATAATAAACCTGAATTTGTCTTGGTCGATGGTATGGGTGAAAAGCTTTTTATTCCCCTCAGAGCCATGTTCAAGTCCATCAATACCAGCAACATCCATAAAGTTGAAAATAAAATTCGTCAACAAATGAATAATCTTATGCAATGAGTCCGTATTCCATTTGTTCCGCATACCTTATTTGATTGAAGCCAAAATTATGATTTATCAACTCGACCAGCTGCAACTCTTAGGACAAGGTGGTTATAAAATAGTTTACCAACACCCGACAGAGCACGATAAAGCCATTAAAATCATGAACCCAAACCGCTTTACTGCTGATGGTGAATGGGCTCATCTCAAAGGATTCAAACGCACGCACGCGCAAGGTCCGTATAAACAATTTCGTCGAGAAATTTTACAATATCTACAATTGTGTAAAAATCACTACCGCCAAAATCGTTTCCAATTTCCAGTTGAAACCCCCTATGGTTTAGTACAAACCAATAAAGGTTTAGGACTCGTTGTTGAAAAAATTGTCAGCCCTACCAAGCAAGGGATAACACTGGCTAAGCTTTGTCAAACACATCAATTTACTCAACAACATGCAAAAGCCTTAGATCAATTTTTTAATGATTGTTGTGAACTACATATTGTGTATAACGATGTGAATATCGAAGGCATTATGTATACCGAAACACGAAGCAATCAACCCGAATTTGTCTTGGTCGATGGTATGGGTGAAAAACTATTTATTCCAATCCGGGCAATGAGCAAAAGAATTAATGCACGTAATGTTCGTAAAATTGAACAAAAAATTCGTGCCAAAATGCAACAATACCTTGCTACCGAGAATACACCTGAGCATCAAGATTTAACTAATGCTGCATAATCCTAAAGTGTAATAATATAAAAAAACCGAGCCTAAACGCTCGGTTTTTTTATGCTCAACGCCTAAAGTGTGGGGGTTTTCTTACTTGCAATTCAGCACCAATAATAGCCAGCCTGAACATAAAATTGATGCGAATAAAACAATATTCCTGTACGCCAGAGCGCACAAGACTTCCGGTATATTTCAACTATGTATTGAATTTGTTTTTTAATATGATAAAAACATATGAACAGGACGTTCTCAGATAAAAATTATTCCAACCGAAAAAATACCCTTATTTCCTCATCTCTCATGGCTAGAAGATCCCTTGATCCCCTAAGAGCAGAAAACTGGTATAGATGTTGCTTTTATTCAGAAGTAACTCGTTGGCTAAGTTCTATCTTCGTCTTATTTTCTAGATTTAATTTTTCACGGATGGCTATATTTAAAATGAAAAACTGGCAAAAAAAATTACTACTTTCCACTACATTCGTAGCCGTAGCACTGAGTAGCACTGTCCAAGCAAAAGAATGGAAAACCATTCGTTTTGGCACAGAATCCGCATATGCACCTTTTGAATATAAAACACCAGACAATAAGTTGGTCGGTTTTGACATCGACTTGGGCAATGCCATTTGTGCCAAATTAAAAGCCAAATGTGTCTGGGTAGAAAACTCCTTTGATGGGATGATTCCTGCACTCAAAGCGAAGAAATTCGACGGTATTCTGTCTTCAATGACCGTTACTACGGATCGCTCTAAACAAATCGCATTTAGTAATAAAATTTACAACACCCCTACCCGCATGGTCGCTAAGAAAGGTTCTCCTTTACTCCCTACACCCGCTTCTTTGAAAGGTAAACGTGTGGGTGTACAACAAGGTACGATTCAAGAAGGCTATGCAAAAGCCTATTGGGCACCTAAGGGTGTCAATGTGGTTCCTTATCCAAACCAAGATGTACTTTACCAAGATATGGTTTCGGGACGTCTAGATGCAACATTACAAGATGCGATTATGGTCGATGCAGGTTTCCTGAAATCGGCGAAAGGTAAAGGCTTTGCTTTTGCAGGCAATAATGTGGTCGATGCCAAAACACTCGGTGTAGGCGCTGCAATCGGCTTACGTAAAGAAGATGCCGATCTGAAAAAGAATATTGATAAAGCGTTAGCTGAAATTATTGCCGACGGCACCTATAAGAAACTCGAGAAAAAATACTTCTCCTTCAGCATTTATTAATTTATAGGGTGTCGGTTCAACACCGACACTTTTTATATACTGCTGATTTATAAAATTTTATATTTTTACTCGGAGAAACTGAGTATGTTTCTTTCTGGCTATGGTCCCGTATTACTCAGTGGCACTTGGATGACCATACAGCTTGCTTTGTTATCACTGGTACTTTCGATCATTATTGGATTATTTGGGGCAAGTGCCAAACTCTCTCGTATTCAAATCTTACGTCATGTTGCAACCCTCTATACCACGCTCATTCGTAGTGTTCCTGATCTGGTGATCATGTTGTTGTTGTTCTATAGCCTGCAACTTGGATTGAACTCGATTACCGAATCGATCCATATGGAGCAAATTGACATCAATCCCTTTGTGGCAGGGGTGATTACTTTAGCCTTTATTTATGGGGCTTATTTTACGGAAACCTTTCGTGGCGCATTTCAAGCTGTCCCTAAAGGTCAACTTGAAGCTGCATATGCCTATGGTATGACCCCATTTCAAGTCTTCAGGCGTGTCCTCTTTCCACAAATGATGCGTTTTGCCTTACCGGGGATTGGCAATAACTGGCAAGTCCTTATCAAAGCCACTGCCTTGGTGTCCTTAATTGGTTTGACCGACATCGTCAAAATTACCCAAGATGCAGGTCGAAGCAGCATGCAAGTGTTCTATTTCAGTATTGTTGCAGCCGTCATTTATCTGGCCATCACCACCCTTTCGAATTTAATACTCATGTGGCTGGAACGTCGTTATTCTGCTGGTGTGAAAAAGGGACAACTATGATTGAAATTATTCAACAATACTGGCAGTCCTATCTGTGGACCGATGGTTTTCAAATGACTGGGGTCGCCATGACCGCGTGGCTACTGGTCTTATCGATTGCGATTGGTTTTGTTCTGGCTGTGCCTTTGTCAATTGCTCGAGTTTCTGAGCATGCTTTTTTACGTGGACCTGTTTGGTTTTTTACTTATATTTTCCGTGGTACCCCCTTATATGTGCAGCTACTGATTATTTATACCGGAATTTATAGTCTCGAATTTGTCCATGCCCATGAACGGCTCGATGAATTCTTTAGAGAAGGACTCAATTGCACCATTTTAGCGTTTGCACTCAATACAGCGGCTTATACCACTGAAATTTTTGCAGGGGCCATACGTTCGATTCCCTACGGCGAAATTGAGGCAGCAAAAGCCTTTGGAATGTCGCCTTGGAAACGCTATACCCGCATTATTATTCCCTCGATGCTACGCCGAGCATTGCCGTTTTATGGCAATGAAGTCATTTTGATGCTGCACGCAACCACCATTGCCTTCACTGCAACCGTGCCTGATATTCTCAAAATTGCACGGGATGTCAATGCTGCCACTTATGCCACGTTTGATGCCTTTGGCATTGCCGCTGTGCTGTATGCCTGTCTGGCATTTATCCTCATTTGGATCTTTCGTAAATTGGAACAACGCTGGTTGGCGTTTTTAAAACCATCGAATCATTAGGAGAAACAATGGAAAATTCAGCAAAATTGGTGATTCGAGACCTTTGTAAAAGTTTTGGCGATCATGAAGTCTTAAAAGGGGTTTCCCTTGAGGCACATGCAGGTGATGTGATTAGCATTATTGGTTCCTCGGGTTCGGGTAAAAGTACCTTTCTTCGTTGCATCAATTTTCTAGAGCAACCGAGCCAAGGCAGCATTCAACTCAATGGTGAACATTTAGAGACCACTTTAGATAAAAATGGTGATCTCAAAGCGACAAACTCTAAACAACTGCAAAAAATGCGTACCCAACTGATGATGGTCTTTCAACATTTCAATTTATGGTCGCATATGACGGTATTAGAAAATATTATTGAAGGACCCATTCATGTCTTGGGGCTAAAGCGGAGTGAGGCGGAAGAGCGTGCACGAAAATATTTAAGAAAAGTTGGGCTCGCAGAAAGTGTCGAAAAGAAATATCCATCTTTTTTGTCAGGAGGACAGCAACAGCGTGTTGCAATTGCCCGTGCCTTGGCAATGGAGCCTGAAGTGATGTTGTTTGATGAGCCGACCAGTGCTCTAGATCCTGAACTGGTGGGTGAGGTGTTGAAAGTGATGCAAAGTTTGGCTGAAGAAGGCCGAACCATGATTGTGGTCACCCATGAAATGGGTTTCGCACGCCATGTGTCCAATCATGTCATTTTCTTAGATCAAGGCAAAATTGAAGAACAAGGTGATCCAAAAGAAGTTTTGATTCACCCTAAAAGTGAACGCCTGCAACAGTTTTTAGAGGGTAACTTTAAATAATTGAATAGCCTTCAAGAGCTTGATGCAGCAATGATTCAACACTCAATGCTTAGTTAAAAAGATAAAGCGCCTCGTTTGATCTGATCCCACGATGGCTATATGCATTCAGATAAAGAACCGAGCCATTTCGCTCGGTTTTTTACCTTTCCACCTAAGCTTTTATAGATTGGTATATCGATTTTTAGTGGTATCCATCACCAAAAAACTGGTGATCGAGCTAATGGATGGAATCGTTCCCAAAACATCGGTATGAAACTTTTTATAAGACTTGATGTCTGCCACTTCAACCCTGAGCAAATACTCGACCGAGCCTGTAATGGTATGACATTCTGTGACTTCATCCGTTGCAGTGATCACATCCTCAAACTGACTCAAGCTTTCCTTTGAGTGACAAGACAGCCCGATGGTCACATAAACCGTTAAGCCGATACCCAAAAGCGAACGGTCAATCACCGCTTTATAACCTCGAATCACACCAATTCTTTCTAACTCTTGCACACGTCGTAAACAGGCCGAGGGTGACAAACCCACACGTTCTGCCAGTTTAATATTGGTTACATGTGCATCGCGCTCAAGCTCACACAATATCTTTCGGTCTAATCGATCAAATTCAATCATTTATTGCATAAAACTCAGTATTAACGATCAATATACAACCAAATTGTGATATATCAACAATAAAATGATACTTATTTGATTACTCCATCCCCTTTATGAACGCTTCACTGTTTGTCTCTTATCTGCTGTTCTGTGTCGTAATGACCTGCACGCCTGGGCCCAATAATGCACTGGTCATGCTGTCTGGTGCACGATTTGGCATCAGTAAAACCCTACCTCTGGTTTTAGGCATTGCCTTTGGTGTGGCCGTGCAACTCTTCGCCATCGGCATCGGCATCGGCATCGGATTAAATCAGGTGTTTCTGGCCCTGCCCCAGCTCCAATTTATTTTAAGTCTGATCGGCACGGCTTATATTCTATGGCTCGCATGGAAAATTGCGTCCAGTGGGCCACTCAACATCGAATTAGAACAAAAACCGTCGATGGGCTTTCTACAAGGAGCTCTTTTTCAGTGGATCAATCCCAAAGCGTGGATCATCTCCATCAGTACCATTGCCACTTATTTTGCTTTAAACCATCATGTCAGCGATATTCTTTATGCGGCCCTGATATTAATGTTGGTTTCCATTCCATGTGTCGGGATTTGGGCAGTCGGTGGTCTTTTCTTACGCCAATATTTGATGAAACCGCGCTTTGCCTTGAGCTTTAACATCACAATGGCAATCGCCTTGTTAGTCGCTGTGTTACCTGCCGCATTAAAATTGATGAATACGCACATCGGAACATAAAAACGCTACCGTGCCTAGAGAAAATAGCGGTTCATGCTATGTGACTAAATCCTAAGCCCCAAAACAAAAAGCCTGATTTATTCATCAGGCTTTTTTATTACTGCTGCTGTTGCTGTTCTTGTTGCCAACGGCGTTGCTGTAAACGCTCTCCCTCAACCTCACGCTTATTGCGTGCCGACTCATACAGTTTGGTTCCTTTGAGCTCAGGGGGTAAATATTCTTGCATCACAAAATGCTCTGGATAGTTGTGCGGATACAAGTAGTCGACGCCATAACCCTGCTCTTTCATCAACTTGGTCGGTGCATTTCTTAAATGCAGCGGCACAGGTAAATTCGCTGTTTTCTCAGCCAAATCCAAAGCTTTGTTGATCGCAAGATAAGTACTGTTACTTTTGGCACTGGTCGCCAAATACACCGCACACTGTCCAAGAATAATTCGACACTCTGGCATGCCCACCGCTTGAACAGAACGGAAGCATTCTCCAGCCAGCAGCAGTGCATTGGGGTTAGAGTTACCAATGTCCTCAGAGGCTGCAATCAACATCCGACGGGCAATAAAAATAGGATCTTCACCGCCTTTGAGCATACGTGCCATCCAATACAAGGTGGCATCGGGATCACTCCCCCGAATTGACTTAATAAAAGCTGACACCAAATCATAGTGCTGCTCACCCGATTTGTCATAACGGGCGATATTTTGCTGTGCAACTTTGACCACCATTGCATTGGTCACGATATTTTCAACGTCAGGTTCGAAGGTGCCCGCAATGAGTTCAATTAAATTCAAGGCTTTGCGGGCATCACCTGCAGCAAACTGCACCAATGCTTCAAATTCTTCAATTTGAATATAACGCTCTTTTAAAAATGGATCGTTCTTAATCGCTTGCACTAATAAAGTTTGAATCGCATCGGCATCGAGCGCATTTAAGGTATAGACCTGACAACGCGACAACAACGCACTGTTGACTTCAAAAGAAGGATTCTCGGTGGTGGCACCAATGAGGGTAATTTTGCCTTTCTCCACAGCATTCAGTAAGGCATCTTGCTGCGATTTGTTAAAACGATGAATTTCATCAATAAACACCACAGGTGGCATTAAATCTCCGCCATCAGCAATGATCTCACGGAGCTCTTTAACCCCCGTATTGAGTGCAGATAGACTGACAAAAGGTCGATCAATCGCTTGCGCCAACAGTAAAGCAATGGTGGTTTTCCCCACGCCTGGCGGCCCCCAAAAAATGATCGATGGCAAATGCCCTTGATCGATCATTTGGCGGAGCGGTGCCTGCTCACCCAATAAGTGATCCTGCCCAATAATTTCAGATAAATCACGCGGGCGTAAACGTTCAGGCAGTGGAATATTGCTATCGGACATAGGGCTAGGACTTATCATGCGTTCATCGAATGCTTATGTTATGGCAAATTCAGGCGAATGACACAAGCTTTTCATGCAATTTGATTGTGCTTTTATCGACTAGCGAACCCAACGCACAATATAGTCTTCGATGTCATCATCCTGAATCTCTTCTTCAGAAATACAGCGTCCTGCCGCAGACTTTTTCGCTTTCAGAATACTTTGACGTGAGCCCGTGTTCAGATAGTGCCATCTGGGCAAATTTTTACCTTCATGCAGACGACGGTAAGCACAGCTCGGTGGTAACCAATGAATCGTGTCTAAAAGTTCGGGCGTGAGCTGGATACAATCGGGCACATGCTGCTTTCGGTTCGGATAATCCCGACAACTGGCCGTTTGACAGTCCAGCAGTTTACAGGCCACTTTGGTATAGGCGACTTCTTGGCTTTCTTCATCTTCAAGTTTCACCAAACAGCACAGACCACAACCATCACATAACGCTTCCCACTCCGCTGAGCGTAGCTCAGTGAGCGCATAATGCTTCCAAAACTCTGGTCTTAATTCGTTGAACATAACCACTGCCAATAAAACTGAATGCACTATTATAACCTATAGTCACATGGCTTTCAGAGCTATCTAAAGTGTCAATATTTACATCATATTCATAAACTTAAAATATAAACAGAACACTTTTTAAACAAAAGCAACACAGTGTGTCCGAACGTTGTTTCTATACTAATAGAGTAATAAATAAGAACATCTATGGAGAAAAATTATGTTTCGTTGGGCGATTATCTTCGCAGTGATTGCACTGATTGCAAGTTTACTTGGTTTTGGCGGCGTAGCAGGTTTATCCAAAGACTTTGCGATTATTTTATTGGTGATTGCTGTGATTCTTGCGATTGTCGGGTTTTTATCCCGTGGCAAAGTCTAAAGCACACCACTCTTAACGGCAAAAAAGAAGGATTCAGATCCTTCTTTTTTTATGTGTACCTTTAAAAATAATTTCTCACATTTCTCATGTACATCGGAATATTTTTCAAATCCTTGTAAAGGTTTTTATGCTTTAATCAGGGCAGATCATCTATCAGGATTTGAGCATGACAATCAGTATTCAAACTCGAGAAATTCAATATAACGCCGCCGATGGACAACGCTTAGTTGGTTATTTTGCAGCACCAAGCTCTCAAACACCGCATGCAGGTATCATCGTTGCACCCGAATGGTGGGGCCGAAATGAATATACTGAACAACGTGCTCGCGAACTGGCTGAACACGGTTATGCCGCGCTAGCGATTGATATGTACGGCGACAAAAATGTCACCACAGATGCGAAACAAGCCTATGAATGGATGATGCAAACTTTTGCCGATGCAGACACCATCGTCAACCGTGCGCAAGCAGGTTTAGATACGCTTGCAGCCCAGCCTGAAGTGAATCCCACTCAACTGGCGGCGATTGGTTTTTGTTATGGCGGTAAAGTGGTTTTAGACTTAGCTCGCTCAGGCGCACCACTAAAAGCAGTGGCGACTTTCCATGCAACATTGGCACCGAAAGCCCTTGCGGTCGAAGGTCAAATTCAGGGTGAAATTTTAGTTTTACATGGTGAGTTAGACAGCATGGTCACTTTGGATGATGTTGCCAGCTTCCGTGAAGAAATGCATGCGGCAAAAGTGGACCATGAAGTGATCATTTTTGAAGATGCGAAGCACGGTTTTAGCAATCCATTAGCCGATGAGCGTGCCAAAGCCAATGGCGTAGACTTGGGCTATAACCCAGAAGCAGAAAGACAAGGGCTAGATGCAATGTATGACTTGCTAGAACGCAATCTCAGTGCTTAACTAGAGCTGAGAATTCAACTATTTGATTTTTCAGATCCAACAGGATACATAATTATATTTTAGAGGAGATAACAATGACTGAGACCCACTGCCAATATTGTAATTTTGATGAATATGACGTGCTTGATAAAAATGACTTTGGGGTAATTTTGCCCGAACCCAATGCATTGTCTAAAGGTCACTGTGTCATTATCCCTCTACGTCATGTGAGCTCATTTTTTGACATTACCGACAAAGAACGTAAAAGCTTAATGTCTTTACTAGAATTGGCACGTAATGAACTGCAATTGCGTCATCAACCTTCAGGTTTTCATATTGGTTTTAATGATGGTGAAATATTTGGGAATGTGTCTGAACACTTACATATCCATATTATTCCACGCTACAAAGACCAAGAGCTAAAACTCGATGCACGTTGGGGCATGGCAAAAGACTAAGCTTTTATGGTTTTAAATGGCGCGTAAGCGCCATTTTTTATGCGCAAAAAATCAGGCTCAGAAAAGACATTCAGTTATACTAAGCCGAATTTCTTGCTTGTGCCTCAGATGTCTCCTTTCTCTTTTTCAGATGCGTTACTGACTTGGTTCGATGTTCATGGTCGACATGACCTGCCATGGCAAGTGGCCGATGATCCCTACAAAGTCTGGGTGTCTGAAATTATGCTGCAACAGACCCAAGTCAAAACCGTGCTGCAATACTTCGAGCGTTTTATCGAACGCTTCCCAACGGTTGCAGCTTTAGGGACAGCATCATGGGATGAGGTCGCACCTTACTGGGCAGGTCTAGGCTACTATGCCCGTGCACGTAATCTACATAAAGCAGCAGGGGTTGTGGCACGTCAGGGACACTTTCCTCAAACTTTAGAGGACTGGATTGAACTGCCAGGTATTGGTCCATCAACCGCAGGGGCGCTGATGTCTTTGGGTTTACGTCAGTACGGCGTCATTATGGATGGCAACGTAAAACGCGTGCTCGCGCGTTTTTTTGCCATTGAGGATGATCTAAGCAAACCTGTGCATGAACGCAGCATGTGGCAACTGGCCACTGAACTCTGTCCAACTGAACGTAACCACGACTATACCCAAGCCATCATGGATTTGGGGGCAACCGTCTGTACTCCTAAAAAACCGCTGTGTTTATACTGCCCAATGCAGCAACACTGTAAGGCCCATGCACAAGGGCTAGAAACTGAACTGCCTTTAAAAAAGCCCAAGAAAGCTGTACCTGTGAAGTCTGCCCAAATTTTGGTGCTGCGCCATCACAATCAATGGCTGTGGCAACAGCGTCCCAATAGTGGACTGTGGGGCGGTTTATGGTGTTTACCTATTTTTGAAAATCGTGATGAACTTACGCAACTGTGCCAAAGTCTAGGACTGAAACAAGTCTCGCAACGCACTGAAATTTCGCATAGTTTCACCCATTTCACTTGGCAACTGGAAGCGCTTTGCTTTGAGGTCGATGCCGATCAGCTCGAACATTTAAGTATAGAATTGGCCAGCACATGGCTAGACATACAAAACGTCACAGAAATGGGCATCCCAACTGCAATGAAAAAATTGATCTCGGCAATTCAACTGTGACATAGTTGGGTGATCGATTGGGTTCACCCTGACACTTTAAAATTAGATCACTGAAATAATAAAGGATTGTTCGTGCGTTATTGTTTGCCTCGCCTTTCTGCGCTTGCCAGTTTAAGTTTTGTGATTCTGTTACTCGCAGCTTGCCGCACCACGCCGCCTGCGCCGAGTGGAAGCCAGTTACCTGCCTCACAAGTTCAACAGCTGAAAAACATGCGTTTAGCTCAGCAGCTGCCTGTACCCGTTCAAGGCATTAAACGTCATGGACTCACAGATACTTGGGGAGCGTCTCGCAGTAGCGGACGGACGCATGAAGGCATCGACATTCTGGCTCCACGTGGAACAAAAGTTTTTTCTGCCACAGAAGGGCTCGTTGCAGACTTACGCAATAACAATTTGGGTGGTAAAGTGGTTTGGATTATGGGGCCAGCAGGCACTTGGCATTACTACGCTCATCTTGATGACCATAAACGTGGCTTAAGTGTCGGCGACTATGTCAAAAAAGGCGATCTGATTGGCTATGTCGGCAATACAGGCAATGCAAGGCACACAGCCCCACATTTGCATTATGGACTTTATTTACAAGGTAAAGGCCGTGGTGCAGTAAATCCCTATCCTTATTTACGTTAACTTTAGGAATTTTTCATGTCAGAAGCGTTGATCAACCGTCTGGTCGAATTTGCTGAATCAGGCAATCAACAAAAAATCATCTTGGCTGGACAAAACCACCAAGGTTGGATCATGGAAATTACCGAAGATGCACTTTTAATCAGCACTGGATTTGCTGAAAAAACAGGAAAAGATGTCTGGATTAACTTTTCCGACCTCGAACACGCACAATTGTTTTATTGGGACAATCAACACGACCAATGGGCACCTTTTACCCTATAAAAAGATCAGGAGCATGTTCATGACCACTCAACGCTGCGGATGGTGCTCCTCAGACCCACTTTACATCGACTACCATGATCATGAGTGGGGTAAACCACTACATGATGAAAAGCAATTATTTACAATGCTCTGCCTCGAAGGTCAACAAGCGGGGCTTTCATGGATTACCGTCCTGAAAAAACGTGAACATTATCATCGCCAGTTTTTTCAATATTCCATTGAACAGATTGCGGCTTTAAGTGATATAGACTTAGCCGAAAAAGTCCAAGATATCGGCTTAATTCGCCATATCGGGAAGCTGACTGCCATTCGTGACAATGCGATTGCATGGCAAGCCCTAAAGCAACAAGGCATTAACCCCGTTGAGTGGCTCTGGAACTTTGTCGAGCAACACGCAATCAACAATGATGTCCCGGACTACCGCACAGCACCTGCACAGACACCTCAAAGCCAAAATATGTCTAAAACCCTAAAAAAACACGGCTTTAAATTTGTCGGACCCACCACCTGCTATGCCTTTATGCAAGCAGTCGGCATGGTCAACGACCATGAAAATAGCTGTCATTTTAAATAAAAGTACATAAAAAACCGGAAAATAAGGATATAAAATATGACGGATAACACCATTCGTGCCTATGCGGCAATGCAAGCAGGTGCAGCACTACAACCCTATCAATTCGATGCGGGTGAACTGCAACCACATCAGGTCGAAGTCCAAGTCGAATATTGTGGATTGTGCCATTCCGATGTTTCAGTCATTAACAATGAATGGAACTCGTCGGTCTACCCCGTTGTCGCTGGTCATGAAATTATTGGCACCATCAGTCGCTTAGGCTCCGAAGCCAAAGGGCTTAAACTTGGACAGCGCGTCGGTATAGGCTGGACGGCAGAAAGCTGCCAACACTGTGACCCCTGTGTGTCGGGCCAACAAGTGCTCTGTACAGGTGGACCGACAGCAACCATCGTCGGTCATGCAGGTGGCTTTGCCGACAAAGTCCGCGCAGGTTGGCAGTGGATTATTCCTTTACCTGAAGAGCTGGATCCTGAGTCAGCGGGTCCTTTATTGTGCGGCGGTATTACCGTTTTTGATCCGATTTTAAAACACCAAATCCAAGCCATTCACCATGTCGGGGTAATTGGGATTGGTGGTCTAGGGCATATGGCCATTAAGCTACTTCGAGGATGGGGCTGTGAAATTACTGCATTCACCTCGAACCTAGACAAAACTGAAGAGCTCAAAGCTATGGGCGCAGATCATGTGGTGAATAGCCGTGATGTGGATGCGCTTAAAACCCAGCGAGGCAAATTCGATCTATTGCTCAGTACGGTGAATGTCACGCTCAATTGGCCTGCCTATATTAGTACACTGGCACCGAATGGCACGATCCATTTGCTAGGCTTGCCTCTAGAGCCCATCAAGTTAAATGCAGGTAGTCTGATTGGTGGAGCAAAGTCTATCACGGGTTCACCCACTGGCTCACCTGCGGCATTACGTCAGCTACTCAAATTCGCTGCACGTAAAAACATTGCGCCACAAATTGAACTGTATCCTATGTCACAGTTGAATGAAGCACTGGAACGGTTACATTCTGGAAAAGCCCGTTATCGTATCGTCCTCAAAGCCGATTTTTAATCCATAAGCGCCTCAAAAGAGGCGCTTTTTATACCGCTTGTTTGACCAACGTCGAACTGCTGAGTTGCGCTTTCACCCAATCGGCCAACAAAGTGACCGCTGCGCGAATATCTGTTGAAATTTCATGACCTGCATTGAGGCGGATACAGTTTTTATAACGCTGCCCTTCACCAAAGACTTCGCCTGGCACAATATTAATACCGTGCTGCTGAGCAAAATAGTACATATCTAAACCGTCAATACACTCTGGCAACTGTAACCACAGTGCATAACCACCAAAGGGTTGATTGATACGTAACTCAACTCCGTTAAAGGCATGCTGAATCATGTGTCGGTATTGCTCAACTTGCTGTTTCAAAATCGGCTTTAACTGCTGTAAATGCTCCCGATAAGCACGACTATAAATGAGATCGGCCAGTGCCAACTGCAAGGGTGTATTCACTGTAATATTTTGCATCAATAACGTAGCCTTCAAATGCGCTAAGCGCTGCGGAATACAAAACCAACCTACGCGATACGCAGTTGAAAGTGACTTGGAAACCGAACCACAGAAAATCACATAACCCTGCTGATCCCAATACTTAATCGGCAGCGGACGACTCGAGCTGAAACTACATTCACCATAAATATCATCTTCAATCACATAGCAATGATAGCGCGCCGCCAGTTGTGCAATTTTTTCTTTTTCTGCATTGCTTAAGCAAAACCCCAATGGATTTTGATAATTGGCCGTGAGTAAGCACGCTTTTGCGCCTGAACTTTGCATGACCTGCTCTAAACGTTCAAGATCAAAGCCTTGAGTATCGGCTGGAATTTCAATAATTTTTCGTTTTAACCCCGCCAACATTTGCAACTGACCATTAAAATTCGGGGTCGGTACAATTACGCTGTCGCCTTCCTTGCTGAGGTGTTGGATCATCACCGACAGCGCTGGCATACAGCCATTGCTGATGTAAATATCATCCTGCGAAATATAGAAGCCATCTTCAGCCCAATGCTCAGACAAGGCCTGCCGTAAGCGAATATGGCCCTGCTTATCGCTATATAAAAAATCTTCAGGTTGGCTGTGTTTTAAGGCGCGTTGAATGGAGCGGCGAAGCGCTTCTACAGGCACATGTTTTGGCGAAAGCTGAATCGCTCCCAAATGGATGAGACGGCTATTAATGGAAGACTGTTGAATTTCCAACTGTAGCTCTAAGTTAGAAATATCACGAGCTTGAGACTGAAAATCAGGATGCTGTGGTACGGGAATAGATGGGCTGGTATTTTTTTGATAACTGACAAAATAGCCCGACTTATTTTTCACATGAATATACCCCTGCGACTCGAGTAGCTCATAACAGCTCTTGGCCGTATTCAAGCTGACCTTTTGTAAGTTGGCAAACTGGCGTAACGACAACAGCTTTTGCCCTGCGGGTAATTCAGCATTTTGAATTTTTTCAAGCAACTGTGCAGCCAAGCTTTGATACTGAAATGCCATTCATCTGTACCTATTTTTTTAACTTTTATGTATCTGTATCCATTATGCCAACAGAATTATGCTTCTGTCATTCGTTCACAACCATAAATAGGCACTTTTATGAAAAAAATAATCATATCTCTCTTTTGCTTATTGAGCTTATCGGCTTGCCAGCCGCCACATGTTTCACAGCAGGTACAACAGCAGCATTTTATTTGTAAAGCACTGATTGAAGGGTTTCTGAAAACGCAAAATTTAACTGATTATCAGTTTTTAAGTTTAGCGCCGAGCTTGACTGAAACCTCGACCCAACGAACTTATCAATATCGGTTGAACAATGAACGTGAAATGCAGATGAACTTGCCCCACCAGAAAAATTTACAGTTCCAATGTGACCAAAACAGTGCTGAAAACTTCAAGATCTCGCTCGCTGGTGAAGGACATGCCATGCTCAGTTTAATTCAGTTAGACCTGCCTAAGGCTTCAACCTTAGAGCTGTTGAACGCTTATCAACAGCCTTAAGTTTTAAAACATAAAAAAGCCTGCATTACAGGCTTCTTCGTCTTTAAAATTAACGTAAGGCAGCTGGTAAATGGGCAGGAGTATCTTCTTGTTCCAGCAATTGATTTTTCATTTTTTGCAGCATTTGATAGGGTTGTTGTTGGACAAACATATTCACAAACTTCAGTGGTATCGATCCCTCAGGGTTGGCATAACCTGAGGTCAAAACCTTGACTTTATTTGGTCCCAGTTTCTGAAAGGTCCAATCGCCCTCATAATGATTGAGGCGCACATAATCTGGGTTTTTAAGAATGTTTTTATCAATCGCTTTATTTTTAATGCTAATGATGCCCTGATTGTCCTTGGTCATTTTCCCCTGCACCACCAAGTCGCGGTCTTTTAAAGGAAAAGGAAAATCGAGAACCATATACAGTTGAAACTCGCCTTTTTTATCATCGCGCGACAAGACTTTCACACTACCCATATACGGCACCCATTTCACCGCATGGTCAACATCTAAGATCAGTGATACTGCTTTTTCAATCGGCACATCAAACGTGGTTTCAGCCTTATATAAAAAGACTGGGTTTTGCGCATTTTGATAGGTCCAAACTTTAATATTATTTTTATGAATACTGAGTTTGGCTTGATCCATAGGTTTGGCTTGTGCTGTCGTCATCAGGGCAACAACACAAGCCATATATATGACTTTTTTCATTCTATTCTTCGTCTTATTTTAGTTTTTTATCTTGTTTTTATGGCGAATGAAGCAGGTTTTTAAACTTGAATGTTGTTAAAACCCAGTACATCTTTCATGTCATATTTACGTGCTTCACGTCCTACCACCCAAGCTGCAGCACGTACCGCACCCGAAGCAAAGTTCATCCGGTTGGTCGCTTTATGGGTAATTTCAACGCGCTCACCATCGGCAATAAACATAGCCGTATGTTCACCGACAATATCGCCGCCACGAATGGTTTGGAAACCAATACTTTGACGTTCACGAGGTCCTGTATGACCTTCACGGCAATACACTGCATCAGTTTTCAAGTCACGCCCTAAAGCACCTGCA
This sequence comes from Acinetobacter sp. DL27, assembly GCF_055810995.1. Lineage (NCBI taxonomy): Bacteria > Pseudomonadati > Pseudomonadota > Gammaproteobacteria > Moraxellales > Moraxellaceae > Acinetobacter > Acinetobacter sp. DL27. The sequence goes on along the minus strand of NZ_CM147947.1, from coordinate 74,101 downwards.
ATCGCCTCACCCATCATCAATGCTGTGCCTGATGGTGCATCGACTTTATGACGGTGATGCGCTTCAATCACTTCAATATCCACTGTGTCGCCAAAGACTTTAGAAGCCAATTCCAATAGTTTAATCGAAACGTTGACCCCTACAGAATAGTTGGCTGCATAGACCACAGGAGTCTGTGTCGCCGACTCGTCCAAATAAGCTTTTTGTTCGTCATTCATGCCCGTGGTCCCAATGACAATGGCAACCCCAGCTTCACGACAAATTTTTAAATGCTGAACGGTCGCTACTGGTGCAGTGAAATCAATGATCACATCACAATCTTTCACTACCGCTTCCAGACTACCCACCACCTTCACGCCTAGGCTGCCAATACCTGCAAGCTCACCTGCATCTGTACCAACCAGTGAGCTTTCAGGGCGTTCCACTGCCGCAGCCAGTTGATAGCCTGCTTCATGTACCGCTTGAATAAGGATGCGACCCATACGACCGCCGGCACCTAAGACACCAATGCGTGGAGCTGCTGACATAACATATTCCTAATCTAGCTTCAAAATTGCTCTTACTATAGCAAAACTGATTGCCCAGACTAAGGTTTGTTGGCCATTTTCATCGAAAAAATCGCTTTATTTTCAAACATGATTTCTCAAGCTTTTCACAAATTTGCAATCAATCTTACGCAGACTAGGTTCGCGTTTAAAAACAACTTTAAAATGAGGAAAATAGAATGAAAGCAAAGGTACTTTTTCTAGCGATGGCGTTTGGGGGCAGTTGGGCACAGGTTCAGGCTGAACCCGCTGTTCAAGCGGGCGACACCTTAGAAAGTTTGTCACAGGTAAAGATCACCACCAGTACACATCCCAAAGCACAGGCCGAGCAACAAGTACAAGCCGCTGCACCTATGGCTGAAGAAATGGTGTCGGTTGAAGAGATCGATCAACCTGAGCTGCAAACAGAAGCGCAATAACATAAAAAAAGCGGGAAAATATTCCCGCTCTTTTCAACACCAATTCAGACGTACCGTATTCAATTAATCAAACAGTCGGTCAAAGAAAGACTTCTTCTTTGGTGATGATTTGTGATCATCTCCATCTAAAGTTTCTTGCAACTCTTTTAACAGTTCACGTTGACGTGCCGTCAAGTTAACGGGTGTTTCAATCACGATACGGCAAAGCAAATCACCCTGCATACTGGTACGTACAGGTTTAACCCCTTTGCCACGTAAACGGAACATTTTACCCGTTTGTGTGCCTTCAGGAATTTTCAAACTCACACGACCTTCGAGTGTCGGGATTTCAATTTCTTTACCCAAAGCAGCATCGGCAATGCTCACAGGGACATCCATATACAGGTCTGCACCATCACGTTGGAAGATTTCGTGCTCACGCACCACCACTTCTACATACAAGTCGCCTGACTGACCATCACGAATCGCTTCGCCTTTACCCGTTAAACGAACGCGGTCACCGTTGTCGACGCCCGCAGGAATCGTCACTTCTAAGGTTTGTTGACGGTCTTTAACGCCTGAACCATGACAGGTATTACATGGGTTCTTAATGATCTTACCCTGACCGCGACAGGTGCTACAGGTCTGCTGTACAGAGAAGAAACCTTGCTGCATGCGAACCTGACCTGCACCATGACAAGTTTTACAGGTTTCAACATCGTTCGGGTTTTTAGAGCCTTTACCGTCACAGGTTTCACACGGCGCTGGTGCAGTAAAAGTAATGGTTTTTTTCACCCCTCTTACTGCTTCTTCCAACGTCAGTTCCATCACATAACGTAAGTCAGAACCACGACGTGCACGCTGTTGACCACGACCGCCGCCGCCGCCAAATGCACCACCGAAAATGTCACCGAATTGACTGAAAATGTCTTCTGCGCTGAAACCACCACCGAAGCCGCCTCCGCCGCCCATACCACCTTCAAAGGCTTGATGCCCCATACGGTCATACATGCTGCGCTTTTCGCTATCCGATAAAATTTCATAAGCTTCAGCCGCTTCTTTAAATTTCTCTTCAGCTTCAGCATTGTCAGGGTTGCGGTCCGGATGATATTTCATCGCCAACTTACGGTAGGCTTTTTTAATTTCATCATCACTAGCGGTTTTAGCAACACCTAAAACCTCATAATAATCACGTTTAGCCATGTCTGGCGATGCTCCTCACGGAATTTATTTAATACTCAACTGTGGTCTGAAATTGGGTTCAAACCAAGTTTTACAAGGGGGTGTTTGAAAAAAAATCAGTAGAATTAGAAAACTGCTTTATTTTTCAAAAATTTAGACAGGCCTTTAAACCATGCATTTAGAAGGAAGAGAAATGCAATACAGCTAAAAACCACACCTGCAACCGTGCATGCAGTCACCCACAATGCGCTGTCCCAAGTGAAGAAAATAAGAGGAATAAACCACAATGCTGCAAATAAAGCCAAAATGCTATAAATCACAATATTGCGCATGACCCAGAGTGCTTGCGCTTGTAACCACACTTCGGCATGATCAATTTGCGTGACTTTTCGGGCATACCAATAGGAAAATGCGCCACTAATCACAGTAAACAAAGCCAAAAACATGAAGACATAAGAAATCGCGATAGAGCGGCGATACTTGGTTACATTGTCTTGCATCATGCGTTTAACCCCATTTGCCACATCGTTGGTTTTTTAATGTGTAGCAAAAAACTGCTTTATAAAAATGCCATAAATTTCAGGTGCTACTATATTGAAATTTTCAACGTTTCGCACCTGATATTGGCATAAATTTACAGCTTATGGCTAATTTTTTTTACTTTAAACCACTGCGCGTACAAGGCCGGTAAAAAGAACAGGGTTAATAGCGTTGCCACAATTAGTCCGCCCATGATCGCAACGGCCATAGGTCCAAAGAAAATACTTCTAGATAGTGGGATCATAGCCAGAACAGCTGCCAATGCCGTCAGCACAATTGGACGACAACGTCGCACCGTCGCATCGATGATCGCATCCCATGATTCATGCCCCGCTTGAATATCTTGCTCAATCTGATCAATCAAGATTAGTGAGTTGCGCATGATCATGCCTGACAAGGCAATGGTGCCCAACATTGCAACAAAGCCAAAAGGTTTGTTGAATAGTAGCAAGAACAACACCACGCCGATCAAACCTAAAGGTGCAGTGAGCAAGACAATCGTGGCACGAGACATACTGCGCAGTTGAATCATCAGCAAAGTCATGACCACGGCCAAGAATAAAGGCATGCCTGCTGCAACCGATTTACCCCCACGTGCAGACTCTTCCACTGTACCGCCGACTTCAACCAAATAGCCATTCGGCAGTTCCGCACGCAGCTGATTCATCTGTTCGGCCATTTCATCCACCACAGTGGCCGGCTGTAACTTGGTCCGAATATCTGCACGTACCGTAATAGTCGGTAGGCGGTTACGATGCCAAATCAAACCTTCTTCAAAGCTATAATCAATTTTGGCAATTTGTGCCAACGGTACTGTTCCGCCATTTGAAGTTGGAACGGCAAGACTCGCCAGTGATGCTACTTCAACCCGCTCGGCTTGATCGCCACGTAAACGGATTTCAATCAGCTCACGTTTCTCACGGTACTGGTTAATGGTGGCACCCGAAATTGAGCTGTTCAAGAAATTGGCCAAATCTAAACTCGACACCCCCATTTGGCGGGCACGGTCTTGGTCAATCTCTAGATTGATCATCTTGCTTGGTTCACCCCAGTCCAAATGCACATTGGTGGTGTTGGGGTTAGCACTCAGCATCGCCGCGACTTTATCCGCCCAAGCACGCACTTGAGTTAAGTCTTCACCCGACACGCGATATTGAAGTGGATAACCGACAGGTGGGCCATTTTCAAGTAAAGAGACGCGAGTACGCACATCGGGCAATAACTGGCGGATTTGGGTGTCTAGGGATTTACGAATTTCATTGCGATCATCCAGTGAAGAAGCCAAGACCACAAACTGAGCAAAGCTGGCTTGTGGTAGCTGCTGATCGAGCGGTAAATAAAAACGTGGCGAGCCTGTGCCCACATATGCCACATAATTATCTATGCCTTCTTGCTTCGACAGGAACTGTTCAACTTTTTTCACCGCATTTTCAGTTGCCGTTAAAGATGCACCTTCTTCAAGCTTTAAGTCGACCAAAATTTCGGCACGATTCGAGGGTGGGAAAAACTGCTGCGGTACTAACTTAAACATCAACACCGAGAGCACAAAAATAGCCACAGTCGTTGCAATGACTGTTTTGCGATAGGTCACACACAGATCGACCCAACGGCGAAAACCTTGATAGAACTTGGTTTGATAAGGATCGTGATGCTCACCTGCATGATGCACCATCGGCTGAGGTTCTGGCTGTTTGCGCAAACGTGCCCACAAACGGCTATACCACGGCGCTTTTTGAATCAGTTCTTTATTAAAATCGGGCAGGAGTTTGTCACCCAAATAAGGCACAAACAACACCGCTGCAAACCAAGACACAATTAAGGCAATGGTCACCACTTGGAAAATAGAACGAGTGTATTCACCTGTACTGGACGCTGCCGTGGCAATTGGTAAAAAGCCCGCAGCGGTAATCAAAGTTCCCGTCAACATCGGAAAGGCAGTGGTTCGCCATGCATGCCCTGCTGCTTGTAGTCGGCTGTAGCCTTGTTCCATTTTAATCGCCATCATTTCCACGGCAATAATGGCGTCATCGACCAAGAGGCCCAGCGCTAAAATCAGGGCACCCAAAGAAATTTTATGTAGACCGACATCAAAAATATTCATGCCTGCAAAGGTCATGGCCAAGACCAATGGAATGGAGAATGCCACCACCAGTCCAGTACGGAAACCCAGCGAGAAAAAGCTAACCAGCAAGACAATAATCACCGCTTCAGCCAAAACTTTCATGAACTCGTTGACACTACGCTTCACCGCGACAGGCTGGTCTGAAACTTTCTTCAGCTCCATACCTAAAGGCAAAGTTTTTTGCAGCTTGGAAAACTCAGTTTCTAAGTTTTTACCCAAAGCCAAGATGTCGCCACCTTTACGCATCGACACCGCAATGCCAATGCCATTTTCCCCCATAAAGCGCATACGGGGTTGAGCAGGTTCACTAAAGCCACGATAGACATCAGCCACATCGCTGAGCTGGATGGTTTTTCCATTCACCAATAAAGGCATACGCTGCAGTTCTTCAACGCTCTTAATTTGCCCTGTGACTCGAAGTTGAATACGATCCGATTCTGTTTCAAAAAAGCCTGCACTGGCCATGGTATTTTGCTGTTGCAGGGCTTGTTGCACCGCTGTCACAGGAATGCCTAACTGTGCCGACTTGGTGTTGGAAATTTCAATCCAAATCTTTTGATCTTGCAGCCCAACCAAGTTGACCTTGGCGACATCTTTGACGCGTTGCAGTTGTAACTGTAAACGGTCGGCATATTCTTTCATCACCGCATAATCAAAGTCTTTACCGGTCAGCACATAAATGTTGCCGAAAGTATCACCAAACTCATCATTAAAGAATGGTCCTTGTACCCCATTGGGCAGCTGATGTTTGATGTCTCCAACCTTCTTGCGTACGTCATACCACACATCAGGTATCTCACTGGAGCGCATGGCATCTCGTGCCACAAAAGTCACCATCGACTCGCCGGGTCTGGAGTAGGCCATAATGCGCTCATACTTACCCGTGGTCATCAGCTCTTTTTCAATACGGTCGGTCACTTGTTCAGACACCTCGCGCGCCGTTGCACCCGGCCAATAGGTCTGTACCACCATCACTTTGAAGGTAAAAGGTGGGTCTTCGCTCTGTGCTAGTTTGGAATAAGACACCACACCCACGATGCCCAGTAACAACATCAAATAAAGGACCAAGCCCTTATTTTTTAAGGCCCATTCCGACAGGTTATAGTTCATGCTTAACTCCCTGTCGCAATCTTGACCGTTTTATTGTCACGGCTAATCGGCTGAATTTTTTGTTTTTCACGCAGTAAATGCACCCCACCCACCACGACATAGTCCTTTGGCTGTAAACCTGAACGAATGGTAACGCTGTTTCGACCATACTCCCCCACACTGACAGGGACTTTACGAATGCTGTTGTCAGCATTCACCACCCAGACATAAGCATTTTTACCTGCAGCGGAAACACTGGCTAACGGTACACTCAACACATTGCGCTCAGTTGAACTGAAAAACACCCGAGCACTCTGTCCCAGTTGAATCGTATTTTGTCCTTCACGCAAAGCCACTTTGACACTAAAAGTACGTGACTGATCTGCGGCAGGCGAAATTTCACGGACGTAGGCAGCAAAACGCTCATCGGGTTTAGACCACAAGGTGACGACTGCATCCTGTCCAACTTTAATCTGAGCAATGGCTTGTTCAGGCACACCAATCACCACTTCACGATCACCTGAAATGGCCAGTTGAAACGCGGGTTGCCCTGCTGAAATCACCTGTCCAATTTCAATATTACGCTCGGTAATCACGCCGTTTTTATTGGCGATCAGTTGGTTATAACTGGTTTGGTTTTGCGTAACGTTATAATTGGCTTGTGCTTGTTTCAAGCTCGACAGTGCGGCTTTATATTGATTTTCAACGCTGTCGTACTGTGAACGACTCACTGCATTACTCGGTAACAATTGCTTAAAGCGTTTGAGTTCATCCTGCGCATTTTTTTCAGCCGCTTGGGCACTCTCTAACTGTGCTTTGGCTGCATTGAGTTGTAACTGGGCATCCTGTACATCTAAGCGTGCTAAAAATTGTCCGACTTTGACTTGGTCACCCACATCGACCAAACGCTCCGTGACTTGTCCCCCAACACGAAAAGACAGCGCGGTTTGTTGGCGGGCTTGCACTTCGCCAGCATAGCTTTTTTGTTCTAGATGCGTGGTATTCGGTTGGCTCACCATTACCAAAGGTACCGACTCTGGTTCAGTCGTGTCTTTGCTACATCCCCACAAGGTGATACTACACACCACCATCATACTTGCCACAAGGGTCTGAATTTTGCTCATGAAGTCTGCTCTTCTTCCATAACCACCAATTAATCAGGCACAATATCCAGACTTAACTTGGTTATTTTTTAATTAATATACTGCATAGTACACTAATTAAAGATATGCTCAGATGTAAATGACTTTTTGAACTTTTTTTTAGGAAAATGTGTGCAAGCTTCAGCAGGACGTCCCAAGGATTTAGAAAAGCGGCAACGTATTTTGGAGGTGGCACGTCAGTTGTTTTTACAACATGGCTACCACGGCTCCAGCATGGACCATATTGCCAAGGAAGCGCACGTCACCAAACTCACGGTGTATAACCATTTTCAGGACAAAGCCAATCTGTTCAGTTGCGCAATTGAGGAAACCTGTGAAAAGCTGATGCTGGGTCGTTCATTTCAATTGCAACGTGCCGAAGACTTTGTGCCCATGCTCGAACAAATTTGTGCACTATCGATGCATATTATTAACCTGCCTGAGGCCATCAAGCTGGAGCACCTACTATTGCAGCTAGCCGCTGAACAAAACCCATTGCTAGAGAACTTCTATAAAGCCTCTCACCTCAAAATGCGGGCGATTTGGGAACAGTTCTTTGACCAAGCCCAAGCCTTGGGCGTTCTTCAATTTGAACAGGTCAATGAGGTCATCACCTTATTAATGTCTTTGCTGTTTGGATATCGCCACCAAGAAATGTTACTGGGGATGAATGAAGTGCCCAATGCCAAACAACGCGAGCAACTGATTCAAGAAGCCATTGCGATTTTTTTATTAAAATACCCCTTACAAAAACCTTAAGATTCGGTAATTAAATTTATATTTTTGACAATTAATTCAAATACTTGGAATTAAAAACCATCTTTATTTTAAAACAATTGCTTGCCCTAAGTGGTTCATTTGCTTCTAAATTCAGCAATTAATCCCCTACTTTTGTCTGCCCCTACTTGGATTGTCATCGAATCGGGGTATAGTCAAATTAAGAACAACGAGGGAATAATAATCATGATTCAACAAATTGATGCTCCACTACGTGAAGATGTCCGATTACTCGGCAACCTATTGGGTGAAACCCTCAAGGAGCATGCAGGACAAGATTTGTTTAATCAGGTCGAGCAAATTCGCGCATTGTCTAAAGGTGCTCGTGATGGTCAAGTCGAAGCTGAAAAACAACTCGAACAATTGTTTTTTAGCCTTGAAGATGATGAAATTTTACCGCTGACACGTGCCTTTACCCACTTTTTGAACTTTGCCAATATTGCGGAGCAATACCATGTGGTGCGTAGCCGTCGTCAAAGTGAATTTGATGAGACCGCACCCTCTCCAAATCCGCTCGACCACCTCTTTGCTAAATTTAAAAATAACGACATTTCAACCGATACGCTGTTCCAGCAAATCTGTGATTTAAAGATTGAACTGGTTCTGACCGCTCACCCCACTGAAGTCAGCCGTCGTACCCTGATCCAAAAATATGATGGTATTAACGATGCCTTATTTAAAATGGATCAGCAAAAACTGACCCCTCGTGAACGTCAGACCGTTCTTGAAGACTTAAAACAACTGATCTGTTCGGCGTGGCAGACCGATGAAATTCGTCAACACCGTCCAACCCCAGTCGATGAAGCGAAATGGGGCTTTACCACCATTGAGCAAACCTTATGGAATGCCGTACCGAAGTTCATGCGTGAACTAGACGACATGGTAATCGAGCACTGTGGGCAACGTCTGCCTTTACATGTGGCACCTGTACGTTTCGCTTCATGGATGGGTGGTGACCGTGATGGCAACCCGAATGTGACACACAACATTACTCAAGAAGTCCTGTGGCTATCGCGTTGGAAAGCCGCTGATCTTTACTTACGTGACATTGAAGACTTGCGTTGGGAACTGTCGATTCAAAGCTGTAGCGATGAACTGCGTCAAGCCTTGGGCCAAGACCATCCTGAACCCTACCGTGAATATTTACGTGATACTCGCGAACGGCTGAAAGCTACGCGCCATTGGCTCGCCGAAAAACTGCGCGGTGCCGATGCCGATGACAGCTTGGTGATTAAAGCCAAAGAGGAACTGCTCCAGCCTTTACTGCTGTGTTATCGCTCTTTGATTGCCAGCAATCTGCCTGAAATTGCCAATGGGAAACTGCTGGACTTTATCCATCGAGTGAACTGTTTCGGGATTGAACTGCTGAAACTAGATATTCGCCAAGAATCAGGACGTCATCGCCAAGCAATTTCGGCGATTACTGAATATTTGGGTCTGGGTAATTTTGAAACGTGGACCGAACAAGCGCGCCAAAACTTCTTATTGCAAGAGCTACAAAGCAAACGTCCACTGTTGCCCAAGCATTTAAATGAACCTGCGCAAAGCTTAATTGAACAACCTGAAGTACAAGAAGTATTTGCCACCATGCGTACTTTGGCAGCACAGCCTCAAGAAAGTTTAGGTGCCTACATTATTTCGATGGCTGAATATCCAAGTGATGTGCTGGCGGTACTGCTTTTGCAAAAAGAAGCAGGGATCCAACATCCACTACGTGTGGTGCCATTGTTTGAAACATTAAAAGACTTAGATGGCGCCGCAGCCACCATGAATACCCTATTCAATATGCATTGGTATAAACAGCATATTCAGGGCAAGCATGAAGTGATGATTGGCTATTCTGACTCGGCAAAAGATGCAGGTTTTATGTCAGCCAATTGGGCACAATACCGCGCGCAAGAAGAATTAACCGCAATTGCGAAAACGCATGGTGTACAACTCACGCTATTTCATGGTCGTGGCGGTTCCATCAGCCGTGGCGGTGCGCCAACGCAACAAGCCCTGTTTTCACAGCCACCTGGCTCGATTTCAGGTGCAATTCGAGTCACTGAACAAGGTGAAATGATTCGCTTCAAGTTTGGTCTAGAAGGCATTGCGCTGCAAAACTTAGAGATTTATACCGCTGCTACTTTAGAAGCCACTTTACTGCCACCGCCCATCCCAAAACCTGAGTGGCGCGAATTAATGCACAGCATGACCGATTTGTCGGTACAGGTATATCGTCAGACTGTGCGAGAAAACCCACACTTCGTCAAATATTTACGCACAGTCACGCCAGAACTTGAACTGCAAATGTTACCGCTTGGCTCACGTCCAGCAAAACGTAAAGTCACTGGCGGCATTGAGTCCTTACGTGCTATTCCTTGGGTATTTGCGTGGACCCAGATTCGTTTGATGCTACCCGCTTGGCTGGGTACAGGCGCGGCAATTAACCAAGTGATTGATCAAGGACATAAAGCCACCTTAGATGAAATGCTGGTGGCATGGCCGTATTTCCAAACCCTGATTGATATGCTGGAAATGGTGCTCTCGAAATCTGATGCTCATGTGGCGCTGTATTATGAGTCGCACCTGACCGATGATGAAGACTTGAAAGTGCTCGGTGAACATCTGCGTCAGCGCTTAAAGTATGCGGTGCAAACCCTGTTGGCGCTTAAAGGTGAGTCTAAACTCCTCAGTAGTAACGAAGTTTTAGATCAGTCAATGAGAGTGCGCAAACCGTATTTATTGCCTCTGCATTTACTCCAAGCAGAGTTAATGAAACGTCGCCGCCGTTACCTAGAAGAGCGTCAGGAAACAAATACACCTGTAGATCATGCACTTATGGTAAGTATCGCCGGCATTGCAGCGGGTCTTCGTAACACAGGATAAAGTTTTAAGCCCGCTCCATTTAAAGCACATCACTATGATGTGCTTTTTTATTGACCGCATGGTCAAACCTTTTATAATTTTTTTTATCAATCCAATCATAAATATTTATGAATAAGCGATTGGCTAAATTTACCAATTAAACCTTGATTTATCATTATTTTTAAAAATTAAAAGTTTTACCATGCGGTAAAAAGTTCTGAAAAGTCATAAGATTAGTTTGAACAATTTTTTGTATCACTGATTAAATCTTCTAAAAAACAAGAGTATGATGTGCACAATTTATCTTTAGAGTGCTCAAAAAATGTCCAATTGGTTTCCCAAATGGCGCCCGTACGAAGGCAATATCGATGCACGTCCTGTTGGCACAAGTGAATACCTCCCTGCTTCACAAAGTGCAATTTTAGGTGTGCAGCATGCCTTTGCCATGTTTGGAGCAACGGTTCTTGCACCTTTCTTGATGGGCTTCGATCCCAACCTTGCTATTTTAATGTCCGGGATTTGTACCATCTTGTTCTTTATTATGACGGGTGGACGTGTTCCGAGCTATTTAGGTTCAAGTTTTGCCTTTATTGGGGTCGTGATTGCAGCAACGGGCTATACCGCATCGGGCACAGGAGCACTCAATCCAAACTTAGCTATGGCGGGCGGCGGTATTATTGCCTGCGGCGTGCTCTATACTTTGTTTGGTTTTATGGTCATGGCAACGGGCACTAAGTGGATTGAAAAACTGATGCCGCCTGTGGTGACAGGTGCTGTGGTGATGATTATTGGTCTCAACCTTGCCCCAGTGACGGTCAAAGGCGTTGCGGGCAATTCCTTTAATATGTGGATGGCACTGGTTACCGTATTATGTATGGGCTCGATTGCAGTCTTTACCCGTGGTTTATTGCAGCGTCTCTTATTATTAATTGGTTTGTTACTGTCTTACTTGGTCTATTTCATCGTGACCAACGTTATGGGCTATGGCACAGCGATTAATTTTGCACCAATTCAACAAGCCGCTTGGTTTGGTTTACCGACTTTTCATGCGCCTGAATTTAATGCCAATGCCATGATGATCATTGCCCCGATCGCGTTAATTTTGGTGGCAGAAAACCTCGGTCACATCAAAGCCGTGAGTGCGATGACTGGTGAAAACCTTGATCCGCACATTGGTAAAGCGTTTGTTGCCGATGGTGTCGCAACGACATTAGCGGGGGGTGTCGGTGCACCAGGCATGACCACCTATGGTGAAAACATTGGAGTCATGGCAGTCACACGAGTTTACTCGACCATCATTTTTGCCATTGCAGGTGTGTTTGCCATTTTCTTAGGCCTATCACCAAAGTTTGGTGCCATCATCCATACCATTCCGACCGCGATTTTAACCGGTGCATCGATTGTGGTCTTTGGTTTGATTACCATCGCAGGTGCAAAAATCTGGATTGAAAACAAAGTCGATTTTTCACAGAACAAAAACCTGATGGTCGCTGCAGTCACCATCATTTTAGGTACAGGTGATTTTGCCTTACAAATTGGCAACTTTAACTTGGGTGGTATTGGTACTGCTACGTTTGCAGCATTGTTCTTAAACTGGTTCTTCAGCTTAGGGCAAAAAGATTAATCTATCTGATATTTTGATTATCCATTGTTGATCGCAGCCTTCGGGCTGCTTTTTTGGTCTAATGCTCTGACTCCTATTACACCTAAAGGGATGTCTCAAAACGCAAAAAGGACTAAGATAAAGCAACATTTTCCGCTTTGACCCTGCCATGCGCCTTGATTTTTTTGATCTGCAATTGTTTATCAATATCCTGAGTACAGGCAGTCTGACCAAGGGTGCAGAACGCTCCGCCATTTCTTTACAGGCCGCCAGTGAGCGAATTAAAAAATTAGAACACCATTTTGAAGTCAGTTTATTTACCCGCCATGCAACTGGGGTAAAAGCGACCCTTGCTGGACAAACCTTTGCGGAACATGCGCAGCACTTACTGCAACAACAGCAGCAATTACAACAAGCCATGCTGCCCTTTGCTCACAGTGCAACGAGCAACATTATATTGTGGTGCAACTCATCGGCGCAGAGTGAGTACTTACCGCATTTATTGCCGCAGTATTTGATGGAAAATCCGAAGCTCCATATTGAATTAAAAGAAGCCGAAACCAATGACATCATTCAGGCCCTCAGTACAGGCACGGCGCAGTTAGGACTGATCTCTGGTTTTTTTGATGCGGGACAGCTTGAAACTCAAGAGTTTGCTGAAGACCCGTTGGTACTGATCTGCCCAAGCCAGCATCCACTTGCCACTGCGGCACAACTAGAACTGGGAGAATTACTGCAACATCCGTTTGTGGGCCTCATGCAATATCACTCCTTACAACAGTCAATAGAAGCGCAAGCCAAACGCTTAGGCTGTGACATCCACTATCGTCTACGGGTGCCGAACTTTGCCGCGATTGCCCAAGTCGTTGCCAATGGCGTCGGCATTGCGATTATTCCCAAACGGGCAGCCCTGCGTTTAAAAGCACAGTATGATTTTCAGCAAATTGAACTCTTAGGCAAATGGGCCAACCGCAAGTTGCTATTAGCAGCACGGTGTTTTGATCAGCTCCCCACAGATTATCAACGCTTTAGTCAATTCCTCTTGAGCCAACATGACCAACTCATTGCGCATTAAAGCCAGCCCAGTTGATGTAAAACCATATAACTGCCAAATAGCACTAGGCCCACAAAGAACACCTTACGAAAGGCTTGCTCAGGGATGTGGTAGCGAATTTTGGTGCCCAACCACATACCGAGCAATGCAGGCAGCAGTGCGATCAACGACAGCTGATAGTCAATTGGGGTGTCTTCAACAGGATTTAGATGTAAATACACGGCCAAACATAAAGTTGAAACGGTAAAGGCAAGGCCGAGCGATTGTACCAAATCATCCCGTTTCAAATGCAAGGACTGCAAATATGGCACCACGGGAATCACCACCACTCCAGTCGCCACCGTCAAAGCACCGCCCAAATAGCCCATGATCGGCGATAAATATTTTTCATACGGGGCTAAGTTGGGCATGTTTTTGGCAAACAAACCATATAAACCATAAATGGCCAGCATCCCGCCCAACAGTGCTTCACTTTGAAATTCGCCATGTCCGAGCGTAGGAAAAACACTCCAAACTGAACCAATGATCATGCCCACCAGCAACGGCCAAAAGCGCTGTACCAGTCGCAGTACGCGCCCTTCTGCAAACAATTGCCAGAAGTTCGTGACCATGGAAGGGATAATCAGCAAAGTTGCCGCTTGAAATGGGCTAATCACCAAAGATAAAAGTCCCATCGACACGGCGGGCAAACCCAGACCAATGGTACCCTTAATCATGCCTGCGACAGTAAAAACAAAAATAACAAAAGCAAGCATGACGCTTCTCTCTAAACACTTAGCGCCATGCTATAAAATTTAAATCTGGGCTCATATCACTGTTTTTAGAAGTAAGCCTCAACCAAAGATTGAGGCTTACTGGGAAGAATGGACTGGACTCAACTGTTATTGAATCCAGATGTGATGCAGTGCGATTCTGCTTAGTATTTGAAATTTAGGCTGAAGCGGAAAGTACGTGGATCGCCCCAGCTCACCAATTGTGCATTTGGCGTGGTTCCGACTAAATACTCTTTATCAAACAGGTTTTTTACGCTGAATTTTGCGCCCCAATTTTTCGCTTCATAGCCAGCACTGACGTCGTACAGCGTATAGCTCGATAGTGGCACATAAGAAGTTCCACGTTGTGCTGTACGCTCGCCTTGATAATTCGCACTGGCACCAATATTCCAGCCCAGTTGCTCATCCGCAAAGAAGTATTGGGTTGATAAAGAGGCTGCATTTTTAGGCACATGGTTAATTCGTTTGCCGATATCACTGGTGGTGGTACTTTCTGTCGTTTCCGCGGTAGGAATATAACTATAGGTTGCGGTCAAGTTCCATTGATCCGTCAATGCAGCGGATAACTCAGTCTCAAAACCTTTGGTTTTTTGTTCACCGATTTGCACAGAATAACCGAGGGTAGAATCCGACTCAGTCACGTTCTGACGGGTTAAATCATAATAAGCCACATAGCCTTGCAACCGTTGATTCAGCCCTTGGAACTTAACCCCAACCTCAAACTGCTCTCCCTCTTCAGGGTCCAACAGTGTTCCGCCAGCGCCAGTGTCGCTCACAGGAAAGAATGAGGTTGCATAACTCACATAGGGAGCAAACTTATCATTGATTTGATACATCAAGGATGCATTACCCGTGAAAGCATTGTCCGAGTTTTTCAGCGTCGTATCATTGAAAAGGTCATCGACTTCGACCTGTGTCCAGTCATGACGACCCGATAAGCCCAAGATCCAATGATCATCAATTTTAAAATTATTACGCAGATATACGCCCATATATTGGGTATCTGTAATTTGATGCGATTTGGTCGTGGTCGCCTTTGCGATAGGGGTATAGATCGGATTATTGGCATTAAAGGATGACAAGCTGTTACTACGGCGCTCATAGTCACTGCGTTCATGCATCATGTCCAAACCAACCATCAAATCATATTGGGTTTTGCCCCAATCAAAATGACGCGACAAATTATGATCCAGCGCAAAATTCACATCATCTTTAATCTGTCTTTCCACCGTCCGTTTGATGGTCGGTAAAGTGTTATTACTCCCCGCCAATACCGGATTGTTATCTGCATCGGTTTTGGTGACCGCAAAGTTTTGTTTAAAGGTCCAGCCATTATCAAAATAATGCGCATAGTTCGACCCTAAGCGCAGAACATCGACCGTATTGCTTAGATTCGGCGTGCCAAAAAATAAGGTCTGTGAATAGTTTTTATAAGCGCCATTACTATAGGGAATCCCCTGCTGGCGAATAAAATCCCGATGCTGATAGCTGGCAATCACAGACAGTTCGTCTTTTTCACCTAAGTCAAAATTATAAGACGGTGCAATATAATAATTTTTATAATAAACATAATCGGTTGGATCATCTTGGTCAGAGGCATGACCCACCACACGAAACGCCCCTTTTTCGCTGTCATTTGGTGCATAGTTAATGTCAAATGTTCCATCAATCAAAGCATTACTACCATAGCTTACACTGCCACGATAAGAAGTCTTTGCCTCAGGACGTTTGGTGGTTAAGTTAACTAAGCCGCCCGGCAAGGCAAAGCCAAAACCCGTCGATGTCGGCCCTTTGACAACCTCAATAGACCGTAAACCACTGATGTCTTCTGAACGTAGGGCATTATCAGAAGTTTGAATACGCAAGCCATCGACATAGGTCTGTGCGCTGGAAACCTGCCCACGAATAATAAAGTCATCCCAACCACGGCGACCATACTGTCCTGCGGTGACCCCCGCTACACCCTGCAAGGCTTCAGACAGTGTTTTCGCTTGTTTCTGTTCGAGTTGTTTTTCACTAATCACGCTGATCGATTGCGCAGTTTCAAACAGCGGTGCATCTGAACGCAAAACAGCTGATGCAGTTTTTGCTGCATATGCCGCTTTGTCATCTGCATCTTGGGCTTCAAATTGCAAAGTCGGTAAAACTTGGGATGATGCTGTTTCCAGTGTCTCGCCCTGAGCAAACGCTGCTGTAGTCATCACGGCCAGAATGGATAAGCTCAAAGAAGAAATATGAAAATGCATAACATCAATCAACAGACAGAAAGAATGCCAATTATAATCATTTTCATTTGTAAGCCTATTTATTAATAAAATTTAACAATGAATTTAATTGTTAAACCTCATTAACATTATTAATAAGCACTTTAATAACTCAGCCTAAAAACACCATCGGCTTTAGGTTTCATGTGTTATTGGACTGTTTTGTTCAATAAGAGGTATACAAAACTCAGCCTTCGCTTTCATCCACAGGGTCGGTTTTATATTGATCTTCCAGCACATTACTGAAAATACTTTCAATCATCCAGACGCGATACAGACTATTAAAGACATAGCTCTGCCCATCCACACGCAGTTCAATCACAGGGAAGTCAGGCTGGGACTTCATTTCACAGAGCATGTCATTTTCTTGAAGCTTGGCCTCTACATCTTCGGTGATCAATGCTGCAATTTCCAATTCTTGCATCAGTTGATCAAAATGCGATTTAAAGGATAAATCTTTGCCTTGGGTCCAAACGGCTTTCAAAATCCGATACATGGCATCAACGCGCTGCTCTTCAGGCACGCTATAAAATAACTGTGCCATCGCCAAAGTGGCTGCTTGCGTCGGACGGCAAAACGGTGTGAATTTGATTTCTGTCCGTTTGGATAAACGCGTTGCCAAACTCCAATCAAACCCATCTCGACCGTGATAACTGAGCGGGTAGACATTGAGCTGAATATTATAATAATCGGCCAGTTCTTCTTTAATATAAGCCAATAACAACCATGAAATTGGATCTTCTAGCGCAACATATAGGTCTAACTCTGGATCGAGTGCCTGAATTTCATTTAACTCTTCAGCATCACTAATCAAATGCTCACGCCAATCAATATGATTGATCAAGAAAATTGGGTTATCGGTAAATAATTTTTGTTGTTTTAACCGGCGCGTTAAACGCAGCAGATCATCGACGGCATGATACTGACGGTCACCGAGCTGGAAGTAACTGGCCAGTACCGCATCATCATTAAAAATACGTTCTGGAAAATGTTGCTCTTGATGATGACGGCTGGCCATCGCATATAAGGTGCGCAGCTTACCTTCTTGTTTTTGCCACAGCATGTGAAACACATCTTCAAGCAAATACAAAAAGTCCTGCCCACGCAGCGGCGTATGCCGCAAGATAGTTTCCGCTTGGCTCAGCGCCTCTGGACTGGGTTGTTCTGGCGTTTCATGAAAGCTAAAACGGTGCTGACGCGACAGAATTTTGGCATCATTTAAACAATAAGTTTGCCACTCCAAAGCCGACATTTGATTCGGCGGTTCAGCAGCTTGACTTGAAATGACCACCTTCAATGGTTTCAGTTCGTCCGCTAAAATTTCTTCAATTTGTGGTAACTGCTGAACCGCTAAATAGCTATATACATCGTCGAGGCGTAAATGAATACTCAAGCCTTGTTCAGTAGATACGACCGTTTGACGAATCGGTTTTTGGTAAAACCAACGCGATCGAATCGGATCGAACCATCGACGCAACAGTGACATGAGCAAAGCCTCTAAATTAAACCCTTGAAAGTACTACAAGGGTTTATATCAATTCACAGCAAAATGATCAATTAGACATCTAAATTTAGATCAGTTACCGCGCCTTTTTCCGCACCAGTGGTCAGTTTTGCAAACTTGGCCAAAGCCCCATAACGATAATTCGGTTGCGGTTTCACCCACGCGGCTTGACGCGCTGCGATCTCTTCTGCCGAAACATGCCACGTCATTTCGCGGGTTTCTGCATTAATCGAGATTTTATCGCCATTTTGCACTAAACCAATTGGCCCACCTTCATAGGCTTCTGGGGTGACATGACCAATGACAAAACCATGACTACCTCCTGAGAAACGACCATCGGTGATCAGTGCCACTGATTTACCGAGACCTTTACCAATAATCGCTGAGGTCGGTTTCAGCATTTCTGGCATGCCCGGTCCACCTTTAGGCCCTTCACCACGAATCACCACCACCTCACCCGCTTGAACTTCACCATCTAAAATGCCACGCATTGCGCCAATTTCACCTTCAAAGACACGTGCTGGCCCTTCGAAATACAAACCTTCTTTGCCGGTAATTTTAGCCACAGCACCTGTTGGAGACAGGTTACCTTTAAGCACCACCAAGTGAGAGTCTTTTTTAATTGGCGCGTCGAACGGTAAAATAATCTGTTGACCCTCTGGATAGTCTTCAACCTCAGCCAAATTTTCCGCCAAGGTCTTTCCTGTTACGGTTAAACATGAACCATCGAGCATGCCAGCATCCAACATGCGCTTCATCAACGGTTGAATGCCCCCAATCGCGATCAACTCAGACATCAAATATTTGCCAGATGGACGCACATCTGCCACCACGGGAATATCTTGCCCAATACGGACAAAATCATCCAAACTCAGTTCAACCCCAGCAGTATGTGCCATTGCCAGTAAGTGCAGCACGCCATTGGTTGAACCACCCAAGGCAATCAGCACTTTAATTGAGTTTTCAAATGCGGCTTTGGTCATAATGTCGCGTGGCTTCAGGTCTAAACGCAGCAAATTCATCACCGCTTCACCTGCTTTTTGACAGTCGATCCGCTTGTCATCCGAAACCGCCTCTTGTGCAGAGGAGCCCGGCAAACTCATGCCCAAGGCTTCAATCGCAGAAGCCATCGAGTTTGCAGTGTACATACCGCCACATGAACCCGGCCCTGGCAGCGCCACTTCTTCAATCTGTTTAACTTGAATGGCACTGATTTCACCTTTGGCGTGCTGACCCACTGCTTCAAAGACAGAAATCATGTCAGTATGCCCTGCGCCCGGCTTGATTGTCCCACCATAAACAAACAAACCCGGACGGTTTAAACGGGCTAAGCCCATGATACAACCCGGCATATTTTTGTCACAACCACCAATGGCAATCACCCCATCATAGGCCTGACAACCCACCACGGCTTCTATCGAGTCTGCAATAATTTCACGGCTCAGCAATGAATACTTCATGCCTTCGGTGCCATTAGAAATACCATCTGAAATCGTGATGGTATTAAAAATAATGCCTTTGCCGCCAGCTTGATTGACTCCTTTTTCGGCCTCACGTGCCAAACCATCAATGTGCATATTACACGGCGTGACATTGGCCCACGTAGACGCAATACCGACAAAGGGACGGGTAAAGTCGGAATCTTTAAAGCCTGTTGCACGCATCATGGAACGTGCAGGCGCATTTTCAATACCCTCATAAACAGGGGCTGAATGTTCACGAATATTGTCTTTACTCATTGTCTTTGTCCTTAGCGATGGCTGCGTATTGCTCTACAGTCTTGGCAATTTTTTCAGTTTTTATTGTATAGAAAGCAGGCTACACATGAAAGCGACTCGCTAGGTATTACATGAACCCATTTATTGTTGTTTTATCCAAATCAGGTCACATGATGAAGCGACATGGATGTCGCTGTTTCACTGTATGGCAGGGAAACAAAGGTGTTTTGTTACTTTTGTGCCGTCAAAAGTAAAACCTCGTCTACGCAATAAAAGTGCAAATCGTACTGTAAAATGCGACTGTGCTATTTTCATCAATCAATAAAAAAGCACCCCAAATGGAGTGCTCTTTTTAATCATTCAAATGTCCCGTCCTGAAATAAGTTTACACCTTTAAGAGGCTTATTTTATGGAACATGAACGAGAACAAAGAGTTAAGCGTACACAACGTGATTATAGCTTTGCCTTTAAAATGATGGTTGTACATGAAGTAGAAAAAGGGCAAATTACTTATAAACAAGCTCAGGTAAAATATGGTATTCAAGGAAGATCAACTGTGCTGGTATGGTTACGCAAGCACGGACAACAGGACTGGACTTCGAATATGCCGACTTCTTCTAAACGCCAATTAACACCCCAACAACGAATCCGCCAATTAGAAAAGCAGTTAGCCGCAGAAAAGCTTAAAACTGAATTTATTCAGGATGTGATTTATCACATTGATAAAGAATGTGGGACTGATCTTGGAAAAAAGTATACCGAGCACGTTTCAAAGATTGGCAAAGCCAAAGAGGACTAAGCGTTTCACGTTATTGTCAGTGGTTGGGAATCACCCGACAAGCTTATTATCAAGCAGAAAAACGTGCTCAAATGACTGCACAAACAACTGAACAAATACTTGAGTTGGTTATGGAATATCGTTGTCTCATGCCAAGTATCGGAACACGTAAGTTGTATTGGCTTATTAAAGGCAAATTGTTGCAGCGTGGTTTAAAGTGTGGACGGGATCAGTTATTTAAAATATTGAAAGAGCATAATTTATTGATTCGCCCCAAGCGTCGCTATACAAAAACTACGGATAGCAAGCATTGGATGAAGAAGCATCCAAATTTATTAAAGGATTATTCAGCAGTGCAAGCCAACGAAGTCTTTGTTAGTGATATTACTTATGTTGAGAGTGCTGAAGGCGTACATTATTTATCATTGGTGACAGATGCTTATACCCGTCAGATTAAAGGTTATAAGTTATCGAATGATATGCGTGCGGAGAATGTTATGCAGGCTCTACATATGGCGATGCAGCATGTGACGGATCGAGCGACTAGGATGATTCATCATTCAGACAGAGGCTCTCAGTATTGCTCTGAGCTATATCAATCGGCATTGCGCCATTATGGGATATGTCCTTCCATGACAGATGGCGCACTTGCGAAACAGTGTTTCTCATATCAAAATGCATTAGCAGAGCGGATTAATGGAATATTAAAGCAGGAGTTTTTAACTACACGATGTCAAACCATGAAGGAGTTAGATCACTTAATTACGGAATCTATCATGATTTATAATTACTATAGACCACATTTAAGTTTAAATATGAACACCCCGAATCAGATGTATGAGCAAACTAAAACCGAGCTAATTGCTTAACTCGGTTTGAAGTGGAATACTGTCAATCTATTTCAGGACAAGACAAAAGACTAGCGATTAAATTTCACGTACTGCACCTTTAGACGCACTCGTGGTATGCATCGCATAGGCTTTTAAGGCTTTAGAGACTTTACGTGGGCGCTGTTCAGCAGGTTGCCAACCTTTAGCTTCTTGCACTTCACGGCGCGCAGCCATGGTTGCCTCATCCACCGCTAAGTGAATGGTGCGGTTTGGAATATCAATTTCGATACGGTCACCGTCTTCAACCAAGCCAATCGCACCACCTTCAGCTGCTTCAGGAGACACGTGACCAATAGACAGACCAGATGAACCACCTGAGAAACGACCATCGGTGAGTAAAGCGCAATCTTTACCCAAACCTTTCGATTTTAAGTAACTGGTTGGATACAACATTTCCTGCATACCCGGACCACCGCGTGGACCTTCGTAACGAATCACAACCACATCACCAGCCATGATTTTACCACCTAAAATCGCCTCTACCGCAGCATCTTGGCTTTCAAAAACACGGGCTGTACCGTTGAATTTCAAGATGGAGTCATCCACACCAGCAGTTTTTACAATACAGCCTTCAAGTGCGATGTTGCCGTACAGAACAGCCAAACCACCATCTTGAGAAAAAGCATGTTCAACATTACGAATGACGCCATTGTCTCGGTCACCATCTAAACGAGAGTAGTAACGGTCTTGTGAAAATGCCGTTTGCGTCGGTACACCACCCGGTGCTGAGCGGAAGAATTGATACACTTCTTCATCTTCAGTACGGATAATGTCCCACTTATCCAAGGCATCTTTTAGCGTTTTTTCATGAACGGTCGGTACAGAAGTATCCAACAAACCTGCACGGTCTAATTCACCCAAGATCGACATGATGCCACCTGCACGGTGTACATCTTCCATGTGCACATCTTGTTTGGCAGGAGCCACTTTACACAGTACAGGGACTTTACGTGACAAACGGTCAATATCCGTCATGGTAAAATCAACTTCTGCTTCATTTGCTGCCGCCAATAAGTGAAGAACGGTATTGGTTGAACCACCCATTGAAATATCCAGCGTCATAGCATTTTCAAAGGCTGCTTTGGTGGCAATTGAACGTGGCAACAAGCTGTAATCGTTTTGTTCATAATGACGTTTGGTAATTTCAACGATCAACTGACCTGCTTTTTCGAATAATTTTTTACGATTCGCATGGGTCGCTAAGGTTGAACCATTGCCCGGAAGCGATAGTCCCAAAGCTTCGGTTAAACAGTTCATTGAGTTTGCAGTAAACATGCCTGAACATGAACCACAGGTTGGACAAGCTGAACGTTCGTATTCAGCCACTTCTTCATCAGTGAAACTGTCATCTGCTGCGACGATCATGGCATCGACAAGGTCAATCGCATGTTCATTGCCACGGATTTTCACTTTACCCGCTTCCATCGGCCCACCAGAGACAAACACCACAGGAATGTTCAGACGCATAGACGCCATCAACATGCCCGGGGTAATTTTGTCACAGTTCGAAATACACACCATCGCATCAGCACAGTGTGCATTGACCATGTATTCCACTGAGTCTGCGATGAGGTCACGTGAAGGCAATGAATACAGCATGCCATCGTGGCCCATCGCAATACCATCATCGACCGCAATGGTATTAAACTCTTTGGCTACGCCGCCTGCTGCCTCAATTTGATGTGCCACAAGTTGACCTAAGTCTTTTAAATGAACGTGACCCGGTACAAATTGAGTGAATGAGTTGACTACCGCAATAATCGGCTTACCAAAGTCTTCATCTTTCATCCCCGTAGCGCGCCATAAGCCACGCGCACCCGCCATGTTTCTTCCGTGTGTTGATGTTTTTGAACGATAGTCAGGCATTGTACTTTTCCAACATAGTTGTGCTTGAGATGAATGTCCACATTCACTCTGGCTAAAATCTGAGTTCTGAGAGTGTCAAACTGTCAAAAATTTAAACATAGCATATTCGCATTCTGCGTAAATCTCGTTTTTAGGCATCTCAACCTAAATTATCGAAGGCAGTAAGTTTGCGTGCTACATTTTAACCGATGAGCTGACATTCAATTGCATATAGAAACTACTATAACGCGTTCAATCGCCCTGCAATACAAAACTTCTATGAATAATTTTTAAATTTTGCATGAGTTTTATTTATATGAAATACAAATTTTGAGCGATACGCTATCAAGGGCCCTTTCTCTATTTTTTGAATAAAACTCTCGCACATCATCTAGTTAGAACTACTCTATCAGCTTTTTATGCAGGATAAATCTGTAGCTGCTCGAGTTTTGCTATAATTGTTTTAATCTTATCCTTTTTCCGAGTATTTCTTGAAAATCATCTTTGCAGGCACGCCCGAATTTGCGGCTGTGGCATTAGACGCTCTCCTAAAAACAGAACACGAAATTGTAGCCGTCTATACGCAACCTGACCGTAAAGCAGGTCGTGGGCAGAAACTTACCGCCTCAGCCGTGAAGCAGTTGGCTTTAGCACATGATATTCCTGTCTATCAACCACTGCATTTTAAGTCTTCCACCGAAGAAGGTCTGTCTGCTCAAGCTGAACTTAAGGCCTTAAATGCAGATGTGATGGTGGTGGCGGCTTATGGCCTGATCTTGCCGCAAGTGGTTTTGGATACGCCTAAATATGGCTGTTTGAACATTCACGGTTCACTGTTGCCACGCTGGCGAGGTGCAGCGCCTATTCAACGCGCAATTTCTACTGGAGATACCGAAACTGGGGTCACCATTATGAAAATGGCCGCAGGTTTGGATACGGGCGATATGATGTATAAAACCTACTGTCCGATTGAAGCTACCGATACCTCTGCAAGCTTGCATGATAAATTGGCACAACAAGGGGCCGAAGCGACGGTCAAAGTTTTAGCATCAGAAAGCATATTACAGCACTATTTAGACAACCGCGAAGTGCAAGATGAAGCTCTGACAGTCTATGCACACAAACTCTCTAAGGCTGAAGCGCAAATTGATTGGACTTCAACAGCGGTGCAAATCGACCGTAATATTCGTGCATTTAACCCATGGCCTGTCGCATTTATCGCACTGGATGAAAGCAATAATCTGCGCGTTTGGGGTTCGATGTTGTCTCAAGAAAATGCCCAAGCTCAAGCTGCAGGGACCATTTTAGCCATCGATAAACAAGGTGTTCATGTGGCTTGTGGCGATGAGCAAGCCGTGTGTTTAAGCTCTCTGCAATGGCCGGGGGGTAAACCCCTAAATGCCGTACAAATTTTACAAACCCAAAAACTGAATATTGGACAAATTTTATAATGAAACAATCTCCCCACGCCTCAGGTAAGACTCTAAACTTACGTGCTCAGGTTGTTAAAACGTTATTGGCTGTCCAAAATGGTCAATCACTGGCATCGGTGCTTCAGCAACACATGGCGATTGTGTCTGACAAAGACCGTGCCTTGTACCATGAGTTAGTTCTTGGTTGTTTACGCCAATGGCATGCGCTTAAACAAGTGACTTTACCGTTGTTGACTAAGCCACTGGAAAACCAAGTCGTTGAAACCTGTTTATATGTGGGTTTATACCAATTGCTGTGTACCCGCGTTGCAGCGCATGCCGCGATTTCTGAAACGGTAGAAGCAGCCAAACAATTGGGGATGGAAAGCTTAAGTGGTGTGGTGAATGCTATTTTGCGCCGTGCAACACGTGAAACGGAACAGTTCTACGATGTTCTAGAACAAGCCTCAAATTTGCCAAGTTGGTTATCCAAACGTTTGAAAAAGGACTGGGGCGAGCAACTGGCTGAAATCAGCTATGAGCTGAAACAAGTTGCACCCTTAACCTTAAGAGTGAACACCTTACAAGTCAGCCGTGACGAATATCTTGAAATTTTAGAAGATGAAGGCATTGAAGCACACGCCTGTGAACTTTCGAATGTCGGTATTGTGTTGGATGACAGTCTGCATATCCCAAGCCTACCGGGTTTTGAAGTAGGTGGTTTTTCAGTACAAGATGAACATGCGCAACTTTGTGCAACCTTGTTGCCAGACTTAAATGGCAAATTTGTAATTGATGCCTGTGCAGCACCTGGCGGCAAGACAGCGCATATTTTAGAGATGTATCAGCCGAAAAAACTGATTGCACTCGACCAAGATGAAAAGCGCTTAAAACGTGTCTCTGAAAACTTAGAGCGTTTGGCTTTAAATGAAAAGTATGTCGACATTATCACTGCCGATGCAGTGAAATGGACATCGCCTGAACTGGCGGATTGTATCGTTCTCGATGCACCCTGTTCTGCCATTGGAGTAATCCGTCGCCATCCCGATATTCGTTTACTGCGTCAATCGGGCGATATTGCTAAAACGGTACAGCTGCAAAAGCAAATTCTTGAAAATATGTGGCAACAACTCAAAGTCGGCGGCACATTGCTATACATCACCTGCTCGATTTTGAAAGCTGAAAATGAACAGCAAATGGTCGACTTCTTTGCTGAACATACGGATGCGAAAGAAATTAAAATTGATGCCGATTGGGGTGTTGAGCAGATTCATGGTCGCCAACTACTCCCACAAGTAGGGCGTGGCGATGGTTTTTATTATTGTCGCATTGAAAAGATTTAAAAATAAAAGGAGCTGAAAGGCTCCTTTTTTCATGGATGGAGATTAGCAAATAAATCTTGATGGTCCCTGTTATCAAACCCCAAAATTAAACATTCATAAAAAAACCGAGTGAATTTTACTCGGTTTTTTTATTTAAAATTGAGGTTGGATTACAAGACCCTATGGCTGTAAACGAATTCCAAAATACAGACTCTTTTGCTGATTCGGTAATAGCTCGGTAAAAATGGTTGAGACACTTTTACCTTGAGGGGTAACTTTTTCCCCAGACTCTTTCATAGGGAGGATATTATTCGAATTCCAAGGGGTAGTGTACGCCGGGTACATATCGCTAACTTCAACATTGGTTAAAGGATACTCCCCCATATTTTTCACCATAATGCGGTAAACAATACAATCATTACGACCAATTTGCGTGCTTCCGATTTGATACGCTGCATTCACCACTTGTAAAGCAGACATATCCGTACATCCCGGCTGTTTGAACTGCGTTTTATGTAAGGTGATTTGATTAATGCCAATCGTGACCAAATCTTTGTTTGAGATTGGGCTTAAACTCAAGCTTTGATTGGTATTGTCTGGTGTCGCAATCAACTCGACTTGGCTGGTCATACCATTCACAGCACTGGTCGGTGCTTCCACTTTGACCAAAATTGCTTTTTGTTCACCCGCTTGTAACTGATAACGATCCGAATCTTTCACCATCACATCCCCCCCATCTAAAAGACCATCACCATTTTGGTCAATAAATAAAGTGTATAAAAATCCATCATTCGGTTTTAGCAGATTAACACTGAGCTTAATGCCACTTTCAGTCACACGGCCCTGATTGGTTAAGCGATGTGCAAAGACAAAAGTTCCGCCTGTCCGGATCTGTGCTTGCTGATCATTCACTAAAATTAATTGACGTTGTTGCGCCTGCAGTGAACTGACCGCATCTAAAATGACATCACCAAAACCCGTTTGTACCGATTCAATGGCAAACCAAATGTTGGTGCTAGTACTTGCTGAAGGTAATACGCTTACCACAGCACAAACCTGAGCTGTAGTTTTGGCTGAAATATTAAGTTGGCTAATACTCTGCCCTGTCATTCCAGCTTTGCATTGCTCAGTGGTCAATGGATAAAACTCAACTCTAAGCCCGGAGGTAAAAGGGTTAATGCCACTTTGTACTAAAGTTGAATAATCGGTGTTATTTAATGTCGGCTCAACGGATGTTCTAGATGCATATAACTTATAGTCTTGTGCAAAAGCACTGTCATTTTGAAGATTTAAAGGAAAATAAACTTTCGCCGTGCTGTCTGCTGACTTGATGAGTAAAGCAGCACCTGTTCGTCCACCTTGCGCAATATTAAAAATGCCTACGCCTGTTTCTGTCGTAGGCGCATTCGCTTTGTTATTGGACAAATCACTCTTGCCGATAATCGGCTTTTGAACTGTCGAGATATTATTGCTTGGCTCAAAGTCAGACATCACTGTGGTTTCAATGGTGGCTGTATTTACCGTCTGCCCATTGGTTGATGTGTCCGTATCTGTCACCTGTAGGTTCTTAATGGTGAATCGATACTTGGCCTTAGCTGGAATATCACCAAGGCTCAGCCCCGTACCCGCAGTATTGGAGAAGAGTGCTGTGAGTGCGTTGGCATCCGTCCACTGCGTTGGACATGCTTTACTGGTCCCATCTGTTAAGTCTTCACACATCAAAGTGGTCTGATTACTGCCAGTGGTTGTTATACGTTGTAAATTTTTAAAACTATCGCGTAACAACACACTATCGGCTTGAACGGTAGTTTTATTTTCAACATCTAACGTATAAGAAACCAAACGATCTTTAATGGTCTGTGAATCGCTGGTCAGCGCTTTCACCACCGAAAGGTCAACGTCATCTTCTTGAATGTTTAAGTCAAATTTGACATCTGCCTGACTATTGCCACAAGAGCTCAAAGATGTGGCTATGGCTTTACTCGTAGGATCCAGAGCAAAAGAAAAAGGAACCGTGATATCAGCATTGACGGTGGTATTGCCTAAAATACCAATCACCAAACCGTTGACTTGTACGCCTTTGGTATAGTCCAAAGCACTATTGTAAACAGGCGTATAGTTAAAGGTAATGGAGGTGTTTTGGTTAGATTTACTTAAACCATCTGTACTGCCAAGCTCAACTAAAGCCGTCCCATCCTGTTTGTATAATTTATAATTAACGCCATAAACCGCTTTAACACCACTATAGTTAGGAGGATAGTCAACTTTAAAGTTCAGTGTAGGCATATCATCTTGGCTTAAGATTTGCCCGACAATATTAAAAGGCACAGCTTGTGTTTTTCCTGAAGTATTATCATTTCCTTCATAATATTTATTCGAGCTTGCACTGAACTCAACTGCAGGTTTTAAACCAATTTTAATCTCATCTAAGAAATTACCTTCAGTTGAACCATTCGTTGCCTCAAAAATAAAAGAATACACACCACCTGTCGTAGGAATTCCCCCTCGTACTGTTTCTGCTGTATTCCCGACACTGACACTCTTCCAGCGTGTACTCATTGTTGTTTGCGAGCTAGTTCGGGTAACAGTATCGGAAACAATCGTCTGAAGGCTACTAATTGAACTTCCAGTAATTGTACCAATATGAAATTTCAACGACTCTGCAGTATTTAAATTTCGACCAGCATGTTTAAATGACCAAGTAAATTGTTCTCCACCAAATAAACAAACATTTTGGTAGAGAGCAGAGATTGCATCAGCATTTAATTCAGCATATTGGTCATTAGAAGTATTAGGAAGTGCTGCTGCACCTGCCGCTCTCCATATTTCAATTAATCGACCAGCTTGATTCCATGTCCCCGCAGCTCTTATAGGGTGTGTCGTTCTCCAACCAGGAACTTCGGCCTCAGTTAAGAATACATTTGTTTGTGAAGTGTTTGTATTTCCAGCCAGTTTTGCTCCTGATGAAGAATACCCTCTGATATCAGGCTGACTAAAGTTAAGGTTTACAAAGCTTCGTTGAATTGAAACCTCTCCAGATGAGGCAGCAACATCAGCTGCAGCTACGGTTTTCAAAGTAGAAGTCACACATAGTGAAGCAAGCAAAACACGAGTGAAATAATGCTTTTTCATTTTTGATTTCCTTCACTGCTGCGGCTACTCGGAACTTGAATTTGAGCGGTATTTAAAAGTGGCCAATATTGTGCATTTACGCCCTGACAGCCGTGTCCATTCAGTTGCACCAAGGTGGGTAGGTCAAACGCATCAGAGGTCATCACCACATAAGGCAACTGCTGTTGGACTTGAAAAATCGTACGCTCCGCTGCTTGAAAGTGCTCGCGAGCATGACGCCAACCCAGTTCACAGTATTCAACTGCTGCCCACACGAGAGTAACCTCGGCTTGCGCCAAACGCTCTGGGGCAACAAGGATCGCACCCTGCCTCTTTAGATACTCTAGCTGAACCCAAAGATCACGACGCATGACCTGTGCCATACTTAAAACAGGGGTGGTGAGAGATAATTGAGTAGGCTGATTGAATCCATCCACTAAAATTTGAGCCTGCTGAAGTGCTTCCTGCCCTGCACTGCTTAGTCCTTGTACTGAAATTTCACTCTTCGCATAGCTCAACCACATTTTGGCTTTATAGGCATGATAGCGAAGTAATGGATCTGTCCCATGCAACTCAGCCTCGACCTGCTGAGCCAATTGTTGAACATGTGGGACTGAGTTGATTGATTGTTCTGCCATCGCACTCGATAGGCCATTGAACATGAACAAACCAACGACGATACCCTTCAAGGTCTTTGGCATCTTATCGCCCTCCTTGAGGTTCTAGAGCAGGGTTCATCATGCCATTACGGCGACCAAACAGGTCTTCATCAAATTTAAATCTAAAGCGTAAATATGCACCTTCACCTGTTGAGCTGGTATTGGCGAGCTCAGCATCTTGATAGCCCATAAAATTATAGCCAGCAGATACCCAAAGATTCGTTGCCAATAAATATCCAACCTCAACACCTGCTAAATAACGAGTTCCAGCGCCTTGATTCGCCCACAATGCCCCAGTTTGTAGACTCATATCCCAGCGTTCATTCAGGTCGTAAATCATACGACCACTGAGTAACTGCGTTAGAGTATCACTTTCGACATTATGTTCATCAAAAACTGACCACTTCGCCGCGTACTGTCCCGACCATGTGAGCTGACGATTAGGGTGATAGTTCACATGCGTCGATGTAACATAGGCCTCACGTTTAAATGCAGCTTCTAAATCTGTTTCGTTATTTTCATAAAAATATTCAACTTTAGATAAAACGTCTAATTTATTTTGATCAAAGTCACGCCATGCCAAACCCAATTGGAAACGGTTACGTAAATGATCGCCCTGATCTACACCTTTGTTATCAATAAAGTTCAGGGTGTTTTTAGTCAAAAAAGTTACATCATTCGAGAGCTTACGTGCATAACCTATAGTATTGATCAAGGTATCCGAATCATCTGAACGACGTCCTTCTAAACGTGTCGTTGCTTTCCAGTTTTCATTGGCTAAATATTCAATCCCCAGACTTGCAGCAGTGGAATCGCTATTATTCTCAGTATCGGCAGATAAGCTCTTAATTTTCTCAAAGCTACCACTCAAATAAACTTTTGGTTGTACTTCCCAACGGTTTTTTAAACCAATCGCAGCTTCAGCCTCACGATTACTCAAGCCATCTGCAACACGATATTCACTAAAAACTGAACCATCTTTCATATAGTTACTGCTGATACCCACCACAGTACTATTGGTTTCTTCAGTACTATTCATCGAGTAAAGACCATCTATCGAAGAAATCAATTCATGATGTGCATAGAGTTCTGTATTTGCAGCAACTTGGACACGACCACCCAACGTCAGGACTTTCTTGTCCGCATCAGATAAGTCTTGCTCATACTCGGTAAATACACTTGCCCCTTTCCAAGGCAATTGCCCTGTAAATTTAATACGAGCTGTAGTGCCGTTATAGGCATCAGTATGATCAGTGGCAAGTGTTGCACCAGCTTGGCTTTCATCATAAAGACGAATACCCAACTCCACAGCAAGCAATTTAAAAAAGTTGCGTTCTAAGCTCGCAGATAATCCTGTGCGCACGCCTTGGTTCACCTGATCTTCCGTGCGAATCGCCTCAAGCCGTGCTAAACCGACGTGCGCAACCTGTGATGTCGCCTTAATTCCACTCTCCATGCGACCTGCGCTGATGGTTGCCGCATCATTTTGAAAACCACGATCAGCTTGCTGATGATAGGCACGTAAATTATTGGTTCCCTTTGAATATTCAAATTCAATTCGTACTGCATTGCCCTGCTGTTCAGCCAAAGAATCGGTTTGTCCTATTTGTGTCACTTGATCATCAGCAGAACTGGTATTTTCTGATTGCGCCACTTCAGCAATGAGCTTGCCATATTCCCCGACCTTCAAGACCGCGTTCACACTTGAAATCTGTTCTTTTTGCAGCGGATCATTACTCTGTACAAAAGCCCCCCCTATTTTTAAATGGCTTGGAAATACATAACTGAAGCTTAAGCCTGCAACTTCATATTCTTCACCAATTTCATCAGCTTCAACCGTAATACGGATATAGTTCGGATTTAAGTCACTATCGACACTCGCCACTGCTTCTTTTAAATAGATACTATTACTATAGGTATCAATTTCATAATCCACAAAACGCGTTAATACTTGTCGATTGATAATCAGACCCGGATTGTTACGGTCTCGTGTCAAGACTTCAACTTTTTCACTATTTTCTAAAATCAGAGCATTTGAAATCGCACCTAAACTATAGGGCCCTGTAATCCCCATAGCACGGTTTTCTGTCACCACTTGGCGTGATTTGGTTTGAGCACCAAAAGCGGACACTTGGAATTTGTCCCCTTCATGCCCTAATTTGACACCTGTCAATGAACGGTTATATTGGCCTAAAGAAAGACCTTCATCTCGTTCAGTACGCGTGACATAGTCACCATACATAGCATAAGAGCGGCCTTTGTCTAAACGAACATACAACTTACTGGTCGACTGAGCATCAAAGCCTTTGGATGCAGCATCACCATAAACTGGATAGTATTCATCCGGCTGAATATCACGAAATAAACGCTGCTTTGAACTCTTGTCTGAATCATAAGCAAGCGTCAGTAAATAATCCCCTTTGACTTTACCTTTTAAGTAAACAGCGGCACGCCCATTAACAGTGGTGTCATCTCCCAAATCTGCAATTTCTTTCAGTTCATCTTCAAAGCCGTCATTGCTCGTCACACTATGCAATTTTTCACGGTCAAAATGATTAAAATTGATGCTGCCTTCAATTAAACCTACTGCAATCAGTGGACGTAAATCTGCCGTAAATTGAATATCAATTTCTTGTTGAATTAAACCGCTACTGACCATTAAAGTGCCACGTCCTGGCATATTTGGCGCGAGTATTGGGATAATCAACTCACCATTTTCAATAAACGTTTGCAGCCCCGCTTCATTTGGGTTGGCATCCGCTAAATCAATCACACCTATATCACTTGCAATAGTGATCGGAGTTCGGGTCAGAACAGAAACACCCTGTTCATCTTTGATCTTTACCGCAATACTTAAGACATCTTGACCATTCGCTACAGCTGCTGCAATTGGTTGTTGTAACTCTAAATGATGTGCTTGTCCCGGTACAATGACTTGTAAAGTTTGAGCTTCACGGACATTTCCCATCAGATCTAGCTGTTCAACTAAGAGGGTATTGGAGCCTGTTTCTAAAGGTACACCGACATATTCCAAACCTTGCTTTTGCTGCTCCGCCAATATCGCACGCTTACCAATATGTTTGTCATCAATGATTTTTCCATTCACTGACAGACGTTGTGTTGCACCCGCAGTGCCTTGTAACTGAATGGTGGTTTGATTGAACTTCAGCAATTGCCCTTCATTCAAGTTTAAAATACGTAAAGCATTGCTATCTGCACGGCGTAAATATTCTTCTAAACTCACCACTCCCATCGGTTGAATTGGTTCTAAACTTAAGTCTTGTGATTTAGGCTTAGTCACAGATCCATTTTTACCGAGTAAGCAGTCTTGTTCACCCTCTGTAGCCAAACAGCCCGTTATCTGATCGGAACGTGTACTTTTTTCAATAAAAGTTGGCGCATCAATCGATAACTGTTTATTAATGGCCTTTTCAAGATTGAAATTACCTTGATTCACCTTGTCTTGACGCTGTTTGACTGCATCAAGTAGTGGTGCAGAACATTGCTCTGCATCATTGGCAATCGCAAAATCCGCACGATGTAATTCGCCACGTTTTACATCAACAAAACGGCTCGATGGATCTCCCGCGTTTCGATTAGACTGGATAATAACTTCAGCACCAGCAGGTAAGGTCGTGCGGTCTAATTTTAAAACGTGAGTCTTCGGCGATACACCATAAAAATCGTACTTACCTTCTCGATCCGTAATGATATAACTGCCATCTTCCATAAAGAGACGAATACCCGGCACCCCCAACTCACCCTGATCTTGCATGCCGTTGCGGTTACAGTCGGTATAGACCTTCCCCACTACAAATGCATCAGAGCTAAAAACACCCGTCTTGACTTTGACTTTTGCTTGCGCTTCATTTGAACTTAGACCATAAGCATCCACCGCTTTCGCACGATTGATGCCGTCACCATTTAAAGCATTCGGCCCAATTTGAACACGGTACTCAATTTTGGTGCTCTTATTCACTGCTAAGTCACCCAAACCTAAGCTCAGGTACGGTCCTTTTCCACCTTTAGGATCAGCCACAGGTTGACCATTAACACGCATTGTATTAGCGACATAGCTAAACCCACGAGGCAAAGTATCTTGCAACTGTACGTCCGCAGCAACGACGTCGCCTTGATTCGTCACCGTAATGCTATAGTTAGTAAAATCGCCCAATTCAACCGAAGAGTCTCGCGCAGTCTTTTGAACCATCAACCCCGATGTTGAAAGTAAGGGATCAATTGGAATATCGATACTGAGTGCAGGACTATTTTCTGTCAGGGTGAAAGTCCCCCCGTACGACCATTCTGCGTGGACATCCTTGCCATTAAAGGAATCAATCGGATAAACAACTTGGTCGCTGGCAAAAGTATATTGTTGTCCTGAAATAGTCGACGTATCGACTAAAAGTTTATAACTGCCGCCCTTTACCAATGGTGAAACAAATTCACCCGATGCAGAGGTTACTTGTTGCGTTGGAAATGGTTTTAATTCACCTGTATTGCGGTCAATTTCAAACGCTTCATTCTCTGCTACAGGCCTTCCAAATTCATTGACCAGCGTAACTGTTGCACCTGCAACAGGCTTTCCTGTTTTTGCATCAAAAACGATCCCATAAGGATCTATTGAAACCTGAGTTTCAACATTATCCAGCTTTAAAGTTGATGCTCCATTTGCATCTAGGCAGTCCGTTAAACGGATCTTCGCTTGATCACGTTTTACGGTTTGTAAAATTTGATCAGCTAAGTTTTTATTTGTACTTTCTTCCGTTGCCAAATCAAACTGAAAAATACCTGTATTTTCACCACTTTCAACGGCATTGATATAAACCACATCACCCGTTAATCGTGAGCTAATTTGCACGCGAACTTGATCACTTATGAAACGGTTGGCATTACAAATCGCGGCATTGGTTTTAATATAAAGCGGCTCATTCACTTTGCCCGTGTAAAGGCTGTGCGAAAAATCCGAAGTGGTACTTTCAATGATGGACTGCCCCAAAATTTGGGTTTTCACTTGATTTGAAAGTGTTTTCTTATGGGTAATATTCGACAAACCATGTAAAACATAAGCTTCATTTAAAAGTGTGGTATAGCTTAAGTTAGGGTTGGTTTTAACTGTTAAACGTATCGTACTTTTTTGTTGTGACTTAAAACTATCGGTAAACCCGACAACTGCATAACCCACCTTAGTTTTATCGGCAGGTAAACCACGCGTATATTCACCTTCTGCTAAACGATATAAAAGTTGAGCATTTTGGTTTTTTTCAAGGACCTCTACACTTTCAAAAACCGTATTGGCTGGAAGAGGATCTTCAACAATCACCAAAGATTCAGTTTGACCATCAACTTGTACTTGTGTTGGTAATACAGGTAAAAGCGCAGCATTCGATACATTTAAAGTGTACTGAATGGTCTGAGCCTGCTGATTACTTTGTAAAATGGTTTGATCAACTGATTTTTCTATTTTTAATTTAGGCTGAATGACCTGTGCAGGATTCTTCGCGACATCCTGAACCTCAGGTTGTTCACGCATATGTGCCGTTAATGGCAAATCAACAAATGCCTGATCAGCTGTTTGTGTCGACGTATCCGCCACAATCCATAAGTGGACATTTTGATTAGGCTGTAACAGTAGACCATTGGTGATGAGGATTTCTGAAACATCAAAAACACCATCATCATTGGCATCTAAATACACTTTGATATTAGATAAATCAGCATTCGGAAGCGTTGTAAAATCAATCCAAGCTTCTGTATTACTCAGGTTCGCAAGTGAGTTTAACCAAATCACCTTTGACCCAGCTTCGACCTGTTTTAAAGTATCCGCATGTAACTGTAAGCCATAAAACTCACTTACAGTGACGTTGACAGGGTTGGATTGGGTTTTTAGCAGGAGTTGTCCACCATTTTCATCACTGATGGAATATGATGCATAAGCAATGTTTTGAATGATTTCACCAGCCATCGGCATTGCTGCATAGCTTTGCTGTACACACAACAAAGCAGAAGCCAACGCCGAATATGATAGTGCATCCATTTTAAATGATGTCGTTTTTTTTACTGACATAACCCCAAACCCACAAAAAATACAGCAAAAAAACCGCTTCCCTTTTTAAAAAGAAACTAAAGGAAGCGGTTTATTTAAATTATTGGTCGACTTTTACGCCAAACTCCAATGTTGCTGATGCTGATGGTGTAAGCGTACCCACCGTATATTTCACTTCTTTACTTGTTGTTGTTGGCGCTGTAGTCGCCGTAGTCGCTGGCTTAATCGAACCCGATAAATAAGTGGTATAACTTGGCACCATATCGGAAATCACAACAGCTGTTGCATTCACATTACCATCATTACTCGCTGTCACACGGTAATAAACGCACTCCCCCGGTTTCGCAGAAACATTCGTTGCGTCAAAACCAGTGGTTGGTGCAGTCGTACAACTTCCTAATGCTTGAGTTTTTAACAAACGAACTTGTCCCAAGTTAATGGTCGTTAAGTCAGTCACTGAAACATTCGCTGGCTTGTCGGTGCCTGTTGGCTTAAAGGTTACGACTGTGGTATCCGTTACACCAGCTGTTGCAATTGCAGGCGCTTCAACTTTAACAATGATCTGGATAGACTCGTTTTGAGATAAACCGTCAGCACCGTTAGTCCCTTTAAGCAAGTTATTCAATGATACATTCATCGCATCCGCATCTGCACCTGTGATGAGCTCAGCGGTATCGGCTTTACCATTTTTATTCAAATCCACATAAACAGAGGTATTTGCACCTGATAAGGTAGAAGACCAATCAATTTCAAGCGGATACTTCGAACTTACACCTTCGATCACGTTTCCAGAGTTTGTTAAAACATGGACGTATTCAACTGTACCACCTGGTGCAACTTGACCTTGACGATCAGGCGTAAAGCTTAGGCCACGCTTCTCTGCGACCTTGACTTCATAGGTAATATTATCTGCCGTACCTGTAGATGGTGATTCAATATTCATCTGAATATTTTTAGTGTCACCTGCTGGTGTACCTGCTGGCGGTGTTACCGTTACGCAGAAACTTTTTGCCGCACCAGCTGCGATGTTGCCAGAGTTTGTCACTTTAGTCGTGGTACAGTTACCACTGCCATCTTTTTCAAAGATTTCTACTGTCCAACCCGCAGGCACATTTGGTACAGTAATAATGTAGTTATCTGCAACATTACCCGTGTTTTTAATGGTCGCATCAAAAGTCACTGGAACCGCTGGTGGTGTGGTTTTACTTTCAACAGGGGTTGTAGTTCCCGCGCCAATACCTTTCTCTGTCGTAGAATTCAGTTTATAGACCAAATCCACTGAGTTACCAATCAAAGGACCAGTAGATAACTTTAAAGTATCTTTCTTTGAGTTCGTAATAGAGGCACTTGCTAAAATAAATGAATACCCTACAGTATGCGCAGATGAGCTTGGCAACGTCACGCGTACAACAAATTGTGCTTTTTCACCAGGTTGGATTGGGCCTGTATCTACAACACCATCCCCATTGGTATCAGTCGCTGGTGTTGCCCCATCCGCTTTTAAAATTTCAACGATGGTTCCTGCTGGCAAAACAGCAGTACCAGGAAATGCGTCTAATGCGTCTAATGCAGCTAATGCATCACGATCAACCGTTAGGTTATACGTATCTACACGGTCACCACTGTTGTGCACCACAACTTTATTACCATCTGTTGTGCTTTGACCAAACACGACAGGTACACCAACTTTTGAATTTGCTAATTGAATTTTGTCGTCACCACTGCCCGCAGCAGTTTCCTTATCAGCAAAAGCACTAGCAGCAGTATCGTTTAATGCACCTTTATAGGTTCCAACCACAGGTACTTTCGATTCATTCGAAGGCGTAGTTCCTGTTGGTGTGATTGTTGGCGGTGTCGTTGGCACATCTGTAATGGCATACAACGAACCATCATCTTTACCGTTTGGATCGACATATGCCGTGTTATTCACACTATTCAATGCTGAAGATTGAACTGCAACTTTAAACTTCAATGTACCCGTGGTATTGGCCGCTAAACTCGCAATATTAAATAAGAAACGCTTATTGGTCAGATCATATTGATAAGTATCAGCAGCGTCATTACCATCAGTTAAAGCTGTCGCACTGCCGCTGTATCTCGCAGAACCACCAACATAAGTCACATTGGCTGGCAAAATATCGAAGATTGCAACATTAGTTGCTGCGGCATTACCTGTGTTTTTAAAGGTTAAAGTATATTCAATTTCCTCGCCCACTTTTGCAGTACTAATACTCGCGGCTTTGGTAATCGTCACCACGGCACCACTGGTAATGGTGACCGTATCCGTATTATTAATTGAACTTGT
The DNA here is from genome assembly GCF_055810995.1 of Acinetobacter sp. DL27. Lineage (NCBI taxonomy): Bacteria > Pseudomonadati > Pseudomonadota > Gammaproteobacteria > Moraxellales > Moraxellaceae > Acinetobacter > Acinetobacter sp. DL27. Next base: position 36,172 of record NZ_CM147947.1, on the reverse strand, counting down.
ACTATATAGGTTTGTTTTAGACGCTGTTGCTGTCAATTGGAGCTTATCAAACTGACCTGTTATTGCCGTATTTGGTGTTGTTGCTACCACGACTAAGCCAACATCTTCACCAGCTTGTAATTCAATCGTTTTGCCTGGCGCATTTAAATTCACTGCGTCATCAGGTACGCCATCTTTATTCTTGTCGATATAAACAGCGAACTTATCTGAGGCGAAGTCAAAAGTATTCGAGCCAGAAGCATGGTTATCCAAATCTGCAAGTGAAATGGTAAATGTATCGGTACCATTACCTGTATTGGTCAAAATATGCGACATGGTGGCTTGACCATTCGGCACAGTCGTTACTGAACGATCTTGAACCAAGGTAAAACTACCCACTTGTGCGACAACAGTTTTAACTTCATTTGAGGTAACAGTACGTGTTGTCCCAGTATTATCTGTATACGATGCAGTCGCAACGTTACTAATATTGGTTCCAGCAACAGGTGTTGCAGCCATTGTTTGGCTACTCACAAACACCACCCCACCCATCACTGCAAGTGATGCAGCAATTTTACTTAATTGAAAGTTATGTTTCATAAAAGAATCCATAAAAGCGATTGATTTGAAGCGAAAATTATTCAGCCGCGTTTACACGTACTTGTGCTGCAACGGTGATTTTTTGTTTAGGTTTTAATTCATCGACCTGCCACTGCAAGGCGCGGTATTCACTCAAAGGCACATTCACTTTTTTCCCGTTTTCAACACGGGTTAATGGGGCTTTTGCAAAATGGACACCGTCTGTAGAAGCATAGGTATTTTTCGGCGTATTTTTTCCGGTGTAGCTAACATAAGCAGGAAGTGGCAAATTCAACTTCAAGGCTTTCAAGCTACTGGTGGATTGATTGCTATACGTCACCTGATACTCAAGTACCTGATTCGGTTTAACTTGATCGGTGGTTTTCAACTCTTTCTGGGTATTTTTATCAACATTAACTTGAAAAACTTTCATCTGTGCAGATAAAGGGTTTTCATTTGCATATACCATGGGCGGTATGCCCATCGCCAATACAAGTGTTGTAAGCCAACCAAAATTTTTATTTTTCATCACTACCTCAATTACACTGAGTATCAAATGTTGTACACAAAGACAACAAACTGGAATTAAAATACCAATTTTGGTGACACATGTCACACTATTTTTTAATTTTTGTTGATTGGTTTGCAGTTACTCAAATTTACAGTTTTTTTACACAAAATCAACATTATGGTAAAAATAGCGCAATATGAACATAAAACAAGCAAAATATTGAGCGTAAGGTAAGACGACTCATAGGTGATGGCCTACAAATATACAAAGCGAGAAATCTATTAGAATAATTAAACAATGAACAAGAAAAAAATGATTAAAACTATAAAATTCAAATATTTAACTAGATACAATCTGCATTAAAAAATGCTTTGAACATGCTCAAATATATATCTATAAACACTAAAAATAGCATCCTTTTTAAACTTCTAATGCAGTCGATGAAAAGATGATTAAAGTGATACAAATCACATTTTAGTTATCCGTGGTTCAGCCTAAAATCATCAGTTTTGAACTGATTGAGTAAGCTCACGACAACCATCGAACTGAAAAATTCATTTCTTCGACAGAAAAATTATCAATATAAACATATGATATAAAAAACATTATAAATAGGCTTCCAAACTGCAGCTTGTATAGATACTTTATTTACTCGCTAAATTTGGGCAGTTTGAAGCCCAAAAACGATACATTTAAGCAATCTCCAAGAAAATATGACTCTTCGGTCTAAATAATGTTGTTTGAATATCGAAATATCTCAGGATCGATCAATTTTTATGATGAATAATGCTCAGTATAGTAATGATCATGTAGTGACCATAAACAATAAGGCGCTCTTAACCATTCATACTTCTTCTAAAAAAGCGTGATAAGCCTTCTTGGTTGAAGCTGTCTCATTCTTACTTAAACCTGTTAAAAGTCCATAAAAAAACCGAGTGACATTCACTCGGTTTTTTATCATTCACTGATTACAAATGAAATCAATGAATTGCCTTTTTCATCCAGTATTACAACGTATGCTGGTCTTTCACTTCTTCAAGAACCTCATCGAGTTCTTCAGGGTTTTTCATCAAGTGCAGAATAGACAATACAAGTCCACCCCAAACAAACAACATTGAAATCACCATCATTATGATTGCTGAAGTATTCATTCTTTTTCTCCTAGCGATCTTTAACTTTGCTGAGTACGATTGCGACGACGGCACAGAAAATCACACTGCCCCAACCAAATAGCCCTTGCAGACTCATGCTATAGGTATCGTAACCATTTTTCACCAAATTAAATAACGTCATACTCAACGTCGTTAATAACACGAGTGAAGTAATCACGGTCAAGGTAAATGCCCAACCCTTACCGAGTTGAATCGTGGAAATACGGTTTACGTGATCACGCAACTCAATCAATGCTGAACGCTTAAACCAAGTAATACAAAGAATAGAAACAAGCGCGCCACCCACAATGCCAATGTTATTGATAAAGTGATCCACGATATCCACCAGTTTAATCGCATTCACACTTGAGAATAAGATCACTGAAACCAGTGCACTACCACCACCGATAATGGTAACTGCTTTTTTACGGCTCCATTTTAACTTATCCTGCATCGCTGCAATCGGCACTTCCAAGATACTGACCATGGAAGAAATACCTGCAACAAATAATGAGGAGAAGAACAATAGACCGAATAAATCAGCACCTGCACCAAGACTTGAAATGATTTTCGGGAAAGCAATAAATGCCAGACCGATACCACCACTCACCACATCTTGAACTTCTTTGCCTGCGGCATGCGCCATAAAGCCCAATGCAGCAAAAATACCAATACCCGCCAAGATTTCAGTTGAAGCATTGGCAAAACCAACGATTAAACCTGAGCCTGTCAAATTGGTCTTTGGCTTTAAGTAAGATGCATAAGTCACCATAATCCCGAAACCCACAGAAAGCGAGAAGAAGGTATGACCATACGCCGCCAACCACACTTTATAGTCCATCATCGCAGACCAGTTCGGTGTAAAGAATGCATTTAAGCCTTCTGCTGCACCTGGTAAACGAAGTGATTGCACCACTAAAATGGTAAATAAAACGAACAATAAAGGCATGAAAATCTTATTTGATAATTCAACACCTTTTTTAACCCCACCAAACAGAATAATTAAGGTCAGTGCCCAAATTCCTACGATTGGCCAAAATAAATGGCTTACAAACTGTAAATCGAAACCTGTTGCTTTCGAAGTTTGTAAGTAGGTATTAAAGAAGAAACTTTCAGGGTCACTGCCCCAAGTCTGACCAATCGAGAAGTAAACATAGCTTCCCGCCCACGTCAGTACGCTGGCATAGTACAAACCAATGATGATACACACACAGACTTGCCACCAACCCAGCGTTTCACCGCCTTTAAACAAAGCCCGATAGGCTTTAGGTGGTGACCCAGAACTACGGTGTCCCGTTGCATAATCTAAAAATAACAGAGGTAAACCAGCGGTAATTAACGCCAATAAATAAGGAATAAGAAAGGCACCGCCACCATTTTCATAAGCAACATAAGGGAAACGCCAAATATTACCTAAACCTACAGCCGAACCTACAGCTGCAATAATAAAACCAGATCGTGATGTCCAGTTTTCACGAGTTCCTGACATAAAACACCTAAACCTAGGTCCCTTTTAATTGCTTTTTATTTGGTTATCTCGCAACAAAAAAGAACCATTTAATATTAATCTTGAGTGTTTGATTTAGCTTCGACCTTTTGGGTGCAAGGTTCTAAATGACAAACAGAGGAGTTTTCACAAAACCTTGGTTAAAGTGTGTCGATTAAACTTCCCTTTTATATGGTTCAACAATACTCACTTTTATAAAAATATTCTGTAATTTCTGCTTCAAATATTCCATTTTTATAATGTGTGCTGATTCAACCGTTCAATTAATCAGCTTATTTATTGTACAAAATTAGTTATAAATTAACAAACTTTTTGGAATGATTTGTTGCATCTATTTCCATGCATAAAATTTGAAGATCCTACATCGATACTCAGCCTACTGAAAAATCAATCTAAAGGATGCTAAAGCTATCAATCTCCTGCACAAAACATTACTTTTCACATTTTTATTCAAATATTCACTCCATCTGGAAAGATTGATCATCTTTCTGATGAACATCACATGCATCCATACAACTTTTTAATATTGTTCCGTACTTACAGTGCAGTCGTATTTAAAACTGCGCGATACCAGTGATGCTCTATATTTAAAAGAGAAACCACCAAAGCCAGTCATTGCGTAGAACATCATCAGTTTCACTAGATCAATCCAGCATTCATCAGACTATTTAAAAGATGCTGATCTAAAGCACTAAGCAAAAATTATAACCCATTCACTTTTGTCAGCTTAGGCTTACAAATAGCGTAGTTAAAATGCTGTATGAACAACAGCCACCGCCATGTATATTTAAATCATCAGGAAACAGGACGTTTCCCAAACTTAAAACAACAATAATTAGTTTGAGCATCAGGATGTGAGATATGACAGGAGTTGTATCTAAGTACTGAAATACAAAGAAACCTCGACAGGATGTCGGGGTTTCTTTTTATCTCTATTCCACAATTAAAGCTGAATATAAGTCCGAAAGCCTCGACTCGCATAGTATGAAGCAGCGCCATTATGATAGGTAAACGTACGACCATAGCGCTGATCACAAAAAATTGCCCCGCCTTGCTGGCGTAATTCGGCTGGAGTTTCAACCCAACTGGATGTTTTCAAGTCAAAATTAAAGATCTGCTGTAAGGCATAATACTGTTGTTCCGTCACTAAGCTGAAGCCATACGCCTGTACCCAATCGAGCACTGTATTTTCAGGCGGATGATCCTTGCGACTCAATAGTGCCTCTCGGTCATAACACATGCTCCGTCGCCCCTTCGGTGACTCAATTGAACAATCAAAAAAATACACATCTTGTATATTCGGCAAAACCACGACATCAGGCTCACCACCACTTATTTCCATTTGTTGTAACGCATATAGTTTTTCAGGAGACTGCAAAAGTTTTTCTCGGACAAATGCCCAACTAATTTGCATATGACGTTCAGTGTACTGCTGAAAACGCTGTTCTAAGATGTTGAATAAACGTTCACTTTGCTCAGGTTCGAGCTTTTTCTGCTGCTTAATCATTGTTATTGTGCTGCCCTATTTAAAGCTGCCTTTAGCATAGCACTCTCCGTCAAACACGACCAAATACCATCCAACGGTACACCGATTTTGCAAAAATAAAGGCCCTCACAACGAGAGCCTTTTATTTGTTTGGGATTTGATTAAGAAGATGCTTTGATTGAACTTGAAACTTTCACCTGAGTTTTAACTGCTTCTTCAGCACTATTTAAACGGATAAAAGAAACTGCTATCGCAGCAAGCACCGCAGGAATCGCCACAGCAATAAAATTCAACTTATGTGGTAATTCCATGCCCAACAATACACCAATCACAATTGGACCCACGATTGCACCCACACGGCCAATCCCTGATGCCCAACCCAACCCAGTTGAACGAACAGCCAATGGATAATATTGCGCCACATAACTATATAGCAAAATACTACAACCGATCGAAGCAGCTCCTGCAAGTGCAACCAATAAATAAATTACAGGTTGTGGTGAATTAAAGCCTAAACCCACCAGTGCAAATGCCCCGACAGTCAACATGCTAATAATGACAGGTTTCAAGTGGAAACGATCCGCGAGCACACCACCACCAGCAGTGCCAATCACCGCACCAATGTTCAAGGAAAGGAGGAACATTAAACTGCTGCCCATCGAATAACCAGCAGCCATCATCAGTTTTGGTAACCAGCTTCCTAAGGCATAAACCATCAATAAGCACATGAAGAAGCAGCACCAAAATAAAACTGTACCCATACCACGACCATTTTTAAACAAGGCAGCGACAGATGCATCAGGGACTTTAGCTTCGTTCAGCACTAGAACAGTATCTGAAGTTACAATCTCTTCAGGTACCAGACGTTGAATAATGCTGCGTGCCTTTTCTGTTTGCTGGTCTTTCACTAAAAAAGTGACTGATTCAGGTAAAAATTTCCATAAAATCGGAATAAACAGTAATGGAATACCAGCAATGAAAAACATGATCTTCCAGCCAAATGTTGGCGTAAATGCAACACCTAGTAGTGCTGCCATAATCCCACCCATTGCATAGCCACTAAACATCGCGGTCACCAAAGTACTACGAAACTTCTGCGGCGCATATTCCGAAGTTAAAGCGACCAAGTTCGGTAATACACCACCAATTCCAAGACCCGCGATAAAGCGTAAAATACCAAATTCAGTCGGGTTTGAAGCAAAGCCGCCCGCAAAAGTGAACCCACTGAACAACGTAACACAGATAATAATGACTTTCTTACGGCCAATTTTATCCGCCAGCATCCCAAATAGCATTGCACCAAACATCATGCCTGCTAGGGCAGTACTGGCTAGCATTCCTGCTTGAACAGCCGTCATACCCCACTCTTTCATTAAAAGCGGTAAAGCCACACCGTTAATTGCTAAATCATAACCGTCAAACAAGACGACGAATAAGCACCACAAAACAACCGTTAAATGAAAAGGCTTAAACTTAGCCTGATCGATTACAGCATTTACATTCATTGTTGTCGCTGTCATTTTTCCCTCACCTCCAATTGTGAGCTTTTTTATAAAAAGTGAATCCAAATTCACTTTTAAATAAAATGAATCATAATTCAGTTTTTGTCTATAAATAAAACAATTGAATCAGCTTTTTTGGGGAAAATTAGACTAAAGTTGTATAAAAATGACGTAAAATAATTTGCACCACATCAAATTCTTTGATAAATGGTAGATATTTCACATAATTTTAATTTATATAAATGCATTTTTGTATAATTTATCGGCGTCTTCTCGGCTCTGACTCTCTTCTTTCCCACTTAATATTTCGCTTTTCTTTATTATTTAACCTTTTCGCACATAAAAAAATCCCCCTCAGCGATTAGCGGAGGGGGATTTAGAATTAATGAGCTGGCGATGACTTACTCTCACATGGATAACTCCACACTACCATCAGCGCTAAGAGGTTTCACTTCTGAGTTCGGGAAGGGATCAGGTGGTTCACTCTTGCTATTGTCGCCAGCACAACTGTTTATGACTATTCGTTGGGTCTAACCTCAGAGCAGTGCTCTTCGTGCCTAACTTTCATCAAATGAGTTATTAACAGGTATATTTGAGTTGATTTTAACATAAAGCATAACTTTATGTCTTGCGCTCGGACAAACATAATTAATGTTTGTTTATTCCTCGCTCATGTATCTAGCTTTATAACTAAATCAAGTTGTTTGCAGTGATTTGAACCACAACACCAACTGTTTGGGTGTTGTATAGTCAAGCCTCACGAGCAATTAGTATTGGTCAGCTTCACATATCACTATGCTTCCACATCCAACCTATCAACGTCGTAGTCTTCAACGGCTCTTTAGAGGACATAAAGTCCTAGGGAAATCTTATCTTGAGGTAGGCTTCCCGCTTAGATGCTTTCAGCGGTTATCCCTTCCGAACATAGCTACCCGGCGATGCGACTGGCGTCACAACCGGTACACCAGAGGTTCGTCCACTCTGGTCCTCTCGTACTAGGAGCAGATCCTCTCAAATTTCCAACGCCCACGGTAGATAGGGACCGAACTGTCTCACGACGTTCTAAACCCAGCTCGCGTACCTCTTTAAATGGCGAACAGCCATACCCTTGGGACCTGCTTCAGCCCCAGGATGAGATGAGCCGACATCGAGGTGCCAAACACCGCCGTCGATATGAACTCTTGGGCGGTATCAGCCTGTTATCCCCAGAGTACCTTTTATCCGTTGAGCGATGGCCCTTCCATACAGAACCACCGGATCACTAAGACCTACTTTCGTACCTGCTCGACTTGTGGGTCTCGCAGTTAAGCGCGCTTTTGCCTTTATACTCTACGCGTGATTTCCGACCACGCTGAGCGCACCTTCGTACTCCTCCGTTACTCTTTAGGAGGAGACCGCCCCAGTCAAACTACCCACCAGACATGGTCCTCGTCCCGGATAACGGGACAGAGTTAGAACCTCAATATTACCAGGGTGGTATTTCAAGATTGGCTCCACCGAAACTAGCGTCTCGGTTTCAAAGCCTCCCACCTATCCTACACAAGTAAGATCAAAGTTCAATGTCAAGCTGCAGTAAAGGTTCACGGGGTCTTTCCGTCTAGCCGCGGGTACACCGCATCTTCACGGCGAATTCGATTTCACTGAGTCTCTGCTGGAGACAGCGCCCCCATCATTATGCCATTCGTGCAGGTCGGAACTTACCCGACAAGGAATTTCGCTACCTTAGGACCGTTATAGTTACGGCCGCCGTTTACTGGGGCTTCGATCAAGAGCTTCGCTTACGCTAACCCCATCAATTAACCTTCCAGCACCGGGCAGGCATCACACCCTATACGTCCACTTTCGTGTTTGCAGAGTGCTATGTTTTTAATAAACAGTTGCAGGGGCCTGGTTTCTGTGGCTGCCAATAGCTCAAGGAGTAAATCCTATCACCGTCGGCAGCGTACCTTCTCCCGAAGTTACGGTACCATTTTGCCTAGTTCCTTCAGCAGAGTTCTCTCAAGCGCTTTGGTCTACTCGACCTGACCACCTGTGTCGGTTTCGGGTACGATTCCTATGTAACTGAAGCTTAGAGACTTTTCCTGGAAGCATGGTATCAGCCACTTCACTGTACAAGTACAGCTTGCTATCAGTTCTCAGCATAGAGTACCCCGGATTTGCCTAAGATACATGCCTACAACCTTCCACCTGGACAACCAACGCCAGGCTGACTTAACCTTCTCCGTCCTCTCATCGCATTACATAGAAGTATTGGAATATTAACCAATTTCCCATCGACTACGCCTCTCGGCCTCGCCTTAGGGGTCGACTCACCCAGCCCCGATTAACGTTGGACTGGAACCCTTGGTCTTTCAGCGTGCGAGTTTTTCACTCGCATTGTCGTTACTCACGTCAGCATTCGCACTTCTGATACCTCCAGCATACTTCTCAATACACCTTCATCGGCTTACAGAACGCTCCCCTACCACTTGCAATAAATTGCAAATCCGCAGCTTCGGCATATAGTTTTAGCCCCGTTACATCTTCCGCGCAGGCCGACTCGACTAGTGAGCTATTACGCTTTCTTTAAAGGGTGGCTGCTTCTAAGCCAACCTCCTAGCTGTCTATGCCTTCCCACATCGTTTCCCACTTAACTATAATTTTGGGGCCTTAGCTGGCGGTCTGGATTGTTTTCCTCTTGACTACGGACGTTAGCACCCGCAGTCTGTCTCCCGGATAGTACTCATTGGTATTCGGAGTTTGCATCGGTTTGGTAAGTCGGGATGACCCCCTAGCCGAAACAGTGCTCTACCCCCAATGGTATTCGTCCGAGGCGCTACCTAAATAGCTTTCGGGGAGAACCAGCTATCACCGAGTTTGATTAGCCTTTCACCCCTATCCACAAGTCATCCCCTGGCTTTTCAACGACAGTGGGTTCGGTCCTCCAGTTAGTGTTACCCAACCTTCAACCTGCTCATGGATAGATCACCCGGTTTCGGGTCTACACCCAGCAACTAAACGCCCTATTAAGACTCGATTTCTCTACGGCTCCCCTATGCGGTTAACCTCGCTACTGAATGTAAGTCGCTGACCCATTATACAAAAGGTACGCAGTCACCGAACAAGTCGGCTCCCACTGCTTGTATGCATGCGGTTTCAGGATCTATTTCACTCCCCTCACAGGGGTTCTTTTCGCCTTTCCCTCACGGTACTGGTTCACTATCGGTCAGTCAGGAGTATTTAGCCTTGGAGGATGGTCCCCCCATATTCAGACAAGGTTTCACGTGCCCCGCCCTACTCGACATCATCATATAAGCCCTTTCGTGTACAGGACTATCACCCACTATGGTTGCACTTCCCAGAGCATTCCACTAGAACTTATATGACTTAATGGGCTTTTCCCCGTTCGCTCGCCGCTACTGAGGGAATCTCAATTGATTTCTTTTCCTAAGGGTACTGAGATGTTTCACTTCCCCTCGTTCGCCTCGTATGACTATGTATTCATCATACGATACCTGCCTTATGACAGGTGGGTTTCCCCATTCAGAAATCTCCGGATCACAGGATATTTGCCGCCTCCCCGGAGCTTATCGCAGGCTATTACGTCTTTCATCGCCTCTGACTGCCAAGGCATCCACCACATGCACTTAATTACTTGACTATACAACCCCAAACAGTCGTAGCACCTACAAGTAGTACTAGGACAGATCGATTGCTCGATCATACAGTTTGTTGTTCTGTGTACTTAAACACTGTACAGCTTCAATTCAATTCACATACCAAAACGCTTGATTCAGTTAATTTCGCTAGTAACTCATTTCTTCAACCTTCATCAATCAGTAATAAATCACTGTTAATGTCGATCTTAAAAACGAGTATGAACAAATTATTTCAACTCAAATATATTCTGTTAATGATTTTTCCAGCCTTCGTCAGGTCAGGAAACTGTGATAAATCACAGAAGTTAATAAGCTTTAACTTACTAAGTTCTGTAATCCAACTTCTTAGATTAAGCTTCGTTCCATGTGTGCCTGCGCACAGCATAGCTGTTTGCTTAAATTCTCGGACAAAGCGCTGCTTTGTTTTTCCTCGAATTTGGTGGAGACTAGGAGAGTCGAACTCCTGACCTCCTGCGTGCAAAGCAGGCGCTCTACCAACTAAGCTAAGTCCCCAGCTTATCAATAAGTCAATGTCTCTGTTTTTCTGTATTCAGCATTGAACAATGCTTGTTAGTCAGATTTGGTGGGTCTGACAAGACTTGAACTTGTGACCCCACGCTTATCAAGCGTGTGCTCTAACCAACTGAGCTACAGACCCTCAGATACATCGTCATGAAGAACAACTTGTTGTGGATTCTTACCAATCGTCAATCTTTCGTTAAGGAGGTGATCCAGCCGCAGGTTCCCCTACGGCTACCTTGTTACGACTTCACCCCAGTCATCGGCCACACCGTGGTAAGCGTCCTCCTTGCGGTTAGACTACCTACTTCTGGTGCAACAAATTCCCATGGTGTGACGGGCGGTGTGTACAAGGCCCGGGAACGTATTCACCGCGGCATTCTGATCCGCGATTACTAGCGATTCCGACTTCATGGAGTCGAGTTGCAGACTCCAATCCGGACTACGATCGGCTTTTTGAGATTAGCATCCTATCGCTAGGTAGCAACCCTTTGTACCGACCATTGTAGCACGTGTGTAGCCCTGGTCGTAAGGGCCATGATGACTTGACGTCGTCCCCGCCTTCCTCCAGTTTGTCACTGGCAGTATCCTTAAAGTTCCCGGCTTAACCCGCTGGCAAATAAGGAAAAGGGTTGCGCTCGTTGCGGGACTTAACCCAACATCTCACGACACGAGCTGACGACAGCCATGCAGCACCTGTATGTAAGTTCCCGAAGGCACCAATCCATCTCTGGAAAGTTCTTACTATGTCAAGACCAGGTAAGGTTCTTCGCGTTGCATCGAATTAAACCACATGCTCCACCGCTTGTGCGGGCCCCCGTCAATTCATTTGAGTTTTAGTCTTGCGACCGTACTCCCCAGGCGGTCTACTTATCGCGTTAGCTGCGCCACTAAAGCCTCAAAGGCCCCAACGGCTAGTAGACATCGTTTACGGCATGGACTACCAGGGTATCTAATCCTGTTTGCTCCCCATGCTTTCGTACCTCAGCGTCAGTATTAGGCCAGATGGCTGCCTTCGCCATCGGTATTCCTCCAGATCTCTACGCATTTCACCGCTACACCTGGAATTCTACCATCCTCTCCCATACTCTAGCTTCCCAGTATCGAATGCAATTCCTAAGTTAAGCTCAGGGATTTCACATCCGACTTAAAAAGCCGCCTACGCACGCTTTACGCCCAGTAAATCCGATTAACGCTCGCACCCTCTGTATTACCGCGGCTGCTGGCACAGAGTTAGCCGGTGCTTATTCTGCGAGTAACGTCCACTATCCAAGAGTATTAATCTCAGTAGCCTCCTCCTCGCTTAAAGTGCTTTACAACCAAAAGGCCTTCTTCACACACGCGGCATGGCTGGATCAGGCTTGCGCCCATTGTCCAATATTCCCCACTGCTGCCTCCCGTAGGAGTCTGGGCCGTGTCTCAGTCCCAGTGTGGCGGATCATCCTCTCAGACCCGCTACAGATCGTCGCCTTGGTAGGCCTTTACCCCACCAACTAGCTAATCTGACTTAGGCTCATCTATTAGCGCAAGGTCCGAAGATCCCCTGCTTTCCCCCGTAGGGCGTATGCGGTATTAGCATTCCTTTCGGAATGTTGTCCCCCACTAATAGGCAGATTCCTAAGCATTACTCACCCGTCCGCCGCTAGGTCAGGTAGCAAGCTACCCTTCCCCGCTCGACTTGCATGTGTTAAGCCTGCCGCCAGCGTTCAATCTGAGCCATGATCAAACTCTTCAGTTAAAATCATTAGTAGCTTATGGCTACAAATCTTGGCTCATCAATTTTCTGACAAATATTTCTCAAATAAACTTCGAGTAATTCTTACCATCAATCAATGAAATATTTTCGATCGATCAATCAGTAAAAATCCACACAAGTTGTTCTTCATAATCTCTTAATGATCTTTCTAACACCTCGTCAGTGCTAGAAGCTGGACTCAATATACTTAACAACTCAGCACTTCGTGCTTCGTTCGTTTCCGTCTATCTCGTCGGTATGGGGTGCATTCTAGAGGATTTCTAAAGCTTTGCAAGTGCTTTTAACTGGTTGTTTTATCGGGTGTTGTATTTTTATGCACTAAAAAGGTTCAAAAACAAACAACCACGAACTTAACTCAATAATTTTAAAGCAGAAATATAAATTTAATATTTCTGCTTTCTTTTTTCATTACTTTTGCACTGCTGCTGCTTTAATATTCACACTGAGAATTTTAACAGGTTGTTTCGGTACATCTTGATGTGGCCCTGCACGTCCTGTCGGTACTTTAGTGATTTTATCTACCACATCCATACCTTTAGTGACCCGACCAAAAACCGCATAACCTGCGTTATTGGTACTTTTATCTAAAAAGTTATTATCCACCACATTAATAAAGAACTGACTGGTTGCAGAATGCGGTAAGTTGGTTCGTGCCATCGCCAAAGTGCCACGTTTATTAGATAGACCATTACTTGATTCATTTTGAATGGCTGGTCGTGTTGGTTTTTCTACAAGGTCCGCAGTCATGCCCCCACCTTGCACCATGAAACCCGGAATGACGCGATGAAAGATCGTTCCGCTATAAAACTTAGCTTTCGTATAGTCTTCAAAGTTTTTTGCTGAGATTGGTGCTTTATCATTAAACAGTTCAATTTCGATGTTACCCATTGATGTTTTCATTTCAACAATCGTGTTATTTGCCATGACCGCCATACTCATACATGTAGCCGCCACTGCAACTAAACTCTTCTTTAACATTTCGTTACTCACAGCATTCAGATGTTATTAGATTTCGGTATATTAATCGTTCAGTATAAATAAAACACTACTTCTTCTAAGAAAACGAGAATAACGATGAATGAAGCTTTAGCCCTGTCTCAATTGAGTCAATTCCCACCTTGGCATTTACAAGGTGAAGCCTTTATTTTGAATTATTGGATTAGTCCGCAATTTATTCGACAATATAACGCGTTTCGTATTGCCCCGTCCCCGATTGGTCGTGTGGTTCAAGTCATGTTGGTGCGTTATCATCAATCCCCTGTTGGACCTTATGATGAACTACTTTTACTCGACCATCCTTTACTGAGCAAACGGCGTTTAAGTTCGATTCCTAAAATTTATGTGTCTACACAGATTTCAGTTGAACATGGTCAACAACTTTGGGGTATTCCGAAAGAGTTCGCTCAGTTTGACTGGCATACGCAGCACGAAACAACACAATGTCAACTCAGCACTCAAGACCAAACCCTGTGTTTAACACTCACCCAGTGCAAAAAGGCACGTCCGTTTTATATTAATAGTCATCACATTCCACGTTCTATGCTCAAAATACAGCAAGCATGGCAAGGTCAACGTTATGAGTTTTCTCCACAGTTTCGCGCAAAGCTAATGAAACTGAAAAAATTTGAATGGCAAAACCATACCACTCTCTTTCCAGACTTTGGCCAAGCCAAGGCTCTACAAAGTTTTTATGTCCCGAGCTTTCAGCTCGTTTTTCCAGAAGCCAAAATCCGCTCTAAATAAAAAAAGAATGTTCCACGTGAAACATTCTTTTTAAAATTCATGCTTTTTTATTTGGCATTCTTATCCCAAAATTTTCTAAAATCCTTTGCCATATCTATGGTGATTTTTTTTGCCCGACGAGAAATGATGGTGAAGTTCACAAACCCATGGGGTTGATCTAGATAATTCTGATAATAAACCTTATTGCCCTGCTGCTTTAATTTGATGGCATAAATTTCACCTTCATCATGCAATAAATCATGACCTGCGGTGATGACAAAAGCGGGTGCGACACTTTTTAATACGCCATAAGTCGGCGAAACAATAGGATCATCCAGAGCTACCTGATGTTGTTCAGCATACAACGACGTCACTCTATCGACATCTTGCCCCGTTAAGGTCAGTCCATCTTTATAAGCAAAGAACGATGGATGGCGACTTTTGAAATCGACCACGGGGTAAATTAACAGTTGTGCACTTGGCGCATAAGCTTTTGCAGCAGTTCGCTGCGCCACCACGGCACTGATATTACCACCTGCACTATCGCCAGCCACCGCAATTCGATTTTTCAAAATTTTGAACTGACGACGGTTTTGATAGACCCAAGCCAAAGCATCTTCACAGGATTGAATCAATAAATTCGGACCAACTTCTGGCGCCAAAGGATAGTCAATACTGAGCACCTGCACTTTGGCATGGATTGCAAGTAAGCGACAGACTTCATCATGACTGTCGAGGCTGCCAACCACGAACCCGCCGCCATGATAAAACACCAACATCGGAAGTTTCTTATTCGGTGCAGGATGATAATGCCGCGCAAATACAGTTCCACTTTGTAAAGGTAGACGTAAATCTTCCACTTGTTTTACCGCGCTGGGTTTCGCGGTCAACATTTGAATTTGATGATCAAACAATTTACGCGAACGATGATAGTCTTCAAAAATAAAGCCCGATTTGCCTTGCTTATATTGAGCTGCCATTAAGCATTTCATAAAGGGATCTAATTGCTCAAACTGGTGAGGATAACCCAGCGCTTTAACCAAGCCTTCTTGTGCTACTGTCGGTAAGCGATCAATCACTCGTGCCGCACTGCCTTGGCCTTGTTCCATCCATTGTTGTAAAGTGCGATTCAACACGCCCATGTCAATGATATCCTTTTATCGTTCTTCATATTCTCTACATGATCAGCACTTACGTGACCATTCTCTTATATAAGTCTTCACATCAAGATACATAGCAATACGTCCTATAAGCTAATCTTCTTTTAAGAGCTTGTCATTGACAATTTTTATGCCGATTTAGGAGTGTTTTGCTACTCCGTTTTTATGAAGGAGACCTGCGATGACTAAAAAAATAATATTCCTCTCACTCATCAGCACCTTGTTTGTTGGTTGTGTGGCTTTTCCTGAGGATGGCTATCATGACGGACGCTATGACCACCGCTATGATTATGACGATCGACGCTACGACCAACATGATCGCTATGAACGAGACCGACAACGTTGGGAATACCAACAACGACAAAACCGTATCGAACGCGAACGTCGCGAGGCAGACCGAAACCGCCAAAGACATGCTGAATGGGAACGCCAAAACCGCGAACAAGAACGGCAACGTATTGAAGCTGAGCGCAAACGGATCGCTAACCAACGTCATCACGACTGGCAACAGAAAAAGCGTGATCAAGAGCGATTAAACCAAGAACGTAAACGTTATGATGCTGAGCGTCAGCAACGACAAAATGCCGAACGCAAACGTCGTGAGCAAGAGCGTCAACGAACTGAAGATCGACGCAAACAATCCCATAACGATCGTAAGCAACGTCCCGATGATCAACACCACAATCAAAACAGAGGTTGGGATAACTCACGTCAAGAGCGATAAAATCGTCATCGCACATCAGACTGATGAAATAAGACGGCTGAACAGCTTGAGTTATTTACTCCCTAAAAAAGACCTTCACGGCATCCTGTGAAGGTCTTTAACAAAGCGAATGTAAGAGAAGTTCTCTTTTAAGTTTTATTGTTGTGTTGTCGCAGGTGTAGATTGGATGGGTTCAATCTGAGCCGCAGGATCTGCTTGAACCTCGACTCCAGCACTTCCCTCAACGGTTGCAGTTGCATCTGGTGCAGTGGTCACTTGAGCGGACTCTGGTGCAGTACTGGTTTCACTTGAGCTACAGCCCACGATGGCAAATGCTGAACCTAAAAGCGCTAGAGACACTAATGCAGTTTTCTTATTTAACATTCTTTCATTTCCTTTTACATCATACAAAAATAGCAAAGCCAAACTTTGCCCTGCCTATCTTTGTCAAATCCGAAAACTTTTACACACGTTCTGAGTTGTAGTTTTTGCAGACTCGAGTACAACTTGTGCAATTTTTTATTAATTGGGTACAAATACCGCCTTAGGACTACATCTCCACAGCAGCTCAAGTTAATATGCTGATTCTGCATTATTTCTTTCTTCGGTGAGCAGCATAAATAGGAACTCTATGCTTACACCATCAACTCTTCAGTATTGCAGAACTCTTGTATGCTGATACACGATTAAATAATGTTATTTTTAAAGTTGAAGCAAAAAAAAAGCTTAATCCAAGGTAGATTAAGCTCGAGAAAGCATACAAAAATAAATAAACCACAGCCTTAAAATCGAATTTTGAGTGCAAAGCTCGAATCACTCTGACAGCATTATACCTTTGCACCGAATAGAGTACTTTTGGGAGACGTACTATTCAAAAACCTAAATCTCTAAATTAAGAGGGTTTCCCCAAGCTATGCAAATAGGTCGCAGTCACCATACTTTACTCTCTCCACAAAGTATGATCACCGCTGATGAACTCATTATGTGGTCAAGCGAAAAATTAGTAAAACAGATAAATTTAATTAAAATAATTCAATGTAACGATTAGCCTTTGTCAACATAAAAAACTCAAGCAGGATTGGAAATGGACCTTTGCACAGAATAAGCACCTAGAAAGCCTGATTTCAGCAAATTTTTACCAAAAATAAATGAATTAATCACTGAAGCCGCTTGAATTTTTGGCTGTTGCCCCGACCTTTTGTAGTAATCCTGAATTCAATGACGCATGGCAGTTCAGATTAACCCAGTTAACACTGATGCCTGAAGGACTGTACATGTTTAAGAACCCATTTAAACGGAGTAAATCAATGGCGACTGAGCACAATCAAGAAGCTCAAGATCTAGGGCAAGAGCAAGCGGATTCACAAACAGCGCAAACTCAAGCTGAAACGGAGCAAGCTGAAGTTTCAGTTGAGGATTTACAAGCTCAAATTACCAATCTTGAAGAAAGCCTAAAGCTTGAAAAAGCACGCACTGCAAATGCTGTATACGAAGCACAAAAAAGTGTAGAGCGTATTCAACGTGAATCCGATAAGCATAAAGACACCGTTCTCGAAAAATTCGCAAAAGAGTTACTGGACTCAGTGGATAATTTAGAACGTGCCCTTAGCGCATCGGGTGAGGAAAAAACACCAATGTTTGAAGGTGTGGAACTAACGTTGAAATCGCTACTGACTGCACTGGAAAAATTTGGTGTGGTCGCAGTTGATACAGCAAATGGTTTCAATGCGGACTTGCATCAAGCAGTCGGGATTGATCCAAATGCGAAAGCCAACGAGATCGGAACGGTATTACAAAAAGGTTATACCTTAAATGGTCGTTTGCTTCGTCCAGCAATGGTCATGGTTGGCGCATAAACTCTATAAATTCGAGAGTTTGTAAAATTTTTTCTTGATTATCACTTGAAAAAAATTGAACGGCTCTCATATCGAATAACAAGCAAAAACATTGCAAAAATTTTTGAGGAATCATCCAAATGGCTAAAATCATTGGTATTGACTTAGGTACAACAAACTCTTGCGTCGCTGTACTTGAAGGCGACAAAGTTAAAGTGATCGACAACGCTGAAGGTGCACGTACAACACCATCGATTATTGCGTATAAAGATGGCGAAATCTTGGTGGGTCAGTCTGCAAAACGTCAAGCAGTGACTAACCCTAAAAACACATTATTCGCAATCAAACGTTTGATCGGTCGTAAGTATCAAGACCAAGCAGTTCAAAAGGACATCGGTCTTGTCCCTTACAAAATCATCAAAGCTGACAATGGTGATGCTTGGGTTGAAGTAAACGACAAGAAACTTGCACCACAACAAATCTCTGCTGAAATCTTGAAAAAGATGAAGAAAACTGCAGAAGATTACTTAGGTGAGACAGTAACTGAAGCGGTGATTACCGTTCCTGCTTACTTTAACGATGCACAGCGTCAAGCAACTAAAGATGCGGGTAAAATCGCAGGTTTAGAAGTTAAACGTATCATCAACGAACCAACGGCTGCTGCACTTGCGTTCGGTATGGACAAAAAAGAAGGCGACCGTAAAGTTGCAGTTTATGACTTAGGTGGTGGTACTTTTGACGTATCTATCATTGAAATCGCTGATCTTGATGGCGACCAACAAATTGAAGTGTTATCAACCAATGGTGATACTTTCCTTGGCGGTGAAGACTTCGATAACGCTTTAATCGAGTTCTTGGTTGAAGAGTTCAAGAAAGAACAAAACTTCAACTTGAAACAAGATCCACTTGCATTACAACGTTTGAAAGAAGCAGCTGAAAAAGCAAAAATCGAGCTTTCTTCGTCAAATGCAACTGAAATTAACCTTCCGTACATCACGGCTGATGCGACTGGTCCTAAACATTTAGTGATTAACGTAACA
Organism: Acinetobacter sp. DL27; assembly: GCF_055810995.1. Classification (NCBI taxonomy): domain Bacteria; kingdom Pseudomonadati; phylum Pseudomonadota; class Gammaproteobacteria; order Moraxellales; family Moraxellaceae; genus Acinetobacter; species Acinetobacter sp. DL27. Next base: position 17,084 of record NZ_CM147947.1, on the reverse strand, counting down.
CGTGCAAAACTTGAAGGTTTAGTGGCTGATTTAGTTGAACGTACAATCGAACCTTGCCGTATTGCGCTTAAAGATGCTGGTCTTTCAACAAGCGACATCTCTGACGTAATCTTGGTGGGTGGTCAATCTCGTATGCCACTTGTACAACAAAAAGTACAAGAGTTCTTCGGCCGTGAACCACGTAAAGACGTGAACCCTGACGAAGCGGTAGCAATGGGTGCTGCAATTCAAGGTGCGGTCTTGTCTGGTGACAAAACTGACGTACTTCTTCTTGACGTGACTCCGTTGACACTTGGTATCGAAACCATGGGTGGCGTCTTAACAGCAATTATTGAGAAAAACACCACGATTCCTGCGAAGAAATCTCAAGTGTTCTCAACTGCTGCGGACAACCAACCTGCTGTAGACATTTCTGTGTTCCAAGGTGAACGTAAAATGGCACAGCAAAACAAATTGTTAGGTAACTTCCAATTAGGCGACATTCCACCTGCTCCACGTGGTGTGCCACAAATTGAAGTATCGTTCGACATTAACGCTGACGGTATCTTAAAAGTATCGGCTAAAGATAAGAGCACTGGTAAAGAGCAATCAATCCAGATTAAAGCAAACTCAGGTTTGTCTGATGCTGAAATCGAAGCAATGATCAAAGATGCTGAAGCGAATGCTGAAGAAGACCGTAAGTTCGAAGAACTTGCGAAAGCACGTAACGAAGCGGATGCATTGGTATCTTCTGCTCAAAAAGCAGTGAAAGATCTAGGCGAGCAAGTAACTGCTGACGAAAAAACTGCTGTTGAAACTGCAGTCGCTGAGCTTGAAACTTCAACTAAAGAAAATGATGTAGAAGACATCAAAGCGAAAACTGAAGCACTTCAAAACATCATCATGCCGATCACGCAACGCGCTTATGAAGCTGCGCAAGGTCAAGGCGGTGCTGAAGGTTTCGACCCGAATGCATTCGGTGGTGACGCTGGTCAACAACAAAAAGCGGACGATGGCGTTGTAGATGCTGAGTTCACTGAAGTAAAAGATGACAAAAAATAATTTGTCTCTTTAATAAAAAACCGCGCGAAAGCGCGGTTTTTTATTACCTCAATATTGTTGTTTCACATTCCACTTTTACCTTAGGCTGATAAAAAATTTAGATCTCAGCCTTCAATGAAAAATTTACATTTGGGCCTCATCGCCCTCATTGCTACCTTCGGTTCTGCATGAACCACAATAAGCCCCTCCGTAGAAACAGCTAAAAACCAACATCAGCAAAGCGCGCAGCAGCAGATCCAACAAGCCTTCAATAAACTCCAAACCACAGGGGTGATTGTCATTAAGGATAAGCATGGCTTACACAGCTACGGCAATGACTTGAGCCGTGCTCAGACACTCTAGGTACCCGCCTCTACCTTTAAAATGCTGAATGCCTTAATCGGACTAGAACATGGTAAAGCAACTAGCACCGAGGTATTTAAATGGGATGGTCAAAAGCGCAGCTTCCCTGCTTGGGAAAAAGACATGACTTTAGGGCAAGCCATGCAAGCATCTGCCGTTCCTGTTTATCAGAAGCTAGCACGGCGCATTGGCCTAGATCTGATGAAAAAAGAAGTGCAACGCATTGGATATGGCAATCAACAGATTGACACCGTTGTCGATAATTTTTGGTTAGTCGGTCCACTGCAAATTACGCCTGTTCAAGAAGTCCTTTTTGTAGAGAAGCTGGCCAATACACAACTCGCTTTTAAGCCAGATGTGCAACATACCGTACAAGACATGCTGCTGATTGAACAAAAACCGAATTATAAACTCTACGCCAAATCTGGTTGGGGCATGGACCTAGAACCGCAAGTGGGCTGGTGGACAGGCTGGGTCGAAACAGCAACAAGTGAAAAAGTGTATTTTGCTTTGAATATGCATATGAAAACGGGAATTTCAGCCAGCGTACGTGAGCAACTGGTCAAACAAAGTCTGACAGCACTGGGGATAATTTAAGCCCACAGAGAAGACGCATTTTTTTGTTGCAAAGGTGTTTTTTACGCTAAAGTAGCTAAAAATAAAGATATATGAAGAAATATGCGTCAAAGTCTCTTGTTTGCTTTACTGAGCTTTTTAGGGTTGATTCTGTATCAAAATATGCAACAGCCTCAGCTGCGCCTCAATCCCCTGCTGGATCGACTCACCCATCCATTCGATCAGCGTATTCGCTATCGTATTGCGGAAGTCGATCCGCGTTTTGGTCTCAGTGAACATGAGTTAAAGTACATTAGCCAGCAAGCCACGGATATTTGGAAACAGGGTTTAGGCCAAGACTACTTTGTCTATGACCCCAATGCTCGGCTCAGTATTCGACTCATTTATGACCAACGTCAAGATGAGTCGGTACAACGCCGTGATCAACTGTCTAAACTGACACAAAATGAACACGGGCTGAGTCAAAAAAATACTGAACTCAAAGCCATGCAACAAAATCTGGCACGTCACTCAGGGGCTTTAGATGTGCAAAAACAGAGTCTACAAGACCTTAGCCAAAACTATAATGCCATGATCCGTCAGTATAACCAGCACGGCGGAGTCCCTGCTTCGCAGCAAGCGGCCGTACAACAGAGTTTGGTGCAGCTGCGTCAACAGCAACACGTTTTAGACCAACAAATTGCCAGCTTTAACCTGCAAGTGAATGCCTACAATCAAAAGGTAGATCAACTGAACCGCTTAGATCAAGGCCATAATCTGGCCATCGACCAGTTCAACCAACGCTTCCAACCCCGTCTATTTGATAAAGGACTGTTCAATGGGCGTGAAATTCATATTTATGAGTTTGAGTCCAAAGAAGACTTACGTCTGACTTTAGCGCATGAATTTGGCCATGCCCTCGGAATGAAACATCATAATGATCCGAAAGCCCTGATGTACCCAATGCTAGAAGAGCAAGATATGCAGCATTTCCGTTTAAAAAGTGCCGATATTGCATTGTTTAATGCCCGTTGAAATGATGAATTGCTAAAAAAACCCCCTAATTTTAATATGTGTATGAAATACAATCACAGCACATCTTGACTCGGGTTCGTGTTATTGTAAATAATTGAATATCCACTAGAAGCTTTGGAGACGAATGTGAGTTACTACCATATCTTAATCGAAGTAAATGACCACATCAGTACGATTGAAGAAACTCGTGATATCGAAATCTTTGATATTGTTGAGATTCAACCTTATCTCCATTCTATTCTATTGCCCTATTTTAACGAGCAGCTGTTAGAACTTGAAGATGAAAATTTAGAGTTTAAGGATGTTTTACATCTGGAAGTTAAACAGACGCTTTTACCAATCAATGACTTGATTGAAGAAGAACAGAAACTGTTACCGAGTGACACCGATGTCACCATTACTGCCTATGAAGTTTTTAATAACCGTGACTTAAGCCAAGATGTCACCACGATTATTTTTGACTTACTGGATGCGATTAAACTCGATTGAAAGCGAATGATTGCACATAAAAAAGCCCTCATCATGAGGGCTTTTTTAATCAGATCAGGTTTAGATCGAGAAAGATGAACCACAACCACAGGTCGTCGTTGCATTTGGGTTTTGCACGATGAAACGTGAACCTTCCAAACCTTCAATATAATCCACCACTGAACCGACCAAATATTGATAACTCAATGAGTCAACCAACATTTTCACATCACCATTGATAAATTCTGCGTCGTCTTCATTTTGGTTTTCAGCAAAGTTAAAACCATAAGAAAAACCTGAACAACCACCGCCCGTGACATACACACGGAGCATTAAATCTTGATTCCCTTCACTGTCACGTAATTGACGTACTTTATTTGCGGCATTGTCGCTTAGTTCAAGTGCTTGGGCATTCATCTTAGATTCCTCAGTTCGGTTCAGCTGTCTTTCAAATCAAAAAGACCATATTTCGAGTATAGCATACTCAATATATGGTCCCTATTTGAATATTTAAAGTCAAATCAGACTAATTTCCTCAAGATTGTTTGTAATTTTCATCCTGTAGTCCACATTCAAAGTTTTTCGCCGCTTGCTTACAACGGAATTGCCATAACAGTTTCATCATTCGCTTATCGTAAATACCGCGGTTGGTGAGATCAATTCGTGCTTCCCGCATCATCTTTTGATAACCCGGTTGATCTGCAGCTGGCACCTGCATCCAATATTTTTGCGGAATTTCAGCTTTCATTTTACCCAAGATACCGAATGCACGCGGTAGCTGGCCTTTGACCCATTCCCGTGATTTTTGTCCATAACCTGCAGGGAATTTATCTGGTCGAATAATGATATTACCTGTGACCTGTAAAATCGGATAATTCACAATTGCCCCTTTCGTTCCCAAGCCTTTATGTAACTCTAAGGGCTTAAAAACCGCAGCAGGCGCACCAATAATGTCGACTTGACCATTATTGAACTTTGCACCAAAGTTAGTGACATCGGCACTCACAGCTTGCGCACCAATTTGTTGAACCATGACTTTTTGCGCTTGATCATAGTCTAAAACCGCAATTTTCTTGCCTGCGGCTTTCGCTACAGTATTGATGCTACGGTCATTCACCAATAAAAAGGCGTCCCCCACAGGAATCACACCTGCCACTTCATACTTACCATTGACCATATGTTTAGCAAAAGTTGGGCTGGCCAAGCCTTGCATCACTTTAACCGCTAAATTGAGATCGGGAATCGCACCAATCGCGTCAAGTGAACCTGTAAACGAATTAAATTGACGCCCGCGCATGCCCGTAACACTAATGGCATCGCATTTTCCTGCTTTAAAATCCTCAGCAATCACGGCTTCGTTTTGTCCGACCCGCAGTTCAATATCCGCGCCCCAGTTTTTAGCCGCCAACTGATAATCTTTCATCAAGCTATATACATCACCATTTTTACCGACTAAGTCGAATACACAAACCATTTGTTTGGCCTGTGCCATCGCTGTTGCAGAAATGACTAATGTCCCGACACTGAGGCTTTTCATCCACTGTTTCATATATCTTCCTTTTGACTTATTGTTGTTTGTTGTGATGAGCCATTCACTTGTGCTCTTTGTTATTTTTAATGCCCCGACTGACACTTCAATTGGTTCAAAACCACTCATTTCTTACGCGCTATACAAATTAGCTGCGTCAAATCCATTTAAATTGGTCGATTAAAAGCAAAAAAGAAAGCCCAATTTAAACTGAGCTTTCTTTGATTACACTCGGCAAATTACTCACCGCCCAGTGAGCATTCAAAGTTGGCTTTATCCACCGAGCAACGGGCTTTTTTCAAGACCGACATCATTGCTGGATCATAAATGCCTCGTTTGGTCATATCCATCCGACCATCGCGCAGCATTTTTTGATATTTGGTTTTGTCTTCTGCTGTGAGGTTCATTTTGTATTTTGCAGGAATGCCTGCTTCTAAACGACCAATCATTGCTATGCTTTTCGGTAGGTTTTTCACAAACCAATCTCGCGATTTTTGTCCAAAGCCTGCGGGAAATTGATCTGGGCGAATCACAAAGTCAGCTGTCACTTGTAGTACAGGGAAGTTAAACATTGCGCCGTTCGTGCCTAAACCTTTATAAATTTCTAAAGGTTTATAAGCATAAGCCGGTGCCCCGACCATATCAACTTGACCATTATTAAACTTCGCCACAAAGTTAGACACATCGGAAATCACCGCTTGCGCACCGACGCGTTGCACCATGATTTTTTGGGCATCGTCATAGCCCAAGACTGCAAACTTTTTACCCGCCGCTTTTTCAATGGAATTAATACTTTTATCTCGTACAAAAATAAAAGCTGAACCTAAAGGTGCAATCCCTGCCACTTCATATTTTTTACCCCCAAGATTGGTCACCATTTTGGTCGCATTACGCTGATCCAATGCAAAAGTAATCGCACGTTGTGCAATAGCATTGCTTGGAGCGCCGCCCAATGCATCAATAGAACCGACAAATTTATTGTACTGGCGTGCACGCATAGCGGTCATAAACACGCCATCACACTTACCTGCTTTAAAGTCATTGTCAGCAACGGCTTCATCTTGACGAGGGATCAAATTAATTTCAGCTCCCCAGCCCTTTGCCGCCAAAGCCCATTCTTGCGCCATTTGATACGACTCACCAGATTTGCCAAGCAAGTCAAATACACAGATGTCCACTTTAGCCGCTTGTGCTGTCGACGCTACACCCAAAGCAGAAAAAGCAGCGAGTGCGAGGGTTAATTTTTTCATTCTTGTGTCCTTGTTCGTTTTGTTGTTTGACAGGTGTCCATACACATGCAAAATATTAAGCAAGTTAAAATTAAAAAAATAGAGCATTTACTCAAAAATTACTGTCAATTGGGCAAATTTTTTCTTTTCTCTCATTTTTATTTTCACAGGATTATTAAAAGCATTTTAAATTCATCATATTAAAATAAAAACTCTGCATCATCCTTTTTACATGAATGATGCTTAATATTACAAAGAAATACAGATTTTCGCCTTATTCACCGCCCAATGAACATTCAAAATTGGTGCGTTCAACCGTACAACGGGCTTTTTTTAACACGCGCATCATGCCTGGGTCATAGACCCCTTGTTTGGTTAAATCAATGCGCCCTTCCCGTAGCAAACGCTGATATTTTTCTTTGTCTTCTTTGCTGAGCTGCATTTTGATTTTACTGGGAATCGCAGCTTCAAGTCGCTGGACCATAGCAAAGGATTGCGGAATTTTTTGCAAAAACCATTGCCGTGATTGCTCGCCAAATTGAGCAGGAAAACGCTCGGGTCTGACAATTAAATCTGCAGTGACATTGACCACGGGAAAGTTAAGCATAGCCCCTTTAGAGCCTAGACCTTTTTCAATTTCTAAGGGTTTATAGGCATATGCAGGTGCAGCAACCACATCGACTTCGCCTGTATTAAACTTTTTTATAAAGTTGGAAATATCCGACATCACAGGTACAGCGCCCACTCGCTCTACCATCACCCGTTGTGCCCGGTCATAATGCAGAATGGCAAATTTTTTACCTTGCGCTTTTTCGATGGTATTTAGACTTCGGTCCTTTACAAAAATATAGGCTGAACCAATCAAGCCAATGCCTGCCACTTCATAACTGTCCCCTTGCAGCGTAGTAGTCATGCGCTTGGTATTTCTGGGATCGAGTACATATTCCACCGCCTTTTGTGCAATTTTATTGCTTGGTACTCCGCCTAAGGCATCAATCGAACCTGCGAACTTGTTATAGGTGCGCGCGCGCATCGAGGTCATATACACCGCATCGCATTTATCATTTTGAAAAGCTTTATCGGCTAAGTCTTCGTCCTGAAATGAAATCAACTGTACCTGTGCACCCCATTTTTTACTGACCAAAGCCCATTCTTCTAAGAATTTATAAGATTCCCCTGCTTTACCCAATAGGTCGAAGACACACACCTGCTGCTTCGCCTGCACCATACTTGAGAAGCCGCACAGTGCTAGCGTCGATAAAATAAAAAATCCTTTTCTTTTCATTATTATCCCTTCATATTTTTTGTTTTACTGGGGAAATATATCTGTGTGCTATTCCTCAATATAGGTCAAAAAAGGTCAACTTTTAGCTTTCCGACCAAAGGTCAAATGGTTTCATCCTCCCCTTATAAAGAAACGCTTAGAGATTTCAGTTCAGATAAATTTTGAATGTTTAGTCTTTTGCTGACGCATCCATTAGAATAGGCGCACCTTTTTCTGATATTTGATAGTTCCATGATTCAGCTTGATCAAGTTTCATTGCGCCGTGGTGGACGAGTGTTATTTCAAAAAGCCTCCATGCAAATCCATCCGGGTTGGAAAGTTGGTCTCATCGGTGTCAACGGTGCTGGAAAATCAACCCTGTTTGCTGCGCTCTTAGGCTCGATAGGTCCTGATGATGGCACCCTAAGCCGCCCTGCCGTATGGACGGTGGCGCACATGGCACAGGAAGTAAAAGCCTTAGATATGGCTGCAATTGATTTCGTCCTGACCGGTGATGAAGAATATTGGAACATTCAACAACAGCTCAACCATCCTGAACAGTTAACTGACACTGAACTGGCTGATTTACATGGCCGATTCGACGAAATTAACGGTTATTCCGCACCCGCTAAAGCCGCTCAGCTTATGGCGGGTCTGGGTTTTATGGAACATCAAAACCAACTCTTAGTTTCGAGTTTCTCTGGTGGATGGCGAATGCGTTTAAACTTAGCGCGTACTTTGATGAGCCGTTCGGATCTATTATTACTGGATGAACCAACCAACCACTTAGATCTCGATGCTATTTTATGGTTAGAAGATTGGTTAAATGCCTATACGGGCACCCTAATTTTAATTTCGCATGACCGCGATTTCTTAGATGCGATTACCAACCGTATTTTGCATATCGAAAATCAAGAACTCACCCTCTATAGCGGTAACTATTCTACCTTTGAAACCACTCGTGCAGAACGCTTAGCACAACAACAACAAGCCTATGAAAAGCAGCTCGAAACACGGGCACATATTCAAAAATATATTGACCGTTTTAAAGCCCAAGCCACTAAAGCACGTCAGGCACAAAGCCGAATTAAACAATTGGAACGGATGCAGCTGCTTGCGCCTGCACATGTCGATACCCCTTTTACCTTTAGCTTCCGTGAACCCACTAAAATGAGTTCACCACTGCTGACTCTAGAACAGGCTGATATTGGTTATGGTGAAAAACTGATTGCCACCAATATCAACATACAAATCACCCCGACGAGCCGGATTGGCTTATTGGGGATGAATGGTGCAGGTAAATCGACTTTAATCAAATCTTTGGTCGGTGATTTACCTTTATTGGCAGGACAACGTAAAGCCTCAGAACTGCTAAATATTGGCTATTTTGCGCAGCATCAAATGGATTCACTGGATGAGTCGGCCAGCCCAATGCTGCAATTGGCACGCATTGCGGATAAAAAAATCAGTGAAGCGACCTTACGTGCCTTTTTAGGCAGTTTCGGCTTTAGTGGCGAACGGATGGATACCCCTTGCGAGAGTTTCTCTGGTGGCGAACGTGCACGTTTGGCACTGGCTTTAATCGTGTGGTTACGTCCCAATGTCTTGATTCTAGATGAACCGACCAACCATTTAGACTTAGATATGCGCCATGCCCTGACCATGGCTTTACAAGACTATGAAGGTGCTGTGGTCTTGGTTTCGCATGAACGCCAACTGATTGCCAGCGTGTGTGATGACCTCATTTTAGTCCATGCTGGAAAATCGACCGAATTTGAAGGTGATCTACACGATTATGCCAACTGGTTACGCCAAGCGCGCCTAGAAATGATTAAACAAGGCGGAATCGTAGCGCCGATCGTGTCTAAAGTCAGCACTCAAAAAACTATCGTTTCAAAGGTTGATAAAGAAGCGCAGCGTAAATTAGCTGCACAGCGCCGTGAACAAACGCGTCCGATTCGTAAAAATATCGAAAAATGTGAAAGCCTACTGGCAAAACACCAGCCACGTTTACTCGACATTGAAAGTTTACTCGGTGATGCTGGCCTATATGACGCTGCACGCAAAGATGAACTCATGAAACTAATGAATGAGCAAACTGAACTTAAAAACCAAGTCAGTGAAGCTGAAGAACAAATGCTAGAGCTGATGATGGAACTTGAAGAGCTCGAAAGCTCATTCGAAAACGAATAATCTTTCCTCATACACCCTGCCCGCCATGTTTATGCATCGCGGGCATTTTTATGTCTTAACCATTTTGATCTATTTACTTTGCTGCAACACCAATCGATTTCCAAAAACATGCCTTTTCGGTCTATACATGTAATTCAATAAGACACGCATAGTCTGAGTATTTTAAAAATATAAGTGATTGAAATTAAAATTATTGCTTAATAAATAAAGCGATAAATTGATTGATTTTTATTATTTAGAAATTCTTAAAAAGCAAAAAACAAGATTGTTTAATTTAGCTTAATTAATTGAATATTCAACTATATACAGTCCTATTTCCATAAATTTCACAACTGAAAGCCAAACACAACCTTCACAACAGATAGAGAATATCCATCATGTGCAGACACGCACCTTTCAACACAACAAGTTTTGAATTTAAAAAGAGGGAATAAATTTAAAAGATCGATTTAAATTTAAAAATAAGGCATGGTTTTAAATTTAAAGACCGCACCTAGAACAACTGTGGATAAAATTATACGTATTTTAGCAGCTGATATAAAGTGCTATTTTTATTTATCCACAGGCTAATGCTGTTTATTTATTCAGTTGTTTTAGGCAAATCCATCCTCTTTTTTGCGCTCTTTTTCCTTAATTTAATACAGCTCTTTGCGCCTTTAAAAAACGTAATTCTTGTATTTTCCATCCCTGATCGAAGACCCATGTTTCTTGGATTTGTTGGCGATTTTCAACCAAACCGATCAAGACCTGACAGCGTGTTTGGTCACGGTTAAACTCAAATTCTTCAAATTCGACATCGGGTTTTTGAGGTTTCCAAACCCCATTTTTCACAGCATGTGCGATCTTTTCATAGCGCGTATAGTTACTCTCCACACGATCAGCTTGCTCATAGACCACCTTAAAATGCTCATCTTCATATTGAGCTAAAACTTCATAATTGCCCGTAAAAAATGCATTCACCCAAATGTCGCGTACTTGTTCTAGTTGATTATCCATCATAATGACCTCACATTTTGCACTGTGCAAAAGACTTGATACTCACATCATGACATCGCTATAAGTCAGTTTAATAACAGTGTGCATTGCTTATATTTTATTCAAAATCATAAGAAATGCTGTAAAAAAAAGCACCCCGTAGGGTGCTTTTTTGGCTTATTTTGTAAAGCGCTTAGGCATCAATATCCGCATTCAATGCATTTTCTTCAATGAATGCACGACGTGGTTCCACATCGTCACCCATCAAACAAGAGAACATACGATCGGCTTCAATCGCATCCTGAATGGTAACTTGCAACATGTTGCGGTTTTCAGGATCCATAGTCGTTTCCCAAAGCTGGTCCGCATTCATCTCACCCAAGCCTTTATAGCGTTGAATCATCATGCCACGACGGGAATCAGATAAAATATGTTGCCATACCTGATGGAAGTTAGTAACTGCAATCTTGCGATCACCTTTTTGTAGGTATGCGCCATCTTCCAACAACGTGAACCAACTCTTGGAGTTTTTCAACAAACGGGCATATTCACCAGAACCCAATAAGCCTGCATCTAATAAGTAGCTGTGCGGCAGATTGTGTACATAGATGGTGATACGAGGTAAGTAAGTCTCGATCTTTTGACCATCTGCCAGTTCTTTTTCAAACGTTTCTAAGCTTAACTCAGGACGCAAGCTCGGTTGAATCTCTGCCACAGCACTGCGCACTTGTTCAGCCCATTGCTCGACATAAGCTCGGTCATGGTTTTGATCAAGCTTAAAGCCTTCAACCGAAATCAACGCATCTAAGACACTGGCAGGATAACGTACAGTTAAACGCTGTAAGCTCTTCTGAGACGTTTGATAGTCCGCAATCACATTCGCTAAAGCTTCACCACGGATTGCAGGTGCAGCATCGCTGATGTGCAATTCAAGCTCATCAATCGCGTTTGAAATTAAATAGGTTTCAAGCGCATCATTATCTTTCAGATACTGCTCTTGCTTGCCTTTTTTCAGCTTATACAGCGGTGGCTGAGCAATATAAATATAACCACGCTCCACCAACTCAGGCATTTGACGGAAGAAGAAGGTCAACAATAGGGTACGAATGTGCGAACCATCCACATCAGCATCGGTCATGATGATGATTTTGTGATAACGCAATTTGTCCGGATTGTACTCTTCACGGCCAATACCACAACCCAATGCCGTGATCAGCGTGCCAACCTCTTGAGATGAAATCATCTTGTCAAAACGCGCACGTTCTACGTTTAGGATTTTACCTTTCAACGGTAAAATCGCTTGCATCTTACGGTTACGACCTTGCTTAGCTGAACCGCCAGCAGAGTCACCCTCGACTAGATACAATTCAGACAATGCTGGATCTTTTTCTTGGCAATCTGCGAGCTTACCTGGTAAGCCTGCAATATCTAACGCACTTTTACGACGCGTCATTTCACGCGCTTTACGTGCCGCATCGCGGGCACGAGCCGCATCAATGATTTTGCCTGCAATTGATTTTGCAGCTTGCGGGTTTTCAAGCAAATATTCAGAGAATGATTTATTCATTGCCTGTTCAACCGCAGGTTTCACCTCACTTGAAACCAACTTTTCTTTGGTTTGTGAAGAGAATTTCGGATCAGGCACTTTCACTGAAACAATCGCAGTTAAACCTTCACGTGCATCATCACCAGAAACCGCTACTTTCTCTTTTTTGAGTAAGTTTTCGTTTTCCATGTAGCTGTTTAGACCACGTGTTAATGCCGCACGGAAACCCGCTAAATGCGTTCCACCATCTTTTTGTGGAATGTTGTTGGTAAAGCAACGTACGTTTTCTTGATAGGTATCATTCCACTGCAACGCCACTTCAACACCAATGCCATTTTCAGCCTGTACGGTGAAATGGAAAATGTCGTTCAGATGGGTTTTGCCTTGGTTAATATATTTCACAAACTCAGACAGACCGCCTTCGTAGTCAAACACATGTTCTGCATGAATACGCTCGTCACGCAAAACAATGCGCACGCCCGCGTTTAAGAAAGACAATTCACGTAAACGACGCGCTAGAATATCGACATTGAAAATGGTTTGGCTAAAAGTTTCAGCACTTGGCCAAAAACGGACAGTTGTTCCTGTGGTATCCGTATCCCCCACAACAGTCAGTGGGTAAACCGGATCACCGTGTTTATATTCTTGTTGATGAATATGACCTGCACGATGAATGGTCAGTTCCAACTTACGTGACAAGGCATTCACAACTGATACGCCCACACCATGTAGACCACCTGAAACCTTGTAGCTATTGTCATCAAACTTACCACCTGCATGCAGAATGGTTAAAATCACTTCTGCGGCAGAAACCCCTTCTTCAGGGTGAATATCGGTCGGAATACCGCGCCCATTGTCCGATACACTTACAGATTCATCTTCGTGAATCGTCACCAAAATTTCATCACAGTGACCTGCAAGCGCCTCATCGATCGCATTATCCACCACCTCAAACACCATATGGTGTAAGCCTGAACCATCATCCGTATCACCAATATACATACCCGGACGTTTACGTACTGCGTCCAATCCACGTAATACTTTGATACTAGAGGAATCATAAGCTTTTTCTGTGGTTTGTTCCGTTTGAGAAGCAGCTTGTTGATCTTCTGAACTCATGGTTTCTCCCTAGCGAAAAATAGGTCTATCCCGTGATGGGTAAAATCTAAAATCATTGTGCGACAACTTGAACTTGACCGTTTTCAACACAGAATAATTGATAAGAAATAGATAAATCATGTAAGTGATTTTTGACTGATTCATACTCTAAAGTGGTAATAAAAACTTGACTACCCAGTTGGCTCAATCGCTCAATTAAACGTTGTTGTGCTGTTAAATCTAATTCTGCTGTCAGATCATCTAATAATACCACAGTTTCCTTATTACAAGCATGTAGCATTGCAATCTGTGACAGTTTTAAGGCTATGATTAACAGCTTTTTTTGTCCACGTGACAGCACGACATCGGCATCGCCAAGGCTTGTTTTTAAACGCAAATCTGCCTTGTGTGGACCATACTCGGTATAGCGCCGTTCAAGGTCTTTTTGATGATGACTTTGCAGGTCATTCAGTAACCCTAACTCGGTATGAAAGCCAGGGCTATATTCTAACTGAACCTCGATATCTGGCAGCAGGTGTTTTAAATCTTGCTCAAAAAAGCCCTTCCACTGCTCCACAATGCTGACGCGCTGCGAATGCAGCATTTCCCCATAATCACCAAGCATTTTGTTCCACGGCTCCAAATCTGCCAGACTTAGATTCCGTCGTGTTTTCAGTAAACTATTACGCTGTTTTAATGCCCGTGAATAATATTGCCATGCATGATAAAACTCAGGTTCCACGTGGAACATCAGCCAATCTAATAGTTGCCGTCTAGGCTTGGCACCATGATCAATAATATCGGTACTTTGCGGATCAATCAGTTGCAAAGGAAGAATCTTAGCCAACTGGCCTTGAGTGGCAATGTTGTCGCCATTGACCTTGATGAGCTGTTCACCAGACAACAGCTTTTGCATCCCTATTTTTTCAGAACTGGATTGGGCAAAGACAATCGCGTCTTGGGTGTCGGTTTGAATATAGTGTTTCGGAATATGGGTCCGAAAGGAACGCCCAGTCGCCAACAGATGAATGGCTTCTAAAATTGAGGTTTTACCTGAACCATTTTGTCCATAAAAAACATTAAACGGTTGCAATCCATGGAGAGCAACCGTTCTGAGATTTCGAACACGTTCGATGTTTAAACGCGTGATTTGCATGCCTGAACCTAGGGCTTAAACACGCATTGGCATGACCACATAGGTCTGATCTTGATGAGCTGGATCTTGCACTAGAACCGATTGATTTGCTTCGGTCATCGTCATTGACACATCATCACCATCCAATGCGCCTAAGACTTCCAAGATATATTGGGCATTAAAAGACATTTCCATTGGCGCATTATTATATTGAATCGCCAAATCCTCTACGGCTTCGTCTTGCTCTGGGTTATTGGCACGCAGCTGCAAAGTGTCTGCGGCAAAGTTTAAGAACACACCACGTAGTTTTTCATTACTTAAAATCGAAACACGTTGTAAAGATTGCTTAAAGACATCATGTGCAATTAACACATTTTTATCCCCACCACGTGGAATCACACGGCGATAATCAGGGAACTTACCGTCAATCAGTTTTGTGGTGAAACGAACCGTGGTATCCCCTTGTTCTTTGTCACGACTGGCAATAGAAATAGTCACATTCAATAGTTCACGACCGATTAACAACGCCAATTGTTCATCTTCAATGCTCAATAAACGTTGTAATTCGCCCACTGCTTTACGTGGAACAATCGCTTGAATCAATTGAGTGGCATTTGAGCTAGCGACAGTTTCACACAGAGCTAAACGGTGGCCGTCTGTGGTCACTGCACGCAGTTGATTATTATCAATTTCAAGTAAGGTTCCCGTGAGATAAAAACGCACATCCTGCACCGCCATAGCAAATGCAGTTTTTTCAAATAGGCGCTTTAATTCACGCTGTGTCACCGCAACTTGCGTGCCTTGCGTGTTCTCTGTGGTCAATAACGGGTAATCTTCAGCGGGTAAAGTCCCCAACACAAAACGGCTATTACCAGACTTTAAAATACAACGCTGATCTTCAGTAATTTGTAAGTCTATCAGTGCTGCAGTCGGTAAAGATTTGCAAATATCCATCAACTTACGTGCAGGAACGGTCGTTTCACCCGCTTGTAAACACGCCCCTTCTGTAAGAGGGGTACTTGCAACCAATTCGACTTCTAAGTCTGAACCTGTGATCGTCAACGACGCTTGGGTTACTTGTACTTTAACATTTGAGAGAATATTTAAAGTATGGCGACGTTCAACCGCTCCTACGACATGTGATAGAACATTAAGTAAGCTTTCTTTCGCGATTTTTAAACGCACGATACATTCCTCGAAAAACTGAAGATAAAATAATAAATAAATGTGTTTTTAGCAGTGTACTATGCGGCAGAACATGCCGCATTGCAAGAATAGAATTTGAGCAATTTTGCTTAACTTTGCAGCAAGCGTTGCAAGTTTTTATAGTCCTCATTGAAGATCGGATCTTCATCGCGCAGACTTAAAACTTTTTCACAAGCATGCATGACGGTACTGTGATCTCGACCGCCAAAGGCCATACCAATTTCAGGGAAACTGTCTCCCGTTAACTCACGTGCCAAGCCCATTGCCAATTGGCGTGGACGAGCATAAATACGGGTCCGTTTAGGCCCAACCAACTCTTTGAGTGGAATTCTAAAGTACTCACTCACCACACGTTGAATATTTTCAGTACTGATGGTTCGTGCACGAATGGCCAAGACGTCTTTTAATGACTCACGCACAACATCCAAATCAATAGCTGTACCCTTAAAGCGTGAAATGGCCACCACTTTATTCAGCGCACCTTCCAATTCACGTACGTTTGCAACCACTTGTTGCGCAATAAATAACGCACAGTTTCGTGGTAATTCCACATCATTGCTTTCTGCTTTTTTCAGCAAAATTTCAATACGGGTTTCAATATCTGGTGGCTCAACCCCAACCGACAAGCCCCAAGAAAAGCGTGAAACCAAACGTGGATCTAATTCCGTTAATTCTTTTGGATAGCGATCTGAAGTCAGAATAATTTGCTTAGATTCATCTAAAAGTGCGTTAAAAGTATAGAAAAACTCTACTAAACTCGCCTCTTTACCCGCCAACAAATGAATATCATCGACCAACAATAGATCTAAAGATCGGCAATTTTTTTTAAATTCTTCCACTTTGCCTTGTTGTAAAGAACTAACAAAATCTTGAACAAAGCTTTCTGCCGTCATATACATGACACGTGCATTCGGTTTGGCTTGCAACAAGGCATTGCCCACTGCTTGCATTAAGTGTGTTTTACCTAAACCAGTCGGGCCATATAAAAATAAGGGATTGTGCTGAGAAGCACCTAACTGAGTTAAAACCTTACGACACGTTTCAGCAGCCATTTGGTTTGAACGACCTTCCACAAAAAGTGAGAAGGAAAATAAAGGATTTAACTGACGTTTACGGCTGTTTTTAGAATTCCCTTCTTCTTTTTCTTTTTTCGGACGCACAACAGGTGCTGGAGCAGACTCTAAAGCTGCAGTCGTCGTTGCAGGTTGCTCACTCGCAGATAAAATTGCACCCGGGCGTGAATCGACTAAAATTTCAACTTTACGTACACGCCCTTCAGAGAGCTGCTCCACTAAAATTGTAATCAATTCTAGGTGATGTTCTTGAATGTAACGTGTCCAATAGGGATTGGGAGCATAAAGACGTAGTGTGTCATTTAACTCTTCTGCAACTAAAGGGCGTATCCACATTGTAAAGACATTCCCAGAGAGCTCTTGTCGCAAGCGAGTTAAGCAGTCCGTCCAAAGCAT